>OW818664.1:0-3308948 GCA_942493085.1 uncultured beta proteobacterium
GGAGTCTGACGATGACCTACTTTCACAGGCGCAGTGCCTACTATCATTGGCGCGGGAGCGTTTCACCGTCCTGTTCGGGATGGGAAGGGGTGGTTCCACTCTGCTATGGTCGTCAGACAAAGGGGTGAGGAATGAGTTTTTGACTCATCCCAGCATTCGAATTATCTGGGGTGCTGTCGATCTTGCGATCGAAAGCCAACTGCTTTATGTCACGTCGACCAAGGTCGGCGTGTCTGGAAGAAGGTTGTTTGGGTTGAGGTTGTATCACATACAAACACACGCTGCATGCTTCTCAAAATTATAGGATCAAGCCTCACGGGCAATTAGTACTGGTTAGCTTAACGCATTACTGCGCTTCCACACCCAGCCTATCAACGTTGTGGTCTTCAACGACCCTTTAGTGCACTCAAGGTGCAAGGGAAGACTTATCTTCAGGCAAGTTTCACGCTTAGATGCTTTCAGCGTTTATCTCTTCCGTGTTTAGCTACCCGGCGATACGACTGGCGTCATAACCGGTACACCAGAGACACGTCCACTCCGGTCCTCTCGTACTAGGAGCAGCCCCCGTCAATCTTCCAACGCCCACGGCAGATAGGGACCAAACTGTCTCACGACGTTTTAAACCCAGCTCACGTACCACTTTAAATGGCGAACAGCCATACCCTTGGGACCGGCTACAGCCCCAGGATGTGATGAGCCGACATCGAGGTGCCAAACTCCCCCGTCGATATGAACTCTTGGGAGGAATCAGCCTGTTATCCCCAGAGTACCTTTTATCCGTTGAGCGATGGCCCTTCCATACAGAACCACCGGATCACTATGACCTGCTTTCGCACCTGCTCGACGTGTCAGTCTCGCAGTCAAGCCTTCTTATGCCATTGCACTATCAGTACGATGTCCGACCGTACCTAGAAGACCTTCGTACTCCTCCGTTACAATTTGGGAGGAGACCGCCCCAGTCAAACTGCCCACCATGCACGGTCCCCGATCCAGATAATGGACCTAGGTTAGAACCGCAACAACACCAGGCTGGTATTTCAAGGTTGCCTCCACAAGAACTAGCGTCCTCGCTTCACAGGCTCCCAGCTATCCTACACAAGTCTTGTCACAGTCCAATGCAAAGCTACAGTAAAGGTTCATGGGGTCTTTCCGTCTAGCCGCGGGGAGATTGCATCTTCACAAACATTTCAACTTCGCTGAGTCTCGGGTGGAGACAGTGTGGCCATCGTTACGCCATTCGTGCGGGTCGGAACTTACCCGACAAGGAATTTCGCTACCTTAGGACCGTTATAGTTACGGCCGCCGTTTACCGGGGCTTCGATCAAGAGCTTGCACCCCATCAATTAACCTTCCGGCACCGGGCAGGCGTCACACCCTATACGTCCACTTTCGTGTTTGCAGAGTGCTGTGTTTTTATTAAACAGTCGCAGCCACCTTTTCACTGCAACCCCATCGAGCTTCGAGAGCAAGTCTCTACACTCTACCGGGGCGCTCCTTCTCCCGAAGTTACGGAGCTAATTTGCCGAGTTCCTTCACCCGAGTTCTCTCAAGCGCCTTAGAATTCTCATCCTACCCACCTGTGTCGGTTTGCGGTACGGTTTTCATTTACCTGAAGCTTAGTGGCTTTTCTTGGAAGCTTGGTATCAGTGACTTCGGCTCCAATGGAGCACCGTCATCATGCCTCAGCATTAACCCCCCGGATTTGCCTAAGGGATCTGCCTACACACTTAAACCGGGACATCCAACACCCGGCCCACCTAACCTTCTCCGTCCCCACATCGCAGTAAATAAAAGTACGGGAATTTTGACCCGTTTCCCATCAGCTACGCATCTCTGCCTCACCTTAGGGGCCGACTCACCCTGCGCCGATGAACGTTGCGCAGGAAACCTTGGGTTTTCGGCGAGGGAGCTTTTCACTCCCTTTATCGCTACTCATGTCAGCATTCGCACTTCTGATATCTCCAGCATCCATTACCAGACACCTTCGCAGACTTACAGAACGCTCCTCTACCATATGTAATAAATTACATATCCGAAGCTTCGGTTACGTGCTTAGCCCCGTTACATCTTCCGCGCAGGACGACTCGACTAGTGAGCTATTACGCTTTCTTTAAAGGATGGCTGCTTCTAAGCCAACTTCCTAGCTGTCTATGCCTTCCCACATCGTTTTCCACTTAGCACGTCATTTGGGACCTTAGCTGTCGGTCTGGGTTGTTTCCCTCTTGACACCGGACGTTAGCACCCGATGTCTGTCTCCCATGCTCGCACTTCACGGTATTCGGAGTTTGCTATGCCGCAGTAAATCGCAATGATCCCCACTAACATTACAGTGCTCTACCCCCGTGAGTGATACATGAGGCGCTACCTAAATAGCTTTCGAGGAGAACCAGCTATCTCCGGATTTGTTTAGCCTTTCACCCCTATCCACAGCTCATCCCCTAATTTTTCAACATTAGTGGGTTCGGACCTCCAGTGCGTGTTACCGCACCTTCATCCTGGCCATGGATAGATCATCCGGTTTCGGGTCTACGCCCCGCTACTATGCGCCCTATTAAGACTCGCTTTCGCTTCGCCTCCCCTATTCGGTTAAGCTCGCAACGGAACGTAAGTCGCTGACCCATTATACAAAAGGTACGCAGTCACCCCTTGCGAGGCTCCCACTGTTTGTATGCATGCGGTTTCAGGATCTATTTCACTCCCCTCCCGGGGTTCTTTTCGCCTTTCCCTCACGGTACTGGTTCACTATCGGTCGACTACGAGTATTTAGCCTTGGAGGATGGTCCCCCCATGTTCAGACAGGATTTCACGTGTCCCGCCCTACTTGTCTCATGCCTAGTTCCACACTCTTGTTTTCGCGTACGGGGCTATCACCCACTATGGCCAGACTTTCCAGACTGTTCCACTAACAAAAATGCTAAATCATGAAGGCTCTTCCCAATTCGCTCGCCACTACTATGGGAATCTCGGTTGATTTCTTTTCCTCGAGCTACTTAGATGTTTCAGTTCACTCGGTTCGCTCTACCTGCCCTATGTATTCAGGCAGGAGTACCCTTGCGGGTGGGTTCCCCCATTCAGAAATCTCCGGATCAAAGCTCTATTGCCAGCTCCCCGAAGCTTATCGCAGGCTTACGCGTCTTTCATCGCCTGTAGTCGCCAAGGCATCCACCACATGCACTTAGTCGCTTGACCCTATAATTTTGAGGACTGACAACGCTTACACGTTCCCAATCTTCGCATTACAGGTGTGTTTGCTTGCCATACATCCAGGCTCGGCGCCTGACTGTATGGTTAATACAATCTCAACCCATTTCGGGAGTTTGCTCAAAGATGCATCACCGAAGCGATACATTCCCATCACAAACATCCCACCTTCTTCCAAATTTTTAAAGATCAGCCGTTACGCATAAAGCGTAAGAGCTAAAGCCAAGAGCCTCAGTTCTTACGATTCACTTTGATAGGTACTACATATGCAGGCTGCAAAACCCAAGCCTGTTGTTTGGTGGAGGATGACGGGATCGAACCGACGACCCCCTGCTTGCAAAGCAGGTGCTCTCCCAGCTGAGCTAATCCCCCTTTATAGGTTCGATAGCCGGCGCGTTGCGCCTCGCTGCACCAGTACCACTGTCTGGTGGGCCTGGGAAGACTTGAACTTCCGACCCCACGCTTATCAAGCGTGTGCTCTAACCAACTGAGCTACAAGCCCGGCTTTAAAACAACCGATAGGTGTGAGTGTTGAAGCGGCTTTCTCTAGAAAGGAGGTGATCCAGCCGCAGGTTCCCCTACGGCTACCTTGTTACGACTTCACCCCAGTCATGAAACCCAGCGTGGTAAGCGCCCTCCTTGCGGTTAGGCTACCTACTTCTGCCAGATTCCACTCCCATGGTGTGACGGGCGGTGTGTACAAGACCCGGGAACGTATTCACCGCGACATTCTGATCCGCGATTACTAGCGATTCCGACTTCATGCTCTCGAGTTGCAGAGAACAATCCGGACTACGATCGGCTTTCTGGGATTGGCTCCACCTCGCGGCTTGGCAACCCTCTGTACCGACCATTGTATGACGTGTGAAGCCCTACCCATAAGGGCCATGAGGACTTGACGTCATCCCCACCTTCCTCCGGTTTGTCACCGGCAGTCTCATTAGAGTGCCCTTGCGTAGCAACTAATGATAAGGGTTGCGCTCGTTGCGGGACTTAACCCAACATCTCACGACACGAGCTGACGACAGCCATGCAGCACCTGTGTTCCAATTCCCTTTCGGGCACTCCCGCATCTCTGCAGGATCCTGGACATGTCAAGGGTAGGTAAGGTTTTTCGCGTTGCATCGAATTAATCCACATCATCCACCGCTTGTGCGGGTCCCCGTCAATTCCTTTGAGTTTTAATCTTGCGACCGTACTCCCCAGGCGGTCAACTTCACGCGTTAGCTTCGTTACTAAGGGATTTCACTCCCCCAACAACCAGTTGACATCGTTTAGGGCGTGGACTACCAGGGTATCTAATCCTGTTTGCTACCCACGCTTTCGTACATGAGCGTCAGTGTTATCCCAGGGGGCTGCCTTCGCCATTGGTGTTCCTCCACATATCTACGCATTTCACTGCTACACGTGGAATTCCACCCCCCTCTGACACACTCTAGACTACCAGTTCAAAACGCCATTCCCAGGTTAAGCCCGGGGCTTTCACGTCTTGCTTAATAATCCGCCTGCGCACGCTTTACGCCCAGTAATTCCGATTAACGCTCGCACCCTACGTATTACCGCGGCTGCTGGCACGTAGTTAGCCGGTGCTTCTTCTGCCGGTACCGTCATTAGCACGCTATGTTAGAGCGTACCGTTTCGTTCCAGCTGAAAGAGCTTTACAACCCGAAGGCCTTCTTCACTCACGCGGAATGGCTGGATCAGGGTTTCCCCCATTGTCCAAAATTCCCCACTGCTGCCTCCCGTAGGAGTCTGGGCCGTGTCTCAGTCCCAGTGTGGCGGATCATCCTCTCAGACCCGCTACTGATCGTCGCCTTGGTGAGCCATTACCTCACCAACAAGCTAATCAGACGTCGGCCGCTCGAATAACGCAAGGTCTTGCGATCCCCTGCTTTCCCCCTCAGGGCGTATGCGGTATTAGCGCGACTTTCGCCGCGTTATCCCCCATTACTCGGTACGTTCCGACGCATTACTCACCCGTTCGCCACTCGCCACCAGGAGCAAGCTCCCGTGCTGCCGTTCGACTTGCATGTGTAAAGCATTCCGCCAGCGTTCAATCTGAGCCAGGATCAAACTCTTCAGTTCAATCACTGCTATTACTTCAATACTTCGTCGCTCAACTCAAAATGAATTTAACTTCAATTTCAAGTGTGAGCATTTATGCTAGTTGTCATCCCAGCCTAAGCCAGAACAACTACCGCAACAACACCCACACCTATCGGCTGTAAATTGTTAAAGATCAATCGATTAGCAGCTTGTTCCGCTTGTTGCCGATCTCGCTGCGTCTCGAGAAGGTGCGCATTCTACAGAGCAAAAAACTTCCGTCAACACTTTCGGTTAAATAATTTTTAAATAATTGTGACGCGCGCAAATTTTCGCTTGCCAACTTGCGCCACCACGGTTGCACCCACAGGCACCGCCATGCCTTTATCGGCCACGCGCTCGCCGTCGATCCGAACACCGCCACCGGCAATCTGGCGGATCGCGTCCGAGGTACTGGACACCAACCCCGCCTGCTTCAACAACTGGGGCACCAGCAAAGCGCCCTCAACGCCCGCCAGGCTGATTTCCGGCATATCCTCCGGCAACGCGCCCCGCTGGAAGCGTGCCTCGAAATCGGCCAGCGCCTGAGTTGCCGCCGCCGCGCCATGGAAGCGGGCAACGATTTCCTGCGCAAACCCCACTTTGATGTCGCGCGGGTTGGTGCCGTCGGCCACTTGCCGCTTCCAGCCATCGATCGTCTGCAGCGACTCGAATGACAACAACTGGATATAACGCCACATCAAATCGTCCGACACCGACATCAACTTGCCAAAAATCTCCTGCGGCGGTTCGTTGATACCGATGTAGTTGCCGAGCGACTTCGACATCTTGTTGACACCATCCGTGCCTTCCAGCAAAGGCATGGTCAGGATGCACTGTGCGGGCTGGCCGTGATGCTTTTGCAGTTCACGCCCCATCAGCAGGTTGAATTTCTGGTCGGTGCCGCCCAGTTCGATGTCGGCCTTCAGCGCAACCGAGTCATACCCCTGGATCAGCGGATACAGGAATTCGTGAATCGCGATCGGTTGCTGGCTGGTATAGCGCTTGTGAAAGTCATCCCGCTCCAGCATGCGTGCCACCGTGTGGGTTGCTGCCAACCGGATCATGCCGACCGAGCCCAGTCCTTCCATCCATTCCGAGTTGAATCGCACTTCGGTCAAGGTTGGGTCAAGAATCTTGAATACCTGTTCCTGATAGGTTTTGGCATTTTCAGCAACAGCTTCGCGAGTCAAGGGAGGCCGCGTGGTGTTTTTGCCGGTCGGATCACCAATCATCCCGGTGAAATCCCCGATCAGGAAAACAACCTGGTGCCCCAATAACTGGAACTGACGTAATTTATTCAGCAATACGGTATGCCCCAGGTGCAAATCGGGTGCAGTCGGATCGAAGCCCGCCTTGATGCGCAACGGACGTCCGGTTTTCAGCTTCTCGAGCAACTCGGCTTCGACCAGCAGTTCGTCGGCGCCTCTTTTTATTTCCTGCAACACGTCCTGCATCAAACTCCTCTCTGCCACAGGTCAAGTTTGCTCAAACTTGACCGTAAACCATAGATACTGCTTCATTCAGCACACAAGCTGCTGTTTGGATTGAACAAATTAGCCGACGGACACTTGTGTTAAACTCCCGGCTCAATTACAGAAGGGAAACGGTCCATGCCGCTCACCAAACTGAGAATCTTAACTCATCGCATGACCAGAGCAGAACGGCGTTTCAGCCTGCGTACTCTGGTTGCACTCTCCAGTCTGCCGCTTTTTGGCGTGGTTGCCGCCTTCGGCTTGGCGCCGGACACCAATACGCTCGACATTACCCCGGAAACCATCACCGAAAGCATCGCCCTGCCTGTACTGGCTAGTGCGAACGCAAACACCACATTCGAACGCGAAAGTGTCATCCAATCTGGCGACACGCTATCCAGTGCGTTGGCTCGACTGAATATTGACGCTCTGGAAATCCAGGGTTTGCTGGCTACTGATGCGGTGCGTCAGTTATCGTCCAGCATTCGCAGTGGCAAGCGCATCCAGGCCACCACGACGCAAGACGGCCAATTGCTGACCATACAATTCGAACGTGGCGCCGAGCCTGCACTGACCATTACCCGGCAAGGCGACAGCTATGTCGCTGCTGAAAGCAGCACCGTGCTTGAAACCCGCGTGGTCATGCGCTCCGGACGTATTTTGTCGTCACTCTATGGCGCGACTGACAGTGCCGGCATTCCCGACAAGATCGCCAATCAGATGGCAGAAACCTTCTCCACCAGCCTGGACTTCCGTGAAGACCTGCGCCGTGGCGACACATTTTCGGCCATCTATACGGTGAGCTATCGCAACGGCGAGCCCATTTCCGCCGGCCAGTTACTGGCAGCTGAATTTGTCAACGCCGGCAAACCCTACCGTGCCGTTCTGTTCCGCGATGCATCCGGGAATGAAGGCTTCTACACACCCGAGGGTGAATCGCTGAAAAAAGGCTTCCTGCGTTCGCCGCTCGAATTCTCCCGTGTCACTTCCAGCTTTACCAACTCGCGCAAGCATCCCATTTATGGGTTCCACCGCGCGCACACTGGTGTTGACTTTGGCGCACCCACAGGTACCCGAGTCAAGGCAACCGGTGACGCAAAAGTTGTTTTCGCTGGCCGCAGAGGCGGATACGGCAACCTCCTTATCCTTAAACACAGCAACGGCTTTGAAACCTACTATGCTCACCTGAGTGCGTTTGCGACCGGCATCCGTCCCGGTCGCTCGATCAACCAGGGGCAAGTTGTCGCCTATGTCGGTACGACCGGTGCATCGACCGGACCGCACCTGCATTACGAAGTGCGGATTGCGGGCCGTCCGCAAAATCCCATGGCTATCAAGTTGCCGGGGTCGCCTCCACTTGCTGTTGCCCAGCGTGGACGTTTCCTGCAGCAGACCGCCGATTGGTCTGACAAGCTGGCCCTGCTGCGCGGCACCAACCTAGCCGCTCTCGATTGAGTGCAGTCCCAACGCATGAGGCCGAACATTATGTCGGTCTCATGTCCGGCACCAGTCTCGATGGTGTCGATGCGGTCCTCGCCGAAATAGGCCCCACAGGCCAGTCCCGGCTTCTCCAGACCCACTACCTGCCTTACTCAGACAACCTGCGTGCCCAGTTGCTGGCATTGCACGCGCCGCAACCCAACGAAATCCACCTCGCCGCCTGCGCCGCCAATGAACTGGCGTGCCTGTATGCCGACGCGATCAATCATCTGCTTGATGGCGTGGCGTCCAATACCGTGCGTGCGATTGGCTGCCACGGTCAGACCCTGCGCCACCGTCCCGCTGATGGCTACACGCTGCAGATAGTCAATGCCGCCCTGCTTGCCGAACTCACGGGCATCACAGTCGTCTCCGACTTTCGCAGCCGTGACATCGCAGCAGGCGGGCAAGGCGCGCCACTGGTACCCGCCTTCCACGCCCAGGTACTACACCATCCCGAGACGCACCGCATCATCGCCAACATCGGCGGCATCTCCAACATTACCGACTTGCCCGTAAACGGCACCGTGCGCGGTTGGGACACCGGTCCTGGCAATATGTTGCTCGATGCCTGGATTCAGCGGTATCAAGGCACACATTACGACCGTGACGGCGCATGGGCTGCCAGTGGCATTATTGATAGAAACCTGCTGGCCGCGCTGGCCGACCACCCATACCTGCAACAACCGCCACCCAAAAGCGCCGGCCGCGAGGAGTTCAATCTGGCCTGGCTGGATGCAACGCTTTCCCAACTCAAGCACGCTCCCTCTCCTGCTGACGTGCAGGCCACCCTGCTCGAATTCACCGCCATGAGCCTGTGCAATGCCGTAAGCCGCGAATGCAGCAAGCCATATGAACTCTACGTCTGCGGCGGCGGCGCGCACAACGGCCTTCTGATGCAGCGCATCGCCGTGCACCTGCCGGGTGTACAGGTAGCGACTACGACCGAACTTGGGATCGATCCCGACTGGATGGAAGCGCTCGCCTTTGCCTGGCTGGCACGGCAAACGCTGCACCAAGCCCCCGGCAATCTGCCATCCGTGACCGGTGCACGAGGCACACGTATCTTGGGTGCGATTTATCAGGCTTGATCACCGTCTCTCAATACAAAACGCGGCCGAAGCCGCGATGCCCTAATTGAAATTCGGCTAAAGCCGCAGCGCCCTAATTAAAAAAGCGGCCGAAGCCGCTTTTTTATTGCCACTAACAAATAGTGTTTAAGCTGAGAACGACGAACCACACCCGCACGTGGTGGTGGCATTCGGGTTCTTGATAACGAACTGTGCACCTTCCAGACCTTCCGAATAATCAATCTCTGCGCCCACCAGATACTGGAAACTCATCGAATCAACCAGCAGGCTCACGCCGTTTTTTACCATCACGGTGTCGTCGGCATTTTGCGTCTCGTCAAAGGTGAAGCCGTATTGAAAACCGGAACAGCCGCCGCCCGACACAAATACGCGCAACTTCAGATCCGGGTTGCCTTCCTCATCGATCAGGCTTTTGACTTTGTTGGCCGCGCTCTCGGTGAAGATCAGCGGGACTTCCATTTCGGTTGCTGCATTCATAGTGGTGCTCCTTGAAAATATGTAGGGCAATTATCCGCATCACCCGTTCAACGTCAAGTAAAGACCCTGTTCAAGCCACGGAGTTCCGCCGTGATTACGGCAACATCCCCACATCGGCCAGTGCCATGTCTTCAGGCAGATCGAACAGGATATTCATGTTCTGCACCGCCTGCCCCGCCGCACCTTTGACCAGATTGTCGATCACCGACAGCACCACCACCGTGTCGCCACCCTGCGGGCGGTGCACCGCAATGCGGCACATGTTGGCACCACGGACCGAACGGGTCTCGGGATGCGCGCCAGCGGGCATCACATCGACAAAAGCTTCGCCCGCATAACGCTTTTCAAACAGGCTTTGCAGGTCGATATCCGCACTGATTTTGGCATACAGGGTAGCGTGAATTCCGCGAATCAACGGCGTCAGATGCGGCACAAAAGTAAAGCCCACCGGCTTGCCCGCAAAGGTTTCCAGTCCCTGCTTGATTTCCGGCCAATGGCGGTGGCCACCCACCGCGTAAGCCTTGAAGTTATCTGCCGCCTCGGCGAACAGGATATGGGTTTCGGGCTTGCGCCCGCCACCCGAAACACCCGACTTTGCATCGGCCACCAGAAAACCAGCCTCCACCGCACCCGACTCAAGCAAGGGAAGAAAGCCCAGCTGCACCGCCGTAGGGTAACAACCCGGGTTGGCGATCAGGCGTGCCCCCTTGATCGCCGCACGGTTGATCTCGGGCAGGCCATACACCGCTTCGGCCACCAGATCGGGGCAGGCGTGCTCCATTTTGTACCACTGCTCCCACACCGACACATCCTTGATACGAAAATCGGCCGCCAGGTCGATCACCTTAACGCCCGCATCAAGCAAGGCGCGAGTCTGCTGCATCGCCACCCCGTTGGGGGTGGCAAAAAACACCACATCGCAGTGTTCCAGCCCGGCATCTTCCGGGGTGGAGAACGCCAATGCCACGTGTCCACGCAGGTTGGGAAACATCTCGGCCACCGGCATGCCGGCTTCCTTGCGCGAGGTAATGGCCTTCAGTTCCACCTGCGGATGACGCGCCAACAGACGCAGCAACTCGACCCCGGTGTACCCGGTGCCGCCCACAATACCGACTTTAATCATGCTGTGATTTCCTGCAAAGAATGAACCTTATTGTAAAACACGCCCCACGGCAGGCGAAAAAAAGCCGCCCAGTAACGGACGGCTTTTTGTTCGTACCGAGCAGCTGACCCAATAAAATCAGCGCTTGGAGAATTGCTTGCGGCGACGAGCCTTGTGGAAGCCGACTTTTTTCCGTTCGACTTCACGGGCATCACGCGTCACAAGGCCTGCCGCTTTCAGCGTGGGCTTCATTTCAGCGTCCAGCTCGATCAGTGCACGGGTAATGCCGTGACGAACAGCACCTGCCTGGCCAGACTCCCCACCACCCGCCACGTTGACCATGATGTCAAAGCGAGTCAGGTTGTCGGTCAGCACCAGCGGCTGACGCACGATCATGCGGCCGGTTTCGCGGGAGAAATACTCATCTACCGGCTTGTCATTGACAACGATCTTGCCGCTGCCTGCTTTCATGAACACGCGCGCAACTGAAGACTTGCGACGACCCGTACCGTAGTTGTAATTACCGATCATGATGTGACCTTAGTTAAGCGTTAACTTCCAGGGGCTGGGGCTGTTGAGCCTCATGCGGATGTTCCGCGCCCGCATAGATTTTCATTTTCTTGATCATGGCGTAGCCAAGCGGGCCTTTGGGCAGCATGCCCTTGACGGCTTTTTCCAGCGCACGACCGGGGAAACGCTCCTGCATTTTGCCGAAAGTCGTTTCGTAGATGCCGCCCGGGTAACCGGAGTGGCGATAATAGATTTTGTCGGTGTCCTTGTTGCCAGTCACGCGCATCTTGCCTGCGTTGACCACGACAATATAGTCGCCGGTATCGACGTGGGGCGTAAACTCGGGCTTGTGCTTGCCGCGCAGACGGCGTGCAATCTCGGAAGCCAGACGACCCAGGATTTTGTTATCAGCGTCAACCACGAACCAGTCGCGTTTGACTTCATGCGTTTTAGCGGAAAAGGTTTTCATGACCAACCCCTGCAACAGAGGACTTTAACTCGGAAAGCCGGGCATTTTAACCGCCCCCTCAGGGCAAAGTCAAACACTGTATGCAATTCCCGCATCACGCTGGCATACAATTCTCGCCATGACTGCCTGGCTCATCACCAACCTGATCGCCGCTACACTGCTGCCCCCGCTATTATTGGTGGTGCTGCTGGTTGCCGGGCTCATTCTTAACCGTCGCCGTCCCCGCCTCGCCA
Organism: uncultured beta proteobacterium; assembly: GCA_942493085.1. Lineage (GTDB taxonomy): Bacteria > Pseudomonadota > Gammaproteobacteria > Burkholderiales > Thiobacillaceae > Thiobacillus. The sequence continues at coordinate 12,120 of OW818664.1, forward strand.
TGTCCCTGATCCTGCTTGCCACAACTGCACTTTATGCCCTGTCCACCCCCTGGGTCAGCGGGGTGTTGCTCAAAACCCTGGAAATCAGTTCACCCGTCAACCTTGCCTCGTTACGTACGGCAGATGCTATCGTTGTACTCGGTGGCGGGCGACGCTTCGCGGCGGCAGAATATGGCGGCGACACCCTCAACAGTACCAGCCTGGAGCGCCTGCGCTATGCGGCCCATCTGCATCGCCTCAGCGGATTGCCCATACTTGTCACCGGCGGCAAACCCGGCGGCGGCACGCTGAGCGAGGGCCAGATCATGCAACACGTCCTGCAAAGCGAATACAACGTCCCCACCCGCTGGGTCGAAGACGCCGCGCTCAGCACCTGGGACAACGCCCGTCTATCCGCACCCCTATTAAAGGGACAGTCTGTCCAGCGCATCGTACTGGTTACCCACGCCTGGCACCTGCGGCGCCTTGTACCCCTGTTTGACGCACAAGGCCTCGATGTCATCCCCGCCGGCACACAGTTTTCCAGCACACACATCAGTTCCATCTTCGACCTCTTGCCTACCCCTGCCGGGCTACGCGGCAGCACCTTCGCCCTGCATGAATGGCTGGGGATTCTGTGGTACAAATTCCGCTCGACCTTTTAACCCGTTCACCCCGAGCCCGTCGAAGGGCGGCGGTCATTGACTGAAGGAAATCCATGAAAGCCCGTGTCAAACTTATCGAAGGTGTCAGCTTTGTCGGCCAGAGCGAATCCGGCCACAGCGTGGTGATGGATGGCGCGCCCGAATCCGGTGGCAAGAATCTCGGCGTGCGTCCGATGGAAATGCTGCTACTGGGGCTGGGCGGGTGCTCGGCCTTTGATGTCGTCCACATCCTGCGCAAGAGCCGCCAGCACGTGACCGACTGCGTGGCCGACATTGACGCCACCCGCGCCGACACCGACCCCAAGGTCTTTACCAGAATCCACGTCCATTTCACCGTCACCGGCAAAGCACTCGACTCCAAGCGGGTCGAACAGGCGGTGCATCTGTCTGCCGACAAATACTGCTCGGCCAGCATCATGCTCGGCAAGACGGCCGAAATCACTCATGATTTCGAAGTACTAGAGGGCTGACCCCAGAAATATGAACGAGGCTCCCAAAGGAGCCCCTTTGTTGCGATGGGGTCAGGTTGCGATGGGGTCAGGTCCAAGGTTGCGATGGGGTCACAATGCGATGGGGTCACACAATGCGATGGGGTCAGGTCTAGAAACGATGAACCACTCACCCGCCCCTCCTGACAATCCCACCCACCGTCGTGAAATGCATCCCGAAGTGGTCGGCAATTTGCTGGTAAGAATAGGCCCCTGTCGCATAGGCCGTCACCATAGCCTCATTTCTGTTAGCTGCGCCTCGCTCGATTTCCTGTAATGAGGCTGGCTGCGGACGGCGTTGTGCGACGGGTATCTGAACATCCTCCCTCGCATCAGCTCGCATATTGGCCTGCATGCGTTGCACAAACTGCTCATCACCCAGAAACACCTGCCCCTTCAGACCCGACCACGGAGAAATCGCCTTGATGCCCTCTGCTACAAACTGCACATAGCGTTCCTGCGCCCGGCTGCGCTGCTCGGCAAATTGCGCCAGCAAGCCATCCACAGCCAACCAGGGCGCGGTTGGCTCAAGACCCGCACTTGCCCGGTAACTGCTCCATGGCCAATCCGCTGGGTTGCCAACCATACTGGCGCGAACAGGGTTAAGCACCACATAACGCGTCAACTCAAGCAGATAGGCGTCACCGTCAACCAGAATAGCCTTGAATCGCCCTTGAAAGAGGTGGCCCACACGCCGGTGCCGCCGGTTGCTGGCCTGAGTGTAAACACCGTTGAGTTGACGCATCCCCTTGGACAGATTCCCATCTGGCGTCTGAATCAGCAGATGATAGTGGTTATCCATCAGACACCAGGCATGACACACCCAGTTGAACCGGTTAACCACCTGCTCCAGCGTCGCGAGAAACATCCGACGATCCCCGTCATCGTCAAAAATGGCTTCACGCCGATCACCTCGGGCGGTCACGTGGTAAAGCGCATCAGGAAACTCTATGCGAACAGGGCGGGACATGGGAGGAACGATAGCAGAGCGAAAGCTACTTATCTAGACCTGACCCCATTTTTCTTCTTATCTAGACCTGACCCCATTTTTCTTGACCCCATTTTTCTTCCATTTTTCCCCTTAAAGCAGACGTAAAAAAACGGACTCCCGAAGGAGCCCGTTTTTAGTTTCGGCATTCAAACCGGGCAAGCCCGGCGCTGAATTAGAAGTTGTGAACCACACCCACCGAGAAAGCGGAGATGTCGCCACCAGCCACGCCAGACAAGATCTGGTCGCTGCTGCCGGCGCCGGCGCCGAGGGCGACGTTTTCACCGTTGGCATACAGTGCATAAGCCATGGTGCGCTTGGACAGGTTGTAGTCAACGCCGATGGTCCACTGCTGGGGATCGACAGCAGTATTGTCAAAGTCGCCATCCATGTAGTTGGCCTTGAAAACCATGGCGCCCATGGTGTAGCCAACACCCAGCATCCATGCATCGTAATCGCCAACCATGGCCAACGGAAGAATCGTGTTGTCATCTTTCAAGCGGTCGTACTGGCCGACGAATTTCAGGTTACCCATGTCGAAGCCAGCAGCCACACGCCATTGAGCGCCCATACCTGCTGCCTCGTGGCCATCGCCATCACCAAAGCCCAGTCCTGCGAACAGCGGACCGTTCTTGTAGGTGGCGCTCAGGTTGTAGACAGTACGATTGTCCGTATCACCCGCTGCGACGGCAGCACCAGGGAAGTCAGTCGAATAGGCACCAGCAAAGCTCAGGCCGCTGAAGCTGGGGGACAGATAGGCAACCGTGTTCCTGGCACGGGCATCGGAACCGCCACCCATCACGTTGCGCGAGTCAGCCATGGTGTCACCGAACAGGTCAACTGCGCGGCCAACCAGTTTCAGCGGGGTGTCGTGGTTACCCAGCAGGACAGAACCGAAGCCGCCTTTCAGGCCGACGAAGCTGTTACGGTTAGCTACGCCACCATTCTGCTCGTCCAGGTTGACGCCGGATTCGATCTGCCAAATAGCAGCCAGACCACCGCCCAGATCTTCCGATCCCTTGAAGCCGATACGGCTGGCGTTGGAGGAAACCTGCACGTCGCTGGTACCAGCCGGCTGGTCGTCAAACAACGACACGGACATGTGCAGCTTGCCGTACACATCAACGTTGGAAGTAGCAGCAAAAGCAGCAGGAGCGGCAACAACGCCAGCAACTGCCAGTGCGATCAGGGTTTTTTTCATAACTTTCTCCTAAAGAAAATAATCAAACCAGTTATCAGAACCAGTTTCTGTTTGAAGCTCTGCAGAGCTGTCCTGCACGTAAAAATGCGTTGGGGACGGGATTGATTATCCAGACTCCACCTCCGCCGACAAGAAGAGTTGTTGTTTTTTCCGTTAAATTAGGGGGGAAGTGTTGTTTTGTTGCACACACGCAACGAATGGTCTGCCCAGATGATTGTCTCGCAAGGCCCTGCCCAGGCCTGATTAACACTTGATGACAATTGGACTGGCACGGCTTGGCTACAATGGTTCGCTAAGTTAATGCTGAACAAGTTGGTTTGCTAAGTGGTTCGACAAGCCTGTCCTGAGTAACATCGAAGGGCTCACCACGAACGAAATCAACTACTAGCCGTTCGCCCTGAGCTTGTCGAAGGGAGCTTGTCGTAAAGACTTGATCAGCGTTGCCCTAAACACTTCACCCCCAAGGAGACCCCATGCGCTGGGAGAACGGACGTCGCAGTGACAACATCGAAGACCGCCGCGGTATGCGCGTCGGCAAAAAAGGCCTGGCGGGCGGTGGCATCGGCGCGATCGTGCTGGCGCTGGTGGCAATGTATTTCGGGGTGGACCCGTCGGTGGTGCTGAACCAGGCGGGCAATCTGGCGCCCACACCAACCGAGCAACAACAAACCACGTTCAGTCCGGAAGAAGAACGGCTCAAGGAATTCATGTCGGTGGTGCTGGCGGATACGGAGGATGTGTGGGGCACGCTGTTCCGCGGCTCGGGCCAGCAATACGTGCCGCCCAAGCTGGTGCTGTTTTCCGGCGCGGTGCAATCGGCATGCGGATTTGCCGAGGCAGCGATGGGGCCGTTCTATTGCCCGGGCGACCAGAAGCTGTATCTGGACATGAGTTTTTTCGACGCGCTGGCCCAGCGCCACGATGCGCCGGGCGATTTTGCGCAGGCCTATGTAGTAGCGCACGAGGTGGGCCACCACGTGCAGACGCTGCTGGGCGTATCGAAGCAGGTACAGGCCGCGCGCCAGCGTGCCAGCGAAACCGAAGGCAACGCGCTGCAGGTACGGATGGAGTTGCAGGCGGACTGTTTCGCCGGGGTGTGGACGCACCATGCCAATAAGGCGCGGCAGATTCTGGAACCGGGTGATACCGAAGAAGCGCTGGCTGCGGCCGCTGGCGTAGGCGACGATCGGCTGCAAAAACAGGCGCGCGGGGTTGTTGTGCCTGAATCCTTTACCCACGGTTCGTCAGCGCAGCGGATGCGCTGGTTCAGCCGCGGCATGCAGACGGGTGACCCGGGGCGATGCGACACCTTCAAGGCCGCGCAGCTTTAATCGCCATGCATATCTGGGTGGATGCCGATGCCTGTCCGGTGGTGATCAAGGAGATTCTGTTCCGGGTGGCAGATCGGGTGAAACTGCCGCTGACGCTGGTGGCCAATCGCTTGCTGCGCGTGCCGCCATCGCCACATATCCGTGCATTGCAGGTGCCGATGGGGTTTGATGTGGCTGACCGTCACATCGTGCAGGTGGCGACTGCGGGCGACCTGGTGATTACGGCCGACATTCCGCTGGCAGCCATGCTGGTTGAGAAAAGCGTGATTGTGCTCAATCCGCGCGGCGAGCTTTACAGCAACGAGAACATCCGCGAACGGCTGGCCATGCGCGACCTGATGGAAGAACTGCGCGGCGCGGGGGTCGACACGTCCGGGCCGGCAATGTTTTCACAGGCCGACCGGCAAGCCTTTGCCCGACAGCTTGACCGGTTGCTGGCACGGCGACAGAAAACTTAAGATCGTTCCAGCAGAAAAGCGATCGCTGTTATGCCGCCTCGCTTTAGGTAACTCCGGAAGGTGGCCATTTTCGCGAAGTATGAAACACGCGGAGAATCTCTACCCGCTGCTCTTTGACGCGATAAGGAATGATGTAGGGAAAATGGGGCAGCACGAGTTCACGCGTTCCCGGTACGCGCCCCGGGCGCCCCATGTCGGGATGCCGGGTCAGGAGATGCGTAGCCTCGTAAGCTTCCGCAACCAACCCGGCCGCAGCCTGCGGATTCTCTTGCGCGATATGGGACGCCTCCTGTTCCAGGTTGCGCAACGCACACCGCAGCCATTTAACCTGCATATTTCTTTAGCAGGCCCGCAAGCTCGGAGGGAGTTGCGAATTCGCCTCGGTCGGCTTCCTGAATCGCCTGCTCGATTTCACCGATTTGCCAAGCTTCCAGATCGATGTATCGCGCGATAGCCTCTTCTGCCAGATAGGACTTGGAGCGATGTGTGGCTTGCGCGAGCTTGTCGAGCTTTGCCTTGATTTCTTCGGGAACGCGTAATGTCAGTACTGCCGTGGCCATGATTGGCTCCTGTATGACGCTGTATACATGCTCAGCATAGCACGTCAAAGCGAGACTGAAATTACGTTTACACCCAGCGCCCGCCGCCCACCAGCCCCACCAACAGGCGCACACCGCCATACGCCAGCCACGACAAGGTTCGGCTCACCCAGCCGCGGCGCTGCCAGTCAGCCGGGTCCAGTACTTTTGATTGATTGATGGCCTGTTGCAGACGCTGCTGCAGATCGTGCGAAAACGCTGCATCCTCGACCACCACATTCGCCTCGCGCGCCAGCAGCAGGCTGAAGGGATCGATATTGCTGGAGCCTACGGTGGCCCAGTAACCATCAACCACGGCGACCTTGGCGTGCAGCTCGCTCACCCTGTATTCATATATGGCCACACCGGCGGTGAGCAGGTCGCGATACAGGGCGCGCGCGGCGGCCTGAAAGAAGGGATGATCGGTATGGCCCTGCACCAGCAACTGCACCCGCACGCCACGCGCGGCGGCCTTTTTCAGCAAACGCCTGAACCGGTAGCCAGGAAAAAAATAGGCGTTGGCGATCAGGACGTCTTCACGCGCCAGCGCCAGCGCAGCCAGATACGCACGCTCGATGTCACGACGATGCGCAAAGTTGTCACGCACTATGAAGGCAGCACGCACATTGCCATCGGTCGGCCAGGCAGGCTCAAGCCTGGTTTTGTCCTCGCCTGTCTGCAACTGCGACAAGGCCACCAGCCACCACAACCGACGCACGCTTGGATGGATGCGAGCAAGCAGGGGGCCTTGAACTTCGACGCTGAAATCCAGCCGCGGCGCTTCGTAACGGATGGGCACGTAGTCATCGATGAGGTTCATGCCGCCGACCAAGGCGATGCGCGCATCGATCACCACCAGTTTGCGGTGCAGCCGTCGCAGGCTGCGGGGATTGGCGCGCCAGCCGGATACCAACGGCCGATACACCAGCACGCTGACGCCAGCGGCTTGCAGCAGCTTCAACCAGGCGACCGAAAGATTGCGCGAGCCAATGCCATCAATCATCAACCGCACGCGAACCCCGCGCTGTGCGGCACGGATCAGCGCATCCCTCACCGCCTCGGCGCTGGGGTCGTCATTGAAAATATAGGTTTCGAGATGGATTTCGGCCTGCGCGGCATCGATTGCAGCCATAAGCGCAGGAAAAAACTCAACCCCGCTTTGCAGCAAGCGCACATGATTGCCAGTAACCAGGTCGCTACTGCGAAAGCGTGGCGGGCGCTGTCGGTCTTTCATAGGGATGAACCTATCAAAGCGGGGGCCGTTGTTTCAGTGTGGGTGGGCCGCCATCAGGCCAGGCTGAGTTTGGCGGTCAGCGCGGCGTGATCGGAAATCCGGTGCCAGGCATTGCCGGTGTGCACCTGCGCAGCATGGATATTGAAGCGCCGCACGTAAATCCGGTCGAGCTGAAACATGGGCAAGATGGAGGGGTAACTGCGTGCCGCCTTGCCATGGTGGGTTTCGAACACTTCGGACAAGCCCAGTTCGTCCTCGAAATAGCGTCCGGCGCGCACCAGCCAATCGTTGAAATCGCCCGCCAGTATCAGGGGGGCACCGTCCGGCACCATGGCGCGCACACGCGCCACGATCATCGCCAGCTGGCGCTTGCGGCCGCGTTCGGTGAGCCCCAGGTGGACATTGATGCAGTGCACCGGCACGGCCATACCCGGCACGTCGATTTCGCAATGCAACATGCCACGGCTCTCGAAGGCATGGGCGGAAATATCCTCGTTTTCCCACGACAGAATCTTGTAGCGTGACAGGATGGCATTGCCGTGATGGCCGGTGTCGTAGACACAATTCTTGCCGTAGGCAAAATCAGTGTAGACATGCCCCGCCAGAAATTCATGCTGTGATCCCACGGGCCAATGCTGGAACCGCTTGGTCCGTTGGCCGGGGCTGCCCTGTACTTCCTGCAGAAAAACGATGTCGGTTCCCAGGGTGCCAAGACGGTCACGCAACTCGTGCACGGTCAGCCGCCGGTTGAATTGCGACAGCCCTTTATGGATGTTGTAGCTGGCGATATGCAGCGGAGAAGTCATCTGTTTATTATAGGCGTGTGGACAGCAGACGAATGGCCGCTGCGTTGCTGGGCGAGAAACAGCGTTCCACGGCTTTTTCCCAGGGTAGCCACACGTGTTGCAGGTGCTCGCGCGGTTCCAGGACAACCGGCACCTGCCCATACAGGCGCAGGCCAAACACATGTTCGGTGTTGTGCGTCACGCCTGGCGCATAGCGATGGCGCCAGCGTTCATAGATTTCGTAACGGTTTTTGATATCCCACGGCGTCAGCTCGAAGCGGCTGGCGTCAAGCCCGGTTTCCTCACTCACTTCGCGGATAGCGGTCTGTTCCAGGGTTTCGCCTGCATCCTGCGAGCCGGTGACCGACTGCCACAAGCCAGGCGCATCAGCGCGTTCCATCAACAACACCTGACCGTCAGCCGTGTAAATCACGACCAGCACGGAAACAGGGAGCTTGTGTGCAATCAAATGATACGGGCACCCAGTGGCGCGCCCGTCGTCATGATGGCGATCAGGCGGTCGATGTTGGGATGCTTGCCGGGGTGTTGCGTCGCGTCTTCGGTATGTTCGGCAAAAATTGCCAGGCCATCTGCAGCCGCCTCGACGTTGATTGCGCCGTATTTTTTGGTGAGATGCGCATACACGCGGAACGACCCGGCGGTACCGGGTGCATTGGCGATCGAGGCCACTTCAATGCCCGCCGTATCGGTCAGAACAATCCGCTCGCCCGTAAATTCTGGCAGGGTTTTCAGGGTGTCGGCGAAATTCATGCTGCCTTGTCCGTGCCCGCAATATTACGCAGCTTGATGTGCAATTCACGCAACTGCTTCTCGTCCACCACGTTAGGCGCATTGGTCATCAGGCAGGACGCGCGCTGGGTTTTGGGGAAGGCGATGACATCGCGGATCGACTCGGCGCCGGTCATCAGCGTGACCAGACGATCCAGGCCAAACGCCAGGCCGCCGTGCGGCGGTGCGCCGTACTGCAGCGCGTCGAGCAGGAAGCCGAATTTCTCGCGGCGCTCTTCCTCACCAATGTTCAGTGCAGCGAACACTTTCTCCTGCACGTCCTCTTTATGGATACGCACCGAACCGCCGCCGACTTCCCAGCCATTCAGCACCATGTCGTAGGCCTTGGACAGGCACTTGCCGGGATCGGTGGCGAGCCAGTCTTCATGCCCGTCTTTCGGCGCGGTAAAAGGATGGTGCAGCGCGTCCCAGCGGTTTTCGTCCTCGTTGAACTCGAACATGGGGAAATCGACCACCCACAGCGGCGCCCAGGCACGGCCGTCGAGGTGGTTTTTCTCGTGGCCGATCTTGAGGCGCAGCGCACCAAGAGCATCGTTCACCACCTTGGCGCGGTCGGCGCCGAAGAAGATCAGGTCGCCGTTTTGTGCACCGCTGCGTTCCATCACGGCACGCAACGCGTCTTCGGAGAGGTTCTTGACGATGGGCGATTGCAGGCCGGTTTCATTCAGTTGCGTCACGTCGTTGACCTTGATGTAGGCCAGGCCCCTGGCGCCGTAAATCTTGACGAATTCGGTATAGCCGTCGATTTCGCTGCGGCTGAGCGACGCGCCACCGGGAATGCGCAGGGCGGCGACGCGACCTTTGGGATCATTGGCCGGGCCGGAAAACACCTTGAATGCGACGTCCTTCATTGCATCGCCAACATCGACGATTTCCAGCGTCACCCGCATGTCGGGCTTGTCTGAACCGTAGCGGTTCATCGCCTCGTGATACGTCATGCGCGGAAAGGCAGCAGGCAAATCAGTATCCTGTGCACGCTTCATCATGTCACGGATCATGCCCTCGACCAGACCCATGATCTCCTCTTCGCCGAGGAAGGAGGTCTCCAAATCCACTTGTGTGAATTCGGGCTGGCGGTCGGCGCGCAGGTCTTCGTCACGGAAGCACTTGGTAAGCTGGAAATAGCGGTCGTAGCCCGCCACCATCAGCAGCTGCTTGAACAGCTGCGGCGACTGCGGCAGTGCATAGAACATGCCGTCGTGCACGCGGCTCGGCACCAGATAATCGCGCGCGCCCTCGGGCGTGGAGCGCGTTAGCATCGGGGTTTCGATTTCCATGAAGCCGTTGACGTCAAGGTAATCGCGCATGATCTTGGAAACGCGATAACGCAAGCGCATGTTCTTCTGCATCGGTTCGCGGCGCAGGTCGAGGTAGCGATACTGCAGGCGGATGTTTTCGTTGATGTTATCGTCGTCGATCTGGAATGGTGGCGTCAGCGAAGGGTTCAGTACTTCCAGCTTTTTGGTCAGCATTTCGACCATGCCGGTGGGCATGTTGGGGTTTTCGGTACCGGCGGGGCGCGCCCGTACCAAACCCTCGATCTTCAGCACGAACTCGGAACGCACCTCCTCGGCCAGCTTGAACGCTTCCGGCGTATCGGGATCGATCACCACCTGCATCATGCCTTCGCGGTCGCGCAGGTCGATGAAGATCACGCCACCGTGGTCGCGCCGACGGTGCGCCCAGCCGCACAGGGTGACGGTATTGCCGATATCGGCGGCAGTGACGCCACCACAGTAATGAGTACGCATGCGTTCTTTCCTAATTAAGCCTATTGCGTTCCGGGGCGTGCTTCGCCTGAAGCCACCCCCATCGAGACGATGTATTTCAACGCGCGGTCAACCGATACATCCAGTTCAATGACCTCGCTCTTTTTCACAAAAAAATAAAATCCGTTGACCGGGCTCGGCGCGGTGGGAATAAACACGGCCACATACCCATCCGACAGCACACGCACCACCTCGTCCGGCACATTGGTCTGAAATGCCATCGACCACGCCTGCGGATGCGGGTAGCGCACCAGCAACACCTTGCGAAACGCATGGCCGTTGCCCGACAGCAGGGTATCGGACACCTGTTTGACGCTGCCGTAGATGGATTTCACTATAGGAATGCGGGCAAGCTGGCGCTCCCAGAAGTCGATGATCTTCTGGCCAAAGAAGTTGGCGCCGAACATGCCCGTGAGCAGAATCACCAGCAGCGTCAGAATGACACCCAGCCCTGGAATCCGCATCCCCAGCCAGGCCTGGGGCTGCCATTTGAGTGGCAATACCGTCAGGCTTTGGTCCATGGTGCCGATCAACAGATCGAGCACCCACAGGGTGATCCCCAGCGGCACCCAGATCAGCAGTCCGGTAATGAAATAACGTTTCATGAGCAATTCGTGAGCGGCAGCGACATTCAATCAAAAACAAAGAAGCGGACGGCTTGCACCGCCCGCTTCCAGTTTGGGCAAACCCTGTCAGTTACTCGCCGGACACGCGCTGGTGCCACAGGCTGGAGACGGTGCTTCAACCTTGGTTTCGGCAGGCTTGCTGTTGCCGCCCTTGAAATCGGTGGCGTACCAGCCGCTTCCCTTCAGCGCAAACCCGGCCGCCGTTACCTGCTTGGCGTAATCAGCCTTGCCGCACGACGGGCACACCGTCAGCGGCGCATCGGACACTTTTTGCATTTCGTCCTCGGCAAAACCGCAGGACCCACATTTATAAGCGTAAATCGGCATTAAATTCTCCGACAATCAATAAGTTGCGGGATTATACCCAAAGAGCCGGGCACAAGTACCCAACAGGACTGGTCGTACATGTCTTATCTGGCGACGAGTCGCAGGGATTCAAGAGCCTGCGCCGCTACCAGGCCAAGCTCAAACTGCCGTAGACACGACGGCTGAAGATGTTGGTGTTGCGGAATTCTTCATAATCCCGGCCCAGGCTCTGCCCGCCCACGGCGGCCTCGACAGCGCGCCCCTGCCATTTCCAGCGGCGCGCCAGGCGGACATCCACCCGGTTGAAGGCCTCCGTGGTGTCGCCTTCGGTCAGCCATTTCTGGGTGTCGCTGCGCTGCGCAAACACGCCGGCCTCCCAGCTCGTGCCCAAACGGTAGCTGGCGAGCAGGCTCCAACTGTTGCGCGGGGCGGAATCAGGAATATCCTGATTAAAATTTTTATACAGTGTGTTGGCCCTCAAGAACGTCCGCGCAAAGTGCGCACTCACGTCCAATACCCGGTTTGGCCGCCAGCGCAACGCGATTTCTCCTCCCTGAGCATCCACCGTGCCGAGATTGTCGAAAGTGAACACCTTGGGCTGAAAGGAACTGGCGTCATATGCCGGGTTCGGCACAACTTTCATCAAACCGATAAAGTTATCGATGTGATCCCGATAAAGTCGCACGTCCATTTCAAGCCGCAAGGGGCGCCAATGCCCGACATAACCGATCTCGCGCGACAGGATGCGCTCGGGTTCAAGACCGCCTGATAGCGCCGTCACCACATCAGCCGGCGTTCCGTCGTCCTTCAACAACACCTGATTGCCCTGTTCCTCGTAGAAGGTCGGCGACCGGTAGGCGCGTGATATCCCCAGCCGGATGACATGGTCCGGGACCAGGGTGAAGTTGACCACTGCACGCGGCGAAACGTCGGTGCCCGTGAAGTAATGGTGCTCCACCAACGCCCCACCTTGTAGCAGCACGCGCGGGTAAGGACGCCATTCCAGATTGGCGGACGCACGCACGAGCGTGCCGCTCAGGGTCTTGTCGGAACTGTAGTTCTGCGGACTCTTGACAGTTTCCTGCCACACTTCGCCGCCCCACACCGCGCGCAGGTTGTGCGCCCACTGCTCATTCACCTGCAGATCGACGCTGCTTCGGGACTGCCGCAGGTATTGATTGACGACGATATTGCCATAATCCACGCCCTTATAAATCAAGGGAGACACCTGCGTATCCGCATCGAACAGGCCCTGCGTGTGGTAAACCTGAACTCGCCATTCACGACGCTCTGATTCGACCTTGTGATAGGCGAGTTGCAGGTAGAAAGCGCTCGAATCCTGCTCGGTTGGCTCAAGCACAAGCCGCGTATCCTCGTTACCGAGGATGCCCGCATCCCCGCTTCGCTTCGTCAGTCCGATTTGTGCCATGACATCCGAGCCTGGCGTAAGCTGCCAGTCCATGCGGCCATTGACGAAGTAGATTTGATTGGCCTCCAGATATTGCCCGGTTGCAATGCCGGAACCTGGCGCCCCGGTAACATCACGGTCGAAACGATCCCGCTGCTGGGCCGATGCGGTGAGGCGGTAACGCAAGGCGCCGTCACTGCCGCCATGACGAACCGTCAGCCCTCGCATATCGTGGGTGTCGGCCTGCATCGAAACGAACTCGCCCGGCACCTGCGCTGCCGTCTTACTGATGATATTGATGACAGAGGCAAAAGAGTTCGCGCCATAGACCGAGGCATCCGGGCCCCGCACCACTTCGATACGTTCGATGTCGTCGATGGCAAGCGGAAGATCGGTCCAGTTCACCTCGCCATAGTGAGGGCTGTAGATCGAGCGCCCGTCGACCAGCACCTGAAACCGGCGCGAGTAGGCATCGCCCAGGCCGTGATAACCGGCTGCCCAGGTGTTGTCACGCGTATAAGCGACCGAGAAGCCCGGCACCAGACGCAGCAGGTCGGGAATATCCCGAAACCCGGACGCGCGGATCATGTCCCGGTCGATCACCGTGACTGCCGCTGGAGCATCGCTCACCGGTTGCGACAGCCGCGATACCGACAAGACCACAGGCAGTTCATCAAGAAAATTCGCTTCGGACAAAGCCGCCCCGGCTGGCAACGAGACCTGACAAAGCAGAAGCGCACTGCCTACACGCAAACCCGCACTGGTTTCTGCGGCAAGCCTGCTTGTCCAGGAACAAGGGCGCTCAACATTGATGAATGTCATTCCCCCCCATTCCCAATGCAGTCAGTTTAAAAGCCGGCACGGAACTGCAACAAGGCCTGACGTTCGGTTTCGCGGGCTGCAACAAACTCCGCATTCCCCCCGAGAAGGTGGCGGCCAATGACCGCCACTTCAATCGGCACGCCGGACTGTTTGCCGCGCCAGGCAAGACGCAGGTCCAGGCGATTTGAGCCCCCGACCCGGCCACCCGCGCCCAGCCAGGTTAACGCCGCACTTTTATTCCAGGTACCGCTCAGCCACCAGTTCCGGTTAAACCCGTGTTCTGCCAACATGCTGAAAGCATAGGGTGGCGCCGAATCCCGCCAATCCGGATTGACGGATCGAATACGTACCCAGGCCGGCGCAAACCGGATACGGGTTCTGGCCACAGGCTTCCATTCAAGCTGAAACTCAACGCCTTTCAAGGTGGCATTGCCTGCATTGAAAAACTGGTAGGCAAGATTATCCTGGCCATCGATTACCGGCACTTCGGCAAAATCGATCAGATTAGTGTAGGTGTCGTAGAACGCCCGCATGTCGAGCGTGACGCCTGCCGTTGGCCAGGCCTGCCACCATCCGATGTCGCGCGAAATGACGCGCTCGGACTTCAGGGGATCGGGCAGGATCAAAAGGGTATCAAGCCCGGAACCGAAATCCGCCGCATTTTGCCCAAACAATTCGTAATAGGTCGGCACGCGGTAACCCAGGTTGTACCCGATCCGGAATGACTGGGTGGGGCGCGGCTGAAAATGCACGGTCAGCCTGGGAGAAAAATCACGCCGGCCGGCATGGGTCGATTCCCACATGGCGCCGGCGTTCACCAGCCATTGCGGGGCAAGCCGGAATTCACCATTGCCGTACACGCGCCAGGAATGCTCCTGGATCGATGATGCCTGATCGTAGTAGAAGCGCGACTGCACCTCGTCCAGGCGGTATTCCGTTCCCAGCGCGGCACGCACGTGTGAGCCCAAAGCCCCTTTCCATCCGGCAGACAGGTTTTGGCGATGGGTCGAAAATCCCAGATCGATAGGGGGGGGCGTCCCCCCCAAATCCAGATCATCGCCGTAAGTCTGCCGAGTCAGGTCGTACGCCAGGCGGGTTTCCGCATTGGCATGATGCACATGCCGCCAACTGATCTGACCGTACGCAGAATGCACATTCACCGGAAAGGTTTGTCCTGCGGCAACATCATCGTCCACCCGGGAATGCGCCATGCCGCCCATAACGCTCAGCGTATCCGCACCCGTCAGGCTCCAGTCGCCGCGCCCATCGACATAACGATCCCGTACGTCATCTGCCACATTGGCGTAGTAATCATCCGCACGCTGCCCCACCGACAAGCGCCAACTCCCCGCGTCGCTCGCCGCACCCACCCGGGCGCTCAACTCGCGATAGCCGTGTCCGCCCGAGCCCACCATGATGCCGACTCGCTTACCACCTTCGTGGGGCTGCGTGAGAATGTTGATGACACCCATGAAAGCATTGGCGCCATAACTCGCTGCAGCCGGCCCGCGTATCACTTCGATCCGGTCGATGTCTTCCAGGGAAATCGGCAGATTGCGCCAATACACCTGGCCAAAATCCGGACTGTAGACCGAGCGTCCGTCGACCAACACCTGGAATCGGCGCGAATAGCCATCGCCCAGTCCGTGATACGTCAAGGTGCCGACATGTCCATCCTGTTGCGCCACCGAAAACCCCGGCACCAGCCGAAACACATCGATCAGTTGCGTCACGCCCGACGCCCGGATCATGTCACGGTCGATCACCGTGACAGCGGACGGTGAATCGGCCAGCGGCTGACTCAGGCGCATCGGCGACAGCACAACCGGCAATTCATCGAGAAAATCAGATTCGGTAATCGCAGCGCCTGCCAAACTGGAGCATGCCAGGCCGCCGCTCAACAAGAGCGCCCATCCCAACACATCCAGACTTGTTTGTGGATTGCTGTTCAACGTATGCCAGCGCGCGAGGCGCACCGGATCTTCTCCGTATCGTTATATGAATTCGCAGGGATGAACGGCCCACGACCGTGCTCGGTATATTCTAGAACGGAATATCGTCATCCATGTCGTCAAACCCGCTGCTGGCAGGACGCTGCGCCGGAGCCGGAGCCTTGCCCGGCTGGCTGCGCTGGGGTGGGGGCGACTGGTCGTATCCACCATCGTCCATATTGGCCATACCGCCGCCACCCTTGCCTCCCAGCATCTGCATGCGGTCACCGCGAATTTCAGTCGCGTATTTTTCGATGCCTTCCTTGTCAGTGTATTTACGGGTTCGGATCGAACCTTCGACGTAAACCTGACCACCTTTTTTCAGGTACTGGCCGCACACTTCGGCCGTGCGGCCAAAGAAGCTGACACGGTGCCATTCGGTCTGCTCGACCATCTGGCCGGACTTGTCCTTGTATTTGTCGGTGGTAGCAATGGCGAGATTGGCGACGGCTTCTCCGCTGGGCAGATAGCGCATATCGGGGTCGCGCCCCAGGTTGCCGACCAGTATGACTTTGTTGACGGATGCCATGTTTTCCCCCGAATTAAAATGGATTGCTTGTTTTTAAAGTGTTGCAGATTCTATCAGGCCGCCGCCGGACCGTCAGGATGCCGCAGTTTCAAGCAGGCTGCGCGCGCCTGCTTCATCCCAGCCCTTGATACTGACCTTGAGCATGGCCACGCCTTCTTCGGCCAGCACCGCGGCCTCAACCACCCCGGCCAGACCCGCCAGTTGCCCTTTCAGCAGCGTGGCCTGGTCCTCCGGCATCACGCCCACATTAAACATCCGGGTCTTGATCGCGGGCGGAGGCGTCATCGAAAAAGAGGCCAGCAGCCAGATCGCCATCAACACCACGCAGAAGATGAACACCACGTGAAAACCATAATGCTGCGCCAGCCAGCCACCGAACACGCCACCAAAAAACAATCCCAGTGCCTGGGCGGTGTTGTACACGCCCATCGCCGTGCCTTTGGCCGATGCCGGGGCCAGCTTGGAAATCAGCGAAGGCAGGCTGGCCTCCAACAAATTGAATGCAACAAAATAGAAAAATAGCGCCCAGACGATGCCCCATAAATACTCGATTCCCACTGCCAGTCCAATCTGGGCCAACAGCATCAACGCCACGGCGCCGATGAACACAGGCTTCATCTGGCCACGCTTTTCGCCATAGATCAGGGCGGGAATCATCAAGGCGAACGAGCCCAGCAGCACCGGGAGATAGACTGCCCAGTGGTGGTCAGGCGCCAGGCCGCTATTTTTAAGCGCCACCGGCACCACGACAAACATTGCCATTTGTGCGGCGTGCAGGGAAAAAATCCCGAAATTGAGCCGCAGCAGCTGACTGTTACGCAGCACGTCTTTCAACCGCGCCGGGTTGGCCTGGGCATCGGCATGAAAATGACTATCCGCCGGATCGGGCACCCATGCTCTGACCACCCAGATGGCGGCCAGCGCCAATATGCCGGTCAGCGCAAAAATACCCGGCACGCCGATAATGCGATTGAGCGCGGGACCTGCCACCAGCGACACCGCGAAGGCGATGCCGATGGTGGAGCCGATTATCGCCATCGCCTTGGTGCGGTGCTCTTCGCGGGTGAGATCGGCCAGCATGGCAGTGACAGCGGCAGACACCGCCCCGGCCCCCTGCAGCGCGCGTCCAAAAATTGTCCAGTAGATATCGGTGGCGGAGGCAGCCACAAAACTGCCGATGGCAAAGATGATGAGGCCGAAGATGATGACCTTCTTGCGGCCGATGCGGTCGGACGCCATGCCGAAGGGGATCATGAAGATGGCCTGGGTCAGGCCGTACATGCCGAGCGCGAGGCCAACCAGGGTGTGATTGTCGCCGCCCGGCAAGTGTTCCGCATACAGCGCAAACACCGGCAGGATCAGGAACATGCCCAGCATGCGCAGGCCAAAAATGGTCGCCAGGCCCGATGTGGCGCGCTTCTCGGCGCGGGTCATGCTTTCGGACAAGTCGATGTGGGCCACTGCAAAGTTCGGCTGATGCGGGAAGTCCGTTATATTAGCAGGTTGCGAATTACGTCCCCTGCACCTGAGCCTACAAACATCAGTTGACCGCTCGGCTGGATATTTAACAACGTGACTCCAATAAACTTTCTCATGAATGACCGTTTTACGCGGCGGGCGAACCCGCTACGGGGTCGATTGCTCAACTTTTGGGGCGCAGAGCAGCGTTGCAACTCCTTGGAATGGAAAAACCATTCCGCGTCGCTGCGCCTTGCCCCGCACCCCAAGAACCACACACCCCACCCCGTCCAACTGAAGTTTGCAGGTTAATCAATGGAATTTATCCGCATCCGTGGCGCCCGCACCCACAACCTGAAAAACATCAATCTCGACCTGCCACGCAACAAGCTGGTAGTGATCACAGGACTGTCGGGCTCAGGCAAATCGTCGCTGGCGTTCGACACCCTCTATGCCGAAGGCCAGCGCCGCTACGTCGAGTCGCTGTCGGCTTATGCACGGCAGTTTTTGCAATTGATGGAGAAACCCGATGTCGATCTGATCGAAGGTTTATCGCCGGCGATTTCCATCGAGCAGAAAGCCACCAGCCATAACCCGCGCTCGACCGTCGGCACGGTGACCGAGATCCACGATTACCTGCGCCTGCTGTACGCCCGTGTCGGCGATCCGCAGTGTCCGGAACACGGCATCACGCTGGCTGCGCAGACCGTGTCGCAAATGGTCGACGCAGTGCTGGCGCTGCCGGAAGACACCAAGCTGATGATCATGGCGCCGCTGGTGGTGGGCCGCAAGGGCGAAAACCTCGAACTGTTTGCCGAACTGCGTGCGCAGGGTTTCGTGCGGGTACGGGTCGATGGCACCGTGTATGAGATTGACGCCGTACCCAAGCTCGACAAGAACAAGAAGCACACCATCGAAGTGGTGGTGGACCGCCTGAAAGTACGCGCCGACGCCAAGCAGCGTCTGGCCGAAAGTTTCGAGACCGCACTGCGCCACGCCGATGGCCGGGCGCTGGCGGTGGAAATGGACACCGGGAAAGAGCACCTGTTTTCCGCCAAGTTCGCCTGCCCGATCTGCAGCTATGCCCTGCCTGAACTCGAGCCACGGCTGTTCTCGTTCAACAACCCGATGGGGGCCTGCCCCACCTGCGACGGTCTCGGCCAGATCACCTTTTTCGATCCGGCACGGGTGGTGGCTTTCCCGCACCTATCGCTGGCCAGCGGC
Organism: uncultured beta proteobacterium; assembly: GCA_942493085.1. Taxonomy (GTDB): domain Bacteria; phylum Pseudomonadota; class Gammaproteobacteria; order Burkholderiales; family Thiobacillaceae; genus Thiobacillus. Next base: position 30,770 of record OW818664.1, read on the forward strand.
GCGATTAAAGGCTGGGACAAGCGCAATCAGTTCTTCTTCATGATGCTGCAAAGCCTGGCGATGCATTACGGCTTCGACCTCGACACACCGTGGGAATCGCTGCCCGAACGCATCCACGATGTGCTGCTCAATGGCAGCGGCAAAGATGCGATTGCCTTCCAGACGCTGGCACCGCGCGGCGGATTTACCACCAAGAGCTACCCGTTCGAAGGCGTGTTGGCCAACATGTCGCGCCGCTACCACGAGTCGGATTCGATGGCGGTGCGTGAAGAACTCGCCAAGTACCAGAACAACAAGGCCTGCCCCGCCTGCGAAGGCACACGGCTACGCGAAGAAGCGCGTCACGTCATGGTTGGCAACGTCCCGATCTTCAAGGTCAGCGCGATGCCGCTGAAGCAGGCGCTGGCATTTTTCCAGACGCTCACGCTCGACGGTCACCGCGCCCAGATCGCCGACAAGATCGTCAAGGAAATCATCGCGCGCGTCGGTTTTCTCAACAACGTCGGCCTCGATTACCTGTCGCTCGACCGTTCGGCTGACACGCTGTCGGGCGGCGAGTCGCAGCGCATCCGCCTCGCTTCGCAGATCGGCTCCGGCCTCACCGGCGTGATGTACGTGCTCGACGAACCATCGATCGGTCTGCACCAGCGTGACAATGACCGTCTGCTGGCGACACTGAAACATCTGCGCGACATTGGCAACTCGGTACTGGTGGTCGAACACGACGAGGATGCCATTCGCGCTGCCGATTATGTGGTCGACATGGGCCCCGGCGCGGGCGTGCACGGCGGCGAGATCGTGGCCGAAGGCACGCCGGAAGAAATCCGGCTGAGCGAGAACTCGCTTACCGGCCAGTATCTATCTGGCCGACGCGCGATTGCCATCCCGAAAAAACGCCGTATACCCGACCCCGAGCGGCATCTGGTCCTGACCGGTGCCAGCGGCAACAATCTGCGAAATGTCACGCTCAACTTGCCGCTTGGCCTGTTCGTCTGCATCACCGGCGTGTCGGGCTCGGGCAAGTCCACGCTCATCAACGACACCTTGTACGCCGCGACCGCACGCCACTTGTACGGCTCATCGGCCGAACCCGCACCGCATACCGAAATCCACGGCCTGGAATTCTTCGACAAGGTGATCAGCGTCGACCAAAGCCCCATCGGCCGCACCCCGCGCTCCAACCCGGCGACCTATACCGGACTGTTTACGCCGATCCGCGAACTGTTTGCCGGCGTACCCGAGGCACGCACACGCGGCTACGGGCCAGGCCGATTCTCGTTCAACGTCAAGGGCGGCCGCTGCGAAGCCTGCCAGGGCGATGGCGTGATCAAGGTCGAAATGCATTTTCTGCCCGATATTTATGTGCCATGCGATGTGTGTCACAGCGCCCGCTACAACCGCGAAACCCTGGAAGTGCACTACAAGGGCAAGACCATACGCGATGTGCTGGAAATGACGATCGAGACGGCGGCCGAGTTTTTCGATGCCGTCCCTGTCGTCAAGCGCAAACTGCAAACCCTGATGGATGTGGGCCTCGGCTATATCCGTCTGGGCCAATCTGCCACCACGCTGTCTGGTGGCGAGGCCCAACGCGTCAAGTTGTCACTTGAGTTGTCCAAGCGCGACACCGGCCGCACGCTCTACATACTCGACGAACCGACCACCGGACTGCACTTCGCCGATATCGATCTGTTGATGAAAGTGCTGCAACGCCTGGCCGACGCCGGCAATACGGTGGTCGTCATCGAACACAATCTGGATGTGATCAAGACCGCCGACTGGCTGATCGACCTTGGACCCGAAGGCGGCGCCGGCGGCGGCCTGATCATCGCCGAAGGCACACCCGAGGCCGTGGCCGACAATCCGGCCAGCCACACCGGCAAATACCTGCAACCCGTGCTGTCGCGTCACTATTGAGGCGGCCAGGTAATGTTTGAACCCGTAAAATGTTTCTTGCATCGCTTTGAGTGGGTCAGTTCGTGGGGCCACCTCAATAGAACGCTGTTTTTAAGGGTTATTGATTCGTCCTCCCGCACTGTCTCACACAGCCAGGGCAAGTCGGCCTTCAATATCACTTCAAACTTCATCAGGCCGAATCAATAACCATGGCTGAACCCATCCGACTTTCCAAACTCATGTCCGAGCGCGGGCTGTGCTCGCGCCGCGAAGCCGACAGCTATATCGAGCGCGGGCTGGTGTTTGTCGATGGCAAGCGGGTGAGCGAACTCGGCACCAAGGTCGATCCGGCCTGCGCCATCCGACTGGACACGGCCGCCAGCCAGCAACAGCAGCAACGCGTCACCATCCTGCTGCACAAACCCATCGGCTATGTTTCGGGCCAGCCGGAGCCGGGTTATCAGCCCGCCGTGGTGTTGATCCGCCCCGAGACGCAATGGCAGGACGGGCGCGCCACCCAGGCGTTCCATCCATCGCACCTGAAAGGCCTGGCGCCGGCCGGCCGGCTCGACATCGACTCGACCGGTCTCCTGGTACTGACGCAGGACGGGCGCATCGCCAAACAGCTGATAGGCGAGGACTCTGATGTCGAGAAGGAATACCTGGTGCGCGTGGCCGGACGGCTCGACGAAAAGGACCTCGCACGCCTGAACCACGGCCTCTCGCTCGATGGCCAGAAATTGCGGCCGGCAAAGGTCAGCTGGCAAAATGCCGACCAGTTGCGCTTCATCCTGAAGGAAGGCCGCAAGCGTCAGATTCGTCGCATGTGTGAACTGGTCGGGTTAAAGGTTGTAGGGCTGAAGCGCGTACGTATCGGCCGGGTGCGGCTGGGTGATCTGCCTCCGGGTCAGTGGCGCTATCTGCAAACAGACGAATGTTTCTAAGTCCCTGATTTGTAAAAAATGTTCTAAAGGGTTGTTCTCAAACTCTTTTGGCGTTACTAATAAGAACTGCGGGTTGCCAGACTCGTAACCTTTACTTTAAATCTACATCAGGGAGATCCACATGAATTCCAAATTACTCGTCGCACTTTTCGCAGCCCTTGCACTCACCGCCTGCCAAAAAGCCGAAGAAGCTGCCGCACCCGCGATGGACCAGGCAACTGAAGCGGCCGGCGCTGCTGTGGACTCGGCTGGCGAAGCCGCCTCTGCCACAGGCGAAGCCATAGGTGAAGCAGCCTCTGCCGTTGGCGAATCTGCAACCGACGCGGCTGCTGCCGGTGCCGACAAGGTCGAAGAAATGGCCGGAGATGCCAAAGACGCCGTGCAGAAGTAATCTGCTTCTGCTATGCAAACGGCCAGGTTCGCCTGGCCATTTTTGTTTCTGCAACACTCAAAACGCTACAATTCTCTGCATCTACTCTTCCATTCTCACCCGGCTGCCCTACCATGCGCATCGCCCTTTGCCTGCTCACCCTGCTGTGCTCACCGGCCATAGCCGCGCCACCTGTTGCGATCAAGAGCCTGCCGCTGGCCGAAGTGGCGATCCATCCGCAGCGCGAAGCATCGGCGCAATCGGTGTCGCTCAATCTCGCCAAGCTGTCAGCTGAGCTCGCCGCGCGCATCGCCAGCATCCCGGTGGAACCGGGTCAGCGCATTGCAAAAGGTGCCATCCTTGCGCAGCTCGATTGCGCCGACACCCAGATTGCCGCCCAGCGTGCGCAGGCCGCACTCGAATCATCGCAAGCCCGACTGAAGCTTGAACAGCAACAACTCCAGCGCAGCGACGAACTGGCTGCCAAGAACTTCATCTCCGCGGCCGCGCTCGATGCCAAGAAAACCGACGTTGCAGTCGTTGCCGCCGAAGTCAAGCTCAACACTGCCGCACGCGCTGCAACACAACGCGATGTCAGCAAATGCACTCTGCGCAGCCCCTACCCTGCCATCGTCGAAGCACGGTTGGCGCAGGTGGGCGAGTTTGCCAGTCCCGGCACGCCCATCGTGCAATTGTGGGACACCTCGCGCATGCAGTTAAGCGCGCAGGTGCAACAAACCGATGCCGAATGGCTGTCGAAGGCCCATCCGGTTTTCGTCAGCCAAGGCGTGGAATATCAGTTGAATTTGCTGCGGGTGTCGCCCGCTGTGAATCTGGCCGCCCGCACCCGCGAAGCACGCTTCAACTTTGGCAAGACCGCTCCCGCGCCCGGCAGCAACGGTGTGCTGCGCTGGCGTGACCCGCGCGCCTTCGTGCCCGCCGACTACCTGATCCGCCGCAACAAGCAGCTCGGCATATTTGTCGTCAACGGACAGAAGGCGCGTTTCGTGTCACTACCCGATGCACAGGAAGGGCGTCCGGCCCTGGCCGCAGCGTTGCCTGACGATACGCGTATCGTCACCGATGGCCGCTTGACCCTGCAGGACGGCATGGCTGTCACGCAACGCTAAGCTTTTAAGCAATTACTGCCATGAGCCTCTACGCGCGCTTCATCACCAATCACCCGATGGCCAATGTGTCATTCGCGGTGATTCTGCTGCTGGGCATATTGAGCTACCTGAATCTGCCGCGTGAGCAGGACCCGGAGATCAATTTCAACTGGCTGGTGGTGACCACGGTCCTGCCGGGCGCGGCGGCGGAAGATGTCGAGAAAAAGATTACCGATCCGCTGGAAGAAGCGATCCGCACACTGCCCGACATCCGCTTTGTGTCCAGCACCAGCCGCGACAATTCGTCAGTGATTCTGGTGCGCTTTCGCGACGTCTCCGAACGCCAGTTCGACAAGCATGTGACCGACCTGCGGCGGCAGGTGCAAAACAAGTACAACAGCGATCTACCGGATGATGCGAAAGAGCCGGAGGTATTGGAAATCACCACCTCGAACGGTTTCCCCACGGTGATGGTGCTGCTGACCGGCCCGGCCAGCGATGAACGCCTGCGCCGCACGGCACGGCAAATCAAGGACGATCTGGAGCGCATGCCCGGCGTGGACAAGGTGCTGGCGACCGGTCAGGCCGACCCGGAATTGCGGGTGGAGTTTTCGCCGGCCGAAGCGGCGGCGCGGGGCCTGACTGCGGCCAATATTGCCGATTCGGTGCGCGCCTGGTACCGCGATACATTCGCCGGCCGCGCACGCGTGGGGGACGACGACTGGCTGGTACGGGTGATCGGCCAGCAGGCCGATGCCGACTACCTCGGGCGGCTGTCGATCCTGTCGCCCAGCCTGGGTTCGCCGATTCCATTGTCATCAGTGGCAACAGTGGAAACTGCACGTGCTCGCGCCAGCAGCCTGGCTTCGTCCAATGGTCAGCCGGCGGTGATTCTGGCAGTCACCAAGAAGAGCAAGGTCAACACACTCGGCCTGGTGGCCGATATCAATCGCTACATCGCGGAGCGCGCGCCATCGCTCAAGCCGGGGGGCTATACGCTGATGCTGTTCGACGACCAGACGGTGCCGACACAAAAGGCGATCGGCGTGATGGAAACCAATGCCCTGATCGGACTGCTGGTGGTGCTGGGACTGTGCTGGCTGTTTCTCGGTACGCGACTGGCCCTGCTGATCAGTCTGGGCATACCGTTCTCCCTGGCGGGTACCTTTGCGGTGCTGTATGCCTTTGATTTCACGTTGAGCATCCCGGTTCTGCTGGGCATTGTGATCGCGCTCGGCATGCTGGTGGATGACGCCGTGGTGATCACCGAGGCGATCTATTACCGTATTGCGCGGGGCGCCGATGCGCTTACTGCAACCGTCGGATCCATCCGCGAAGTGGGGCTACCGGTGCTGGCGGCGGTGTCCACCACCATCGCCGCCTTTCTGCCGCTGATGCTGATGCCCGGAATCGTCGGCAAGTTCATGCTGCTGGTGCCGCTGGTGGTAACGCTGGCGCTCGCCATCAGCCTGCTCGAAGCCTACTGGATGATGCCGGCGCACGTGGTCGGCCTCAAACTCAACTTCAAGCGCTCCACGCGCCTGCAGCCACTGCGTGAACATTACACGCATCTACTGCGCGTCAAATACACGCGCTTGCTGGTGCGCCTGATGCGTCATCCCTGGGTGAGCGGACTGCTGGTGCTGGCCTTGTTCGTCGGCGCGGTGGGGCTGGTGGCGACAGGCGCGGTGCGCACACAGTTCTTTGCTTTCGATCCGATTCGCCTGTTCTACGTCAACATCGACATGCCCAGCGGATCGGCCATCGACGTGACGCTGCGCGAAGCGGCCAAGGTCGAGGCCGTGGTGCGCCGGCATCTCAAGCCGGACGAAGCACGCGGCGTGACATCTTACGCAGGGGTGAAATGGACCGACACCGAGCCGTTGTACGGCGACTCCTATGGTCAGGTCAGCGTGTCGCTCAACCCGCGTGGCGAGGACATGCGCGAGGTAAGCGAGGTGGTGGAAGCGATGCGCCGCGATGTGGAAGCCCTGCCAAGTCTTGGCAAGCTGTCCTTCACCCAGCTGTCGGGCGGGCCGCCTGCAGCCAAGGCGATCAAGCTGCGGCTGTTGGGCGACAACGTCGCTGAATTGCGTGCTGCAGCAGAGACACTGAAGCAGGCGGTAAGTCGGATCGACGGCACCCGCGATGTCACCGACGACGACCTGCCCGGTCGCCCGCAGCTGGTGCTGCAGCTCAATGCCACGGCGCTGCAGCATGCCGGCCTCGATGCGGCGACGGTGGCGCGCCTGGTGCGCCTGCATACCGAAGGCGAGATCATCGCCGAGACCCGCAGCCAGGGCGACAAGATCGAAGTGCGGGTGCGTGGAGCGACGCCTAACCAAGCTGGCCCAAACCAAACCGAAGCCAGCGGCAATCAGCTGGTCGATATCCAGCAACTGCTGGCCGACCCGGTGGCACTACCGGATGGCGGGACCACGACGCTGGGCGCGCTGGTGCATTCCGATACCCGAACGGGCTCGGGCGGCATCAAGCATTACAACCTCAAGCGCGCGATTACCATCGAATCCGATCTCGACAAGACCCGCATCGACACGGTGGCGGCCAACGCGCAAATCGCCGAATTGTGGGCGGCGGTGAAAACCCGTTACCCGAATACGCGCATCGACTTTACCGGCGAACTCGACGACATCAACGAAAGCCTGGAGGCGATGAAGATGCTGTTCCTGCTGGGTGTCGGTCTGATCTATCTCATCCTCGCCGCCCAATTCCGCTCGTACTGGCAGCCGCTGCTGATCTTGCTGACCGTGCCGATGGCATTTACCGGTGTGGTATTCGGGCTCTTCATCACGCAGAACCCGCTCAGTCTCTACACCCTGTACGGAGTGATCGCACTTACCGGCATTGCGGTCAACGCCTCCATTGTGTTGATCGACGCGGCCAATGCACGGCTGCAATCCGGCATGAACTTAATCCACGCCACGCTCTACGCCGCGCGTCGGCGCGTGGTGCCCATCATCATCACCACTGCCACCACCATCGGCGGCCTGTTCTCGCTTGCAGTCGGGTTGGGCGGCAAGTCGTTGATCTGGGGGCCGATGGCAGCCAGTCTGGTATGGGGCCTGCTGGTTGCCAGCACCCTCACGCTGTTCACCATGCCGACACTGTTCCGGTTGGCGATGCAGATTGGTCCCAGCCTGCGACATGGCATCGGGCGCAAACTGAGCCGTTCAACTACCAGTTGATCAGATAGCCGGCATGCTAAATCCACGTAGTCTGCTGATGGAGTCATTTCACGCAGCGGTCGCCGCTGCGGACCCGGCCCGCATCCTGCCGCCTCATTTGCCGCCACCGCCACTTGGTCGCACACTGGTGGTGGGCGGCGGCAAAGCTGCTGCCAGCATGGCCGTCGCCGTCGAAGCACATTGGCCAGCCGATGCTCCTTTATCTGGCCTAGTGGTTACCCGCTATCAACACAGCCTGCCCACGCGCCGAATCGAGGTGGTCGAAGCCAGCCATCCGCTGCCCGACGGGCGTGGCGAAACGGCCGCCTTGCGCATGTTGGATATGGTCGGCCAACTCGGCCCGGACGATTTGCTGCTGGCACTGATTTCCGGAGGCGGTTCCAGTCTGCTCGCTGCCGCGGTTGAGGGCGTGACGCTGAAGGAGTTACGCCAGGTCACCAAAGCCCTGCTGCATGCTGGCGCCACAATTCACGACATCAACACTGTGCGCAAACACCTTACGCAACTGTCGGGTGGCCGACTGGCACAGGCGGCACATGGCACAAGCGGATTGGCGCTGATCATTTCCGATGTGGTCGGCGATGATCCTGCCTGCATCGCATCCGGGCCCTGCGCCCCTGACCCGACCTGTTGTGCCGACGCACTTGATCGCCTGCAGCGATTCGGCATCGCGGCCCCAGCCAGGATCAAACACCACCTGAATGCCTGTATGGCAAACCGGCTTCCCGATACCCCCAAACCGGGTGACCCTTGTTTTTCCCGCATCGAGAACCGTGTCATCGCAAATTCTCAAAACAGCCTTGCTGCCGCAGCCCGGTATTTTGAACAACAGGGCATACCCGCCATCATCCTGTCAGACCGCATCAGTGGTGATGCACAGGTCGTTGCACGGCAACATGCCGCGCTGGTCAATGCGATTGCAACGCAACATCCTCTTGCACTGATTTCGGGTGGCGAAACCACTGTCACGCTCCGCCCGCAACACGGTCGTGGCGGGCGCAACACCGAGTATTTACTGGCTTTGGCACAGGCACTGGAGCACCCCCAGGCCTGGGCAATTGCCTGTGATACGGACGGCATAGACGGCAGCGAAGACAATGCGGGCGCGATGATGACTCCGGATACGCTGGCACGAGCACGCGCACTAGGGCTGAACGCGCTTGATCGGCTGGAAACACATGACAGCCACGGATTCTTTGCCGCACTGGGTGACCTGGTGCTGATTGGCCCGACCAGAACCAATGTCAATGATTACCGAGCGCTGCTGATTGGCCTTGAATAACGCTTTGCGATTATTAGAACGACTTAATTCAGGCGCTGCACCTGAACCGGATCGCCTACTTTCAAATCAAATACGGCCGCGGCGCTCCCCCGATTCACCGCCAGTTCCAGCAAGCCCACGCTGTTGACGAGCCAAAAGCCTTCGCCCTTGTCAGCAAAACCATAGCTCTCATAAAATTTAAACAGTTCACCCGCGGCCGATACACGCGCATCCTTGCCTATCCCGCGCACACCAGTCCAGGCATTGCCGTAATGGTCGATATACAGCACCCGCGCCAGGTCGCCCGCATCGAACTCAACATTTAGCTTCTGGATTGGGGCTAATTTGTTTTCCGGAAACTCACCGCGCGCGATATCAGCTGCGATCAAGGCAAACAAGTCACGCCCATGGAACGTCGCCGAGAGGTCGTCGGGTCGCCAGTTAATGCGCCATAGCCTGGTGTCGGCATGACGTACAGCCACCACTGACAGCAGGCCGTTGTCCGGGCCAACAAACCAATGGCCACCCGCATGCACCACCACGGCATCGCGCGGCGTGCCAACACCCGGGTCCACTACGGCCAGAAACACGCTACCTGGAGGAAACGTGGCTGTAAACGCCGCCAGCAGATGTGCCCCTGCATGCGGGTTGAAATCCGGGACGTCGTGCAACAAGTCCACCACAAGGTGGCCGGGTGCGTGTTGTGCAATGCGGGCCTTGACTTGTCCGACGTACGGATCACTCAAGCCGAAATCAGTAAACAGAATAATCACGGGCAATTCTCCTCCGGATGGAGAGGCACTATGCCTGACCCTGGTAGACAATCGCAAGTCAGGCACACAATCCTGCCGCGATGGTTCAGGACAAAGTGCCAACTTGCGCACACAAAAAAGCCGGGATAACCCGGCTTTTTGTTTACATCAAGGGTGTTCGGTCCTTACTCGGCATCAACCGGTGCTGCATCGGTGTCCGGGCGGTCGACCAGTTCAACCAGCGCCATCGGTGCATTATCACCATTGCGGAAGCCGTATTTCAGGATGCGCAGATAACCACCCGGACGGGTCTTGTAACGCGGACCCAATTCGCCGAACAGCTTGACGACGATCTCACGATCGCGCAGACGATCGAAGGCCAGACGGTGGTTGGCCAGGCTTTGCTCTTTACCCAGTGTAATCAGCGGCTCGACAAAACGGCGCAGTTCTTTGGCCTTCGGCAGCGTGGTCTTGATGATTTCATGTTTCAACAGCGACACACTCATGTTACGGAACATGGCCAGACGATGGCTGGTGGTGCGATTGAGTTTGCGATTGGATTGACGATGACGCATGGCGAATTCCTTTAGGTCAGTATTCTTGGGCTAGGTCGCCAGCCATGGCGACCCGCACTTTATTATGGTGTATCAGTTAAATAGTTCAGGGACGCTCGAGACCAGCCGGCGGCCAGTTTTCGAGTTTCATCCCCAGCGACAGGCTCTTGGACGCAAGCACATCCTTGATTTCATTCAGCGACTTTCGGCCCAGGTTCGGGGTACGCAGCAATTCCGATTCCGAACGCTGGATCAGATCACCAATGAAATAAATGTTCTCGGCTTTCAGGCAGTTGGCTGAACGCACGGTCAGTTCCAGATCATCGACCGGACGCAACAACAACGGATCAACCTGCGGTGAACGCGGTGATTCTGATTCAGCCGGGGTGCCTTCCAGATCGGCAAAGACGGACAGGTGATTCACCAGAATACGAGCAGCGGTACGAACTGCTTCTTCCGGCTCCACCACGCCATTGGTTTCGATATCGATCACCAGACGGTCGAGGTCCGTGCGCTGTTCGACACGTGCGCTTTCAACCGAGTACGCCACACGGCGAACCGGGCTGAACGATGCATCAACCAGAATGGATCCCACCGTACGGGTTTCGTCGGAAACCTTGCGTGAAGTAGCAGGCTGATAGCCGCGGCCACTTTCAACCTTGATTTCCATATCCAGCTTGCCACCCTTGGTCAGGTGCGCAATCACATGATCCGGATTCAAAATCTCCATGTCATGGCCGATTTCGATATCACCGGCGGTCACGATGCCTTCACCCGACTTTGATACTTTCAGAACAGCCTCGGATTTACCGTGCATCTTGAAAGCGATGCCTTTGAGGTTCAGCAGAATGTCGACGACATCTTCCTGAACACCCTCAATTGTGGAATATTCGTGAACCACACCGCTGATGCTGACTTCAGTTGGCGCATAGCCCACCATGGAAGACAGCAAAATACGACGTAGTGCATTTCCGAGCGTATGACCATAGCCACGCTCGAAGGGCTCCATGATGACTTTGGCATGCAGCGGGGAGGCACGATCAACCTCCACAATACGCGGCTTGAGAAATTCCGTAGCGCTTTGCATAGAGTGCGATTCCTTAAGACTGACCCAGCTTATTTAGAGTACAGTTCGACAACCAGCGATTCATTGATGGTCGACGGCAATTCGGAGCGTTGCGGTGCAGCCTTGTACGTTCCCTTGAGCGCCTTGGCGTCCACCTCGACCCATTCGGGGTAGCCACGTGAAGCAGCAGCTTCGGCCGCAGCTTTAACGCGTAAATGGACCTTGGCTTTATCGGACACTTCGACCACATCACCCGCACGAACCTGATAGGACGGGATATTGACGCGACGGCCGTTTACCGTAATGCCGTTGTGACGAAGAATCTGGCGCGCTTCGGTGCGCGAAGCACCAAAGCCCATGCGATAGCAAACCGAATCCAGACGCGACTCAAGCATAGACAACAGGTTCTCGCCCGTCACACCTTTACGACTGTCTGCACGCTTGTATGTCAGGCGAAACTGTCCTTCCAGCACGCCATAAATACGGCGAATTTTTTGCTTTTCACGCAGCTGGATACCGTAGCCAGACAAACGAGCACCGCTCTTTTGTCCATGCTGACCCGGCGCATACGGCCGACGTTCAATTGCACATTTGTCAGTGAAACATTTTTCGCCCTTCAGGAAGAGCTTTTCGCCTTCACGACGACACTGACGGCATTTGGGGTCAAGATTACGAGCCATGATTTACCCTAGAATTAGATACGACGCTTTTTGGAGGGGCGGCAACCGTTGTGCGGGATCGGGGTGACATCCGAAATCGCGACAATCTTGAAACCCAGCGCATTCAGCGCCCGCACAGTGGATTCACGACCCGGACCGGGGCCCTTGATGCGCACTTCCAGATTCTTGACGCCATATTCCTGCGCCATTTTTCCAGCATTTTCAGCTGCAACCTGCGCCGCAAACGGCGTGGATTTACGAGAGCCCTTAAAGCCCGCGCCACCGGCAGTCGCCCAGGACAGAGCATTACCCTGGCGATCGGTGATCGTCACAATGGTGTTATTAAAAGAGGCATGAATATGCGCAATTCCTTCTGCGACATTCTTCTTGACCTTTTTGCGGACGCGCGTTGCTGTTTTCGTTGCCATGATTAACCTTTATTTCCTAATGGCCTTGCGCGGACCCTTACGAGTGCGCGCGTTTGTACGGGTACGTTGACCCCGCACCGGCAAGCCCTTGCGATGGCGGAAGCCGCGATAGCAGCCCAAATCCATCAAGCGCTTGATGTTCATGGTAATTTCACGGCGCAGGTCGCCCTCGACCGTGAATTGAGCCACACCCTCGCGCAAACGCTCCATATCAGTCTCGGACAGATCCTTGATTTTCGCGGACGGGGTAATACCCACAGCCTCACAAATCTTGGCGGATCTCGTTCTTCCGATGCCGTAAATAGCGGTTAACGCAATAACCGTGTGTTGGTGATTCGGGATATTAACCCCAGCAATACGAGCCATTCGCAGAGCCCCAAACGCAAAACAAAATATTATAACATACCAACCTTGTTTCAGGTTGGCTCGAATTCAAACTAAACGCTATACCGGACTAACCTTGGCGCTGCTTGTGGCGAGGGTCGTCACAAATTACGCGCACGACACCTTTACGCCGGACAACCTTGCACTTGCGGCACATTTTCTTGACTGAAGCTTGTACTCTCATGGTTTTCTCCATTTACTCACCGCCAGCAAGCTGGCGATCAAATTCATTTCGCCCTGAAAACGATCCGACCTCGGGTCAAATCATACGGGGTGAGTTCCACTGTCACCTTGTCACCGGGTAGGATGCGTATGTAATGCATGCGCATTTTTCCCGAAATATGACCCAATAGCACATGCCCATTTTCCAATTTCACGCGAAATGTTGCGTTAGGCAGGTTTTCCACAACTTCACCCTGCATCTGGATGACATCTTCCTTAGACATCAACGCCCCATTAAGCCATTCTTGAAATTCGCCTTCTTAAGCATGCCCTCATACTGATGGGACATGACATAAGCTTGGACCTGCGCCATGAAGTCCATGGACACAACAACAATAATCAACAATGACGTGCCGCCAAAATAAAACGGCACGTTCCACTTCAAAATCAGAAACTCTGGCAACAAACACACCAGAGTGATGTATATCGCTCCAACCAGGGTCAGCCGGGTCAGAATTTTATCGATATAACGAGCCGTCTGTTCGCCTGGGCGGATACCAGGTACAAACGCACCACTTTTTTTCAGGTTATCTGCAGTTTCCTTGGGATTGAACACAAGGGCCGTATAGAAAAAACAGAAGAAAATGATAGCCAGCGCATACAACAAAACATAAACCGGTTGACCGGGAGCCAGCGTCGAGCCGATATCCTTCAGCCAGCCCATGTTATTGCCACTTCCAAACCATCCCGCCAATGTCGCAGGGAAGAGGATGATGCTTGAAGCAAAAATGGGAGGAATCACCCCTGCCATATTCAGCTTAAGCGGCAAGTGAGAGCTTTGACCGCCCACAACCATCTTACCGACCTGGCGCTTGGCGTAATTAACCAAAATCTTGCGCTGGCCGCGTTCAACGAATACGACCAGGGCTGTTACCAGCAGCACACCCACAAACAACATTAGAACGAGCGGGATGGAAAAGGCGCCCGTACGTGTCAATTCAAGCGTGCCGCCAATCGCATGAGGCAAACCCGCCGCGATACCTGCAAAGATGATGATCGAGATGCCATTACCCAAGCCGCGCTCGGTAATCTGTTCACCCAACCACATCAAGAACATCGTGCCTGCAGTGAGACTCGAAACCGAAATAATGCGAAAAGCAAACCCCGGATCCAAAACCAAACCAGCCTGTGATTCAAGCGCAATGGATATGCCCAATGCCTGAAACACCGCCAGGAACAAAGTTCCGTACCGCGTATATTGCGTAATCTTCCGACGGCCTGCCTCGCCTTCCTTTTTAAGGGCCTCGAGCTTAGGCGAAACCGTCGTCATCAATTGAACAATGATCGACGCCGAAATATACGGCATGATTCCCAGAGCAAACAGGCTGAAACGCGACAGCGCGCCACCCGAGAACATGTTAAACATGCCCAAAATTCCACTCGATTGGGACTTGAACAATTCATCCAGAACCAGAGGATCAATTCCCGGTACTGGGATAAAAGTGCCGATCCGGTAGACAATCAAGGCGCCCAGCAAAAAAAGCAGGCGGCGCTTAAGATCACCAAATTTGTTCAACCCTGTTTTTGGCGTTGCCAAAGTGCGATTCCCCGCGGATTCAGTCAGCGATGGTGCCGCCAGCCGCTTCAATCGCAGCCCGAGCACCTTTGGTCACGGCAACACCCCGCAGCTTGACCGCCTTACCGAGTTCACCGGAAAGAAAAACTTTAGCCGACTTGGCTGAAGCTTTTATGATTCCAGCCTGCTTTAGAATCAGGATATCAATCTCATCTGCAGCAATAGCGCCCAACTCATAGAGCCGGACATGCGCTGTATCAGCCTTGGTCAACGATACAAAGCCACGCTTCGGCAAACGGCGATGCATCGGCATTTGCCCGCCCTCAAAGCCCACCTTGATATAGCCACCCGAACGGGATTTTTGTCCCTTGTGGCCGCGGCCTGATGTTTTACCCAGACCCGAGCCAATGCCACGACCCACACGACGCTTGTCTTTCTTTGCGCCATCAGCTGGTTTAATAGTATTCAGTTCCATCTTAAGCCTCACACTTCAGCAGATAGGCGACCTTGGTCATCATTCCGCGGTTTTCCGGCGTATCCAGCACTTCAACCGTATGATGCATACGACGCAAACCCAAGCCACGCACACAGGCGCGATGAGCCGCCTTCGTACCAATCAGGCTCTTGGCCAGCGTCACCTTGATTTTTTTCTGTTCGCTCATGACTTACCCCGTGATGTCTTCAACAGACTTGCCGCGCTTGGCTGCAATATCAGACGGCGTGGACATTTTCATCAAGCCGTCGATCGTCGCACGCACAACGTTGTAAGGATTGGTCGAACCCAAGCACTTTGCCAGAACGTTCTGTACACCCATGACCTCGAAAACGGCACGCATTGCGCCGCCAGCGATAATCCCCGTACCCTCAGACGCCGGCTGAATCAACACGCGCGACGCGCCGTGCTGCCCAATCACCGTATGGTGGAAGGTGCCACTTTTCAGGCTGATTTTAACCAGTTTGCGGCGCGCTTCTTCCATGGCTTTCTGTACGGCCACCGGCACTTCGCGGGACTTGCCCTTGCCCATGCCGATACCACCTTCACCATCGCCAACCACGGTCAGCGCTGCAAAACCCATGATTCGTCCACCCTTCACCACTTTGGTGACACGGTTGATCGAAATCATCTTCTCACGCAAGCCATCGCCGCGTTCTTCGTTACTTGTAGGTGCTGTACGGGCCATCTTGAGTCTGCCTCGTTAAAATACCAAACCGCCTTCGCGGGCTGCTTCAGCCAGGGCTTTCACACGCCCATGAAACTTGAATCCAGCACGATCGAAAGCCACTTTTTCAATGCCCAAGCCCTTGGCTTTTTCAGCCAGGCGCTTGCCTACTGCCACAGCAGCGTCAACATTCCCGCCGTTAGGCACCTGAGCACGCAGTTCCTTGTCATTGGAAGACGCGCTGGTCATAACCGTGCCGCCATCAGCAGAAATGATCTGCGCGTAGATGTGGCTGTTAGTGCGGAGGATAGCCAGGCGGATCGCCTTGACGGCCGCGATTTTGGCGCGGGTTTTGCGCGCTCTGCGAATCCGTGATTGCTTGGTGTTCATTGTTTGTCCTTAAGCCTTACTTCTTCTTGGTCTCTTTCTTGATAACAACTTCATCGCTATAGCGAACGCCCTTGCCCTTGTAAGGCTCTGGCGGACGATACGAACGAATATCAGCAGCTATCTGCCCAACGACCTGGCGATCGATGCCCTTGATCAGAATCTCTGTTTGCGTGGGTGTCTCAACCTTAATGCCGGCGGGCATTTTATGCACCACCGGGTGCGAAAAACCTAACGTAAGATTGAGTGCATCACCCTGGGCCTGCGCGCGATAACCGACGCCGACCAGGTTCAATTTCTTCTCGAAGCCCTTGGAAACGCCCTGAACCATGTTATTGACCAGTGCACGCATGGTACCTGCCATGGCGTTTGCCTGGATGCTACCGCTGGCCGGCGCGAAGGTGACTACCCCCTCGTTCAGCGCAACCGAAACATCATTCGACATCGCCTGATTCAACGAGCCCAAGGGACCCTTGACCGAAATTGCGTTACCCAGCGTCACTTCGACGCCCTTTGGAAGGGTAATAGGATTATTGGCTACACGTGACATATCCGCTCCCCCTTACGCTACAACGCACAGGACTTCGCCGCCCACGCCCTTGGCGCGCGCATGACGATCAGTCATTACACCGCTTGATGTAGACACGATGGCAACACCGAGACCGTTCATCACACGCGGCAGATCTTCTGCACCTTTATAGATACGCAAGCCAGGCTTGCTCACTCGTTCGATACGCTCGATAACGGGCCGGCCAGCGTAATATTTCAGCTGCAATTCAAGCTCGGGCTTGGCAGCCTCACCACGAATGGCGAAGTCTTCAATGTAACCCTCGTCCTTCAGCACTTTGGCAATAGCCACTTTTACCTTGGAAGAAGGCATTGTGACGGCCACTTTTTCTACCGATTGCGCATTTCGAATGCGGGTCAGCATGTCCGCAATGGGATCACTCATACTCATATTGTTTACCCCTTACCAGCTTGCCTTGACGATGCCCGGGATTTCACCCCGCATCGCATACTCACGCAGCTTGCTACGTCCCAAGCCAAACTTGCTGAACACCCCACGCGGACGCCCGGTCAGCTGACAGCGATTACGCTGACGAACCGGGCTGGAATTTCGCGGCAATTCCTGCAATGTCTTGTACGCAGCTTTACGATCTTCATCGCTGGTTTGAACGCTGGCAATCACGGCCTTAAGTTCAGCCCGCTTGGCAGCATATTTCTTCACCATGCGCGCGCGCTTTTCTTCACGATTGATCAAGGATAACTTGGCCATGCCTACCTCAATTCTTGAACGGGAAATTGAAGGCAGCCAGCAGGGCTCGCGCTTCATCGTCAGTCTTGGCGGTGGTGGTGATCGTGATGTTCATCCCACGCAACGCGTCAATTTTGTCGTACTCGATTTCGGGGAAAATAATCTGTTCCTTGACACCCATGTTGTAGTTACCACGGCCGTCAAAGGATTTTCCCGACACCCCCCGGAAGTCACGGATACGGGGCATGGCCACCGTAACCAGACGATCAAGGAATTCAAACATCTGCGTACGACGCAAGGTCACCATGCATCCAACAGGATAGTTGTCACGAATTTTAAAGCCCGCAATGGACTTTTTGGACTTGGTGACGACCGGCTTCTGACCTGCAATTTTTTGCATGTCCGAAACAGCATGATCCATAACCTTTTTGTCGGCAACCGCTTCACCAACACCCATATTCAGGGTGATCTTCTGAATACGCGGCACTTCCATGACGGACTCATAACCAAACTGTTCAACCAGCTTGGGCACCACCGTCTCACGATAAAACTCTTGAAAACGCGCCATGATTACCCCTGTGCGTCGACCATTTCGCCATTGGACTTGTACACGCGCACTTTGCGGCCGTCCTCCAGCACCTTGGAACCCACGCGATCAGCCTTCTGAGTGCCCACATTAAATAATGCGACATTTGAAGCCTGGATCGGCATCTCTTTTTCGACAATACCACCCTGTATATTGCGCATGGGATTGGGTTTTTGATGTTTCTTAACCCGATTCACACCCTCAATAACCAGATGACCATCATCCAGCACACGCAGCACAGTGCCACGTTTGCCTTTGTCTTTACCAGTCAACACGATCACCTGATCGCTTTTACGAATACGTGCCATGACTACCTCTTACAGAACCTCGGGCGCAAGCGAGACGATCTTCATGAACTTCTCGGTACGCAACTCACGGGTAACCGGCCCAAAAATACGGGTGCCGATCGGCTCTAGCTTGCTGTTCAACAGGACCGCCGCATTGCCATCAAAGCGCACCAGCGAACCATCAGGACGGCGCACGCCTTTGGCAGTACGTACGACAACGGCGTTGTATACATCGCCCTTTTTAACCCGACCACGCGGAGCTGCATCTTTAATGGTGACCTTGATAATGTCGCCCACACTTGCATAACGGCGATGACTGCCGCCCAACACCTTGATGCACATAACCGAGCGTGCACCTGTGTTGTCTGCCACATCCAATACGGACTGCATCTGAATCATTTATTTGCCTCCAACTTTATCCACCACGCCTTGATCAAACTCAGCGGTGACCAGTTTTGGATCCCGTTCGGGAGAAAACCTGCAATACGCAGGATTGCTTGAGTCAGCGAACCGGATACAAACCAACCGGCTCACCAACCGGAAAACCCGGCACTATACCGAGTCTTAACTTTTAACGCAAGACTTAAACGCGTGCGCGCCCAAGTAATTTGCTGACTGCCCAGGCCTTGGTGCGCGACAACTTGCGCGATTCCTCGATCTGGACCATATCACCCTCATGAAACTCATTGTTTTCATCGTGAGCATGGTACTTCTTGGACAGACGAATCACCTTGCCAATCAGCGGATGCTTGACACGACGCTCAACCAGCACCGTTACGGTCTTGTTCATCTTGTCACTGACGACACGCCCAGTCAGGGTGCGAACGGTTTTATTTACTTCAGTCATGCTTGACCTGCCTTCTCGCGCATAATGGTCTTGACCCGGGCAATATCGCGACGAAGCTTGCCCAAATCAGCAGTTTTGGCCGACTGTTGTGTAGCCACTTGCATACGCAGCGCAAAGTGGGCACGTAACAGGGACTCAAGTTCCTGCTTCAATTCTGCGGCATCCTTACCGCGCATTTCTTTTGTATTCATCACTTAGCTCCCGATCATGCGGGTAACGAACGTCGTAGCGATCGGCAATTTGGCGGCAGCCAAACGAAACGCCTCACGCGCCAATTCCTCATTCACGCCATCCATCTCGTACAAGACCTTACCTGGCTGAATTTCAGCCACGTAGTATTCCGGCGCACCCTTACCATTACCCATACGGACTTCGTTAGGCTTACGGGAAATCGGTTTATCCGGGAAAATGCGGATCCAGATACGACCACCGCGTTTGATATGACGCGTCATTGCGCGGCGTGCCGCTTCAATCTGACGCGCAGTCAAACGACCGCGGCCAACCGCCTTCAAACCAAAATCACCAAAGCTCACATTGGCGCCGCGAGTTGCCAAGCCCGTATTACGGCCCTTCTGCTCTTTGCGGAATTTTCTTCTAGCTGGCTGCAGCATGTTTCACTCCTGATTTCTTGCCGCGCTTTTCCTGTTCTGCGGCTGCAGGCTGCTCGCTACGGTTCAGCGCATCACCCTTGTAAACCCAAACCTTGATGCCGATGATGCCGTAAGTGGTTTTCGCTTCCGAAAAGCCATAATCGATTTCAGCGCGCAGCGTGTGAAGTGGCACACGACCTTCGCGATACCATTCAGTACGCGCGATCTCTGCGCCGTTCAAACGACCCGAGCTCATGATCTTGATGCCCTGCGCGCCCAGGCGCATGGCATTTTGCATGGAGCGCTTCATGGCACGGCGGAACATCACGCGCTTTTCCAGTTGTTGCGCAATGCCGTCAGCGATGATTTGCGCATCGGTTTCAGGCTTACGCACTTCCTCGATATTGACATGCACCGGAACCGACATCAGGCGCGCAAGCTCACCACGCAGCACTTCAATGTCTTCGCCCTTTTTACCAATAACCACCCCGGGGCGGCCACTGAAAATCGTAATGCGGGCATTTTTTGCCGGGCGCTCGATCAGAACCTTGGACACCGACGCATGGGCGAGTTTCTTTTTCAGATAATCGCGCACCTTGATATCTTCAAGTAGCGTGCTGGCGAAATTGCGGTTCGAGCCATACCACTTTGCCGTCCAGATACGCTGAACACCAAGACGGAAACCAATCGGATGTATTTTTTGTCCCATGCCGCTTCCTTAATCCCCAACCGTCACAGTGATGTGACACGTCGGCTTGCTAATACGGTTGCCGCGGCCTTTGGCGCGTGCAGTAAAGCGCTTCAGAACCGAACCCTGGTCCAGATAGATCGTCTTGACCTTCAGGGCATCAATGTCGGCGCCTTCATTGTGCTCAGCATTGGCAATTGCCGACTCAAGCACTTTCTTGATAATCTCCGCGCCCTTTTTGGGGCTGAAGGCCAGAATATTCAACGCTTTTTCGACACGCAGACCACGAATCTGGTCAGCAACCAGGCGGCCCTTCTGTGCGGACAAGCGAGTACCACGCAAAATCGCAGAAACTTCCATCATGCGCTCCTTATTTCTTCGCTTTCTTGTCCGCAACGTGTCCCTTGAAGGTACGCGTCAGGGAAAACTCACCCAGTTTGTGACCAACCATATTCTCGGTCACGAACACCGGCACATGTTGACGACCGTTATGCACAGCGATCGTCAGTCCGATGAAATCGGGCAGCACAGTGGAACGACGCGACCAGGTCTTGACCGGGCGCTTGTCATTGGAGCTGCGAACAGCTTCAATTCTTTTCAGCAAATGCCCATCGACAAACGGGCCTTTTTTAATTGAACGTGCCATATCTTTCTACCTCAATCAGCGCGCCTGACGGCGGCGGACGATCATGTTGGAGGTGCGCTTGTTGCTGCGGGTGCGATAGCCTTTGGTAGGCGTACCCCAGGGGCTGACCGGATGGCGGCCCGCTGCAGTACGACCCTCACCACCACCGTGCGGGTGGTCACAAGGGTTCATCACCACGCCACGAACAGTCGGGCGAATACCACGCCAGCGATTTGCGCCAGCCTTGCCGATCGAACGCAGGCTATGCTCTTCATTACCAGCCTCGCCCAGCGTTGCGCGGCAATCGACGTGCACCTTGCGAATCTCACCCGAACGCAGACGCAACTGAGCATAACTACCCTCACGCGCCAGCAGCTGTACCGAGGTGCCAGCGGAACGGGCGATTTGCGCGCCCTTGCCGGGCATCATCTCAACGCAATGGACCGTGCTACCAACCGGGATGTTGCGCAGCGGCAAACAGTTACCCGGCTTGATTGGGGCTTCAATACCATTCAACAATTGCGCACCCGCAGCAATGCCACGCGGCGCAATGATGTAGCGACGCTCGCCATCGGCGTAGCACAGCAACGCCAGATGCGCCGTGCGGTTGGGATCATACTCAATCCGCTCAACCTTTGCCGGAATACCATCCTTGTTGCGGCAGAAATCCACCACGCGGTAATGCTGCTTGTGTCCGCCACCCTTGTGACGCACCGTGATATGACCATTATTGTTACGACCGGAACCACGCTTTTGGGGCTCCAACAACGCTGCAACCGGCTTGCCTTTATGCAAGCCAGGCGTAACAACCTTGACGACCGCACGACGACCGGCTGATGTGGGTTTGACTTTAATCAATGCCATGATGTTCTCCCTTACAGACCGGACGCAAAGTCGATGTCCTGACCCGACTTCAGGGTGACATACGCTTTCTTCCAGTTATCACGGCGACCCGTGACACGACCGGAGCGCTTGACCTTGCCCTTGACGTTCAGTACTTGCACACCCGTAACTTCGACCTTGAAAAGGCTGGCAACCGCCTCGCCAATTTCCTGCTTGGTCGCATCGGGCAGCACACGAAATACCACTTGATTCATTTTGTCCGCTACGCGCGTGCTCTTTTCGGAGATCACCGGCGCGAGTATGACTTTGAGCAGACGCTCTTGACTGATCGCACCCATTACACCATCTCCTCAAACTGCTTGATCGCCGCTGCGGTGATCAGCACGTTACCGAACTTGACCAGACTCCACGGATCCGCCTGATGCGGCTCGACCACGTAGACATTCGGCAAGTTGCGCGATGACAACCACAGATTCTCATCCACGCTGTCAGCAATAATCATGACCTTGCCATAACCCATCGATTTCAGCTTGCCCGCAAGCACCTTGGTTTTCGGCGAATCAATGCCTAGACTCTCAACAACCTTGAGCTTACCGTCCCGTGCCAGCTGCGACAGAATGCTCGCCAGTCCGGCACGATACATTTTACGGTTGACCTTGTGCGTGAAATTCTCGTTCGGCTTGCTTGGGTGCGCATGACCACCACCACGCCAGATCGGGCTGGAGGTGCGGCCTGCACGCGCACGGCCGGTACCCTTTTGGCGCCATGGCTTGTGCGTGGAGGCCGTCACTTCAGCACGCGTCTGCTGCGCACGGTTACCGCTGCGAGCGTTGGCCTGGAATGCAGTCACCAACTGATGCACCAGCGCTTCGTTGTACTCGCGGCCGAACGTCTCGTCCGACACAGCAAGGCTGTTTACCTGCTGGCCCTGATCGTTAATAACGGATAAATCCATTAGGCACCTCCCTTCACTGCCGGGCGTACCACGACATGACCACCCTTGGAGCCGGGAACGGCACCCTTCAACAGGACCAATCCACGCTCAACATCCACACGCACCACTTCGAGATTCTGCTTGGTACAAGTCACTGCACCCATATGACCCGACATCCGCTTGCCGGGAAAAACACGGCCCGGATCCTGGTTCATACCAATCGAACCCGGCACATTGTGTGACCGCGAGTTACCATGCGAATCACCCTGGGACCTGAAGTTATGGCGCTTGATGGTACCCGCAAAGCCTTTGCCCTGCGTCACACCAGTGACATCCACCTTCTGGCCCGCCGTAAAGACTTCGACAGAAACTGCTGCACCCGCCTGATACTGAGCAGCCACATCTGCCGACACGCGAAACTCGCGCATCAACTCGGCCGCATCCACACCCGCTTTGGCAAAGTGACCTGCTTGTGCTTTGGTGACACGGCTATTGCGGCGACTGCCATAGGCAACTTGCACAGCGGAATAACCGTCATTTTCTGACGTGCGCACTTGCGTCACACGATTGTTTGACATTTCCAGCACGGTCACCGGAATGGACGCGCCATTCTCGGTAAAAATGCGGGTCATGCCGACCTTGCGGCCAACGAGCCCGATACTCATTTTTGTATGTCCTATCTCAAGCAAGCAACCGAAGCTACCCGCAAGGTTTGTAGGTGCCGATTACAATTGACCGGCGACTATTGATACTGCTGAAGGGGCGGCAGTATACCTGCGCCCCTCAATTTTTACAACTTGATTTCGACGTCAACACCAGCCGGCAAATCCAGCTTCATCAATGCATCAACCGTTTTGTCTGTTGGATCCATGATGTCCATCAGGCGGCGATGGGTGCGAATCTCAAACTGGTCACGCGAAGTCTTGTTGACGTGCGGCGAACGCAGCACGTCAAAACGCTCAATCGAAGTTGGCAACGGAACCGGGCCCTTGACCACGGCACCAGTACGCTTGGCCGTCTCCACGATTTCGAGCGCTGACTGGTCAATCAGTTTGTAGTCAAACGCCTTCAGGCGGATGCGGATTTTCTGGTTTGTCATGACTGTACTTACTCTTCGATCTTGGCTACGACGCCGGCACCAACGGTGCGGCCGCCTTCGCGGATGGCAAAACGCAGACCTTCGTCCATGGCGATCGGCTGAATCAGCGAGACTTTGATGCTGACGTTGTCGCCAGGCATCACCATCTCGGTGCCGGCCGGCAGCTCAATGCTGCCAGTGACGTCGGTGGTACGGAAGTAGAACTGCGGACGGTAGCCATTGAAGAAGGGGGTGTGACGACCACCTTCGTCTTTGGACAGGACGTAGATCTCTGCACTGAACTTGGTATGCGGCTTGATGGAGCCGGGCTTGGCCAGAACCTGGCCACGCTGGACTTCTTCACGCTTGGTGCCGCGCAGCAGGACGCCAACGTTGTCGCCTGCCTGACCCTGGTCCAGCAGTTTGCGGAACATTTCGACGCCGGTGCAGGTGGTCTTGACGGTGGGAACGATACCGACGATCTCGATTTCTTCACCAACCTTGACAACACCACGCTCAACACGACCGGTAACGACGGTGCCGCGACCAGAGATGGAGAAGACGTCTTCCACGGGCATCAGGAATGGACGGTCAACGGCACGCTCGGGCTCGGGGATGTAGGTGTCAAGGGCTTCGGCCAGCTTGAGGATACTGGGCTCGCCAATGTCACTCTGGTCACCTTCGAGGGCCTTGAGGGCGGAACCGATGATGATGGGGGTGTCGTCGCCGGGGAAGTCGTATTTGCTGAGCAGTTCACGCACTTCCATTTCAACGAGCTCAAGCAGTTCAGCATCGTCGACCATGTCGGCCTTGTTCATGTAAACGATGATGTAGGGCACACCAACCTGACGCGCCAGCAGGATGTGCTCGCGGGTCTGGGGCATGGGGCCGTCTGCAGAGGACACAACGAGAATGGCGCCATCCATCTGCGCCGCACCGGTAATCATGTTCTTGATGTAGTCAGCGTGGCCGGGGCAGTCAACGTGTGCGTAGTGACGCTTTGCGGTCTCGTACTCGACGTGCGAGGTGTTGATGGTGATGCCACGCGCCTTTTCTTCGGGCGAGCTGTCAATCTCGGCGTAGTTCTTCGCCGAACCGCCAAATTTCTTCGCCAGAATGGTGGTGATCGCCGCGGTCAAGGTGGTCTTGCCGTGGTCAACGTGTCCAATCGTGCCTACGTTTACGTGCGGTTTGGTCCGCTCGAACTTTTCCTTAGCCATGTCAGATACCTTATTAAATAAAATTATTTCTTGGCAATAACCGCTTCGGCGACACTCTTTGGCGCCTCGGAGTAATGCTTGAATTCCATCGTATAGGTCGCGCGCCCTTGCGACATCGAACGCAGATCGGTCGCATAGCCGAACATTTCAGCCAGCGGAACCTCGGCCTTGATCGCCTTGACGCCAGCCACATCATCCATGCCTTGAATAATGCCGCGACGGCGATTCAGATCGCCCATTACATCACCCATATAGTCCTCGGGTGTCTCGACCTCAACCGCCATCATCGGCTCCAGCAGAGCGGGGCTGGCTTTGCGCATGCCATCCTTGAAAGCCAGAATCGCAGCCAGTTTGAATGCCAGTTCGGACGAGTCCACGTCGTGATACGAACCGTCAAACAGCGTGACCTTGACGTCCACCACGGGATAGCCTGCGAGCACGCCATTATTCAATGCTTCGATCAAGCCTTTTTCGACTGCGGGAATGAATTCGCGAGGCACCGTACCGCCCTTGATGGCGTCGATGAACTCAAAACCTTTACCCGGCTCATTCGGACCCATCTTGATCCACACATGGCCATACTGGCCTTTACCGCCTGACTGCTTGGCGTGCTTGCCTTCCTGCTCAACCTCTTTTTTGATCGCTTCGCGGTAGGCCACCTGTGGCGCACCAACGTTGGCCTCCACATTAAATTCACGCCGCATGCGATCCACCAAGATATCGAGGTGAAGCTCGCCCATACCGGACATGATGGTCTGACCGGACTCCTCGTCGGTACGGACACGGAACGACGGATCCTCCGCGGCCAGGCGGCCCAGTGCGATACCCATTCTCTCCTGGTCGGCCTTGGTCTTCGGCTCGACCGCAACGTGAATAACGGGCTCAGGAAACACCATGCGCTCAAGGATTATCGGTGCCGACACATCACACAACGTCTCGCCCGTGGTGACATCCTTCAGGCCCACAACCGCCCCGATGTCGCCCGCCCGCAGCTCCTTGATTTCCTCGCGATCATTTGCACGCATCTGCAAAATACGCCCGATGCGCTCCTTCTTTCCTTTGACCGAGTTCAGAACAGTAGACCCTGCCGTCAGGGTCCCTGAATAGACGCGTATGAAAGTCAGCTGACCGACGAACGGATCGCTCATGAGCTTGAACGCCAGCGCGGAAAACTTCTCGTCGTCCTTCGCGTAACGCACCACCGCTTGGTCATCGTCATCCACACCGTCAACTGGCGGAATATCGATCGGTGACGGCAGATACTGGATGACCGCATCAAGCATGCGCTGAACACCCTTGTTCTTGAATGCACTTCCGCACAGCATCGGCTGAATCTCGCAGGCAAGCGTGCGCGTCCGCAGGCCAAACACAATTTCTTCCTGGCTCAGCTCACCCTCTTCGAGATACTTGTTCATCAGCTCCTCGGAAGCCTCGGCAGCCGCTTCAACCATGCTCGAACGCCACTTCACAGCCAGATCAACGAGCTCGGCCGGAATTTCCCGGTAATCGAACTTCATACCCTGACTAGCCTCGTCCCAATTGATCGCCTTCATCTCCAGCAGATCAACTACACCAACAAAACCCTCTTCTGCCCCAATCGGTATCACGACCGGCACCGGATTGGCCTTCAAGCGCGTGCGCATCTGCTCGACGACCTTGAAGAAATTGGCACCAGAACGGTCCATCTTGTTGACAAACGCCAGTCGCGGCACACCGTATTTATTTGCCTGACGCCACACAGTTTCGGACTGCGGCTGAACGCCACCCACCGCGCAGTACACCATGCACGCTCCATCCAGCACCCGCATGGAGCGCTCCACCTCAATAGTGAAGTCAACGTGCCCTGGCGTGTCGATGATATTGATGCGGTGCTCGGGCAGGGACAGATCCATGCCTCTCCAGAAACAGGTCACTGCCGAGGAGGTAATGGTAATGCCACGCTCCTGCTCCTGCTCCATCCAGTCAGTCGTTGCCGCGCCGTCATGAACTTCACCAAGCTTGTGACTCACACCGGTATAGAAAAGGACGCGCTCAGTGGTCGTCGTCTTGCCAGCATCGATGTGTGCGGAAATGCCGATGTTGCGATAGCGTTCAATAGGAGTATTGCGTGCCACGTTAATTACCTGCCAGTGTGTGCGTTGAGATTAGAAACGGAAATGCGAGAAGGCCTTATTGGCCTCAGCCATGCGGTGCACTTCTTCACGCTTCTTCACTGCGCCGCCACGACCTTCAGCCGCATCCAGCAATTCGCCCGCCAAGCGGGCGCCCATGGATTTTTCCCCGCGCTTGCGCGCAGCATCCTTCAACCAGCGCATCGCCAGCGCCGTGCGACGGCTTGAACGAACCTCAACCGGAACCTGGTAGTTGGCACCACCCACGCGACGGCTCTTCACCTCAACCAGCGGGCGAGCATTGTTCAGCGCAACACCAAAAACTTCCAGCGGGTCCTTGCCGGACTTCTGGGTGATCTGCTCGAAAGCGCCATAAACGATGCGCTCGGCAACAGACTTCTTGCCGCTGGACATAACGACGTTCATGAATTTTGAAACTTCCTGATTACCGAACTTCGGATCGGGCAGAATTTCACGTTTGGGGACTTCGCGACGACGGGGCATTTTCCTGTCTCTCTATCTAATTAAGCTTGCTAGCCGACTTAGGCTTTTTTGGGGCGCTTCGCGCCGTACTTGGAGCGTGACTGCTTGCGATCTTTCACGCCAGCCGTATCCAGACTGCCGCGCACGGTGTGGTAACGCACACCCGGCAAATCCTTGACCCGGCCGCCACGCACCAACACAACCGAGTGCTCCTGCAGGTTATGACCTTCACCACCGATGTAGCTGATGACCTCGAAGCCGCTGGTGAGCTTGACCTTGCACACCTTACGCAAGGCGGAGTTCGGCTTCTTGGGCGTCGTGGTGTACACGCGGGTGCACACACCACGGCGTTGCGGGCAGGCCTGCAAGGCCGGAACCTTGCTCTTTTCCTCCGGAGCCTGGCGCGGCTTGCGGATCAGCTGGTTAATCGTTGGCATGTCAAAAATTCCGAATAATTAATGTAAGCATTTCTTAAAACAAGCAGGACGGCACCGTCCGCATTTGAGCGGCGCCGTCCTGGGCTACAGTCCTGCGGTTTCCCGGCACACCTATGGCCGGAAAAAGACGCGTGATTTTATGGGAGAGCCCCCCCCCCTGTCAAGCTACTTCCTGATTTTCCGTAGGATTCGTTTCCCCGCCTTCAATCAGATGTGGCGCACCCAAATCCTCACCTGCTGCCTGTCGGCGACGCGTGTTGTGGTAGGCGAGGCCCGTGCCGGCCGGAATCAGGCGACCCACAATGACGTTTTCCTTCAGACCGCGCAGTTCATCTTTCTTGCCCATGATGGCTGCTTCGGTCAGTACGCGTGTGGTTTCCTGGAAGGAAGCCGCCGAGATGAAGGAATCGGTCGACAACGATGCCTTGGTGATACCCAGCAGGATGGGATTGTACGTCGCAGGTTCTTTTCCATCCGCAGCCATTTCATCATTGATCTGCAACACTTCAGAACGCTCGACACCCTCCCCCGGGATAAGTCCGGTATCACCCGGGTCTACCACGGTCACACGGCGCAGCATCTGACGCACGATCACTTCGATGTGCTTGTCGTTGATCTTCACACCCTGCAGACGGTACACGTCCTGCACCTCATCGGTGATGTAACGCGCCAGCGCTTCCACCCCACGCAAGCGCAGGATGTCATGAGGGTCAGCCGGGCCATCGACGATGACCTCACCCTTCTGCACGATTTGACCATCGTGGGCAGTGACGTGCTTTTCCTTGGTGATCAGGTATTCGTGTGGCACGCCTTCCATATCAGTAATCACCAGGCGCTGCTTGCCTTTGGTATCTTTTCCAAAGGAAACGGTGCCGGTAACTTCTGCCAATACGCCGGCATCTTTCGGCGAGCGTGCCTCGAACAACTCCGCCACACGCGGCAGACCACCGGTAATGTCGCGTGTTTTTGAGGATTCTTGCGGAATCCGCGCGATCACATCGCCCACCGCCACTTCCTGGCTGTCTTTCACGGTGATGATGGAACCGATCTGGAAGGTGATATTGACCAGGGTCTCAGTGCCCGCGATCTTGATCTCGTTACCGGCTTCGTCCAGCAGTTTGACCTGCGGACGAACGCCTTTGGCCGCGCTGCTGGCTTTGCGTTTGGGATCGACCACCACCAGAGTGGACAGACCGGTCACATCGTCAAGCTGCTTGGCAACGGTCACCCCTTCTTCGATGTTCTCGAAGCGAATCCGGCCCGCATACTCGGTAATGATTGGTCGGGTGTGCGGATCCCATGTGGCCAATACCGCGCCAGCCTTGATCTTGGCGCCATCGGTCACCAACAGCATCGCGCCGTAGGGTACCTTGTGACGCTCACGCTCACGACCGCTTTCATCCGCGATGATGATTTCGCCACTGCGCGAGATGGCCACCAGTTCCTTGCGGGCATTGGTGACATAACGCATGGCGGCACTGTATTGCACCGTTCCGTTGGACTTGGCATCCAGCTGGCTTGCGGCTGCAGCACGCGATGCCGCGCCACCGATGTGGAACGTCCGCATGGTGAGCTGAGTACCCGGTTCACCAATCGACTGCGCGGCAATCACGCCAACCGCCTCACCCACATTGACGAGGTAACCACGACCCAGATCGCGACCATAACACTGACCGCACAGGCCAAAGCGGGTTTCACAGGTCAGCGGTGTGCGGACCTTAACCTCATCAATGCTGAGTGCTTCGATGGTGTCACACACATCTTCGGACAACAACGTACCCGCTTCAAATACGGTTTCCTGCGTTTCAGGATGAATGATGTCGCTGACTGCTACGCGACCAAGAATCCGTTCGCGCAATGCCTCAACCACTTCACCGCCTTCGACCAGGGCCTTCACAACCAGGCCGTTCTTGGTGCCGCAATCATCCTCGATCACGACCAGATCCTGCGTCACGTCAACCAGACGACGCGTCAGGTAACCCGAGTTCGCGGTCTTCAGTGCGGTGTCGGCCAGACCTTTACGCGCACCGTGAGTCGAAATGAAGTACTGAAGCATGTTCAGGCCTTCACGGAAGTTCGCCGTGATCGGCGTTTCAATAATGGAACCGTCCGGCTTGGCCATCAGGCCGCGCATACCGGCCAGCTGACGAATCTGGGCTGCAGAACCGCGCGCGCCCGAGTCGGCCATCATGTAAATCGAATTGAACGATTCCTGGCTGACTTCCTTGCCGTGACGGTCAGTAACTTTTTCGGTACCCAGTTGCCCCATCATGGCCTTGGCGATGGCATCACCCGCACGTCCCCAGATGTCCACAACCTTGTTATAACGCTCGCCCTGAGTCACCAGACCTGATGTGTACTGCGATTCGATCTCTTTCACTTCCGATTCGGAAGCACCCAAAATCTGGTACTTCTCCTTCGGTATCAGCATGTCCTTGATCGCAATCGACATGCCTGAGCGTGTTGCATAGGTGAAACCGGTATACATCAGCTTGTCGGCCAAAATCACCGTTTCACGTAATCCGCAACGGCGGAAGCTGGCGTTGATCAGCTTGGAAATTTCCTTCTTCTTCAGTGCCTTGTCGACAAAGCTGAAGGGCAGGTCGGGCGGCAGGATTTCGGACAACAGCGCGCGACCCAGAGTGGTTTCCACCCGTTTGATCGTCTCGACGCGATTCTTGTCCGCATCCAGCGTCACTTCCTTGATGCGCACCGTGATGCGGGCATGCAATTCAGCCACGCGGTTATCATACGCACGCCGCGCTTCGGTGACGTCGGCAAACATCATGCCTTCGCCTTTGGCGTTGATCTTCTCGCGCGTCATGTAATACAGACCCAGCACGATATCCTGCGACGGCACGATGATCGGCTCGCCGTTGGCAGGCGACAGCACGTTGTTCGAAGCCAGCATCAAGGTGCGAGCCTCGGTCTGCGCTTCCAGCGACAGCGGCACGTGAACGGCCATCTGGTCGCCGTCAAAGTCGGCGTTGAACGCCGCACACACCAGCGGATGCAGCTGGATCGCCTTGCCTTCGATCAACACCGGCTCGAACGCCTGGATACCAAGGCGGTGCAAGGTCGGGGCGCGGTTCAGCATCACCGGATGCTCGCGAATGACCTCTTCCAGCAGATCCCATACGATCGGCTCTTCGTCTTCCACCATTTTCTTGGCGGCCTTGATCGTGGTCGCCAGTCCCAGTACTTCGAGGCGGTTGAAAATAAAGGGCTTGAACAGCTCCAGCGCCATCTTCTTGGGTAGGCCGCACTGGTGCAATTTCAGCGCAGGGCCCACCACGATGACGGAACGACCCGAGTAGTCGACGCGTTTGCCCAGCAAGTTTTGACGGAAACGACCGCTTTTGCCTTTGATCATGTCAGCCAGCGACTTCAACGGACGCTTGTTGGCGCCGGTCATCGCTTTGCCGCGACGACCGTTGTCCAGCAATGAGTCGACCGACTCCTGCAGCATGCGCTTTTCGTTGCGCACGATGATTTCCGGCGCCTTAAGCTCAAGAAGCCTTTTGAGCCGGTTGTTGCGGTTGATCACGCGACGATACAGATCGTTCAGGTCAGAGGTCGCGAAGCGGCCACCATCCAGCGGCACCAGTGGACGCAATTCAGGCGGCAGCACCGGCAGCACTTCGAGAATCATCCACTCGGGTTTAATACCCGACTTCTGGAAGCCTTCGAGAATCTTCAGACGCTTCGACAGCTTCTTCAGCTTGGTGTCGGAACCGGTTTTGCCAATGTCCGCATGCAAGGTTGCCACTTCGGTGGGAAGGTCGAGTGAGCGCAGCAGTTCACGTACGGCCTCTGCACCCATCAGCGCCTTGAACTCGTCGCCGTACTCTTCCACCTTGGAAATATAATCTTCCTCGGTCAGCAACTGGCCACGGTTCAGCGGCGTCATGCCGGGCTCGGTCACCATAAAGCCTTCGAAATAGAGCACACGCTCGATATCCCGCAGCGTCATGTCGAGCACCATGCCAAGACGGCTGGGCAGTGACTTCAAAAACCAGATGTGGGCAACTGGCGAAGCCAGTTCGATGTGGCCCATGCGCTCACGACGCACCTTGGACAACGTGACTTCAACGCCACACTTTTCGCAGATCACGCCACGGTGCTTCAGGCGCTTGTACTTGCCGCACAGACACTCGTAGTCTTTGACCGGTCCGAAAATCCGGGCACAGAACAGACCGTCGCGCTCCGGTTTAAAGGTGCGGTAGTTGATGGTCTCCGGCTTCTTCACTTCGCCGTAGGACCAGGAACGGATTTTATCCGGCGACGCCAGGCCAATTTTGATGGCGTCGAACTCTTCCTCGTGGGTGGCCTGCTTGAATAGATCTAACAGTGCTTTCATGGCTGTGTCCTCACCCTAAATTAATAACGTTCCAGATCAATATCGATACCCAGCGAACGGATTTCCTTCACCAACACATTGAAGGACTCCGGCATGCCGGGCTCGATCTTGTGGTCGCCCTTGACGATGTTTTCGTACACCTTGGTACGACCATTCACGTCGTCGGACTTCACCGTCAGCATTTCCTGCAGCACGTAGGAAGCACCGTAGGCTTCCAGCGCCCACACCTCCATCTCACCGAAGCGCTGACCACCGAACTGCGCCTTGCCGCCCAGCGGCTGCTGGGTCACCAGCGAGTACGGGCCAGTGGAGCGAGCATGCATCTTGTCGTCAACCAGGTGATGCAGCTTCAGCACGTGCTTGTAGCCCACGGTAATCTGGCGGTCGAATGCTTCACCAGTCCGGCCGTCATACAACGTGACCTGACCACCTTCGGGTAATCCAGCCAGCTTCAGCATGCGGCGGATCTCTTCTTCGGTCGCACCATCGAATACAGGCGACGCGAATGGCACGCCTTTCTGCAGGTTGCGCGCCAATTCGATTACCTCCTCGTCGCTGAAGCCATCGATATCCTCAGTTTTTCCTGAATGATTGTAGATTTCCTTCAGGAATGCGCGCATTTCCTTGACCATTGTCTTGGCTTGCGCGGCCAGCATCTGACCGATTTTTTCGCCCAGACCTTTTGCTGCCCAACCCAAATGGGTTTCCAGAATCTGGCCCACGTTCATCCGGGACGGTACACCCAGTGGGTTTAGCACAATATCGACCGGACGACCATCGGCCATGTAAGGCATGTCTTCGATCGGCACAATCTTCGATACCACACCTTTGTTCCCGTGACGGCCGGCCATCTTGTCGCCAGGCTGCAGACGACGCTTGACCGCCAGGTAGACCTTGACCATCTTCTGCACACCAGGTGGCAGTTCATCGCCCGCGGTGAGTTTTTTCTTCTTCTCTTCAAACATCGCATCGAACTGAATGCGCTTTTGGGTCAAGCTGTCTTTCAGCGACTCGACACCGCGGCTGGCTTCATCGTCCGCCAGGCGAATGTCGAACCAGTCATGACGGCTCACCGATTCCAGATACTCCTTGGTGATCTTGCTGCCTTTGGCGAGTTTCTTGGGGCCGCCGTTGGCCACTTTCAGATGCAGCAATTTCTCGAGACGCGCAAACGTATCGTCTTCCACAATACGGGTACGGTCGATGACATCTTTCTTGTATTCAGCCAGTTGCGTGTCAATGATCGACTGCGCACGCTTGTCGCGCTCGATGCCTTCGCGGGTGAATACCTGCACATCGATCACCACGCCCGACATGCCAGACGGCACTTTGAGACTGGTGTCTTTAACGTCGCTGGCTTTTTCACCGAAGATGGCACGCAACAGTTTTTCTTCCGGGGTCAGCTGGGTTTCACCCTTGGGGGTGACCTTGCCGACCAGCACATCACTGGCTTCCACTTCCGTACCAATGGCGATGATGCCGGATTCGTCCAAACGGCCCAACTGGCGTTCGGCCAGGTTGGAAATATCGCGCGTAATTTCTTCTGGTCCCAGTTTGGTATCGCGCGCCACCACCGACAACTCTTCGATATGAATCGAAGTGTAGCGATCTTCGGCCACCACCTTCTCGTTGATGAGAATGGAGTCTTCGAAGTTGTAGCCGTTCCACGGCATGAAGGCGACCAGCATGTTCTGGCCCAAAGCCAGTTCACCCATGTCGGTCGAAGCGCCATCAGCAATCACGTCGCCGCGAGCGATCACGTCACCCACCTGCACCAGCGGACGCTGGTTGATGTTGGTGTTCTGGTTGGAACGCGTGTACTTGATCAGCGAGTAGATATCCACACCCACTTCACCCGCACGTGCTTCCTCGTCATGCACTCGAATCACGATCCGGCTGGCGTCAATGTAATCGACGATACCGCCACGATGCGCAGTCACGACCGTGCCCGAATCCACCGCTGCGGTGCGCTCGATGCCGGTACCGACGAAAGGCTTCTCCGGACGCAAACACGGCACAGCCTGACGCTGCATGTTCGAGCCCATCAGGGCTCGGTTCGCATCGTCGTGCTCAAGGAAAGGAATCAGCGATGCTGCTACCGACACAATCTGCGCCGGCGCGACGTCCATGTATTCAATACGATCTGGGGTCGACAGCGTAAATTCATTCTTGAAGCGGCACGACACCAGCTCATCGGTGAACTTGCCCTTGTTATCGAGTTCGGCGTTTGCCTGCGCAATCACGAACTTGCTTTCCTCAATCGCCGACAGGTACTCGATATCGTCGGTCACCTTGTGATTGACGACTTTACGATATGGTGTCTCGATGAAACCATACCAGTTGGTACGGGCAAACAGGGCCAGCGAATTGATCAGGCCAATGTTTGGACCTTCCGGCGTTTCAATCGGGCATACCCGGCCATAATGGGTCGGATGCACGTCACGCACTTCAAAGCCTGCGCGCTCGCGCGTCAGACCACCCGGTCCAAGCGCAGACACACGGCGCTTGTGGGTAATCTCGGACAGCGGGTTGGTCTGGTCCATGAACTGCGACAACTGGCTGGAACCGAAGAATTCCTTGATCGCAGCCGACACCGGCTTGGCATTGATCAGGTCATGCGGCATCAGGTTGTCCGACTCAGCCTGGCTCAGGCGCTCGCGCACTGCGCGCTCAACCCGCACCAGGCCTGCACGAAACTGGTTTTCGGCCAGTTCGCCCACGCTACGGACACGGCGGTTACCCAGGTGATCGATGTCGTCGATTTCACCACGGCCATTGCGCAGCTCAACCAGAATCTTGATAACGGCGACAATGTCTTCTGTAGACAGCGTACCGGTTCCCGTCAGTTCTTCGCGACCAATGCGGCGGTTGAACTTCATCCGGCCCACAGCCGACAAGTCGTAGCGATCTTCACTGAAGAACAGGTTGGTAAACAATGCGTTCACCGCATCTTCGGTGGGGGGCTCACCCGGACGCATCATGCGATAGACCGCCACCTTGGCAGCGTATTCGCCTTCCGACTCATCCGCTCTCAGTGTTTGCGATATGAACGCACCGTGATCGAGGTCATTGGTATACAGCGTATTGAACTTACCTACCTTGGCAGCAGCCAATGCCTCCAGCAACTCTTCGGTAATTTCGTCGTTGGCGCGTGCTACCAACTCACCCGTGGCGGTGTCGACCACGTCATGCGACAGCACGCGGCCCACCACGAATTCAGCCGGTACGGCCCATTTCTTGACACCCGCAGCATCAAGCTCGCGGATGTGCTTGGCAGTAATACGCTTGTCCTTGGCAACAATGACGTGATCGTCCTTGCCACAGATATCAAAGCGCGCAATTTCACCACGCAGACGCTCGGGTACCAGTTCAAACTGAACGCCCTGCGTATTGATATAGAACGTGTCCTTGCTGAAAAAATCTTCCAGGATCGCTGCCGGGGTATAACCCAGTGCTTTCAGCAGTATGGTGACCGGCATTTTGCGGCGGCGGTCAATACGGAAGAAGAGGATGTCCTTGGCATCAAATTCGAAATCCAGCCAGGATCCACGATAGGGGATCACGCGTGCCGAGAACAGCAGCTTGCCCGAGCTGTGCGTCTTGCCACGGTCATGCTCGAAGAACACGCCAGGCGAACGATGCAGCTGCGACACGATGACACGCTCGGTACCGTTGATCACAAACGAACCGGTCGGGGTCATGAGCGGAATTTCGCCCATGTAGACTTCCTGTTCCTTGACTTCCTTGATCGTCGGCTTGGAAGCCTCCTTGTCCATGATCACCAGGCGAACCTTGGCGCGCAGTGGCGCACAATAGGTCAAACCACGCTGCTGACATTCCTTGATGTCGAACACCGGCTCGCCGAGGAAATAACTAACGTATTCCAGGCGCGCATTCTTGGAATGGCTCTCGATCGGAAAAATCGAAGTAAATGCGGCTTGCAAACCTTCGTTCAGGCGCTCGTCGCGCGAGCGACCTTCTTGCAGAAAGGCCCGATAGGATTCAAGCTGGGTCGCCAGAAGAAAAGGCACCGGAAGGGTGTTGGTCCGGCTGGCAAAGCTCTTGCGCAGACGTTTTTTCTCGGTAAAGGTATAAGCCATGAGATCTCCTTGACGATCAGGGGCGAGCAGGCACGCGATGAACGACCTGCGCAATGTGAGGCACACGCAAAAAGCAAACGACCCGGAAGCCGATTCCGGGTTCCGGGTATTTGCTGCTTGCGTCTGCTGCGGGCACGCCCGCAACACACCATCGAAATAAAGCTGTCACCGGAAGCGGGCGGCACGCTTGCGCATATCGCCCTGGGGTCCGTTGACTTATTTGACTTCGACGGAAGCGCCAGCTTCTTCCAACTGCTTTTTCAGCGCGTCGGCATCAGCCTTGGTCACGCCTTCTTTAACAGCCTTGGGCGCGCCGTCAACCAGATCCTTGGCTTCTTTCAAGCCCAGACCGGTAGCTGCACGCACCACTTTAATGACTTCCACTTTCTTCTCGCCAGCGGAGTTCAGCATCACGGTGAATTCGGTCTGCTCTTCAGCAGCCGCACCAGCCGCTGCGGGAGCAGCCACAGCCACTGCAGCAGCAGCAGCGGAAACGCCAAATTTTTCTTCCATTTCCTTGATCAGTTCGGACAGATCCAGAACGGTCATGCCAGCGATAGCGTCGAGAATTTCAGCTTTAGAAACAGCCATGTGTATTACTCCTGTCAATTGTGCTTCAGATTAAAAACAAACCATCGAATAAGTTGTCTGCAGACCGCTTAAGCAGCCTGCTTGTCGCGCACAGCAGCCAGTCCGCGAACGAATTTGGTCGGCACTTCATTAAGCGTGCGAACAAATTGCGTAATCGGAGCCTGCATCGTGCCCAGGAGCTTGGACAGCAGCTCATCACGGCTGGGCATGCTGGCCAGATTTCCCACATCCTTGGCGGACATGATGAAATTGGGCATTGCACCGGCCTTGACGACAAACTTGTCGTTAGTCTTGGCGAACTCGTGCATCACTTTGGCGGCGGCCACCGGGTCTGTGGACATGCCATACGCAAGCGGGCCAACCAGCTGGTCAGCAATCCCTGCAAATGGCGTATCCACTAGTGCGCGGCGAACTAGCGTGTTTTTCAACACGCGTAAATAGACCCCTTCCTTACGCGCTTGTGCACGCAACTTGGTCAAATTTTCCACCGTGACACCACGGTATTCAGCAACCACAACCGTCTGAGCCGCTGCAATTTGCGCAGCTACTTCAGCAACGACGGCTTTCTTTTCTTCAAGATTCAGACTCAAGGTCTTACCTCCTTCTCAGTTACGAAACGCTCCGCTTGTGTCCACGAAGTGCTCCGGCTGGCGCCTTGACAGGAAAATCCTGCTGGGGAACGCCATCTGCGTAGGTTCGGTTTAATGCAAACAAAGGACGAAAACCCCGTCACCCATTTGCCACCCAACCGGATTAAGTCTTTGCAGACGCCTACGGTCTTTGACAACCCGCCAACCGAACATCCGGCGACGGCCCAAAGTTCAAAAAGACACCCCTCACAGGGTGCCCACAATATTTAAGCGTTAACGCTGGCCTGGTCTACGCGCACACCCACACCCATGGTGCTGGATACGGACAGACGCTTGAAATAGACACCCTTGGAGCTGGCCGGCTTGGCACGCTGAAGTGCATCCAGCAGAGCAGCCAGGTTCTCTTTCAGGTCATCGATCGCAAATGAAGCGCGGCCGATGGTGCAATGCACAACGCCACCCTTGTCGGTACGGTACTGCACCTGACCAGCTTTCGCATTCTTCACGGCGCCCGCCACGTCCGGAGACACGGTACCCACCTTCGGGTTCGGCATCAGGCCACGTGGGCCCAGAATCTGACCCAGCTGACCCACCACACGCATTGCGTCCGGTGTGGCAATCACCACATCGAAATCCATCTTGCCAGCCTTGATGTCGGCAGCGAGGTCGTCAAAACCCACGATATCCGCGCCGGCATCTTTTGCTTTTTGCACGTTGTCGCCTTGGGCAAACACTGCCACGCGAACCGTCTTGCCGATACCCTTGGGCAACACCACCGCACCCCGAACCATCTGGTCGGATTTGCGTGCGTCGACACCCAGGTTCACGGCGATATCGACCGATTCGTCGAATTTGGCAGTTGCGGATTCCTTAACCAGCTGCAGCGCGTCGACTACCGCGTAGTTGCGATTCGGATCGATTTTTTCTTTGAGCGCACGCAAACGCTTGGATAATTTGGCCATCTCAGACTC
The DNA here is from genome assembly GCA_942493085.1 of uncultured beta proteobacterium. GTDB lineage: Bacteria > Pseudomonadota > Gammaproteobacteria > Burkholderiales > Thiobacillaceae > Thiobacillus. The sequence goes on from OW818664.1 coordinate 69,280, forward strand.
CCTCCACCGTGATGCCCATGGAACGGGCCGTACCTGCAATGGTGCGCACTGCCGCATCCATATCGGCCGCAGTCAAATCAGGCTCTTTGGTCTTGGCAATTTCTTCCAGCTGGGCACGGGTAATGGTGCCCACCTTATCGACGTGCGGACGCGCGCTGCCCTTGTCGAGCTTGATCGCCTTCTTGATCAACACCGTTGCGGGCGGCGTCTTCATGATGAAGGTGAAGCTCTTGTCCGCAAACGCGGTAATCACAACGGGAATCGGCAGACCAGGCTCCAGGCTCTGGGTCTTGGCGTTGAACGCCTTGCAGAATTCCATGATGTTGAGGCCGCGCTGACCCAGCGCAGGACCAATGGGGGGCGACGGGTTTGCTTTGCCCGCCGGCACTTGCAGCTTGATATAGCCGACAATCTTCTTTGCCATGATGGCTCCTTTTAAACGAGTACCAGCGCGCTTTGGGTTGCCCTACTCGCGCTCCTCTCCGGCGTACCGGACACAACTTTCGGGCTATCGCCCGAATTCAACCTTTTTCGACCTGACCAAACCCCAGCTCTACGGGCGTCGCACGGCCAAAAATCATGACCGACACGCGCAGCTTGCTCTTGTCGTAATTCACTTCTTCCACATTGCCATTGAAGTCGGTAAACGGGCCATCGACCACCCGAACCACTTCGCCCACCTCGAACAGCACTTTTGGCTTGGGCTTTTCCACACCTTCGCGCATCTGATCAAGGATGGACTGCATTTCCTTTTCGGTAATAGGAGCAGGCTTGTTCGCCGTCCCGCCAACGAAGCCAGTGACCTTGGGGGTACTCTTCACCAAGTGCCAGGTTTCGTCGTCCATCTCCATCTGAACCAGAACATAACCGGGGAAAAACTTGCGCTCGGCAGTTTTTTTCTGCCCAGCCTTCATCTCCACCACTTCTTCCACTGGCACCATGATGGCCGGCTTGGGTTGCCCCAACTCATCGACGATCACGCCAAAGCGGTCTTTCATGCCGGCACGCTCAATCCGTTCAGCCAAATTGCGCGCCACGCTTTTCTCGAAGCCAGAGTAGGCATGAACCACGTACCAACGCATACTCAACTCCCTTGTCCCATGGCCATCTTGACCAACCACAACAAAATGCCGTCTACCGCCCACAAAAAGAGCGCCATCACGATCACGAACAGCATGACCACGCCTGTCATCTGGACAGTCTCCTTGCGGGTCGGCCAGACAACCTTTTTAGCCTCATCCCGCGAATCCAGTGCAAAACGGAAAAATCGCTTACCCGGCGCTGAAGCGCCTGCAACCACACCCGCCAGCACCACGCCCACAATGACCGACAGCACACGCACCACTGTTGGCGCATCTGCAAAGAAATAAAAGCCAGCCAACCCTGCGATGACCAGCAGTAGCGCTACCAGCAGCTTGATTTTGTCAGCCATGAATGCTGTATGCCTTACGGCTTATCCTGTGGCAGGCCAAGAGGGTCTCGAACCCCCAACCTTCGGTTTTGGAGACCGACGCTCTACCAATTGAGCTATTGGCCTGTATTTTAAAGACCAAAGCTCAGTGCGCATTTTGCAGCACTGAGCCCGGCCCTCTTTAAAACGACTACTTACTCTTCGATCTTGGCTACGACGCCGGCACCAACGGTGCGGCCGCCTTCGCGGATGGCAAAACGCAGACCTTCGTCCATGGCGATCGGCTGAATCAGCGAGACTTTGATGCTGACGTTGTCGCCAGGCATCACCATCTCGGTGCCGGCCGGCAGCTCAATGCTGCCAGTGACGTCGGTGGTACGGAAGTAGAACTGCGGACGGTAGCCATTGAAGAAGGGGGTGTGACGACCACCTTCGTCTTTGGACAGGACGTAGATCTCTGCACTGAACTTGGTATGCGGCTTGATGGAGCCGGGCTTGGCCAGAACCTGGCCACGCTGGACTTCTTCACGCTTGGTGCCGCGCAGCAGGACGCCAACGTTGTCGCCTGCCTGACCCTGGTCCAGCAGTTTGCGGAACATTTCGACGCCGGTGCAGGTGGTCTTGACGGTGGGAACGATACCGACGATCTCGATTTCTTCACCAACCTTGACAACACCACGCTCAACACGACCGGTAACGACGGTGCCGCGACCAGAGATGGAGAAGACGTCTTCCACGGGCATCAGGAATGGACGGTCAACGGCACGCTCGGGCTCGGGGATGTAGGTGTCAAGGGCTTCGGCCAGCTTGAGGATACTGGGCTCGCCAATGTCACTCTGGTCACCTTCGAGGGCCTTGAGGGCGGAACCGATGATGATGGGGGTGTCGTCGCCGGGGAAGTCGTATTTGCTGAGCAGTTCACGCACTTCCATTTCAACGAGCTCAAGCAGTTCAGCATCGTCGACCATGTCGGCCTTGTTCATGTAAACGATGATGTAGGGCACACCAACCTGACGCGCCAGCAGGATGTGCTCGCGGGTCTGGGGCATGGGGCCGTCTGCAGAGGACACAACGAGAATGGCGCCATCCATCTGCGCCGCACCGGTAATCATGTTCTTGATGTAGTCAGCGTGGCCGGGGCAGTCAACGTGTGCGTAGTGACGCTTTGCGGTCTCGTACTCGACGTGCGAGGTGTTGATGGTGATGCCACGCGCCTTTTCTTCGGGCGAGCTGTCAATCTCGGCGTAGTTCTTCGCCGAACCGCCAAATTTCTTCGCCAGAATGGTGGTGATCGCCGCGGTCAAGGTGGTCTTGCCGTGGTCAACGTGTCCAATCGTGCCTACGTTTACGTGCGGTTTGGTCCGCTCGAACTTTTCCTTAGCCATTTCAAGTACCCCTCAATTTTCCACACGAATGATGCGGTTTATCACAATTGACAATCCGACAACCGCTTACAAAACAAACTGGCACACCGCCATCAATCTAACGGCCACCTTAATAAACTGGTGCCCGCGGACAGAATCGAACTGTCGACCTCTCCCTTACCAAGGGAGTGCTCTACCTCTGAGCTACGCGGGCGCAAGGTTTTGACAATTCACCTATCAAAACAAAAACATCGCAAAAAACTGGAGCGGGAGAAGGGAATCGAACCCTCGTCATAAGTTTGGAAAACTTCTGCTCTACCATTGAGCTACACCCGCAACGCCCTGCTCATACGTACTAAACTTACTGGAATCTGGTGGTGGGGGAAGGATTCGAACCTTCGAAGGCAGAGCCGTCAGATTTACAGTCTGATCCCTTTGACCGCTCGGGAACCCCACCCAAACGAAGCGCGGAATTATAGTGGCTTTCCGGAACCCCTGTCAAACCTAATTGCGCGATATTTAGCCGCCTCACACGTTAAACAGGAAGTTCATCACATCACCGTCCTTGACGACGTATTCCTTGCCTTCGGCGCGCATCTTGCCTGCTTCCTTGGCGCCCTGCTCGCCCTTGCAGGCAACGAAGTCCTCAAAAGCAATGGTTTGTGCCCGAATGAAGCCACGCTCGAAATCGGTATGAATGGCGCCAGCCGCCTGCGGCGCGGTATCGCCCTTGTGGATCGTCCAGGCGCGCACTTCTTTCACACCAGCCGTGAAATAGGTTTGCAGGCCAAGCAAATCGTAGGCCGCACGAATCAGGCGATTCAGCCCCGGTTCGTCCCAACCCAGTTCCGCCAGATATTCCATACGATCTTGCGGCGACAACTCCTGTAACTCGGCCTCCATCGCTGCACATACTGGCACCACCGGTGTGCCTTCCTTTGCGGCAAATGCCACCAATGCGTCGAGCATGGGATTGTCGTGAAACCCGTCTTCGCTGACATTGGCCACATACAGCGCGGGCTTCACCGTCATCAGGCACAAGGGCTTGATGGCATCCAGGCCCTCGGCATCCAGTCCGGCAGCCCGTGCGGGGCGACCTTCGTTGAGCGTAGCGACCACCGGCTTGAGGGCGGCGACCAGCTTCTGTGCTTCTTTGTCGCCCGCACGCGCGGTCTTTTCGGCCCGTGTCAAGGCTTTTTCGGCGCTTGCCAGGTCAGCCAGCGCCAACTCGGTCGCAATGGTTTCCACATCCGACAAGGGGTCGACCTTGCCTGCAACGTGGATCACATTTTCATCATGAAAACAACGTACTACATGACAGATCGCGTCAGTCTCGCGAATATTGGCCAGAAACTGGTTGCCCAGGCCTTCGCCTTTTGATGCGCCTGCCACCAAGCCGGCAATATCGACGAATTCCACGATCGCCGGGACAACGCGTTGTGGCTTGATGATTTCGCTGAGCTGCACCAGACGCGGGTCTGGCACTTCGACCACACCGGTGTTTGGCTCAATGGTGCAAAAAGGATAATTCTCCGCTGCGATGCCCGCCTGGGTCAGCGCGTTGAAAAGGGTAGATTTGCCGACGTTGGGCAGGCCGACGATGCCACATTTAAGACTCATTGATTTTCCTGAAACTAAGGGCTGCCAGGTTGGGGGTTGGTGTTGGCGCGCTGGATGGCTGCATTCCAGTCACCTTTTTCAATCAGGGGCCACAAATCAATCGCACGTTCAATTGCGTGATCGATTTCAACCTGCTCCTCACGGCGCGGGGGCTTCAAGACGTAATTCACCACCTCATGGCGGTCGCCCGGATGGCCGATGCCGATGCGCAGCCGCCAATAATCCTGCGTGCCCAGATGCGACGTGATGTCTTTCAAGCCATTGTGCCCCCCCATGCCACCACCGAACTTCAGGCGCAATTGACCGGGAGGAATATCAAGTTCATCGTGAACCACCAGAATTTCAGACGGATCGATACGATGAAACCGCGCAAGCGCGCCAACGGCCTGACCAGAACGATTCATGAAGGTTTGCGGCAATACCATCCAGACGCTTTGCGCACCTCGCCCGACGATGCCGTGAAAGCGTGATTCCATTGCAAGCGACGTGCCCCACTGTTGCGCAAGACGTGCGCAAAACCAAAACCCGGCATTGTGCCGGGTTTCTTCGTAGTCGCGCCCCGGGTTACCGAGGCCGACAATCAGGCGGGGGGCGATCAGGCCTGGCGCTGCCATGCCGCATCCGGTGCGCAATCCGCCAAGATCAAACCGCTCGGGGATTGCGCATCCGGATTACTCCTTGGGCTCAGCCGGCGCTGCAGGTGCTTCCGTTTCTGCAGGCTCTTCCACCACCGCAACCTTCGGCGCATTCACCGAAGCCACAGCAGGGTTTTCCTGCTGAAGATGGGCAACCATCGTTACGCCCTTCGGAAGCTTCAGTTCATTGGCGTGAATGGCCGCACCAAGCTCCAGCTTGCCCATATCCACTTCAATAAACTCGGGCAGATCGCGCGGCAAGCACTCAATGTCCATTTCGGTCATCAGGTGATGCGGCTTGCCGCCACCGGTTTTTACGCCTGGGCAGGTCTCAGCATTCACGAAGTGCAGCGGCACTTTAACGTGAATCGTCTGGCCTTTGACGACGCGCTGGAAATCGATGTGCAGCACTTGCTGCTTGTAGGGATGCCACTGTGAATCGCGCAGCAGTACGGATTCTTTTGCGCCATCGACATTCAACGTCAGTACGGAAGCGTGAAAAGCCTCTTTGCGCAGCGCGTGATACAGCGTGTTGTGATCCATCTCAATCTGCACGGGGGCGGCTTCGCCACCATAGACGATACCGGGGACTTTGCCCGCGTGACGCAGACGGCGGCTCGCACCCGTACCTTGCAATTCACGCTTGGCAGCAATGACTTCAATTTCCATGTTACTTCTCCTAATGAACCTGCTTGATGATGCATCGCCAAAAGGAGGCGATGCATGGTTAAAGCCCCCGCGACCAAGGGCATTCGACCAGCTCTACTCCATGAAGAGCGAACTGACGGAATCTTCGTTGCTGATGCGGCGGATGGTTTCCGCCAGCAGTTCAGCCACCGACAATTGCCGGATTTTTTCGCACGCGCGCGCATCGTCGCGCAACGGGATAGTGTCGGTCACCACCAACTCATCGAGCGCGGAGTTCGTCACGCGCTCGGCGGCACTGCCGGACAATACAGCGTGCGTGCAATAGGCCATCACCTTCCTGGCACCGTGCTCTTTCAGAGCACTGGCCGCTTCGCACAGCGTATTGGCCGTATCGACCAGGTCATCCATGATGATGCAGGTGCGGTCTTTCACGTCGCCGATGATGTGCATCACCTTGGCCACGTTGGGCTTGGGACGACGCTTGTCGATGATCGCCAGATCACACTCAAGGCGCTTGGCAATCGCCCGCGCCCGCACCACCCCGCCCACATCTGGCGACACCACCACCATATCGGGATGGTTGCGCTTCCAGATATCACCCAGCAGGATCGGGCTGGAATAGATGTTGTCGACCGGGGTATCGAAGAAGCCCTGAATCTGGTCCGAGTGCAGGTCCATCGTCAGCAGGCGGTCGATTCCTGCGACCTGCAGCATGTTGGCCACCACCTTGGCAGTGATCGCCACCCGCGCCGATCGGGTCCGGCGATCCTGACGTGCATAGCCGTAATACGGGATCGCAGCGGTGATTCGGCCTGCCGAGGCACGCTTCAGTGCGTCGACCATCACCATGACTTCCATCAGGGTATCGTTGGTCGGCTGGCAGGTTGACTGCAACACGAACACATCCTTGCCACGCACGTTTTCGAGAATTTCAACCATCACCTCACCGTCGGAAAAACGCGACACCGTGGCACGGCCGAGATGGATATTGAGATGGCGCACCACGTCGTTGGCGAGACGCGGGTTCGCATTTCCGGTAAACACCATCAAGTTGTCTATGGACACGCGAGTCTCCGACGATTTGGCTCAGAACATCACAACAAAAACAGCCGCCACCGGCGGCTGCTCGCTTAACTGGCTGGGGAGGCAGGGATCGAACCTGCGAATGTCGGAATCAAAATCCGATGCCTTACCACTTGGCGACTCCCCAATTTAGGTACTGCTCAGGCGCAATAGTCGTAAAGCGGATGCTTGTCGAGACCCTGCGCCACAAAACCCTGCATCGAATCAGGCAACTGGCGCAACACTTCGCGCGCCGCGTCTTCTGTTCCGAACGATGCAAACACACAGGCACCCGATCCGGTCATCCGCGCCTCACCAAATTGAGCCAGCCATTCAATATGACGAGCGACTTCGGGGTAACGTTTGACCACAACGGACTGCAGATCGTTATGCCCCACAACAAGGGGACTCCAATGACCCACGCCTGCGGAAAAGGGCGCTATTTTGAGGGGTGGCGTGTTGCGTGTCAATTCCGGCGCCGCAAAAATTGCAGCCGTGGGTATCTGGACGGGTGGCATCAACACCACATACCAAGCCTGCGGGGCATTTGCCGGGCGCAGGATTTCGCCTACCCCTTCGGCAAAAGCGGTCTGCCCAAACACAAACACGGGTACATCGGCCCCCAGCTGCAACGCCAGCTTTTGCATGATGTCGCGCGGCAGATTGATTTTCCATAGGCGATTCAATGCCAGCAGTACGGTTGCCGCATCCGAACTGCCGCCACCCAGCCCCCCGCCCATGGGCAACACTTTGTCGAGGCGTATGCTCACGCCCGAGCCTGCTGGCGCGTGGGTCTGCAACAAGCGCGCTGCACGCACGGTCAGGTCATCCTCTTCCGCCACACCTGGCAAATCGCCTGCGCGTTCCACATGACCGTCGTCCCGCAATTCCAGATGAACGGTATCCGCACGATCAATCAGGCGAAACACACTTTGCAACAGGTGATAGCCATCGGCACGACGGCCGACGACATGCAAAAACAGATTGAGTTTGGCGGGGGCGGGATAAGCGTGGCTCATTCACTTTTCCAATCGTCCGCCACCAGACGAATTTTCAGACCGTCACGCGCCACCACCAGCTTGCGCGGCCGCATGGGCATCTCGGCTGAATACTGAAGGTAATCGATCACCCAGCCATCCTGTTTGAGCTGCGCAATACGCCCGGCCTCATCACGCGCCACGATTTCAAAAACACCGCCAGGCGCGGGCTGCGCCTGCACCCACCATGCCAGACCGGAAACCGGCAAGCCATACCCCAATACATCGTACGTCAGCGACTCGGCATCGTACGAGTGCCGTGAAGGCTGATTCGGCACATCCAGCGTGACGCCATCTGCGTTGCGCTCGACGCGGGCAACCCCCTGCCCCAGCGGAGAGGTCATCAAGAGTTCGTCCGAATCGGCGCGATGACGCCAATGGATGTTCCCGGACATGCTTTGGTCAGCCGTCTTGATCCCCACTCGCCCCTGAAAGCTCCAGTTGACCGATGCTGGCCCCAGGCGCTCGCCCGTCGTCGGCGCGAGCGGTGGAGTCGCACATCCGCCCAGCAGCGCCAGCCACAGCACAGCAATTAAATGAGCCTTCAAGGCTTCAGGCGGCGCAGCGTTTCCAGCAGAACCTCATTCCGAGGATGCGTTTGCAGGCTGGTCTGCCATAACTGCCCCGCTTCAATACGTTGACCGCGTGCCCACAGCACCTCGCCCAGATGGGCTGCAATTTCAGGGTCGGGACGCACCTTGTAGGCGCGCTCCAGATATTCCTGCGCGCGCGGCAGATTGCCCGAGCGGTACTGCGCCCAACCCACGCTATCCAGGATGTAAGGATCGTCAGGCGCCAACGACAAGGCTTTGTCGAGCAGGACGGTCGCCTCAGCCAGTCGCTCGGTCCGGTCGGCCAGGGTGTAGCCCAGCGCGTTATAGGCCTGGGCATCCTCGGGCCGTAACACGATCACACGACGCAAATCTGCCTCCAGCACATCCAGCTTGTTGACCTTCTCGGCAGCCATCGCTCGGTCATAAAGCAGGTTGGCCGAATCGGGATAGCGCTTGAGACCTTCCGACAGCCACTCAAACACGGCGGCAGGCTCGGGGGGCGACACGTTGTCCCGCAGCAGTTCAGCCTGTGCCTGAATCAAGCGGATGTTTTGCGCATCATTTTCGCCCTGCGTGTCGGATAGCAGTGCACGCGCCTCATCCAGCTTTCCAGCTCCGGCCAGCAATCCCGCCTGACGCGCGCGCGCGGGTACCAGGTAGTTGCCCGTCTTGACCTTGGCGTAATGATCCGCTGCCACTTCGGGCTGCTTCATCTGTTCGGCCACTTGCCCCAGGTAGTAATACACCGTATCCGGATCGCGCGGATTGTAGTCCAGGGTTTGCGTCAGCAAATCGCGTGCAGCATTCACATCGCCCATTTGCAGCGACAACAAACCCGCCGCAAAACCTACTTCGGCATTACGTGGAAAATCACGGGTGAGGCGGGTGAATTCAGTACGCGCCTCGGTGAACTGGTTGGCGTTGACCAGGGTACGCGCATAGGCCAGACGGACCTCGCGTGCGTTGCCGTGAATCGCCAGAAAATCACGCATGAAGGTCAATGCCTCGGCACGAGACGTTTTGGCCAGGACCTGGGCACGCATCAAGGCGGCGACCTCCCAACCCGGGCGAAGGTTGTCGGCCTGCTGCAAAGCCAAAACCGCAGCCTCATTCCGCCCGGCACTGGCGGCAGCCTGCGCTACCGCAAAACGTGCTTCCGGCAATTTAGGATAATCGGCTGCCAGGCGTTCAACCAGTTCCAGCGCCGCCTGGGTATCGCGCATCTTCCCCATCAACCCCGGCAGTTGCATAAACCCTCTGTCAGCATCTTTTTTCAACATGGTATGCAAAATAGGCTCAGCCTCGCTGATCTTGCCCTCATTCAGCAGCAGTGCAGCCAGCGTTTGCTGTGCGCGTTCCGAGTCCTGCTCGGCTGCCACCCACAGTCGGGTGGCCTCGAGCGCACTTGCCTGATCCCGCGCAAACACCGACACTTCAGCGGCACGGCGTGCAATCCGTGGATCACGTGTTTGCCGCGCCAGATCCATGTAGGTGGATTGGGCAATACCGATTTGCCCACGCTGTCCAGCCACCTCAGCCACCAGAAACTTGAACAGAAGCTCAGGTGTCAGCGCCTGTTTGGGTAAATTCTCCCGGGCGGCCGCTTCCCGGGCCGTCTCAGCTTCTTTGGCCGTCTCATCAGCGACCGAGGAGGCTGTTGCCTCACTCGCCATGGCGTCTGCTTGCTGTACGGTTGTTTGCGTGATCTCCGGCTGTGCCGCCTTGACAGCGGGCTGGCTGCACGCACTCGCAAGTGCCAGCGCTGCGTAAAGGGGGAGGTGCTTGAAATCTGCCATATTTGATATCGCCTTGATGGGGTTGCTTGTCACGATTCTAAGCTTTCGAGGCCCACTCGCAAGCAAGGTTCATTACCATCTGTTGAGAATATTGCATTCAAGCCGCAAACGACTTCAGCATGAACCATGACGGCATCAACTCTATACACTACGCTTCTCCATGACGGTTGCCGTGGCGTAGACCATTGTGCAACCTGTCTTTTCAGCTTTGCTTCGCCGCTTTCTCTTTCCAAAAAACGCCCTAATATCCCGTTCATGCCCGAATTGCCTGAAGTCGAAACCACCCGCCTGGGGCTGCTGCCCGTCCTGCAAGGACGCACCCTCAAGCGCATTGTGGTGCGCAATCCGAGCTTGCGCTGGCCGATTCCGGACGACCTGGAGGCGCATCTGGTCGGGCAGGCACTCGCCACCCTGACGCGGCGCGGCAAATATTTGCTGTTTGATTTTGGCGCGGCCACACAACTCGTACATCTCGGCATGTCAGGTAGTCTGCGCTTTGCCGGTTTTGACGAACCCGCCGCCCTGCACGACCATGTAGACTGGCTGTTCGATGACGGCACCACGCTGCGCCTGCGCGACCCACGGCGCTTTGGCGCCGTGTTGTGGACCACCGACGTGACGAACCACCCGCTGCTGGCCAGGCTGGGACCGGAACCGCTCACACCCGCCTTTGATACCGCCTATCTACACGCCCAATGCCAGCGCCGTGGCGCGGCCATCAAGCAGGTCATCATGGATGCACACATAGTGGTGGGTGTGGGCAACATTTACGCGTCCGAATCCCTGTTTCATGCCGGTATCCGCCCCGCTACCGCTGCCCGGCGGCTGAGCCGCCCGGCCTGCGCGAGACTGGTTGCCGCAATCAGGCAGGTGTTGACGGCGGCCATCGCCGCGGGCGGCAGCTCGCTACGCGATTACGTACACAGCAGTGGTGAGCTGGGTTACTTCCAGTTGCAAACCCGGGTGTACGATCGCGAGGGATTGCCCTGCAAAACATGCGCCACCCCTATCCGCCGCTTGGTACAGGGCCAGCGTGCCAGTTTTTACTGCCCCCGCTGCCAGCGCTGACAGGCAAATTTCATGCCCATCAAGTTTGTTACTAATATGTCGTTATATGACGGTGCCTTATCTAGCGGATCGACCTGATGCCCTCTACCACCCTGGTTGACGATTTCGAGCATTACAGTGCCTGGCGCGACGCCGTGTATGTGCGCGTCGAAGCGTTGCGTGACTGGCTTGCCGCCCAGGAACTGGACGATGCCGAGTCCGAACTGCGCCTGAATCAGCTGCTGGGGCGACTGCAGGAAGATAAGCTGAATGTGGCCTTTGTCGCCGAATTTTCGCGCGGCAAATCCGAGCTTATCAACGCGATTTTCTTTTCGGACTATCGGCAGCGCGTACTGCCCTCGTCCGCCGGGCGCACCACCATGTGCCCCACCGAACTGTATTACGACCCGATCCGCCGCCCTTCGCTGCGCCTGCTGCCGATTGAAACCAAAACCCGCGATGGCAGCGTTGCCGACTTCAAGCACGACGCGGATGCATGGACCGAGTTTCCACTCAACATCGACTCAGCCGATGAGATGAGTGCGACGCTGATGCGTCTGGCTGACACCATGCCGGTCGACGCCGCCACAGCCGAGTCCTATGGCCTGATCAACCCCAACGATGAAGAAACCGCACGCAGTCTGGCGCGCGACGGCAGCATTGCGATTCCGCGCTGGCGCCACGCGCTGATCAACTTTCCCCACCCGCTTCTCAAGCAGGGGCTTGTCATTCTCGACACGCCGGGCCTCAACGCCATCGGCACCGAGCCGGAACTCACCCTCAGCATGCTGCCCAGCGCTCATGCCGTGCTGTTTCTGCTGGCGGCCGACACCGGCGTCACCAAGTCTGACATTGAGATCTGGCGGCATTACATTGCTCCGGTACAGGGCGCCAGCCGCGGGCGCCTGGTTGTCCTGAACAAGATTGACGGCTTGTGGGATGAGCTCAAATCTGCTGCCGAGATCGAGGCGGAAATCGCCAAACAGATTGCCAGCAGCGCAGCCCTACTCGAATTGCCGTCCAGCCAGATCTACCCGGTATCGGCGCAAAAAGCACTTGTGGCCAAGGTGCGCAAGGATGCGGATCTGCTGGAAAGAAGTCGCCTGCCCGGACTGGAGGCCGCGTTATCCCAGGAACTGATCCCCTGCAAGCAAGCACTGGTGAGCGAATCCACCCAGGCCGGGGTGGAAGATGTGGTGATCAAAACCACCGAGTTGCTGGAAACCCGCCTTTCCAACATCCAGGATCAGGTCGACGAGTTGCAGGGACTGCGCGGCAAGAACCGCGACGTCATCCAGCACATGATGATCAATGCCAACGAAGACAAACAGAATTTCGAACGCGGCTTGCAGCAATTCAATGCGTTGCGTAACGTATTCGCCTCACAGGTTGAGGTGCTGCGCCAGCGCCTGGGCATGCAGACGCTGCGCGACGAAGTGCGCCACACCCGCCAGACCATGGAAAAAAGCCACTTCAGCACGGGCCTGCTCGAGGCAATGGGGCACTTCTTTCACCAGGTGGACGGTAATCTGAGCGGGGCGGCGGCAACCATCAAGGAAATCCGCGCCATGATGACGGCGATGTACCAGAAATTCAGCGACGAACACGGTCTGGCAGCCGTCAACCCGCCTGATCACAGCCTGCGCAAATACCGCAAGGAGATGGCACGACTGGAACGGATTTTCGATGAGCGCTTCAACACGGTCTTCAAGATGCTGACCATGGGCCAGCATCAGTTGACCGCGCGTTTCTTTGAATCGCTCGCCAGCAAAGTCGTGCAGGTATTCGATCTGGCCAACAGTGAAACCGAGTCCTGGCTCAAGGCGCTGATCGCGCCGATGGAAACCCAGGTTCGCGAGCACAAGATCCAGCTCAAGCGCCGCCTGGAAAGCGTCAGCCGCATCCATGCTGCAACCGAAACACTGGACGAGCGCATCGCCGAACTCGAAACCTCAATCGGACTGGTCAGCGACCAGCTGGATCATCTGGCCCGCATCAACACGCATATTGCCGATGCCCTGGCCGACAATCTGAACCGCGAGCGGTTGGCCAGAATGGCCTGAGCGCTTACTTGCCGGCAGTCAGGCGCAGAAACTTTGCCTGCAGTTCTTCCCGGGTTTCGGGGTAGTCCGGGTTCAGTGGAATACAGTCGACCGGACACACTTCCACACACTGCGGTTCATCAAAATGGCCCACGCACTCGGTGCACTTGTTGGGGTCGATAATATAGATTTCGTCGCCCTGGGAAATGGCTTCATTCGGGCATTCAGGCAAACAGACGTCGCAATTGATGCATTCGTCCGTGATCAGCATTGACATCGTGTTCTCCGGGTTGTATCAGCTTTTGCTTATTTTCTCACTTAATCGCTTCGCCACCAATGGGTGGACAAACGGCGACACATCACCGCCCAACTGGGCGATCTCCCGAATCATGCTGGCGGAAATGAACATGTACTGATCCGACGGCGTCAGAAACAGGGTTTCGATATCCGGTTTCAGATTGCGATTCATCCCCGCCAATTGGAACTCATACTCGAAGTCGGATGCCGCACGCAGTCCCCGCAACACCGCAATTGCGCCCTGTTCGGCGACAAAATCGATCAACAGCCCGGAAAAGCCTTCGACCCGTACCTGCGGCACATCGGCCAGCACATCACGCGTCATTGCCACCCGCTCGTCCATGGAAAAAAACGGGCGTTTATTGCGTGATTCGGCCACCGCAACCACAACATGGTCGAACAGGCGCACCGCACGCCGCACCAGATCTTCGTGACCGCGCGTAATGGGATCGAACGTACCGGGATAGACAGCCGTCAGCATTGTTTATTCCTTGATCAGCAGCGCAAAATGCGAGCGCCCCGCGCGCCCGCTGCGGTGAATGATAAACCCCGCAGGGGCGACCACCTCGATACCTTGCTCAACATAAGCGTAGCCGCCAGCTTTTAGATGGGTGGCGAGCCCCGTCAATACGGTCGCCGCCAACCCGCTATCAAACGGCGGATCGATGAAAATCAGGTCGAAAATTTCGCGATTAGCGGTCAGCCAGGCCGTGGCATCGACACGCAACACTTCCACCTGATTTGCACCAAGAACGGCCCGGTTTTTTTCAAGCGCAATCAGCGCATCTCGATCACGCTCGAGCATCACCACCCGCCCCGCTTCGCGCGAAGCCGCCTCGAAACCGAGTGCGCCGCTGCCGGCAAACAAATCCAGGCACGTCCAGCCCGGCAAATCCTGCCCCAGCCAGTTGAACACGGTCTCACGCACCCGGTCGGGGGTGGGACGCAAACCCGTGCTGCCAGGGAAATCGAGCAGGCGGCGGCGATATCGACCGCCGATGATGCGTACCCGATTGGCGACGCCGTGCGCCCGCTTCGGTGATGCACGTTTAGCGAGCACTGCCGGCTCCCACCACCACGGTTACCAGTTTGTCCGGATCAACCCGCTGGGCAAATGCCCGCTTCACCGCGGCCACATCCACCGCATTGACCTTGTCGACCCATGTATCCAAATAATCCAGCGGCAGTTTGTAAAAGCCGATGACCGACAGGTATTCGAGAATTTTCCGGTTGCTGTCGAAACGCAAAGGGAATCCGCCCGTGAGATTGGACTTGGCCTGGGTGAGATCTGCCTCGCTGGGACCGTCCACAATAAAGGTCCGCAGGGTTTCCTGGGCCACTTTCAGGGCATCTCCCGTTTGTTCCAGCTTGGTTTGCAAGCCCAGCTGGAACGGCCCGGCCTCCATCATTGGCGCAAAGTAGCTGTATGCGCTATACGCATAGCCACGCTTGTCGCGTACCTCGCGCATCAACCGGGAATCAAATCCGCCGCCGCCCAATACGTAGTTACCGACAAACAAGGGAAAATAGTCCGGGTCGCTGCGCGCCATTCCCACCACACCCATTAACACGTGGCTTTGTGTCGAGGGATGGGCAATCCGCGTATCGGAAGGCTTCGCCGCAACGGGCGCGGGCAAGGCAGGCACCACCGCTGCGCCGGACAGGCCACTGGCAATACGCGCGGCAATCGCTTCGGCCTCGGCGCGCGAGATATCGCCCATCAGGGCGATCACGGCATTCGGTGCGCTGTAATGCGCGCGGTAAAACTGCTGCAGGTCATCACGTGTCAGCTTGCCGATTGCAACCGGATCACCGGCTTCGTCGTGTGCGTAGGGATGTGCAGCATACAGCGCACGATAAAAGGCTTTGCTGGCCACAGTGCCTGGGTCGGCTTCGGCTTCGCGGATGGACGAGATCAGGCGTTGCTTCTCGCGCTTGATCACTGCCTGCGGGAAATCAGGCCGCTGCAGCACACGCGTCAGGATATCGAGTGCAGCCGATTTTTCGCTGGCAGAAGACAAGGTACGCAAACCGACCTCTGCACGATCCCGGTCAAAGCTCCCCGACAGCACCGCCCCTACGTCGGCGAGACGGTGTGCAATGGTCGTATCTGTAATCCCGCCGGCTCCCTGATCCAGCAAGCCGTGCGTCAAATGTGCCAAACCCGCTTTGCCAGCCGGATCACGCGCGCTGCCCGCCGGAAAGTTCACCGAAACATCGAGTATTGGCAGTTCATGGCTTTCGACGAACACCACGCGCGCGCCCTCGGGAGTTTGCCAGTTCTGAATCACCAGCGCGGCATGCCCCGACAGCGGCAAGCTCAACAGGCAGGCCGCAATAAAACGCTTAATTGGCATGACGCACTCCTGCCACGGCAGCACGCGCCGCCTTGGTGTTCAAGGGCTGCGGATCGAGTTCCGCCACGCTCAGCTGATCATCCTGCAGCCATTTCCGCGCCACTGCCTGCACCTCCCTGGCCGTCACCGCACGCAACTTGTCGACCCGACGCGCCAGCGCCTCCGGCGGCAAACCCGTGGTCACATATTCGCCCAACTGCATGGCCTGATAAAACAGCGAATCACGCTGGTAGACGTCGGCCGCAATCACTTGCGCCTTGACCCGTGCAAGTTCGGCTTCGCTGATGCCTTTTTGCTGCACGCGCTTGAGTTCGGCACGCACCGCCTGTTCCAGTGCAGCGACCGATTTCCCCGGCGCGGGGCTCGCGTCGACCATGAACAAGCCCGGCCCACGTGAAACCGCGTCGTAGCCCGCACTCACATTCACCGCAATCTGCTGCGTTTTCACCAATGATTTCTGCAGCCGGGCCGAATCGTTCCCACTCAGCACGCCGGCCAGAATTTGCAGCGCATAGGGCTCGCTGTCTTGTTGCCAGTCCTTGAGCGTGGGAACGTGCCAGGCCATCAGCAAATAGGGTAATTGTGCCGGCGCCTTGACCACTATGCGCTTGCTGCCAACCTGCGCCGGCTCGATTTGCGGCTTGCGTTCCGGCAAGACACGCTTGGGCAGCCCCCCGAAATACTGTCTGGCCAGCGCAACCACCTCATCGGCCTTCACGTCGCCCGCCACCACCAGCGTGGCATTGTTGGGGGCATACCAGCGCGCATACCAGTCGCGCGCATCCTGGCCGGTCATGTTCTGCAGATCATCCATCCAGCCGATGATGGGACGCCGATACGGATGCGCCTGATACGCCGTGGCCATCAAACGCTCATACACGATCGATTGCGCCTGGTCGTCGGTACGCAGGCGGCGTTCTTCCATCACCACCTGAAGTTCCTTGGCAAACAGCTCGTCGCTGATGACCAGGTTGGTCATGCGGTCCGCCTCCAGTTGCATCGACAGGGCCAGCCGGTCTTTCTGCATCTGCTGAAAATAGGCCGTATAGTCACGACTGGTAAACGCATTTTCGCGCCCACCCGCGGCAGCAATGCGTTTGGAAAATTCGCCCGGTGGCACCGACTTCGTGCCCTTGAACATCATGTGTTCGAGTACGTGCGCCACACCGGTGGTGCCGTTGAACTCGTCCATCGAGCCGGCGCGATACCACACCTGCGACACCATCACCGGTGCACGGTGGTCTTCCTGCACGATCACCCGCATGCCGTTATCCAGCGTGACGTCCGTCACCACCGCCTGGGCGCCGCCGATCGCGAGCGCCAACAGCATTCCCCACATGCCATGCATGTTGTTTTGTTTCATTGCTTAACCCTTATGAGTGACCTCACTCCAAAACGCACAGATGTCCGTGTGGAGTCGACTGCCTGAATGATAAGATACCGCGTCCGTCAAACAGTTGTGCTGACTGCCTTTATCCGTGTTTAGTTTCTTCAAATCCAAATCCGCTGCCAAGCCGGAACCCGCCGCACCCGCGCCCGAGGCGCTGCAACCCGTCACGCCACCGCCCACCATTGAAGCAGAAGCGGTCACCACGTCCGAACCTGCGGCAGAGGCTGCGCCTGCCACACCCCGTCCGGGCTGGGCACAACGGCTCAAACAAGGCCTCGCCAAAACCCGCGGGCGCCTGGGGGGACAACTCTCCAGCCTGTTTGGGGTCGGCCGCAAGATCGACGCCGAACTGTTCGAGGAACTCGAAACCATCCTCATCACCGCCGACATCGGCATGGATGCCACCGAGGCCCTGCTTGAGACCCTGCAAAAAAGGGTGCGGCGCGAGGGCTGGACTGAGGCCTCCGATCTGCAGGACGGCCTCAAGCAGGCTTTGGTCGATCTGCTGAGCCCGCTGCAGGCACCGCTCGATGTCACCACGCATAAACCATTCATTCTCATGCTGGCTGGCGTCAATGGTGCAGGTAAAACCACCACCATCGGCAAACTGGCCAAACTGTATCAGTCGCAAGGTCTGTCGGTGTTGCTGGCCGCAGGTGACACCTTCCGCGCCGCCGCACGCGAACAGCTGCAGGTCTGGGGTGAGCGCAACAACGTTACTGTGGTCAGCCAGGAAAAAGGCGATTCCGCCGCTGTTATTTTCGATGCGATTCAGGCTGCGCGCGCGCGCAATATCGACGTGGTACTGGCTGACACGGCTGGCCGCCTGCCCACCCAGCTGAATCTGATGGAAGAAATCAGGAAGGTGAAGCGGGTAATCGAAAAAGCCGCACCCGGCGCACCGCACGAAGTGTTATTGGTACTGGATGCCAACACCGGGCAAAACGCCGTCGCCCAGGTGAAGTCGTTCGATGATGCGCTCGGCGTCACCGGCCTGGCCCTGACCAAGCTCGATGGTACCGCCAAGGGCGGTGCGATTGCCGCCATCGCCCAGGCACGCCCCATCCCGGTCCGCTACATCGGCGTAGGCGAAAGCGTTGATGATCTGCGGCCATTCAACGCCCATGAATTCGTCGAAGCCGTTTTTACCGTTTGATACCACCCCATACATGATCAGCTTCAGCCAAGTCACCAAACGCTACCCCGGCGGACATGAAGCCCTGTCCAGCGTCAATCTCACGATTGATCAAGGTGAACTGGTGTTCCTGATCGGGCACTCCGGGGCGGGTAAAAGTACGCTGCTGAAACTCATCGCCGCGATCGAGCGGCCCACCAGCGGCGTGCTGACAGTCAGCGGCCAGAACATCAGCCGCCTGTCGCACCGGGCGGTGCCCTACCTGCGGCGCAACATCGGGCTGGTATTCCAGGATCACAAACTGCTGTTCGATCGCAACGTGATTGAAAACGTCGTCCTGCCGCTCGATATCGCCGGCTTCGACCGCCGCGAGGCGCTTAAACGTGCCCGTGCCGTGATCGACAAGGTCGGCCTGCTCAACCGCGAAAAAGCCAATCCCATCAGCCTGTCGGGTGGCGAGCAGCAGCGCCTGTGCATCGCCCGCGCGCTGGTCAGCCGCCCGGCCCTGCTGCTGGCCGACGAACCCACCGGCAACCTCGACGCCGGCTATGCAGCCGACATCATGGCCATGTTCCGCGACTTCCATCAGGTTGGCACCACGCTGGTCATCGCCACCCACGACGACCGGGCAATCACGGCATTGGGAGGCCGCATCTTGCGGCTGGAACATGGCAAGGTTGAGGAGATGACAGCATGATCAGCTGGATGCGCCACCAGAAGCACGCGCTCACTTCCTCGCTACGCCGCCTGTACGCACAACCGGTTGCCACCCTGCTCACCGCGCTAGCCATGGGCGTGGCCATCAGTCTGCCCAGCGGCCTGTACCTGATGCTCGGCAACCTCAGTCGTCTGGCCGGTGACCTGCCCGCCCAACCGGAAATCAGCCTGTTTCTCGATGCCGAAGTGTCATCCGCCAACAATCAGGCCCTGACCGCGCGCCTGAAACAGTCCGATATTGCGAGCGCCCGCTTCGTCCCCAAGGATGAAGCACTATCCGACTTGAGCAGCGCACAGGACCTGACCGACATCACTGCCGGGCTGACTCGCAACCCCTTGCCGGATGCTTGGGTCGTGCGTCCCAGGGCCCATTCGCGCCAGGAGCTGGCCCGCATTTCGGATGAACTCGGCAAACTCCCCGGCGTGGCCGAAACCCACCTCGACAGCCAATGGGCCGAACGCCTGCAGGCCGCGCTCACCATCGGCCGCACCGGCGTCTGGATGCTGGCCGGCCTGTTTGCCATCGCACTTGTCGCCATTTCCGGCAACGCCATCCGCGCCCAGGTCCTGATTCGTCGCGACGAGATCCAGGTCAGCCGACTGATCGGTGCAACTGACCGCTATATACGCCGGCCGTTTATTTACCTGGGTGCCGTGCAGGGTTTGCTGGGTGGCCTGGCCGCAGGTGGCGTGTTGGCGCTGGCTGGCTGGATGCTGCAGTCACCCGTCGCCCACCTGGCCAGTTTGTACGGCTCGGGCTTCAGCTTGGCGCCGCCCACGGTTATCGAAATCAGCATCGTGCTGGGGCTGACCACCCTGTTTGGCTGGCTGGGCGCCTGGATTTCCGTGACGCGTGCGCTTCATCAGGTTGAATCGGCAGGTTGAGTTCAGTCTGCAAGCCCACGGCCTCGGTGCCGTCCTACATGGTCGGCGGCATGAACCTCTGAACTTCCGCCTACCAAAATGGTTGCACGATGCACCAGTCAACCAGCACAGGCTTTGCCCTCTTACGAATAAATCAGCAGGCCCCTAAGGCTTCTGCAATTACAGTCATCGCCCCCATGTCTAGCGTATCGGTACGCGAATGGCCATGGCACAAGGCACCTCGAAAGCCTAGATAATCTGGTTCAAGGGGCTCCAGAAGTGGAATGTCTGTCGCCTTCAGAGAACCAGCCAGTCCGCTGATTAATTTTAAACTCCGGGCTTGCGTTACAAAGCGGGCTAGATATGAAATAGTCTGATAATGGAGCAGGCCGCCTGCAGTCTTCTCCATGGTGTCGAGCATGATGCCCGCAAATCCATATTCGGCGAGCCGATCGGCCAGGCCGATGTCCGGATTGCAATCCGCGAACAAAACCGCCACCAGCCGGTACCGGTTACAAAGAGGCGCCAGCGCAGCCAGACAACCCTCTAATGCTGGCGTCGGGAACAGGCCGATCTTCACAAAATCGACGCCAGTGGCGGCCATCATGTCGACAGCGTGGGGCACCGCGTACGGCTCCATGGTGGGAAAGTCCCCTATGGTTGCGCTGACGGGTGTCCGCCCGCCCACTGCATCGACGATGGCACGCACCGTGTCTAGGGGCAGGGCGCCCAGCGCACCGGCATGCGGATTTTTGGCATCGATAATGTCGGCCCCCGCAGCAAGTGCCTGCCGCGCTTCGTCGATATTCGTAATGCTGGCGAGCCAGCCCGTCATGCCACCTGCTCCTTCAAACGATGGGCATCGATTTTCTCCTTCAGCCAGTTCCAAGCCTCCAGTTCACGTGGACCCGCTGTCTTTTCAATCGCGATAGCGAGATAGTCCATTTCATGCCTCACTTTGTCGGCGGGCAGCATGCCCAGGCGGCTGGCCAGTATGCAGGCCTCGATAACAGCAGCCTGGGCACGATTGTGGCCGGGGAAGATTGCATGGCCAACATGAGCGACTTCACGGCAGATGAAGCGGGGTCGCACTGCATCCTCTTCGATCCGATCCACGATCAATTCGCTGTGGCTGAGTGCATCCGCGAGTCGGCTACATGCGACCTGGTCACACGGGACAAGCGGCCAGTCGCGCCGCCCCGTGAGGCAGCCGGCGAATACGCGCACGTCGGCGGGATGGTTAATCGCAGCTATCCCGGTGGCGCGCAGATTGTCGAGCGTGCGCGAAGGCTTGAAAGGCGACAGGACGATGAATCCGTTTTCGCGCCGGAAGCCCAGCGGAGCGATATGCGTCGCTCCGTCCGATGTGGCGGTGGTAAGGATGGCCTCCAGGATCAGGCTCATGATGGCTCCGCGAGCGAGGGCGCGCGCGTGCTGCCGGGCCCGCATTGAACCGTGAGGTCTTCTTCTTCACGACGCAGCCCCATGCAGCCCCAGTTCAGCTCCTCGTCCTGGCTGTAGCGCTTGCCGAGCTGCCACGCGATCTGCGCCCGGGCCAGTTCGACGCCCAGGTAAAACGCGTGGCCACCATCCTGCTCCAGCTTGAGATGCGGCCATAACGCAAAAGGATCGGCCGCACTGTGCATGCCGTCGCGGTTGTATATGTGCAGGCCCTCTTCGCTGACCTGAATACGGAAGCTGGGATCCTTTACAGCACACGCCATCCTGGCGATTTCATCTCTGTCGTAAGGAAACGGCCTGCGATGATGCAGACCAAGCAGCGTATCGGAAAAATCGCGCGGCAGGCTCTGCGTTTCGTGCGCGGCAAACATCATCCGGCGTGCGGCATCGATCTCGCGCACCGCACTGCGGCAATGCGGGCTGACCTCTGTGGTGAGCAACGCACGGATGTTCAGTTCCGCCATAACCCCCAGCAACAGGGCATGAATGCCGGCTGTGTCAGCGTCCGTCAGTTCTGAAATATTACCGGTACCCATCAGGATGTCCGCATCAGGCATCCGCCGGCGCAATTCGTGGTAGCGCGCCAGAGATGCAGTGAATCCGAACGGCAACGGATCCAGAATGGGATCGGCAAAATAGGGACGATTATTCGCCTCCATCCGCTTCATGGCGTCAATGAGGTTATCCACATCGCCTGCGTGGGCAGGAATCAGGATCGGCGTGGCCGCCACTTCATCGGCCAGATGCAGAGTATCGGAAGTAAGCGACAGCAGATAATCTGCGCCTGCCCGACCGCCGCGCAGCAATTCATCGGAATCGAGCGAGTCGACGCTGACCCGGTAGCCGATCGCCTTCAACGCTTGCACCGTTTCTTCCAGATGGGGAAACGGTGTCTGGGGCAAACCGCCGATGTCGATCACATCGGCACCATCGGCTGCATAGCGCGCAGCCTGGGCCAATATAGCCTCGATACTCATGAGGGGTGCATTGACCAGTTCGGCGAACATGATGACGTCATGCCGCGACAGGTCCGGTGCACGGCGCTGTCGACCGAAGAACTCCGGTAAATCCATGAGCTCGTCGGGGCCTCGTTCGACGGAAATGCCGAAATGCGCGGCCAGAACCGACAGATCGCCGCGACAGCGGCCTGGCAACAGAATGCGGCTGGCCCCTCGCGTATCCGTCAGGCGTCGGCGGATCATGTCGGCTGTCATCAAGGCAGCCACCTGCACGCCCATCACCTGTACCTCCCAGGTGAAACCCGCATCACCCATGTCGGTGAGTACACGCCGCAACTGCGACTCGGCGAGGCGACCCGTCAGGAAAAGGATGTGCTCAGGCATGTCAGTCGTTGATCAATGGCGGCTTTAAGTGCCTCGATACTTTCCACAACACGGGTATAGGGAAAGCTTTTCAGCCGTTCGGTGTTCTCGAGGTCGATGGGGCGCGGGTACAGCGTGACGGTCTGGCCCGGTGCTTCGGTGATCACCGTGGGTTCGCAGTCGCAGGCAAACACGACGCTGGGAATGCGGCATTTACCCGCCTGGGCATAGAGATTGGTGACCAACGTATCGGAGATTCCAGTCACGCATTTGGCCACGGTATTGGACGTGGCCGGACCAATGATCAGCGTGTGGTAATGGCCGCTATACAAAAAGCCTACCGGCACGCTGCTGGCCGTATGATCCTGGAAGACACGCATTTTCTCACGCAGGTTCTTGAGCGGAATCCCATACATTCCGAGTATTTCCGCTGCTGCCCGCGTTACAAAAAGATCGACATCCGGAAGCGCCTCAATGATTTCCAGGCTTTCACGAAGATAATGTCCCGACCCCGTCAGGCCCCAGGCAATGCGAGGTGTTTTACGCGCTACCACGGTTTTGCATCGGGGCTCATTGCGCGAAGACGTGCCGGGAGAACCCCCATTGGCGATCGGCTTCCTCTACCCCCACCTCCAGCAAATGGACCCCTTTGGCCAGATTTTCCCGATGCAGTGCATCGGTCAGGCGTTCACCGATATGGCGGGCAATCAACTCCGCCGTGGCGTTGGATATCTGCAGGATGGCGCAGCCTTCCTTTTCAATCCAGAAACGCTTGCCAAAACTTTCCACCTTGACCAGCCCATCTTCCTCAGTCAATTGAACGACAGGACTGGTGGCCGGCAGGATCACGCGATCCGACAAATCCTGGCAGATTTCTTTGGCCAGACGGGTGAGCGCGACAAAATCCAGCACGTAACCCTCGCCCGTATCCTCTCCGTGAGCCGTCACCCGTGTGTGGAAATTGTGACCGTGCAAATTCTCACAGACCTTGCCATAAGTAATAAAGTGGGCTGAGTTAAAACCAAGATCTGCTGGCTCAACCCAGGTTACAAATGGGGACTGCTTCAAGTTATTCCTCCTTGTTGACGCGGATATTCAGGTTATTCATTTTGCGATATAGCGTATTGCGGCTGATTTTCAGATTCTGTGCGGCTAGTGTGACATTCCAGCGGCATTTCTCGAGATTCAGCAATATGGCTTCCCTTTCGGCCATTCCCAGAACGGATAATTCAAGATTTTTGTCATCGCTGCTTTCTGGCTCTTGAGGAGAGACCTGCGTGCCAATTTCCTCCGGGAGGTCATAAATAGTGATTTCCGGCCCATCACACAACGCCAGGGCTGTACGCAAAACATTACGCAGCTGGCGTATGTTGCCTGGCCACGAATAAGCTTCCAGCTGTCCCATGGCGCCCTTGCTCAGGTCGATCTTTCCCCTTTCAGCACATTCCAGGTTCAAGATGTGACTGATGAGTTCGCGTTTGTCGCCTCGCTCGCGCAAAGCCGGAAGACGAAGTGTTATTCCCTGCAGGCGGTAATACAGGTCTTCACGGAAGAGCCCTTCAGACACCAACTCTTTGAGATCGCGGTGTGTGGCACTAATCAGCTTGATGTCGATATTGACAGGTGTTTCACCCCCCAGCGGAACCACTTCACGTTCTTCCAGTACCCGTAGCAAACGGGCTTGCAGCATCATCGGCATGTCTCCGATTTCATCAAGAAACAAAGTGCCGCCGCTTGCCTGAAGAATTTTTCCACGACGCCCTTCACGACTGGCTCCAGTGAAAGCACCCGACTTGTAGCCGAAAAGTTCACTCTCAATTAGGCTTTCCGGTATGGACGCGCAATTAACTGCCACAAAGGGGCGCTTTCCACCGGTTTGTTCATGGTGAACACCCTGGGCAAAAACTTCCTTGCCCGTGCCCGTTTCGCCTAACAGCAAAATGGGAATATCCCTCGAAAGAACCCGCTTGGCACAATGCACGTTGTATTCCATGGTCTTGTCGCCAAATTCCAACTCATCAAGGTGTATAACCTTCTGCCCGCCTAATTCAGGGCTCTCAACAGCTATCTGCCGCGAAGCTCTCGTTGCCGGGGCATTGCGAATCTCGGGTGTCTGGATCAATCCAAAAAAACGATTACCGCGTCGCGCCTCATAAAGCGCCACAGGATTGAGCCAGCCCTGATTTCTCCGCCCGAGCAAAACATCCATTCCCGTATTAAAAAGATCGCGTAACTGAAGATTCCTCAAGTCAGCTGGCTTCTTGTAGCCGAGTTGAAACAATGCGCTACGGTTGGCTGCCAGAACCCTGCCTTCCTCATCCAAAGCCAACGCCCCTTCCCATAGGGTTCCGATAAATTCCGGCCGGCTATGAAAGCGTAAAGCGTAGTGGTCGCGGAACTTGCACAGAAAGGCGCGGTTCTCGATCATCTGCGCAGACATGTTCACCAGAACAAGGGTGTGTTGCTGAGCCAGATGGGAAAAGCTGGAGGCATCCAATACTGCCAACAACCCCCCCTCATGATCAAAGATTGGCGCCGCTGAACAGGTCAACCCAATATTGCGCGTCAGGAAATGCTCGTGATGATGTACAAGAATGGGCCGTTGTTCGATGACACAGGTTCCCATGCCGTTTGTGCCTTGATATTGTTCACTCCAGAGTGCGCCTTCCGCCATTCCGCACTGCTGGGCAGCCTCGGAAAAAGAGGGATCCCCAAGGTAATCCAGCACCACGCCTTTCCGGTCAGTCAGTAGTACGGAAAAACCGGATCCAGCCAGTTGCTGGTAAAGCGTGGCCATCTCACCTTGTGCGATCGCCCGCAAAAGCTCCAAAGGCTCCTGATGAGCCTTAAGCTCGCGGCTTTCCAGAACAATCACCGGCTCATCACGAACGGGGTCAAGGCCAAAATCATGTACGCACCGATTCCATGATTGGACGATAGCGGGCCCAATTTCTCCCGACTCGGCCAAATCGTGCGAATCGATCACAGCATTCACAATACGGGCGTGCTCCAAGATTTCTCGCCTTCCCATTACTTAAATCCTTGTAAAGACTGAGGAAGCAAAATCCGCACCAAGATTTTAAAAATACTTGATTCGGGTGAGTTATTCGGATGAATTCCATATGTTTCTTGATTAAACATAGCACCAAAGCGAACATCAATTCGCATTGAAACGTAACATATGCGAAATGCGTGGCACAGACTGTCACGAAATCGGAGCGCTCGCAGTGACTCGAGTTGTCACCATTTCGGAAAATTGATCGCCAGTACCTGAACAGTCAAACACAAATACAAATGGCATGTTTCATGCTTGAAAAATGTACCGGACATTTTTTAGGTCATAGCAATGAAATCAAAATGCTATTTCATCGCATTCATAGCTGTACTCTGCACATCCACGGCATATGCAGGCACCTCAGCACTGGGGGGGGATTTCACACTCCGCACCACAAAAAATGATGCGGTCTCGCTATCCTCGTTTAATGGCAAAGCGGTTTTGCTTTATTTCGGCTTTACTCATTGCCCGGACATGTGCCCGACGGAACTGCTGCAGTTCAAACAAGTACTGGCAATGCTGCCCGCCGACAAGCGCGACCTGGTCCAGCCCATCTTCATCAGCGTCGACCCGAAACGGGATACCGCCGAGGTTCTCGATCCGTATGTTGGTTTTTTTGACAAGAGCATTCTGGCGCTGACCGGCAGCGAACAGGAGTTGCACAAGGTGGCCGGCCAGTATGGCGCGCACTTCCGCTATGTGCCAACAGGCTCTAGCTATACCGTCGACCATACGGTGAACACCTTTCTCATCGATACCCGGGGCAAACTCGTGAGAATCATTCCTTACGGCACGCCCGCCCAGGAAGTTCTGAAACAAGTCACCGCGCTACTGCCCTGACTGAATCAAACCAAGGAAACTCATGACCACCTGCGACGCCGTCTGCGAAACCGACCTGCCCTGCCCCGCGCCCCTGCTGGACAGCAGGCCTGCCAATACCGCCCTACCCGATGTCCAGAATACGCCAGACGCACGCAGGATCGCCATCGACAAGGTCGGCATCAAGGCCATTCGTCATCCGGTCAAGGTAAGGGATAAAAGCAGCGGCATCCAGCACACCATCGCCACCTTCGGTATGTTTGTTCACCTGCCCCATCACTTCAAGGGCACGCACATGTCGCGATTCGTCGAGATTCTGAACAGTCAAGAGCACGAGATCACGGTGGAGTCATTCGAAAACATGCTGCATCAGATGGTCGGGCGCCTGGAAGCGCGGTCGGGGTACATCGAGATGAGCTTCCCCTACTTCGTCAATAAACGTGCGCCGGTTTCCGGCGTCAAGAGTCTGCTCGATTACGAAGTCACCTTCATCGGCGAGATCCGGGAAGGAAAATACCACCAGACCGTCCGGATCCTGGTGCCCTGCACCAGCCTGTGCCCCTGCTCCAAGGGCATCTCGAAATATGGTGCACACAATCAGCGTTCGCACATCACGATCACCGTCAGAACGAATGACTTTGTCTGGATCGAGGACCTGATCCACATCGCCGAGGTGAATGCCTCCAGCCAGCTCTATGGTCTCCTGAAGCGGCCGGACGAGAAGTACGTCACCGAGAAGGCCTACGAGAACCCCAAGTTCGTGGAAGATCTGGTGCGCGATGTGGCCGCGGCGCTGAACAGGGATGCACGTATCGAATCCTATGTAGTCGAATCAGAGAATTTCGAGTCGATTCACAACCACTCCGCCTATGCGCTGATCGAGCGTACCGTACCACTCGCCGCGTGAACCCAACTCTCGAGCGGGTTTGCACCGAACGGGCTGGAAGACAAAACAGAATGAATTGATCAGGCGTAGGCGCGGGGCATCGACCCCTGGCCAAGCCTGCGCAGGATCTGCAGACCATCGTCCAGTCCGGGAAAATCGATGCGGCGGACATCGTTCCGATCCGTCATGCGCTCGAGGATCGAAGCGGCCCGGCCATACCGGGGCAACACGCACTCGGGCGCGATTTCCACCAGCGGCGCCAATACGAAAGACCGCAGGTGCAGGCGCGGGTGCGGCACAATCAGCGCAGGATCGTCATCCAGGACCAGGCCGTCGTACAGCAGCAAATCCAGGTCCAGCGTACGCGGCCCGTTTCGCAGGTGACGCACGCGGCCGTGGCGCGTCTCCATCTCCAGCAATTCGGCCATGAGCACATCCGGCGCCAGACCCGTTTCCAGCAGGACTGCCGCATTGACGAAGTCGGGCTGATCCGAATAGCCCACGGGCACCGTCCGGTAGAGTGAAGACGCACGTAGCAGGCGGGTGCGCGGAAGCGAATTGAATTCGCCCATAACGGCAAGTAGCCTGGTTGCTGGCCCCTCGACATTTCCGCCCAACGCGACAAAAGCCCGGCTCATCGGAGCTTGCCCAGGATCTGCTCGCGATGCTGGGTCAGCGCTTCGCTGACCAACGGTGCCAGTGCGCTGTCCTGTGCCGAATCCAGATATGCGTACAGGCTCTGGCGCATGCGCTTCTCCCAGAAGCGAGCCAGATGATCGGCAACGCCTGCGCTCGCAGTCGCCCGGTCGGGCTCGGCCTCGAAGTAAGTGCCGATCTGGTTGGCCATGTGGATCAGATGTTCAATGTTCATGCGTTGCTCGGTTTTCGATTCGTTCCGGGGTTGAATAGACGGTATGACGGCCCTGGCGGACGAAGCCTGCCAGAGTCAGGCCCACTTCCTGGGCCAGCCGGATTGCATAGCCTGTCGGGGCTGAAACCGCAGCAAGAATGGGAATGCCGACACCCGCCGCTTTCTGCACCATTTCGAAGCTGGCGCGGCTGGTGACCAGTGCGAAGCCGCCGGAGGGATCGTACGACGCTTTCATCAGTGCGCCGATCAGCTTGTCCAGAGCATTGTGGCGGCCCACATCTTCGCGCACCACCAGCAGATTCCCGGCGGTGTCGGCCCAGGCGGCCGCGTGCACGCCACCCGTGCTGGCGTGCAGGGGCTGCTTTTGCTGCAGTTGGCCCAGCGCCCGATGCAACGAAGCCGCGGCGATGGCAGATCCCGCAGGTAGCGGCGCCAAGATGCGGGCCACCTGGTCCAGGCTTTCTACACCACACAATCCACAGCCGGTGCGGCCGGCCATGGCACGACGCCGGTTCTTGAGTTCGGCAAAACGTGCACCGGCAATACGCATCTGCACCACCACGCCCAGGGTACCGATTTCAAGCTCCAGTTCGTACAGTTCGGAAGCATCCTCCAGGATGCCTTCGCTGAGGCTGAATCCGAGCGCAAAGTCCTCCAGATCGGCTGGACTGGCCAGCATCACAGCATGCGAAATGCCGTTGTAGGACAAAGCGACCGGCACCTCTTCCGGCACCGTATCCATGTGTGTACCGCCTGGTCCGTACGCGGCGGTTTCCACCAGGGGAGGTGGCAGCGTCATGGCAGCGGTGGGCAAATCACACAGGCGCATCGGCCGATTCCTGTTTCAACAGCTTTATCTGCTCCTGGCTAAACTGCTCAAACTGCTTCTGCCAGGTTGAAGGTTGCTCCACGCGCGACAACTGCACGGCGGTCACCTTGTATTCCGGACAGTTGGTCGCCCAGTCGGAGTTCTCCGTCGTCACCACGTTAGCGCCAGATCCGGGCCAGTGGAACGTGGTGTAGACGACGCCGGGCTGCATGCGCTCGCTGATGCGGGCGCGCAGTACGGTCTCGCCGGCACGGCTCTGCACGCCAACCCAGTCGCCTTCGCGGATGCCGCGATCCTCGGCATCCACCGGATGCAGTTCGAGGAGGTCTTCCGGATGCCAGGCATTATTCGCAGTACGTCGGGTCTGCGCGCCGACGTTGTACTGTGACAGGATGCGACCGGTGGTGAGCAGTAGCGGGAAGCGGCGGTTGACGCGCTCTTCCGTAGCGACATACTCGGTCAGCATGAAGCGCCCCTTGCCCCGCACGAATTCCTCCACGTGCATGGTCGGCGTGCCATCCGGATGTTCCGCGTTGCAGGGCCACTGGATACTGCCCAACTGATCCAGCTTGGTATAGGACACGTCATGGAACGTGGGTGTCAGACGCGCGATCTCGTCCATGATTTCGGACGGGTGGTTGTAATGCATCGGATAGCCAAGCGCGTTCGACAGCATCTGGGTCACTTCCCAGTCGGCATAGGTAGCGAGCGGGCGCATCACTTTGCGGATGCGCGAAATGCGCCGCTCTGCGTTGGTGAACGTGCCGTCCTTCTCCAGGAAGCTGGCGCCGGGCAGGAAGACGTGCGCGAATTTCGCGGTCTCGTTGAGGAACAGGTCCTGCACTACCAAGCATTCCAGAGATTCCAGCGCATGGGTGACATGCTCGGTGTTTGGATCCGATTGTGCGATGTCCTCGCCTTGTACGTAGAGCGCCTTGAAACTACCGGCGATGGCTGCGTCGAACATGTTCGGGATGCGCAGGCCGGGTTCGTCCGAAAGCGGCACGCCCCAGACCGACTCGAACAACTGGCGGGTTTCGACGTCCGACACATGGCGGTAGCCTGGAAACTCATGCGGGAAGGAGCCCATATCGCACGAACCCTGCACGTTGTTCTGGCCGCGCAGCGGGTTGACGCCGACGCCAGGTCGTCCGATGTTAGCGGTGGCCATGGCGAGGTTGGCAATCCCCATGACCATGGTAGATCCCTGGCTGTGCTCGGTCACGCCCAGACCATAGTAGATGGCCGCATTGCCGCCCGTCGCATACAGTCGCGCGGCTGCGCGCATTTCGTCCGCCGGTACGCCGGTAACGGAGGCAGTTGCTTCCGGCGAATGGCGTGGGTCAGCTATAAAGTCACGCCATTTGTTGAAAGCTTCCGGCTCGCAGCGGCTCGCGACGAAATCCTCGTCAACCAGCCCTTCGGCGACGACGACGTGTGCCAGGGCATTGATCAGCGCAACGTTGGTGCCGGGCAGCAGTTTCAGATGATGCGTGGCACGCACGTGTGGTGTGTCGACCAGATCGATGGTGCGCGGGTCGGCGACAATCAGCTTGGCGCCCTTGCGCAGACGCTGTTTCATGCGCGATCCAAACACCGGGTGTCCATCGGTCGGGTTGGCGCCGATCACCAGGATTACATCCGACTGCATCACGGAATCGAAGTCCTGAGTGCCCGCCGATTCACCCATGGTCTGCTTGAGGCCATATCCGGTAGGAGAATGGCACACACGGGCACAGGTATCGACGTTATTGACGCCGAAGGCGGCACGGGTCAACTTCTGGACCAGATAGGTCTCCTCGTTGGAACAACGCGAAGATGTAATCGAACCGACCGATTCGGCGCCGTACTTTTCCTGCAAGCGCCGGAATTCACTCGCCGTATGGGCGATGACCTCTTCCCAGCTCACCTCGCGCCAGGGATCGCGAATCGAACTGCGGATCATCGGCGTGGTGATACGGTCGGCATGCGTAGCGTAGCCCCAGGCGAAGCGGCCCTTGACGCAGGCATGACCATGATTGGCACCACCATTGGGGTCGGGAACCATGCGGATCACTTTCTCGCCTTGCAACTCGGCATTGAGCGAACAACCAACGCCGCAATAGGCACAGGTGGTGGTGACGCTGCGTTGTGGCTGTCCCATCTCGATGATGGATTTCTCCATCAGTGCTGCCGTCGGGCAGGCCGCGACGCAGGCACCGCAGGACACACATTCGGAAGACATGAAGTCCTCACCCCCGGCCGCCGCAATACGGCTATCGAATCCACGGTCGGTGGTCGTCAGAGCGTAAGTGCCTTGGATTTCGTCGCAGGCCCGCACGCAGCGCGAGCAGACAATGCATTTAGACGGATCGTAGGCGAAATAGGGATTCGAGGTATCCACCGCTTCCTGCAGATGGTTATCCCCATCGGCGTAACGCACCTCGCGCAGGCCGACGCGACCTGCCTGATCCTGCAGCTCGCAATTTCCATTGGCGGAACAGGTCAGACAGTCGAGCGGATGATCGGAGATATACAACTCCATGACGCCGCGGCGCAGACGGAACAGGGCATCGTTCTCGGTTGTGACCTCCATGCCCTCCTCCACCAATGTGGTACACGAAGCAGGATAGCCGCGCCGGTCCTTCACCTGAACCACACAGAGACGGCAGGAGCCGAATGATTCCAGCTGTTCGGTCGCACACAGTTTTGGAATATCGATCCCCGCTTCGGCAGCGGCGTGCATGACCGAAGTCCCGACCGGAACAGTGACGGGGATCCCGTCGACGGACAGCGTAATGCGCTGAGTCGACGTACGTGCCGGGGTACCCCGGTCGTGCTGACAATGCAGAATCATGTTGAGGTCTCCTTTTGCTTCGGCGCCAGGCCGAAATCTTCGGGATAGTGATCGAGGGCGGACAGGACTGGAAAGGGCGTCATTCCACCCATGGCGCAGAGCGACCCTTCCAGCATAGTCTGGCAAAGATCGCGCAACAGGACGTCGCTGTTGGTCTGCTGCGCGCGCGCGGCCATCATGCCATCCAGCAATTCCACACCGCGCACCGAACCGATGCGGCACGGCGTGCATTTGCCGCAGGATTCGATGGCGCAGAACTCCATGGCATAGCGAGCCATCTTCGCCATGTCGACGCTGTCGTCGAAAGCCACGATGCCGCCATGGCCGACTGTGGCGCCGACTGCCGCAAATGCCTCGTAATCAAGCAGCAGATCGAAGCGCGACTCGGGCAGGTAGGCGCCAAGCGGGCCGCCCACCTGCACAGCCCTAATCGGCCGGCCGCTGGCAGAGCCGCCGCCAAAGTCGTAGAGCAACTCACGCAGCGTCATGCCGAAGGGGGCCTCGACCAGACCGGGATATTTAAGATTGCCCGCAAGCTGGAATGGCAACGTGCCGCGCGAACGGCCGCAGCCATGTGACTTGTAGGCCTCGCCGCCTTGAGCCAGTATCCAGGGCACGCTGGCCAGCGTGATCACGTTGTTGACCACAGTAGGGAGTCCGAACAGGCCCTGCAATGCGGGTAGCGGCGGCTTGGCGCGCACCAGGCCGCGCTTGCCTTCGATGCTCTCCAGTAGCGAGGTTTCCTCGCCACATACGTAGGCCCCCGCACCTTTGAATAGATTCAGTTCAAAACGACGCCCCGAGCCGAGTACATTGTCGCCCAGTACACCTTCGCGCGTAGCCGTGACGATGGCTTCTTCCAGTACGTCCCAGGCAAGCGGGTATTCTGAACGCAGGTAGATATAGCCGGTATCCGCACCTACCGCCAGGCCCGCGATGATCATGCCCTCGATCAGGCAATAAGGATCGCCCTCCATCAGCATGCGATCCGAGAAAGTGCCGGAGTCACCCTCGTCGGCATTGCAGACGATGTACTTTTGCGCGCCATCCGCGTTCATCACCGTGCGCCACTTGATTCCCGTTGGAAAG
Organism: uncultured beta proteobacterium; assembly: GCA_942493085.1. Lineage (GTDB taxonomy): Bacteria > Pseudomonadota > Gammaproteobacteria > Burkholderiales > Thiobacillaceae > Thiobacillus. The sequence continues at coordinate 102,424 of OW818664.1, forward strand.
CCCGCGCCACCACGGCCGCGCAGGCCGCTCACATCGACTGCATCCACGATGTCCCCGGTTTTCATGCCGAGCGCACGTTCCAGACCTTTGAATCCGCCAAGAGAACGGTAGTCCTCCAGCGACAGCGGGTCGGTGACCCCCATGTGCTCGAAGGTCAGGCGAGTCTGACGCTTCAGATACGGGATGTCCTCGCTGGGGCCATGGCACAGCGCATGTGCGCTGCCATGCAGCCATCCGGCTTCAAACAGGCCGGGTACATCTTCAGGGCTGACCGGCCCATAGGCGACCCGTTGCCCACCAACATCGACCTCGATCAGTGGTTCCAGCCAATACAACCCACGTGAACCATTGCGTACGATCTCGACAGCCAGACCCCTGTTCCGGGCCTCAAGCTCGATCGCGCGCATCACATGTTCTGCGCCTACTGAAATGGCGCTCGCGTCGCGGGGTACAAAAATTCGTTGCGTCATGCGCCTCGTCCTTCCGCAAGGATTGCGTCAAGGCGTTCGGCGCTGACGCGGCCATGCAATTCGTTATCCAGCATCACCGCTGGCGAGCAGGCGCAATTACCAAAACAGTAGGCAGCCTCCAGGGTGACTTCGCCATCGGCCGTAGTGGCGCCAAACTCGATACCCAGGGTAGTGCTGGCATGAACCGCCAAAGCATCCGCACCCATGGCCTGGCACGACTCTGCGCGGCAAATCCGGAGGCGTTGACGCCCAGGTGGTGCCCGGTGGAAATCATGATAGAAACCAATCACGCCCACCACTTCGGCCTGTGCCATATTGTGGGTCTTTGCCAGGTCGGCAATCGCATGATCCGGGATATAACCGAATTTTTCCTGCAGCCGGTGCAATGCGGGCAACAGGTCGGCTTGATTTGTACTAGGCATAAATCCTCTGCAGCAATCAAGAAAACCATTGGGTGGTATGTTTGATTAAATACAGCAAGTCGCGTGCCAGACAATCTCGGCTACGAGGATCAATGAAAAGTTCATTCATGAACAATCACTTAATCAATCTCCAGGCACAGCAACTCCGTAGAATGCGTGCCAGTACAGTGACAGAGTGTCATGCCGGCACGATTGACATTGAAGCACCTGGCGTCCGGGGATAGGTTCGAGCCAGTTGTGTTTTTCGAGCGTTGGCGGCGATAGCCCGTTTACGAGCTTAGCCTTCGGATGATTTCAGCTCCCGGTTCGCTTCCTGATTAACCAGGTCAGGTGTGATCTGCCTTGATGCGTATCGCGAACGGATGTCGATTGTGGTGATCACCAAACGCAGAGCGGACAATATCAACACATCACGTGCCCTGTGTGCAGGGCTCCACGGATACATGAAACAATACAAAACCAGCTGGCCATCACCCCCCCAATGTTTGCATCAAGAGTCCAGCACCAACCAGAATGCATAATATTCCAACGCAACTTCGCAAAACTTGCGCATTGACGGCATGTACGATCCATACACCTATTACGACGCCTATAACTTCGATAATTGTGCAAATAACCACAAGTTCGTAATTAATTGATCCATATCGAAGGTTTCCTGCCGTCCCCGAGATTGCTGCCAGTATCTGAATTACCTGGCTTGCTCCAATCGTGCTCAGTGGAGAGAACCCCAACAAGATCATTATAGGAACAGACAACGCGGGGCCGCCCACACCTGTTAGACCTGAGCCAAAACCCACCACAGCCCCTACCCCGACCAACAATATCTGCTGCAAAACTGGGCGATTCTGAAACGCTATAGAATTTTCCCTGGTTTTAGTAAAGAAAGTATAAATTCCCGCAAAAACAATAATTGAAGACAGGATCAAAGAGAGTCCAAATGCATCAATTTTTGCATTTGCCCAAGCACCGAAAAATCCAAAGATAGCTGCCCCAATGCACAGCGGCACCGTAATGTTCCAATCGATACTTCCGCGGCGTTGAAACAAAACGGCCCCGATCACGCCGGTAAAAATAAAAGTGAACAATGCTGTCGCCATGGCTTCCTGGATTGTCAATCCTCCAAGAATACTGAGTGCCGGAATCAGAAGAATTCCTCCAATACCGACAGCGCCGATAAGCACGCCAACGACAAGAGAAATCGCAAGCAGCCAGGCGATTGTCATGGATCAGGGCAATATCAGATCAGATTAATAACGCATTGATGGCGACGGCACGCACTTCAGGCATGAAGTGCATGCGAACCAATGTCAGCCTGCTCGTTGTCATCATTCCAATCAGTCTGTCCAAGCCATTTGAAAGCTGTAACCATGTTTTGTAAATCCGAGCGACTCATAAAACTGATGCGCTTCGTTGCGTTGCAAATGGCTAGACAATGCAAGTTTGTAACATCCTTTTGTTTGACAGAGTTGCATTGCAAACAACATCATTTTTTTACCAATGCCTTTCCCTTGCCAATTATTCGAAACAACCACGTCTTCGACAATTCCGAATGGCTTCCCGCCGTGCGCTGCACTTTCGATAATAATCAGCGCAAAAGTACCGGCTACCGCATTGTCTATTTCAGCCACAAAGACATGGTAGTCCGGGTACTCTTTATGGCGCATGAATTGCTTTTCGAGCTTGTCAAATGGCTGGTCTTCCTCGGGGTAGAAGTCGAGCAACCTATAAAGCTCCAGCACCTGAGGAAAATCCGGCAACTCCGCTTCTCTAATTGCAAGGTTCATCTATTTTTCCATGAAACTTAATATTTATGGATATTTATCCATAAATCTAGGCTTTAAGCTTCAGTACCCGTTTGGCATTCTTGTACATTACCTGGTCAATCACCCCATCCTTGAACCCCAGATTTCTATAGTCTTCAACCGATTGCCCCATCGCCCGGAACGGATACGAGCTACCAAATAAAAGCTGATCTTTCATGAAACCGTTTGCGGCTTCAACATAGAGATTCCCACCCGGCAGAAATATATACATATCGGGTACAAGGAAAACATTTTCCCAGCGAAAGGCAACCCCGATTATTTCGTTCACATAGGGATAGAACCCGTGATAACAGACAATTGACAGATTAGGGAATGCCTTCGCAATCCGTCCCACAGGAGCGGGGTCGGTAAGTTCGAGACTGGGGGATGTGGGCCCAGACATGAGGCACACAGGAACGCCCAATTGATCACAGGCATCGTAGATTGGATACAGCAGTGGGTTATCTGCCTTCATAGGCGCACTGCCAAATCCAGGCTCCAGATTAATGCCTTTCAGCCCTAGCTTTTTGATGGCTCGCTCCACTTCGGCAATCGAACCCTTGACACCCAATGCAATAGGGTCGACAGAACCCATGCCCACAAGCTCTTTATGACCTTTTGTTATTCCGCTGATTTCATCATTTGTATGCCTGATTCCAGGAATGTCACGGCCCACCACTACAGACGTCGTTATGCCCACTTCCCTGATTTCTTCTACAAACCCTTCGACGTCCTTTGAGCGGGTGAAATGCTCATCGTTTTTTGAACCCACACGCCGATTCAGCCATTTGACGACCTCATACTCATTTGTACCAGGCGTTGCCCCATAAAAATCATGCAGAAATGAAGGCCTGCTGCGCATATCGATTACATTTTTTCCCATTTCTATCTCCAATCAAAAAACTCGGTTAAGCATCCAATATATTTCTACAGCAACACGCGATACCTGATACCTACTTCAACCTACTTCAACTGAAGCATATTGATTTTTATAAGATTGTCTGGCGCAGGAATATGGTGCCTTGCAGCATCCCTCTCTTGGTTCTATTGCTGTCCATTTCCAGCTATGAAGACGTTGTAAAACCCAATCCCGATAAACAAAATCATGCTGGCCGCCATAAAAACGTAGGACAGGATATTCAGCCACCTCACATAAGGTTTCGACTTATCACCGCCACTCTGACGCCACGAGGCAAGTATTGCGAAAACGCCACCAATTACCGCGAGACTAACGACCGTTATGCGGCTGAATAACAAATCAAGCATGGTGAATCGATGTCATGTTTGGCTCTTTATTTCATCTGCGCTGCTCGAGCGCTTTGAATAAGCTTCGACAAAGTCTGTCGCGGCCTTGCTTCCGCCACTAAACGATTTCATCGCCTCCTTGTGAAGGATGGACAAAGCCTCCATCTTCACGGCAATTGCCCGTTCATCATCAAAAACGTAAGCAAGTCTTCTCGGGCGGGGCAAATCGACTTCGATGGTTGCACGAACCTGTCCCGGAATGTTTGACATGATCAGTAAACGGTCAGCGAGGAAGATCGCCTCATCGACATCGGTGGTCACGAAAAAATTCGTTCTATGCGACTCTTCGTAAAGCCCTGAGTAGTATTCCCACATCAATTCCTTGGACATGCAATCCAGGCCTCGAAACGGCTCATCAAGAATCATGACATCAGGGTTATTGATCATCGCACGGGCCAATTCAGCCCGACGCTGCATGCCACCGGAAAGCTGCGGGGGATATTTGTTCCTGAAAGCCGACAAGCCAACCTTCTCCAGAAGATACTCCGACAGGTCCCGGTTCTGCTGCGTATTTTCGCCTCGTGCCTTGGGCCCGTACATGATGTTGTCGTGGGTGGTCATCCAGGGAAACAGTGCTGATTCCTGGAAAACAACCAGACGATCACGCCCTGGGCCAGTTATCCGTTTTCCGTCAATTTCGATAGTCCCGGATGATGGTTTCTCAAAACCGGCAAGCAGGCGTATCAAAGTGCTCTTACCGCAACCCGAAGGGCCGATCATCACAGTAAGCTTGTTGTGCTCAATGGTGAACGAACAATCCTTGATTACTTCTTTTTCGAACAGGCCCGCACCATACGATTTGCTGACATTTGTGACTTTGATTTCAGCAGGCTTGACCTCGGGCTTCGTGGTATTCGACGTCGCAGCCGATTGATTTTTGGCAATACCGTTCATACGATTCATCCTTTACCGTGTTTTCAACCATGGCGTTAAATAACGGCCGAGTTTTCGCAAGAGTTCGCTGCTGATAAATCCAGCGATACCGATACTGATCATCCCAACAACAATCTGCTCGTATGACCCCCCGACATATGAGTTCCAGATAAAAAAGCCAAGTCCGCCACCCGAACCACTTGATCCACCACCACCTGAAATCATTTCAGCTGCAACCACCACTTCCCAAGTGATCCCCATGCCCACTGCAGACCCGACGACGATCGAGGGAAGTGTTGCCGGGAGAACGACGCGCCGAAAGACATCCCATTGTGAAGAGCCCATTGATTGCGCAGACTGGAAAAAGCGTGGATCAATGGATTTCGCCCCTCCCAGAACGTTTATCACGATGGTAAAAAAGGCCCCTAGAAAAGTAACGAATGCGATCGACAACTCCTGAGTTGGCCAAAAGATGATCGATGCCGGAACCCAGGCCAGCGGCGGGATCGGTCGCAATATCTCAAAGCTGGGGAAAGCCAGACTATTAAATGTCCGGTTCACCGCCATGAACAGGCCCAGCGGAATTCCGACCACCATGGCGGCGGAAAATCCCGCCAGCACACGGAGCGTGCTCATATACCAGCTTTGCCAGTACCCATGGTCACCAAGCAATCCATACCACGCGACAATGACTGCGGTGGGAGCCGGCACTTGACCGACCCAGGGAACGGTAAAGCCAAACCAATCCTTGGACCGCGAGCCAATCTCCCAGAGCACGAGAAACACAAAAATGGCAGTGACGGCACGCAGGTTGGCGCGGTTAAATAGTGACTTGCTTAAACTTTTGGTATTCATCTCGTCTACCCTTCTTTCTCGCCAGCCGTAAAAGCCTTCTTGGCTTCTTCATGCACGAGCTCTACCGTTTCATCCATCAGCTGGCGATACCGCGTACTGGTCAGAACGCTGTAATCGCGAGGGTGAGGAATATCAACGTCAATGATCTTCTTCGGCTTGCATGGGCGCGAAGACATGATGACAAGCCGATGTCCAAGGAAAATCGCTTCTTCCAGGTCGTGGGTAATGAAGAAGATGGTTACTTTGTTTTTATAATAAATTTCCAGTAAAGCTTCATGCATCACCGACTTGGTGAGCGAGTCGAGCGCACGATAAGGTTCATCGAACAGTAATACTTTCGGCTCATTCATCAGGGCTCGTACAATTTCCACCCGGCGACGCAAACCGGAAGACACTTCCCCTGGAAAATTGTGCTCGGTCCCACTCAAACCTGCGTCCGCCATGATGCTGCGGGCTTTTTCATAGATTTCTTTTTTACTCAGCTTTCCTTGCATCAGAGGGCCGAAAGCGACATTGTCTATATTTGATTTCCAGGGAAACAAAGCGCCATTCTGAAACACGACGATTCGATCCGATCCAGGCTGCGCCATCGGTTTCCCTGGCCCGCACAAGAGCTCATCATCAAGGTAAATCTTGCCCGAAGTGATGCCGTGGAACCCTGCAATCGCATTCAGCAAAGTGGTCTTTCCGCAGCCAGATGGCCCGACAATCATGCATATTTCGCCAGCCGGAATATCCAACGAACAATGATCCACAGCCATCACTGCTGCACCATCAGGATCGTAGATCTTGACTACATCCTCTATCCGGATCGCACCTTTCAATGCCCCAGACTCTTTTTCAACCTTCACGGGTTTTTCCAATACAGCACTCATTACCGACCTCCCAGGGCAAGTTCACGAACACGCCATTGCATCATGTAGTCACCAGCCATGCGTACCAGTGCGCTGGAGATATAGCCAACCAAGCCCAGTGTGATCATCCCGATCACGATTGTCGGATAACGAACCATCGTATAAGACGTATTGATCACATAACCCAGTCCGTACTCTCCGGCCACCATCTCTCCCGCCACCAGAGAAAACCAGGCAACGCCGATGGAAATTTGCAGGCCGGTAAACATGAAAGGCATGGCGCCCGGCACAATCACTTCCTTGAAGACTTGCCACTTGCTTGCACCGAGGCAAGCGGCCGCCCGGCTGTAGGACTCGTCGATCGTTTCAACCCCCAGCATGGTATTCAGCGCGGTGGCATAGAAGGACGCAAGAAAGGTAAGGAAGATAACGGGCGTTTCGGAACCATGGAACATCAGGATCGCCAGAGGAACCCAAGCCAGAATTGGTATGGGACGCAACGTTTCAAAAACAGGAAAGACATACTCGCGGAACGACTTCGACCAGCCCAAAAACAGCCCTAGCGGCACGCCTAAAGCCGTGGCAAGAAAAAATGCAATAAGGATTCGGCGAACGCTGACCCAGATATGCTGGTAATACTCTGGCATCCAGATGGATAGCCCGTAGTCCGGATCTTTGCTGAACCACTCTTTCATCACTGTGGTCAATCCCGGCATATCTTCAAATCTGGGTAATTTCCAGATCTCGACCGTTAAATACCAGGTCGCGAGAAGGATCCCGAACCCCGTGAGCATCAGATAGGGTTTTGGACTTTTCAGCCACATAGACAAACGAAACATCGTTAAGGTCAAGCCCGTGGCCATGGTAGCCGGCACTTGCATGAAATGCGGGACATGTCCCGCCACTTCTTCGGGCATGGTGTATTCTTTATTGATCATGGTCGCGAAGCGACTCATGACAATATCTCCGATATCGGGCGAAGCCTTGAAGAGCTCGATCAGTTCCTCGCCATTGATCCGAATCAGTTCAGTCCGTTCCATGCAAACCGTCTTAGCCAGACGGCTTCGCTGGTTTTCAAGTACGGCGGCCCAGCCAAACACATCGCCGCTATGCAGGATTTTTTCCGGATGGATCGCCTGAAAGCCAATTCCAAGCGTGTGCTGTACAGTCCCTGAAGACACGATATAAACATCATCGGCAAAATCACCTTGGTGATAAATCACGTCCCCTCGGGCATAAGATTCATATCGGCCCAGCTTGGCAATTGCCTCGAGCATGTCGCTCGGAACCGTCTGAAACGGCATAGATCGCTTCAGTAAGGCTGCAGTTTGATTCTGATCCATTTATATTCCTCTTGAGCGTATGCAGTCTGAAATATCGAGCACTGACACTGGCGTCCGTGTAATCCGGACGTCAAGACTCTCTCCAGCCGTGCGCGTCAAGCCACGCGCACAATTGGAAACAACCCTGATTAAATCGAACTGGGAGAGTTACTCGCCTTTGTATGGCGAGGCTGGCTGTGCTTTGACCTCACCGACCGGGCTCTTCAAGCCGCGCTCTTTCAATACCGCTTCGGCGAACTGCGGCATAACAGCATCCGCACGCAATTTGGGCGTATTAATACTTTTCACTGAATATAGAAAAGTGGTGGCTTTGGAGATAAGCGCCGAAGCATCCGGGCTGATTGTGTAAGGCAGTTGGAGTCGCACCGCAGTGCCCCCTTCGGATTCCGGATATTGACCATACAGGGACGTCCAGAGAACTTGCTCAGTAAAGCCCGTGGTTTGCCCCTTCACCATACGCACTATATTTTGTGCATTTTTCGGGTCCGCCATATATAGCTGGGCATCAAGTTCGGCATTCAGCCATGCTTTGACAACGTCTGGGCGCTGCTGTATCAGATCGTTACGCATGACAAGGAATCCGCCGTCGTGTTCATTCAGCACCGCCCCTGATGCGATGCGTTTGGCAAGACCTTCAAGCACCAGACGGGATGCAGTAGGCTCCCAAATAACCGCAGCATCGATCTTGCCAGCCCGGAAACCGCTGGTAATGACCTCAATGTTCTGATTCAGATAACTTGAAGGTTTAACCCCCATTTCCGTGAACACTGCTTGTGCAAAGCGATCCGTACAAGAGCCTTTCGGCACGGCCACGCGTTTCCCATTCAGCCACTTGATTGCCTCTTTCTGATTGGCAAATTTTGGGGCATCCTTCCTTGCTAGAAAAACATTGCACTGATCAACGCCCAAACCTACTGTAGCAACGATACGAAGATCTGCGACTTTCTCTTTAGTGGTTGAGACAATAGCCGGCATGTCTCCCATGTAGCCAATATCCTGCTTGCCTGCGAGCATCGCATTGACGATAACAGCACCCTGCAGGCCGATCGAGAAATTAACGGTCGACCCTTTGGGCAGGTATTTCTCGTAAAACTTCATGGGCTGCATCACCACGCCGGACCAGGACTCCGTGTAGTACGGCTGGTAGCCTACGGTAAGATGAATGGGTTCACCCACTTTCCCATAGTCATTCTCACCTGCCGACGCAGAAGGCACGCCCCCGGCAGTAAGTCCTAAAGCCACAACTGAAACTGCTAATGTGAGACCAATGCGACGATGAAACCGATTTATAAAGCAAGTCATGATGAAGTACTCCTCTTGTTAGATGCTTCCCGGTACGGGTCCTAATCAATAGTGATTACTCTGTATGTCTGTATGTCTGTATGAAATTCATATGCCGTGCAAAGCAAGATTTTGGTGCCAATCCCGCTCTTTTCATTTTGGCTATTTTTCTCCCTGGGAGCCCAGATGCCGGGTAATCAGCGTCGAAAGCTTGCGCATGACGAGATATCCAGATTCCGGATCGGATTCGAGGACTTTCAAGGTTTCCTCGCCATTCAGCCGCAACAGGACTGCTTCTTCCAGACAGGTGGCTTTTGCAATCCGGCGTGCCTGGTTCTCGAGTAACGCTGCCCAGCCAAACACTTCCCCTTTGTGCAGAACAAAACCGGCAGGGTTTGTGCCATCGCGGCCAATGAGAAATTCAACGCGGCCCGACTCGAGGATATAAAGATCATCGGTTGGGTCGCCGATGTTGTAGAGAGTGCCTCCACTTTCATATTTTTCACTACGCGCAAGCAGATCAAGCTTTTGTAACGTGTCGTCAGACACATCCATGAACAACTGTGCTGCCCTCAGCGCACTGGATTGCACGACGAATATTTCGCCGTCTTCAATCTTGACTTCGTATTTCTCAAGCGGGGCCTCGGCAAGACCGATCTCTTTTCCGGTAGTGATGTCCCACTGCCACAGATGCTGGTGGCAGGTGAGCACAGCGCCATCGTAATAGCCTTCGGCCAGGCAGACTTCCTGATGCGGGCAAAGTCCCTGATACGCGTAATAACTATCCCCAGCATTGGCTATCAAGACTTTAAGTCCACCTTCGACGTCATAGTCTTTCATCCCGTTGCTGGGGATTTCAGCCGTATTGCATATGCGTATCTTGCTCATTTGCCATTCCTAACTGAATTTGTCATAACAAATATTGTCACTGGTAAATCTTGCCTGCAGCAGCATTCGTATGGTTGCATCGACCATTGGCGGCGGGCCCGCAAGATAGGCTCTTACATTTTGATAACCACCCTGCATTTGCCGCCCCGCCACATCATGTACATAACCCGTGTCGAACTTCAGTTGCGGGTAGTCGTTCAGGGCAGAAGCAGACGGTTCCTCTTTTGACAGGGCTATGGTCACATTCAGGTTGTCACCACATTGGGCCCGCAATTGAGAAAATTCGTCCAGGAAAAAGGCGTCCTTCAGCGTCTGTACACCGAAGAACACATCACCCTTGTATTGGTTGAAATAATCACTTTGTGCAGCCCGCGATAGAATCGACAGCATCCCTGCAATGCCGCTGCCACCAGCGATACAAAGTATGTTTTTGAGCAAGGCCGGGTAAAAGGTCGCTTGCCCCAATGGGCCAAACAACTCGACCTCCACACCCACGCACTGACTATTGAACAACCATTCGGATATCCCGCCCCCCGGCTTTTTCTTGACAATGAATTCGAGGCTTTCGGCTTCACGCTGATAATTCACCATCGACCAACCGCGAAACCCCGCCACACCGGGCACCTGAACCATCATGAACTGGCCGGCATCAAACTCCATCGGCTGGCTCAGCTTGACCTGAAGATGGATCACGTCTGGCGCCAACAGTTTTGTCGAGCTAATACTGCCCTTCATCGCAGCGGGCACGCAAACGCCTGCCTCTATAGATTGAACAAAGTTTGTCACTTCTATTGATGCATCAGTTTTAGCCACACACTGACACATCAAAAACTCGTCTTCACCCTTTAGATACTTGCGTCCTGGAGCCTCAGGCCAGGCATCGGCGATCTCTCCCGAGATCAACCGCGCCTTGCATGTTCCGCATGTCCCACTAGCACATTCATAGGGCAGGCCAATGGCATCACTCAGTCCGGCATAGAGTATTTTTTCCCCTTCTGCCGCATTAAAGTGATAAGCACGGTTTCTAGTATTGACCTGTATTTTCATAGTGCTGTTAGTCCATAAAAGCCATCAAAAGGGAATGTGGAATCCGATACCAAGCATCCTGGTTTCAAGCCGAACATTTCTGTTCAGCAACATCGGCTTATCTCCACTCAAGGAAATGGTGTCGTGGATTTTTCCTACCGCGAATAATTCGGTCGCGCCGCCATCCAGCGTTGTCTTGAAGGCCTGAAATGCACTGATCGTTTTAGCCTGTTTCCCGGCTTCGTCCTGATCTACGGTATACACCGTGACATGACGGCTTAGCGAGGCATGGTCGCTGTTGTGTTTGGGCAGATTGTCGAATAGAACTTTCATTCCTTCCTTGTCATGCTCGAGCCACGTTGTCTCTTTGCGAATTTCCGGAACATAGGCAGTAATGGCATAGCTGAATGCCGGATCGCACAAGCCAAGGAATCCAGAAAAGTCCTTGCTGTCCATCAAAAGAGCCGACCGGTAAATCAGCTCATCAATTAATGTTTTGGATATCACGTCAACACCCCTGTTGTTGAAGTTATGGAAGCCGGCAAATGTTTTCCAACACATTTGCCGTACAAGGCATTAACTGCTTATGCCAATTTGTTGTCGCTGAAAGGATCGGATGCTGAACGCCCCATGCGCTTGCCCCATTCGGCATAGAAATGCCGCATCCCTACCTCATCGTGGATCGTCGAGTTTTCTTCGCGGCCGTGCAGCACCCACTTGCTGTCGCTTCCTTCACGCATGGCCAAGCCTTGGCCATGCACGCCCAGCAGGTCTTCATGCAAATTGCGACCAAATGGTCCCCAGATCGTATTGTGGTCACGCACTCGCTCGGCACGCTGCTCCGGCGTGTCGCTCTTCAGCCCCAAGCCGCGGTATTCGATAATCAGCTTGTCCGGCCCCAGCGGAATGGCCGTATCCATACGAAGTACTGACGTGCGGAGGTTGAAGGTCATTCCCGGAAAAAGATCGATCAACACCCAACCGCCGGGCGCCAAACCTGGCCAGCCCACAGCACGCTGCTGGCTACCCGCATAGGCATCGTATTTAATCTCCATCGAACCCACCGAAGCGTGGCCGTTTGGATATCCTTTGTACTTGCGATCAAAGTAGCCCGGCTGCATCATTCCCGTAATACGGTTGAAGTAATGCATATAGTCGTGATAGAACTCGCTGTTCGTGTCATGCCACAGCTTGTAGTTCGAATTGACGATCGCCTTGTGATAGGTAAAGACCTCCAAAGGCATGCTGAGATTCTCTTCCATCATGCCCAGCGCATCGCCGATATAGTCCTTGAGCGGACCGCTGTCGTCGTCCACGTTTACCCAAACAAAACCACCAAATCCAACTTCGCTTTTCACCTCACGCAAGCCTGCGTCCTTGCACGCATAACGCTCCTGGTAACCTTCCTTTCCACGGGGAATGTCGATGCAATCTCCTTTTGGATTGAATGACCAGGCATGAAAAATACATGTGATGCGCTTGGCGTTTCCGACAGGATCGTAAAGAAGCGTGTTGCCACGATGCGGGCAGATGTTATAGAAGGCTCGTACCACCATGTCTTCACCACGGATCATGAAGAGCTGTGCCCCGCCCGGATGACTGAAAGTGCGGTAATCGTATGCGTTCGGCAGTTCCGACTCATGACAGCCTATAATCCAGCACTTATTGAAAATCTTTTCCTGCTCCTCACGGAATATCTGCTGATCCGTATAAATTCGGGTATCCACAAAATGAGTAGACGGAAATTTTGGCTGCTCTTTCCATGAGATTTCATTACGCGACATTTTTGTCTCCTATCAAGTTGCACAAGGTAATAACACTCGTATTTTTTATATTTAAACTCTGTCAAGCATAGGCCGTGCCAGATTCAAATAAATTTCAGTTTTGACCTCGCGCACATGCGTAATCTCATGGCTGTCCTGATAAAAATGGCGTAAGCCTGATCAGACATCCATTCAATATATTTTTTACCCTTTAGCGACCCTTGTACTGATCAGGGCATAGCTTGAAACACTGTGCTCCAAATTTGCTACACCTTCCCGAGCCGAATCACTGGGGGTTCAGTTTCAACAAGCTGTTTCCGTCAAGCCTGGGATTTATGGCCGTGAGCCACATGCCATGTGAAGGTGTACTTGATTCTCATACCTGACACGCCGCCCTGACGGACAAGCTGATGCGGCAGGCAGGGCCGTTGTCGGCCAGCAGGCCGGCTGGCCCTCATGCCCGGGGTGCGTTGCACCACCGTCGAGTCCTTGCCCTCATCAATCTATACAAGCCAGCCCTGGATTGATTGTCATTGGCCATACGGGTATCGGAATAGCTGAGTCACTCTGAAACCTGTAAATCATCTCTGATTTTGCAAGTGCATCTGAGTCCCCACCTGACCGGCTGCTTCGGTCGAACATGAGACGTTCGCTAAGGGCGACTCTCAGCCGGAATGAGTGGCTGGTTTGGAGCGGAAGCATCGGCTGTTTTTACTGGAATACGCATCACCGCTGGCGAGCAGGCGCAATTACCAAAACAGTAGGCAGCCTCCAGGGTGACTTCGCCATCGGCCGTAGTGGCGCCAAACTCGATACCCAGGGTAGTGCTGGCATGAACCGCCAAAGCATCCGCACCCATGGCCTGGCACGACTCTGCGCGGCAAATCCGGAGGCGTTGACGCCCAGGTGGTGCCCGGTGGAAATCATGATAGAAACCAATCACGCCCACCACTTCGGCCTGTGCCATATTGTGGGTCTTTGCCAGGTCGGCAATCGCATGATCCGGGATATAACCGAATTTTTCCTGCAGCCGGTGCAATGCGGGCAACAGGTCGGCTTGATTTGTACTAGATATAAATCCTCTGCGGCAACCAGAAAAACCACTTTTGTTGTAGTGTTATAAGCCTCCCGATAATTTTCTTGCCCGCCGACTTCCTGAACGAAAGTCAATTAAAAACGCATTTAAAACAATCGCCTAGTCAATCTACAAGCACAGAATTCCTGCAGGGGGCGTACCAGTAGAGTGACAGTGTGTCTCCCTGAACGACCGGATATGTGGCCCGAAACTGAGACAAATTGTCACACCACCCTGAGCCGTTTAGATGCACTCCGGCCAAGAGTCGATGCCCAACACAATTCATAACATTATGTTTTTAATATGAATTTAACAATGGCGCGGTAATTGCTTGAATATAGCTCGCGAACTTCTCTCCAGGCAATCAATGGATTAATTGATTTTATGGTGAATGTTACGCCTGTACGTTTGTCTGATATGCATGAATATAAGGAGACTGATATGCGCAAATGTAACTACCATTTTTCTCTGAGGGCCCTTGCGGCCGCCGTTTCTGCCACCGTTGCATTGGGTGTGGCCACCCTGCCGGCAACTGCCTATGCGGACGAAACCTGTAATTCGCCATTCACGCCTCTCATCAAAGGCCAGGAGGATGTGGTCTATGTCTGGACGCTGGGTGTCGAAGGCGTCGGCGACGGCTCCGACAAACTCGTAACCGTGGACGTGCGCCCCGGTTCCAAGACCTATGGCAAGGTGGTCAGCTACCTGTCCGTAGGTGGTCGTGGCGAAGCACACCATACCGGCTTCACCGATGACCGTCGTTTCCTGTGGGCAGGTGGGCTGGACAGCAACAAGATTTTCGTATTTGACATCCATACCAATCCGGCCAAGCCGACGCTGGTCAAGACCATCACGGATTTTGCCGAGAAGACGGGTTATGTCGGCCCGCACACCTTCTACGCCCTGCCCGGCCGCATGATGATCCAGGCCCTGTCCAATACCAAGGACCACGGCGGCGTAACTGGCATTGCCATTTACAACAACGATGGTGATCTGGTTTCCAAACATGACATGCCCACCACCAAGGTTGGTGGCGTTATGGGCGACGGTTATGGCTACGACCTCGGCATCAACCCGCAGAAGAACGTCCTGTTGACATCCAGCTTTACCGGCTGGAACAACTACATGATGGACCTGGGCAAGATGGTCAAGGATCCGGACGCCATGAAGCACTTCGGCAAGACCATGGCCATATGGGATCTGAAGACCATGGAGCCCAAGAAAGTCTTCGACGTGCCCGGCGCACCACTGGAAATCCGCTGGTCGCTGAAGAAAGGCGATAACTGGGCTGTGACCGCCACCGCGCTGACGTCCAAGCTGTATGTCGTCAAGCAGGACAAGAAAGGTGAATGGCAGTCGTACGACGTCGGCACCATTGGCAACCCCGCGGACGTTCCGTTGCCCGTGGATATCTCCTTGACCGCCAATGGCAAGGGCTTGTGGGTCAACACCATGATGGAAGGCATGACGCGCTTCTACGATTTCAGCAACCCGATGAAGCCGAAGGAAGTCTATTCGAAGAAGATCGGCTCCCAGGTCAACATGGTGTCGCAATCCTTCGACGGCAAGCGCGTGTATTACACCACTTCCCTGCTGGGCAACTGGGACAAGAAGGGCAAGGACGACGAGCAGTTCCTGAAGATGTACAACTGGGATGGCAAGAAACTCACGCTCGGCTTCAGTGTCGACTTCTACAAGGAGAAGCTGGGCCGCGCCCATCACATGAAGTTCCAGGCGCTCGACCTGAGCAAGTTGCAGCCGCTGGCCGCATCGCAGGATCTGGACAGCCTCAAGCTCGCATTGACCGAGCCTAAAGGCAAGTAATTTGATGTCCAAACTGAGCGCTTACATTACCTGGGCTCTCACCTCCCCCTCGCAGAGGGGGGGGGTGTTTTCTGTGTTCATGGCACTGGTTTTGGCTTGTGCTTCCGTCGCCAATGCTGAGGATGGCAGTCAGTCCAAGAAAATTGCCGAACAAGTCGGTGTGATTATGGATTTCAAGCCCCACCTGCCGGGCAGTTACAAGCTGTATGAGATCAAATCCGCACCCGATGGCAAAGTACTGGACATCAATAACAAGGTACGTTCGCTGTCCGAATTCACCGGAAGCAAAATCACGCTACTGTCCTTTATCTACTCGAGTTGCGCCGATCCGGCAGGATGTCCCTATGCCTACCTTGTGTTCCACAACTTGCAGAGTCGCTTGCAGGCACTACCTGCACTAAAAGGCAAGGTTCGTCTCGTCAGTGTTTCGTTCGATCCCGAGCATGACACGCCAGAAGTGCTCAAGCTCTACGCAGGCGACAATGCGCATGGGAATCACGATGTGCAGTGGGATTTTCTCACCACGGCATCACTGCACGATCTCGTCCCGATACTGGATGCATACGGCCAGGATGTCTATATCGGTGTCGATCCCGTCACCCAAAAGCCGACCAGCGCCAAAAGCCATGTGCTGAAAGTCTTTCTGATCGACCGCAACCATATCATCCGGGAGATCTACACCACCTCCTATCTGGGGCTCGACGTCGTTTACAACGACATTCTCACTTTGTTAATGGAAGAAGGTATTAAATTGCCATGAAAGTAATTCGTGCCTTGCGCTGGCTCTCGATGGCCAGCATATTGTCGTCGCTATCGCCTATCGTACTTGCCGACACTCCGGTCAAGCTGACAACACCGTTGGGTTTGCCCCCTCTCGTTATTCCCGCTTCAAATCCGCTGACACAAGAAAAAATCGATCTTGGACGCCGTCTGTTCATGGACCGTCGCCTCTCCCACAACAACGTCATGTCATGCGGTATGTGCCACGTGCCTGAACAAGGCTTCACCTCACACGAACTGGGTGCAGCAATCGGCGTCGAAGGCCGCAGCCATCGCCGTAACTCCCCTGCTATTTTCAACGTGGCTTATCAGCACAGCCTATTCCACGATGGACGCGAGCCGCATCTGGAAGACCAGATTTGGGGACCGCTGCTGTCCAAGAATGAAATGGACATGCCGTCCATCGGCTATGTCGTCGAAAAAGTACGCCAGCTTCCCGAATACAAGGGCCTCTTCGAGGCCGCATTCAAAGGTCCGGTCAACGCCGAACGCCTTGGCCATGCCTTGGCCAGTTACGAGCGTACATTTGCTTCAGCTAACTCCCGCTTCGACCGCTGGTACTACGGTGGCGAAAAAAACGCGCTCAACGCTATGGAACAACGCGGATTCCAGACTTTCATGGGCAAGGGACGCTGCGTCACCTGCCACGTTATAGGCGAGAAAAGCGCGCTGTTCACCGACCATAAGTTTCACAACACCGGGCTTGGCTGGGAACGCACCATGTTCCCGGAGCGCCAGACTTACCGTGTACAACTGGCGCCCGAAGTGTTCGTCGACGTCAATGTCAAGCACCTCAAGTCGTTCGAGCAGCCCCTGCCGGACGTGGGGCGCTATGAAATCACGTTCAACCCGAGGGACAGCTGGGCCTACAAGACCCCCATGTTGCGAAACGTGGCGTTTACTTTCCCCTACATGCACGATGGCTCGCTGGGCACACTTGAGGAAGTCGTCGATTTCTACGACAAGGGCGGAATCGACAATCCAGAGAAATCCCCTCTGATCGTGCGCCTGAATCTGACGTCAGAGGAAAAGAAATCCCTCGTCGCCTTCTTGAAGAGCCTAACCGGCGACAACATCGCCACGCTGGTAAGTGATGCGCGACAGGCACAGGAAAACTTGCCTGTTCTGACACAGGATCCGAGCGACACGTTCTTGAATCAGATCAACAGCGGCCAGCCCTGAACCGGGCGCCATTTCATCCTGCCATCCCCTGGACCATAGAGGTGACGTATTTGCCTGACCCACAGAGGCCCCACCGCATCGTCGTGGTCGGTGGCGGCGCGGGAGGACTCGAACTGGCCACTCGCCTGGGAGATCGCCTGGGTCGGCGTGGCCAAGCCGAAGTCACCCTGATCGAATGCGCCCGTACCCATATATGGAAACCCCTGCTTTATGAAATCGCCGCCGGAAGTCTGAATTCCCACGCAGATCAGCTCGAGTACCTGGCCCAAGCGCACTGGCATCATTTCCGTTACCGGCTCGGACGCATGGACGGCCTCGATCGCGCCAACCGGTTGGTCCATGTCGCACCCACGCTGGACGATGCGGGGGTCGTGATCGTGCCACGTCGCAGCTTTTCCTACGAGACCCTGGTCATTGCCATCGGCAGCCAGGCCAATGATTTCGGTGTACCGGGTGTAGGTGAGCATTGCCTGATGCTGGACACACCGGACGAGGCGCGCGAATTCCATGAGCGGCTGATCGATGCCTGTCTGCGCACGCACACCCAGCACGAGCCGGTGGCCGCCGGGCAGTTGACCGTCGGCATCGTAGGCGCCGGCGCCACCGGGGTCGAACTGGCAGCGGAGCTTCACGGCACCACACGCGCGCTTTCGGCATACGGCCTGGAAAAGATCGATCCGGATCAGCACGTCCGCCTGGTCATCGTCGAAGCGGCAGGCCGCATCCTGTCCGGCCTGCCGCCACGCCTGTCCACGGCGGTCGCCAAACGCCTGGACGAACTCAACATTGAGGTACACCTAGACGAGCGTGTCGTGGAGGTACGGCCCGACGGGTTCGTCACGGCCAGCGGCAAGTTCATCCCATCCAGCATGATGGTCTGGTCCGCCGGCATCAAGGCGCCCGATTTCCTGGCTAGCCTGGACGGTCTGGAAACCAACCACATCAACCAGCTGGTGGTGCGCTCCACCCTGCAATGCAGCCGCGACGACAATATCTTCGCGTTCGGCGATTGCGCCGCCTGCCCCATGCCCGGCAAGCCACAGAACGTGCCGCCGCGGGCACAGGCGGCACACCAGCAGGCCTCGATGCTGGTCAAGTCGATCCGGCGGCGCCTTGCCGGCCAGCCGCTACCCGAATATACCTATCGGGACTATGGCTCGCTCGTCGCGCTCGGCCGCTACAGCACGGTCGGCAATCTGATGGGGGGCCTCACCGGTGGCAACCTCATGATCGAAGGTTCCCTGGCGCGCCTGGTCTACTGGTCGCTGCACAAGATGCACCAGGTGGCGCTCAATGGCGTATTCAAGACCGTACTTGGCACTCTCGCCAACATTATCAACGCCCCCAACAAACCCACCATCAAACTGCACTGAATCAACGAAAGGAAAAAAATGGACAGCAACAGGATCGTATTCAAATCGGGCGAAGCCACGGTACTCGCCCGCGAAGGACAGTTCACTGATGCCATGCCGGAAATTCTGATCGGTACGGTCGACGGCCCCGTCGGGCACGCCTTCGCCAACATGATGGGACAGACCGCCGGCCACACCCGCATGTTCGCCATCCGGGCCTGCAACCAGCAGGTTCGTCCGGCCACGCTCATGGTGCCCAAGGTCACCATGAAAAGCATGGCCTACGTTGACCTGTTCGGCGGAACGGTCCAGGCGGCCACCGCGGATGCCGTTCTGGACTGCGTGATCGAAGGCATCCTGCCGCGCGACCAGGTCAACGATCTATGCATTGTCAGCCTGGTATGGATCGACCCGCGTTGCGCGACCGACCCCAATCTCGATCATAAAGACCTCTATCGCACCAACCACGAAGCCACCATGCTTGCCATCAAGCGCGCGCTCAACGATGAACCCGGAATCGACGAGCTGATCGCAAACCGACACAGCATCCGGCACGACATGTACGACCCCGAAACTTGAAGCCGTTTCAGGGAATTTCCTGTCGTGACTAGGTAGTTCTCCGGATAGGAATTTTCTCAGCAACCCTCAAAATAACAACTTCGCCTAACAGACTGTCCGCGAAGATTTTCGACTGGCCAATCAATGAAAGGACAGCACGATGAAAGTCGCTTGGAATGAAAAGACCTGCTGTCACAGCGGCAATTGCGTCAAAACGCTACCACAGGTATTCAAGGTGGAAGACGGCAAGTTCGTGATCCAGTCCGAGAATGCCAGCGAAGAACAGGTACGCCAGGTGGTCGCGGCGTGCCCGGCAAAAGCATTGCAGATGGAATGATTGATTTGGTTTTACTTTGACGGGCGGCCTCTCCGATAACTCCTCCTGCCCGTTAATTCCTGGCGGGCCCTTACGGGCCCGCATTTTTTTGCCTTCGGTTGACGGTGTTTTCCGGCCAGCCTGCGGCAACCAGCAATTGATCCTTCAAACATCGCCTGCGACGCCCACAAGCCTGTTCCACGAAGACCGCGGCATGGGAGCCGCGCCCCTTTTGACAGCTGTGCGGTCCGATCAGGCTGCAACCGTTTCCACCGGCTGGCCATTGATGGTGACCTGGTGGCCGCTGACCTCGAAGGCACGCATCAGGGCGTCCATCACTGGGCAGTGGCTTTCCACCGTCCCCATCAGTTTTTTCAATATTTCCATGTCTGCCGGGCTATCCAGCAGGGTCTCGAAAACGACTTTCTGGTACTCCAGATGGATGCCCGGGTCCAGCCCGAACAGACCGAGATAGCCGTGCAGGTTCACCTTGATGCTATTGATCTGGATGCCCATGACCGATGCATAAGCGCTGTACATGATTTCCTGGCATGTGCCGAGGGCGACCAGCAACAGCTCGACCGGATTGGCGGCCGCATCAGCCCTACCCAGATCAGGTGCTTCATCGATGATGATCGGCGCGAAATTTCGAACTTTGCTACTACAGCGCACATCTTCTTCCAGTTCGACAGCGTGTTTAAACATGAAGGATGGCGCTGTTGTCGTGTCTGGAAAATTCAAGGCATGGCTCATGCCTGAATCGAATCGCTTCCCATGCCTAAGGCCCCATTCGACCATACTGGCACAGGCCGTTTCCGCACCTGGCAAGGGAGGGGATACGTTCAAAATTAGCCTGGGACAAAAATTCCGCTGAAAGCCTCAGGGCATTCAGCGGAATCGTTCGATTCCATGGGGTGTCTCCCGAGCGTATCGTCCCGAAGCCCTGTCGACTCTTGCCTTCTCTGAAAAGACAGGGCCGGAATCGATCGCCTCCACTTCCAGCCGCATATACCTCTGCACCAACTCGGACAGGGAGTGCGCCTGCATCTTGGACATGACGTTGGCACGATGCACTTCAATGGTCTTCGGGCTAAGCTCCAGTTCAATGGCGATTACCTTGTTCGCTTTGCCTGCTACCACCATGGCAACCACTTCCCGTTCCCGCTGGGTCAGATGCTCATAGTTGGCGTGGATCATGGCCAGTTCGTCGTGGTTCTGGCGACGCTGGCTGCAGAGGTCGAGCGCCTGCCGGATCCGATCCAGCAAGGTCTGGTCGTTATAGGGTTTCTGCAGGAAATCCACAGCCCCCGCTTTCATCGCGCGTACCGCCATCGGCACATCGCCGTGCCCCGTGACGACAATCACCGGCAGACACCAGCCACGTTCGAGCAGGTGATACTGTAGTTCCATGCCGGACATACCTGGCATGCGCACATCCAGGACCAGACACCCTGGCACACTGCCGTCGTAGTGTTCCAGGAACTCGAACGCCGAGGCGTAACAGTTCACGTGATGACCGACTGACTCCAGCAGCCAGCGCAGCGATTCGCGGGCAGCCCGGTCGTCATCCAGCACGAATACGGTTTGCTGTTCATTCAAGGCTTGCTTCCTCCATAGCCAGGCATAGCGTGAAATGGACGGTCAGGCCGCAGCCCTTCTGGTTCGGGAAGGCCGTCATGGTCCCGCCGTGTGCTTCCACTATCGATCGACAGATCGGCAGGCCCATCCCCATCCCGGAAGTCTTGGTGGTGAAGAATGGATCAAAGATGCGGGCCAGCGTTTCACTCGACAGGCCAGGGCCGGAGTCACGCACCTCCACGACAGCCATATCATTCTCCAGGAAAGTGCGCAGTTCCAGCCGGCGCAACAAGACCGGCATTTCGTCCATGGCCTCGACCGCATTGCGTATGAGATTCAGGACCACCTGCTCGATCTGGATGGCATGTCCCAGCACCGGTGGCATGTTCGGTATCAGTTTCAGCCTGATATCAGCCTGGTGTGTGCGTGCCTCCGGCCCGGCTATCAGCATGGCTTCGCGCACGATGGCCTGAAGTGTCTGCGGCTGGTGGGGGCTGTCCTCCTTGCTCACGAAGCGCCGCAGGCTTCTGATGATGTCGGCGGCACGGTCCGCCTGATTGCAGACCTGCTCAATGGCGCAGGTTAGTTCGTCCACTGTGCCTGCGCCGGAGCGGATGCGGCGCAGGCACCCATGTGAATAATTGGCAATGGCCGCAAGAGGCTGGTTCAGTTCGTGCGCCAGGCCTGAGGCCATCTCGCCCATGGTATTCACCCGGGAAGCATGGGCCAGTTCGCGATAATGCAGGCGAACCTCCTCTTCGGCATGCTTGTGCACAGTGATGTCTCGCGTAATTCCAAGCAGGGAAATGACCCTGTTTCGCCTATCGCGCAAGGGTACGACATGGGTTTCCATCCAGCGGCGGCGGCCTTTCAGGCTGATGATCTGAAATTCCATGACGCCCGATTCACCGTTAAACACGCGCGAGGAAAGCGTACGATATTCGTCGCGAAATTCAGGCGCGATGATGTTGTATACCGAAGTCCCGATGATCTCGCTGGGCTCGCTGGCCTCCATCAGACTCAGCCCGGCAGGATTTATTTCCAGCAGGATGCCGTCCTGGGTTTGCAGCTTCACGCATTCCGGCTCGGATGCAATGATCTGACGCAGCCGGTATTCATTCTCTGCCAGTTTCTCTTCAGCCCGATACCGTTCGCCGATTTCCATTTCCAGTACGCGCTTGGAATATCTCAAATGCAGATTGAGACGAGTGACATAAAGCACCACCCCCATCAGGATGAGAAGGGCAATCGGTAATGTCCAGGAAGGGGAGTGGGCGATAAATTGCATGCATTGCTCCGGCCGGAACAGGTCAGGCGGGGCCGATAAGCGCAACCCGCAACCTTATTCATAACATACAAGCAAGTTCCGAACCATCCTGATGTATTTTCCCGCCAGGCCAATCGAAACGGGCTTCTTGCCTGGTAACCCAAGGCCTGGGAAGCCACCGTCCTATCACCTTGCCAGCACAAGAACATGACAATTCGTAACGCCAGGTGAGGCGCTTTCCTGTTAATAAAATACAGCAACACGACGCCCTTCGAGCCGGATGTTCTAGCCGCCGACGATCATCCACCCTGCTGTTTTCACCCTCCCTGCATGTGTGACGCATCGATGAACTTGTCATGGAAAAAGTGATCCGCGCTCACACCCACGAGGCTCAGGCACACAGCCGTGGCATCGATCATGGCAATGTCGAAGGAATCAATATCGAAAGGAAACGGCATCCAACACGATGCCGATATTGTCCATTCCACTCTGACTGTCCCTAGGGTTGAGTGGTTATCGGGGTTCAATACCCAGTGCGTGCACGACTTTCAAGGCATCGATCGTTTCCGCGACATCATGGACACGCACGATCGCCGCACCCTTCATCACGGCCAGCGTGGCCGCCGTGATGCTGGCGACCAGGCGTTCCGACGCTGGCCGGCCGGTCAGGGTACCGAACAATGATTTTCGCGAGATGCCCACCAGGGTCGGCGCCACCCGGGTAAAGCGCTCCAGCGCCTGGAACAGGGCGATGTTGTGCGCAGGCGTCTTGCCAAAGCCGAAACCGGTATCCCACAGCAGACGTTCACGGGCAATGCCAGCCTGCGTCGCTGCTTCCGTACGCAGATACAGATATGCCAGCACCTCCGATACCACGTCGCCATATCGCGGCTGTTGTTGCATGGTCTGC
This sequence comes from uncultured beta proteobacterium, assembly GCA_942493085.1. Classification (GTDB taxonomy): domain Bacteria; phylum Pseudomonadota; class Gammaproteobacteria; order Burkholderiales; family Thiobacillaceae; genus Thiobacillus. The sequence continues at coordinate 126,148 of OW818664.1, forward strand.
GGCGTGCCCTGCATATGCATCAGGCAGACGCCACATTGCGATGCAGACACGACGTCAAGCGCACCGGGCGCACGCAGGGCGTTGACGTCGTTGACCATGTCGGCCCCCGCGTGCAGGGTGGCCGCCATCACCGGTGTCTTCATGGTGTCGATGGACAGTGCGGCTCCGCAGTCGTGCAGGCCGGCCAGTACTGGCAGCACCCGCTCCAGCTCTTCGTCGGCTTCCACCGCTATGGCACCGGGCCGGGTGGACTCTCCTCCGATATCGAGAATGTCGGCCCCCTCTTCGCGCAGACGCAATCCATGCTCGATGGCGCGCTCACGGGCTGCATAAAGGCCGCCGTCAGAAAACGAATCCGGTGTCGCATTGACGATCCCCATGACCAGGGGGCGCGTCAAGGGAAACTGGAAACGACCACAAATAAAAGTAGTCACGCCGGCTCGAATTCCAGTATTTCACAATGGTCCACCCAGACAGCCCACATCTCGGGCAGACTCAGTTTTCGGAAATACCCTGTCACGGCCTGCAGGATTTCATGATGCGCCACGACAAGCACCGTGACGTCGTCGTGTACGATTTCTTCCAGGAAACCATGCACGCGCCCGACCATTTCCGCATACGACTCGCCCGCAGGCGCCTTCCACGAGAAAGGATCGGCTGCGCTGTGCATGGCGGCCAGATAATCCGCAACGGGCTTGCCTTCGTAGCCCGTGTTGCGGTCGTCGAGCCGTCCGTCTACATGAATGTCGGCACCATGCGATGCGTTGACGATGGCCGCAGTGTCGTGAGCACGTTTCAGGCGCGACACATATACACGCTGAATCGACATGTCCTGCAAGCGTTGTCCGGCCGCTTCTGCCTGCTGTCGTCCCTTCGGTGTCAGCGAAACCGGTACGGCCGGATCGGCGTTGCACAGGCCGCTCAGGTTGTATTCGGATTCGCCATGCCGCAGAAACACCATTCTCATGCCAACACCAGAATCTCCCCTTTACCGCCGAAGGCCAGATCGCCCATGTAGCGGTGTGCCTGGGTAGTGGCCGGCAGCAAACCGGGAAGAAAGGTTTCAGCATGGCGATGTAGCAATCCCAGGTAGCTTAGATCGACCTTGCCGGAATCATTGAAGGTGGCTGGCAGGGATTCGGGGCTGCGCCCCAGAATCAGGCTTCCGCGGCGCAGGCCTGATCCTGGCAGGCTGCCGCAGCCGCTTGCCACGACGATGGTGCCAGCGAGCAGCCGTGCGCCGCAGGCATCGCCCGCTTTGCCCTGTACCAGGATCAGGCCGCGCCGCATGCGATCGCCAAGCCGGTCACCGACATCACCTTCGACCACGACCACCCCGCCCGCCATGCCGGCGCGGTCACCGATCAGTGCGGCGCCGAGCCAGTCGCCAGCGTTGCCGCAGATACGCAACAGGCCACCCTTCATGCCATTGGCGGCGCCGTCTCCGGCATTGCCGCGAATATCGAGTTCACCGCCGCGCATTGCCTGGGCGGCATAATGGCCGGCCGGTCCTTCGATCCGAAACGTCCCGGATGTCATGCCCTTTCCCAGGTAATCGAGGCGGTCGCTATCGGTACGTATGGTCAGGATGTCGATCTCGTCCACCACAATCTCGAACAGGTTGCCCAATGCCACCGGGCTGCCGCCCAGGTGGAGAACCTGTCTCCCGATGTCATCTGCAGTCCGCCCGGCAAGCTTTTCCGGTATCACACCTGTCATGTCGACGCGCCTGTTCGGCACGGCGCGTAAAGTCAGTGTCGTCATCCCAGAATCTCCCGCAGCCGATAATGGAACTGGCCAAGCTTCCCACCGTAGTTGCCAGCCGACAGGCGTACGATGCCGCCTGTCGCGCCGATCCCGCAAACCGCATCCATGCCAGCCTTCATCGCCACACGCATGTCGGCGTCGGTGACGGCGTCGATCACGATCTCCAGCACGGCATCGATGCCCGGACTGAGCTCGGTCTTCGCTACACCACGCAGGGTCGGACAAAAAGCATTGTTGGTGGAAGCGGGTAGCGCCTTGTATTTGGATCCAATTTTGGATCCGGAGCGAGCCACGCCGCCCGGGAAGGGTGCGATGGCGCCGGGAACGCTCTTGATGGCGTCCACCGCGGCCTCGCAGGCGGCCAGCGCCTGGCTGCGCGTACGCGCCAGGACCAGGAAATTGCCGCCGCCGACCGAACGCATCAGGCCAGTCGTTTCCTCAGCCAGAAACTCGCCGTCCATCACCGGAATGCGCCAGTAGCGCCGGCCGGCGATGAGCTTGGACATCTGCCAGCCATCGCCAAAGTAGCGCAGGTTTTTTCCAAGCGGCAGCGATTCCTCGCCTTCGCAGCCGGCGAAGACCGCCGTGGTGGGGCAGGTCAATACACACTGGCCGACACGCCGTTCCAGTTGCTTGGCCAGTTCCTTGGTGGAGACCGCAAACAGCAGGCCGGCTACGCCAGGGCGGCCGTCCGGCGTTTCCGTCGGGGCAAGCTCGCACTCGATGCCTGCTTCGCAGCCGCAAGCGATAACCGAGGTGGCGAAACCGAACGCAGCATTGGCCGCATGTTTCGCCCAGGTCAGGTTGTCTGCCGTAATGACAATACGGGTTGACTTCATGCCGAAGGCTTCCGCATAGGTGTCGTCGATGAACACGCCATTGATGATCACGCGACCCTCCCCTTGCACGCATGGGGAATCAATTTGCTGGCGCCGCACGTGCAGACCTCGTCGTCGCTGATGCGGATGTTTTCCATTCTGACGGTCATGTAGCGGTCGAAATAATCCTTCAGGGGTTTCTCGATGCCCTTGTCGTACTCGGGCTTCACAGCATGGAGTGCGCCGTTGACCACGTTCACCACCTTGCCGTCACGCACGATGAGCTGGCCATCCTTGAACACATACTCGGGCTTCGCGAACATGGCCTCGCGGTCGTCGTCGTCACGATAGACCACGATGTCGGCTGCCGCTCCCTCGCCCAGATGGCCGCGATCAGTCAAGCCGAGCGAACGGGCCGGTGCCGCGCGCGTCATGATGGCGATCTCGTAGAGGCTGTATTCCCGGTCCAGATTGCGCAACTGGCTGTGGGCGGCGGCCTCGGCGTTGATCTCATCCAGCTTCGAGTCGCGGAAACGTTTGTCCATCAGCAGGCGGATCAGGTGCGGATAGCTGGTGAAGGGCGCGCCGTTGGGGTGATCGGTGGTCAGGAAGATGCGCCAGGGATCGCTGACTCGCAGAAACAATTCCAGTCCGATTGCCCATTGCAGGGCATTGACGAAATTCTTGTCGCGGTATTTGAACGGCACCACGCCACAACCCGAGTCGCACTCGATATCCATGACCACCCACTTGTCCGGACTGGCATGGCGATGATTGCGATGCTGGCTCATGTTGTCCCCGGAGGCGGTGACGGTCTGGCCGAACAGGACCTGTCCGACGTCGGCCGATACGTTTCCCATGCGATTGATGGCATCGGCGATGCGCTCGGCTTCCGATGAAAATTTGCGTTCACCTTCGGTACCATAACTATGGAACTGGATGTGGGTCAGGTGAATGGGCAGGCCTTCTGCCGCATCCATGGTCGCCAGGGTGGTGTCGGCATTGCCAGGAACGCCCAGGTTGCTCGCGTGCACGTGCAGCGGATGCGCGACGCCCAACTCGTGTACGGCCCGGGCCAGCACCTGTACGACTTGCCGGGGTGTCACGCGGTAATAGGGATGGGCTTCGTCCAGGTTCAGGTTGCGGGCGTTGAACTTGAAGGCGGAGATGCCGCCCGGGTTCACCACTTTGATCGCCATTGCCTGAGTCGCATCCAGGGTCCAGCCGACATAGTCATTGATCAGGCGCTGGTCTGCGCCGCTGGCCAGCATGCGTAAAAAGAAATCGTCGCTGCCGAGCATGGCGTAGGCGCCCTTGTCCACCATGGGGATGTCGCCCATCTCCAGATGAGCATGGCGTGCATTGGCGGGCAGCATGGCAGGTTCGAAGCAGGCGGTGTAGCCCATCTCGGCATAGCGGTAGCCGGTGGTCCAGGTCGAGGGGGCGGCATGGCCGCAGCCGGTGTGCATACCGGCTGCGGCCGGGACTGTATCCAAGCGATGGTCTTCCGGCAGCAACGCTCGCGCGATATTCATCTTGCCACCGCCGATATGCGTATGCAGATCGATGGCGCCGCCCATCACCACGCGGCCGGCGAGATCGATCTCGCGATCAATCCTGGCATCCGGTCCCGGTGCGGCCACGATGCGGCCATCCTCTATATAGAGGTCACGGACCTGACCATCGATACCGTGCGCGGGGTCGTAGACCCGGCCATTCTTAAGCCGCAACATGATTCATCTCTCCTTGAATGGCAGCGAGAGCCTGCGCCACACTTGGCAGCCCGGAAGTCGATGGTGCCAACAAGGGCAACGCCACCACCGCATCCATGCGATGCAGAAAGCCTGTGTGTTGAACACCTGGAACGGCTACAGGGATATAAACATCCGGTGCCTGGGAAAACGTCATATCGGCACGCCCCAGCACCACGATCGGACACCTCGTTTCAGGCGGCGTACGTTGTGGATCGAATGCCGAAATCCACACCAGAGCATCCACCTCTGCTGTTTTCAGCAGCCGGTCGGCGTCGAACAGCAGAGGCTCATAGTGCGGCCCGGTGATCTCATACGCGGTGCGCAAGGGATAACCGGTCTGCCAGGTGCAAGTCTGTGCGGCCGAGGTATCGCCGTCGTTTCCTCCCAGGGGCAGGCCGGACCATCGTGTCGCTTGATTGAGATCCTTGACCAGATTGACAGCTGACTGGATGCTCAGGTCGGCGTGCGGGAAATCCAGTTCCGCTGCGTTCCAGACCAGTACGCCATAACGTGCTGCGCGCATATCGGTCAACAGCGTCTCGATCTGCCCCATCGGCACACCCGCCACATCAGGAACGTCTGTGGACATTCCCGCCAACCGGGCGCGCATGACGGCAAACAATTCGCCAAGTCGATCCTCGTCGATCGGGATGGATGTAACGGATATGCCCTCCATCACGGGCACGGAAAGTGCCGCCCCGCCCAGAACCACGATCCTCCGCTTCAACTCGCCAAACTGGGAAGCCGGTGCGAGGCAACGTTCAAAGAAACGTGGATAACGCGAGACATCCGTACCCGCCAGCACGATCAGGTCGGCACGATTGCGCACCTCGGACAGGGTAGTCGTCATCCAGCCCCCATCCTGAAAAGCCAGCCAGTTGCGAAACTGTGCGCCGCCATTCATGTGGTCGACCACGCCTCCCAATTTTTCTGCCAGCATCAAGGCTGCACGGTGGCCAGTAACATCGCATCCCAATCCGCCCACTAGTGGACGACGCGAATCCGACAAGATGATCGCCGCTAATCGATAGGCCTCTTCCAGCCTAACAGGCAAGCCGGCAATCATGGCCTGGCCATGCCCCGGAACAGCAAACAATCGCGATGCGCGAGAACACGTCGGGCTTTCAAGCTGCACGCCACTGCCATCGCGCGTGACAGTCAGGTCGTCACACAACAGACCACAAAAAGGGCAACAAACAGAGGTGATGGACACTGAATTAATTAAAGCCATAGAAACAAAGTCTTCAAGGAATTAGCAGGATCCATGCCATGCACACTGCTACCGCTACTATTGTCTGGCCAATCAAGCAGTTTACTTATCTCAACCACATAGAGACAAACCCAAAAATGTAACGCGTCCGATGCGAATAGCGTGACAGTCTGTCACGCTAGCGCCTCTTGCATATCCAGCTAGGCAATTGATTATTTATGTTTTTTTGTTTGGCACATTAGTTGCTTAATACAGCTTGTCACGCATTCAGTCAGCTACAAGCAACCATGCCTCACACAATCACATCCAGCGTCACAGCACGAGCCACGGCTCGGCTCCACATGGGGTTCCTGGACCTCAATGGTGGACTTGGACGGCGTTTTGGCAGCCTTGGGCTGTCTTTGGATGAATTGGCCACAACCATCACGGCATATCCGTCTGACCAAATATCGGCCGAAGGCCCTCAGTCTGAACGGGTAGAGTCTTTCGCTCGCGAGTCGCTCGTCGCAATGGGCATTGAAGGCGGAGCACACATCCAGATTTATGGCGCTATTCCTGATCATGCCGGCCTGGGTTCAGGCACCCAGCTTGCACTGGCGGTTGGAACTGCGCTTTCACGACTATATGGCATTGACTGGTCCTTGGTCGAAATGGCCAAGAAGATGCACCGGGGAGCACGCTCCGGCATTGGTCTAGGTCTGTTCACACAAGGTGGGTTTGTTGTAGACGGGGGGCGCAGAGATGAAGGTGATCCGCCCACGATCATTTCGCGCATCGAATTCCCTGCTCAATGGCGGGTAATTTTGGTGATGGACCAAACCTACAAAGGATTGCATGGGGACCAGGAGAAGCGGGCGTTTGAGGCCTTGCCTCAGTTCCCTGAAGCGAGCGCAGGGCATTTGTGCCGTCTCACGCTGATGCAGGCCATGCCAGCATTGGCCGAGCAGGATCTACGGGAATTTGGCTCCGCGATTTCGGCCATTCAACAAATGGTAGGCGACCATTTTGCGCGCGCCCAAGGAGGGCGTTTCGCAAGCCATCGTGTAGCAAGTGCATTGAATTGGCTAGGCCAGAATGGTGCCGAAGGTATTGGGCAAAGCTCGTGGGGGCCTACTGGTTTCGCGTTAACCGATTCTGAAATACAGGCCCACACCCTGGTGCACGCTGCAAACAACAAATTCAGAGCCGAAGGCCTGGAGTTCATGGTGTGTTCCGGCCGTAACCGCGGTGCCGAGGTCCGAGCCGAAGGCTATCGGGCCTTAGCGCATTCGAAATAACAGCAACGGTCGAAAAACATTAATGGAAAAGCCCTACTTATTACACTTTGCCACCCCTGGTGCGCGCGTCAGCCCGTTTGACGTGAACATGGCCTACGATGCTGGCTGGAATGCCGTGATCCCGTATTCGGGCGTAGGGCTGGAAGACATCGCGGGCTTTACCCAGGACGCCATTTTTTCCCGGGGCCCGAAAGGCGTGAAGCACACCGGCATCTTCATCGGCGGGCGCGATCCCATGCTCGCCGTCAGCATGCTCAACGCCGCGCGCAAGGCAATGGTGCCACCTTTCGAAGTGTCGGTCTTCGCCGATCCGAGCGGCGCTTACACGACCGCTGCGGCCATGATCGCCGCCGTGGAAAAAATCTTGGCAGGCAGCCATGGCAGCACGCTTGCCGGACGCCGCGTCACCGTTTTTGGCGGCACTGGCCCGGTCGGCATGACCGCGGCAGTGCTCGCTGCCCAGGCAGGTGCCGATGTCACGCTACCCGGCCATGATGGCCTATTCAGCGCCCAGTCCGCCGCCAAAGCCATCCAGGCCAGCTTCGGCCTGACCGTACGCGCCGTGGATGGCAGTTCCGACGACACCAAGGCGGCGCTCGTCGCCGACACCGAAGTCGCGCTCGCCACGGCAAAGGCTGGTGTCCAGGTGCTGGGCTCGGGACACCTCGCGCTGGCAGCCAGACTGATGGTGGCAGCCGACATCAACGCAGTTCCGCCTGCAGGCATCGATGGCATCGGCCTCATGGACTATGGCAAACCACTTGCGGCTGCCTCAGGCCACGCCATGGGGATCGGACCGCTTGCCATCGGCAACATCAAATACAAGGTTCAGCAGGCCTTGCTGAAAGCCATGCTGCGCACGGACAGCCCGCTTTATCTGGGCTTTGACGAATGCCTGCACGAGGCCAGATCGCATGCCACCTAAGGCCTTTTTGCTTATCTCGCTGTCCGGGCGCGTGCTGGCCAAGGCGGCGGGGCGTGCACAACAGCCGATCGTCGGGATTGATGCGTTCGCCGACAGGGATACCTGTGGCATGGCCATGAAATGGGCGCACTCGCCCCTGGATAACAATGGGGCATTCGATGCGACGGCCATGCTGGAAACGGCTGATTCGGCCTGCCCCCCTGCCGCCTGCCTCGGGCTGGTCTATGGTTCGGGGTTCGAGACCCAGCCAGAGCTGTTGCGCGCTCTGTCCGAAGGCCGGGACTTGCTGGGTAATTCGCCGAAGGTCCTGGAAACTGTCGCAGACCCGGTTCGTTTCAGCGACCTGCTTGCAACGCTCGGCATCCCGCATCCGGCGACCCGTATGTCACGTCCTGCAGATGTTGAAGGCTGGCTGTCCAAACAGGCCGGTGCGTGTGGCGGCACCCACGTGTGCCTCGCCTCCGCCGCGCCCATGGACAATGCCGGGCGTTATTTCCAGCAGCAGGTTGTCGGTGAGGAATGGTCGTTCCTGTTCCTGGCCGATGGACGCCACATCTGTCCGGTCGGCTTCAATCAACCGCTATCAACGCCGGTCGAGGCCTCCGGGCACTGGAGCTACGCCGGAGCGACACGCATGAATGCCGGCCCTGCCGGGATGAGCGATGCCGTCACGGATGCGGTGCGAGTGCTTGCTGCAAAACTAGGCCTGGTCGGACTCAATGGCATCGACTTCATCGTCACCCGCACTGGCTGGATGTTGCTGGAACTGAATCCACGTCCGCCCGCCACGCTGGAATTGTGGGACGTGCCGCTCTTGCCGTGTCTATTCGATCGGCACATCGAAGCTTGCAAGGGCTGGCTGCCCAAGCGCTTACCCACACCGGACGGCAGCATGGTGGTGGCCGTCATCTATGCCAGAACCCGCACCTCCATCCATGACGATTTCGCTTGGCCTGACTGGTGCGCGGATTTGCCCTGGGCCGGCACGGTGATCGAAGCCGGTGAGCCAGTCTGCACGGTGCGCGCGGAAGGCCCGGATGCGGCATCCACCCGCTACCTGGCACTGGGCAGGCGTCAGGAGATCCTTGAACGACTGGAGCGAGCCCCGTCCCCTGTGGCGGCCTGGAATGCACGCGCTGTTTCTCAAACCAACCTGATGCACACGGCCTGATGGCACACAACATGAATCACCTCCCGAGCGTCAACCAACTCGCCGCTCCACTGGTCGAAGACCTGGTGGAACATGCCGCCGATCTGCGTCTGGCGGTTTCGCACCTGGGCAATGGCGTGCGCATCATCGACGCAGGCATCCAGGCGCGGGGCGGCATTGAGGCCGGCCGGCGCATCGCCGAAATCTGTCTGGGCGGCCTCGGCAGCGTCGCACTGGTTCCCGCTGCAGCGCATGCCGCCTGGCCCTGGGAGCTGTCCGTTTCCACGACGCAACCGGTACTGGCCTGCCTGGGCAGCCAGTACGCCGGATGGAGCCTGTCCCACGGCGAGGGCAAAGGCAGTTTCTTCGCGCTTGGATCAGGCCCGGGCCGCGCACTGGCCGGCAAGGAGGAACTCTTCGAGGAACTCGCTTATCGCGACCGCGCGGACTCGGCCTGCCTGGTCCTGGAAACTGGCAAGATCCCGCCCCTGCCCCTGCTGGACAAGATCGCCGGCCAGTGCGGCGTCTCCCCCGACCGCCTGACCCTGATCCTGACGCCCACCACCAGCCTCGCCGGCAGCGTGCAGGTGGTCGCACGCGTGCTCGAAGTGGCACTGCACAAGGCGCACTTCCTGGGCTTCCCACTCGATCACATCGTCGACGGCATGGGCACGGCTCCGGTCTGCCCGCCTTCGCCGGATTTCCTGACCGCCATGGGACGCACCAACGACGCCATCCTCTTCGGTGGCCGCGTGCAGCTTTTTGTCGCTGGCGAAGAGGCCGCGGCCGGGGAACTTGCGCAGCGCATGCCGAGCGAGGCCTCCAAGGACTACGGCCAACCTTTCGCCCATGTGTTCAAGAGCGCCGGGCATGACTTCTACAAGATCGACCCGCTGCTGTTCGCACCGGCTCAAATCATAGTGACCAGCCTCGAGACAGGTCTTAGCTTCAGATCCGGACAACTCAACCCGGAATTATTGGAGCGCTCATTCAAATGATCGGCCGCATTGCAATCTTCACAGACGATCCGGGCTGGCATGGCAAACAGCTTCAACGAGCGTTTGCAGACAAAGGCTACCAGGCAGTTTTTCTGTCCTTGATGGATTGCCACGTGAATCTGGCCGAGGCTGGATCCAACGGTTTGGTATTGCCTGGATTCGAGGAATATTTGCCGGATGGCGTATTCGTTCGTGGTGTATCCGGCGGCACCCTGGAGCAGGTCATCCTGCGCCTCGACTTTCTGCATCTGTTGCCGGTACTTGGTGTGCCCGTCTACAACTCAGTACGCGCAATAGAAAAAAGTGTGGATAAAGCCATGACCAGCCTGCTGCTAAATCAGGCCTACATCCCCACCCCTCCCACCTGGGTGATGGAGTCGGAATCCCTGGCTCGTGCACTGCTCATGCGCGAAATGGCACTAGGACACAAGATGGTCCTCAAGCCACTGTTCGGCTCACAAGGAACCGGCCTCAGAAGACTGGAAACGCCAACTGATCTTCCTCCGTGTGAGGAATACGAAGGGGTGTATTACCTGCAGCGCTATATCGGCAGCGAAACCGGCTCCTGGGAAGACTACCGAGTCCTCGTGATTGGCGGAGTCAGCCGTGCTGCGATGACACGCAAAGGCACAAGCTGGATCAACAATGTGGCGCAAGGTGCGGCCTGTCACTCAGCACCGAATGATCCGGAACTATTCAGCCTGGCTGAAGCCGCCGCCCATGCACTCGATATGGACTATGCCGGCGTCGACTTGATACGCGATTGCAAAGGCCAACTCTTCGTATTGGAAGTGAACAGCATTCCAGCTTGGCGCGGCTTGCAGACTGTCACCGAGGAAAACATCGCCACCATGCTGGCCAGTGATTTCCTTGACCGGAACTTGATCAGGAAATCCAGGGAGCGGTGCGCATGAATGCGCCCATGTTGCATCCCCCTGTCGTTTCGCAGTTGTCCGACCTGTTTGTTGCGGCTTGCGAAATGGATGTAAATGCATTCAAGCCTGGCAATGTGAGCCGGGAATCCCCTGGGCATGGCATGACTGCCGAAGATTTTATTGTCAGTGCCGCAGCCGCCGCACCTCACATAACAAATGCTGATTTAAGCGTGGGAGAGCGGGTGTACCGGGCAGTTGAAGCGACCAGTCTAACTGTGGGTTGCAACACCAATCTCGGTATCGTGCTTCTGGCCACGCCACTCATTCATGCCGCAGAGCGGCGCAGACCAGGTGAGAACCTGGCCTGGCACCTGCGACACATCTTGCTCACGCTTAGCCAAGAAGACGCAGTATGGGTATACCGGGCGATTCGTCTGGCCTCCCCAGGAGGCTTGGGCAAAAGCCGGCGTCATGATGTAAACGACGAGCCGAGCGTAACTCTGCGTGCAGCCATGCAGGAAGCCGCGGAGCGGGATCGCATCGCCTATCAGTATTCCCATTGTTATGACGACATTTTCGGCGCAGGACTGCTTTGCTTACGTCAGGGCCGCGAACACTGGGGTAGTGAGACCTCAGCGATAACAACCGCCTATCTCGGATTTCTTGCTGGCTTTCCCGACAGCCATATATTGCGCAAACACGGCCTTGGTGCAGCAAGTCAAGTGCAGAAAATGGCACTCGACTGCATTGCCCGCTTGGACCAATGCACTGACTGGCCTAGCGCCAAAACCCATTTGACGGGTCTGGACCAGACTCTCAAATCTGCAGATTTCAACCCGGGCACCAGTGCCGATTTGACCGTGGTGACATGGCTAGCAGATCGATTGATGCATGAGGAAGCAATCTGCATTTCAAACCAGAACAAGGGGGACACTCAGTCTGCTTGATTTTCTGAAACGCTTGTTTGGTCCTGAAACCAGTGGTCAGCTGACGAATGACTCGGCGCTGGCAAACCACTCTAAAACTCTCCCGAGTCTGTCCAACTAAAGGAAAAACTGATGGCTAAAATTGATCGCGTAATGGTAGGTGAATCCCTCGTAGGTGAAGGCAATGAAGTAGCGCACATTGACCTGATCATGGGCCCGCGCGGCAGCGCTGTCGAATCGGCTTTTTGCAATGGCCTGGTCAACAACAAGGATGGTTTTACCTCCCTGCTGGCCGTGGTTGCTCCCAATCTGCCCTGCAAGCCCAACACCATGATGTTCAACAAAGTGACAATCAAAGGCGCCAAGCAGGCCGTTCAAATGTTTGGCCCCGCGCAGCGTGGCGTGGCAATGGCTGTTGCGGACAGTGTGGAGGACGGCACTATCCCGGCTGATGAGGCCGACAACCTCTTCATTTGTGTGGGCGTGTTCATCCACTGGGAAGCAGAGGACGATGCCAAGATTCAAGACTACAACTACACTGCGGTCAAGGAATCCATCAAGCGCGCTATAGCTGGCACGCCCAATGCCAAAGAGGTAGTGGCCAAGAAAGGCACTGCTGGTCACCCCTACGCCGCACATATCTAATAGGGAGTGAAGGCATGAACTGCAAGGAATGTGGATCCATCGTAGGTGAGCTCGACAATAGACATTTGCTTGCCTGTTGTGGCCTTACATTACAAGAGTATGCCTTGCGTCATGCCTTGCCGCTCGATCTGCTGGTGACCCCAGACATGATCGAAGCAGTGCGAGAGCAGGAAGATCTCCCCATCATGCCCGTCGCTGTGCCAGATGAGGCAGCACGTGCAGTTCTTGCAGGCTTACGCCTGGCCGGCAAGATTCACGAAGTCGGCCAGGTGTGTCTGGTTGAGGGGGAAATCGCCTGGCTGGATCTACTATTCTGTGATCTTGCACAACTCGCACCCTATGGTTTCCGGTTCCGTCAGGAATATCACTACGCACCTGGCACACACAGGATCGTAGCGAAAAACCGTTTAGTAACTCAAAAACGTAATCTGGTCGGCTCCTGGCTTCCTGCCAGGATGCCTCCACCGGAGCAGCATCTGAAATACGCAATTTACCTGGCCCATGCTGCTGAGTGGCATGCAGGCTTTTTATTCTTGCCCTTCGCTTCGATAGATGAAGCCGAGGCAGCCGCCGAATTCCTTTCATGCGAGTTGAACGTGAACACCCATCATCTAGACGCCGGCTCACCACTATTGCGCACGCTAACGCGAGCCGACACGGAGCACCTGTTGGACAGCCTGCGCAGCGAGCTCGAGGCCATGCCAGGCGTCTGGTCGCGCTTCCATCCAGACACCCCGGAAGTAACGGTGAGCAAGGAGGTCGTGTTTGATTCCGCCCATTTCCTCACCGACCACCCTGCCAAGTGCAGCAACCTGCACGGGGGTCGCTACGTCCTGCATGTCAAGGTGCGTGGACAAATCGATCCGGTCACGGGTTGTGTGCTGGATTACGGTTATCTAAAACGGGTAGTCAACGCCCACGTAGTGGAGCGCTTCGACCACCACACCCTTAACTATGCTGGGCCTGAACTGGCCTGGCGCTCCACCACCGAGCTACTCAGCGTGTACATCTGGGAGCAGCTCATTGATTTCCTGCCTGAACTAACCGAACTGACCCTGTACGAAACACCCCAGTCCTGGTGCCAGTACAAAGGGCCCGACATTGAAACTTGGCAGCATCAGGGGAATCAGCCGTTGCTGAGCCGCTTTACCGACCAGACCCTGGGGCATTCGCCTTGGCGGCACTGGCTGCGGACGTGGGATGGACATCATGAAAAGCGGCAAGCTCAGCTCGACTGAGCCTGCCGTCGTGCAGGGCCGATGCCAGCAGAACACCCGCCGCCCCGGCCCCGGCCAGCGCAGACAGATCGCCGGCATGACGTACGCCGCCCGCCGCATGCAGCCGGCAGACCGGATTCAGCCGCTGCAACTGCGCGAGGCGTGCCAAGTCAGGCCCGACATTCATGCCCACGCGCGCCAGGGTCATGACAATTGTCTCCGCAGGCCAGCGTTCGGGGTATTGCAGAAAAGTGTCCGAACCGAGAAAATCGTCTCCCCGAAAATCCAGCGACAGGATGCCCTTCGCAGGCCATGCATCGTGTTCCGGAAGGATCGCCAGGCTTTCGCTGCCAAGCACCGGCCGTCCCGGGTTTGTTGCCTGCCAGGCTTGAGCCTCCGCCGCACCGGAAAAACCACCATCCACCCAGAATTCGAGATCCGAATGCAATCGCTGCAGTTCCTCCACTACACTTCTGTGATTGCCCTGCTCCAGAATGGCGTCCAGATCGGCAATATAAATTCGCCGAAATGGATACAGCGCAAGCAGCCCCTCCACCACCGCCTCGGGATGACTGGAATCGCACAACACCGATTGCAACGGTCGGTATGCATCACGCCTGCCGGCAAAGGCACGCACAACCTGCCCCTCCATCAAGTCGAGAACCGGGATAAGGTCTAGGGATACAGACATGAAAGTGTTTGTTTTCGAATACGTGACGGGAGGAGGATTCGCCAGTATGGCGCTGACCGGGGTTTTACACGATGCCGAAGTCATGTGGCAAGCACTGGTCAATGACCTGGCTGCCATCGATGGCGTGGACGTGCTTACCCTGAGGGACAACCGTCTGCGCCGGCCTGCTGCCATGAGCAAGGTGGAAATCATCTACACAGAGGCCGACTACTTCATGGAGGATTTCCAGCATTGCCTGGCCACATCTGATGCCGTCTGGCCGATCGCACCGGAAGAAACCGGAATACTCGAATCCCTGAACCAGGACATCCTGATCGCCGGCAAGCGCCTTCTGGGTTGCCAGCCCAGCGCCGTGCACATCGCCGCGAGCAAATTCGCCACCGCGCAGCGCCTGAGCCGTGCAGGGATACCCGTGGCGCCCACTTACACTTCACCGTTCCTGATGCCAGCGAAGGGCCCGGTGGTAGCCAAGCCCGACGAGGGCGCCGGCTGCCAGGACGCCCTCTACTTCCATAACCAGGTTTCAGCCGAGCAATGGGCGCTGGACAAAAGCGATGCAGGATTTGTTTTTCAACCCTATCTTTCTGGCGAGCCACGTTCCCTTTCCGTGCTGTGCCATCCAGAGGGATGTCAATTATTGACGGTCAACCGGCAGCACATCCGGTTGGAGAACGGGAAACTACGTTTCCATGGCGTGACGACCAATGCGCTGTCTGATTCCGATGGATGCTATGCCGACCTGGCCCTGCGCGTCGTTTCGGCCATCCCGGGCCTGTGGGGCTATGTGGGTATCGACCTGATCGACACAGAAGACGGGCCGGTGGTTCTGGAAGTGAACCCGCGTGTGACCGTGTCATATGCCGGCATCCGGTCGGCGCTGGGCTTCAATCCCGCCGCCAGAGTTCTGTCACTGCCGGACAATCCGGTCACGGACACATTGCCGCCAGCCCGCCTGGTGCGCAATGCCTGGATATCGCAACGTCTATGAACGCCGCAATGCACATGCCGTCCATGGATGGAGCCTTGATCGGATGGGACGTCGGCGGCGCGCATCTGAAAGCCGCACGGATCGAACACGACGGTCGGCTCTCCGGTGCCTGGCTTGAGCCCTGTCCGCTCTGGCGCGGCCTCGATCAACTACACCAGGCCATCGACCGGATTGAGGCCCGGATGCCGGCAGGCGAATCCTGCGTGCATGCCGTCACCATGACGGGAGAAATGGTCGATCTATTCGAGACGCGGCAGGCCGGTGTACAGGCGCTGGTCACCTTGCTGGATCAGCGCCTGGGGGCCGGCCGGACACACTTTTATGCTGGCACCCATGGCTGGCTCGATGCCAGCCAGGCCTGCCAACATGCCGAGTGGGTCGCCTCCGCCAACTGGCATGCCACGGCCCATCTGGTCTCAACCTGCGTCAGCGAGGCCCTGTTGATCGATATCGGCAGCACCACCACCGACCTGATCCCCATTCGAAACAACGCAGTGGCCACCTCCAGCAGCAGCGACCACGACCGCCTGTCCACCGGCGAGCTCGTCTACACCGGTGTGGCCCGCACACCGGTCATGGCCCTGGCGAGCGAAGCACCCGTGGCCGGTCATTTCACGCCGCTGATGGCAGAGCATTTCGCAACCAGTTCGGATGTCTACCGGATTCTCGGGCTGCTCCCGGAAAAGGCCGATCTGCATGACACTGCGGATGGCGGCGCCAAGACCGCAGCGGCGAGCAGGACGCGCCTTGCCCGCATGGTGGGGCGGGATGCCGGAGAATTGCCGGACAGGGCCTGGACCGAACTGGCGGCCTGGTTTGCGGATGCCCAGATGGCCCAGATCGGACGCGCGGTGCGGCAGATATTGTCGCGCGAGATGCTGGCCGCCACCGCCCCGGTGGTCATCGCAGGCGTCGGCGGATTCCTCGGCCCGCAACTCGCTGCGCGGGTCGGGCGACCAGTGATCAATTTCTCGCAAATCCTGACATCCCACATCGACCTGGACATGGTCGACGGGTGCGCGCCCGCCGTCGCGGTGGGACGGCTGCTCGCCGCACATCGCCAGATCCAGGATCTTCATGTGCTTGCAGACACACCATGCGGATAAGCCCTCTCCCCTATCACCCAGACAGCGCCGAATATTTCGAGGCAATCGCCGACGAGCCCTGGGCGGTATTCCTCGACAGCGGCCGGCCACGTTCCACTATGGGCCACATCGACATCCTGTCCGCACAGCCCTATATCACGCTGGTGACCCGTGCGGGCATGACCGAAATTCGGGAGAGAGGCCGGACAACACTTTCTCCTGCGGACCCGTTCAGCTTGCTGCGAGATTACCTTGCTGCTGATGCTCAGCCCACTGAACTCCCGTTTGCCGGGGGTGCGATCGGTTATTTCGGCTACGACCTCGCCCGTCGCATCGAGCAGTTGCCCAGCCACGCGCGCGACGCCGAAGCCATTCCCGACATGGCGGTCGGCATCTATGACTGGGCCGTAGTCGTCGACCACGAGCAACACGCCAGCTGGCTCGTCGGCGCCGGTCGCGATCCGCAGACCGACACTAACTGGAACAAGCTCGTCGCCCAGTTCCACAAGCTGTCACACGCCTCTGTGCGGCACCCATTCCGGGTTGGTCGCATCTCGTGCAACTTCACGCCAGACAGCTACCGCCAAGCCTTCTCTCGTATTCAGGGCTACATACGTAGTGGCGACTGTTATCAAGTCAACCTGGCGCAACGTTTTGCAGCCGAAGTCAGAGGCGATCACTGGCTGGGATACCAAATGCTGCGCCGGCTTAACCCCGCTCCCTACTCTGCCTATCTCAACCTGCCTAGCGCACGCATCCTGTCATCCTCACCGGAGCGCTTTCTGGAAGTGAAGCGGGGGCGAGTGGAAACCAAGCCGATCAAGGGTACGCGTGCGCGTGCCGCAGCGCCTGAAGCAGATTCTGCGCTGGCCCGCGAGCTGCGCGACAGCACCAAGGATCGCGCGGAAAACCTGATGATTGTCGATCTATTGCGCAACGACTTGGGCAAAGTATGCGCGGCGGGGTCAGTGGCTGTGCCAAAACTGTTCGAGATCGAAAGCTTCGCGACAGTGCATCATTTGGTCAGTACGGTCACCGGCCGGCTTGCCGATAGTGTTGATGCGATTGGCTTGCTGCGTGCAGCTTTCCCAGGCGGATCAATCACCGGTGCGCCTAAAATCCGCGCCATGGAAATTATCGAGGAACTTGAGCCAAATCGCCGTGGCATATACTGCGGCGCCATTGGCTGGCTGGGATTCAATGGCGACATGGACACCAACATTGCAATCCGCACCATGGTCAGCTCAGACAATACATTGCGTTTCTGGGCCGGCGGGGGGCTTGTTGCCGATTCCCGTGCTGACGAGGAATATCAGGAATGCCTCGACAAGGCATCGGCCATGCTGAGGCTGATGCAGGAATGTGGTGGCAACCTGGAGGACGAGCAATGCTCAGGGTTGTAAAGCTGGGTGGCAGTTTGCATAACGTCCCCGAGCTTTCGAGCTGCCTTAAAGTGCTTACTCGCACTAGCGATAATGTCGTGCTGGTGCCCGGTGGTGGACCTTTCGCCAACACAGTACGCGTGGTCCAATCGCAATCCGGAATAAGTGATGCAGCGGCGCATCGCATGGCGATGCTCGCCATGGAACAATACGCCATGCTGTTGTGCGACTTGGAACCAAGCCTGGTTCCCGTCAACAGCCTGATGGATATTGCAAAGCATATGGCACTAGGCCATACCTCCGTCTGGTTTCCATTAGCGATGTGCAAAAATGCATCGAATATCCCCGAAAACTGGTCAGTTACGTCTGACAGCCTGGCGGCATGGCTGGCGATCGAACTGGCAGCCGAAAGCCTCACTTTGATCAAACACGCGCACCCGGCCGACACAGATCCCGTCGCCATGTCAGATTCGGGGTGGGTTGACAAAGCCTTCCCCTTTTTCGCTGACGAATTCAAGGGCGCGATTCATGTGCTGGATATTCATGAAGCCAGCATAATGGGATGGCTTCCGTGATGACCGCGAAGCACCCGAAAAAATGAAGGATGGCATCAGGATGCATGCCGTATTTCCTCCTCATCCTCATCCTGGGCATTTTCCGGTCAAGAAACTTGGCAGCTTGAAACCCATGGCGTTCAAATTCATCTGATGCAGATCAGTCCTGATCAAGCGCGAGCGTTTGCCAGGCATGGGACTTTGCACTGAAGCATTCGGAAGAATATGCCTCCAGCTGTGTTTACATGACTGTGATTCGCAATATCGGCGCAAGACCGATCGAGCATCGCCTGTCCAGCTGGCGCTATGTCTCAGATGACGGCTCATCCCTTCGTCTTCGCAGCAAGGCAGAGTGGGAGAAGACCGGGATAAGCAGCGGAGTTGACTGATCCTGTGCGGACCGCGCTCAACTGGGCTCTGTTTCCTGCAACCCGGACCTTTTTTCGGGTGGCTGAAACCAGGGTATGACAAGCTACCAGCTCCAGCCGGGGAGCCGGTTCAACCTGACATTCAGCTGGAGCTCAGCATGAGGCTAAACTCAATAACATGAGGTGCATGAATGAATCTCGGTAACACTATTGGTGTCCTGCTCATGGCGCTGGGCTTGACAGCCTCTGCGGCCGAGTTGCCCGCTCTGTCCCATAGCCTGACCAGACAAACCACGAAGATCCCGGCTCCCGTGCTGATATTGAAAGATATCGATGGGCAGCATCATGATCTGGTCAAACTCAAGGGCAAGATCGTTCTGGTCAATTTCTGGGCAACCTGGTGCCCACCCTGCAGGCGCGAAATGCCTTCCATGGATCGTCTTGCGCGAAAACTGGCCGATGAAAACTTCGTTGTGCTCGCGGTAGACATCGGCGAGGATACTGACACCATCCATAGCTTCATCAGCCAACTGGAATCTTCCCCTTCGTTTCCCATTTTGCTCGATAGCCACGGTAAAACCATGCAGACTTGGAAGATTTCGGGCTTGCCCATGACCTACCTGATAGATCGAGAAGGGTATCTCGCCTATAGCGCTGTCGGCGGTCGAGAATTTGATCATCCGGAAATCGAGCAACTCGTGCGCACGTTGCTCAGACGCTAAGACCCATGTCATTTGACCGGGAAAGCCTGTCCCTACTGGACGAAGCCCTGGCGGTGCTGGCAGATGGCTTTCGTCATCTGCCTCAGGTTCCGCAAAACATCGACATAACCCAACTGCGCGAACCCTTGCTTGCCGCGGCACTTCGCCTGCAAGACAACGCCCCCTTCCATCACCCGCTCTACGTCGGGCACATGCAAAAACCTCCGCATCCTGTAGCGCGGCTAGCCTACATGCTGGCACTTTGGCTCAACCCCAACAACCATGCCTACGACGGTGGACGCGCCAGCTCGGTCATGGAGAAAGAAGCCATCGGTGAAATCGCGCGGATGTTCGGCTGGACATCCAGCCAGGGGCATCTATGTGGGGGCGGTACGCTGGCCAATTTCGAGGCACTCTGGGTTGCGCGCGAACAGCATCCTGGCAAGACCATCGCCGCGTCCAGCCAGGCGCACTACACTCATGAACGCTTATCTAGCGTCCTCGGCATATCTTTCCGCTCGATCCAGGCAGACGCACAAGGACGCATGGATATGGCTGCCCTGGAAAGCGCACTGAAGGATGGAACGGTAGGCACCGTGGTCGTCACCCTGGGCACGACAGGAACGGGGGCCGTCGACCCGCTTGATCAAATCCTTGCCCTGCGCGCACGCTACTCATTCAGGATTCATGTCGATGCTGCCTATGGCGGATACTTCACTTTGGTCGACAATCTGGATACCGAAACCAGACAAGCATTCGGTTGCGTCTACCAGGCCGATTCGATTGCTGTCGATCCCCACAAGCATGGCCTCCAGCCATATGGTTGCGGCTGTGTGTTGTTTCGCGACCCCACAGTCAAGCGACACTATCATCACGACTCTCCCTATACTTACCTCAGTACAAACGATCCGCACCTCGGCGAAATCTCCCTGGAGTGCTCACGCCCTGGAGCCACGGCGGTGGCACTCTGGACCACACAACGCCTGTTGCCACTACTTCCTGGCGGAACGTTCGCTCAAGATCTGGCAGCTGGGCGCGAAGCTGCACTGCATCTGCATCGAGCCCTGAGTGAAGATACGCGCTTTGCACCGCTCTTTTCGCCTCAGCTCGATATCGTTGCCTGGGCCATTCGTGCCGACACCGCCAGTCAAGCCTCACAGCGCGCGCGCGCAGTACACACCGCAGCCAGGAAGCTTGACTTGCACCTCTCGCTCGTCAGTCTTCCAAAAGCCATGCTGGCAGCCCATGACCCCGTACACACATGGGATACGGAAACCATTACCTGTCTGCGCGCTTGCGTTATGAAGCCCGAACACCGTGAGTGGTTAGCAGAAATATTAACGCGTCTGGATGCTGCCGCTGCAGGCTTGAGCTAGGGTCACTGTGATGTACCGATAGTGCAAGCCTTACAGGGAAGTCGATTGGCGCTCATGGCCCTGAAGAAACAATCTGGGCCTGTTGTTTAACAGTCTGTTTCCAAGGGCGGGTCTGACGTTGCTGAGATTGGCTTCGCGGGCTTATTTACCTATCGTTCAATAAGCAAGGACAGATTCCACATCAAAGGCTGAACAATATGACGCAGCCCGTTTCAGGGAGCGTGACACCGATGCGCCGTTTCATTCCGGACTGGCAACCCGATCACGATCAACCGGTACAGCTTGCCCAGCACGTGTGCGGTCTGCTGAAGACAATGCCTGGCGAGGATGGCTGCGCAGAAGGCGCCGCCACGCGGGCGCCATGCATCCCCATCAGGAGATCACGATCATGAAACGCTTGCCATGCTGGTTCTTTGGCATGCTTCCGGTCTTGCTGGCCGGTTGTTCGATGGCGCCGAACTACGAAAGACCGGTTCCCCCGGTGGCGCCGTCCTTCGCCGGCGAAGGCTCGACACCGGCGGCCCGCGCCGCCGCCCAGCTCGAGTGGAAGCGCTTCTTCGGCGACCCCCAGTTGCGGCATCTGCTGCAGCTGGCCATGGACGACAACCGCGACCTGCGCATCGCCATGCAACGGATCGAGGAAGCGCGCGCCCTGTACGGCATCCGCCGGGCCGACCAGTTGCCCGGCATCAGCGCCGGCCTGTCGGCAGCCCGGCTGCACATTCCTTCCGGCGCGTCCCTGACCGGCAGCGACCTCGACGTCACCCAATACAGCGCCTCGCTCGCCCTGAGCACCTGGGAACTGGATTTCTGGGGCCGGGTACGCAACCTCAAGGCTGCGGCGCTAGAGTCCTACCTGGCCACCGTCGAGGCCAGGCAGGCCTTGCAGATCAGTCTGGTGGCCCAGATCGCCACCACCTATCTGCTCGAACGCGACCTCGACGAACGCCTGGCCACCGCCCAGCAGACGCTCGCCTCCCGCGAAGAAGCCTACCGGATCATGAAACGGCGCTACGAGGTCGGTTCGATCTCCAAGCTCGACGCCACCCAGGCCGAGATATTGCGCGACCAGACCCGCGCCGAACTGGCCGTGCTGGAACAGCAAAAGGAACGCGCCCACAACGCGCTCAGCCTGCTGGTCGGTGCACCGCTGCCGGTTGGATCGGTGCCGCTGTCCGCGATCGAAAACGCCTTCGCGCCAGACATCGCGCCCGGCCTGCCCTCGGAAGTGCTGCTCGACCGCCCCGACGTACTCGCCGCGGAACACCGGCTCAAGGCCGCCAACGCCAGCATCGGCGCCGCCCGGGCCGCCTTCTTCCCGCGCATCACCCTGCTCGGCGGCCTCGGCAGCACCAGCAGCGAACTCAGCGGCCTGTTCGACACCGATACCGGGGCCTGGCTGTTCCTGCCCAGCCTGTCCCTGCCGATCTTCGAGGGGGGGCGCCTGCAGGCCAATCTGGACCTCGCCGAATCGCGCAAGAACCTGGCGGTCGCTGATTACGAACGCACCATCCAGACCGCCTTCCGAGAAGTGGCCGACGCGCTGGCCGACCGTCGCTGGCTGGCCCGGCAGGTAGCCATACAGCAAGCCATCGTCGCGACCCAGACCGAACGCGTGCGCCTGGCGCAATTGCGCTACCAGAACGGCGCCGCCTCTTTCCTCGAAGTGCTGGATGCCGAGCGCGGCCAGTTCGCGGCCGAGCAGTCCCTGGTGCAGACGCGCCGCGCCCTGCTGACCAGCACGGTGAGCCTGTATGCCGCGCTGGGTGGTGGCCCGGCCGAAGCCCAGGCGGCCGCTTCGAACCACCCAACGAACAGGGACAACAAATGATGAATACCAAGGTCAAGACATGGCTGTTCCGCGCGGCAGTGGTCGCCACGATCGGCGCGGTCGCCGTATTCGCCTGGCAGAAATACCGTGGCAATGACACCGACGCCGGCCTGGCCAGCGGCAACGGCCGGATCGAGGCGGTCGAAATCGACATCGCGACCAAGGCGCCGGGCCGGCTCAAGGACGTGCTGGCGAGTGAAGGCGAATTCGTCAAGGCCGGCCAGGTGGTGGCGGTGATGGACACCGAGTCGCAGGACGCCCAGTTGCGCCAAGCCGAGGCGCAATTGCAGCAGGCCCGGAGCAGCGTGGCGATCGCCCGCAGCCAGCTGAACCAGCGCCGGGCCGAGAAGAACGCCATGCTGGCCGCACTGGCCCAGCGCGAGGCCGAACTGGCCGTCGCCCACAAGCGCCAGGGCCGTTCCTCGACCCTGGCCAAGGAAGGCGCCAGTTCGCAACAGGAAGCCGACGACGACAGTGCCCGGGTACAGAGCGCCACGGCCGCGGTCAGCGCGGCACGCGCCCAGGTAGCGGCGACCGAGGCGGCCATCATCACGGCCGAGGCCCAGCTGGCCGGCGCCGGTTCTGCGGTCGAAGCGGCCCAGGCCAGCGCCGCCCGTATCCGCGCCGACATCAAAGATGCCACGCTCACGGCGCCGCGCGACGGCCGGGTGCAATACCGCGTCGCCCAGCCCGGCGAGGTGCTCGGCGCCGGCGGCCGGGTGCTCAACCTGGTCGACCTGTCTGACGTCTACATGACCTTCTTCCTGCCCACCGCCGCGGCCGGCAAGCTGGCCCTGGGCGACGAAGTGCGACTGGTGCTGGACGCCGCGCCGCAATACGTCATCCCGGCCAGCGTGTCCTTCGTCGCCGACGTGGCCCAGTTCACGCCCAAGACCGTGGAAACCGCGGTCGAGCGGGAAAAGCTGATGTTCCGGGTCAAGGCCCGGATCGCCCCCGAGCTGCTCAAGCAACACATCCTCCAGGTCAAGACCGGCCTGCCCGGCATGGCCTATGTCCGCACCGACAAACGCGTGCCCTGGCCTGAACGCCTAGCGCTGACACCGCTGCCGCAATGAGCGCATCCGAGACCGGCCGCGCGCCGGTTCCTTCAGTCGTTCGCCTGCAAGGTGTCGGCCTGCGCTACGGCAAGACCCAGGCCCTGGAAGGCATCGACCTCGACCTGCCGGCCGGCAGCATGGTCGGCGTGATCGGCCCGGACGGCGTCGGCAAGTCCAGCCTGTTCTCGCTGGTGGCCGGGGCGCGGGCGATCCAGGCCGGGCGGATCGAGGTGCTGGGCGGCGACATGGCCGACGCCCGCCACCGGCGTGCGGTCTGCCCGCGCGTTGCCTACATGCCTCAGGGCCTGGGCAAGAACCTGTATCCGACCCTGTCGGTGTTCGAGAACGTCGATTTCTTCGCCCGCCTGTTCGGCCAGGGTCGGGCCGAACGCGAGCGGCGCATCGCCGATCTGCTCCGGGCCACGGGACTCACCCCCTTTGCCGACCGTCCGGCCGGCAAGCTGTCGGGCGGCATGAAGCAGAAGCTGGGCCTGTGCTGTGCGCTGATCCACGACCCCGACCTGCTCATCCTGGATGAGCCCACCACCGGTGTCGACCCGCTGTCGCGGCGCCAGTTCTGGGATCTGATCGACCACATCCGGGCGCGCCGGCCCGGCATGAGCGTGCTGGTGGCGACCGCCTACATGGAGGAGGCGGCGCGTTTCGACTGGCTGGTGGCCATGAACGACGGCCGCGTCCTCGCCACCGGAGCGCCGGCCGAACTGCTGTCCAAGACGCGAACCGACAGCCTGGAAGCGGCCTTTATCGCGCTCTTGCCCGAGGCACAACGGGCCGGCTACCAGCCGGTGGTCATCGCGCCGCGCGAGCAGGACGGCGAGGGCGAGCCGGCCATCGAGGCGCGCGACCTGACCATGCGCTTCGGCGATTTCGTCGCGGTCGACCACGTCAGCTTCCGCATCGGCCGGGGCGAGATATTTGGCTTCCTCGGCTCCAACGGCTGCGGCAAGACCACCACCATGAAGATGTTGACCGGCCTGCTGGAGGCCAGCGCGGGTGAGGCCTGGCTGTTCGGCAAGCCGGTCGATGCGCGCAACATCGAGACCCGGCGCCGGGTCGGCTACATGAGCCAGGCGTTCTCGCTCTACGGCGAACTCACCGTGCG
The DNA here is from genome assembly GCA_942493085.1 of uncultured beta proteobacterium. Taxonomy (GTDB): domain Bacteria; phylum Pseudomonadota; class Gammaproteobacteria; order Burkholderiales; family Thiobacillaceae; genus Thiobacillus. Next base: position 150,867 of record OW818664.1, read on the forward strand.
CCAGAACCTGCTGCTGCACGCCCGCCTGTTTGGCATGGAGACGGCACGGATCGCGCCGCGGGTGGCCGAGATGGCACAGAAGTTCGAGCTCGACGACGTGATGGACGCCCTGCCTGACGCGTTGCCGCTCGGTGTGCGCCAGCGCCTGTCGCTGGCGGTGGCGATGATCCACGGCCCGGAGATGCTGATCCTGGACGAGCCGACCTCGGGCGTCGACCCGGTCGCGCGCGATGCCTTCTGGCGCATCCTGATCGCGCTGTCGCGCGAGGACAAGGTCACCATCTTCATCTCCACCCACTTCATGAACGAGGCCGAGCGCTGCGACCGCATCTCGCTGATGCACGCCGGCCAGGTGCTGGTCAGCGACACGCCGGCCGCCATCGTCGCCGGACGTGGCGCCGAGTCGCTGGAAGCGGCCTTCATCGGCTATCTGGAAGCGGCGGCGGGTGGCGACGGCGCGGCCGAACCGGTGGCGGACGCCGCTTTGCCGGCAGCAAACGGGGCCGCCGCCGCTCCGCCTTACGCCGGCTTCAGCCTGCGCCGGATGCTCAGCTATATGCGGCGCGAAGCGCTGGAATTGAGCCGCGACCCGATTCGCCTGACGCTGTCCCTGCTCGGCAGCGTGATCCTGATGATCGTGATCGGCTACGGCATCAACCTGGACGTCAACAACCTCACCTTCGCCGTGCTCGACCGCGACCAGACGACCCTGAGCCAGAACTATGTGCTCAACCTGGAGGGGTCGCGCTATTTCGTGGAACGGCCGCCCCTCCGCGACTACGCCGACCTCGACCGCCGCATGCGCTCGGGCGAGATCAGCCTGGCCATCGAGATCCCATCCGGCTTCGCGCGCGACGTGGCACGCGGCGGCAAGGTCGCGGTCGGCGCCTGGGTCGATGGCGCCATGCCGACCCGGGCCGAAACCGTGCGCGGCTACGTGCAGGGCATCCACAACCAGTGGCTGCAGATTCGCGGTCGCGAACTGTTCGGCGCGTCGGCCATGGCCGGCCTGGTCAACATTGACGTGCGCTTCCGCTACAACCCGGACGTCAAGAGCCTGCCGGCCATGGTGCCGGCGGTGATCCCCCTGCTGCTGATGCTGATCCCGGCCATGCTCACGGCGCTGTCGGTGGTGCGCGAAAAGGAGCTGGGCTCCATCGTCAACCTGTACGTCACGCCGGTCACTCGCACCGAGTTCATGATCGGCAAGCAGCTGCCCTACATCGCCATGGGCATGGTCAACTTCCTGCTGCTGGTCGCCCTGGCCCTGTTCGTGTTCCGGGTGCCGATCACCGGCAGCTTCCTGACACTGAGCCTGTCCGCCCTGCTCTACGTCAGCAGTGCCACCGCCATCGGCCTGCTGGTCTCCGCCTTCACCCGCAGCCAGGTGGCCGCCATGTTCGCCACCGCCGTGCTGACGCTGCTGCCGGCGGTGCAGTTCTCCGGCATGCTCAACCCGGTCTCCTCGCTGGAAGGCGCCGGCCGCTGGATCGGCGAAATCTACCCGACCACCTATTTCATCGTCATCGCCCGCGGCACCTTCTCCAAGGCGCTGGGCTTCTCCGATCTGCAGAGCGCCATCCTGCCGCTCGCCATCGCCGCCCCGGTGCTGATCGCCCTGGGCGTGGCGCTGCTCAGGAAGCAGGAGCGCTGAGCATGCGCCTGGCCAACATCGGCAACCTCGGCATCAAGGAACTGCGCAGCCTGGTGCGCGACCCGATCATGCTGGTGCTCATTGCCTACTCGTTCACGATCGCCATCTACGCGGCGGCGACGGTCATGCCGGAAACCCTGCAGAAGGCGCCGATCGCCATTGTCGACGAGGACCGTTCGCCGCTCTCCATGCGCATCGTCGACGGTTTCGCGCTGCCTTATTTCCAGACGCCGCACCTGATCGATCAGAACGAGATGGATGCGCGCCTGGACGCCGGCCTCGACACCTTCGCCCTCGACATCCCGCCCGACTTCCAGCACGACGTGCTGGCCCGCCGGCAGCCGACCATCCAGCTCAACGTCGACGCCACCCGCATGTCGCAGGCTTTTTCCGGCTCCGCCGACATCCAGGCCATCATCCTGACCGAGGTCAACAAGTTCGCCCAGGGCCACCAGATGCGGGCCCTGGCCTCGCCGGTCGATCTCGACCTGCGCTCGCGCTTCAATCCGGAACTCAACCGGATCTGGTTCGGCTCAGTGATGGAGGTCATCAACCAGGTGACGCTGCTCTCCATCATCCTGGCGGGTGCTGCCCTGATCCGCGAGCGCGAGCATGGCACGGTCGAGCACCTGCTGGTGATGCCGGTCACGCCGTTCGAGATCATGATGGCCAAGGTCTGGTCGATGGGCCTGGTGGTGCTGGTCGCCGCCGCCTTCGCCCTGGTCGTGGTGGTCGAGGGCATCCTGCAGGTACCGGTGCAGGGCTCGCTGTCGTTGTTCATGGTCGGCACCGCCTTGCAGTTGTTCGCCACCACGGCGCTGGGCATCTACCTCGGCACGGTCGCCCGTTCGATGCCGCAATTCGGCCTGCTGCTGATGCTGGTGCTGCTGCCCCTGATGGTGCTGTCGGGCAGCTTCACCCCGCGCGAAAGCATGCCCGACTGGGTCCAGGACATCATGCTGGCGGCACCCAACACCCACTTCGTCATGCTCTCCCAGGCCATTCTCTATCGCGACGCCGGGCTGAACGTGGTGTGGCCGCAGTTCCTCAGCCTGGCCGCGATCGGCGCGGTCCTGTTCGCACTCTCCCTGGCGCGCTTCCGCAAAACGCTGGCAACAATGGCATGAAAAGAATAATCAGACACATGGGGCGGCTTGTTGTCGAGACCGCCATCTGCCGGTGGTCCCGTTTCACAAGATCAGCAAGTCCGTAGCGGAGGGCATATGCATTCAATAGAAGTGGTGCTGGCGATGCTGCTGGCGGTGGTGGCCAGCGGCTATCTGGTCCGGGCGATCCCCTTGTCCATTCCGCTGCCGCTGGTGCAGATCGCGCTCGGCACCGTGGTGTCCGCGGTCTCGATCCAGAGCGTGGTGCTGGACCCGGAGATATTTTTTCTACTCTTCCTGCCACCGTTGCTGTTTCTCGACGGCTGGCGCATTCCCAAGTCCGGGCTGTTCCGCGACAAGGCCATTATTCTCCAGTTGGCTTTCGGCCTTGTAGTGTTCACCGTGGTCGGTGCGGGCTTCCTCATTCACTGGATGATTCCCGCCATGCCGCTGGCGGTGGCCTTTGCGCTGGCCGCCGTCGTGTCGCCCACCGATCCGGTGGCCGTATCCTCGATTGCCGCGCGAGCCCCCATTCCCAGGCGCCTGATGCACATTCTCCAGGGCGAATCGCTGCTCAACGATGCTTCGGGTTTAGTATGTTTCCGGTTTGCGGTGGCGGCGGCCATGACCGGCAGCTTTTCCATCGGTTCGGCATCGCTCACTTTCATCTGGGTGGCGCTGGTCGGGCTGGGAATCGGCGCCGGTGTCACCCTGGGCGTGAGTCTTGCGCATCTGTGGCTGACACGGCATTTCGGCGAGGAAAGCGGTGCCCCGATCCTGGTCAATCTGCTGATGCCATTTGCGGCCTATCTGATTGCCGAACGCCTTGATGCGTCGGGCATCCTCGCGGCAGTCGCTTCCGGCATCACCATGAGCTATGTCGAACTCACCGGCCGTGCGCTGGCCACAACCCGGGTGCAGCGCACCGCAGTCTGGGATACGGTGCAGTTCGCACTCAACGGCATCATGTTCGTCCTGCTTGGTGAACAGCTTCCGGGCATCCTGCGCCGAGCCGCGGCCTCGATGGAGGAAAGCGGCCATGTCTCGGCCTGGTGGCTACCCGGCTATGCGCTGGCCGTCGTTACCATCCTGCTACTGCTGCGCTTCGGCTGGGTCTGGGCAGCGTGGCACTTCAGCCTGTTCAGGGCGCGCCGGCACGGCGAGCCGCTACCCAAGCCCGGCTGGCGCATCATCGCTGCCATGTCGCTGGCCGGTGTACGCGGCGCCATTACCCTCGCGGGCGTGCTTTCGCTGCCGCTGCTGTTGTCCGACGGATCGGCCTTTCCGGCGCGCGATCTGGCCATCTTCCTTGCTGCGGCGGTCATCCTGCTGTCGCTCCTGCTCGCCAGCGTGGGCCTGCCCCGGCTGTTGAATGGCTTGACGCTGCCGCAAGAACCGGCCGGGCGGCGTGAGGAAGACCTTGCCCGTCACGAGGCGGCCATCGCGGCCATCGCCGCCATTGAAAAGGCACGCCACGCTTTATCCACCGAAAGTGCAGCCGATGCCGATGTGTTCACCAACGCCGCTGCGCGCGTAATAGCAAACTACAAGCAGCGCATTAATGACGAAGCCATAGCCGGTACCGTTGAAGCCGAGACCCTGCGCCAGGCCGACCGTGCGGAAGTGGCGCTGCGTCTGGCGGCTTTGCAGGCCGAACGCGAGGCGATCTTCAAGCTGGCACGGGAGAATGCGATTTCGGACGAGGTGTCACGCAAGCTGGTCAGGCAGATCGATCTGATGGAGGCCCGGTATCGGTGACTCTGCATCCGATTCACCGATTTACGGCGCAACAGGACATGGCGCTACGCCTGCAGGCCACCGCCGGGCTCGCCCATGCCGCCACCTGGGCCGCCTCGCTTGCCGTCGCGCGCGCCCTTGCGTTCAGTGCTGCCGCCACCGCTGTCGGCGAGACCCGCGTAGAGGGCGGGTACGGTTGAAATCAGCATCTGGTTGGCGGTCAGCGTCTGTTCGTCGTCGAGCGCCGCGTAGAAGGTGCCAGCCGATTCACGGATATCCTCCATGGCGGTCAGTCGGTTACGTAGCGTGGCGACCTTCCGGCTGATTTGCTGCAACGCGTCCTGGCGTCCCTGATAGGGTGCCAGCTTCATCTGGTCGGTCATCAGGGCGCCGACTTTTTCCTGATAGCGATCCCACAGTGGCAGTTGAATGGGCGTCAGTTTCAGGGCTACGGCTGTCAGGCGCAGGCTATCCTGGATATTGGCGACGACCGATATCCCGCCACTGCCATGTTCGTCCCGCTCGCCACCGGACGGACCGTTATCCGGGGCGCGGGCGTAAATCGACGTTAAGCCGCGTAAATCTGTGTACCCATGCGCAGCGTGAAATCACTGCTGTGTGTAAACCTAGCGCAGCCGCTGCCTGCCTTGAAGCGGCGTCAGGAGCCCCGGACTGGGGCTGGCCGGATCATGGCAGTTTCAGTCCGGGAATCGGCCCGTCCTACGCTGAAATGGACAGTGACGATTGCAGGCCATTGCTGTTCTGATCAGTGCCGACAACGTAAGCCTGCATCAATTGTGCGATCTGCTGCATCAGCTTCTTTTCGAGGTTGGCGGAAAGGGACGTGGATGAACTGTCGGTCGAGTCGACTCCATCCGTCGAACTTGTGCTGCTGCTTTCATTCGGGGGCGGCGGTGGCGGTGGAGGCATGCCACCCATGTCACCTCTCTGCGCACTGTCACTTCTGTATTGGTCCATCGCAGCACTGTCGAATTGACTGGCCAGGTTTTTCAAACCATCGGTAAACTCCTGCTTGGTTACCTTGTTGTCGCCGTCGGCATCCAGTTGCGAGAACAGATCACTGGCGTTCGAGGACGCGTCCGACGATATCGAGTTCAATGCTGACTGCAGGTCAGACTTCTGGATGTAACCCTGGCTCGAGGCGTCAAGCTTCGAGAACAGATCTTCTGCCATCTTTGCCGGGTCAGGGCGTCTCATGGCTGACATCATCGTCGAGATGCTGCTGCCTACACTTCCTATGCTGCTACTCATGATGGTTTCCTTGTCACCTACGTTTAGAAAACGTGCGCTACTCGAACGTGTGCGCAAGTACCTGAGTATGTAATCGGCGTGGATGCGCCCGGATTGACGATGGTCCGTGTAAAACCGGGTAAAAGGATGTTAAGAACACGGAGCGTGCGGCAGCGGCGAGCACCAGGGCCGGCCCGTTCTAAGCTGGCCTGGACTCGTTCGACGATGAGATGGTGGCTTTTGAATCATTCGGCCCACAACGTCGTTGACTGCAGCAGCACTCAAGAAGCCAGCCCTACGGCCTGCTGTCGCGATGCGTATCCTCGCCGCCATTATCCATCCACCAATCGAACGCCGCCCGGTAATTCGTGCCAAACGTCTGCTTCAAGTCCTGATTGCGAGCAACCAGTCCCCGGATGCCAAAGTCGGGGCTGGATGGATCACCTCGATCAATACCCGTTCCTACCCAATAGTTGAGCAGGTTGCTGTCACTCGCTCCGGGGTGCAACTTGCGGAAATACTTCAGATCGAATTCATAACTGCCTCGCCGAGCTTCAGCAAAACCGTATTTTGACCAATGCTCGGCCAGGTCCATGCCTGCCTTGACCACATCCGGGTTGTGATCGTAGTAATAATCCCAGTCGAAAACAGAGGGTGCGAACCGGTTATCGCCGCCCTTGTGTTTCTTCTTGCCAAACCCTTTGACAAAGTTGCCGGCGTCTTTAAATGCCTTCATGGCACTGTTGCCTGAGCTGTTTGCAAGGGTGCGCGCGGCATCTTTCGCCTTGGTGTAAGCCGCAGCTGCATCGGCCACCGCTTTGGCATCCGCGATGGCTTTGGCATCAGCGATTGCCTTGTCCGCAACGGCCTTGGTATCTGCAGCGGCTTTATCCAAGGCGGCGTTAGCGGCTTTGGCGGTATAACCGCCGAGCGAGCTGCCGGTGGTCGTGATCCATTTGCGTGCCGCCTCAAGATCCTTGCCGATGCAAGCTTGCAGTTTTTCCGGATCGACATTCGCGCCAGCTTCGGCATCGAGCAGCGTTGCCACGTCCATCGTCGGTGTGATTTTCGCTTTCGCCTTGATCTCGAACGGGGTGGCACAGGTCGCCGGGCTATCCATCGTCAGCTCATTTTCATCGAGACTCAGATCCAGCACGCGCCCCAGAACATTCCCACGCATGCCAAGCGTCTGGGTTTTCTGCGAGACATCGGCATTCGTTGTCATGCTGATGCCCTGTTTTCCGAGCGGCCCAAGCTTGAGGCTGAGTCCTGCGCTGGCCTTGCCGTGTAACCCGTCTTCCCCCACATACACATTCATGCTGCCCACCTGCTGCCCGATTATCCTGGCGTTGCCGAAGAACTTGATCAGCGGGCCTTTCGTGTTGTCAACGGTAGCCAACGGCCCGAACACGAGAATATTGAATGCACTCAACGGAGGAAACGGATGCGCCTTGTCACCAAACCGGTAATCGGGCACCGACATGGGATTACGTATTTGAAATTGCGCGAGTGCGGGATGAAGCACCTTCAACTGCGCCATGTATTTTTCAATCCCCTTGATCAGGTAGCTTTTCCCGGGCACGGTGGAGACATTCATTGACACGGCCAAAATCGCCAGGTCTTGCAGATCAACAGTTGGGGCGGACAGGCCAAATTTGAAATCGAGCAGATCCAGGGCACCCGCCGGATTCAGCGGTGTTTCAAAGAAGGTGATGAATTTGGTTTTTGTGCCAGTAATGGTGACGTTGCCCTTGTAACCCAGCGTCAAATTGTTGTTGATGGAAATCGTCGCGTCCGATAGCGTCGTCCCCGCCATGCCGATCGGATTGTTGATCACTTTGCCCGGCGCAAGCTGGAATTCAACCTGGCCTTCGGGCAGGTCTTTCGCGGATTTCGGCATCGACAGCAAAAGTCCGGCGCCGCTACGCAGGTCGGTTGGCATCGGCAACACGACGCCGGCACGCAACGTGAAATCCTGCACCGGCACACCCATGCCTACTCTGATGACGTCTCCCAGGATGCCCTTGATGCTGGCTCTGCTGGCAACCTGGATGCCGCTGGCAAATTCGAGTGAATCCACATCGAAGTAACTGTTCCTGACGATCTGCCTGAGATCGGCGGGCATGTTGCTCTTGGACAAGGAGAAATCAACCGTGGAAAGGGCAAAGATGGGATCGGTCAGGCTGGTGCCAGCCATCATTTTCAGTATGTTCTTGTGGAGTACGTTGGGCAGGGAGATGGACCGGTTTACCACCAGCAGGACAGTTTGCTGGGACGTTGCCCCGAAGACATACAGTTGCAGCGGAATATCACCCATACCCGGCACCGAAAACGTCTTCTTGGCCATCAAGTTATTGCTGCCGGGAATCGTTTTCAAGCTGCCGTACAGCTCGGTCAGCGCGGCCTGAATGCCGGGAATCGGAATCTGCTTGGCCGCGTCTTGCAGGTTGGCATTCACCTGAGGGATGGCCTGCGCGAAAGCTGGCGTATTGAGCGCAAGCACACTCAGGCACACAAAAATCGTTGTAGCGAACATCTTGTTCATTTGTAACCCTTGTCGATTTGCCGAACGATTAGTAATACAGAAAACCCAGCGCCTGTTTCAAACGATCACCGGTGGTGTGCATGCGATCCCATCGAACGATGGACACATCACCCTGCTGAAACTCGCGAAACATATTGGTTTGTTTCAGATGACCCAGGATAGATGTGATATTTGAAGGCGATTTAATGGACAAACCAAGCTTGGCTTTCAAATCCCTCATGGCCGGGCTTTGGCCTTGGTTATCCTCGGAATTCGAAGTGTAGACAGGCGAACGCGGCGTGATGAGGATCAATACCGAGTGCTGGTAGTCGACCGTTGTTTTGTTCGAGAAAAGATACTGGACCCCAGGGATATCCTGCAGGAGGGGCACCCCAGTGCGTGATTCCGACGACGCTTTTTCGCTCATCCCGCTCAGAATCAGCGTTTCGCCAAAATTCATCACGACGTTTGCATTGGTCGTCGTTTCGGAAATATTCAGCCTGTAGGCAAAACCGGCCGAATTGACATTCGGGTTCAAGGTGGTTCGCTCCGCACCGACCTTAAGCTGGATCTTGCCATTGGGCAGGAAGGTGGGCGTGACCGCGAGCTTGACGCCAAAACGCTTGTCCACCGGAATAGTCGATGCTGCGCCTAGCGAGGTAGTCGAAATCACCGCCGCATTCATGTTGACGCCAGAAAAGAATTCGGAGGGCAGGCCTTCTATCGCGGCAAGGGTGGGGCGCGCCAGCACTTCGTCCCTGACACTGCTGGCGTTTGCGATATTCAGGGAGTAGGCCAGCGCCGGGATCGTCACCGCTCGTGTGATGGTCGTCTCGAGTCCGGCCCCCGCAGCGCTGTTAAACGTCTTAGAATAGGCTGGCTCTGTGGCGGAGCCCAATTGCAGCGACAGTGCATTGAGCAGATTGACACCCTGGTGGTGTTGATCAGTTCCTCGGTCGCAATCATCACCACATCAACCAGGACCATGCGAGGGGATCCGTCATTTGCGATATCCGGCGCCGCAGGGGCTGGACCTGGCGGGGGGCTGGAAGCGTGATTGACCCCATCGTCACCCATCACGAGGATGTTTGGCGCGACGCCGGGCAAAGCGGTACTTGAACCCGGCTGGACAATCCCTGCTGTCGAATTCGTGTATTCGGTGGGGCTGGGCAGCGTCCACTTGTTGTACAACGACTTCCATTTTTCCAGGCGCTGACTCACCTTGTCGACATCGGCATGCTCGTCGTTGAGTGCTCCCAGCTTGAGGCGCATCTGATCGGCCTTGTCGAAATTTCCGCAGGATGCATAGACGGAAACGCTCGTTCTGATGAATCCCGAATTAGGTTCGCCTGATAATGTATCGAATTGATCTGCCATGGCACAGGCCATGACCGGATCACCCGTCATGTAGGCGGCGACCATCAGTCCATAGATTGAAACCGTGCTTTCAGGAGACAGCAGTAGCACACCGGCAAATTCAGCTTTGGCCTGATCAAACTGTTTGATATCCAGAAATGCCAGCCCCAGAAACTCTTGTGCAATCCAGTTGCCCTGATCGAGCCGCAGCGCCTGCTGATAGCCCTCGATAGCCATTCCATATTTCTGGGAATTTCCATATCTGGCCTGCAAGTGATAAATAAAGCCGTTCAGGAAATGCAGATAGGTATTTTGAACATCCTGTTGCAAAGCCTCGTTGATGGCGATGCTTGCCTGTGGCAATTCCATTCGCTTGATGTGATCTACGGCGGTAGTAGCCTTTGCCAGCATTTGTGACGCCGGCTTGCCTGGCGGGATCAGCACCATGTTTTTGGCCATGTCCTCAAACGCGCTTTCCTGCTGGAGCGCCCACGAAGCGGGGGGGAAACAGAACACCAAAACCAGACCAACAGCAATGCTGCTGAGGCGTATGTTGAGTATTGTCATTGGAGCCACGGCATTTAGGTGATCAACTCTTTTTCAAAGGGAACAAGAGACTGAACGCAGGTCCTGAATCGCTTAACTGAACCTGGCTCTTTCTCGGCTTGGTTGATAGGGACATCAAGATTTGCTTGCCCCTGCTTGAATCCGGATGACGATAGCGTACAGCCTGGAACAAGCCATTTTTGCGTGGGTGCTTACGCCAAACATGCCAGCCACATCATTGCGCATGCTTAGGCTTGGTGGCGAACACAGAGTTAACGGTATCCGGCTGCATTACTTAAGCTTTCTAGCAGCCCTACTGACCGCAAGGACACCGCGTAACAGTCGGTTGCGTGGTCCCACCAATTTCGTGGAATAACGCAGTCAGGTCGCATCGACTTCTCAACAGCAGTCATCCAATCCAAGTAGTCTGGAAAGGCACTTCTGTGCCAAAAGCAGAATTACAAAACCACCCCAAATCCACCGTCTTAATAGCTTGTAAATATTAAGAAAGATTCGCTCACTCGGTGAAGGCGTTACGGGCGTAGCGTACTGACCACTTTCGCCAACAAGGTGTCACGATCAAATGGTTTGACAATGAAATTGGTCGCGCCGGCCTTAATGCTGTCGCGTACGGCAGCTCCCTCGCTTTTCCCGGTCACCATGATCACTGGCACTTTTGCAAACTGCGGCATGGTCTTGAGGCGCCGTGTGGTTTCAATGCCGTCCAGATCCGGCATCATGATGTCCATAAGGATCAAGTCGGGTTGCATCTTGCGCAAAATATTCAATGCTTCAATACCGCCGCCAGCAAACACCAGTCGATAATTCTCTGACGCAAGTAATGTGCTGATGATATTGCGCTGAAAGTCATCGTCATCCACAACCAGAATCATTGGCCGAATGGCTTCTGCCATGACATTCAACGTATGCGCTGATTCAATATGAGGCTCACACCCCTTCCTGAATTCGTCGGCCCATTGCTTGATAGGCTGCACTGATTCAGCAACGGAACGAAAGCGTTGCCCGATCTCATCCTGCTTGAGCCGTCTGATCTCCTGTTCCAGGCCAGTGACATCTTTGATCCTGGACACGCCCGGCAGATTCCCATGCACGAGCTTGCTGGAAAATCCGTCCAGCGCCGCGCCGATCTCCTGTTCCGCCTGTTCCATGGCGCGATTTGCCACTTCAATTCTCTGGCCGCCCTGCACAATCTGTTGGTCCAGCATGCTTCCCAACTCAGCTAGGCGACGTGCCTGGGCTGCAAATTCAGCCGCTGACGGCCCACCCTCACTGATTGCAGTCAAATCGCGTAGCGAATGATGCACCGTCATCAGTAAACGCGGCGCATCGTTTGTCATTGGCCAAAACAGGATGTAATCATCAAAGTATTGTTTTCGGCACGCTTCATATGCCTGCCTGACTTCATCCTTGTTGCACAGAATGACTGTATGGTGGGGATGTAGATGGATTTTGCTGCTGAGTCGATAAAGACCGAGGTAATAGCGCTCCGCTTTTCCCAGGGTATTGAATGCGAGTACCAGCACGTCCGGGGCGTGGCTTTCAAAATCTTTTACTGCTAAATCGGGATTGATGGAAAGGAAGACCTGTTCAAATTCCTGTGTGAGCAGCTTTTTTACCAGGGCTGCATCGCTGGGATTATCCGATGCGACAAGAATCTTGGCTCTGGCCTCGATGGGTTTGAGTGCAGCGCGCTCGCCGTTCATGGCAAATCCGCTTGCAATTGCTGCATGCGTCCGTTCCACGACTCGATCCAGGCGGGTAGATCAACGGCAGGCATCGGGCGTGCAATGAAAAACCCCTGGGCCAGGTCGCATTTTGTACGCCGCACCATGTCCCAGTCATTGCGATCTTCCACGCCTTCGGCGACGACTTCCATGTCGAGCTGCTTGCCCAAACCAAGGCTGGCGCTGTACATCGCGCGTGCCGTGTCGTCGCGCCATGCGCCGCGCACAAAGCTTTGGTCGATCTTGAGTTCATCGAAGGAAATATCGCGTAACTGGGTCAGTGAAGAATGGCCGGTACCGAAATCATCAATCGAGAGACGGAAGCGCTTCAATCGTAACCGGGTCAGGACCTCCAGTGGCGCGCGCTGGTCCATCATCAGTCGGCTCTCCGTCACTTCCAGCACCATATCCTGTGGCGCCACCCCTGCTGCGGTGGCTGCTCCGGAGACGAAATCTGCAAAAGCCACCGACGAGAGATTGTCCATCGATACGTTAACCGCCACCCGAAGTCGGAGCCCAGTTTGCTGCCAGGCCTTGCTCTGGGCCATCGCGCCCTTCAGCACCACGCGCGTCAGGTCATCAATCAATCCATGATCTTCAGCGATGCCGATGAATTGATCGGGAAATACCATCCCGTCCACCGGATGACGCCAGCGCACCAGCGTCTCCACGCCGACAACCGCGCCGGTGGTGACGTCGACTTTGGGCTGGTAGTAGTTGACCAGTTCACCGGCATCGATGGCAGTACGCAGTTCATCTGCGCTATAAGCATGCGCTGTCGATTGCGGGGCAGCGTGCATGTGCACTGACTTTTCCATTAGCTCGGTTAACCGGGCCAATAAAACAGGCTTGTTCAGATGCCCCAGCATTGTGATCCGGTGGGCCTGAATCAGTTTCTCTGCCATTTTCAGAACACGCTCGTCTTCGCCGCTGACTAGAATGAGATTGCCGGTGTAGTTGTGCTCGACCAATTTACGAACAAACTCAATCCCATCCATTTCTGGCATCTGCAAGTCCAGCAGGATCAGATTGGGTGGGTTGGCATGGGTGTTGAAGCACTCCAGTGCTGCAGCTCCGTTATCGTAAGTCGTCACTGAGGTGAAACCCAAGTCGGCCAGCATGTGGCCAAGCAGCTTAAGCATGAAAGATTCGTCGTCGAGCACCAGAATCCGAATTGTTGATTTGTTCATACGGATTGCCTTTTATTTTTCGTTTCAGCGATCCGCACGCCGCTCCTGAAAAGAATCGAGAAAGGCGTTCACGGCGTCGAGTTCTTGCTCGAATCGGGGCAATAGCGTCGCCAGCGCTTCAGTGCGGCCCGCTTTGCCGGCAGCCTCGATATCTGCACACAGTTCACCCAGTGCCAGCGCGCCCACGGTGCGCGCCGATGACTTGAGCTTGTGCGCATGCTGGCTCGCCCGTTCCGATTGAAGATTGACACACGCTGTTTTCAATTCGGCCCCTATCTTCGTTGCACTGATCCGAAAGTCTTTTAGAAATTCGAGTACCACTGCAGGGTCGCTTCCGATGATGCTTTCGAGCACGCTCACGTCCACAGCGCGATCAGCAACCACGTGGGGAGCGACTTCACCATATGAATCTAGACTGGATACAGCGGACGGCAACCATGTGTCCAGGGTTTTTTTAAGAACATCCAGTTGCAACGGCTTGCTCAGGCAAGCATCCATGCCGACTGCTTGGCACCGACCAGCTTCGCCTTTGATCGTGTTGGCAGTCAGGGCCACGATCGGGATGCGGCGCAAACCCTGCTCCTGGTCACGAATCGCGGCAGTCAATGCATAACCATCCATCTCCGGCATCTGCAAATCACTGAGCAGCAGTGCGTAGTTTCCGCTCTGCCAGCGTTCCAGCGCCAGCCTGCCGTTGTCAGCGACATCGGCAGCAAAACCTAGCAGCGCAAGCTGCCATAAGATCACCTTCTGGTTGGTCTCATTATCCTCGGCAACCAAAATCAGCCGGCCATCGCGCAGCGCCTCATCGTGCGATGGCTGCTTGACTACCTTCCCGTTCTTGTGGGACCGCGGTGTTTGTGAGCCTTCAAGTACGCGTCCTGCGGCAATGGCGACTGCTTTGAAGAGTCGGTGACGCGTCAGTACGTTGCCGTCGACCAATACCAGACCGATATGTTTCACACGTGGATCCCTTCGCGATCCGCGCTCTATGGCAACGATGCGAATTTCATGGTTTGATGGATCACGGTCAAGTTCGCGCAGTTCATTCAGAGCCAGCGGAATATCGACAGCATCGATGACCCAGATCCAGAGTCCCGGCGGCAAACCAAGCATCAGGTTGCGTGCCTGCGCCAGTTCCGCTGCCCGCTCGACATGCGCACCGGCGTGTGCCAGATACGCAGCAAAATTTTCGGACAGTCCATCCGGGCTGCCTACCACGAGACAGGAGAGTCCGGCTACTTGCGATGCGGGATTGACCACACTTGCTTGACTTTGCGGCAGTGTGAATTGCAGGCGTGCGGTGAACGTGGATCCTTTCCCGGGCGCGCTTTGCACCACGAGATGCCCCCCCATCATATCTATCAGATTGCGCGAAATGACCAGTCCCAGTCCGGTGCCTCCAAAGCGTCGGGTTGTCGAGGTGTCGGCCTGGGTGAATGCAGTAAATAGCCGAGCCTGGGTCTCCTCATCAATCCCGATGCCATTATCGGCAACGTGTATTTCCACGACTGACTGCGCCGGGCTACGTTCGACTTGCACTGCGCGTACCCATATCCGGCCCGCTTGCTGGCGGCCGCTGGAAAACTTGATGGCGTTGCCAATAAGATTCATCAGCACCTGGCGTATACGTAACTCATCACCCAAAACCGCTTCGGGTATCGCGGGATCGACGAACACAGTGAGCACCACGTTTTTATTGACCGCCAGTTCGTCCAACTGGACACAGGTCTTTTCCACCACGTCGGCCAACGAGATGGATGCCTGTTCGATTTCCATCCGCCCAGCTTCGATCTTGGAAAAGTCGAGAATGTCTTCGATGATCGACAGAAGCGAAATCGCCGACTCGTGGATGAGATCGACCATCTCCACCTGTTGATCGTTAAGGTCGGTCTGTTGCAGCACGTCGGTCATGCCAATCACGCCGTTCATTGGGGTGCGGATCTCGTGGCTCATGGCTGCAAGAAAGCTGGACTTGGCCTGGTTGGCCTGGTTGGCGACGAGCCGTGCCTGCTCCAGATCGGCGGTGCGTGTTGCCACCTTGTCTTCCAGTTCTTCATTGAGACTCCGTAGCGCCGCCTCAGCCTTCAAATAACCCATGGCATACGAAATATCGTCAACCAGATCAGTCAACAGTTTCAACTCTTCTTCATGGAAGAAGTTGCTCTCGGCCGCATAAAGCGCGAGCACGCCAATGGCTTCATCTGCGACGATCAGCGGCAAAATGACCATTGAGTGAACTCCAGCTTCGGCATATTCCTTACGAAATAGAACCTGAGGATCACTTTGCGAATCGTTGGATATGATTATTTTTTTCTCTCTGATTGCCCGTGCGACTAAAGAGCTTGAAGCAAGCTCACTAGACGACAAGATGCTTTTGATTGCGCCGATGAGCGCCTCGTCCTTTCCCGCCGAGGCCACGGGGACTATTTTCATCGCACTCTGATCCACGATGCCGATCATGGCCATGCGAAATCCGCCTATCTCGACCGCAACCCTGCATGCCTCCTTGAACAGTTCCTCACTGCCTTGCACGCGCACGATTAGCGTATTGATACCGCTCAGCATGGCGTATACACGGTTGAGGTAGGCGACCCTCCTCTCCGAGGCTTTGCGCTCGCTGATATCCTGGAAATACACCGCCAGACCCTGTTCGGAGGGATAGGCGCAAACGCCGAACCATGTGTTGAATGGTTGGTAGAACTCTTCAAAATCCACGGTATGGTTGTCCGTCATCGCCCGCCGGTATTCGCGCTCGAAGGTGGATCCTATGGTGTCAGGGAACTCCTTCCAGAAGTCTTGGCCGGTCAGTTCCGTGCGAGTTCGTCTGAGCAGTTGCTCGGCCTTGTGGTTGAGAAAGGTGAACCGCCATTCCTTGTCCACGGTGAAAAACGCATCCGTGATGCTCTCGAGGGTTGTCGTGAGTCGTTCAGCCAGTCCCTGGATCTGATCCGCCGCAAGCTTGTGCTCGGTGATGTCTTCGCCGATGCTGGCTGTTCCAATTACTTTGCCGTCTGCCGAGCGCAACACAGAATTGTTCCAGCGTATGAGCCGGCGCTCACCCGAACGAGTGACGATATCGTTCTCGTGATGCAGCGCCATAGACTGGTTGTTGAGCAGTGCCGCAAAAAAATCACCTTTCAAGTCCTGAAGCTCGGGGGGCAAAAAAAGATCCCACCAGATTTTTCCGATGACTTCCTCACGTTTCCAACCGGTCAGGCGTAGCAGGTAATCGTTGCAATAGGTAACCCGCGCATCGCAGTCAAGCATCATTGAAATCAGTTTCACATTTGCCAGCATGTCGCTGAAGCGACGCTCGCTTTCGCGTAATTGATCCTTGACCTTCTTGTCTGCCGTGATGTCCTGGTAAAGACCCAGGATGCCGATGATCTGGTTGTCTTTGTCATGCAGTGGCACCTTGGAGGTGCTTAGCCAGATCGTGCTGCCGTCTAGCGCTGTCCCTGGCTCTTCGAAATCCAGCTTGGCTGTGCCTGACTCCAACACTGTCTGATCGTCGGCACGGTACAACTCGGCCCGATCTTTCCACCCCATTTCGAAATCGCTCTTGCCGATCAATTCGTCTGGACTGGAGTGGCCGGAATCTTTCGCGAACTGCATATTGCCACCCAGAAACCGCAAATCGCGATCCTTCCAGAATATGCGGGCTGGCACATGTTCCACAATAAGCTGGAGTAGATCCTTCGACTTTCGGAGGTCTTCCTCTCCCCGTTTGCGCTCGCTGATATCGTTGAAATACATCGCCAGCCCCTGCTCGGAAGGATAGGCGTGGACGCTGAACCAACTGTTGAGCGGCTGGTAAACTGCCTCGAAATCCACGGCATGGTTTTCCACCATTGCCCGGCGGAATTCGCGCTCGAAGGTGGAGCCGATGATGTCAGAAAACGCCGTCCAGATGTCTTGGCCGCTCAGCTCCGCGCGAGTCCGTTTGAGCATCTGCTCGGCCATGCTGTTGAGGAAAGTGAACCGCCATTCCCTGTCCACGGTAAGAAATCCATCCGAGATGCTCTCGAGGGTTGTCGTGAGCTGTTCAGCCAGTTCGTTTATCTGCACCTCCGCCTGTTTGCGCTCGGTGATGTCGCGGAAGTACCAGACCCGTCCGTAGTACTTGCCATCTGCTCCAGTCATCGGAGCGGAATACCGATCGATAATCCGGCCGTCTTTTAGCTGCAGTTCCTCGCGACTCTTGTCGTTATGAGCTTCATTTAGATATTGGATCCGCGCGACAAAGGCATCCCGATTTTCGACTTGATCGGCAACCAATTGCAGCACTGGCGCATCCAGACGCGCGCTCACTAACTGCGGGGGCAGCCGCCATAGATCAATGAATTTCTGGTTGTAGGAAATGATTTTTCCATTTTCGTCGACCACGAGCGTGGCATCGAGCGAAGTCTCCTGCTGAGTCAGGAGGATCGTGTTCTTGAATTCTATTTCCTGTTTCGCATGCTTGCGTTGAGATTCGCGAACGAAGTTGTCGAGTGCAAAACTGATGTCCGTTGCCATTTCGACCAGCAGGTTGCGCGCTGCCTCGTCGAAGGCGTTGGGCTCCGCAGAGAACAGGGTAAAGGCACCGATGGCGACCCCTTCCCTGTGCAGTGGTAGCGCGGCGGCTGCGGCCAATCCAGCGGATGTGGCGCGCGCACGCCAAGGGGCGGTAGCCGGGTCGGCCAGGTAATCCTGACACCAGTACAGACGGTCCTCGCGGATGGCGGTGCCAGTCGGTCCGCACCCGAACGGAGTATCAGCATCTACGGAGACATTGATATCTTTCAGATACTCGGCGTCATCGCCGAAACTGGCGACTGCATGGACCTTGCGGGTCTCTGTGTCGACCAGGCCGATCCACGCCATCTTCATGCCGCCGAATTGCACCGCGGCGCGGCAGACTTGCAGGAATAGTTCTTCCTCGTTCACGCAATGCACGATGGCTTTGTTGCATTCGCTCAGCGCGGCATAGAGTTGGGTGTGACGCTTGAGTTTTTCTTCGGCCGCCTTGCGCTCGCTGATATTCCGGATATTGCACTGGATAACCTTGATGCCTTCGCTGTCGTACGTATTGCTGACGAACTCGACCTCGATTCGTGCCCCGGATTTTGTTTTAAGCGGAAGGTCTTCATATCGGACATATCCCGTCGTTTGCAGCTCCGCAAACATTTCTTTGCTCTCGGCTCGGTCAGCGAACGGACCCACCTCCCATAGCTTTTTCCCCAGGAACTCTGCATGCGAGTAGCCCAGCATCTTGATCAAGTAGGGGTTGACGTCTTCGATCTGTGCCGTATCTGCGTTAAGAAGCAGAATGCCGTCTTGTGCGGTTTCGAAAAGCCGGCGATAGCGGCTCTCGGATGCCCGTAACGCTTGACTCACATCGGTGAGATGCGGGTGTGGGCCAAGGGGGCTTTGCATAATAAATCCGCCTATATAAGGGGCATGGTGAATTTCATTATGCGCTGCATGACAAGATGAAACAAAACGACAAGTGACTTAGGGGCAGATACCAAATGGCATTTGGGGTCTGCAGCTTGAGATTCTGATCAACAACTGGTGTGAAATGCATAGCAGACCACATTTTCTTAGAACGCCTCCGGCGGCTTTGGCCTGCGGATTCAACCGATGACCTGCCTATCAAGGCTGAGGAGTCAACCGTCGCATCCTCGGCCTTTGCAGACGTTGGCCTAAGGCGCGGAATCGGGCAGCAATCCCTTGTTTACCTGCCGTTCAGTCTTGATAGGCCACTAACGAGCGTGTGGTTTTTGTGTAACAGGGGTTGAACTCAGCTCTAGGTGTGGTTTCTCAACACGTTGTTCCCCACAAATCCGAGTCGAGTAGCGGGTGGTTTTCCGCTCGTAGCTGAATGGGAGCGATAGAAATTGTAATGCTGAATCCAGAACGGTAGTTCAGACGTTCTGGCATCCGAATTCGGGTAAGTGCAGGCATACGCCCATTCCCGCAACAGCGTCTGGATGAAACGTTCGGCCTTGCCGTTGGTGTGCGACGTGTAAGGACGGATATCATCGATCGACAGCCTTTGTTCCCCCGCGACAGACTTTATTCCCTCCTATCAAAAACCGGGAACCCTCCACCCTTTTAGCACTCTGACATCTCGAGTGCTAAAATACGTCTCAAAGGAGAACATGTAATCATGAGCCAAACTTTTTCTTTACCTGTTCCTGCTGCCTACAGCCTGGATAGCTATATCCAGACCGTTAACCGCTACCCCATGCTTACGCTGGAAGATGAGCAGCGGTATGCGCGCGCCTGGCATGAAAACGAGGATGTCGATGCAGCCCGCCAATTGGTGGTTTCGCATCTGCGCATGGTGGTGAGTGTGGCGCGCCACTATCTGGGCTATGGATTGCCCCATGCCGATCTGATCCAGGAAGGCAATGTCGGACTGATGAAGGCAGTGAAACGCTTTGATCCCGATCGCGGCGTGCGACTGGTATCGTTCGCGCTGCATTGGGTTCGCGCTGAAATCCACGAATATGTGCTTAAGAACTGGCGTCTGGTCAAAGTGGCGACCACCAAACCACAGCGCAAGCTGTTCTTCAACCTGCGTAGCCTGAAGCAATCGCTCAACGCTCTGACCTTGAAAGAGGCTGACACGATGGCACGTGAGCTCAATGTCAGCCGCAAGGATGTGCTGGAAATGGAAACCCGCATGTCGGGCCACGATATTTCCATCGACCCGACAGTGGATGACGGCGAGGAAAGCTACAGCCCGACGGCCTATCTGGCGAGCCCGGACGAAAATCCGGCGCAGTTGCTGGAACGCGAACAAACCGAGCGTGTGCGTCGCGAAGGCTTGTCGACTGCACTGGAAAACCTCGATGAACGTAGCCGCCACATCATCAAGGCACGCTGGCTGACCGAAGGGGAGGCATCCACGCTACATGAACTGGCGGCCGAATACGGTGTGTCGGCCGAGCGCATTCGCCAGATTGAAGCCCGCGCGCTACAAAAAATGCGCGCGGTGATCCCGGCATAGTCGCTTGAACCCACCCAACAAAAAAGCCCCGCATTCGCGGGGCTTTTTTGTTGGGTGGTGGGGGGGTTCAGAAGTACGAAGCAATCAGCACGGAAAGAATGCTAATCCACGACCATATGATCATCCCGGTCACGATAACCATGGGCAGACCCTGAAAAGTAAAAAGCTGTTTCATTTTGCAAACTCCATTCAATGTGGGCAAATTTTAGTTTATTCATCTTTACTTCTCAAGCGATGCGTCGGCAACAAGGGGTCGTCGTCGTCCATCAAAATGCGCTCGGCAGGGCCTTCCATGTCATCGAACTGCCCGCTTTTGATCGACCAGAACACGCCTACGACAATGAGCAGCACGAAGATTCCGGACAGAAACAACAAGAAGCCCATGATGCCGCTCATGGCACATTCACTTCCAGAATACTATGGTATTGCCTGTCGCCATCCCGCTTGAGTTGCACATCAAGCAGCCAGCGGCCCGAGGCAGGCAGCGCAAGTGAACCCACATAAACACCTGATTCAGCGGCGCTCAGCGGCAGTGTGAGCACCGCAGCTGGAGCGCCCGGACGCTTCAGCCGCAATTCGGCAATCACCCGATCTATCGGCAAGCCCGTGCGATCCTTGACACGAACCTCAACCAGACGGGTCAATCCGCTTCCGTCCAGCCCCGACACGTCGACCTGCCAGCCCAGCAGGGACTCACGGTGGGTTTCGCTCAGTTCGGACGACACTGCCTTGGCGGCATTTTGTCCATGAGCAACCTCCCCGGAAAAGCCGGTATAAACCACGCGGCCATCATGCCCCAGCCACCAGCGTGCAATTGGTTCAGGCAGGCCTTTGGTGGAAAGGTAGAGCAACGCGGCATTCAGAAACACCAGCCCGACAAAAAAACTGATCAGCAGTTTGGGGGCCCAGTGCATGCGTTCTGCACCGCCCCGCCGAAATTGACTCATGGCAAACAAAACCAACGCCGCAGCGAGAAAAACCGAGATATGTATGGCAACGACATCCAGCCCCGGCCAGCGTCCCATGATCATCACAAAATACGTGATGAGTGGAATAACGCCCGCCAGAAGGGCACGCAGCATGGGCGGCAGTGTTCTGAAAAGTCCGCCGATAGCATAGAGCACCAGAACGGCAGCCAGCCCTCCAAACAGGGTGGTCATTGTATTCATTGTGCTTGTCTCGGGCTGTCGAATCGAACGGTTTCAGACCGCATTTCTGCAGGCTTGCCCTGTGGAATGATCAGCAGTTCGAAATGCCGTGTTTTTGTTGCCAGGGCTGGCGGCAGTCTCACGCTGGCCTGCAGCAGCCCGCTATGGCCGGACTTGACGGTAATTTCATGGAAATTACCGAGATCGAGCGCTGCAGCGGGAATCCCCTTTGAACTGATTTGATAAGTCTGATTCTGTGTGCTCTTGTTGGTGATCCGGATCTGGTAGCGATTGCGGATGTCGCCATTGGATAGCACGACATAGAGCGGCTGACGAATTTGATCCACCGTGCGGTCAAAGCTGCCCCGGGTGGCGATACTGTAGACAAGGTAGCCGCTCATCAGTATCAGGGCCACCCCGTAGCCGACGGTCTTCAACCTCTTCCATTGCAACTTGGGCGCAGTGGGGGTTTCAGCGGCAAGATTCTGTTCTGAATCGTAGCGGATCAATCCACGCGGGAATCCGAACGAATCCATGATGGTATTGCATGCATCGATACAGAGTCCGCAGGAAATACATTTGTATTGCAGTCCATCCCGAATATCGATGCCCACCGGACAAACCTGGACGCACAGGTTGCAATCCACGCAGTCGCCAAAACCCTGCTCATGTCGCTCAACCAGGCTGCGCTGCCCCGCACGTATCGGCGCACGCCCCCGGGTCGACTCGCCGCGTCGGGAATCATAATGCACGGCCAGAGTGGCGGGTTCGTACATGACACTCTGAAAGCGGCCATAGGGGCAGATATACGTGCATATCTGCTCGCGCATCAAGCCGGCAGCTGCGTAAGTCGATGGGGTAATAATGCCCACTGTGATGTAAGCGGCAATCGCGGCCTGGCCCGTGAAAAAATCGACCAGCAGTTGCGGCGCATAAGAAAAATAAAAGATAAACGACAGCCCGGTCCAGAGCGCCGTCAGCAACCACAGGGCGTGGGTGCCGCCTATTTTCAGGATTTTCTCCCGATTCCACGGCTGGCGAGACAACCGGATACGCGCCGGACGCTCGCCTTGAACCAGATGCTCGATCCAGATAAACAGGTCGGTCCACAGGGTCTGGAAGCAGAAATAGCCGCAAAATGCACGGCCCACCAGTCCCGTAACAAAAAACAGCAGGATGGCCGCAATAAATAATAGCAACGCCAGCCAGAGGACATCCTGCGGATAAACCGTGAGTCCGAAAATCAGGAACTTGCGCCCGGGTATATCAAACAATACGGCCTGAGATGGCGCGTCCAGCCGGGACCACGGCAACCATGGCAACAGGAAATAAATGGTATAGGCCAGTACCAGTACCGATGTTTTGAAGCGCCGAAAGGGACCCTTCACCGAACGGGTGAAAATCGGAATACGTTTCTGATAGAGCCCAGGCTGGTCTCTTAACTCTGTTTGCATCGTTCGCTCGATCTCGTAGTCAAGATGCAAAAGCCCCCGTTAACGGGGGCTTTTGCATTACTTCAAGCTGAAGTTTTACTGTCCGCCGCCAAGTTCGTGAACGTAGACCGTCAAAACCTTGATTTGTTCTGCAGACAAACGCCCCTCCCACGCCGGCATCACGCCCTTGTTGAGGCCATTGGCAATGACACCACGTATCGCTGCGACCTTGCCTTCGTTGCCGACTGCAGCCGGTACATTGGCCCATAGCCAGATGCTGTCGGTCAGATTGGGGGCACCCAGTTCTTTGCGACCCTTGGCGTCCCCGCCGTGGCAGACATAACAGGCTGCGGTATCGCCATGGAACAGCACATTACCGGCAGCGGCCTGGGTGGCGTCATGGCCGATGCCCGACAGGCTGGCGACATAGTTTGCCAACTGGTCAATCTGCCCGCCCGCGAGCACTTCACTGAACGCCGGCATGTAGCCGCGCCTCCCCTTCGTGATCGTTTCATGGATGGTGCCGTAGAGGCCGCCGTACAGCCAGTCGTCATCGGTCAGGTTGGGGAAGAAACTGGTCATGCCCTGGCCGCCTGCCTGATGGCAGGGTGCACAGTTGTCCGCAAACAGCGACTTGCCCGCGGAAAGAATAAAGCCACTCATTTCCGGATCTTTGGCAATCTGCTCATACGACATGGTTGAGATCTTGTCGAAATAGGGCTTCTGCGCTGCATCGGCCTGGTTCATGCCTTCCAGATACAGGGCACGCGTATTCCAGCTATGCGTCTTGGTCTCACCATCGCTGTTTACATAAGTGATGTTCGATGTCCCGCCGATCCAGCCTTTGCCAAACGGCCAGGATGGATAGATCGTCCAGTACACGAGGGCGAAGATCACCGTAGCGTAGAACGTATAGACCCACCACACCGGCAGCGGATTATTGTATTCCTGCAGGTCGCCGTCCCAGACATGGCCGGTTGTTTGCGCAATCTGAGATTGTGATTTTTGCTCGCTCATTGCTTGTCCTTCGTGTCTTCCTGTTCGTCCAGAAACGGTATGTGGCGGTATGACTCGAGCCGTTGACTCCGCTTTTTGCTACCGTAGACGTAGACCACGATGCCGATAAAGGTAACGAAAAAAATAATCAGGGCCAGAGGCTTGGTGTTCTCGGGCTTTGAAAACCACATCAACCATTCCATCTAAAAACTCCGGTCCGGCTCAATCAACGGCCGTCGACGAATGCGTCGTCGCTGTACTTGCTGAAGTCAACCATGGTTCCCAGTATCTGCAGATAGGCTACCAGCGCATCCATCTCGGAAATGCTGGAGTGGTCGCTATCATAATTACCAAAATTGGCCTGGGCCACCAGGTTTTTCTTGGCATCGGGGATGTGCAACTGGACTGCCACAGTTTCACCAAACTTGACCACATTGGCGTCGTATTCCGCCTGCGTGAGCGAATAGGGCACACCCACTTTACGCAACGCCTTCATGCGGCTGGCAATATCGGATACATCCAGAGACGTCGTCAGCAACCAGGGATAGTTCGGCATGACCGACTCGGGCACCATCGAGCGCGGTGCACGCAGATGCTGCACATGCCACTCGTTCGAATACTTGCCGCCTACTCGCGCCAGATCGGGACCCGTACGCTTCGAGCCCCACTGGAAGGGGTGATCGTATTGCGATTCAGCCGCCAGCGAATAGTGGCCATATCGCAGTTTTTCGTCGCGGAACGGACGAATCATCTGGGAATGACAGAGGTAACAGCCTTCGCGCTGATAGATGTCGCGACCACGCTGTTCCAACGGCGTGTAGGGACGCACACCCTCGACCTTTTCGATGGTCTTGTCGATAAAGAACAAAGGCGCGATTTCCACCAGTCCGCCCACGCTGATCGCCAGCATGGTCAGCACCGCCAACAGGCCAATGTTGGTTTCAACCCATTCGTGTTTGAAATTCAAATTCATACTCTATATCCCTGAATCAAGCGTGTGCCAGCCTGGCATCCAGTATGGCGTTTTCACGCTTGCCCTGACGGATGGTCATGAACATGTTGCCAGCCATCAGTATGGTACCCGTGAGGAAGAACATGCCCCCGATAGCACGCATCGCGTAAAACGGCATCATCTCTACAACTGACTCGACAAACGAATATTGCAGATTGCCGAATTCATCAAATGCACGCCACATCAGACCCTGCGTAATACCGGATATCCACATGGCGACGATATAAAGCACGATGCCTATGGTGGCCAGCCAGAAGTGCCACTCGACCAGCTTGCGGCTGTAGATCTGGGTACCCCACAATTTCGGGATCATGTGGTAGAGCGAACCAAAGGAAATCATTGCAACCCAGCCCAGTGCACCGGAGTGCACATGGCCCACCGTCCAGTCGGTGTAGTGCGATAGCGCGTTGACTTCCTTCAGCGACATCATTGGACCCTCAAAGGTCGACATGCCGTAAAACGACAGCGCCACAATCATGAAGCGCATGATCGGGTCAGTGCGCATTTTGTCCCATGCACCAGACAAGGTCATGATGCCGTTGATCATGCCGCCCCACGAAGGCATCAGCAGCAGGATGGAGAACGCGGCAGCAAGTGAGGACGTCCAGTCAGGCAGCGCAGTCCAGTGCAGATGGTGCGCGCCCACCCACATGTACATGAAGCTCAGTGCCCAGAAGTGGACAACCGACAGGCGATAGGAATAGATCGGGCGACCGGCCTGCTTGGGCACGAAGTAGTACATCATGCCGAGGAAGGCCGCGGTCAGGAAGAAACCCACTGCGTTATGGCCATACCACCACTGCGTCATCGCATCCTGCACGCCCGAGAACAGACTGTAGGATTTCATCGAGAACAGGTCGATGGGCATCGCCAGATTATTAAAGGTGTGCAACAAGGCGGTCGCCAGAATGAAAGCCAGATAGAACCAGTTGGCCACATAGATGTGTGGTTGCTTGCGGCGCATGATGGTGCCAACGAACACCACGAGATAAGTAACCCACACGAGCTCGATCAGGATATCGATCGGCCACTCCATTTCTGCGTATTCACGTGACTGGGTATAGCCCAGCATATAACTGAAGTCAGCCAGTACGATAGCCGCCATCCAGCCCCAAAAGGTGAAGCTGGCCATGCCATCCGAAATCAGGCGTGCCTGGCAGGTGCGCTGGACCACATAATAGGACGTAGCAAACAGCGCCGAGCCGCCGAAGCCGAAAATCACCGAGGTGGTGTGGACAGGCCGGAACCGGCCGAATGAAAAATACGGGCTATCGAAATTTAAAAATGGCCAAGCCAGTTCAGACGCAATATAGACGCCGACCAACATGCCCACCACCGCCCAAACGAGCGACATGACGGCAAATTTCTTGACGACATCGAAATTGTACTGCTCTGCACCGGAATCTGTGGTTACTGCCATCGACTGCTCCCGTTTACCGAGACACGAGCGCGTCTCGCTTGATCATTTACTCGCTTCAAACCATTTACTCGCTTTAAACCATCTACCGTATACAGTATTTATACTTGGTACAAATCGAAGAGCGCGGATTATATAAGGATACGTTCCACGCTAGCAAGATTGATTCAAGGGGAAGGACTTGCCCCAAGAAGCATTTTCAAATCCTGGGCAATGGCGTCAGGAGAGCTGCCATAAGGGATCAATAGCCGCACCCGCCCAGTTGCATCATAGACATAACTGCCGGCACTGTGATCGATTAGATAGTCGTCCGCAGCCTTGATTGAGGTCTTTTGGTAGACCAGCTTGTATTCTTTTGCCAGCAGCGCCAATGCGGCCTCATCGGTGTACATCCCCAGAAATCCTGGATTAAAGGCAGGAACGTACAGTTTCAGCAGGTCCGGCGTATCGCGTTGCGGATCCACCGTCACAAAAACAACCTGTACCTGTCCGGCTTGCGGCCCCAACAATTTCAGCGCTGCAGAAAAGTCCGACAGGGTCGTGGGGCAGACATCCGGGCAATGGGTGTAACCAAAGAAGATCGCGACAACCTTTCCCTTGAAGTCTGCAAGGGTGCGAACCTGGCCGTTATGATCGGTCAGCCTGAAATCCCGCGCAAATGTTGCGCCGGAAATATCCGTCGCCTGAAACACAGGCGACGGAGGGGCCGGCTGGCAACCCGCCAGGACGATCGTTGCCAGCAAACAGGATGTTGCAAGCCAGCCCTTCATGCCTTGATTTGATCTAACAGATTCCCGGGTACGTCGGCCAACCTGTATTTACCCGTCTCTACAGCCTTGGCCAGCTTTTCCAGCGTGGTCTCTTCCAGCAAATCAATAATTTTTTTCTTCACGGGTGCCCAGCGGAAATGAAGCGGGCACGCCGTCTCATCGCTGCACTTTTTGAGACCCAACAAGCAGGTCTGGGTGAAGGTCGGACCTTCTGTCAGCAACAGGATCTGCATGAGGGTGATCTTGTCGCCGCCTTCACGCAGACAAAAACCACCCAGACGTCCGCGAAACGAAAACAGCAAATTGCCCTTGGCCAGGCTCTGCAGGATTTTGGCGAGATAAGGGGCAGGCACGCCAAGCCGGGAGGCGATATCCTTGTTCAGAACCGGCGTGGTACTTGGCTGGGTGGCCATATAAATCAGCGCCTGCACGGCATACTGACTGGTCCTGGAGACGAGCATTTCTTACCCTTGTGAAAGAATTGGGGACAATATAAAACAAAGCAGTATGAATATCCAGATATATATATCCGGATAGGACCCTTGATTATCCATACAAATCAAACAGGTATTAAGGGATTCCAGTCATCCGGTCCACGCAGGCAACGCACCTCGATTCAACAAACCCGGCACCGCGCGCGCCCCGCCACAGACAATCCGGTGGACAACGCTTCACGCAGGACGACAGAAACAGTTCTTAACTGTAGCCTGCCTGAATCCTCAGGCTTACATGCTCATTGCCGGCGTATCCGGTAATTCAACAGCACCATGCTGGCCAACAATAGCGCCGCACCCGCGCTATGTGCCACGGCCAGTGCCAGCGGCAGGTCCAGGAAAAAATAGCTTAATCCAAGCATCCACTGCAGCACCAGCAGTGTACCTACTGTCAGGCCTATATCGATGTATCCCGGGCTCCGCATCAAGCGCAACATCAGCCAACCAAGATAGAGTGTCACCATCAGGGCCATCAGGCGATGCGTCCAGTGGATGGCCGTCAAGGCCGCCATCGGCAACGCTGCGCCCGATGCGGTCCCTCCCAGATCATGCTGCAATGTAAAGCCATTCGCAAAATCCATCAGGGGCACCCATCGCCCCTGGCACAGTGGAAAATCGGCGCAGGCCAATGCTGCATGGTGGGTGCTGACCCACCCTCCCAGCGCAATCTGGACAACCACCAGCAAGAGCCCAATCATGGCCCCACTACGCAAATGATCAGCACGCGCAAAATAGGCATGGCTGAATTGCGGGCGCTCGCGTAACCACAGCCATAGCAACAGGGAAAGCGTAGCCATGCCTCCCAGCAAATGCGCGCTTTCAATCAATGGCCTAGCCAGTTTTGTTGCTATGGCCATAGCCAACAGAAACCCAATCAGCCCCAGCAACAGCAGCGGCAAGCCGAGGCCACCCCGTGTTTCACATCGCCCTCGCCAATTCAGCACGACGACCAACAAAAGCACTCCCCCCAGTGTCCCGGTCAGGTAAAGGTAAGCTGCCTGTTCCCAGCTTCTGGCGTGGGATATCGAGCCATCCAGACGGCTATCGAGTTCAGTACTGCTGGCTCCGGCAGCTTGATGCGATGCCGGCTTGCCATAACAACCGGGCCAGTCCGGACACCCCAAACCGGCATCAGACAGCCGCACATAGGCACCCAAGCTCACCATCGCGAAGCTCAAAATGAGTGCAGCAAGAACAAGGTTGCGATAAAACGTCATGGTCAACCGGTTGGGGGCGTTTCAAATAGTGGTTTGAGTTGTTTCATAATGCCCTTGAGTCTGGTAACCCAGAAAAGACGACACCACTGCCCGATGCCGATGAGACCGGTCTGTTTTGCTTGATTTCGGCCAGCAGGACTGAGTTTTGTTCAACCCGTTTCGTTGTCGACAGGCATTCTACGTCACGAACCCGGCCGGGAGCATCAGCCAGTGCGCTGGATCGCTCCAGGCGTCCGCCTCGGGTTGAAAGGCTTGCACCCCCAGACAAGGCGCGGGCAAGCGCGCATGCAAGGCATCAATATTTTCGGCGACAACCGTCATCTCCGGGTCGACGTGGTTGGCGATCCAGCCTGCCCATGGCATCCGCCGATACGCAATCGATTCAGCCGTGAGCAGCGCATGGTTGAGACACCCCAGACGCAAGCCCACCACCAGGACAACAGGCAGACCAAGTCGCTGTGCCAGATCGCCCATATCTTCCTGGCCGTTCAACGGCACCCGCCACCCCCCCGCGCCTTCGACCACCACTATATCGGCCAAGGCGGCAAGTCTGGAAAATGCTGCGGCGATCACATCCAGTTCGATACGTACGCCGGCTCGTTCAGCCGCCACATGCGGCGCGACCGGCTCGGCAAAGGCATAGGGATTCACGTCGCGCACATCGGCAGCCACATTGGTGGCCTGCATCAGCACCACCACGTCCTCATTCAACCCGTCGGGCGGGCTGCCGGCCGACACCGGCTTCATCGCTGCCACCCGCAGACCCTGCGCGCGCAATGCATGAATCAATGCCACCGCCACCTGTGTTTTGCCCACGCCGGTGTCGGTGCCGGTAACGAACAATCCGTTCACAACAAGCCCAGCTTGCGACGGCGTTCGCCGATATTGAACTGAATCACCTGACGCCCATCCTCACGCTGCAATTTGTTGCCCACCCAGGCATGGCCGTAGATCACCTCAAAAGTCGCAGGCAAACGCCCATCCAGACGCTGTGTTTCGTAGGCCTGCTCCAGCCGTGCCCAAGCCGATTTTCCGAGCAGGCCACGCCGGCGGGCCGCGGCGGCATTGTGCGCACCGATCCCCTTGAGGTCGCGCATCAGAGTTTTGAGGTCAGCATAGGTCAGCGTCAGCATTTCCATTTCCATCACCGGGCTGCTGAAACCCGCGTTGACCAGCATGTCGCCGATGTCGTGCAGGTCGATAAAGCGATTTACATGCGGCGCATCATCAATGGCCGCAAATGCGGTGCGCAATTCCTTCAGCGTGTCGGGGCCAAAAGTGGCGAAGATCAGCAGTCCACCCGGCGCCAGCACCTGCTGAAACCCCCTGAGCGTGGCTTCAAGATCATGCGCCCACTGCAAGGCCAGACTCGACCAGATCAGGTTGACGCTGCTGGCGGCCAGCGGCAGCCGGTCCATGTCCGCACAGATGGCGTGATGCTGCGGCCCGCTACGCGGGAGCACGCTGCCGAGCGCACGCTGCGCCCAACCCGGCTGCGGCAGGCGCGCCCGTGCGGCGTGCAGCATGGCCGGCGCGATATCGAGCGCACATAGATCAGCCTGGGCATAGCGTGTCCGCAAATGCGCCAGCCCATAACCGGTGCCGGTGCCTACATCGAGCACGCGCGCCGGCTGCAGCGTCATGAAATCGAGCCGCTCAAGCAGACGGTCACACACTTCACGCTGCAGCACCGCGTGGGCGTCGTAGCTGACGGCGGCATGATCGAACGCCCGCCGCACCTCGGCGAAATCCAGTTCGGCTTCAGCCATGGGCAAACCGTCTAATCTCGGCTGCCACCGCTTCGGCGTGCGACAGATGCGGCGCGTGGGCCGCATGGGCCAGTTCGATGTGCTGCGCGTACGGTAGAGCCCTGGCCAGCCAGGCACCGGCCGCAGCGGGGGCAAGCATGTCATGGCTGCCGTGGATGACGAGACTGGGCTGGCTTAGCTGTGGCAGCGCCAGGCGCAAATCTGTGTCGCGCAACATGTCCAGGCCATTCGACAACGCTGCAGCCTCGGCTTGCGGTGCTGCCAGAAAAGTCTGGCGCAATTGTTGCAGCATGATTTTCTGCCCCGCCATGCCGCGCGTCTGCAAACTCAGGAAACGCAACAGCGTGGCTTGCGGATCGGCCATCAACGCATCACCGAATTCCTGCAGGTCGGTTGCGGCCATGCCGTGTTGCCAGTCGTCGCCCGTAACAAACCGGGGCGTGGCGGCCAGCAGCAGTAGACGGGAAATCTTGTGCGGATGGTCGAGCGCCGCACGCATCGCCACCTGCCCACCCAGCGACCAGCCGAGCAGCGTTGTGTTGTTCGGCAGCGCGTCTGCCAGGTCATCCGCCCAGCTCTGCAAACTGTTGTGCGACAGCAGCGCGCGCCCGCCATGTCCCGGCAGGTTGAGCGCACGCACGTCGAAATGGGCAGCCAGCAGTGCAGCCAAGCGGTCGAACACGCGCGCGTTCATACCCCAGCCGTGCACCAGTGCCAGGACCGGTTTAGTCGATGGCATGCAGCGCCTCGATCAACTGATTGACATCGTCTCCGTTGTGCGCGGCCGACAGGGTGATGCGTAGCCGTGCGGTATTCACCGGCACCGTGGGGGTACGGATAGCGGGCACTAGCAGGCCGCGTTGCAGCAAGGCTTTCGACAGCCGCATCGCGTCGGCATTGGCGCCAATCAGTAGCGGCTGGATCGGCGTAACGGACGGCATCAACGTGCCGCATTTCAGCGTCGCCAGCCCTTCGCGCAGACGCAGAATATGGCGGCGCAGGCGTTCGCGCCGCGGTTCACCCACCTCGATCTGGCGCAGGCTTTCCAGCAGGCACGCCGCCAGCATTGGCGGCGCAGCAGTCGTGTAGATATACGCGCGCGCCTTCTGGATCAGCCAGTCGATCACGCCCGGATGCGCGGCTACTGCTGCACCCGATACCCCGGCCGCCTTGCCGAGCGTCGCCAGATAGATCACACGGTCGCTCGCGCGGGCGCGATCGGTCAGCCCACCGCGACCGCCGTTCAACACGCCGAAACCATGCGCGTCATCGAGGTACAGCCAGGCGTCAAACCGTTCGGCCAGATCGAGCAGCGCATCGACCGCTGCGATATCGCCGTCCATGCTGAACACCAGATCGGACACGATGAGCTTGTCCTGCGCCGTGCTCTGCTGCAGTTGGCTTTCGAGTTGCACCATATCCTGATGGCGGTAGCGGGTGAACGTGGCGCAGGACAGCTGCGCGGCATCCACCAGCGAGGCATGGTTCAGCTTGTCGGCGAACACTTCGCTGTGACGCCCCAGCAACGCAGTCAGCACGCCGAGGTTGGCCATATAGCCGGTTGAAAACAGTAGTGCGGATGGCTTGCCGACGAAGCGGGCAAACGCGGCTTCGAAATCCAGATGGTAACGGTGGTGGCCGGTGATCAGATGCGCCGCGCCCGCGCCGACACCGCACTGATCAAGCGCGGCATGCGCCACCTGAACCAGCGCCGGATCGGCAGCCAACCCCAGATAATCGTTGCTGCAAAAGGAAATGACGCGCTGGCCGTTGATCGTTACCTGTGCGCCCTGCGCGCCATCGAGCAGCAGCCGACGGCGCTCGAGATGGTCGGCCTTCAGCGCCACCAGCCCCTGCTGCAAACGAATCAGCGCGGCAAAGCTCAAAACAGGCCCCGGTTCACAGAGGCGTCAGGCCCAGGCTCTCGAACAGGTGCTGGTCGCGCTCCCACTCCGGGTTGCCGGTCGTCAGCAGCTTTTCGCCGTAGAAAATCGAATTGGCGCCGGCCAGGAAACACAATGCCTGCATCGTCTCACTCATCTGCTGACGCCCGGCCGACAGACGCACCAGGCTTTTCGGCATGCAGATCCGCGCCACCGCGATGGTGCGCACGAACTCCAGCGGGTCGAGCGCCTCGGTATCGGCAAGCGGCGTGCCCTCGACCTTGACCAGCAGATTGATCGGCACCGACTCGGGCTGCGGGTCGAGCGCGGCCAGCTGCGCAATGAGGCCGGCGCGCTGGGTGCGCGATTCGCCCATGCCGACGATGCCGCCGCAGCATACGTTCAGCTCGGCCTGGCGCACCCGCTCCAGCGTATCGAGACGGTCCTGATACTGGCGCGTGGTGATCACGTCGCCGTAAAACTCGGGGGCGGTGTCGAGATTGTGGTTGTAATAGTCGAGGCCGGCTGCCTTCAACTGCTCGGCCTGGCCGTCCTTGAGCATGCCCAGCGTGGCGCAGGTTTCCAGCCCCAGCGCTTTCACTTCTCGCACCATATCGAGCACCGGATCGAGATCGTGCTGCTTCGGTCCGCGCCATGCTGCGCCCATGCAGAAGCGCGATGCACCAGCGTTTTTTGCCGCCTTGGCGGCAACCAGCACGTCATCCAGATTCAGCAGCCCCTGCTTTTCGACACCAGCGTCGTAATGCACCGACTGCGGGCAATAACCGCAATCTTCGGAGCATCCGCCCGTCTTGATCGACAGCAGCGTCGACAACTGCACCCGGTTGGGATCGAAGTTCGCACGGTGCACGGTCTGCGCCTGAAACATCAGATCGGCAAACGGCAAGGCGAACAGCGCCTCGATCCCGGCCATGGGCAGGCGTGCTACAGGTTGGGTCATGTCATTCATCAGTTCTTCGCCTCGTTAATTCATCAAACCATGCTTCATTCATCAAGCCCTGCCAACGTCTTGCGGCGATGGGGGTTATTCGCGGCCGCGCGCCCTGCCTGCGCGGAAGTCCGGCTTGCAGCTCATGCCTCCACCTCGACGGTCATATCGACCCACGGTTCGCGCGCAGCCCTGTAAATGTCAAGCAGCGCCCACGGCACGATGATCATCACCGCCAGCCCCTGCACCAGCATGAGTCCCTCCCAGCCACCCAGCAAACCGTAAATTGCCGGCCCGATCACCATCAGACTGCCCATCACGCCGTAAAAACGGTAGCCTGCCCACTTGTTGTAATGGGCGGTCCGGACGTTGGGATGATGGGCAATGGACGCGTACACAAAAATCGACCCGCCAAACCAGATCATCACGGGCGGCAGCGACAGCACGAACGGCAGGAAACCGACTTTTTGGCTGGCCAGCAGTTTCCCCAGCAGCAGCGCGGTGATTGAAGCCAGCATTACCACCACCGTGATGATGTTGAATAATTGCGCGGCAAAACGTGAGGACGAAGCAGGAATGAAGCGTTGGACTTTCATGGCGCGAATTTTCGGGGGAGGCGATGCCCCTGTCAAATCATGGTTGTATAAAAAATGAACATCCGCTCAATTTTTAGGCGAATCATGCCCGGAAACTGCCTTTTGTGCGGCGCCCATTCCGTGACGCACTCCGTATGCGCAGACTGCCATACTGATCTGCCCTGGCACGCCCAGCCACACTGCCCACAATGCGCCACGCCCACGCCAAACGGGCAAATCTGCGGCATCTGCCTCAAGCACCCACCGGCTTATGACCGTACCGTTGCTGCGCTGGCCTACGCCTTTCCGCTCGACCGCCTGATCCCGCGTCTGAAATACCACGGCCAGCTCGCCATCGCACCGTTGCTGGGGGAGTGCCTGGTGCGCGCCGCCACAGCCAGTTCCCGCCCCGACTGCCTGATTGCCATGCCGCTGCACGCCCGGCGCATCCGCGAGCGCGGCTTCAACCACGCCACGGAAATTGCCCGCGTCGTCGCCAAACAGTTGGCGCTGCCGCTCGACACCCGCAGCTGCCAACGCATCCGCGACACGCCGCCGCAAATGGGGCTCAAACACGATGCCCGACGCCGCAATGTGCGCGGCGCGTTCACCTGTTCGGGCGCGGTTGCAGGCCGTCACATTGCGCTGGTCGACGATGTCATGACCACGGGCACCAGCCTCGACGAACTGGCAACGACATTAAAACGTGCGGGTGCGCGTGAGGTGACGTGCTGGGTGGCGGCGCGGACGCTGCCGCCTGACGGAAACCAGCGTATTCGTTAAAACCAGGGCAGGCCTGCCAACGGAGCCAGTCAGCCCGCCGGCAGGGCTGATTCGGTGACTAGCCTGTCGGGTTCGGCAACAAAACGTGCAATGAATGCGCCCTCATAGCCCGCCGGCAGGGGAATGCTGACACGATGGCCACTCCCCGGCGCGACGCTGACCGGGGAGCGGTCTTTGCCCTGCATGCTGGGGATCGTCAGTTCCAGGTTGCCCCTGGGATGGATGACCTCGATGCGGTCCCCGACCGAAAACTTGTTCTTCACCTCGATTTCAGCCAGGCCTTGCGCGTCATACGCCATGACATCCCCGACATACAGGCTACGGTCCGATTCGGAATGGCTGCTCAGGTAGCTCTGATATTCGCGATCCGGGTGGCGTTCGTAAAAACCACCGGTATAGCCGCGATTGGCCAGGCCATCGAGTTCGCGCAGCAGCGTCGGATCGAGCGGACGGCCCGCAACGGCGTCGTCTATCGCCTGGCGATACGTCTGGCAGGTGCGCGCCACGTAATAAGGCGATTTGGTTCGGCCTTCGATCTTGAGCGAGTCGATGCCGATTTCGGTCAGCCGCTGCACGTGTTCGATGGCGCGCAGATCTTTTGAGTTGAGGATATAGGTGCCGTGTTCATCTTCTTCGATGGGCATGTAGCTGCCTGCGCGTTTCTGCTCTTCCAGCAAATACACGTCACCATCCGGCGCCACTTTAGCGGGGTGGGTGTTGAACTCCCAGCGGCACGAGTTGGTACAGGCCCCCTGATTAGCATCACGATGATTGAAGTAGCCTGAGAGCAGGCAACGCCCGGAATAGGCAATGCACAGCGCGCCATGCACGAAGACTTCCAGCTCCATGTCCGGGCATTCCTGGCGAATCTCGGCAACCTGATCGAGCGAGAGTTCACGCGACAAAATGACGCGGCTGATGCCGAGTTTTTTCCAGAAACGCACCGCCGCATAGTTGACGGTGTTGGCCTGCACCGAAAGATGGACGGGCATGTCGGGCCAGGTTTCGCGAATCATGTCGATCAGTCCCGGGTCGGCCATGATCAGCGCGTCCGGCTTGAGCGCGATGACCGGCGCCATGTCGGCCAGGTAGGTCTTCAGCTTGCTGTTGTGCGGAGAGATGTTGCTGACGACATAGAACTGCTTGCCCCGGCTGTGCGCGTAGTCGATGCCGACTCCCAGCGCCACTTCATCGCGGAAGCTGTTGTTGCGCACGCGCAGACTGTAGCGCGGCTGGCCAGCGTAAACCGCATCGGCGCCGAAGGCGAGTGCCGTTTCCAGCATGGTTTGCGAGCCGGCGGGGGCCAGCAACTCGGGTTGACGTATCGCGGAGGGTTTCAAGAGGAATGACCGGGATGGGTAGAAGGATAAAGCCAACAGGCACGCATGACGTTGAGGCGTTGGATGTCACCTTGGCTATTTTAAACGTTTAAACAGATTCCCCGTTGTGCCCATTCTGCCCATGCGAACAGGAAAATCCGTATCAGTACTGCACCACCGCCGGATCGAGGCTGCGCCACAGATACCAGGTGGCAACCGTGCGCCAGGGCGCATGACGCTCGCCATGCTGGCGCAGTGCCTTGGATGTGGGCCGCTCGTTATCCAGATAATGCAGGGCAACGGCTTTCTGCAGACCGATGTCATCAACCGGCCAGACATCCGGGCGCCGCAGACTGAAAATCAGGAACATCTCGGCGGTCCAGCGGCCAATGCCGCGCACGTCGGTCAGTTCACCGATGACCGCTTCATCGTCCAGCTCCATCCAGTGTGCAGGCTCGACGCGGCCATCGATAAAATGTCCGGCCAGATCGTGCAGATATTCGGCTTTGCGGCGCGACAGACCACAGGCAGCCAACGCGGCCTGTTCCAGGGTGACGATATGCTCGGGTGTTACATGCTGCGCGTATTCGGCGAAACGTGCCCACACGCTGTCAGCGGCCTTGACCGAAATCTGCTGGCCGACGATGGCACGGGCGAGGGTTTGAAATGGATCGCCGCGATTGGCAAGGACAGCTTCCGGATAGCGGGCGATGAGCGCGGCCATCACCGAATCGGCTGCAGCGAGTTCGGCGCAGGCCTGTGGCCAATATTCCGGGGGCGCCAGCGTTTTCACAGCAGGATGATGTCGTATTGCTCCTGCGGATACGTGGTCTCGACCTGCAGCGATACCGGCTTGCCGATGAAATCGATAAGCTGGGCGAGGCTGCCGGACTCTTCGTCGAGAAACTGGTCGATGACGCTTTGCGCTGCGACGATACGGTATTCACGCGCCTCGAACTGGCGCGCCTCGCGCAGGATTTCACGCAGCACGTCGTAACACACGGTTTGCGCGGTTTTGATTTCGCCGCGTCCGCTGCAGGTAGGGCATGTCTCACACAGGATATGCGCCAAGGATTCACGAGTACGCTTGCGCGTCATCTCCACCAGGCCCAGCGCAGAGAAGCCGCTAACGGTGGTGCGGGTGGGATCGCGTGCCAGGATTTTCTTCAGTTCGGTCAGCACTGCTTCCTGGTGCTCGACGTTATCCATGTCGATGAAATCGATGATGATGATGCCGCCAAGATTACGCAGGCGCAATTGTCGGGCGATGGATTGCGCAGCTTCAAGGTTGGTCTTGAAGATGGTGTCGTCGAAGTTGCGCGCGCCGACAAAGCCGCCGGTATTGACGTCAACCGTGGTCAGCGCCTCGGTCTGATCAAAGATGAGATAGCCGCCTGATTTCAGATCAACGCGTCGTCCCAGTGCTCTGGCGATTTCATCCTCGATGGCATGCAGATCGAACAAGGGACGATCTGCGCCATAGTGCTGCAATTTGTCAAGCACGGCCGTCGTGTAATTCTGCGCAAATTCAGTCATGCGCTGGTAGGTTTCGCGCGAGTCGATCAGAATGCGGGCGGTATCGCGGTTGACGAAGTCGCGCAGCACACGCAGCGACAAATCAAGATCCTGATACAGCAAACACGGCACAACACTATTGCCACGCGCCTGAATACTGCCCCACAGGCGCCGCAGGTATTCGATGTCAGCCCGCATTTCGATGTCTTCTGCGGTTTCGGCCATGGTGCGCACGATAAAGCCACCCGTGGTGCCCTCAGGCATCAACGCATGCAGTTTCTGGCGCAACAATTCACGCTCTTCCTCGCCTTCGATCTTTTGCGAAATGCCGATATGCGTTTCCTGCGGCAGATACACCAGATAGCGTCCGGCAAAGCTGATCTGGGTGGAAAGCCGCGCACCCTTGGTGCCAATCGGGTCCTTGATCACCTGCACCATCAGGCTCTGGCCTTCGTGCAGAATCTGCTCGATGGGACGCTCAGGGTCGGTGCCATGGCGCTCTTCCCAGATATCGGCCACATGCAGAAATGCTGCGCGTTCCAGACCGACATCGATGAAGGCCGACTGCATGCCGGGCAGCACGCGCACCACGCGCCCCATGTAGATATTGCTGACCAGCCCCCGGCACTGCGCTCGCTCGATGTGCAGTTCCTGCACCGAACCCAGATGCAGCACGGCAACGCGCGTTTCCTGCGGGGTCACGTTAACTAGAATTTCTTCGCTCATGACAACGGCTTATTCCATTTCCAGATCAAAAATGACGCGATGAGGTAAGGCCCAGAAAATCAGTTTTGATTTGGGAACGGGATCAAATGGAGAAGCCGAAATGTCGCAGCAAAACTGTTGTGTCATATAACGGCAAACCCATGATGCCACTGTAGCTGCCATCGATACGTTTGATAAATGCGCTGGCGCGCCCCTGAATGGCATAGGCTCCGGACTTGCCAAGATGCTCACCGGTTTCAAGGTAACGGGCGATGGCCGCGGCATCAAGTTCATCAAACGTCACCCGACTGGACGACAAACAGCATTCCAGCCGTCCTTCGTGCATCACCGCCACAGCGGTGTGAACCTGATGTTCGCGTCCGGACAGACAACTCAGCATGGCCTCAGCCTCACTGCGGTCAGCCGGTTTGCCCAGAATCGCATCGTCAATTTCGATGACGGTATCCGCACCCATCACCGGAAACCGCAGCAGGTGACGCGCTTCCACCGCACACCAGCCACCGGCTGCTTTTTCTGTGGCCATGCGCTGCGCAAAATCGGCCGCAAGCTCGTTTGCGTTCGGGATTTCCACGACATCCATGCGGCCTGCTACCGAACGCAAGGGCAGCACGTCGAATGCAATCCCGATCTGCTTTAACAGGTCACGGCGCCGGGGCGACTGCGAGGCCAGATAAATTCGTTTATCAACCAGCATAATCTTCCTGCGTGAACATAAAATCCATCAATCCCGATGGTAAGGGTGCCCCTTGATGATACACACCGCCCGGTATAACTGTTCGGCAAGCATCACCCTTGCCATGGCATGTGGCAACGTCAGTTTCGACAAGCCCATCAGCTTGCCGGCACGTTCTTTCACGCGGTCATCCAGACCATCGGCTCCGCCGATGACAAATGCCGGCGACACGCCCTCTGCCATCCAGATTTGCAGCCATCCCGCCAGTTCTCGCGTGGTCACCTGCGTGCCGCGCTCGTCGAGCACCACCGGCACGCTGCCATTCGGCAGGACGGCCAGGATCCGGTCT
This sequence comes from uncultured beta proteobacterium, assembly GCA_942493085.1. Lineage (GTDB taxonomy): Bacteria > Pseudomonadota > Gammaproteobacteria > Burkholderiales > Thiobacillaceae > Thiobacillus. The sequence continues at coordinate 190,007 of OW818664.1, forward strand.
GCTTCCAGTTGACGCGCCCGCGCACCGTCCTCCCCTGCCACGCGATGTCCTGGCTTGATCTCGCTCAACAGCAGCGGCAGATCCGGGGGCATCCGGCGCGCATAGTCGTCATAGCCGGTATTGATCCAGGCGGGCATCTTGTGGCCGACGGCGATCAGATGCAGTTTCACCCGGCCCGCCCCCAATCCCATCCAGCGACACGTTCAGGGCGAACGGTTCGTGATTGGGCGGGTTCGTGCCGAGTCTCGCCTGGGTGCACGCGCAACATCAAGCTGATCAGCCTGATTAGTGATCGGCCTGGACATGACGCGCACGCGCCGCTTCGCCCGCACCCCACAACTCTTCCAGGTTGTAATGCGCACGCGCGGCAGGCTGCATGACATGGACGATCACTTCGCCAAGGTCGAGCAGCACCCATTCACCGGTCTCTTCACCTTCCGTGTTGCCCACGTATTCGCCCGCTTCTTTCATCTTGACGCGCACATTGTCGGCGAGTGCGCGCGTTTGGCGGTTGGACGTGCCGCTGGCAATCACCATGCACTCGAACAGTGAGGTGAGTTTGCTGGTGTCGAGCACGGAAATGTCCTGTGCCTTGACGTCTTCAAGCGCGTCGACAACTAATTTTATTTTGGCTTTGATATTCATGTGTGTATGTAAAGTTGGTGTTCGTGAATGTAGTTAAGCACAGCATCGGGCAGCAGATAACGCACGCTGCCTTGCTGGCTCAGAATGTTGCGGATGGCCGTCGCCGAGATTTCCAGTGGGGTCATCTGCTGGAACCATACCGATCCTGCGGGTCCGGCTGCCGAATGATCGGCCACCTGACGCTGTAAAACCTCGCTTTTCAGCGGTTCCTGCATGGCATCGGGCTGCAACAATCGCGCACCGGGACGGGTCACGACAGCAATGTTTGCCAGTTCAAACGACTGCTGCCAGTGGTGCCAGTTTGCCAGCCCAAGAAAGGCATCGGCTCCCAGCAACAGCCACAGGGATTGTTCCGACCCCAACTCGTCTCGCAGCGAGGTGAGCGTGTCCACCGTATAGCTCGGCTGCTCACGTCGCACTTCACGCGCATCCACCGCAAAAAACGGGTTGCCTGCGATGGCGCAACGCACCATTTCCAGGCGATGCATTGCGGCGGTGCGCGGCGCCTCGCGGTGCGGCGGTTGGCCGGCAGGAATAAACAGCACCCTGCTCAGGCCCAGTGCAAGTGCCATTTCTTCAGCCAGCCGCAAGTGGCCAAAGTGAATCGGATCGAAGGTGCCGCCGAAAATCCCGATCGGCGGCATCATTCAGGCACGAACGTGTCCGTCGCCCAACACCACCCACTTCTGGCTGGTCAGCCCTTCCAGCCCGACCGGGCCGCGCGCATGGATCTTGTCGGTGGAAATGCCGATTTCCGCGCCCAGGCCATACTCAAACCCATCGGCAAAGCGGGTGGAGGCATTGACCACCACGCTGGCTGAATCGACCTCGCGCAGGAAACGCCGCGCCCGGCCGTAGTCCTCGGTGACGATGGCGTCAGTGTGCTGTGAACCATAAGTGTTGATATGGTCCATCGCCGCGTCGAGGTCGTCGATCACCTTGACGGCGATGATCGGGCCAAGATATTCCTCGGACCAGTCGGCTTCGACCGCCACTTTCAATTTGTCTGCGGCCACACCTGCACTTTGCAGAATGGCCAGCGCTTCGGGACAAGCACGCATTTCCACACCCTTGCCTGCCAGCACATGACCGATCTCGGGCAGCACCCTGGCCGCGATCCCGCGTGCCACCAGCAGTGACTCGGTCGTGTTGCAGGTGCCGTAACGCTGGGTTTTGGCATTCTCGACAATCTTCACCGCCTTAACCAGATCCGCGCGGTCGTCCACATACACGTGGCAGTTGCCGTGCAGATGCTTGATCACCGGGACCCTTGCCTCGGCCGTCACACGCTCGATCAAGCCCTTGCCGCCGCGCGGCACGATGACATCCACATAGTCCTTCATCGTGATGAGTTCGCCTACAGCGGCGCGGTCGATCGTCTCAATCACCTGCACTACGCCATCAGGCAAGCCAGCGGCTTTCAAGCCCTCGCGCACACAGGCCGCAACAGCCTGATTAGAATGCAACGCCTCGGAGCCCCCGCGCAGGATCGCGGCATTTCCGGACTTGAGGCACAGGCCGGCAGCATCCGCCGTGACGTTGGGACGCGCTTCGTAAATGATGCCGACGACGCCGAGCGGCACCCGCATCTTGCCCACCTGGATGCCGGAGGGACGGAACTTGAGACCATTGATCTCGCCCACCGGATCGGGCAATGCCGCAATCTGCTCCAGCCCTTCGGCCATCCCGGCCACGCCTTTTTCATTGATCTGCAGGCGATCGAGCAGCGCGGCGTCGAGACCGCTGGCGCGCGCCTGCTCCATGTCGCGCGCGTTGGCTTCCAGCAGTTTGACGGCATCGCGCCGGATCGCCGCAGCAATCGCCAGCAACGCGCTGTTCTTCTGGTTGGTGTCGGCTCGGGCGATGGCACGCGAGGCTTCGCGCGCCTGTTTGCCCACCGTTTGCATGTAGCTTTTAACGTCCATCTTTATGTCCTATGATTTTTCAGTTCCGTGTCGGGCGCAGCAAGCGCCAACCCCACCCGCAACAAGGTATCCCAGGGATCACCTACGCGCTCCAGTCCTTTGGCCTGACGGTCGATCAGCGCCAGATCGGCCAGTGCGGTTTCGACCTGAACCAGGCTCAGACGCTTCAGCGCCCGCTCGATCTGCGGGGCGCGCTGTTTGTCACGCCCCCACAAGGTCCGCATCACGCCGGACAGCGCATCACCCTGCGCCAGGGCTGATTTTAGCCTGAGTAACAAGCGCACCGCCGCCGACACCTGCCACAGGATGGCCGGCACCGCTTCGCCCGCATCCCGGAGATCGGTAACGATTTGCGCGAAGCGCGCCCCATCGCCCGCATACAAGGCATCCTGCAGAGCATCGGCTTCGAGCCGGCTCACATCCACCACGGCATGCTCGACGTCGGCCAGTGTCACCGTTCCCGGCGGCAGCAACAACGCGAGTTTGTCGATTTCCTGCTGCGCCGCCAGCAGATTACCCTCGACCTGGTCGGCCAGAAACGCCAGCGCCGCGCGCTCGGCCCGCAAACCCTGCTTGACCAACCGCCGCTCGATCCAGCCAGGCAGGGCGGCACGCTCAATGGGTCGCGCTTCAACCACCGTACCTGCTTTTGCCAGTGCGGCAAACCAGCGCGACTGCATGGCTTTCCAGTCCATTCCGGGCAGACTGATCAGCGTAAGCGTATCCGGCGGCAGTTTGGACGCATAGGCTTCCAGCGCCTTGGCACCATCCACGCCAGGTTTACCCGAAGGGATGCGGATTTCAGTCAGGCGGCGCTCGGCAAACAGCGAAAGATTGTCGCCCCCCGCCGCAATGTTTTGCCAGTTGTAGCGGCCCTGCACGGTATAGACCGTACGCTCGCCATGCCCTGCCGAGCGCGCCGCTGCACGAATGAGGTCGCTGGCTTCCTGAGCTGCCAGCGGTTCATCGCCCACCACCACATACAGCGCGGCCAGGCCGCGCGCGAGTTGGTCGGGCAGACGATCAGCCGGGATATTCAACCTGGAAACCACTGTTGGACGCGCCTGACGCTGCATCCGGGCGTGTATCTGCCGCGAAGCAACGAGGCGGCAGGTCGGAGCCTGCAACGAGGCGCGACAAAGGCAGGCGCGTGACCAGGCGTGCCAACGGGCGCGTAGCGGTGCCACCCAAAAGGTGAGCATGAACGAAGGCATGGAAAGCAGTATTCATGCGGTTCCTCTGAGGGAAATGAGTGGTCAACTGCGGTTCCCAGGTTCAATGCTTAATGCCCGTTGCCGGGGCTGATGCTTTGCAAACGGCGCACAATCCGCCGCGCAGCGCTGTCTTCCATGTCACGCTGCAATAGTTGCTCCTCCAACCCCTTGGCCAGTAGCAGCGTATCGTCGTAAGTCAAATCACGGCTCAGCTCGAGGGTCTCGGCCGCAGCCCAAACCCGCCCATCCTTGCCGCCGACGGAATAAGTCAGCTTCAGGCCCAGCCGGTATTCCGTTACACGGCCCGCACCAGACAGCGAGAGAATGGTCTTGCTGCGTTCTTCCTGGCCCAGTTTCAGCACAGCCTCGGCCTCTTCTGCAGTTGCGGTCAAACGCATGCCCTTGTTCGCGGCCAGCAGGCTGTGGACGCGTTGTGCCACCACGTCACCAGACGATGTATCGATGTACAGGCTGGTAAACGGCATACCATCCAGTCGGCGCAGCTGGAAGCCACACCCCGCAACCAGCGCCACAGGCAGGGCAGCAAGAAAGAGTCGACGGTTCATATGACGATATTAACCAAACGCCCCGGCACCACCACCACTTTTTTCGGCGGCTGGCCTTCCAGGTATTTCTGCACGGACTCATTGGCCAGTGCAGCGACCTCGATGGCGGCCTTGTCTGCCGTCGCTGCGATACGCATCTGCCCGCGCAGCTTGCCATTGACCTGCAGCATCAGTTCGATCTCGTCCTGCACCAACGCGGTTTCATCCACGATCGGCCACACCATTACCCCGCCCGGCTTGAGCTCGGCATGCAGGGCTTCGGCAATATGCGGCACGATGGGCGCCAGCATGATAGCAGCGGCTTCCAGGGTTTCCTGCCGCACGCTGCGGGTGATCGCGTCATCGCCTTCCAGCCTGGCCAGCGCATTCATCAGCTCCATTACCGCCGCGATCGCCGTGTTGAACTGCTTGCGACGCTCGATATCGTCACTGACCTTCTGAATGGTCTGATGCAACTGGCGACGCAGGGTCTTGGCGGCATCCGGCAGGTCGCCACCGCTGCACGCCGCCACCACACCGCCCTGCACGTGTTCAAACGCCAGTCGCCACAGCCGCTTCAAAAAGCGGTGCGCGCCCTCGACGCCGGCATCCGACCATTCCAGGCTCTGCTCCGGCGGCGCGGCAAACATGGTGAACAGCCGCGCGGTATCGGCGCCATACTGGTCGATCAGGGCCTGCGGGTCGACACCGTTGTTCTTCGACTTCGACATCTTCTCGGTGCCGCCGACAATCACCGGCTGGCCGTCTGATTTCAGTGTCGCAACACCGTCACGCTCCTCGACATCGGCCGGATTGAACCAGGTTTTCTTGCCGTCGGCCGCTTCGCGATAGAACGTATCGGCGATGACCATGCCCTGTGTCAGCAGGTTGACGAAAGGCTCGTCACTTGTCACCAGCCCCTCGTCGCGCATCAGCTTGTGGAAGAAACGGGCATACAACAGATGCAGAATCGCGTGCTCGATGCCGCCGATGTACTGATCGACTGGCAGCCAACTGTTCGCCCGCGCATCCAGCATGCCGCTGTCAAAATCGGGGCAGGCATAGCGCGCGTAGTACCACGACGATTCGACGAAGGTGTCCATGGTGTCGGTTTCGCGCCGCGCCGGCGCACCGCAGGTCGGGCAATCGCAGTTGACGAAATCGGCGCGCTTGTTGAGCGGATTGCCCGAACCGTCCGGCACCACGTCTTCCGGCAGCACCACCGGCAACTGGTCGGCCGGCACCGGCACGTCGCCGCAGTTTTCACAGTGCACGATCGGAATCGGGCAGCCCCAGTAGCGCTGGCGCGAAATGCCCCAGTCGCGCAGGCGGAACTGGGTTTTCTTTTCGCCGAGGTTCAGCGCGGCGAGGTCGGTTGCGATGGCATCGACCGCAGCCACGTAATCCAGCCCCTCGTACTTGCCGGAATTGATGCAGTAGCCACGCTGTTTATCGCCGTACCACTCCTGCCAGGCATCCAGCGAGAACGATTCGCCTTCGACGGCGATGACCTGCTTGATCGGCAGGTCATATTTCTGCGCAAAGCCGAAATCGCGCTCGTCGTGCGCCGGCACCGCCATTACCGCGCCGTCACCGTAGCTCATCAATACGTAGTTACCGACCCAGACCGGGATCGATTCACCCGTAAGCGGATGCGTCACTTTCAGGCCGGTGTCCATGCCCTTCTTTTCCATCGTCGCCATGTCGGCTTCAGCCACACTGCCCTGCTTGCATTCAGCGATGAAGGCGGCGAGCGCGGGATTGTCCTGTGCCGCACGGGTGGCGAGCGGGTGCTCGGCCGCCACCGCGCAGAAGGTCACGCCCATGATGGTGTCGGCGCGGGTGGTGAACACCCACAGCCTGTCATCCTGGCCATCGAGCTGGTACGGGAAGGCGAAACGCACGCCAACGCTCTTGCCGATCCAGTTGGCCTGCATGGTTTTCACCCGCTCGGGCCAGCCCGACAGATTGTCCAGGCCGGAGAGCAGCTCGTCGGCATATTGGGTGATGCGGAAGAAATACATCGGGATGTCGCGCTTTTCGACCAGCGCGCCGGAGCGCCAGCCGCGCCCGTCGATCACCTGCTCGTTGGCGAGAACGGTCGCATCGACCGGATCCCAGTTGACGCTGGCCATCTTCTTGTAGATCACCCCCTTTTCAAACAGGCGGGTGAACAGCCACTGCTCCCAGCGGTAGTAGTCCGGCTTGCAGGTGGCGAGTTCGCGCGACCAGTCGATGGCAAAGCCCAGTGCCTGCAGCTGCGTACGCATGTGATCGATGTTGGCGTAGGTCCAGGCAGCGGGCGGCACGCCGTTGGCAATGGCGGCATTTTCCGCCGGCAGGCCAAACGCGTCCCAGCCCATCGGCTGCATTACATTGAAGCCGCGCAGGGTGTGATAACGCGCCAGTACGTCGCCGATGGTGTAGTTGCGCACATGGCCCATGTGCAGCTTCCCCGATGGATAGGGAAACATCGACAGGCAATAGTATTTGGGGCGATCCGATGCCTCGGCCGCACGGTAAACCTGTTTGGCGGTCCACTGCGCCTGCGCGGCGGACTCAATTTCCGAGGGGAGATATTTTTCTTGCATCGCAACAGCCGCATTAAATCAAGGCGGCGATTATACCCGCCTGCCCTGCTGCCCCGTCCTCACACCGGCGCATGGTTCATTCGTCCCCTTCTGTCCGCAACCGGGATTCCCTATGCTGTCTAACACAGACACCCTGTCTGGCCGATTCGCCATTCACAATCACAAAGGAGACCCCATGAAAACACTGACTCCATCTTCCCTGCTCGCCGCCTCGCTCACCGCCATTTCTTTGAACGCCGTGGCGGCCCAGCCCGACCTCATGCCGGTCAAGCAGATTGGTCTGGAACTGGCACGTGATATCGCCATGGGCGCAGTCGAGGCCTGCCGCCAGAATGGCTACAACGTCTCGGCCGTGGTGCTCGACCGCGCTGGCAACGTGCAGGCAGCCTTGCGCGACACGCTGTCTGCGCGCCACACGCTGGAAATCGCCGAACGCAAGGCCGGCATGACCATCATGTCGGGTATCGACTCGGGGGAATTTCGCGCAGCACGTGGCGACATCCGCCCGGAACTCAATCACATGGCCGGCCTGATCGTGATGGAGGGTGCCTTGCCGATCCGCGCCGCCGGCAGCCTGGTTGGCGCGGTGGGCGTGTCGGGCGCGCCCGGTGGAGAGAAAGATGCCGCCTGTGCCGCCGCCGCACTGAAAAAAGTCGAGGAACGGCTCGAATTCGCCATGTAGTGTTGGCGCCCGGGCTTGCCGCCCGGGTGACAAGCCCGGCTCCCCCCGGGTAAAATGCATCGGTTTCGCATTCATTTCTACTTCTTCAGGGAGTCCCAGCATGTCCAAGAAGCATCCCGTCATTGCGGTCACGGGTTCATCCGGCGCCGGCACCACCACCGTCAAGCGCGCGTTTGAACACATTTTCTTCCGCGAAAAAATCAACGCTGCCGTGATCGAAGGCGACAGCTTCCACAGCCTGTCCCGCGTCGAATTCAAGGCAGCCGTCAAAAAGGCCGAAGCCGAAGGCAACATGTCGTTCAGCCACTTTGGCCCGCAGTCCAACGACTTCGACAAGCTGGCCGAGCTGTTCGAAACCTACGGCAAAACCGGCGGCGGCAAAAAGCGCTTCTATATCCACAGCGACGAAGAAGCAGCTGCGCACAACGATCGCCTGAAAACCAGCCTCAACCCCGGCGAATTCACGCCATGGGAAGATGTTCCTTCTGGCTCGGATGTGCTGTTTTACGAAGGCCTGCATGGCCTGATCAAAACTGACAAGGTGGATGTCGCCCAGCATGTGGACCTCGGTATTGGCGTGGTACCCATCGTCAACCTGGAATGGATCCAGAAAATTCACCGTGACAGCGCCGAGCGTGGTTACTCCGCCGACGTGATTGTCGACACCATCCTGCGCCGCATGCCGGACTACGTGAACTACGTCACACCGCAGTTTTCACGCACAGACATCAACTTCCAGCGCGTGTCCACCGTCGATACCTCCAACCCTTTCATCTCGCGTGACATCCCCACGCCGGACGAAAGCTTTATCGTGATCCGCTTCAGCGATCCCAAGGGCGTGGATTTCCCTTATCTGCTGAACATGATTTCGGATTCGTTCATGTCGCGCCGCAACACCATCGTAGTGCCGGGTTCCAAGATGGGGTTTGCCATGGAATTGATCCTGGCACCCATCATTCAGGACATGATTGCGAAAAAGAAATAATCAGCCAGTCCCGGCAATAAAAAACGGAGCCCTTGCGCTCCGTTTTTTATTGCCCAGCAGATTTTGGGCCAGCTTCGTTCAGCCCGCCATCACGCACCCAACACCCTTGGCACACGCAGCCACCCTCGCCCGGAAAACTGGCGGTCTGTGACAGCCGTTATGCGTCGGGCGTGCTCCCGCCCTCGGCAGGTGCCTGATCCTGTTCAGATGACCCGTCTCCGGAGGATGATTCATCTGAACCATCCGCTGCCTTGTTTGCCAGTTTCTGCCGGCGCTTTTCTTCCTGCTTGTTTTTCTTTGCCAGATCCCGCTGCCGCTTTTCGTATTGATAATTTGGTTTTGCCAAGAGACTTCCTTTGATCGCTGCAAGCGCTAAACATCACGCGGTGAATGTTATAAAAGCGGAAGTTTGGCCTCCGCACAGGAGAACTATACCAAGTCCCGGCGCATCGAGTGAATAGGATGACCCGGAAACCGGCCTGACCGGATTGCCGCCAGCGAAATTGCATCCCGGCCTGAATCGTTCCATGATTAAGCCAAGTGTTCCGGATATTGGAGTTGAATTGATGAATCTCCCCACAAATTCCCCACCCGGCAAGCGTCTGTTTACGCGCATTCCATTCGAAACAAGCGCCGTTCTGAGCACCTTTCCTGGCGAACATGAATGCAGGCTGGTCGACATTTCCCTCAAGGGCGCACTGGTTGAGCGCATCGCTCCATGGTCCATTCAAGCCGACAGTCCTTGCAGCCTGCAGATCAAGCTTGCGAACGGGGCAATCACCATCCACCTGGCCGGCGAAGTCGTACACGTGGAAGCGGGACGACTGGGTTTACGCTGCACAGAAATCGACCTGGAAAGCATCATCAATCTGCGACGCCTGGTCGAGCTGAACCTTGGAGATCAGGCTGCCTTGCAGCGCGAAATGTCCGCGATGCTGCTGGTCAATAAATAGGGCGTAACGTCATTCCGGCGGACGCCGGAATCCAGCCATATCAAGCATCCGGACCCCGGCCTTCGCCAGTGTGACAACCTGTTCAGGGATTCTCTAAAGTAGACCGGCTACTTCAACGGTTGAATGCCGGTAAATGTAGTGCCAGCGCCATGCCGTGTAACATAAAGTCAGCTTTGTCCCACTCCACCGAAAGGTTGACTTGTCGTATATCAAAACCGAAACCGGGTCCGGAACATCCATTTCGCGACCCCTCCCATCCTTGCCACTGGCCCTGCTTCCGGTGCTGCTGACACTCGGCTTGCTGGCGTTGCAACTGTTCTATTACGGCGACTTCACGCCGCACATCCCGCTGGCCCTCGGGCTGGCGATCACGGGATTGCTGGGCGTGCTGCGGGGCCAGAAATGGCTCGACATCCGCGAGGGCGTGTTCCATGTGATCCATGTCTCGCTGCCGTCGCTGTCGGTGCTAATCATCGTCGGCATGATCATCGGTGTGTGGATCGCCTCGGGCACCGTGCCGACGCTGATCTATTACGGGCTCAAGCTGCTTAATCCGTCGATCTTCCTGGCCGCGGCGTTGGGGCTATGCGCCGTGGTCTCATTGTCGCTGGGTACCAGCTGGGGGACGGTAGGCACCGTCGGCCTCGCGCTGATGGGGATCGGCGCCGGGTTCGGCATTCCGGTGTACTGGACCGCCGGCGCGGTAGTCTCGGGCGCGTTCTTCGGCGACAAGATCTCGCCGCTGTCGGACACTACCAACCTGGCGCCGGCAGTCACCGGCGTCAACGTCTTCGACCACATCAAGAACATGATGGCGACCACCATCCCGGCTATGCTAATCGCGCTGGTGGCCTACCTGGTGGCCGGCTATTACGTGATTGAACCGACGCAGACCTCGTTCGGCGCGGTCGACGCGATCACTCAGGGCCTGGCGTCCCGCTTCGAACTCGGCTGGATTCCACTGCTGCCAGCGGTGCTGGTGATCATCCTGGCACTGAACCGCATTGCACCACTGCCGGCGCTGTTCTCAGGCGTGCTGGCGGGCGCGCTGGTGGCGATCTTCTACCAGGGCGCAGGGCTGCACGATGTCTTCAGCTACGCCCAGTCGGGCTACGAAATCGAGACTGGGGTCGCCATCATCGACAAGCTGCTCAACGCCGGCGGCATCCAGTCGATGATGTGGACCATCTCCCTGATGCTGATTGCGCTGGGCTTCGGCGGCGCGCTCGAGCGCACCGGCTGCCTCGAATCCATCATCCTGAGCATCGTGTCGCGGGTGAAGACCTTCGGCGCGGTCCAGTGTTCGGCGATTGGCACCTCGTTCGCGACTAACCTGGTGGCCGGCGACCCTTACATCTCGATAGCGCTGCCAGGGCGCATGTACTCGCCGCTATACCGCGGAATGGGCTATTCGACACTCAACCTGAGCCGCGCCGTGGAGGAGGGCGGCACGCTGATGAGCCCGCTGATCCCCTGGAACGCCGGCGGCGCGTTTGTGATCAGCGCGCTGGGGCTGGGCATCATGGAAGGCAACCTGCAGAACCTGCTGTACATCCCGCTGGCCTTTGCCTGCTGGACCGCGCCTGTGATCGGCATGTTCTACGCGGTCACTGGCCTGTTCTCGCCGCAGGCAACCGATACCGAGCGCGCCCAATGGGGAAAGAGCAACGAGGCGGTGATGGACCTGACTGACCACAAGCATCTGGGTGACGTGGGCAGCCCCTGAAGTGCGGCTACACCTCTGATTAGCCTTCAACGACGCCGTTATGCGTCGCAGCATCCCGGCAACGACTATTCCTTCATTTGGTGCAGGAAACAGAACAACCTGCCAGGCCCGCTTGCAAAGAATCAATCACGTGGGCAGAGGCCTTTTTGCTTAAGGCCGACCGCTGCCCCTGTTTGGCAGCTTGTTCTGGGGAAATATCTTTTTGGCGCCGGTTTTGGGACGGAATTGGTTCTTGTCGCTGCAGAAGCGAAAGTTCATGTTGATGGGGTAGAACGTCTTTTGTTCGGCCAGAGCAGAAGTTCAGACTAGCCAGTTCCAGTGGCTCTTGTTTGGCCTAAAGCTGCCATCGAGCGGGTTTATTCTGATTCAGCGACAGGCACGGCAAAAGGCAAGACCTGGCCCCGTTGCTTCGCTTCAAGACCTGGCCCCGTTGCTTCGCTTGTCGAAAACATCCCGATAAACTGGTCAAGTATTACCACGTATAAACCGTTAATTACACTATGGTTATTCGAATAGGCCAGCTTTGAGAAAACCTGGCAGCAAAGCGGAATGTTAAAAACGCCAGAGACTCAACCCAAGCCCGCAGACACAAGCAAGGGTGCTAGCCAGTGGAAGCTGACGCTGCGTGCTCGGCTGATGCTGCTCGTGGTGTTAGCCATGTTGCCGGCAATAGTGGTTACCGTCGACATGAGCCTCAAACAGCGCCATCACCTGGAGGCGAATGCCCAACGGACCGTTCTGGCGTTCGTGCGCTCGGCTGTCAGCCAGCATGGCCTGCTCATTGACGAGACGCAGCAGTTGTTCGAGTTTCTGGAAGAAATGCCCGCTGCGCGCGAGTCCCATTCGAACGACTGCCGCCAGGTATTAAAGGAACTCCTGTTCGGCAACCGGCGCTATGCAAATTTCGGGGTAATCCAGCCCGACGGCGCAGTGAACTGCAGTGGTGTGCAGTCTGACACGCCGATCAATCTCGCCGACCGATCCTACTTCCGGACGGCCGTGCGAACCAAGCGCCTCAGCATCGGCGACTATCAGATCGGCCGCTTCGTGAAGAAGCCGGTCCAGATCATCGCGCATCCCATCCTGAACGCCGAAAAGCAGGTACAGAGCGTCGTGTATGCCGCACTGAACCTGGACTGGCTTACAAAGCTTGTCCTCCCGGCAGCGCTCCCGCCTGACGCGTCCGTCACGCTCGTTGATCGCCACGATGTCATCCTCGCGCGCACCCCCGATCCGGAAGTCCGGTGGACAGGGACCGATCTTGGCAATGAGGTTCCCTTGGTCCCGCAGTTCATCAAGAGCGGACGAAATGAATGGGTCACAGAAGGGAATGGCGTTGATGGTGTGCGTCGGATCTTTGCCTTGGCCAGACTGGGCCCAGTGGCGGCCCCCTATGGCTACATTATGGTCGGCATCCCTTCCGGGCCGCTCTATGCCCCCGTCAATGCACAGTTGCTGTCCCATTTCTCGCTGGTTGGCGCCGCTTTTGTTGCGATCATGCTGCTCGCCTGGTTTGGCAGCGACGCATTGATCCTGAGACGCGTGCGCATGCTCGCATCGGCCACCAGGCAGATTCGAAGCGGAGATTTCTCTGTTCGCACCACGATTAAGGGCCATGACGAGATCGCACACCTCGCCAGCGAATTCAACCAGATGGCTGTCATGCTGCAGACAGACCATCGCCATATCCAGCGTCTCAATCGAATTCACGAAGTGCTCAGCGGCATCAATGGCGCCATCCTGAGAATCCGCGAGCGTGATGCCCTGCTGCAGGAAGCCTGCCGGATTGCCGTTGAGAACGGTCAATTACGCTTTGCCTGGATTGACCTGGCCGACACAACAACGGGCGAAATGCGCAATGCTGCCTGGCATGGAGATGGCAAGACCTATATTCACGACCTTTGTTTGCCAATACTTCACGGGGAAACAAGCGAGTGCGCGCCCTGTGCCATCGCGATACGCAACGATCATGCGGTTATCCATAATGATGTTGAACGTGAGAAAGAGAATGAGCCTTTTCTCGAGCAGGCGTTTGCAAATGGTTTTCGCTCCATGGCGGCTTTTCCATTGCGGCGCGATGGCCGTGTCATTGGTATTCTTGCCCTTTATGCGGGCGAGGCAAACTTTTTCGAACGCCAGGAAACTGATCTATTTCTGGAGCTCGCTGCCGACATTTCGCTTGGCCTCGAATATATCGACAAGGATCAGCACATCGCACACATGCTCTACCATGATGCGCTCACCGGTCTGCCCAATCGCCGGCTCTGCGAAGACCGCCTGCAGCAATTGATTGCACGCGCAAACCACAACAATCGCTATATCGGAGTGGTCGTCGCCAATGTCACGGGCTTCCGTCGCGTGGCCGGCATATATGGCAACCATATCGCCGACCAGGTACTGAACATCATCTCGAAACGACTTCTTGGTCAAGTGCGTAAGGGCGACACGATCGCCCGCCTGGAAGGCGACGAATTCGCGATCATTCTCAATGACATGTCGTCGATGAAGGACGCTATCCATCTTGCCCAGTCTCAAATCATGGACATCCCCGCCATCGTGCAATGCGAACAGCAGGAGATCCATTTGGCCATACACGCGGGTGCTGCAATTTATCCAGGCGATGGTGAAGACGCAATCAGCCTACTGAAAAATGCCACGCTTGCAAGCACGGACGGGAAAGCTTCTCAGCTTCATTCGGTCAATTTCTTCTCGCCTGTAACCCAACAGATCGCGCAGGAACGGGAACAGCTCGAGCATGCACTCCGCCATGCAATCGAGGCGGGCCTTGAACTCGAACTGCACTATCAGCCGGTCGTGGATATTTCCACGCATCAAATCGTAAGCCTGGAAGCGCTCGCGCGCTGGAACAGCCCGATACATGGATCGGTTTCCCCAGCGCGTTTTATCCCGATTGCCGAGGAAAGCGGGCTGATCATCCCCTTGGGAAACTGGGCGCTGAGTACGGCCTGCCGGCAAATTGAAGCCTGGCACCACCTCGGAATCACCGGTAAGCGCATAGCCGTCAATGTTTCGTATCACCAGTTGCGCGAGCCCGGCTTCATCGAGGGGTTAAGCGACATGATCGAAACAATGGCGCCACATCTTCGGAGTCTGCTTGCCATCGAACTCACGGAGAGCGAGCTGATGGACAATATCGAAATGACCATCGCTCAGCTTAAGGCACTGAAAGAGAGGAGCATCGAAACCTATATCGACGACTTCGGCACTGGCTACTCATCCCTGAGTTACCTGCAAAGACTGCCGGTGCATGTGCTCAAGATCGACCAGAGCTTCGTGCAGCAGCTAGGGACATCCGGTGGCAGCACGGCCATCGTGCGGACCATCATTGCGCTGGCAAAAAGCCTTGATCTCAAAACCATCGCTGAAGGCGTGGAAACACAGGGGCAACTGGACTTGCTGCAGCAACTCGACTGTGACTACGCACAGGGCTATCTGTTCAGCAAGCCGAAACCCGCCTCTGAAATCACGCAGTTGCTCGAGTTGGGTGACTTTCTTGTACCAAGCCTGAAAAGTGCAAGCCTGATGCAATCAGTGTGAAATTAACGCTATGTTGTTGAAATGGGCTCATGGATTTCAGGTACGAATCCTGGCGACGCCATAGCCTGCCTGTTCTGTCGCAACCAGGTAACTGCCATGGGCGTGTTCTTTTGTGGAAAAAACAGGAAAGATACCGTTTGCCTGGATTTCCTGACCAATGTCCGGAAGTGAGCACATAACGCAAGTAGCCCCAGCACTCATCACCCGCGACAGCTCAGGCCGAGAAGCCGACCCACACGGTACAGCGCCTACCGGCCGCTCCCGGCCGTTCCGCCAGTCAAGCCGCAGAAAACCCGACCAGCGCAATCTCATCACCATCCTTCACTGGCGAGGTTTTTTCCACGAACTGCTTGTTGATGGTGATGTTCAGCTTGGGATTGCCCAGCAGCATTTTTTTCCACATTTCACCGCGTTGCGACAGCATGAACAGCAGCCGCGCCACGTCGGTAATATCAGCCGGCAACTCGATTTCATCGGCGGCCATGCCAAGGGAATCGACCAGATCGCCGAAGAACAGAATTTTCACCATGGGTGAGACCTTTATAATTCACGATTGACCGCCCGATTTTACCCCCGTATGTCTGCCCATCTGCTGGAAAGCCTCAACCCCGAACAACGCGCTGCGGTGACGCTGCCGCACGAGTCTGCGCTGATACTGGCGGGTGCCGGTTCGGGCAAGACGCGGGTGCTGACCACGCGCATGGTGTGGCTGATCCAGAACAGCCAGGTGTCGCCGCTGGGCGTGCTGGCGGTGACTTTCACCAATAAGGCCGCCAAGGAAATGCTCACCCGCATTTCGGCGATGCTGCCGATCAACACGCGCGGCATGTGGGTCGGCACCTTTCACGGCCTGGCCAACCGGCTGTTGCGTACTCATTACCGCGAAGCCGGGCTGCCGCAGTCGTTCCAGATTCTGGACAGCTCGGACCAGCTGTCGGCGATCAAGCGGCTGATGAAGTCGATGAATATCGACACCGAGAAATTCGAGCCGAAGAAAGTGCAGGGGTTTATCAACGGCCACAAGGAGGCCGGCCGGCGTGCACGCGATGCCGAAGCCTTCGACGAATATTCGATGCGGATGGCCGAACTGTATGAGGCCTACGACGCACAATGCCAGCGCGAAGGCGTGGCAGACTTTCCCGAGTTGCTGCTGCGCTCCTACGAACTGCTGGTTCGCAACGAGCCGCTCAGGGAACACTACCGCGACCGCTTCAAGCACATCCTGATCGACGAGTTCCAGGACACCAACACGCTGCAATACCGCTGGCTGAAACAGTTTGCCGGCCCCCACACCGCCCTGTTTGCGGTGGGCGACGACGACCAGTCGATCTACGCCTTTCGCGGTGCCAACACCGCCAACATGGCCGAGTTCGAACGCGAGTTCGCACACGGCAACGTGATCAAGCTGGAACAGAACTACCGCAGCCACGGCCATATCCTCACTGCCGCCAACACGCTGATTTCGCAGAATGCGCACCGGCTCGGCAAAAACCTGTGGACGGCCGAAGGTGAAGGCGAGCCGATCCGTGTGTTCGATGCCTATTCCGATCAGGAAGAGGCCCGCTTCGTGGTGGAAGAAGTCCGCGCGCTCAACCGCGAAGGCACGAACCTGTCCGACATGGCATTGCTGTACCGCTCCAACGCCCAGTCACGGGTGCTGGAACACGCGCTGTTCTCGGCCAACGTGCCGTATCGCGTCTACGGCGGGTTGCGTTTTTTCGAACGCCAGGAAATCAAGCACGCTCTGGCTTATCTGCGCCTGTTGACCAACCCGGAAGACGACGGCGCCTTTTTGCGGGTGGTGAATTTTCCGACTCGCGGCATTGGTGCGCGCACGCTGGAGCAGCTGGCCGACCATGCCGCGCGATCGGGAGCAAGCCTGTGGCAGGCTGCGTGCACCGGCAGCGGCAAGGTGGCTGGATTCGCCAAGCTGGTCGAGGACATCAAGCAGGCCACGTGTGACCTGCCCTTGCCCGAGGTGATCGACCATGTGATCGAAGCCAGCGGGCTGGGCGATTATTATCGCGCCGACAAGGACGGCGCCGACCGCCTGGAAAACCTCAACGAACTGATCAACGCGGCCACCCTGTTTGCCGATGAGACGGAAGCAGGTGTACATGACCCGATAGAGGGTGAAGTACCCGTTGATGAATCGGCATCTTTCCACGCACTCAATGTCTTTCTCGCGCACGCCGCACTGGAAGCGGGCGAGCACCAGGCCATCGCCGGCCAGGACGCGCTGCAACTGATGACCGTGCACGCCGCCAAGGGTCTGGAGTTTCACGCCGTGTTCATCACCGGGCTGGAAGAAGGCCTGTTTCCCCACGAGCAAAGCGCGAACGAGGAAAACGGGCTGGAAGAAGAACGCCGACTGATGTACGTAGCGATCACCCGCGCACGCCGACGGCTGTATCTGTCGCACACGCAATCACGCATGCTGCACGGCCAGGTCCGCTACAACATGCCGTCGCGCTTTCTGGATGAATTGCCCGAGCAGGTGCTGCTTAATCTCAACCGCCGCAGCGAATCCAGCTACACACCCAGCGCCCAGCAGAATCGGGGAAGCTACAGTACCAGCACACCCCACAACCCGCCCAACCTCGGCAACGACACCGGCTACAAAGTCGGGCAGAGCGTCGCCCATGCCAAATTTGGCACCGGTATCATCATCGACTTTGAAGGGCGCGGCAGCGATGCACGCGTGCAAGTGAAATTTCGCGAGACCGGAACGAAGTGGCTGGCGCTGGCTTACGCCAAGTTGTCAGCGGTCTAGGGCCTGTTCAGGGAAACCACGTTGTCGGCAGAGGGATTGTCGTCTGCCCACACCGCAAAAATCGCCTGGTACGAGGCATAGAGTGAACCGAACAACACTGGCATCGCAACCAATAATCCAAGCAGCATCGGCACCAACGCAGCGAAAAACAGCAACAAGCCCAGCGTCAGGCCATTCACCATCATCGCCGACCAGTTCCTGGTGACCGCACGCAAGCTCACGCCCAACGCGGTTGTCGGACGTGCGCCACCAAACAGAATCAGCGCAGGCGCAAACCAGGTGGCCATGATCAGCGGCGTAAACAATGCCAGGCCGGTAAACACCGCTGGCATGGCCTGATTGAGAACGGCCTGCATTTCAGCTGGCGAGGCTTTGGGGTTCTTGGCGATGTCCATCACGGCTTCTGGATTAAAGCCCATACTGAGCATGACCTGTCCGATGAGCAGGGTGCCAAGCAATTGCACCGCCCCTACTGCCATCAATGGAATCGCCGGCCCTTGCAGGCCGGACATGAACTGCGGCAACTCAAGTTCGTCACCATTATCCAGCGCACGATACGCGGCCATGAAACCGGCCACCATCAGCGGCGAAGCCAGTTCCGACAAGGAGCCGCCCACCACGGGGATCAGGCCGAGCGCCATCACCACGCCGAACAGCACGCCGAACGCGGCAGAGAGCAATAAAGGATTTTTGCGATACAGGCGAAAGCCGGCGACCACCCACTGAAAGCCCTGGTTGGCCGCGACCTTGCGTGGAATGTCTTGGTTGGATGCGGTATTCATGCGCCGGATTTTACCCGACACCGCGTGATATGCCGGCGCACATTTGAAGTCGGGCGCGAAGACAAACCGAAGCCGGCAATTCAAACACGAACCGGAACTAGAACTCCTTCACCACCCACATCGGAGGCCGCATCCCGGAATCGAGGCTGTCCTGCCGCGCAAACTGGCCATCGCCTTTCTGGTCGATCAGGTAATACGGCTTGCCCACCTTGGGGATGACTTTCAGCATGTACAGTTTGCCGTGCGACCGGTATTCGACCACCCGTCCCTGATCGCTCGGCGTGATCGTCACCGGTGGCGCGTCACTGGCACTCGGCGCGCCATCGGGAACAGGCTTGAGTCCGGGCGGACGATCGGTAGGCGTGGCCGCAATCACTACACCGCTCAGCATCAGGCTCGACAATAAAATCAGATAGCGCATCACAAATTCCTCAAGACAGGGGTTACAGATTGAGCTGGATTTCACGCTCGGCGATGGAAGGCATGAACCCGCGTTTTTCATAATGGCTAAAGATTGCATCGACCACTTCCTGGGGGGTATCGATGATCTGCATCAGGTTGATATCCTCGGCTGCAATCATGCCCTCTTTGGTCAGCGTGGCCTTGAACCAATCGATCAGCCCGCTCCAGAATTGGGCCCCCACCAGGATGATGGGAATACGCGGAATTTTTCCGGTCTGAATCAGGGTCAATGCTTCAGACAGCTCGTCCAGCGTGCCAAAGCCACCGGGCATGACCACATAAGCCGCTGCAAACTTGACGAACATGACCTTGCGCGCAAAGAAATGCTTGAAGGTCTGGCTGATGTCCTGATAGGCGTTGCCGGTTTGTTCGTGCGGTAGCTGGATGTTCAGGCCAATGCTCGGCGACTTGCCAAAATAGGCACCTTTGTTGGCGGCTTCCATAATGCCGGGGCCGCCACCGGAAATCACCGAAAATCCGGCATCGGACAGCTTGCGTGCGATTTCCTCGGTCAGCATGTAATAGGCGTGGTCGGCGGGTGTCCGCGCGCTGCCGAAAATCGAAACGGCCGGACGGATGGACGCCAGCCGCTCGGTCGCTTCGACGAACTCTGCCATAATCCCCAGCATCCGCCACGATTCGCGCGCCGAGTATTCATTTTCGGCGGTACGCGCCGGGTCTGCGCTGATCGGTAATTTATCCAAGTGCATGTGCGCGCCTCGTGAGTGCTTCCAAATTGAACCAGTCCAGTGTAAACCCGTCCAGAAAAACCCTGCTATTGGTGGACGGCTCGTCCTATCTTTATCGTGCGTTTCATGCGCTGCCCGATTTGCGCAATCCGGCGGGTGAGCCCACCAACGCGATCAAGGGCGTGCTGTCCATGCTGCACAAGCTGCGCAAGGATTACGCAGCCGATTATATCGCCTGCGTGTTCGACGCGAAGGGCAAGACCTTCCGCGACGACCTCTATCCTGAGTACAAGGCACACCGCCCGCCGATGCCGGATGATCTGCGCAGTCAGATCGAGCCCTTGCACACCGCGATCCGCGCCGAAGGCTGGCCGCTGATCGTGATCGACGGCGTTGAAGCCGATGACGTGATCGGCACCCTGGTGGTTGAAGCAGCCAGGCACAATGTCCGTAGCATCGTCTCCACCGGTGACAAGGACATGGCGCAACTGGTCAACGATCATGTCACGCTGGTCAACACCATGAGCGACGAAACGCTCGACGAAGCCGGGGTCACCGCAAAATTCGGTGTGCCGCCCGAGCGCATCATCGATTATCTGACGCTGATCGGCGATACGGTGGACAACGTGCCCGGCGTCGCCAAGTGTGGCCCCAAAACGGCGGTGAAATGGCTGGCCGAATACGACTCGCTCGATAATCTGGTGGCGCATGCCGACGCGATCAAGGGCGTGGTCGGTGACAACCTGCGCAATGCGCTGGATTGGCTACCGCAAGCGCGCACTTTGATCACGATCAAAACCGATGTGGCGCTGCCGTTCGAACTCGACAGTCTAACGCTGCAACCGCGCGACCTGGACACCCTGCGCCCGCTGTTCGAGCGTTACGTGTTTCGCGCCTGGCTGCGCGAGCTCGACGTGGCCGCCACCGAAGGACCTGCCGCCCCCGAGCAGGACCACAGCGGCGACCACCGCGCCCGCTACGAAACCATTTTGACCGAGGCCGCGCTCGATGCCTGGATCGCCAAGCTGGATGCCGCGCCCGCCTATGCGCTCGATACCGAAACCACCGGCCTCAATGCCATGCAGGCCGAGCTGGTCGGCATCTCGTTTGCCACCGAAGCCGGCGTGGCGGCCTACCTGCCGCTGGCGCACCACTACGCCGGCGCGCCCACGCAACTCGACCGTGACGCAACGCTGGTCAGGCTCAAGCTGCTGCTGGAAAACCCGGTTCCCAAAATCATTGGCCAACATCTCAAATACGACCGCCATATTTTTGCCAACTACGACATCACGCTCGGTGGAATCGAGCACAGTGGCGTGCTGGACGACACCCTGCTGCAGTCCTATGTGCTGGAGGCACATCAGCCGCACGAACTCGGCAGCCTGACCACGCGCCATGTCGGGCTGGCGACGATCAGCTATGACGATGTCACCGGCAAGGGTGCCTCGCGCATCGGCTTCGAGCAGGTGGCCATCGAACAGGCGGGCGAATATGCGGCGGAAGACGCCGACGTCACGCTGCGGGTGCGCGATGCGCTGGCGCCGCAGCTTGCCGCGTCGGACAAGCTCGAATACGTCTATCGCCAGATCGAACTGCCGGTGGCCGCGATCCTGTTCCGCATGGAGCGCAACGGTATCCTGCTCGACCGCAACCTGCTTGCCATCCAGAGCGGCGAACTCGGCAAGAAGATGCTGGAACTGGAGCAGCGCGCGTATCAGGAAGCCGGGCAACCATTCAACCTGAGCTCACCCAAGCAGATCGGCGACATCCTGTTCACCCAGAAAGGTCTGCCGGTCATCAGGAAAACTCCCGGCGGCGCGCCCTCCACCGACGAGGACACACTCGAGCAACTGGCGCTGGACCACCCCATCGCGCGGGCGATTCTCGATTACCGCGGCATGGCCAAGCTGAAGTCGACCTACACCGACAAGCTGCCGCTGATGGTGCACCCGAAAACCGGGCGGGTGCATACCAGCTATTCGCAGGCCACCGCCGTTACCGGGCGGCTGTCGAGTTCCGATCCCAACCTGCAGAACATTCCCGCGCGCACCGCCGAAGGCCGCCGCATTCGCGAAGCCTTCATCGCACCGCCGGGGCATGTACTGGTGTCAGCCGACTATTCGCAGATCGAGCTGCGCATCATGGCGCACCTGTCGGATGACCCCGGCTTGCTGAACGCCTTCGCCAACGACCTCGATATTCACACCGCCACCGCCGCCGAAGTATTTGGCGCATCGCTGAACGAGGTCACCTCCGACCAGCGGCGCATGGCCAAGGTCATCAACTTCGGCCTGATCTACGGCATGTCGGCCTTCGGTCTGGCCGGCCAACTCAACCTCGACCGTTCGGCTGCACAGGCTTATATCGACCGCTACTTTGCGCGCTATCCCGGCGTGGCCGACTACATGCAGCGCACCCGCGAAACTGCGCGCAAGCAAGGCTATGTCGAAACCGTGTTCGGTCGGCGGCTGTATTTACCCGAAATCAACGCCAAGAACCCACAGCGCCGCCAGGGCGCCGAACGTGCCGCCATCAATGCGCCGATGCAGGGCACCGCTGCCGACCTGATCAAGCTGGCAATGATCGCGGTACAAGGCTGGCTCGATCACGAAAAACTGGGGAGCCAACTGCTGCTGCAGGTGCACGACGAACTGATCCTCGAAGTACCCGAAGCCGAACTCAACCGCGTGCGCGCCGAACTGCCCGGGTTGATGTGCAACGTCGCCGAACTCAAGGTGCCGTTGCGGGTGGGTGTAGGCGAGGGGAGTAACTGGGAAGCCGCCCACTAATACTCCTCGCGAGCGCCCTGTGCGCCCAATCAAAACGGGCGCCGCAGCGCCCGTTTTGATTGCATCACCTGGTTACTTTTTCAGGCTGTCACGAATCTCGCGCAACAGCACCACATCTTCCGGCGTGGCCGCAGGGGCGGCGGGCGGGGCTTCCTTCTTCAGCCGGTTGATCTGCCTGACCAGCATGAAGACAATGAAGGCCAGAATGATGAAATTGATCAGAATGGTCACGAAATTTCCGTAGGCCAGCACCGGCACACCCGCTTCTTTCACCGCATCCAGCGTCGCCTCAACGCCTTCCGGAACCGTGTCCAGTGCGATGTATAAGTTGGAAAAATCAAAGCCGCCAAAGACCGCGCCCACAACCGGCATGATCAGATCCTTGACGATGGAGTCGACGATCTTGCCGAAGGCCGCACCGATAATGACCCCGACAGCCAGGTCCATCGCATTGCCCTTGACCGCAAATTCCTTGAATTCAGTTGCAAAACTCATGTTCTCTCCCTTGTCTGTTTATGAAATACAGCGCCAACTATAGTAGACGCTTGAGAGACTTGCTTGAATAAAGGAATGTAAAACCTGACCAGCTTGGTCGGGGCTCGCGACGCGGGTAAAATGCGATCCCTTATGCGCATCGGCAACCACGTCCTCAGAAACCGCCTCGTCGTCGCCCCCATGGCCGGGGTGACGGATCGGCCTTTCCGTCAGCTTTGCAAAAAGCTGGGGGCAGGTATGGCGGTATCCGAGATGGTGACCTCCAATTCACTGTTATACGGATCGGCCAAGACCGCGCGCCGCGCCAACCACGAAGGCGAAGTTGACCCGATCAGCGTGCAGATTGCCGGTGCCGAACCCGCGATGATGGCCGAGGCTGCCCGCCACAACGTCGACCGTGGCGCACAGATCATCGATATCAATATGGGCTGCCCGGCCAAAAAAATCTGCAACGTCATGGCCGGCTCAGCACTATTGCAGGACGAAATATTGGTTGGGCGGATTCTGGATGCGGTGGTGAAGGCCGTGCCCGATGTGCCGGTGACGCTGAAGATCCGCACCGGCTGGGACCGCGAGCACCGCAATGCGCTGAACATACTCAAGATTGCCGAAAATGCAGGCGTGCAGGCGCTGGCCATGCACGGCCGCACTCGTGCCTGCGCCTACACCGGCGATGCGGAATACGACACCATCCGCGCTGTGAAGGCGGAGGCACGCATTCCCGTGATCGCCAACGGCGACATCACCTCACCGGAAAAAGCCCGCTTTGTACTGGATTACACCGGCGCCGATGCCGTGATGATCGGCCGCGCGGCGCAGGGCCGTCCGTGGATATTCCGCGAAATTGATCACTTCCTGACAACCGGCGAACACCTGCCGCACCCCGAAGTGGCCGAAATCCACGCCGTGCTGCTTGAGCACATACACGACCTGTACGCGTTCTATGGTGACGTAACAGGTGTGCGTGTGGCGCGCAAGCATATCTCCTGGTACACACGGGGTCTGGTCGGCAGCAGCGCATTCCGCCACACTATGAATCGGCTCGATACGGTGGTGGAACAACTTTCAGTTGTAAACGAGTACTTTGCCCAGGCAGCGCGCGCCGATAGCCGCCTGTGCTACGAAACGAATAACAAGCTCAACTTGCCGGCCGCCACACGGCTCGCGGCATAACGAGCGGCATTAAGGGGAATTCAATGAAGGAAGAAAACGAGATTGCCGCCTGTATGCGGCGGTCGCTCAATCGCTATTTCAAGGATCTCGACGGGGAGACCCCGAACGAGATCTACAGCATGGTGGTGAGCGCCGTTGAAAAACCCTTGCTGTCCTATATTCTCGACCGCGCCGAAGGCAACCAGACGCGCGCAGCCGACATGCTCGGCATCAACCGCAACACCCTGCGCAAGAAAATGCGCGAACACGGCCTTACTGACTAATCTTTTTCTGACGATCACCCCATGAAAATCCAGCGTGCCCTGCTTTCCGTGTCGGATAAAACCGGCCTTGTCGATTTTGCCCGGGCGCTCGCCACTGCAGGCGTCGAACTTCTCTCTACCGGCGGCACGTCCAAGGCGCTGCGCGATGCGGGTCTGACGGTCATCGACGTCAGCGAATACACCGGCTTTCCCGAGATGCTCGACGGCCGCGTTAAAACGCTGCATCCCAAAGTGCACGGCGGCATTCTGGCGCGGCGCGACCTGCCCGAACACGTTGCCACCATGACCGAGCATGGCATGCCCTATATCGACCTGGTATGCGTCAACCTGTATCCGTTTGTCGCCACAGTCTCCAAGCCGCATACGCTGGATGACGCAATCGAAAACATCGATATCGGCGGCCCGGCCATGGTGCGCTCGTCGGCCAAGAACTACCGCCACGTCGCCATCGTCACCGACCCGGCCGACTACCCGGCACTGATGACGGAAATGCAGGCCAACGGCAACGCCCTCACCGATGCCACCCGCTTCGGACTGGCAAAAAAAGCCTTCACCCACACGGCGCAGTACGACGGCCATATCAGCAACTACCTCACCGCGCTGAACGATGCCGGCGAGCGCGAAGCATTCGGCGAACAGCTCACCCTGCAATTTTCCCGCGCACAAATCTGCCGCTACGGTGAAAACCCGCATCAGGCCGGTGCCTTTTACGTTGAAGCCAACGCACCAGTCGGCACCATCGCCACCTCGCGCCAGCTGCAGGGCAAGGAACTGTCCTACAACAACATCGCCGACACCGACGCGGCGCTGGAATGCGTCAAGCTGTTCGACAGCGCACCCGCCTGTGTCATCGTCAAGCATGCCAATCCCTGCGGCGTAGCCTACGGCGCAAACCTGCTGGAAGCCTACAACCGCGCCTACCAGACCGATCCCGAATCGGCCTTCGGCGGCATCATCGCCTTCAACGGCCGGCTCGATGGCGAGACCGCGCAGACCATCGTCGAACGCCAGTTCGTCGAAGTGATCATTGCACCCGAAGTCAGCCCTGAGGCGGTGGCCGCCGTGGCCGCCAAGAAAAACGTGCGGCTGCTCGAATGCGGCGCCTGGTTGGGTTCGATCGCGCAGATGGACATGAAGCGCGTGGCCGGCGGCCTGCTGGTTCAGGACGCCGATGTGTTGCTGCACGGCGAGCTCAAGACGGTGACCCAGCGCACCCCGACCGCGCAGGAAATGGACGACCTGCAGTTTGCCTGGCGCGTGGCCAAATTCGTCAAATCCAATGCGATTGTCTATGCCAAGGACCGCATGACAGTCGGCGTCGGCGCCGGCCAGATGAGCCGCATCAACTCCGCGCGCATTGCCGCAATCAAGGCCGAACACGCCGGCCTGACGGTACCCGGGTCGGTGATGGCCTCCGATGCTTTCTTCCCGTTCCGCGACGGCATCGACCAGGCGGCGGCGGCAGGGATCAAGGCCGTCATCCAGCCCGGCGGCTCGATGCGCGACGACGAAGTCATTGCCGCCGCCAACGAACACGGCATCGCCATGGTGTTTACCGGCACCCGGCATTTCCGGCACTGACCAAAATTAGTGAAGGGTTAAGGGGGAAGGGACAAGGGTCGGCCAGCACGAAGCATGCCCTCCCCACCCTTCACCCTTCTACCCTTCCCCCTTTACTCGCTTTTAAAACATGAAAATCCTGGTTATCGGCTCTGGCGGACGCGAACACGCACTGGCGTGGAAGCTCGCGCAATCTCCCCGCGTGTCACAGGTATTGGTCGCGCCCGGCAATGGCGGAACGGCAACCGAAGATGGGCTGGTCAATGTGCCGTTAACGTCAATCCCGGAATTGATCGAGTTTGTGCGCCGTGAGGATGACATCGCCTTCACCGTGGTAGGACCGGAAGCGCCCCTGGCAACCGGCATCGTCGACACCTTTCGTGGCGCCGGGCTGAAGATTTTCGGCCCCACCCAGGCTGCTGCCCAGCTCGAAAGCTCGAAAGACTTTGCCAAGCAGTTCATGGCGCGCCACGGCATCCCGACGGCGGCCTTCGGCACCTTCACCGATGCCGTTTCCGCACACGCCTACATCGATCATCACGGCGCACCCATCGTGGTAAAAGCCGACGGTCTCGCGGCCGGCAAGGGCGTCGTCGTCGCGACCACGACGGACGAAGCCCATGCAGCAGTGGATGCAATGCTGTCCGGCAACACCATGGGCGAAGCCGGGCACCGCGTGGTCATCGAGGAATGCCTGCTCGGCGAGGAGGCCAGCTTTATCGTCATGGTCGATGGCGAGCACATACTGCCACTGGCGTCCAGTCAGGATCACAAGCGCCTGCAGGATGGCGACCAGGGCCCCAACACCGGCGGCATGGGCGCGTATTCACCCGCCCCCGTGGTCACGCCCGAACTGCACGCACGCATCATGCGCGAAGTGATCCAGCCTACAGTCAGCGGCATGGCCGCAGATGGTATTCGCTTCACCGGATTTTTATACGCTGGCATCATGGTCGGTGCGGATGGCGCGCCCAAGGTACTCGAATTCAACTGCCGCATGGGTGACCCGGAAACCCAGCCCATCATGATGCGATTGAAGTCCGACTTCGCCACCATCATGGAAGGCGCCATCAATGGCACCCTCGACCAGATGGAAATAGAGTGGGACCGCCGCACGGCGCTGGCCGTCGTACTCGCAGCCGCCGGCTACCCCGATGCGCCGAAGCAAGGCGCGGTGGTCAACATCCCCCCCGCTGCCGTCGAGGGTCTGCAGGTATTCCATGCGGGTACCCGCATGCAGGATGGACAGATCGTGGTGAGCGGAGGCCGGGTGTTGGCAGTCACAGTCCTTGGCGACAGCGTACGCATGGCACAGAAGCGGGCTTACGAAGCGGTGGCCCGCATTAATTTCGATGGTATGCAATTCCGCCGCGATATCGGCTGGCGCGCACTTGACCGAAAGAAATAATTCAAACGTCCATTACCCTGGATGAATCAAAAGCCCGTGCTCGACCGCACACGGCGACCTGAGCTAGCTTGCTACCGGAGCCCCCTCTATTCTGATGTCAGACCCGACCTCCAATACTGCCGCCGTCAAAACCTATCTGATCGATCTGCAGGCACGTATTGTTGCTGCACTCGAAACCGCCGATGGCTCGCCGTTCAGAACCGATGCCTGGGAGCGCCCCCCCTCCCCCCAAATGGGAGAGGGGGACAAGACTGGGCCTGCCTTGAATGGCGGCGGCGGCATTTCCCGTCTGATTGAAGAAGGTCAGGTACTGGAACGTGGTGGCGTCAATTTCTCGCATGTTCTGGGCAGCCAGCTACCGCCTTCGGCCAGCGCCCACCGGCCGGAACTCGCCGGTCGCCGCTGGGAAGCAATGGGCGTGTCGCTGGTGCTGCACCCGCGCAACCCCTACGCGCCCACCGTGCACATGAACGTACGCTGCTTTGTCGCAATGAAAGACGGCGAAGCACCGGTGTGGTGGTTCGGTGGCGGCATGGATCTCACGCCTTACTATGGTTTCGAGGACGATGCGCGGCATTTCCATGCCACCTGCAAAGTCGCGCTCGACCCGTTTGGTGCCGACCTGCATCCGCGCTTCAAGACATGGTGCGACCGCTATTTCTTCCTCAAGCATCGCAACGAACCGCGCGGCATCGGCGGCATATTTTTTGATGATTTTTCAGAAGGCGGATTCGACCACGCCTTCGGCATGGTGCAGAGTGTGGGCAATGCCTTTCTCAGCGCCTATCTGCCGATCCTCGAGCGTCGCAAGGATAGTGCCTACGGTGAGCGCGAGCGCGATTTCCAGGCGTACCGGCGCGGGCGCTATGTCGAGTTCAACCTGGTGTTCGATCGCGGCACGCTGTTCGGCCTGCAGTCGGGCGGGCGCACCGAGTCGATCCTGATGTCATTGCCCCCCCTGGTGAAATGGCGTTACGACTGGCATCCCGAGCCTGGTACTGCCGAAGCGCAGTTGTATAGCGATTACCTGATCACGCGCGACTGGTTATAGCGCATGTTGCATGCGCCGGGCAGGCCAAACCAGCGACGTGAACAGCGCTAATCGGTACACCTGCACGGTCAGCCCAGCGTTTGTGCTCCCGCTTTGGCGTTTACAATGCATGATCTGCCTCACGCCGCTCTACACAACTTCTGTCAGGGTTGCCGACGCATCCACCACTCCTTGTTATCTTTAAACCATGCATAAAGTCCCACGTCGTCTGCTGATCGGTTTTGGCATGCTGTTGCTGATTGTCGGGGTAACCGGACTCATCGCCTGGGAATTGCTGTCGTCGGCATTGGAAGCAAAATACCTTGTCAAAACCGCACAGAAGATGACCTGGCAAATGCAGGAGGGACCGTCCAAACGCATCCGCTACCCGGGTAAAGGCCCCTATGACGTGCGCCTGGGTTACAGCAAGCTGCCGGATTACCTGCAACGGCTCGACAAGGCCGGCTGGAAAATCGACCAGCAGGCCAAGATCACCATCCAGATGGCGCGGGTGAGCGACCTCGGCCTGTTTTTGCCCTATCACGAAAAAGACCATGCCGGTCTCAGCCTGCTCGACAGCGACAACACGCCGCTTTACCAGGGCATGCATCCCTCTCGCGTCTACGACCGCTTCGATGAAATCCCCGATGTACTGGTCAATGCCCTGCTCTACATTGAAAACCGTGAACTGCTGACCGAGCAGTACCCCACTCGCAACCCGGCGGTGGAATGGGACCGGCTCGCCCAGGCCCTGCTGGAAAAAGGCATCAGCTTCATCGACACCAACCGCAACGTGCCGGGTGGCAGCACGCTGCCGACACAGATCGAAAAATACCGGCATTCACCCGAAGGCCTGACCAGCAGCATGGGCGATAAACTGCGCCAGATGGCCACCGCCAGCCTGCGCGCTTACCTCGATGGTGCCAACACTCTGCCGATGCGGCGCAAAACCGTGATGGCCTACCTCAACACCGTGCCGCTGGCGGCAGCGCCACGCATCGGTGAAGTCAATGGTGTAGGTGATGGACTGTGGGCCTGGTACGGTCTGGATTTTGCTGAAATCAATCGCACGCTGTCCAGAAAACCCACTGCCAAAGATGATGCCTATGCCAGCGCACTCAAGCATGTGTTGTCGCTGATCGTGGCGGAACGACGCCCCTCGTATTACCTGGCTTCCAACCGCAAGGCGCTGGATGCCTTGACTGACGACCACCTTGATCTATTGGCCAGTGCCAATGTAATTTCCGTCGAATTGGCCACGCGCGCCAAGAAGGTCAAGTTGCGCAGCACCAAAATGCGGGTCGATCCCCCTGCCCCGCGCTTTGTCGACCAGAAGGCTACCAATGCCCAGCGCATTCAAGTCGCATCCCTGTTGGGCGAGCCTCGACTCTACGATCTCGACCGGCTGGATCTGCAGGTCAAGACCACCATCAACAAGCCGACACAAAAGCTCGTCAGCACCTATCTGCAGAGCCTGGCCCAGCCTGAGGCTGCGGCTGCGTCAGGCCTGATCGGCCACCGCTTGTTGAAACCCGAAAACCCGATCGCCAACGTCATCTACAGTCTCACCCTGTACGAAAAAACCGCGCTCGGCAATGTGCTGCGTATCCAGGCGGACAACCTTAACCAGCCCTTTGACATCAACAGTCAGGCGCGGCTGGACCTGGGCTCCACCGCCAAGCTACGTACACTGGTGACCTATCTCGAAATCATCGCCCGCCTGCACAACGAATACCACACGCTCGATGCTGCCGCACTCAAGCAGAAAGCCCAACCGCAGCGCAACGTGCTGTCGCAATGGGTGGCGGCCACCCTGCTGAACCAGCCGGGTATCAAGCTGGATGCACTGCTGAATGCGGCCATGAGCCGCACCTACTCCGCGACGCCGCAAACCTTCTTTACCGGAGGCGGCCTGCATAATTTTGCCAACTTCGACGCCAAGGACAACAGCCGCTCAATGGATATCTGGGAGGCCACCCGCAACTCGGTCAACCTGGTCTACATCCGCATCATGCGCGACATCGTGCTGCACTACGCCAGCGATACGCCGGGTGCAGCGGCACGCATTCTCGATGATGCCAACAACCCCATGCGTGAAGCCTATCTGGAACGCTTTGTGGAACAGGAAGGTCGCGTTTTCATCAACCGTTTCTACCAGCGCCACAAAAAGCTTGCGCCGGCACAAATGGCAGAAGACCTATATGCGCGGGTCCACGGCAATCCCAAGCGGTTCACCTCGGTGTTCCGCTATCTGGAACCCCGGGCCGACTTCGAGACCTATGTCGCCGCCTTGCACAAATACATTCCCGCCAGTGAGGGCCTGAGCCAAAAAACGCTGGAGTCGATGTACAAAACCCACGAAATCAGCGCCTACAATCTGGCTGACCGCGGCTACGTATCGCAGATTCACCCGCTGGAGTTGTGGGTCGTGAAAGTCCTGCGTGCCGCGCCCAAAACCGATCTCAAGACCTTGAACGAGCAGGGTGGGATCGCCCGTCGCGAGGTCTACACCTGGCTATTCAAGACCAGCCGCAAAAATGCACAGGATATCCGCATCCAGAGCCTGCTCGAAGTCGAGGCCTTCGACGGCTTGCTCAGCGACTGGAAACGCCTGGGCTATCCATTCGACAACATCACGCCGTCCTATGCCACCGCCATTGGCAGCTCGGGCGACCGCCCCGCTGCGCTGGCCGAGCTGATGAGTATCCTGGTCAACGATGGCGTACGCTCGCCGATGATCAGCCTGACCAACCTGCATTTCGCCGCCCAAACGCCGTATGAAGCCCGTCTGTCGCTCAAACCGGCCAAAGGTCAGCGCCTGATGCCTGCCGAAGTGGCGCAGACTGTGCGCCGTGCCCTCGCACAGGTGGTTGAAAGTGGAACCGCCGGACGCCTGGCGGGCGCCCTCAAGGATGCGGCCGATCAACCCGTCACCATCGGTGGCAAAACGGGTACCGGAGACCACCGCTTCGAACGCTACGGCAAGGGCGGGCAGTTGCTCGAATCACGCGTTGTCAACCGGACCGCCACCTTTGTGTTCTATCTGGGCGACCGCTATTTCGGCACCCTGACGGCACTGGTCCCGGGTGAGCAGGCCGGGCAGTTCGGATTTACCAGTTCGCTGACCGCGCAGATCCTGAAAACCCTGCTGCCCCAGTTGCGGCCCTACCTGTATCCGAAACCACCTGTCCCACCGGCACCACTTGCGCCCGCTCCTGCCGCAGAAGCCGAGGTCATTCCACCGGTCGAGCCGCCCGCGCCCATGACCCCGCGCACGCCAGTGAAGGAAAAGCCGGACGGCGCCACCAGCCAGGCGGCCCCCCCTGCCAAAGAGCCACCCAGCCGGGGCGGCTTCCCGGAAGATCTCGAGCCCAGCGTGGTCGTCCCTGTGCCCCTCGGTTCACAGGCCGCGCCAGCGCCGACACTGGCACCGGCGCCGGAAGCGGTGCCAGCCCCATGAATACTCGCTTGGGATTACGTGTAAATCAGATATGCTGAAAAGCATGCAGCCCATTCCCACGCCATGATAGACAACACCCATCCGCTGATTCAGCACACACACACCGATTCCGGAGATGTCAGCATCCCGGCATTGAGGGTGCTGTCCGAAATCACCACCAGTCTGTCCACCGACTCCAATGTCGAACAGCTGCTGGGGCGTTTTCTTTCGACCATGATCCGCCTGGCGGGCGCCCAGGCCGGCGCGGTACGCATCATCACGGATGATCGCACTCATCTGCGGCTGATCGGCTCAGTGGGTTTGCCGCCCGAACTGGTCGAGCATGAGACTCTGGTCAGCGTGGACTGCGGCGTATGCGGCAAGGCCGCACGCGAAGTGTCAGTCAGCAGTTGGAACAACGTGGCCTACTGCAAGCGCCAGGCCAACGACGCCTATTTCAGCGATACTTGCAATACGGTGGTGGCCGTGCCGCTGATGCACAAAAACCAGGTGATGGGTGTTTACAACCTGTTCATGGAGGAAGGCAAAGCCGTCCCGGAAGATGTACGTCTGCTGTTCCGCTCGATCAGCGAACACCTCGGCATTGCGCTGGAAAACGCTCGTCTGACCCGCGAGAACATGCGCATCTCGCTGATGAACGAACGCCAGATGCTGGCCAACCAGATTCACGATTCGCTGGCGCAAACGCTGGCTTACGCCAAGATGCGGCTCACCGTGTTATCCGATGCGATGCACCGCGAGGACTATCCCAAGGCCAACCGCTATCTGGTCGATGTCGAGGAAGCAGTCGACCTCGCCTACGCCGACCTGCGCGACCTCATCACTCAGTATCGCGACCGCATCAACCCGCGCGGGCTGGTACCAGCCATCCAGGAACTCGCCAAGAGTTTTCGCAAGAAAGCCAATGCCGATGTCGATTTTCTCAACCTGGTGCAGGATGTCTCGCTGTCACCCGACGAGGAAATCCAGGTTTTCCACATCATCCAGGAATCGCTTTACAACATCGCCAAGCATGCCCGGGCGCGCCATGTTGTCATCACTTTTGACCTCGAAGACGGCAAATACCTGGTCAACGTCGCCGACGATGGCGTGGGCGTACAGAAGAAGAATGATGAATCGTCCACCATGGGCAAAAGCTTTGGCCTCACCATCATGCGCGAGCGCGCAGCCAGGCTGAACGGTAAACTCACTGTCGAAAGCCGGCCCGCCGGCGGCACCGTCATCCGCCTCGCTTTCCCCCAACACAAACCCGAGCATGCCGCATGAGCCTCACCCGCATCATCCTCGTCGACGACCACACCCTGTTCCGCAAGGGGCTGGCCGAACTGCTTGAGCAAAGCGGCAGCATCGAAGTCACCGCCTTCACCGGCAACCCGGACGACGTTGCCCCGCTGCTGAAAGCCCACCGGCCCGACGTGCTCATTCTCGATCTCAATATGCCCGGCACCGATGGCATCACCCTGATGCAGCAGCTGCGCGCAGACAAGTTTGACCTGCCCGTTCTCATCCTCACGCTGAGCGAAGCTGAAGACGATCTGGCGCGCGCCCTGCGTGCCGGCGCCAACGGCTATCTATTGAAAAGCATGGAGCCCGACGAAGTGGTCGACGCCATCCAGCGCGCCCAGCGCGGCGAAACCGTCGTCGCCCCAGCCATGACCGCCAAACTGGTCCGACTCTACGATCAGAAAGGTCAGGATGCGAATTCCCTGCTCGACGCGCTGACCCCGCGCGAGCGCGAAATCCTCACTCATTTGTCGCGTGGTGAAAGCAACAAGGCCATCGCCCGCGCACTCGACATCAGTCACGACACGGTCAAGCTGCATGTACGCCATATCCTGGCCAAATTGAATCTGTCCTCGCGGGTGGAAGCCGCCGTCTTTGCGGTGGAGCACCGGGTGGCGCCGGGAGGGCGGTAAAAGGTAAAACGGTGATTGCCGAATATGCGATGACAGGAACCCATCGCCCCCTTTAGACGACAAGTAACAGGCAGTTCAAATCCATCACCAATCCGGAGAATCACCATGAAAATCCTGGGCCCCTTCATCTTGTTAGCCATGATCGCACTGGCCGTTTTCACCCTGGCCAACTGGAGCGTGTTGATGACGCCGACCGAACTCTCGTTCGTGGCCTTTCGAGTGGAGGCGCCAATGGGCTTGATTCTGCTGGGTACGATTGTGGGGTTTGTGGCGCTCTTTTCCATGTACGTGCTGATCCTGCGCACGACCATGTTGATGGATGCGCGCCGCTATGAGCGGGAGTTGTCTGCCCAGCAGAAACTGGCCGAGCAGGCCGAGGCGTCACGGCTAAGCGAACTGCGAAACCAGCTAGAACAGTCGTTTGCAGAATTGCGCGATACGACGGACACCACCCGCAAGGAACTTGGTACGCGGCTGGATGACCTGGAGCAGGCGCTACGCACTGTAGTTGAGGAATCCGGCCGCAGCCTGTCGGCGTATATCGGTGAAGTGGAAGACAAACTCGACCGTGGGTCGGCCCATTTGACGATTGAGAAATAGGGCTCTGCTTGGCTCGTCAGTCAAGCGCCCAAGGCCCAGAAAAGCCCGAAGCCGTCTCGATGAGCTTCCCGCAGCCAACCCGGGGCAGCACAGGCGCTACTGCTGCCCGGCCTGAGTCTGGTTCGGCTTGCCCTTGCCACCGTACGGCTCGGCAAGTTCAGCTCCTTCGCTCTGTTTCAGGACCAGGCTGATCAGGGTCTGACCTGCTTGCGGTTTGAGTTTTGCTTCAGCGGTAAAGACCTGCAGCTCACCGCCTTCAGTAATCAAAAACAGCGGAAGCACCTCACCGCCATATCGGGCCTTGAATTCTTCCAGGCCATAATCTTCGCTGAGCCGGGTTTTCTTGATGACGGCTTCTTCGGTGAAGCGTTGGGTCAGGGCAGCATGGGTGATGCCTTTGCCAAACAGGAACCGACCCCGGAGATGACGCGAATGGGCGTCCAGCTGTTTCTCATCCTCCGGCATCAGCTGATAGGCCTGCGAGCGGCCGAACAGGGGAGCAAAGTGCAACGCCGCCAGCGAATTGACATCATCGTTGGTGGTCATCGCCATGAGTTTCCCGATACCGCTGATCTCGACGCGATCCAGAACGTTGTCGGCAAAAATACTGGCATAGAAAGCTGGAATGCCGGCCATGCGGGCAGCGGCAACATTGTGCCGGCTGTTATCCACCAGCATCACGGGATAGCCTTCGTCGTACAGGGTTTTTGCCATGTCGCGCACCCAATACTGCCCCCCCATGAACAGCACGCCTTGCGGGTGTTCCTTGGCCAGACCCAGGTACCGCCCCACCCAGGGTGCAGTCAGTCCATATAACGCCACCGTCCCGATAATGATAAAGAAGGTTTGCGGCACCAGCACGTCGGAACCCGCCAGCCCCACCTCTTCCAGGCGCAGGGCAAAAATCGATGCCACCGCCGCTGCCACGATGCCGCGCGGCGCCATCCACGATAAAAACAGCTTCTCCTTTGTGCTGAGCTTGCTGCCCAACGTGGACACAAATACGGAGGCGGGACGGGCAACAAACACCAATACCAGCAGGAACGCGACACTGGCCCAGCCAATCTGTTCGAGATCGGCGGGCTTGAGATGCGCAGCCAGTAAAATGAATACTGCTGCGATCAGCAGCACCCGCAGATTTTCCTTGAATTCGACGATGTGCTGGACCGATACGGCTTTCTGATTGGCCAGCGCAAAGCCCATGATGGTGACCGACAGCAGGCCAGATTCGGATTGCAGCAGATTGGAACCGGTGAAGACTCCGACGACAAACATTACCGAGACGGGATTGTGCAGATAGTCGGGTATGTAATCCCGCTTCATGCAGAACCCGAGCACTAGCGCGCCGACCCCCCCCAGCACCACGCCGATTGCTACGGTTTTCAGCACGATGGTCGCCACCACCATCCCGGTGCCCTCGCCGGAATGGATCAGTACCTGAAACACCAGCACGGCGAGCATGGCGCCGATTGGATCAATCACGATGCTTTCCCATTTGAGGATGGCGCCGGTCTGACCGGTCGGGCGGATAAACCGCAGCATGGGCCCGATCACGGTGGGACCGGTGACAACCAGGACAGCGCCGAGCAGAATCGCCAGCGGCCAGTCTAGCCCCAGTATCCAGTGCGCGGCCAGGCTGCCGGTCAGCCAGGTGATGGCCGCGCCCAGCGTGACCAGCCAGGCCACGACCCCGCCAATGGCACGAAACTCCTTCACTGACAGGCTCAACCCGCCTTCAAACAGAATCATGGCCACCGCCAGCGAGACTACGGGATACAGCAATGGCCCCAGCAGGGTACCGGGGTTGACCCAGCCCATCACCGGGCCGGCCAGAATGCCGCAGACCAGTAGCAGCAGTATCGACGGGATGCGGATACGCCAACCCAGCCATTGAGCGGCAATGCCCAGGATGACGACAGCGCTCAGGCTGACCAAGGTGTGTTCAACCATAGGAAGTGTCGATTATCCGAAACTCAATTCAGTATTGCGCGCAGGCTACGCGCCTGCTGCAGAGGGATGCCAGTTCGCCCAGGCATTGCGTTTTCAATACATCGCGGCGCTGCATGCTACGTGGCAGCCAGCGTAACGCCCGCAACCAGCCAACGCGGCGCAGGGCCATGTAAACGCCCTCCCGCACCGATGCCGTTTCCTGCGCCAGCACGCTGTCTATCTCCCTGCCCAGTTCCGGCAGGCAATCCTTGAAAAAATGCGCGGTCGAGAAAAAATACGGCAGCCAGTCCCGGACTTGCGCATGTTCCAGCGACATGACACTGGCCGGATCATCTTCAAAATCAATGGCACCGAGGCCATGCTCGGATGACCATACCAGATTGCGGGCAAACGCCTGGCTAAGGTATTGACCGGCCTGATGTACCTGATGAATGTAGTCCGCGCCAAACTGCCAGTGCGCCCATTTCACGTCGATATCGGCATGCCGGATCAGCGATTCAAGCGTGGTGTGTCCCAGATCCGAAACCAGTAGCCAATGATCGTCATGCGCCAGCAATTGCGGTACGCGCAAGCCTGCTGCGGCCAGTGCGGTCAATCGTTGCGCCTCGTTGTGGATACCGGCTGCTCCGCCCTGCGGGCGCACCGGCTGCAGGGCCGGTTGGTGCAGCAGCCGTGCCACCCCGGCCAACAGGTGATAGCGCCAGGCCGGGGGCTGCGACACGCTCAGCTTGAGCCAGGCCGGCTGACCTTGCCATTGCACCGGCTGGATATGCCGGCCGGCCTGCACCAGTAGCGCCACCTCGGCGTCAATGTCGGCGCGACTACCCAATTGCGGGCGCGCGGGCGTCATCCTGTCGGTCAGCGCAGATGATCCGGTGATTCGAGCGGGGTGAACTGCGCCTGCTCGCTGTGCATTTCAGGCTGAAACCAGCCGAGTTTTTCGCGCAACTTGACGACATTGCCGACGATGATGAGTGTTGGCGCCTTGAGTCCGGCGTTCTCGGCCAGGTCCGGCAACGTGCTCAGGGTGCCCGTGATGACGCGTTGCGTGGGCAGGGTGCCATGCTGGATGATGGCTGCAGGCGTTTCAGCCGTCAGGCCGTGTTTGATCAACGCTTCGCACAACAGCGGCAAACCCTTCAGCCCCATGTAAATGACGATGGTCTGATCTTTGCGGGCGATGCCTTCCCAGTTGAGGTTGAAGGTGTTTTCCTTCAGGTGGCCGGTAACAAATGCCACCGAGTGCGCGTAATCGCGGTGGGTAAGCGGAATGCCGGCATAAGATGCCACCCCCGCCGCCGCGGTAATACCCGGCACGACCTGGAACGAGACACCATGTTCGACCAGCGTTTCGATTTCTTCGCCACCACGGCCAAAGATAAAGGGATCACCGCCCTTCAGGCGCAGGGTGCGCTTGCCTTCCTTGGCCAGACGCACCAGCATCAGATTGATCTCCTCCTGCGGTACCGCGTGATCGTCGCGTTCCTTGCCGACATAGATGCGTTCTGCATCGCGCCGACACATATCGAGAATCGGCTGCGACACCAGCCGATCGTACACAATCACGTCAGCCTGCTGCATCAAACGCAACGCACGGAACGTGAGCAGATCAGGATTGCCAGGGCCCGCTCCCACCAGATACACCTCGCCATGGCTGAGATCGTCCCCACCACCGTCCTTGATCATGGACTTGAGTTGCGCCTCGGCCTCAACGTCACGGCCGGAAAACACCAATTCCGCCACCGGTGACAGAAATACCTTTTCCCAAAACGCGCGGCGCTGTTGCGGGTTGATCGCCGCCTTCACCTGATCTTTATAACGCGAAGCCAGTGAACTCAGGTGACCATAGGCTGCCGGAACCAGCGTTTCCAGGCGCGCGCGCAGCATGCGAGCAAGCACAGGCGATTCGCCACCACTGGAGACTGCCACCACGATCGGCGAGCGATCGATGATCGAGGGCAGGATGAAACTACACAGAGCGGGCTTGTCTGCCACATTGACGGGGATATGCCGCGCACGCGCAGCGTCGGCAACGATTTGAGCGACAGCTGCATTGTCTTCGACCACAATCACGGCATCCTTGCCGTCGAGCAATGCGGGGCTGAACCCCTCTGCCACATGATTCAAATGATCTGTATGAGGCAAGTGCTCGAACCCTTCGTGCAGCTCGGGGGCGGCCACATCAACATAGGCACCGGCACGCAGCAGCAGCTCAGCCTTGCGCGCGGCCGTTTCGGAGCCGCCCACCACCAGGCAGTGGCGCTCACGCAGATCAAGAAATATGGGCAGGTAGTTCATGAAATTTACTCGGTAGTGGCGCCGGATTCGGGGCCGGCGTCGGATTCAGATTCACTGGAATACGGCGGGATGAAAATGAAGCGCATGTCGCCCGGTTTCATTTCAACAAAATCCAGTGTCACACCTTGCAGATACGGCGTACTCGAAGCCGCAATCAGAATTTGAATGCCGTTGCAGATGAGTTGTTCATCGGCCTCGCGTTCCTGATCGAAACCCATGCCGTAATTCACGCTGCCGTCATCTTCCTGATAAGCGGCCACGCGCAACACCATGTCGAAGGTATCCGGGTTATTGGCCGCCACGCGAATCTGGGCAGCGGCGGCATCGGTAATTTTGATCATGGAGAATCCTTTATCAATTAAGTAGCAGCACGCAGCTTGTGCGCACGTACCTGATTTAGAAATGGCGTGATCCAGCCTTGAGTGCCGGAACCACGTCGATGCGCATAACCCGCAAGCAGTTGATGAAGCTGATAGCCATCATGCCTGCCATCAATGCCATGGCCACGCGTCACCTGATATGCATATATGGAGTCAGCAGGCAGGTTTTCCAAGCTTGAATAGTGAAATTCATGTGCGGGAATGTTACCCAGTTCCTGCCAATGATCGTCTCCTGTCGGCTGCAAACGCGCATAGCCGCGGCCAACAGGCCGCTCGTGCATCACTGTATCGCCCGGAACGACCCCTACCATCTGCCGCGTCTGCCCCTGCCAGTTGAGGCTGCGCGACAGGTACATCAAGCCACCACATTCGGCATAGGTAGGCAGACCGGCTTCAACCGCATTCCGAATGCTTGAACGTAATGCCGCGTTGGCCTCCAGTTGCTCCATGAATATTTCCGGAAATCCGCCGCCGATGATCAGCCCGTCCAGGTGTGGCAACGCCTGCGCATTCAGCGTATCAAACGCGATCAGTTCAACGTTGGCGGCGCGCAGGCTATCGAGGTCTTCGCTGTAGTAAAACCCAAAGACCTGATCGTGTGCGATACCGATCCGCACGCGTTCAGCTGACGCAAGCGGCTCTGTCGAAAGCGTGACGCTTAAAGGCTCCGCAGTGTCCGCAATCGCCAGCAAGCGATGCAGATCAACCTGCTCCGCGACCCGTTCGCCCACATGGCGAATCCGTCTCATTGCAGCCTGCTGTTCGTTGGCCGGCACCAACCCTAAATGGCGCTCGGCAATCTGCATGCTCGTGTCGTGCTGCACCGCACCGATAACCTCAACATCGGTGTAACGCTCGATCACTGCGCGCAGCTTCGATTCATGACGGCTCCCCCCCATGTTGTTGAGGATGACACCGGCAATGCGGATCTCCGGATCAAAAGCTTGATAGCCCAGAATCAGCGGTGCCACACCGCGCGTCATCCCGCGTGCGTCAATCACCAGCACCACGGGGGCGCCGAGCAGTTTGGCGAGGGCCGCGTTGCTGTTGCTGCCATCCAGATCCAGTCCGTCGTACAAACCCTTGTTGCCTTCGATCAAGCTGATACGGGCAGCACTCGCCTTGCGCACGAAATGCTGTTCGATTTCGTCGTGTTGCATCATGTGAAAATCGAGGTTGTAACAGGCGCGCTGAGCCGCCATCCCTAACCACAAGGGGTCGATGTAGTCCGGGCCCTTCTTGAATGGCTGAACCTCGTGGCCACGTGCGTGCAGTGCAGCGCACAGGCCCAGCGTCAGCGTGGTCTTGCCGGAGGATTTATGCGCAGCAGAAATAAAGACGCGGGGCATATGAGCCCCGCGCTTGTCAGATTCGGTCAAGGTGACGTGCTGATTCATTCTGAATGGGCACCTGCCGGAATTATCCGGCAGGGTCCGGAATCAATGTTCCAGTTTGGCGACCGTTGCGTCGTCAAGGCTGACAGGCAACAAGCGTAGCACCTTGACTGCAAAGATGGTCGTCAGCAATGCGATGGCAATGCCGCCCAGACCCAGGAAAAGTTCAGGCACGCTGGGCGTATAGCTGTGCACTTCGCCATCAAAGAAGCTGCTCTTTTCATTCAGTCCAGGAAACATGTCCAGCGGGAATGCCTGTGCGCCGATGATCGTGACGTACATCTGGGCAATGCCGCCCACAATGACAAGGGCACACGCAACCATGACCCAGTTACGCTGCTTGCCCAGACTGCTCAACAGAATCACCAGCGGCGCTACACAGCCAATAAGGATCTGACCCACCCAGAACAGCGTGGTGAAGATGCCGCCATCACGCAGGATAAATGCTTCAACTGCCTGATATTTTGTGAAGTAGAGATTGGTCAGGTGGTGAACCACCACGAAATACAAAACAGCCGCGACAAACACAGCCAACAGAGTCTTCAACCGCATCATGACAGCGTCACCCAATGTGCGTCCGGTCCAGGCATACGCTGCGGCCAGCACCATCAGGTAGATGGCCAGACCATAGGCGAACGACATGATGATGAACATTGGAGCCAGCATCGCCGTGCCATACAACTCGCGCGCAATCAGGAAACCGAATAGCGAGCCGGTACCGGTTGTCAGGGTCAGACGCCAGATAAAGGCTGCCGTCCCTGCTGCCTTGGAGTAGGACTTGACGCTACGATCCAGCATTGTCCACAGGTACACGCCCACCAAGCCGAAGAAGCCCGTATACAGGAACACGTTCCAGGTAAACATCGACTTGAAGTTGAAATGCGTCATGGCAACGATCAAACGATCGGAGCGGCCAAGATCAAGCACCAGTACCAGTAAGCCACCCAGTAGCAGCGCCAGCGCAAGTACGGCTGAAAGAGGTGCCAGAGGTTTGTACATCGGCTTGTTGAAAACCGACGCGATGGATGCCACATTCAAGGCACCCGACGCTGCGACAATCAGGAACACCGCGAACACGTGAGGCAGGCCCCACACAATCTGGTTATCCATGCCTGTCACGACGTGGCCATGGTGGTGCATATAATTCCATGCCAGCGCGCCAAACAGCACGAACAGACCGAGTGCCCCGAAAAGCATCCAGTATTTCAGGCTGCTACCTTCTACTTCGCGGAAAGTGATACTTGCCATGTTGATTTAGATTCCGTGATAGCGAACGCCGAGATTGAGATTCAGGTCGGCACGAACCTGCTTGGTTGGCAGTTCACGCAAACGTTTGGAAATCTCGCTCTCTGGATCATTCATGTCGCCGAACAGCAAGGCATTGTTGCCACTAGCGGTACACGCTTCAGCACACGCGGTATTGCCATCGCCACGATCGATTTTTTGTACGCAAAAAGTGCACGCCTCGACACAGCCCACGCCACGCGGCACATCTGCCAACTGAGTGTCGTTTAGTGGCTCATGCACCAGCGAACGCGCCTTGTAAGGGCATGCCATCATGCAATAACGACAGCCGATGCAGGTATGGCGGTTGACCAGCACAATGCCGTCGGCACGTTTGAACGATGCGCCCGTCGGGCAAACATCGATACAAGGCGCATCCGCACAATGCTGGCACATCATCGGCAGATTGGTTTCCATCTGCGTCAGCGGGTCCTGCAGTTCCAGCTTGCGGATCCACTGCGGTGCCTGTTTAGGGTGCTTGCTTTCCGCCACCGGCGTCCAGCCGTTTTCGGTGCTGCAGGCCGATACACAGTCATTACAACCGGTTGCACACTTGGTCGCATCAACCAGCATACCCCAACGCACCGCGCTGCTTGCCGCCTGTTCTTCCGGACGACCATGCGCCACTTCGATCAACATCACACCCGGTGCAATCGCCAAGCCAGCCGCAGCCGTAGCCGCACCGATAAAGCGACGCCGCTCAGGTGAATTGGGCACTTTTTCAGATTTCGTAACGTGTTCGCTCATTGGGCAACCCTTACCATCTCTTCGGCACTCACCTTTACGCCGGCGTTGGCCGCCAGCGCATGTTTCAAGTGTGCTGTTTCAGCGTTCAGCGAGTGCATGGCCATCGAACCTTTCGGCTTGGTTGAATGGCATTCGAAACAGTCGATCTTGACTGCCGCATAACTGTGGCAACTCATACAGAAATCGTCTTTTGCCGCAGCAACGCTGCCAGTTTTTTCGCTGGCATGACAGTTGATGCATTCCTTGAGACTGTGCTTCTTGGTACGAATTCCTTCAAGCACCGTCTCGTCACGATGGCCATTGAGCACCTTCATGTGGTTACGCCGCATGTAATCAGTGTCTTCTACACACTGCTCAGCCTTGACGGATTTTGTGATAACCGGCTTGGGCGCACCGCTGGCCTTGGGCTGGGTATCAGACCCGGCCCAAGCCAAGGTTGCAGTTGTCAACACAACCGCACCCAAAGCAAGAAGACGTTTCAGCTTGCCAGTCACGATTTAGTCACCCATACCCATGATAATGTAGCCAGTCGGGCAAACATCGGCGCAAATGTGACAGCCGATGCACTTGGTGTAATCGGTGTCGACGTAACGACCCACGGAGGGGTTGTCCTTCTTCTTCACCTTGAACACGGCAACCTGCGGGCAATAGACCACGCAGTTGTCACATTCGAAACACTGACCGCAGGACATGCAGCGCTTGGCTTCATCGACAACATTCTTTTCGGATAGCGCATGCAGACGCTCTTCGAAGTTACCCAGCGCGCCTTCCTTA
Organism: uncultured beta proteobacterium; assembly: GCA_942493085.1. Taxonomy (GTDB): domain Bacteria; phylum Pseudomonadota; class Gammaproteobacteria; order Burkholderiales; family Thiobacillaceae; genus Thiobacillus. The sequence continues at coordinate 233,058 of OW818664.1, forward strand.
TCCAGCGTGGTCACATCACGAATGTGACGCGATACGTTGGGGAAGTGGCCCAGGAACAGGTCGTTGTGCGGAATGATGTGACGGTCCGAACGGTCTTCGAAGTTATGCAGGATGTCCTTGCGCTCATCGGTGGCCCAGACCGGTCCGTGGACCTCCTTGTACTCATGGCCAGTCTCCAGCCACTTGCGAATTTCATCAAAGTGGTGAACGTCAACCTTCGGACGGCGATCAAGTTCTTTCTTGCCTTTCAGGAAAGCGTCAATACCCTCGACCGCGATCGAAGCATGACCAATTGCCGTGGTCAGCAGGTGCGGACGCAGCACGTCGCCGCCGACGAAAATCTTTTCGCTGCCGGGGAAGCGATAGTTCTTGTCGGCCTTCATCAGACCGTTGTTGTTGTTGAACTGCTCCAGACCGGTGAAGTCCACGCCCTGGCCAATTGCGGATACGATCAGGTCGCCCTCGATATCACGCTCGGTGCCTTCGACGATCTTGGTTTCCTTGCCTTCCATCACGAAGTCGGCCACGCGCAGGGCAGTTGCACGGCCCTTGTCGTCAACGACCACGCCAACCGGGGTCACGCCACCAATGATTTCAATACCTTCCTGCAGCGCATGTTCGATTTCATGCTTGTTGGCGGCCATCTTGTCCATGGTGGCCCGTGACACCAGCACGACTTCAGCGCCGCCACGAGCGGAGATTGAAGCCACGTCATGCGCCATGTGACCAGCGATCACAGCTTCCGGACGATCGTCCGCAGTTCCTGTTTTGGTGACATTACCCAGACGACGCGCAACGGTGGCCACGTCGATCGAGGTGTCGCCACCACCGATGACCACTACGCGGTTGCCGACGTGCTGCAGACGGCCTTCGTTAAATGCGCGCAGGAATGCGACCGCAGTCACGCAGTTCGGGGCTTCCGCGCCGGGGACCGGCAACGGACGGCCGGCCTGCGCACCCATTGCCATGAAAATGGCATCGTAATCCTTGTCGATCTGTTCAAAGCTGATGTCGGAACCGATACGGGTCTTCAAGCGCGTTTCGACACCCAGATCGATGATGCGCTTGATTTCGGCATCGAGCATTTCACGCGGGGTGCGGAAACCCGGAATGCCATAACGCATCATGCCGCCGAGTTCTTCGTGCTCGTCAAAAATGGTGACGCCGTGACCACGCAGACGCAATTGATACGCTGCAGCCAGACCCGCAGGTCCGGCGCCAATCACAGCCACTTTCTTGCCGGTCTCGGCAGCAGTGGACGTGTAGGCCATGTTGTTTTCAATGCCCCAGTCGCCAATGAAGTGCTCGACGGCGTTGATGCCAACGTGGTCTTCAACCATGTTGCGGTTACAACCTGATTCGCACGGAGCGGGGCAAACCCGACCCATCACGCCCGGGAAAGGGTTGGCTTCGGTCACGCGGCGGAATGCATATTCCTGCCAGGTCACGCCTGCAGGCGGCTTTTCGATACCACGGACGATGTTGAGGTATCCACGGATGTCCTCTCCGGCCGGGCAGGAACCCTGGCAAGGCGGTGTGGACAGCAGATACTCCGGGCATTTGTGCGTCCAGCCTGCCTGGAAAATCATGTCCTGGGCGGATCTGAAGGCGCCCTCTTTCTCGCCTTCCTTATAACGACGCCATTGAACGCCTTCGGTTTTTGCTTTGTTCGTCGTGACAGCCATGTTGGTTCTCCTAACGCCTACGTAACTAAAGATAGATAAAACGCAATCAGTTGCTATGGATTGTTATCCAGCTTGATTGCTTTACTGACCAATTGATGTACTCCGCCCACCATGCTCATGTCGAAGCCATATTTTGGCAAAACCTTAGTGAACTGCGCCTTGCAGATGGCGCAGATCATGGCCATGAAATTGACCTGGTGTTCCTTGACTACATTATTGAGTGCCGTCACGCGTGGCAAGGCGCCTTTGACGCGAACTTCCAGCAGGTCATCGGTCAACACGCCACCGCCACCGCCACAGCAGAAGGTAGTCTCGCCGATCGTTTCATCCGCCATGTCATGGAAATTGTTCGCTACCGCCTTGATCAACTCGCGCGGAATGGTGAACTGTCCGCCTGGCTCGGTGCCCATACGGGACGCACGCGCAACGTTGCATGAGTCATGATAGGTGACAACCAGATCGTCATTTGCCGAGGGGTCGACCTTGATCTTGCCTGACTTGAGCAGGTCATTCGTCAACTCGCAGATATGCTGGGGTTGCGGGTAGGCCGGATCAAGCTGCTTTTGCAATTCAATCGAGAAAGGATCGTCACCGCCATAACCAATTCCGGTCAGCGTATTCCAGAAACTGTATGCAACTCGCCAGGCATGGCCGCATTCACCGACCACGATTCGCTTGCAACCAAGTTCAAGTGCCGCATCGCGAATCCGCATGGCGACATTGCGCATGGTTTCGTAGTTTCCATTAAACAAACCAAAATTGCCGGCTTCTGAAGCGTACGAAGACATGGTCCAGCTAATGCCAGCAGCATGAAAGACCTTGGCATAGCCCATCAGGGATTCCACATGAGGCTCGGCGAAGAAATCTGCGGATGGCGTAATCAGCAGTACTTCAGCACCTTTGACGTCGAGCGGAATTTTTACCGCCACGCCTGTGTCTGCTTCGATGTCTTCTTCCAGACCTTCCAAAGTGTCGACCAACGCGGGACCAGGCAGGCCAAGATTGTTTCCGATCTTCTGGACTTTACCCAGAATTTCGTTTGAATATTTTTGCCCCATGCCGACATGGTTCAGAATCTCACGGCCGGCCATGGTGATTTCAGCCGTATCGATACCGTACGGACAGAAAACCGAACAACGACGACATTCTGAACACTGATGGTAATAGTTGTACCAGTCGCCCAGGATATCCTGGGTCAGGTCTTTAGCGCCCACCAGTTTCGGGAATAGTTTGCCGGCCGTGGTGAAATAGCGGCGGTAAACCTGACGCATCAAATCCTGGCGTGCGACTGGCATGTTTTTCGGGTCCGACGTGCCCAGATAATAGTGGCATTTGTCGGTACACGCACCGCAGTGCACGCACGCATCCAGAAAGACCTTCAGCGAGCGGTATTTGCCCAGCAAATCTCCCATCTTGTCGATCGCACGCTCTTTCCAGTCTTCGCCCAACTCATGCGGATAACCCATGAAATCCTGGACACTCTGGGGCGCAAGAAAGGTTTTGACATGCGCCATCGAGCCTTCCCGCAATTTTGGGACTTCGATTTCGTCTTTGATTTCCGGAACATCAAATACTGGAGCGGCCACTTGTAAGTCCTTTGTCCGTGCTTATTTATCGTTACTTAATGCCAGGCAATCAGCTTTTCTGATCGAGTTGCGCAGCCCACTTCGCCAAGTGGCGTTTTTCCCGCGGATTATCGACCTGGTTACGCGTGGGGCTGAAAAACAGACCCGGTGCATGCAGCAACTTGCTGATCGGAAATATCAGCATCAAGAACGCCACCAGCGCAAGATGAACCATCAGGATCGGGTCTTGCGGTAAAGGCTGGATGTCCAAATACATCAGGCCCATGAAGAATGCTTTCAGTGACACGATGTCGGTGTGCACGACGAAGGTCATCAACATGCCGCTGAATCCAATTGCAATCAGCAACACCAACATCAGGATGTCAGATGGGGTAGAAATATAGCGTACACGATCAACCAGGAAGCGACGTGCGAGCAAACCAGTCAAGCCGATCACCATCATGAAACTGGCATACTTGCCAAACGGCTGAATAATATTGACCCAGAACCACACTGGCTCGGTGAAATAGCGCAAATGGCGCGCAAGCACCAGAAACAAACCAAAGTGAAACAGCCAACCGAACACCCAAATCCATTTATTCGACTTGAACAGCGACTCGAACACCACCACTTCCTTTGCCATGCGGTACACAACTCCGCTGCGTGTCGTAGGCGCAGGCGTAGTCGGAATCTTCAGCGGCGCTGGCGTGCGGCTATAGTCGAGCACCTTGTAGGCCAGCCCGACAACCATCACCAAGGCCGCAACGTAGAACATTCCGGCGTAAACCATCGTCAATGTAGACAATCCCTATCCCCTAACTACGTGTCTGTTTTCAAATTAAACGCAACAACCACTTAACGCGTCGCAAGTGAGCATTCGATTTGGAAACACACCTCTGAATCAAAGTCGCCCCGGAAATTTCACCGGGGCGACCCGAAAACCGGCTGACTTAGATACAGCCAGTAGGCTTGGGCAGGCCAGCAATCTTACAAGCCTGCTTGGCCGGACCGTAGGGGAACAACTCGTACAGGTACTTGTTGTTGCCTTTATCGGGACCGAGTTTCTTGCCGATAGCCTTGGTCAGAACGCGAACGGCTGGTGCGATCTGGTATTCTGCATAGTACTCACGCAGGAAGTTGACTACTTCCCAGTGGCTATCAGTCATTTCAACCTTTTCCTCGACCGCCATATATTTGGCGACGTCTTCGTTCCATTGCGACAGGTCGATCAAATAACCCTCTTCATCGACTTCGTAATCCTTACCAGCGATATCCACCATGGGCATAGCAATACTCCTTTAATTAAAAGTTACAGCCAAGACTGACAGCTGTTGTGTTCTGCAACCAGATCCACAAAACCACCGTAATCCACGACATTGACTCCGTCCAGCACACGCCCGGCCATACCGCGCGCCGCTAGATCAGGACCGAGTGCGTAAATCTTGAGGTCAGCCGCTGCTGCCTGGATTTTCGCTGCTGCCGCGCTGCCGTTCGTTGCCGCGTAGACCGCGTCTTCGATTAGCAATACAGCAGAACCTTTGGTGGCCATGCGCAGGCAGCTTTCCAGCGAACCGCGATCTGTGGCCGATTTATTCACAATATGCAGCATATCCGTATCCCTTAGAAGCTGATCACGACGTCTTGTTCTGCCATGAGATTAGCCATCTCAGCCGCAGAAAGCGTCGTTACATCGACAATCAGGTCATCTTCGGTCAGGCCACGCGCATCCATCGACGTCTGATCAACATAGAGTTTCTCGATGTCGTAGCCGTCCAGTGCCCGATAGGTCTTGGAAAAATCCTTGACCTCGATACCCTTGGAGTCAATGCCCTTCAATAGCTGGTAAACACCATCATCAGTGAAAACCATGCTCACATCCTGATCGAAAGCGGCAGTAATCAGCACCACTTCCAAACCTTCCAGTGCATACACGGTCCCGTGCGGCGCCTTGCGGTTCAGGAACATGAATTTTTTGACGATGCCGGAGCCCTCGTCCATGTCGTCCATATCACTCATCTCGTTATTCCTCAATCACCGAACGTCACGAGACGATCGTACTGAATACCCATTTCCACCAACTGGCCCAGGCCCGAAATGCGGAAGTTATCGCCCAACACGCCATCCGTGATGCCGCGACGCTGCGCCGCAGCCACACACACCACCAGATCCACGCCATGGTCAGCCGCCAGCTTTGACCAGCGGGCCCCAACATTACGATCATCCTGAGGCGGGGTTGCCAAGCGCGAAGCGTTATACACGCCGTCATGATAGAAAAATACGCGCGGGACCTTGTGTCCCTTCTCGATCGCCGTACGAGCAAAAAGGTAAGCAGAATCGCTCGCCTGATGGCTGTAAGGCCCTTCGTTAACAAGAATGCCGAATTGCATGGCTAGTTCAAACTCCGAAAAAAACTGTCATCATTTACCAGCGCTACCGCAACCGAGGCTGCAGCAGCGCTGATAGCGGCCTGAAAACTTAGAAGCGGATATGCGCCGAAGCGTTCAGGTTGGAACGACTGCCACGCCAGTTATCAATGTGGTACTTGGTAAAGGGCAGACCTGTCTTTTCAAAGAATGCGGGCCAGCCAATACGCTCGATCCAGTCATTCATACGCTCCCAAGGCTTGCCATCTGCCTTGTAGGTGGACAGGATCTTGCGAACCACTTCACCCACTTCCGGCCAGCGCGGTGCATTGTTTGGCAGACCGCTTGCAACCAGCTTGTGGAAGGTCGGCTTGGAACGTGCGTTTGAGTTCTTGCCACCCACCCAGATTGCGAGCTTGGAATGCTCAGGATCATTGATCTGCATTGGAGGACAAGGCGGGAAGCAAGCGCCGCAGCAAATGCATTTCTTCTCATCCACTTCCAGTGAAGGCTTGCCATTCACCAGAGCAGGACGAATTGCCGCTACCGGGCAACGTGCCACAACGGAAGGGCGCTCACACACGTTGGCAACCAGATCATGGTTGATTTTTGGCGGCTTGGTGTGTTGCATGATGATGGCGATGTCAGCCTGGCCGCCGCAGTTGATTTCGCAACAGGAGGTTGACATCTTGACCCGGTTGGGCATTTCGCATTTGACGAAATCATCGTACAGCTCATCCATCAGCGCCTTAACCACGCCGGAAGCGTCGGTGCCCGGAATGTCGCAATGCAGGAAACCCTGGGTGTGCGAAATCATGGACACGGAGTTGGCGGTGCCGCCAATGGGATAGCCCTTGTCGTTCAGCGCTTTGATCAGCGGCTCGACCTTGGAGCCATCGGCCACCATGTACTCGATATTGGAACGCGCTGTAAAACGCACGAAGCCATCGCCAAACTGGTCGGCAATGTCAGCCAACTCACGGATGGTGTAGTGATCCATCTGGCGCGCCGTACCTGCTTTGACGGTCCAGACCTCATCACCCGACTCGGCGCGATGATAAAGGACACCCGGCTTTGGATGGCTATGGAAAGACCACTTGCCATAGTTTTTCACCATCACGGGGTGCATGTAGGGCATCGGATCCGGAGCGCCGGATTCAATAGGAGGACGCATTTCTGCCATGTTTTATCTCCAACTGTTTAATGCACGGGCTTCGGCTCGCACCGATGCCCGCGGTATAAGAAACTCAAGCTGCGGATGTCTGCTTGTACTCGTTCCACTTCTCGACCTGCTCGTCCCAATCGTCGGAACGGAAGTACGGGTTGGCACGCGGCTGGCTGATCATGTTGGGATCAACCGGGATATCCATGCCTTCGAGGAAGTTGGCCAGACCGATACGCTCGATCATTTCACCGGTACGCTCATGCTCCAGCGCATTTTCAGCGAAGAAGTCGATGATGTTGCGCGACAGTTCGTTCAGCTTCTCGAAATCCTCGTCGGACTCAAGCTTCATGAACGGAATCACGACCGTACCCATGGTTGCACCAATCTTCAGCACGCTCTTGCCGCCCACCAGGATGCTGACACCCTTGTCAACACCAGGCAGCAGGCCGCCGGGGATCACGTTCAGGCAGTGCATGCAACGTACGCAGTTCTTGTTGTCGATACACATGGCATTGCCGTCGCCCAGATTTGCAACCGACACGGTTTTGCTGGCAACAACCTTGTCTGCTGCAACCAGGGTGATAGCCCCGGTTGGGCACTTGCTAACCACGTCATTGACCAGATCGGACATGCCATGAGCCTTCATGTAGTCCTGAACCTGAGCTTCGTTCACACGGATGTTGTCACGCCAAGTACCGATGGTCGCCATGTCGGAACGCTGAATGGCGTTCACGCAGTCATTCGGGCAACCGGAGAACTTGAACTTGAACTTGTAGGGCAGTGACGGACGGTGCATGTCGTCAATGTTGTTGTTGATGACGGTGCGCAGAGCTTTGGCTTCATCAAAACAGGACATTTCGCAACGGGCTGCGCCAACACAGGACATCGAGGTGCGCAACGCAGGGCCGGCACCACCAAGGTCAAAGCCCATTTCGTTGAATGCATCAAATGCGGGCTGCACGTCAGCAGTCTTACAGCCTTGCAGCATGATGTCGCCAGACTGTCCATGGAACGCGATCAGACCCGAACCACCGGTTGCCGACCAGGCGTCACACATCTTGCGCAGCAGATCGGAGGTGTAATGCATGCCGGGGGGCGGCTGAATACGCAGCGTATGGAATTCGGCAGCTTCGGGGAACAGCGGCTGATGATTTTCATCCTTCAGCTCGGTGAAACGGGGGATCACACCACCACCGTAACCAAACACACCAACCGTACCACCCTTCCAGTAGCCCTTCATGTGCTGGTAGGACGTTTCCAGCTGACCCATCAGGTCAACCATCATGTCATTATCATTAGCCAGACGCTTCAGTCCGGTCACGAAGCTGGGCCACGGGCCTTTCTCGAGCTCGTCCAGATTGGGCGTATCAATCATCTTCTTTGCCATGGTTTTCTCTCCTAGAACATTTCGAAATGCCCGCTTTAGCCGATAGCTTAACGGTATCCCAACATCGTATTGGCTCGACGGCCGCGCCACCATCATTCTCTTGGGTAAATCACTTACCCCATCGTGGTAGGCCACTACCTACCCAAAAGGAGTAGTCATCTTCCCCTAGCCCGGTAATACCTTACCCAGACGAAGAGTGAGGTATTACGCGCCCGCCACAGGAACCAATAAGAGTATTAAAATATTGTTGTGAACGCAAGGCCCTTGCGCGATCAGGGTTGAAATGCGGAGCTTCGCCCCACATAAAGTTATGTGTCATGCGGTTCCGTTACTCGTAAAACGTAACATTCCACATATCAAGTTTAGAAACACGAATCGAGATTCCATGCCAGAAATTACGCCTCTAGACAAAATGCGCTTGCCCTTTGGCGGTCAGGAAATCGAATTTCATCACCTGACCCATGAGTCGGGTGGCGTACCGTTTCTGCGTGTCCGTATTCGCGAAGATAAACGCTTCACCATTTTCGACGTGGATCCCATTAGCGCCCAAAAATGGGGTGCGCTGATGCAGGCATGGGGCAAGGATCACCAAGGAGACGCATCTTGAACTGGGCAGGCTGGCCAGAGAACAAGCCAGAAGAATACACGCCTACCATGATCGATCTGCAGTTCGATCTGGTCGGCACGACCATACCAACTGACAGCGCGCAGATGTTGTCTGACGCCTTGCAGAAGGCTTTGCCGTGGCTTGGCGAAGAAATGGGGAGCGGCATCCAGCACCTGAAAGGCGCGGAAACCAACAGCGGCGACAGCTCGCTCAACATCAACCGGCGCACCAAACTATATATACGCGTACCCAAGACCCGGGTGGATGCTGCGCAACAACTGATCGGTCAGACACTGGACCTGGATGGCCAGGCCTTGCAGGTCGGCAACTTCAAGACCCGGGCGTTCAGTCCGTTTGCCCATATCTATGCTCATTTCGTTGACACAGGCAGTGTCGGTGAAGAACAATTCGTCCAGGATGTGATGCGCGAGTTGGACGGGCACTTCAAGCTGCACTGTGGATTTATCTGCGGCAAGCTGCAAACGCTGCAAAGTGCATCTGGCCCGCTCACCGGCTTTAGTTTGATGTTGCACGACGTGCCACCGCACAAGTCCCTGCAAATTCAAGACGAAGGTCTCGGGCGCAACCGTTTGTTAGGCTGCGGGATATTTATCCCGCATAAATCCATTGCACCGGTCGCACCGGTGATTCTTTAAAAAACCAAACCTGAAAGGAGTAGCAATCATGGGTTACATGTTGAACGGCGAAGAACTGGAAACTGGCGAAGAGAATTTTCTGCTGGAAGCCGATTTTAGCGATGAAATCGTCCCGGTTATCGCAGAGGCCGAAGGCATCAAACTGACCGACGCACACTGGCAAGTCGTCAATTACCTGCGCGAGAAGTACAAGGAAGACGGCCAGACCCCCAACTTCCGCAACATGGTCGCCGAATTGACCGACCTGCACGATGGCGTGGACTGGAAAAAAACGCTGTATGAGCTGTTCCCCAACATGCCTGCCCGCCAGGGTTGCCGGGTTGCCGGTCTGCCCAAGCCTTTCGGCAAAGGCGGCTACTGATTCAAGTAGCGTATCCCCGCCAAGCGGGCAGTGTGGCATTTGCCACCCTGCCCGCTTCTTACTTGCAATTGACCTCTCCTGGTTCCATTCATGTTTTCCAATACGCTTGTTACCACTGAAGACCTGGCCGCCCATCTGGACGACCCGAACTGGGTCGTTCTGGATTGCCGCTTCACCCTCACCGACACCGAGGCCGGCCGGCAGGCTTACATGAAAGCCCATATCCCGGGGGCCCGTTACGTTCACCTGGATGAAGACCTCTCTGCTCCCACGACCGACACAACTGGACGACATCCACTGCCCGATCCGCACACGCTGGCGGAAAAGCTCTGCGGATGGGGAATCGGCATCAACAAGCAGGTGGTCGTATATGACGACAGCTATGGCGCCATGGCCGTGCGGCTGTGGTGGATGATGCGCTGGCTCGGTCACCCCGGCGTGGCCCTGCTCGACGGCGGCTACCCAAAATGGCTGCGCGAAAAACACCCGGTCGACGCCGATATTCCCACGCCACACAAAGCCGCTTGCGCCTGCTTGCCCGAACCCACCCAGATCGTGGACGCGGATGAAATCATGCATGCTTCCCGAACCGGCGAGCAACTCATCATCGATGCGCGCCCTGATCGCCGCTTTTCCGGCGAGTTTGAGCCACTCGACCCGGTGGCCGGGCATGTGCCCAATGCGATCAACTGGCCGTTCGATGAAAACCTCGACATGGACGGCACCTTCCTGCCACCCGAAGCACTACGCGAAAACTATCAGGCACTGCTCAAAGGCAAACCCGCCTGGCAAGTGCTCCACATGTGCGGCTCCGGCGTCACTGCCTGCCATAACATTCTGGCAATGGAAATTGCAGGCCTCCCCGGTTCACGGCTGTATCCCGGCTCGTGGAGCGAGTGGATCCGTGATCCCGCCCACCCCGTCGCCACAGGAGAATAAGCATGGTCAAACCTGTCAGAGTCCGCACCATCTGGTTCAAGAAAGATGGTGAACGAACCGCCGATGAAATCGCCTCGGCGGTTGCCTCAACCACTTGGCGTGTCGCCGACAAGGCCGTGGACAACCTCGGCCGCGAAAACTACGACATCATCACCCCGGCCCGCGGCTTCAAGCTGATAGCCGAATTTGTGGCTTTCCTGGCACATTACTGCGATCGCATGGCCTATGCCACGTTGTCCCCGGAACGTCGCATCTCGGTGCTACAAGCCGTTTCCAACCGTCTCGGCGAAGTCATGCAGGAAAACATCATCGAAATGGTCGGTACCGATGCCACACGCAACTACAAGGCCGAGTTCATCGACTTCCTGAATCGTCGTTTCAACGATTACGCGGAATTTGAATTTCCCGATGACGAGAAAGCCAGCTTTCCAGCGCTACGATTCCTGAGCCTGCAAATCCGTGAGGAAATGGGTGACGACGACAAGACCTGGATCATGGACCAGATCATGGATATCGAAATGCCTGAGATGATGGGCACGGTTCGCAAGAGCTTCATGGGCTTGTTGTCTGACGCGCCCGTCAAGCGCGGATTTGGCTCGCCCGACATGCTGCCTCCCGAGTAAGGTGCGGCATGGCGAATTCGCCTTTCGATCTTGCCAACGAAACGGATTACCGCACCTGGCGGGATGCCAGGCTCGCGTCTTACCCGTGCAGTATCGACGAACTCGTTGTGCCGCTGGCCAACCCACGGCAATTGACGCCGGAAGACTTTAGTGCGCTGAAGTCACGTTGCACACGCGCAAACATGGTCATCTACAGTGCGCCGCATCTGCCTGCTGTCGACAAATCCCTGCCTCATCAACTTGCCCGGCAACTTGGCCTCATCCGCCTGGAAGGCAACTACCTCGCCGACGAGGACGGGCTTTCCAGCATCACCCCGGCGGACGACGCGGGGCATGGGCGGGGCGAGTTCATCCCCTACACCCACAAGCCGATCAACTGGCATACCGACGGCTACTACAACACGCTCGATCGCCGCATTCTCGGCATGACTCTGCACTGCGCGCAGGATGCCGAAACGGGCGGTGAAAATGCATTGCTCGATCATGAAATCGCCTATATACAGCTGCGTGACACGAATCCCGATTACGTCGCCGCACTGATGCAACCCGACGCGATGACGATTCCCGCCCGCATGGACGATGACAATATCGCCCGCGCCGAGCAAAGCGGCCCGGTATTTTCGGTTGATCCCGAACAAGGGTTTCTGTATATGCGTTACACCGCGCGCACCCGCTCGATCGGGTGGAAGAATGACGCTACTACACTGGCTGCCATCAAAACGCTGGCCGACATTCTTGCCAGTTCGGAATACATTCTTTCTGCGCGGCTTGCGCCCGGCATGGGGCTTATCTGCAACAATGTCCTACATACCCGCAGCGTATTTTCCGACTCGCCCGAACATCGCCGTCTGCTTTATCGCGGCCGCTATTACGACCGTCTCGCTTTCCCTGCGCACGCCACGTAGCGGGAGCAGGTAAAATAACGGTCTTATTTTTCGGCCAAAGCCGCATGCAGCTTCTCACCCTCGGGGTCAACCATCACACCGCACCGCTCGCGATCCGCGAGCAGGTGGCGTTCGGCCCGGAAAAGCTGATCCAGGCACTGCATGAACTGACGCAAAGCCAGCGCGTTTCCGAGGCCGCCATCCTGTCGACCTGCAACCGTACCGAACTGTATTGCAACACACCCTCCCCCGAATCGGTCACGCAATGGCTGGCCGATTTCCACCACATCGAACGCCGTGAGCTCGCTCCTTATCTGTATGCGTTGCCGCGCGAAAAAGCGGCGCAGCATGCGTTTCGCGTCGCGGCAGGCCTCGATTCGATGGTATTGGGCGAGACGCAAATCCTCGGCCAGCTGAAACAGGCCGTACAAACAGCAGAGGAAGCGGGCACCCTGGGCCTGTTACTGCACAAGCTGTTCCAGCGCACTTTCTCGGTTGCCAAGGAAGTCCGCACCAGCACCGAGATCGGCGCCAACTCCGTGTCGATGGCTGCCGCATCCGTGCGACTCGCCGAGCGGATCTTTCCCAGCATCAAGGAACAGGCCTGCCTGTTCATCGGCGCCGGTGAAATGATCGAACTGTGCATCACGCATTTTGCGGCGCAGCACCCGCGCCGCATGACGGTCGCCAACCGCACCGCCGAGCGGGCGCGACCGCTGGCTGAGCGCTTTGGAGCGAATGTCATTCCACTCGAGGCCTTGTCCGACGAACTGCCGGAATACGACATCATCATCACTTCCACCGCCAGCCCGCTGCCGATTCTCGGCAAGGGCCTACTCGAACGCGCGATCAAACAGCGGCGCCATCGCCCTATTTTCATCGTCGATCTGGCTGTGCCACGTGACGTCGAAGCCGAAGTCTCCGACATGAACGACGTATTCCTCTACAGCGTGGACGATCTGGGCCAGGTGGTGCAGGAAGGCATGGACAGCCGGGTTGCCCAGGTGGCGCAGGCTGAAGCGATCATCGAAACCAGCGTCGAACATTTTGTACACTGGATGGAAGGCCGCGAACTGGTGCCGGTGATCCGCTCGCTACGCGACGGCGCCGAACGCCATCGCCGTCACGAAATCGAGAAAGCCGAAAAGGCACTGGCACGCGGCGAAGATCCGCGTGCCGTGCTCGATGCGATGAGCCATGCGCTTGCCAACAAATTGCTGCACGCGCCCACCCACGCACTCAATCACGCCAGCCGCGCCGAACGCGATCAATTCGCCCGCCTGATCAGCCAGCTTTACGGGCTGCACCAGGAATGAAGGCCTCGCTGGCCGACAAGCTCGCTCGCGCCGACGAGCGGCTCGAGGAACTCGACGCCCTGCTGTCGCAGCCGGAGATCGCCAGCGACATGGAACGCTACCGCAAGCTCACCCGCGAGCACGCCGACCTTACCCCGGTCGTGGCACTGTATCGCCAGTACCGGCAGGTCGAGGCCGACCAGAAATCCACACGTGAACTACTGGCCGACCCGGACATGCGGGAACTGGCCGAAGCGGAACTCGCCGATGGTGCGGCGCGCATCACGCAACTGGAAAGCGAGTTGCAAACCGCGCTGCTGCCGCGCGACCCCAACGACGAGCGCAACATCTTCCTGGAAATCCGTGCCGGTACGGGCGGTGATGAGTCCGCGCTGTTTGCCGGCAATCTGCTGCGCATGTACACGCGCCACGCCGAACGACAAGGCTGGAAGGTGGAAGTGATATCGGAAAACCCAGGCGACATGGGCGGCTACAAGGAAGCGATCATCCGCATCGTCGGCCAGGGTGCTTATTCGCGCCTGAAATTTGAATCTGGTGGCCACCGCGTGCAGCGCGTGCCGGAAACCGAATCACAGGGGCGCATCCACACCTCGGCCTGCACCGTGGCGGTGATGCCGGAAGCGGACGAAGTCGGCGAAATCGACATCAACCCGGCTGATCTGCGCGTCGACACCTACCGTGCCTCCGGCGCCGGCGGCCAGCACATCAACAAGACCGATTCCGCGGTGCGCATCACCCACCTGCCGACCGGACTGGTGGTCGAGTGCCAGGATGACCGCTCGCAACACCGCAACCGCGCCCAGGCGATGAGCGTGTTAGCCGCGCGCCTGAAAGACCGCGAAACTCAGGCTCAACAGGCTGCCGAGGCCAGCACCCGCAAAAGCCTGATCGGTACCGGTGACCGTTCCGACCGCATCCGCACCTACAACTTCCCGCAGGGCCGTATCACCGACCACCGCATCAACCTTACCTTGTACAAGATCGATGCGATGATGGACGGTGATTTGACTGAACTGTTTGATGCCTTGGCCGCCGAACACCAGGCTGAATTGCTGGCCATGCTTTCAGGTGAAAGCTGAACGGTGACCAGCACGCCGGCCAGCGTCGCCAGCCTGATCCAGGATGCGACCGCCCGCATCGCGGCCGCACTTGACCTGACACAACGCGAAGCCAAGCTGGAAGCCCGTGTGCTGGCTGCATACGTCTGGCAGGTCGATGCAGCCTGGCTGATTGCGCACGACACCGACCCGCAAGCAGTTGCCGCCATTGTGGCGTTTCAATCCTTGCTGGCGCAGCGTCTGGAAGGCTTGCCCATTGCCTATCTGGTCGGCTCGCGCGAATTTTATGGCCGGTCATTTCAGGTTTCGAAAGACGTTCTGATTCCGCGTCCGGATACCGAATTGCTGGTTGAACTCGCGCTGGCGCACCTCCCCGCCGATCAAATCGTGGAGGTACTGGATCTCGGCACGGGAAGCGGATGTATCGCCATTACGCTGGCGCTGGAGCGTCCGCTCGCACGCATCGCTGCAGTGGACCGGTCCACCGCAGCGCTGGCGGTCGCACAGCACAACGCCGACCAACTCCATGCCCAGGTGGAATTTTTGCCCAGCGACTGGTTCAGTGCACTCACCGGTCGGTATTTCGACCTTATCGTCAGCAACCCACCTTATATCGCTGCTGCCGACCCACATCTTGCGCGCGGCGATGTTCGTTTTGAGCCTTTGAGCGCGCTGGCATCCGGCCAGGACGGCTTCGATGACCTGCGCCGCCTGATTCACACTTCCAGCGCGCACCTTAAGCCTGGTGGCACCCTGCTGCTGGAGCATGGTTACGACCAGGCCGAAACCGTCCGAAGTCTGTTGCATACCCACCTTTTTCAGGCCCCACGAAGCTGGCCTGATCTGGCAGGTATTCTTCGAGTTAGTGGTGGAAAACTGTCGGAATAATTTACACTCCAGTCCATGGCCACCTAACGTCACATCGCCAACTCCGCTTTGTAATGGCCATTTCAGCGTGGTTCACGGTATATTGGCGCGATTCTTGCTGTGATCATTCGTACTCTATCCAAATTATTGCCGAGGCCCGCCATGTCTGACCGCACACCCGATACTCAAGACACTCCGCCGGAAACCACACAAAGTGGAGAGGTCAACACCTCCCGCCGTAAACTGGCTGGTGCCGCACTGGGTGTATCGGCGGTTTTCACTCTCGCAAGCCGCCCGGTATGGGCCAATCAGTGCACCATCTCCGGTATGGCTTCCGGCAACCTGTCGGCGCCCAAAGGGCTCGCATGCGCCGGATGTACCCCGGGATACTGGAAACAGACCCAGCACCTTGATTCCTGGAGTGCTACCGGATTCCAGGCCAGCGATAAATTCAACACGGTTTTCGGGGTCACCCAGTACAAAAAAAATAACGGCACACCGTATACCCTGCTGGAAGTGATGCGGGACCTGAACGGCAATGGTGACCCGATCTCGACCAATCTGGGATTCCATGCAGTGGCTGCGCTGCTCAATGCCGCCCACCCCGACGTCAACTACGGCTACACATCCGGCGAAATCATCTCCCTGTTTCGGAGCAACCTGCACCGGGCAGCGGATCTGAAAGATTCGCTTGCAAAGATGAATGAGCGCGGCTGCCCGCTGAACTGAGGCCAATGACACGCGCTTCATCTGAACCAACACGCCTGTTGAAAAGCTGGGGGGATGAAGCCGTCATCTACGATACTGCTTCCGGCGACACCCACTACCTCAAGCCGCTAACGCTGGCGCTATATCAAACCTGTCGCGAACACCCCGGATATACTGCGGATGAACTCGCGACAGCATTGGCAACCCACCTCGGCGTCGCCGAAACCCCCCAATTCCATGAGCTGGCTGAAGACACACTGGACAGCCTGCATAAAATCGGGCTGCTGGGCAACCCATGAAATTGCTGCAACTCCCGCCCACCGAATTACGCCGGCAACTGGCCGGCGAGGGTATCTGGATGCGTACCGGGCCCTTTTTGCTCAAGGTGCAATCACGTTTTCCCTACGTGGCAGAAGGCCTGGCCGAACTCTACGGTCAGTTCGAAGTACGCAGTACACACGAGGCCTTTGCTGATTTCCATGTCTCCGTCAATGCGCCGGCCAGTCTGCGCCGCTGGTTGCGTCCCCAGGCGGAATTTTCGTTTGACGGCATGCAACCCTTCAAACCGTTGCCACGTGACCAGGCATTTCCGATGCTGGAATGGGGGCTGAACTGGTGCGTCTCGACCCAGGCCCACCAGTACCTCATCATCCATGCCGCCGTGGTCGAGAAAAATGGCCTGGCGGCCATTTTGCCGGCCCCTCCCGGATCAGGAAAAAGCACGCTGACGGCAGGGCTGGTGTTATCAGGATGGCGCCTGTTATCCGATGAACTGACCCTGATTGATCGAAAATCAGGCCAGCTTCAGCCCTTGCCACGCCCGGTCAGTCTGAAGAACCAGTCGATCGATGTCATTCGCCAGTTCAACCCGGATGTCTATATCAACCGCGCCTCGCTCGACACCATCAAAGGCACCGTGGCCCACATGCGCCCCCCGCGTGACAGCGTGCTGCGCCAGCATGAAACAGCGCGCCCGGGCTGGGTCATTTTCCCCAAATGGGAAGCGGGTTCCGCCACCAGCCTGACGCCGCGTTCAAAAGCCCAGACCTTCATGTTTCTGGCACAAAATGCATTCAACTACAGTCATCTGGGCGCGGATGGCTTTCGCGTCGGTTCCGCGCTGGTGGATCAAACAGCCTGCTACGATTTCCGCTACAGTCAGTTGCCTGAAGCCATTGCTGCTTTCGACCACTTGGCCGACACGATTAAACCGGCCTGATTGATGCATTTATCCCGCGATTTACTGGCTCGTACCCTACGCACCCCCGACACCGTCACCCGCTTTTCCATGAGTGAATGGGATATTCTGGTACGACAGGCACGGGCGGCGGGTCTGCTGGCACGGCTGGCCTCTCTGTTTCGCCGGCACGGACTATCAGCTGCCATCCCGACAGCCGCCCAATGGCACTTTGATGCAGCTGAAACGCTCGCGGACAAGCAGCAAACCGCCGTACGCTGGGAACTGCAACAGCTCCGTGCCGCCCTCGCCGATCTTGACAGTCCCCTTGTCGTACTCAAGGGAGCCGCTTATGTTGCCGCCAACCTGCCTGCCGCTGAAGGCCGGCTATTCAATGACATCGATATCCTGGTGCCACGCGAACAACTGCCGCGCGCCGAGTCATCACTCATGCTGGCGGGCTGGCATACCACCGGCTTGTCCGACTACGACAAGCACTATTACCGCCGCTGGATGCACGAGCTGCCACCGATGCAGCATATCGAGCGCGACACCGTGGTTGACGTGCATCACGCAATCCTGCCCGACACCGCGCGCTATCATCCGGATTCAGCCAAACTGCGCAGCCGTGCCGTCGAAGTCAACGACCTGCCTGGCGTCTATGTGCTGGCGGCAGAAGACCGCATCCTGCATTCCGCCACGCATTTATTTCACGACGGCGAGTTACCGCATGGACTGCGCGACCTGACCGACCTCGACCTCCTGCTGCGTGATGCTACCGCTGCAGATCCCGATTTCTGGAACCGTTTGACAACTCGCGCCGACGAACTACAACTCAGTCGCCCGTTGTTCTATGCACTGCGTTATCTCGGTTATTTCCTTGACACGCCCGCCCCGGACAGCGTGAACCTTACCCTGTCAGACAGCGCCCCCAATCGCGTCATACTGTTCCTGATGGACAGCATCTTCACCCGTGTCCTTGCGCCCACCCATGACAGCTGTGCCGATGGCTTCACATCCAGCGCCCGCCTGGCTGCTTTTGTCCGCGCCCACTGGTTGCGCATGCCCGCGCATTTGCTCATTCCACACCTGTTTCACAAAGCCTTTATCAGCCCCTACCTGGACAAAGGCACGCCAAAAACGGCTTGACGACCGCTGCTTCGTGCGTATAATTCCTGAGTGTTCTACTCAGGTATTCTTCAGGAGCCCGCAAATGACCCCACTCGACCGCATCCGTGACCAAGTCACCACCAACAACATCGTGCTGTACATGAAAGGCACGCCCCAATTTCCGCAGTGCGGATTTTCATCGCGCGCCGCCCAGGTATTACAGGCGTGTGGCGCAAAGGATTTTCTGGCCGTGAACGTATTGGCCGATCCAGAAATCTTTGAGAATCTGAAGCACTATGCAAACTGGCCGACCTTCCCGCAACTCTATGTCAAGGGCGAATTGATCGGTGGTTCTGACATCATGATCGAGATGTATCAAAAAGGCGAAATGCAGAAACTGCTGGAAGAATCCCAGGCAGCCTGATCCTTCGTCGTAGTACGCGCAATAAATAAAGCCGACTTCATGTCGGCTTTATTTATTGCGCGCTCGCATCACACTGACATCATTTGGAATCGCCCTGATCATCATCATCCATTCCCAGTTCATGGATTTTGCGCGTCAAGGTATTCCGCCCCCAGCCCAACAAGTGGGACGCTTCAATACGCCGCCCGCCGGTGTGGCGCAACGCCACCTCGATCAAGGTTCTCTCATAATCCTGGGTCAATTCCCCAAGAATGGCCGCATCCCCCCGAGCCAGGCGGGCACTGGCCTCGGCAGCCAGCTCCTGCAGCCAGTTATCCCCTGTTTGCACGACGGCCCCCTGCATCAAGTCGGCCGGCAAGTCCCCTATTTCAACGATCTGGCCGGGGGCCATCACCGTCAGATAATGACTGACATTTTCCAACTGGCGCACGTTGCCGCTCCACGACAGATTGACCAGTGTCTTGAGCGCAGAATCCGACACACCCTTGGTTTCCATCCCCAGTTCACGCGCGCTTTTTTGCATGAAATGACGCACCAGCAAAGGAATATCCTCGCGCCGCTCGCGCAACGCAGGCAGACGCAAACGAATCACGTTCAAGCGATGAAACAGGTCTTCGCGGAACAGGTTCTCGCGCACCCGCTCCTCCAGATCCTGGTGCGTAGCCGCAATGACCCGCACATTGACCTTCATCGGCGTATGTCCGCCTACCCGATAAAACTGGCCGTCGGACAACACCCGCAATAAACGGGTTTGAAGCTCAGCGGGCATATCGCCGATTTCATCCAGAAACAGCGTTCCGCCGTCAGCCTGCTCGAAGCGTCCGCGCCGCTGTGCGGCTGCGCCGGTGAAGGCACCGCGCTCATGGCCGAAAAGTTCGGACTCCAGCAAATCCCTGGGAATGGCCGCAGTATTCAACGCAATGAACGGCCCGGTTGCACGCGGGCTGTGCCGGTGCAATGCTCGTGCGACCAGTTCCTTGCCACTACCCGACTCGCCGGTGATCAACACCGTGGCGTGCGATTGCGACAGTCGGCCAATGGCACGAAACACTTCCTGCATCGCAGGCGCCTGCCCGAGAATCTCCGGCACCGGCGCATCGCTCGTGACGGGCACGTCCCGGCTGGCGTTTTCCGCCAGCGCACGGCGCACCAGTTCCAGCGCCTGATCGACATCAAACGGCTTCGGCAAATATTCGAATGCCCCCCCCTGAAATGCTGCGACCGCACTATCCAGATCGGAATACGCCGTCATGATGATGACGGGCACTTTGGGCAAACGCTCTTTCAGCGACTGCAACAGCCCCAGGCCACTTACCCCCGGCATGCGGATATCAGACAGTACGGCGCTGGGCTCGCTCCGTTCCAGTTCACGCAGCGCATCGATGGCCGAACTGAAGGTCATGCACGGGATATCTTCACGCAGCAGCGCTTTTTCAAGCACCCAGCGAATGGAACGGTCATCGTCAATAATCCAGACACAATTTGATGTGGACATGATTTTCAGACAGTAAACGGAAGAAAAATTGAAAAAACAGTATGGCCGGGGCGACTCTCGCATTCGATGGTGCCATGGTTTTGCGCCACCAGCGTTTGTGCCACGGCCAGCCCCAAACCACTGCCCCCTTCGCGGCCCGACACCAGCGGGTAGAAAATCTGCTCGCGAATATCGTCTGGTACGCCCGGGCCATTGTCGATGATCTCGATGCGTACACCCAGGCGGTAGCGGCGACTTTCAAGTGTGATCTGTCGCGCCACTCGCGTTTTAAAAATGATCGCGCCCTGACCATGCCCGTTACCGTGCATTGCCTGTACTGCATTGCGCGCGATGTTGAGCGTGGATTGAATCAATTGCTCGGCATCGGCGCGGATTTCCGGCAGGCTGAGGTCGTAATCACGACTGAGCGTCACACTCGGTGTTTCAGCCAGAATCAGGCTGCGCACACGCTCCAGAACCTCGTGGATATTCACCGCACCAAAACGGGGCGTACGGTGAGGAGTCAGCAAGCGCTCCATCAATGACTGCAGACGATCGGACTCCTTGATGATGACCTGTGTGTATTCACGCAAGGACTCACGCGGCAGTTCGTGCTCCAGCAATTGAGCCGCGCCCCGGATGCCGCCCAGCGGATTCTTGATTTCATGTGCGAGGTTGCGTAGCAGTTCACGGTTCGCTTCCTGCTGCAAACGCGTCTGCTCCAGACGGGCGATCCGCAAATGCGGATCCACCGCACGCATTTCAATCAACACAGCGCCCGGCTGTTTATCCAGGGGCGAAACACTGCATCCGACCCGGGTAGGGAGATGCCCGCTCACCGAGACATCAATTTCATATTCGATCACGGTTTCTTGCTCGTTACGTGCCGTTTGTACGGCTTGCAAAAGCTCCAGACTGTGCTCAAACGATTGTTCAGCCATATTCCCGATCAGTAATGCACCAGACATGCCGAGCAAGGTTTCAGCCGCTGGGTTCACGTAGCGGATACGATTGTCCGCATCCAATACCATTGCCCCCGTGGACAAACAGTCGAGGTCGAAAGAATCAGTGGGAGTAAAAGGCACCATGCTCATGCATCCAATAGAAGCATTGATTGTGCCAGAGCGTGGTTGTTGACGCATACGACTCTACACGCGCTTAAGTGCGTAGTGGATCGGAGTCCTTTAGGGCTTCAGCGTCTTTAGAACCACGGCCTACCCTTGCGGGTGGAGCGTGGTCGTTGCAGGCTGGTCGCCGATTTAACCGTTTATTTCAGATTGGCCAGCTCGCGCTGAATCGACAAGACATTCTGATCATGCTGCTGTACCGTGGCCTGCAGTTTCTTGACGCGATTCAGGTAAGTGGAATCCGTTGCACGTTCACCCGGTTGCAAGCGCTCCCCCAGCGCCAACTGACGCCGTGCCTCGTCGGCATTGCGGCGCTCGCCGGTGATTTCATCCTGCAGTACCTGACGTCGCACATCATCACGACGCTTTTGCGTGCCGGCATCGATACGCGGGAAATCCATTGGGCTCGGACTGTAAGATGCACGTCGTGGCGCTTTGCTGCTGCCCGGAAGCGGCGTAGGCGCGCCTGGCAGATCAATACGCTTGGCGCCCTTCCTGTAGACATCGGTAAACGTCACTTGACCATTTTCGTCGACGTACTTATAGATTTCGGCCTGCGCAGGAGCGACCAGAATCAGGCACAACAAGAAGGAAAAGCGAACGGTTTGCATAGATCTGAGTGTAGCGTACCCCCTTGATAACGGCCAAAATCCCGCAATCTTGAACCCGTTCAAAGCCTCGGCTACGCGAGTCAACGCCTGAGCAACGCCCATAAAAAAGGACAGCCGAAGCTGCCCTTTTAGCTGAGATCGATATCGATTACAGCGAGTAGTACATTGCAAATTCGACCGGGTGCGAGGTCATGCGCATCTTGGTGACATCTTCCATCATCAGCTTGATGTAAGCATCAATCATGTCATTGGTGAACACTCCGCCACGCGTCAGGAACTCGCGATCCTTGTCGAGTTCATCCAGCGCCATTTCCAGGCTGTGGCAAACCTTGGGCACTTTTGCATCTTCTTCCGGCGGCAGGTCGTACAAGTCCTTGTCTGACGGATCGCCAGGGTGAATTTTGTTCTGGATGCCGTCCAGGCCCGCCATCATCAGCGCTGTAAAGCACAGGTAGGGGTTGGCCATCGGATCGGGAAAACGCATTTCGACGCGGCGTGCTTTTTCGCTGGCTGAAATCGGAATACGAATCGACGCCGAACGGTTGCGGGCCGAGTAAGCCAGCATCACGGGCGCTTCAAAACCGGGAACCAGACGCTTGTAGGAGTTGGTCGACGGGTTGGTGATTGCGTTCAGTGCCTTGGCATGCTTGATGATGCCGCCAATGAAAAACAGGCTCATCTCTGACAGGCCGGCATAGCCATTGCCTGCGAACAGGTTTTTGCCATCTTTCCACAGCGACATGTGTACGTGCATGCCGGAACCGTTGTCGCCAACGATAGGCTTGGGCATGAAGGTCGCGGTCTTGCCGTAGGCATGAGCAACGTTATGCACGATGTATTTCAGTATCTGCGTCCAGTCGGCGCGCTTGGTCAGCGTGCTGAACTGGGTGCCGATTTCGCACTGACCAGCGGTGGCCACTTCGTGGTGGAACACTTCAACCGGAACGCCGGCCTCTTCCAGTGCCAGTACCATGGCAGCGCGGATGTCCTGCAGGCTGTCAACCGGAGGCACGGGGAAATAGCCACCCTTGACGCCGGGACGATGACCGGTATTGCCGTTCTCGAACTTTTCAGCCGACGACCAGGAAGCCTCTTCGGAATTGATTCTCACACCACAGCCAGACATGTCTTCATGCCAGGTGATGGAATCAAAAATGAAGAATTCAGGCTCGGGGCCAAAATAAGCGGTATCCGCAATGCCGGTCGACTTCAAATAAGCTTCAGCGCGTCGAGCAACCGAACGCGGATCTCGCTCATAACCCTTGCCATCGGACGGCTCGATCACGTCACAGGTCAGGATCAAAGTGGCCTCGTCAAAGAACGGGTCCAGCCACGCTGAATCAGGATCGGGTTTGAGCAGCATGTCGGAAGCTTGAATGCCCTTCCAGCCAGCGATCGACGAGCCATCAAATGGATGGCCATTTTCAAACCAGTCTTCATCCACAATGCGTGCAGGAATCGACACGTGCTGTTCCTTGCCGCGGGTATCGGTAAAACGCAGATCGACGAACTTGATTTCGTCATCCTTGATCATCTTGATCACATCGGCCACGGCCATGCTGAATCTCCTCAAACTAGTAATGGAATGAATTTACGAAGTTGCGTATTGCACGAGTTGGGCACATAAATAAAGCCACACCTGTGCTGCTAGCAGCAACCGTGCCATGCAAGATATCGAGCCTCAAGCATTGTGCCACAAGGCTTGTTACGGGCGATAGTGCGCTACCGAGTTCCCATATGGCACCAATTTAATGCTTTTACATGAGCAAATGCACCATTTTGGTGCGAATTGCATTGGGCGGTGGGTTTCGTATACTGAATCAACGTTAAGAGGAGTCCATATGGGCCGTATCACCGAACTGCTCGACGCCGCCCACGCTCGCAGCCAGACTCAGTCTTGGCCGTATGCCGGCGCATTGTTGCCGCATGAGGCGCATGAATTATTGCAGCTTGCCCCCGGCGCCCGCCTGGTCGACGTACGTTCGCGCGCCGAGCTTGAACTCAATGGCATCCTCCCTGATACCGTGCACGTTGAGTGGCAATCGTGGCCGGGATGGGTGCCCAACCCACATTTCCTCACCCAGCTTGCCCAGGCGACCGATCCGGAATCGCTGCTGATTTTTATCTGTCGCAATGGCCCTCGATCGCATCGGGCCGCTGCCGCCTGTTCCGAGGCCGGGCGCGGCAGTTGCTACAACGTGCTGGAAGGCATCGAAGGCGATCTCAACAAGGCCACCGGCCACCGCAACGAGCTTAACGGCTGGAAGCAGCGCGGTCTGCCCTGGTCGCAAAGCTGATCTTCCATCGCTCCATTTATTTAGGGGTCCACATAGCCGTGGCCTCCACGGCTTTCTCCATGGCGCGCCGGCCCTCGGTTAGAATGCGCCCGATTCCGAGCGCTTACCCATGACCGACCGTTACGCCGTATTCGGGCACCCGATTGCCCACTCCAAATCTCCGCAGATCCATGCCGCGTTTGCCCGCCAGACCGGGCAGAGCATGACGTATGAAGCCATCCTCGCGCCACTCGACGGCTTTGCCGACAGCATCGCGCAATTTACCGCGACAGGCGGACGTGGTGCCAACGTCACCGTGCCGTTCAAGGAAGAGGCTTACAAGCTAGCCAAGCACCTGAGCCCCCGCGCGCAACGCGCCGGTGCGGTCAACACGCTCAGCTTCGATGCGGATGGCCTCCTCGGCGACAACACCGATGGTGCCGGGCTGGTGGCGGATCTCACTCGCAACCTGGACTGTACACTCGCTGGCAAGCGCATTCTGCTGCTCGGTGCAGGCGGCGCGGCGCGCGGCGTGATCGAACCGCTGCTCGAACTGCAGCCCAGCGCACTTGTGATCGCCAACCGCACGCTCAGCCGCGCACAGGAACTGGCTGATCTGTTCGGCCGTGGCGTCACGGCTTGCAGCTTCGATGCAGCCAACACGCCCTTCGATCTCGTCATCAACGCCACCGCCGCCAGCCTGGCTGGCGAACTGCCGCCGCTGTCAGCCAGCGTGTTCAACGCCACCACCCTTGCCTACGACATGATGTACGGACGCGACACGCCCTTCCTCAGCTTCGCCCGCACGCACGGTGCTGTCACCGCCGACGGCCTGGGCATGCTGGTCGAACAAGCCGCCGAAGCATTCCATGTGTGGCGTGGCGTGCGGCCTGACACCGCTGCCGTCATTGCAAGCCTGCGCGCGGCATGATGAAGAAACTGCTTGGCTGGCTGAGCAAGGCCGTCGCTGCGACGGTCGCGCTTGTACTGCTGTATCAGCTATGGGTTTTTGCGCATGTATTGTGGTGGATCGATCACAATCCCAGATCCACTGCCTTCATGGCCGCCGGACTGGAACGCCAGCAGGACAAAAATCCAGACGCCGAACTGCGTCATAAATGGGTGTCGTACGACCGTATCTCCATCAATCTGAAACGCGCCATCGTCGCCGCTGAAGATGGCAAATTCCTCACGCACGAAGGCTTCGATGTCGAAGGCATCCAGAACGCAGTCAAAAAGAACCTGAAAAAAGGCAAACTCGTTGCCGGCGGCTCCACCATCAGCCAACAGCTCGCCAAGAATCTGTTCCTGTCCGGTGATCGAAGCTTCATCCGTAAAGGTCAGGAAGCCATCATCACGCTGATGATCGAAGCCACCTGGAGCAAGCGCCGTATTCTTGAGGTGTATCTCAACGTCATCGAATGGGGCAACGGCATCTACGGCGCCGAAGCCGCCGCCCGCCGTTACTACAAAACCTCCGCCGCCAGCCTCAGCCGCAACCAGGCCGCCCGCATGGCCGCCATGGTGCCCAACCCGCGCTGGTACGAAAACCATCGCAGTTCGCGTGCCTATCAGCGGCGTGTTGCAGTGATCCAGCGTTATATGGGATATGCGCAAGTGCCGCGTTAACGCAACGCTCACGTGTTCTCAAGGCGTAGCGCGTTACAATCGCGGGGCTTTTTCTCTTTAGCCTCCCATGACCGATTCTCTCGAAAACCAGTCGCAAGACAACCTGGAAAACAGCCTGGAACAGATCCAGACGCTGCTCGCCAAGATGCGGCAGGTAGAGGAGCACGTCCACAGGCAGGGTGGGATGCAGGAGGACCTGACCGACAGCCGTGAACATGCGCAATACCTGAGTGAATTGCAGACGCGGCTGGATGATCTGCATCCGGCCGACATCGCCTACATTCTGGAAGCCTTGCCACTGAACGAGCGGCGACTGGTGTGGAATCTGGTTGATGCCGAACACAACGGTGAGATTCTGCTGGAAGTGTCGGATTCGGTTCGCGAATCGCTGATCGAGGCCATGAACAATGCGGAACTGCTGGCCGCCGCCGAATCACTCGACACCGACGAAATCGCAGACATCGCGGCCGATCTGCCGCACGACGTCATCACCGAACTGCTAACCACGCTGGATGCGCAAAAACGCGCACACCTGCAGTCGGCGCTGGCCTATCCGGAAGACACGGTGGGCGCGCTGATGGATTTCGAAATGGTGACGATCCGTGCCGATGTCACGCTGGAAGTGGCGCTACGCTATCTGCGCCGGCTGGGCGAACTGCCTGACCAGCTCGACAAGCTGTTTGTGGTGGATCGTAACGACGCGATCATCGGCGTGCTGCCGCTGAAACGCTTGCTGACGACCGACCCCGAAGCCTCGGTGGCAGCGATCATGGTCGAGGACTTCGTGAAGTTTCATCCCGAGGACGAAGCGGACGAAGCCTCGCAGGCGTTCGAACGCTACGACCTGGTGACGGCGCCGGTGGTGGACGCGCAGGGCCGCCTGATGGGCCGAGTGACGGTGGATGCAATCGTCGACTTCATCCGCGAATCGGCCGACGCCGACATGCTGTCGATGGCCGGCCTACGAGAAGAAGATTTGTTTTCATCCGTATGGCACGCGGCCAAAAACCGCTGGATGTGGCTGGCGGTGAATTTATGTACGGCGTTCATCGCCTCACGCGTGATCGGCACCTTCGAAGGCAGCATCGAAAAACTCGCCGCACTGGCGGCACTGATGCCGATCATCGCCAGTATTGGCGGCAACACCGGCAACCAGACCATTACGCTGATCATTCGTGGACTGGCGCTGGGTCATATCACCACAGCCAACGCGCGCCGCCTTGTCGTCAAGGAAATCAGTGTCGCTCTATTGAACGGTCTGACGTGGGGCTCTGTGGTCGGTGTCTTTGCCTGGCTGCTGTATGACTACCCGGCGCTGGGCGGGGTGATGGCGCTGGCGATGCTGCTGAACCTGCTGGTAGCAGCCTTGGCGGGCATCTTCATCCCGATGGCGCTGGAACGCATGAACCGCGACCCGGCCATCGGCGCATCCGTTCTGCTCACCTTTATCACCGACAGCATGGGCTTCTTCATCTTCCTCGGCCTGGCCACCGTCCTGCTGCTATGAAGCCGAACCATCCCTATTCTGAAGCGTACAGCAGCCGCGCCCTGTATGGCCGTCTGCTCGGTTACGTCAAGCCCTACTGGCGCATGTTTGCGCTGTCCCTTTTCGCGCTGATCCTCACCGCTGCCACCGAACCGATGCTGCCCGCGCTGTTCAAGCCACTGCTGGACAAGGGCTTTGTCGCCAAGGACCAGGACTTCATCCGCTGGATTCCGATTCTGCTGCTGGCGCTGTTTCTGGTGCGCGGCATCACCAGCTTTATCAGCACCTACTGCATGGCGTGGGTGGGCAGCCGTCTGGTGATGGACTTGCGCGCAGCGATGTTCGACAAACTGATGACGCTGCCAACACGTTACTTCGACCAGAATCCAAGCGGCCAGCTGATCGCGCATCTGGCATTCAATGTCACCCAGGTGACGCAGTCGGCCACCAGTTCGCTCACCACGCTGGTGCGCGACACCGTGACGGTGCTGGGTTTGCTTGGCTATCTGCTGTGGCTGAACTGGCAACTGACCCTGATCGTGTTTGCGCTGGTGCCGCTGACGCTGTGGATCGTGCGGATTGCCAGTACGCGATTGCGCGGACTGTCGCGCAAGGCACAGCAGAATATCGGCGACCTCACCCAGGTGGTTGACGAGGCCGTAGGCGGACACCGCGTGGTCAAGCTGTTTGGCGGCGAAGAATACGAGCAAACGCGCTTCCGCCAGGCGGCCAATCTGGCACGACTGTACGAGATGAAGCGCGTCGCCGCCAACGCCGTGTACGAACCCGTGATTCAGTTCATTGCCGCCATTGCGTTGGCCGCGATCGTCTACATTGCCGCCGGCCAGGCCTCCAGCAACACCACCACCGTAGGCGGATTTGTTTCCTTCTTCATGGCCATGCTGTTGCTGTTTGCGCCACTGAAACGGCTGACCGCGGTCAACGATCAGATGCAGCGCGGGCTCGCCGCTTCTGAAACCATCTTCTCCATGCTTGACCAGGATGCCGAGCGCGATACCGGTACCCACACGCTCGACCGCATCGAAGGGCGGTTGGCGTTCAGCCAGGTCGCGCTGACCTACCCGGGCAAGACGCAGCCCGCACTGGTCGATATCACGCTCGACATTGCGCCCGGCGAAACCGTGGCGCTGGTCGGGGCTTCCGGCTCGGGTAAAACCACACTGGCCAATCTGGTACCGCGTTTTTACGATCCCGATGCGGGCATGATCTCACTCGACGGCCACGACATCCGCGACGTGCGCCTGCAAAATCTGCGCAACCACATCGCACTGGTGTCGCAGGATGTGGTGCTGTTCAACGATACACTGGGCCACAATATCGCCTATGGCAACAAGCGCGATGCCACGGCTGACGAAATCCGCAACGCCTGCATCGCGGCGCATGCCTGGGAGTTCATCCAGGCCATGCCAGACGGGCTGGAAACCCTGATCGGCGAAAACGGCATGCGGCTTTCCGGTGGCCAGCGCCAGCGTATTGCCATCGCCCGTGCCATCCTGAAAAACGCACCCATTCTGATTCTCGACGAGGCCACCTCGGCGCTCGACAATGAATCCGAACGCCACGTGCAGGCAGCACTCGACACACTGATGCAGAATCGCACCACACTGGTCATCGCGCATCGTCTTTCCACTATCGAACGTGCGAACCGTATCGTCGTACTGGAAGGCGGACGCATCATCGAGATCGGCAGCCATGCCGATCTGATCACCAGACAAGGGCGCTACGCACAACTGCACGCACTCCAATTTTCACTATGAATACGACAACGATGACGACAGGCTGGATCAAACCTTCGCGCTCACTGGTAACCGATGCCGGGCGCGCCATCGGCGACTACCGCATGATTCGCGATGGCGACCGCATCCTGCTCGGCTTGTCTGGCGGCAAGGATTCGCTGTCACTGCTGCACACCCTGTATCATCTGCAACAGAAAGCACCGGTGAAATTCGAGTTGCTGGCCTGTACGGTCGATCCGCAATCGGATCAATACGACCCGTCGCTGCTTGTCCCCTACATGACTGATCTGGGCGTACCCTACTTTCTCGAATCGCAACCGATACTGGCCGAAGCACAAAAGACCCTGACCAAGGATTCCGACTCCTACTGCGCGTATTGTTCGCGCATGCGACGCGGCATTCTGTATCGCGTTGCACGCGAGCAGCACTGCAATGTCGTTGCGCTGGCGCAGCATCTGGACGACCTGGCCGAAACCCTGATGATGTCGATGCTGTTTGGCGGCAAGTTGCGCACCATGTCGCCGCATTACCTCAACGATGTGGGTGACCTGCGTATCATTCGCCCGTTTGTCTATACGCGCGAACGTCAGACCCGCGCGTTTGCACAGGACGCCAGCCTGCCGGTGATCTTCGAAAACTGTCCTGCCTGTTTTTCCAAGCCACAGCAGCGCTATGCGATGAAACAAATGCTGGCCGAGCAGGAAAAGAATCATCCACGCATCTTCAACAGCATGCTCACCGCCATGCACCCGCTGATGGGTGAACCGCCGGCCTGATTGCATCCCGTCAACGCTGCGGTTTGCAGCGCTTGCCTTCATATTCGTGCCGGTTCAGCGTATAGGCCTTGCCATTCCAGCGCTGCACAGGGAAACAGAATCCAGGGCCGCCGACCGAAATATCCGGCCATCCTCCCACGCCTTTGGTTTTCAAAAATGTCGGCATGCCGGTGTCGCCGGTAATGACGCGCCATCCGCCATCGGACTGCTTGCTCAGAAGTTGAAAACCGACATCCGTGAAGCCGTAACAATAGCTACCACCCTCGCTGACCACCGCTTCGGGCCGGCCATCGCCATTCAGGTCACGCACGGAATCGATCACCGCTCCTTCCGGTTCAGGCGCCCCCGCACCAGCGGGGGGTACACAAATAATCCACTTGCCCTTGCGCTGGTTCGCGCCCGCTGCCTTGAATACCGCGACACGCTCCGCTTCAGAAAGATCCATCGTGGCAAAATCCGGGGCCGCCGATACGGCTGACAACAAGCCAACAGCCCCACCCGAGAGACTTAGTCCCGCAAGAATCGGAACAGACCAATATCCCTTATTCATCATGTTTCCAACCTTCGCCACATTGACAAAACCCCACCATAGACACCCGTGCACTGGCCGCCAATCACTTTATTCAATACCCACAGCAGGACCTGATACCTCATTAGAGTTTCAGGCTTCTATTTTTATGCGTAAAATCAAGCCATTGTTTTTATTGATTTTTCCACACAGGAACCAAGGTTATGACGGCTTCTTTCATCCCCCCCAAGCGTATTCTCATGGGCCCTGGCCCCTCCGACGTACCGCAGCGCATCCTCGATGCCATGGCACGCCCGACCATCGGCCATCTCGACCCCGCCTTCGTCGACCTGATGGAGCAAATCAAAGCGATGCTGCGGATGGCCTTCAAGACCGAGAACGCACTGACCTTCCCGGTCTCAGCACCGGGTTCGGCCGGCATGGAGATGTGCTTCGTCAACCTGGTCGAGCCCGGTGACAAGGTGATCGTGTGCCGCAACGGCGTGTTCGGCGGGCGCATGCTGGAAAACGTCAAGCGTACCGGCGGCGTACCAGTGGTGGTCGACGACGCCTGGGGCGCGCCGGTTGATCCGCAAAAGGTGCGCGATGCATTCAAGGCCAATCCCGATGCGAAAATTCTGGCGTTCGTCCATGCCGAAACCTCGACCGGCGCGCAATCGGATGCGGAAACCCTGGGCAAGATCGCGCAGGAATTCGGCGCACTCACCATCATGGACTGCGTCACCAGCCTCGGCGGCACCCCGGTCTACATGGACAAATGGGGCATCGACGCCGTGTATTCCGGCAGCCAGAAATGTCTGTCGTGCACACCCGGCCTGTCGCCGGTGTCGTTCTCCGAGCGCGCCATCGCCCGCATCAAG
Organism: uncultured beta proteobacterium; assembly: GCA_942493085.1. Lineage (GTDB taxonomy): Bacteria > Pseudomonadota > Gammaproteobacteria > Burkholderiales > Thiobacillaceae > Thiobacillus. Next base: position 264,478 of record OW818664.1, read on the forward strand.
GCACGCACCACCACGGTTCAGAGCTGGTTCCTCGACCTGAATCTGGTGCTCGGCTACTGGCAGTCGGCCGGCAAGCGCACTTATCACCACACCGCGCCGATCAACCCGATGTATGGCCTGCACGAAGCACTGGTGATTCTGGAAGAAGAAGGCCTGGAAAACGCCTGGGCACGCCACCGCAGCATGCACGAAAAACTCAAGGCCGGCCTCGAAGGCATGGGCCTCAACTACGTGGTTGAAGCATCTGCCCGCCTGCCGCAGTTGAACAGCATCTACGTACCGGATGGCGTCGACGAAGCCGCAATCCGCGCCCGCCTGCTCAACGAATTCAATCTCGAGATTGGCGCCGGTCTTGGTGACATGTCTGGCAAGATCTGGCGCATTGGCCTGATGGGCTATTCGGCCAAACAGGAAAACGTCGATTACTGCCTGAAGGCACTCAAGAACTGTTTACCCTGACCCAGGACCTGATCCGAACAAGCCGAAAGAAGCCCGCGTGATGCGGGCTTCTTCAATTAGTCCTGAACTTCCGTGATCAATTACCTGCGGGCAGGGGCTTGTTTTCCTTTTCGCGCTTGTCCGACACCCGGGTCGCCAGCACCTGGTCCACCCGGTTGCGGTCCACGTCCACCACCTCGAACTCCCACTCCGCCCAGGTAAAACATTCCGCCTTGCGCGGGATGCGGCCCAGCGACGCGAGTACGAACCCACCCACGGTGTGATAGTTGCCCAGCGACTCCTGCGGCACCCGACGAATTTCAAGCCTGTCCTTCATCTCGTCGATCGGTAGCAGCCCATCCAGCAGCCACGAGCCATCGGGCCGGCGAACCGCCAGGGAGTCCCCGGAATCGTCAGCCAAAGGCATCATGTCGCCCACCAGCGAATACATCAGATCATCCAGGGTGACGATACCTTCGGTCAGACCAAATTCGCTCACTACCAGCGCGAAATTGGCCCGCTGCTGGCGAAAGGTGCGTAGCAGGTCGATGAGATTCAAACTGCCTGGCACAAACAGAGGCGGCGCAAGCGGCAATTCGGCGAAATCAATATCGCCTTCCATCACTGCCTTGAGTATGTCGTGGCTTTCGGCAATCCCGATCACCTGCTGCAAATCGCCCTTGCAGACGGGTAACTGGGAATGAGGGGCTTCCTGCAACAGACGCAGGTTATGTTCACGGGGAGACAGCAGGTCCAGCCACGCCACATCCGATGCGGGCGTCATGACGGTGGCCAGGCGCCAGTCTTCCATACGCATCACATTACCGAACAACTGGCTTTCCTCCGGCGCGATGGAGCCTGCCCGTTCGCCTTCATCCACATACGCGAGGATGTCTTCCATGCTGGTCACCGCCGGTGCAGCCCGAATCGGCAGCAAGGCAAGCACCCGGTCCGCTACAAAAGACAGGAAGCTGATCGCCGGAGACAACAGGCGAATGAAAAGCGACATGGACGGTGCGCAAAAAGCCGCCACCTTTTCCGGATTCGCGAGGGCAATCCGCTTGGGCACGATTTCGCCCAATATGATGGATACCGCTGTGACGATCACGATGGTGATGACAAAGGCGATGGTCGACTGCCAGTCGGCCAGGGCCGGCACATTGGCACCGATGACGGACTCGATCGAAGCCGACAGTGCCGATTCGCCATAAATGCCCATCAACAGCGCCGCAGCAGTGATGCCCGTCTGGCTGGCGGCCAGCAGCCGACTAGGCTGATCCTTGATGGCCAGCGCAACCCCAGCGCCGTTATCGCCTGCTTCAGCCAATTGTGTCAGACGCACCCGGCGCGCAGAAGCAAGGGCCATTTCGGCGAGGGAAAAAACACCGGAAATCAGGATGAGCAGGGCCAGTATCCACAGGGCATTCATGATCAGGCTTGGTGGCAAAAGATGAGGCTGATTCTACATGCCCTGTCAGCGCACAGTGGAGACGCACAAACAGCAAGGCCCGCCGGAAGCGGGCCTTGCTGTTTGGCGTTAATAACGGTTACAGCCCTAACCGTTGCCAGATGGTGGTGGTGGGACCAGCCTGATTCATGGTGTAGAAATGCAGCCCAGGCGCACCGCCCGTGAGCAAGCGATCGCACATGTCGGTGATCACGTCCAGCCCCAAAGCGCGCAGGGAAGCCATGTCATCGCCATAGGTTTCCAGCTTCTTCCTCAGCCAGCGCGGAATCTCCGCGCCACAGGCATCCGAAAAGCGCGCCAGTTGCACGTAGTTGCCGATCGGCATGATGCCGGGGACGATCGGGATGCTGACACCCAGCGCACGCGCCTCGTCGACGAAACGGAAATAGGCATCGGCATTGAAAAAATACTGCGTGATTGCAGCGTTCGCACCGGCATCGACCTTGCGCTGGAAATTGGCAAGATCAACCGCGTAGGAACGCGCCTGCGGATGAACTTCTGGATAGGCCGCCACTTCGATCTCGAACCAGTCGCCGGTTTCCTTGCGGATGAAAGCTACCAGTTCGTTGGCGTAGTTGAATTCGCCGGCATCCATGCTGCCAGACGGCAGATCACCACGCAGCGCGACCAGATGACGGATGCCCTGGCTTTTATATTCGTTAAGGATGTCGCGAATATTGTCTTCGGTCGAACCGATGCACGACAGATGCGGCGCCGCATCGGAACCGGATGCCTGGATATCACGCACGGTTTCGAGCGTGCGGTCACGGGTGGAGCCACCAGCACCAAAGGTGACGGAGAAAAACTTGGGCTGGAGTTGCGCAAGCTGTTCGCGGGTGGCGCGCAGCTTGTCCATGCCCTCTACCGTCTTGGGCGGGAAAAATTCAAAGCTGAATGTACGTGCAGTCATGTTCAGTCCATGCCTCTCTTATTCGGGATGAATGCAGACAGCACCCAGGCGATCACGCCATACAGGATCGCGCCGACAAACGCCGAGGCGAAACCGTGCACTTGGAATCCCGGAATGAACGCGCTGGCCAGCCAGAACAGCAAGCCGTTCAGCACCAGGTAAAAAATGCCCAGTGTCAGCATCGTGATCGGCAAGGTGAGAAGCGCCAGCACCGGCCGCACCAGGGTATTGATAAAGCCCAGCATCAGCGCAGCCAGCAGCGCCGTACCCAGGCCTGAGACCTGAATCGACGGCAACAAATACGTCACCGCCAGCAAGGCAACGGCATTCAGTAACCACAGCAACAGCAGACGCATGGCAGCTCCTTCAGGCGTAGCCGATCAATAGCGGTAATGCTCGGCCTTGTAGGGGCCTTGCTTCGGCACGCCAATGTAGTCCGCCTGCTGATCTGTCAATTCGGATAATTGCGAGTTAAGTTTTTTCAGCTGCAGGCGCGCAACCTTTTCGTCCAGATGCTTGGGCAGGGTATAGACGCCGACCGGATATTTGCCGGAATCGCGCTCCTGCCACAGTTCGATCTGGGCGATGGTCTGGTTGGCGAATGACGACGACATCACATATGACGGGTGGCCGGTACCACAGCCGAGGTTCACCAGACGACCCTGAGCCAGCAGGATGATGCGCTTGCCGTCCGGGAAGATGATGTGGTCGACCTGCGGCTTGATCTCTTCCCATTCATATTTCTCGATGCTCGCAACGTCGATCTCGTTGTCGAAGTGGCCGATGTTGCAGACGATGGCCTGGTCTTTCATGGCGGCCATGTGGTCATGGGTAATGACGTGGTAATTGCCGGTGCAGGTAACGAAGATGTCGGCCTTGTCGGCTGCATATTCCATGGTCACCACACGGTAGCCTTCCATCGCTGCCTGCAGCGCGCAAATGGGGTCAACCTCGGTGACCCAAACCTGGGCTGACAGCGCGCGCATGGCCTGTGCCGAGCCCTTGCCAACATCGCCGTAGCCGGCGATCAGCGCGACCTTGCCGGCAATCATCACGTCGGTTGCGCGCTTGATACCGTCGACCAGAGATTCGCGGCAACCATACAGATTGTCGAACTTGGACTTGGTCACCGAATCGTTGACGTTGATCGCCGGGAACTTGAGTTCGCCCTTGGCATGCATCTGATACAGGCGATGCACCCCGGTGGTGGTTTCCTCGGTGACGCCTTTCACGGCAGCGAGACGCACCGAATACCAGGTCGGGTCGGTTTTCAGCTTGGCCTTGATCGCGGCGTAGAGCACCTGCTCCTCTTCGCTGGTGGGTTTGCCTACGACCGAGATATCTTTTTCGGCACGCGCCCCCAGATGCAGCAACAAGGTGGCATCGCCGCCGTCGTCGAGGATCATGTTGGAGAATGTTTTCTCACCCTGGGGGCCATCGGCCCACTCGAAGATGCGATGGGTGTAGTCCCAGTAATCGGTCAGCGACTCGCCCTTGACTGCAAATACCGGGATGCATTCAGCCGCCATGGCTGCAGCGGCGTGATCCTGCGTCGAATAAATGTTGCACGACGCCCAGCGCAATTCAGCGCCCAAGGCGGTCAGCGTTTCCATCAGCACGGCGGTCTGGATGGTCATGTGCAAGGAACCGGTAATGCGCGCGCCTTTCAACGGCTGGGCTACGGCGAATTCCTCCCGGATCGCCATCAGGCCCGGCATTTCGGTTTCGGCAATTTTGATTTCCTTGCGGCCCCAGTCGGCAAGCGACAGGTCGGCAATGATGTAATCGTTAAAACTCGATAGAGTGGTGACTGCCTTCATGGTGTAACTCCTTGAATGGCAGCGGCCGGGTGGAAGCTCGTTCGCCCGCAAAACCGCTGCAAGTCAACGAGCGCAGTTGAAACTTCGCTCGCGCTGAGCCTGGCTGTTGGTTCGGTCAAACCGGCAACAGTCGCAGCGCTCCTCAGCATGAGGGGGCGAGATGCTCGCCCAATAATCTTGGCAAGTTGCCAGCAACAACTTTTACAACCGTCGTCCTGCTGACACTCCCTAAGTGAAATCACGGTCCTTCACGCTGGCCTGCTGCCCACGCTCAAAAACGTAAGCGCCAAAACAGAAAAGCGTCCGGCGAAAGAATCATCGCAGCTCGGTGTTCAGAACCGAGGCCGAATTCTACTCCTGAAGCAAAAATTCCTGAACCTCCGATCAATCCGCCCAGCAACATCCGACATCTAGACCCACCTCTTTGTGTCGGAATCCTTTACACAACAGGCAACTTGCCACACAGCATCTGCTTCACAAGTCCTTGTAATGATTGTATCCAGACGAGCGCCCTCCCCGGGTGCGCATTTTGCTTCACTGCTTACCACCACATTCAGTCGTGGTCGCAGCACACAACACAAATACAAACAATTACGGGAAGAGCAAACAACATGAATCACATTACAAAAACACTGGCGGGCATGGCTTTGGGCTGTATCGTTGCAAGTAGCGGAGTTCAGGCGGCATCCATCCAAAGCCTGACCATTGAGGAAATTGGGGTTGCGTCTAGCGGACTGGGAACATCCGCGCTTTCGGGAGGGGGAGGCGTTGGAGACTGGTTTGCTCCAGGCACCACCTCAACCGCACCCACTTCTTTTGTGAGCGATGGCACCGACGGCGCCCTGATAATGGGGACCACCCAGGCGAATGGAGCCATTTCCACCGGATTCAATTGGGGGGGCAGTAATCATTTTGAATTCAACACACTCAATGGCGCACCAAGTGGGTCGATTTCCAATGGCTTAATGTCGCTCAATCTGTCTGGACTAGTTGCTGAATTCACACTCGGGAACACAGTATTTCCCGCGTCACCTGATGCAACCACGCTAATTACGTCTGTTTCCATGATTGATACGAGCCATTATTTTTATACGGCAGACTGGGTACACGTTTATAACAACGACGTATACGACCTTACGACCGGGGCCATAATACCAAGTTGGGATGGTTCAACCGGTGTCCTCCACTTGGAGGGCATAGCCACACTCGCCCCTGTACCCGAACCCGAAACCTACGCCATGATACTGGCTGGTCTCGGTCTCGTCGGTTTCATGGCAAACCGCCGCCGCAAGCAGCTTTAACCTAAGACGGTACGCAACAAAAAGAGCCGGTACAACCGGCTCTTTTCTTACCCAGACGTGTTCTTTCCAGTGTATCGAATCAAACCCCTGCTGCCGCTTTTAACTCGGCAGCCTTGTCGGTCACTTCCCAGGTAAAGTCCGGTTCGTCGCGGCCAAAGTGGCCGTAGCTCGCGGTGCGCGTGTAGATCGGGCGCAGCAGATCAAGCATGGCGACGATGCCCTTGGGGCGCAGGTCGAAGTGCGCCAGGATCAGTTCGACGATCTTGGCTTCCGGAATCTTGCCGGTGCCAAAGGTGTCGACCATCAGCGAAGTCGGCCTGGCCACGCCAATCGCGTAGCTCACCTGCACCATGCATTTATCAGCCAGACCTGCTGCGACGATGTTCTTCGCCACGTAGCGCCCGGCGTAGGCCGCCGAGCGGTCAACCTTGGATGGGTCCTTGCCGGAGAATGCGCCGCCGCCGTGCGGAGCGGTACCGCCGTAGGTGTCGACGATGATCTTGCGGCCAGTGAGTCCGGCATCGCCCATCGGCCCGCCGACGACGAAACGTCCGGTCGGGTTGACCAGATAGCGCGTGTCGGCGCTCAGCATCTCTTTCGGCAAAACCGGCTTGATGATCTCCTCGATTACCGCCTCGGACAACTGCGCATGTGAAATCTCGGGATTGTGCTGGGTTGATAGCACGACGGTATCGATGGAATGCGGCTTGCCATCGACGTAGCGGATCGATACCTGTGATTTGGCATCCGGACGCAACCACGGCAGACGGCCATCCTTGCGCAGTTCGGACTGACGCTCGGTGAGGCGATGCGCGAGATAGATCGGCATCGGCATCAATACCGAGGTTTCGTTGCAGGCGTAACCAAACATCAAGCCTTGGTCACCGGCGCCCTGATCAAGGTTGTCGTCATGTGCGCGGTCCACACCCTGCGCAATATCAGGCGATTGCTTGCCGATGGTGACCAACACCGAGCAGGTGTTGTAATCGAAACCAATCTCGGACGAGTCGTAGCCGATGCGCTTGATGGTCTGACGCGCAACCTGGTTGTAGTCAATGACTGCCGTGGTGGTGATTTCACCGGCGATGACACACAGACCGGTGGTGAGCAGCGTCTCGCACGCCACGCGCGCCTGTTTGTCCTGGGTTAGAATCGCATCGAGTACCGCGTCCGACACTTGATCCGCCATCTTGTCGGGGTGACCTTCCGAAACCGACTCAGACGTGAAAATGAAATCTTTTTGCATGAATGCTCCTGTAGCCCCGGTTACCAAGTGCGTAACCGGCTCGGGGGACCAACAGAGCGGCGACGCTTTAGCTGTATTTGTATCCCGCCCGCAAGTTGTCAAGATTAACGCGGCGGCTGTTTCATTGTGCAGCGCCTCCTGCCCTGGCGTCAATCCCCGCAAAATGACTCCGACTTTCTACGCGCGGGAGCGCGTGAAAAATCACATGCCCTACGAGAGGACTCCGATCCACTATGGCCTGAAGCCCATGTGGAGTCATATGACCGCATGATGTTCCTATTGAAATTGTCGGCTCGTCTACCGCTGCCCATGCTGCATGGCCTGGGTATTGTGCTGGGCTGGTTGATTTACTGGGCGCCAGGGCGCCACGCCACACGCATGCGCAACAACGTGTTCGCCAGCGGCCTGTGCACGCCCGGCCATGATTGCAAGAACCTGATGCGCCAGAGCATCGGCGAAGGCGGCAAGGCCATCATGGAACTACTACCCTTATGGCTAAGCGCCGATAAAAAGGTACTGAAGCTGGTCAAAGGCCGTAGTGGCTGGGAACATATCGATGCCGCGCGTGCAGCCGGCAAGGGTGTGATTCTGGTTGCGCCCCACATCGGCTGCTTTGAGATCATAGGCCAGTATTTCGGTTCGTTGCATCCTTTCACTATCATGTACAAACCTTCCCCCAAGCCCCTGCTGGATGCACTGATGTTGAAGGGACGCCAGCGCAGCCAGACAAAGTTGGTGCCCACTGACATGACGGGTGTGCGCGCCTTGCTGGCGGCACTCAAGCGCCACGAGGGTATTGGTATCCTGCCCGATCAGGTGGCCAGCAGCGGTGACGGCGTGTGGGCCGACTTTCTCGGTCGTCCGGCCTATACGCCAACGCTGGTCGCCAGCTTACAGCGCAAGACGGGTGCAGCGGCATTTTTTGTCGCGGCGGAACGGCTGAGCTGGGGACGCGGCTTTCACCTGCATGTCTATCCCATGGACGAAACACTGACGCAAGACAAGACTGCCGCCGCGCTTCGCATCAACCAGGGTGTGGAAGCGGTGGTGCGCCACTTTCCTGCGCAGTATCTGTGGAGCTACAACCGCCACAAATGCCCGGGCGGCGTCGAGCTGCCGGGCGCTTCCCCTGTCGCATAATGTCCACTGTGCTGATGTCGTTTCTTAAACTGCTGGCGCGCCTGCCGCTGCCCATGCTGCATGGCCTGGGTATTGTGCTTGGCTGGCTGATCTACTGGGCGCCGGGTCGACATTCCGAGCGCATGCGCAACAATGTGTTCGAAAGCAGACTCTGCGCCTCCGAACGCGACTGCCGGCGCCTGCTGCGCCAGTCCATCGGCGAAGCCGGCAAGGCCATCATCGAACTACTACCGGTCTGGCTGCGCCCGTATGAGCAGGTGCTAAAACTGGTCAAGGGCACCAGCGGCTGGGAGCACATTGACGCGGCACGCGCGGCAGGCAAGGGCATCATCGTGATTGCGCCACACATCGGCTGCTTTGAAATCATCAATCTATATTACGCCTCGCAGCACCCGTTTACTGCCATGTACAAGCCACCGCGCAAGCCCTTTCTGGCCGCCTTGATGCTGGCCGGGCGCCAGCGCGGTCAGGCCAAACTGGTGCCGACCGATCTATCCGGCGTGCGCGCGCAACTGGCCGCACTCAAACGCCATGAAGGCATCGGCATCCTGCCCGACCAAGTGGCCTCCAGTGGCGACGGGGTGTGGGCACCCTTTTTGGGTCGCCCGGCCTACACGCCCACGCTCACTGCCAGCCTGCAACACAAGACCGGGGCCGCTGCCTTTTTCGTCGCAGCCGAACGGCTGAGCTGGGGACGCGGTTACCACTTGCATGCCTTCCCGCTGCCTGAAGATTTGCCCGCAGACAAGGGGGAGGCCGCCATCCGCATCAATCAGGGCGTGGAAGCAGTCGTGCGACGCTTCCCGGCGCAATACCTGTGGAGTTACAACCGGCACAAGCGCCCGGGCGGCGCACCGCCCCCGGATAGCCCGGCTGCGGGATGAAATCTGCCGATGCCGAAAACCTGCTGCGCCCTGCGCTGATTCCAGTCTGGATCAGTGTCGGGTTTCTGTGGCTATTGCACTGGCTGCCGCTGCCGTTGCAGGCAGCACTGGGCAATGCACTCGGCTGGTTATTGTCTGTAAAACCCGGAAAGCGCCGACGCGTCGTCGCCACCAACCTGGCGCTATGTTTTCCCGATACCCCCGAACCGGTGCGCCAGCGCTGGCTGCGGCAAACCTTTCAGGCTTCCATGCGCGCCGCGCTTGAACATGGAATCCTGTGGTGGGGCTCGGAAGCACGTGTACGCCGTCTGGTTCATATCGAGAATCCCGATGCCGCACTCGGTGACGGTGTGCGCCCGGTGATCTGGCTGGCACCGCACTTCGTCGGGCTCGACATGGGCGGCGTGCGCCTGACCATGGACCGGCAGATTGCCTCGATTTATGCGCCTGCCAAAGATCCGGTCACCGACAAATACATGCGTCATGGCCGCACGCGCTTTTCGGATATCGTCCTGATCGCGCGCAACGAAGGTCTCAAGTCGACCCTGAATGCCATCAAATCCAGACTGCCTTTTTACTACCTGCCGGATCAGGACCACGGTCGTCACAATGCCGTATTCGTCCCATTTTTTGGTGTGACGGCGGCCACGGTGTCGGCATTGCCGCGTCTAGCCAAGCTCACCGATGCCCAGATCGTCCCGGTGATCACACGACAACTGCCTGGCGGGCAAGGCTATCGCGTGCATTTTTATCCGCCGTGGGACAACTATCCCAGCGGTAATCTGGAGGCCGATGTGACGCGCATGAACGCCTTCATCGAGGAACGCATCCGTGAAATGCCGGAGCAGTATCTGTGGCTGCACCGTCGCTTCAAGACCCGACCAGCCGGTGAAGTCAGTCTGTATGAGTGAGACCCAACCCCTTGTGCGGCGATTGCAGGCTGACGACATCGACGCCGTCAGCGCATTGGCGCGCACCGTGTGGCAGGCCACCTATCCATCGCTGATCACGCAGGCGCAAATCGATTCGATGCTGGCCGATCGCTACGGCGCGGCCTGTATCCATGCCCAGCTTGACGACCCCCGACATGCCTGGTGGATCGCACAACACGGACAGACCCTGGCCGGCTTTGCCCATGCAAGCCTGGATGGCGCCGATTGCAAGCTCGACAAACTCTATGTTCATCTGGACCAGCAGCATCAGGGGATCGGCCGCGCCCTGCTGCTTGCCGTTCAACACTGGGCACGTCAGCACCAGGCACACCGCCTGCGGCTGCAGGTCAATCGCGGCAACGCACAGGCGATTGCAGCTTATCTGAAATACGGGTTCCGGATTGCCGAATCGCGCGTGTTCGATATCGGCAACGGTTTCGTCATGGACGATCACATCATGGAACGTGCCTTATGAACTTTGCCAATCCGGATGACGATACCCTGCGTACACTATTTGGACGCATCAAGACCATCGCCGTGGTGGGCCTGTCGCCGCAGCCTGCACGCCCGAGTTACCGGGTGGCGCAGGCGATGCAACGCCATGGCTACCGCATCGTTCCGGTGCGCCCGCTGGTCGACGAAGTGCTGGGCGAACAAGCCTATCCCAGCCTGGCCGACATTCCGTTTGTGGTCGATCTGGTGGATGTGTTTCGCGCCGCTGAACACATGCCCGCTATCGTCGAGCAATGCCTGGCGCTACACTTGCCCTCTATCTGTATCCAGGAAGGCATCGTCCATGAACCGGCCGCGCAACACGCACAGGCCAGCGGCATGATGGTGGTGATGGACCGCTGCCTCATCAAGGAATACGTCAGGCTCAAAACAGAATGAATACCACTGACAAAAATGCCCCTCGGGGCACAAAACTTCGCTTCACCAAAATGCACGGCCTCGGCAACGATTTCGTCGTGCTCGACGGCATCAGCCAGACCGTCACCCTCACGCCAGAACAATGCCGGCATATTGCCGATCGTCACTTTGGCGTGGGCTGCGATCAAATCCTGCTGGTCGAAAAGCCCACCCGTGGCGACGTCGACTTCCGCTACCGCATCTTCAACGCCGATGGCGGCGAGGTGGAACAATGCGGCAACGGTGCGCGCTGCTTCGTGCGTTTTGTGCATGACCACGGGCTGACTGAAAAAAACACCATCCGTGTGGAAACAGCGTCCGGCATCATCGAGCCGCGCCTGCTCGACAATGGCCAGGTCACGGTAAACATGGGCGCACCACGCTTTGCCCCCGTCGACATTCCGTTTGTCGCTGAAGCCGAAGCAATGAGCTACGCGCTCAAGGTCGGCCAGCATGTTATCCACATTGCCGCCCTGTCGATGGGCAATCCGCATGCCGTGCTGAAGGTGAACGATCTCGATAATGCGCCGGTGGACATCCTCGGCCCGGCTATCGAATCGCATGCGCGCTTCCCGCAGCGGGTCAACGCCGGCTTCATGCAGGTGCTGACCCCGCACGACATCCGCCTGCGCGTCTACGAACGCGGAGCTGGCGAAACCCTGGCGTGCGGCACCGGTGCCTGCGCGGCAGCCGTCGCCGGCATACGCCAGGAATGGCTGAAAAGCCCGGTCAGCGTCCACACACGTGGTGGTGACCTGATCATAGAGTGGGCCGGCAAGGACCAACCGGTTTTCATGACCGGCCCCGCTGAAACCGTATTTGAGGGAGAACTGGAAATCTAATGGACATGCAAGCCGAACACATCGCCGAGTTTTTAACCAAGCACCCGAATTTTTTCAACGATTTCCCCACCCTACTGGCGGAACTGCATATCCCGCATCCGCACGGCACCCACGCGGTGTCGATGAGCGAGCGCCAGTTGATCGCGATGCGCGACAAGGTGCACATGCTGGAAAACAAGCTGGCCGAGCTGATCCAGTTCGGCGAGGAAAACGACGGCATTTCCGACAAACTGCATGCGCTCACGCTGGCGCTGCTGGCCGCGCATACCCCCCAGGATATCGTCGCCGCGCTGACGCTCCATCTTCGCGAAGGCTTTGCCGTGCCGCACTACGCCATCCGGGTCTGGAACCTGCCGAATGAAACGCTCTCCGGTCTCAGCGACCCCATCCCGCAAGCGGCGCACGACAAGGTGACCGCCATGACGCAACCGGTGTGCGGTGCCCTGGCAATCGATGAAGCCAGCGACTGGTTTGGTGAGATATCGCCGCACCTGCGCGCCTTTGCCAGTATCCCGCTGCGCCCTACGGCCGCTACCGCCCCGGTCGGGCTGCTGGTACTGGCGTCCGAAGAACCCAAACGCTTCTATGCAGGCATGGGCACGCTCTATCTGGAACGGCTAGGCCAGTTGATTGGCGCTGCGCTGGTACGGATGCAAGCCTGACTCGCCTCATCCGACTTGTGAGCGAAAAAGGCGGATCTTCCTCCAACCCGTCCCCGCAAGCAGGAGCGGCAGGAAACGCTGAGCCAAAACCGATTCAGCACTACCTGCAACACCTCGCCGCCGAACGGCGGCTGTCGCCGCATACGGTTGCAGCCTATCAGCACGACCTGGCCACGCTAGTCCGGCTGGTCGCCGACAAGACACTGGCCGATCTCACCGTCACCGACATTCGCGGTGCCATCGTCAAATTGCGCAGCCACAGCCTGGCGGCCTCCAGCGTGGCGCGACACCTGTCGAGCTGGCGCGGGTTTTATGTCTTTGCCTGCCGCCGTCTCGGCTATTCGGGCAACCCCTGCACCGGCCTGCGCCCACCCAAGGCAACCAAGACCTTGCCGCAGGTCCTGTCGCCCGACGTCTGCACCCAGTTGCTCGAAGGCGGTTCCCCTTCAACCAGCGACAACACCTTGCAGGCACGTGACCGCGCCATGTTCGAGCTGTTTTATTCGTCCGGTCTGCGCTTGTCAGAGTTAAGCGAACTCGATCTCAACGATCTCGACCTGAAATCCGGCGAGGCGCAAGTCACCGGCAAGGGCCGCAAAACCCGCATCGTGCCGGTTGGCCAGGCCGCGCTGGACGCTATTGCTGCCTGGCTGCCGCAGCGGGCCCTGCTGGTGCAGGACCAGGCCACCGCACTGTTCATCAACCAGCGCGGCACACGCCTTTCGCCACGCAGCGTGCAATTGCGGCTCAATCGCTGGGCCGTCCAGGCCGGGCTCGGTCAGCACGTTCACCCGCACATGCTGCGCCACGCCTTTGCCACCCATGTGCTGCAATCGTCCTGCGACCTGCGCGCGGTACAGGAAATGCTCGGCCACGCCAGCATCAGCACCACTCAGGTTTACACCCATCTCGACTGGCAGCATCTGGCCAAAGTGTACGATCAGGCACACCCACGCGCGCGCAAAAAACCCTGAACACAGCCTGCATGGCCTGCACCACTAGTAAGTGGTCACACTCGATAAAATCACGTTTTTACACCTCTTCAGAAACCCGGATCGGCGCCGATTGAGTACGTATGAGCCCTCATCCGCCCTGGTTTATTCGATTTGTGCAACATGTGCATCTCAGTACGCAGGGGCGTGTTTTGGGTACGGTTCTGCTTATCCTGCTACTGGTGTTTCCACTGGCGGGCCAACAAGCACTTCTCGTCGCCCGGCAGAATGCCAATGCGGCCCTGCAACAGAAGGCCGCCGCCCACCTCGCCGTATTGTCGCAATCCATCATCCACGCGGTCATTATTCGCGATGACCGCGCCATACAAACACAACTGAAAATCCAGACCGCACAAGGCAATCTGCTGTTTGCACAATACACCACACCGGATGGACATATCCTGCGTGAAAAGGCGGCCACGCCGCATGCCGATCGTCCGGCCTGGTTTGGCCGACTGGCCGGGCTGCACATCCCCGTCATGCAACATATGCTCGAAATAGACGGCATCCACTATGGGCGCCTGCAAATCCAGCCCTCTCCCCATGCCTACGAAGATCTCCTCTGGCACCTTGGTAATCGGTTATTTCTGCTACTTGGCGTCGCATTGCTGCTGCTGGGCGGGTTGATCCATATCTTGCTGAAAAGCAACCTGAAAGACCTGGTCCGCTTGCGAACAACCGCCCGCCAGATCGAAGCAGGCAACTACAGTGCGCGGATCCCGATCCGCGCCAGCAGCCCGCCTGAGATTCAGGAAACCACACGGGCCTTCAACTACATGAGTTCGGCGCTAGAAAGCCTGGTAACCGATCTCAACGAGCAACAAGCCGCGCTCGACAACACCGCAGGCGTTACCGAAGCGGATTTGTCCGGGACCATCACCTTCGCCAACGAACTGTTCTGCATCATCAGCGGTTACTCGCGCCAGGAAATTGTTGGTCAGAACTACCGTTGCCTGAATTCGGGCCGGCACGATGCTGCATTTTTCACCTATATCTGGAAAACCTTGTCGGCTGGCAGAACCTGGTGCGGCGAAATCTGCAATCACACCAAAGACGGCCACGTGTTCTGGACCGCCTCCACCATCATCCCCATCAAGGGCGAAGATGGCCTGCCGCTGAAATATCTGACGATCAGCTTTGACATCACGCAGCGAAAACTCGACGAAACCACGCTTAGAGAAGAAAAAGAACGCTGGCTGGTCACGCTGCAATCGATCAACGATGCCGTCATCGTCACCAACGCTCAAAACCAGGTGATGCACATCAACCCGACTGCCGAGAGCATGCTCGGTGTCTCGCTTGAAAATGCCGTGTCGATGCCCCTCACCAACCTGATGTACCTCGACCAGATGGATGGCACCAAGGATGGGCCCGCCTGCGCCTTGCCATCGGGCAACTTGCTGCGCAACCAAACCGGGTCTTCACATCTGCATACCCGGTTTGGTCGGGACATTGCCATCAGTTTTAGCTGTGCCCCCCTCAGCGGCAGCGATGGGCTGGGTGCGGTTTACGTGCTGCGCGACGAGACCGAGAAAAAACAGCTGCTCGACAACCTGCGCGAAATGGCGTTCCACGACACTCTCACCGCGCTGCCCAATCGTCGCGCAGTGGAAGGCCGTCTCGCCCGCGCACTTCACACCGCGCACGACCAAGGGCAGCAGCACGCGTTCTGCTACATCGACCTCGACCAGTTCAAGCTGGTCAACGACACCTGCGGTCATTCGGTAGGCGATACGCTGCTCATGGATATTGCGCTGGCCATGAAAAACGATCTGCCCGATCACGCCTATCTGGGGCGCTTGGGTGGCGATGAGTTCGGCCTCATCCTGTTTGATACCCAGCCAGATGAAGCCAACCGGGTGTGCCGGCAGCTGGTTCAACGTATCCGCGAAGTCCGCTTTGAACACAAGGGGCGGCGCTTCACCCTCGGTGCGTGTGCCGGCATTGCTCTCATCACCCGCAACGCGACGACTGCGGGCGACATCATGGTCCAGGCCGACATGGCATGTTACCGCGCCAAATCGGAAGGCAGCGGACGCGTCATGCTGTACGAAGCCGATGAGGTGGGGTTCCGTCGCCTGGAAACCGAAATGGGATGGGCTGCTGATTTTGCACAGGCACTGGAAGCCAATCAATTCCTGCCCTATCGCCAGCTTATCCAGCCAACTTCCAGCACCGGCCAGCCCCATTACGAAGTGCTGATTCGCTGGCAGCGCGATGGCGTAATCGAGGGCCCGGCCAAGTTGCTGCCTGCGCTCGAACGCTACGGCCAGGCGCCCATACTCGACCGCTGGATGCTGGAGGCCGTGATTGCCTATCTGGCGGCGCAGCCCAGCGATAACGCGGTGTATTTCATCAATCTGTCCGGCAAGACCGTGGCAGACGAAGCCTTCTTCGGGCTCATCTGCCACCTGCTCGATCACTATGGCGTGGCAGGCTCGCGCCTGGGATTCGAGATCACGGAAACCGCTGCCGTCGTGAACCTGGAAGATGCCCAGCGACTGATTCACGGCCTGCATGGACGCGGCTGCCAGGTCGCACTGGACGATTTTGGGCGCGATGCATCCTCATTCTTCTATCTCAAGCACCTGCAAGCCGATTTCCTCAAAATCGACGGCGCCTTTGTGCGTGGCATGCTGAGTGATCGCCGCGATCTGGCCATCGTGCGCTCCATTGCGCAACTGGCGCGTGATTTTGGCATGCACTCGGTGGCCGAACAGGTGGAAGATGCCGCGATGGCCGAGCAACTGGCCGAGATCGGTGTGGATTATCTGCAGGGGTATCACGTCCATCGCCCGGAAGCCTTTCCGCACTGGAAGGCGTTCACCGGCATACAGCCCGCACCACGCACCGCGCATCTGACCCTGGTCAAATAGGACTCTGATCACCTCTGGCGAATGGTGGAATCCTTGCCCGCCGTATCCATCGCCTGCAACACGACCAGGAGCTTGTTCTTGCCTTCTGCGTACAGCCATTCCTGCATGCTTTCCAGCCACGCACGATATTCGTCCAGCCGCTCATGCGCATCATTTTTCTTCTTATCGATGAGGACACGGTCGTCAGAATCCTAATCCGACAGCCTGACTTGCATACCAGATGGAACACGTATATCAGTGAATTTCATCGCTCCTCCCTGGGGCTACCAGCGTCATCCAGCCACCCAATGCCTGGCGGATTTCATCCAGCGTGAGATGTCGCATCAACGCTTGATTGCCGGGCGCCATCTGATTCCAGGCGCATGTCATGCCACGAAGATTGGGCTGTAAGCTATCGCGCAAGCGGTATTCAGTCTTGAAATACAGAAATGTCGGACCGTAATCGTCGCCTGAACGCCCCGTCTTGATAAAAGGCGAAGATGCCGCCGCAATGGGGCTGACGCTGCGTGTCACCCGCCACACCTCAAAGCGTCCCGGCTGCAGCGTCTGTATTTGACTGCTTACGGTATTCAGTTCCACCACACAGTAGGGATCGTGTTCCTGCACACTGTTGCGCGGCACAATACGGCCGTATTGCAAGCGCACGGTTGCAGCGTCCGGAGGAATATCCAAAGATCGATTCAGGTGCACAACCCAACCTGATGAATAGGCATAGTACGGTGATGTCGAGTCTGCAGACTCAAGCGATACACATCCGCCCAGCATCAACACCAGCCCAATTGCCATTGCATTCATCCAGCCTCCTTGCAACGAGTGGCTTGAATTCTGCTACTCGTTTTTTACCCGGAACCACGCAGCATACAATGCCGGCAAAAAAAACAGGGTCAGGAAAGTGGCTGCAACCAATCCGCCCATCACGGCGAAGGCCATCGGCCCCCAGAAGATCGAGCGCGACAGTGGGATCATGGCCAGTGCGGCGGCGGCGGCCGTCAAACTGATCGGGCGCATCCGGCGCACGGTCGATTCGATGATCGCATCCCATTGCGACAGGCCGCGCGCGATGTCCTGCTGGATCTGATCAACCAGAATAACCGAGTTACGCATGATCATGCCGGACAGCGAAATAATGCCCAGCAGTGCGACAAACCCCATCGGCTGGCCGCTCACCAGCAATGCGACTGCCACGCCGACGATCCCGAGCGGCGCGGTCAACACCACCAGGATCGACCGCGAAAAACTGCCAAGCTGCAGCATCAGCAAGCTGAACGTGGTGATCACAATCAATGGCCACGATGCTCCGATGGCCGCATTGGCCTTGGCACTGCTTTCCACCGGTCCGCCCACTTCCAGCCGGAAGCCTGGCGGCAGCTGTGCCTTGAATTGCGCCACCTGGGGGGCGATGGCGGCAATGATGGTGTCAGGCTGGATTTTCCCCACCGGGTCACCCCGCACGGCAATGGTTGGCAAACGGTCACGGCGCCAGATCACTCCGTCTTCGAATACCGGCTTGAAGCTGGCGATCTGTCCCAATGTCACGCTCTGGCCGTTGAAACTGCCAATGGGCAGCGACCTCAACGCTTCGACATCCCGATGTTCACTGCGCGGCGTACGCAACACCACATCGATCAGCAAATCGTTTTCACGGAACTGGGTGACGGTGGCGCCCGACAACTGCATGGCCACCAGGCGCCCCACCCCATCCGAACTCAGGCCCAATGCCTTGATCTTGTCCTGATCCAGCTGCGCCTTGACTGCCAGCGACTGTTCATTCCAGTCGAGGTTGACCGCTGTCACCATGGGCTCGGCCGCTACAATCCGGCGCAGTTTTTCAGCCTCGATTTTCAACTGGGGAATATCAGTGCTCGACAGCCGATATTGCACCGGATAGCCTGCCGGCGGGCCGTATTCAAACCGCACTGCTCGCCCTCGCACATTCGGGAAACTGGTCTCGAACAAGGTCTGGATGCGTGCAATTTCACGCTCGCGTGCCGGCACGTCCTGCGCAATCACTACCAGTTGCGCGAAGTTCCGGTTGTTCAGTCGCTGATCCAGCCCCAGGACAAAACGGGGGGCACCCTGGCCGATGTAATTGATCACATGCGCCACATCCTTGTCTTGGCGTACCAGGTGTTCAAACTTGAGTGCTTCGGCACGCGTGGCATCAATGGAGGCACCTTCCGGCAGCCACAGTTCAACCAGAATTTCCAGCCGATCGGATTGCGGGAAGAACTGCTTCTCGACCCGCTGCATCGCCGCCACACCGACGATCAGCGCAAGCACCGTAATCGCAATCACGATGCGACGATGCGTCACGCACCAAGTCACTGCACCGCGAAAACGCCGGTAAAACGACGTCTGGTAAGCCGCCTCTTCATCGACCACATGATGCGCGGGCTTCAGCAGAAGGTGTCCGAAATACGGCGTGACCATCACGGCCACCAGCCAGGATGACAGCAGCGCAATAGTTGTCACCGAAAAAATTGCGAAGGTGTACTCACCGACGGCCGATTTGGCGAGTGCGATCGGCAAAAAAGCAGTAGCGGTCAGTAGCGTGCCCGTCAGCATGGGAAACGCAGTGGACTGGAATGCATAGGTGGCGGCCTCGAAACGCCCCCAGCCCGCCTCCAGTTTGTGCGCCATCATTTCCACAGCAATGATGGCATCGTCCACCAGCAGGCCCAGCGCAATGATGAGCGCACCGGTAGAGATGCGATGCAGGTCGATATTGAACAGCCACATCGTAGTAAACGTGATCGCCAGCACCACTGGAATACTCAGCGTCACCACCAGCCCGGCACGCCATTTCAGGGCCAGAAACGTCACTGCCAGCACAATCGCAACAGCTTCGAGAAAGGTCTTCATGAAGAGATTGACGGCGTGGCTCACAATGCTGGGCTGGTCGTGAATCTGCCGAATCTCCAAACCCACCGGCAGGGTTTTCTGCAGGGTCTCCATTGCACTTGCAACAGCCCTCCCCATCACCACCACATCCCCGCCACCAGCCAGCGACACACCCAGCAATACTGTTGGCTCGCCCTGCGAATGGATTTCCGTTGTGGGCGGGTCTTCATAGCGTCGCGACACTTCGGCGATGTCGCCCAAGCGCAGGCTATGCGCCCCTACCCGAATGATGGTTTCACGCAGGCGTTCCACATCCGAATACGGTCCTGATACCCGTAGCGGAATCGACAGTACGTCGTTTTCCACCCGTCCATTGGCCACCACCCCGTTCTGTTCCTGCACCGCCTGCATGATCTGCTGCGGGGTGAGGTTCAGCGTGGCAAATTTCTGCACCGCTATCTCGATATAGATTTTTTCCGGCACCACGCCAAACAGCTCGACCTTGCCGACGTTAGGCAGGCGCCGCACTTCGCGCTGCGCGTCTTCCGCGGCACGGCGCAAATCAGCCTGGCTGAAGCCCTCGCCGGTTACTGCGTAAATCGAACCAAACGTATCGCCAAATTCGTCATTGAAAAATGGTCCCTGAACACCCGCAGGCAGTTGCGATTTCAGGTCACCGATACGCTTGCGCACCTGGTACCAGGCATCCGCCACGTCGCGTCCGCGCATGGTTTCCTTCAGATTCACAAACAGTGCGGTTTCACCTGCCTTGGCATAGCTCTGCACGAAATCCAGCTCGGGCATTTCCTGCAGCTTTTTTTCGATGCGCTCGGTCAGTTGCTCCGATACTTCTTGTGCTGTTGCCCCCGGCCAGGTTGCCTGTATCAGCATGACCTTGAAGGTGAATGGCGGGTCTTCAGCCTGTCCCAGCTGAAAATAGGAACGCACACCCACCAGCAGGATCAGCACGATAAAGAAACGCATCAGTGCCGGATGCTCGATCGCCCAGCGCGACAGGTTGCTGCGACCAGGTTTGAAAGGGGGCGGAGAAGAAGCGCCGGGGGAGGGGCTCATGGTTACTCGACGGGGACCAGACGCACCTGCTGTCCGGGCGCAAGTTTATGGACGCCTGCGGTCACCACCCAATCCCCCGCTGCCAGCCCTGATTCCACTACCGCGCGATCGCCACTCAACGCGCCCAGTCGCACGCTACGCGCCACAACTTTCTGCGTTTGGCGGTCAACCGTCCACACCTGCGGCTGGCCGTTGACCTTGAACAGGGCGGTCTGTGCCACTGACAGACCCGGGGCCGTTTCAGTGTCGACATCGACCGTCGCAGTCATGCCCAGTTTTACCGCTGCATCCGGCTGGAGAAAACTCACGCGGGCGCCATAGGTGCGGCTGGCGGCATCGGCCATCGGCGACAGTTCGCGCAGACGGCCCGCATAGGTCACGCCAGGCATCGACCACAGACGAATGTTCAGTTTCTGCGCACTGCGCAAGGTCTCGAGCGCGTTTTCCGGCACATCGATGCGCACCTCCCGTTCGCCTGTTTGTGCCAGTCGTGCCACGACCTGGCCTGTCTCCACGACCTGGCCCGCCTCAAAGTTGATGGCCGTCACTACGCCTGCGTGTGGCACGGTGAGGCGCGTATACGCCTGTTGATTACCTTGGCGCGAGGCCTCGGCACGAAGCTGGCGCTCCCGTGCCAACGCCGTATCGCTCATGGCACGGCGACGGTCGAGCTCAGCCTGTGAAATAAAGTTTTGTGCGCGCAGCTCGGTAAATCGCTGCAAATCCTGTTGTGCCAGCCTGGCCTCTGCTATAGCTGCGACCAACTGTGACTGCGCCGCACTTGCCGCCAATGCGTAATCCTGCGGGTCCAGCGTGGCAATGACCTGACCCGCCTTGACCTGGGTCCCGACTTCCACTGCGCGGGTTTGCACCCGGCCGGCCACCCGGAATGCCAGGTTGGTCTCATGACGCGCCCGGACTTCGCCGGCATAACGTGTTCCCTGCTGCTCGCTACGCATGCCAACCTGTTCGGCGCGAACTGGACGGATATCGTCGGGCGGCGGCGGCGCTTCGGGGGTACATCCTGTCAACAGGGCAAGGCCGAAACAGGCCATCATCAAGATTCTCATATCCCAATTATCACGTAATCACGCCCAAAATAGCAGGCCATGCCCCCTCCACCGTTCATAGAGGTTGCACCTTTGGCTCAGGACGGGCAGACTGCCTTCCCTTCGATCCGGCACAATCGGTCGAAAATCTTTATTTAGTACGTTTATTTAGCACAGGAGTCCCTTGATGCCATCTGCGTCCAAACCCCTCACCGAAGCCGCACTGCTGAAAATGCCGGCTTCTGCTTACATGAACGCCGATCAGATGGCGTTCTTCCGGGCGCGCCTCGAGGTTCTGCGTGACGAGATGCTCAGTAATGCAGCGGACACCGGCGCCACCTTGAAGGAAAATGAAAATTTTGCCGACCCGAACGACCGCGCCACCGTCGAGGAAGAGCACATGCTGGAGCAGCGCGTGCGGGATCGCGAGCGCAAGCTTCTGAAGAAAATCCACACTGCGCTGACGCGTATTGATTCAGGTGAATTCGGCTTTTGCCTCGAAACCGGCGAGCCTATCGGGTTGCCGCGGCTGCTGGCGCGCCCCACGGCCGAATACTCGATCGAAGCTCAGGAACGTCACGAGAAAATGGAAAAGCTGCGCGCCTGATCCGCCCCGTTTCACAAACGTGTTCTCCGTTTTCACCCCTCGGACGCTCACCGCGTCCTGGCCACAAGGCTCGCTCCATACCGACATGCCGCAACCGGGAAAACACCGGTGCGGCAAACCATCACGCCATGAACACCCAGGTTGATGCCAGCTTGCCCATCACCCTGCTCACCGGCTTTCTGGGCAGCGGCAAAACCACCGTCCTGAATCACCTGGTACGCACGCTGCCGCGCACAGCGATCCTGATGAACGAATTCGGTGCAGTCGCACTCGACCATCAATTACTTCAAAAAATGGAAGGCCCGATGGCGCTGCTCTCGGGCGGCTGCGTGTGCTGCACCATTTCCGGCAGTCTATCGCCGACGCTGAAGAACCTGTGGATGGCGCGACAAAAAGGCGACATCCCTGCTTTCGAGCGCGTCATCATCGAAACCACCGGCATAGCCGACCCGGCCCCCGTACTCGACAATCTGCTGCACGACAACTGGATACGCGCACGCTTCCGCCTCGATGGCGTCGTTACCACCGTCGATGCCCTGTTCGGCATGGGCCAGCTTGATGAACACTTCGAGGCCGTCAAACAGGTGGCGGTGGCAGACAAAATCCTGCTGACCAAAACCGATCTCGCACCCGCCGATACCGTCACGGCCTTGCGTGAACGGCTCGCCACGCTCAACCCGGCAGCCGACATCCTTGCCGTCACAAACGGCGAACTCGACCCCGGTGTGATCCAGAATCTGGGGTTGTGGAACGCCGAAACTAAATCACTAGAAGTGGCACGCTGGCTGAAGCAGCAGCGCTACCAACCCGCCCGCGCCGGTACGCTCGGAGGCAAGCTTCAAACCCCATCTCACGACACACGCATCCAGGCCTTTTCGGTCGTACTCGACGCGCCGCTGGATCGCTACGGCCTGCAATCGGCGCTCAGCATGCTCACCTCGTTTCGCGCCGAAAACCTGCTGCGTTTCAAGGCAATCGTGAATTTGCAGGGCGAGGCTCAGCCGGTAGTACTGCACGGCGTGCAGCATGTGCTGTATCCGGAAGTTCGGCTCGATGCCTGGCCGGACGATGACCACCGCAGCCGCTTCGTGTTCATCGTGCGTGACCTCGAACCCGAATTCGTCACCCGGTTGCTGGCCGACTTCACCGGTGTGGCCAGCGGACACGTCGAGCCAACGCGCCAGGATCAAGCATGAACCTGGCGCAAACCCTCCTCGTCGGTGCCATTCGCGTATATCAGCTCGCGCTTTCACCCTGGCTGGGGCGGCAGTGCCGCTACCTGCCCACCTGCTCGGAATACGGCAAGGAAGCGATAGAAAAGCATGGCGCGCTCAAGGGGAGCTGGCTGACAGCCAAACGTATCGGCCGCTGCCGGCCCGGTTGCGCCCACGGCTACGACCCGGTTCCCCCGGTCAAGCCGCCGCGGTAGAATCACAAACATGTCGTCGCGTCGTCTGATTTCCTGGTTTTTTGCTCTGGTCCTGTTGTTTGGTCAGGCAGCGGCGTTCGCGCATGAATTAAGCCATCTGCGTACACACGACACGGCACTACCCGACAAGGTCTGCGAGGTCTGCATCGCACAGGCCCAGCTGGGGACAGCCATGCCACCCAGCCTGGTCACGCTGGCGCCGCCTCCCGATGCATGCATTTTCCTGTCGACTGCGGCACCTCTACGCGTCGATCTTTCCCCCCGTCCCGCTTGCGCACGTGCGCCGCCTGCTCCGTCCAGCACCTGAATATTCATGCCCACGCAGATTGACTGCGTGCGGTACCTATTGCTGCTGATGGAGTTGAACCATGTTACGTCCCGCACTTTTGGCGGTCGCGCTTGCGACCGCATTCCCGGCGCACGCCGACGCAGACCTCGACGCACTACGCACCGAACTGAACGAAATGAAAACCGCCTACGAGGCACGCATCCAGGCACTGGAAGCGCGTGTACAGACGGCCGAAGCAAAAACCGCTGATGTCTTGCCACAAGCCGCCAGCTCGGCACCGCTGGTCGAAACCGCGCAAACCGCCAGCAACAATTTCAACCCCGAAGTCTCCCTCATCCTGCAAGGCAAATACGCCCACCTCGAAAAACTTGACGAGCGCGGCATCACCGGCTTCATGGCCGCAGGCGAACACGGCCACGGCGGCGGTGGACGCGGTTTCTCAATCGATGGCACTGAGCTTGTTATTTCCGCCAGCATCGACCCTTATTTCCGCGGTTATCTCAACGCGGTGCTGGCCGACGAGTCAGTCGAAGTCGAGGAAGCCTGGTTCCAGACGCTGGGGCTGGGTCAGGGCCTCAGCATCAAGGGCGGGCGATTCAAGTCCGGCATCGGCTATCAGAACGAGCAACATCCGCATGCGTGGGACTTCGCCACCAACAACCTGGTCTACGAAGCGCTTTTCGGCGAAGGCTACGTGCAGGAAGGCCTGCAAATGAAGTGGCTGGCGCCTACCGACACGTTCCTCGAATTCGGCGCGGAAATCGGCAACGGCAGCGCTTTCCCCGCCACCAACAACGACAACAACGGCTTTTCCAGCATCGCGCTGTTCAGCCATGTGGGCGGCGATGTGGGTGTGTCGAATAGCTGGCGCGCCGGGCTGTCGTGGTTGCGCGCAAAGCCACGGGGACGCGAATTTGACGGCCACGACACCACAGACGTCGAAGTTGCCGGCGATTTCTCCGGCAAGAGCCGCACCTGGCTAGCCGATTTTGTCTGGAAATGGGCACCCAATGGCAATGCCACGCAGCAGAACTTCAAGTTCGCCGCCGAATATTTCCGGCGCGACGAATTGGGTGAGTTGGCCTGTGACGATGCCGATCCGCTGGATCCAAGCCTATGCACTGGCGGGCTCGCCGCGCCCTTTTCCGCGGACCAGTCCGGCTTTTACGCGCAGGGCGTTTATCAGTTCATGCCGCGCTGGCGCGCTGGCTATCGCTACGACCAGCTGTTTCGCGGTGACGTGGCGTTCAATGGCGCTGATGCCGGTGCCACGCTGGGATCGCTGGCCGACCACGACCCCAAACGCCACAGCCTGATGCTCGATTACAACCCGTCCGAGTTCACGCGTATCCGCCTGCAATACTCGCTCGACAAAGCGCAGCAGGGGGTGAATGAAGACCAGTTCTACGTGCAGTACATCTACAGCCTGGGCAGCCATGGCGCCCACGCTTTTTAAGGAACTCCGATGAAATTACTTCGCTTGTTCACCCTTCTGTTTGCCGCATGGCCCGCCTTCGCTCATGCCACCCTCAACGTGTTTGCCTGCGAACCCGAATGGGGCGCACTGGCCACCGAACTCGGCGGTGACGCTGTCAAGGTATACACCGCCACCACAGCCTTTCAGGACCCGCATCGCATCGAGGCGCGCCCCAGTCTGATCGCGCAGATGCGTCGCGCCGATCTGGCCGTCTGCACCGGTGCCGAACTGGAAATCGGCTGGCTGCCCATCCTGTTGCGGCAATCGGGCAACGCATCGATCCAGCCGGGTAAACCGGGATATTTCGAGGCTGCACGCCAGGTTGCGATGCTGGACAAACCAGCCGTGCTGGATCGCTCACAAGGCGACGTTCATGCCGCGGGCAATCCACACATTCAAACCGACCCGCGTAATATTGCACGAGTGGCACAGGCCCTCAGTGCGCGCCTGATCGAAGTCGACCCCGACCATGCCACCCTGTATCGAACACGACTGGCCGATTTCAACAACCGCTGGAATGCTGCGATGGCGCGCTGGCAAATCCAGGCGGCACCGCTCAAGGGAATGAATATCGTGGTCCAGCACCAGGCCTTCCCCTACCTGGAGAACTGGCTGGGCTTGAAGCAGGTTGCCGTGCTGGAGCCCAAGCCCGGGGTGGAGCCAACTCTCAGCCACCTTGCCGAAGTCGCAGCACAACTCAAGACTGCGCCCGCCAAAGCCGTCCTGCGTGCGGCCTACCAAAGTGCCCGCCCGGCGGAATGGCTGGCGAGCCACGCTGGCTTGTCGATCGTGGTGCTGCCATTCACCGTCGGAGGATCGAATCGCGCCCAGGATCTGTTCGGGCTATTCGATGACAGCGTCGCGCAATTATTGAAAGCGGTCCAATGAGCAGTGCAGCACTCGATCTGGAATTGCTCGGCTGGCCGCTGGTTGCCGGCCTTCTGGTGCTGGCCACCCATGTGCCATTGGGACGGCGTGTGCTGGCGCACGGAATTATTTTCCTCGATCTGGCCATTGCCCAGATCGCCGTCCTCGGAATAATTGCTGCACACGCCTTCGACCTGGCGCCGCAAGGCTGGCCCACCCAATTGGCCGCTGCCGCGGCGGCACTGGCAGGCGCGGCAGGGCTCGCTGGATGTGAGCGCCGCTGGCCCGAGATTCAGGAAGCGCTGATCGGCTCCGCCTTTGTGGTGGCCGCCAGCCTCAGCGTCCTGCTGCTGGCGGGCGACCCGCACGGCGGCGAACACCTGTCTGAACTGCTGACCGGGCAGATTCTGTGGGCCACGCCCATGCAAATAGCCCAGATTGGCACGCTTTACGTTGTTTTACTCGGGCTATGGGCATGGCAGGGCAGTCGGTCCGCAGGCAGGCTTCGCACATTCGGTTTTTATCTGATTTTTGCACTGGCCATTACCGCCTCGGTTCAGCTAGTTGGCGTCTATCTGGTGTTTGCCAGCCTGATTCTGCCCGCCCTGGCGGTGCGTCACCTTGCATCTCGCCAGGGGGTACTTGTCGGCTGGACGCTCGGCGCACTGGCTTATGCGGCCGGCCTGGCAACCTCGGCATGGTTCGACTGGCCTGCCGGGCCGGCCATAGTCATTGCTCTTGCCCTCTTTTCCCTGCTTTCCGGAAACGGATTACGGTTGCTGCAATCGGGCGACAGCGCTAGTATCAGACCCTGAACCTTCTATCCGACAGACCTTATATTCAGTGGCACTTCCGTTTTTCAGAAAAGGCAAGGACAAACCCCCCAGCCCTGCTCAGCAGCCTGCGCAGGCGGCGGGCGACGACGCGCACATCACCGAAACCCTGTTGACCATGGACATGGGGGCCAGTGGCATCGTGGTGGAAGAAACCAGTGGTGCGCCTCAGTCGCAGGTGGATGAAGCGGCCATCCTGTATGCCAGCGGCCAGGCTGACATGGCTGAAAACATACTGAAAGGGGTATTGGCCAGCGGTGATCGTCGTGCCTGGCATATGCTGTTCGACCTGTACTGCATCCAGAACCGTGAAAAGGAATTTGAACAACTGGCGCTGGATTACGCGGTGCGCTTTGAAAGTTCGCCGCCGATCTGGCAACGAACTAACGGCAACGGCAACGGCGCAGCCAAGCCCCAGCAAGCACAAACAACCAGCCTGGAACTACCAGGTCTGCTCGATAAAAAAGCAACTGCCACGCTGCGCGAAGGTCTTGCCGAGGTGGATAAAAAAGCCACGGTACGGATCGATTTTTCCCGTATCGAAATGGTCGATGAATCAGGCGCCAGTGAATGCGCGCAAATCCTGAGCGCAGCGCGCAAAGCCAAACGCAAACTTCAGGTCAGCGGAGTCGACCGGCTTACCGCGTTGCTGCAGGATCTGAACCGTGCCACCCACAGCCGTGCCGTGCACTGGCTGCTGTTGCTGGAACTCTATCAAACACTGGGGCAACAGGAACCCTTCGAGGACCTGGCCGTGGATTACGCGGTGCGCTTTGAAATGTCGCCGCCATCCTGGAGTGAAGTACAGGCTGCTGAAGTGGTAAAAGCCGAGCCCACCGCCCCCCGCGACGATGCCCTGCAATTGAGCGGTGAAATCACGCCAGGCAACGACAGCGCCTTGCAGCAATTGGGCAGCTATGCCAACACCCACAACGAGGTGCTGGTCGATCTCAGCCAGGTCACCCGCGTGGATTACGGCAGTGTCAGCCAGTTCATCAGTGTTTTGATGCAATGCCTGGGCAGCGGCAAGTCGATCACCCTGCGCGGCCATAACGCTCTGATCCACGAGCTTTTCCGCGTCATGGGCATCGATCAGTTGGCACAACTCACGCCACGCCACCCAAGCTAAGCCAGCCCCGTTATCAAGCGGCTGTTTCAATAACCAGTCGTTCCGGGGACGCGAGAGTAAAGCGCGTCTATCCGCCTCGACCTGAGCCTCATTTATAATCGCACCATGGAACAATATCGCGGCACCACCATTTTGTCCGTTCGGCGCGGCGCGGACGTTGCCCTCGGCGGCGACGGCCAGGTAACCCTCGGCAACATCGTCATCAAATCCACCGCCCGCAAAATACGTCGGCTGTATCAGGAAAAAGTGCTGGCTGGATTTGCCGGCGGCACGGCTGATGCCTTCACCCTGTTCGAGCGCTTCGAAGCCAAACTCGAAAAGCACTCCGGCCATCTGCTGCGCAGTGCAGTCGAGCTCGCCAAGGACTGGCGTACCGACCGTATGCTGCGACGGCTCGAAGCCATGCTGGTGGTGGCTGATCTTGAGCACTCGTTGATCATTACCGGCAACGGCGACGTGCTGGAACCCGAACTGGGCATCGCCGCCATCGGATCCGGCGGCGCTTATGCCCAGTCTGCCGCCTGTGCATTGCTGGAAAACACCGAACTTTCCCCGCTTGAAATCGTCAAAAAAAGCCTCACCATTGCAGGCGATATCTGCATTTATTCGAACCAGAACCATGTGATTGAAACCCTGTAAAGGGTAAAGGGAGAAGGGTGATACCCACCCGGCGCTGCGCGCCACCCTCCCTACCGGGAGGGGCTGCGCTTCATCCTTTACCCTTCCCTCTTTACCCTTCCCCCTTCACTTGCTTGCCATGACTCCTAAAGAAATCGTTCACGAACTCGACAAGCACATCGTCGGCCAGGCTGCAGCCAAGCGCGCGGTTGCCGTTGCCCTGCGCAACCGTTGGCGGCGCCAGCAGGTGGGTGAGCCCTTGCGCCAGGAAATCACGCCAAAAAACATCCTGATGATCGGCCCGACCGGTGTCGGCAAGACTGAAATCGCACGGCGACTGGCACGACTCGCCAATGCGCCCTTCATCAAGATCGAGGCGACCAAGTTCACCGAGGTCGGTTATGTTGGCCGCGACGTCGACACCATCATCCGCGACCTGATGGAAACGGCCGTCAAGCAGATGCGTGAACAAGCCACAGCCAAAGTGCAGTTCCATGCCGAAGAAGCGGCCGAAGACCGTATTCTCGACACTCTGCTCCCACCGCCACGCAGCACCGGTTCAGGCGAAACCGAGCCGCCACGCGAGGAGGGCGCCGCTCGCCAGCGGTTTCGCAAGATGCTGCGCGAGGGTGATCTCGACGACAAGGAAATCGAGATCGAACTGGCTGCGGTCAGCCCAAGTATGGAAATCTTCACCCCACCAGGGATGGAAGACCTGTCGCAACAGTTACAGGGAATGTTCCAGAATCTGGGACAGACTCGTCGGCAAAGCCGCAAGCTGAAAGTGCGCGAAGCCTTCAAGCTGTTGACCGAGGAAGAAGCCGGGCGATTGATCAACGACGAGGACACCAAACAGCAGGCGCTCGAAGCCGTCGAGCAGAACGGCATCGTCTTTCTGGACGAAATCGACAAGATTGCCACCCGCAGCGACGCCCACGGCAGCGACGTGTCGCGCCAGGGCGTGCAGCGTGACCTGCTGCCACTGATAGAAGGCACCACGGTCTCGACCAAGTACGGCATGGTGAAAACCGATCACATCCTGTTCATCGCCAGCGGCGCGTTCCACCTGTCCAAGCCGTCCGACCTGATCCCGGAACTGCAGGGCCGGTTGC
Source organism: uncultured beta proteobacterium (assembly GCA_942493085.1). Classification (GTDB taxonomy): domain Bacteria; phylum Pseudomonadota; class Gammaproteobacteria; order Burkholderiales; family Thiobacillaceae; genus Thiobacillus. The sequence goes on from OW818664.1 coordinate 294,223, forward strand.
CTATCCGAGTCGAACTGCAGGCACTCTCGGTAGAAGACTTCGAGCAGATCCTGACCTCGACTGACGCCTGCCTGACCCGCCAGTACGAAGCCCTGCTGGCCACAGAAGGGGTCACCCTCAAATTCACCGAAAATGGCATCCGTCGTCTCGCCGAGATTGCCTTCGAGGTGAACGAACGCACCGAAAACATCGGCGCGCGGCGCCTGCATACGGTGATGGAGAAGCTGCTGGAAGAGATTTCATTCGATGCCGGCAGCGTCACCGGCGAACACCTGGTCGATGCCGAAGCCGTCACCACCCGGCTGGCCGCACTCGCCGCGCGTGAAGACCTCGCACGTTATGTCCTGTAGCTCGTCATGAATGCACGCGCTCTTTCCTTGAACCCAGCAACACCCTGAACCCATGAATCCCGAAGAAATCCAGCCCGTTGCGACCCGTAACAAACTCTTGTCCTCCATCCTGTTCGGCAGCCGCTGGCTGCAAGTTCCGCTGTATCTGGGCCTGATCGGCGCGCAGCTGGTCTACGTCGTGCACTTCATGGTCGAACTGGAACACCTGATCGTCGGCACCTTCACCCTGACCGAAGAAGCGATCATGCTGATCGTGCTAGGCTTGATTGATGTGGTCATGATCTCCAACCTGCTGATCATGGTCATCGTTGGCGGTTACGAAACCTTTGTTTCGCGCTTAAACCTTGAAGGCCATCCCGACGAGCCCGAGTGGCTGTCGCACGTCAACGCCAATGTACTGAAAGTCAAGCTGGCCACCGCCATCATCGGCATCTCGTCTATTCACCTGCTCAAGACCTTCATCAACGCGCCCAATCTGACCGAAAAGGTACTGATGTGGCAGACCATCATTCACATGGCCTTCATCGTGTCGGCCGTATCGATTGCATACATCGACAAGCTGATGCCGCATCCGGACAAGCATTAACCTCGAACAGCGGCGGTTCTGTATCTTCCTTGGTTGAATAGGTAGTAGATCAGACTGAATCGTTCAGTCACGGAAGGAAACGGACACTTTCTTTCCGGCAGCGCAGGAAAGCGCTACGCGAGAAAACGTATAAGTGAAGACAATAAAAAACGGCGACCTGATGGCCGCCGTTTTTTATTGCTCAGCTTTATGGATCAAGCCTTCTTACGACGGCGCATTGCGCCCAGACCAGCCAGACCGATGCCCAGCAACGCCAGCGATGCAGGTTCGGGAACGCCACCAACGGGTGGTGCGCCTGTACTGCCGCTCAGCAGGTTTTCAAACATTGTCTCATTGTCAAAGGCTGCCCAAAGAGGGGCGTTATCCCAAACGTTCTGGTCGGTTATCAGGAAAACGCTGCCTGGACCAATGTTTTGGTAAGCCATCATGATGCTGGGATTACCCAGATATGAATCTTCTCCAAGCATCAAGGCTTCGGCCGTGCCACTGATCGTGAGGGGCGCGAACGCAGCGTATTCATAGGTGTTGACACCCGCCGTCAGCGCGTGGGTCAGAATCTGGCCATCACCGACACTGGCGCTGCGGAGTCCGCTATCCAGCATAACGTTGTTGATGACAATCGTGCTACCAAGAGCGGAGAGAGCGGTGTTAATGCGGTTATTTTGGTTGGGCGTAATAGTGCCATGCTCGCCCATGAAGGCAATGCGCCCGCCACCAGCCAGAAAACTCGACATGGTGCTCAATTCGGCAGCTGTATAAGCATCCGCAGGTTGAGTAGCCCAAAGAAGGTTGACGCCAGTGAGGCTAACTGTGTCCAGCGTGCCCGTAGCGATTGATGAAGAATGACCAGTCAAGCCATTGTAAAAATCATTCATGGCAGTCTGGCTCAAGCCATAAGGCGTTTCGCCCCATATCGTAACAACGCCCGCATGGGCAGAAGTGCTGCCAATGATGGCAAGTGCCAGCGCCAATTGATTCAATTTAAGTTTCATGATTGTTACTCCCAAATCCAACAAAAAAACCCGCATGACGCCTCGACCAATGAGCAAAGCGCCTCCCAACTATCAGAGGGTTGGACAAACAAAAGGTGTGGATTAAACCAAAACAGCCCATACTCAGTGCCTGCGTCGAACCTTCTCGAACCTCAGCTCAGCAAGTTTCACGCCAAAAAAGATTGTTTGCTTCAACCAGTTGATTTGTTTGATATTCTTTGCATATTTCGTCAACTCGGATTTACCCGCGCCACAAAATTGTAAAATTTTCCGACGCTTACACGAACAAGGAAAGGTGATCAGAATTACTTCCAGTAAACATATCGCGTCAGATTAGAACAGATCCAAGTTGGATTAAGATTTAGACAGACTACCGGCTACCCCGGAAAATCTGAACAGTTTTTGGGCAGCCCAACGCAACAGCCAGTATTCAGTCAAATTCGTACCGCCAAACTCAACAATCATCTCGTCCGGGAACAGGCGCCGGACATTGGGATGAATGCGCGGCATCAGCCCTGTCACCTGACCGGGCACACCACGCCCAGCAATCGAAGCAGCCTGTTTTTCAATGCACTTAATGCCGCCATCGACATTACTTATTGGCTGACCACCCCCCGAGGGCGGAAAATTAGGCGCTAAATTTTCACGGAGACAAAGCCATGGCCACCCGCGACACCCTCACCCCCAAAGAAGCCCAATGTAGTGGCGGTGCCGATTATGCGGCACTGGCGCTGGAAGCCCTGCAAGAGCCGGCTGATGCGGCCTATGCCAAGGAATTGATGGACCGCGTGGCGGATGATTGCCAGTTCACCAAGGACCTGGCGGCCTGTGCCATCGTTTACAAGGCGCTGGGCGAACAAGGGCGCGCCGAAGAACTGCTACAAACCGCAGAAGATTACTGCATGAGCGGCGAGGAACAGATTGCGCTGGCCGAAGCAAAGTTCAAAGTGCTAGGTGACAAGGACGCAGCCATCGGCGCGTATGAGAAGGCGCTGAAGGAGACCAGCAACCTCGACCCGCTGATCGATCTGGCCAAAAACGTGATGAGCGTGATTGCCGACAGTGCGTTTGCCAAAAAAATCCTGGAAAAGGCTGAATCCAAAATCTCGCGTGCGGTGGAATACAGCAAGCTGGCAGCCGCTTCAGCCGATCACCTGCTGGACAAGGATTACGCCGCCGAGATTTTCAGCAAGGCGGCCGAGAAACTCTCCACTGTGCCTGATTTGCTGGCCTTGGCTGGCGAAGTCACCAAAACGCTGGGAGACCCGGCTCGTGCCAAAGCCCTGTATGAACGCGCGCTGAATGGCGCGTCCGATTTCACCGCTGCCAAGACCCTGATCGAATCCGCCAAACAAGTAGGCGACACGGCATTCATGCAGGCTGCGTTGAAAAAAGCCGGCGAACTGGCCACCGCCACCGGCGAACATATCGAACTGGCCGAGGGTCTGGCCAGCGTGGGCGACAAACCTGGCGCTGCCGCGCTGCTGGACAAGGCCGAGGAAGCCGTGGCCGGACTGGACGAAATGCAGAAGCTGGTTGCGGCAGTGGAAGCCCATCTGGCCGACGATGCCGAACGTCTGACTCGCGTCAAAGCCAAGTTGGAGAAGCGCCAGGCCAACCACACGCGCTATCTGGAATTCCAGAAACTGGAAAGTGAAGCCCGCAGCGTCAAGCACTTCCTCACGCTGGCCGAACGTGTGCGGCTGGAACTGGAAGACCCGTTCTACGCAGCCAAGCTGATCCAGTCAGCCGAAGAACTGCTCGATGGAACGGGTTACCAGTTCTCACGCTACAAGCCGATCCTGCAAGCTGTGGACAAGAATCTGGACGATACCGACTGGCTCAATCGCCTGCTGGATCGCGCATCGGAGAACGCCGCCGACTTCATCACATTCAAGAATCTGGTCACCACGGCCGCGCAGATGAAACACCGCGAACTGGGCACAGCCAAGGCACGCGCTTATCTGGCTGCACGCGAAGCCGCATTGGCAGCCGATGCCAATGCCACCGTGTACGACATGGCAAAACTCGCCGAAGCGAGCTTTGCCGCGACGCAGGATACGGCGGAAGCCAGTCGTCTGCTGGAAAGTGCACGCACCCAGGCCAAGGACCACTTTGCACTGACGCACATTGGTCATTTGTACGCAGGCATGGGCAACACGGCCAAAGCAGATGAACTCTTTTCCGCCGCTGCAGCGACCTGCACCAATGGCGACACCTGCATCCAGTTCATCGACCGTCTGAAAGGGTTTGCCCTGCCCGCCGACATTCTGAAAAAATGGTATGCCGAATGCGGCACCCACCTGAGCAAGCCTGCCGACAAGCTGCGCTGGGCGGAAGGCATCGCCGATGCGCTGAACGACAAGACCTGGGCAACCGAGGTTTATGGCCAACTCGCCGGCCAGTTCAGCGGAACCGAAGCAGCACGGTTCGACCTCAGCCGCCGCTCGCGTGCCGACCTCAACTACTTCGGCGCAAGCCGGCGCCACTAAGCAGCAACAAGACCATTGCAATACCCCTGAAAACAGCCCGGTTGTACGGGCTGTTTTTATTTGTACACTTCGGGTTGAAGCTGTTGACTGGAGTTGCCATGGTCGAAAACCTCTCCGCCCTCATCGATACAGTGCAGAAGAACTGCACCATTGCCGACGCCCGTCACGCGCGCGACATGACGATGTGCACCTTTTTGCTGGAAATGCGCGAGTACTACCGCTGGGAAATGGAAATTCCCTACGGTGCGCGCCTGCCCAAGGACGAACTCGGTGACTGGCTGAATGCACGCGAGAGCTTGTGGAACACGCTTGAGGAAGAAGAGTTTTCTCCACTACCGCTGAGCGAACCCGGGATTGACCCATTCGAGGCCGATGACATCAATCGCGCGCTGCTTCCACTGGGCCTGGTCTACAGCAGTGGCCTCGGGCATTTTCGCAAACCGCACTTTGTCCTGGCCGAACTGAAACGCGCCGAAATGCGTGAAGGCGTACAGGTTCTGGTGGCAGGTTGCGAATACGCGCGCGACCTGATCGCGCCCCCTGCCGCCATGCGAGATGGTGCCATCTTTCTACGCATGGATGCGGTGCGGCGTCTGCTATGGAATAAATACGAAGAATGGCAATGGAAGGAAAAAACGTCGGCACTCGGCCGCGCATTTGCCCATTACGACTTTGAGCACGATGTCGAGCGCGGGCTGGATCGCATGGCAGAAGCCGAAAGCGAAGCCATGATTCTGCATGAGATTGGTGAATCACGCGCGGAAGCGCTGTTGGGTAAAGAATGGAACAGCATGCTCGGCCAACTCACATCCAGACATGCTGAACTTCTGGCACGTGCCGTGCGTGACCATCTGGCTGACTGCCTGGTCACACTGCCTACCCTGCTTGAACGCGAGGCAACGGGCTCACTGCATTTTTATCTGGCGAATCTGTCCGGATTGCGGCGTACGCTCTTCCCCACCCTGCCTCTGGCCTACGAACGCTGGCTGATTGACCGTAACTCGTCCGCATTGCTCCAGATCGTGACAGCCGCGCAATCCCACTGGCTGGATACGGCACGACACCTCACCACTCTCTATCACCGCGACCCGCAGCAGGGGGATGCGGCATTCAATACGCTGGCAGGCGGCGACCTCCTCACACTCAAACGCTAGGCGAAAAAAACGGGCGATGAACGCCCGTTTTTCACTCAGGGTTGGACTTACGCAGGCATAGTCGTTTCCCGATTCAACTGCTCTGCAATGTTGTCCAGCAGTACCTGTTCCTGATACGGCTTGCCCAGGTAAACGTTGACACCGATTTCCAAAGCATGGTTACGGTGCTTGTCTGCCGTGCGTGAGGTAATCATGATGATCGGCACGGACTTCAGGCGCTCGTCGCTACGCATGACGCGAGCCAGCTCAAAACCATCCATGCGCGGCATTTCAACGTCGAGCAGCACCACATCCGGAATCAGATCATGCATTTTTTCCAATGCATCGACGCCGTCTTTTGCACTGTCGACACGGAAACCTTCACGGGTCAGCAAACGCGTGGTGATCTTGCGTACGGTCAACGAATCATCCACCACCAGCACCATCGGGACTTGCAAGGCCGCGCTGACTTCAGCCGCCTCGGCCGGTGCCTGACGCTCAACAGCCGTGCGCGGCATGCTGGCCCAACGCAGTGCCAACGGTACCGGATTCAGAATCAGAATCACGCGTCCATCGCCGCGTACGGTAGCGCCGGCAACGCCGGTAATGCGTGCCATCTGCGGGCCAATATTCTTGACCACGATTTCGCGCGTGCCTTCGATGAAATCCACCAACACAGCGGCCAGGCTGGTCCCACTTTGCAGCAGCACCACCGGGTTGTAACGCTGCACTTCATGCACCGCCTCGGTATCGCCCAGCAGATGCGGCAAGTATGAGAAGGGATAACGCGCACCCCGCCATGCAACTTCGCCTGATGACATGGCCTGTTCCAGCTCGGCCGGCTTCAGTTCCAGCACCTGACGCACCAACGGCGCGGGCAAGGCGTAATCGAACTTGGCGGCCTGAATCATCACCGCCTGGGTCATGGCCAGCGTCAGCGGCAGGTAGATATTGAAGCTGGTACCCGCGCCCGGCGTGGAGACGATATCGATGCGTCCCCCCAGTGCAGAAATTTCGCTTTTCACTACGTCCATGCCGACGCCGCGCCCCGCCACCTGGCTGACCTCTTCCGCGGTGGAGAAGCCCGCAGCAAAAATCATCTGCGACAGCAGCGTTTCCGTCGGTTCGACACCGGGTAACAGCAGGCCGTTGGCTTCGGCTTTTTCGCGAATCCGCGCGTAGTTCAGACCTGCGCCGTCGTCCTTCACGGTCAGCATCATTTCGTTGCCGGACTGACGAGCAGACAGGATGATCTCGCCAAACTCGGCCTTGCCTGCAGCACGACGGTCCTCGGGTGACTCCACGCCATGGGCCAATGCGTTACGCAACAAATGTTCCAGTGGTGCGGTCACTTTCTCCAGCACTGAGCGGTCGATTTCAAGATCGCCACCCTGAATATCCAGCTGGGCCCGCTTGTCCACATCGCGCGCCGTCTGACGCACGGTGCGATACAGGCGCTCGGCCACCGAATACAAGGGCACCATTCGCACCCGCAGCAAATCCTGTTGCAGTTCGCGGTTCAGGCGCGTCTGCTGGATCAGTGCAGCATCGGCCTCACCCAATCGGGCCAGCAAAATGTGCTGCACCGTGGAAATGTCATTCACGCTTTCGGCCAGGAAACGGGTGACTTCCTGGAAGCGGGTGAATCGGTCAAATTCCAGCGGGTCAAATCCCTCGGTCGAGCCATGTGCCTGGAACGTCGCCTGCATCTGCGACTCGGCCTGAATCTCGACTTCACGAATATGGCCGCGCAGGCGAACCAGCGCTTCAGTCAGCTCGTTGACATGGCGTTTGAATGCAAACACTTCGCTTTCAATCCGCGAACGCGCAATTGCAACCTCGCCCGCCTGATTCACCATGCGATCCACCCAGTCGGCACGCACCCTCAGGGTCAGCGCATTGCTTTCACGCGTAACCGCTTGCGTGGCTGCGAGCGGATCGGTTGTTGCCACTGGGGCATCGGTGCCCTGCGGCAATACCGGCTCAACAGGTGCTTCCAGCGGCTTGTCGATCTCATTGCCAACAGGTGAAAAATCGCCTTGTTTCATGCGTTCGACTGCATCGGCCACACGGTCGATCTGTGCTTCCAGCATGCCAAATACTTCAGCACCTGCATTCAGGTGACCTTCAATTACGGCAATCACCCGTGATTCCATCACGTGCGTCAGTTCACCCAGGCGCATCGCGCCGACCATGCGCGCGCTGCCTTTGATGGTATGTAAATTACGCTGCAAGGCGTTGCGTGTGGCCGTGTCACCCGGCGCAGCCATCCATGCGCGCAATTGCGCGCTGGTATCGGGAATCAGCGTGTCGGCTTCCTCAAGGAAAATCGGCAGCAACTGCTGATCGATTTCATCTGCCACTTCGCGCCGTTCAAAAACCGGAGCAGTTGCCGCATGCCTGATATCGGGTACCAGTGAGCTGACATCCAATGGGCCCGATGTCGTGCTGACGTGTGGCGCCGCGCCCAGATCCTGGGTAATGGCCAATTCAGCGGCGATCTCCTCCGCAGACATATCATCCTGAGTGTCGGCCGGTACATGAGCCACGTCCGTCAGTTCAACCGCTTGATCCGGCGCATCGTCCTGCACTGGGGGAGCGGATTCATCTTCCAGTTCACCCAGGGTTGCAATCAAGTCATAGGCGGCGTCAGGAAGATGCCCACTTTCAATGGTGGCAATCATTTCATGCAGTCGCGCGACCGTATCCTGAACCAGCGGCAGGTGCGCCGTCGGCAATGCCACGCGTACAAACCGATTCCAGTATTGTTCTAGTGCATGCGACAGTTCGGCCAGAGCCGAAATGCCTGCGGTGCCTGCGATACCGCCTAGGGTATGAATGGCACGGCGTGCATGCTCACTGACGGCACTATTCGCCATGTCAGCATGGTGCGCGACTTCTTCCTGCAACACGGCCAGGCGCTGATGCGCCTCCACCATGAAGATTTCATACAAATTGGCCGACATGGAAACCGGGCCGATACATACTTCGTCAGGTGGCAACGGCTGCTCGATCGGCTCGCTGGTTTCCGCATATTCGATGACAGCGCCCACCTCAAGTACAGGTGCATCCACCACCACTTCTGTTTCATCGGGCGGGGTGGCTGACTCAATCAGTTCAGGTTCAATCGCAACAGGCTCGGGCACGTCAACCAGTAGCGCCGGCTCCATCATTTCACCCGCATCAGCGGATTCCAGAATTTCGGCAGCACGCGGCTCGTCAAATCCGGCAGCAGGCTCGTCAACCACCAGGGGCGTCCACTCAGCTTCGGTTTCAGCGACAGGCACCTCCATCGACTCAGCGATCACCCCTTCCTCTACCGGGGCAACCGCTTCGGTTTCAATGACAACCTCAGTTTCCAGTTCAGACTCAAGCATCGCATCAGGCGATGCTTCGGCTTCAACGCTGCGCATATCCACCGCCGGGGCTTCAATCTCAGCCACAGGCATCGGCGCAACATCCAGCGACTGCCCTTGCATGACGCGCTCAACCGCCTCAAGCAAAGCCTGAACCGGCAATGCCACCGGCACGTTGCTCTGTAGCGCGTTGACCCAATCCTGGAATACGCCGCGGGACCGTTCAATCAAACGCAACAGATCACGGCTGGCGGGCTTTTTATCGGCCAGCCAGCCATTCATCAATTGCTCAAGATGCCACGCAGTTTCGCCCAGCTGTTCCAGGCCAACCATGCGGCCACTGCCTTTCAGCGTGTGGAAGCCGCGACGAATGACTGTCTGGGAATCGCGGTCGTCCGGGTGATTCTGGCAGACATCACACGCCTCGCCCATGGTAGCCAGCACTTCGTTGGCTTCTTCCAGGAAAATTTCCAGCAATTCCTGTTCGACTCCTTCAGGTATCGTGGTCAGCAACAATTCCCCGGTCGAGGAAACCGCGGCATCTTCAGCTGCCGGCGTGGCCGCTTCAATAGCCGGTTCGGGCTCGACAGCGCTGAACTCGATTACCGGGGCAGGTTGCGCTTCTTCAACAGACTCGTGGATAACGGCGTGATCGGCTTCAGCCATGTCGCTAACTGAAGCATCAGCTTCATCAACCGTCTCGGGTTTTTCGTCAGTGGCCGGCGAAATCTCGTGCTCGTCACTCACGTGTTCGGATGCATCCAGATTCAGAGGGGATTCAATGACTGCGCGTTCGGGAATGATTTGGCCACAGAGCGTGGCAATGGCAGCATCCAGTTGCACCGGTGCCTCAGCGGCGTCACGGCTCAAATCCAGGGCGGCACGCGTTTGCCGCTTCAGGATATCGTCGTCGATCAGTTCAGCATCGCGACCCAGCTCAGTTAGTGCATCAAGAAATTTTTTTTTTGTGCCGTCGTCGGGCACGTCACGCCAATCCAGATAGGCCGACACCACTTCATCCTTGCGCGTAGGCAGGCCGGATTCGATCGAATCGTCCAGCATGCTCCCACCGTCGGTATCGGCATCAATCACGCCGAACTCGATCAGAACAGGGCGCAGAATCCGGCCGGCATCAGAACGACCGGCGCAATAGGATTCGATATACAGACCCAGGCTGGAGAAGGCATCCGCCAGACGTTGCTGGCTCGCCTCATCGGGATGGCCTTCGGCAGAAAAAGGTTCCACGGCAGCCGTTGCCGCAGCCAGCAAGCTGGCCGCATCCGGCAGTTCCAGCATGGTGAGCGCACCTTGTGCCTGCTGGGCCAGCGCGGGCAGACCGGCCAGCGCCTCACGTTCGGTCTCGTCACGGAAGAAGGCATCCAGTGCTTCTTCCATCTGCTTCAGGTTTTGCCCCACTTCCTGTGCCATATGCACCAGCATGTCACGCTCGGCTTCACGCTGATGCGTGGTTTCCATTGCGCTAGCAGGCAATTCGCGGCCCTCGATCAAGGCACGCAGACGTTCACTCTGGCTGTCTGCGCGACCGGAGAAATCGGTGTGCAAAACATCTTCCTGGTCGATAGCGTTTTGCATGAACAGCAGTGCAGAGGCGACTTCCAGATTCATCTGGTCGCGTATGTCACCTTCATTCCGGGATGCAAAATTGGCGGCTGCCGCCAGTTCGTCAAGCAGCGGCTTGAAGTGGCTCTCAGCGAGTGATTGAGCTTGCGGATGCATGCGCTCCAGCTGGATATGGAACTGCTCCAACTGCCCCGCATCACCCTCGACAAACGCATGCCAGTTTTCATGAGCCGCTTTCAAGCCAGTTTTCAGCGCATCCAGCACCGGACGCATCCGCGCCAGGGCTTCCGGATCCAGCATGCCGCGCCCGGGCAGATAGCGATCCAGAGCGAACGTTGAACGCACTTCTGCAGCGCGGCCATCCGACGGCTGGCTTTTGGCCACGAAGAACAGCGCATCGCGCATCAGACGTTCGGCTACCTGCGGTGAACCCTCCATCAGGCGGCGCATTTGCAGATCCACGCGAGCAAGCAATTGCTTCACATGAAAATCAGCCTCGACGCCGTGCACAATCAGGCTATCGACAAAGCCGACACATGCCCACCAGAATGTTTGTGAAGCTTGCGAAGGGGCAATCCGCTCGATTGCCGCCAGGGCATTACGCATGCGCGTCAATCCCTGTTCAGCTTCGACATTGCGCAGAAAGGCCAGCAGGCCACGCTGAAATTGGGCACGATTCGTTTTGACTTCAGCAGCCAGGGCTTCTTGCGTCATGCAATTATTGACGGCTTTCCCTTGCGTCCGTGAACGCAGATCCGGGAAAAACAATTCGCCCTCGAACACCCGCTCGGCGCCTTGTAATTCGCGTAGCCGCTTGTAGAGGGGGAACAATGCCAGTTCACCACTGCCGCGGCCATCAGCCAGATCCTTGACCCAGCGCTGCAGGCCTTCGATGGCGTTACGCAGGGCGCGCAACATCTCGTCACTCGCCTGTACCCGGTTTTCGTTGATGTCGTCGAGGCTGGATTCCAGCGTAGCGGACAGGGTTGCAGCACCTTCCAGTCCCACCATGCGCAACGCACCGGTTGCCTGATGTGCATCATCACGCGCCAGGCGCAGGGCATTGGTCAGGTCAGCATCGACACTATAGGCCTGCACGCGCCCCAAGGCGGCTTGCAGCGCGGCGTCGATATCGCCGCGCACCCAGTTCAACGGGCCAGTATCGTAATCGTGTAAGGCGCTCATGTGTATTGTTCCTAACGTTGGTGCGGTGCCGTAACTGCTGTTCGCTTCGCGTTGAGATCAGTCCGATCAGCTGAGCTTGAAGCCCGAAACCGAGTTCTTGAGATCTTGAGCCAGCTGTTTCATACCGCCAATCGAGTCGGCTGTTTGTTGCGTACCGCTACTGGTCTGGGCCGAAATGGACTTGATGTCCTGCATGGTCTCGGCCACTTTCGCAGTCGATTCCGCCTGGCTTTGCGTGGCCAAGGAAATGTCGGCAATCAGGCCGGCCAGTGTTTTCGACACGTCGCCAATCTCGGCCAGCGTCTGCCCAGCCGCATCGGACAGCTTGGCGCCTTCGACCACACCCTGGGTCGATACTTCCATCGCCGCCACCGTATCGTGCGTATCCGATTGAATCGTTTTCACAATCGCTGCGATCTGTTTGGTTGCATCGGCTGAACGTTCAGCCAATCGCTGTACCTCCTCCGCAACCACCGAGAAGCCCCGGCCGGCTTCACCGGCTGATGCCGCCTGAATCGCCGCGTTCAGCGCCAGCACGTTGGTCTGTTCGGTAATGTCTGAAATCAGTTCCACGATTTCGCCAATCTCCTGTGACGATTCACCGAGACGCTTGATTCGCTTCGACGTTTCCTGAATCTGTTCACGCAAGCCGTTCATGCTGGAAATGGCGTTCGCCACAGCCTGCTGGCCTTTTTCGGCAGCGGCCAGCGATTGTTCGGCCACACGAGCGGACTCGGCTGCATTACCTGACACCTGTTGCACCGATTGCGCCAGGCTCACCACAGCAGCTGAGGTTCCTTCAATTCCTTCCGTCTGGCGACGCGAGGCTTGTTGCAGTGACTCGGATATCTGACCGGCCTGGCTGGCGGCCTGATCCATCTGCTCTGTCGCGTTGTTAATGCCGCGCACCAGAGACCGCAACTCTTCCACCGTATAGTTGATCGAGTCAGCCACCGCACCGGTGATATCTTCCGTCACGCTGGCGTTAATGGTGAGGTTGCCTTCAGCCAGTTCGCCCAATTCGTCCATCAGACGCAGAATGGCTTCCTGGTTGCGGCTGTTTTCCTCTTCGCTCTTGCGCGCCCGTGATTTGGTCTCGTTGATATTAACCACCCCCAACATCACCAGAGAAGCCAGTGCCAGCACAGCAAACAAGGCGGTAAACAGATAGCCCATGCCGCCGGCCGACTGGTAATCCTGAGACAGCTTGGCAGTATCATCCAGCAGGCCATCACTACCCGCGAACAAATTGTTGGCCGCCATTTTTGACTGCAACAGTGGCTGCGTGTTGGCCAGCACCGCGCCTACCGCTTCCACCATGTCGGCCATGTTGGTGCCCAGGTCTTCCAGCGTCAGCATGCTGTCCTCCTGGCGGCTAGCCGCACCTTCAAACAGCGCCTGTACCGTATCGCGGAATGAGGTTGTGTCCTTTTCCAGTTGCAGCACCACTGCCGGGTCAATCAGGTCGGAAGACAACAGCAGGTTAGCGTTTTTCGGCAGCCGCTGGCTCAGCATCACCAGGTGATTGGCGCGTGATACTTCCCGCACGCTGGCGCCGGAATCCGCAAGCTGGCTGGCAAGTTGCTCGGCCACTTCCTGCAAGTTGGTCGACAGCGCATTAATGTTTTTCACACTATTATTCAACGCCACCAGGTTTTTCTGCTGCGACAGAATCTGGGTGACCTGCGGATTGAATTTCTTCCAGTGCTCGCTGATCTTTCCCAGCGTGTCACGCGCCTCGCCGCTTGAAGCGGGAACCTCGCTGTCACCTTCAATCAGGCCCGTCAATGTTTTCTCAAACGTGGCCTTGCCTTCAGCCAGTTTCTTGAACGCTACGGCGTTGCCCAGCACGGATTGCTGAGCGGTAAGCGGCAAGCGCTGGGACAGCACCTTCAAATCACCTGATTTGGCTTCATAACTGGTTCGGTTATCCAGTTGGACCAGGCTGTAGATGGTGAAACCTGCCGCCAGCAGCAGCGAGACAATCAGGGTGGTGCCGGTATAGAGATACTGTTTATCGACAGGGAGATGGCCGATGAGTGGGGCCTTGCCAGGTTCCGTATCCGCCAGTTTGCGTACGGTTTGCATGATCAGGGTGGTGTGCTCACCCCCCTTTTTACCTGTGACTTTTTCGGTCATCCGGCCCGCCAGCCCCTTGAGGCCATTCATCGTAATTGCCATGTTCATTGCTCCAATCCCTCTCATTAATCGGCGCAATGCGCCTCGTATTCAACGCTCAGTCAGTTGCCGATCTGCGCTTCTACCATCAGGAACTCGGGGTTGCCGAGCAATTGCCCAAAATCCATATCACACCAATCGATGCCAGATTCGTCTGCGTATTGGCGTGCAATCCACGGATGCACACCACGCCCGCTACGCATCTGATAGTGGTTGATATTTTTCAGGCCCAAAGTGCCGCGTACCAGCAGTGCGGCATTCACACCAAAATCATGATGGGGAATCAGCAAACGACAGTCGGCATGCTCGGGCGTCACGCCCTGCCCCATGAAGTCGGCGAAATCGCTTACCGCATACAAGTTACCGCGAATGTTGGCGACCCCACGAAACCAGCGTCGCGCGCCCGGCATCTTGACGATCGAAGGCACGGGAATCACCTCTTCTGTATCGGAAAGGCTCACCAACCAATTCACCTCGCCCACCCGGAAGCCCAAACGGGATCCGGTGTTGTCGCGACTGGCCGCCGCCTGCAGTTTCTGCGAAAGCGTGGTCTGAAATTCGCGCAGATTGAATTTCTTGGCCATATTGGTTCGCTCAGCCCAGCGCCTTGATCTGTGACAACAAGTCTTCCGGCTTCACCGGCTTGACCAGATAAGCCTTGGCCCCCTGGCGCATGCCCCACACCTTGTCGGTTTCCTGGCCTTTGGTGGTGCACATGATGACGGGGATATGCTTGGTCGAATCTTCCTTGGTGATCATGCGCGTAGCCTGGTAGCCGTTCATCCCGGGCATCACGACATCCATCACGATCAGGTCGGGCAGTGTCTGCTTGGCCTGCGCCACGGCCTCCTCGCCACTCTCGGCCATGCTGACCAGATAGCCGTTTTTGACCAACAGCTCGGACAGGAAAAAGCGCTCTGTAGGGGAATCGTCAACAACCAAAATACGACTGATAGCCATAATTTATGCTCCTAGAAAAATTAAGCCCCTGCACAAGCGTGCTCACGCACAGCCGTCAGAAGTGTGTCCTTGGTAAAAGGCTTGGTCAGATACTCGTCCGACCCCACCATGCGGCCACGCGCACGATCAAACAGCCCGTCCTTGGACGACAACATGATCACGGGAGTGGTACGGTACTTGGCGTTACGCTTGATCAGCGAACAGGTTTGATAGCCATCCAGTCGCGGCATCATGATGTCGACAAACACCACATCCGGATCGTGGTCGGTAATTTTCGCCAGCGCATCGAAACCATCCTGCGCCAGGATGACTTCGCAGCCCGCCTGGTTCAAAAATATTTCCGCACTACGGCGTATGGTGTTGCTGTCATCGATGACCATCACCTTGACGCCTTTCAAAGCTTCGTTATCCACACGTTATCTCCACGAGGACCATCGGGAAGACAGCACATAGCTGTCCCCTGTGTGGTAAACATTACGGCACCGGTTCAGGCTTCTTTAGCACTTGTCGCGCCAGCATGCCGTGTAGTCGTAGTAGACAAACAAAAAGGGCGCTGCCATGCAGCGCCCTTTTGCCAGTGCGGTTCGTGCGGTGGCTTACTACCAGGCGTCCCCGCTGGATTTCTTCTCGACGCCTGCTACCAGGCTCATGGTATCGACAATGGCATTGGGCAGCGTCGAGATACGCATGAACTGTCCCATCCCCACATCCGGGAAGGCCAGCGCAATGCGGAAGCGGGCATGCGGCGCCCCCACTTCCTTGTCGATGACGTAAATTTCGTAAGGCAGGCCCGCGATACTGTCCTGCATGTCGATGCGCTTGATCCACTCACCATCGTTGTTCTCGCTGTCATTCATAGACACGCCAAACACAGCCAGCTTGCGATCGGCCATCACGATTTCATACACCTTGCTCGTCTTGCCTGCGCCCTTGGCCAGGTTGTCGCGCACGGTCTTTACCGCTTCATTGAAGCTGCCATATTCGGCCATTTTGTTTTTATAGGAATCCAGACGCTCCATGCCGATCATGTAGCGGTAGTTGGTCAAGCCGCTCGCAGACTCGTCACCGCCCTGCCCTTTACCTGCGCCTAGCGCATCCTGCAGACGTGCCTGCAGGGCCTTGACCGCCGGCTCCTTTTTATCAAACGACTTGCGGAAATAGGCCCTATACCAGTAATCCGGGTTGGTGTAGGCCACGCTACCGTCGGCCTTGACGCCCACACGGATCGCCGCGCCCAGTACGGCAGGTCCGCCGACAGAGCCGACCTCACCAAGCATGGCGTCGTCGGTGGCAATCACCACCCCGTAGCCCGCCAACGACTTGGGGAAATACTTGCCGACCACCTTGAAGCCACCATTCTTGAGCTTGGTCTCGACAGCTGTCGCCGCACCCTGAACGTTACCGGCGCTCACCGAATCACCCTGGATATAGGGGGAAACCGCCCACGCGCTTGCCGAAGACACAAGCAAGGCCATTGCTGAAATCCATTTCACAATCATGACTCTCTCCTTATTAAAAGCTGTATTCCAATTCCACGGGACGTATCCACAAGATACGGTAAAGCATCCGGTGGGTTGGCTGATATTCCTTGGAACAAACGCTTGCACCGTTATGCCGCCTACGCTCTAACGCCCGTGTCCCGGTAATACTTGAGTGTTTAAATGTAAAAAAACCAATACCTTAAAACGCCACCATCTCGAAATCATCCTTGCGCGCGCCACAATCCGGACACGTCCAGTTGATGGGCACGTCTTCCCAGCGTGTTCCCGGGGGGATGCCGTCATCCGGTGCGCCGGTCTCTTCGTGATAAATCCAGCCACAAATCAGGCACATCCAGCTTTTGTATTCAAGTGTGTCAGACATAGGTGCGATGGGATTTCAGCTAAAATCGGACATTAGATTCTAAAGCAGTGACACCATGCCGCCAATTTTCACCCCCAAACTCTCGCCTCCGCTGGTGCTCAGCTTTGCCGCGTCCGATCCGACCGGTGGCGCAGGGGTGCAGGCCGATTTGCTCACCTTGGCCAGCATGGGCTGCCATCCGCTGTCGGTCATCACCGCGCTGACGGTACAAGATACCGCCGGAATCGACGAAATTCTGGTGATCGACTCCGAGTGGGTGATGGACCAGGCGCGCATGCTGCTGGAAGACGTGCCCGTAGCCGCCTTCAAACTGGGCATGCTGGGCAGCCCGGAATCCATTGCGGTCATCGCCGAAATACTCGCCGACTACCCCGATATCCCGGTTGTGCTCGACCCGGTACTGTCCTCCGGACGCGGTGATGAACTCGCCACCGACGACATGATCTCGGCGATGCGCGACCTGTTGATCCCGCAAACCAGCATCCTCACCCCGAACAGCCACGAGGCGCGCCGTCTGGCACTGTTCGAATCGGATGAGGACGACATGGACCTGGCCGCCTGCGCCAAGCATTTGATCGATCTCGGCTGCGAATATGTACTCGTGACCGGCACCCACGAAACGACCCCACGCGTACTGAACAGTCTCTACAATATCGACGGCCATGTGCAAACCGATGCCTGGGACCGCCTGCCCGGCAGCTATCACGGCTCCGGATGCACCCTGGCCTCGGCCATCGCCGCCACCCTGGCGTATGGCAATGACGTGCCGAGCGCGGTGCGCGAAGCACAGAATTTCACCTATGAAACGCTCAAGGCAGCCTTCCGGCCCGGCATGGGACAATACATTCCCGAGCGGTTTTTCTGGGCGCAGGATGCGCAAACAGAAGGCAATGCCTGATTACCGGCATGTCTGATTTTCCAGGCGGCATTTACGCCATCACCTTCGAAACGGCCGATACCGGATATTTGCTGGCGCAGATCGAAGCAGCCCTGGTCGGCGGCGTGGCTGCCGTGCAATACCGCGATAAATCTGCCGACGTTGCACGCCGCCATGAACAGGCCAGCGAACTCGCCAGCCTGTGCCACCAGTTTGGCGTACCGCTGATCATCAACGACGATCTACGGCTGGCTGATCTGTGCGATGCCGACGGCGTCCACCTGGGGCGTGACGATGGCAGCCTGCGCGAGGCGCGCATCATTCTCGGCAAGGACAAGTTGATTGGCGCATCGTGTTATCAAAGCCTTGATCTGGCCCTGGCGGCGCAGGCGGCGGGCGCGGACTACGTCGCGTTTGGCAGTTTCTTTCCGTCTCCCACCAAACCGGCTGCTGCGCGGGCGGATGTCGCGTTATTGCGCGACGCCACACCGGCCATCCACCTGCCGGTGGTTGCCATCGGCGGCATCACCCTGGCCAACGCACCGCAACTGCTGGATGCGGGGGCCGACAGCCTCGCGGTGCTGTCGGCCTTGTTCGACGCCCCTGATGTCCGCGCCGCTGCACACGATCTGAACCACCTGTTTGAAGCTGAACCCGAACAATGAGACTTTGAAGCTGAACCCGAACAATGAGACTTGGATAATGAGACTTGAATCATGAATCGCAACGAAACCCTGTTTGAACAATCGCAAAAAGTCATTCCCGGTGGCGTGAATTCCCCCGTCCGCGCATTCAAGGGGGTCGGCGGCACACCGGTATTCTTTGATCACGCCCAGGGCTCGCGTGTATGGGATGCGGATGGCCGCGAATACATTGACTACGTCGGTTCGTGGGGGCCAGCCATTCTCGGTCACGCCCACCCCGGCACGGTGAAGGCGGTACAGGATGCCGCCGCGCGCGGCCTGTCGTTCGGCGCGCCGTCGGCCGCCGAACTGGAAATCGCCGAGTTGATCGTGCAACTGGTGCCCAGCATCGAAAAAGTTCGCCTGGTATCGTCCGGCACCGAAGCCACCATGAGCGCGATTCGCTTGGCGCGCGGCTTCACCGGACGCAGCAAGATCATCAAGTTTGAGGGCTGTTACCACGGTCACGCCGATTTCCTGCTGGTGAAAGCCGGCTCCGGCGCGCTCACCTTCGGCAATCCCACCTCGGCTGGTGTGCCGGCCGAAACCGCCGCGCAGACACTGGTGCTGGACTACAACGACGTCGCCGGACTGGAACGCACCTTTGCCGAACTCGGCACCGAGATTGCCTGCATCATCGTCGAACCGTTTGCCGGCAACATGAACCTGGTCAAACCCACAGCCGAATTCATGGCCACCATGCGCCGCCTGTGCGATGCCTCCGGCGCGTTGCTGATTTTTGATGAAGTAATGACCGGCTTTCGCGTCGATCTCGGCTGCGCACAGAAGCTGCTCGGCATCCGTCCCGACCTGACCACGCTCGGCAAGGTGATCGGCGGCGGCATGCCGGTGGGCGCCTTTGGCGGCCGTGCCGAGGTGATGGACCAACTCGCGCCGCTGGGCCCGGTGTATCAGGCCGGCACGCTGTCGGGCAATCCCGTTGCGGTCGCAGCAGGCCTGGCTACCCTCAGGGCGGTGAGCGCGCCGGACTTTTACGCGCAGCTTGCCGCCAGCACCCAGCGCCTGGTCACCGGCCTGGCGGCTGCGGCGAAAGACGCCGGTGTCACTTTCTGCACCGATTCTGTCGGCGGCATGTTCGGCCTGTACTTCGCCGCCCAGCCGCCGACCAGCTTTGCCGAGGTGATGCAGTGCGACAAGGACACATTCAACCGCTTCTTCCACGCCATGCTCGACCACGGCGTCTACCTCGCACCGTCGGCATTTGAAGCAGGCTTTGTCTCGGCGGCGCACACCGACGCCGATATCGACGCCACCATCGCTGCAGCGCGCGACGTATTCAAGGCCCTATGAACGACGAGCTATCCCCGGAAGACGAACTGCGGCTCAACGTCCTGTTCAATACCGACCTCAAGGCCGTCCGCATCGACGAATCGAGCATGACGCTGTGGGCGCTGACGCCACAAGGTGAAGCCAGTGTGCCGTTGAAGCCCAATGAGCGCTCCGACCGCTACCTCAAACGCGTGCGCGAATTGCTGTCCGGCCATGCGCTCGGCTCGCCCGGCGGCTATCCGGTGCACCTGACACGCTGGACACGGCAATCGCAGGCCGGCCTGTCGGCCCAGCACCTGGCGCAGTTGTTGTTGATTGCCGAGGAAGAGGCAGTGGTTGCCGTGGTGCACTCGCCCGCACTAACCGACGAACTGGCACGCCATGCATGGTGGTGCATGTCCACCATCGAGAATGCACGCCTGATGCTGATGCGCGACGTGGTGAGCCGGGGCAGCATGGGCCGCACCCTGGCTGAATTTCTGCTCGAGCACCTGGCTTTTCTGCATGAAGACGATGTCGGCATTCTCGACACGGTGGCGGTCATGTTGTATTCCGGCGTGCTGACCGATACCGAGAAGCTGTCGATCTGGAAGCGCGGCAGCGGTCGCAACTCGTATTACATCGCCTTTCTCGAACAGCAGCCCGATGCCCTGCCCAACCCGCGTGATGCACGTGCTGACCATGGCAGCGCGCCTCGACTGGCCAACAATCCGTATAGCGTCATGCTGGAAAAAGCATTGTCGGGGCAAGGCCAAACCTATCTCGCCACCACCGCAACCATTCTCGACCGACCGGAAGTTCAGGAAGTGGTGAACCACACTCTCGACGCACTGGCGCAGTGGTGTGCACCGTTACGGTCAGTCGACGAAGCCACGCGCAGTGCGGCACGTATGGCCATATTGACAGCGGCCCCGCAGCTTGAGGTGGATTGCACGGCACTCGACGCGCTGGCTGCAGCCGATGCCGACAGCGTGCGACCGATCTTCCTCAAGACTACGGCGATCGGCTCTCTGATGCGGCGCAAGATCGCGCCCATCGTCACTCCGTTGCTGGACAGCATCGCGGTGCTGCGACAAACCCGGTAAAGCCTGGCGGCGTTATTTACTGCCCAGCGCCGAGTCGACGCTCGTCAGAAATTTGTCCGGCTTCTCGAAACCGATGACCTTGTAACCCGACTGCGCCCCCGCGTCATTCCAGAAAATCAGCCCGGGCGGGCCAAACAGACTGAAGCGTTTCAGCAGTGCCTTGTCGGCATCCGTATTGGCGGTAACGTCCGCTTTCAGCAGCAGCGTATTTTGCAGTCGCGCCTGCACCTTGGGGTCGCTGAAGGTGAAACGTTCCATCTCCTTGCACGACACACACCAGTCCGCATAGAAGTCGAGCATGACCGGCTGGCCATCGGCCTTGGCCGCAGCCAGACGAGCATCAAGCGCGGCCACATCCTTGACCTTTTCGAACGCCAGGCCTTTCTGCTCGGCAGCGATGGCCTGGCCGCCCGAACCACCTTTGAACACATCGAGCGGCTGCAGCAGATCGCGGCTGCCGGCCAGCATGCCGAGGATGAGCGACAGTCCCCCGATCAGCAGCACGACGCCCAGCCCTTTCCACAAACGCATCCAGCCGGACGCATGAGCAGGCAGTGGATCGAGCGCGTGCAGGAAGATTGCAGAACCAACCAGCAACACGGCCCACAGCAGCATGTTGATCCAGGCCGGGATGATCGGTGAGATCAGGTAAATGGCGATCGCCAGCATGGTGACGCCGAAGAAGTATTTCACCGCGTTCATCCAGCCGCCGGCACGCGGCAGCAAGGCCCCCGCCGACACGCCCACCAGCAGCAGTGGCACGCCCATCCCCAGGGCCAGCACGAACAAGGCGACGCCACCCAGGGTGGTGTTGCCGGTCTGGGCGATGAAAGCCAGTGCGGCAGCCAGCGGGGGGGCCACACACGGGCCCATGATCACGGCCGAGAGCGCGCCCATGACAAATACACCGACAAAGCTGCCGCCCTTCATCTTGTTGGAGGCGTCGGAGAATTTGCTCTGGATGAAGCTCGGCAGTTGCAATTCAAAGAAGCCGAACATCGACAGCGCCAGCGCCACGAAAATGCCCGCACCAATTCCGAGCGCCCACGGGTTCTGCAACGCATTGGAAATCAGGGTGCCCGACAAGGCCGCTGCCACGCCGGCCAGCGAATAGGTAATCGCCATGCCCAGCACATAGGCCAGCGCAAGCAGGAAACCGCTGGCTTTGGTGAGTTCCTTTTTCTGTCCGGCGATGATGCCCGACAGGATCGGAATCATCGGAAACACGCACGGCGTCAGCGCCAGCAGCAGGCCCAGGCCAAAGAAAGTTGCGACGACAGCCCAGAAGCTGCCGCCTTTCAGTACGCGCTCGATTTTGGACGTGTCCGACTCATTCGCCGAATTGACCATGGTGGCGGATTCACTGGCCACAGCCTGCACAGCCATCACAGGATCTGCTCCACCCGTCTGAAGTTCGAGCGCACCGACTCCCGCTGCGCTCAAGCTAAAGTCGCGATTGATAGGCGGATAGCACACGCCGACCGCTTCGTTACAGCCCTGCCAGCTCGCTGCCAGCACCAGCGTTTCCCCGGCTGCAAGCGCGCGCGAAAGCGTCACGCTGGCTGCAAAGCCTTGGTGATACACCTCGGTCCGGCCAAAGCTCGGGTCATCCTTGACCTCACCCGCCGGCGTATTCACGCTCGCCACCTTCACATCGGCCGGCGACTTGACGACATAAGCGAGTTTGTCGCGATACAGATAGGTATCGGGCGTCAGCGTGTAGTCGATGCGTACCGTTTGTGCATCGGCCATGGCCACAGCTACAGGGAAAGCCTCATCCGGCGGCAGTAGCTTGGGTGCGCTCATTCCCCCCAGACTGCGCAGGCCATCCAGCGCAGAGGCAAGCGGACTGGAAGACGCTTTTTCCACCGGGGCTGCGAGTGAGGCCGCTGCGGCTGTCGCGACCATTGCCGGCAGTTTGAGCGTCGTGCTCTCCGTCTGCGGTGTGTAGCACAATCCGGCATCGGCACAGCCTTGCGCCGTGGTTTTCAGCGTCACTTCCGTCATTCCAGCGGTGCGCCGGATCGGTAAAGCGATGCGTATATCCTTGCGATAGGTCTCGACCTTGCCGAAATTCTCGTCTTCCTTGACCTTGCCTGCAGGCAGTTTCGGCGTGTTCAGCGTAGCGCCCGTCACCTCGAACTTGAACTTGTCGCGATACATGTAATAGCCGTCCGCGATCTGCCAGCGTGCTTCCAGCGTATTGGCGTCCAGTGTTCGTGCCGAGAATTTAAACGCTACTTCCGGCTCCAGAAATTCTTCGGCCTGCACCACTGGAAAATGCAGCAGCGCACCCCAAAGTAGTGGCAATACGCTGAGCAAACGGGTCCATTTATTCATGTCTTTCAGTCTCCGTGGCCAGCCAGTCGAGATAGGCAGGCAGGCCATGTGTTATTGGTGTGGCAATCAGTTCGGGTACATCGTAGGGGTGGTGCATTCGTATGATGGCTTCAAGCTGCGGGTAGTTTTCGGCGGTGGTTTTGATCAGCAACGGAATTTCGGTTGTAATTTCCACCCTGCCCTGCCACTGGTAAATGGAGCGACACGCCGCCAAAACGTTCACGCACGCTGCCGCGCGGCTTTCAATCACCACGCGCGCCAGCTTTTCGGCACTCGCCGCATCGGGTAAATTAGTCAAGACTAACAAAGGTTCCATCACATGCGCATTAGTTGGATTGTGCTATTACTGTTGTCATTCCCGGTGCTGGAAGCCATCGGCATCTTCTGGGTTGCCAGCGCCATCGGCGGCTGGGTGCTGCTGTGGCTGCTGCTGGCTGCTGTCATCGGGGTTACTTTGGTTCGTGTGGAACGTGTGGCCTGGAGCGCGCGCATGCTGTTTTCGGTGCAGTCTGGCGCCCATCCGCTGGCCTCGTTGTTCTACAGTAGCCGCATTCTCCTCGCCGGCGGCTTGCTTGTCTTCCCCGGCTTCATCAGCGATGTCCTCGCCCTGATCCTGCTGCTGGTTCCCGGCACCTGGGCCAAACGCGTACCGGACCCCTTGCGCCCGGCTAACGACGACTCCCCTTTTTCTCAGACTCCGCCACCACGCAGAGAAAGTACGGACACCACGCCCAAAACCATAGAGGGAGAATTCAAGCGTGAGCCGGACGACTTGCTGCGCTAGTCACGGGTGTTTTCAAGGGCGGCGCCTTAAAACAGTTTCATCTGTCCACGCGCCTGCCTGATTTCGCGAAGCAGATCATCCGAAGTCGGGTAACGATATTTCAGGCGCAACTCGCGCGTGGTTCGTACATTCGACAACTGGCGTGACTCGCGCAGAAACGACAACAGGGCTTCCGACAAAACCTTTTCCGCTTCGGCACGATTCACCCGCAGTGGCCGCTGCAGGTCGAATGCATCCGCACAACTGTCGAACCAGTCTCCCATTTTCAGGGGGCGCGCATCGACCGCATGGTATATGCGCTGCGAACGGCCACGAAACAACGCAGCCCATGCCAGCCGCGCCAGGTCATCGGCGTGAATGTGATTGGTGTAACTGTCGTCCCTGGAAACGAGCGCGGGCGTGCCACGCCTGATACGTTCCAGCGGCAGGCGATCCGCCGCGTAAATACCCGGCGCGCGCAGGATGCTGACCTGCACCCGCAAGGCCTCGCCCCAGGCACGCAACTGGCGCTCGGCATCGACACGCCTCACCGCGCGGCCATTGACCGGCGCCACTGTACGCGTCTCGGCCACCCAGTCGCCGCCGCAATTGCCGTATACCCCGCTGGTACTGATGTAGACCAGCGCGCCCGGCTTGCCCCGACGCGACAAGGCATGCAACAGATGCGCCGTGCGCGGATCGGTTGTGCCGTCAGCAGGTGGCGGCGCAAAATGAAGCACGCCGTCGACGCGCGGCAAGCGACGCAGGCTCTGCGGCGTATCCAGGTCGCCCACGTAGGGGATCACACCCAGTGCGCGCAGTGCAGCAGCCCGCTCGGGGCGACGGGTCAGCCCAACAAATCCGGCCTGACCCGCATAGCGCTTCACCAGTCGTTCGGCCACATCGCCAAATCCTACAATCAAGATTTTTTTCATTGCCGTTTGTCTGTGATGCCCGTTCGAATTTAACCATTTGTCTGTAACCCTATGCTTGCAAGGGTAAAAACCCGGCGCTCTCGGGCGATAATCTCTAGGTTTGTCACCGCATTCTAAGCCTACATCATGCCGTATCAGGTCACCATCCAGCCCAGCGGGCACCAATTCCACGTCAACGACGACGAAACCATACTCGAGGCTGCCTTGCGCGAAGGCTTTTCGCTGCCCTATGGCTGCCGCAACGGCGCCTGTGGCGCCTGCAAGGGCAAGGTGTTATCCGGCGCACTGGATTACGGCAAACATTCGCC
Organism: uncultured beta proteobacterium; assembly: GCA_942493085.1. Taxonomy (GTDB): domain Bacteria; phylum Pseudomonadota; class Gammaproteobacteria; order Burkholderiales; family Thiobacillaceae; genus Thiobacillus. The sequence continues at coordinate 319,180 of OW818664.1, forward strand.
CACCACCCTGAAGGACGAAGAGAAAGCCCAGGGCCGGGCGTTGTTCTGCTGTGCCAGGCCCTTGTCCGACCTCAGCATCGAAGCCAAGGAAATTGGCGCCGCGAAAGACATCGTGGTGAAAACCCTGCCGTGCCGGGTGGAAAAACTGGAAAAACGCGCCGACGATGTAATGGTGGTCAAGATCAAGCTGCCCGCCAACGAGCGCCTGCAGTTTCTGGCCGGCCAATATATCGACTTTCAGTTGAAGAATGGCAAGACACGCAGCTACTCGCTCGCCAATCCACCGCACGACGACGCCCTGCAGGAACTGCACATCCGCCACATGCCGGGCGGCCTGTTCACCGACCAGGTGTTTACCACCCTGAAAGAACGCGACATCCTGCGACTGAGAGGTCCGCTCGGCAGCTTTTTCATCCGCGAGGATTCCGACAAGCCGATGATCTTCATTGCAGGCGGTACCGGCTTCGCGCCGATCAAAGGCATGCTGGAACACGCGTTTGCCGCGCATCTGGATCGCGAGATGGTGCTGTATTGGGGCGTGCGTGCGCTGAAAGACCTGTACATGGCCGAACTGCCGCAGCAATGGCAGGCCGAGCATCCCAATTTCACGTTCATACCGGTGTTATCCAACCCTGAGCCGGGCGATCGGTGGCAAGGTCGAACCGGATTGGTCCACGAGGCCGTGCTCGCCGACTTTGCCGATCTGTCCGGCTATCAGGTCTATGCCTGCGGCGCACCCATCATGGTAGACAGCGCACGCGATGCGTTCGGGCAAACGCGGGGGCTGCCCGAAGATGCGTTCTTTGCGGATTCGTTCGTGTTTGCGGCGGATACGGAAACCGCCCTCTCAGCCTGACGCCCTGCCTGGTCTAAAACCACCAGACTGGAAGCTGCGCCGGGCACCTACTGGGCGCGGCAAAGCGCCAATGCCTTTTGATAATGCTGGCAGGCTTCGCTCGGTTGACCACTCTGGGTTTTCAGTTCAGCCATGCGGACGTGGCCTTCGGCACTCGGTGCAATGGCGAGACTGGCTTCCAGATAGCTCTGCGCCTTGCCCCATAACTGTTGAACGCTGCACAGCTGTGCCAGTGTCAGCAACAACTGGGCATCACGCGGCTGGGCACGCAGCCATTTTTCCGCCTGCTCGATTTGCCGGGTTGGATTGCTGCCGCGCAGTTCTCCGTAAATCGCCACCAGGTCTTCATTCCACTCACGGTTAAGGGCGGACTCCAGTACATCCAGCGCAGTATCGTGCCCACCGCGCTGCATGAAGGCACGAACCGCCGCACGTGCCACCCAGGAATCGGCCTTGAAATCGGCCGGAATATTTTTCCAGTATTCCAGCAGGCCGCGATCATCTTCGGCACGGCGTTTGAGATTTTCGGCATAGGTGATACGACGATTTTGCGTGGCCACACCCGCTTCCAGCGCATTGCTGCGCGCCAGGGCATCGAGCAGACGTTCGGCCTCGTCCCACTGACCGGTCATCTGCCGCGCCTTGAGTTCCAGGCGCAACAGTGCGGTGTGCTTGGGCGCGATGTCCTTGGCGCGATTGATCGCCACCAGTGCAGCGGTTGCGTCCTTGGCGTCGAGACAGGCTTCGGCTTCAAACAATTGGGCAGCCAGCTCGGCGCCATGAGCCGTGGCATCCTGGATAAAGCGCTCGCGCTGCGCCCCAGCGCGCATTTCCTGCGCGGCACGGGCAGCCAGCACACGTGCCAGACCTATTCGTGCATCGTCGCCCTGCCATTGGCCAAGCGACTGTGCAGCATCCTGATAACGATATTCAGCATAGGCCCGGAGACCGCCGACAAAGTTCTCATCGCGTTTTTTCGCCGCACGACGCTCACGCTGCGCACGCACGCTGGCCGGCAATCCCAGTGTGAGTGCGGCAATACGCAACAGCACCACACCGCTGATCACCAGGCCTGCGAGCACCAGCGCAAAGCTGATGAAAGAAATTTCCATCCGCCACGGCGGGTACACCAACACCACATAGCCGGGATCGTAGCGGCCCGCCATGGCCAGCCCCACGGCCAGCACCCCGACAATCAACAGCGAGATCAGCCAGCGCATTACTGATTCCCCTTGTAAGCATCAAGCGCCGCCAGGCTGGCATCAATACTCGGCAGTTTGGCCACAATCTGCAAACTGGAAAGGCGCTTGATTTCCTTGGTTGCCGCCATGACACCCGCATCGCGCGTATTGAAGTAGCGCGTGAGCATGTCCTGGGCCGCACGCAAGTCGGCCCGGTACGCCGGCTGATCCTGGACCAGCAGCGCCAGCCGTGCAGACAGCAGGCGCAAGCGTAAATTTTCGCGCAGGAAATAGGCCTGGCTGGGTGGCAGCAACACCGCCTCGTTGCCGTCCACGCGGCGAATCTGTACCAGATGCTTCAGTTCAGTCCAAAGTTCTTGCCCAAGATTGGCGGTGGTTGTGGCGCGCGGTGCGGGCTTTGCCTCGGACCCCTGCGCGCTGGCCAGCGGCCAGCTGGCGTGATGCGCCACCAGCGCTTCAATCCGTGCACTCGCACCCACTTCGTCTATCGAAGGCACGGCACGCAGGCTCGCCAGATCGGCAGCAATCGCGCGGCGCAATGCGGTAAATTGTGGCCTGTTCAAGCGCTGCAGGCGCACATCCGCTCCTTCCAGCGCAATGATGGCTGCCTTCACATTGCCAGCCAGTTGTACCTGCTGCGCCGCGGTGAGCAACACCTGCTCGATCTCGGCCAGCGTCCATTGATCGCGTCCTTGCGCCAGATCCTTGTACAGCGACTCGAGCGCAAGTTGCTGCTGTTGCGAGTTCACAACCTGACTTTCGACGTGCGACACTTTTTCGCTCACCTGACGCATGGCATCGTCGGCATTGCGCGCCAACAGCCGGGTTTCACTCACCTCTTTGCCCGATTCAGCCAGCCGACGCCCCAGTTCGGTTTTCAGGTCACGTATCCGTTCGCGGCTGTCGGACCAGGACCAGCCAGCCATCGCCGCCGCCAGAACCGCCACCAGCATGGCCACAATCGCCAGGACCGGAACACGCATGCCTTGCGGCGCAGGCGCAGGCGCGGAGGCGGAGGCGGAGGCGGATGGTGTCGGCGGTGCAGACGGTACGCCTTGCGGCTCGGCTGCGGCGGTGGACGTATCGGTCGTGTCATTCATAACGTATTCCTAAACCAGTTGATCAGGCCCTCAACCAGGCCCGCATCACCACCCGGCGTGGCGATGACATGCGCAATGCCAAAATGACGTGCTGCCTCGGCGATTTTCTCATGGGGCGCAAAAAGCGGGGTCGAAGCCAAAAGCGGCGCGCCCGCCTCACCCAGCAATGCTGCCAGATTGTGCAGCGTTTCGGCACTGGTGATGGTGACTGCATCGACTCCGCCGGCCTGCCAGCGTGCCAGCAAAGGCGCGGCATCGGCTTGCGGGCACCGGCGTTGGTAGCATTCCAGAAAGTGCACCTCGGCACCCCGCGCGCGCAAGGTATCGGCCAGCAAGGCCCGTCCGCCCACCCCGCGCACAATCACCACCCGCTTCCCCGCCACGTCCTGCAATTGCGGCAACGCCAGCAGTGCTTCGCTGTCCTGCCCCTGCGGGGTGATGATTTCTGCGATGCCCGCTGCCTGCAGCGCACGCGTGGTGCCCGGTCCCACCGCAAAGACACCGGCTGCAGGCAACGTGTGGCCCGCACGACGGATCGCCGCGAGACCAAATTGCGTCGCGTTGGGGCTGACGAAGATGACGCTGTCCGCTGCGGCGAGCTGCTCAAGCGACGCGCGCATCGTCTCCAGTGGAACCGCCTCGGTCATGAGCGCGGGAAACTCGATGCTGGCCCCGCCTGCTGCACGAATCGCCTGGCTCAACCCGGCGGCCTGCTGCAGCGGCCGGGTGACCAGCACGGTGCGCCCAGCCAGGGCTGATGTCATGCGACGGGGGGCAACGCGTCGAGTATGGCGCGTGCGCCCAGTGCCAGAAGCTTGTCGGCCAGATGCTGGCCCACGGCTTCTGGGTCAGCCATATCGCCTTCGGCCTGATCCTGGATAAAGCGACTGCCGTCCGGGTGCGCCACAAACCCATGGATCACCAGCGTGCTGCCCTGCAACACGGCATGCGCACCCAGCGGCACCTGGCAACTGCCGCCCAGCACCCGGCTGACCTGACGTTCGGCACGTACACACGCGGCCGTTTCAGCATGATTAAGTGCGGCCAACTGATTTGCCACTTCGGTGTTACCGCTGCGAATTTCGATACCCAGCGCACCTTGTCCGGCAGCGGGAATGCTGTCTTCCACCGAGAGCAGGCTCTTGATGCGTTCACCCAAACCCAGCCGCTTCAAACCGGCGGCAGCCAGCAGGATGGCGTCGTACTGGCCTTCGTCGAGCTTTTTCAAACGGGTGCCGACATTGCCGCGCAGCGGTTTCACCGAGAGGTGCGGGTAACGTGCACGCAGCTGGGCTTCGCGCCGCAGGCTGGAGGTGCCGACCACGCTGCCTGGCGGCAGATCGGACAGACGCTCATACTGGTTCGACACAAAGGCGTCACGCGGATCCTCGCGTTCACCGATGACCGCCAGTTCAAATCCCGGCGGCAGTTCCATCGGCACATCCTTCATCGAATGCACGGCCAGGTCCGCCTGGCCCGCTTCCAGCGCCACCTCGAGTTCCTTGACAAACAGGCCCTTGCCGCCGATTTTCGATAGGGTGACATCGAGAATCTGGTCGCCGCGCGTAGTCATGCCCAGAATATTTACCGTATGGCCCGGATGCAGTGCGCGCAGTCGATCTCGAATATGCTCGGCCTGCCACATGGCGAGGGCACTTTCACGGGAAGCAATGGTCAGGATAGGCATGGCAGGTAAGAATGGACTGTTTGATTTGGCAGATGATGACGCGACACTGTTGCTTATGAGATATTCACATCCACACAAGGAAACGAAAACAATGGCGCGACTGATCGCCGTCTGGGCGCTGATTTTAGCATGGGGGCTGGCTCTGACTGGTACCGTCCACGCGGCAGACAAACTGGTTCATGCGTCGAGTTTCAAGGCTGACGCACGCGTCGCTGCCCAGCGCCAGGTACCGATTCTGATACTGTTCAGCAGTCCGGGCTGCCATTTTTGCGAAACCGTCAAACGTGACTACCTGATCCCGATGCACAAGGATCCGGCCTACCGCAAGCGCGTCCTTATCCGCGAGGTCACGGTAGGCGCCACCACGCCTCTCACCCAATTTGACGGTACCCTCACCACCGAAGGCGCATTTGCCGCCGCTCACAAAGTACATGTGGTGCCCACCATCATGGTGTTCGATACGCAGGGCAACCCGACCAGCGAGGCCATCGTTGGGCTGCTAATCCCCGATTTTTACTTTGGCTATCTTGAGTCGGCCATTGATGAAGGCCTGCACAAAGTACGCAACAACAAGTAAATAGTCAGTCAGCATCGTGCGCCAGTACGACAACCAGGCAGGGCCGTACTAGAATCCCTGCCATGCAGAGCACGCCCTCATGAAAACCCTGTTGGCCGACGATCACCCGCTGATGCGAGAAGGGGTGCGACAGGTATTGGCGCAACTGGAACCGCAGGTCGAAATTATCGACGCGCATGACTATCCGAGCCTGTTTGCACAAACTGCCGTCCATACCGATCTGGACCTGGCGCTGGTCGACCTGAACATGCCGGGATTCATCGGCATGCAGGGCATCGTCCAGTTTCGCAGCCGCTTCCCCGATATTCCGCTGGTGGTTCTGTCTGCGTCGGAGTCGCCGCACGACATCCAGAGTGCGCTGGAAGCCGGGGCCTTGGGCTACATCCCCAAAGCAGCGCCGACTGCCGTGATGCTGGCCGCATTGCGGCAGGTGCTGGCGGGTGACCTCTATGTTCCGAACTGTCTGGGCAACAGCAACGGTCTGCACACCATTGCACCAGCCGATTTCGCAGCGCTGCAGCACAGCGGCCTGACGGCACGTCAACTGGAAGTCGCGCGCCTGCTGGCACAGGGCAGCCCCAACAAGGCCATCGCGGGCATGCTGGACATGTCGGAAAGTACGGTGAAGGTTCATATCGCGGCCATCTTCCGTGTCTTTGGCGCCACCAACCGCACCGAAGCCGTGCTCGCCATCCAGCGGCTGATTCAATCGCCCTAGCACAACAACCCATAAGTTTCGCTATGTTCGACGCGCCCCGCATCATCGATTACTTTGTCGCTCATCCTCGCCATAGAGCGGCTATGGCTGCGGTTCGCTTCGCGCACTCGGTGCGCAGATGCGCGTCTCGGCATGTACGCAAACTTTTGGGTTGTCGTACTAGTTCAACGTGAATGCCCTGCACACCCTGCTCGGCCGCTTGTCCCTGCTCAGCATCCGCAGCCGGGTACTGGTGATTGCATTGCTGCCGGCCTTGCTTACCGAATTCGGGCTGGTGGCTTATTTCACCACGCAAGCCCTGGCCACTGCCGAAAACGCACTCCATGCGCGCGCCGCCAATGCCGCACGCCACCTGGCCGACACCTTGCCCTATTTGCTGGTCAGCGGGGATACGGCACGAGCACACGCGCTGCTCAAATCCGAAGCAAAAAATAGCCAGCTCGCCTATGCGCTTGTCACGGATGCCAACGGTCGGTTGATCGCCAGCTCGGGAGACACCCTGCGCGCGGCCAGCCAGGATCAGCACTACAGGCAGCGTACCGAAATACGATTGCCCAGCGCGGATTTCCGCGATGACCCGTTATTTGTTATCGGCACAACGCCGTCCAGTGATCTGCTGGGAGGGGTTGAAGTGAGTGCATCACTTGACCAGATCAATGCATTCAAACGCGATACGCTGCTTCATGCTGCTCTATTGATGCTGGTGGCATTACTGCTCACCGGCGCACTCGCCTGGCGCATGTCCAGCCGCCTGGCCGGACAGCTGCGCCATGTCGGGCACGTGGTAGAACGACTGGCATGCAATGACCTGACGGTACGTGCCCAGTTGACCCACGAGGGCGAAGTGGGCGCCCTGGCCACCGGGGTCAACAACATGGCCGAAGCCTTGCAAGGCCACCGCAGCGAACTGGAAAAACGCATCTGCGATGCCACTGCCGATCTCGCAGCAAAAAAAACCATGGCCGAGCGTGCCAACCAGGCCAAATCGCGGTTTTTCGCCGCAGCCAGCCATGACCTGAGACAGCCGCTGCATGCGCTCTCGTTATTCGTCGCTGCACTGAAAGCACGCAACCACCAGACTGAAGCGCAAACCCTGATCGACAACATCGAAGCCTCCACTGCGACCATGGAACTACTGTTCAATGCGTTGCTCGATATTTCGCGGCTGGATGCCGGCACCATCGAGCCTCATCCGGTGCATTTTTCGCTGCAGAAAATGCTGGACGACCTGGACAAGCAATTCCGTGCACTGGCGTCGGAAAAACAGCTGCGGCTGCGCTTTCACCCATGCGATGTCACGCTCTACAGCGACCCGTTGTTGGTCGAGCGCATCCTGGTCAACCTGATTGCCAACGCCATCCGCTATACCGACGATGGCGGCGTGCTGGTGGCCTGCCAACGTCGGGGGCACACGGTGCGAATCAGCGTGATCGACACCGGTCGTGGCATATCACCCGAGCAGCAGGACAGCGTGTTCCACGAGTTTGTGCAATTGCACAATGCGGCCCGCGATCGCAGCAAGGGGCTGGGACTGGGACTGGCCATCGTGTCGCGTCTGGGTCGCTTGCTGGGACACCGGGTGGAATTACGGTCGCGCCCGGAACACGGCTCGATATTCAGCCTCACGGTGCCATGCGGGGATGCCACGCTGATACAAATACCCGCGGCCCCGATCACCCCCGGGCAAATCCCCGGTGACGCTCTGGTCGTGCTGGTGGATGATGAAAGCGCCATTCTCCGCGGCATGGCCGAGTTGTTCGATAACTGGCATATTGATCTGGTCACGGCTCACAGTGCCGACGAAGCGGCACAATGGCTGGACAGCCTCGACCGGATACCCGATGTGATCGTGTCGGACTACCGTCTGCCCGACGATACCGACGGCATCGAAGTCATCACCCGTCTGCGGCAAAAATATGGAGTCGATATCCCTGCCATCCTGGTCACGGGCGACACTGCACCCGACACCATCCTGCGCATCAGCCAGGCCGGCTTTCCGCTGCTGCACAAACCACTCCGCCCCGCCAAGCTGCGCGCGCTGCTCACTCACCTGATCCAGCAGGCGCGCGGACGGGCTATGGGATAATCCACACAAAATTCAACTCGGCCCCGCGCCTCCAACCATCATGCATCTCCATATTCTGGGTATTTGCGGCACCTTCATGGGCGGGCTCGCCGCCATTGCCCGTGCCGCCGGCCACACCGTCACCGGGTGCGACGCCAACGTCTACCCGCCCATGTCCGACCAGTTGCGTGCGCTCGGCATTGAGCTGACCGAAGGCTGGGACGCCAGCCAGATCGATTGCCAGCCCGACATGTTCGTCGTCGGCAACGTGGTGACGCGCGGCAACCCGCTGATGGAAGCCATCCTCGATCGCAATCTGCCCTACACCTCCGGCCCGCAGTGGCTGGCAGACAATGTACTGCACGACAAATGGGTGCTGGCAGTCGCCGGTACCCACGGCAAGACCACCACCTCGGCCATGCTGGCGTGGATACTCGACGACGCCAAGATGAATCCGGGCTTTCTGATCGGCGGTATTCCGCAAAACTTCGGCCTCTCCGCCCGTCTCACCGACACCCCGTTTTTCGTCATCGAAGCCGACGAATACGACACCGCCTTCTTCGACAAGCGCTCCAAATTCGTCCACTACCGTCCGCGCACCGTCGTCCTCAACAACCTGGAATTCGACCACGCCGACATCTTCCCCGACCTCGCCGCCATCGAAATCCAGTTTCATCATCTGATACGCACCGTGCCCGGCAACGGGCTGGTCGTGTCCAACGGCCGTGAAGCCAGCCTCGAACGCGTCTTCGAACGCGGCCTGTGGACCCCGGTCGAACGCTTCGGCGGCGCCAAGCCTAACGGCCGCGCCGAAGGCGCGGGCGGCTGGACCGCTGGCGAAGCGGATGCCGATGGAAATTTCGACGTCTTCTTCAACGGCGCATTGCAAGGCCGCGTGAAGTGGGACCTGATCGGTGAACACAATCGCATGAACGCCATCGCCGCCATCGCCGCCGCGCGCCACGCCGGCGTGCCTGCCAGCGTGGCGATCGATGCCCTCGCCCGCTTCGAAAACGTCAAGCGCCGCATGGAAATACGTGGCGCCGTGCATGGCATCACCGTCTACGACGACTTCGCCCATCACCCCACCGCCATCACCACCACGCTCGAAGGCCTGCGGGCGAAAGTCGACAGCGACCGCATCCTCGCCGTGCTGGAACCGCGTTCCAACACCATGAAACTCGGCATCATGAAAGCCGCCCTGCCCGACAGCCTCACCGCCGCCGACCAGGTTTACTGCTACGGTGCCAACCTCGGCTGGAACGCCGCCGAAGCCCTGGCGCCACTGGGCGACAAGGCACGGGTATTCGACGACCTCGACAAGCTGGTCAGCCAGCTGGTGGCCGATGCACGGCCAGGCGATCATGTGCTGATGATGAGCAACGGGGGGTTTGGCGGCATTCACGCGAAGCTGCTGGATGCATTGCATCAGCGCCATCCTGAAAAAGCGGTGTAGCGCAGAAGCAGCGGTTACGCGCGCAACCCAAGCACGCAATCCGCCCAGTCATCACCGTCTTGGTTTTGACTTTCCTCCCCTTACAGCCCCGCCGGAAATTGAGTCCGCCGGGCGGATCAGCGGCGAAGGTGTCTGAGCCTCGCTCACAAAAAATCAAATTAAAACAGCAAAAGCGAGGCGAGTTCTTCGCCGCCCGTCCGGCGGACTCAATTTCCGGTAATTCGGGGCTGTCGGGGTCGCCTTTCTTTGGCTACTTTCTTTGGCGAGACAAAGAAAGTAACTTGCCGCCGGCAACCCCGGCCAACGATCAGCCGTCCTCAACGGCACTAACGATTTAATCGCGCACTCACGTCCCCGGCGACCCACACGTCCGCAAACATTCCTCCATCGGACGCGGATGCGCAATCCCATACCCCTGAGCGTAATCCACCCCAATCTCCCTGAGCGCAGCCAGAATCTGCTCATTTTCCACATATTCGGCGACGGTCTTGATGCCCATGACATGGCCGACGGTATGAATGGCCTGCACCATGGCGCGCGCCACAGGATCGTGGGCCACGTCCTTGACGAAAACGCCGTCGATCTTCAGGTAATCCACCGGCAGCGTCTTGAGATAGGCAAACGAAGACAAGCCGCTGCCGAAGTCGTCCAGCGCAAAACGGCAACCTTTCTGCCGCAGGGCATACATGAACGTGGCAGCGCATTCCAGATTGGCGATGGCCACGCTTTCGGTAATCTCGAAGCAGATGGTATCGGGCGGCACCTGGTGCAGCGCAAGCTGTTCGTCGATGTAGTCCTGCAAGCCCGGATCACCGAGCGAGGCGCCGGAAAGATTGATGTTGCACATCAGACGGTGTGGGTCCTGCTGCTGGCGCAGATATTCACCGATGGTGGTCAGGGCGGCACCGATCACCCAGCGGTCGATGGCCGGCATCAGGTTGTAGCGTTCGGCGGCGGGCAGGAAGGCCATCGGTGGCACCAGGTTGCCATCCTCATCCTCCAGACGCAGCAGGACCTCGCCATGCCTGGCGAGGTCACCGTTCAGCGACGCAATGGTCTGGCAATGCAGGCGGAAGCGGTTTTCATCCATGGCCTTGTGCAGGCGCGACACCCACTGCATCTCGCCATGGCGCCGGGCCATTTCCATGTCACCGGGCTGATAAACCTGAACCCGGTTACGCCCTTTTTCCTTGGCGGTAAAGCAGGCCGCATCGGCCTCACTCAATACCTCGGCCGGAGTGACGCTGTCCTCACTGATTGGCACCAGCCCAATGCTGACCCCAATGTCGAAACTGTGGCCCTGCCAGACGAAGCGGAAATCCTTGACCACTCCCAGCAGTTCCTCGGTGATGTATTGCGCGCGCTCCAGCGGGCAGTTTTCCAGTAACAAACCAAATTCATCACCGCCCAGACGGGCCAGTGTGTCGGCATCGCGCACCTTCTCTTTCAGCAGGAAGGTAATCTGACACAACAGCCGATCGCCGACAGCGTGACCGCAAGTATCGTTGACCAGCTTGAACTGATCGAGGTCGAGATAGGCCAGGGCATGCTTCTGATGGGTGTGCTTGGCCTGCACCAGCAGTTCCGACAGGCGGCGCTCGAACTCGCGGCGATTGATGAGACCAGTGAGCGTATCGTGCGCGGCATGATACGAGAGTAGATGCGGGATGCGGTGCATCAAACTCACATCGTAGAACACCATGACCGCACCGACGGTGTTGCCGTCGCGATCCAGAATCGGCGCTGCCGAGTCTTCGATCACGAACTCGGCACCGTCGCGCCGGACAAGCACGGTATTGGTGCCGAGGCCGACCACGCAGCGGTTGCGCAGACATGTCTCGATGGGGTTGGGCTCGGGTTCGCGGCTCAGGCCATTGACGAGATGAAACACTTCGCTGACTTTGTGACCATGTGCTTCTGCATTGCTCCAGCCGATCATTTCCTCGGCCACCGGATTAAGGTTTTCAACCCGGCCCTCGGCGTCAGTCGTGATCACGGCATCGCCGATCGAGTTCAGCGTGATCTCGGCCATTTCCTTCTGCCGGAACAGATCATTGGCCGTCTGCCGCACCCGGGTCAAACTCATGACGGCAAATCCCAGGGCAAGAAGCGCCACGATGAACTGGAAAACCATTTTCCATTTTGCCGTCCGCATGGCACGGTTCGCGTACTCATTGGTGATCTGCGATATCGCCATGGAAACGGCAAGCAGGCTGTCGATGGCGCGGGTGGCGGTGTCCACCCATTGGCCGGCATCCATCGGGTATTGACCGTTCGCCGCCGCATAAACCTGGCGACGCTGGCGTTCGAACTCGTCCAGGAAGCTGGCTTGCATGGCCTGTACCGCCCGTCTGATGCGCGCATCACTGTCGGGCCGCTCGCTGAAAACGATCATTTCGCGGGTAGTGCGGTTGACCTCTTCACGACAGGCTTTCAGGTCTTCCATGACCGGGGCGGGCAGCGGCTGGCTCACACCGATATACCACGCGAGCGTGCCGCGCTCACGGCCCGCATTTTCGCTCGCCACCGCGGCCCAGCGCTTCATGGTGCGATCCAGCAGTGCCACATGGCGCGGCGATTCGACTGTCAAAAAGACCTCCTCCCGCAGCCGTTCGGCCGCCCCGATCAAGGCGCTGCTAACCTTGATCCATTCCGGTCCACTAATGGCACAGGCTGCCAGTTCTGACAAACAGTGGTCGGCCTGTTCGCGCGCGTCCAGCAAGCTGTATTGAGCCTGCTTCGCCTCATCGATGACGGCAGAAAAGCCGTGATTGACACCCGTATCTTTCAGCGCCTCGGCCGACGTCAGGACGGCCAGCCAGATGACATCACCCCGCTGACGCAGTTCGCCTATCCTGCCCCGCATATCGGGCGAAGCCTGCCGCCCCATACCCAGCGCGGCAGAAGTCAGGCCGCGTTCTGTAGCCGTGATGCCGGCTGCACGGATCAGTTGATCGGACAAGATATCGGCAAGCACCATCCGCTGGTTGGCACGATAGTCCTGATAAGACTGCCATGCCATGACGCCTGACAAACCCACCACGAACAGGGTCAGGCCCACAATCGAGAGATTGATGAGTTGGCGGGGACTCAATAGTGGAATACGGCTGGAGGGGAAAAGCTTGCGGGATCTCTTCATGAATTCGCTGGAGACTTTCTCACGCGGACATAACCATATACTTTTTAAGGCTTTAGCCTACAGTTAAACACAAAATTAAATACCGGGGTTGCCACTCCCCCGCATGCTTGCTCTAACAGCACGTCCTGTGTGGTTTTTACACGCCTGTCCTGGCTGCAGCGTTCCCCATTTCAGTAATCCCGCCCTCCCCGGTAAAATCCGGAGATGATTGTCTATCTTCACGGCTTCAACTCTTCCCCCGCTTCAGGCAAGGCCAAAGTGCTCGGCGAATACATGGCCAGCCTCGGACGGCAGGCGGACTATCTCTGCCCGGCGCTGCCCAATAGCCCAGGTGAGGCCATCGCTTACATCGAGGCCGAACTGGCCCAATGCCGTGGCCCGGTCACGTTGGTCGGCAGTTCGCTCGGGGGCTTCTACGCCACCCATCTGGCGGAAAAACACAACTGGAAAGCCGTGCTGGTCAACCCGGCGGTGCATGCCCATACCTTGCTGCGGAGCGCCCTCGGCCCGCAGACCAACTGGCACAACGGCGAGAAGTGGGTGCTCACCACGCAGCATCTGGCCGAACTCGCCGCGATGGATGTTCAGGCCATTACCCGGCCCGAGCGCTATCTGCTGCTGGCGCAAACCGGCGACGAGGTGCTCGATTACCGCGATGCAGTGGCCTACTATGCGGGAGCCACGCAAATCATCGAAGACGGCGGCGACCATGGCTTTGCCGGGTTCGATCGCCACTTTCAAACCATTCTGGATTTCTGATTTTTCATGCACGTCATTTTTGAAGAAGACGGCCACTTCAAGGCCGGCTCGATCCTGTCCGAAACCGACGCCACCGCGCAGGTTGAAACCGCATCGGGCAAACGCAGCAAGATCAAGGCCGCCAACCTGCTGCTGCGCTTTGTCGCGCCCGCTCCAGCTGAAGTCATGGCCGAAGCCGAGACGCTTGCAGCGGACCTCGACGCCGACTTTTTGTGGGAAGCGGCGGGCACGGACGAATTCGGCTTCGAGCAATTGACGCAGGAATATTACGGCCACACGCCGCAACCGGCCGAATCGGTGGCACTGCTGCTGAAACTGCACGGCTCACCGATTTATTTCCACAAGAAAGGTAAAGGCCGTTATCGTCCCGCCCCCGCCGAAACCCTGGCTGCGGCCAAAGCCGGGCTGGAGAAAAAACGCTTGGCAGCCGAACGCCAGGCAAAACTGGCAGAAGAACTGGCAGCATTCCAGCTGCCTGAGGAATACGTATCGCTGATTCCTCGCATCCTGATTGCGCCCGACAAGAACACCCTGGAATACAAGGCACTGGAAGATGCGGCTGCAGCCACCGGCCTGTCACCCCTGCGACTGATTGAACGCTGTGGCGCAATTCCGTCCACGCTCGAGTTTCACCAGGCCAGTTTCCAGCTGGAACATTTCCCGCGTGGCACCGGCTTTGGCGAGATCACCGAGCCGGCCGCCTTGAATCCAAGCGATCCACCCGAACTGCCTAAAAGCACGGTACGCGCGTTTTCCATAGACGACGAAGCGACGACCGAAATCGACGATGCGCTGTCGGTGCAATGGCTGGACGGCGGCATTATCCGGGTCGGCATCCACATCGCGGCGCCCGCGCTGGGTATTGCACCCGGCTCGGAACTCGACAAGGTGGCGCGCGAACGGATGTCGACCGTGTATTTTCCCGGCAACAAGATCACCATGCTGCCGGACGCACTGATCCACCATTACACCTTGGGCGAAACCCATGACTGCCCGGCGCTGTCGCTGTACGTGGACGTGGCGCCCGACCTGCGCGTGCTCGGCACCGAAACCAGGCTGGAGATGGTTCACATCGCCGACAACCTGCGCCACGAATTGCTGGAGATCGAATTCAACGCCGACACCCTGCGCAACCCGGACGTGGCCGATTACCCCTACCGCCGCGAGCTCGAGTGGCTGCACGATTTTGCCGCCGTACTCGAAGCGGGGCGCGGCAAGGCCGAGACGGTGGACCGAGTCGATTACAACTTCAAGGTCGATGGCGAGCACATCAGCATCGTGCCGCGCAAACGCGGCAGCCCCATCGACAAGGTGGTGTCGGAGTTCATGATTTTTGCCAACGCCCACTGGGGCGGCTGGCTGGCGGAAAACAAGGTGCCCGGCATCTATCGTGCGCAGTCGGGCGGTAAAACACGGATGACGACTTCGCCCGACCCGCACGTCGGCCTCGGCGTCGACCAATATGCCTGGTCGTCGTCGCCGCTACGGCGTTATGTCGACCTGGTCAACCAGCGTCAGCTGATTTCGGTGCTCCAGCAAACCGAACCGACTTTCCCGCCGCGCAGTGAACAGTTGTTCTCTATAGTGCGCGAATTCGAGCTTGCGTACGATGCCTACAATGAGTTCCAGCGCCGGCTGGAGCGCTACTGGATGCTGCGCTGGCTAGCCCAGGAAAACATCAGCGAGGTGACCGCCAGCGTAATCCGTGAGGATCTGGTGCGCTTCGACTCGCTGCCGATGGTGACGCGCGCCCCTTCAGTTGCCGGCGTTGCGCCGGGATCAAAGGTGCGACTGACGATCTCGAGTATTGATCTGCTTGACATCACATTTCATGCTGAATTGCTGAAAACACTGGAAACGCCGGAAACACCACCTGACAGCAGCGCTACCGTTTCGTAGAATCAGACTAGTCCTTATTATTGATCGGCATGGCGTCCGCCCCCCCCACCCTTCTCGCTGAACCCTCCAGGCAAGGCACGCGCTTCGCGCTCGCCCTGCTGGCGTCTGCGGCAGTACACGGCATGGTGTTGTCGACCCAGTTCGTGCAAATCAACCCACGGCTGTTCGAAGATCCCAACCTGCCGATGGAAGTGGTGCTGGTGAATGCCACGAGCCAGGAATCCCCGCTTAACCCGGATGCGCTGGCGCAGGTCAATCTTGCCGGCGGCGGCAATACGGAGCAGGACCGGCAGATGAAAAGCCCGCTGCCGGCCAGCAGCGAAACCCAGACTGGCAGCGAAGAAGCCGCCTTGCAATCGCGCGTCGCCGAACTCGAGCAGCAGGCCAAAGCCCTGTTAAGCCAGATCAAACCCGACGCGCAGTTTCAAGATCGTCCGCACACCGCGCCACCCACGCCCGAGCAACCCGCCATCGACGTCAGCCAGCTCAACCAGCAAGCACGCGAAATGGCCCAATTGCAGGCGCGCATCTCGCAGCAATGGGATGGCTATCAGAAAATCCCCAAGCGTGCGTTTGTCGGTGCCAACGTCAGGGAATATGCGTTTGCACGTTATGTGGAGGACTGGGTTACCAAGGTCGAGCGCATCGGCAACCTGAACTATCCCGAAGCCGCACGCCGCCAGGGCATTTACGGCAGTCTCAAGCTCACCGTATCGATTTATGCGGATGGCCGCATCGAAGCCATCGAGATCGATCGATCTTCCGGCTCGAAAGTGCTGGATGCGGCCGCGAAGAAAATTGTCGAAGCAGGTGAACGTTACGCGCCTTTCCCCGACGATATGCGGAAAAAAGCGGACATCCTGTCGATCACCCGTACCTGGACCTTCACCCGCTCCGATCAACTGGTCGGAACCGACTGAAAACGTCGGAAAACTTTACGCAATCAATCATTTACAAGGCTTAACCTTTCGCACGGAGGCAAAATCCCGCGCGCAATCAAGGGCTTGATTTTCGCCAGTCACCCAGCTGGTATGCCCTTTGCTATTCCCGGCCCATCTGCAGTTCCGCCAACATTCGTCTGGCGGGAAGACGCGGCAGACACAACCAACTACAAGGGATAGCCACACATGAACGCACTGAGCACACTGACCGTCGTATTAAACCTGGCCTTGCTTAGCACCCAGGTTCACGCTACCAGTACAACCCCGACCACCCCGGTTCAGGGCACCGAGTTTTCATTTCTCTCCAGCCCGGTCACCCCCGAGGCTTACGGAAACAGCTATTCGGCCACTCTCAATGGCCTGACGCTCACCGCTACTGCCTGGTCAACTACAGGCAAGCTCGGCAAACTGGAAACTGCGGAACTGGAAATTTATTCGGGCTACGGCATGGGTGTATGCAGTCGCAGCGAAGGCGTCAACTGCTCGAATAGCAGCAACAACCATGCGCTCGACAACAAGGGTGCCGACGATCTGATCCTGTTCACCTTTTCCAGTGCCGTAAAGCTCGACACCCTGAAATTGCTGCAATTCGGCGGCGACTCCGACCTCAGCCTGTGGGCCGGCAACGGAGCAATCAACCTCAACGGCATGACAGCGGGTGCGCTGGGCACAGCCACGCTCATCAGCAACAGCAATAGCGCGAACACGAACCGAATCTTCAACCTGGGCAGCACTCTCGGCGGCAGCTACGACTGGCTGGCCGTGGCTGCCCGCATCGGCCAGGACAACGATTACGCGAAACTGCGCACGTTGACGGTCAATCCCATTGCCCAACCGGTGCCCGAAGCCGAAACCTGGGCCCTGATGCTGGCCGGTCTGGGACTGGTCGGGTTTGCCGTGCGTCGCAAAGCCTGACTATTGATTCGTCCTCTGCCGAATCAATAAAACCCGGTCCCGACGCTTCGCGCGCTATCCGTCAACCCGCCCAAGTGGCGGGTTTTTTTACACCCGCGGTTCTGCTTGCAGAGGCGAGGCCATTCAATTCAATTCCTTTATCGCATGATAAAATATTGGGTTGCTCTAATATTCTTATGTTCGATTTCTGGAGATAGTCATGCACACCGGTACCACCCTTACCCAGTTCATTATTGAAGAACAGCGCCGCACCGCTGGCGCAACCGGCGATTTCACTTCACTGCTGAACGATGTCGTCATCGCCTGCAAGGCCATTTCCAATGTCGTCAACAAAGGCGCGCTGCTGGGCGTGATGGGCTCGCTGGATTCCGAAAACGTGCAGGGCGAAACGCAGAAGAAGCTCGACGTCATCACCAACGACATCATGATCCGCTCCAACGAGTGGGCCGGTCACCTCGCTGGCATGGCGTCGGAGGAGATGGATGATGTCTATGCCATTCCGGGTCAGTACCCGCTCGGCAAATACCTGCTGGTGTTCGATCCGCTGGACGGATCCAGCAACGTCGACGTGAATATTTCCGTCGGCACCATTTTCTCGATTCTGAAAGCCCCGGTGGCCGGTCGCACCGCCAAGGCCGAGGACTTCCTGCAAACCGGCACCCAGCAAGTGTGCGCCGGCTACGCCATCTATGGTTCCTCGACCATGCTGGTGCTGACCTTCGGCCACGGCACCAACGGCTTTACGCTCGACCGCGATGTCGGCGAGTTCGTGCTGACCCACCCCAGCATGAAAATCCCCACCGAGACCCGTGAGTTCGCGATCAACGCCTCCAACATGCGTTTCTGGGAAAAACCGGTACAGCGCTACGTCGACGAATGCCTGGCTGGCAAGACCGGGCCGCGCGGCAAGGACTTCAATATGCGCTGGGTTGCCTCGATGGTCGCCGAAGTGCACCGCATCCTCACCCGCGGCGGCATTTTCATGTACCCCAAGGACGCCAAGGACCCTGCCAAGGCCGGCAAACTGCGCCTGCTGTACGAAGCCAATCCGATGGCCTTTATCGTCGAGCAGGCCGGTGGTGCCGCCACCACCGGTCGCGAACGCATTCTCGACTTGAACCCGGAAGGCTTGCACCAGCGCGTGCCGGTGATTCTCGGTTCCAAGTCCGAAGTGGATACCGTGACGGGCTACCACCACGAAAAAGCCGCGTAAGTGCGCTTGTAAAGCCGTCACACGCAGCCGATCAAGCCGGGCAGTTGCCCGGCTTTTTCATGGGCGATCCGCGCGTGCAGCTGACTTGAACAGCGCCAGCGCCTGCACCCGCTGCACCGCATGATCGACAATCGGGGCGGGGTAATCGCGCCCGATAATGCAATCCGATTGCTGCTGCTCGGCAGCCGACATCCGCCATGGCGCATGGATAAACTTTTCCGGGACGTGCGCAAGTTCGGCCAGATAGCGACGGATGAACTGGCCATGTGCATCGAATTTTTCGGATTGTGTCAGCGGATTGAAGATGCGAAACCAGGGTTGCGCATCGCATCCCACCGAGGCCGCCCACTGCCAGCCGCCATTGTTGGCAGCACAGTCAAAATCAATCAACTTGTCGGCGAAATAACGTTCACCCAGCCGCCAGTCGACCAGCAAATCCTTGGTCAGGAACGAGGCTGTCACCATGCGCAGACGGTTATGCATGGTGCCGGTCTGATTCAACAGGCGCATCGCGGCATCGACAATCGGATAACCAGTGTGTGCATCGCACCATGCTTCAAAGTGGCCCGGCGGATTGGGCCAGGGCAGGTCGTCGTATTGCCGCTTGAACGTGTGACCGGCAGCAACATCAGGGCGATGCCACAGCACCTGGTGATAAAAGTCGCGCCAGATCAGTTCGGACAGCCAGGTTTGTGCGCCACGCCCAATATGCTGGTAAGCCGTCGCCACGAGCTGGCGAATGGACACGGTGCCGAAGCGCAGGTGCACCGACAAATGCGATGACCCGTTGAGCGCAGGAAAATCACGGGTTTCCTGATAGCGGCTGATGCGTCCCATGAAATCTTCAAGCAGGTGAGCCGCGCCCGACATGCCGGCAGGCAGCGCCAGTTCGGCCAGATTGGTTGGCACAAAGCTCATCTCCGGCAACACCGGGACGGCGCTCGATTGCGCCACCAGCCTGCTGGCATAAGCATCGACCGGATAGGCACGCAGATAATACGGCGTCAGGTTTTTGAGCCAGGCATGCTTGTAAGGGGTAAAAACACTGTAGGGCGTTCCGCTGCCCGTCAGCAGTTCATCCCGCTCAAAGATCACCGTATCCTTGAAATGATGAACAGCAATACCCTGCGCATGCAGCCTGGTTTCGACGCTGCCATCGCGCGCCAGGGCAGCAGGGTCATCGTCATGATTGAAAAACACGGCGTCGACCTTGAGATCTATCGCCAGCTGGACAATCTCGTCTGTTGCCTTCCCGTGCTTGACGACCAGCCCCCCGCCCCTGGCCTGCAAGGCCTGCTGCAGTTCGATCACGCTAGCGTGGATAAACTCGACCCGTCGATCAGCCGGATCAGGCAACCTATCCAGTATTTCACGGTCGAATATGAACGCGCACACCACTTGCCGGGCATGTTTAAGCGCGTGATAAAGCGCCGCATGATCGTAGTCGCGCAGATCGCGGCGAAACCAGACCAGCGCGCGAGCATATTCAGGCAGGGTGTATTCAGGCACGGCGCAACCTGGTCGTTATAGTATTAAATGCGGGATGCAAAAAGTGGTGCTCGCTTGATTTGAGGCAGCTTACAATGGGAGGGACATCATGGAAACCGTTAACCTCACCCACAATTTTCTGATCGCCATGCCCGGCATGGTCGATCCCAATTTCAATGGCACGCTGACCTATATCTGCGACCACAGCGACCAGGGTGCGCTGGGCGTGGTGGTGAACCGGCCGATTGAACTGGATCTGTCGACGCTGTTCGAGCAGATCGGACTGACCCTGCCCGAGCGCCTGCACAAGGACATGGTGTATTTTGGCGGCCCGGTTCAAACCGAGCGCGGCTTTGTGCTGCATACCCCGCCTCTTACCTTCAGTTCCACGCTGACCGTCAAGGATGTCGTCAGCCTCACCTCCTCAAAGGATGTGCTGGAGGCCGTCAGCCAGGACGCGGGGCCGGAAAAGTTCATGGTCTCGCTGGGCTATGCTGGCTGGGCAGCCGGCCAACTGGAAGATGAAATCAAGCAGAACGCCTGGCTGTCGGTGGCGGCCGACCCCCAGGTGATTTTTGATCTGCAGCCAGAAGAACGCCTGCCTGCCGCGATGAAACTGCTGGGCATCGATTTCGCCAGCCTGTCCGAAGAAGCCGGGCACGCTTGAACTATGCAGACACCCACGGTACGGTGCTGGCCCTCGACCTGGGCCTGAAACGCACCGGCGTCGCATCAGGCGAGTTGTCCATCGGTATTGCCCACCCCCTCACCGTCATCCAGGCCGATTCGACCGAGGCCCGGCTCGCGGCCATCGCCAAGCTGATCACCGAATGGCAGCCTGTCCTGCTGGTGCAGGGATTACCCACCCATGCCGACGGCAGCGAACATGAAATGACCCGGGTGGCCAAAAACTTCGCCCGTAAACTAGAATCGCGCTTTGATCTACCGGTGTTTCTGGTGGACGAGCGACACACCAGCACAGCCGCCGAATCCGAGCTTCATGCGCGTGGAATCCACGGCAAAAAGAACAAGGCGCTGACAGACGCCGTCGCCGCGCAACTTATTCTCCAAGGATTTTTTGATGCACGCCTCATTGCCTGACGCCAACTCGCTGATTGCGCAACTTGCCGCGGCGATTGCGCCCACTCTCGCCCCCGATACCGTGATCATTGGCATCCATACCGGCGGCGTATGGGTGGCCGAGTGTTTGCACGCTTTGCTGAAATGCACCACACCACTCGGCACACTCGACATTTCGTTTTATCGCGACGACTTTTCGCGCATCGGCCTGCATCCTCAGGTGAAGCCTTCAACCCTGCCGGTCGACCTGGAAGGCCGCGACATCCTGCTGGTCGATGACGTATTGCACTCCGGGCGCACCGTGCGGGCGGCCATGAACGAACTGTTCGACTACGGCCGCCCGGCCACGATCCGGCTGGCGGTGCTGGTTGACCGGGGCGACCATGAACTACCCATCCGGCCCGACTTTGCAGGGCTCACGCTGACCGTTCCCAACCACCAGAACATCAATCTTTCGCGGCTGGACGACGGCCATTTGACCCTCTCGCTCGCATGAACCTACAACTCAATCAAGACGGCGGTTTGCGCCACCTGCTCACACTCGACGGCCTGCCGCGCGCCATCCTGACGCAAATTCTCGATACTGCCGAATCCTTCATGGATGTGGGCGAGCGCGAGGTGAAGAAAGTGCCGCTGCTACGCGGGAAAAGCATATTCAACCTGTTTTTCGAGCCGTCGACCCGTACCCGCACCACTTTTGAAATTGCCGCCAAGCGCCTGTCTGCCGACGTGGTCAACCTCAACATTTCCACCTCCAGCCAGACCAAGGGCGAAGCCATCCTCGATACCGTCGACAACCTTGCGGCCATGCACGCCGACATGTTCATCGTGCGCCACTCGCAGTCGGGCGCGGCCCATTTCATCGCGCGCAATGTGGCGCCGCATATCTCGGTAATCAACGCCGGCGATGGGCGCCACGCCCATCCGACCCAGGGCTTGCTCGACATGTTCACCATTCGCCGCTTCAAGGGCGACTTTCACAACCTGACCGTGGCCATCGTCGGCGACGTGCTGCATTCGCGTGTGGCACGTTCGCAGATCCACGCGCTCACCACGCTGGGGGTGCCGGAAGTCCGTGTGATTGCACCCAAAACGCTGTTGCCGACAGGCGTCGAGCAAATGGGCGTCAAGGTGTATCACGACATGGCCGCCGGCCTCGCCGGCTGCGATGTGGTCATCATGCTGCGCCTGCAGAATGAGCGCATGAAAGGCGCGATGCTGCCCAGCGCGCAGGAATACTTCAAGTTCTTTGGTCTGACACCGGAAAAACTCGCCTATGCCAAACCCGATGCCATCGTCATGCACCCCGGTCCGATGAATCGCGGCGTGGAAATCGATTCGGAAGTGGCCGATGGCCCCCAATCAGTAATCCTGCCGCAGGTGACCTACGGCATTGCGGTCCGGATGGCGGTGATGGCTTTGCTGGCGGGAGGAACAACGGCATGAGCAGTAAGCAGGGGCCCCGCGCAGCGGGGATGTGCACAACCGTGAGTACCGTCAACCGCCGACATGACAAAACCAATAACCGCGTCAATCTGACGGAGACGGCCACATGAAAATTCATATCAAGAACGGGCGTGTGATCGACCCGATGAGTACACGTGACGAAGTCATCGATCTGTTTGTAGTGGCGGGGAAGATCATTGCCATTGGCGATGCGCCACCTGATTTCCACGCCAACCGCACCATCGATGCCAGCGGCCTCATCGTCTGCCCCGGCCTGATCGATCTGTCGGTGCGGCTACGCGAACCCGGCTTTGAATATCGCGCCACGCTTGAATCCGAAATGCTCGCGGCGGCCGCGGGCGGGATCACATCGCTGGCATGCCCGCCCGATACCGATCCGCCGCTGGACGAACCCGGCCTGGTGGAAATGCTGAAATTCCGCGCCAAGCACCTGCCCGGCCCGCGCGTCTATCCAATCGGCGCATTGACGCAAAAACTCGAAGGCAAGATGCTGACCGAGATGGCCGAGTTGGCCGAAGCGGGGTGCCGCGCCTTTACCCAGGCCGATGCACCGCTGACCGACACGCAGGTGCTGCTGCGCGCCATGCAATACGCCGCCACATTCGATTTCAGCCTGTGGCTGCGCCCGCAGGATGTATCGCTGGCACGCGATGGTATTGCGCACGATGGCCCCGTGGCCTCGCGGCTGGGCCTGGCAGGCATTCCTGCGCTGGCAGAAACCGTGGCATTGGCGACGATTTTGCTGCTGGCGCGCGAAACCGGCGCCCGCATTCACATTGCCCGCCTGTCGACACGCGAAGGCATCGCCATGGTGCGCGCCGCCAAGGCACAGGGACTGTCAGTCACCTGCGACGTGGCCAGCACGCATGTTCATTTGTCGGAAAACGATCTCATCAGCTTTGATTCACATCTGCATCTGGTGCCACCACTGCGCGGCCTGCGTGATCGCGATGCCATCCGCGAAGCACTGCGCGACGGCTCCATCGACGCGCTGTGCTCCGACCACACCCCGGTCGATGAAGATGTGAAACAGGTGCCCTTTGGTGAATCGGCACCGGGTGCCTCGGGTGTCGAATTGCTGTTGCCGCTGACCCTGAAATGGGCGCGTGAAATGGGCGTGCCGCTGATGCAGGCGGTTGACCTGATCTCCTGGAAACCCGCGCAGATTTTGGGCGTACCCGGCGGCAACCTGTCGGTCGGCAGTTGTGCCGATATCTGCATCTTCGACGAAACCATCGAGTGGGTGGTCACCTCCAAAACCCTGACCAGCCAGGGCGACAACACCCCCTTCCTCAACCATCCGATGCAAGGCCGGGTGCGCTACACGCTGATTGATGGCCATATCGACTTCGAGTCATTGCATTGAGCACCGCATACCCGTCCATGGCGGGTAAGCCACCCGTCCTGTCTCGCGTGTCATTTCCATTATTGCTGCTGAGCCTGGCAGCCGGCGCGCTGGCCGTGGCTGGTTTCGCGCCATTTGAATGGTGGCCGCTACCCGTATTCAGCCTGGCGCTGTTGTTCGCGCTGCTGGTGCGCATCACGTCGAGCCGCGCAGGTTTCCTGATCGGCTTCACCTGGGGCCTGGGTTTTTTCATCACCGGAGTCAGCTGGATATTCATCAGCCTGTCAGTCTATGGCGGCATGCCAACCTGGCTGGCAGCACTGGCGACTTTCCTGTTTTGTGCGGTACTGGCCCTGTTCCCCGCCATGGTCGGGGCACTGCAGGCACGCTGGCGCATTGCGCCCGTGTTGCGCCTGTTGCTGTTGATACCACTATTGTGGGGAACGGTGGAATGGGTGCGGGGCTGGCTCTTCACCGGCTTCCCGTGGCTGGGCATGGGCTACTCGCAGGTGCCGCTCAGCCCGCTGGCCGGCTACGCGCCGCTGATCGGCGTGTATGGCGTGTCATTCCTGCTTGCGCTCATCGCTGCGCTGCTGGCGTGGAGCGTTGCCACGCGCGGCCCCCTACCGAAACGGCTATGGGCACTGGTTGCAATCGTGACACTCGGGCTGGGTGGGCAACTCCTGCGCGGCGTCAACTGGACCACGCCCGACGGCACCCCAACCACAGTCGCGCTGTTGCAGGGCAATGTCCCGCAGGACATGAAATGGCAGCCGGAAAAAACCCGCGCCACGCTGGAAAGCTACGCGCGCATGGCCGCGGCGTCGCCGGCGCAGCTGATCGTGTTGCCGGAAACCGCCCTGCCCCTGTTTGAATCCGATCTCCCGGACTTCTATCGCGACGGACTAATCTCGCTCGGCCAGAAAAACGGCGGCGACGTACTGACCGGACTGCCAACCGGATCGCTGCAAGGTGCGTATTACAACAGCGTCATCAGCCTCGGCACCGCACCCAGCCAGCGTTATCACAAGGCACATCTGGTGCCATTTGGTGAATTCATTCCGCTGAAAGCGGTGTGGGGCTGGGTGATCGAGGTACTGCATATTCCGCTATCGGACTTTGCGCGCGGCGCCGCTGACCAGCGCCCGCTCGCCATTGGCGGCCAGCGCGTGGCGGTCAATATCTGCTACGAAGATGCATTTGGCGAAGAGATCATCCGCCAGTTGCCAGAAGCCAGTGTGCTGGTCAACGTCAGCAACCTGGCCTGGTTCGGCGACTCGTTTGCGCCGTGGCAGCACACCCAGATGTCGCAGATGCGCGCACTGGAAACCGGCCGCATGATGCTGCGCGCCACCAATACCGGGGTCACGGCCATCATCGACGCACAGGGTCATATCCTGGCGTCACTGCCGCTGTTCCAGCCGGGCAGCCTCTCCGGAACCATACAGGGCTACGCCGGCAGCACGCCGTATGTACGCTGGGGCAATCGGCCAGTGCTGGTGTTGTGGGGAATACTTGGAATCGGTCTGCTGCTAATGGGGCTCAGGCAGCGGCCCTGATCCGCGTGGCATTGCGGCCACCGCGCTTGGCTTCCAGCAACGCGGCATCCGCACGCGCCAGGGCTTCGTTATCCTGCTTGTCATCGCGGCTGTACTCCGACAAACCACCGCTCCACGACAGCTTTTGCGTCACACCCGGGATCAGTTCCACGCTTTCCGGCATATTGGCGCGCAGCCGGTCGGCCAGTTCCTGCGCTTTGTCCAACTGCGTGTAGGGGAATAACACACAAAATTCATCGCCGCCCAGGCGCGCGATGAAATCGCTGTTGCGCAGACAGCTCTTAAGCACATTGCCAAACTTGATGATGAGTTGATCGCCGGCCTCGTGGCCAAAGGTGTCGTTCACCTGTTTGAAGTTATCGATGTCCAGAATCAGCAAACTGTGCGACCAGCCATCCTTCAGCGTCGCAAACAGCTCTTTCTGTTTTTCATCGAAACTGCGCCGGTTGTTCACCTGGGACAAGTGATCGATACGCGCCTGGGACGTCGCCTCTTTCTGGCGGCCGAGCATGACCTTGCCGAGTTTAAGCATGGTTTCGAGTGGGGTCTGGAATTCAGCCAGGCTCATCGGGTAAGCCGAGCGCAAGCGCTGCTGCCGCAGGTCGTTGGTGAACTTCACCATCATCCGCAGGTTATCGACCACCCGGTTGCGCACAGCCAGAGCAGTCGCCACCACCAGGATGGCAATGATCAAACTCGCAACCAGCCAGCCCAGCACGTAGGGTGCCACATTCTCGGCCACCGGAGTGATCTGCCGCCACACGGCGATTTGCCAAGGCGTGCCAGCCAATGCAATCAGCGTGGGCTGGGCATGACGCTTGATCGCCTGATTGCCGCGCCGCATCAGCACCACGGATACGGCATCTGCCTGATTTTGCTGCAACTCGGCATAAGCGGCAGCATCCGGCAATGGCAGCGTATCGAACAGCGCCTGCAACTGCGGCACGCTTTGCTCGACGATGACAAACCCGAGTCGCTTGCCATCACTCCCCACTACCGGATGCGACAAGGACAGATTAAAGGTGGCGGAAGCGGTCGCCCCCGCGTCGCCGCGTCCAGCCGTAGCCAGAAGGCGACGCGTATCACCCGGCAGGAAACCCGGCAACAACTGGCGCTGCCCGTCGGTAACGAACAGCACGGTGGCATCCTGATTCAGGGCATGCAGGTTGGCAGCCTGCGCCTGACACACATCCGGTGCAGCCGTGGCAAAGCATGCCAGCGTCTGGGGATGGGCCGCAATCCGTGATGCGCTGCGCCGCATGGCGTCGGCCATGAACTCGATTTGCGCTGCCATCACCGGCTTTTCGAACTCTTCCTGCGAGGGTGGTACTTGCGGCCGCGTCATATAAAACGCAGCCGTGACGATTCCCGTCAGCAGCACCAGCGCTGCAACGAGGGTCAAACCAAATCGCAATATGGATGAACGGGGCATGCGTCAGGCAGGCGCTAAGGCGTGCTCACGTCGACCATCGCAGCGGACCATCCGCTGCGCAACCGGCAACCCTAATCACTCCCCGGCACAGCAGGGATATCAATATCAACACGTCCTGGCCTCTTATCTTTTTTGTCTCCGCAACGACAGGCTCCCGATTTTCCCGGACAGCCAGCCGACATGGTGCTATACACAGCAAAATCCATGCCCCAATGTGAATACACCCGACAGGCAGGCCTGTCGGGTGTATTCATCATGTCCGTGTAAAGAAATCCGACACTATTGCCTGCCCGTACTGCCAAATCCTCCTGCGCCGCGTTGGCTCATGTCGAATTCGTCCACCACGTTGAACTCGGCCTGCACCACCGGCACGATCACGAGCTGCGCCAACCGTTCCATCGGTGTCAGTTCGAACGCCTGCTGGCTGCGATTCCAGGCGGAAACCATGAGCTGACCCTGGTAATCCGAATCGATCAAACCCACCAGATTGCCCAGCACGATACCGTGTTTATGGCCCAATCCTGAGCGCGGCAGAATCAACGCCGCAAATCCCGGGTCGGCCAAATGGATGGCCATACCTGTGGGAATCAGCTGGGTTTCACCGGGTGCCAGCATCATCGGGGCATCGATACAGGCGCGCAAATCCAGTCCGGCCGAGCCTGCCGTGGCGTAATGCGGCAGTTGATCGCGCAGGCGAGCGTCGAGAATCTTCACATCCATCTTCATTTTTGTCGGGCTTTCGTCAGTTCAGTTGATTTGCAAGGTGGGCTATCAAATTTCGTGCCTGAGTCAATTTGTCGGCACGCGGGAGCCGGTGTTGACCCTGGTTATCGAACAACACCAATTCAGCCGTATCCTGCCCAAGCGTGTCCTGCGCCAGGTTACCGACCAGCAAAGGCAGTTTCTTGCGGAGACGCTTGGCTTCGGCAAACTCGGCCAATTGTTCGGTCTCGGCGGCAAACCCCACGCAAAAGGGTGCATTGGGCAAGGCTGCCACCTCGGCCAGGATGTCCGGGTTGGCGATCAGGCGCAGCATCAGGTCGTCCGCACTTTTCTTGATTTTTTGCGTCGCGGCCGTATCCACCCGGTAATCCGCCACCGCCGCCACCGCAATGAATACGTCGCAGGGCAGTTCGGCCAGCACCGCCCGCTGCATGTCCGCCGCACTCTGTACGTCGACTCGACGCACCCCCGCAGGCGTGGCCAGGCAGGTTGCGCCCGACACCAAGCACACTTCAGCGCCTGCTTCGGCTGCCGCCCGGGCGACTGCGTAACCCATCTTGCCGGAACTCAGATTGGTCAGCCCGCGCACCGGATCAATCGCCTCGAAGGTGGGGCCAGCGGTCACCACCACCCGCTTGCCCGCCAGTGCTCCTCCCTCCAACAAGCCCGATAGCGCACTCATGATGTCGGCCGGCTCCAGCATGCGACCCAGACCGACTTCACCACAGGCCTGTTCGCCGGCTGCGGGACCCAGTACCTGTACGCCGTCTGCATGCAACTGCTCCAGATTGCGCCGGGTGGGCGCTGCTGCCCACATTTCATGGTTCATCGCGGGTGCAACAGCCAGCTTGCAGGTGCGCGCCAGGCAGAGCGTCGACAACGCATCGTCTGCCTGTCCCTGTGCGAGCTTGGCCAAGAAGTCGGCAGAAGCCGGTGCCACTAGCAACAGGTCGGTGTGACGCGACAGATGGATATGGTCCATGCCATCCCCGCTGACGGCGTTCCATAGCGACGTCAGCACCGGTTTGCCGGACAAGGCCTGAAAGGTGAGCGGCGTGACAAACTGCTGTGCCGCGGCCGTCATCACCACCTGCACCTCGGCACCCGCTTTAACCAGCAGACGGCACAGTTCGGCTGCTTTATAAGCAGCAATGCCACCGGTTACCCCGAGGAGAATTTTTTTGCAGGCTAGCGACACCGTCTCGGCTTTCAATAACAATGGCGGCATTCTACGGGAGAGGGGTGAGCATGGCGATTCGTGACTGGCCGGAAGACACGCGTCCGCGCGAAAAACTGTTGAAACAGGGCGCCTCCGCCTTGACCGACGCCGAACTGGTCGCCGTATTCCTGCGCACGGGCGTGGTCGGCAAAAGTGCCGTCGACCTGGGACGGGACCTGATCGAGCGCTTCGGCGGGCTGGCGGGGCTCTGTCGCGCGGACAAGAAAGCCGCCTGTGCCGCACCAGGCGTGGGCGAAGCCAAATATGCCTTGCTGCAAGCGGTGATGGAAATGGCCCGCCGCACGCTGGACGAGGACATGCAGGCTGGCGACGCCCTCGAATCGCCGCATGCCGTGCGCGACTACTTGCGACTGATCCTGCGCAACAAGGAATATGAGGTGTTTTGCTGCGTGTTTCTTGATGCGCAAAACCGCGTCATCGCGGTCGAAGAGCTGTTTCGCGGCACGCTGACCCAAACCAGCGTCTACCCCCGTGAAATTGTCAAACGCGCCCTGGCGCACAATGCGGCCGCGCTGATCCTGGCACATAACCACCCCAGCGGCGTGGCCGAACCCAGTCAGGCCGACCGCAGCCTCACCCGCCGATTGGCGGAAGCACTAGCGCTGGTGGACGTGCGCGTGCTGGACCATTTCATCGTGGCAGGCGCGTCATCCCTATCGTTCATGGAGTCCGGCCATCTTTGAATGCCTGCAACGCTTGCCCCGCGCTTGCAAGCTGTGATATAAATCGCGGTTCTCGGATTAGCCCTCACGGTTAATCCCGAATGGTTAACCCTCAATTTTTGGAGCAGTGTCATGGCTCGCGTATGTATCGTAACGGGCAAGAAGCCCATGGTCGGAAACAACGTTTCCCACGCCAACAATAGAACCAAGCGTCGTTTCCTTCCCAACCTGCAATACCGCCGGTTCTGGGTTGAAAGCGAAAACCGCTGGATCCGTCTGCGTTTGTCCACTGCTGCCCTGCGCACCATCGACAAGAACGGCATCGATGCTGTTCTGGTTGACCTCCGCGCCAGCGGCGTGGCCGTTTAAGGAGTTGCATCATGGCTAAAGGCGGACGCGAAAAGATCAAGCTGGAGTCCACTGCGGGCACCGGTCACTTCTACACCACCACCAAGAACAAAAAAACCATGCCCGAGAAAATGGAGATCAGCAAGTTCGATCCCAAGGCTCGCAAGCATGTGATGTACAAGGAAATCAAACTGAAGTGATTCAGCCGATGATCCAATAAAAAACCCGCCACCTGGCGGGTTTTTTATTGGATTTTGGGATGTTACTACGCAATTGGCCCAAAATCATAAACAGCTAAACCCGCGCCGGTATTGATATTCACGGTAGCTCCACTTGGTTATTCTTGAAGGAAGGCACTACCGATTATGTGTAGAAGTTCAGATCAGATATGAACTTCTACACATAACGAACCGCACATAGCGGATGTAGTCAGCTAATTCTTAGGTCCGGAATGCCTGCTGAACACGAGGCTGCTCACTTCCTCTGTTTTGTGCTGGTTGCTGACGGACTTCGCAGTTTGCGCTGGCAGGTCCTAGCGCGTAATACACCACAACCTCATTGCCGACATCGGAATATCTCATGTCATAACTCAGGCGCCGCACCAACTCGATGCCACGGCCATGCAGCCCAAAATCCGGCAGCGTAGATCCACGTGCCCAATCAAATCCAGGGCCACTATCCCGCACAGTGATTTTTGCCATCTTACGATTATCGTGCCGCATGATTTCAAGTTTAAGATCGATACTTCCTTTCTGCAGGTTATTCAATGCATCTTGTCGATGCATGGCGTAGGCCACGAAACCCTCGCTGGTTGTTTTGAGCGCTGAATTCAAATTCAGCAGCCCATGGTCCAGCGCATTGGAAACCAGTTCGGACAGGATAAGAAAAATCTGTCCGGCATGTTCTTTCGTTGCAGCGACCCGCTCGATCACAGTGGACAGTGTCGGCACCACGTCCATGCTTTTCAGATCCAGCGCATCGAAATGAAAGGCCATCCGTAAACCGTCACTGCCATGGTCCTCATCTTTTGCGTGCGCAGGGAAAAATTCCACCGCGCCAGGGGCTGGAACCTCCACGGCAAACACCGCGATATCATCCGACAGTACACCTGCCCGATGCTCGTCCAGCGCCTGTATTAGCGTATCGAAGCGATGCTCCGGCTCAGCCGATGCCAATGTTGCCCAAGCTTGCTCTGTGCCAAACTGCTCACCTTCTGCATTTTCAGCCTCGGTCAGGCCGTCTGACCACAGGAACAGCTGACACGCTTCTGCATAGGAAAACACCTCAAGTTCTGCCGAGAATTCTTCTGGCGGCAAGAGTCCAAGCGGTACATGCCTCGATTTCCAGTGCTTGGTGATTTTCCCGTTCGCATCGACCAGACAAGGATAAGGATTGCCACCGTTCCAGACTTCGACCGTCCCCATCACCGGGTTGATCGAAACCAGCGTGAGCGCGGTAAATCGCCCCGGAGGCAACATGGTATGCATGCGGCTGTTCATGACCTCGACAATGCGCCCGATGCCATAACCCAACTCACTCATGGCGTAAAAAGTATCAAACAGCGGCAGCGAGGTCACTGCTGCGGGCAAGCCATGCCCCATGCCGTCGCTAAGCAGGATATGGTGGCAATTGCCGGGCGTTCGAGCAGCGGCAATCAGGTCACCGCTGAAATGCCATGCCGGAGTGATACGGTGTCGCAGGGCTGAATCGCTCAACCCTTCGCGATTGACCATGTACTCCATCAGTCGCGCCCCAAGTCGGCGCTCGTCCTCGGCCTGCCGATAGTAAGTGGAAAGTTCTTCCGCCTGCTGGGTGAGTTCCCGCTGCAGTTCGGCGATCCGCTGAAACACCTGAATCTTGGCCTTAAGTACCGGCAGAGACAGGGGCTTGGTCAGATAGTCATCAGCTCCCGCACGCAGTCCTTCAAGAACCTCGTCCTCACGAGCGAGTGCAGTTACCATCAAAATCGGCAGCCAGCTCGAATCCGCTGCCTGTGTTTGCCGGATTTGACGTGTCGCTTCCAGGCCACCCATTCCGGGCATCATGACGTCCATCAGGATCATGTCTGGCCGCTCGACCTTGAACTTCTCCAGCGCCTCCTCTCCGGAATTCGCCGTAATAACACGATGCCCCATTCGTTTGACCACCTGACTCGCGATCACAACATTGTTGGCAACGTCATCCACTACCATTACTGTCATACCAGACCTGCTCATACAACCATCCATTTACAACCATCCAATCACAACCGCCCAATCATAACTGCCCAATTACAACCGCCTAATTACTTACTTAATGGTGAACAATCGGCGGAAATTCGACAATTCCAATACCTGCGCTACAGCCCCCTTGCAATTCACCAGCGTTATGGACTTTGATACCCCTTTCGCTCGTTCCTTTAGCAATAACAGCATGCCCATGGCGGAACTGTCGATATATTTCACGTGCTCCAAGTCCAGTTCAAGTTCGTTAACCGAAACATTTTTCAGAATTGAATCTGCACTTTGGTTGAATACAACATGGCTGTTGAAATCAAAGCGTCCATCCAGTATCAAACGTGCTTTGCTGCCATCCATCTGTGTATCTATGTTCATTGATTCTGCTCCTCTAAAAATAAATAAACTGGAAAATCGAACATGTGTCATGCATGGCCGCAGTGCTAATTTTCTGCGGCATCAACATCCGTTTCTGGCAAACAGCACACCACGGGAAGCTCGATAGTGAAGCTGCTCCCCTCCTCCGGAACGCTCTCCACATTGATGCTGCCGCCCATCAGTTCTACCAGATGCCGGCACAGCGCCAACCCTACGCCAACACCCGGAATACTGGAGTTTTCCGCATCCAGCCGACTGAAATACTGGAACAGCTCACCTCGCTTTTCCAGAGGAATCCCGATGCCGGTATCGCTGACTGTAATCTGCATGATGTTGTCGTTCGGGCGACGGCAGAGCACCGTCACCCGGCCATTATTCCGGTTGTATTTCACCGCATTGCTCAACAAATTGAACAGTACCTGCTTGAAACGTTTCGCATCGATGTACATCGTGCGCTGCGGGCATTCGCCAACAAGATTGACGATTTCCAGACCTTTTTCGGCGGCTTGTCTGGCGATCATCTGCAGACAATCGCTCACCAGATCAAACATATCGGTATCGACCGGTTTCAGCTCCAGCCGGCCGGACTCGATACGGGACAGGTCCAGCACATCATTGATCAAGTCGCGCAACATCCAGCCTGCATGCAAAATACGTTCGATACTGTCTTGCTGTTCCTCATTCAGGGGGGCTTGAGGGTCGGATTCCAGCAACTGGGCGAAGCCAACGATGGAGTTGAGCGGCGTCCGCAATTCATGACTGACATGGGAAAGAAATTTCGATTTGGCATGACTGGCCTGCTCTGCCACTTCCTTGGCACGCAGCAGTGCCTGTTCCATTACAGCATGCTGGGTCATATCGCTGATCGATGCCACATAGTGCGTCACGCTCCCCGCTTCAGTGCGTACCGGTGAGATAAAAATATCACACCATATCTGCAGTCCCTGATACGAGATTGCCTCTACCGTTGCATGTCTTTCATCGCCCGAGTCCACCGCATCAGCCAGCCGCTTCCATTTATCTGCATCGCCCGCAGCTTGTGCAAATACCGGCCAGAACTGGCCCGCTATATCCGCTTCCGGCAGTCCAACCATGTGTGAATACGCAGTATTGGCATACACGATCCGAAGGTCGTCGCGTCGAAAAATCACAATGCCACTTCCGCTTGCGGCAATCGCCCGGTCATGCAGACGCAACTCATCCTCCGCCTGCTTGCGTGCCGTCACGTTGCGAGCGGAAATCTGCCCACCAATAATGTGCCCGTCCTCATCCCGGATGGGCACAGAGGAAGCCTCAACCCAGATATACTCACCGCTCTTGTGTCGCAGCCTGTAATACTCGCAATGGGCCTCATCGCCGCGTAGCGCGGGTTGATGCAGCCTCTCGCGTACGGTTTCAATATCATCCGGATGTACAAACTCATACCCGGAATGCCCGATCAATTCGTCCGGCGCATAGCCCAGCACGCGCTGGCAGGATGGGCTGATATAGGTATATCGACCTTCCAGATCACGCAACGAAATCACATCCAGAGAGTTCTCGGCCAGCAACCGGAATCGCACCTCGCTCTCCTTCAGCGCAGCATCAATTGCCAGCGCCTGAGTAATGTCGGTGCGTATCGATAAATAGCGTTCCGGCAGGCCTTGCCTGTTCAGAAAAGGCACAATGGTCGAGGCTACCCAGTAAACACTCCCGTCCCTGCGGCGGTTGCGGACATTGCCATGCCAGACTTTTCCCTGGGAGATGGTCGTCCACAATTCGTTGAAAAACTCGGGCAGATGCAAGCCGGAATTAATCACGCGGTGATTTTTACCGATAACCTCTTCCCGGGCGTACTGGCTGATCTCACAGAACTTGTCGTTGGCGTAAACGATATTGCCTTCCGTATCCGCCGCACTCACGATGGCATGCTCGTTGAGCGCACGTATGTGCTGCGCCAGGTCATCCCTGTGCTTCTCCAGCTTTATCGCCATTTCATCCAGGGCGTGTCCCAGCTGGCCCAATTCACTGTCCTGCGCCATGCCGCTTCGCTGCGACAAATCCCCTGCCGCATGGGCATTTGCCTGCTGAATCAGGCGCCGTACCGGCGCTATCACCAGGCGCCCGGTGCCGATCCAGGCGAACAACAGCAATCCACCGAACACGCCCAGAATCACCAGCGTCGCCAGCCCACCGATATGACGTGCCTGCGCCAGCGCAGTGTCGGCAGGGATGCCAACGGCGATAATCGCATTATCTTCAGCTGCACTGGTTTTCAACCTGGCATAGGAAAACAAACGCGAGACGCCATCCCCCCCATAGGCCTCGACCACCCCGGTCTCCGGGTCGGGCGTACCGATTTTCCGAATGGCCGTATCGATAGAACGACCCCTCCAGATGTCCGGCTCGGGCTCGCGGTGAAGAATGACCCCCTTGTTGTCATAAAAAATCAGCTCGGCCCCCATGGGTAATTTGTCCCCCAGGGTGTGCCGGTTAAACCAGGACAGGTCAACGGAGGCGAACAGATAAGCCAGATGTTCGCCCCCTTTACCCAATATGGGTTTGGCGACGATCGCCACCGGTTCTTTCATCATGACGCCAAGATGATAATCACCCACCATGGCCCCATTCCCCTTGCGCACCTCGCGATACCACACCCGGTCACTGAAGCTGACCGGGCTCGTCTTGGGAACCGCGCTGCAGATGACATTTCCATCGATATCGGTCATGCCGGCATTGGCATAGATTGCCTGCTGCGCCAGCAAGTCCTGAAATACTGAACAGAATCCCGGTCGACGCTCGATCATGGCGGGTGAAGTCGACAAGCCCACCAATAACTGCTCCGCCGCCACAATATGCTTTTCCTGTTCCAGTGAAATACGCTGCACCAGAAGCGTTGAGTTCTGGTAAACATCATCGACGGCATGACGATACAACTGCATGCCGATGAACCATGAAATCGCCAGCATGGGCAACATGGCAATCAGGATCAGTGCAATCAGCCGGGAGCGCAGGCTTTTGAAAACGCGCCTCATGCCTGTTCCCCTGGACCGTCAACGGGCAACCAGATACAGAAAGTGGTGCCAATCCCCACTTCGCTTTGCACCTCTATGCGCCCCTGGTGTTTCTTCACAATGCCATAAGTCACGGCCAGCCCCAGCCCGGTTCCCTTGCCGATCGGCTTGGTGGTGAAGAACGGGTCGAAAATCCGCTTCAGGTGTTCGGGCGCGATGCCCTTGCCGGTATCACCGATTTTGATCCAGACCTGCTCGCCCTCGTGACCGCTGCACAGCGTGATGGTGCCGCTCTGCTCAATGGCATGACCGGCGTTGACCAGCAAGTTCATGAATACCTGATTGAGCTGCGAGGGCAGGCACAGGACATTCGGCAACAGGCCGAATTCCTTATTCACCTCGCATTTGTACTTGAGATCGTTCCACACGATATTGAGCGTGCTTTCCAGCCCCTGATGGAGATCCACCCACCCCCATTCATTGCTGTCATCCACGCGGGAGAGGTTTTTCAGGCCCTGCACGATCTCTTTCACCCGGACCAGACCATCCTTGGATTTCGCGACCAGGTCGGGCGCATCATCGCTGAGATAGTCGAAATCCATGCTGTTCTTGATCCGGCGCACCTCTTCAAACACCGTATCCATCCCAACCACAACGCAAACCTGCTCGGCTGCGGTGTACGCATCGGCCAGGCTCAGCAGCTCGCGCAGGTATTTCTCCAGCGTGTTCAGGTTGGAACTGACGAAGCCGACGGGGTTGTTGATCTCGTGCGCCACGCCTGCCGCCTGTTGGCCGATGCTGGCCATTTTTTCTGATTGCAGCAGTTGGGTCTGCATGGTCTCAAGGCGCTGATTGAGCTCGGTCAGTTCGTGGATGTGTTCGTGCAGTTCGCGCTTGATGCGCAATTGATCGGCGATATCAATGAAGGCAAGCACCGCACCCTGCACCTGCCCGTCCTTCAGGATGGGGGTGATGGTGAACTCAACCGGAAAGCTCGTCCCGTCGCGCCGCCACAATACGTCATTGCTGCCCTGGCGCGAAAGCCCGTCGCTCAGCGAGCGGTAGATCGAGCACTCGCCCTTGCCATAAGGCGTCCCATCGGCTGCGCTGTGATGGATATCGCACACCGCATGGCCAAACAGCTCTCCCACCTCGAAACCCAGCATGCGCGCAGCCGACGGGTTGGAAAACGTGATCGTCCCGTCGAGGCTGGTCCCGACGATACCCCACCCGGCAGTATTCAGTATTACCTCGTATTCGCGCGACAGCTGTTCCATCGAGCGCTCAAAATATTTGTGGTCGGTTATGTCTTCTATCACCCGCACACTACCGGCGAGCCGACCTTCGCCGTCCAGTAACAGCGAGACTGTTTCACGCACCCATATTTCCACGCCGTTGCTGCGTTGATAGCGCTTTTCCAGGTGACAGAAATCGATACTGCCGGCCAGCAGTTCCTCCATCAGGGATCTGGATTCCTCCGGATCTCTGGCGGGAACCACCGCTTCAACCAGCATGCCGGCAAGCTCGCCCGACCCGACGCCGAGCATGCGCTCGAGCGCGGGATTGGCACGGATGAAACGCCCCTCCAGATCCACCACCGCCATTCCGGCGGCGGCATGCAGAAAGGCCGCTTCCAGCAGAGCACCCTCAACTCGCATTGAAGAACTCATGCACACGCCTCCCGCATTCCAGATTGAAACAGGCCAGCTTGCCGCCACATGTCGGCATCTCGTGGCAGGCTTCTGTCTCATGCGCATAGACGCCGAATGCCTCCCGGATCGTCTCGCGCAGATAATCGTCGTCCCAGGGTTTGTGCAACGCCTTGAATGCGGACCCATGTCTGACGGCATCGTTCATGGCGTCCCCGCTTATCTTGCCGGAATAGAGAATGCTGACAGTTTCCGGGAATACCTGTTTGATGCGCCCCAGAAACTCGCTGCCCGTCATGCCGGGCATGTGCTGATCGCACAGCACGACCTGCGCGCCATGGGTGGCGAGGGTAGCCAGTGCCTCGCCTGCATTGCCGGCGCCAATCACACGCCAATTTTCACCATTCAGCGTGCGCGCGAGCGCGCTTCGTACCTCGGGTTCATCGTCGACAATCAGCAGGGTACGCTCCCTGCGCTCGCGCTCGAGCATGCTGGTATCCAGTTGACGGCCGCTGCGCAGCAGCTGTTCGGCCGGCTCTTTCGGCAGCGGGCGGCTGAAGTAATATCCCTGCATCTCGTCGCATTTGATATAACGCAGGAAGCCAGCCTGCGCGGTCTCCTCTACGCCCTCGGCGATTACCTCCAGGCCGAGGCTGTGTGCCAGGGTGACGATGGCGCGCACGATCGCGGCGTCGTCCGGGTCCGTCGTGATATCACGTACAAAGGAACGATCAATCTTTAGTACATCGATCGGGAACAGCTTGAGATAGGACAGCGAAGAATAGCCGGTGCCGAAATCGTCCACCGACAGCGTCACCCCCAGCTTCTTGAGCGCGCGCAAGGTGCCGATCGCCGCCTCGCTGTCGTGCATCACGGTGCTTTCGGTGATTTCCAGTTCCAGAAAAGCCGGGTCGAGCCGGGTCTCTGAAATCACCCGCTCCACGCACCCCACCAGAGCCGGGTCGCGAAATTGTCGCGCGGAAAGGTTCACCGACATACGTATCTCGGAAAGCCCCATATCCTGCCACTGCCGAGCGCAGCGGCACGCTTCTTTCAGTACCCAGTAGCCAAGTGGCACGATCAGACCAGTATCCTCTGCCACGCTGATAAAGCTGTCCGGGCCGATAAAACCCTTCTCCGGGTGGTTCCAGCGCACCAGCGCCTCGAAGCCCAGCACCGCGCCGGAAACCAGGCTGACGCGTGGCTGATAATGCAGCACCAATTCCCCCCGCTTGATGGCAAGGCGCAGATCATGCTCGATCTCGACCCGGGCACGCATGCGCGCATCCATCTCGGGCACGTAAAAGCGGAAAACATTGCGTCCTTCTTCCTTGGCACGGTACATGGCGATATCGGCATTGCGCAGCAGGGTTTCGGCATCTTCGCCATCGGATGGGAATACCGTCAGGCCGAGGCTGCCGGTCACGTAAACATCCCGACCGCTTAGCGTAAATGGTCGTACCAGCGTGTCCAGCACCCTCTCCGCCACGATAGTCACATCCTCCACATGCGCGATATCTGGCAACAGCAGGATGAATTCGTCGCCACTCTGGCGGCCCACGGTATCGCCCGGTCGCAGCACTGCGTTGATCCGTGCCGAAGCCTGGTAAAGCAACTCATCACCCGCACCATGGCCCAGGGTATCGTTGATGACCTTGAAATGATCGAGGTCCAGATACGCGACTGCGAGCATCTGCCGGCTTCGCTGCGCATGGTGCATCGCCTGCTGGAGGCGGTCCAGAATGAGCGTGCGATTAGGCAAACCGGTCAACGCATCATGGCTGGCCTGGTAGCGCAACTGGTCTTCGTGGTGCTTGCGTTCCGAGATGTCGCGTGCAATCACCAGTACGGAAACAACCTGGTTTTCCATATTCCGTTCGGGCACCATGTGCACGTGAAAATGGTGCATATCTGTCGGCAACAGACCAATTTCGCACTCCAGGGTTGCCGCCACACCGTTTGCAAAGACCGACTGCATGACGCGCTGCCACGGATCTGCTGACACCGACGGCAGCCCCAGTTCACTCCAGGTCCTGCCCAGGCATTCGCCGCACTCAATTCCGATGACCGTCTCGATCGCCGGGTTGGCATACAGGAAACGCTGCTCCCAATCAAAACGTGCAATCACGTCCGGTGCGTTATCAACCAGTGCCTGGAATTCCTGCGAATGGCGGCGCAACAGGTTTTCCATTTCCTTGGCTGTACTTGCGTCACGCACCACAGCAATCGTTTCATGTTTATCGCCCAACTCAATCTGAGACAGGCTGACAGAAACCGGAATGATCTCACCATCCTTATGCCGGGCATGCAGGTCCGCCATGGCATGCAAGGCTTCGGGCACCAGCATTTCCAAGGATTGACCGACCATCTCTTTCTGGCTGTAGCCCAGCATCCTTTCTGCCATCAAATTCGCCATCAAGATGCGCTCTTCCGCATCAAGCAGAAAAACAGCATCCGGCGCTGCATCGAAAATCATGCGGAAACGCGCCTCACTCTTCCACAGGTTTTTTTCGGAATTCCCCGGATTGAGGCAGGCATTGTTTACATCATCGAATCTTTCGCGATCACACATATTTCATGATCTCCGCCGGGATCGCCTGCAGCGGCGCGCTGCGATCCACTCCGCCCAGTTTCACCGCCTCCTTGGGCATGCCGTAGACCACGCAGGTAGCCTCGTCCTGGGCCACGGTGGTTGCGCCCGCATCGTGCATTTCCTTGAGACCGCGCGCGCCGTCATCGCCCATGCCGGTCATGATGACCCCCAGGGCATTTCTGCCCGCGAACCTGGCCACCGAACGGAACAACACATCCACCGATGGCCGATGACGGTTGACCACCGGGCCATCTATTACTTCGACGTGATACTGAGCCCCGTTGCGCTTGAGCAGCATGTGCCGGCCACCAGGGGCGATCAACGCACGCCCGGGAATGACACGATCGCCGTTCTGTGCCTCGCGTACCTCGATCTGGCACAGGCCATCAAGCCGTGCAGCGAAAGAAGCGGTGAATTTCTCCGGCATGTGCTGCACGATGACGATCCCCGGCGACACGCGTGGCAACGCAGTCAGCACCGCTTCGAGCGCCTGGGTACCGCCGGTGGACGTGCCAATGGCGACGATGCGCTCGGTGGTCTGCGCCATGGCGTGATTAGCGGCAGGCAGGATTGCATCGGCGTTGAGTTTGGGTGTCACGGCAGCAGGCGCCGTACCGGTACTCGATTTCAGATTTCTGACATTGGCGTGCGCCGCCGCTTTCACCGCACGGATCAGGTCGGAGCCGGCATCTTCCAGGGCCGTGCGGCGGTTGCCAATGCCCGGCTTGGGCACGACCCCGACCGCGCCTGCCGCCAGGGCCTGCATGGCGGTTTCCGAACCCTTCTCGGTAATCGAGGAACAGATCACCACTGGCGTCGGCCGCTCCGCCATGATTTTCCTGAGAAAGCTGATGCCGTCCATGCGTGGCATTTCCACATCCAGCACGAAAACATCCGGCCACTGCTTTTTCAATTTTTCCTGCGCAAAGATAGGATCGGATGCAGCAGCAATCACCTCAATTCCAGAATCGGCGTTGAGCACTTTGGACAGCACCTGCCGTACGACCGCTGAATCATCCACGACCAGGACTTTTATACTTGTTGACATAGATTCCTAGCCTTAATCGCCATTGCAATGACCAACACTCTGCGGAGCAAGCTGGCGCACCCATACATGGCCCGACCAGATATCGAATATCACCGTGCGATGACCCGCACCGCCCAGGTCTTCCGACGCCAGGCGCAGCCCATGGTGCTTCAGCAGATTCCGCCCCGCATCGGCATTCTTGATCCCGATATGGCCGTGCCCAGCATTGACCTGCCGCTGAAACATATTGCCCCCGCCAAACAATTTGACCTCGTAGTCCTCAAGCGCAGTACCGCTCCTGCGGATCTCTTCAAACAGGAGCCAGAGGGCCTCATCCGCGTACTTGCCATCCGCCAGCCTCGATCCCCGCGCCTGTCGGCTCGGCAGCATGTAGTGGCACATGCCGCCGAGCAGCAATTTCGGATGCCAGAGCGTGATGGATACACAGGAGCCCAGGATTGTGCGGATACGGATATCCCGATCCCCGAAATAGAATTCACCGGGATTCAGGAAGATTTCAATGACATGGGGCGGCTTACGCATGGGTCGTGTTGCCGCTCTATTTTCTGTACACCGATGGCCGCACCGCAGTGAGCACATCGGTCACGCCGTTGAGACTTTCCGAGTGGCCAATGATCAGATAGCCGCCAGGCTTGAGCGTGGCGGCTATACGCTCGACCACCCGTGCCTTGGTGTCGGTATTGAAATAAATCATCACATTGCGCAGGAAAACCACATCAAACTCGCCCAAACGTGGCAGGGTTTCGTTGAGATTGATTTGCTGAAAACTCACACGTGACCGCAGGCGCTTATCCATGAGAAAACGGCCTGCCTGTGAGCCCACGCCCTTGAGGCAATATTTCTGCAGGTAGTGCTGGGGAATGTGGCTCGCACGCTCCATCGCATACAGCCCGCTACGCGCGCGCTCCAGCACGCGTGTGCTGATGTCGGAGGCAACGATTTCCCACGGTGCTTCTCCCAGTTGGTCGGACAGCACCATAGCCAGGGTAAAAGGCTCTTCACCGCTGGAGCTTGCCGCACTCCACACACGAAACGGTAAACCGGGTTTACGCTCGGCAAGAATGTGTTGTTGCAGAAACTCGAAGTGCTTGGGCTCCCGAAAAAAATACGTTTCGTTGGTAGTGAGCAGGTCCAGTGCGGTCTGCAGCTCTGCCGGTTCATTGCCGCTTGTCAGCAAGCGCAAATAATCACGATAGGAATCGAGCGAATAATGCTTCAGTCGCTTCGCAAGACGCCCGCATACCAGCGCTTTTTTGGCCGGGGAAAGACTGATTCCCGCAAGCCGGTATATCAGCCGCTGGAATTCACCGAACTCCTGATCAGACAGCGTGGATGTTTGCATGCTCCACTCCCGCCTTATTCAGTTCGACCGGCATGGCACTTCCACACATGCCATGTGCCATCGTCAGCCAGGCGCTTCGTGCGCTTTGACTGACCGGTAAACAGGACCAGACCGGACAGCGTTCCTGCCTTTGCATAAGAGCGTGTGGCTGGAAGACACGGACATTGCTTGATGTTGATCACTCGGCCACAACCTCATCTGCGGACTCCGTACCTTGTGCATTCGCCTGATCCAGCAATGCCAGATCGTCGATCGACAGTACGTTGTCCACGTTCAGGATGATCATGAACTTGCCGTCCATCTTGCCCATGCCGCGTATGAAATCGGTGCGGATCTTCGCGCCGAAAGCCGGTGGCGGTTCAATCTGGTCAGCCTGAATTTCAAGCACTTCATTTACCGCATCAACTACCACACCCACCACCTGCGTCTCTTGTTCAGACGCCACTTCGATGATGACAATACAGGTGCGGCGGCTGAGTTCCGTGCGCTTGCGGCCGAAGCGCGTGGAAAGATCCACCACCGGCACCACGCTACCGCGCAGGTTGATCACTCCGCGGATGTAGGCCGGCATCATCGGCACCTCGGTGAGGTTGCCGTACTCGATGATTTCCTTGATGACGAGAATACCGATTGCAAACATCTCGCCTCCCAGCATGAAGGTCAGGTACTGCTGCTGATCCTGCGTCACAGCCAGCTCCGTCTGTTCTTTCAATTTGACAAGCGCACTCATGTCACCTCCTCAGAACCTGACAAATTCAAATTCGTCGCTGGATCCGGCCACGGCTTTGGGTGCGGCTTTGCTGCCAGCAGCCTTGGCATGTGCCACCTGAAGATGTTTCTGGGCGTCTTTTTTCTTGGCACTCGATATCTGTACATTGGCGCTGCCATCAAGCTGGAAGAAGCTCATGGACTGCTGCAACTGCTCGGCCTGACTACTCATCTCTTCCGCCGTGGCAGCCAGTTCTTCCGAGCTGGAGGCATTCTGCTGGGTGATCTGGTTCAGCTGGGTCATGGCGGTATTGATTTGTCCGACGCCGGAGGATTGCTCTTCCGAAGCAGCCGTGATTTCCTGCACCAGGTCCGAAGTCTTGTTGATCGAGGGCACCATTTCGTCCAGCAGATTGCCAGCCCGCTCTGCCATATCCACCGAGCCGCCCGCCAGCTCGCCGATTTCCTGTGCCGCCACCTGGCTGCGTTCCGCCAGCTTGCGCACTTCTGCCGCCACCACTGCGAAGCCCTTGCCGTGTTCGCCGGCCCGTGCCGCTTCAATCGCAGCATTCAGTGCCAGCAGGTTGGTCTGGTAGGCAATGTCGTCAATGATGCCAATCTTGCCCGCGATGCTCTTCATGGCGGTGACAGTCTCCTTGACCGCTTCGCCGCCTTCGGTCGCTTCCTTCGCCGCCTTGGAGGCCATGCCGTCCGTGACCTTGGCGTTCTCGGTGTTCTGGCTGATCGAGGCCGACATCTGCTCAATCGAAGCAGAAGTCTCTTCCACGCTCGCCGCCTGCTCGCTTGAGGCCTGCGACAGTGATTGCGCTGTGGCGGATACTTCTTCAGAAGCCGACGACAAATTGTCCGCTGCGCTGCGAACTTCGGTGATGATCTGCACCAACCTTTCCACCATGTTCTTCATTGCGTCCAGCAGCAGGCCCGTTTCGTCTTTGGACCGCACATCGATCTTCACGCTGAAATTGCCTGCAGAAAGGCTGTTGGCCACACTCACGGCTTCGCCGAGCGGACGGGTGATGGAACGGGTAACCCAGAAGGCAATCCCTGCCGCTAACAGGAAGGCCGCCACGCTCATGGCGAGCATCAGCATCCGTGCCTGGTTATATTGCTCACTCGCTGTTTTCCCCAACTCGTTCATAAGTTCACCCTGGAACTGGATGAGGTCGTTGACGCGCTTGCGATATTCGTTTGCCGCCGGACGAAATTCGGATTCCAGATATACCCGGCCTTCTTCGACCTTGCCTTCCTCGGCCAGCTTGATGATCTGGTTTTGCGCCGCGATATATCTATCGCGCGAGTCGAGGATCAGCTGGAACATCTCCATTCCCCTGGGTTGCTTCAGCGTCGGCTTGAGCTGCTCCCAGGCCTTGCCGATGCTGGCGCGCCCCGCCAGAATGTGTTCCTTCGCGCTCTGGACACCCTGCTTGTCCGTGGCCATCAGGATGTCACGCCCGCCCAGGCCGATCTCGTTGACGCCGGCCAGCCCATCCTGCAGCAGCAGGATTTTCGGCCACTTGTCATTGTTGACGTTATCCAGCGATTCGTTCAGGACGGCCATACGGGTGATTCCGATGACGGCGATTATCACCATCAGCACCACAACCAGGCCAAATCCCAGCCCCAACCGCATCCCTATCTTCATGTTCTTAAACATTTTTCGTTCCTCTCGTTACTTCCTGAAAATCAAAGTTGTATAAACATCCGGACCATCAAATGCTCTACGCTGCCTTTTCGGTCATCTGGCCCTCACTTGCCACTGCCAGTTGCACAAGTGCGGGCACATCCAGAATCAGCGCCACCTCGCCCGTTCCCAGAATCGTGGAACCGGAAATACCTCTCAAATGCCTGAACACACTGCCCAATGGCTTGATGACGGTCTGAAACTCGCCCATCAACTCGTCCACGACAAATCCGGCTTTCTGCCCACCGTATTGGACGACCACAACGTTTTCCCGCTTGCCGGCGGCAGCATTGACTTCGAATTGATCGCGCAGACGGAC
Source organism: uncultured beta proteobacterium (assembly GCA_942493085.1). GTDB lineage: Bacteria > Pseudomonadota > Gammaproteobacteria > Burkholderiales > Thiobacillaceae > Thiobacillus. The sequence goes on from OW818664.1 coordinate 363,999, forward strand.
AAAGGGCAGCACCTCGCCACGCAGATTGACGTAGTTACGCGTATCGGCAGCCTTTCTATCCGCATCTGACAGTTCGATGCATTCCAGCACCATGTCGAGCGGCACCACGAAAGCCGATTTGCCTACGCCGACCAAAAAGCCATCGATAATGGCCAGGGTGAGCGGCAGCCGGATGCGTACCGTTGTGCCGTTTCCCTCCATGCTTTCAATGTCCACCGTGCCACGCAGTGCCTGGATGTTGCGCTTGACCACATCCATGCCGACGCCGCGGCCGGAGAGATTGGTGACCTGGTCTGCGGTAGAGAATCCGGCCTCGAAAATCAGGTTGTAAATTTCGTTATCCGACAAGCTCTGGCCGGGGCTGACAATGCCGCGCTCGATCGCCTTCTTGAGGATGCGTTCCTTTTTGAGACCACCGCCGTCATCGGCCACTTCGATCACGATGCTGCCGGAGTCGTGGTAGGCATTCAGCCGCAAGGTGCCCTTCGCCGGCTTGCCGGCTGCAATACGCGCCTCGGCCGATTCGATACCGTGATCCATGGCATTGCGCACAAGGTGCATGAGCGGGTCGCCAATTTTTTCGACGACGGTCTTGTCCAGTTCAGTTTCTGCACCGCTGATTTCCAGGCCGATGTCCTTGCCCAGTTCCTTGCTCACATCGCGCACGACGCGCTGAAAACGGTTGAAGGTCTCGCCAATTTCCACCATGCGAAGCTTGAGCGCACCGTCGCGGATTTCCTCGACCAGGCCCGATACGACTGAGGTGGACTCATGCAGCGCCACATCACCGGAACGATTGGCCAGCAAGGAAGCGCCGGCGCCGGCGATCACCAGTTCGCCGACGAGATTGATGAGTTCGTCGAGTTTTTCTGCGCTTACGCGAATGAACTTGGCTTCCTGGGCCTTGTGGTCGCGAATCTGGCGTTGCTTCTCCAGCGCCACATCCACTACCTCTTTCTGCACCACGCCTTCCTTGACCAGAACTTCACCAATAGGTGGCTTGGCGCCACCGCCAGCCGCCATCGTGCTTTCCTGGGCTGCCAACGCATCTTCCAGCTCATGGCTGGTGAGAATGCCCGCCTCAATCAGCAACTGGCCGAGCATGTCGGTATTGCCGCTCGCATACTCGATTCGGTCAATATAGGCTGCAAGATGACTGGGGGGCGGCAGAATGCGCAGCTTGATGTCATCCTGAACAAACTCAAATACAGCTTCGATCGTCTGCTTGTCTGCCTCGCTCTTGAACTCGATTTCAAAAGTCAGGTAGCAGGATTCCGGGTCAAGCTCGGACAGCCCGGGCAGTGCGCTGTCATCCGTTACCAGCGAGACGATATCGCCGATGGTCGAAAGGTAGCGAATGAAGGAAGTGGGGTCCATGCCGGTTTTCAGCACGTCGCGCCCGAAGATGAGCGACAGATGCCAGTTGTCACCTTCAAGCTGGCCACCGCCACTGGCAGCAAGCCGAGATTCATGAACCGTAGGCATGGCGGCACCTAACACACCAGAATCACCAATCATGGATCTCAGTGCAGCGGCAAGCGCCTCGCCCGTAGCCTCCTGGTCCGTATCGAGCGCTTCTCCTGCTTCCGCCACTATGGTGATAAGCAGTCCAATATGGTCGCAACATTTAAGCAGCAGTTCGACAAGCGCGTCATTAACATCCAACCGACCTTCGCGCACCTTATCCAGAACGTTCTCGACAACATGCGTGAAGGACACAATTGCATCCAGTCCGAACAGTCCTGCAGAGCCCTTGATGGTGTGCGCCGCACGAAACATGGCGTTGACCGTATCTTCATCCTGCGGTTCGGTTTCGAGCCGCAGCAGAATACTTTCCATTTCCTCGAGCAAGCCCCGGCCTTCCTCGATATACGTCTGTAATGCCTGATCCATGCTCATTCCTGTCTCCTTGATATATGGCGGCTGTTACGGCCGGGCGGGAATCAGCAGGGGATCGCCGAACTGTGCCGCCATGTTGTAGAGATCGATCAGTTCCAGGGCTGCCTGGCTATGGGAGACAAAACGCACAACCTTGCCCAGCCGGGTGCCTTCGCGCTTGGCTGCCAGCAACAGCTGGAATCCTGCTGTATCCATCTCGCTGACGCCGCCGAGATCGACTTCGATCTCATCGTTGGCTGCAAGGTGCTCGATAAGCTCGTCCCGGATTTCCTGACCGTGATAAATGGTCAGTTCACCTTCCATTTGCAGGCGGCAAACACCGTTTTCCTGCTGGATGTTGATATGCATGCTGTCCTCCCTGTTCGCGGCTTTAAGGCAGGATCAGTTTTGAAACGGCAGCGAGCATCTGGGCTGGCTGGAATGGCTTGACCACCCAGGCCTTGGCGCCTGCCGCCTGCCCTTCCTGTTTTTTGGCTTCTTGCGACTCGGTGGTGAGCATGATGATGGGCGTAAACTTGTAACCCGCCATTTTCTTGACCTCTTTCACGAAAGTGATCCCGTCCATGTTCGGCATGTTGACGTCGCTGATGATGAGGTGGATTTTTTGTCCGTTGATCTTGGACAACGCATCCTTGCCGTCACACCCTTCGATGACGTCGAATCCGGCACCCTTGAGCGCAATACTCACGACCTGACGCAGTGAAGCGGAGTCATCTACAACCATGATGGTTTTTGCCATAGCATTTTCTTTCTAAAAAAAAGTAATTTCAGAACTGCTGGACTGCGTGCTGCCTACACCGGTGTGCATCTCGATCTGCTCCATCGTGGTGTAGGTTTTCGACAATTCGTCGAGCCATGCTTGTGTATCGATACGAGGACATTGCCCGGTAGCCAGGCATTCGCCGACATACGCTTCAAGCTTCCGCATGTCGTCACGTATATGTGAAAGAATCTGGCTCACGCGATCCTGAAACTGCAGCGAAACCAGCACATCGGAAATTTCATCCCGAATACCTATGCTGGCCTGGTTCAGAATGCTGGAGGATTCGGCCAAGCGGCTTGCTGCGCCATGAAAACGCTCGACAACCTGGCCGATAACCGCTTCCGAATGCTTGACCAGTTCGTTATCACGCGTCTTGGATTGTTCTGACGCCTCCACGGTAGATGCGATCGCGGTATTGATCTGTTCCACGCCGAGACTGATCCTCTTGCCTGTTTCGCCAGACAGCGTGGAAAGCCTGCGCACCTCATCAGCCACCACCGCAAATCCACGCCCTGCTTCGCCGGCACGCGCCGCTTCTATGGCAGCGTTCAGCGCGAGCAGGTTGGTCTGCATGGCAATGCTGCCAACCTCGGTCGCCATCTGCTTCAACTCATCCATAAACGATGCCAGTTGATCGATCTCTCGCAGCAGTTTGTGTTTGGATATGGTGGACTCGCGCAATGAATCGATAATTGAGCCAAGGTCCTGCTGGCTTGATGTGAGCAGCGCAACCAGGCCATCCTGCCCTTGATTCGAGTCAACATCGCCTGCAGCCGATTGCGAGGCCGATACTGCCGCCTCCAGTTTTTCCACCAGCCCAGAAAATCGAACAGCGAGAGTGGTAACCGCATCCGCTGTCTGCGTGCGTCCCGCCTCCACCTGCAGCGACCAGATAGGCAGTACGCTTTCGCATAACTTGCCGAAATCAGCCCCTAAAGAGTCTGCTTCGTCACGCGCCTGCTCAAGCGCCACGAGGGCGGTAGCACGTCTGGATTCCAGAAACCGATGTGCTATCCATCCACCCACCACGCCGCCAGCAAAAAGCATTATTCCAACAAACACAATTCCCACACTGCCTATAGCATTCACGCTTTCCATTACCCAGCCTTCAAATGCGTTGAATTCCATAACCACCTTCCACTTATTGATATTTGCGTTGTGGTATTGAGCACAGATACGTTTGGCTGTAATGCATCACCACATCCAGCAACTGGTCGATTTGAACGGAGAGATCGAAACAATGATCTGCGCCAGCTTGCAACCAGCGTTTTTTGTATGGCTCAGACGAATTTTGGCTCACGACGATCAGGCATGCGGATGGACATTCAGCCCTCGCCACGGAAAGCAACTCAAGACCGCCACCATCGGTTAGCTCAGCATCCATGACCACAATCTCCGGCTGCAGCGTGCGTATGATCTGGCTTGCCATTTCCAACGTAGCGGATTCCACTATTTCTACGTAACCAATACTGGCCAGAATCGCAGCCAGGCGTTCGCGAAAAAGCGTTGAAGGCTCTACCAGTAGTAATGTCATTCGCCTCAACCCTGTTTGAAAATTTCCCGCCAATTGCATTGCCCAAGCAAGCGCTGCTCTCCAATTACAGGACTTTACGGCGGTGTGCAGCTTGAAATAGAGTCGGCGAAATCTGCTTTTGATTAGGAAGTTATTCGTATCTGGGTAGGAATATTCCTAATGGAATACGACACTTTTTTATTGGTATTGGTCCAGCCAATGCCGGCTCGTCACAGAGTCGGTTTGGCTGGGCCGCTATTCTGACGGGATGCCCGCTGACGAGGACAGAGCGAATGACAGCGTCCTTTGGCAGCACCAAAGGCTTGTCTGGATGTGTAATGGATGGGGCGGCACTTGATATACCGCGTAAGCAAGAACTCAGCCGTCGATCAGTTGATGGCGGATGGCGTAGCGCACCAGATCGGTGGATGTCTGGAAGTTCATTTTCCGCATGAGGCGGAATTTGTGGGTACTGACCGTCTTGATACTCAGGAACAGCTCGCTGGCAATTTCGCTGATTGTTCTGCCCGAGGCAAGCATGAGAAACACCTGCCGCTCTCGTTCAGACAGGCCTTCATGCGGTGCGCAGCTTTCCAGGTCATGATCGAACACCAGCGTCTCGACCAGTGCGGCATCGATGAATTTCCCGCCTGCAGAAACCTTGCGTATGGCTTCGATAAGTATTTCAGGCTCACTGTCCTTGGTCAGGTAACCCCGGGCGCCCGCCTTGAGCGCACGGCTGGCGATCTGGCCCTCGGCATGCATACTTAAAACAAGAATCGATAGTGTCGGGTACTTCGTGCGTATCCATTGAATAAGATCAACGCCAGCAAGGCCCGGCATGTTCATATCGAGTAGAACCAAATCGCAGGCGTTTTTTGCAAGAACAGCCTGAAGTTCATGCCCTCCCCCTGCCTCCCCTAAAACATTGATGTCGGGCGCAAGTGCAAGTATCTGCTTGAGTCCGTGGCGCACAATGGCATGGTCGTCGGCAATGATGAGGTTGATCATGAATATACGACGTCAAATCCGGGGATCATAAAGCTTATGCTACCAAGACGCACACACGAATGCGCGTCCCCTGCCCCGGCTTGCTATCCAACTCAAAATCGCCGTCCATCATCGCCACCCGCTCGCGCATGCCGACCAGGCCGAAGGACTTGCGACTTGTCACCGCGTCGGGATCAAAGCCCGTGCCATTGTCGCGCACCTCGAAGCAGAGCCGGTCATCGCTCCGGGTCACGATGATTTCGACCTGGCTTGCCCCGGCATGGCGTGCGATATTGGTCAGCGATTCCTGGGTGATGCGGAACACGGCCGTCGCGGTGAACTCGTTCAGCGTGATATCGCCATCGCCCAGCACCAGTTCGCAGGGAATGCCTGTATGTTCGATGAACTCCTCCACCAGCCATTCCAGTGCGGCGACGATGCCGAGATCCAGGGCTCCCGGACGCAGGCTCGAGGTGACATGGCGTGCGGTCTTGATGGTGTGATCCACCAGTTGCGTCATGGATTGCAAGCGCGCCATGAGCGGCGGACTCGACTCACCGAAACCGAGACGCGCCAGCGAAACATCCATTCGCAGGGCGGTGAGCGTCTGCCCCAATTCATCGTGGATCTCGCGCGCGATGCGCTTGCGCTCTTCCTCGCGCACGCTTTCAAGGTGTGCCGAAAGCTCACGCAGCATGTGCTTCGACTGGATCAGTTTTTCTTCGCCGGTCTTGCTCTCGGTAATATTGATCGCAACGCCATCCCACATGCACCTATCCTCGCCAAGACGGCGTGGCGTGGCACGCAGGTTGATCCACCGCAGCTCACCCTCTGCCGTGACCAGGCGCCCTTCCCAGTTCCACAAGCACAGACTCGCCTGCGACTGCAGCATGCTGGTGCGGAAGGACGGCGCATCCTCCGCGATGATGCATCCGGTAAATGCCTTCACGTCCTGCTGCAGCGCTGCAGCGTCCAACCCCAGGAGCCACCTTGCCCCGTTGCTGATGTAGGTGAATTGCAACGCGCCATCACCGGCATGCCGGAAGCACTGGAACACCATCCCCGGCACGTTGGTGGTAATGCCATGCAGTCGCTCCTCACTTTCGCGCAATACTGTTTCGGCCCCCTTGAGGATGGAAATATCGTGCGCGATGGCCAGCACCGATTCGACCATACCCGATGCATCGCATTCCGGAACGACCCGGGTATGGTAATACTTGATGACATCACTTTTTGTTCTGATTTCGAACTCGAACATTTCCGACTCACCGGTAAAAAATACCCGGCGCAGCGCATTGGTCCAGGTTTCTGTCACCTTGTCCGGCAATCCGAGCTCGGCATGCGTCTTGCCCAGCAGGAATTCCCGCGACATGCCGGTGGCGTGTTCGATCTCGGGATTGACATAGATGCGCCGCAGGTCGCGGTCGAAACGTGACACAATGTCCGGCAGATGATCGGCCAGGGAACTGAATTCCCGCTCCAGCCGCAGGATATCCTCCATTGCCAGAGTGTATTCGGTTACATCCTGCACGGTACCGATGGATTTAAGCGGCTTTCCATCTTCGCCATAGACCGTCTCGCAGCGTTCGCGCACATGCTTGATGCGCCCATCCAGAAATCGCAGGCGATGTTCAATTTCGTAGGGTATGCGTTTTTTCAGTGATTCGGCATAGGCATCGTTGACCCGATCCCGATCTTCTGGATGAATCAGCGCCAGGAAAGCTTCATAGGAAGCACCGAAGCATTGCGAGTCAATCTCGAAAATGCGGAATATCTCATCCGACCAGACCAACAGGCCGGTTTCCAGGTTCAGTTCCCAGCTGCCCATGCGGCCAATGCGTTGCGCCTCGGCCAGGCTCTTGCGGCTTTGTTGCAGGGCATCCATGGTTTGCCGGGGTTCGGTGATGTCCTTGCAAACCACCACGCCCCCAATGATGGCGCCTTCTTCATCATGCAGCGGCAAGGCAGAATTACTGATTATTTTATGGCTGCCATCGAAGCACTCAATGTCGATCACCTCGTCAAGGGAGATCTCACCCCACTCGATGGCACGGGCAATTGCCCAGTCGTCCGGCTCGAGGCGCTCGCCCGTAGCGTGCCAACTGCCTTTACACTCGCAGCACTTCACCGCCCCAGTCCAGTCTTCCCTGGCCCAGATACGTCTACCCGCTGGATTGCACAGGATGAAGCGACCGCTGGCATCAGTTACCCACACCCCAACCGGCAGCACATCGAGCAAGCCACTCAGCTGTCTGCTGGTCTCGATTGCGCGCCGCACCACACGCCGGACACGCCAATAAATCAGCAGCGCAGCGAGCAAGCCGATGATCGCCATGATCATGAGCGCCTGCCACACGGCGGCGCGGATTGGCTGGTACATCATCTCGGCATCGATCTTGCGCACCAGACCCAGGCCCAATTCCGGTATGGGCGCGTAGGCCGCAACCACCAGAACACCGCGGTAATCGGACGCAACCACGACGCCGCGCTGACCATTGAGTGCATGCCACATCGGGGCATACTGATTATTGCGTAGCATCGGCACCCGCAAGGAATGCGACATCAACGGTGAAGGGAAACAAACCATGTTCTCCTGACCGGCACGTTCGCACAGACGCGATTCCACACCGCCCGCCACATCCGCCGAAGTTCTGGCAAAAAGCGTGTCCAGCACAGGCAGAGGCTGCTGAACCACGATGGTTTCTTGCCCCTGTGCACCAGACAAATGCATTTCCAGCAGCCATTTCCTGTCCCTGATTAGCCAGGCCGGGTTTGCGCTCTTCAGACGTAGACGGAATTGCGAAGTGGCCGGGGAACGGCCGGCATGCAGCCTGACCGGGCCATCACCTCGTTCCAGCCACGCCGCGCCCTCGGTGCCAGCCAGATCGTTTAGCAAGGAGGGCAGATCGGTGGACGCCGCGGATCCATCGAACCGCCCATTCAGGCTCTTCAAGGCCGAGGACACAACCAGCGGAAAAATGGCCGCCTGAGTCTGTGCCGTTTTGGATAACTCGTCTTTCACTGCCGTCTGTATCTGCCCGCCCAGCACGGCAACGGAAGCAGCTCCCCCAAGCAGCAGCACGACAGCAAAACCGGCCAGGCCAATAATCATGGCCTGCCGATCCTCGCGCCGCGAGTACCAGTCCCGCAACCAGGATGTTTCCAGCATGGCTGCGACATAACCCGCAACAAAAACGCTCAGGGCCGCCATGGTGGGCAGGCTCATGATGGCAAAGCGGTCGAGGGTGGCCGCGAACAGCAGGCCGTCAAGATGACGATTGAGAATTCCACCCACCACCGCCGTCAGGATCAGCAAGGGCACCGCCTGCAGCAGGATCTGGCCAGGCAGGTTGCGCGGCCGCTCAAGCCATGCAAGCGCCAGGCCGGCGCTCAACAGGGAAAATGCCGAGAGCGGCGCCATGTGCCCGGACCAGGATGAAACGCGTCCGTCGACATTCAGCACGATGCGCCAGATACCATCAGACGGCAGCCATGCCACGAAGTATTGCGTCAGCACCAACGCGCTGATGACAGCGACCAAGCCGCCCAGCCACCAACGTTGCCGTGGCAGAAGTAGCGCCATGCCCGCCAGCATCAGTGAAATGGCAGTATTGAATCCCACGTTGGTGAATATTGGCAGATGCGTGCGAACGTCTGCCTGCACGACCAGGGCGCCGGCCAGAAACATCCCCATTACCACAGCAAGCGCCAGTCCTGCCACCCAACGGATGGCAAAGCACGCACGGCGAAGAGAAAACTCAGTCAAACTCAGATCCGAAATTATTCAAGATGCGACTATATGCATATTTTTCTCGGAAACACGAATAAACCAAGGAATACGAGCGCTCACAGCAGAAAATTCAAGGTGCGCTCGCTTTAGCTAAGCGGCCGCCCATTCACTCGTTCAATATGCCCATGCGGGCGTTTATTTAAACCGGGACTTGGCTGAATCGACAGCCTCACCGATGGCATCCCATGCCATCTCCATTCCCGCTTTCAAGTCTTCCCAGGCACCTTCGCCCGTCTGTCGCAGCTCGTCCAGGCGTTTTTGCGCGGCCGCCTTCTTGGTGCGCAATTCATCAATGTGCTTGTGATATTCCACTCGGGTCTCCGCGCCTACCTGATCCGCCTTGGCGGATAGTTTGTCGATTTCAGCACTCCAGATATCCAGTTTTGAGTGCATTTTGCGGACATATTCTTCTTTCGTGCTCATGATGCATCCTTTCGGTTGATGATTGGGTATGCAGGCCCGGTTTAGTCTACACACAAAGACGAAGCCAGTTCACGCAGCAGGCTTCAGCAGAGAGGTGCTTGCAATGACCTTTTTCATCTGTCTTCGAGAAAAAAGCCCTGAAACATGAGTAATTCCAGGGCTTTTTGATAATAACCTCATACAACGCTGGCACAGGCGACCGTCAACTTACTGCCAAATGCTTTCCTTGACCAAATCCCCGCATATGCTGGCCAAGCAGTGCGGTGGCGTCGTGTCCGGAAAGGGCGGCGCTATAAAAATAGCCCTGCACTTCATGGCACTGCATTTGCTGCAGGCTCGCGCGCTGGGATTCGGTTTCGACCCCCTCGGCGATGACATTGAGATTCATGCCGCGGCCCATGGCGATCATGGCATTGACGATGGACATGTTTTCGTCGCGGTCAAGCTCCTGCACAAAGGACTGGTCAATTTTCAGCGTATGGATGGGGAAACGCGACAGGTATTTGAACGAGCTGTAACCAGTCCCAAAATCGTCAATGGCGAGACGGATACCGGCAGCGGAGAGCCGCCCGAGCTTGATGGCATTGGCTTCAAAATCACGCATCAACAGGCTTTCGGTAATTTCCAGTTCCATCTGGTGGCCATCCAGCGAATACACCTGCACTGCGCGCATCACGCTTTCGACGAAATCGGGGCTTTCAAGCTGGCGGGCCGAGATATTGACCGACAGGCGCACCGCCGGCAGCCCGGCCTTGCGCCATTCGGCCATTTGCGCGCTGGCCTGGCGCAACACCCAGTCCCCAATCGGCACGATGACGCCAGATTCCTCGGCCACCGGAACGAAGTCGACCGGCGTAAGCAGGCCACGCTGCGGATGCCACCAGCGCAACAGGGCCTCGAATCCACGCACCTCGCCGGTGGTGGTATCGACCTGCGGCTGATAGAACAGCACGAATTCGTTGCGCGCCAGGGCGCGCCGCAAATCGGCTTCGATCTGCATGCGTTCGGAGTAGGGCGCCTGCATGCCGGATTCCCAGAATTGCAGGCGGCTACGGCCTTGCGATTTGGCCTGGTACATGGCGATTTCGGCCTGACGGATCAGGCTGTCGATCATTTCGCCGTCTTCTGGCGCCACGCACGCGCCGATGCTGACCGAGATATAGATTTCATGGCCTTTGACATACACTGGCTTGGACAGCACCTGGATGATCTTGCGGCAGATGTGCTCGACATCGCTGCGCGAAACCAGGGTAGGCAGCAATACGGCAAATTCGTCGCCACCCAGGCGCGCCAGGGTGTCGCCTTCGCGCAGACACTGGCGCAACCGGGCGCCCACCGCCAGCAGCAGTTCGTCACCGATGGTGTGGCCCAGTGAGTCGTTGATGACCTTGAAGTGGTCGAGATCAAGGCTCAGTACTGCCAGGGGGTTCTGGTTGCGCTTGGACTGTGCCAGCATCAGGCCGAGGTGATCGCGAAACAAGGCCCGATTGGGCAAACCGGTGAGCAGGTCATGGTAGGCCTGATAGTGCACGGTTTCCTCGGCCTGTTTGCGGTCCGTCACATCTTTCGCCACACCATAGCTGCCGATGAAACGGCGCTCGAACGGACTGGCTTCCTCGTCATACATCCCTGTCGCAGTCAATTCAACCGCCTTGCAGCGGCCATTCATCAAGCGGGGCCGGCGTACACCGGGATTGCACTTGAGGCGGATTTCGATGTTGCGTGCGTTGCGATCGCCCGCCCGCCGCTCATTGAATACGTGCTCGGCACGGGCGATGTCGTCTTCATGGATGACCAGGCTGTAATGCTGGCCCAGCAAATCCTCACGGCGGTAACCAATCAGGCTCTCGACCCGATCGTTCACAAACGTGAAACGGCCTTCGCCATCCAGCGTGTAGATGAAATCCGGGGAGCTGTTGACCAGAAAGCGGTGCCACTTTTCCGATTGCTGCAGGCGCTGCAGGATGTGATTGTTTTCCTTTTCCAGCCGCCGCTGCGTGAGGGTATTGTCGATGCGGCGCAGCAGTTCTTCGGGTTCGTAGGGCTTGCGCACAAAATCGGCGGCGCCGCCTCGCAGGGCCTTGATCGCGGCATCGATGGTGCTGTCGCCCGACACCACGATCACGGGGGTTTCCGCGCTACGCTCGGCGACGAAGCGCAATACTTCCGTGCCGTTCAGGTCAGGCATGCCGAGGTCGAGCAGAATCGCGTCGAACTGCTGCTTGCCGATGGCAATCAGGGCTTCGCACCCGCCGTTGGCCGTCACCACCTCGTAATCGCGGGTGGCCAGCAAACGTGCAAGGCCTTCCAGAATCAGCGGTTCGTCATCCACAATCAGAAGTCGGGGGCGCACCGGAAAGTGGCTCACCGTATTACGGTGCGGGGATGAACTGATAAGATCGTCTGACAAGTGCTTCTCCTTGGTAGCCTGGGTTACATAGACCCATAGCGTGTTGTAGTGAGCGGAGCCTGGCCGTTTTGCAGGGTCGGCAGGCGAATCAGGAAATGGGTGCCTTTCGGGGTACTGTTGCAGCTCAACTGGCCATTCATGCGCTCGATCAGGCTGCGGCTGATGGTGAGTCCGAGGCCGGCATGGTCGCCGCCCTTCTCGCTGACCACCGGTTCGAATAAATGGGCGGCTACGGCTTCCGGCAAGCCCGGGCCGGTATCCGCCACTTCGATTTCGATCTGGCGCTGGCCGCTCACATCGACCATGCGCGTGGTGAATTTCAGATGACCGCCAGCCTGCATGGCCTCGACCGCATTTTTGGCCAGATTGAACAGGACCTGCTTGAGCAAGTCCTTTTGCAGCGGCATGGGCGGCACATCGGGATTGAGGTCGATCTGGACATTGACCTTGTTCGGCGTGAACAGCGTTCCCAGCGCCATCCGCACCAGCTCGGAGACGATGCTGTTGACGGACACCAGTTCGAGCGACGCCATCGGCACCACGACAACCTCCTCGGCCGCGGTGATGCCGCGGACGATACGGGCAACCCGTTCGATTTCGTCGCCGATAATGCCCAGGTCACGCTGTACGGAAGAATCCGTTCCCAGTCGATCGGAAAGCAGGTTGACGTAATTGCGCATGATAGTGAGCGGATTGGCCACTTCATGAACGGCACGCCGCACACGATCTCGCGGAATATCATCGCCGGCCGCAGCTGGCCTTAATGGCTCGGAAATTGCGGGAGCGGGGGCTGGCGCAGAAGCCAGCGCCAACCCCGGCCGCAAGGCCTCGGTGCATTCGGCCAGGGTGAATCGCCACAGTGGCGACTGGTTCAGGTCGAAAGCCTCGTCACCCACCAGCAGCACGCCCGTCTGACCATCGTGCAGCAGCAATGGCTGACAGAGAAAATGCGACACGCCCAGCAAGCGGGCGATCTGCTCATCGACCAGCGCAGCATCGGCCGCGCCACGCACGAATTGCTGGGGAGCATTGCGCGCCAGGGCGCGCGGCAACGCAGAATGACCATCGTCAGGCGGAATGGCCAACGCGTTCAAGCCGGACGCGGCCTGGATCAGCGCACTCAGCCGCAAGGTACCGTCGGTTGCCGGCGCGAACAGGCAGGCATGCTCAACCCCGAACAAGGCGCGCAGGCTGTCCTGCAGCAGCGCAAATACCTGGCTGGCCCCATCTGCCGAGCGAAAATGGCTATGCAAGGCCGATTGCGCCGCCTGCCCCGCATACAACCGGGCAAGACGATCAAAACCCGTGCCATTTGATTGCGCCACGGCGTCGACCAGACCAAACCGCAGGGCCAGCTGTCGCGCCTGGGCCTGACTGTCGGCCAACAGTTGTGCCGCTTCGCCTGCACCCATGTTGAGCGTGGCAAGGGCTGCGCGCACATCCACGCTCACCACCGCATCCGCGCGGATCACCAGCTGATAGGCTAGCTGGACAATGCGCACCAGCGGATGCGCCGCCCGCGCCCGCGCCAGCGGCTCGGCGTGATAGCGCACCGCGTCGGCCAGCCAGCCGTCGGGGTCCAGTGCCATCAGCCAGTCAGCCGCGTGCGCAGGCGGCACGATGTCGGTTTCGAGATATTCCGTCAGATTGTGGCTCAGCCCCGCAGCCCAGGCCGCTTCGGCATCTACCGCGCCGGAGCGCACCGCCAGCGTCTGCGCCAGATGCGCCACGCTGATCGACTGCCGCCAGCGCGCAGCGTAGGTGACCTGCACGCCACCCGCTGCAACGGGTGCCGCAAGCAGCAAGGCTCGCAGCAGGTCCTGCTGCGGACCAAAATCGGTAGGCAACAGCCGCAACCGTAGCGCCAGCACCGGATCGCAACGCACGCAGGCAGCAAACTCGGCCTGTGCAGCCTCGCCCCGCATCAGATGCTCCAGCGCTTCTGCCACTACGCCAGGGGCGCAGAGACAAGCCATTAGCTCCGATTTCTTTAGTAAATTGTTCGGAAGTTCTCCCATGTCATTGCTATATATAATGATTTTTGCTACACAGTCAATCAAGGGCGTAAAATAATCGTGACCAGGCCCAAAACTGTTGTTTTCAAGTTTTGGGCCTGATGGCCGTAACGCGTCTATGCGGATAAATTTCTGTTGCCTTACAATGAAGCCAATGCATATGAAAAAAGCTGTACTGACCGGACTGATTTTATTGGGTGCACACACAGGTGCTGCTGCGCTTGATGGTGGTACGCCTCTGCAATTGAGCAATCAGATCGGCACGGCCATGTCTGCGCCGCGCCCCACGCTTGATTACGCATCGATGCCGGAACTGAGTGCACAATCGGTGCTGGTGTTTGATCAGGCCAGCGGCCAGCCGCTGCTGGCGAAAAACGCCAATATGCAAACCCCGATTGCATCAATCACCAAACTGATGACTGCGATGCTGGTGGTGGATGCGGCACAACCGCTGGACGAGCGCATCACGATCACGTCCGACGATCGCGACACCCTCAAGGGCACCGGTTCGCGCCTGGCCATCGGCGCCAGCTACACGCGCGGCCAGCTATTGCATCTGGCACTGATCGCCTCCGACAACCGCGCCGCACACGCGCTGGGGCGCACCACAACGGGCGGACTGGATCGCTTTGTTGGCAACATGAACCGGATGGCGCGTGCATTGCGCATGCACGACACGGTCTATGTGGAACCGACCGGCCTGTCGAGTGAAAACCGTTCAACCGCAATCGATCTGGCCAAATTGGTCGATTACGCCTACCAGAACTACCCCGAAATCCGGCATATCAGCACCACGGGCAATTACACCCTCGGCACCCAGCGTGTGGTCCTGAAGAAAAAACGTCGTCATTCCGAGGTGCAGTATCGCAAGGTGGCCTTCAATAACACCAACCGTTTCACCCGTGCCGATGACTGGGATGTAGGCCTGTCTAAAACGGGCTTCATCAACGAAGCCGGGCACTGCCTGGTGATGCAGGCACACGTGGCTCAGCGTGACGTGATCATTGTTCTGCTCGATGCGCAGGGCACCAGCCGCCGCGCGGGTGATGCCGCACGCATCAAGGCCTGGCTGGAGTCCGGCAGCACCGCCTCACGACACGCCGACGTTCCCTACACCCCCGCTTCCCGCACCTGATCCTCCCGGGCTGGCGTACTCGCGCCAGCCATTCCGGCCATGGGCGTTATGATGAACGCCCTGTTCGCCTGATTTCCGTTTCATGTCTCCCGATCTCGCGCAGCAATTGCTGCTGAAAACGCTGTTGCCTTTGGCCCTGCTGATCGCTGCAGGCGGTATCTGGCCACGTTGGCAAAGCGGCATATCCATCGTTGGCCTGCGCGGTGAAATCAACCGGCTGGTGTTGAATTTTTTTGCGCCCATGCTGTTTTTTTCGGCGGGCGCCGCTGCCACCATCGATCTCAGCCTGCTGCAGGTGCCGCTGATTCTCGGCCTGGCTACACTGTTTGGCCTTGGGCTGGCCGCGCTGGCACTGTTTGCCACGCCACTCGGGCGCAACCTGTCGAATCCCGCGCGCGGCGCGATCATGCTGACCGCCGGCTTCGGCAATGTGTTGTTCTTCGGCTACCCCTTTCTCACCACGGTATTTGGCGAGTCCGGTGCACGCTACCCATTTTTTGCCGACATGCTGGCCACCACGCCACTGATATGGTCGCTTGGCGTATGGATCGCCTTCCGTTGCGGAAAGCATACCGAGCACGCCTCATTTCTGGCCATGTGGCTGAAACTGCCGCCGGTATGGGGATTTGCAGCCGGATTGGCTGTCAACCTGTCTGGCCTGCCGCTGACGCCGTTGATCGAAGCCGCGCGCTGGGCCGGTAGCCCGACCATTCCACTGATGCTGTTCGTGCTGGGACTGACCATACCCTGGCATGATTTGCGCCCGCAAAAGGCCGTCTTTGTCGCCCTGACCATCAAGCTGGCACTGATGCCGCTGCTGGCACTGGGCGTCGCGCTGGCGTGGCCGGGTACGCTCACCGAACCGGGTGAGGCGGGTGTACTGGAAGCCGCGATGCCGACCATGGTGATGGTGATCGCGCTGGCCGACCGCTTTGGACTGGACACCCGGCTAGCGGGCCTCATCATGGGCTGGTCAACACTGGCGGGATTGGTTACGCTGCCATTCTGGCTTGTTGTAGTTAAAGGATTGGCATCATGAAAATCGGATTTATTGGCAGCGGCATCATGGGGCGCCCGATGGCGGAAAACCTGCTCCGCGCCGGACATCAACTATTCGTCTATGGGCGCCGTTTCGACCGACTGGAGCCCATGCTGGTCGCCGGCGCGCTCGGCAAAGGCACCCCCGCCGAAGTGGCCGCCGAAGCCGACATCACGTTCACGGTCGTGTCCGACACCACCGACGTCGAGCAGATCATTTTTGGCGATCGTGGTCTGATCCATGGTGCCAAGCCCGGCCACACCATCGTCGACATGAGCACCGTATCACCCTCCGCCACCCGCCGCATCGCCGCGACACTAGCCGAACGCGGCGTCCACATGCTCGATGCGCCGGTGTCGGGCGGCGAAGTTGCTGCGCGCGAGGGCACGCTGTCGATCATGGTCGGCGGCGACGCGCCCATCTTCGACAAAGTCCATCCGCTGTTTGAAGCGCTCGGCAAAAACATCGTCCACGTCGGCGGCCACGGCGCTGGCCAGGTCGTCAAATGCTGCAACCAGATCATCGTCGGCCTCACCTTCGAAGGTGTCGCTGAAGCCCTCCTGCTGGCACGCCGCAACGGCGTCGATCCAGTCAAGATGCGCGAGGCGCTGCTGGGCGGATTTGCCAGTAGCCGCATCCTCGAAGTCCACGGCCAGCGCATGCTCGACTCCAACTACAAGCCCGGCTTCAAGGTCAAGCTGCACCACAAGGACATGGCCATCGTCATGGACAACGCGCAGGAAACCGCCACCCCGCTACCCGGCGCCGCACTGATCGCCCAGCAGATGAACGCACTCATGGGCGCCGGCGACAGCGAACTCGATTCCTCCGCCATCATGCGCGCACTCGAACGGCTGGTGGGCGAAGGGAAATGAGTTTCAAGGAACGTGTCGTTTTTCTTGACCGCGCCGCTCTCACGCCCGACGACCTGCCCATCCCCAGCTTCGAGCACAACTGGAGCGAATACCCCTTCACCGAAACGGCCGACCTGGTACCGCGTTTGTTCTGGGCGACTACTGTCATCACCCACTCCACGCCGATCGATGTCGAAGCGATCGGACAATTGCACAAGCTGATTCGTGTGATCGTCACCGGGCCTGCGCGGGTTGATGACGCGGCATGCGAGGCGAAAGGGATAGCAGTGCGTCACTTACCTGCAAACGATGCACCGGGGCCAGCGCTGATCAAGCTGCTTGAGGCAATGATTGCTGAAATCAAGAATCAGGCCTGAAACACCGCATTCACGCGGGACTCAGGGATGATCGTCCGTTTGACAATCAAGCAGCAGCTTAAGAATGGTTGTTTCAGTCCGTAATATCAGTCGATAAACCGCCCCTTATAAAAACATACAACTTGCGCGCTGAACGCTAATTCTATGGAAACCAAAAGCTTATACACGATCCTGGGGGTTCGGCCGGATGCCTCATCCGACCAGATAGAAAGAGCCTACGCTGAACTGCTGCATCAACTACAAGATGGGATTGAAGCCCATCCTGGTGGTGACGCCAGAATCCGCCTTGTCGCTGCCAAGGAAGCCTATACCGTTCTTTCCGACCCCATTGCCCGACAGCGTTACAACCAGAAACTCTTTGCTCCCCAGACGGTGAGCGCTGCACCAGGGATCATCATCGAGCCATCCAGTTCCTGGAGCATCGTCAAACTGCTGGTGATCGGCTCCATCGTCATCGCCGCAATCTGGATGTATAACCGCAACACCATTGAAAAAGAGAAGCTGCTGATCGAGCATGAAAAGCAGATCATCGAGACCCAGGTCAAACTTGAACAGGAGCAGCGTGAACAACAGGCCACCAGTCAACAGGCGCAACTGCAGAAACATGAGCAATACGAAGCCGAAGCACAAGAACGGCGCCTGAGAGAACAGGCGCTCAGAGACTCGCGGGAACTGGATTACCGCCTGCAGCGCAATGAACGTGAACAGCAAAGCCAGCAGCAGCGGGAGGCCCGTGAGAAACAGCAAGCGGCGCGTGAGCTGCAATACCAGCAGCAACAGGAAGAATCGCGTCAGCGCCAACAACGGCTCGAAGCAGAGCGTCAGATTGAGCGGGAAAAGCAGGCTCTACGTAACCTGCAAAACGACAATCGCAGCAACAACAATCGATATTATTGATTCAAGCGCTGAAGCCGAGCTCACCCGCACCACCCTGATTGGCAAGGAAGCGCGGAAAACCGCCAGTAGGCCAGCATCAAGCTCGATGCCTGCTAGGCTGACAGCATGAACCCGCCCACTCCAGTCAAACCCCGCAGCATCATGATCATCGGCGTCGCCAGTGGTTCCGGCGCGCCCGACCCGGCCTGTGCCGAAGGGCCGGATGCGCTGCGCCATTACCGGGCCTTCCACGATACCCCGCTGCAGCACGTAGCATGGAAGGCGATCCTGCGCATGCCGCGCGCGCAGCAGAACACGCCATTGCATGCAATCGCTTCACTCAACACTCAACTGGCCACAGAAGTGGAAACCGTGCTGCACGCGGGCCATTTTCCGCTGGTGGTGGGGGGCGATCATTCCTGCGCCATCGGCACCTGGAGTGGGGTGCGTCACGCCCTCGCCAGCAAGGGACCAATCGGCCTGATCTGGATCGACGCCCACATGGACAGCCACACGTTTGCAACCACCCCGAGCGGACTGATTCACGGCATGCCGCTGGCCTGCCTGCTCGGCCACGGCGACGCGGCGCTGACCGGAATCGATGGCCCCGAAACCAAGTTACGGCCCGAACACGTGTGTCTGATCGGTGTACGCAGTTACGAAGCAGGCGAAGCCGCACTGCTGCACCAACTGGGGGTACGGATATTCGACATGGGTGAAGTCCACCGGCGCGGCCTGGCCGAGGTCTTCGACGAAGCATTGGCCATCGTTCGGCAGGGCACAGCCGGTTTTGGCGTGAGCGTGGATCTGGATGCACTCGACCCCGAGGAAGAGCCCGGTGTGGGCAGCCCCGTTCCGGACGGACTGCATCGTGACGACCTCGCTTCTGCACTATCTCGTTTACGCAGCGATCCGGCCTTTGTGGCGATGGAAATCGCCGAATACAACCCGCGCCGGGATCGCCAACACGCAACCGCAGACGCCGCAGGCACGCTGGTCCGTGCGATCACGCCGTTTTAATCTTTTGCATTCACCGCACGCCAGCGTGGCAACAGATACCGGCTCAGTGTTAGCCACACCATCATGGCGTCAAGCAGCGTGCCGGCCAGCACATCCGATATGTGATGGTTTCCCAGGACCACTCGTGACATCGCCACACCAATCGCCAGCAGGACTGCCAATACCGCGTTTCCCCGCGATCGCACAAAAATCGCGACGAAAAATGCACCGATCATCAGGTCGGTTGAATGACGGGAAGGAAAAGAATGAAACGCAGTTTGAAAACTGGAGCCGGGACAAAATGCCGTGCTGGCCGATTCCACGCTTGGGCGTGGCCGCCCACAGCTGAGCTTGATCAAGTGCACGAGCAGCACTGAACCCAGCATTTACGCATACAAGTAGGCGAGACCCATTTGTCGTAAATAGTAATCGCCGCGCACCCGTCCACGTACCAGCGCACCGAGAAAGAACAGATAAACCCCCACCATGCCCCCCAATCCGACAACACACTGAACACACCCCGCCAGTGCGTGTTAAAAGGTGGTGCCGCCAAACCAATGAGCAAAAAAGGCGTCGCCCTGTGCCAGCCAGACCAGCCCGACGCCGAGCCAGATCAAGATAAACGTCACAAGTATGCGGGAGAGCCTCGCCTCAATGAGATCAGCCGTAACGTACATGACAGATTTGGGACTCGAGCATAGAAAAATGCCCAGTCTGCGCGTAGAACCTCAAGACAGTATTAAAGCGTTTTTTCAGTCACCATGCCTGGCCGCATCGCCAACAAAAGGGTTTTCGCGACGTTCGTGCCCGAATGTGGACATGGCGCCATGCCCCGGTACGAAACGTACGTCGTCGCCGAGCGGAAACAGCTTCTCGCGTATCGCTGACAGCAGTGCCGCATGATCGCCACGTGGAAAATCGGTACGGCCAATCGAACCCTTGAACAACACATCGCCCACAAACGCGAGCCGTACCTCCGGCTGATAAAACACCACATGGCCCGGGGTGTGGCCAGGGCAGTGCAGCACCTCGAAGCGGATCGAGCCCACCTCAACACTATCGCCATCGTTCAGCCATTGATCCGGCGTAAACACCACCGCTGGCGGAAAACCGAACATCTCGGCCTGCTGCGGCAACAGGTCGAGCCAAAACTGCTCCTCGTGTTGCGGGCCGATGATGGGGATGCCGAGCGCATCGCGCAGCGCTACTGCCGCGCCGACGTGGTCGAGATGGCCATGGGTGAGCAGAATCTTTTCCAACTGCAGCCCGCGCTGCGCCACCTCGGCCAGCAGGCGCTCGGCCTCGCCACCGGGATCGATCAACGCGGCGTGGCCCGCCTCGTCCCACACCAGCGAGCAATTTTGTTGATACGGCGTGACGGGGAGAATGGTAAATTCCATAGCGTCATTATCGCGCCACGACTCCAATCGACCAATCGCCATGTCCGCTCCCGATGCCCTGCTGCTGCTTTCCACCCACTGCCCGCACTGCCCGGCCATGCTGTCGTCGCTTGCCGATCTGGTGAAGCAGGGAATAATCGGGCGGTTGGAGGCGATCAATCTGGAACAGCACCCCGAAGTGGGGCAGGCACTCGGCGTGCGCTCGGTGCCGTGGGTACGGCTTGGGAAAATCGAACTCGCCGGGGTACACAGCAAGACCGAGCTCACTGATTGGGCCGCCAAAGCCGACAGCGAGGCGGGCATGGCTGACTACTTTCACATGCTGCTGAAAGAGGGCCAGCTAGCCAGGGTCCAGGCGCTGATCGAAACCGATGCGGAACTGCTGACTGCCGTGCTGCCCATCGTCGGCAACATCGACGCCAGCCTGAATGTGCGGCTGGGCGCCGGCGTGCTACTGGAAAACTTTGCCGGCACCGATACCCTGCATGCCCTGTTGCCGCGTCTGGGTGAACTGTCACAGCATAACGATGCGCGGATTCGGGCCGATGCCTGTCACTATCTGGGGCTGACTGGCGACGTGGCGGCGAAGCCGTGGCTGGAAGCACGGCGGGACGACGATGACATGGATGTACGCGAGATCGCGGCGGAGAGCCTGGAAAGTCTGTCTTCAGCGAGATAACCTCAGGCTAGCTCGACTCCACCATCAGTGCTATAGTTTTGAACATACCGCCCGGGCTTTGGCCCGGGCGGTTTTCGTTTTTCAGCCTTGTTTCAGGAGACCGCCATGGAAATCACGACCCACCCCGCCATCACCGTATCCGAGCGCGATCTGGATCGCCTCGAAACCATGCTAGCCTGCCTGCCAAGCAACCAACCTGGTTTAGAGGCACTGCACAAAGAGCTTGATCGCGCGCAGATTGTTCGCTCCGAAACGATGCCATCCAACATCGTGACGATGAACTCGCGCATCCGGTTCGCGATCGAACCCGCTGGCAAGGAGGTCGAGATGACCTTGGTGTATCCGCGCGATTTCACCGGCCGCCCGGATCAGTTGTCGGTGGCCGCACCGGCGGGGATCGCCATGCTGGGCCTTGCAGTTGGCCAGCACATCGAATGGTGTGTGCCCGGCGGTCAAATCGTACGCGCACGCATCCTGGACATTCCCTTTCAGCCCGAACGTTCAGGCGACTACATGCTCTGAGCCAGCCTGTGCCCGATGTCGCTTCCCGCCGCCTATCTCAGCGTTATTTTGATCTGGTCGACCACGCCGCTCGCTATTCAGTGGAGCGTGCAGGGGGCCAGTTTCAGCTTTGCGGTGATGTCGCGCATGCTGATCGGGCTGGTAATCTGCCTGGTGCTACTGCGCGTCACCCGCACCGCTTTCCCATTCTCGCCCGCGGCGCGGCAACTCTATGCAATCAGTGGGCTGTCCATGTTCGTTGCGATGCTGCTCACCTACTGGGGGGCGCTGCACATTCCATCCGGGCTGATCTCGGTCATCTATGGCTTGTCGCCGCTGATGACAGGACTGTTCGCTGCATTGTGGCTAAGTGAGTACACGTTTACTCGAACGCGCATGCTTGGGCTGGCACTTGGTCTGACCGGACTGTGGGTAATTTTCGGTCAGCCGTGGCCGGGCGGCGACCACGGCACACTCGGCACGCTGGCTGTGGTGACGGGCATGTTCTCGCAGGCGCTGGGCCTGGTATGGATCAAGCGACTCAACGTGCGAATCTCTTCACTCGCCATTACCACCGGTGCCCTTGGCGTGGCCGTTCCGTGCTTCATGCTGACCTGGGTGATTGCCGACGCGGCGCAATTACCTCCAGACATTACCCCGCGTGCCAGCGCCGCCATTGTCTATCTCGGGGTGTTGGGATCGGTGGTGGGGTTCACGCTTTATTACTACCTGATCAAGCATCTGGATGCCGGGCGTATTGCGCTGATTACGCTGATTACACCGGTGACGGCTTTGCTGCTCGGACAAACACTCAATGCCGAGACCATTCCGCCCAGTGGCTGGATCGGCATAGGCTTGATCGGCGCCGGGCTCGTACTGTATGAATGGTCGGCATTACGCCAACTTAGGCAACCGTCGGCTCAAGCTTAAAAAAGCACATTGCTGTACAGCCCGATTGACGGTCTTTCATTGGTACTGCCCATTCGGTATCGTCTTTCTTAACACACTCATACCAATGCAAAAAAACATGCCCCTTTAAAAATAAAGAGGGGTTAATAGTAGAAAAATGCGCTGCGTCACTCTCAACTCCCCTCCCTGCACGCCGCTATATCAACTAGTGAAATATCGTTTCAAGTAGACGAGCTTCGTTCCATTACCCACTTCCCCGAAAACCCGGAGTGTTGAACTTCCGGCCTTAAGACCCTGGCCACCTTCAGAATTCATGGCCACGAGATTACTGAAAAGTGTGTACTCACAGTTCGTTGTTTTTTGGATTTTCAGGCTATGCGTACCAACCTTCCCGTCACCCACATCGAATACGTTTTGCAGGAGGGAGAAAATCCCACCTCAAGAACGGATCTACATGGCAACATCGTTTATATAAATCATGATTTCATCCGCATCAGCGGATTCAGTGAAGACGAATTGCTCGGGCAACCGCACAACATGGTGCGCCATCCCGACATGCCCCCCGAGGCCTTTGCTGATATGTGGCACTCGCTGCGCTCAGGCAGGCCATGGACCGGAATGGTGAAAAACCGCCGCAAGAACGGCGATTACTACTGGGTTGAAGCCAATGCGGCGCCGATCTTCGAAAACGATACGATTATCGGTTTTACCTCAGTACGACTGAAACCCAGTCACGCCCAGGTGCAGACGGCAGAAAGTGCCTACCGCGCCATCCGTGCGAATGACGCTTCGCTTGAAATCCGTGATGGCCGTGCAGTAAGACGTTCATGGCGGCGAGGCTTCAAGTGGCTGGCCGTACGTTCGCTGAAGAGTCAGCTGATCCTTGCAGCCACCTCAGTCGCAGCACTCTTTCTCACCCTGGGCATATTGAACTGGCTGACTCTCTATGGGGACGTTGCGTATGCCAAAGTAGCGATGCTGCTAGCCGCAGCGGGCGTCCCTCTGGCTGGTGTGTTTGGCGCGTTGGCCTATCGCAGCGTGATCAAACCACTGACCAGTATCAGGCAAGAAATCATTCGCCTCAGCGCGAGCGACCTTACCGGACGCATCGATAGCCAAGGTGTCGAGGAGCTGGCTCGCATCATGCAATCGCTCCGCGTGCTGCAGATTAACTTGCGCTGGGCAATCGGCCAGATCAAGGAAAGCTCGGACACCGTCAATAAAGGTGCAAATGAAATCGCCATCGGCAACGCCGACCTGTCCGGCCGCACCGAATCACAGGCTTCCTCACTGGAAGAAACCGCTTCCTCGATGGAAGAAATCACCAGCACAGTCAAACAGAACGCCGAGAATGCGTGCCAAGCCAATCAGTTAGTGGTCTCGACTTCTGACGTTGCAGTCAAAGGCGGCCACGTTGTCAGCCAAGTCGTCGACACCATGTCCTCCATCAAGGACAGCTCCAGAAAGATTGCCGACATCATTGGCGTAATCGACAGCATTGCCTTCCAGACCAATATCCTGGCCTTGAACGCAGCAGTCGAAGCCGCCCGTGCGGGCGAGCAAGGCCGTGGTTTTGCGGTCGTGGCCACCGAAGTGCGCAACCTAGCGCAGCGCAGCGCAGGCGCGGCCAAAGAGATCAAGTCCCTGATCGAGGATTCCGTGGGCAAGATCGAGGTCGGCGGCAAACTAGTCGATGAGGCAGGCGTAGCCATGAATGAGATCGTCAGTTCGGTCAAACGTGTCACCGCCCTCATGAGTGAAATTGCAGCGGCGAGCCAGGAGCAGAGCGCGGGCATCGGGCAGGTCAACCAGGCAGTGGGGCAGATGGACGAAATCACCCAGCAGAATGCAGCGCTGGTCGAGCAGGCCGCCGCCGCGTCCGAGAGCATGGAGGTTCAGGCGGTGAAGTTGGCGAAGCTGGTAGACACCTTCAAGCTGTCACGGGCACAGCCCTCGCAAACTGTTGCGTACCGTGCAAAACAGCAAGCACTCACACGACAGAAGCTGCTCACATCTTGATTCCAGAATCTCGATGTCTACAGCGGCGCCACCATCCGATTAAACTGAGCAGGATCGGTACAAACTCAAAGTCTGGCTTCAAAAAAGGTGGGCTGCACAGGCCCGATCACCCTGACTATTTTTTGAACAGGTCATCGAGCAAAGATCTTGAGGCCGCCTTGGCAGGGTCGTCCTTGACGGAGCTCGCACCTGACTGACTGCCGAACAAGGCATCCAGTGCACCCCGACTGGCCTGCGCCATGATGGCACCACCACCCTTATAGGCTTCCAGTCGTGGCACAAACCATCCGCAATCGTTGGACCGGGTTTTGTCGGCCACACGATCAGCGGCCAGTTCGCGGCACTGGCCGGCCCGATGGGCATCAAAGTGCCGGCACAGTCGGCATGCGTGAAGGTCGGTGCGGCAGCTGGGGCAAACATCCAGACGCGATAACGGCAGCAGCATGCCGGCCAGGCTGGCGCCGCATTTCCAGCAGACCAGACTCATGAGCGGGGCGATGCCTGGCCGGAGGTGCCGGCGCCGAGCAGGGCGTGATATTCCAGGTCACCCAGCGAGACTTTTTTCAATGCGCGTTCGTGCGTGGCATTGAGCACCACGGGCGGCGCCATGCCGTCCTCGGCCGCTTCGAGCCAGCGCGCGGCACAGATGCACCAGCGGTCGCCGGCCCTCAGTCCGGGGAAATCCAATTCAGGAACAGGGGTGGTGAGGTCGTTGCCACGGCTTTTCGAGTACTCCAGAAACGCCTCGGTCATTTGCACGCATACGCTATGACTGCCGATATCCTGCGGGCCCGTATGGCACACGCCATCGCGTGCAAAGCCGGTCATCGGTGACACGCTGCACACCTGCAGCTCACTACCCAACACGTTACGCGCGTTGTTCACATGATTCTCCCCGGACACACGCCGGAAAAAATAACACAAGCGCACAGGGTGGTCTGCATCAGGGCTGCTCGGAAAAGGTAATGGGTGCCTGGGTCAGCTTGCCTGCCTGCTGGGCCAGATAATGCGACTGCACAACATGCATCAGCACGCTGGGCGCGGGATAACCGTCGGCAGGCAGGTGATGCATGACCTGATACAAGCGGATGGCATTTTGCGTGCGCGGGCCGAGCATGCCATCCGCGATGCCTGCATCCAGTCCCAGTTCGTTGAGCGACTGTTGCATGGCTTTCAGTTGAACCATGCTGAGCGCGCCCGATTCGCCGGACCGCACCGTCAACGCACTGGCGCCCGCCATCTGTTGCGCCAATTGCGCGACCGACAGGGCGTAATTCACTGAACGGTTCCACTTCATGATCACATCAAAATTGTCAAATACCATCAGCGCCGGGCCCTGCCAGCCCTGGGGCAGAATGATGGCAGCGCTGCCCGCCACAGATGGCAGCGCCGTGGCATCAACTTTCTGCACGCCGAGCCCGCTCCACTCCGATATGGGCAGACGGTTGTTTACGCGGGCATAACGCCAGTCAAAATTGTCTGGCAAACGCACTTCCAGCACCGCTGGCTCCATGGCTCGCCAACCCGCGCGTTTCAGATAGTTGCCCGCCGAGTGCATGGCGTCGGGCACGGACTGCCACAAATCAATGCGGCCATCGCCGTCGCCATCCACGGCATAAGCGCGATAGGTGGAGGGCATGAACTGCATATGGCCCATGGCGCCCGCCCACGAACCGTTCATGTCGATGGCCTGGACATGTCCGGCGTCAATAATGCGCAGTGCATCCAGCAGCTGATTGCGGAAGAAGGTACTGCGACGTCCATCGAAGGCCAGGGTCGCCAGGCTGGCCGGAATGTTATGACTGCCCATGGTGGAGCCGAAATTGGTTTCCAGACCCCAGAATGAAACCAGCACGGTCTTCGGTACGCCGTATTTCTGCTCCACCGCATCCAGCAGCGCGGCATGCTCCTGCAACAAGGCCTGTCCGCGCGCAACCCGGCCGGGCGTCACGCGCTTGTCCAGATAATCGATAAAGGTCTGCAGAAATTCGGGCTGACGCCGGTCAAGCTCGACCACTTTTTCAGCCGGTGCGATGCCGGTTAACGCGGCATCGAGCGTGGCAGGTGAAATGCCTTGTACCATGGCCTCCTGACGAAACTCGGCCATCCAGCTTTCAAACGCCGTCTGGGCATGAACAGGAAAGGCCACCAGTGCAGCCAACAGATAACAAACTTTACGCATGTCGTTGCAACCAATATTCGAGTAACGCCAGATGCCACAGCTTGCTGCCCTGGATGCGGGTGTGGTGTTGCTCCGGCGCATCCAGCAGTTTGTTCACATAGGCGCGGTGATACAGGCCACGTTCGCGACAGGCCTGCGAATTCAGGATGTCCTGCATGAAGGTCAGAAACTCGCCGCGCACAAACTTGAGTGCGGGCATCGGGAAATAGCCTTTTTTGCGATCGATCACCGCGTCGGGGATCAGACCGCGTGCAATGGTTTTCAAAACATGTTTGCCCTCGGATGCCAGTTTCAGTTGGGGTGGCATGGACGCCGCAAGTTCCACCAGTTGATGGTCGAGAAAGGGTACGCGTGCTTCCAGCCCCCATGCCATGGTCATGTTGTCGACGCGCTTGACCGGGTCGTCGGTGATCAGCATGGTCGTATCCATGCGCAGTACCTGATCGATAAAGTCATCGGCAAACGGCTCGGACAGGTGGCTGGCGATGGTCTGTGCGGTGTAATCGGGGCCGTGGAACGCAGGGTTCACCATCTCCAGGAACTCATCGTGATCACGATCAAAATAATGCGTGCGAAAGCGTTCCAGCGGCGACCCCAATGTGGCGGCCGCCATGCGTGGATACCAAAAATAACCGCCGAACACTTCATCCGCACCTTGCCCGCTTTGCACCACCTTGACGGTTTTGCTGACCTGCTCGGACAGCAGATAAAACGCCACCGCGTCCTGCGCGAACATCGGCTCGCTCATGGCGTCGACCGCTTCGGGCATGCGCCGCAGCACTTCCGGGTTGGGAATGAGGAATTTGTGATGCCGGGTGCCATACATGGCGGCAACCGGGTCGGAGTACTCGAATTCGTTGCCGCGTTCTTCCGGCTGATCTTCAAAACCCACCGAAAACGTCATCAGGTCAGGTACGCCCTGTTCGGCCAGCAGGGCCACCAGCAAACTCGAATCAAGGCCGCCGGACAGCAACACCCCCACCTTGACGTCGGCAATCTCGATGCGCTTCTTCACCGCCTGCCGCAGGCTCTCGTGTATCGCCTCGGTCCATTCGGCTTCGGTCTTCGGAATGGCCGGGCGTTGCGCTTTCAACGACCAGTATTTGGCGTGTCTGAATTCACCGCGTGCATTCACCGTCAGCGTGGTGCCGGGTGCCAGTTTGCGGATGCCGTTGAAAACTGTTCGTGGCGCGGGCACCACCGCATGCAGCGTAAACAGATGATGCAGCGCGACGGCATCCAGCCCGGTGTCCACATCGCCCGCAGCCAGCAGGGCCTGCGGGGTGGAAGCGAAGCGGAAGCCTCCCCGGTTTTCGCTGTAATACAAAGGCTTGATACCGAGGCGATCGCGTGCCAGAAACAGCGTCTCGCGATTCCAGATGGCAAAAGCAAACATGCCGTGTAGGCGTTCGACGCAGGCATCCCCCCATTCCAGATACGCGCGCAGGATGACCTCGGTGTCACCGTCGGAGTGAAACACATGACCGCACCCAATCAGCTCGGCACGCAATTCCGGATAATTGTAGATGGTGCCGTTGAACACCAGCGTGGTGCCGCTGGCAGCGTCGATCATCGGCTGACGCGAGCGCGGCGACAGATCAATGATGGACAAGCGCCGATGCCCCAATCGTACCGGTCCGTCGGCATGCTGGCCCTCGGCATCGGGCCCCCGTCGCTCCAGCTTTGCCAGCATCCGTGCCATCGCCGCCGCATCGGGCGATGTGCCGTCAAACCTGAATTCACCTGCTATGCCACACATGTCAATTACCCTTTGTTATCCGCGATAGCTCCATCGAATTACGATGCACTATCGCGTCCATGCCTGTCGCGAATAAGTATTTCACGCCACCAGCGGCGGCTCGTCCATAAGCGCAATCTGCTCGCGCAGTTCGAGTATTCGCGCCTGCCAGTACTGCTGCGTATTGAACCATGGAAACGCAGCTGGAAAAGCCGGATCGTCCCAGCGACGTGCCAGCCAGGCCGCATAATGAATCAAGCGCAGGGTACGGAGTGCTTCGACCAGATAGAGTTCACGCGGATCAAACTCGGCAAAGTCTTCATATCCCGTGAGAATCTCGTTGATCTGCACCTGTTGTTCTTCGCGCTCGCCAGACAGTAGCATCCACAGATCCTGCATTGCCGGGCCCATGCGGCTGTCATCAAAGTCAACGAAATGTGGGCCATCCTCGGTCCACAACACGTTGCCTGCATGGCAATCGCCATGCAGGCGAATCGCGCGCACCGCACCCGCACGTTCGTAACAATATGCCACACTGGTCAAGGCATGGTCGACCACGCTATCCCATGCCGCAACCAGATCAGGCGGCAGCCACTTACCGTTGCGCAGGAAATCGCGCGAGGCCAGGCCGAAGGTTTCCAGATTGAGCACCGGCCGATGTATAAAATCCGCTTGCGCGCCGACCGCATGAATGCGCCCAAGAAAGCGCCCCATCCATTGCAGGGTATCGGCGCGATCGAACTCGGGCATGCGTCCGCCCTGTTTCGGATAGACCGCAAAGCGAAAGCCCGCATGCCGATGCAGGGTGGCGTCCTTCAGCTCCAGAGGGGCAACCACCGGAATCTCGCGTGCGGCCAGATCGGTGGTGTACGCGTGTTCCTCCAGAATGGCTTCATCGCTCCAACGCTCGGGGCGATAGAATTTGACCACGACGGGCACCGCATCTTCCACACCCATCTGATAGACGCGATTCTCGTAGCTGTTCAGCGCCAGCAGGCGGCCATCCGCGCGCAAACCGGAACTGTCGAGCGCATCGAGTGCGCAGTCTGGAGTCAGCGCGGAATAAGGATGCAATAAATTCATGAGGGTGGACGGGTAAGCGGCTATAAACAGATGATGCCTCAAAACGCCAACCGGGCCGGTACGCCATGACGCTTTCCGATCCCTTCAGCATGGACATCTCCCGTCATATCTGGGAAACCCGCTATCGTGCCACGGGCGAACCGGACATCCAGACAAGCTGGCAACGGGTCGCCCGCGCCATTGCAGCCGCAGAGCGTCAGGACACCGCATTGTGGGCTGAACGGTTTTACAGCCTGCTGGAGGGATTTCGTTTTCTGCCCGGTGGCCGCATTCTGACGGGGGCCGGCACCGGACACCGGGTCACGCTGTTCAACTGTTTTGTCATGGGCGAAATCGCCGACGATCTCGAACACATTTTCGATGCGCTGAAAGAAGGCGCACTCACCATGCAACACGGCGGCGGCGTGGGCTATGATTTCTCCACACTGCGGCCGGCCGGCACGGTGGCCGAGGCCACCGGCAGCATCGCCTCAGGCCCGGTGTCCTTCATGCACATCTGGGACGCGATGTGCGCCACCCTGCTGTCGACCGGCGCACGGCGAGGCGCAATGATGGCGACGCTGCGCTGCGACCACCCCGACATCGAAGCCTTTGTCGATGCCAAACGCGACCCCGCCGTGCTACGGCATTTCAATCTGTCGGTGCAGGTCAGCGACGACTTCATGGCCGCAGTGGCGCAGGATCGCGACTGGACGCTGGTTTTTCCCGCGCCTACCCACCATGCAGCAGCAGGTTCCACCATCCTGCGCACGCTGAAGGCGCGCGACCTATGGCAGCACATCCTGCGCGCAGCCTACGATACCGCCGAGCCCGGCGTGCTGTTCGTCGATGCCATCAACCGCGACAACACCCTGCATGACAGCGAAACCCTGACCACCACCAATCCGTGCGGTGAAATCCCTTTGCCGCCCTACGGCGCCTGCGACCTCGGCTCACTCAACCTCGCCGCCTTCGTCACGTCGCCATACAGCACCAATGCCAGTCTCGACCTGAAGACGCTGGCAGACTCAACCGCATGGGCAGTGCGCTTTCTCGACAACGTCATCGACGTTTCCCGCTATCCGTTGCCGGCCCAGGCGGCACAGGCCCGGCAGTCGCGGCGCATCGGGCTTGGCATCACCGGACTGGCCGATGCACTGGTTCTGCTCGGCTTGCGTTACGACAGCGAGGCTGCATGCATGCTTGCAACCGAAACGATGAGCGCGATCCGTGATGCCGCCTACCGGGCGTCGATTGAACTCGCCCGGGAAAAAGGAGCGTTCCCGGGATTCATGCGCGAAGCATTCCTGGCAAGCGGCTTTGCCCAACGCCTTCCAGACGAACTGCGCGACGCCATCGCCCGGCACGGCATCCGCAACAGTCATGTGCTGGCCATCGCGCCGGCCGGCACCATCAGTCTCCTGGCCAACAATGTTTCCAGCGGCATCGAGCCCATTTTTGCGGTCGATGCAGAACGACGCGTACTGGGAACAGATGGCCGCTATCACACCCATCGCGTGATCGATCACGCCCAGCAGCTGTGGCAACAACAGGGGTCGAGCGGAAAACCGCCCGCGCTGGTCGAAGCACACCATGTCAATCCGCTTGCTCATCTCCAGATGCAGGCTGCACTGCAGCCTTACGTCGACAATGCCATTTCCAAAACCATCAATGTCGCAGCCGATTTTTCGTTCCAGAATTTCGAGAGCCTTTACCTGCAGGCGCACGCGCTGGGTCTCAAAGGATGTACCGTGTTTCGCCCCAACCCGGTGACGGGCGCCATTCTGAATGCCTCGCCGGAAAATGGACAACAACGGTGTTGCGGTCTTGAACGCGAAGCCGATTAAGCTAGGCAGATGAATCCCACTCAAGCGCACTCTGAACACGCCCCCCGGATCGGCCTCGCCCTCGGCGGCGGTTCGGCGCGCGGCTGGGCGCACATCGGCGTGATCCGTGCCCTTCAGGATGCGGGCATCGAACCCGACCTGGTCTGCGGCACCTCGATCGGTGCGTTGGTGGGCGCAGCCTGCGTCGGCGACGAACTCGACCAGCTGGAAACCTGGGTACGCAGCCTACGCCTGCAGACCGTGGTGAGCTTCCTGGATTTCTCGCTCGGCAGCGGCCTGATCAAGGGCGACAAACTGATCGAGTTTTTCCGCAGCCATTTCGTCGACCGTGACATCCGTGAACTGGCCCGTCCCTTCGGCGCCGTCGCCACTGATCTGCAACGTGGCCGCGAAGTGTGGCTGCGCGAAGGCCGGGTGACTGATGCGGTACGTGCCTCGATTGCGCTGCCCGGTCTGTTCACCCCGGCGTTGCATGATGGCAACTGGCTGGTCGATGGTGGATTGGTCAACCCGGTCCCAGTGTCGCTGTGTCGGGCAATGGGGGCCGATCTGGTGATTGCGGTGGACCTGAACTCGGATTTACTGGGTCGCCACCTCAAGCCCAAATCCGCCACCGGCTCACGCGCCCCACCCAAAGCCGAAACGCTGACCGATATCGTGATGACTCGCCTGCAGACAGGCATGTCGCAACTCGGACTCAACCACAACAATGGCCCCAGGCCACCCGCCATGCTCGATGTGCTGGCAAGCAGCATCAACATCATGCAGGTGCTGATCACCCGCAGCCGGCTGGCAGGCGAACCGGCAGACATCATGGTGACTCCCCTGCTGGCCGATCTGGGCTTGATGGAATTTCACCGCGCCGGCATCGCTATCGACGCCGGGCGGCGGGCCACCGAAGAAATCATGCCGCAGTTGCTGATGCGCCTGAATGGCGCCCGTGGCGGTTAAGTGGAAAAGGGGTTCAGCTCGTTGCGCAACACAGCGCCAGTTTGCGTACCCGATCGAGTTGCTTGATGGCCGCCTCGCGCCGCGATGCTTCGGCGCGACTGGCGGCAGGTTCGCTGTAGGCCAGCATCACCGGGCGGCGACTGCGCGTGTAGCGCGCGCCCAGATTACCTTCGCCATTGTGTTCAGCGAGGCGGCGATTGATGTCGGTGGTGATGCCGGTGTAGAGCGTTCCGTCGGCGCAGCGCAGCATGTAAACAAACCATGCGGCACGAGCGCCGGACCGGCAGGTCATACGTCAGACAGTTTCTGCGCCCATAGCAGCGCGTCCATGTGCGCAACATTGATCTCGACAATTTCACGGCCTATCTGTTTGGCCAGGACAGCCATCTCGGCCTTCTCGTCATTCTCGCAGGCAATGGCCACCGCCAGGTAGGGTGCATAGGGGCCGCGCTGATGGACAATCGCTTCGGAAACATCCCCCGGCAGGCTCACCTGCTTGAGAAGCTGCTCCATGGGCATGTTCATCACCACATCCAGCAGCGAGAACAAGCCCACAACAAATATTTCGTCACGCGCCTTGGCCGACAGCGCCCGGCCGGCAAGTTGCTCTGCCATCCGGCCTCGCGCCAAAGCATTTTCCAGCACCGCCTGATCAAGGCTCTGTGCCTGGCCACCGGTGAACAACACCAGCGTCAGCCAGCGGTAAAGCTTGTCCTGCCCCATTACCATCAAGGCCTGTTCAATCCCGCCGATCTTGTTCATCAACCCCATGCCCGGCGAATTGACATAACGCAGCAACCGCATCGATAGCGTCGGATCGTAACGGAACTGCTCGGCCAGTTCCGGCTGTTCCGCACCGGTCCGCACACGATTCATCAGATCCAGCACCTTGGCCCGCGACGGGCCCACGGTGGGAGCATCCAGCTTCTCACGACGGGTAATGAATGGCCCCATGAACAGCGCAAACTGCAGCTTATGGCACATGTTGAAGGCTTCCAGCGTCTGCACCTTCGTCGCCACAAAATGCTTGCCTGGCGCAACCTTCGAAATCGCCGCCATTCGCGCAGTAATGGCCGGAATATCCTCGCCGCTGACATCCATCAGGACATGGCTGGCCAGCTGCAGCAGGCAGTGACGATCTGGGTGCACGACCGCTTCGGCTTCCACCGCATATTGAAAACCCAGGGTTCTAAGCGCTTCGAGCCGGGCAAACAACACCTCACTGACAAGCGTCTGGGTATCAAGCCTCAGCACCCACACCGTTCCGGCCGCAGGCCAGTCATCAATTCTGGACGCCAGCAAGGTGGCCGGTGAAATTGGCACGAAAGCGAGACGCTGGCCCAGCAGACGCGTGATATCCATGCGCTGCAAATTATCCAGCAGGGTTTCATCATAAAGACGCTGCACGTCGGGCAGGTTCGCATCGTGCTTAGACTCTGGCGCGCGGCGCAGCATGAAGGTATAGCCGGCGACACGTTGCTCACGCCCCAGCATGGCTTCCCGGCGCATCACCGACGGCGCCTTGCCGGCCTCGGCCGGTGGTTCCGCCGTGGCGGGCGTCTTGCAGGCCTCGGCCAGTACTGCATTATTCACCTGTGGTGCCACTTTATCCGGCTTGCCTGACAATATTCCTACGAGACGACTCAGCACGCTGCTTTCCTCCATGACAGAGCGGGATATCAAAGTAGACAACGGCAGCTTCGCGCAGGACTGTAGCCCGCGCGAAGAAATATTTGTCAGACGGAATTACAGCGCGCGTTTTACCGAAACGATGCCGCGCACCATGCCCAGGCTGTAGCCTGTGGCCTTGTCCAGCGGGTATTCAGCGGCGAGGCGCGCTTTTACCCCGTCGGAGATGGCTGCCGGGTCGCCATGACAGCTCAGGCATACCTGCGCCACCGGCAATGCCTTGGCGTAACGGAACTGCTTACCCGCCGGGGTGCTGACGATTTGCCAGGTATCGAGCGTCTCCGGTTTTTCGCCAGCCGCCATGCGCTTCTCCAGCCCGGCCTGGGCCTCGGCTTCCCAGGCGTCGGGCACACCCGCCGGATTGCGGTTTTTGGGGCTGACGCGTTTGACATCAAACCCGGACTGCTTTGATACGTCAGCCGCAATCTGTGGCGCGCGCTCCTTGCATACGCTGATGGCAGCTTCCGGACCTTTTTCAGTCAGCGCCGCTTTCAGTTCGCCGCCGAGTTTTTGTATCAATGCCCCGCTGGCCTTGCGCGCGTCTGCCGCCATGGCGGTCTGCTCCTCGGCACTGGGACCCGTGGCACACCCCATCAGCAGAGAGGGAAGCGTGAGGACAATCAAAGCAGATACTTTCATATGGAAACCTCCAAAGTAAGAAGAAATGAAAAACAAGGCGCATCCCGTTCAGGAGATGCGCCGTTACTATCCTAGTACGAAGTGGAATGAATTTTCTATAGTGCAGCCACGGGACCCAAAAAATTGAACAAACTTATCTATCAATATTTTTTTCGCGGCCTGATCACCGCCCTGCCGCTTGGGCTGACAGTCTACCTGCTTTACCTCTTTCTGGACTGGAGCGAAACACTGACGATGCAGCTGATACGGCCATTCATCGGTGAATTTTATGTGCCAGGTATGGGTTTGCTGCTGGGAATAGTCGGCATTTTCCTGCTTGGGTTTCTGGTGTCGCAACGCGCCGCCGGCAAGCTGCTGTCATGGGTGGAACTGCCTTTTACCAATCTGCCCGTAGTCAAGACCATTTACTCTTCGCTCAAGGACTTCGCCGATTATTTCTCGCCACGCAGCAACCAGGCGACCCAAACTGTCGTCGCGCTCAAGTTGCCGGGCTATCCGCTTGAAGTCGTGGGGCTGGTGACACGTCAGCGCGTCGATGACCTGCCTGCCGGCTTTCTGCAAGGCGACCGGGTGGCCGTCTATTTGCCGCTGGGTTACATGATCGGCGGTTATACGGTGTTTGTACCGCGCGACTGGACCCAGCCGATCGACATGTCCGTAGAGGAGGCGATGCGCTCGTCGCTCTTTGCCTGGATGAAAACAACGACAACCGATCCCGCACCCGGCACCAAGCTGCCATGAATTACCTGTATCCACTAATGCTAATGCGCCAGTCTTCTACTCCATGGAAATAGAGTGTTACGCCCAACGCCTGCTCAACCCGTTTCGCGGAGCGGTGCATGTTATTCGTTTTCAGTCGGCTGAAGCAGTCACGACGGACGGGATCGAGTGGGATATCTACGTCGCCAACGATGCGTTGCTGGATGACCTGGGTCGCGCCGGGCGGCGTGCCCAGATTTCCGATATTCGCTACGGGCACTGGTCGATGGAAAAGGGACTGAAACGCGGGCCGCTGTTCCCATCGAATGACTTCAAGCGACTGGAGCACATGGGGGCCGTGGTATACGAGCATCTTCTCGAGGTGCATCGCGACGTGCCGTTCACCTTTCGCGATCAGTTCGAGCTCTGGCTACTGGACCGGAGTAACCAGCCGCTGGCCCTGCTGCACAGCGTGCGTAGCGACAGCGAGACTGACACCAAACCGCCGCTCGACTGGCGCGCAGGGATGGCCGCGCAGGAACATTTCCGGAGCACGGCGATCACCGATCTGGCCGAGCCCGCCGGAACCTATCTGACCCGCCATGTGAACAGCCTGTCGAGTGGTGTGGCGCAGTGGTTTCGCCGCTCCGATGATGGGGCCGGTCTGGGCCTGCACACACTCAAGGGAGGCGAAACCCTGCGCGGCCGCGTACTCGAGGCCAAAGCCTTTCCGCCGCTATTCATCGCCACATCGGTCATGGATGTGGCGCACACCCAGTTGGTGCATGATTACCTTGCCTGGCAGGCGCCCTCGACGCTGTTACTGCCACATCTTGAACCTGCCACCCGCAGCGAGCTTGAGATCTCCGCCTGCCAGCAAGCGGAGATGGTTGAAAAGCACTGCCGCCTCTATCCTCACGTCATCAACCAGGCCGCGCTACAGGCGGCGCGGGTGGAAGCGGCATTCATACGGAACCAGCCCGCCCCACCCAAACAGGCTGATGCAGTCTCGACCGATTACATCGAACTCAACGTCAGTGAAGAGTAAGCAATAAGGGATTTTATTGCGCCGGATCAAGCGCCCGTTTCGTCTTCTGGCTGTCAATGTGGTTTTCGAGATCGGCCAGGCCACGACCACGCCCGGGTCGGTAAACAACTCGCGCGCCGCAACCTGTCCCAACAGCTGAAAACCGGTCTGCAGGGCGGCGGCACCTTCATATTTCACCGCCTGCCGGGTTTGTGTGCGGCACGATTCGGTCAACAAGCGTTCGAACAGCTGCAGCCGTGCTGCGGCTCGACTGGGTGTGTTCCATCTCGGTGATCGACGCGATCGATTTGACAGCCTAATGCAGGGCTGCCATGGCAAACATCCATTTGACCAAGGCGTTCTTGTCGGCCGCAGTTGTTGACTCAATCAGGCATTGATCAGGTCGTCTGAATAGGGCCCCGCATGCGCCGGCCCGGTATTCATCGCTGCATACCCCGAAACCGCCATCGCAACGGCTATTGCCTGGCGTCGAATCACTGCCTGTCTACCCTGGAATAATAGTGCCGCACTCACATCCGGATCGGCTCGAACGTCGCGTCCAGATTCTGGTCGTCGCAATAATCGAGGAAATCGCCGCGCAAGGTGGCGATATGCGCATCGGCCGGAATGCCCAGTGTCATGTGAACCGCAAACATCGGTGCACCGGTGTGCGGGGCAGGGTAGGTTTCCGTGTCGAGTGCTTCGATATTGATATGCAGGCGCGCAAAAAAATTGGCCAGGCTGTTAACGATACCGGGCTGATCGATCGCGGCCACCTCGACGGCATATGGCATCAGCGGCTTGTCGACCTGGGTCGGGCGGGTACGCTGCTGGATGATCGACAGGCCCAGTTCTTCTCCGATGGCAGGCAGGCGGGCTTCCATCTTGGCCAAGGCATCCCAGCTACCGGATACGCGCATCAGCAACGCAAAACGGCCGCCCAGCGCCGCCATCCGCGACTCGCCGATATTGCAGCCGGACTCGCTGATGCGGCGGGTCAGGCCCTCCACCAGACCAATTTTGTCATCGCCGCTAGCAGTGATGACAAGTGACTCAGCATCGTTGGACATTAAATAAGCTCCCTGTCGGACAATTCTTTTTTGACGTATGCGTAAATGATCGGTGCAGCAATCACGCCCTGCACCCCGAAGGCCGCCTCCATCACCACCATGGCGATCAGCAGCTCCCAGGCTCGCGCCTGGATCTGGCCGCCGATGATACGTGCATTCACGAAATATTCGAGCTTGTGGATGACGACCAGAAACGCTAGGGAGCTCGCGGCGATGTGCAGCGAATGCGACAGCGAAATGATGACGATGACCGTGTTGGAAACAAGATTGCCCAGCACCGGCAGCAGGCCGACGATGAAGGTAACGACAATCATGGTTTTGGTGAAGGGCAGATGCACCCCGAACGCGGGCAGCACCAGCAACAGGTAAATCCCGGTCAGCAGGGCATTGAGCGCCGAGATGCGCATCTGTGCGAACACCACCCGGCGGAAGGCGTCGCCCAGACGGTTCACACGCGCGCACATGGCTTGCGCCATGGGCGCCAGCATCTGATCCGGACGCGCCTGGCGCAAGGCGATGAAGCTGCCAATGATTAGACCGATCATGAAATGCAGCAGGATGCGCCCGGCATCGCCGCTGAACTTGCGGATGTCCAGTGCATGGGTGCGCAGCCATTCGACCAGCTGAGCGCGAATGCCGCTTTTATCACCCTTCGGCAGCCATTCCGCTACCCACAGTGGCAGCAGTTGACGTGAATTCTCGATAATTTCGGCCATCTTGGTCAGCAGGCCCGCAAGACCGCCTTCGGTGCGCAAATACAGGATCACCCCTGCCACAAACGCGGCCAGTGCGCCGAGCACAAACAGGGTAATGAGCGACACCACCAGCACCTTGGCCCAGCTGTGATCAAGACGACCGATGACAAAACGCGGCGCGAACAAATGGACCAGCTGCACCACCAGCAAGCCGGCCAGCAGCGCGGGGAGCAGGTGAAACTTCAGGGAAAACACCACCGCTGCCGCCATCAGCAGCCAGGCGGCAATCTCATAACGGGTGGCAGGGGCGTGGGATGTAATGGAGGTCATGGCCGCACAGTGCCAAGAAAACCCTCACCGAGCAAGCAC
Organism: uncultured beta proteobacterium; assembly: GCA_942493085.1. Lineage (GTDB taxonomy): Bacteria > Pseudomonadota > Gammaproteobacteria > Burkholderiales > Thiobacillaceae > Thiobacillus. The sequence continues at coordinate 402,558 of OW818664.1, forward strand.
CGCACGCAGGGAAACGAGCGGGGGCGGGACCTGGGCGCTGCGGGGCAGCCACTGTACGTCGTATCGCCCCCCGGACGGCGGGCTACAAGGTTCGCGAAATTCTGCGCAAGGTGTCGTCCTCGGGGTGCGGCTCGACCTGAAAACCCAGGCCTTCCACCAGCTTCAACATGGGGCGGTTGGTTCTCAGCACTTCGCCCTCCATCGTCTTCACGCCCTTGCCGCGCGCCACGTCCATCAGCACGTCCATCAGCTTGTGGCCGATCCCCTGCTTCTGCCATTGATCGCTGACCACCAGGGCGAATTCGCAGGACGCCCCTTCCGGATCGATGGCATAGCGCGCCACCCCGAGCTCCACTTCGCGGCCGTCTATTTCGGTCAGCGCCAGTAGCGCCATTTCGCGCGAATAATCGATCTGGGTCAGGTGTGCCAGTGCGACCGGGGACAACTCGCTTACCGCGTCCATGAAACGGAAATACCGGGATTCCTCGGACAGGCTCTTGACGAAACCCTGGGTCAGCTCGGCATCCTCCGGACGGATCGGACGGATCACCACATCGTGGCCACTCGGTAATTGCCAGTGCGTCACCAGGTGCACCGGATAGGGATGGATCGCCATATGGCCATAACGATCGGCCTTCGGCACCCGCGGCGCAACGATGATGCGGGCATCCAGCGCCAGCGCGCCGTGTTCGTCCACCAGCAGGGGATTGATATCCAGCTCGGCCAGCCAGGGTAGCTCGCAGATCATCTCCGACAGGCGTAGCAGCACGTTCTCCAGCGCGTCCATGTCGACCGACGGACGATTACGGAACGCGCCCAGCAGGGTGGCGACACGGGTGCGCTGGACCAGGTCGCGCGCCAGATAACGGTTGAGCGGCGGCAGCGTCACCGCGCGATCCTGAAGGGCTTCGACATCGACGCCGCCGGCGCCGAACACGATCACCGGACCCAGCACAGGATCGGAAGTCATGCCCAGCAATACCTCGCGGGCATGCGGACGTGTGACCATCGGCTCGACGACGATGCCGTCCAGGGTGGCATCGGGGCGCAGGCGTCCGATGTCGGCCAGCATCTCGCTGTAGGCGGAGCGTACCGCCTGGCCACTCGACAGCCCCAGGCGCACACCGTTGACGTCGGATTTGTGGGTGATGTCCGGCGAATTGATTTTCATCACCACCGGGAAGCCGATCTGTTGCGCCAGCAGCATCGCTTCCATTGGGCTACGCGCGATCAGGGTCTGCGCGATCGGGATGTGGAAAGCCGCCAGCAAGGCCTTCGATTCCACTTCGTTGAGCAGGTGACGGCCGTGCGCCAGGACGCTCTCGATGATCAGGCGCGCGCCCTCGACGTCCGGCGCGGCCTGCTGTGACAGCGGCTCCGGCGTCTGCATCAGCAGGCGCTGGTTCTCGTAGAAGGCGGATAGGTGGGAGAACACCTCGACCGCCGGTTCCGGTGTGGTGAAGTAGGGAATCCCGGCCTGCTTGAACAGGCGGCGGCCCTCGAATACCTGGGCCTCGCCCATCCAGCAGGTCAGCACCGGCTTGCTCGAATTTTTCGCCACCTCGATCACGGCCTGTGCCGCCTCGGTCGGCCGCGTCATTGCCTGTGGCGTCAGCATCGCCAGCACGCCGTCGACATTGTCGTCGGCGAGGCAGGCCTCCACCGCCGCGCGATACCTGTCGGCATTGGCGTCGCCAATGATGTCAAGCGGATTGGCCTGCGACCAGTTGGGCGGCAACACGGCGTTGAGCGTCTCAACCGTTGCCGGCGACAGCTCGGCCATACGCACCCCCAGTTCCACCGCAAGATCGGTCGCCATGACGCCGGGGCCGCCGCCGTTGGTAACGATGGCGAGGCGATTGCCGCTGGGCCTGAAGTGGGCGGACAGTGCCCGCGCCGACGCGAACAGTTGCAGGATGGTGTTGACCCGGACCACCCCGGCGCGCCGCACCAGCGCGTCGAACACCGCGTCCGAGCCGACCAGTGCGCCGGTGTGCGACTGCACCGCTTTCGAACCGGCCGCGTAGCGCCCCACCTTCACCAGAACGACCGGCTTGAAGCGTGACGTCGCACGCAGTGCGCTCATGAAGCGGCGCGCATCGCGGATGCCCTCGATATACAGCAGGATGCCGCGAGTCTGCGTGTCGGCGGCCAGGTAGTCGAGGATCTCGCCGAAATCCAGGTCAACCGACGCGCCGGTGGAGATCACGCTGGAAAATCCGATGCCGTTGGTTTCCGCCCAGTCCAGCATGGCGGTGCAGATGGCGCCAGACTGCGACACCAGCGCCAGGTCGCCGGACAGCGTCGCGCCCTGGCTGAAGGTGGCATTGAGCCCGATGGAAGGCCGCTGGATGCCCAGGCAATTGGGGCCGATGAAGCGAATGCCGTGCTTCTTTGCCACACGCTTCAGCGTGTCTTCCAGCGCCGCGCCCTGCGCACCCACTTCACCAAAGCCAGCCGACAGCACGATGGCATGGCGGATGCCGTGCTGTCCGCATTCTTCCAGTATCTGCGCCACGGTCGGTGCCGGCGTGGCAATCAATGCCAGTTCCGGGACTGCCGGCAACTCGCCGGCACCGGCGTAGCAGCGCTCGCCAAAAATCGTCTGGTGCTTGGGATTGACCGGGTAGACCTCGCCCTGGTAGCCGGCATGGCGCAGGTTGCGGAACAGGATGCCGGCGACCGAGTCTTCGCGTTCGCTGGCGCCGAAGACCGCCACCGAGCGGGCGTTGAATAGAGGATGCAGATAGTGTTGAGGCATGGCTTAATCAGTGTCTAGCGACAGGAGGCATAGGGAATCGGATCTGCCCATCCTAGGCCAGACTGTGTGACGGCGCCATCACCCCGGGCGTATAGTTGACTGATTGTCCCTTCTGACTGCGCCATGCACACTGCTTACATCACTCATCCGGAATGTCTCAAACACAGCATGGGCGACTGGCATCCGGAAAGCCCCGCACGCCTGAGCGCCATCGATGACCGGCTGCACGCCGCCCACCTGTTTGATTTTCTCGACCATCATGAAGCGCCCCGGGTGCACCGCAGCCAATTGCTGCGGGTGCATGATGCCGCCTATGTCGACCGCATCGAAGCGGCTTCACCGCACGAAGGTTTCCATGCGCTGGATCCCGATACCAGCATGAATCCGCACACCCTGGACGCGGCTTACCGTGCGGCCGGTGGCGCAGTGATGGCGGTGGACCAGGTACTGCGCGGCGAGGTCATCAACGCTTTCGTCGCCTGCCGCCCGCCCGGGCACCACGCCACCCGCAACCAGGCCATGGGCTTCTGCATCTTCAACAATGTTGCTGTGGCCGCTGCGCACGCCCTGGCGGCGCACGGTCTGGAACGAGTCGCCATTGTCGACTTCGACGTGCACCACGGTAACGGCACCGAGGATATTTTCAGGGACGATCCGCGCGTGATGCTGTGCTCTACGTTCCAGCATCCGTTCTACCCCTTCAGCGGTGCCGACACCGCCAGCGACCATATCGTCAATCTGCCATTGCCGGCGGGTACGACCGGCCGGGCCTACCGCGAAGCCTTCAGCGCCGCCATCATGCCTCGTCTGGAAGCCTTCCGCCCGCAGATGCTGTTTTTCTCGGCCGGGTTCGACGGCCACCGGGAAGACGACATGGCGCAGTTCGGACTGGTGGAAGCCGATTATGTCTGGATCACCGAGCAGGTCATGGGCGTGGCGGCACGCCATGCCGAAGCGCGCATCGTCTCGGTGCTGGAAGGCGGCTACGACCTCAGCTCGCTGGGGCGCAGTGCGACCGAACACATCAGAGCCCTGGCGGCCCTGTCATGAATGCCGCTTCATTGCCGGGTGCGTCGACGGCTGCCGCCCGAATCCCTGCTGACCGCACTGCAAGACGTGCACGCAGCCGGGCCGACGGACTGCACGCCCATCGCATCAGGCCTCAGCCAGATACCCCATCGCAGCACCGGTCTGCTCAGCGGCCTGTTTAAGCGCATCGGTCCAGCCGGGCTTGTGGCGACCGGCCGGGGCGGAAATCGACAGGCCGGCAACCAGCTTGCCCTCGGCATCACGGATGGGCGCGCCGATACACGCCACGCCCAGCTCGGCCTCCTCGCGATCATGGGCGATTTTTTCCAGGCGAATTGAATCCAGTTCGCCACGCAGGCTTTCCAGCGTCACCAGGGTATTGGGAGTGTAGGCTGGCAAGCCGGTGCGGTCGGCGTAGCCCATCACGCCGCTTGGACTGTCTTCGGCCAGAAAGATCTTGCCGACGGCAGTGACGTGCAGGGGCGCATGCGCCCCCACCACCTGCACCACCTGGATCAGTGTCTGCCCACCCGATACACGCTCGACATAGACCGCCTCATCTCCACGGCGCACGATCAGATTGACCGTCTCACCCGTCAGTTCGGCCAGTTTCTGCATGTAGGGCATCGCCATCTGACGGATATTCATCCGCGCGCGCAAGCGATTGCCCACTTCCAGCCAGCGCACGCCGAGGTCGTATTCTCCCGCGCCGGTTTTCTCGACCAGGCCATGCGCCATCAGCGCGCCAAGTATGCGGTGCGCGCTGGCGGTATGCAGGCCTGCCTGCTCGGCCAGCCGGGTCAGACTGATGGGCCCCGGCGCGCGCACCAGGATGTTGACCAGTGACATGGCGCGGTCGAGAACCTGGATGCTGGAAACAGAATTTTTCATAGAGTGAAAATTTATCACGCATTGTGAAACACAGAGCAATTATCTGCTTCAATGCACCCATGGTTTCACATCACGTGAAACATTTTCATATTGTGAAAGGTACGGCCATGAGCGCACAGATGCAGTCCACCCCCGAGACCCTCCCCGCCTTTTGCGAGGGCATCCAGTATTTCGCCGACACCCTGCCGGAGATCGACCGCCTGGGTTCGGCGCCGCTACTGGGGCCGGACTGCCCGGCGCTGCCCGACGCGACCGATGAAAAAGCCATTTACCAGACCTTGCTGGCAGCCGATGCATTGCGTTATCTGACGCTGCAGGTTACCGGCAGCAAGTCATCCGGCCACCCGGGCGGCTTCGCTTCCAGTGCCGATGCGGTTGCCGCGCTGCACCTGTTGGGTCACCGCAATATGGTGACCGAGGTTGGCCACCACGCGCCCGGCTTCTATTCGGCGATGTTCCTCGACACCTCGCTCGAAGACATGGGCATCCACACCGTGAGCGACATGCGCGCCCGCTTCCGCGAGCAACACGGTCTGTTGGGCCATCTGTCGGGCGCGATTCCCGGCCTGCTGGCTCCCGCCGGCCCGCTCGGACAAGGCCAGCACTTTGCCATGGCGGGTGCCTACCTGAACCGCGACAAGCTGTTTCCCGTCACCATCGGCGACGGCGGTCTGGGCGAACCCTACATCATGAGCGCGTTCCAGCACTTCGCCACCGCCTATCCGGACATCACCAACTACCTGCCGGTGCTGGTGTGGAACGGTTATTCGCAAGAGCACCACAGCATGGTGTCGCTGTGGGACAACACGCGCATGACCGACTACTGGCGCGCGCATGGCTTCGATGACATCTACCTGATCGACGCCCGCGAATTCGCCGACACACCCGATGCGCCGGTGTATACCGACAGCACCACCTTCGGCTTCGCGGCGCGCATGGCTTTCACCGGTGCCGTACTCAAGGCAGCCGATGCCGCCGCACGCGGCGCGTTGTCGGGCCGCCGCAGCTGCATGATCATCAAGCAGTTGAAGGGTGCGGGTGTGCACGCCACCGGCGCCAAGTCGCACAACCTGTATGCGCACCACACACTCGATTCGGATGACGTGAAAGCCGGCCTGCAGCGCCGTGCCCTGCCGATCCAGGCCTGGAAGGTCACCCGTGAAAACTTCCGCCATGCCGGCGGCGGACCGGCTGCCCGCGTGGCAGTGACCGAAAGCGTGCGCGACCTGCCCAGCCTCGACGGCCTGCCGCTGACCGAATTCGCGGTCGGCGAAAACCACATCCCCACCACCGCCTTCGGCAACGTGGTCGGCGAAGTCGGCAAGCGCGACCCGATGTTCGTTGTCACCAACGCCGACGGCAACGAAGCCTCGGGCATGGCCAACATCAACAAGACGCTGACGATCCGTCACCCGACCGCTGACGACCTGTATTTCCAGGGTCCGTCCGGCCAGGTGTACGAACCGCTCAACGAGGATGCCTGCGCCGGCATGGCGGTCGGCGTGGCGTTGTTCGGCGGCCGCAGCCTGTGGTGCAGCTACGAGTCCTTTGCCATCAACGGCTTGCCGATCTGGCAAACGGTGACCCAGGCGATGGCCGAACTGCGCCGCCCCACCCCCGCGACGGTGTGCCTGTTCACCGCCGGCGCGCTGGAGCAGGGCCGCAACGGCTGGACCCACCAGCGTCCGGAAATCGAAAGTTATTTCGCCGCGATGATGCGCAACGGCAACGTCTATCCGCTGTTCCCGGTCGATGCCAACATGATCCAGGCGAGCTATGACTGGGCCCTGCGCCAGCACAACAAGGGCGTCGTCATCACCGCCTCGAAGTCGCCGCTGCCGATCCACGCCACCATGGCGCAAAGTGTTCAGGCAATTGAAACCGGCGCGATGGTGCTGCAGACGCGGCCGGGTTCGCACACCGTGGTGTTCGCTGTGACCGGCGACATGGTGCTGCAACCGGTATTCGAAGCGGCCGAACGCCTGAACCAGGCGGGCATCGGCTCACGTATCGTCGCCGTGATTAACCCGCGCCGGCTGTATCGCCCGAGTGACGTGCTATGGAACAGCGTGTCGCAGCCTGACGGCCGCTTCATGGATGATGCCGTCTTCAAAACGATGTTCCACGGCGACGTGCTGATCGGCGTCACCGGCGGCCCCTCGGGCTCGCTGGAACCCGTGATGTTGCGCAGCCAGGCATCGCAGCGCGACGTGTTTTGCTGGAAGCGCGGCGAAACCACGGCCAGTGCGCAGCAGCTGTTCGACTTCAACGGCATGAACGCCCAGGCGATGCATGAACGCGCGCTGGCGATGCTGGAACGGTCCGCAGCGTAAAACCAATTGTCCACGAATATCCAGAGGGTGTTCGCGGACAGACGAGGGGTAAAACCATGAACCCGAAAATCATTGTTCTCGACGACGACCCCACCGGTTCACAGACCGTGCATTCCTGCCTGCTGCTGACCCGCTGGGATGTTGCCACGCTGGAAGCCGCGCTGGCCGATGCCGCACCGCTGTTCTTCATTCTCACCAACACGCGCGGAATGGATGCGACGCGCGCCGCTGCCGTCACCCGCGAGGTCTGCATCAATCTCAAGACCGCGCTTGCCAGCCATCCCGGCCCGGTATTGTTCGTGTCGCGCTCGGACTCTACGCTGCGCGGCCACTATCCGGTGGAAACCGACGTGATGAACGCGGCGCTTGGGCCATTCGACGCGACACTGCTGACACCCGCATTTTTCGAAGGCGGGCGCATCACCCGCGACAGCACGCATTACCTGATGGTCGATGGCAAACCCGTTCCCACCCACGAAACCGAATTCGCGCGCGATTCGGTGTTCGGCTACCGCACGGCCTATCTGCCGGACTATGTGGCAGAAAAAACCGCTGGCCGGGTTAAGGCCGATTCAGTGCAGCGCCTGACACTGGCCGATCTGCGCAGTGGTAAAACGGATGTCTGGCTGGCCACCCTGCACGACAACACGGTTGGCGTGGTCGATGGCGAAACTGCTGCCGACTATCAACTGTTCGCCGACGCCGTGTTGAACGCAGCCGCAGCCGGCAAGCGTCTGCTATTTCGCAGCGCGGCCTCGCTGCTGACGGCACTGGCCAGACTGCCGCCACAGCCGGTGGCCGCCGAGGCCTTTGCTTCACTCGTGCACGACCAGCAAGCCGGCGCAATCATCGTTGGTTCCCACGTCGCCAAAACCACGGCCCAGCTGACGGTGCTGCTGAAACAACGCGGCGTGGTCGGCCTGCCACTCAACGTCGCGCGCCTGCCGGCTGGGCGTGCCGAGGTGGTGGACGAATTGACGGCGAGCATCGTCCACGCGCACGCGCGCGGCCTCACGCCGGTGGTGTTCACCAGCCGCGCCGAGCGACAGTTTGACAGCGTGGCCGACCGTCTGGCGTTCGGCGAAGCGGTGTCGGGTACGCTGATGGATGTCGTGCGCCGGCTGCCATCGACGCTGGGCTTCCTCATCAGCAAGGGCGGCATCACGTCAAACGATGTGCTTTCCAGCGGCCTGGCGCTCACCGCTTCGCGCGTGCTTGGGCAGATCCTGCCCGGCGTCACCGTGATACAGACGCCGCCGTGGCACCGTCTGCCGCAGCTGCCGGTGGTGATTTTCCCCGGTAACGTCGGTGGCGACGAGGCCCTTGCCGAAGCCTACCTGCGTCTGGCCCCCTCGCACGCACAGGCAAGCCCGGCTAAACTCGCAGCCTGACTGTTTGACGCTCCGCCATGCTCAGCCCCGCTTTCCTGTCCAAGTTACGCAACCTGTTGCCGCCACACAGCCTGCTCCACGAGCGGGAGGACCTGGTGCCGTTCGAGTCCGACGGACTCTCGGCCTATCGCAACATCCCCGACGTGGTGGTGCTGCCGGAAAACGAAGCGCAGGTCGCGGCGATCCTGCAGTTGTGCCATGCACACAAGATAGCCGTAGTCGCGCGCGGTGCCGGTACCGGTCTCGCCGCCGGCGCACTGCCGATCGACGGCGCCGTGCTGCTGGTACTGGCCAGGCTCAACCGCATTAAATTCATCGACCCGCTGGCGCGCACGGCAGTGGTCGAGCCCGGCGTGCGCAACCTCGCGATTTCCGAAGCCGTGGCGGTACATAACCTGTATTACGCCCCCGATCCGTCGTCGCAGATCGCCTGTTCGATCGGTGGAAATGTGGCGGAAAACTCGGGTGGCGTGCACTGTCTGAAATACGGCCTCACCGTACACAACATCCTCAAACTGCGCGCCTGGACGATTTCAGGTGAGCTGCTCGAAATCGGCAGCGATGCGCTCGACAGCCCGGGCTACGACCTGCTCGCACTAATGACCGGCTCGGAAGGCATGCTCGCCGTCATCACCGAAGTCACGGTCAAATTGCTCCCTCGCCCCGACCGCGCGCAAGTGGTGCTGGCCGCATTCGACGACATCGCCAAAGCAGGTGCTGCCGTCGGCAACATCATTGCTGCCGGGGTGATTCCCGCCGGGCTGGAAATGATGGACCGGCTCGCTATCCAGGCCGCCGAGTCCTTCGTCCACGCTGGCTATCCGCTCGACTGCGAAGCCCTGCTGCTGTGCGAAGTGGACGGCGTCAACGAGGAAGTGTCGGATGACATCTTCACCGTGCGCGAAGTGCTGGCCGCTGCCGGAGCGACCGAAATCCGCACCGCAGACAGCGAGGAACAGCGCCTCAAATTCTGGGCCGGGCGCAAGGCGGCATTCCCGGCAGTGGGACGTCTCGCGCCCGACTATTACTGTATGGACGGCACCATTCCGCGCGCGCAGCTGCCGCATGTTTTGAAACGGATCAGCGAAATGAGTGCCGAATATGGCCTGGCGGTGGCCAACGTATTCCACGCCGGCGACGGCAACCTGCATCCGCTGATTCTGTTCGATGCCAACACGCCGGGGGAATTGCACAAGGCCGAGGATTTCGGCGGCAGGATTCTCGAACTGTGTGTGGAAGTGGGCGGCACCATCACCGGCGAGCATGGCGTCGGGCTGGAAAAGGTCAACCAGATGTGCACGCAATTCAGCACGCCGGAACTGATGCGCTTTCACGACGTGAAGGCCGCATTCGACCCTGACAAACTGCTCAACCCAGGCAAGGCGATACCCGAGCTGCACCGCTGCGCCGAGTGGGGCGCGATGCACGTCCAGGGCGGCCAGTTGCCACATCCCGAGTTGCCGAGGTTCTGATGCTGGACAGCTTGATCGAGCGCATACGCGCCGCCCATGAAAACAACTTGCCGCTCATCATTCAGGGCGGTGGCAGCAAGACATTTTATGGCAACGCCGATGAAGGCGAGGTCATCAGCACACGCAAACTGGCCGGCATCGTCGACTACCAGCCAAAGGAGTTGGTGCTGACCGCGCAGGCCGGCACCCCGCTGGCAGAAATCGAAACCCTGCTCGGCGAACAGAACCAGATGCTGGCGTTCGAGCCGCCCCACTTCGGTGGGTCGGCCACACTCGGCGGCAGCATTGCCGCCGGCCTCTCCGGCCCGCGTCGCCCCTATGCCGGCGCCGTACGCGACTTCGTGCTCGGTGTGCGCATGATCGACGGCACCGGCCAGCCGCTGCGTTTTGGCGGCCAGGTGATCAAGAACGTCGCTGGCTATGACGTATCGCGGCTGATGGTCGGGGCAATGGGCACGCTCGGGCTGATTACGGAAGTGTCGCTGAAAGTGCTGCCGCAACCGGCAGCACAAACCTCCCTGCAATTCGAACTGGGCGAGGCAGCCGCAATCGAAAAAATGAACCAGTGGGCCGGCCAGCCTTTGCCGCTATCGGCCAGCAGCTGGCACGCCGGCCTGCTGACAGTGCGCCTGTCGGGCGCGACGTCTGCCGTGCATGCCGCCCAGGCCAGGCTCGGCGGCGAAACGCTGAACGAGGCCAGCGCCTTCTGGCAGCGCCTGCGCGACCAGTCGACGCCCTTTTTCGACAAGCGCCCGTCGACTTTGAATCAAAGCCTGTGGCGGCTGTCGGTCAAATCCACCACGCCGCCGTTCAACCTGGGCGACGCACAGTGGATCGAATGGGGCGGCGCGCTGCGCTGGCTGGTGAGCGACTTGCCCGCCGCGACGCTGCGCGAACACGCCCAGCGGTGCGGCGGCCATGCCACGCTGTTCCGTGGCGAGGCGCCCGTTGATGGCGCATTCGCCCCGCTCGCACCCGCCCTGCTCACCCTGCATCGCAACCTCAAGCAACGCTTTGACCCCAGGGGTATCCTCAATCGCGGACGGCTCTACCCGGATTTCTGACATGCGCCTGACCTGATATGCAAACGACACTCGCCGAAGCTTTCCGCAACACCACCGCGGGCGACACGGCCGAACGCATTTTGCGCAACTGCGTTCATTGCGGCTTCTGTCTCGCCACCTGCCCGACCTACCAGATCCTCGGCAACGAGCTCGACTCGCCGCGTGGCCGTATTTACCTGATCAAGCAGGTGCTGGAAGGCTCCACCCCTACCGCCAAAACCCAGCAGCATCTCGACCGCTGCCTGACCTGCCGCAACTGCGAAACCACTTGCCCGTCAGGCGTGGAATACAGCAAGCTGCTCGACATCGGCCGCCACATCGTCGAGGAAAAAGTGGGCCGCGGCCCGCGCGAGGCCGCCACCCGCGCCGCCATCAAAACAGGCCTGCTGTCGCCACTGTTGTTCAATACTGCGCTGAAGCTTGGGCAGAGCGTGCGTGACCTGATGCCAGGTTTTCTGCAGGCGCACATCCCTGCCGCCGAGGATTCGGGCATCCGACCGGCGCCGCGCCATACGCGGAAAATGCTCGTGCTCGAAGGCTGCGTGCAGCCCGGCCTCAAGCCCAACATCAACGCCGCCACCGCGCGCGTGCTCGACCGCATCGGCATCTCACTCATCACCGCCAAAGAAGCCGGATGCTGCGGCGCAGTTGCGCACCACCTCAACAACCACGACGACAGCCTGACCGCCATGCGCCGCAATATCGACGCCTGGATTCCGCATCTCGACGCCGGCATCGAAGCCATCGTGATGACTGCATCGGGCTGTGGCGTAATGGTGAAGGATTATGGCTGGCTGCTGCGCGACGACCCGGCGTATGCGGACAAGGCCACCCGCATATCAGCCGCGACGAAAGATATTTCCGAAGTGCTGGTGGCGGAAGCCGATGCGCTGAAACAGCTCGCAACACGCGCCGAACTCAAACGCATTGCTTACCATCCACCGTGCACCCTGCAACACGGACAAAAGCTCAGCGGCGGCGTCGAGGCACTGCTGACCCAAGCCGGGTTCGAGCTCACGGCCGTGGCTGAAAAACACCTGTGCTGTGGCTCGGCCGGCACCTATTCCATCCTGCAACCCGAGATCGCCGGTGCGCTCAAGATGCGCAAATTGAATCACCTCCAAGCCGGGCAGCCCGAGATGATCGTCACCGCCAACATCGGCTGCCTCACCCATCTGCAATCGGGCAGCAGCATTCCGGTCAGGCACTGGGTGGAACTTCTGGACGAAGCAATGGCCGCACTGTAACGATCCGCAGGAGACACAAATGATTTTTCGACAGCTGTTCGAGCCCATTTCCAGCACCTACACCTATCTCCTCGGCTGCGAGGACACCGGTCAGGCGCTATTGATCGACCCGGTGCTGCCGACCTGGGAACGCGACCTGGCTGCGGTCAACGCGCTCGGACTCAGGCTCGCGTTCACGCTGGAAACGCACATCCACGCCGACCACATCACCTCGGCCAGCAAGCTCAAGGCCATTGCCAGCAGCCGCATCGCCGGCCCGGCGCTCGATGCACTGCCGTGCACCGACCTTGGCATCGTCGAAGGCACGCCGTTCAGCATGGGCTCGGTTGAGCTGACTCCGATTCACACCCCCGGCCACACTGACAACCATTTCGCCTACCTGCACCGCGAACGCCTCTACAGCGGCGATGCATTGCTGATCGACGCCTGTGGCCGCACCGACTTTCAGAACGGTGACGCGACTGCGCTGTATCACTCGGTACGCGGCAAGCTGTTCGCACTCGATGACGACACCCTGGTTTACCCGGCGCACGATTACGAACAGCGCCGGATCAGCACGATCGGTCAGGAAAAGGCGCGCAATCCCCGGCTCGGCGGCGACCGTACGCTCGAGGATTTCGTCACACTGATGAACGGACTCGATCTTGCCTATCCAAAGTTCATCGATTTCGCGGTTCCCGGCAACCGCGAATGCGGCGTTTGCCCGCCCGGCGTGCCCGATCAGCTGCAGCAGTATTGCGGCCAGACTGGCGACAGCCGACAGGGCTGAGGCAACGACACCTGCCGGTCCGACGGCTACGGGCGCAGCGCTTGTGGTCGTAGCCAATCGCTGCTTTAATGAAATCCTGCATGGCAGGCGCGACGAAGCGTCGCAGCAAACTGAAAGAACTCGAATCCACAGGCGAAGGCGCTTGGGAAAACCTCCTTTTTCACCCACTACAGGAATCACGACATGGCAAACGAGGGTTATCACGAACCTTTCGACTCACTCAGCAGCGACACCCGCGATATGCACCGCGCGCTCACTTCGCTGATGGAAGAACTCGAGGCAGTCGACTGGTACAACCAGCGGATGGACGTCTGCAAGGACGAGACCCTGCGTGGCATCCTCAAGCACAATCGCGACGAGGAAAAAGAGCATGCCGCGATGCTGATGGAATGGATCCGCCGCCACGATGCCAGCTTCGACAAGGAACTGCGCGACTACCTGTTCACCGACAAGGATCTCGCGCACGACTGATCGCGAAAGCCGCCGCCGCGCCGGCAAATAAGCGCCACCCTGCCCCAGCCTCCCCGGAGCCCATCAGATGAGCCACCCGCTTGATGTCATCATCATCGGCGCCGGCACCACCGGACTCACCGCGCTGCGCGAGGTTCGCAAGCGCAGCGAACGTTTCATCATCGTCAACGATGGCCCTTACGGCACTACCTGCGCGCGCAATGGCTGCATGCCCTCCAAGCTTCTGGTCGAGGCCGCGAATGCGTTTCACCGCCGCCTCGTTTTCGAGGAGTTTGGAATTCGCGGTGGTGCCGCACTGACCGCCGATATCCCGGCGGTACTGCATCGAGTGCGCGCGCTGCGCGACAGCTTTGTCGGCTACACCCTGCAAGCCACCGAGGAACTCGGTGAGCGCAGCATCGCCGGACGGGCCCGACTGCTGGGGCCGAACCGGATCGAGGTCGACAGGCGAGAATTGACTGCCGACCGCATCATCATCGCCACCGGCTCGCGCCCCATCGTCCCGAAACCCTGGCACGCATTCGGTGATCGCGTGCTCACCACCGATACCCTGTTCGAGCAGGCAGATCTCGGGCGCCGCATCGCCGTGGTCGGCATGGGGGCTATCGGGGTCGAGATGGCGCAGGCGCTTTCGCGGCTGGGGATCGAGGTCACGGGTTTCGATTCGGGCCACCGTCTCGCCGGCCTGACCGACGAATCGGTGAACGCGACGCTGGGCGCGCTGCTGCGCCAGGAGTTCGCCATCCATTGCGGATCGGCGGCTGAACTGTTCGAGGCTCCGGATGGCATCGGAATCCGCAGCAACGAATCCCACGTCGTGGTCGATCAGGTCATCGCGGCAATCGGGCGCCGTCCTAACATTGACGATCTCGGACTGGAGTCGCTCGGGGTGGCGCTTGACGCGCACGGGATGCCGCCGGTCGACCCGCATACCATGCAGATCGGCGATCTGCCGGTTTTTCTTGCCGGTGACGCCAATGGCCAGCTTCCTCTGCTGCACGAGGCCGCCGACGAAGGCTATATCGCGGGGGTGAATGCATTCGCCACGAAGCCGGTCGGGTTTGTACGCCGCCCTCCGCTTGCCATCGTTTTCGCCGATCCGAATGTCGCAGTGGTCGGCAAGCGCTTGTCCGAACTCGACCCCGCCGCGACCGTCAGCGGGGCCGTCGATTTCGATAACCAGGGCCGCGCACGGGCGGCACAACGCAACCACGGGCGCATCTGCCTGTATGCCAATCAACGCAGCGGGCTGCTGCTCGGCGCCGAAATGTGTGCCCCGGCCGGCGAACACATGGTTCATCTGCTGGCGCTGGCGATTGAACGCGCCCTGACGGTGAATGATCTGCTGCGGATGCCCTTTTATCACCCGGTGCTGGAGGAAGGCCTGCGCACTGCCTTGCGCAAGCTGGCGGCGCAACTGCAGCCCCCGGCCGCGACCGAGCTCGCTGTCCGCGACGCCCAGCCACCGGACTGAACGCCGGCTACTACAGCGAGCGGGTCTTTCTCGTCCAGATCAATCGGGCAAGCCCCGTCCGATCGTCCATCGCGTCAGATGCTCAGACCTTGGACAAATCTTCCAGGCGATTCAGGTTTGCGAAAGCAGCGGCATCAAACAGAACTTCTGTAGACGGAAGCTCCGCCTGCCAACGGCGCACCGCCCGTTCACCCCGCGCCATAAATGCAGCAAGGGCATTGCGCTGGTCAGTGCGCACGATAAAGCAGGTGTGGTGCGTGTGCGTGTCGTCTGCCGCGATTGCCAGCAATCCCTTTGCCTGTCGTGCGGCGTCCAGCAGCCGCGCCACCAGATCGGCCGGCAGATGCGGCGTATCGCACGGCACCACCACCAGCCAGGGTGCCGTCACCGACTGCATGGCAGCCAGAATGCCGGCCAGCGGGCCGGGGTAATCCGGCAGGGTATCCGGCAATACGCGCTGGCCATATGCCGCGTAGGTATCCAGATTGCGGTTGGCGCTGATGACGAGTTCGTCGACCTGCGGGCGAAGCGTATCGAGCGCCCACTCGATCAGGGGGCGACCGCGGTATTCGACCAAACCCTTGTCGGCGCCGCCCATGCGGCTGCCCTGGCCGCCTGCCAGAATAACGGCTGCGACCTGTTCAGCGGCGGGCATACAAGTACAGCCGGTCAGAGCGGTCGCCGGGCCGTGCGCCTCGCCACTGCTCAATCCAGTCTGCGGAAGGCTGGGGTTCGGCACCACGATCACGGGTTTCCAGCAGCAGCCATTTGCAGCCCACGTCGGCAGGGATCAATTGCCGCTTGCTGTGATAACCCAGCAACACACGCTGCTGACGGCGCAGTTGATCCGCCTGGATGCAGTCGGCTGCAGGCACGCGAGCGGCCAGTATTTCGCCTACGCTGGCATAGCTCAAACGACGGTCGAGCGGTGCCTGGAACAGCGCCATCAACAGCACCCACATGAAGGTCATGCTCGCAGTCCACACCAGCATGGGGCGCAACGGCGAGCGGCTGACGCGGCTCAAAAAAACGATCCAGACCAGCGTCACCACAAGGCCCAGCATCAGTGTCCACGGGCGTAATTCGCCGACCTGGGTCATGCCCAGCCTGGTCAGCCGCGCAGCCAACCGGGCGGGCATGCCAAAATCATGTGCGCTCCAGTAAACCCAGAACACCAGCGCCATGAAGCCGAACAGCATGACGCCAAACCACAGCAGGGCATTGGCCGCACCGCGGCGCAAGGTGAACAATCCGGCCCCTCCCAGCAACGCCAGCGGCAGCAACAGGACCAAGCCCTGCTCTTCACCGGGACGGGCATCGAAGGCGTACAGGCCCAGCAGGCCCAGCAGCGCGCCTACCGGCAGCACGACACCTGGCGACCGCCACTGCCGGCGGCTCCGGTACAGTGCCCACAGTGCCAGCGGCCATGCCGGCCACGCATACCAGCCCAGCAGCCCCAGATAAAAAGCCGGGCGCTGGCCGGCATCGCCGATCCAGCGCTGCAGGTTGAGCACCCGCTCGAACGGGATCGACTGCGTGGCAAGATAACCGAGCCAGGCTGCGCCCATCACCAGCGCAAACCCCATGCCCCAGAACAGCGTGTGGCGTGCAGCCGGGGTGCGATACTCCACCAGCAGCAGCGGCAACATCCCCGACAGCAACAGGAACCATGCGGCTTCCGCAGCACCGCCCGCGAGCAGCATCAACACTGTGCCGCCGCCGAGTGCCCATCCGCTATGTGACGCACGCGGCAAACTGGCCACGCCATACAGCATGATTGCAGCCGCGGCGAACTGAGCAGTGTAGGCATTGAGTTCGTGACCCCGGACCAGCAGGCCCAGACAACCCAGCAAGGTCAGCGCCGCCGCCCAGCCCGTCTCGGCGCCGTATAACACACGGGCTGCGCGCGCGGTAAACACCAGCGCCAGTACGATGAACAAGCCCGAGGCCAGTCGTGCGCCGTCGGCCAGCGGCAGGATGGACGAGGTGAGCCAGGCCGTGACCGTGGCGACCCAGTAATACAGGGGTGGGGTAGTCGGCACGGCCTGGGGTGGCACGCCGCTTTGCAGCAGTTGCCATAGCTGCACGAAATGCTCGCCGTCGCCGCCTTTCCAGGGGGCATGCCCCACCAGGCCAGGCAGCAGCCAGGCCGCGCAGAGCAGCAGCAATCCGAGCTGCGGAAGGGTCACTGCGCAGCAGCGAGGTCCCCACCGGCGTGCGCCTTGCGGGTGGAGCGAAAGCGGGAGCGTGCGTTTATTGAACAATTTTGATGAGCTGGCCCGGCAGAGGTTCGCCACTTGGATAAAGGTTGTTCATCAGCCTTAGCTGGCTTTCGGTATCGTTTTCCAGCGGCGATTGTTGTGCCAAAGCTGCCATCGTCGTACCCGGCTGGGCAGTCAACAGCCGTAACACATAGGATCGCGCCGCCAGTTTCTCGGTCGGTGTAATCGCGTGAAAACTGTTGATGGCGCCGCGCAGGGTGCTGCGTTCGCGATCATACGTAGCTTTATCCCTGGCCATGCCGGCAATCAGGTACTGCGTGCCGTTGAACGCTACGGCCGCCACCACCACCGGCTTGCCCTGCTGCGCACCGGCCGCGAATGCCGCCGGATACCCGCTGAGGCTGCCGCTGTCATAGCGCGCACCGGCATCCAGCTTGAGGCCCTTCTGCAGGGTTTCCAGCGGCTTGCCGCCTTTCGGTCCCTGTTGCAGTTCAACCAGCGCATCGCCCTTTGGACTCGTCGCCACCACCCGGTCGGGCCGGTTCTGCACCTGCCAGCCTTGCGGAAACTGGATCGCCAGGCCAAGCTTGTCGTGCAGCAGCGCATTGCCGCGTATCACCCCCTGCTCAGGGCTATCGCCAAAAACCACACCGGCCATTTTGTTCAGGTAATTGCTGCGACCTTCACGCGGAAGGGCGACCTTGTATTTATCCGCTTCGGCCACGACTTGCTTGAGGCGCTCGTCATTGCTGGGGTGCGTAGCGAATGTGCCGTGATAGGTTTTCGGTTGGCGACCATCGCGCTTGGCCTGTTCGGCCGCGAACAGCTCCTGATTTTTCAGCACACCCACTACCTCGATCATGGCCTGCGGGTTGTAGCCCGTCTTGGCCAGATATTCAGCGCCCAGCCGATCGGATTCCAGTTCGTGCTCCCGACCGTAACCCGCCGTCCACGCCTGCGCCAATGTCTGCAGCAGCGTCGCGCCCGCCTGATTGCCCATGCCCGGCACCAGAATCGAACCCAGTACCGCCCCCAGACCCGCTGCCGTGGAGGCACTTTGCTGGCGTACGCCATGACGCGCCGTCACGTGGCCGATTTCGTGGCCCACTACACCAGCCAGCTCGGCCTCGGAGTTCAGATACGCCATGATGCCGCGCGTGATGTAGACATAGCCGCCGGGCAGCGCAAACGCGTTCACATCGGGGCTGTCGACCACGGTGAAATGCCACTGCAGATTGGGACGATGGCTCTGCTTGGCCAGCCGCTGGCCGACCTCGTTGACGTAGGCCTGCAATGCAGGATTGTCCAGCGCGGCATATTCCTTCAGCACATCCTGGTGCGCCTGCGCACCCATCTGGATTTCTTGTTGCTCGGACATCAGCACAAAATTCTTGTCGCCCGTGACCGGATTTTGCGCGCAATGGGTCAGCGTCAATGCGCCGAAGACGATCACGGCAATGCGGCGAAAAGCGTGGGGGTTCAAGTTTGTCTCTTTCTCAGGGGGCGGCGCCCGAAATGATACCGTGGGTTCAGCTTTGCAGCGCTATGCAGCCAAAATGCAAAAAGCGGCCGAAGCCGCTTTGATTTGCATTACGCACGCGCAATTTATTACTTCATGCCGTAACGCTGGCGGAACTTCTCGACGCGGCCAGCCGTATCGACGATCTTCTGCTTGCCAGTGTAGAACGGATGGCAGGAAGAACAAACTTCGATATGCAGTGCATCCTTGCCCAGCGTGGAGCGGGTTTTGAACGTGTCACCACAAGAGCACGTCACGGTCACTTCTTTGTAATCGGGGTGAATGCCGGCTTTCATGGCAATTCCTTAAAGGGTAAATTTGGAAGACTCGGGAGTATAGGGGATCAGCCGGACGGAATCAAGCATCCCTCTTCTCCCGAATGTCAGGCGGAGCAGGGTAAGTGCCCATGGGGAACTCCAGTTCACCCGTGAAATACCCGTTGATGCTTGAACTTGCCATATTCCATGGGGTTTTTCGTCATGAGCAACGGTCTTACTTCGGATGCACTGGTTTTGTTTGGCGCCACGGGTGATCTGGCCCGGCGCAAGATTTTCCCCGCCTTGTACGCCATGCTGCTGCACGGCCGCACGCTGCCGCCGATTGTCTGTGTGGCCCACTCTCCCGGGTGGGACCTGGAGAAAGTACGCGCTCACGCCCATGAAGGCATTACCCAGTTTGGCGGCGGCGTGGACGAATCGTTATTTCGCAATCTCTCCAGTTTGCTGACCTACATCAACGGGGATTACGAAGACCCCGCCACCTTCGATGAACTGCGTCGCGCCCTTGAGGGCCGCAACCGCCCCCTGCACTACTTTGCCATTCCGCCGTCGATGTTTCCCGTGGTGGTGCGCGGGTTGGCAAGCGCCAACTGCACCAAAAACGCGCGCGTAGTCGTCGAAAAACCATTTGGACGCGACCTGGAGTCGGCCCGTTCGCTTAACGCAACCCTGTATGAGGCGCTGCCAGAATCCAGCATCTTCCGCATCGACCATTACCTCGGCAAAGAGGCCGTGCAGAACATCCTCTATTTCCGCTTTGCCAATTCCTTCCTCGAACCGATCTGGAACCGCAACCACATCCGACAGATTCAGATCACGATGGCGGAGTCAATCGGAGTGGAAGGGCGCGGACGTTTCTATGACTCCATCGGCGCGATCCGCGACGTCCTGCAGAATCACCTGTTGCAGGTGCTGGCGCTGCTGGCGATGGAACCGCCCCTGGGAACCAGTGCAGAAGCCATCCGCGATGAGCAGGCCAAGTTGCTCAAGGCCATCCGCCCGCTGGAACCCGGTGACATCATTCGCGGACAATACGAAGGGTATCGAAATGAAGAAGGCGTGGCGCGCGGATCCGATACGGAAACCTTCACTGCCGTACGTTTCTTTGTGGATTCCTGGCGCTGGGCGGGCGTGCCCTTCATCGTCCGCACCGGCAAGAAACTGCCGATCACGACCACCGAGATTCGTGCCGAGTTTCAGTTGCCGCCACAGCGCGTATTCGCCCTGTCCGAAGCCGGACCGCTGGCCACCAATTACCTGCGCATGCGCCTGTCACCCACGGTATCCATCGCGCTGGGTGCGCGCACCAAGAATGCAGGGGACCGAATGGTAGGGCGACCGGTGGAGTTGTATGTCTGCAATAACCACCCGGACGAGATGAGCGCCTATGAGCGCCTGCTCGGCGATGCGCTGGATGGTGAAGCCATGCTGTTCGCGCGGCAGGATGCGGTGGAAGCGTCCTGGAATGTGGTGGAGCCGGTACTGTCGCATCGCGACCCGGCATATCCCTATGAAGCCGGCACCTGGGGACCGCAGGAAGCGGACCTGCTGCTTGCCGGCGGGCGCTGGCACAATCCACGCCCTCCGCAGAGCTAGCAGATTAAGCTTTACCCTCGGCGCATGGAGTCGAAGAACTCGCTGTTGTTCTTCGTTGCACGCATCTTGTCGAGCAGGAACTCCATCGCTTCCATGTCATCCATCGGATACAGCAGCTTGCGCAGCACCCACACCTTTTGCAGGATATCGTGCGGCATCAGCAACTCTTCGCGGCGGGTGCCGGATCGGTTGACGTTGATCGCAGGATACTGGCGCTTCTCGGCCATCTTGCGGTCCATGTGGATTTCGAGGTTGCCAGTGCCCTTGAATTCTTCGTAGATCACATCGTCCATGCGGCTGCCGGTTTCGATCAGCGCGGTGGCGAGGATGGTGAGGCTGCCGCCTTCCTCGATGTTGCGCGCGGCGCCAAAGAAACGCTTGGGCTTCTGCAGCGCGTTGGCATCGACACCACCGGTGAGCACCTTGCCGGAAGCGGGTTGCACCGTGTTATAGGCGCGCGCCAGACGGGTGATGGAATCGAGCAAAATCACCACGTCCTTCTTGTGCTCGACCAGGCGCTTGGCGCGCTCGATCACCATTTCAGCAACCTGCACGTGACGGCTGGCGGGTTCGTCGAAGGTGGAGGCGACGACTTCACCGCGCACGGTGCGGCTCATTTCGGTCACTTCTTCCGGACGCTCGTCGATCAGCAGCACAAACAGCACGACATCGGGATGGTTCGAACTGATGGCATGCGCAATGTGCTGCAGCATCACCGTCTTGCCCGATTTCGGCGGCGCCACCAACAAGCCGCGCTGGCCTTTTCCGACCGGTGCAACGATGTCGATGACACGGCTGGTGATGTTCTCTTCAGCCTTGATATCGCGCTCCAGCTTGAGCGGCTTGTCCGGATGCAGCGGGGTGAGGTTTTCAAACAGAATCTTGTTCTTGCTGGCCTCGGGCGGTTCGCCATTGATCAGGTCGAGCTTGGTCATCGCCGAATAACGCTCGCCATCCTTGGGTGTGCGAATCTCGCCTTCGATCTTGTCGCCGGTATGCAGGTTGAAGCGGCGGATCTGCGACGGCGACACATAAATGTCGTCGGTATTGGCCAGGTACGAGGTTTCAGGCGATCTCAGGAATCCGAATCCATCGGGCAGCACTTCCAGCACACCGTCGCCATAAATACTCTCGCCGCGCTTCGCCAGCGTTTTCAGGATGGTAAAGATCAGCTCCTGTTTGCGAAAACGGTTGGCATTGTCGATGCCATGGGCAGCGGCAATCTCGAGTAGTTCGGTGATGGGTTTTTGCTTGAGTTCGGAAAGATGCATGGGAGGGGCCTGAGTAGGCTCGCTTGAAAGAGCCGGACTTGGAGGGGAGGGGGCCGGATCGTCACGACTGCTGGCAGGCGAAGGCGCCAGCGCATCGTCCGGTAAGAGCGGGGCCTTAGATATTGCTGTCAACGAAAGCTGTCAATTGCGATTTGGACAGGGCGCCGACCTTGGTGGCTTCGACGTTGCCGTTCTTGAAAATCATCAGGGTGGGGATGCCGCGAATACCGAACTTGGGCGGGGTCGCCTGGTTTTCATCGATATTGAGTTTGCACACCTTGAGCTTGCCGGCATACTCCTTGGCCACTTCATCGAGAATTGGCGAGATCATCTTGCAGGGACCGCACCAGTCTGCCCAGTAATCCACCAGCACGGGAACGCCGGCCTGCAGGACTTCCTGTTCGAAAGAATCGTCGGATATGTAATGAACATGTTCGCTCATCGATGAAGCTCCTATTTGAAGAATGAGGTTGGCCGGACGCGACCTGGAAAGTTTTGAAAGGTGGTAATGCTGGAAAATTCGGTTTTGTGCCGATATGCTACATCAAAATTGCCGCCTGCAAGCATCCGGCTATTTTCTCAATATTCAAGGTAAACACAAATGACTTATGTTGTAACCGAAGCCTGCGTGAAGTGTAAATACACGGATTGTGTCGATGTCTGCCCGGTGGACTGCTTCCACGAAGGCCCTAATTTCCTCGCCATCGACCCCGAAGAGTGCATCGACTGCACCCTGTGCGTGGCCGAATGCCCGGTCGAAGCGATTTATGCCGAAGATGACGTGCCGGACGATCAACGCGCCTTTATCGCGCTGAATGCCGAACTCGTCAAAGGGTGGAAAGTAATCATCGAGCGCAAGGATCCGCCCGCAGACGCGGACGAGTGGGCCGGCGTCAAGGACAAACTCCAGCATCTGGAACGCTGAATCCGGTGGGAATCGCAACGATTCCCCCGCAGGATTCCGACCCACTATGGGCTGAAGCTCGGGTGAAATCATGCGCCTCACGAGGAGACTCCGATCCACTACGCACTGACGTACGTGTGGAATCGTATGCCCCACAAGGGGACTCCGATCTACTATGGGCTGAAGCCCATGTGGAGTCGTATGCACTGAGCGGCGGTTCGCTGCCGCACGCCGTCGCCCGCGCGCTCCTCGATCAACACGCCGATCGCCTGCCCGATCTGTCCGGGCTGACGATACTCGTTCCCAATCACCGTGCCGGTCAGAATTTTGCGCGGATTCTGGCGCAAGCCGCCCGCTTGCCCGTGCTGATTCCGCCGCGCATCACCCCGCTGAAAAGCTGGGCGCAAACCATGGCCGATGACCGCAGCGAACCGCCGGCCCGGCGCCTGGCGCGGCTGCATGGCGTACTACGTGGCATTGACTGGCTTAGCAAAATCGACAAGTGGGCGCTCGCCAACGAACTGCTGCAACTGGCCGACGAACTCTCTGCCGCGCGGCTCGGCGGCGATATTGGCTCGCAGATCCGCGCTTTGCACGCCAGCGCGCTTGACCGTGAAACCGCACTGATCGAAGCTGTGTGGCAAGCGCTCAATACCAGCGGCAATGACCCGCAAGCGCGCTATGCCCGTGCGCTCGACGCATGCCTTGTGCAAGTCCAGTCCGCAGCACAACCCCCCTCGCCCCAACCCTCCCCCCGAACGGGGGAGGGAGCGAACGCTGGGCCCAAACCGATATACGGCTATGCCCTGGGCAGGCTCACCGCCGTCGAACAGCAGTTTCTCGACCGCTGTACCGGTCACGCTCCGGTCACGCTGTTTGAACTGGCAGCCGATGATCCCATCGCCCACACCCTGCATCAGGCATGGCAACGCACCGAGCCGCCGCTGCGCCAGCGTGCCGCCACGCTGGCCGAGCATCTCCCGGCATCCCCTGTCAGCGCGCAGGTCACGCTGTGCCCGGCACCGCATCTCGAAGCCGAAGCGCGCGCGGTCGCCACCTGGGTGGCTGGACAACTACACGCCGGCAAACGTGATCTTGTCCTGATCGCGCTCGACCGCGAAACCGCACGCCGGGTGCGCGCCCTGCTTGAGCGCATGGATGTGCTGGTCGCCGACGAAACCGGCTGGACCCTGTCGACCACCGCTGTCGCCGCGGTGATCGACCGCTGGCTCGAATGCATCTCGGGCGATTTTCCGCACGTCGAACTGCTCGATCTGCTGAAGTCACCCTTTCTGCTCGGTGAGCTTGCCAAGCGGCAGGATCAGGTGCTGCGACTCGAACTCGCGCTGCGTCGCCAGGGCGTCGCGCAGGGCATGACCGACATCCTGCGGCTGGCGCAGACCGAGTTTGGCGAACTGCCATCGTGGTTGTCCCTGCTGTTTGGCGCCAGACAAAACTTTGCGAAAAACCGTGCGCCGCTGGCCGTCTGGCTCGCCCGATTAAACGACAGCCTCGCTGCCATCCAGGCTATCGATCCGCTCATGGCCGACGCCGCAGGCGCCAACATGCTCGACACGCTGGAAACCCTGTGCCACGACCTCGCAGACGACAGCGAAAAATACAGCTTCAGTGAATGGCGGCGCTGGCTCAATCTGGCACTGGAGGCCGCCAGCTTTATCGACGACAGCGTAGCCAGTCCCGTTGTGCTGACCTCCCTGCCCGCCTCACGCGGGCGCGTGTTTGAAGCCGTCGCCGTCATCGGTGCCGACGCCCAGCACCTGCCCGCGCGGCCCGCACCCGGCCTGTTCAGCCAGGCCACCCGCGCCCAACTCGGCCTGCCCACCGCATCCGATGAAGTCCTGGCTGCCACGACCGACCTGATGCACCTGCTGACGCAGGGGCCGGCACTCATCAGCTGGCGCGCATGGAACAATGACGAGCCCAATCCGGCCTCGCCGCTGGTGCTGCGCTTGCAGGCCCTGCATCAAGCCGCGTGGGGGACGGATCTACCCGAGCAAACCAGCGGCGAGCCACCCTCCCAGCCCAGCCCGCTGCCCGCCGCCTGCGAACAACCCGCGCCCAGCGTATCCGCCGACCAGCTGCCGCGCCGCTATTCGCCCACCGCCTACCAGACCCTGCTCGACTGCCCATACCGCTTCTTCGTCACCAGCGTACTCGGCATCCACGAACTCGACGAAGCCGACGATGCGCTCGACAAAAGCGATTACGGCAACGCCCTGCACCGCATCCTCAAAGCCTTTCACGACAGCGCCCCACCGCCCGAACGCGACGCCGCACAGACCCGTTTAAGTGAATGCTCCGCTGCCGAATTCGGCACCCTGCCCGCCTACACTGCCACCACCTGGCGCATCCGTTGGCAAACCATCCAGCCTGCCTACATCGATGCCTGGCTGGACTGGATCGGCCAGGGCTGGCGCTACCAGTCCGGCGAAGCCGCAGTTGAAGTGCCGTTCACCGTCCCCGGCCTCGGCGACATCATCCTGCATGGCCGCATCGACCGGGTGGATGAGCGTGGTGACGCCCGCACCGTCATCGACTACAAAACCGGCACTGCCATCGGCCTCAAGAGAAAGCTCAAAGACCCCACCGAGGCTGTTCAGTTGCCGTTTTACGCGTGGCTGAGCGAGGCCGCTGCCGCCTATCTGCCGATCAACGAAACGCCCGTCGGTTTGCTCGAACTGGATGGGGAAACCGACGTCGATGCCATCAGCCGCCGCCTGCCGGAGCTGCTTGGGGCTATCGCCGCAGGCGAAGCGCTCCGGGCGAATGGCGTGGATGCCGTCTGCCAATATTGCGAAGCGCACGGGCTGTGCCGCAAGGGGATGTGGCATGCATGAACCGCTAGATAACACTGTTGCACTGTCGCCCGTGCGCTCGGCGGTGGTGGAGGCTTGCGCCGGTAGCGGCAAGACCTGGCTGCTGGTATCTCGCATGATCCGGCTATTGCTGGCCGGGGCAGCGCCGTCGGAGTTGCTGGCAATTACGTTTACGCGCAAGGCGGCGCAGGAGATGACCGATCGACTGCATGAGTGGCTGCGGGTGCTGGCGCTGGCGGATGATGCGACGGTGCGTGCATTTTTGCGCGAGCGTGCGGTGCCGGATGGCGAGATCGATGCGCTGATGCCGCGCGCACGCGGGCTGCTGGAAACGGTGCTGACGGCACAACCGGGGCCGACGGTGACGACTTTTCACGGCTGGTTTCTCGATCTTCTGAAACGTGCGCCGCTGGAAGCGGGATTACCGTGGGACGCGCCGCTGCTAGAGCGCGAGAAGCAGTTGCAGAACGAAGTGCGCGACCGTTTGCTCAACCATTGGGCCACGGATACGGATGCCGCCGAAGGGGCTGCACTGCTGGCCTTGCTGAGTGATCTCGGCGAACACAATCTGCGCGCGCTGTTGACGCATTTTGTGCAGGCGCGGGCGGAGTGGTGGGCCTACACTGACGGTCAGGCCGACCCGGTAACATTTGCGCTGGAACAATTGCGGCCCGGCCTCTACGAAGACCTCGACACCGATCCGGTGGCGGCCTTCTGGGCCGATGAATTGATGGCCGCACGGGTGAAGCGAGTGGGCTTTGTCCTGGAAAAAGGCGGCAAGAGCGAGCAGGCGCGCGCGCCTGAAATCCAGCGCAGCCTTGGTCTGCCACCCGATGAAGCGCACGTCGCGCTGATGAAATACCTGATGACGGCGGGGCAACGGCGCAAGAAGCAGGCGACCAAGGAACTGGAAAAAGCGCTCGGCGCCGAACTCGATACCTATTTGCGCGATCTCGACACGCTGGAAACCGCACTGGAACACATCACCGCCGTGCAGACCGACATCCGCATCTGGGCCCTCAACCGCCACGGCCTGCTGCTCGGCCACACCCTGGTGCAGGCTTATCAAGAGGCTAAAGCACAGCAAGGCGTGATCGATTTTGCCGATGCCGAATGGCTGGCCTGCCGCCTGTTGCAAAGCGAGGAACATGCGCCGGGGCTGGCGCTAAAGCTCGACGCGCGCTACCGGCACCTGCTGCTGGACGAATTCCAGGACACCAACCCGCTGCAATGGCAGGCGTTATCGACCTGGCTGACGGAGGCACGCGCAGCGGACAGCGCGATGACGGTGTTCATGGTGGGCGACCCGAAACAGGCGATTTATCGCTTTCGCCGCGGCGAGGCACGCGTGTTCACTGCTGCTGCGGAATTCTTGCGTTTGCATTTCGGCGCGCCACTGTTCAGCACGACGATGACACGGCGACTGTCGCCCGCAGTGGTGCAGGCTATCAATCCGGTGTTTGCTGCCGTTGAAGGCTTTGCTGCGCACACGCACGCACCGGCCAATGAAGCCCGCCCCGGTGCGGTGCGCTGCCTGCCGATACACATAGAAAAAACCGAGTCCAGCACCGCATTCGGACTCCGTAACCCGCTCACCACGCCCTTGCCAGAAGCCGGCGACAAGGCGGTGCATATCGAGGCGCAGGCCTTTGCGCAGGTTTTACGTGACGAGGTGCTGGGTCGCTGGAGCGTGGTGGACAAGGGCACAAAACCATTCCGCCCGGCGTGTGCCGGCGACGTGATGGCGCTGGTGAGGAAACGCACGCATCTGCACCTGTACGAGCGAGCGCTGGAGGCTGCGGGCATTCCCTTCATCACATCGCGGCGCGGCGGTTTGCTCCACGCGCTGGAAGCGCAGGACCTGATTGCACTGCTGGAAACCCTGCTACTGCCGCACGCCGATCTGAAACTGGCCCATATCCTGAAAAGTCCGATTTTCGGTTGCAGCGATACCGATCTGCTGGCCGTGTTCGCCCCCTCGGCCGATGCGCCACGCGGCTGGGAACGGTTCGTCACGTTGGGCGGCCAGGACGATTGCCCTGCCACGCTGGCCCGTGCCATGCGTCTGCTCACCCACTGGCGCGCGCGCATCGGCACGCTGCCGGTGCACGACCTGCTTGATCACATTTACTTTGAAGGCGACCTCGAAGCACGTTATGCCGCTGCTGCGCCCGTCGCCATGCGCCCGCAAATCGCGGCCAACCTGCGCGCCTTCATGCAACTGGCGCTGACACAGGATGGTGGACGCTACCCAACGCTGGCAGGGTTCATCCGCGAGCTGGCTTCGCTCGTCGATGACGCCGATGCCGCACCCGGCGAGGGCCTTGCGGCCGATGGTGAAAACGCGGTGCGGCTGTTGACCATCCATGGGGCCAAGGGCCTGGAAGCGCCGATTGTCTGGCTGCTCGGCGGCAGCGACCACGTGCGCGGCGACAGCTATGGCGTGCTGGCACCGTGGCCACCCCAAGCGCCCCGGCCCGCGCATTTTTCGCTGTTCGGCAAGCAGGACGAGCACGGTGCCTGGCGTGAGCCTTGGTTTACCGAGGAAACCGAGCTGACACAACGCGAATCCGATAACCTGCTCTACGTGGCGCTCACCCGCGCCGAACAGGCGCTGATCGTGAGCGGCGCAGCCGATAAAAGCGCCTGGCTGCAACGCGTCGATGCGGCATGGCAGGACATGACGCTACCGGCTGATTTGCCCCTGGCCAGCAAAGTGGAGGACGAACCGTTGGCAAAGACGCTGCCGCGCATCAACGCTCCCGTTATCGGACAACGGCTGGCGCCTGTGCCGGTCAATCCGGCTGCAGCCAGCGGCGAGTTGTTTCATGCCTGCCTCGAACACCACGCACCGCCAGGCGCGCCGCGTGACCTGCCCACGCTGGCTACCCGACTGGGCATGGCCACTGAACTCAAGCGCATTGAAGCCGGTGCCCGCGCGCTGCTGGCGCTACCGCATCTGGCGCGATTTTTCGACCCAATGCAATATCAAAACGCGCACAACGAACTGGCGCTGCTGGATGCAAACGGCCACATGCAACGCCTCGACCGCGTGGTGGAATTCGACGATGCCGTGTGGGTCATCGACTATAAAACCGGCGACGACAGCATTAACCTGACGGACGCGCATCTGGCCGAACGTCATCACCCCCAGTTGTCGAACTACCAGACCCTGCTCGCCGGACTTTACCCGGGCAAGCCCGTGCAAACTGCCTTGCTGCTCGCAGATGGTCGTCTGGTCAACATGACGACACTGTAAAAAATTGCATTTTCTGCGCACGTTTGGCCAGACCAGCGCCAAACTGTATGTTGTTCAATCTTCAGGAGAGAAACGATGCGCACCCTGTTATTGCTATCCCTCGCCAGCCTGCTCGCCGGCTGCATTTCCTTCAACTCCAGCGAATCGCCTGCGACGCCTGATTACGCCACGTTCTGCCAGGAGAAGGAATCGCAGTGCGCCGCCGTTTGCGGCAGCGCGGGCGTACAGGCTTTTTCCTGCAAGGCCGCGCCGCGCGAAGGACTCGATTACCAGTGCCAGTGCAAAAAACCGGGGCAGCGACTTTGATCGACAAACCTTTTTCCGAATCCTGCGTCCAGAACCGCGAGCCCATTCTGGCGGTGCTGCGCGAGGTGTTCGCCGATCGCAGCAGCGTGCTGGAAATCGGCAGTGGTACCGGTCAGCATGCGGTCGACTTTGGCGCCGCCTTGCCGCACCTGCGCTGGCAAACTTCCGATGTACCGTCAAATCATTCCGGCATCCGGCTCTGGCTCGACGAAGCGGCGTTGCCCAACGTACTGCCACCGATTGCGCTCGACGTGAACCGGCAGGAATGGCGTGACGGCAGATACGACGCGGTATTTTCCGCGAACACCCTGCACATCATGGGCTGGCCCGAAGTAGAGCAATTCTTTGCAGGGGTTGGCAGCGTGCTGCAAGCAGGCGGCGTTTTGGCGGTATATGGCCCGTTCAATTACAACGGTGCTTTTACTTCGGAAAGCAATGCCCGTTTCGATCTCTGGCTCAAGTCGCGCGACCCGGCTTCCGGGGTGCGTGATTTCGAGGCTGTGGATACGCTGGCCCGTACTCAGGGACTGGTTTTGCAGCAGGATATCGCCATGCCGGCAAACAATCGCACCCTGGTATGGAAGCGCATGAGCTGAATCCCGCTTTGTCTTGAGAGGGTCTTTGCTATAACAAGACCATCGTGAGGTAAAGGAAAGTTGATGCGCATCGCCGAACTGATTCAACGCTGGGCCCAGGAGGGACACGCACGGACATCCGTGCGTGCCTATACCGTTCATTTACCGCTTCGCGATGCCGCGCGCATTGAGGCCCTGCATGTCATGTATCCCGGCCGTAGCGAATCTCAGTTGATGGCCGAGCTGATCCACGCCGCACTCGATGAACTCGAGGTCGCCATGCCCTACATCCCCGGCAACCGCATCATTGCCGAGGACGATTACGGTGACCCGATCTACGAAGACCTTGGGCCCACCCCTCAGTTCTACACACTGTCGCACGAAATCCTGCGCAAATTTGGCGCCCTCGCCCCCAGCAAGGAATTGTCGGATTAATTTACGTTTTTAACAGAATGTATCCCCTTCACCCGATGCGGCACCCTGTATTCAGAGCGATCGCACCTTGTGGCACGGTGGTTGCTTATCACAGGGAAAATACTCTAGTGACGGAGAACATCGTGTATCTGGGCCCCACTTTTCTTTTCGCAGCCTTTGCCAGCCTGTTTTATATCCCGGGCTTTCTGGACATGCCCTTGAGCATGATCACGCCGCGCCAGCTCATCTCGCAGTTGCTGTTTTCCGTTTTCGGGTTGATTGCGCTGGCCGCCCTGGCACGCTCGATCGAGTTCGACCCGGTGTGGCCATGGCGGCCTGAGTTCCGCCGCCTGTTGAAACGACTGGGGTGGGCTGGACGGGCGGAATAAAGCAGCACACAGCCGTCATCCCCCTTCGCTGAACCCGCGCCGCCTATCGAACATCCGGTCGTTTGGCTCACATCCTGGCGCTGCGCCCCCGGATGGCCGCTAAAATAACGGTTTTCTGTTTCGGAAGACCCCATGCCCGTCAACCTCACCGCCCCCGATCCCGCCTCCTTGTTACCTGTTGCGGGCGTACGACTGGGTATCGCGTCCGCCGGCATCAAAAAACCCGGCAAGCGCGACATCACGCTGATCGAGCTGGCACCCGGCACGCAGGTGGCCGGGGTGTTCACGCAAAACCGCTTTTGCGCCGCACCGGTGACGCTGTGCAAGCAGCATCTGACGCATGGCACCATCCGCGCGTTGATTATCAACACCGGCAACGCCAACGCCGGTACCGGTGAAGAAGGATTGAATCGGGCGCAGCAAACCTGCGCGGCGGTGGCGCAATTGATGGGCTGTGCGACAGAAAGCGTGTTGCCGTTTTCCACCGGGGTGATCCTGGAAGCGCTGCCTATCGACAAGATCCTGCCCGCACTACCGGCGGCACAAGCCGATCTGGCACCCGACCACTGGAGCGAGGCCGCCCACGCCATCATGACTACCGACATCGTCGCCAAAGGCGCGTCGCGCCAGGCGCAGGTCGGTGGCAAGACCATTACCGTAACCGGCATCGCCAAGGGCTCGGGCATGATCCATCCCAACATGGCGACCATGCTGGGCTACGTGGCGACCGACGTGGCCGTCGCGCCCAGCCTGCTGCAGCAACTGGTGAAAGACGTAGCCGATGTGTCGTTCAACTGCGTCACCGTCGATGGCGACACCTCGACCAACGACAGCTTCATCCTGATCGCCACCGGACAGGCGGGGAACACCGCGATTACCGATGCGGCCAGTGCCGATTACGCTGCATTAAAAGCGGCTATCAGTGCCGTATCGATCGAGCTCGCGCAAGCCATGGCACGCGACGGCGAGGGTGCAACCAAGTTCATCACCGTGCAGATCGAAGGCGGGCGCGACCATGCCGAATGCAAGCAGATCGCCTATGCCATCGCGCGCTCGCCGCTGGTCAAGACTGCATTTTTCGCCTCCGATCCCAACCTCGGACGCATCCTTGCGGCCATCGGCTACGCCGGCATCAGCGATCTCGATGTCAACACGTTGCAGGTCTATCTGGGCGACGTGCTGGTGGCCGAAAAAGGCGGCCGGGCTGCAAGCTACACCGAAGCGCAAGGCGCCGCTGAAATGAAGGAAGCCGACATCACCGTACGCGTGGTGCTCAATCGCGGGGACGTTTCCGCTACGGTGTGGACCTGCGATTTCTCTTATGACTACGTGAAGATCAATGCCGAATACCGCACTTGAACAGATGCTGGAACGGTTGCTGGCGCGGTTTGATGCGCACGGCAGCACCCCGGCCGCGCTCGACTGGAAAACCGTGCGTGCTGCCCGCTGGTCGGCGCAGGCGGGCAACCTGAAGCCCATCCTTCATCCGCAGCGCGTGGCGATGAAAGACCTGCTGGCGATCGACGAACAAAAGCAGCGGGTGGACGCCAACACCCGCCAGTTTGTGGCCGGCAAACCGGCCAACAACGTGCTGCTCACCGGTGCGCGTGGCTGTGGCAAATCGTCGCTGGTGAAAGCCGTACACGCCAAATACGCACCGAAAGGCCTGCGTCTGATCGAGGTGGACAAGGCCGGGCTGCCCAACCTGCCGGATCTGTTCGACCTGCTGGCCGATGCTGAATACCGCTTCATCGTCTTCATCGACGACCTCAGCTTCGCTGAACACGAAGCCGGCTACGCCAGCCTGAAGGCCGCGCTCGACGGCTCGCTTGCCGGGCCGTCGGACAACGTGCTGATCTACGCCACCAGCAATCGCCGCCACCTGATGCCGGAATACATGGCGGAGAATCTTGAGACCCGATACCTGGATGGTGAAGTGCACCCGGGCGAAGCGATTGAAGAAAAAGTGTCACTATCCGACCGTTTCGGGCTGTGGGTGCCGTTCCATGTCATGGACCAGGACACCTATCTCGCCATCGCCCGGCACTGGGCTATTCAGCTCGGCGCCGCCACGCCCGGCGCACCCGCAAGCGACACATTCGATCGCGCGGCCCTGCAATGGGCGCTGGGCCGCGGTGCCCGCAATGGCCGGGTGGCGTGGCAGTTTGCACGTGACTGGGTGGGCAAACAGTGAACGTCACGCCCATCACCGAAGTCGTCGCTGCCGTACTGACCCAGGCCGACGGCCGCGTGCTGCTGGCACAGCGACCAGCGGGCAAGGTCTACGCCGGCTACTGGGAATTCCCCGGCGGCAAGGTCGAGCTGGGCGAATCGCTGGAAACAGCGCTGGCGCGTGAACTGCATGAGGAGTTAGGTATTGCCATCAGCCACCCCTGCCGCTGGATCACACGGGTATTTGAATATCCTCATGCGACAGTGCGGCTGAATTTCTTTCGGGTGTTCGAGTGGCAGGGCGAACCGCACCCCCATGAAGGCCAGATTTTTTCCTGGCAGCGGCCCGACGCGGTTGAAGTCACACCGCTGCTGCCGGCCAACGCCCCGATCCTGAAAGCGCTGACACTGCCATGCTTGCTGGGCATCTCCCATGCCGAATCACTCGGCGTGGATACGTTTCTGGCTCGGCTGGACGTAGCCTTGCACAATGGCCTGCGCCTGATTCAACTGCGCGACAAAACCCTGCCGGAAGACACACGCCTGCAGCTTGCGCACGAAACCGTGCGCCGCGCCCACCTTCACGGCGCACGGGTACTGGTCAATGGCGGCCTGGATTTGGCCCTCGTATCCGGCGCTGACGGCGTACATCTCGATTCATCCACTGCCGCCAAACTGGCTGCCCGCCCGGATTGGGCCAGGCCGGCGTCCTTTCTGATCGGCGTGTCCTGCCACAATGATGCCGAGTTGGCACATGCCGCCAGAATCGAAGCCGACTTTGCCCTGTTGTCGCCGGTGTTGCCGACGCTCACGCATCCAGGTGCAGCGACACTGGGCTGGGCACGATTCTCGGAACTGGCTGGCGCCAGCCCGATCCCGGTTTATGGCCTGGGCGGACTGGGGCGGAACGATATCGCGCTTGCGCAATCGCATGGTGCACATGGGGTCGCCTTGCTGCGAGGGGCCTGGACATGAAACGACTGGTTTTACCCCTGCTGCTCATCGTGGCACTTATCGCTATTGCCGTGGTCGGTTACCGGCTGCAGCTGCCAGCAGAAGCACAGGCGGTGACATGCACCGACCCGCTTGCAGGATGCCTCTTCAATCATCGCGGTGCCGCGGTAAAGGTCGTGTTCTCCGCTCAGCCCGCCCCGCTGGAAGCCTTTCAACTCAGCGTCTACACGCTGGGCGCGAGCAAAATCAGCGCGGAATTCCAGATGAATGGCATGGCCATGGGCTTTAACCGCTATGACCTGCGACCCACTGGTGCGGGGGCCTTTGCCTCGAGCATTACCCTGCCGGTCTGTGTCAGCGGACGGCGCGACTGGACCCTGTTCCTTGAGATAGATGGCGCGCATTACACACTGCCCTTCAGCACGCACTGAAATCCGCCGTACATGTAAGCGTCATATACGCAGCATATAATTGGAAAAGGATTACTGGAGAGACAACGCAATGCTAAATGAACACACCTACAAGCAGTTTGACGCCGAGCTCGAAGCGGTGCGTGCCAACGTGCTGAAAATGGGGGGGCTGGTCGAGGAACAGATCACCAATGCGATCGAAGCTCTGGTCAAGGGTGACATGCAGCTGGCCAACCAAGTGGAGGCCAACGACCACAACGTCAACGCACTGGAAGTGGCCATCGACGAGGACTGCACCCACATCATCGCACGGCGCCAGCCCACCGCGTCCGACCTGCGTATGGTGATGATGGTGGTGAAGACCATCACTGACCTGGAACGGATCGGCGACGAGGCTGCCAAGATCGCGCGCATGTCGCGGCTGATCCATCAAGCCGAGCGGATCAGCCTGCCGCGCTTCAGCGAGGTCAAATACATGGCCGATCTGGTGCTCGACATGCTGAGAAAGGCGCTTGATGGCTTTGCCCGCCTCGACGCCACCCTGGCGGTGGAAATCGCGCGTCAGGATCAGTCGGTGGACGAGGAATTCCGCCTCAACCTGCGCCATCTCATCACCTTCATGATGGAAGATCCGCGCACCATTTCGGTGTTCATCGACATCCTGTTTGTCACCAAAGCCATCGAACGCATGGGCGACCACGCCAAGAACATGTCGGAATACGTGGTCTATATGGTCAAGGGCAAGGACGTACGCCACACCTCGCTGGAAGAGATCGAGAAAGAAGTGCTGTAGTTCTTGTGGACACTCATGCAAACGGGCTCCCACAGGAGCCCGTTTTGCTGTGTGATCCGCCCTTACTTGCTGGGAGGCACGTAGCCCGCAGCCGCATCAACATTGCCACCGCCAAAGAAGTAACGCTCCATCTGTTCCATCAAATAGCTGCGTGCCTGGGCGTCAGCCAGATTAAGCCGGTTTTCATTGATCAGCATGGTCTGGTGACGCTGCCATCCGCCCCACGCCTCTTTCGACACGTTCTCGAAAATCTTCTTGCCCATCTCACCCGGCACCGGCTGGAAGGCCAGTCCTTCGGCTTCACGACCGAGCTTTACACAATTCACCATCCGCGTCATTTGTTACTCCTGAATATTTGATTACCAGATTTTAACCCAAGCGGCTTATTGATTAAGCCTGGCTTCGACCCGCTTCGCAAACACGCCCATTTCCTTGGCTGCCTGTTTATCACCACGCGCCTCGGCCACGATGATGCCCTGCTGGTAGGCCGCCAGCGCCTCGCTCCAAGCCTCAGCGTCGGTCAATGCCTTGCCTAGTAGCTTCCAGGCCGCCGAATATCTGGGGTCGTGCTCAACCGCACATTTCAGATGCTCGGCTGCCTTGACCGCATCGCCCTGCTTGAGATATTCATTACCAAGAGAAAACCGCAACAGGGCATTGTCCCGGCCCTGTTTCAGCATGGCTTCAAAGTCCGCGATGGATGGCATAAGTCTCTCCAGAAACTGGTGCGAGCAGGCCGTCGGCGGGGTGCAAACGGCGCGCAGCAACCGGAATGTATATCGAATACATGAGGATTTCGAGCAGTGGGGGCGCCTCGCTGGAGGACGCGCAGCAGGTTATTGGAGCACTTTTATTTTCTCCAGAAAACCGGGGTAAGCACGACCAGCAGCGTAACAAATTCCAGCCGGCCCAGCAGCATGGCAAAACTGCATACCCAGGTCTGGAAGTCACTCAGCACCGCATAGGTGCCGGCGGGGCCGACCTGCCCCAAACCCGGACCCGTATTGTTGACCATCGCAACCACCGCAGTAAACGCCGTGAACACGTCCAGGCCCGATGCAGACAGAATAAACGACAGCACCACAATCGAGGCGACATAAATAAACAGAAAAGCCAGCACCGCATAGATGATTTTATTGGGTACCGCCTGCCGGCCAACTTTGGTGTGGATCTCTGCACGCGGGTGCACCAGTTTGATCAACTCGCGATAAACCTGTTTGTACAGCAGGATTGCCCGCAGCATCTTGATACCGCCGCCGGTGGAGCCCGAGCTGGCGATAAAGCTCGACAGGAACAGCATCCAGAGTGGCACGAAATAAGGCCACACGTTGTAGTCGGTGGTAGAAAAGCCGAGTGTGGTGGCGACGGAAATGGTGTTGAATGCTGCGTGACGCAAGGCTTCTGGGAAATCGAGGTAAAAACCCTTGTACAGCAGGAAAAGCGTCAGCCCCAGGATGCTGGTGCCGAGTACCGCGAAATACCAGCGGATTTCGGCATCAAGCCGATAAGCCAGCAGGCTGCGCATGCGAAACGCCATGAAGTGTGTGGAAAAGCTGATACCGGCAATCAGGGCAAACAGCATGACAATCGACTCAAGCACAGGCGAGTTGAAGTAGGCCATGCTGGCATCGTGCGACGACATGCCGCCGAGCGCCATCACGCTAAAGCCATGAACTACGGCGTCGATCCAGTTCATGCCTCCCGCCCATAGTGACAGCATGCAGATCACGGTAAACAGCGTATAAACCAGCCACAAGCCTTTGGCGGTTTCAGTTATGCGCGGAGTGAGTTTGCTGTCCTTCATCGGCGTGGGCGTTTCCGCCTTGAACAATTGCCGGCCACCTACCCCCAGCATCGGCAACACGGCGACCACCAGCACGATCACGCCCATGCCACCGATCCAGTGCATCTGTGTGCGCCAGATGTTGATGGAAGCGGGCAGTTCATCAAGCCCGGACAGTACCGTGGCACCCGTGGCTGTGAGGCCGGAAACAGCTTCAAAATAGGCATCGGTAAAGCTGAGATCTGGCATGTAGGTCAGCAGGGGAATCGTCGAGAACACCGGCAATACCGCCCAGATTAGCACCACCAGCAAAAAACCATCCCGTGTCTGCAACTCTTTCTTGCCTCGACGCGACACCAGCCACAGCAGCAGGCCCGACAAGAACGTCGCCAGTATGGCTTCATCGTAGGCCAGATACACGCCATCCCCGAGCGCAAGAGAAATGCCCAGCGGCAGCAAAAAAGCGAGCGCGTACAGCATCAGGACTTTTGAGAAAATGTGGATGACCGACAGGGTTTGCGACATCAGACAATTCGCCAGACAGGCTTCAACATGACCGGGATGTTACCAGCGCCCGGCCTCAGCCCCTTCAGGAAGTGTGGCGCTGGCATGGTAAAGAAGAAAATCAGGCTCGCCAGACCGGGCATGTACTGGGCGGGCACGAAACGCTGCATGGATAGGCTCAGAAAAAGCCGAAGCCAACCTGAAACAGTTTTTCGATCTTGGGGATGATGCGCTTGTTGAGCGCAAACAGAATGAGATGGTCTTCTGCTTCCATCAAGGTATCGTGGTGCGCAATCAGCACCTCTTCTCCACGAATGATGGCGGCAATCGCCGAGCCGTCCGGCAAGGCCACATCCCCAATCCGCCGCCCCACCACCTTGGATGTTTTCAGGTCGCCATGAATGACAATCTCGAGCACCTCGGCCGCGCCGCGCCGCAGGCTGTGCACGGCAGCCATGTCACCACGACGGATTTTTGAGAGTAAGGGCCCCACCGTGGCCTGTGCCGGCGAGATGGCAATATCAATCTCGCCGCCCTGCACCAGATTGACGTAAGCCGAGCGGTTGATCAGCGCTATCACCCGATGCGCGCCCATGCGCTTGGCCAGCAACGCCGACATGATGTTGTCTTCATCATCGTTGGTCAGCGCGCAGAACACATCCATGGATTCGATGTTTTCCTGCTCCAGGAGGTCCTCGTCGGTCGCATCACCTGTCAGCACCAGAGTGCGGTGCAGACTTTCAGCCAGCTGACTGCTCGCTGCCTTGTTGATTTCGACCAATTTGACTTCGTAGTCGCGCTCAAGCCGGGCAGCCAACTGCCGCCCAATATTGCCGCCACCGGCGATCATCACACGCTTGACTGGCCGCTCCATCCGGCGCAATTCGCGCATCACGGCAGGAATGTCCTCCAGACGCGCGAGAAAGAACACCTCGTCGCCTGGTTCGATCACGGTAATGCCCTTTGGTACGATACCCCGGTCGCGCCGGTAAATCGCCGCCACACGACAATCGATATCCGGCATATGGCGGCGCAGATCCTGCAACTCGTGCCCGACCAGCGGGCCGCCATGATAGGCACGTACCGCTATCAGCCGAACCTTGCCATCGGCAAAATCGAGCACCTGCAAGGCCTCTGGATGCTCGATCAGACGGCGTAGCGTTTCGGTGACCTCATACTCCGGGCTGATGATATGGTCGACACCAAAATGCTCGGCCAGAAACTCACGCCCAATATCCAGAAAGTCTGTCGAGCGGATCCGCGCAATACGGGAGGGGATATTGAACAGAGTGGCGGCCAGCCTGCAGGCGACCAGGTTGGTTTCGTCACTCTGGGTGACGGCCACCAGCATGTCGGCATCTTCCGCGCCCGCCTTCTTGAGAACGGACGGATGGGCCGCATGACCGCGCACCGTCCGCAAATCGAAGCGGTCCTGCAGCAACGCCAGCCGCGCGGGATCAAGATCGATAACCGTGATGTCGTTATCTTCGGCGACCAGGCTCTCGGCCAGATTGGAACCAACCTGGCCGGCCCCGAGGATGATGATTTTCAAGCGTGTTCCTTCGGCTTACAGGTCTTCGTCCAGCCTGCGCCCATGCCGGATATTCAACTGTTTCAGCTTGCGATACAGGTGCGTGCGCTCCAGCCCCGACTTGTCGGCAACGCGCGTCATGCTGCCGCCCTCTTGCTGGATTAGATGTTCGAAATACAGGCGTTCGAACGCATCGCGCGCCTCGCGCAGTGGAATATCGAGGGGAATACCATGCGCCACGGCAGATGCGGACTGTTTCATCGGCGCCAGCACCCGGTTGACGTCGGCGGCGTCGAGTTCGCTCGCCAGTGCCGTTACCGCCAGCGTCCGTATCACGTTGTTGAGTTGCGGCAGGTTGCCGGCCCAGTCAAAGTTACGCAGCTGATTCTGGGCGGCCGTGGTCAGACGCCGCACCGGACATACGCCTTCTTCCACCAGTTGCGCCAGCATGAAATTGGCGATATCAGGCACATCCTCACGGTGATCGCGCAACGGCGGCACCTGGATGGCAAGGCTGGACAAACGATAGAACAGACGGCTGTCAAACTCACCCGCCGCCACCATGGCGTCGAGGCTGCGGCTGCTGGCACACACCAGACGCGCACCGCTACCTTCGATACGGTCCAGCAACAGACCCAGGCCTTTCTGTTCCAGCCGTGCCAGATCGCAGACTTCGGGCATGTACAGCGTGCCATTGCCGAGGGCCTCGACAAAGCTCAGGGGATCGGACACCAGGCGTGCACGATCCTTGATCTCGATCCAGGGCGTGGCCGGCTGGTGCAGAAAATGGGCACAAATTTCAAATCCGCTGCCGGCACTGCCCATTAGCAGAACAGGGGCGGTGTTACCGGCAATCTGGGTCAGGCGCTTTTTGAGTTCGAGGATCAGCGGGCTTTTACCGAGTGCGGACAGATCCATGCCCGGGGTCCGCCGGGGCAGCGCCACACCGCGCTTGATGGCCTTGTTGACCGTGTCGAGCAACTTGGCCAGCGCCACGGGTTTTTCCAGGAAGTCGACTGCACCAAGGCGGGTGGCTTCGACTGCGGTATCGATCGTGCCATGGCCGGACATCATTACCACCGGCATGGTGAGCTGGCCACCGCCGGCCCATTCCTTCAGCAGGGTGACGCCGTCGGTATCAGGCATCCAGATGTCGAGCAACACCAGATCGGGCCGGCGCTGGGAACGGAAAGCACGCGCGGATTCGGCATTTTCGGCCAGGTGTACGTCATACCCCTCGTCGGTGAGGATTTCCGACAACAACTCACGAATGCCCACTTCATCGTCCACGACGAGAATATGCCCGCTCACGTGTTTTCTCCGGCTGCCACAAAAACAGGCAGCGCGATGCGAATGGCCGCGCCGCCCGATTTAAGGTTTTCGATCTGAGTTTTGCCCTGGTGTTCTTCCACAATTTTTTTAACGATCGCCAGACCCAGCCCCGTCCCTTTGGCCTTGGTGGTTGCATAGGGCTCGAACAAGCGTGTCATCAGGTGTTCCGGAAATCCCGCCCCATTGTCTGTCACGGTCAAATACACCGTATTGTTATTTGGATGCGTGGTGACTTCAACACACGGTGCCGAATGGCCATTCAACGCGTCCTGCGCATTTTGCAACAGATTATGTATCACTTGTCGCAATAATGTGGAGTCGCCTGCAATTCGCGGCAAATCTGCATCGAGATGCAACTGCAAACCCAATGCCCTGGCATCGTACAAAGACAGCACTTCATGTACCAGCGCGTTGAGGTCAAGTGCCTCCAGCTTGGCGCGCGGCATCCGCGCATAGCCCGCAAACGCATCCACCATGCCTTTCATCGCGGCCACCTGATTGACGATGGTTTGCGTGGCGCGCGCCAGAAATTCCGCTTCCGCTGGCGGCAGGCGACCGTCCAGTTTTCGCGCAATGCGCTCGGCCGACAATTGAATCGGCGTAAGCGGATTCTTGATCTCGTGCGCCAGCCTGCGCGCCACCTCACTCCAGGCGGCATTACGCTCGGCATCGATCAGTTTGGTCACATCGTCAAATACCAGCACATAACCGCGCTCGACACCTGGCGGCAAGCGTGTCCCGCGCAACAGCAGCGATTGACTGCCGCCGTGACCTGCATAATCGATTTGCTCCTGCCACTCGTCGGTATGTTCGCCAAAACGTGCCGCAACCGTTGTGCCAAACGCATGCAGAGCCTCATCCGTATGGCCCAATCCGGTCAGTGGCTGCGCATCCAGTACGGCCACTTCCACCCCCAAAATATGGGCTGCCGCGCTATTCATCGTACGGACCCGTAACCCTTCATCCAGCACCACCACGCCAGACGACAGGTTGGCCAGTACCCGCTCGAGGAAGGCCTTGGCCTGCTCGGTTTCCTGATGGTTCTGCGCCACCTGTTCGCGCGCGTCGGAGAGTTGCCGCGTCATCCGGTTGAACGATTGGATCAGCACGCCCAGCTCATCACGGCTTTTCACCAAAGGCATTTGCGAGAAATCCCCCTTGGCCACGGCACGGGTACCGCGTGCCAGCGTTCGCAGCGGGGAACCCAGCCGCTCCGACAACAAATACGCAATCACCAGCGTCATCAACAGGGCCAGCATCAGCGTCAGCGTGAGGGCCACGCCATAGATCCGTTTCAGACCCAGTCGTGAAACGGCGATCTCCTGATATTCCTGATACGCCAACTGCACGGCCTGCGCGTCCCGTGCCAAACCATCCGGGACCGGCTGCACCAGCTGCAATACACGCGTCTCGCCAATCAGTGCGCTGGTATATACCGGCACGATGACATGCATGATTAGCCCGCGTTCCGGCACTTCTTCAATGCGGCTATAGGGCTGTTGTTGCCGAACCTGCCACAGCACGGCACGATCGGGCAACACCGGCAGTAATGCACCGCGCTCACCACTGACATGGGCGACCACGCCGCCACGCTCGTCAAACAAGGTCAGCTCCTGCACCGTGCTTTGCTCGCGCAGCGTGGACAGGCTGGTGATGATCGAGCCCATGCCCTCATCCGACAGAGACAGCGCCATCCGTTCGGCTTTTTTATCCAGGTCGTGCAACAGATCATCAAGCGCGGCCTGCCCCAGATTGACGCCGGAGGCCAGTGCATTGTCAACGCGGACGTCGAACCAGGTTTCGATTGAGCGATTCAGAAAAAACACCGATGCGCCATACACCACCAAGCCTGGCAACAAGGCAACCACACCAAACATCATGAGCAATTTGAGCGTGAGCTTGGCGCCGAACACGCCTCGGCGAATACGCTTTTGCAGCCACCACAAGCGCCAGCCCAGCAATACCAGCAGCGCCATCCCCAGCACGCCTCCGCCAACAAAAAGCGCAGGCAGGCTATCGGAAAAGGCACTGCTGTCGCCACTGGCAAAAAACACCAGCCCCAGCAGCACGGTGCCCAGAATCAGGGCGACAGCAATCAAGCTGCGCATCAGGGCAAGGGTTGTAATGGCACGGGGGGAGGGGCTACCGGCACGGCAGGCGCATCAAACGACCAGTCATACCAGGGCGTCACCAGTTCCCATTTGTCACCGGATACTGCACCGATGGAAAGGGGTTTGGGCAACTGTGATGTGTCAAGTCGCAGGCGCAGACGCGCATCATAGTGCTGGCCAGTCTTGAGCGCGCCGCGCTCCAGGATCTGCCATGCCTCGGCGGTACCCAGCATGGTCAACGCTTCATTTAGCGTCGCGACCGTGCGCGTGGTGTAGCCGATTTCGACCACGTAGCGCCGCAATAGCAGATGGTAATAAATCCGCTGTTTGCGCACCGGCTCGGCAATGGTTTCATCCAGCCACCAGTTGCGCGGCCGGGTAAGCTCCAGTTCCAGCAGAAAATACAGATTGATGCCCTTGCTGAGCGCGTTTTCCAGCGTGCTA
The DNA here is from genome assembly GCA_942493085.1 of uncultured beta proteobacterium. Taxonomy (GTDB): domain Bacteria; phylum Pseudomonadota; class Gammaproteobacteria; order Burkholderiales; family Thiobacillaceae; genus Thiobacillus. The sequence goes on from OW818664.1 coordinate 445,064, forward strand.
TTCAGCACAACATTGATATCCGCATCCAGGGTATAGCCTTGTGGTGTAGCCTGGATGACAGCCTGTTCGACTACGCTTTTATCGGCCGCCTGCGCGCTGCTCCCAAGGCCGATCCAGCCAGCCAGCAGCAGCATGCCGAGCAACCCACGAAATAGCGGGTCAAATTTTGCGTAACAAGGCGTAGTAAAAACCATCATGCTCGGTATCAGGCAGCAGCGATCCGTCAGACAAGGGTTCAGGAAGCACACAGCGCTCGGCGTCACGCGCGTGATGCGCCAGGAACGCACACACCTGCCCGTCATTTTCTTCATTGAATATCGAGCAGGTTGCGTAGAGCAATGTACCACCCGGAGCCAGAAGCGGCCAGAGGCGTTCCAGCATGACGGCCTGTTGTGCGGCAAACTGCGCAATGTCGTCGGCGCGGCGCAACCATTTAATATCAGGGTTGCGGCGCACCACGCCCGACGCACTGCATGGCACATCGGCCAGAATGCGGTCGAATGGTTGACCATCCCACCAGGCATCCGGGTTCGCTGCGTCACCCTCCACCAGATTTGCCCGCAACTGAAGGCGGTCGAGATTTTCCTGTACCCGCTGCAGTCGTATCGCATCCACATCAAGCGCGGTTAGCGCCACCGGGTTCGCGTCGGATGCAACGCGTTCCAGGATATGTCCGGTTTTGCCCCCGGGCGCCGCACAGGCATCCAGCACCCGCTCACCCGGCTGCGCATCCAGCAGACGTGCCGCCCACTGGGCACCGGCATCCTGCACTGACACATGGCCGAGATCGAAACCCGGCAGTGCGTGCACCGGCACCGCCTTGTCGAGGGTGACCGCGTCCTGACCGGTTTGACGGGCAGGCAGTTCAGCCTCGGCCAGACGCTGCAGGTAACTCGCCACGTCGCCGTGACGGCAATTGACGCGCAGGGTGAACGGCGGATGCTGCAAGCTCGCTTCCAGGATGCCTTGCCAATGCTGAGGGTGTTCGTTTTGCACCTTCTCGATCCACCAATCGGGGTGCGACCAGTGTGCCGAGGGCTGGTCGTCGGCTATTTTTTCCAGCTCGGCGCGCCGCCGCTGGAAATTACGCAACACCGCATTGGCAAGGCCCCGGCGCCAGCCTTCGCCCGCCGCGGTCACCGCGTTGTGAACCACAGCATGGGCCGGTGCACGGGTATACGCCAACTGGTAGAGCGCTACACGCAGCAGCCAGCCCAGTTGCGGATCCGTCAGCGGACGCTCCAGCAACGCGGTCAGCCAGGCATCCAGCCGTCCCAGCTGGCGCAGGCTGCCATAGACAATGTCCTGCAAGGCCCCGCGCTCGCCTGGTGTATCCAGTTGCTGCACGCGGCGCGGCAAAACCTGATGTAATGCCGCGCCGGCAAGCACCTCTTCCAGCGCATCGGCCGCCAGTTTTTGCAGCTTACGCATGGTGAAAAAAGCCCCGGTTTATCTGCTGATCCATTCAATTCAAACCACTGTCATCAAGTGGCGGATGATAACAGGGCAAGCCTGACGGCACGTCTGTAAATAATGGCCGTCGGGCCCCGGTTCAGGAACCGAAGCGCGTGCCCGGCAAAAGGGATCGGCCAGACAAAAAGGCGGCGGCAGTCATCCGTTTGCTCCCCGCCGGCTGAAGCGCCCGCACGTCCAGCGCACCCGATCCACACGCAACAATCAAGTGGTCCGCATCGGCACGCAACACTTCACCCGGCGCACCCGTTTCTGCGCACGCCTGCGCCGACCAGATTTTTAACGGCGCGCCGCCCAACAGCGTCCACGCACCGGGCGCCGGATTATAGGCACGTACCGCGCGTGCAAGAATATCGGCAGGCTGACGCCAGTCCAGCTGCGCCTCCTCTTTGCTGAGCTTGGCGGCGTACGTCGCCTGCGTATCGTCCTGTGCTACCGGTACCAATTCAGCGTAGTGCGCCAGCGCCGCGACAATGGCTGTGGCCCCGGCAACGGCCAGCGTGTCATGCAAGCTGGCCGCCGTATCGGTGTCATGAATCGGCACGGCGATTTTGGACAGCATCGCACCCGTGTCCAGCCCGGCATCCATCTGCATGATGGTGATACCGGTTTCTGCATCACCCGCCAGAATGGCACGCTGGATGGGCGCCGCGCCGCGCCAGCGGGGCAACAACGAAGCATGGATGTTAAGACAGCCAAAACGCGGCAAGTCCAGCACAACCTGCGGCAGGATCAAGCCGTAGGCCGCAACCACCATGACATCCGCATCGGCAGCGCGCAGTTCGGCCTGCGCTTCAGGCGTTTTAAGCGTAGGGGGCTGATACACCGGCAAATCGCGCAACAGCGCTGCCTGTTTGACCGCGCTGGGAGTGAGTTTCATGCCACGACCTGCCGGACGGTCTGGCTGGGTCAAAACCAAAACGATTTCATGCCCGGCATCCGCCAGCGCATTCAGCGCAGCCGCGGCAAATGGCGGCGTTCCGGCAAACAGAATGCGCACGGGTACGACTCAGAGCGATGCGCGCACCGGCGCGGCATCGGGCTTGTGTTCGCGAGCCTGCTTCAGCAGTTTGGTCTTGATGCGATTGCGTTTGAGGCCGGACAAATAATCGACAAAAACCTTGCCCACCAGATGATCCATTTCGTGCTGGATGCATACTGCCAGCAAGCCGTCTGCCTTGAGTTCAAACGACTTGCCATCACGGTCCAGCGCACGCACTGTCACCCGTTCAGCGCGCTCGACCTTGTCGAAAATGCCCGGCACCGACAAACAGCCTTCCTCGCCCTCGGCGCGGCCCGACTGGGCGATGATTTCCGGGTTGATGAACACCTTTAATGCATCGTGTGTTTCAGAAATGTCGATCACGATGACACGTTCATGAACATCAATCTGCGTTGCTGCCAAGCCTATTCCTGGTGCGGCATACATGGTTTCTGCCATATCATCGACCAGCGTGCGAATACGTGCATCCACGGTTGTCACTGGCTTGGCTATCGTGTGCAGGCGCGCATCGGGATAATGCAAAATATTTTGTATTGCCATAAAAATCTTTACGAATGAAGGGGCTGGGTGCACACTTTGATGCAAAATCTGCATTCAGATGCGCGTTACCCTAAATATAAGGCAGCAGATAGCCGTAACCTTAGCGCACAGTATATTTTCAACGCAAAATTAGACAAGGTCTAAATGGAGGGTTCCCCCGTGCGTCAACTCGTAGTTACTCTTGCCCTGTTGCTGGCCGCTCCCGCGCTAGCAGATTCCCTTAAACTGCAGGACAACGCGCCCGACCAGTACATCGTGGTCAAAGGTGACACTCTGTGGGACATTTCCGGTCACTTTCTCAAGGATCCGTGGCGCTGGCCCCAGATCTGGAACATGAACCGTGAAGAAATCAAGAATCCCCACTGGATTTACCCGGGCGACATGATCGTGCTCGACCGCAGTGGCAAGGAACCCCGCCTGTCGCTGGTCAAAGGCGGAGATAACGGCATGCGGACCATCAAGTTGTCACCCGGCGTGCGGGCAACCGATATCGGCGATGAAGCCATCCCCGCCATACCAATCCGGGTCATCCACCCCTTCCTGTCGCAACCGCGTGTCGTGCCCAAAGGTGCACTTGATGATGCGCCCTTCATCCTCGGTACCAATGCAGAACGCGTCATTCTGGGCTCGGGGGACGAAGCCTTCGCGACTGGCGGCAAAGCTGGTGTTACCCGCTGGAACGTGTTGCGCCCCGGCAAGGTACTGAAAGACCCGGAAACGGGTGAAGTCTTGGGATACGAAGTCGAATACCTGGGCGATGCACGCACGCTGGTGGAGGGTGCGCCGCAGAAAATCCGCATCACCCAGTCCGCGCAGGAAATCCTGCCCAAGGACAAACTGGTGGAAGCCAGCGATAGCACCACCTTCGAGTATCTTCCCCGCGCACCGGAAAACCAGATCAGCGGTCGCATCATCTCCGCCTATGGCGGGCTGTCGGACAGCGGCCGCTATCAGACCGTGGTGATCAACCGTGGCAGCAACGATGGCCTGGAACCCGGCCATGTTCTGTCGGTGTTCCGCGAAGGCAAGGCCGTGAACCTCACGCGCGACGAAAAAGACCGCATGACCTGGGTCAACGAAAAAACGTCCGGCGTTCCCGATGGCGGTGCATGGCTGTACAGCGATGTGCGCTGCCTGAAGCAAGACGGCAAGGCCACCTACGATCAAGTCGTCGATGTCAACAACACCTTCCGCAAAACCTGCCTGGGTAACAGCAGCGACCATGCCATCAAGCTGCCCAACGCGCGTAGCGGCCTGGTTATGGTGTATCGCGTCTATGACCGCGTCTCCTACGCGCTCATCATGCAATCCGATGGACCGGTGTACCTGCTTGATTTGGTGAAAACCCCCTGAACGCACTGGAGTCCTGGCTGCGCCTGAGCCTGGTTCCAGGCGTGGGCAACACCAGCCTGATCCGCCTGTTAACGGCCTTCGGTTCTCCGGAGGCCGTTTTGGCATCCGGCCGCAGCATGCTGGCCCCTCACCTTTCCTCCACACAGTGCGACGCCTTGCTCGCCGGCCCTGACGCGACCGAGCTGGATGCCGCTCACGCCTGGCTGGAACAGCCCGGCAACAGCCTGATGACGCTGGCGGATGAAGATTACCCCAAGGCCCTGCTCGAAATTGCCGACCCGCCCGCCATTCTGTATTGCAAGGGGCAACGTGCCTTGCTCAGCCAGCCCGGCCTTGGCATCGTTGGCAGCCGCAACGCCACCCCGCAAGGCGTGCGCGACGCCGAGGCGTTTGCCCATGCCTTGTCCGATGCCGGATTCACCATCATCAGCGGGCTGGCGCTCGGGATCGACGCAGCAGCCCACCGCGGCGGACTGGCGGGCGCCGGAGCCAGCATTGCCGTCATCGGCACCGGAATCGACCGGATTTATCCAGCCCGAAACAAGGCATTGGCACATCAGCTGGCCGAAAACGGGCTCATCGTGTCGGAGTTTCCGCTCGGTACCGCGCCGCTACCGGGACATTTTCCACGCCGCAATCGCTTGATCAGCGGCCTGAGTCGCGGCGTGCTGGTCGTGGAGGCGGCGCCCGACAGCGGCTCGCTGATCACCGCGCGCGTCGCCACCGAGCAGGGGCGCGAAGTCTTCGCCATCCCCGGCTCGATCCATTCGCCGCTGGCACGTGGCTGCCACGCGCTGATCAAGCAGGGCGCCAAACTGGTGGAATCAGCCGCCGATATCCTCGACGAACTGGCCTGGCAACAACGCCTGATGCCTCCTATTCTTCCTGAAACGCTGTCCGACCCGGTTCTGGACGCGCTGGATGGCGCGCCGACCACACTCGATACCCTGGCGCAAAGAACCGGGTTGACGCTGGATGCGCTTTCAGCCAAGCTGTTGGCGCTTGAACTGGATGGGCACATTGCGTCCCTGCCCGGCGGGCGTTACCAAAAAATTCACTGACCCTATGCTCGATATCCTGGTTTACCTATACGAAAGCTTTCGCATGGCTGAGCTCGCGCCCGACCGCGACGCGCTGGAAAAACGCCTGTTTGCCGCCGGTTTTGAAGAGGCCGACATCAACGCCGCCCTCGACTGGTTTGCCAACCTGACAGCCAGCGTCTCGCATGAGCGCCTGTCCCACGTGCACTACCGTCACTACGCGCCCGAAGAGACCGAACGCCTCAATGACGCCTGCCGCAATGAACTGACCTATCTGGTAAGCGCTGAAATTCTCGACCCCGAATCCCGCGAATGGGTCATTTCCGGCCTGATGGCACTGGGCGGCGAGGACATTGAGCCCGACCATGTGCGCTGGATGACCCTGATCGTGCTGTGGAGCCGCGGGCTGATCGAGCATTTCACGCATCTGGAAGACATGTTGCTGAATCACGAGCCGGGGCGTTTGCATTAAACCTACAACCATGTCCAAACTCGTTATCGTTGAATCTCCGTCCAAATCCAAAACGCTGCAGAAATATCTCGGCGCGGACTACGACATCCTCGCCAGCTATGGCCACGTTCGTGACCTGCAGCCGAAAACCGGCGCGGTCGATACTGAAAATTTCACCATGAAATATCAGATCATCGAACGCAATGCCAAGCATGTCGAAGCCATCGTCAAAGCGGCCAAAAAAGCCGACGAAGTATTGCTGGCAACTGACCCGGACCGCGAAGGTGAAGCGATTTCCTGGCATATCAGCGAAATCCTCAAGGAGCGCAAGGTCAAGACGCCGATGAAGCGCGTGGCCTTCTACGAAATCACCGAGTCAGCGGTTCAGGATGCCGTGCGCAACCCGCGCGAAATCGCCACCGATCTGGTCGACGCCCAGCAGGCGCGCCGTGCGCTCGATTATCTGGTCGGTTTCAACCTGTCACCGTTGCTGTGGCGCAAGATCAGCCCCGGCCTGAGCGCAGGTCGCGTGCAGTCCCCCGCGTTGCGGATGATTGTCGAGCGCGAGGAAGAAATCGAAGCCTTCGTGCCGCGCGAATACTGGTCAATGCATCTCGACACCCACAAGGGTGCACAAGCGTTTTCCGCCAAGCTGACGCACTTCAAGGGCGAGAAGCTCGAGCAGTTCACGGTTGAACACGAGGCACGCAGCAAGGAATGGCTGGCCACGCTGGAAGGCCGCGATGCCACCGTCATGCGCATTGAGAAAAAACGGCGCGCCCGCCACCCCGGCGCGCCGTTCACCACCTCGACCCTGCAACAGGCCGGTGTGCGCCAGCTTGGCATGACCACCGACCGGGTGATGCGTACCGCTCAGCAACTGTATGAAGGCATGGACCTCGGCGAAGGCCCGGTCGGTCTGATCACCTACATGCGTACCGACTCGGTCAACCTGGCGCAAGAAGCCATTACCGACATCCGCAAGTATGTAGGCGCTAACTTCGACAAGGATTATCTGCCGCCGACTGCGCTGCAATACAAGGCCAAAACCAAGAATGCCCAGGAAGCGCACGAGGCGGTGCGTCCGACTTCAGTGTCTCGCACGCCCGAAGCCGTGAAAAAGTTTTTGACAGCCGACCAGGCCAAGCTGTACGAACTGATCTGGAAACGCACCGTCGCCTGTCAGATGACTGCCGCGCAGTTCGATACCGTCGCCGCCGACATCACGGTAGGCGAGGGCACCTTCCGCGCCACCGGACAAACCCTGGCATTCGCCGGCTTTCTGGCGGTGTACCAGGACGATGAAGACGAGGAAGAGTCCAAGTTGCCGGTACTGGCCGAAGGCGAGACCCTGCCAGTCGACAAACTCTACGGCGAACAGCATTTCACCCAGCCACCGCCACGCTTTACCGAAGCTTCTCTGGTGAAATCGCTGGAGGAATACGGTATCGGTCGTCCCTCCACTTACGCCAGCATCATTTCCACCTTGCAGGATCGCGAGTATGTGATACTGGAAAAGAAGCGTTTTCAACCCACCGACATCGGTCGGCTGGTGAATTGCTTCCTCACCCGCCATTTCACGCATTACGTCGATTACGACTTCACCGCCAAGCTGGAAGACAAGCTCGACGACGTTTCCAACGGCAAACGGGTATGGTCAAAGCTGCTGGAAGAATTCTGGACCGCCTTCGACGGCGAATTGAAAGCCAAACAGGATGTCGAGCGTGGTTGTCCGATTCCGGAAGCCTGCCCCAAGTGCAGCAAGCCGCTGTTCATGCAGGCCAGCAAGCGCGGCCTGTTCATCGGCTGCTCCGGCTATCCGGAATGCGATTACACGCGCCCCTTGCACGCCAATGCCATCGAAGGCGACAACATTCTCGGCAAGGACCCGGCCAGCGGTCTGGATATCAAACTGCTGTCCGGTCGATTTGGTCCCTACGTACAGATCGGCGAAATGCCCGAGGACAAGAAGGCGCCCAAACCGCGTCGTGCCTCATGGCCCAAGGACATCCCGCTGGAAAATGCCACGCTCGAACTGGCGCTCAAGTTTCTGTCGCTGCCGCGTGAAGTCGGACATCATCCGACCTCCGGCCTGCCCATTATTGCCAACAACGGCCGTTTCGGCCCGTATCTGCTGCACGACGGCAAATTCAAATCGATTCCCAAGACCGACAGCGTCTATGAAATCGACCTGCCGCGCGCGTTGGAAGTGCTGGTCATGGAGCGCGAAGGACGGGGTGGCGACTCCGCTGCCTCGGTGCTGAAAAACCTGGGGCCGCACCCGGAAGACGGCAAGGACATCACCGTGCGCAGCGGCCGTTACGGGCCCTATGTGAAACACGGCGCAACCAACGCCACACTGCCCAAGGACATCACGCCCGAAGAGATCACCATCGAAGAAGCCATCGATCTCATCGCCGCACGTGTCGCCAAAGGCCCAGCCAAAAAGCCGGCGAAGAAAAAAGCCGCCGCCAAGCCCGCTACCACGAAAAAAGCCAAGGCCGCCCCCAAGGAGCCGGCGGACAAGAAGGCCCCTGCGAAAAAGCCCGCCGTTAAAAAACCGGCCACGAAGGCTGCTACCACCAAGAAGCCTGCTGCCAAAAAACCCGCAGCATGAGCGTGCTGCCCACGTTGCTCATGGTCAATGCCTTCATTGGCACGGCGGGTTATAAAAAGCTGTATCAGGAAATGGACTACAGCGTAGTTACCGAGTGGTCCGAACGCAAAGCCATCAGCCTGGTGCGCAAAAGCCCGCCTGCTGTCATCGTGGCTGACTTCTACCATCAGTCAGATTTCCGCGACCGTCTGTCGAATCTTGAGTCGCTGTTGGCCACGGCGCAAGCCTCTCCCCGCACAAAGATTCTGGTTTTTTATGAGCCTGCACATCAATCCATACTCGACACCGTTCGCGCCCGCCTGCGTATCGATGCCGCCCTGACGTTACCGGTACAAGAAGCCCTTTTGCGCACTACCCTGCAGACGTGGCGTAACGATACGCCAGAATTCATCTAGATTTTCGCTAAACTTCCGCGTTCGGTGACCGTTACTCCTCGGGTAAATCTGTGGAGATAACCATGCTGCGTTTTATCGTACTGCCCCTTTTGCTGATGTCTGCCTACGCGCAGGCAGCAACGCTTACACTTGGCGTGGTATTGGACCAGCACGAATCCGTCTCCGACAGCAATACCAATCAACGCTATCGCGCATTTACCCGCGAAGTCGAGCGCGCTGTTGGGCAGCCGGTTCGACTCCAATATTACAAACGCGGCTTCACCGCCATCAAGCAAGCCAAGGAAGGCTCGCTGGATATGGTTTTCGGTCCCGTCCAGGTGATCGCCAACATCCACAAATTCAAGTTCGAACCCGTTCTCAAGTCCAGTGAAATGACATCGGCCTCTTTTGTCGCCGGGCCAAACTACAAAGGCACTCTGGCAGGCAAATCCAATGCCCGCCTGGGCTTGCCTGATTATGAATCATTGATCGGCAGCATCGCACGGAGCGAAATCAACAGTCGTGGTCTCGCCAAAAGCGACTTCACCGAAATCAAATTCCACAGCATGGCCGAAGCGCCTCTGTTTGGCTTGAAGCTGGGTCGCTACGATATGGCAGTGGCTTCTGCCGAAGAAGCCAAAACCTGGACGGCTGCCAACGGCGGGCGCATTCTGCTGACCAGCGCATCGGTTCCGTTGCGTGCACTATCCGTCCTGCCAGAATCCGTTCCTGTCGGCGTCCAGCAAAAACTGAGTGCGGCATTACAAAAAGGCAACAGCCTCAATCTCGCGTTAAGCACCGCCACCCGGGAGGATTTCAAAAGCGTCGCCACCATGCTGAATACCACCCCCACCAGCCTGCCTGGTGCCAAAGTCATCTCGGCTACCGAAGCCAGAGCGCTGATCGCCAAAGGCATACCCATGTATGACGTGAGGAACGAAGAAGAATACGAGACCGCCCATGTCCCGGGTTCGATTTCCGTACCTTACAAGGAAAGCAGCGCCAAGGAAGTGGGGTTCGACCCGGCGGACGACCAGTTCGCCTTGTATAAACTGCCCAAGGACAAGAATGCGCCCTTCATGATGTACTGTGACGGAACCATCTGCTGGAAAAGCTACAAATCCGCCACCCTCGCAATCCAGGCTGGCTGGAAGAATGTCTACTGGTTCCGTGGTGGTTTTCCGGAATGGAAAGAGGCAAAACTGCCAATCGAGTCCAAGAAAAACTAAGCGTTGCCCATATACAAAAAGCCCGGATTTTCCGGGCTTTTTTGCGTGCGATTACTCTCTACTGAAGGCACTCCAAATTAGTGTCACTTGGCCATAAGCAAAATCAACGGGTTCGCCATCATTTGGGTGCAACGGTTTGGTGAGTTCGAAGTAGGACAGCAATTCACTCAAAACAGCCTTTAGGCGATAGCTGCGGTCAGGGCCTCCCATGGTGCAATGTGGAAATACTACAAAGCCAGACCCTGTGTTTACCCATTTTGAGCCTCATGCATTTCCTGGTGTAGCGCAACCAACCGTGCATCAAACTTGGTGCGCCAACCATGATCCGTGCAAATGCAATTCCCTGTACAGAATGTGAGGGTCTAATGTGCGCTGGCGTACCGACTACACATGAATTCACGCCTAAACTGGTTTGAGCTAATAAAAGCAGCTTGCAACAATGGTTTAAGCGCACCTTAAGGCTATAAATAAGGTGTGCGTTGGGAGGGTTGTGTGAAATGCCCTTTGCCGACAATCAAGCATGCTATCGAAAACCTGGTTTTTTTACACCATCAACGAAAAGGAAATTTCCATGAATGCCAAAGTTATATCTGCTGAAACTGATCCGGCTGACGTTACGAAAGAGCAATTGATCCAGGATTTCAAGGTTGTGATTTCGGATGCAGAAGCACTGATTAAGGCCACAGCCGGTCAAGGTGGCGAGACGGTGGCCGCAATGCGTGCCAAGGCCGAAGCCTCACTTGCGACTGCGAAGGAAAAAATGAACGAAGCTCAGGCTGCGTTGCTGGTCAGGACCAAAGCTGCCGCCAAGGCAACGGATGAATATGTCCACGTGCATCCATGGCAAGCCATTGGCATCGGCACCGCGGTTGGCGTGGTGATCGGTCTGCTGATCGGACGGCGTTAAGCCAGGCAATGGCCGAGGAATCGCATGCTGCATCAGGAGGATTGTTTGAATCCCTGAAAACGCTGTCAGTGAGTCTGATCAGCATTGTTCAGACCCGTCTTGAATTGTTGTCCACGGACGTGGCTGAAGAGCGGGAACAGCTGACCTCATTCCTGGTGTTGGTGCTGGTTGCGCTGAGCTTTCTTGGCGTGGGCGTGGTGCTGCTGGCAATCCTGATTGTGGTTGCCTTCTGGGAGACGCACCGGCTCTTGGCGCTGGCTGGCTTGACCGGGCTTTTTCTGACAGCTGGAATTGGCTTGGGATGGTATGCCATGCATCGGGTCAGAACCAAGCCGAGGTTGTTCGAAGCGAGCCTGGCCGAGCTATCCAAAGACCGGCAGCATCTCCGTTCCGGATCATGAACAAGAAACTGGCTCAGCTGGCCGAACGCCGTCAGCAACTGGTGGCGCAAGCGGCCGCCCAGCGCACTACGCTGGCGCACAACCTGGAGCCGTGGCGTGCACGCCTGACGCTGGTGGACCGGGGCGTAGCTGTACTTCGTTATATTGGGCGTAACCCTGTTTTGGTAGCGGGGGCGGCGCTCCTGCTTGCAGCGCTACGCCCACGACACATCGGAAAATGGCTGCAGCGCGGCCTGGTGGTGTGGCAGATCGGACGCAGGCTGCACCGAGATTGAGCGTGACCTCACCACCAGGCAGGCCAGTCAGGCCGCATACCAGAACACGGCAAAGTAATGGCAGGCCGTCCCCACCATCACAAACAGATGCCAGATGAAATGGCCATATCGCAGGCGCGAATCGAATGCGAAGAAAAGCACTCCTACCGTGTAAGCCAGTCCGCCGGCGACCAGCCAGAGCAGGCCGGATGGGGGGAGGCGGACAGACAAGGGTTGGGCTGCGATCACGATGAGCCAGCCCATGAGCAGATACAGGCTGGTGGTAAAAATGGGGTGGGTCATCCGGTTCAAAGCCTTCAGCATCACTCCGGCCACCGCAAGCCCCCAGATGAGTCCAAGCAGTGTCCAGCCCCATGCGCCGCGCAGGACACCCAGGGTAAAGGGGGTGTAAGTCCCCGCGATGAGAAGATAGATCGCGGAATGCTCGATGATCCGAAACACACGCTTGGCACGACCGATCGGCAAGGCGTGATAAAGGGTGGAGGCGAGGTACAACAGCACCATGGTCGCAGCAAAGACACTCGCACCAACAATAAACCCCGCATCCCCATGCCGCACCGCATGCCGGATCAGAAACGGAGTGGCCACGAGTGCCGCGATCAGCCCGAGTCCGTGGCTGATGCTGTTCGCGATTTCTTCCTCGCGCGACTGCACGCGTCTGGTTGCTGCAAGCGACAGATTCACGATATTGGCTCCAATGCCCCAAGGGTCATTCACGCCCACGCTGGACAGTATTCACAACAACTGCTCGCAAACGATCAATTTGCCATAAGGCTATTACTTTACCCGTCAATGAAGGCAAGATCGCCCCACATTGAGCCATGCGCATCGGGTTTGTACGAAGAGGAAGAATCGTGAAAATGCCCTGCCAAGAATGGATTCCCCCGCCACAATCGCGCTCACTTGCCCGGCTATTTTCATTCGCGGCTGGCCGCCTGGCGATCGCCGCATGTTGCCTGCTTATCAGTACCGGATGTGCAAGTCTCCCCGACACTGCACGCGCGCACGAGGAGGAAAAGCCTCACGCCACAACAAAGGCCGTGGAATTCGAGGGCACGCGCGGCCCGGTCTCCGTGCGCAAGAGCGCTGCCATCCTCAATGAAATCAAGCGCGAATCCGGCGACATCGACATCCTGCAGAAGCACCTGGCCGTGGAGCAGGCGATTAACGCAGACAGTCCGTTGGTGCTGGGCAACAAGCTGGTCCTGCTGCAAGACGGGCCAGCGACTTACCAGGCCATGTTCGCGGCCATGCGCAAGGCCACTGACCATATCAATCTGGAAACCTATATTTTCGGAGACGATGAGGTCGGCAAACAGTTCGCCGATCTGCTGCTGGAAAGACAGGCTGCGGGCGTCCAGGTCAACCTGATCTACGACAGCGTCGGCTGCCTGAATACACCCAAGGCATTTTTCGAGCACCTGAGCGCCGGCGGCATCCAGATTCTCGAATTCAATCCGGTCAATCCGCTGGCCGGAAACAAAAAGGAATGGCTGCTCAACAACCGCGACCACCGCAAGTTGCTGGTGGTCGACGGCCGCATCGCGTTCATCGGCGGCATCAACATCAGCGAATCCTATTCCAGCGGGCCTTTCGCCAGGTCAGCCAAGAAAAATGGCGAGGACAGCGTGGGCTGGCGCGACACCCACCTGCAGATCAAAGGACCGGTGGTGGCCGAATTCCAGAAGCTGTTCATGGATACCTGGACCAAACAGGAAGGTCAACCGCTGATCGAAAAGAACTACTTCCCCAAACTCGATAACCAAGGTGACGCGATCGTGCGCGCCATCGGCAGCGCCTCCGCCGACCCCCACAGCCTGATCTATCTCACGCTGCTGTCCGCAATCGACAATGCAGAGCAGCAAGTCCACCTCACCAACGCCTATTTCGTTCCCGATCCGCAATTGCTCAAGGCCTTGACCGATGCGGCACAGCGCGGCGTCGACGTGAAGCTGATTTTGCCCAGCCATACCGACTCCTGGGTGGTATTCCATGCCGGGCGCTCGCATTACGCCCCGCTGTTGCGTGCCGGTGTCAAGATCTACGAGCGGCGCGGCGCAGTGATGCATTCCAAGACCGCATCCATCGACGGCGTCTGGTCGACCATCGGTTCAACCAATCTGGATTGGCGCAGCTTTTTGCACAATGACGAAATCAATGCGGTGATTCTGGGCCGCGATTTTTCCAGCCAGATGGATGCCATGTTCGCCAGGGATCTTGCGGAGTCCAATGCCATCGACCCCAATCGCTGGAAGTACCGGTCGTTGCTGCTCCGGATTAAGGAATGGTCGGCGCAGCTCGTCGAGTACTGGCTATAGCAGGCAGCATGTCATGCGCCTGGCGACGGTGGGCTTGAGCATCTACTGCTCCGGTCCCAATTGGCGATGCGACACAACCACTTTATCGATTCACTCACCCCAAGGAGAAACAAATGAACGCTATTAAAGGCATTGCATTCGCGCTGATTCTGGCTGGCGCACTGGGTTTGATGTATGGCGGCTTTAGCTACACCAAGGAAACGCATGAGGCCAAGTTGGGGCCTATCGAGCTTTCGATAACAGACAAGGAGCGGGTCAACATCCCGGTCTGGGCTGGTGTTGGCGCCATCCTGTTAGGGGGCGCGCTTCTGGTTTTTGGCGGCACCAAGCGCTAACCACCATTGTGCTACGGACGTTCTGTCCTCCGTGACCGGCTGCTGGTTGATGGTTGATGGTGCTTTTGATTTTTGAGCGCTGCTTGTGGTGTCAGTGTGAGTGACGGTGATGTCTGGTGAGGCAGAAACAAAACTAGCAGACACTTTGCATGTCCGCTTCTTCAAGTGAAATTCAAGGAATGTTACAGGCGCCGACCTTGAACGATCCGCAACAAAATCATCACAACCGCGATGACCAGCAGAATGTGTATGAATCCGCCCATGGTGTATGAGGAAACCAAACCAAGCACCCAAAGGATAAGCAGAATAATCGCAATAGTTTCGAGCATTTTCACTACTCCCGAGTAAAAGTTGAACAGGGGCTGAACCCAGCCAGTTCAACGATCCGAACCCCGGCTTCCGCCGGGGTAGCGAATGACCTAGCGCTTATCTGGCAAAACAAACAGATTAATTACTGACCCTTAACCCGCATGTCATTCTTGACGGAAGCCACACCCTTGACGCTGCGTGCCACATCGACCGCCTTGTTGATGTCAGCCTGGGAATTGACGAAGCCACCCAGTTGAACCACGCCCTTGAAGGTCTCGACATTAATTTCGGTCGATTTAAGAGTGGGCTCATTGAAAATTGCGGCTTTCACCTTGGTGGTGATGACGCTGTCATCGATATACTCGCCGGCCCCCTCCTGTTTCGACGTGGAAGCACAGCCCACAACGGTCACCAGCGTAATAGCCAGAAAAGCTGCGGAAAGATATTTGTTGAATTGGTTCATGGTTGATTCTCCCAGATGTAAATAATCGGACTACATAACGCCAGCCTCCTGTTGACAAACGGCTACCTGTGTTTGTCTCTGTCGGGCATGGGCATCTCCATTACGACGCGCGGAGTCCAATGATTCTTGCCCCTGCGCCATGTCGATTTGTTATAGACAGCATAGACACAGAGGCAAGCAGGGTCTGTACGTTGGCGAACATAGTGCAGCATGGAAAATCACGTCTCGGACAACCGTGCGGCAAACACCATCCGATGCCGACACGGTCTATTTTCCCAACAGCTCGCCAACGGGTTTGAAATCTTCCACTCGGTCACATATGGCCTTGATCATCATGATGATGGGCACGCCCAGCAACAAACCCCAGACACCCCACAACCAGCCCCAAAACAGCACCCCGACAAAAACCATCACTGCGTTCAACCGGCTTGCCCGGCCGGTCAGCCATGGCGTCAGCAAATAGCCTTCCAGACTGGTGATGGCCAGCGAGATGCCGGAGACCGCAAGCGCCATGCCCACCGTTCCGAACTGGAGAAAGCCGACCAGCCCCGTGCCCCCGGTAACGATGACCGGACCAAGGTAGGGAATCATGTTGAACACGCCGGACACGATGCCCCAAATCGCTGCGTGCTCCAGGCCAATCCAGAGAAACGCGAGCCAGGTCGCCACGCCCACCAGAATGCTGGTGAATATCTGCACCAGCAGATAACGCTGAATCTGGGTGGTGATTTCGTCCAGTACATGGAGGGTGATTTTTTTCTTGCTTAGGGTGGGGCCGCTGATCCTGGCCAGTTTGCGACGAAACGTGTCACCCGAAACCAGCAGAAAATAGGTCAGGAACAACACCATCACCGCTTGTCCGGCAAATACGGCCGCACCCATTGTTCCGGTCCAGAGATGGTCCGTAATATTCAGCTTGGGCTTTTCGATCAGCACCCGGGTCACCCCTTTCGGGGCAGTGGCGGCCGGCGTGATCGTTTCATTCGCCGCACTTTCAAGTTGACCGGCTGCCTTTTGCATTTTCTCCATCGAGCCGCTGGACGTCCCCCACTCCTTGCGCAGCGCCTTGCGGAATTTTCCTGCGGCATCAGGCAAGGTTTCGATCAACTGGGCAGCATCATCACTAAGCGAATAGACCAGAGAACCTGTTCCCCCCACCATGCCGATCAACAACACGGCAGCCCCGATGGCACGAGGAATCCGCCATTTTTGCATCCGATTGACGAGGGGGGAAAGTGCATAGCTGATGATGATGCCCAGCATCAGGGGGATAAAAAACGCACGCCCCCAGTGCAATGCGAAGATGACAGCCAGCACAGTGAGTACCGTAAGAGAAAGGTTACGTACGTCAGCCTGCACACGGACGGCAGGCAAGGATGCGATCGACGTGAACGCCTCTGCGACACTAGCGGTGGGGTTTTCCATGCCGTCCTGAGGCTCGGTGTCCCGAGGTACTGCATCTGGTTTGTCGATGATATTCATGGTGTCCAATAGATAGGCATGATGCTGTGCAATCCCTCGCAAGCCTCTTATTTCGGTGACGCGACCGAACCGGCGTAAAACACTTCGCATCCCCCACCCGGAAATAGGCCCTTTGCCTGCTTGAGCAACTCCAGTACCGGTCCGCTAATGGACTTCAGCGCATTGGGCTTTTCCACCACCGGTTTCTGGAAAGAACCATGGATTTTTTGCT
The DNA here is from genome assembly GCA_942493085.1 of uncultured beta proteobacterium. Lineage (GTDB taxonomy): Bacteria > Pseudomonadota > Gammaproteobacteria > Burkholderiales > Thiobacillaceae > Thiobacillus. Next base: position 461,845 of record OW818664.1, read on the forward strand.
GCGCCCTGATGCAGCCCTTGGCGTCGATCAGCGCCACGGTCACGTGTTCGAACCGCTCATTGACGAAATCAAGCCTGCCCTGGAGAGCGACCCGGTTCTGGTCTGTCGCCATGGCCACGTCCTGCGACTGCGCCACGCCGCGCTCGACTTTCCAGTCCGAGACGAGCGTCCGGATCTTGCTGCGGCCCTCCGATCCTTGCAGGATGCTCGCAAAGTTGTACCCCTTGGTGACCGCCAGGCCGACAGGCCCGGCAAAGAAGAAGGCACCCACATCCACAAGGTTGAAACTCTGGCTGGACTCAAACCGGGCGAACGCCTGATCGAGGTTGCGGCCATTGAGAATGAGGTTCTTGCCGCGCAGCGAGATCTGCCCCGCAGCGGTCTGTCTCAGCTTGTTCATGGTCTCTCCCTGCATCGTCAGGGTTGCCGAGAAATCCATCGGCCCTGCTGCAGACTGCTGCGGCGACTGGTTCTTCAGGAACGTTTCAATGCGGAATCTGGAAAGGGCATAGCGAAGCTGGTAGCGGGGAGTTTCTCCCGTAAAGTCCGCCTGAATCGTCCCCGAGCCTTGACCATCAAAGGCATGCATCGTGAGCGGCTTGAAGTCGAAGACCCCGCGCTGCCCGACAACCGAAAAGTGCAAATCGGATGCAGCGTAGTCCTGGGTCCGAACCGCCCCGCAATCCAGTTCCGCGGCAAAGGAAAGCCTCTTCATGATGCCCGGGTGGTCCCGGCCTGCAAGCTGCAGGCGGCTCACATCCAGGCTGCAATGTCCGGCCTCGAATCCTGCTCCGGACTGTTTGTCCGCGTAGCGGAACGTCCCGTCCGAAAGGGATATTTTTGCCAGATTCAGGTCAGCCAATGGTTCCTGGGCCGCCGCCGATTTTTCGAAGTTGAACCTGCCATCGCGATCCTTCTCGATCGATATGACCGGGCGATCCAGCATGATCTGCTCGATCCGAACCTCCTTGCGGAGCAGCGGGACAAAATCAACGCCAATCCTCGCCTGCCTTGCGCTGGCAATCTCTGTCCCCCGGTTACGGATGTGGACGTCGTTCAGGGTGACCTGAAGCCTGGGGAAAAAGCCGACACCCAAATGGCCGCCGACTTTGACTTCCATCCCGAACACCTCTGAGACAGCCGCTTCAAACCGGGGCTTGAAGGCATTGGTATTCAGAAAAACAAGCAAGGCGATTGCGGCGAGGATGAGCAGTCCAACGAACCCACCGATGACAAAGCTGATGGTTTTAAGTGATTTTGACATTGGCCGATCCAAGCCTGTGCTCATTCTGGTGGCACACCTTCACGTGTTTATGACAATTCAATTAAACCTGTTTCTGCATAGGGTGTTTTGAGCAGGCGCGCGCGACATTGAATGATTGGGTGTAGCCGTCAGTGATGCCGATGAAGGCCTGGCCCGACTCTGCAACGATGGACGGAGCAAACAGCCGATCTGGCGCCAGCGCTGACGAAAATCGGCTTGGTCGGCATTATTTATTGTGGCCCTTGCCCTGACCCCGGTCCTGCTTACTCCGGTCCTGACTCTTACCCTGGTCCTTGCCCCGTTCCTGATAATGTTGCCGCACGACAGGGTCATGCGGCTGGTAACGATATTTTTCCTGTTGGAGCTCACGCTGCCGCTCCACATGCTCGGGATAGCGATCTCCTGAATACTGCCGCTGATAAACAGGGGGCGGAGCAGGGTGCGGGGCAGTACGGCGATCCCATTTGTCCCAATCGGGTCTACGCTGTTCCCAGTCACGGCCAAAATTTTCTTTCCAGCGTGGCGGCGCATCAGCCTGCCACCCACGGAAGTAGTTTGGAGGCTGGCGGTAGTAGCGCACCGGAACGCGCAGGATGAACACCGGAACATAATCAGGCTGCACAAACGCCCAAGGTCCGTTGTACCAGGAACTCGCGTACCAGTTGTCATGATGGAAAACCCAGTACATGCCGTCGTAGAAGAAGAAGTTCGCTTCCAGTTGAGGCGCATAGTAGACCGGGTAGCCTGGCACGCGCACGAGTCGCGGGTAGGCCGGCAGGTTGATCCCGATACTGACGCGTGGGAGCCCGATACCGATGCTCACCTCGGCAACGGTAGAAGAAGAAACAAGCGGGGTCATCAGCACCCCCATCACGAGTATGACATTGCGAATTTTCAGCATTGTGTGACCTCCAGTTAAACAACCCAGGCTGCCGTCATCGTTGACCCCGATTTCCGGGTGGAGACGACTTCGACCATCAGTTCAGCTGCGCCCTGTAAACAGGTGCAGCCCTCAACGCCGAATGATGCGCAGCAAGATCACCACAACCGCGATGACCAGAAGAATATGAATGAATCCACCCATGGTGTACGAGGTAACCAAACCCAGCAGCCACAGGATGATCAGGATGACAGCAATTGTTTCAAGCATGTTTTCACTCCCCTATTAATTTGACTTCAACTCAATCAACAAAACCCTCAAGACGAGGAGCCCATTACGCATTACCCGAACTTATTTATATGCAATACAAGCGACTTGTGCCAGCAACGTAATCAATACGCCAAACAGCCCGTTTGTTCAGTTCGTCATTGCACGTAGAGCACTAACTTTTTTCGATACTGACGGAGCTGGCGCCCCATCAAACATGAGGCCCAGCCCTACAGAGGCCGCAGATACGGATGAAAGTCGCCGCTGCCATGGCAAACCAGTCAGGCCAGACGCGATACATTGCCTCTGGATGTCTACGTGTCAGGAATTCACATCCTTGTTGTTTTCTTCGAATTGCTTGATCTGGGACTCCGCCTCGTCTTTCGTGACCCCGTAAGTTTCCTGGATCTTGCCTGCCAGCTGATCACGCTTGCCGGCAATCAAATCGAGGTGGTCGTCAGTGAGCTTGCCCCACTGGGTTTTTACCTTGCCACTGAACTGCTTCCAATTTCCTGCAACGATGTCCCAATTCATATCAAACTCCTTTTATGCGAAACCGGGCTGGCGAAATTACCAGCCTGGCATCCGTTGTTCCAACGACCTTTCGTCACCTGCTCATCTCACACAGCAACAGACCCATAGAGGTGGCCGCGGACAACAAGCCGGACGAATGTGAGGGAACTCGAAATGCACGTGAAAGATTGCCCGTAAACATAGAGGCATGTCTGTACGGTGCCGCACATGAGGCGGCCATTAACGATGGCCCTGACATGTGCTGGTCCGACAAGGTCGGTCACAACAAAAAATATCCACTGTGTTCGATAGCGCACTGAACCATGCATTGCATACGTCTATGTTGTGCCTGATACCGAGCACGCCATCCAGGTTGGATCGGTTTAATCAGGGTGGTTTAAAACCATCCTCTACATCTATAACTTGCAAAGGATTAACCATGAACCGTTCGATACTGATTCCGGCCCTGTTAGCCACACTGAGCCTGGCCGCCTGTGACCGACCCACTGTGGTCACTGTGCCTGCCGCTCCCGCTCCCGTTGCCGTACCCGGCCCTGCAGGCCCGGCAGGCCCCACAGGCAGCCAGGGCGAAATAGGTTATCAGGGTAACGATGGCAGTCAGGGCGCCACGGGAGAAACGGGGAGTTCCACTACGGTAATCGTGGCACCGAGCGAACCTGCCGAGCCAACAAACTGACCCCACCCCTCACTTGTCTGCAAGGAGAACACCATGTTGGGAACCATCCTGTTGATCGTTCTGATCCTGATGCTGATCGGGGCCATTCCGACCTGGCCACACAGTAAAAGCTGGGGCTACGGGCCCAGTGGCGGATTGGGTTTGATCGTGATCATTCTCATTGTGCTGATGTTGCTGGGACGCTTGTGACAGGCCGTTCCGTTCAATGACTGGCGGATGGCTGATGTTTTCATCGCGCCAATAATAGATCCACAGCCTGAATCACCTATGGCAGGGATAAGGCAAGTATTTGTTCATCCTGCCCGCTCTGTCCGTCTGCGCGTGAAAGGTGTTGTTGCAGACGGCGCGACTTATAGCACTGTCTGCTGGCGACGATATTCACTCTGCTTCATCTTGATGTAGGCGGCTCGGCCTATTTCGCGCAATTGACGGGGATATTGCTCGGTACTGTTAAACCAATTACGCAGACGGTTCTGCAACTGGGCGGAAGGCGGTGCGGACAATGCGCCAAGATACGCGTCGATGGCGAGGTAATAGCGCATGGCGTTACGCTCCATCAAACCACGCATGCCATCGATATATTCGGGCTGACCATGGGCTTGTTTACCCGTTAGGGTGAACCCCACCTTGCCGCTTCCAATCGTGGCGAGGTAAGTCTGCATGGCGATTCGCCCAGCCGATCCGTAAGCATACGAATAGGTCAGATGCAGAAAGGTTCGACCTTTTCCAACCGGGACAGCCTGCAGCTGAATGAGATAGTTGCGGGTACCCAACGGCCCCTGCTCGGCACTCAGTTGTATCTCCAGGTATTGCGGTGTGGCTGCAGCAACACGATAGACAAACTCGATGGGATAAGCATCTTCGACCGGCTGAGGGGTTTTCTTTCCGATGCTGACCGTCATGACCGTTTTGCCCTTGCTGGACGTGGCATGGCAATACTTGGTATTGATCGACAGAATCAGGATGTCGCACCAGTGCTCCGGGCTGTTGAGTGCGACACTGACCGTGTCGAACGGGTAGCTGACCAGGGCATAGACATCGCCTTTCAAGTCATTGGGCGCTTCGGAAGAATCAAGGGCCAGCGCTTGCCGAAATGGATTGTTCTGGAGGCGCTCACCCAGGGACGCATATTTGGCCTGGAGTAATGCGGCGGGTTGCGGATCCGGTGCGGCAGCAAGGCTCAGCCCTGCACTGGAAAACGCGATCCAGGCGACCACTAAGCGCATGAGCATGCTTGCCATGGTGTTGTACCTGTTGTGCTTGTTGCGGCCGCCATCATCATGATCGTCACCACGCCTGTCATGGCTGGCACGATAAAGCGGAGCTGCAGACGGGTTATCCGACGTGACTAACGCCAGATAGCCCGGATAAGCAATGATCAGCGAATGGGTTCTGCCACGAAAATCTCGACGCGACGGTTCTTCGCACGGCCTTCTACCGTGTAGTTGTCAGCAATCGGTTCGCGCGAACCGCGGCCATCGATAGCGATGCGGTTTGATGCGACCCCGCGGGTAACAAGATAATCGCGCGTCGAGGCGGCACGATTGACCGAAAGTGGATTGTTGATCGCATCCGTACCGGTGTTGTCTGTGTGGCCGATGATGGTCACCGTCGTCACCGGGTTTTGATTCAGCGTGGTGGCGAAGCGATCGAGAATCGGGCGCAGGTTCGATTTGATTTCATAGCGGTTCGTGTCAAAGGAAACATCGCTCGGAATATCCAGCTTGAGCTGGTTATCGGCGGTCTGGCTTACGCTCACGCCGGTTCCCTGGGTGGCCTGCTCCATATCTGCCTTCTGCTTTTCCATATGCCTCGACCACATATAACCGCCGCCCGCACCGACAGCGGCACCGATAACCGCTCCGGTAGCCGTGCTTTTCCCTTTATTGCCACCCGCTGTTGCAGCGCCGATGACCGCTCCGGCCGCTGCGCCGATAGCCGCACCCGTACCGGTGGTTTTTTGGGTTTCGGATAGGGTGGTGCAGCCGGAAAGTGCAAATGCAACGGCACCAAGAGAAATAATGATTTTTTTCATGCGCTAACTCCAATTTTAATAAAGACGTTTTAACAACTGGCGGGAACAACCTGGCTGGTGATAGAGGCTACGGTATTCATGTCGCATGGTCAGGCGAATCCGGTTCAATGAGGCTTGGGTCGAGAACCCGCCATTTATCACAAATTTTCTGACTGACCGTGGCAGGCCGGATTAAGTTTCTCTGCCCATGGCCCGATATTCATTTCCACATCACGTTGGACTCGGCCTTGGCTGCGGCGGCAAGCAGATTAATGAGCGGCAGCGCTCGATGAGCCATGCTGACCACTGGTTCATCCGTATCCGTGTCCTCGACTGGGGGGGCGGCGTTTTCCGCATCGATAGCGGCTGTTAACCGACTCAGGGCGGCTGGTACATCTGCCGCCAGAATCGCGCCGGGTACGGTTGTGCTGTGCCCCATCATTTTCAGCATGGTCAGTGCGACATCACCAAACATGGTGATGTCGGCATAGGCATTGGTTGTAAAAGTCACCAGCATGTCACGCTCCTTGTCTCAACAATATTCATTTGTTCTTTCCATGATCGCTGTGCATCACGATGGTTCTGATCGATGCTTGCGGCTACGCCAGAAGTAACTCATCAACGGTTTGACACTGGTTCCATGGAAGAGGATGGAAAGCGACACCGCAATGAGCGTCAACTGGATCAGTTCCAGCGCAAGCTCTTCTGGTAGGCCATGCTGGATGGCATACATCAGGTAATACAGCGAACCGATTCCACGCACCCCGAACCAGCCAACCATGCCGCGTATCGGCCATGAGGTGCGGGTGCCCAGCAGACCGGCAAGGACACTGACCGGGCGCACCACCATGAACAAAACCAGTGCCAGCCCCACCGCCTGCCAGCTCCAGGAATCAAGAAACAGCGTGCCGCCTATCAGCAGGACGAGCACCAATTCCGAAAGCCGTTCCAGATGTTCCTTGAATACCAGTGCGCCGCCGCTGACGGTCGATTGTGGCTCACTATCCAGGCAGGTATCAGGGCATGCGTTTGCAACCTCCGCTTCGACATGTTCGATATGGCCGGGCTGCAGTTGACTCACTAAATCCTGACCTGCGCCGGCAAGCTTGAGCTCGGTCTGGCGCAGCGCGACGGCAGCAAAAAATACCGCCAGAAACCCCCACGCGCTCACCAGCACACTCAGGCCATACACTACACCGATCAGACCAAGCCCGAGGAAGTCGTCCATCAGCGTGTGCTCGTTTGGCTTGCTGCGCAGCTTCCATCCCAGATGGCCCAATGCGGCGCCGAATACGATTCCAATCGTGACGCCTGCCAGGGTGGCCCACAGTACATCGACCAGTATCCAGCGCATGCCGAACTCACCGAGATCGTGCAGTCCGAGCAATCCCAAGCCCAGCATCACAAACGGAAACGCGCTGCCATCATTCATGCCCGCTTCGCAGGTCAAGGTAAAGCGGAGGCGGTCGTGGTCGCCCGGATGACGGATCTGGACATCGGTCGCCAACACCGGATCGGTAGGCGCAAGAATCGCACCCAGCAAGACGCCTGCACCCAGAGGCAGACCAAGAAAATACCAGGCAAAGGCCGCGACCAGTCCGACGCTGACCGCCATCGATACCGTTGCCAACAAAATCGGCGCGCGCCAGCGGGCAAAGCTGACCGGCACGGGCATTTTGATGCCGGCGGAAAACAATGAAATCAGCACAACCACTTCGGTCAGCACTTCCAGCAACGCCGATTCCTTGAGCGGATTGAAGTGAAATACATTGAGCACCGTCGGCCCGACCAGCAGTCCAACCGCCAGATAGATGATGGCGGGCGTGACCGGCAAGCGCTTGAGCAGCGTCGCCGTCAACCCCCTGGCGAGCAGCAGGCCGCCGACGAGCAGAAACCATAACGCACTAGTCATTGTTTGTTCGGTTCATGGGTTTTTCAGTTTGGCGTAACTGTTTTAGGGGTGCTCCAGTGCAATGATCAGCACTCGACTTGTTCAGGGTAATCGGGTTCATGATTTTCGGGTGTGCGCCACCGTACAGACATACTTGCTCTGCCTGCCCGGAGTTTGAATTTACAAAATGCTTTCATTTCCGCCGTCTCGCTTCTGTCATCAAGTCACTGCTTGCCGGAAGTGAGGAAATCAACTTAACTACAGGAACCTGCTAACTATAGGGACATGATCATGAACGATGCCACACAGGATTACATACGCCCGGGTCACGAAGTCGAACCCATACCGGGCTTTCCTCATGCCCCGTACGACTGGACCCGCGAAGCGGCCGAAAAAATCGCTCAAACAGAAGGCCTGACGCTGGCTGAAGAGCACTGGGAGGTGGTACGTGCGTTACAGGAGCTCTGTACGCATAACGAGAAACCCTCGTTGAGCGTTCGCGACCTGCACGATGCACTCGATGAGCACTTCCATTCCGCTGGCGGCATCAAGCATCTCTACGAACTGTTTCCCAAGGGGCCGCTGGCTCAAGCTTGCCTGCTTGCGGGTGTGGAACCGCCCGCAGGCGCGCAGAACAAAGGTATGGGCAGCGCGGTCTGAGTTCCCGGATGCAGCGAGAATAATGATCGGGACCGGCTCGTAACGGACTCCGCCGGGAGACGAAACAGGTCTGCGCATTCCCCGATACAGGGCCTATGCTCGAAGCAGACAGGCAATATCTGTCGCTTACTTTTCTGACCCACACAACGGTATGCCATGAAATTCAAGGATTACTACGAAGTCTTTGGGGTGCCGCGCGATGCGACACAGGACGACATCAAACGCGCTTACCGCAAGCTGGCCCGTAAATATCATCCGGATGTCAGCAAGGATGCCGATGCCGATGTGCGTTTCAAGGAGCTGGGCGAGGCCTACGCCGTACTGAAGGATCCCGAGAAACGCGCGGCCTACGATCAAGTGGGAAGCCAGTGGAAGGCCGGGCAGGATTTCCAGCCGCCGCCTGACTGGGATGCCGGGTTCGAGTTCAGCGGGCGCGACTTCGGATCGGGCGCTGATCCGGGTCATAGCGACTTCTTCGAAGCCCTGTTCGGGCGCCATGCCCGGGGCGGACAACGGCCCGGCATGCATGCCCGCGGCCAGGACCACCACGCCAAGGTGCTGATCGATCTGGAAGACGCATACCGTGGCGCTCAGCGCAGCATCACATTACGCATGCCAGTGCCGGATGAGCAGGGACGCATCGCGCTGCGGGAACGCAAGCTCGACGTTCGCATCCCCAAGGGTATTCGTGCGGGCCAGCATTTGCGACTGGCGGGACAGGGCGAGCCGGGAACAGGCGAAGGGCCGCCCGGTGATTTGTTTCTGGAGATTGAATTCAAGCCGCATCCACAATTCCGCATCATCGGCCCGGATGTCTATCTGGACTTGCCGCTGGCGCCCTGGGAAGCCGCGCTCGGCTGCTCACTTACCGTACCGACACCGGAAGGGTCGGTACAACTCACCATCCCGGCAGGCTCGGCGGCAGGTCGGCAGTTGCGGCTGAAGGGCAAAGGCATTCCGGGCAAAATGCCCGGCGATCTCTATGCGGTTCTGACCATTGCCCTGCCGCCGGCCGTCAGCGAAAACGAGAAAGCGGCCTACCGCGCAATGGCCGAAGCTTTCGATTTCAACGCGCGCGCGTCAATGAAAGGCTGACCCATCATGAGCGAAACAGAGATTCAAACCATCCAGGGCCTGATCGTTGAAGAGGATATCCCGCTGACGCTGGAAGACTTGTGCCAGGCTTGCTGCGCCCCCAGGGAGCATGTGGTCGCCTGGGTCGTGGAGGGGGTGCTGGAGCCGCTTGGTGAAACGCAACAAGACTGGCGTTTCACCGGCGCGTCTCTGCACCGCGCACGGCTGGCGCTGTGGCTCACCCGCGATCTGGAAATCAATCTATCTGGTGTGGCGCTGGCGCTGGATTTGCTAGATGAAATCGCTGAGCTGAAGGCGCATCAGCAGCGGTTCGGGCCGCGCTGACCCGGAATGCGTCCAGCATCATGCTGGGCCTGTGAAAACCGCGCGAAGATTACTTGTTTTCGCCCTTTGCCGCGTCCTGGATGCTCTCACCGACTTGTTCGATCTTCTCTCCAGCCTGTTCTGTTGCTTTGTCTAGATCCTTGCCAGCCTGCTCTGCCGGACCTTCCTGCTTCTGACAGCCGGATAAGGTAACAAACAACGCCCCAATAGCCAGAGACGTGCGGGCCATCCTGTTGATTTTCATCATGTGGTTCTCCTGATAACTTGCTTGCCCGGCAGCGGGCATGATCGTGTCGCTCCTAACTGCTGCGGACGCATTGTAGTGCGTCAGCGTGATGCATCTGCCGGGCAGGCGAGCACTAAGTACGTTGATCATCAATCGCCGACTTCGTGGCCGATGACGCCGCCGACGGCTGCACCGCCGACGGTTCCGACCGCGCTGCCGCCCGTAAGAACTGCGCCGCCGACGGCACCGACACCCGCGCCGATAGCGGTACTCTTATCTTGTGACGACATGCCGGCACACCCACCCAGGCCGAGCAGCAAGGCTGCGGCAATAGTACTGATCGTGAATTTCTGTATCGTTTTCATGACATCACTCCTATTTAAAAATCATGCTCCCGGTGATTCGCACCGGGTCGAATTCGGTTTATTTACCGAAGCTAAGCTTGGCTTTATTCACGCACACATCCTTCGCGTTGCCGGCCAGGGTGTCGCATTTTTCCTTGGCCACCTTGTAGTCGGCATCAAGCTTGGCTGCCATCGCATCCTTGTTGGCTGTGGTGGCTTGTTCGTTCGCTTTGCTGCGTGCCTCAGCGGACGTCTCTTTAGCGGTCGCGTTAGCATCAGACGTCTTCAACTGCGCCTTGGCGTCAGCTTTGGCGGTCGTCTGTGCGGCTTTCGCTTCCTTCACGCACACATCCTTCGCGTTGCCGGCCTTGTCGTCGCAGCGCTCATTTGCCACGGCATAGTCAGCCTCAGCCCTGGCTACACTTGCTTCGTAGCGGTTCTCGCGGGTGGGTTTGTAGCGGGCCTCGAGATCGGCCAGTGCGACTTTCTCCGTGCCTTTGGCATCGGCCACGCAGATGTCTTTCGGGTTGCCGGATAACGGCGCGCAACGTGTTTTTGCCAATTTGTATTCAGCCGCGATCACGTCCTTGCCCGCCTTGTAGTCGGTCTTCGACAGGCTTTGCGCCATTGCACCGGTACTGAGCGCGAGGCTGACTGCAAGCGCGATCACGTTGAGATTGAGTGTTTTCATTGCGTTCTTTCAGAAGGTTTGACTTGGGTGGCGGCATCGGCAGACCGTGCCGCGCCAGCATTTCTCTTCGCCAGGGACGTCCTGCACTCAAGCAACACGCATGACAGGCTCCGATACATGAAGCTTATGGAAAAGGCGCTGCCCGGTCTGTCTGCTGACGCACATAAGCAGCAATCAAACTAAGCACATGCCGGGCAGATTGCATACCGGCATCAATTGAAAAATCGGGGAGGGATTGGCAGGCGGTGAAACAGTTATGAGTTTGTTGATGCACTGTCCTGGCGATGCAGCACGTCAGGCAGCAGGCGGGTCAATTCTTTTTTGACGACGGCATAGCACTCGCACGCGTGCGTTTCCAGCCCGTGCCGGTCAAGCACTGAAATGTGACCACGGCGGTAACTGATCAACCCGGCGCGTTGCAGGTTCCCGGCTGCTTCAGTAATGCCTTCGCGACGCACGCCCAGCATGCTGGCAACCAGTTCCTGCGTCATGATCAACTCATTCGTCGGCAATCGATCGAGCGTCAACAACAGCCAGCGGCACAACTGCTGTTCCAGTGAATGATGCCGGTTGCAGACCGCTGTCTGCGCGGTCTGCGTCAGCAGTGCCTGGGTATAACGCAGCAACAAACGCTGCATCTGGCCTGCCTGATTGAATGCTTCCCTCAGCAAATGCCCCTCCAGCCGGTAAGCGTGGCCGGCGGTCTGAACGACGGCCGTGCTTGACGTGGTTTCCCCCCCCAGAAAAAGAGAGACGCCAACAACGCCTTCATTGCCCACCCCTGCCGTTTCAGCCGTTGCGCCAGACGCCATCACATAGTGCAGCGAGACGATGGAAGTGGTGGGGAAATAGGCGTGCTGCAGCTTTTCGCCAGGCCCGTAAAGGATTTTTCCCAGCGGCATCGCGACCCATTCCAGGTGCACGGCCAGCGCGTCCAATTCCGCCGTGGGCAGCGCGGCGAGAAGATGGTTCTGGCCTGGACTAGGGGTTGAGGACATGGCTAAGTGCTGTGATCCTGTGTGTTCTGTTTTCAGGTAAGCTCCACGCCGATTCCATGGTATCCGACAAAGCGGCTGGACTGATCGAACATCGGCTCCCCGCTCACCCTGAACTGTTTCTGCGAACCATCGGCATTGGTGCGGTGGAAAGCAAAATCAAGGAAAGGCTGCCGGGCAGCAATCTTTGCCAGTAGCGCTTCCCGCTCGGCTTCGTTCCAGCCTGCCGCCTGAGCGCCATCCGTTTTTTCACCCAGGGCGTCGACTCCGAGTCCAAGCATTTCCTGTACCGGGCCGGATGTTTTGATGAACTGCCCCGCTTCGTCCTGCTCCCAGTACCAGTCGGAAGCCAGATTGGTCAGACTGCGATAGCGGGCTTCGCTTTCGCGCAATTCGGCGGTTCGCGCCTGCACTGTTTGTTCCAGCACCGTGTTGTAATTCTCGAGCTTTTTGTACAGCAGCCGCACTTCCAGCATGTTGCGGATGCGCGTCTGGACTTCAACCAGATCGAACGGCTTGCTGATGAAATCCCTGGCGCCGGCAGCCAGCGCGCGCAGTTTGTGGCCGGGTTGGGCCGTGATCACGAGAACGGGAAGATAGCCGTTCGCATCGTTTTCCTTGAGCCCTTCCATGACCTGAAATCCATCCATGCCGGGCATCTGCAGGTCGAGCAGAATCAGGTCATAGCGGTTTGCCAGATGCAGCGCGTGGACAGCATGCGGATCCATCGTCGAGGTGATGCGCTGATAGCCCGCTTCGCGCAGCATTTGCTCCAGCAACAGCACATTGGCTTCCTGATCATCCACGATCAGGATCAGGGCGTTAAGAATTTCTTGCTTGCTTATCATTGCATCCGTCCGGTTTCTTTCATTTCACTGTGACTCATCGCTGTGACTCAATCTCGTGAGGACAACACTCGTCAACCATGCACACCGCCAACAGGTCTGAGTGCGCTTCGATGCTAGTCGCGCTTGCCTGAACGCTTGGCTTCAAACATGGCCAGATCAGCGGCCTTCATCAGCGTTTCCACTTCTTCTCCATGCAGCGGATAAATGCCCACGCCGACGCTGGCGGTTATGCTCACGTCACGGTCATGAATGCGATAGGGTTGCGAAACGGCCTGGATCACCTTTGATGCCAGGTTGGCGACACCGTCAGCATCACTTGTTTCCCACAGGCCGATCACGAATTCGTCGCCGCCCATGCGTGCCACCGTGTCCTCTTGACGCACTGCGGCCACCAGACGATCGGCGACCATTTTCAGCAGCATATCCCCGGCTTCGTGGCCCAGGCTGTCGTTGACCTCTTTGAATCCGTCCAGATCCAGATACATCACGGCCATGGCGCTCTTGTTTCGGTGCGCATGGGCGATGGCCGACGCGAGTCTGTCCATTAAAAGCCGTCGATTCGGCAACCCGGTCAATGCGTCGTGCATCGCCATGGATTCGAGTGCGTGGCTGTATTGCTGGAGCTGCTTGTACAGCAAGCGCACCTCCAGCATGTTGTGGATGCGCGTCCTGGTTTCCAGGAGATCAAACGGTTTGGCGATGAAATCCTTTGCGCCTGCAGCCAGCGCCCGCAATTTGAGACTTGTCTGGGCCGTGATCGCGAGAACGGGAAGATAGCCGTCGGCTTCGATTTCCTTCAGGCCCTCCATCACCTGGAAGCCATCCATGCCGGGCATCTGCAGGTCGAGCAGAATCAGATCGTAGCGGTTGTCGCGATGCAGCGCACAGACGGCACGTGGATCCATCGTCGAGGATACGCAGCGATAGCCGGCTTCACCCAGCATGTGTTCCAGCAACAGTACATTGGTTTCCAGATCGTCGACGATCAGAATGCTGGCGCCAAGCAGGGTGTCGCTATCTATCATCGCCGAGGCCTGGCTGCGCCTGACCGTTCAATTGTGCATCCACAAACGTCAGTGCCTGATCCAGCGCCTCAGTGAATGCGTTGACCTTAATCGGCTTGGTGAGATAGTTGTAGAAGCCCGCCGCCAGGCCCTTCTTGATGTCGAGTGACATGGCGTTGGCACTGAGGGCAATGACCGGAATATGGGCCGTTGTCGGGTCGTTGCGCAACAATTTCAGCGCTTCGAATCCGCTGATGCCCGGCAGATTGATGTCCATCAGGATCACATCCGGCAGATGGGTGCGCGCCAGCGCGATGCCTTGATTGCCATCGTGTGCACTGAGCATGCGGATCTGTGGGTGGTCCGCGACGATGTGCTCGACCAGCATCAGGTTGGCCAGATTGTCTTCCACATAGAGCAGGGTGTGGTGCGCGCTGTTTCTCAAGGCTTGCGGCGCACGTTCCGCAGGCAATGTATTGCCCACGGAACGTTGCGGCTTCTCGTCAACATTCAGCTCGATCCAGAATTTGCTACCCACGCCAACCGTGCTTTCCACACCGATGGCACCGCCCATCAGTTCAACCAGCTGTTTGGTGACCACCAGGCCAATGCCGGTTCCTTCCACGGACCCGGCCTCTTGCCCCAGCCGATTGAACGGCTGGAACAATTGCGCCAGCTGGTGCGGCGGCAAACCCTCGCCGCTGTCCCTGATGCTGATGCGGACTCGCTCTGGGCTGACCTGGCTGCACCGCACCTCGACCGTGCCATGCTCGCGGTTGTATTTGATCGCATTGGACAGCAGGTTGATCAGCGCCTGCTTGAGGCGAACGCGATCGGCATTGACATGCCAAGCGGGATCAAGCGGGGTAAAGGCGATCCGGATGCCGCGTTGTCGCGACTGCGGTTCAATCATGGCTTCACATTCAGCCATGATATCGATCAGCAATACGGGTTCTGGCGACAGCGATAGTTTGCCGGATTCGATCACGGCCAGATCGAGGATCTGGTTAATCAGATCCAGCAGATACCAGCCGGCCTGGGTAATCTGCTGCAGCCTGACAATCTGGGTAGGCGTAGGCGAGGGCGACCCCGCTTCCAGCAACTGGGCGAAGCCGAGGATGGCATTGAGCGGCGTGCGCAGCTCGTGGCTCATGCTGGACAGGAAATTCGATTTGGCGAGATTGGCTTTTTCTGCCGCCGACTTGGCGTGTTCCAGCTGCGTCTGCGTCGCCAGGAGTTGTTCGGCGAGTTTTTGCGCCTCAATGGTCGCGACAACCAGGTGCTCATTGGCTTGCAGCAACATCGCCATGTGATCGTCGGATGCTGCCTGTTCCGTCTTCACCGTGTCAATATCCTGTTCACGTGAAGTGACGGCCTCCTCGCGCAGACAGACCGTCTTTTCGCGCAAGTCAGCCAGCCCATCGCGCAAGTCAGCCAGTCTGTCGCGCACATGCGCGGCACGCTCCCGTTCGGCAGGTCTGTTCATCTGGCTTTGCGCCGTCGCGTCATCGGACTCGGCCGCATGTTCGCTGCGTCGCCTGTCGAGACCGCGGGCAATCATCAACCGGGCCGGGTGTGGGCCCGTCATGTCCGATTGTCCGGAATCAGCCCCAGCATCGTCATTCAAAGGTCCGGGCACACGCTTGTTGTCTCTGATCATCAGGCCGCTCCATGCTGAGGCGTTCTGCCTACATGCCGACCGTGGGACGGCCCGACATGATCCCTGAATACTCGGGCATGGTTTCGCCAATCACAATGCCGTCGTCCGTGATATCAAACAGTCGAATGTTCTTGCTGTGCGCACTGCCACGGACCTTGACTACGGAAAGGACGCGTTTGAACTGGCCCGCGACTTCGATATAGCGCTGCACCAGAATGGCGTCTGCCAGGAATGCGCTGCCAAAGGGGCTGAAACGTAGATCGGTGTAGCGATCTTCCAGTTCGGATGTCATTAATATCGTCATGCCGATGCCCGTCAGCTCGGCAACCATCCGATACAGCGATCCACGAAAGTCTTCCCTGAACTCGGGTGCCAAGGCCAGCTCAAATCCCGACAAGGAGTCAATGACCACGCGCTTGGCCTGCATGCTGGTAATCATCTGAATCAAGTCATGCAGGGTTTCATCAATCGACAAGTCCAGCGAACGCGTGTTGATCACCCCCACATCCCCACTCTTGACCAGTGCATCCAGTTTTTTGCTCAGCAGCTGGCTCGGGCTCTTCTCAAACGCCGCGATCACGCCGGGCTCGCCCCGGCGCACGCCTTCGGCAAGAAATTCGGTCGCCAGGATGCTTTTTCCCGAGCCGGATGGCCCGACCACGAGCAGCGAATACCCCACGGGCACCCCCCCGCCCAACATGTCATCCAGCGCGGGGACGCCCATCGAAAGTCGCTCCACCTGTGTTGCCCCGCTAACAGCCATGGTTGGCATATGCTGAATGATCGCGCGCGGGAAAACCTGGATGCCTTCATCGCTGATCCGGAACGTGTGCAAACCCGGCGCCTGGGCCTGGCCGCGCATTTTGACCACCTGCATCTTGCGCACCATGGCGTTGTTCTTCAAATTTTGCGTGAGCCACAGAATCCCGTCTGCCACGGTAAAGACCGGGCTGGATTCGGCTTCGGGCAGCAAATATTCACCGATCAGGAAGGTGGTTGCCTGCCAGCTGGTCATTTGCATGCCGAGTTGCTGGACGAAGCGCTGCAGACCGGTCGCGCTCCCTTCCTCCTGCTTGACCGACTGCACCACGGAGCGGAATGAATCCACAAAGACCAGGCTGGGCGAGTAGGCTTTCACCTCTTCTGCAATGCGGGCTAAAACGCGGTCAAAATCGCCCTCCAGCAGGTCCGCAGACAGGTTGATGAAGCGAATCGAGTCGTTGACTTTCTGGAAATCGAAAAAGGGAAATTGCTGCTGATAACGCAGCATCTTCAAGGCCGGCTCGCCGAGTACGGTAAAGAACAAGGCCCGGTTGCCCGGTGTCGCCAGCGAGAACATGATCTGGTGCGCGAGCGTGGTTTTTCCACTGCCTGGCGTACCCGCAATCAGGTTGAACGAGAATTCCGGCAGTCCTCCGCCCAGCAGATTATCCAGGCCCGGCACTCCGGTAGGCAGACGGCGGATGGTGACCTTGTTACTCATTTTTAAAGCCCTTTCCAGCCAGTTCGAAAGCATCGCTATCCCAGGCTGAACGTAAAATACTGGTGGTTAATGCCTCGCCAATCAATGAGGCCAGAATATCGGTGAACGTGACCAGCAACAGGCTGTTCGCTGCATTCGCTTGCGCTGGTGTCTGCGACTCAAAACACGTATTTAATTGCGCAAACAGCTGATCCGTCTGCGTGGGCAATTCATCTGCCGCGAGCCAGGGGAAGCGGACCCGGGCAATGAAGAGGCTTCTCGCGTAGAGCGAATGGAAACCGCCCACCCCGACAATCGAAATGATTTTGGTCGCCATCTGTTCCCATAGCCCCATCGCAGCATCCGCACCCTTTTCGGCAGGCAGCGTGGCGAGGCTTTCGATCATCTGATGTCGTAACAGGCTACTCATATCCATAAGAAAAAATGTTGTATGTGGCCCCAATCCCGGTGTCGGTCAAAGCTGGTCTTAAAGTACTAACGTATCACTATAGTGGCTACTCAACCAGTCTGAGGCGCCATCACCGACGAAACGCAGCGCTAGCCGGTCATCCAGCATCAGCGCCACCTCTACCCACATCTGAAAATGCCAGTGCCTGATCCAGCGCCTCAGTGAATGCGTTGACCTTGATCGGCTTGGTGAGATAGTTGAAGAAGCCTGCCGCCAGGCCCTTCTCGATATTGCAGGGCATGGCGTTGGCACTAAGCGCAATGACCGGAATATGGGCCGTTGTCGGATCTTCGTGCAACACTTTCAGCGCTTCGAATCCGCTTATCCCCGGCAGATTGATGTCCATCAGGATCACATCTGGCAGATAGGTACGCGCCAGTGCGATGCCTTGATTGCCATCGCGCGCACTGAGCATGCGCAGTTGGGGATGGTCCGCGATGATTTGCTCGACCAGCATCAGGTTGGCGGGATTGTCTTCAACGTACACCAGTGTATGAACCCCACCCCTTGCCCGAATGTGCCCGGCAACGGCTTCGGGCATGAGGTTGCCAGCGGCAAGTTGCGGCTTCTCGTCGACGTTCAGCTCGATCCAGAATTCGCTGCCCACGCCAACCGTGCTTTCCACGCCGACCGCGCCGCCCATCAGCTCAACCAGTTGCTTGGTGACCACCAGGCCAATACCGGTCCCTTCCACGGACCCGTGCTCTTGCCCCAGCCGATTGAACGGATGGAATAGCTGCACCAGCTTGTGCGGTGGCAAACCCTCGCCGCTGTCCTTGATGCTGATGCGAAGTCGCTCCGGGGTGACCTGGCCGCACCGCACCTCGACCGTTCCACGTTCGCGGTTGTATTTGATCGCATTGGACAGCAGGTTGATCAGCGCCTGCTTGAGGCGGACACGATCGGCATTGACATGCCAATCCGGGTCGAATGGCAGAAAGCTGATCTGGATGCCGCGTTGTTTCAACTGCGGTTCGATCATGGCCTCACATTCACGCATCACCTCGAACAGCGATACCGACTCATGCGACATCGAGAGCGTGCCGGATTCGATCACGGCAAGATCGAGGATTTCGTTGATCAGGTCCAGCAGATACCACCCAGCCTGGGTAATCTGCTGCAGCCTGACAATCTGGGTGGACGTAGGCCGTGGCGAACCCGCCTCCAGCAACTGGGCGAAACCGAGAATGGCATTGAGCGGCGTGCGCAGCTCGTGGCTCATGCTGGATAGGAAATTCGATTTGGCGAGGTTGGCTTTTTCCGCCACAAAGCGGGCACCCTCCAGCTCGACGTTTTTGTCCTGGAGCACTTGATCCAGGCGTTTGCGTTCGGTGACGTCGCGCGCAGCCGCGAACACGCCCTGCAGCATCGCATCGCGGTCATAAAAAGTAGTCGCGTTGTAGGACACTACCGTTTCCTTGCCCCCCCGCGCGCGCGCGGTGAGTTCGTAATCGGTCACTCGCTTTTGGTTCAGCACCAGCTTGATGGCCGCCTCGGCCCGCTCCGGGTCGGTAAAGTATTTTTTGAACGGTGCACCGATCAGTTCGTCACGCGTGCAACCGGTGAGCGCCTCCATCTGCTTGTTGACGTCGGTAATGATGCCGGCGGGATCGGTTGTCATCAGGGCGTCGATGCTGGATTCGATGAGTGAGCGCGTGTAGAACTGCTGGTCGCGCACACGCTGATCGAGCTTCTTCTGCTCGGCTTCTGCCTGTTTGCGTGCGGTGTTATCCGTACCGATCAGCAGATAACCGATGATGGCGTTTTGGTCGTCGTGCAACGCGGTAACCGACACCACTGCCGGGAAACGGCTGCCATCCTTGCGGATGTAAGTCAGCTCGTAGATGTCTTCAATGCCGCGTGAAGCCTTGAACACCAAGGCCTCGAAGCCTGGCTCGATCTGGGTGCCGAGTTCGACGCTCAATGCCCTGGCGCGCGCGATCACCTCCCGTGGGTCGGAAATGTCGGCCGGGGTGATCTTGTTGAGGACGTCGGCGGCCGTATAGCCGAGCATGCGCTCGGCGCCGATGTTGAAGATCTGGATCACGCCCTTTTCATCGGTGGCGATACTCGAAAAATTGGCGCTGTTGAGAATCGCGTTCTGCAAGGCCCCGGTTTTAAGCAAGACCTCCTGGCGTCGGAGCTCGGTAATGCCGCCACCCTTGCCTGCATCATCGGCAGAGGTGGAATCGTTTACGGTTTCGGACATGGTTGATTTCCGTTAAAGCGAACTCCAATCCGCCAGGCAAGCTGGGCGGTGGTAATAAATCACTGCTGCCGTCACAGTCGATGGAAAAACCCCGTCTTGCTCGAGGCGAGTCTGGATCATGACTGTCCAGCCCAAATCTGTCTGTGTGGTAGGGCACATAAGCCGATCCAGGATGCGCAGCCTTGCCCGGCTTGGGGGGCGCTGGATCAAACCGGCATGCAAAGACCTTCCATGACGTCCATTCGCGCCGCGCCCATTTCGGAATCCGTGGAACGCAATGCAAATGCGACCAGATTAGCAAGGCGACGGCGTTCGTCGTGACTTGCTGGCATCCGGCCGCTCAGGAGCAAGCTGTCACGCTCAGTTGCTGCCTGATTCTTCCTTCATCAGCTGTTGGCGGATCGACAGCAACTCCTGCTGGCGCCTGGCGTCGGTCTCGGGATAGTGCATGTTCAGGGCATTAAACGTATCCAGAATGATCCGGGAGACAATCAGCCGGGCGTTCTTCTTGTCGTCGGCGGGCACCACATACCAGGGCGCGCTTTTTGTGCTGGTTGCGCCGAGGCACCCCTCATAGGCCTGCATGTACTGTTTCCAGAATTTGCGCTCTTCAATGTCGGCCAGGCTGAATTTCCAGTTCTTGTCGGGCTCGTCGATGCGATCGAGAAAGCGCTTGCGCTGCTCTTCTTCCGACAGGTGGAGGAAGAATTTGATGATCCGGGTACCGTTACGATGGAGATGGTTCTCCAAATCCACGATGGAATGGTATCGCTCCTGCCAGATCGTTTTATCATCAACCAGTTCTTCTGGAATCCCCTGGCTGCGTAGAATCTCTGGATGGACGCGAACGATCAACACCTCCTCGTAATAGGAACGATTGAAGATGCCGATGCGGCCGCGTTCCGGCAGTGACTGCGTGGTGCGCCACAGGAAATCATGATCCAGTTCAGTCGCACTCGGATGTTTGAAGCTGAATACCTGGCAACCCTGGGGATTGACGCCGGACATCACGTGGCGGATGGCGCCATCTTTTCCGGCGGCGTCCATGGCCTGGAAAATCAGCAGCAGTGCATAGCGGTTGGACGCGTAGTGCAGACGCTGCAGTTCGCTTAACTCTTCCACCTGTTTTTTCAGCTTTTTGCGGTAATCCTTCTTTGACTTGTAAGCCGGCTCGACACGCGTCGGCCACTTCTTGAGATTGACCTTGTCGCCTTCCTGAACCTGGTAATCATTTGACTTTATTTTCATCACACTCCTTCCGCCAACAACAAGACCGGCTTTTGATAAAAGCAGTTATCGGTTAATCCGCAGGCAGGGCTGGCTGGCATTACCCCTCTGCGCACGCACCAGCTTACCGATACTCAGGCCCTGAACCAGGATCGAGAACACCACCACCCCATAAGTCAGTGCCAGCACCACATCGCGTTGTGGTCCGCTTGGAAGCGAGAGTGCCAGTGCCACCGAAATACCGCCGCGCAATCCGCCCCAGGTAAGTACCTGTAACGCACCTTGTGGCAAATTGAACACACGCTGTAACAGAACGATGGGAGCGCCCACCGACAGCAGTCGTGCCAACAGGGTAATGACAATGACCACTACCGTGGCCAGCACCAGGCTGGTCGAAAACTCGACCAGGACCACTTCCAGTCCGATCAATACGAACAGCACTGCATTGAGCATTGAATCCAGCAGTTCCCAGAACATGTCCAGATGTTCGCGCGTATTGTCAGACATCGCCAGTGCGCGACCGTGATTACCAATGATCAGCCCGGCCACCACCATGGCCAGCGGACCGGACACATGCAAGTGACTCGCCAGCGCATAGCCGCCAAGCACGGTGGCCAGCGTGATCAACACCTCTTCCTGGTAGCTGTCGATGCTCTTCAGCATGCGATAGGCCAGATACCCGAGCACCAATCCGAACACGATCCCGCCGCCGCCTTCTTCGAGCAGTAACAGGGCACCGTGCGCTACAGTCGGAGGCTCGCCGCTGGCGATCATCGCCAATATCAACGTGAACAAGACCACGCCAATACCGTCATTGAACAGCGACTCGCCGGAGATGACGATCTCCAGGCTCTTCGGTGCACCGGCTGATTTCAGTATGCCCATCACGGCAATCGGATCGGTCGGTGAGATCAATGCGCCGAATATCAAACAGTAGGAAAGCGGCAGTGCGATGCCAAGGTAGGGCAGGATCGTCCACAGAACAAAGCCGACCAGCAGGGTCGATGTCAGTGTGCCGAACACCGCCAGGATACCGATTTGCCATTTGCGCGCTTTCAACTCACTCAGATCGACATGCAATGCGCCGGCAAATAGCAAGAGGGACAACATACCCTGCATCAGTAATTCCGAAAAATCGATTGATGAGAGGAGTGACACCTCATAATCACGCAGAGCACCAAAACCGAATTTAGCCAACCCCAACAGCGCGAATGAAAGGAGCAAGGCCGTGCCCATCACACCAATTGTGGTTGGCAAGCCTATAAACCGGTGGTTCAGGTAGGACAGCAGCGCGGTCAACACAAGGAATATAACGGCAACGTCGAACATCAATGATTTTCCCTGAGAGACTCTGCGTGATCAGTATAGGAAAACTGCACTCATTGCGTTGCGGGGGTCAAAACAAGGCCTAATGGGCGTTGGATTCGGCCAGTGCCTCGAAGCCAGAGACAACATCAAACAACTCCTCGTCGATACCGCTTTGACGCAGGCGATGAAATGTCCGGTTCAGCTCTTCCAGCAATTCATCGATATTTTTTTCAGCACGCTGCATCGCAGCCAGACGGCTGGCGTTTTCACTTGCCAGGGATTCGGCACATGCCCTGAAAAGGGAAACGAAGAGATATTCGCGAATCAAAGCAGACAGCGTCTGTTCCCTGCCATTCATGACTTCGGACAAATTATTGGTAGGCCAGCGGATAGCCGCCAGATCACGCCGCCACAGATTGTCCAGTGGTAGCAGCCGTTGGCTCACAGGTGTGTAGATTGCCCCGGACATGGGGCGGTTGTGAAACAGGTAAACCTGCGTGATCGTGCCTTTTTCACGCTGCGCTTCCATTTCGATCAGGACCTGTCCGACCAGCGGCGTAATCGCGTTGATGGAATTGGGTAGCGCAAAGTGTTCCCGCGCCAGCAGGCCCGTGTCGGAAAAGCGTGATTGAATGCGTTCGCCGACTGCCCAGACCATTTTTTTACCGGGTAGATTCCCCAGTGTCTGCACGACAAACTCCGCCATGACATCGTTGAATTGCCCAACCAGTCCCTGGTCGGATCCAAACACGACGGCACCAATCGTCCCGCTGTCCTTTTGCGGCATGCTTGTCACGGTTGTAGCAGAGGTGTCCTGTCGGAAACTCGCGGCCAGGCCCAATTGCACGGTTCGATAATAGTCGTCCAGCGCTTGCACCGCGTTCTCGTATTGCCCGATGCTCGACGCGGCCATGGCTTTCATCGTACGCACCACGGATTCAAGATCACCGGCACCGGCGATCTTTCGGCGAAGGCTCGCTACGGTGTCGGTCATGACCCCGGCTTGCTTTCCGGCTTTGCCTTCATCTCGACCTGGACATTTGCATCCGTATTGGCTTCAGGTTTCTGTCCCGACGCGAATGTCTCAAGTGCCTGACGCGTGATTGCGAGTATCGATTTGCGATCTTCCTCGCTCAGTTTGTCTGCGCTATCGAATCGTGCGACCACCTCATCCGGGATGTCTATCGCTGCCTCACGCACGGCATTCTCCGCATCGGCCATCTGGTCAAGCGGCACGCCATCGAACAGTTCTGCAGTCAACGCCAGCAGCACGGCGATTTGTGCGGCTACGGACACCGGCGCGAATTCCGGCTGCTTGAGACAGGCGCGGATGCGCCGTCCGTGCTCGATGAGCTTGCGGGTGTCTTCATCCAGACGGGCGCCGAACCGGGAAAAGGTTTCAAGTTCCTCGAACTGGGCGTAGGCGAGCTTGAGATCGCCCGCTACGGCACGGTAGGCAGCACGCTGCGCCTTGCCGCCAACACGCGAGACGGATTTGCCGACATCGACCGCGGGCAGCACGCCCAGTTCGAACAGCGACGGCGATAGATAGATTTGCCCGTCGGTGATGGAAATCAGGTTGGTCGGGATGTAGGCGGAAATATCCTGCGCTTCGGTTTCGATGATGGGCAATGCCGTCAGCGATCCACCGCCGAGCTCAGGGCGCAAGTGGGTTGCGCGCTCCAGCAAGCGCGAGTGGATGTAAAAGATGTCGCCAGGAAACGCTTCCCGGCCGGGCGGACGCCGCAGCAACAGGGACAGCTCACGATAGGCGCGGGCATGGTGCGTAAGGTCGTCGTACACAATCAGCACGTCACGACCCTGCTCCATGAAATGCTCGGCGATGCTGGTCGCGGCATAAGGCGCGATATAGGCGAGGCCGGGCGGATCATTGCCTTCGGTGACGACCACGACGGTGTAGGCCATCGCGCCATTTTCGCGCAAGGCGGCGATCACCTTGGCTACGCCGGACGCGCGCTGGCCAATGGCGCAATACACGCACAGCACATTCTGGTCGCGTTGATTGAGGATCGTGTCGAGCGCGATCGCGGTCTTGCCGGTCTGCCGGTCGCCCAGAATCAATTCGCGCTGGCCGCGTCCTACGGGAATGAGCGCATCGATGACCTTGATTCCGGTTTGCAGCGGTACGGTGACGGGCGCGCGGTCCATGATGGGCGGCGCAGGACGTTCGACGGGCAGGCGCGTGCCGGAAAGCACCGGACCCTTGCCGTCCAGCGGGCGGCCCATGGGATTGATGATCCGTCCGATCAATCCGTCCCCCACGGGAACATCCACCACGTGGCCCCTGCGTTCGACTTCATCGCCCGCATGCAAATGCCAGTAGTCCCCCTGGAGAACGACGCCGATTTCATCTTCGTCGACGTTGAATGCGATGCCATAGATATCGCCGGGAAACTTCAGCACCTCCTCAAACCCAACGCCGGGGAGACCGGAGACTTTTGCGATGCCGGTGGCGATACTGGTGATCGTGCCAATTTCCCGTGGCTTGAGTTGCGGCGTGAAGCTTTCCCGCGCCTGGCTTATTCCTGCGAATGCGCTGTCGAAAACGGCTTGGAGGCTCTCAAGGTGCATGGTCACGGGTTCTTTGTTTCAGGATTGGCTTCTGGTTCCGCTTTGGCATCAGGCTTGGGCTCGCCATTGGCTTCAGACTCAGGGCCGGCTTGAACTGCAGGCTTAGGTGCCACTTTGTTTTCAGGATGGGCCTCTGGTTCAAGTTCCGCATTGGCCTCAGGTTTGACTTCGGACTTGGCTTGGCCTTCAGGTTCAGGCTCGGTTTTGACGGGTTTGGGCGTTTCGTTCCGAATCTCGCGCTCCGCTTCCTCCCAGTCCTGAGCTGCCAGCCCCTCCTTGCTGCCATGCTCCTCGTACAACGCATAGGCTCGTTTGCCAATCTGCCGGGTCAAATCTGACGGTTTCTTTGCCTGGGCGGTGTCCTTCTCTTTCAGAAGTTCGTCTACGCCTTTTTCCAGCGAGGCCAGATATTCCGCAATGCTCCACGCCACTTTTTGTCCATTCGAGGTGAGCTCAATGCCGCTGATCAGATCTGGCTCGGTCTCGAACCGGACTTGAATATCGGCCGAGAAGGTTTCGTTAAGTGCGTTCTGGATGGCGGTGCGTTGCGCCGCTGACAGGTCAAACGCGCTGCGCACGCACGCAGGGTCAGAGGCTGACTTGAGTGCCACGGCGAGGCCTGTTTTTGTCTGGTTATCCATCTCGCGCAGACGGCGAACAAACACGTCACCCATGCGTTCTTCCAGGCTTGTCCCGGCAAGATCCGTCAGCGCCTTACGTGCGATGGCGAATACTTCCTGTTGAACCCGGCGGCTGAGGGCTTGATTCAGGTGATGGGCATCGTTTCTCAGTGTTTCCTGCCGCTTGGCACTCAGGGATTCGGCCGCCTGCCGCGCCTCGTCCAGAAGCCGCATACGTTCGGTTTTCGCCTCGTTTTTCGCCTGCGTCATGAGTGTGGCGCGCTGCTGCTCGAACGCTTCGTTTTTGTGCTGGAATTCGTCGCGCTCTTTCTGTGCTTCGGCCTGCTTCGCGGCGGCGTCTGCCAGCTCGCTGGCGATCCGCTTCTCGCGTGCATCGATGGCGTCGAGGATGGGCTTATAAAGAAAGCGCTTCAACAACCACACCAGAATGAGGAAGTTGACGACTTGCGCGCCGACGGTAAACCAGTCGATCAGCATGGCTTATTTTCCAGCGGCTTGAGCGATGACGAGATTCCAGAACGGGTTGGCGAAGATGAGTATCATCGAGACCACGAAGCAGTAGATGGCGGTGGACTCGATCATCGCCAGACCGACGAACAGCGTCCGGGTGATGGTGGCAGAGGCATCGGGCTGCTGCGCCAGCGAGGTCAGTGCCGTTGCAACTGCACGCCCTTCGCCAAGTGAAGGTCCAATAACCCCGATTGCAATGGTCAGACCGGCAGTGATAATTGATGCCACCGCGATAATGGTCATGCTATCCATGTTTTCTCCTTTAATAATTGTGGTTCATGATTCGATGCTGGCATCGGATTCTGGTTTGGGCGTGCGGACGCGTGTGGCGGCTGCGATGTATACCGTGGCCAGGATGCTGAAAATGTAGGCTTGCACCATGCCGGTCAGCAGACCGAGCGCGCTCATGACGATCGGGAAAATGAAGGGCGTGATGGTTAGCAAAATGGCGAGAATCATCGTCCCGCTCATCATGTTTCCGAACAGGCGGACGGCCAGGGCCAGGGTGCGCGAAAGCTCGCTGATGATGTTGAACGGCAGCATGATCACTGTCGGTTTCAGGTAGGCATGAAGATATGCGCCCAGCCCGCTCTTTTCAATGCCGAACAGCGGCACCGCCACAAATACACAGATCGCCAGCGCTGCAGTGGTCGAGAGCGAACCGGTCGGCGGCTCATAACCGGGAACAATGGTGAACAGGCTCGCCATCGCGACGAACAGGAACAGGGTGCCCAGAAAACCAAGGTACTTCCGAGGCTGACTCATGCCGACCTCTTCAATTTGTTTGTCAATGCTGGTGACGATGATCTCCAGCAGGTTCTGCCAGCGCGAACGTTGCAGATCTTTGGACAGTCTTCGCGTAACGAGTTTTGAACCGACCGCGAGTACGAACATCAGTCCCCATGTGTAAGCAATCGTGGCGTTGAGTTTGAATACCCCGTATTGCCAGAAAATGATTGCATCGGGACTAAGGTGCATGACGGGCGTCCTGTCCAAATGGGTTGGATTTCGCCGTTGACCGGGTGAGGCGCATCACGATAAGGCGCGCGACGATAAAACCGAGCAGACCCGCGACCAGTCGCTGCCAATTGTCTCCCAGGACAAAATAGAACCCCACCAGAACCACACCGGTTCGAAGCAGCATGCTGCCCAGAAACCAGAGTGCGACCCGCTTGGACGACACCCCGCGACGAACCGTCCACCAAAGTCCACCGAAAAAGAATGCGCCGAGCACCATGCCCGCGATCAATGCGGCTGACAGACTCAAGGCTTCATTCATGCTCATCCTCCTCTTGCGCGTGAATTTCCCGGTCTTCCCTGGACACCCAATGCCAGGCATTGACGCAACCCAGACCCAAACCGACCGCCAGCAGCGCGAGTGTCCAGGAATGGCTGCCGGGATGGTGCTTGTCCAGCCAGAGCCCGAGTGCCGCGCCGAGCAGCGTGGGTACAGCCACCGACCAGCCCACCAGCCCCATCATGCCCAGGCCGGACCAGACGGTCTGCGTGACATGACGTTGCGCCTTGAGTTTGCGTGCCGCCTTCTCGCCCACCTGCTGGCTGAATTCCGTCTCGGCCGGCGTAGGCCTGATTTCCGGTTCTTCACTCATGATGAAATGCCGCAAAGCGCCGGACAAATCCGCTTTCCAGTTTCGCCAGCACCGAACGCACGCTCTTCTCCTGCTCGTCCAGTTCCAGGAATTCCTGCTCGACCGCCGCACGCAATTGTCCGAGATCAGCTCCCCCGATCGCGTTGCGCACGGAGACCAGGACGTCGGTGCCGGTTTTGACCAGAATGCCTTCATCGACGGCGATGTAGACCTCACCTTCCGCTTCGGTTTCGAACACCAGTATTCCCGGTGCCAGCGCCGCCACACAGTCGAGCCGGTGGGGCAAAAGTCCGAATGCACCGTCGCGCGACTCGGCGACGATGCGCGACACGCCGGTCTTCTCGGCGAAGACTTTGAAAGGCAGCAGAACCTTAAGATTCATGCGTGCTGGCGGCATGCTCGTCTTCCTGTTTTGACTTCGGAACGGGCGGGGTCTTTGCCTTCGCTTCGTCTATCGTCCCGATCATGTATAGCGCGCTCTCCGGAACGTCCTTGAACTCGTCACGCAGGATGCGTTCACAGCCATCCAGCGCATCGTCGAGGCTGACCAGCCTGCCCTTGAGGCCGGTAAACTGCTCGGTGGTGAAAAACGGCTGGGTAAGAAAACGTTCCAGCCGCCGAGCGCGGGCAACCACGTTGCGATCCTCCGGTGAAAGCTGCTCCAGGCCGAGCATGGCGATGATGTCCTTGAGATCCGTGTATTGCGCGAGGGTGCGCCGGATTTCCTGCGCGAGGGCATAGTGGCGCTCGCCGATGACGCCAGGCGTAGCCATTTTGGAACTGGACTGCAACGGATCGATGGCCGGATACAGTCCCTCGCTCGCCCGCTTGCGCGACAGCACGATGGACGCGGAAAGATGCGAGAAGGTATGCACCGCCGCCGGATCGGTAAAGTCGTCCGCCGGTACATACACCGCCTGAATCGAGGTGATCGCGCCGGTATCGGTATTGGCGATGCGCTCTTCCAGTTGCGCCAGCTCGGTGCCCATGGTCGGCTGATACCCCAGGCGCGATGGCATTTGGCCCATCAGGCCGGACACTTCCATACCCGCCTGGATGAAACGGAAAATATTGTCGATCAGCAGCAGCACATCGCGATGTTCATCATCACGAAAATATTCAGCCATCGTCAGCGCGGCATGGCCGACCCGAAAACGGGCGCCAGG
The DNA here is from genome assembly GCA_942493085.1 of uncultured beta proteobacterium. Classification (GTDB taxonomy): domain Bacteria; phylum Pseudomonadota; class Gammaproteobacteria; order Burkholderiales; family Thiobacillaceae; genus Thiobacillus. Next base: position 490,412 of record OW818664.1, read on the forward strand.
CGGTTCATTCATCTGGCCGAACACCATCACCATGTGTGGCAGCACACCCGCTGCTTTCATGTCGCGGTAGAGTTCCTCGCCCTCGCGGCAGCGCTCGCCGATGCCGCAAAAGATGCTCACGCCTTCCTGTTGCCCGACCATGTTGTGAATCATCTCGGTGAGCAATACCGTCTTGCCGACGCCCGCCCCGCCAAACAGGCCCGCCTTGCCGCCGCGCTCGAGCGGCATCAGCACATCGATAAGCTTGATCCCCGTCTCAAATATTTCCGACTGGGTGGAACGTCGTGCCAGCGCCGGCGGGGGATTGTGCACGGTGCGCCACTGGATGTCCGTCGGTGCCGCCTGGCGGTCGATGGCATTTCCGAATACATCGAACATGCGCGAGAGAATTTGCTTGCCTACCGGCGTCTTCAACGGTCCGCCTGTGTCTTTCACCGCCATGCCACGGGCGAGGCCCTGGGTGGGCGTCAACGCAATGCCTCTCACGCGATGCGCGTCGAGTTGCGCCAAAACCTCGATGGCAATCTCTCCTTCCATCGCGTGCAGCAAGGTATGGATGGGTGGCAAATTCGTATCGAAATGGATATCCACGACGCTGCCGCGCACCGAGACCACCTTGCCGGGATTTGAAGCACTGGTTTTAGACTTCATGTTTGCTCCCGCTGATCCACAGTCAATTTGCCTGCGCTTCCCTTGTGCACAAAGCAGGCCCGGCTTCGAGTGCTTCGTCCACCTCCACCAGCCGCCTTTCGATCCGTGCGCGATCATGGGTGGGTTCGATGGTGCGGTCGGCCAGGTCGGCAATCCACTGCACCTGCTCGTGGAGCCCCTGCCTGCGGCGCTGGTCGGCCGTCAGGCTGCCGATGGTATGAAGCGCGCCGAGTATGCGCGCCATGACGGCAACATTACCTGCGATATTGCCCCGTATCTGGTCGAATGCCTCAGCCAGCAGATCTTCAAAGGTCGGGACCATGGTGATCACACGTAGCACTTCTTCATCATAGCGGTGTGATGGTGGAAATCGCCGAACAACCAGCCGAGCCAGAATCGCCGTCAGATAATCCACGCACATCACGGCCGTTGAGGTGTCATTGACACCGGGCGAGAGTGCCTTCAAGGCCATATCGACGATCTGCCTGATACCGAAAGCGGGGTCCTGCTCAATCGTGCGATGGCGACTGATACTGTAAGCCCCATTCAGGGCTGAAATCATCGCTTTATCAGGCGGGTACGTCAGGGCGAGCGATACCAACGCAGCATCTTGCACAGCGAACGCGCCGACACCATGCTCCATCCGCACGATGGTCTTCCTGTCCCGGGCCAGATCCAGAAGGGCATCATGGTCCACGCTTTGTATGTAACCGCTCACGGCTGCTGGTACCGCGTACCAGGTCCTCTTATCCAGAGCCTGAAGAACCGGGTTTCGATCCTCATCTTCATCGAGGCCGTGTCCCAGTTTTTCCGGAAGCAGCCGATCAATGGCCGAGATGGTTTCCTGCGCAACCGAGGCGATGATGCTGGAAGCCTGAATCGACGAGGCGATGTGATGAATGAAATAAATGAGGACGACAACACCGCCGAGCGCCATGACAAATGCGAAGAACACGGCCAGGCTCGGCACGAATTCGGTTTCACCACCACGAATGGCGCGCAACACAATCAGGCAATAGACAAAAATGCCGGCGAAGATCCCCAGCGTGATCTGCGTGACGCGGCTGCGCATGAAGCCCCGCAGGATGCGCGAGGTGTATTGGCTCGAAGCCAGCGCCAATGCCAGCAGGGTCATGGAGAACGTGATGCCCATAACGGTCATCATCGAACCGGCAAGCGTGGACAACATCTGGCGCGCGCCTTCCGCCCCGGCCCCAAACAGGCGTGGCCACTGCAGCAGCCAGCGGGCACTCCCGCCGGAGTCCGCTTCGATCAGCGCTGCTGCAAAAACAGTACTGCCCGCAACCATCAGCGAAGGCATGAACCAAAAACTTGATCGCAGATCGCCCCAAATTTGCCTCAATTTATTCATGGATCAGTCTCCAGGTGCGAGGGTGAGAACGCACACGAAGGTGATTCCCACTGGCAAGGTTGTTGGCTGCTTCGCGGAGAAACGGGATCAAAGCGCCTCCACGAAGCCTTTATACGGCAGCTCAATCACTTCCCTGGCTCCGCTCTGGTGAAGCACTTCCAACCAGGGGGAGGCCAGACTTTTTGCCTCCCGCAGTAACAATACGAAATGACCCTCGACGATGGCCTGATGCAGGTGGTCGAGCTGGTCTTGCGGGATGCCCATGCGGTGCATGACCGAGGCCAGATGGGTCAGGGCCGCGGCACCCGCCATCCCGGCACCGCCCATTGCGCCTCCGGTTGCCGCACCGGCAATGCCGCCGCCCAATGTGGCAACGATGGTCTCGACGATGGGACCGGCCGCAAATATCGGCCCCACCACCGGCATCACAAACATGGCGGCCGCGCCCATCAGTAAGCCCCATGCCGCGCCCCAGAGTGCACCCTGCTTGGCCCAGGCCTCGACCCGTGAACCCATGCCCGTGTAGTAGATGCCGAGCACATCGTCACCCGATGGGTGAACACGGCCGAGAACGGAGAGCATATCCATGGCGGCCCCCTTGTCGCGCAGTTGCTCGATGGCCTGTTGGGCCCTGGCTTCGTCGTCGTATACCGCAACCAGGATGACTTCCCCGGTGACGTCATTTGCGTGTGTCATTGCGTGCCTCTGGATGCTGATGGCTTAGAAGTTGACGTTGATCACGGGGTTGCGTTCAGGTCGTACCCCATTTCCAGTCGCGAATCTCCGGCATGTCTTCACCGTGTTTATCGATGTAGGCCTTGTGGTCAAGCAGCTTGTCGCGCAGGTGCTGTTTGCCGTAGGCGGCGCGCGAACCCAGGCTAGCCACCCGATCAATGACGTCACCGGCCAGGTGGAAACGGTCTAGATCGTTCAGTACCGCCATGTCGAAAGGCGTGGTGGTCGTACCGTTTTCCTTGTAGCCACGCACATGCAGGTTCTTGTGATTGGTACGGCGATAGGTCAGACGGTGGATCAGCCAGGGGTAGCCGTGGAAGGCAAAAATGACCGGCTTGTCCTTGGTGAAGAGGACATCGAAATCCTTGTCCGAGATGCCGTGTGGATGCTCGCTCTGCGGCTGCAGCGTCATTAAATTCACGATATTGATGACGCGGATCTTCAGTTCCGGGAAGTGCTGGCGCAGAAGCTTCACCGCCGCCAGGGTCTCCAGTGTCGGCACGTCGCCGCAGCAGGCCATGACCACATCGGGATCTCCGCCTGCGTCGTTGCTGGCCCATTCCCATATACCGAGTCCGGCGGTGCAGTGTTTGATCGCCGCATCCATGTCCAGCCATTGCAGTTCCGGCTGCTTGCCCGCAACGATGACATTGACGTCATTGTGGCTGCGCAGGCAATGGTCGGTAACCCACAGCAGGGTGTTGGCATCGGGCGGCAGATAGACGCGGATGACTTCAGCCTTCTTGTTGGCCACCACGTCGATGAAGCCCGGGTCCTGATGGCTGAAGCCATTGTGGTCCTGCCGCCACACGTGCGAAGACAGCAGGTAGTTCAACGAGGCAATCGGCCGGCGCCACGCAATATCGCGCGTCACATCGAGCCACTTGGCGTGCTGGTTGAACATCGAATCGACAATGTGGATGAAGGCTTCATAGCAGGAGAAAAAGCCATGGCGCCCGGTCAGCAGATAACCTTCGAGCCAGCCCTGGCACTGATGCTCGCTCAACATCTCCATGACCCGGCCATCGGGTGCGACATGTTCGTCTCCAGGAATGATTTCTGCCGTCGAACAGCGGTTTGTCACTTCGAACAGCGCACCCCAGCGATTCGAAGCCGTTTCGTCCGGGCTGAAGATGCGGAAGTTGCGTGCCTCGGCGTTGAGCTTCATCACGTCGCGCATCAACTCACCCTGCGCGCGTGTCGCTTCGGCTACCACCTCGCCGGGTTTCGGGACCTTGACTGCATAGTCGCGGAAGTCTGGCATTTTCAGGTCGCGCAGCAGCATGCCGCCATTGGCATGCTGATTGGCACCCATGCGCCGCTCACCTTTTGGCGCCAGTTCGGCCAGTTCCGGAATCAGCCTGCCCTGATCATCAAACAGTTCCTTGGGGCGGTAACTTTTCATCCACTGCTCTAGGATCTTTAAATGCCTGGGCTCCTTGGCAAAATTGGTGACTGGGACCTGGTGCGCGCGAAAGGTCCCTTCGATCTGTTTGCCATCGACTGTTTCAGGTCCGGTCCAGCCCTTCGGCGAGCGCAGGATGATCATCGGCCAGCGCGGACGCTCACCGAATCCTTTGGCGCGCGCGTCGCGCTGAATGCACTGGATCTCGGCAACCACGGTATCGAGGGTGGCTGCCATCAGCTGGTGCATCTGCTCGGGGTCGTCACCCTCGACGAAATACGGCGTGTAGCCATAGCCGCGGAATAGCGCCTCCAACTCGTCGTGGGGAATGCGCGCCAGCACCGTGGGACCGGCGATCTTGTAGCCGTTCAAATGCAGAATGGGCAACACCGCGCCGTCGTGAACCGGGTTGAGGAATTTGTTGGAGTGCCAGCTGGTCGCCATCGGGCCGGTTTCTGCCTCGCCATCCCCCACCACGCAGGCCACCAGCAGGTCGGGATTGTCGAACGCGGCACCATAGGCGTGCGACAGGGCATAACCAAGTTCGCCGCCTTCGTTGATGGAGCCCGGGGTTTCCGGTGCGACGTGGCTGGGAATGCCGCCGGGAAAGGAAAACTGGGTGAACAATTTCTTCATTCCCGCTTCATCCTGGGAAATATTCGGGTATACCTCGCTGTAAGTCCCCTCCAGATAGGTGTTGGCCACCAGGCCCGGCCCGCCATGCCCGGGGCCGGTGACATTGATGATGCTCAGGTCGTATTGCCGGATGATCCGGTTGAGGTGGACATATACAAAATTCAAGCCCGGCGTGGTCCCCCAGTGCCCCAGCAAGCGTGGCTTCACATGTTCCAGTTTCAATGGCTTTTTGAGCAGTGGGTTGTCGTACAGGTAAATCTGGCCAACTGACAGATAGTTGGCGGCCCGCCAGTAGGCGTCCATCTTGCGCAGAAGATCGGGCGACAACGGCTTGTCCGTGGGCTTAGGCGTTTTCATTTTTCTGACCATGTTCTGTTTCCTTTTCTGCTGGAAGGTTTAAAACGCCGCGAACCGATTCCGCGATCATTACTTCTTCATCCGTATGCATGACGCGAACAGCGACTCGGCTGGTCTGCGTAGAAATCACGCTCGCATTGGTGGCATTGCGTTCTTCATCAATTTCGATTCCAAGAAACCCCAGCCCCTCGCAGATCCGTGCACGAACAGCGGGCGCGTTTTCTCCGATGCCACCCGCGAGAACCAGCGTGTCCAATCCACCCAATACCGCCGCGTAGGCACCGATCCATTTCTTGACCTGGTAGCAAAACAGCGCGACCGCTTCGGCTGCGCGTACGTCGGTTGCCTCGTTCTTGATCAGGTCGCGCATGTCGGAGCTTGTCTCCGAGACACCAAGCAGTCCGGATTCATGATTGATGAGCTGGTTGAATTGTGAGGGCGTCAGATTCTCGCTTTGCATCAAATACCAGGCCACGCCGGGATCCATGTCGCCCGGCCGGGTGCCCATCGGCAAACCGCCGCTCGGAGTGAATCCCATGCTGGTGTCGACGCTGCGACCGTCTCGAACGGCGGCCAGACTTGCACCGTTACCGAGGTGCGCCAGGATCACTCGGCCTTGGGCGGATTTCGTGCCGGCAACCTGCGCTAACTCCTGCATGAGATAAGCATAGGACAAGCCATGGAATCCGTAGCGCTGGATACCTTCTGCATCGAAACAGCGCGGGATCGGCAAGAGCCTGGCCACGCGCGGCAAGGTGTGGTGAAACGCTGTGTCAAAACAGGCCACCTGAGGCAGGTGCGGATATCGCTGGCGGAACGCCTCGATCAATGCAATCTCGTGAGGAAGATGATCCGGGTCGTAGGAACTGATGCGGTGAAGCTCATCCAGCAATACCTGGGAAACCCGTTCGGGCTCAGTATGCTGCATGCCGTGAACCACGCGGTGACCGACCGCTGTGACGTGTGTCAAACCAATGTGTTGATCGATCCAGTCGATCAGAAAATTCGTTGCGGGCAGATAATCTTCTGCTTCGATGCCTTGGCTGTTTTGCTGGCCTTGGGGTGTATCGCTGAAAGTCAGATTCGTCCCGGATAAACCAATGCGGTCAATTTTCCCGGCAAGCGTGCGCACCAGCGGCCCGCCAACCGGATACAAGGCGAACCTGATGCTCGATGAACCGCCGTTGATGGTCAGGATGCTAGCGGCTGAGCTCATGGATGAATTCCCTCTCATGCGGTTTCACCGCAGCACGCACATCACCGATGCAATCGGGATACCCTTGATCAATGCAGCCGGATTTCAGGTAATCAATCTGGAGCCGCACACCGCGCGTTTCATCCTGGTTCAGAAACGCCACCTCCTGACCCGTCTGACGATAGTCCGGGCTGGCCATGATGACCTGCACTCGCGCCATGGCCCGAGGGTCATCCTCCAGCACCCTGGGCATTTGCCAGGGCAACGGCTCTCGCCGCTGGAGGGGCAGCAAGGCTGGCTTCACCGGGGAGTGATCCCCTTTTTTGGACATGCTCACCTTGGCGTCATGATTGTTTCGTGATTCCCGCCTGCCCCCCATCGGACTAGCGTTCAATGCGCTCAACCAGTTTCTCCAATTGCTGGGCGAGCGCATCCCACACACCCATCGGGCCGGCCCCCTCAATCATTTTTTCCTGCATGTCAGCAGTTGACCCCAGTTTCAACGTGCCAATGTGCCTGGCGAATTGATCGCGTTCATTTTTCAGGGCCGTTATCTGTGATTGGATCTCCGCGTGTTCCGGACTTTTGCTTTTGCTTACGCCTTTGCTGGATCGTTCCAAAAGTTCATCGATATGCTTCAGATGTGATTTGTAGAAATCGATTTTCTGTTCGATACGCTGGTCTTGGGTCATGTGTTAACTCCTTTAGCTGTATTCGTTGTTCAGAATAGCCTACGAATTCGTCGTGCATTTCGTAAATGAACATTTATCAATCTCACATCGATTTCCCCAGCGTCACTCAGCGTTCCCTTGCAGGATGCGTACTCAAGCCAGCGCGGGAAACATTCCCTTGATGCCGGTGGCGATGAACTCGACTGCAATCGCTGTCAGGATCAAGCCCATGATGCGGGTGAAAATATTGATCCCCGTGGCGCCGATGCGACCGGCTATCCACGGTGACAGTCGCAACACGCCCCACACCACCAGACTCAACACGACGATGCCCAGCGCGATGATCAGGTAGTGGACGACACCACTTGATTTGTGCGCCGCCAGAATCACGGTGCTGATAGCACCTGGGCCGGCCAGTAATGGCATGGCCAGCGGAACGATGGCGACTGACTCCTTGTCGATCGACTCATTCGCCTCTTCATCGGTTTGCCGGATCAGGCTGGTTTTGGCATGCAGCATGGCGATCGCCATCAGCAACACCAAGATGCCGCCGCCAACCCTGAACGAATCGATGGTGATGCCAAAGAACTGCAATAGCAGTTCGCCGAAGAACAGCGTCACCAGCAGGATGATGGTGACGCCGACGGCGACCAGGTTGATCGTCTTGCGGCGTTGGCTGGTGCTCTCGTCGGCGGTCATGCTGATGAATAGCGGGATGGCCCCGAATGGGTTGACGATGGCCAGCAGGCCGACAAATATTTTGAGGTATTCCGCGTAATGCAGCATGGTATGTGTTCTCTGACATGCGATAAGAAATGTAATGGGCCAAGCCGGGGCGAGACGGACTCAATGCGTCAAAAGAATGGTGCTTGATCGCGTCTCCAGACGGTAGGTGCGTGTGTTTTCCAACAGGGTGGTCTCGCTCGCTTCGAACAGGCCCTGCGGGGATTCGCGTGCGGTATCGACGACCAGACGCCATCCCTTCTTCGCTGCGCGTCGGGGCAAAACAAACTCAACTGCCTCGGCACCCGCATTGAACATCATGAAAAGCGCGTGTTGACCGTCTTCCTGGATCAGGCAGCCGAACTGCTTCGCTTCCGGGTCGGCCCAGTCGGGTGGATTGCCGGACGGGCCCATCCACTGGACCTCGGCGTCCGTGTAGAAGTGCTCCGCACTCAGCACCGGATGAGCACGGCGAAAGGCGATCATGCCTTGAGCAAAGCGGAAAATGTCCCGGTATCGCTCCAGATAGTGCCAGTCTAGCCAACTCATTTCGCTGTCCTGGCACCAGGCGTTGTTGTTGCCGCCCTGAGTGCGGCGAAATTCGTCCCCGCCAAGCAGCATCGGCACGCCGCGCGAGATCAGCAGCGTCAGCAGGAAATTCTTGATCTGGCGTTTGCGCAGGGCTTCGATTCCAGCATCGGCTGTCTCGCCTTCGACGCCATGGTTGTCGCTGTAGTTGGCATCGGTCCCGTCATGGTTGTTTTCTCCGTTGGCTTCATTGTGCTTGCTGCCATAGCTCACCAGGTCGTTCAGCGTGAAGCCATCGTGACAGGTAATGAAATTGATGCTGGCCTCGGGGCCTTTGCCCGACGCGGTGTAGATGTCTGCACTGCCGCAGATTCGGCTGGCAAACACCCCGAGCATGCCTTCGTCGCCGCGCCAGAAACGCCGGACATCATCCCGGTATCGACCATTCCATTCCGCCCAGCGCTGTTCTGAAAAACTGCCCACCTGGTAGGCGCCGGCGGCGTCCCATGCTTCGGCGATAATTTTGACGTCTCTCAGGATCGGGTCCTCGGCGATCTGTTCGAGCAGCGGGGCATTGGCCAGCAGCTTGCCGCTGCGGTCGCGTCCGAGCACGGATGCCAAGTCAAAGCGGAAGCCATCCACATGCATCTCCACCACCCAGTAACGCAACGCAGCCAGGATGTGATCCCGCACCACGGGGTGATTGGCGTTGATGGTGTTGCCGGTGCCCGTGTAGTCCTGATAGTGACGTTTGTCGTCCGCCAGGGTGTAGAAGATCGCGTTATCCAGGCCACGAAAACACAGCGTCGGGCCCAGTTCGTTTCCCTCTGCGGTGTGATTGAACACCACGTCGAGGATCACCTCGATCTCGGCTTGATGGAGTGCCCGCACCATTTCCTTGAATTCCAGATTCTGCTGGCCGAGGCCGCCTGCACTGCTGTAGGAGGCTTTCGGCGCAAAGAAAGCCACGGGATCGTAGCCCCAGAAATTGGTGAGTGGTTTGCCGGTTTGCGGGTTGATGCCCGGCGCCTGATATGCGTTGAACTCGTGTACCGGCATCAATTCAACCGCCGTCACGCCCAGTTCGTTCAAGTAGGGAATCTTTTCCATCAGGCCGCGGTAAGTGCCGGGATGCGCCACGCCGGCGTTGGGGCGAATGGTGAAACCGCGTACATGCGTTTCATAAATCACCGTCTTCGACCAGGGATGCCGGAGAGGCCGATCGTCATGCCAGTTGAAGTGCTCATGCGTGAACACGCATTTCGGCATGGCACCGGCATCATCGACTTTTGAACAAACCAGGTCTGGCTCCGGCGCCACTGGATCGTATCCCCGCGCCGGGCCAAAATCCCAATCAGGCAACGGCGAGATCGCTGTTGCAAAGGGGTCCAGGAGCAGCTTGTTGAAATTGAAACGATGGCCATCCCTGGGATGGTAGGGACCATCCACCCGGTAGGCATACAGCTGCCCTGGCCGCATCCCCTCGACCCAGATGTGCCACACGTCGCCCGTGCGGTTGCGTGCCGGATCGAGATCAAAGGCCCGGGCTGGCACTGCATCATGGGCCTGTTCGAACAGTTCCAGCCGGACGCGGCTTGCGTGGCGGCTGAACAGGGCGAAGTTGACGCCGCCTTCGGCTTCATGGGTGCCCAGTGGCAACGGAACGCCACGCCGGACTTCGGCGCGTTCGCAGACCTCGGACATATACGCATGTAGCGGGCGTTCAGGCGTCTTCATGCTGTTGCGACCTTGGGCCGCTGAAAATAGCCATCATTCATGTATCAGAATTCAACTTGATCACGATCCGCGGCGCGTGCGCCGAGATAGCCTTTGACCGCTGCGATCACCAATGGCACGGTGCCAAATACGATGAACACCAGGTCGCCGGGCAGTCGCAGCCATTCGATCAGGCGCGATCGATCGCTCCCGATATAGTCAAGACTGCGGGCATGCCAGTACCCGTTCTGCATCACGTCCCAGACCTGCAGCACGCCGCCGGGGAACATGCTCATCGTCACCATCATCGCCAAACCGATGTTGGTGCCCCAGAAGGCGACCTTGATGTATTTCTCGATGCCTGCCCAGTGCGCATCATCGTTGGTCTGACGCAGCACGAACACCATCAGCGCGATCGCCAGCATGCCGAAGACGCCCATCAGCGCAGCGTGGCCATGATTCGGCGTCAGCAGGGTACCCACTTCGTAATAGCTCACGATCGGCAGGTTGATCAGAAAACCGAACATGCCGGCACCCAGGAAGTTCCAGAAGCCCACGGCGATCAGAAAATAGAAGGTCCATTTGTGCGGTATCGCGATCTTTTTTCCACAGACGTCGCATTCGCCGCGGGTGGTTCGAACGAAGTCCCAGGCATCCAGCGTGAGCAAAGTCAGCGGGACGACTTCGAGCGCTGAAAACAGCGCCGATAGCGCCATGTTGACGTTGGTTTGGCCGGTGAAATACCAATGGTGGCCAGTGCCAATCAATCCACCAAGGAAATACAGGATGGCGTCGAGATAGATCACGCGTAGCGCGACGTTGCGGCGGGTCAGGCCGAGTTGATAGAACGTCAGTGCCACCACTGTCGTGGCGAAGAATTCAAAAAATCCTTCTACCCACAAGTGGATGATCCAGAAGCGCCACGTATCGACCACCGTGAAGTTGGTTTTGGCGCCGAAAAACAGGGCGGGCACATAGAAAACCGGGATCGCCAGCGCCGCCACCAGGAACATCCTGACGATGGGCTTCGACGCCGGGTCCGCCAGCGTGTTCGGCCGTACTAATTTCCATAGCAGCGCAAACCACATCAATAACCCCGCCACGAGCAGGTATTGCCACAGCCGACCGAGTTCCAGGTACTCCCACCCCTGGTTGCCCAGCCAGAACCACCATTGGCCGAGTTGTTGCGAGATGCCCAGCCACTCGCCAATCAAGCTGCCGCCGATCACGACCGCGAATGCGGCGAACAGCACGTGCACCCACCCTGCGAACCCGCGTGGTTCGTCGACCCGCAGCGAGCGGCCAAGGAACAGGGCCGCGGCGACGTAGGCGGTGGCGATCCAGAAGATCGCGAGTTGCAAATGCCAGGTGCGCAGCAGATTGCTGGGGAAAATACGCTCGAGCTGAAAGCCGTAAAAACTGCCAGGGTCGGCGCGGTAATGCGCCACTGCGCCGCCCACCAATGACTGCGCCAGCAACAGCAGCGCTACGACCACGAAGAATTTCACCAGTGCGTTCTGTCCCCGGCTGGAACGCCCCGGCAGCAGGTGCGGGTGCACGTGATGGCCGCGCGTGATCCAACCCAGGTAATCGAATTTCCCGAATGCCAGCAGCACGGTCGCAATGCCGGCTAACAACACCAGCAGGCTCAGCGCGCTCCACAGCAGGGCGCTGGACGTGGGCAGGTTGCCCACGCTCGGGTCGTACGGGAAATTGTTGGTATAGGAATAGTCTTCGCCCGGGCGAACGGCCACCGATGCCCAGGCAGCCCAGGTGACGAAGGCGGTGAACTGGCGCAGCTCGGTCGGGTCGGTGATGAGGTCGGCTTTCAGACCCCCATTGCGCGACGGGTCCCGGAAGTACTCGGTCCAGTAGCCGATCTGCTGGCGATAGGCCGCAGTTTGCGGCACGGTCAATCGCAGCGTTTGGGTGGCGCTGTCATACCGATTGGTTTTGAGTTCGACCGCTGTTTCTGCCCGGACTGCAGCCTGTTGCGACGGAGTCAACGCGGCCAGGGGTTGCTGATAGTGCTGTTGTGCGATTGCCTCGGCGGTGTCCATCCCGATGCGGTGCAGCGCCTCGGCCGAATAATCCGGACCAAGATAGGCACCATGGCCCCAGATGCTGCCGTTGTCCATCAGACCGTATTTGAGGAAGACCGTCTGGCCGTCGCGGACGTCGTCGCCGCTGAATACCGTGTCACCTTGCGCGTCCACCATCAGCGCCGGGATCGGCGGGGCATTGCGGTAGGAGAGCATCGTGATCGTGATCAGCCCGGCAAAGCCTAATACCATCACAATCAGTACAGCGCGTATCCACCAGGGCGAAAGCGAATCATCGTCTTCGGCGGCCAATGCATGTGTCTCAACACTCATGGGTGCACTTCCTCAATCGATTGTTTCGCGAGCCATGCGGCAATGTGATTCGGTCGGTTACAAAGCCATCTTCCGGAATTGAATCAGCGCTGCCACAGGATATGCGCATCTTCCAGTGGAACCACCACCCCAGCGTGGAGTGGGATGAGGCGCGCCGTATAGTCCGTCGCAGGACGGGTGGCAGGCACCACCGCACGATAAGCATAGCCGTTTGCCGCGCCCACCAATTGCCGTTCGCGCTGCATCGCCACCCGTTCCGGTGCGCTGCCGCCAGCACTATTGGCATACAACTCGACCCGAACGGCCTCCGGGTCGAGGCCATCGAGATACACCTGCGCTTCGAAACCGTGCTGCTCGCCCTCGGTTTCAAACTTCACCTCGCCGAAGCGGAGCGAGGCCCAATTCTGCTCCAGCGCATGGCGCCACTCAACCAGCTCCACGCCGATGGCGCCCTGGTTGGCAGCCCGCTCCCGGTAGGCTGCGGCAGCCGGCAGGTAGTGTTGTTCGGTGTATTCGCATACTGCGCGGTTGGTGGAAAAGCGCGGCGTCAATTGCGCCATGCTTTCCCGCATCCGCGCCACCCAGGCGGTGGGGATGCCTAGCACGTCGCGGGTATAGAACTCGGGGATCACCTCGCGCTCGAGCAGGTCATAGAGGGCGTTTGCTTCAATGGCGTCCCACGCGGGATCGCTATCGTGTTCCTGGCCATCTCCCAGCGCCCAGCCCACCTCCGGCGTGTAGGCTTCGGCCCACCAGCCGTCCAGTTCGGACAGATTGATGCCGCCATTGACCAGCACCTTCATGCCGCTGGTTCCGCACGCTTCCCAGGGACGACGCGGCGTGTTGAGCCAGACATCCACGCCCTGCACCAACTGCTCGGTCAGATGCATGTCGTAGTCGCTGAGGAAGATCACATGCGGGCGCACCTCGGGCCGTCGAATGAAATGCGTCCATTCCTGAATCAATGCTTGTCCCGCCCGGTCAGCGGGATGGGCCTTGCCGGCCATGATGATCTGTACCGGGCGTTGCGGATTGGTCAGCAGGCGCAGCAATCGCTCCGGGTCATGCAGCAGCAGGTTGGGGCGTTTGTAGCTTGCAAAGCGGCGTGCAAAGCCCAGCGTCAGGGTATTGCAGTCAAACAGATGCTTCGCCATATCAACCGTCTCGGGTGTTGCTCCGGATGCGGCCAGTTGCCGGGACAAGCGTCCGCGGGCGTAATCAACGAGCGTCCCGCTGGCGTCGGTGCGGAATTCCCAAAGTCGGGCGTCGGAGACACTGCGAATGTTCTGTGCCAGCGTCTCCACTGTTCCTAGCCAGCGCTCCTTGCCACAAGCCTCCGTCCACAGTGCATCAGCCGAGGCCGAGTCCCAGGTCGGCATGTGAACGCCGTTGGTCACATGTCCGACCGGGACCTCTTCCGTCGGCCAGTGTGGGAAGAGTGGCTCGAACAGATGGCGACTTACCCGGCCATGCAAGCGGCTTACGCCATTGATGGCTCCGCTGCCGCGTATCGCCAGATAGGCCATGTTGAACACTTCCGTCGCGTCGTTCGGGTTCTGGCGTCCCAGCGCCAGCAAATCGTGACGGGTGATCCCGAGACGCTGCTCGGCATAGCCGCCGAGATATTGCTCGATCAACGCCGGCGCAAAACGATCAAAGCCGGCCGCCACCGCCGTGTGCGTGGTGAAGAGGTTGCCCGCCCGGGTGACGGCCAGCGCGGCCTCGAAGCTCAGCTTGTTTTCCTCCATGAAGCAGCGCGCGCGTTCCAGTACGGCAAAGGCCGCATGTCCTTCATTCAGGTGGCACACTTCGGGCGCAATGCCGAGTGCGGCAAGCAGCCGCCAGCCGCCGATGCCGAGCAGCAGCTCCTGTTTGAGGCGCAACTCCGGCCCGCCGCCATACAGCTCGCTGGTAATGCCGCGATGCGCCGGGTAATTCGCAGCGTCGTTGCTGTCGAGCAGGTACAGGTTCACGCGACCGACCTGCACCTGCCAGGCGCGTAGCCAGACCGAGTAACCGGGCAAGGCAATTTCCAGGCGCAACCACTCGCCATTCGGTTTGCGCAGCGGCGTGATTGGCAACTGGCCGGGGTCGTTGTACGGGTAAAGAGCCTGTTGCGCGCCATCCTTGTCGATCACCTGACGAAAATAGCCTTGCTGGTAGAGCAGTCCCACACCGATCACCGGGATGCCCAGATCGCCGGCAGCCTTGAGCTGATCGCCGGCCACGTTGCCGAGCCCGCCCGAGTAAATGGGCAAGGCCTCGCTCAACATGTATTCCATGCTGAAGTAGGCAACACAACTGAGCGGTGATTGCGGATAGGTTTGCTGGAACCACGCGGGCGCCTCCGCCGCGTCGCGTCGGGCTTGCACCAGATCATCAAGGTGTGTGCGGAAAGCCGGCTCGGCCAATACCTGCTGCAGTTTCTCCCGCGACACCGTCTGCAACACCACCCAGGGATTCTGGGTCAGCGCCCACAGCACCGGATCCAGTTGTCGCCACACCTGGTCGGTGGCGTGATCCCATGACGATCGTATGTCCAGCGCCAGTTCGGCCAGTGCATCGAATCCCTCGACATCCGTTGATACAAGAAGCTGCTTGGGGTTGATGGGTGTTTGCTTACTCATGCGTTTCTCTTCAAGTGGGTGCCGGATGCCATCCCGGACTGCTACGAGGACGCTGCCAAAGCAGCACTGACGATGGTTTGGGCCTCGACCTGAATACAGTGCAGATGGTTCGCGTCACGAAAGCTCTCTGCATAGATCTTGTAGATGTTCTCGGTACCTGACGGACGCGCCGCAAACCAGCCGCTCTCCGCCACGACTTTCAAGCCGCCGATGGGGGCGCCGTTGCCCGGCGCATGGGTGAGGATGGCCTGGATTTTTTCGCCAGCCAGTTCTGCAGACAGCACCTGTTGGGGCGACAACTGCGCCAGTTTCTTCTTTTGCGCCGGCGTCGCGGGCGCATCGATGCGGTCGTAAACCGGATCGCCAAACTCGCGCGCAAGCTCACGGTAGCGTTCGCCGGGATCGCGACCCAAGCGCGCGGTGATTTCTGCCGCCAGCAAAGCCGGGATGATGCCGTCCTTGTCGGTCGACCAGGCGCTGCCATCCATCCGGACAAACGAGGCGCCTGCACTTTCTTCGCCACCAAAACCGAGCGAGCCGTCGTACAGGCCATCGACAAACCATTTGAAGCCGACCGGCACCTCGACAAGGGTGCGGCCGAGCCTGGCTGCGACGCGATCGATCATCTGGCTGCTGACGACCGTCTTGCCCACTGCCGCATCCTTGCGCCATCCCGGTCGATGCTGGAACAGGTAATCAATGGCGACCGACAGGTAATGGTTGGGTGGCAGCAGTCCAGCGTTTTTGGTGACAATGCCGTGCCGGTCATGGTCGGGGTCGCAGGCGAACGCGATGTCGAAGCGATCCTTGAGACCGATCAGGCTCTGCATGGCGTAGGACGAGGAGGGGTCCATGCGAATCTGACCGTCCCAATCGACCGTCATGAAGCGGAAGGTCGGGTCGACGGCTTTGTTCACCACCGTGAGATTCAAGCCATAGCGCTCGGCAATCGCGCCCCAATAGTGAACACCGGCGCCGCCCAGCGGATCCACGCCCAAGCTGAGGTTCGCGCCGCGTATCGCGTCCATGTCGAGCACGCTGCCGAGATCACTGACGTAAGCATTGAGATAGTCATGCCGGTGCGTGGTCGAGGCGCGCCGGGCCTGTTCGAGCGACATTCTTTTAACGCCTTTGAGCTTGCTTTCCAGCAGCGTATTGGCGTGCGCTTCGATCCGGCCCGTGATGTCCTTGTCCGCCGGTCCGCCATTGGTCGGGTTGTACTTGAAGCCGCCACTGTCGGGTGGATTGTGCGAAGGCGTGATGACAATGCCGTCTGCCAGCCCGGCATCCCGGCCGCGATTGTAAGTGAGGATGGCGTGGGAAATTACCGGTGTCGGGGTGTATTCGTCCTTGTCCGCAAGCATGACCTCCACTCCGTTGGCCGCCAGCACTTCGAGTGCACTGGTCAACGCCGGCTCCGAAAGCGCGTGCGTGTCGATCCCCAGAAACAGCGGGCCATCGATTCCCTGTTGCGTGCGGTAATCGCAAATGGCTTGACTGATGGCCAACACATGCCATTCGTTGAAACTGTTGTCGAACGCCGAACCACGATGCCCCGAGGTGCCAAACGCGACCCGTTGCGCGGGCACCGCAGGGTCAGGCAGGTTGCTGTAATAGGCTGTGATGAGTCTGGGGATATTGACCAGCATGGCTGGCTGGGCGGGCTTTCCCGCCAAGGGACTTGTTTTCATTTTGTGTGGAAGAGGCTTATCAATTGAGAAGGTTGCTAAGATGGGTTGGCTTACCAGCGCTAACAAAAATGTCGATGTCATCGTTCCACTTGCACGTCATATCTGGATCAGGCTTTTTCAAACACGGTGAAGTGTCCCTTGCGTACGGCGTGTTGTCTGTGCGATGGCGTACGTAATGCGGGTAAACCTGTATTGCCCATTCACTATAGACCCGCAATACCTGCTTGGCGGTCTAGGGGTTAGCGCTTGTCGGAATCCTTGCAAAGCGGGTGGTCCGAGTAGTTGAGCTCGCGTTCATCCTGGTCACATAGTGCACGTCGAACCTCAAGCAGCCAGGTTGCCTCCCGGCGAATTTGATCTTGCCAGTTGCACCAGTGCAGCCAGAAGCTGCTGAATATGCGCCCGGGTCGGCGCATCGATCAGTCTGCCGTCCGGGTCAAACCATTGGACTGCATTGCGGATCATCACTTCCGGTTGGTTGACCGTTGGCATCTCCAGCGTGACCAGGATTTGTCGCAGATGGTATTGCGCACGGGCTGATCCAAAGTTACCGGTCGATGCACCCATCACTGCCGCCGGTTTGCCCGTCCAGGCACTTTCACCATAGGGTCTGGATGCCCAGTCGATGGCATTCTTCAGCACGCCGGAAACAGAATAGTTGTACTCCGGCGTGGCGAACAAGATGGCATCAGCCTCCAGAATCCGTC
The DNA here is from genome assembly GCA_942493085.1 of uncultured beta proteobacterium. Lineage (GTDB taxonomy): Bacteria > Pseudomonadota > Gammaproteobacteria > Burkholderiales > Thiobacillaceae > Thiobacillus. The sequence goes on from OW818664.1 coordinate 507,801, forward strand.
GCTTGAATTCAAGCACGGCAGCAGGCATTGCCATTTCAGTGTCCTGATCGAAAACCGGAATGCCATGGAGCTCGACCAGGTTCAGCACTGCGCCTTTTGGTACCAGTTCCTGTGCGGCCTTGAGTGCCAAATGGTTGTAGGAGCCTTTGCGCAGGCTTCCCACGATGCCTAGAATTTTTGTCTGGTCCATTCAAAATCCATGTCCATATTGAGTAAAAGATGTCAGTACATGGCGGCCTACGCTGTGCGCCAGCACACATAGGAAATCCGGTGGCTTGTGCGTTACCGAGCAGAATGGAAATCACTCCCGGTGCATCGTGCATGCTGTCCTGTATCGTTTTAGCACTTGGCTTGATCCGAATAAAAACCGGCCGACACAGGTTGTGTTCACTCCCTGCTGTTGTCCTTCTGATCGCCCACTGCGGCCTGGATGACTTCGCGTGCAACCGCCGTTTCCTGCTCTGTCCGAGTCTCTGCTACCAGCACGACCTGGCCGCTGGCAATCGCATCGCCGACCAGATCCGACAACCAGCCGTCCTTGTTGCCGGCACCGGGGGTGGCGCCGACCGCGGCACCGATCAGACCACCGATGCTTGCACCCCAGCCTAGCAACATCAGCGGAGCGACCAATGGACTGGCGATGAACAGGCTCACGCTCGCCGCCGCCAGTGCCACGGACCCCAGCGCACCGATGCCGGTGCCCACTGCGGTTCCGATGGTGGCATCGACCAGCACGTCCTTCAGCACGGCATTGCTGCCTTCATTGGACGCGGTGTCTGACGCGGCCGGATCGGTCTCGAAGAGTCGCAGTCGCTCAGGTGGCATCCCCCGTTCGACAAGTTTGGAAAAAACAATTTCGGCTTCTTCGCGATGGGCAAAAAAGCCCGATACATGGTGGCGATATTCATTCATGCTTTTCTCCAGCAAGGTAATCCGTATGTGACGGATAGATCGTCAAGCCTATCCGGTGAAGGTTGAAGTGTCAGTGCGCTGCCGTACGGTTGCAGGGCGTATAACTATTTCGGGCGCGGACGTGACAGGCTCGGTTGCACCGCCTGGAGTCGACCAGAACGCAACTCGACCACGGTCTTTGCCACCGCACGCGCCACATTGCGTACTTCTTCCTGAATGGGGTCATCCCGATCGAGGCTGTCGTGGCTGGTCGCATACGGCTCGTAATAGCCAATGAAACGGTCCAGTCGCGCCTGCGCGCCCGCGTCGATGAAACCCATCCAGTCGAGCCAGTCCGACAGGCCGCGTCGCGAGCCTTCGATCCCGGCCACATCACCGTGGACGATCAGCCCGTAGGCGCGTCCTGCCAGATGCTTGGGGTAGTCCCAGCCGGCCATCTCGAGCGCTTTTGCCTTGCCGGGATTCTTGCCCGAGGTGGCAGTAGGGTCGGGGTTGCCACCGTCGGCGCAAACCAGTCGGTCGATCATCAGTTTCAACGGACTGGGGCTCTGGTACCAATACACCGGCGAGGCGATGATCACCGCATGAGCGGCGGTCCAGCGCTCGTAGATCTCGTCCATCCAGTCATTGGTCTGGTCGAGCGCATGGTTGGGATAACAACTGCACGGCCAGTTACACAAAGGCATCGCGGTGGACACGCATCCCTTGCAGGGGTGGATCTTGCGGCCGTATTCGGAAGAGAGCCGGCTGAGGTCGAGCACATCGATCTGGATATCGGCCTGCTCCAGGGTTTCGCGTGCGATTTCCAGCAGCCGAAAGGTCTTGGACATCTCGCCCGGGCAGGTGCCATCGTTGCGTGCCGATCCACAGATCAGCAACACCCGGGATGGGCTCGCCGCATCGGCCCAGCGCAGTTGCGCGGCATCGATGCGCTGCCTGGTGGCAACCCACTCGCTTGACAGGTCATAGTCCGGGTCCGCATACCCCGGCCCCGCCTTCTGCGTAAAGGGGGACTTCCGATATTCGGTGTGGGCCTGCCAGGCGATCCCCACCAGGCGATCAATGGCCGAGTCTTCAGCCCGGAACGCCGGGTCGATGAAGGACGCCTTAAACCGGTCGCTGAACTCGGCACGGGTAAGTGGGGTAGGTGCCTGACCCTTGCGAACCTCAATCATGATTGGTCTCCATTGATCGTCCGATTTTTCGTTAGGCGGCGGCGTTGGAATGTAACTGTTTTCATAGGGTTTGCTCCTTGTTCAGCAACGATAGAGGGATGACGTGGAGTCGTCTGTGCGGTGCCGAACGAAATGGACATTACCCTCGCTACCTGGAAGGGGTGAAGCATGAATATCTGCGGTGACGAAAACAAACGGCGCGTTAACGGCTAGATATTGGTGTTGTAGACGAGAATGGAAAGCCATGAAAGGCTCCATCACAACCTCGTAACGATCGTGCAAAAACCAAGCCGGATTTGTTGGGTGAGTGCAGATGCCAAATATTGCACGATTCATTCAGTGGCGTGGAAATGTCATGGTGAAGCCGGAAGCCAGCTTCATCCCTGGATCAATCTCCAGCGGAGCTCCGATGCGCCAGATTGGCAGCCAGATTTAATCCGTAATGGTGGCTGCCAATGTGGTCTAAAGTGAACCTGCGGCAGCCGCGAAGCAAATTCGTAATGAGCGTCGCTGCAAGCTTGTCCGAGATCAGTGTGTGCTGACGTACAGACGCGCGTTTTCTTCTGCGTAAGCTTGCATGCAAGGACGTGCCAATGCAGCTTGCAGATAATTCTGGAAGGAAAGCCTTAATCCTGGCTCGGTCAGGGTCACTGCATGTCTGTATGTGCGGATTTTGATTGAACAATTGGAGCATGAATACAATTTCATGCCCGGATGGAAGCACATTCCAGAGCGAGGAACTGAAACTGGATCTTTCTCGAATCACAGATCTGAAAATGACTATTAAGCAGGACAAGGGAAACCTTAACTGCCTGGCGAAACTGAACTACACCGCGTTCCTGGCCTGGCCTGGCCTGGCCGCAGACGATGCAGCCTGTTTTATTCCGGTACAACAGCGGCGTATCGAATCGCGGCAACTGCTCAAGCGGAATATGACGGTGAATCAGTTTGTGTTTTTTACTGCCATGAAGGAAGTATCCATCGCGATGGGATCAACAAAACTATCGAATAACTTTTAGGAGAAAAACATGAGCAAAATCTGGATTCTCACTGCGAACAGCGGCAACGCCACCCTCTTTGCGGCAGACTCGCCGACGGCGCCGTTGACCGAACTTGTGGCCTTTGACAACCCCGAAGCGCGCGCGAAGCAGATGGACATCACCAGCGATCGCCCCGGGCGCAGCTTCGACAGCCACGGTGAGGGACGCCATGCGATGGAAGTCGAGGTCGAGCCCAAGAAACAGGAGCAGATCCGCTTCGCCAAACTGATCGCGGATCGGCTCGAGCAAGGGCGTGTAGACAATGCATTTGGGCGTCTCGTGCTGGTGGCCGCGCCCATGTTTCTCGGCCTGTTGCGTGCAAACTTCGGCGCACCGCTCAGTGCGTTGGTGTCCCTGGAGATAGACAAGGATTACACCGCGCTACGGCCCGAAGAACTGCGCGCCCGACTGCCTGAGCGACTTTAAGTGCGGCGCCGATAATAAACCGACCACAATCGCAGGAGAAAATCATGCACATTCAGATTAATACCGACAAAAACGTTGAAGGCCCTGATGCATTTACTGACCAGATGAAAGCCATAGTAGAGGGCTCGCTGAACCGATTCAGCGAGCACATCACACGTGTTGAAGTGCATCTCAGTGATGAGAATAGCGACAAGGCCGGCATCAACGACAAACGTTGCCTGATGGAAGCCCGCCTCGAAGGTCGCCAGCCCATAGCGGTTACTCATCAGGCGGCGAACCTGGACCTGGCCGTTCGCGGCGCCGCCGAGAAGTTGAAGCACATGATCGAAAGCACCCTTGGGCGGCTGGATAATCATTAACGATCCTGGAGGCAAAAACAGTTGGAAAGAAATGTCTCGACAAGAACAAAACTTTTTTAAACACAACTACGGGGAGCCGCCGCCATGCAAGATACGCCAATCAAACCCCCGATCAAAGAGCCGCCGCAGCCCATACACCCGCCGGTGATGCCACCCAAAAAACCGCCCATTCCACCCATTCCACCGGACGAGCACATCCCTGTGGAACCGCCATTCCCCGAACGGGAACCCACACCGCCGCCACTAAAAGATGGCAAATAAACGCCGCCTGATCGCAGCATTGACAACCATGAATCCGAGGGAAGAAACGTCATGCCACACGACACGCTGGCGATCTTCCGGAAAGTCTCAGAAACGCGCTGCCAAAACATGCTCAGGAGATATGCCGGGCGGATTTCAATCATGCCAGGGATCCCTATCAGAATCCCTCTGACCGCAGGGCGGCGCCAGACGTAAGGAAACCGCGCATAAGGTCGCTTGGGCGGAAGTGAAGCAGCAATATGAAAAGCGTGGTGACCAACGGCATGGGAAGTCATGACTTGTGAGTAGTCGGCGGCTGACTTGCCATTATCTGAATACCGGTCAACGCACCTGTCATGCCGACGATGGGCACGAGCTTGCATGTGAGGGTTCCGGCCAGGACGCCTCGTTTGCCGTCAGCACGTCCTGGCCGGAGCCGCGATTCGAGGTGCGCGACGACGCGGTCATGGATCGTTTGACGGGCCTGATCTGGTTCGCAGCGCCAATCTTGTGGAATTTCCCCTTGCCAGGCAGGAAGCACTGGACTTCATCGCGACCATGAACCGCGAACAGCGTTTCGGCCAGCGCGACTGGCGCATGTCCAATCGCCGCGAATTGCGCAGCTGCTCAGTCTGCAAACCAAATCGCCTGCCCTGCCTGAGCAACACCCGTTCATCGAGGTGTTCAATGGCTGGTACTGGACTTCGAGGGCAGCGGCCATTAGCCCGGCACACGCCTGGTATGTGGCACTCGATGGCGCACGCATGTTTTACGGCGGCAAGGATCAATCCTTCATGCTATGGCCGGTGCGCGGCGAAGGTCTGGACGTTGTCCCGCGCACGGGCCAACGCCTGTGTTACGACGCCACCGGCAAAGTCATTTCATGCGCCGATTCCGGTCAGGACGGCGAATGGCGTATCGGCGCTCAGTGGCCTGAACCCCGGTTCGAAATACTTAACACTGGGGTACTGGACCATCTCACCGGCCTGCTCTGGCGGCGCAGCGCGAACCTCACACTGCAACCAGTGGTCTGGCACGAGGCATTGGCAGCGGTGGCCAGGCTTAATCAGGCCGGCGCCGCAGGAAGGACCTGGCGGCCGCCTACCCTCAATGAGCTGGAGGCGCTGGTGGATTGCGCCGCCCACAGCCCGGCCTTGCCGTCTGGGCATCGCTTCACCGACGAGCAGGACATCGACTGGTCGTCCACCAGCCTGTTCGAGCCTGATTGGGCTTGGGCTCTATTCCTTGAAAAAGCCGCAACGGGCGTCGGTCAAAAGCGGTTTGCCGAATTTTCGGTATGGGCCGTGGCAACGGTCGGTCGATTGAACGATGTCCATGCCAAGGACGAAAAACGCCGGGTGACTACCCGCCTAGGCCACCACCCGGAAAGGATCCAAGGCGTTGCCGATCTTCTTCAGTACACGTGTCATTCAGACACAGAAATTTTGTTCCATTGTCTTCAAGTGATGCGAGATTCATACCGGGTTCGTCGAAGCCCTCGGCTTCTGTAAAGATGAAGTGAAACGCATCGGCGACCTGCAGTTCCAGCATTCCTTCGTTGCTTTCTCCGTAATCGTGCCAGCGATCCCCTGTCCCTCCAGGAATTGCGGGAGCAAATTTGCCATTACTGTCATCCTTCCAAGCGACGATCAATGGCTTCGTAAGGATCTCGTCGGCTTTCCCCACAGCCTTTAGGCGCGCCTGGGTAAAGCTCATAGGGGTACTTTGATCGGATAATTTGATGGTCTGCATTTTGGGCCTCTGTAGATAAGCTAAATTAATGTTGCGTGGCATTCACATGCTTTCACCCAACACTTGTCACAACTACATTTGTACGCTGAAACGCCGACGAGTTCTGTGCGGTAGCGTACGTGGCTATCGGGGCATGCCATCAAGCCGAGTCCGCTGTCTTATGGATACGTATAAGGCCCCGCCGCTGGCGAACCTGCCGGCACGCCTGACGCGCTACGTTTGCCTTTGCCAGCGCGCTTGGCGACTGGCACCGGCATTAGCAGCCGTACCTGCAACCGCATCGCGTGGAAAAATTGCAATGCTGGAAAGCCGTCCGCTCATCCTGCCAACCTGAGTAGTGGGAACAGCCCGAACCCCAGCACATAGGTCAGTGATACCGCCGCCCATCGATGCGAGCTAGCGGTTTGCCCGATTCGATGCGCTTGAGCAGCAGCCACGGCTGCGCGTCGTTCCAAGCACCGCCCAGAAACACGTAGCCACACAGGATCACGACGATGCTGTGGGTGAACGCCACGTCCAGTTCACCCAGACCGCGATAGCAGAACTTAAGCGGCGGCGCGGTGTAGCCGATGGCCAGTATCGCCATCACGCCAAGTACCGACGCCACCGCGGACGTGCTTGCCGGCGTCAGGGTCAGCAGCCATGCCGAACCGGCGATCAGTTGCGCGGATCACCCCCCGAACAGTCCCTGATATCCAGTGCCGCCTTCGCAGGTGTTGAACGCGAAACCCGGTGTCAGGGTGCAGTCCAGAAAACCCTTGAGCCGTGTCGGCAGATCCCCCACCAGGTGGGATAGACGAATATCAGATGTTTGGCCCAGAGAATCAGTTCCCGGGCTTTGCGGAGGTCGTCTTCAAATGCCTGTTGATTGGGGGGGGGTGAACGTCGGGGATCGAAATCCAGTGTGGACAGATCCAGGCGGCGTACCTCGGTATCTGCTGCACGGGCGCCCTTGTCGTAGGCGTTCGCCAGTGCCCCGCACAGGCTGTCGGTGCGCAAATGTCCGAGGATGATGGGACGTTCATGAACTGCCCTCCCGGGGTGCCCTGGGTTCCGAATCGACCCGACCGGGCGCTGCCGTTGATGGGGCGGCAGTTTTCGCCAACAAATCGATGTTTTCCTGGCTCAGCAGCGGTGCGTCGAGCAGGCGTGCGAGGCCTTCCGCGCCCTGCCGCATGAGAATTCCGTGGTTGCGGATAAACATCGGGCGGGCAAGCGGGGCGATCAGGTTCATCCACCATCGGGTGCTGCGGACATGCCATTCGTACCGGACGACGCTGACCGCGCCTTCGTTGACGAAATGCCAGCGGCCGATACCCTCGAGGTCGCCCTGGACGGCGCCTTCCATGGTCACCTGTTTTTCGATACGGGTGGCGCGCACCTCGAACACCATCCGGTAAGGCAATCGCCCCTGCCAGACATAGCGCAGGACGCTGTTAATCCCATCGTGATCACCGGCTGCCACCTGTTCCACTTTCTGCATGCCCGGCCACCAGTCCGGCCAGCGCGGGGAATTGTGGATGGCTGCGTACACCGCCTCCAGCGGTGCTTCGATGCGCCAGATTGTCAGCAAGCAATATTCCGCCACGGCGTCTCCAAATGAGGTCTAAAGTGAATCACCGGCGGCCGCGAAGCAAACCGGTGACGAGGACTGCCGCAGGCCGTAGGCGTGAGTTTGTCCGAGTTCAGTGTGCGCTTTCGTACAGACAGGCGTCTTCCCATGAGTAGTATGGCAAGCAAGGACATGGCCATGACACCAAGCCGGCATTCCCCGAAAGACCTCGATTCTGACTTTGGATGATGATTTTTCGCTTCTCGCCCAAGTGTGAGGAAACTAATTGAACAAAAGGAACATGCTCATGAACGATGACACGCAGGATTACATACGCCCCGGCTACGAAGTCCAGCCCATTCCGGGCTTTCCCCATGCGCCCTTCGACTGGTCCCGCGAGCAGGCCGAGGACGTCGCCAAAACGGAAGGCCTGACGCTGACTGAAACGCACTGGGAGGTCGTGCGTGCGTTGCAAGAGCTGTGTGCGAACAGTGCGGATCCCGCCCTGAACGCGCGCGACCTGCATGACGCGCTCGATGAGCGTTTTCATGCCGCAGGCGGCATCAAGTTTCTCTACGAATTGTTCCCCGAGGGCCCACTGGCCCAAGGCTGCCTGCTCGCCGGCCTGGAACCGCCGGCAGGCGTTCAGGACAAGGGCATGGGCAGCGCGGTCTAAGCGCCCGGCTACAGCATGATGTTTGCGTATTGGCAATCCGCACCGCATTCGCTCCAGGATCTGACCGCTTGGCCTTAACGCCGCCGCCTTTGCGGTGAATGCGTGGGACAACTGGAGCACAACAATCAAGTTGAGGCGTCCTTGACTGGTTGATGCGCTGCGCGCTTTGCAAACAAACAAGCGGGAACGCCGGTGTGTATGCGGTGTGACAAGATGATGAATTGAAGCCAAGCTAAAGCATGTCAATCATGGCCCTTACTTTTTGCGCGTGATCGCAATAATCCCGGCAATGACCAGGGCCACGATCAGCACCGTCCATAATCCGCCCCAGCCGCTCATGTGGCCGGTTCCCCAGCCAGCCATCCAGTTACCCATGCATCATGGCCATCACCTCCTGTTAATTGGACATGCCGCGTGTCATTACGGCCGGTCGCTATGATTATCTGCTTCCATATAGATAGCTCTGTGCGCTGGCGTACACAAGGCAGGACAAAGCCGGTTTTGCACAGTGCAATTGACAAGGGTCTGGGCCAGCCTGGGTGAATCGAGACAGCGTAAATCTCAGGGTTTCGGAATGTGCAGGGTCCGGCTGATCATCAACGAGCCAGAAACGGCGAACATCAGCACCAGTGGATGCAGTTGCCATGGACCAATGTGAATCATCCCGAACCAGAGCTGGTCGCCAATTGCACCGAAGCCGGCGGCGATGGCGATAACGATCACGAGAATGAGTGAGCTGGGGATCGGCGTTCCCTCAAAATATTTCACCTTGTCGCTACCTTGCGCCAGGGTCTCGGCGGTGATGTTATAGCGGGCAAGGCGGCTCACACCGCATACCACGAAGTAGATCAGGATCAAGCGATCCCACAGGCCGTCCATGCCAACGCCATAGGCGATTGCTGCCGGCGCGACACCGAACGAAATCACATCGGCCAGCGAATCCAGCTCGCGCCCCAGCACCGAGCTTTGCTGGCGCCAGCGCGCGACGCTGCCATCGAAAACATCAAATACGAATGCCAGGGCAACCAGCGCGCATGCAAAATACAGATGCAGCACATCCGGGGTCTCCAAATAGGTCATCACGGAGAACAGTACACCGACGCCGCAGGCTGCATTGCCCAGGGTAAACCAGTCCGCAAGATGGAAGCTGCGGATCATCGAGAGATGCTTGTCTTGTTTCATGTCACGGGATCCTTAATTTGATGGGGGGGATCGAATATTCTGTAAACGGCAGTTGACCGCTTGTGAACGCATGGAATGCCGCATGGGTATATGGTTTTCACGTCACGCAGACTTCATCCTATGGGTGAGAGCGTCCAACTGCCGTTTCCAGAATTATTTTTGAGTACTGTCTTTCTGTATTTCCCGCTCTGCCTGCAGCCAATCCTGTTTTGTATGGCCATCCTGGTGGCCATACTGCTCATACAATTCATAGGCACGCTCGGCGATCTGTTTTTGTGAATCGCCGCCTTGCTTATCCTGCGGTATTGCCGCCGCTGAACCGGAACCTCGGGATATTCTGAGCATGCGTGCGTTAATCGCGACAATCACGGTACTGGCGGCCATCAGCGCCGCGCCCAATGCGGGAGAAAGCACCACGCCCCACGCAAAAAGGGCACCGCCAGCCAGCGGGATGGCGAACGCGTTATAGCCGGTCGCCCAGACCAGATTCTGGATCATCTTGCTGTAGGTGGCCTTGGACAGCTTGAGGAGCGCCACGACATCCAGGGGATTGCTGCGCACCAGAATGATGTCCGCAGTTTCGACCGCCACATCCGAACCCGCTCCGATGGCGATGCCCAGATCCGCCTGCGCCAGTGCGGGCGCATCGTTCACCCCATCGCCGGTCATGGCCACCACCACGCCGCGGGACTGGACGTCCTTGACCTTGGCCGCCTTGTCCTGCGGCAAGACTTCGGCGAAGTATTCATCCAGCCCGACCTGGTCCGAAACCCATTGGGCGACTTGCTTGTTGTCGCCGGTGAGCATCATGCACTGGATGCCCATGGCCTTGAGCGCGGCAATCGCCTGCTTCGACTCGGGCCGGATGATGTCGGCCAGGGCAATCGCACCTTGCAGTTGCCCGTCGATCAGCACGAATACAACTGTCTTACCTTGCGCCTTGAGTTCCTCCACGCGCGGGTCGTCCATCGCGATGTTCTGTTCACTCAGGTAGCCCGGGCTCACCACCTTGACCGCCTTGCCCTCGACCCGCGCCTCGGCACCTTTACCGGCAATGCCTTTGAAATTTTCAATGGGCAATTGATTTTCGGCAGCGTCAGCAATGGCGCGGGCGATGGGGTGTTCGGAATGGGCTTCCACCGAGGCCGCATACTGATGCAGCGCGTCTTCGTTGATGTCCTGGGAGAACAGCAGCGTATCGGTCACGCCAAAGCGACCCTCGGTGAGGGTGCCGGTTTTGTCGAAAATGATCGCCTGTACTTTCCGGGCGCGCTCGAACGCGGGACGATTGCGAATCAGCAGTCCATTGCTTGCAGCCAGCGCGGTGGAGACGGCCACCACCAGCGGCACGGCCAGCCCCAGGGCATGCGGACAGGTGATGACCATGACCGTCACGGCACGCTCGATGGCAAAGGAAAGCTCCTTGCCCATGATGCCCAGCCAGATAAAGAAGGTGATCGCGCCACCGCTCAGGGCAATGATGGTGAGCCACATCGCCGCGGTGTTGGCCAGATCCTGAGTCTTCGATTTGCTTTCCTGGGCCTGCTTGACCAGGTCGATGACCTGCGACAGAAACGAATCCTTGCCGGTGCCCTTGACCGCGATGGTCAGCGACCCTTCGCCGTTGATGGCGCCGCCGATGACCTTGTCATCGATCTTTTTGGTGACCGGAGTGGATTCCCCTGTGAGCATGGCTTCATTCACTGCGCTTTCGCCATCCACAATGACCCCATCAGCAGGAATCTTTTCACCCGGTTTGATCAGCACCTTGTCGTCCAGCGCCAGCTCGCTCAGCGGCACGTCTTTCACGCTGCCATCCGGCATGAGTTTGTGGGCGTCGGAGGGCATGAGTTTGGCCAATGCCTCCAGCGCCTTTGATGCGCCCATCACCGACCGCATCTCGATCCAGTGCCCCAGCAACATCACGTCAACCAGGGTGGCGAGTTCCCAAAAGAACACCTTCCCGGCCAAACCGAACACCACCGCGCTGCTGTAGGCATACGCGGTGGTGATGGCGACCGCGACCAGGGTCATCATCCCGGGCTGTCTGGCTTTAAGCTCCTCGACCAGTCCTTTCAGAAACGGCCAGCCGCCATACCAGAAAACGGCAGAAGACAAACCGAACAGAACATACAGGTCGCCGGAAAAGCGAATGGTGTCTCGCAGACCCACCAGCGTCTGGAGCAACGGTGAGAGAACCAGAATGGGCAGGGTCAGAACCAGCGCGATCCAAAATCGCTTGCGGAAATCCGCTGCCATGTGGGCGTGATGGTTTTGATGATCGTGATGGGTCGGGTGTTCGTGCGCCATTTCAGGATGATCTGAATGCGGTTTCATATTGACGCTTCCTCTATAGGGTGCGACTCAACTTCATATCGTCTGCACTGAGATCGCCAAGCGAAGTGCTGCTGGCAGATAGGCCAGGCCGCACATCAACTGTTTGAGGTGCTCATTTGATTCCAAGCACAGCACAGTGTCCCGTTCATACCGAATGTTGTATGTGCGCTGGCGTACGTAAAGCGGAAAAGCGTGTATTTCCTGCTGGCAAGATGTCAGCGCCAGCGAGACCCGTGCAGACCCGCTTCTCTTCTGTCTCGATAACGTTGGTTAACCGACTCAGGGTCGCAGGGACATCAGCCGCAAGAGTTGCATCGGGCACGGTTGGGCTTATGGCCCATCATTTTGAGCATCGTAAGCGCGACAGCCCCAAACATGGGGATGTCAGCATAAATATCAGATGTCAAAGTCACCAGCACGTCCTACCCTTCGAGTGGATGATTGGTTTCTACCGTAAGCCGGGTGAAGCCATATTGTCGCGCGTAGTCATAAAAATAAATGGGCTGGCGCGACCGATCCGGAATAGTCTGTCACATCTTGCGGACAGAACACCCGCGTCAAAGCACACCGCCGATAAACACTTGTTGCGCTGCAATTGAAGCACCCGTTTGAGAACCCGATTCCTCAAAATCACCTACATTGAACAGCTATCAACCAGTTGACGGTTTGAAGTTCCCAAAAGCCTGACTGGAATCCCCCTCATTGCTGACACCCAATGTTCGGGCAAGGAGAATGTCATAGCCATCAAAGAGTTCGGATTAATGGCACGCGCACGTAATGCGCTGCGTAACGACCACGATACTGAACTGTTGCGTTCGGAGCTTTTCAGCATCGAACAACTGAAACGTCACGCGGTCACGCTGGCCGGACAACATGAAATCGACCCGCATCCGGGGCCGGATGGCTTGCTGCCGCGGCTGGCAGACAATGAGCGCGTTTTGCTGGCGGCGTATGACGTCGTCACGGCTGCCGCCGCCGCGCCAGAACAACGGGTCGCGGCTGCAGAGGCCTGGTTACTCGACAACTTCTATCTCATCGAACAGCAAATCGCGCTGGCGCGCCGGCATCTGCCGCGCGGCTACAGCCGACAGTTGCCGCGACTGGCTGAAGGTCCATCGGCCGGCTTCCCCCGCATCTATGACCTCGCTCTGGAGTTGATCTCGCACATGGATGGCCGCGTCGACAGCGACAATGCCACCCAATTCGTCGCCGCCTACCAGACCGCTGAACCCTTGAAACTGGGCGAACTGTGGGCTTTTCCGATCATGCTGCAGCTGGCGCTGCTGGAAAACCTGCGGCGCGTTGGGTTGCGCATTGCCCGTCGGCGCGAGGATATCGACGCAGCCATCACCTGGGCCGACCGCATGCTCGCGACGGCCGAAAGTGAACCGAAGCAGCTTATCCAGTTACTGGCCGAGTTTGCCAGTGCCGATGTGCCGCTGACCGCGCCGTTTGTGGAGGAGTTTTACGCACGGCTTCAGGCGCAAGGCCCTGCCATGGCATTCGTGCAAACCTGGGTCGAGCAAAAACTGCTCGATCAGGGCGTGACGGCAACACAGTTGTCGGAAGCGGACGGCCGCACGGCTGCGACCAATCAGATTTCCATCGCAAACAGCATCGGCAGCCTGCGATTCATCGGCGCAACGGACTGGCGGAATTTCGTCGAGTCGCTCAGCATCGTCGAACAGACCTTGTGCGAAGACCCGGCAGGAATGTACACCAGCCAGGATTTCGCCACGCGTGACCGCTACCGGCATGTCATCGAAGATCTGGCGCGGCGCAGCTCGCGCAGTGAATCGGCGGTGGCACGCGAAGCCATTGTGCTCGCGCAGATCGCGGCAGAGCGAACAAGAGCCCATGACCGCAGCATGCATGTCGGTTACTACCTGATCGATCACGGACGTCCTGATCTGGAGCGTGTGGTCGGTTTCCATTTGCCATGGACATTGCGGGTCAGCCGGGTCAGCCGGCGTTTCCGCCTGTTTCTTTACCTCAGCCCGATTTTTCTGCTCACCGCACTGGCGACCGCGGGGGTACTTTCCGTTTTCAATGGGGTCGAGCTGGGTGACTGGCACACCTGGTTTTTTGCGCTCGCCGGCCTGATCGGTGTTTCGGCGCTGGCCGTCCCGCTGGTGAACCAGCTGGTTACGCTCCTCCTGCCGCCACGTGCCTTGCCACGGCTGGATTTTTCGAAAGGCATTCCGGATAAGCACCGCACCATGGTGGTGGTGCCCACCTTGCTCAGCCGGCCACACGATATTGATGAGCTTCTCGAGGCCCTGGAGATCCGCTATCTCGGCAATCGTGATCCCAATCTGTTCTTTGCCCTGCTAACGGATTTCCGTGACGCGCCCGAGCAAAGTCTGCCCGACGATGATGCTTTGCTCGCGTATGCGCGCGCAGCGGTCCAGACACTTAACGAGACTTACCTGGAAGATCGCCCGGGCATCTTCTATCTGTTTCACCGGCCACGGGAGTGGAATCCTACCGAGCGGGTGTGGATGGGCTATGAGCGCAAGCGTGGCAAGCTGGAGCAGTTCAATGCCTTGCTGCGGGGTGAAGCAAAAACAGCATTCTCGGAGATTGTCGGCGACACCTCCATCCTCGGTTCGATCCAGTACGTCATTACCCTGGATACCGACACGCAGCTGCCCCGCGACTCCGCTCGCACCCTGGTTGGCAACCTGGCGCATCCGCTCAATCGGCCGGTGTATGACGCCGACAAGGGCCGCATTGTCGAAGGCTACGCAATCCTGCAGCCTCGCGCTTCGATCAGCCTCACCAGTGCTGCCCAGTCACGCTTTACCAGGTTGTTCGCAGGCGAGTCAGGCATCGATCCCTACACGCGCGAAGTGTCAGATGTCTACCAGGATATTTTCGGTGAAGGATCATTCATCGGCAAAGGCATCTACGATGTGGATGCCTTTCGGCAGGCCGTCGATGGCCGCTTTCCAGAGAACCTTATTCTCAGTCACGACTTGCTGGAAAGCGGCTATGCCCGTTCGGCACTGGTGACCGATATCGACCTCATTGAAGAACATCCGGCCAGTTATGCCATCGAGGCCAGCCGGCGGCACCGCTGGATACGCGGCGACTGGCAGCTTGCCGGCTGGTTGCTTCCGCGTGTGCCCGGACCGGCTGCACCGCCAGGAACGAAAGCGAAGCGCCAACCCAACCCGCTCACTGCCTTGTCGGTGTGGAAACTATTCGACAACCTTCGACGCAGCCTGGTGTCACCGGCACTGCTTGCGCTGCTTGCAGGGGGATGGCTGTTTGGTCCCGGCTCAGCGTGGTTCTGGACGCTGCTGGTCATGGCTGTGGTGTTCTTGCCCGTTTTGCAGGGGTTCCTGATTGATTTTATCCGCAAGCCTGAAGAACGGGATTGGCAGGTACACCTGACCTTGATCAGCAAGTCTGCGGGGCGCCCACTCGGGCTCGCGTTGCTGACACTGATATTGCTGCCTTACGACGCGCTGATTTGCCTGGATGCGATCGTGCGCTCAGGCATGAAAATGTTGTTTACGCAACGCGGCTTGCTGCTCTGGCAACTGCCATCCTACTCAACCCGCAACGCAAGCCGGTCGCTGGCCGATTTTTTCAGGGAGATGTGGATCGCGCCGGCGCTGGCGCTCATGCTGGCCGCGGTTTTGATTGGCGATTGGCTCCTGGGGCAAGCCCGCTCGACGGAGTGGCTCTTCTGGGCGCCCGTCCTGCTGCTCTGGCTCGTGTCGCCCATCGTCGGCTGGTGGATCAGCCTGCCGCTGGTGGCCCCCGCCCCGGATTTGACCGGCGATCAACGCGCGTTCCTGCGCACGTCAGCCCGGCGAACCTGGCGCTTCTTTGCGGACTTTGTCGGCCCGGAGGACAACTGGCTGCCGCCCGACAACTTCCAGGAATATCCGGCGCCGGCCATCGCCTCGCGCACCTCGCCCACCAACATCGGCATGGCACTGCTATCTGACCTGGCCGCGCACGATTTCGGCTACCTGTCAGCCGGAGAATTCCTTCTGCGCGTTGAAAACACCCTGGCCTCGATGGAAAAGTTGGAGCGCTACCGTGGCCATTTCTACAACTGGTACGACACCCACACGCTGCAACCGCTGCATCCGCAATATGTCTCTTCGGTAGACAGCGGCAACCTGGCCGGCTGCCTGCTCACCTTGCAGGCAGGCCTGACCGAGCTGAAAGATCAGCCCGTGCTGCCATTCAACGCATTTCAGGGACTACACGACACCTTGCAGGTGCTTGCCGAACACCTGCCCACAACCCCCGTCCCGGATCTTGCGAACAAAATCAAGCTTCTGCAGGACACACTCCATCCCTTCTCGGTAAACGGCCCGCCCCAGACACTGGCTGCTGCCGAAGACTTGCTCGATGAGATCCACCAGACTGCCGGCGGGCTGGTTGCATGGCTGCCCGCAGATTACGATATTGATGGTGAGCTCTATTACTGGGCGCAGGCATTCGACCAGCAATCCCGCGCACTTCGGGATGAGCTTGGATTCCTGGCGCCCGAGCCGCAGCACTTCAGCACCATCCCGACCCTGATGGAACTGGTCAGCGCAAGCATAGTCAGCCACAAGTCGGGGACTCCCGACGCCCACCTCAAGGGTCCGCTGGAACGACTCAAAATTATCAATGCGTTAGTGGATCGTTGCCGTGAACTGGCGGTGATGGATTTTGAGTTTCTCTACGACACGTCGTGCGGCTTGCTGGCCATCGGCTACGACGTGAGCGAACGCCGCCGAGACCCGTCCTGCTACGATCTGCTGGCATCCGAGGCGCGCCTGGCCAGCTTCCTCCTCATCGCGCAGGGCCAGGTCCCGCAAAAACACTGGTTCTCGCTCGGCCGGCTGCTGACCAGCCATGGCGGCGCGGTGAGCCTGATTTCGTGGAGCGGCTCGATGTTCGAGTACCTGATGCCGCAACTGATCATGCCGAGTTACGCGAACACCTTGCTGGAACAGACCTGCAAGGCCGCGGTGTCGCGCCAGATCGAATACGGCCACCAACGCGCGGTGCCCTGGGGTATTTCCGAGTCCTGCTATAACGCTACCGACATCCACCAGGTCTATCAATACCGGGCGTTTGGCGTGCCCGGGCTGGGCTTCAAACGCGGACTGGGAGACGATCTGGTCATCGCCCCCTACGCCAGCGCACTGGCGCTGACCGTGATGCCGCAGGAAGCGTGTCGCAACCTGCAAACGCTTGCCAGAAACGGCTTCCTCGGCGGCCATGGGTTCTACGAGGCGATCGACTACACGCCGTCGCGGGTGCCGCGGGGCAAGTATCACGTCATCGTGCAGTCATTCATGGCACATCACCAGGGCATGAGCCTGCTCGCCTTTGCACACGTATTGCTCAACCAGCCGATGCAGCGCCGATTCATGTCCGACCCGCTTGCACAGGCGACACAATTATTGCTGCAGGAGCGTGTACCAAAGCAGGGCGCGACCTTGCACCCGCATGCGGCTGAAGTCAGCGCCGCTGCACACCCCGCCGAAGAAGCGGGCGCAAACATGCGCGTGTTTACCGACCCGAACACGCCAATCCCCGAAGTTCATCTGCTGTCCAACGGCAGCTACCACGTCATGGCAACGCATGCTGGCGGCGGCTACAGCCGCTGGCGCGACCTCGCCGTCACCCGCTGGCGCGAGGACGCCACCTCTGATGACCGGGGCACCTTCATTTACCTGCGCGACCGCGACAGCGGACGCTATTGGTCAAGCGCGTATCAACCTACGCTGCAGAAAGCCGATCACTACGAGGCAATCTTCGTGCAGGCGCGTGCCGAATACCGGCGACGCGATCAGGCAATCGAAACGCACACCGAGATCAGTGTTTCACCGGAAGATGACGTTGAGATCCGCCGCGTCACGCTCACCAATCATTCATCCTGGCTCCGTCATGTCGAGGTGACAAGTTACGCGGAGGTCGTGCTGGCACCCTTGAATGCCGATCTGGCGCATCGTTCGTTCAGTAATCTGTTCGTACAGACCGAAATCCTGCCCAAGTGCCAGGCGATCCTCTGCACCCGGCGTCCGCGCACACCGGGCGAGCAGGTGCCATGGATGTTTCACTTGCTGGCTGCCCCCGGTGCGGTGGCCGACAAGCCGTCTTACGAAACTGACCGCGCCCAGTTCATCGGGCGGGGCCGAACCGCAGCCAACCCGCTGGTACTGGACGACGACAGTCCGCCTGCCCTGTCGAACACTGATGGGCCGGTGCTCGATCCCATCGTGGCGATCCGCCGCACCCTGACCCTGTCGCCCGACGAGTCGGCAACCGTGCAAATTATCTCCGGTGTCGCAGACACGCGCGAGGAAGCTCTGGCTTTACTTGAAAAGTATTGCGACCGCCACTTCGTCGAGCGTGCCTTTGAAATGGCCTGGTTCCAGAGCCAGGAAGTGCTGCGCCACCTCAGCATCACCGAGGCCGACGCCCAGATCTATGGCCGCCTGGCCAGCTCCGTCATTCATGGCAATGCCTTGCGCCGTGCTGCACCCAGCGTCATTGCGCGCAACCAGCTGGGGCAATCCGGGTTGTGGCGTTTTGCCATCTCGGGCGATCTGCCGATCGTCCTGCTACGCATCGGCGACCTGAATCGGATCGACATGGTCAAGCAGGCCCTGCAAGCCCATGCCTATTGGCGGATGAAGGGCCTGGCTTCCGACCTGGTGATTGTGAACGAGGATTTCTCGGGCTACCGGGCGGTGCTGCACGACCAGATCATGGGACTGATCAATGCAGGCCCCGACGCGCAAATCATCGACAAGCCGGGTGGCGTCTTTGTCAGGCGTGCAGAGGAGCTTTCCGAAGACGAGCGGGTCCTGCTCCAGACCGTTGCCCGCATTGTATTCAGCGACACGGCCGAGACGCTGATCGAGCCACGGGAACGCCGTGTATCGGCGGGACGTGTATCGGATCTTCTGGAACCCCGACTGGAACCGTCCAATGAACCGGTCAATCCGCTGTCGCCACGCAAACGCATTTTCTGCAACGGTCTGGGTGGCTTTACGCCCGATGGGCGCGAATATGTCATCACTCTCGAACCCGGCCAGAGCACGCCGGCACCGTGGGCCAATGTCATCGCCAGCCCGCATATTGGCACCGTCGTCAGCGAAGGTGGGAGCGCGTATACCTGGGTGGAAAACGCACACGAGTTCCGGCTCACCCCCTGGCACAATGACCCGCTCTCCGACAGCAGCGGCGAAGCACTCTACATCCGTGACGAGGAAACCGGTGCATTCTGGTCGCCGACGCCTTTGCCTGCCCGTGGCCAGACCGGATATGTATGTCGGCACGGGTTTGGTTACAGCGCGTTCGAGCATTATGAAGCCGGCATCGTCTCGGAAATGTTTACCTATGTCGCCATGGATGCGCCCGTCAAGTTCGTGGTGGTCAAGCTGCGCAACCAGTCGAAGCGCACACGGAACCTGTCGCTAACCGGATATTGGGAACTGGTGCTGGGCGAGTGGCGACATGCCAACCTGATGCACATCACGACCGAAACGGATCCGCACACCGGGGCGCTGTTGGCCCGCAATGCCTATGGCCGCGAATGCGCCAATCGGGTGGTGTTTGCCCAGGTCAACGAACGGGAACGCTCGGTGAGCGGAAACCGCACCGAATTCATCGGCCGTAACGGCTCGCTCGCCAGTCCGGCGGCCATGCGCCGCAAGCGCCTGTCGGGCAGGACCGGCGCAGGCCTGGATCCGTGTGCCGCGATCCAGGCCCGAATCGAACTGGCTGCGGGCCAAACGCGCGAGATCGTGTTCACTTTCGGCGCGGCCCGCAACGCCGACGAAGCGCGGGATCTCATCCAGCGATTCAGCGGGCGCGCGGGTGCGCGGCAGGCACTGGAAGCGGTGTGGGAATACTGGAATCACACGCTGGGCGCGGTGCAGGTGAAAACACCCGATCCTGCACTGGACGTGCTGGCCAACGGCTGGCTGGTTTATCAAACTATCTCTTCCAGGCTGTGGGGCCGCAGTGGCTATTACCAGTCCGGGGGTGCCTACGGTTTTCGCGATCAATTGCAGGACACCATGGCATTGATCCATGCAACCCCCTGGCTGGCCCGCGAGCAGTTGATTCGCTGTGCCGGGCGCCAGTTCCTCAAGGGCGACGTGCAACACTGGTGGCATCCACCCGGCGGACAGGGTGTGCGTACCCACTTCTCCGATGATTACTTGTGGCTCCCGTATGCGACCTGTCGTTATGTGCTGGCGACCGGCGATACCGGCGTACTCGATGAGCGCGTACATTTTCTCGAGGGTCGTGAATTGAATCCGGAAGAGGAGGCCTACTACGACCAGCCGCAACGTTCAGCCGAAGCGGCAAGCCTCTATGAACATTGCGTACGCGCACTCAAGCACGGCTTGCGGTTTGGCGAACACCACTTGCCGCTGATGGGCAGTGGCGACTGGAACGATGGCATGAACCTCGTCGGTCGTGAGGGCAAGGGCGAGAGCGTCTGGCTCGGGTGGTTCCTGTATGACAACCTGCAACAGTTCACCCGCCTGGCGCATAGCCGGGACGACACCGCCTTTGCCGAAATGTGTTCTGCACAGGCATCTTTGCTGCTCAGTAACATTGAAGCGTATGCCTGGGATGGCGAATGGTACCGACGCGCTTATTTCGACGATGGCACCCCGCTTGGCTCGTCCAGCAATGAAGAATGCAAAATCGATTCGATCAGTCAGAGCTGGGCCATCATTTCAGGCGGTGGCGATACCGCACGATCCGTCCAGGCGATGGAAGCGGTCGATAAACATCTGGTGCGACGCGACGCGCAGCTGATCCAGCTGCTCGAACCGCCGTTTGACAAATCCAGTCTTGAACCCGGCTATATCAAAGGCTACGTGCCAGGGGTACGCGAGAATGGGGGCCAATATACCCATGCCGCGATCTGGGCCACCACGGCCTTTGCCATGCTGGGTGACAAGGAGCGTGCATGGGAATTGTTCGCCATGCTCAATCCCATTCATCACGGCAGCCAGCAAGATGCGATTGACCTCTACAAGGTCGAGCCGTATGTCATGTGCGCGGACATTTACGGTGCGTCGCCCCACACAGGCCGCGGCGGCTGGACCTGGTACACCGGGGCAGCGGGCTGGATGTATCAGCTAACCGTGGAAACGCTGCTGGGCCTGAATCTGCAGGGGGATCATCTGCGCATTGCACCATGCATCCCCGCCAGTTGGGAATCGTACAAAATCCAGTACCGCTTTCACGATACTTTTTATCACATCACGATCAAGCGCGTCGGGAATAGTCCGGAGCAAGTAATCCGTGTAACGCTGGACGGCATCGTGGTCAATGCTTCCGGCATCGAGGGAAAAGAAAAGCCGCAAGGCATGATCCCTCTGGTGGACGACCGCAGGGATCACCAGGTCGAGGTCGAATTGAGCTAACCGTATATAGAACGCATGGGACTGTGCGCGAAGCGATATCAGCCAGGGAAACGCTGAACAAGTTCACAACGTCATTCCGGCGACCGCCGGAATCCAGCCCGATCAAGCATCTGGACCCCCGGCGTTCGCCGGGGTGACAATTTTTGCCACTTGTACCTTGTGCCTTGCTGGAGACGGCGCGCTTGCCATGCCGAAAATGCTGGGACGCCGAGCAACCTTGCCTGATTCAATTCGGACAATGTAACTACACGCGGGAATGAAAAGGCCAACCAGATTATTGGTTGGCCTGTCTTAATTCACCGCAGTGTCACTTATTCCCGGTATCAAGTGCCACAGCGTTGCTTCTGATGACACTATTTCCGTTTACCTATAATCCTACAGATTCAAACATCCAGGTTGCGTACGCCCAATGCGTTGGTTTCGATAAAATTTCGCCTGGGTTCCACGTCATCCCCCATAAGCGTTGTGAAAATCTGGTCTGCTGAAATGGCGTCCTCGATCTGCACTTTCATCAAGCGGCGTACTTTGGGATCCATGGTTGTTTCCCACAACTGCGCTGGGTTCATCTCTCCCAATCCCTTGTAGCGCTGGATACTCATGCCACGCTTAACTTCCGCCAGGAACCAGTCCATGGCTTCGCGGAAGCTTTGTACCGGCGATTCCTTCTCACCTCGCTTGGCTCGTGCTCCCAGACCAATCAAGTCGCGCAACAAATCTCCCACCTTGACCAGTTGGGAATAATCACCGGATTCGAGCAGATCTGCTTCGAGAAAATTAACGTAGGTATTGCCATGCGAGTGGCGGGTAATACGCAAACGATGGGCGTCGGTTTCACTGATGTATTCCGCGGCCACCTCATATTTTTGTGCGTCCAAGGCCGCACCCAGACTGGCTTCGGCCATCATCGCGGTACCGCTGTCTACCATACTCAGGCGCGGGATTTTCATCAGGGCCCGCAAGACGTCGTCCGACAACAAACGCGCCAGACGATCACAGACTGCTTCGGCCAGAAAGTATTCTCGTGCCAACGTTTCCAGCGCTTCACCCATGATGGGCAAGGCACCATCCATGGGTGTCAGCTCGGCATCTTTCATGGCCTCGGCCATCAGATGCTCTTTCAGCGAATGTTCGTCCTTGATGTAACGCTCGGAACGGCCATGCTTAACCTTGTACAGCGGCGGTTGGGCAATGTAGATGTGTCCACGTTCGACCAGTTCCGGCATTTGCCGGTAAAAGAAGGTCAGCAACAGGGTGCGGATATGTGCGCCATCGACGTCGGCATCGGTCATGATGATGATGCGGTGATAACGCAGCTTGTCCGGATTGTAATCATCCTTGCCAATACTGGTACCCAATGCTGTGATCAGAGTGGCAATTTCCTGGCTACCGATTACCTTGTCGAAACGCGCCCGCTCGACGTTGAGGATTTTGCCCTTGAGCGGCAAGATGGCCTGAAACTTACGGTCACGACCTTGCTTGGCCGAGCCGCCGGCGGAATCACCCTCGACCAGATAGATTTCGCATAATGCAGGGTCTTTTTCCTGACAGTCTGCCAGCTTGCCTGGCAAACCAAGACCATCCATCACGCCTTTGCGACGGGTAATTTCGCGCGCCTTGCGGGCGGCTTCGCGGGCGCGGGCGGCATCGATGATCTTGCTGCACAACAGCTTGGCGTCATTGGGGTTTTCCAGCAGGAATTCAGCCAGTTTTTGTCCCACCACTTCCTGCACGACGGGCTGCACTTCACTCGATACCAGTTTGTCCTTCGTTTGTGAGGAAAACTTGGGTTCAGGTACCTTGACCGACAGCACACAGGTCAAGCCTTCACGCATATCGTCACCCGTGGTGTCTACCTTGGCTTTTTTAGCCAGCTCGTTTTCCTCGATGTACTTGTTCAGCACCCGGGTCATCGCCATACGCAAACCCGTCAAGTGCGAACCCCCATCACGCTGTGGAATATTGTTGGTAAAGCACTGAACAGATTCGGAATAGCTGTCGTTCCACTGCATGGCGACTTCAACGGTCATGCCATCCTTTTCGCCTATCGCGGTAAAAATCTTGGGATGCAATGGCGATTTAAGGCGACTGACATATTCCACAAACCCTTTTACGCCACCCGAATGCGCAAAGTTTTCAGTCTTGCCGTCGCGATGATCGATCAGCTCGATCTTCACACCATTGTTCAGGAAGGACAATTCGCGAATACGCTTGGCCAGAATATCGAAATGGAACTCAACGGCGCCAAAAATTTCTTCGTCCGGCGAAAAATGAACTTCTGTGCCGCGATTGCTGGTCTCTCCGATGATTTTCATCGGTGAAATTTCTATCCCATTCTGGATTTCGATTTCACGATCAACCACTTTGCCCTGATTGAAGGTCATCGCGTATTTCTTGCCATCACGGCGCACGATCAACTTGAGCCATTTCGACAGGCCATTGACGCACGACACGCCTACGCCGTGCAGGCCACCTGACACCTTGTAGCTGTTCTGGTTGAACTTGCCGCCGGCGTGCAGCACCGTCATGACGATTTCCGCTGCGGAACGCTTGGGCTCGTGCTTATCGTCCATTTTGACGCCAACCGGAATGCCGCGTCCGTTATCGGAAATGGAAATCGAATTATCCGGGTGAATAATGACCTTGATGTCGTCGCACCAGCCTGCCAGCGCTTCGTCGATAGCGTTGTCCAGCACTTCAAACACCATGTGGTGCAAACCGGTACCGTCGGAGGTGTCTCCAATGTACATTCCGGGACGTTTGCGCACTGCTTCCAGACCTTCCAGTTGCTGGATGCTGTCTTCGTCATACCCACCATTGGAATCTTCTGGTAGTGCGTTATCTGGTTTGTCGCTCATGGTCTGTTCGCCCCGTGCGGGACATTCCTGTCGGTTGTTGCAGAGTGAAAGGTACTTTACGTCTGGCTTAAATACGCATGGGCATGACGACGTACTTGAATCCGGCTTCGCTTTCGCTGGTAAGCAGCATGCTGCTGTTTGCATCGCCTAGCGACAAGGTAATCTCATCGCTGTTCACAGCACCCAGGCCGTCCAGCAAATAGGTGACATTGAAGCCCACATCGAGCGGATCGCCGTTGTAGCTGACTTCAATTTCATCCGCCGCTTCTTCCTGCTCGTTATTGTTGCAGACGATGCCCAGCGTATTTTCGCTCATCACCAAACGCACGCCGCGGAATTTCTCGTTCGATAGAATCGCCGCGCGCTGCAGTGCCTGCATCACGTTTTGACGATTGGCCTTGAGATGGCGCTGCTGGTTGACCGGAATCACCCGTTGGTAATCGGGAAACTTACCATCCACCACTTTGGTGACAAGTTCCGTTCCTGGCAACGTGATCGTGACCTGATTGGCCCCGATGCGCAGTTCCACCGGATCATCCACATCCCCCAGCAGCTTGGACAGTTCCACCACGGTCTTGCGCGGAATAATCACTTCACGTGTTTCAGATGCTGTTTCCAGTTCGGTTTCTGCATAGCTCAAACGATGGCCATCGGTGGCGACGACGCGCAACTGTTTTCCATCCAGCACCAGCAGCATGCCATTGAGGTAATAGCGAATATCCTGGCTGGCCATGGCGAACTGCACCAGTTGCAACAGACGTTTCAAGGTTTTTTGCGGCAAGCGTATCGGTTCGCCCAAGCCCGCTCCTGTCTCAACACGCGGAAAATCCGCGGCTGGCAGGGTTTGCAAGGTGAAGCGGGATTTACCTGCGCTGACCACAACCTGGCTGTCCTTGGTATCGAGTTTAACCTTGGCCGTATCCGGCAAGGCCCGCACGATATCGAACAGCTTGCGTGCCGCGATGGTAATGGCGAAATCCTCGCCTCCTTCAGCGCTTTCCTGCTGCGTGCTGATCTGCAATTCCAGATCGGTCGCCAGCAAAACCAGCTTGCCCGCTTTTTTTTCCAGCAACAGGTTGGACAGTATTGGCAATGTGTGACGTCGTTCAACCACCCCAACAACAGCCGAGAGAGAAGCCAGAAGTGCGTTGCGTTCGCTTTGTACTAATAGCATTTATATATTCCTGAGAATCATAATAAAGGCAGCCAAAATCTGGGGATAAGCCTTTTTGTTTAATTTAATCAACATCAACCATTCGTTATTTGGGTGTGGGTAACACCTTGGTACGCCGGAAGGAATGTGGATAGTTTTACCGTTCCTGTATAGCCAGCCGAGTTACCCACATTTCATCCTCAGCCAGTCAGGCTTTGTAATAACACCAGATAATCACGGCCGATATCCACTTCAGTTTCGCGCAACTCGGCTACTTTACGGCAAGCGTGTATGACAGTGGTGTGGTCGCGTCCGCCAAACGATTCCCCAATTTCTGGCAGGCTCTGATTGGTGAGTTCCTTGGATAAGGCCATGGCAATCTGGCGCGGGCGGGCCAGATTGCGCGTACGCTTTTTTGAAAACATATCGGAAACCTTGATTTTATAAAAGTCGGCGACAGTTTTCTGGATGTTTTCGATCGATACCATACGCGAGGTCGATGCAATGAGGTCGCGTAGCGCTTCTTTAACCAGTTCCAGGGTGATCGGTTTTTCATGGAAGCGCGAAAAAGCGATCACCCGTTTCAAGGCGCCTTCAAGTTCCCGTACGTTGGAGCGCACTTGTTTGGCGATGAAAAAGGCAACATTTTCTTCCAGCTTGGTGTTTTCGGCTTGTGCCTTGGCCAGCAAAATGGCGACCCGCATTTCCAGTTCAGGGGGTTCGACCGCTACCGTCAGCCCCCAGGCAAAGCGGGATTTTAGCCGGTCATCCAGTCCGGTGATTTCCTTGGGAAAGGTGTCGCAGGTGATAACAATTTGTTTCTTGTTTTCAATTAATGAGTTGAATACATAGAAAAACTCTTCCTGGGTGCGGTCTTTCTTTGCCAGGAACTGGATATCGTCAATCAGTAACAGATCCAGCGACATGTAGCGACGCTTCAAGTCATCAAACTGCTTGTTCAAATAGGCCTTGACCACATCATCGACATAGTCGTTGGCGTGGATGTAGCTGATGCGCGCGTCCGGATTGGCCAGACGCACCGTATTGCCGATGGCTTGAAGCAAATGGGTTTTACCCAGGCCTACGCCGCCATAAACAAAGAGCGGGTTGTATGCGACACCGGGATTATCTGCGATTTGCAGCGCAGCGGCGCGTGCCAGCTGGTTGGCGCGACCCGAGACAAAATTGTCAAAATTGAACCCCGGGTTGATGCGCAGACCCATTTGTGGCGCAGGAATTGATGGGCTGGATGGCAACGAAGCAGGGAGCGAAACGGCAGATGAAACAGGATTGGGGCGCGGGGCTGTGCTCTTTTTCCCCAAGGCATAGGTAATGGAAACCGGGCGTGCGTAAAACTCCTGCGCCCAGCCATCTATGTTTTCTGCAAACTTTTCCCGAACCCAGTCCATTACAAAATGGTTGGGGGCGAGTATTCGCACATCACCACTCGCATCTTCAAACACCAGGGGTTTGATCCAGGTACTGAATTGCTGTTGGGTCAGATTGGCGCGAAAACGCTCTTGGCAAAGGTCCCAGAAGGAATCCATAGGAGAATAGGGGGGCGCGGAAAGCAGCATGGGATTTGAAGACGAATCTTACTCTTCTTCGACGAGGTTATCCACAGGCCAGCGAGCCACAGGCCAGCCAAGCCGTGCTAAAACGAACTTGACATCCCCCCGCCAGGACGGGTCTAATACGCGGTTTTTCAACAGATTTTTTGTGTTTGGCCGCCCCGCTTCAGGTGGGGAGGGGTCAGCGCCAGTCAGAAAGGATATGCCATGAAGCGCACCTATCAACCCTCGACCGTTCGTCGCAAGCGTACCCACGGCTTCCGTGCCCGCATGAAAACCAAGGCAGGCCGTGACATCATCAATGCACGTCGCGCCAAAGGCCGCACCCGTCTGGCCGTCTAATCAATACCCATACAGACAAGGCGGGAAGCATACGCTTCCATGACGCACGGCTGGTCAACAAGACGGATTTCGATCGGGTTTTTGCAGAAAACCAGCGCGCACGGACGGATTTTGTGATGGTGATGGTGCGGCCCAATCTGGTTGGATATCCCAGGTTGGGTATGATCATTGCCAAGCGCCTGCTTGCTCGAGCGGTAGACCGTAACCGTGTGAAACGGTGTATTCGCGAAAGCTTCCGGCAGGTTTTGCCGGAGTTGCCTGCCTGTGATTTTGTCGTTCGCCTGATTGCCAAACCTGTTCCGGGAGAAGAGGCGCGCGATCTATCTCGCACATTCAAACGTGCGGGGCATCGTGCCATGGCAAAATGGCCTTCTGCAGCGCCTGGTGGTCTTGCTTCCACGCCGGACATTTCCCCTAACTAACAGCGTTCCGCCCCATGGATAATCAGCGCCTGATTCTTTTCATTGTTTTTTCGTTCTCGCTGCTTTTATTGTGGGAATCCTGGCAAAGTAAACATGCGCCTCCTCCCACGGCACCGACTGCCCAAAACGCACCCGCGGCAAGCAACGCGGCAACGCCCAGTCAGGCATTGAATGCACCGGTTGTGGCACCCGCACAGGCCGGGTTTGCCAAGGGTGCCCGGGCGCTGGTGGAAACGGATGTGCTGCGAGCAACAATTGACGCAAATGGCGGAGATGTGCGTCAGCTGGAATTGCTGGCGTATCGCGAAACAGAAGATAAAAACAAGACGTTCACGCTATTTGAAGAAACGCAGACCGCGCCTTATCTGGCACAAAGTGGCCTGGTTGGAAAAAGCATGCCCACGCATCGCAGCCAGTATCAGTTGAATCCAGGGGCATATCGTTTGAGAGGCGGGGCGGTGCAAGTGGAAGTTCCGCTGGTGTGGACCGATCCCGAGACAGGTGTGCGGGTAGAAAAAACCTATATTTTCAAGCGCGGCAGCTATCAGATCACGGTTAGAACACGCGTGATTAACGGTGGAACCCAGCCAATTGATCTGACGCCGTATTACCAGTTCACCCGTCATGGTGAAGCACCACGCGGTTCATCTTTCTTTTTACACACGTACACCGGCCCGGCGTTTTATACGGACGCCAAGAAATTCCAGAAAGTGGCATTCAAGGATATTCACGAAGGCAAAGCGGAGTTTGAAAAAAAGGCGGACAACGGTTGGGCAGGAATGGTGCAACACCATTTTGTGTCGGCCTGGTTGCCCGAAGGCACAGTCAAGCGCGAGTATTACACGCGTTCTTTGGGCGATGGACTGTATTCGGCGGGCGTAATTCTGGCAGAGGGCACGCTGGCACCCGGGCAGCAAAAAACATTCACGATGCCCTTGTTTGCAGGACCCCAGATACAGGGTTTGCTGGAAAAAACCGTTCCAGGCCTGGATCTTTCCCGAGATTATGGCTGGCTAACGCCGTTGGCCTATCCGATTTTCTGGGTGCTGGACAAGATCGAGCGGCTCGTTGGCAATTGGGGCTGGGCCATCATTATTCTGACCATTCTGCTCAAGCTGGCGTTGTATCCGTTATCGGCAGCGGGCTACAAGTCGATGGCCAAAATGAAGAAACTGACGCCGCGCCTGCAGCAACTCAAGGAAACTTTTGGTGATGATCGCGCCAAGCTGCATCAGGCCATGGCAGACATGTACAAGACCGAGAAGATCAATCCGCTCGGTGGGTGCTTGCCTATCCTGGTCCAGATTCCGGTATTTATTGCGCTGTATTGGGTGTTGCTGGCTGCGGTGGAAATGCGCGGTGCGCCATGGGTAGGCTGGATTACTGATCTGACGGCACCGGACCCCTGGTTCATCCTGCCGGTGATCATGGGCGTGACCTCTATCTTGCAGGTCAAGCTGAACCCGCAGCCGATGGATCCGATGCAGGCCAAGATCATGATGATCATGCCGGTGGCGTTTACCGTCATGTTTGTGTTTTTCCCCGCTGGCCTGGTGTTGTACTGGGTCACCAACAACGTGCTGTCGATTGCGCAGCAGTGGGCGATCAACAAGCAGGTCGAGGGCGGTGGCAAAGCAGCCTCCGGCAAAGCCTGACCTGATTGCCGCTATCGCCACCGCGCCTGGCCGCGGTGGGGTGGGGGTGGTACGGGTTTCGGGGGCGGACATCGAGCCGCTCGCGATGGCCATTCTGGGACGCGTTCCCGAAGCGCGTCACGCCACGTTCAGTCGATTTCTGGATGACAACGGCGAGGTGCTCGACGAAGGTATCGCACTTCGCTTTGTTGCACCGCATTCTTTTACCGGCGAACAGGTGCTCGAGTTGCAGGGGCATGGCGGACCCGTGGTACTCAATCTCATCTTGCAGCGTTGCATCGAACTGGGTGCACGCTTGGCCGTGCCCGGCGAGTTTACGCGCCGCGCCTATCTGAATGGCAAGCTCGATCTGGCACAGGCCGAAGCGGTAGCCGATGTGATCGATGCGGCCTCGAACGAGGCCGCGCGTTCGGCGGTGCGGTCCCTGTCTGGCGCGTTTTCCGTGCGAATCAGCGAGTTGGTGGAAGCGCTGATTCGTCTACGGATGTTGGTGGAAGCAACGCTGGACTTTCCTGAAGAAGAAATTGATTTTCTGCGTGATGCCGATGCCTTTGGCCGACTGGACACCATTGATGCCAGCTTGCAGGCGGTGCGCGCCCAGGCACGGCAGGGTGCGTTGCTGCGCGAAGGGCTGACGGTGGTGTTGATCGGTCAGCCGAATGTGGGCAAATCCAGCTTGCTAAACCAACTGGCAGGGTTTGAGGCGGCCATCGTCACCGAGATTGCAGGGACAACGCGCGATACCGTACGTGAGGCGATCCAGATTCAGGGCGTACCGCTGCACATCATCGACACCGCAGGCTTGCGTGAAACCGATGACGCGGTAGAAAGGCTTGGCATTGCGCGCACCTGGGCGGCCGTGGAAAAAGCGGATGTGGCCTTGTTGCTGATAGATGTGGCCCATGGTTTGAGCGTGCATGAGTCGACGATACTCGAGCGGCTTCCCTGTGTGACCCAATTGACGATTCACAACAAAATTGATGTGACGCAAGAGATGCCACGTGTGGCGGGCAATGAAATCTGGCTGTCCGCTAAAACAGGAGCCGGAGTGGATCTGCTGCGCGGCAAGCTGCTCGAAGCGGCTGGCTGGCAGGCAGCAGGGGAAGGGGCGTTCATGGCGCGGGCGCGGCATCTGGATGCGCTGGCCCGTGGCGCGCGCCATTTGACGGCAGCACGCGAATCAGCCGGGCAGCTCGAATTGTTTGCCGAGGAGTTGCGGTTGGCACAGGCCGCACTATCGGAGATCACCGGCGAATTCACTGCTGACGATTTGCTGGGCGAAATTTTCAGCAAGTTCTGCATCGGAAAATAAACACACTTCCGGTGCTGTCCGGGCAGTTCCACGAATCACCCTTTAAGCCCGCGTAAATGCGGGCTTTTTGTTCTGTAACTGGCTTGCATGTTCCGCGTGAATCCGCATAGAATTGTTCCCACGTTTGTTCCCACTCCTGAGTAAGGCATAGCGCCGTGGGAACAAACCTGTTACCACATACCCCTTTTTCGGGGCGGTGAAATCATGAAAAGGTGGGAACAAAACCAGGGTTGAATCGTCGGCAAAGCTTGCCGGACAAAGGTTTCAAAGATTGTTCCCACGATGCAATGGTGTTCCCACGGTATCAGCTAATCGTGGGAACAAACGGACTGGAGGGTGGTAAATCATGGCACTGTCGGACACCAGGCTGCGGACGCTGAAGGCAGCCGATAAAGCATTCAGCGAGTCGGACGGTGGCGGGCTGTATATCGAAGTCATGCCGACCGGGAAAAAGCGGTGGGGGCTGAAATATCGGACGCCGACCGGGAAACAGGAAACGGTGAGGCTTGGCGATTACCCGGCCTATTCGCTGGCTGAGGCCCGGACGTGGCGGGACGACTGCAAGGCGCTGGCGGGGCGGGGCTTGTCGCCGATGGCCTTGAAGCGTGGCGACCCGATCCCTGAGGATGTCACCCCCGCTGCAAAGGAGTTGGCGCAATTCTTTACCCGCAATTGGTGCATGAAGGCTGTTGGGAAAGCCAAGGCGAAAGAGGCCGAAGCCCAAGCCGCCGACACGGTGGAAGCCTTCGCCCGGCGCTGGTATGCCGAAATCGCCGAACCTGCCAACAGCAACCCCCGAAACGTCAAGCGCGTCTTGGATAAGGACGTGATCCCGGCCATCGGCACGAAGCAAATTGCCGACGTGACCGTGACCGACATTCTGGCAATAACCGACAGGATCAAGAATCGCGGGGCCGATCAAATGGCGCTGCAAACCCGCAACGTGCTGAAACGGCTGTTTGCCTATGCCATTGCGCGGGAGAAAACCTTGTTCAATCCGGCGGCAGCGATAGAGGCGAAGTTCATCGCCAGCGCCAAGAGCCGCGACGTGGCGCTGACCCCGGACGAAATCGGGCGGCTGTTGAGAGCGATCTATCAATCCAGCATGAAGCGGGCAAACAAGCTGGCTCTGCACCTGCTGATTCTGTGCATGGTGCGGAAATCTGAATTGACTCAGGCCAAGTGGGAGGAAATCGACCTTGAGCGGGCCGAATGGTCGATTCCCGGCGAGCGCATGAAGAAAGACAAGCCGCACTTTGTCCCGCTGTCCCGGCAGGCCGTGGCGATGTTCGAGGAACTGAAAGGGCTGGCGAGCGGTTCCGAATGGGTATTTCCGAGCCGGGGCAGTCTGAAAAAACCGATTGCCCATAACGCCCTGAACACCGTGGTGCGGGCGCTGGAAACCGACGTGCGCGACTTCGTGATTCACGACTTCCGGCGGACGGCTTCAACGCATTTGCACGAAGCCGGGTTCAATTCCGACTGGATCGAAAAGGCGTTAGCCCATGAAACCAAGGGCATCCGGGGTGTATACAACCGGGCGCAATATGCCGACCAGCGGCGCGAAATGCTGCAATGGTGGGCGGACTTCGTGGATAGCCGGATTCAGGACGGACGCGGCAAGGTCATCATCGGGACTTTCGGGAAGGCTTACCATTCGGCAGCATGACTATTCCAAAACGCATATCAGCCTCCATCATGCCCATATTCAAATCAATTCGGCTCGGCATATTGATCGACCTCGGGGTCATCGTCAGCGCCTTCTATCTCACGAACGCATATTTCTCGGAAGAGGCCGCAATTCCGCTGTCTGTGCTTCTGTTTCTACTCTGGTCAAGAGGATGGGCGCTGAATGGCGAAACCAGAAGCAAAGCGGCCATCTTCAGTATGGTTGCCATGCTGGCTTTTGCATGGGCCATCCATGCCGATCTGTTTGTTGGCCAAGTAGAGGAGGTGCCAGACCCTATCAATTCGACAAAGCGAGGCGCTGACATGCCGCTTGATCCCAAGGTGTTGCGCGACATTTACGGGGATTTAATGGATCAGGAAGTGCACCGCAAGAGAGTTGACGCCGAAATCTCTTCATATGAGCAAACGGAGCGCTTGAAGCGAGAGGACGAGGCCATCAAGAGGGAGAACGAATGCCTAGCAAAGCACAAGAGCGGCTCCCGTGAAATGCGCGACTGCCTGATTGAGTCGCAATTGCCGGACTTATTGAGAGACGCGACTGATCGCAAATAGGGAGTGCCGTGCCTATTCCGACGGGAGGGGACACCCTTACCCGGTTGGTGCGGCAAACAATCAAGGGCGAGCGTGAAAGGGTGGGTGATGGACAAGAGGGCCGACGGCATATTACGTGTGTCTGCTGAATCGAAGATTCTCGGTAGCGTCGAGCTATTAAGTTCTGAATCGCTATCCAGTGAAGATCCGCATGAGGTGCGAAAGCGTGTAAGAGAAAGGGCGGATCAAGCTTTGCGCGAGTTACTGAAATATTCTGAAATGGATTCCGATTTTGCTAAGTCGCTATGTATGTCGGTGGCGATCAAGTACGGCCACGACGACAAGCTGGGCAACCTTATGTTGTCCAGCATTCGGATCGACCGAACCGGAAGCCCGAGAAAGACCCCCAGAAAATGGAGTGACGCTCGGTACCAAGTCTTGTTGGAACACTATCACTGGGCGTGCAAAATCTGGGGACGTAATCAGGCGCTCGTAAAACTTGCGGAAATGGAAGGATTAAGCGGAGATAACGCAGCCAAGAAGATTGAAGATCGGATTACAAAGGCTAGGAAAAAATTCAGCGAAGAGGAAATAGCCGAATTTATGGCCCCCCATTACTCCGCAACTGAGGGGAGCAAAGTTCCGCCAGCAGAGTGACAGCATGCGCCATGTGCTCCGGGGGCGTCCGGAGCGCTTCACCTTCATCAGGAGCAAGCGAAACATGGCCGCACAAATTCAAACCGCGCTAACCATCATCCGTAGAAAACAAGTGGAAGCCCGCACTGGGCTTTCACGTTCGACCATTTATGCCAAGCTGCGGCATAACCCGAAGCGCCCCAGCGACTACGACCCCACCTTTCCCAAGCCGGTATCCGTCGGCGCAAAGGCTGTCGGCTGGATCGAAGCCGAGATAGACGCATGGCTGACCGCCCTGGTCGAGAAGAGCCGCAAGGCATAAGGGGCGACCATGGCCCCCAACAAAAAAGCCGCTTTGCCCTGGCAGGGGCAGCGAGCGGCTTCAAAACTACTTAGCAAACTGCATTCTATCAGCG
Source organism: uncultured beta proteobacterium (assembly GCA_942493085.1). Taxonomy (GTDB): domain Bacteria; phylum Pseudomonadota; class Gammaproteobacteria; order Burkholderiales; family Thiobacillaceae; genus Thiobacillus. Next base: position 541,450 of record OW818664.1, read on the forward strand.
TGGCCGCTTGGGCGCTGTCCTACTCGCTCGAAGAGGCCAGGCAATCACACGAAAGGCACGGGCGACACTTCCGGCGTTTGGCTTGCTGCGCTGGCCTTGCCATCCTTCAACTAGCGGGAGGGCGTCATGTCTGATCTAGAACGCATCCGCGAAGCCGTGGGCTTTGTCCCGCCCGATGACCGCAATACCTGGCTGCGCATGGGCATGGCGATCAAGTCCGAAGTTGGCGAATCAGGCTTTGACGTGTGGGACGCATGGAGCCAGCAAGCCGACGCCTACGATTCCCACGATGCACGGGACGTGTGGAAGAGCATCCGTGCCAATGGCAAGGTGACTGCTGGAACGCTGTTCCATGAGGCCAAAGCGAACGGCTGGCGCGATGATGGGACGCACCCGAAGCCGACACCCGAAGAGCTTGCGGAGCGCCAGCGCATCAATGCCGAACGTGCGGCGCAAGAGGAAGCCCGTGCAGCGCGGGAACGTGCCGATGCCGCGAAGAAATCGGCGGCTGTCTGGAAGGCGGCGACCGAAGCAAAAGCCGATCATCCCTATCTGGCACGCAAGCGGGTTTCACCAGTAACGACCCTGCGCGAAATTGACGCGGGCGCGGCGGCGGCGATCCTGGGCTATGTGCCGAAGTCGAGCGGCGAACACCTGGCTGGGCGCGTGCTGGTTGCACCCGTCAAAGTCGGCGACGGGCTTTCGACGCTTGAACTGATTGACGAAGAGGGACGCAAATCCGCCGTCTATGGCGGCGCGAAGGCTGGCGGGTATTGGGCGGCGCAACAGCTACCCGATGGCGACGGCGACGGGCTGACCCTGCAAATCGGCGAAGGCGTGGCGACCGTGCTGACGGCGAAGGAATCCAGCGGACACCCGGCAATCGCGGCGCTGTCGGCTGGCAATCTGTTGGCGGTGGCGAAGGCGATGCGCGAACGCTATCCGTCGGCGGTGCTGGTGATACTGGCCGATCTAGTGAAGGCAACCGGCGCACCCGATCCCCGTGCCGTCGAGGCGGCGCGATCCATCGGCGGAAGGCTGGCAATCCCAGACTTCGGGACTAATCGACCGGATGGCGCGACCGACTTCAACGACATGGCGGCGCTACTCGGCAGGGACACCGTAAAACGCGCCATATCGAACGCAAGCATCCCGGATGGGGCGTCGCATCAAGCCAAGCCAGAAAACGCAACAGCCGCAATTCTGGAAGGCCAAAGCTGGCCGGAGCCGCAACCGTTGGCCGCGAAGGTGGCACCCGAGCCTTATCCAATCGACGCGCTGCCCAAAACTATCCGGGCGGCGGTGGAAGAGGTGGCGGGTTTCGTCAAAGCACCTTTGCCGATGGTGGCATCGTCGGCACTGGCGGCGCTATCGCTGGCGACACAAGCCCATGTTGACGCGAAGCGGGCGGAACGGCTGCAAGGGCCAGTCGGATTATTCCTGCTGACCATTGCCGATAGTGGCGAACGGAAATCAACCTGCGACGGTTTCTTTACGTCGGCGATCCGCCAGTACCAGGAAGAGCAAGCCGAGGCTGCAAAACCGGCGATCAAGGAATACCAAGCCGAGATTGCAGCGTGGGAAGCCGAGCGCGACGGGATTCTGTCGGCGATCAAGGGCGCGGCTAAATCAGGCAAGGCGACCAACAATCTGCGGGCCGATCTTGCCGACCTTCAACGCGACAAGCCGGAAGCGCCAAGAGTGCCGAGGCTGCTGCTTGGCGACGAAACCCCGGAGAACCTTGCATGGGGGCTTGCAAAGCATTGGCCGTCGGCGGGCGTGGTATCTGCCGAGGCTGGGATTGTTTTCGGGGCGCATGGCATGAGCGGGGATTCAGTAATGCGGAATCTTGGCCTGCTGAACGTCCTGTGGGATGGTGGGACGCATTCAGTAGGGCGGCGGACTTCGGAATCCTTCACGGTGAAGGGGGCGCGGCTGACCGTGGCTTTGCAGATTCAGGAAATGACCCTGCGGAGTTTCTTCGACCGATCCGGCGGGTTGGCGCGTGGTACTGGATTCCTAGCCCGGTTTCTGGTGGCGTGGCCTGAATCGACACAAGGCTTTCGACCCTTCAGCGAAGCCCCGGAGAACTGGCCGCACCTGGCTACATTCCATCAACGCATCGCGGCTATTCTGGCGAACCCGGTTCCAATTGATGAAGATGGGGCGCTATCCCCGGCATTGATGATGCTGGCACCGGAAGCAAAGGCGGCATGGGTGGCCTTCCATGACGAAATCGAGAGCGAACTAGCCAGCGGTGGCGAGCTATACGACGTGCGGGACGTTGCGAGCAAATCCGCCGACAACGCGGCACGGCTGGCGGTGCTGTTCCAGATATTCGAGCATGGCATGGGCGGCGCTGTCGGGCTGGAATGCTTCGAGTCGGCAAGCCGGATTGCAGCATGGCACCTGAACGAATCACGGCGATTCTTCGGTGAGCTTGCGCTACCTGCGGAACTGGCTGACGCGGCACGGCTGGATAGCTGGCTGATCGAGTATTGCCGACGGGAGCGAACGCACCTTGTCCCGATTGCCAAGCTGCAACAATTCGGGCCGGGCGGACTGCGAAGCAAGGCGACTATCGAAACCGCATTGCGCGAACTGGCGGAGGCGGGCCGTGCGCGGGCAGAGCGAGAAGGCAAGCGGAAAATGATTGCCGTTAACCCGGCACTGTTGGGAGGTGCATCGTGACTCTTGCCGCACTGATCCGAAAACGTGAACCCGGGAAGCCTGCTAATGCTAATCCTGCTAAAGCTGCTAATGATGGGCGGGGAGAGGGGGAACCATTAGCAGGATTAGCAGCTTTAGCATTAGCAAACCGCACGGAGGCAAAAACCGCTATTCCCGAACAAGCCGTGGCGCAGGAGTCGGCGGCTTGCTGGTGCTGGTGGCTGGCCTTCTCTGAAACCGAACACAAGATCGTTTATTGCCATCCCGATGCAACACAGGCCGAAGTGCTGGAGCGCTATCCGTCCGCTGTAGCAGCGGAACCCTTCGCGCCGACAATGCGGCAGCCATCCGCCCCAATGACCGCTGGCGAAGAGGCAGCAATCCTGGCGTGGCTGGCACTGATCGAGGAAACCGACCCGGCGACAGTTGCCGAAGTGATAGGCCAGTGCCGACGGGATGCGGAGGCGCGGGCCTACTTCATTCAGCGGGCGGCAATAGAGGGAAAATGCGATGGCTGACGATAAGCCGGACGTAAAGACGTTGCCTGCTTTCGAGGCGAGCGCTGAGGAAGCCGTTAGGGATTGCGCCACGATTGTGATTACCCCGGAATTGGCGGCATTACGGGTGATTCAGGGTGCGGAGAGGGGCAGCGGCTTCGGCGATCTGGTTGACATCGCGGCAATAGGTTGTCAGTTGCGTGACCAGGCGGCGGCGGTGAATCGTGGCGATCTTTCGCAAGCCGTGGCCATGCTGATGAACCAGGCGACGGCGCTGCAAAGCCTATTTTCTCGCTTGGCTGAGCGCGGCATGGGGTGCGACCAAGCGCCAGCATTTGAGGCCAATATGCGGATGGCGCTACGGGCGCAAAGCCAATGCCGGGCGACCATTGAAACGCTGGCAGCGATCAAGAATCCGCCGATTGTCTACGCGAAGCAGGCCAACATCGCCAACGGGCCGCAACAGGTGAATAACGGCATCCCGGCCAACGCGCCCCCCCCGCACGCACGCGAGGAAAAACAGATTCAATCAAACGAACTATTAACCGATGGGGTAGCACATGGCCCGACACTGGACACCCGAGGAGCGCAAACGGCAGGCGGCGCTGATAATGAACTGGCGACCGTGGGAGCAATCGACCGGGCCAAGGACTGAGGCAGGCAAGGCGGAAAGCGCAAGCAACGCCACAAAGCACGGCCTACGTTCAGCGGAATGGATCGAATATGAAAAGCGGTTCAAGGATTTGCTCCGCAGATGTGGGCAACGTCTGGAGGGCCTGAGTTAACCAAAATGCTGGCATCATGGCTGTGTTTCGTGTCCAGGACGGAGCGTAATCCTAGACAGACGTTTAGATAAAAACCAGAAGCTCAGGAGGGGACTATGAAGCTTCATCGTACGGCAGTCGGTTTATTGTTATTGGCCGCTAGCGTTGACGCTCACGCGCAAGCAGAAAAGCTTTTCCTCGACAAGAAGCACTGGATGAATTTCGATTGGGTCAAGGTCGAGGAATCAGCGATCTTCCAAGATAAGGGGTTCGAGCCGCCTGCGACACGTGGCGCAGGCGATGACCCCAAACATGTCTTCGAAAAGTACAAGAAAGTGGATTTGTGGGGCCATAGTTTCATGGCTAGCGTGGCCAAGCATCCTCTCCGATTCGAGAATGACCGCGAGTTCAATTTGAGCTTGCTGGGCGTGCTGGACGATCACAAAAAAGTCGGCGACCCATGTACTGACACGCGGCTTAAGCTTGAACAAATTTTCGGAAAGCCGGTTGGCCCCTACGATTACAGTGTGGAGTTGGTGCCTGGGGCGGGGATAGGGGAAATAAACTGGGAGTGGGGTCTCGGGAAAAGCCTATTGCGCCTTCAATGCGGCCAACTACCGGACGGATCACTAAGCGAAGTATTTCTCCGCTTCACGGCGAATGATGACTATTTCAAAACGTCCGAGCCTCTCTATCTCTCGTGCGAGCGCAATATCAAATATGCCGAAAGCGCACAGCCATCCAAAAGACTCTCATCAATACAGCTGATAGTTCTGCTGTCGAGCCAACGGGTATTGAACACCGACAGATACGTGATTGGCAGCGTCACCGAGCACAGCAAGTCCTTCATAAAGATCAAGATGGATAGGGAAAATATTGTGATGGAATACACGCTTAATCGTATCGACGGTAGCTTAACTGGCACTGCTACTAAGCCAGCTAATCGTGAAATCTATGGAAACTTCAGCGGATCGTGCGTCAAATTTGATCCCAGTGCTAGAAAGTTCTAAATGAAACGTTGGGCCGTTTGGGCGTTGGTTGCTATTGGTTTCACTCTGTCTACTGTTAGCCGTGCGGATAAAGGCTATTACGGTGAAGTTCTGCGCGCTGCCCGCAGCGCAACGTTTTTTTTTACACCGGTGAGTTCCCCTACATGCCTTCTCGATGACGACCTCAAGCTAAGCTTTGAGGCGATGGTGCGCGCCATTAACGACAAAGGCGCTTTACGTGTCATCAAAACCCCTGACGGGGCTAATATTCCCGACCTCGGCGTTCTGTTCCTTGTGGATACCGCACCTGCGAACCGCAATTTCTCGCCCGGCATCTGTAACTTCATCGTCAAGGTGAGCGTTTATCACAGCATGCTTGGCCAACTGCGCTATGACTCTGAAGAGAAACTTATTCGCGTCCTCGCTTATCAGGGCATCGCCTTCGGTTCAGTGCCGCCGCACCTATTAAGCAAAGAAGCGATGTCACAGATCGACAAAGCAATGGCAACCTTCTTGAAAGAACTCCAGAAGGCTCGGCACCCTTAAGGGCTAAAGCTAAAACCATCGTGCGTATCTCCTGATGAATGGGGGCAGGTTCAGGCATATCATTCGGGGACAACCCAAAAACTGTTCCCGGAATTGTTACCATGTCCCCGACCCTCGTAACATCAACCAAGCAACGGCGTGGCTTTGCGCCAGTTCGCTAGATTCTGCATCGAAATGACAATATGCTGTTGACCTGGCGCGGGATAGCCGATGAACTCAAGCAGCATCGCACGCAGTTTTTGCAAGCTAATTTCATAGCCTTGCTGGCGGTGATTGCCGCCGTGCCCGTGCCGTTGCTGTTGCCGTTGATGGTGGACGAGGTGTTGCTGCATCATCCGGGCAAAATGGTCGCGACCATCAGCACGTGGTTTCCTCAGGCGTGGCACGGGCCGGTGCTGTTCATCGGCGCGGCGCTGCTACTGACGCTCGGGTTGCGGTTGACAGCTATTTTGCTCAATGTCTGGCAGGGCCGCACCTTCTCGTTGATGGCGAAGGAGGTGGTGTATCGCATCCGGGTGAGCATGCTGTCCCGACTGTCGCGCATCGCCTTGTCTGAATTCGAGACGGTGGGTGCCGGGCGGGTGACGTCGCATTTCGTGACCGACCTCAATGCCATCGATTCCTTCCTCGGGGCGTCTGTCTCGGGTTTGATCGTGTCGGTGTTGACGCTGGTAGGCGTGGCGTCGGTGCTGTTCTGGATGCACTGGCAACTGGCGCTGTTCATCCTGTTATTGAACCCAGTGGTCATCCTGTTTTCGACCCGCTTGGGCAAGCGGGTGAAAGAATTGAAAAAACACGAGAACCGTGCGTTCGAGGTGTTTCAGGACACGCTGTCCGAAACGCTGGATGCCTTGACGCAGATTCGTGCGATGAACCGCGAAACGCATTATCTGGCACGGGTGACGGCTAAAGCCGGCGACATCCGCCGGCACGCGGCAGCATTTGCCTGGAAATCGGACGCGATGAGCCGGATCTCCTTTTTCGTGTTTCTGGTTGGTTTCGATGCCTTTCGCGCCGGGGCGATGCTGATGGTGGTGTTCTCCGATCTCAGCATCGGCGAGATGCTGGCGGTGTTTGGTTACCTGTGGTTCATGATGACGCCGGTGCAGGAGCTGGTGAACATGCAATACAGCTGGTTTGCCGCCAATGCGGCGTTGGGGCGGATCAATGCCCTGCTCGGGCTGCACAGCGAACCGCAGCACCCGGCATTGCGCGACCCCTTCGCCGGCCAGACCACCGTTGGCATCACGCTTGACCGGGTGAGTTTTGCCTACGCCGATGGCGAAACCGTGCTGGACGAAGTCAGTCTGACGGTGGCGGCGGGCGAGAAAGTGGCGCTGGTGGGTGCCTCCGGCGGGGGCAAGTCGACCTTGGTGCAGGCCCTGCTGGGTCTGTATCCGGTGAAATCCGGGCAAATTAAGTATGGTGGCGTGCCGGTCAGTGAAATCGGCTGGGAAACAGTGCGCGAGCATGTCGGTGTCGTGCTGCAACACCCGGTTTTGTTCAATGACAGCGTCCGCGCCAACCTGACCCTGGGGCGCGATGCCGACGATGTCGCGTTGTGGCTGGCGCTGGAGATTGCCCAGCTGAAGGAGACGATCGCCGCATTGCCGCACGGGCTCGATACCGAGGTAGGGCGGCAGGGTGTGCGCCTGTCGGGCGGGCAGCGCCAACGGCTGGCGATTGCACGCATGATTGTGGCCAATCCCCGGATTGTCATCCTGGACGAGGCCACTTCAGCCCTGGATACCACGACCGAGCGCCAGCTTCATCAGGCGCTGGCTGGGTTTCTGGCCGGCCGCACCACGCTGATCATTGCCCATCGACTCTCGGCGGTAAAGCAGGCCGACCGGATCCTGGTGTTTGAGAACGGCCGTGTGGTGGAGGAGGGCGATCATGCCGGGCTGATTGATCGCGGCGGCCTCTATCACAAACTGTATCACCACCCATGAAATAAGTACCAGAGCGCTGCTATACCAGCATTTTCTGATATACTTCGCCGAGTTGTGCATACAGCAGTGGGCAGGTTGGGTTTATCGCCGTGCCTCGGGACTGTTCTCACAGCCCCATCGTCTTCGACCTCTCTTTTGTGCCGTTGGTTGTGTTTCTGACCGACAGTGACAAGTCTTGTGGTTGGCGCCGATGTGATCGACGCGACCCGTTAGGCGCTTTCAAACGCCGCTAAATTCCGGTTCGTATTTTATGACCTGTCTGGCTTGATGCCAGGCCCAGGTTAGATTTGCGCGTTTGTGCGCACTAAAAAAGGTTAGACATGAGCTTTTCCGAATTGGGGTTAGACCCCCTTATCCTTAAATCCGTTTTGTCCGCAGGTTACGAAAACGCCACGCCGGTTCAGATGCAGGCGATTCCCGCTGCACTGGGCGGTGGCGATTTGCTGGTGTCGTCGCATACCGGCAGCGGCAAGACCGCAGCATTTCTGCTGCCATCGATCCAGCGCTTGCTGACTGAATCCACCGGCAAAGGCATGGGCCCGCGCGTGCTGGTGCTGACCCCGACCCGCGAACTGGCGCTGCAAGTCGAAAAGGCTGCCATGACCTACGGCAAGGACATGCGCCGCTTCCGCACCGCCTGCCTGGTGGGTGGCTCGCCATATGGCCTGCAGCTCAAGCGTTTGAGCCAGCCAGTCGATGTGGTGGTGGCGACCCCGGGTCGCCTGATCGACCATCTGGAGCGCGGCAAGATTGATTTTTCGCGCCTGGAAGTGCTGGTGCTCGACGAAGCCGACCGCATGCTGGACATGGGTTTTGTCGATGACATTAAATCCATTGCCGCACGTTGCCCGAAAGATCGCCAGACGCTGTTGTTCTCGGCCACGCTCGATGGCGTGGTGGGCAACCTGGCGCGTGAACTGACGCGTGACGCACAGCGCATCGAAATTGCCGCGGTTCCGGTGCAGGAATCCAAGATCGAGCAGCGCATGCTGTTTGCCGACAACATGGACCACAAGAACCGCCTGCTCGACGCGTTGTTGCGTGATGTGGAAATGACCCAGGCCATCGTGTTTGCTTCGACCAAACGCAGTACCGAAGAAATTTCGGATCTGCTGGCTGAAAGTGGTTTTGCCTCCGATGCCCTGCATGGCGACATGCAGCAGGGCCAGCGTAACCGTGCGTTGCAGCGCTTGCGCGAAGGCCGCACCAAGGTGCTGGTGGCGACGGACGTGGCTGCTCGCGGCATCGACGTGGCCGGTATCAGCCATGTCATCAACTTTGACTTGCCACGTCAGGCGGAAGACTACGTTCATCGTATCGGCCGGACTGGCCGCGCCGGACGTACCGGTATTGCGGTGAGCTTTGCCGGTATGCGCGAAGGCGGCCTGGTGAAAAATATCGAACGCTATACCGGCAATCGTATTGAAGTGCACACCCTGCCGGGCTTGGAGCCAACCCAGAAGCCGTCAGCAGGCCGTCCATCCGCAGGCCGCCCTTCTTCATCGGGACGTCCGCGCAGCAACAGTGGCCCGCGCCCCGGCTTTGGCGAGAAGCGTAGTTTTGGCGACCGCAGCGAGCCGCGCAGCTATGGCGACCGTCCGCCGCGCGGTGACAGCCGTGACAATCGTGATCGTGGCTACCGTGCCGACGCGCGCCCCACCGGCGACCGTCCGGCACGCAGCGATGCGCCGCCGCGTGGTAACCGCTTTGACGGTGCGCCGCGTACGCCGTATGGCGATCGCCCGCCGCGTAACGAAGGCTTCCGTGGTGCAGATGCTCCGCGTGAGCCCAAGGCTGAAGTCAATGGCAACAGCGTTGAATACTGGGAAAAGCGCGAGCGCGAGGCGAAAGCCAAAGCCGCCGCAGCTCGTGGTAACAGCGCCCGTCCGGGTGGCAATGCTCGTCCCTCAAGCGGCCAGTTACGTAGCTATGGCGGTGGCGACAACCGGGGTAACGGTAATGCTCGCGTAGGTGTGCGAGGCCGCTTCAAAGACTGATTGCTGGTAGGTCGTCGATAACAGCAAGGGGGTTTCACGTGAAACCCCCTTTTTTCGTCTGTGCTTTCCGTAAAGGAGAAGGGGCTGCCTGTTTATTGGTTGGTGGTCTTGGTTTTTTGAGTGAAGCGGACGCTGGCAACCAGGGCATCGAAATCGGCGAGCCCGCGCTGAAAATAAACGATGGCAGGCGCTTCATACTGAATCGACAGACGGCCCTTGGTGTCGACCAGGGCAACCAGCACGCGCTCGATTGGCAGTCCGCGGTCATTCTTGAAGCGGATGTGCACGCGCACCGCCGATTTGCCGTCTAGCATCACCGGGACATTGGATAGCACCTGAAGGTTGGCGGTGGACTCGCTGCTTTTCCATTCGGCAATGGCGAGTTCGGCCACTTCGTGCGGCAACATGTCGGCGCGGGTTTCCCGCTTGGTACGTGGCAGCTTGCGGTCATGCGGCTGGCGGTTGACGACGATGTAATTCAGCGCGGGCCCGTCACGGGTGACGAACAGGTCATTGGTGTCGGCGGTGCGTTTGACCCAGCCGAGCGGCAGGTCCAGGGTGTAATCGTTGTGTCTGGATTCGTTGCGGCTGCTGGGGTTGACGCGCGTCCAGGGCGTGCAGGCGGCCAGACTGACGAGCAGCAGGCCGATGGCCAAGCGGTGGTACAGGGTCATGGGGGCCTCCCGTGGGGGGGTCGTGCGGGTATGTGTCGTCATGGCGCGTTCTGCCGGGCGGCCTCGGCGGGGGCGGGCTGGTCGAGGGCGGCAAGATAAAACTCGATATGTCCCCGGTCTTCCGCAGCTGGCGCCAGCTTCAGATAGCGGTTAAGCAGGATGCGGGCGCGCGCCTTGTCGCCCCGTTTGTAAGCCAGCAGGCCAAGCGCGCGATGGGCGGGCGCAAACCCGGGGGTCGTCTCGATGACGCTGTTGAGTTCACGTTCGGCCGTGGCCAGGTCGCCTTCCTCGTTACGCAGGCGGTAGGCCTCGCCCAGGTAATACGAGGCTTCGGGTGGGTATTCCCGCCGGCTTTCGGGTTTGGATAACACCAGAATGATCTGCTTGTAGCGGTAGGCAGCCAGGTCGCCGGCCAGCGAGGCCAGCCGCAGTTGGGCGGTGGTTTCGATAAAACGCTCGCGGGCGATCTCGCCGCTGTTCGTGTCTTTCACCAGTTCGGTGAAGTTGTCGATGCGTTCCTGCAGTTTGGGGTGGCTGGCAAAAAAGAACGGCTCCTTGATGTCGGCGGCCTTGATCTCGGCCTGCAGGTGCTCAAAAGTGCGGATGCTTTCACGCGGAGCGTAGCCGGCAGCGATCAGGCGCTGGTAGCCGATTTCGTCGGCTTCGCGTTCGTGCTCGCGCGAAAAACCAAACATCGACGACAGGGCGACCATGTCGCCTACCAGCGGCACGCCGAGCATGTTCACGACCAGCGCGAACGCGGCAGCGTTGCGAAGCCGCTCGGCCTGCTGTAGGGAGTGGCGGTGGGTAAAGTGCGCGCCCTCATGTGCCAGTACGGTCGCCAACTGGGCTTCGTTTTCGAAGCGGGCGACCAGTCCGGCATTCACATACACGCTGCCATTGGGCAGGGCAAAGGCATTGATGTGCTGGGCGTTCAGCAGGTGGACATTGAAACGGCCCTTGAATTCGGGGTAGAGCCGGTCCATGATGCCCTGCAGATAGGCCGTGAGCGCAGGATCAGCGTTGATTTTTCCGGCACGTTGCAGCGAGCGGTCGAAATCGTCGGCCTCCTGCCACAGGTTTTTTTCACTGCTGGCCAATTCGCGTGTTTCGACGCTGCTGGTCCACGGCAGCACGTCATCGGCGTGAACCGACATCGCCAGCGCACAGGCCAGTGCCACGATCAGCAGACGCTTCATCGTGGCCCCGGGTAGGTTTGGTAGAGTGCGCGCATCAGGCCGTCGACATCGTTTGGGTTGCGCGAGTCCATGCTGCTGCTGGAGTCAAAGCTCATCCATTGCACGTCGCCGGTTTTGAGGTCGACCAGTCCGGCGCTCATGAACGACTGGCCCAGCGGCATGACGATGCCCAGCACCAACCCGGTAAAAAAGGCGGCTTTGCGGCCGCCGGAGGAAATATAGTCCGAGCCGAGCACGATCAACGCGGCGTCGGCACCCGTTCGCTCGTGCAGAAAGGCGAGGCCGGGGCCGATGGTGTAATCGAATTCGTTTTTCTTGTGCGCCCAGGCGCTTTGCTCGCCCCGGCCGTAAACAAAGATGGATTGCGCAACGCGGTCGTACAGACCGATGTGGGCGTCGAGCTGGTCGATATCGAGCGACTCGGGCCGGGGCGCAGGCACCAGTTCGAACAGATGGGTGTCATGCGCCAGCCGGGCGGCAGCGGACGAGAGGTTGTCGCGTGCGGCGGCTTCCCAGTCAGCCATGCGGGTGGGGACGCCGCCAGCCGACAATTCGAACACGAAGACCTGGGGTGGCAGCAGCACCACCTTTTTCGGGCGAGTGTCGAGGTTTTGCATCAAGGCCGGGTTGACTGCGCTCATGGCGGCAAGCGCGGGCGTTGCCATTACACTAGAGGCACCTAGTATTACTGCACATACGATTAGTCGCATCATGCAAAACTCCACAAAGAGCTTCCACCCTAGGGTAAAGCCACAAGTCGGTCAACAGCGAGCCATTCCACCATGGAGCTGGGTGGGCGAGCGCGGGCTGCGAGTGGTGACGGGAGAGACCACCCTGGCGCGCTATTCGGCGCTGGTTTCTCGGAAGTTTATAGAAATAGAAGACATTATCCCTGCAGATGGCAGCATTTTGCTGGTGCTGAAAAGTGGTGCGGTCCCATCGGTCGAATTGTGGTTGGCGCTGAGCGCCCCCTTGGCTGATGCGCTGCTTACATCAGGGACATTGCATGAAATCCCCGTTGTTTATGGCGGTGCATCCGGCCCGGACCTGCCGGAGATGGCCCGGCGGGCGGGGGTGAGCGAATCGGACTACGTTCAAAAGCATGCGGCAGCGGAGTACATCGTTGCTTTCCTCGGTTTTCAGCCCGGATTTCCCTATTTGCTCGGTCTGCCGAATGCGATGCATGCACCGCGCCGCGCGTCGCCGCGAATCCGGGTGGCGGCAGGCAGCGTGGCCGTGGGTGGGGCGTACGCCGGGATATACCCGGCAAATGGCCCGGGTGGCTGGCAGATTATTGGGCGGACCTCCGCCGTGCTATTCGACCCGCAGCGCAGCGCTCCGGCGTTGATGATGCCGGGCGACCGGGTGCGCTTTGTTCCTCGTGATTGAAGTGCTGCAGGCGGGGCTGTGCGATCTGGTTGTGGACCAGGGACGCCCGGGCTGGGCTGCGCTTGGCGTCCCCGCGGGCGGAGCGGCGGACCCGAATGCGTTGGCGGCGGCGAACCGGCTGGTGGGGAACGATGAAGGCCAGGCCGGACTGGAAATCACCCTGTCGGGTCCGACCCTGCGATTTCCGGCGGGAGGGGTGGTGGCGTTGACCGGTGCCGGGTTCAAGGCGACGCGTAGCAGCGGGGTGGCTGCGGGATGGAACGAAACGCTGGTTCTGGGAGAGGGGGAAACCCTGGCGCTGGAACATGCGGCGACGGGTTGCCGTTGCTGGCTGGCTGTGCAGGGCGGGATTGTGGAGCGATTGATAATGGGTAGCCGCAGCACTTTTTTCCCGGCGGGATTCGGTGGCCACCAGGGGCGGCCGCTGAGGGTGGGCGATGTGCTGGAAGGGGGCGTGATGTCCCACGAAGTGCATTTGAAGCGGGCGAGTTGCCCGACATCCAGCTCAGAGGGCGCACCGTTCCGTGTGATAGCCGGGCCCCAGGCCGGCCTGTTTGATGACGCAGGTCTGGCCGCATTTTTCGGCGGCGAATATCAGGTGGGGACGTCGTCGGATCGTCGCGGGCTGCGCCTGGTGGGTCCGGCTGTGTCGCATTCATGCATTGAACTGCCGTCGCAAGGGGTGCTGCCGGGTGCGATACAGGTTCCGCCTGACGGCCAGCCGATCATTTTGGGCTGGGATGGCCCGGTGACGGGGGGCTACCCGGTCATAGCCGGAGTGATTTCTGCCGACTGGCCTCGCATGGCTCAACTACGGCCGGGCGATGCGCTGAGATTTGTCACGATCGAGCATGCTGCTGCCCGGGTTCAGGCCTCTGCAGAATGGATTATCGAGGCGCTGGCATGATCGAGTTGAATGCCGATATTGGCGAGGGTTACGATGACGCTGCACTGATGCCCTATCTGACGCGCGTGTCGATTGCCAGCGGTGGTCACACCGGAGATACAGCAAGCATGACAGCGGCGTTACGGTTGGCGGCCGAACATGGGGTGTTGGTCGGCGCGCATCCAAGTTACCCGGATCGCGCGCAGTTTGGCCGCCGTTCGATGGTGGCGACCGAGGCCGACATCATGACCTGGGTAACCCGGCAAACCGAAGTGCTGGCCGAGCAGGCCGCCCGGCTGGGACTGAGGCTGCAGCATGTGAAGCCGCATGGCGCGCTGTATAACGCGGCGGCACAGGATCAGAGCGTGGCGGCGGCCATCGCCCGTGCGGTTGCTGCGTTTGACCCGGCGCTGGTGTTGGTGGGCTTGTCCGGTTCGCTTTTGATCGAGGCCGGCCGCGCCACCGGGCTGGCCGTGTTGAATGAAGCCTTTGCCGACCGCCGTTATCAGGCCAGCGGCCAGCTGGTTTCACGTGAAACAGCGGGGGCGGTACTGGCTGACCCTGATTTGGCCGCCGAACAGGCGCTTGCCTTCGCACAGGGCCGGGCTGTATCGACGCTGGAAGGGGGTCGCCGGTTGATAGCAGCAGATACGCTGTGCCTGCATGGCGACACCCCTGGCGCATTAAATATTGCCCAAGCCGTACACGCTGCCCTCAATCGCGGATAATTCCGCCCCTGTGTTTGTGAATCGTTGACGCCTCATGCCCCTGCTTACTTTTGACCGACTCGAACTGGCCTATGGCCATTGGCCTTTGCTCGATGGCGCCTCGCTGGTGGTCGATGCCGGGGAACGTATCGGCCTGATCGGGCGCAATGGCACCGGCAAGTCCAGCCTGCTCAAGATCATCGCCGGGATCAACCCGCCGGATGCGGGTGACGTGTGGCGCAAACCGGCGCTGAAGCTGGCCTACGTGCCGCAGGAACCGCAATTTCAGGCCGGGCATACGGTATTCGAGGCGGTGGCCGAAGGGGTGGGTGAGGCGCAGCGTCTGCTGGCCGATTACCACGCCGCGGCGCACCGGGTGGCCGAAGGCGACATGGACGCCTTCGACGACCTGGAGCGCTTGTCGCATGAACTGGAAATCCACGACGCCTGGCGGCTCAACAGCCGGGTGGAGGAAACGCTGCAGCGCTTGGGCCTGGATGCCGATCGCGCAGTCGACACTCTGTCCGGTGGCCTGAAAAAGCGGGTCGCGCTGGCGCGCGCGCTGGTCACCGACCCCGAGTTGCTGTTGCTCGATGAGCCGACCAACCACCTCGACTTTTCGGCCATTGAGTGGCTGGAAGGTCTGCTCAACGACTTCAAGGGCGCATTGTTGTTCATCACCCACGACCGGCGCTTTCTGGATAATGTGTCAAATCGCATTGTCGAGCTTGATCGTGGCCAGTTGCGCGAATATGCCGGCAATTTCAGCGCATATCGCGTCAAGAAGGCCGAGCAACTGGAGATCGAGGCGGTACATAACCGCAAGTTTGACAAGTTCTGGAAACAGGAAGAGGTCTGGATCCGCAAGGGCGTGCAGGCGCGGCGTTGTCGCGACGAAGGCCGCGTGCGCCGGCTCGAGGCCTTGCGCCAGGTGCGTGAGGCGCGCATGGGCCGCACCGGGCAAGTGGGTTTCCAGATCGATTCCGGCGAGCGCTCGGGCAAGGTAGTGGCCGAGCTTGAGCACGTCACCTACGGTTTCGATGATCGTGTGCTGATCCGTGATTTCACCACCACGGTGCTGCGTGGTGACAAGCTCGGGCTGCTCGGCCCCAACGGTGCGGGCAAAACCACGCTAATCCGCCTGATTCTGGGTGATTTGCAACCGCAGTCCGGCACGATCAAGCAGGGCACAAAGCTGGAGGTGGCCTATTTCGACCAGTTCCGCAACCAGTTGAATGACGATGCCACCCTGATCGATACGATTTCGCCCGGCTCGGACTTTGTGGAAATTGCCGGACAGCGCAAACACGTCATCAGCTATCTGGAAGACTTTTTGTTCCCGGCCGAGCGAGCGCGAGCCAAGGTGTCGGCGCTGTCCGGCGGTGAGCGCAACCGCTTGTTGCTGGCGCGCCTGTTTGCGCGTCCGGCCAACCTGCTGGTGCTGGACGAGCCGACTAACGATCTCGACATTGATACGTTGGAGTTGCTGGAAGAGTTGTTGCAGGACTACAGCGGCACCGTGCTCATCGTCTCGCATGATCGCACCTTTCTCGACAACGTCGTCACCCAGTCTGTGGTGTTCGAAGGGGGCGGCAAGCTGACCGAGATTGTTGGCGGTTATGCGGACTGGCTGGCCTGGAAGGCGGAGCAGAAGCGCGCCGACTCTGTGGTCGCGCAAACGGCGGCAGCCAAGCCCGCTACTACGCCCGTGCCAGTCAAGGCCGCGACCAAGAACAAACTCAGCTACAAGGAGGCGCGTGAGCTGGAGGCGCTACCTGTGCAAATCCAGGCGCTTGAGGAAGAACAGACGCGCATCGCCGATCAGCTGCTCGACCCCAAGCTGTATCAATCGGGTGCGCTGGATGTGGCCGCATTGAATGCCCGCAATGAAGCCATCGAGGCTGAAATGCTGGATGCCCTGGCCCGCTGGGAGGCGCTGGAGGCTAAAGCCGCGGGCTGAAACGGGCACCGCTTTCTGCGGCGGTGTGGGGGGTGGTAGCCATGTTTCACGTGAAACGCTAGCGCGCAACAGGTAGAATGGCGGCCATGAAATTCCCTGAATCATTCGATGTCATTGTCGTCGGCGGTGGTCACGCCGGCACCGAGGCTGCGCTGGCGGCTGCGCGCATGGGCGTGAAAACGCTGCTGCTGTCGCACAACATCGAAACGTTGGGTGCCATGTCGTGCAATCCGTCCATCGGCGGCATCGGCAAGGGGCATCTGGTCAAGGAGGTCGATGCGCTGGGCGGAGCAATGGCACTGGCCACCGACGAGGCGGGGATCCAGTTCCGCACGCTGAATTCCTCCAAGGGGCCGGCGGTACGCGCCACCCGGGCGCAGGCCGACCGGGTGCTGTACAAGGCGGCCATCCGCCAACGGCTGGAAAACCAGCCCAATCTCACCCTGTTTCAGCAGGCGGTTGATGATCTGGTGCTGGACGGCGATCGCGTCGTCGGCGTCAAAACCCAGCTTGGTATCGTGTTTGATAGCCGCACGGTAGTGCTGACCGCCGGCACTTTCCTGGCCGGCTTGATTCATGTGGGCATGGAAAACTTTCAGGCTGGGCGTATGGGCGATCCTCCGTCGGTGTCGCTCGCTTCGCGTCTGCGCGAGTTGAGCCTGCCGGTCGGCCGTCTGAAAACAGGCACGCCGCCGCGCATCGACGGCCGCACCATTGATTACAGCCAAACCCAAACCCAGCCGGGCGATGATCCGGCGCCCGCATTCTCCTTTATGGGTGATGCGGCCCGGCATCCTGAGCAGCGTCCGTGCTGGATCACCCATACCACGGCTGAAACGCACGCGATCATCCGTGGCGGACTCGACCGTTCGCCGCTGTATACCGGCGTGATTGGCGGGGTGGGGCCGCGCTACTGCCCATCGATCGAAGACAAGATCACGCGTTTTGCCGACAAGGACAGCCACCAGATCTTTCTCGAGCCCGAAGGTCTGACCACCCACGAGATCTATCCCAACGGCATTTCCACTTCGCTGCCGTTCGACGTGCAGTTGCGCGTCGTGCGCTCGATTCCCGGGCTGGAGCACGCGCATATCCTGCGTCCCGGCTACGCCATCGAATACGATTACTACGATCCGCGCAACCTGAAAGCCTCGCTCGAAACCAAGTCGATCAGCGGCCTGTTTTTCGCCGGCCAGATCAACGGCACCACCGGCTACGAAGAAGCGGCTGCACAGGGGTTGCTGGCAGGCCTTAATGCCGGTTTGCAGGTGCAGGGCAGGGATGCCTGGAGTCCGGGGCGTCACGAAGCCTACCTCGGCGTACTGGTCGATGATCTCATCACCCGCGGCGTCTCCGAGCCCTACCGCATGTTCACCAGCCGCGCCGAATACCGCCTGCAATTGCGCGAAGACAACGCCGACATGCGCCTGACCGAAGCCGGGCGCGGCATGGGCCTGATCGACGATGCGCGCTGGGACGCGTTCAGCCGCAAGCGCGATGCCGTCGCCCGCGAAACCGAACGGCTCAAGGCGACCTGGGTCAATCCGGCCATGCTGCCGGCCGATGCGGCCACCCGCCTCATCGGCCAGCCGATCGATCACGAATACAGCCTGTTCGAACTCTTGCGCCGCCCCAACCTGGGCTACGCGCAAGTCCTCACTTTGCCGGGTGGCGGCGCAGGCGAGGCCGACCCCAGCGTCGCCGAGCAGGTTGAAATTGCGGCCAAATACCAGGGCTACATTGACCGTCAGAACGATGAAGTCGATAAACAGCGTGGGCAGGAAACCCTGCGCCTGCCTGTTGACCTTGATTACAGCCAGCTGACCGGATTGTCGATGGAAGTGCGTCAGCGCCTGCAGGTGGCACGCCCGGAAACATTGGGGCAGGCGGCGCGGATGCAGGGGATTACGCCGGCGGCGATCTCCGTACTGCTGGTCTATGCCAAGCGCGGATTCTCGGCCGATAAAAAGCCGGCCGACGATCAGAAGAAAAGCGCATGAGTCTCGAATCACAACTCAAGGCGGGGATCGCCGCTCTGGGCCTGGCATTGCCCGACGGTGCCGAGGCCAAACTGTTGGCGTATCTGGCACTGCTGGACAAATGGAACCGCGTCTACAACCTGACCGCAGTACGCGATCCCGAGCGCATGGTTGGCCACCATTTGCTCGATTCGTTGGCGGCGGTACCGTATTTCAACAGCGGAGCAGTACTCGATGTCGGCAGCGGGGGCGGCCTGCCGGGGATTCCGCTGGCAATCGCGCGGCCGGAATTGCAGGTGACGCTGATCGACAGCATTGCCAAGAAAACCGCATTTTTGCTGCAGGCCAAGGCCGAGCTGGGCTTGGGGAATGTGCAGGTCATCACCAGCCGGGTGGAGGATTTTCGGCCCGAGGCGCCGTTTGATGTGATCACCTCGCGTGCGTTTTCCGACCTGAAGGAATTTGTCAGCCTGACCCGCCATCTGCTCAAGCCGGGCGGGCGCTGGCTGGCGATGAAGGGCCTGCTGCCGCATGAAGAAATAGCCACCTTGCCGGACTGGGTGAAAGTGAGCGCTAACCACATGCTTGCGGTGCCGGGGCTGGAGGCCAGCCGTCACATGATTGTTCTGGAGTCTGTTGAATGAGCCGAATTCTGGCAATTGCGAATCAAAAGGGCGGCGTCGGCAAGACGACGACGGCGGTGAACCTGGCGGCGAGTCTGGCTGAATTGGGTCAACGTGTGTTGTTGGCTGACCTCGATCCCCAGGGCAACGCAACGATGGGCTCGGGCATCGAAAAGCGCACGGCGCTGCCGACGGTGTACCAGATCCTGCTGAATCAGGTGACCGTGCGCCAGGCCAGGATGCGTTCCGGTCCGGGTCACTTCGATGTGATCCCGGCCAACCGCGAGCTTGCGGGCGCTGAAATCGATCTGGTGAACCTGGAGCAACGCGATCTGCGGCTGAAGGTAGCGCTGGAGCAGGTGGCCGATGACTATGATTTCATCCTGATGGACTGCCCGCCAACCCTGAACCTGCTGACGGTAAACGCATTTGCGGCGGCGCAGACGGTGCTGATCCCGATGCAGTGTGAGTATTACGCGCTGGAAGGCCTGACCGATCTGGTGGCGACGATCAAGAAGGTGAAGCAGCGGCTCAACCCGGGGATCCAGATCGAAGGTTTGCTGCGGGTGATGTTCGATCCGCGCAGCACGCTGGCGCAGCAGGTGTCGGAGCAGATCAAGCGCCATTTTGGCGACAAGGTGTACGACACCGTGATCCCGCGCAACGTGCGGCTGGCCGAGGCGCCGAGTCATGGCTTGCCGGTGCTGGCCTACGACCGCCAGTGCAAGGGCGCGAAAGCATATATGGAATTGGCCGAGGAAACGTTGAAGCGTGCCGGCCTGATGGCAAAGGAGAAAACAGATGGCCAAGCTTAAGGGGCTGGGACGCGGTCTCGATGCGTTGCTGGGCGGTGAAGACAATGCCGCGCCGCCGCAAGGCGACCTGCGCATGATGAAGGTGACGCAACTGGCGCCGGGCAAATACCAGCCACGCAGCCAGATGGACAGCGAATCGCTGCAGGAACTGGCCGATTCAATCCGTGCGCAGGGGCTGATGCAGCCGATTCTGGTGCGTGAGGTGGAAACCGGCTACGAGATTATTGCCGGTGAGCGCCGTTGGCGCGCCGCGCAGCTGGCGGGTTTGAGCGACATCCCGGTGCTGGTGCGCGAGGTGGAAGACGATGCCGTGGCGGCGATGGCGCTGATTGAAAACATTCAGCGTGAAGACCTTAATGCTATCGACGAGGCCCATGGCCTGCAGCGCCTGATCCAGGAATTCGGCATGACCCACGATGCGGCGGCGCTGGCGGTAGGCAAATCGCGTGCCGCGGTGTCCAATCTGTTGCGCTTGCTGAACCTGTCACGCCCGGTACAGGACATGCTCACCGCCGGCCTGATTGAAATGGGCCATGCGCGGGCCTTGCTGCCCCTGCAGGCCGGCGCCCAGCGAGAGCTGGCGCACGAAATCGAAACCCGTGGCCTGTCCGTGCGCGAAGTCGAGCGGCGGGTGGCCCGACTCAAGGACGTGCCTGCCACCACAAGCAAGCAAGCCGTTTCGCGTGACATCCTGCGACTGGAAGAAGCGCTGTCCGACGCGCTCGGCATGACCGCCCATGTACAGGCCAACAGCAAGGGTAACGGCAGACTGACGCTGCATTTTGGCAGTACGGACGAACTGCAGGGCCTGCTGCAACGCCTGGGAATTCAGCTATAACCGCCGCAAGAATTGGTGACAATGGATGTTGTCATCTTTACAACATCACTACATACTGAAATTCATCATCAGGCTGTTTGATGATTGCATAGACCCCACTAATTCTTGTATCATCGCCGGCTAATGTTTACCGGCATTTCTACCGGCACCCAGCGGGTAGCCTTGGCGCAGGCCGGTCTGGCGCCGGTCACCGCGCTTATCGGGGCGATTTTCGCCGGAATCGGCGCAGGGTTGGCCTTATTATATGGCGTGCTGATTGCCCTGGCGGTCAGCCTGGTATTGGTCTGGCGAGAACGGCAGTCGATGCAGCACCCCGAATGGGATCAGCATCGTTTGTTCAAGCAGTTTATTCGTACCGGGATTGAGCGCTTGCTGGTGCTGGTGGGTTTGCTGTTTGTGGGGCTCGGCGTATTAAAGCTGATGCCCTTGCCGTTATTGCTTGGCTTGTTGCTGGCCCAGCTGGGCTGGCTGGCTGCCGTAACAAGCCGAAAATAAACAGCCGTCTGATCAACAGACACAATCAAGGTTGGTTTTGAATGGGTGTGCCTGGCGTCCCTATCCAAAACTCACTTTTTGAATTTGATTATTATGGCTTCGGAATACGCTTCCTCCGGCGATTACATCAAGCATCACCTGCAAAACCTGACCTATGGTGAATTGCCCGCCGGCTATCACCGCCACGATGGCACCGTGCTGACCGAGGCAACCCGGACGTTTGCCCATGGCGCTGAAGAGGCCAAAGCCATGGGTTTCTGGGCGATCAACGTCGACAGCATGCTGTTTTCGATTGGCCTGGGCATCCTGTTCCTGTTCCTGTTCCGCATGGCGGCCAAAAAAGCCACTGCTGGCATACCCGCTGGCTTGCAGAACTTCGTCGAGTGGATCGTCGAGTTCATCGACGGTTCGGTGCGGGGCTCTTTCTCATATAAAAATGCGATGGTCGCGCCACTGGCGCTGACAGTGTTCATCTGGGTGTTCCTGATGAATGCGATGGACCTCTTTCCGGTGGACTGGCTGCCTTATGCGGCAACCATGGCTGGCGTTCCTTACCTGAAAGTGGTGCCGTCGACCGACCCCAATGTGACCTTTGGCATGTCGCTGTCGATCTTTTTCCTGGTGCTGTACTACAGCGTCAAGATGAAAGGCGCGGGCGGCTTCTTCTCCGAACTGGCGTTCCAGCCGTTCCCCAAATTCCTGTTCCCGGTCAACCTGCTGCTCGAAGGCGTGGGTCTGATTGCCAAGCCGATTTCACTGGCGCTGCGTCTGTTCGGCAACATGTATGCCGGCGAAATGATCTTCATCCTGATCGCGCTGATGTTTGGCGGCAGCTGGGTGCTGGCTTTGTTTGGTGGCGTGTTGCAATGGGCGTGGGCGGTGTTCCACATCCTGATTATCACGTTGCAGGCCTTCATCTTCATGACGCTGACCATTGTGTATCTGGACATGGCACATGCCGAGCATCACTGATTTCGCCTGGTTTTAACGCATTCTGGTTTCTGTTTTTAATTTCAACTTTATTTTTATTCTTAGGAGCAACAAATGGAAATGACTCAAGCCGTGCTGTTCATCGCTGGTGCATTGATGATGGGCCTGGGCGCACTCGGCGCTGCCGTGGGTATTGGCATTCTCGGCGGCCGCTTTCTTGAAGGCGCTGCGCGTCAGCCCGAGCTGATCCCGATGCTGCGTACCCAGTTCTTCATCGTCATGGGTCTGGTTGACGCCGTGCCGATGATCGCTGTCGGTCTGGCCATGTACGTTCTGTTTGCCGTTGCCGGTTAATTCGCGGGTTTTTCGGAACTTGTTTAACCCCGTCATTAATTAAGGTGCGGATATGAACTTCAACGCAACTTTGATCGGCCAGTCCATCACGTTCATCTTCTTCGTGTGGTTCTGCATGAAGTACGTGTGGCCGCCGATCATGAATGCGCTCGAAATGCGCAAGAAACAGATCGCCGACGGCCTGGCCGCAGCGGATCGCGGCAAGTATGAACTGGAGCTGGCTGCCAAGAAAGCCGGCGACAACATGCGTGAAGCCAAGGCAACAGCAGCCGAAGTAATCGTCCAGGCTGAAAAGCGTGCGGCGCAAATGGTCGATGAGGCCAAAGCGGCTGCCAGGGAAGAGGGTGAGCGTCAGCTTGCCGCGGCCCAGGCCAACATCGCCCAGGAAACCAACCGTGCACGTGAAGCCTTGCGCGAACAAGTGGCAGCACTGGCGGTGGCTGGCGCAGAAAAAATTCTGCGTCGTGAGGTCAATGCACAAACTCACGCTGACCTGCTGGGCCAGCTGAAAGCCGAGCTGTAAGCCATGAGCGAACTGTCCACTCTGGCTCGCCCTTACGCCGAAGCGGTGTTTCGCCTGGCGCAGGGCGAAAATGACCTGGCAGGCTGGTCGTCGCGGATTGCTTTGTTGGCCATGATCGTTTCCGATGCGCAGGTGGTACGTCTGAATGCAGACCCCGCCATGGCAGCGGATCGCGTGGCGAATCTGGTGATCGAGGTGGCTGGTACCAGCCTCGGTGAACGCGGCGCGAACTTCGTCAAAGTGCTGGCCGAAAACGACCGCCTGTCGATATTGCCGGAGATCAGTGCGCAGTTCGAAACGCTGAAAGCCAGTGCCGAAGGCACCATCGAGGCCACCATCAGCAGCGCGCAGGAATTGACGCAGGCACAGATCGACGATCTGGTGGCCGGGCTCAAGGCCAAATTCAACCGCGCGGTGACGGTGCAGGTGGCCGTTGATCCCGAACTGATCGGCGGCGCGGTGATTGCCATTGGTGACCAGGTGATAGACGGCTCGGTGAAAGGGCGCTTGCAGCGTATGTCTTTTGCCCTGCAGGGTTAACGCGGCTTAGGCTAATTTAGTACTCATATTTATCGGAACCTCACGGTTCGGAGAACACACATGCAATTGAATCCAAGCGAAATCAGCGAACTGATTAAAGCCAAGATCGAAAACTTTGGGGCATCAAGCGAATTGCGCACCCAGGGAACGATCGTGTCCGTCACCGACGGTATCGTCCGTATTCATGGCTTGTCCGACGTGATGTCGGGTGAAATGATCGAAATGCCGGGCAACACCTTCGGCGTGGCGCTGAACCTAGAGCGCGACTCGGTCGGTGCCGTGATCCTGGGCGATTACGAGCACATCAAGGAAGGCGACATTGTCAAGTGCACCGGTCGCATTCTCGAAGTGCCGGTGGGCCGTGGCCTGCTCGGCCGCGTGGTCAACTCGCTGGGCCAGCCGATTGACGGCAAGGGCCCCATCGCTGCCGACATCACCATGCCGATCGAGCGCATCGCGCCCGGCGTGATTGAACGTAAATCGGTTGACCAGCCGGTGCAGACCGGCCTCAAGTCGATCGATGCCATGGTCCCGGTGGGCCGAGGTCAGCGCGAACTGATCATTGGCGACCGCCAGACTGGCAAGACTGCGGTTGCGATCGATGCCATCATCAACCAGAAGGGCACCGGCGTGAAGTGTATCTACGTCGCTGTCGGCCAGAAGGCCTCTTCGGTGGCCAACGTGGTGCGCAAGCTGGAAGAGCACGGCGCGATGGATCACACTATCGTCGTCGCCGCGACCGCAGCAGACGCCGCGGCCATGCAGTACATTGCACCGTACTCCGGTTGCACCATGGGCGAATTCTTCCGCGACATCGGTGAAGACGCGCTGATCGTGTATGACGATCTGACCAAGCAGGCCTGGGCCTACCGTCAAGTGTCCCTGCTGCTGCGCCGTCCGCCAGGCCGTGAAGCCTATCCCGGTGACGTGTTTTACCTGCATTCACGCCTGCTTGAGCGTGCCTCACGAGTGAACGCTGATTACGTGGAAAAAATGACCAATGGCGCCGTCAAAGGCAAAACCGGTTCACTGACCGCGCTGCCGATCATCGAAACGCAGGCCGGCGACGTGTCCGCTTTCGTGCCGACCAACGTGATTTCGATTACCGACGGTCAGATTTTCCTGGAAACCGACCTGTTCAACGCGGGTATCCGCCCCGCGATCAACGCCGGTTTGTCGGTGTCTCGCGTCGGTGGTGCAGCGCAGACCAAGGTGGTCAAGAAGCTCGGCGGCGGTATTCGCCTGGCGCTGGCACAGTATCGTGAACTGGCGGCGTTTGCCCAGTTTGCTTCCGATCTGGATGAGGCGACCCGCAAGCAGCTGGAGCGCGGCCGCCGTGTGACCGAACTGATGAAGCAGGCCCAGTACTCGCCGATGTCGGTGTCGCAGATGGCACTGACCCTGTTCGCGGTTAACAAGGGCTACATGGACGACGTCGAAATTAGCAAGATTCTGCCGTTTGAGTCTGCGCTGCTGGCGTTCATCAAGTCCAAATACACCAGCATCATGGACACGATCGAATCCAGCGGCAACATGGATGATGTCACTGAAAAGGCGCTCACCGCTGCGGTGGAAGAGTTCAAGAAAACCGGCGTCTATTAAATAAACCGCGTTGATTAGCAGCCGCAGGTTTAAGGAGTAAGTATGGCAGCCGGAAAAGAGATACGGACCAAGATCAAGAGCGTGGAAAACACGCGCAAGATCACCAAGGCCATGGAAATGGTCGCGGCGTCCAAAATGCGCAAGGCGCAGGAGCGCATGCGGGCAGCACGCCCGTACGCCGAGAAAATCGCGCGCGTGGCGACGCACCTGGCCTACGCCCATACGGAATACAAACACCCGTTTGTGATGGCGCGTGAAAACATCAAGCGTGTGGGCCTGATCATCGTCACCTCCGACAAGGGCTTGTGCGGCGGGCTCAACACCAACGTGTTCCGTCAGGCAGTGAGCCAGATGAAGCAGTGGGAAGCCGCGGGTGTAGGGATTGATGTCACGGCTGTCGGCAACAAGGGCCTGGGCTTCATGCAGCGTCTGGGCGCCAGCGTAGTGTCGCAGATCACCGGTCTGGGCGATACGCCGCACGCCGAAAAGCTGATTGGGCCGGTCAAGGTCATGCTGGATGCGTATCTGGCAGGCAAGATCGACGCGCTGTACATCGTCTTTAACCGTTTCATCAATACGATGAAGCAGGAGCCGACAATGACCCAGCTGCTGCCGCTGGCCAAGCTGGAAAACGCTGACGAAGCCAGCCTGAAAACGCACTGGGACTATATCTACGAACCCGATGCCAAGCCGGTGGTCGACGGCATGCTGATGCGCTATATCGAGTCGCTGGTTTATCAGGGCGTGGCAGAAAACATTGCTTGCGAGCAGTCGGCGCGCATGGTCGCCATGAAAGCCGCTTCCGACAACGCCAAAGACGTGATCGGCGAATTGAAGCTGGTTTACAACAAAACCCGCCAGGCCGCGATTACCAAGGAACTGTCAGAGATCGTGGCAGGCGCGGCAGCGGTTTGAACCTGCCCAAAGCCATGAATCAAGCAGCTACAGAATTTAATCTTCTTAGGAAACAAGCATGAGCAACGGAAAAATTGTTCAGATCATTGGTGCGGTGGTGGACGTGGAGTTTTCGCGTGATGCCATGCCCGGGATCTTCGAAGCGCTGAAAATGCAAACCCCCGAACTGACCCTCGAAGTCCAGCAACAGCTGGGTGACGGTGTGGTTCGCGCGATTGCGATGGGCTCCACCGACGGCCTGCGCCGCGGCATGGATGTGCTCGCAACCGGCAACCCGATCATGGTTCCAGTGGGCCAGGCTACCCTCGGTCGCATCATGAACGTTCTGGGCACGCCGATTGATGAAGCCGGTCCGGTTAACGCCGACAAGCTTATGCCGATTCACCGCAAGCCGCCGGCCTACGCAGATCAGGCCACAGCGGTCGAGATTCTGGAAACCGGCATCAAGGTGATCGACCTGATCATGCCGATCGCCAAGGGCGGTAAAGTCGGCCTGTTCGGCGGCGCCGGCGTGGGCAAAACCGTCACCCTGATGGAGTTGATCCGCAACATTGCGGTGGCGCACTCTGGCTTCTCGGTATTCGCCGGCGTAGGTGAGCGCACCCGTGAAGGCAACGACTTCTATCACGAGATGAAAGAAGGCGGTGTTTTGGACAAAGTGGCTCTGGTCTACGGCCAGATGAACGAGCCCCCCGGCAACCGTCTGCGCGTCGCGCTGACCGGCCTGACCATGGCTGAGTATTTCCGTGACGAAGGCCGCGATGTGCTGCTGTTCGTTGACAATATCTATCGCTACACCCTGGCCGGCACCGAAGTGTCTGCACTGCTGGGCCGCATGCCGTCCGCCGTGGGCTACCAGCCGACGCTGGCCGACGAGATGGGCCGCCTGCAGGAGCGCATCACCTCGACGCGTACCGGTTCGATCACCTCGTTCCAGGCCGTGTACGTGCCGGCGGATGACTTGACCGACCCGTCGCCTGCCACCACCTTTGCCCACCTCGATGCCACCCTGGTGTTATCGCGTCAGGTTGCCGAACTGGGTATTTATCCGGCGGTGGATCCGCTCGATTCGACCTCACGTATTCTCGACCCGCAAGTGGTGGGCGATGAGCATTACGGCGTGGCGCGTGCGGTTCAGGGCACCTTGCAGAAATACAAGGAATTGCGCGACATCATCGCGATTCTGGGTATGGACGAGCTGTCGCCCGAAGACAAGCTGGCTGTGTCCCGCGCCCGTAAAATCCAGCGCTTCCTGTCGCAGCCCTTCTTCGTCGCTGAAGTGTTTACCGGTGCACCCGGTAAGTACGTCACCTTGAAAGAGACCATCGCCGGCTTCAAGGCGATTGTCGAAGGTGAATACGATCACTTGCCCGAACAGGCTTTTTACATGGTCGGCGGCATCGAAGAAGCCGTCGAAAAGGCGAAGACGATTCAGTAAAGACGGTGAAGGACGGCAGGGTAAAGGGTGAAGGGTGAAGGGTAAAGGGTGAAAACCTGCAGGCCTTTCCCCACCCTTCCCCTTCCCCTTCCCCCTTCACAGAGAAGGAAGAAGTAATGGCTATGACCATCCACGTTGACATTGTCAGCGCAGAAAAATCGCTCTACTCCGGCCCCGCCGAAGTCGTGATTGCTCCCGGTCAACGCGGTGAACTCGGTATTTATCCGCGCCACACCCCGTTGCTCACCACGCTCAAGCCCGGTTCCGTTCGTATCAAGGTGCCGGATCAGGCTGAAGAAGAGCTGGTTTACGTTTCGGGCGGCATTCTCGAAGTGCAGCCCAATACGGTGACCATCCTGTCTGATTCCGCCATTCGCGGTGCCGACCTCGACGAAGCCAAGGCCCTTGAGGCTGTGCGTGCCGCCGAGGAAGTCATGAAAGACAAGGCGGCATCCATCGACTACGCGCAAGCGCAGGTCGAACTGGCCCAGGCAGTGGCACAACTGGCTGCCATCAACAAGCTGCGCAAGCTGACTTGATTGGTGGTGGTGTCGACAACAAAAAAGCAGCTTTTGGGCTGTTTTTTTGTTGTCGTACTTTTTCTTGCGGCCTCGCCATACAGAGTCAGGACATATGCTGAAAGTCTTGAACCTTAAAATCGGTTGTTTCAGGGTCAAGAAGGTATTTCCTGTATCCATACGTAAAAAAACGTGAAATCATGCCCGGTTTGACGACTTGGTCTTTCATATTGATCAAGCCTTGGCTACCCTGTAGAGGATGCGCAAGGCTTGAAGCATGTTTTTTCAGGCCTGCAACGGGCTTTACCCGATGGGCGCACTGGATTCACCAGTTTCAAAAATTAAGGAGTCAGCCAGATTGTCTGGCCTCTTCCCAAAGCCTCACCCGTTTGTATAAATTCATAAAGGAGCATAAACGTGCGCACAACCCCACTTCTCTTCACCCTTCTCACCGCCACCCTGATTTCGGCTGGCGCCGTCTCGGCACATGCCGCCGATGGCAAGTATTACGATCCGACCAACGCTGCGAGCCAAAGCGGTAAAACCGTTGGTTATGAACTCTATAAAACCATCGGCTGTCCAGGCAAGGCATTGCTGGATGCGGGTTGTCCCACTCCCACTCCCGCTCCCGCTCCCGCCGCCGCACCCGCACCGGCCGCCGCAGCGCTGGCACCCGCGCCCAAGCCGGTCGATGGCGACGATGATCGCGATGGCGTCGCCAATAGCAAGGACAAGTGCCCGGCCACGCCAGCAGGCCAGAAGGTCAACGCCGACGGCTGCGAGCTGGATAGTGATGGCGATGGAATCGTCGACAGCAAGGACAAGTGCCCGACCGTCTTTGCCAAAACGGCTGATGGTTGCCCGCCGGTCGCACCGCTGACCCTGAATGGGGTGAATTTCGACAACGATATGGCGACCCTGCGCCCCGACGCTTCCACTGCCCTCGATCAGGCCGCAGAGAGCCTGAAGGCCTGGGGCGATGTCAAGGTTGAAGTGGCAGGCCACACCGACAGCCGTAGCAGCGATGCTTACAACATGACCTTGTCGCAAAACCGCGCCAACGCCGTTCGCGATTATCTGATCAGCAAGGGTATCGCTGCTGAGCGTTTGACGGCCAAGGGTTATGGCGAGTCGCAGCCTGTCGCCGACAACGAAACGGATGAAGGACGCTTCAAGAACCGTCGCGTGGAATTGATTCCGCAGAAGTAATCCAGCGTTGATCTGACGCCATGCAAAACGGGGGCTTCGGTCCCCGTTTTGCATGGCGTCAAACTGGAGTTTGTACAAAGGAATGGCGGCATGGTGCGAGTCATCCAGTCCAGGCTTTATACTTGGCGCGCGATTTGCTCACCCCTGTTGCTGATATGGCACGCAACCCGGACCGGACCGAATGAACTCGAAGCTCGAAATTCTGATTCTCGCAGCGGGCAAAGGTACCCGCATGCGTTCCGACCTGCCCAAAGTGCTGCATAAACTGGCGGGCAAACCCCTGCTGGGGCATGTGGTGGATACCGCTCATGCGCTGGGCGCGGTGCAAACCTGTGTGGTGTATGGTTTTGGCGGTGAGGCGGTGCCGCAGGCCATGGCCGACGACAAGCTGACGTTTGTGCTACAGGCTGAACAGCATGGCACCGGCCACGCCGTGAAACAGGCGCTGCCCCAATTGGTGGACGACAGCGTGACGCTGGTGTTGTACGGCGATGTGCCATTGACGCATACGGCCACCCTGCAACCGCTGGTGGCCGCCGCGCAGGCCGGCAAGCTGGGCTTGCTGACGGTCACGCTGGCGCATCCTGACGGCTATGGCCGCATCGTGCGCGAAAACGGTGCCGTCACCCGTATCGTCGAGCACAAGGATGCCTCAGCGGCCGAGCGCGCCATCCAGGAGGTCAACACCGGCATACTTGCCGTTGCCACCCGCCACCTCAAACAGTGGATCGATACCCTGAAGAACGATAACGCCCAGGGTGAGTACTACCTGACCGACATCATTGCCCTGGCGGTAAGGGATGGCGTGACAGTGGAGACTCACCAACCGGCGTTTGAATGGGAGGTGCTGGGGGTGAATAGCAAGGCGCAACTGGCCGAGTTGGAGCGCGTCCACCAGAATGAAATTGCACAGGCCTTGCTCAACGATGGTGTGACCCTGTTCGATCCGGCACGGCTGGATGTGCGTGGTTCGCTCGTCTGCGGGCGCGATGTGGTGATCGATGTCAATTGCGTATTCGAAGGTCACGTGGAACTAGGGGATGACGTGCAAGTGGGCGCTAACTGCGTGCTGCGTAATGTGACCGTGGCGGCAGGCACGCGCATCGATGCGTTCACCCTGATCGACGATGCCCGCATCGGCGAGGCCAACCGGCTCGGGCCGTTTTCGCGCATCCGTCCGGGCACCACGCTGGCGCGCGATGTGCACGTGGGCAACTTTGTCGAAATCAAGAACAGCCAGATCGATGTCGGTTCCAAGGTCAATCACCTGTCCTATATCGGCGATACCACCATGGGCAAAAAGGTCAACATCGGCGCCGGCACCATCACCTGCAATTACGATGGCGCCTACAAGCATCGCACGGTGATCGAGGACGAAGTGTTTGTCGGCTCCGATACGCAACTGGTCGCACCCGTCACCGTGGGCAAGGGCGCTACTTTGGGCGCGGGCACGACACTGACCAGGGACGCCCCCGCGGGCGAACTCACCTTGTCGCGCGCCAGGCAAATGACTATTAGCGGCTGGGTCCGGCCGGTCAAACAGAAAAAGGAAAACTGATCATGTGTGGCATTGTCGGCGCGGTTGCGCAGCGTAACGTGGTTCCCATTTTGCTCGAAGGTTTGCGGCGTCTTGAATATCGCGGCTACGACTCGGCCGGGCTGGTCATTATCAACGGCGGTCTGCAGCGCGTGCGCAGCGTGGGCCGCGTCGCCTCGTTGACCGAGGATTGTGCCGCGCAGCAGGTGCAAGGCCACCTCGGTATCGCACATACCCGCTGGGCCACACACGGCGCACCGTCGGAGGCCAATGCACATCCGCATGTGAGCGGGGGGCTGGCGGTGGTGCACAACGGCATTATCGAAAACCACGAGGCCCTGCGCACCCGGCTCAAGGCGGCCGGCTTTACCTTCACCTCGGAAACCGACACCGAAGTCATCGCGCATCTGGTCGACCTGTATTACCGGCAGAGCAAGGACCTGCTCGCCGCCACCCGCGCAGCCGTCGCCGAGTTGGAAGGCGCGTACGCGATCGGGGTGGTAAGTGAGGACTCACCCCATCAATTGATCTGCGCCCGCAAGGGTAGCCCGTTGCTGATCGGCCTGGGTATCGAGGAAAACTTCATCGCCTCCGACGTCTCGGCGCTGCTGCCGGTGACCCAGCGTGTGATGTATCTGGAAGAAGGCGACGTCGCCGATGTCGGGCTGTTGGCAGTGACGGTATACGACGCAGCGGGCAAAAAGGCCGACCGCAGCGTGCACATTTCCGAACTGTCGGCCGACATGGCCGAGCTCGGCAATTACCGTCATTTCATGCAAAAGGAAATCCACGAACAGCCGCGCGCACTGACCGACACTTTGCTGGCGGCGGTGGCCCAGGATCAGGTTCAGCCCGAATGGTTCGGCTTTGATGCAGCCGAAGTACTGAGCCAGGTGAAGGCGGTGACCTTCCTCGCCTGCGGCACCAGCTTTCATGCCGCGAAAGTGGCCACTTACTGGCTGGAGGAAATCGCAGGGATTCCGGCGCATGCCGAAGTTGCCAGCGAATACCGCTATCGCACCTCGGTGCCCAATCCCGATGCCTTGATCGTCACCATTTCACAGTCGGGCGAAACCGCCGACACCCTGGCAGCACTGAACCATGCCAAGGCATTGGGGCAGGACAAGACGCTGACCATCTGCAACGTACCGGAGTCAGCGCTCACTCGCGCATCGCGCCTCAAGTTTCTGACGCGTGCCGGCCCGGAAATCGGCGTCGCCTCGACCAAGGCCTTCACCACCCAGCTGGCCGGCCTGTTCCTGCTGACGCTGGTGCTGGCCAAGCTGCGCGGGCGACTCACGCCTGAACAGGAAGCCGCCCACCTTGCTGCGCTGCGCAGCCTGCCCAACAAGCTGCAACAGGTGCTGGCACTGGAGCCGCAAGTCGAGGCCTGGTCACAGCGTTTCGCCAACAAGCACCATGCCCTGTTCCTCGGGCGCGGCGTGCATTACCCGATCGCCCTCGAAGGTGCGCTCAAGCTGAAAGAGATTTCCTACATTCATGCCGAGGCCTATCCCGCCGGAGAACTCAAACACGGCCCGCTGGCGCTGGTGGACGAGGATATGCCGGTGATCACCATCGCCCCCAACGACCAATTGATCGAAAAGCTGAAGTCCAACATGCAGGAAGTGCGCGCGCGCGGCGGCGAACTGTATGTGTTTGCCGATGGTGATGTGCATCTCGAGGAATCCGCATTTGTGCACGTGATCAAGTTGCCGGGCGGTCACAATGGGGTGTTGTCACCGATCCTGCATACCGTGACGCTGCAAATGCTGTCGTATCACGCCGCCCTGCAAAAAGGCACGGATGTGGACAAGCCGAGGAATCTGGCGAAAAGTGTCACGGTTGAATAAGCGGGATAGATGTTAAGGTTTGGCCATGATCGCCATGGCTGCAATCGGTCGATAAAAATTCATGCCAATAGCAGAACGGCGCTTTTTCGGCCATTGCCATCATTCGTGCTGGCTTTCAGGATTGCTGGAACGAGAGTCAACTTTCCAAAACCGTGAACGCGAACGTCCGACCCCAAACTGTCTGATGCCAAATGAAAGTTGCGGGCGGGTAATCCGGCGTAAATCAAGTCTGATTGCCCGAATGAGCTAACGTCAATGTGCGGGCCGGCTCAATCATGAATTTTCACCTCTCAATACATGCCAGGCCTGAGCGGGATGCCGGCGGCAGAGATGGCACCTCGAAAGCAGGGGCTCAGGTAAACGAGTCGGCCACGATGTTCTGATACCAGCCGTTCGCGTCTTGCGCTTCCTTGGCCCGATACCTGGCGGATTGTTTCAATGGACTCACGCCGAAGGCTCCGGGCAGTGGGGCGATACCACCGGCAGTCCGCCCATAGACGCCAGAGATGGAAAGGCCGTAGGTCGGGCTGACCAGGGCGTAGCAGGCGTTGACGAAGGAAGGGTCGCCCACCGGACGTCCGGCCAGCAGGCTGGCGATGGCGATGGCGCAGACCTTGGCTTCGGAATTGGCGGCTGCGGCCGATTTGGGCAGCTTCCCGGCTATCGAACTGTCGCCGATCACATGGATGCCCTTCTGGCGAGTGGATTCGAAGCTGCCCGCATCGACCGGGCACCAGCCCGTTTCATCTGACAACCCGGCCTTGTCGGCGAAGTCGCCGGCTTTTTGCGGCGGGATCACGTTGACTACATTGCCCTGGTGCTGTCCTGCTCTGGTGGAGACGGTCAGGCTCCTGGCGTCTACTTTGGTCGCCCCGCCGCCTTTCGAGCCGGGCACCCATTCGATCATGCCCGGATAAAGAGCCTGCCAGGCTTCCATGAATCCTTCCTGAACTGAGAAGCTGTCGTTCGCGTCGAGAATGAGCACCTTGGATTTCGGCTTGTTTCGCTTGAGGTAATGGGCAATGAGGCTGGCGCGCTCGTACGGGCCGGGTGGGCATCGGAAGGGCGTAGGTGGCACGGTGATGATCACGGTCCCGCCATTGGGCATCTGCTCCAGTTGGCGGCGCAGCAGTTCGGTCTGCGGCCCGGCTTTCCAGGCGTGGGGCATGACGAGTGCAGCCTGTTCGCTGTAGCCCTCCAGGGCGGCGTATTTGAAGTCGATGCCCGGCGCAACCACCAGCCGGTCATAGGACAGGGTTTCCCCGCTTTCCAGTGCGACCTTTCTCCCGGCCGGGTCGATGGACACCGCGTTGCCGTACACCACCTTGACGCCGTGGTTCAGGCGCAGTTTGCCATAGCCAAGGGTGATGGCGCTCAAGGGCTGCAGGCCGGTCACGACAAGGCTGCTGGATGGAGGGGTGACGTAGTTGCGCTGTCGCTCGATCAGAGTGACCTGGATGGCGGGATCGGCGCGGCGCAGGTATTTTGCGCAGGTCGCTCCGGCAAAGCCGCCGCCAATGACGACCACGCGCTTGTCCTGGCCGGACTGGGCGAATGCCCTGCCGAAGCCGCCAAGGGAAACGACGGCTCCAGCGGCGGCCATTGACAGGAAATCCCTGCGGGTGAAGTTTCGTTCCATGGGTTACCTACCTTTTTGTCGGGGACAAAGATTCGAAATACTTCGCGATCATGCGAATTTGCTCGTCTGTGTATGCCTTCATGAGGGGCGCCATGACCCGTCCTTTGTTCTCCTGCTTGAATTCGAACAGTTCATCCGCGATCTTGTTGGCTGGCTTGCCATAGAGTTCCTCCATTTTGCCCACGGCCTTGCCATCCGTGCCGTGGCACATGGCGCATGTGTTGGCCATCATTTCGGCGGTCGGTGCAGCGGAAGCCGCAGCGGGGTAGATGAATTGCTGGGTGAAAATGCAGGTGCATAGCATCAGGAATCGAGTCGTCGGTCTCATATCGCCACTCTCCAGAAGGGAATCAGTTCAGCATAGACGTTATTCCACACGTCGCCGCCACTTCAACATTCTAAAAAGCAGTCATTACTGGGAGTCCGGTTTCGGTTGGAGACGACAGACCGCAATGGCCGAGAAGCGGAAGTTTCGGAATTTCATTTGAGTGCCTCACAGGGTGGGCACAAGTTTTTTGACCAGCCGCAGCAGGCTCAATGCCGCTTGTGGTCTTTCTTCAGCGCCAAGGTGATGACCTGGACGCGGTTGCGCGGGCCGAGTTTTTCCATGATGTAACGCACGGTGTTTCCCGATAGGGTCATCTCCCCAAGTCCCGCTGATTTCGACTCACGCCTCCATGTAGGAACCGATTCAAGCGACCGGGCTTGATTGAAAGAGAGGAGAGTTTTTTGGCGGCAAACGATCATCCCTGAGCTACTCCGATGCGCCGTGGGTTACAGAAACGGCAACAAAGGCTCAATCATCGAAGCAGTAGAAATCAGCCTTGGTCACGCCGCAATCGGGGCAGCTCCAATCGTCAGGGATTGCATCAAAGCGCGTGCCGGGGAGCAGTCCGTGGTCAGGGTCACCGAGCGCTTCGTCGTAGACGTAGTCGCAGACGGCACAGGTCCATTTGCGGAAGGCCGGGGCAAGTTCAGGGGAGGAAACGGTAGCAGTCATGTTCATGATAGAAGTCGCCACGCGTCGAGCGCAGCCAGCAGTTGGTTGAAAATGGCGTCCAATTCGCTGCCCAGCACATCGAGCTGCGGATTGAGGTAAGCCTGGAATATTTCGATGGCCGGGCGATAGGCGACCCAGGTTCGACCATTGGCTTCGTATAGATGAATGCGTAGCGGGATGTCGAAGCCTGCTGCCTTTTCCACCGCCCACACCTTGACAGCATAGTCGGGCCGGAACACTTCGAGGATTTGGTCGGCCGGCACCGTAATCCCTTTCCGGGCACAATTGGCCTGGCCGTTGATGTGGGCGACCAGCCCCATCGGGTAGGCGGCGATGGCGGCGGTGAGTTTCTCAGCCGCCTCTTCGAGCCCGAGTGAGACAGCAAAGCGGATCATGCGACCTCCAGTTCGGGTTGCGGCTGCGACAGTGCACAGGCATGGCTGTCGAATTCGTGCAGCTCCTTGCGCAGGTGCTTGATCGCCGGGGTGACGATGGCGATGAAGTAGGCCTCGCGCAATCTGCGCTGCGCAGCATTATTCGACAGATAGCCCTTGGCGCCCATATGCATCATCGCCGCGTTGGCGGCCTTCAGACTGAGCTCGCTGCCGGCGAGCCGAAGTTGCAGGGTTTCCTTCACGTACGGGGCGCTGCCGTCATGTTCGATTTTTTCTGCCAGCGCGTAGGTGGCGGCGCGGGCGGCGTCGAGCTCAGTCTCCAGCGCGTCGGCCTGAACGTCGAGGAAACGGTTGATGTGGCCGTGGGTGCGGTCGGCGCGCTTCATCATCGCCACGCAGGCGTCGATCAGGCCGAGTCCCATGCCCATTTGCAACAGGATGAAGGCTGACTTGGTGCGGTCGCGGAAGGCGTCGAATTCGTCTGCGTGGCACACCACCCGAGCGTCGGGCAAGAACACTTCGCGGAACTGGCAGGCAAAGGTGTTGGTGCCTTCCATGCCGATGAAGTGCGCGTTCTGCGTCAGCGTCAGCCCCGGCGTGCTGCCGTGTATCAGGCCGATGACCAGGCCCGGCGTGTCGGGCAGCGAAGCGCCCATGTGGAAATAGTGCTCGGGACCGATGTTCGACACCCACGGCAGCACGCCGTTGATGATGTAGCCGCCGTCCACCCGCTTCGCCTTCAGGCGTGCGTCTTCGATGCCGACGCAGGACTTCATGCTGTTCGACTGCGCGGTGCCGCCGAGGATTTCGCCGCGCGCCATCCGAGGCAGCATTTCGGCAGCAAGCGCCTGGTTGGAACTGTTGATCACGTACCACTGCAGCGCATATTCCGCCCACAGCAGAAAGCCGGTCGATACACATTCCTTTGAAACTTCATCGATGATCTGGATCGCATGACCGAGACCGCGCGCAGTACCGCCGCGGGCCACCGGTGTGAGACTGCCGAGGCCGCCGATTGCGCCCAGTTGCTTGAGAAAATCGCCGGGATAGACGCCTTTCAGATCGATATCGACCACCTGTGGCGCCAGCTGGGCGGCGATCAGTTCAGACAGACCCGGCAGACCGGGTTCATTGGCGGGAGTGGGGTGTGAAACAGAAGCCCGCGCGGATGCAGACATGATGCGCTCCTAAATAAAGTCAGACAGGTCAGGCGAGTTCAACGCTGACGTTTACCGGATTGCGCAGCGTGTTGGCGACCGGCGACCAGGCGTTGGAATGGGCGACCAGGTCTTTCAGTTCGGCCTCGCTGGCGTTGCCTTCCAGATTCACCTTGACGCGCACATCGGTGAAGCCGAGCTTCTTCATCGGGTCGACATCGCCGACGCCCCACACCGCAGTCACGTTGATATCGCCTTCGAGCTCGAGTTCGAGTTTGGTCAGGAAAATGCCGCGCGCAACGGCGTTGGCATGCAGGCCAACCGACAGGCAGGAACCCAGCGTGGCTAATACAGCCTCAGACGGATTCGGCGCGGTGTCGTCGCCGAGCAGATGTGGTGGCTCGTCGATCACGTGCGGCTCCAGATTGCGCACATAGGTGAGGTTGCGAAACTTGCTCTCGCATACCGTTTTCGCTTTCAGGGTGACGACCGATTGCGGATTGGCTTTACCCTTGGTGGCGAGGGCGGCAAGGCCTTCGCTATCGATAGGTTCAAGTACGGATTGGGTTTTCAGGGCAACGACTTCAGACATGACATGACTCCTTGGTTGAGAGGTATCGGGTTTCGATAAACCTCTAAAGCGAGTCCCGTGCCAGCTGTGAAAATATTTATCAACGCATTGATTATTATTGTAATTTTTGTTTCCCCGTCTTGATGCACGCCAGGTTGCGCTAACAAATTGTTAACAATTGTCGGTTCGCATCAAGTTATTTCCAGACGCTTCATGCGGTAGTTCAACTGGCGCAGCGTCAATCCCAGTACCTGGGCTGCGCGTGACTTGTTGCCATGGGTCTGCCCAAGCGCCTGCTCAATCTGTGAACGGTCGTGTGACTGCGCAGGCAAATAGGGTCGTACCGCGACGGTATCAGGAACCGGACTGCAGGACGCGGGGGTATCGGGCGCGTCAATGGCTTCGCTGTAGATGACGCGTTCCACTTCGTGCGCCGATATCGAGGTGCCTTCGGCAAGCAGAACCAGCCGCTCCAGCACGTTGCGCAGCTGCCGGATATTGCCGGGCCAGGTGTAGCCGGAGAGTCGTTCCATCGCATCCGGGGTTAGCCCAACATTGCGCTGGTAACTCTGACTGATGAGGTTGAGCTGGTGGCGCACCAGCGGACGAATGTCTTCGACGCGCTCACGCAACGCCGGCAGACGGATCGGAATGATGTTGAGACGGTAATACAGGTCGAGGCGGAAGCGCCCGGTGCTCACCTGCTGCTGCAGATCGAGGTTGGTGGCGGCGACGATACGTACGTCGATTGTCGACTCGCGCCGGCTACCAACGCGCTGCAGTGATTTTTCCTGCAGCACCCGCAACAGTTTCACCTGCATGGACAGGGGCAGGTCGCCGATTTCGTCCAGGAACAACGTGCCGCCATTGGCCTGCTCGAAGTAACCGGCGCGTGCGGTTGAGGCGCCCGTGAACGCGCCTTTTTCATAGCCGAACAATTCAGACTCGAACAGATTTTCCGGGATGGCCCCGCAGTTCACCTTGACGAAGGGCTCATCGCGACGCGGACTCGACAGGTGCAGCGCGCGCGCAAACAACTCCTTGCCGGTGCCCGACTCGCCCAGTAGCAGCACGGTTACGTCGGTGTCTGATACCTGTTCGATCTGACGCAAGGCGTGGCGCAGGGCTGGCGATTCACCGACGATGCCGAGCGTGGCCTGCTGCGGCGAGCCGTGTTCGAGCGCCCACTTGAGTTCGCGGTTCTCGTTTTCCAGGCGCGCGGTCTGTTCTGCTACGCGATCATTCAGCTTGATCACCTGGGTAACCAGCGTAGCGATGATTTCAAGAATATGCAGGTCATCGGCAAGCGCGCGCGAGCGTCCGCGGATGCGATGCACGCCCAGCAAACCCAGCACTTCGCCATCGCTTCGCAATGGCAGCGCGATGAAGCTTACGGTCTCTCTCGGCAGGCAATCACGGTCGACAGCGCGCGCAAGATAGTGCGGGTCATCATCGATATCCTGCACGATGGCCGTCTCACCGCTTTGCAGGACACGTCCAGTCACACCGTCGCCTGGCCGATAGATGCCGCGCTCGATTTCTTCCTTCGTCAAACCGTAGGAATAGTGAATCGCAAACTCGCTGCCGCCTGGCTGCCGTAACACCACCCGTCCGCGGTTCAGCCCGAGAAACTCGGAGATCAGGTGCAACATTTCGCGGATCACCGGACCAGGCTCCAGGCTCTTGCCCATCAACCGTGCCGACTCACGGATCACCAGTAATTCCTCGTTTTGTAAACGTTCGGTTGGCAGTGGCAAGGCAGATGTCATGGCGGACTCCTTAAAACAATTTGTCAACACTATGTAATCAAGAAGCGGGCCAGCAGAATGGCGTGGTTTCGGCCACCTGGTAACAAATTCATACAAAACATATGGATAGAATTGTTTCTGTGTGCTGGCACGCTTCCTGAATGCCTTGCAAGTGGAATCACGACACATCGCATCGAAGTTGACCGGATCGCCAGTATTCACGCGATTCGGGAATGGATGGCCGCGTCGCATTGGGTGGGCAGTCATGCACCATCTTGAAGCACGTAGCAATAAATCGGTGCGTAGTGAACCAGTAACTGAGATCACTTTTTATCCATTTAGGAGCGCGTTATGTCCGGCTTTGATAATCCGTTTGACCCTGACACCAAATTGCACCGAGCTGGCTGTAGCTGTGGTCGCCACCACAGCCAGGCCGACCACGATGCCGCGATGCACAACGAGGATGCCCGCGTGTCGCGCGTGGTTGAATCAGCGGTGATGCGCGGTCTGTTTCCAGACGACCAGATGCGCCGCAACTTCCTGCGCGCGGTCGGCACCGGTACGGCGATGGCGGCGATATCAACGTTGTTCCCGATGGGGGCCGCCAAGGCACTGGCGGCGGAACGAGGCAAGCTGGAAAAGACCGACCTCAAGATCGGCTTTGTGCCGATCACCTGCGCCACGCCCATCATCATGGCCGGCCCGATGGGCTTCTATGAGCGCGAAGGGCTGAACGTCAGCCTGCAAAAAACCGCCGGCTGGGCGGTGGTGCGCGACAAGGTGCAGAACAAGGAATTCGATGCCTCGCACCTGTTGTCGCCGATGCCGCTGGCGATGTCGCTGGGACTGGGCTCGGCCAAACAGGCGGTCGATGTGGCGACGATCCAGAACATCAACGGCCAGGCCATCACCATGCACATCAAGCACAAGGACAAGATGGATCCCAAGGACTGGAAGGGGATGAAGTTCGGTCTGCCGTTCGATTACTCGATACACAACCTGCTGTTGCGCTACTTCCTGGCCGAGCACGGCATCGACCCCGACAAGGATGTTGAACTGCGCATGATGCCGCCGCCCGACATGGTGGCCAACCTGCGTGCCGGCAACATCGATGGCTTCCTCGGACCTGAGCCTTTCAACCAGCGCGCGGTGTATGAGGGCTTCGCCTTCATCCATACCCTGTCGCGCGATCTGTGGAATGGACATCCCTGCTGCGCTTTCGGCGTGAAAGAGGGCTTCTACAAGGAGTATCCCAATACCTACGCCGCACTGTTCCGTGCGATTGCCAGCGCCACCGATTACGCGCACAAGCCGGAAAACCGTAAAGCCATCATCGAGGCCATTGCGCCGGCCAACTATCTCAACCAACCTATTCCGGTGCTGGAACAGGTGATGACCGGACGCTACGCCGACGGTCTTGGCAACGTGAAGAACGTGCCCGACCGTGTCGATTTCGACCCGTTCCCATGGCAGTCGATGGCGGTGTGGATCCTCACGCAGTTGAAGCGCTGGAACTACATCAAGGGTGACGTCAACTACAAGGCGGTTGCCGAGGACGTGTTCCGCGCCACCGACGCGAGGAAGCGCATGGCCGAGATCGGGCTGAAGGCGCCGAAATCGAGCTACATGAAGCACACCATCATGGGCAAGGTATTCGACCCCGCGAGACCTGCCGAATATGTCAACTCATTCGCCATCAAACGCACATGAAAAAGCGACTTTCAATCAACCAAAAGTCCACCCTGCTGTCGCTGGCGCTGTTCGGGGTGATCCTGTTGGTCTGGCAGCTGGCGACGCTGCCGGAAGTGCATGTCGTCGCGACCGGGGTCGACCCCGAATACGCCGCGCTGATGGGTGGCGGGACGGCCAACGCGGCGTCGAGCTTCCCCACCCCGGCGAGAATGGCGCAGACGGTGTGGGCGAACCTCTCCGACCCGTTCTACGACAACGGTCCCAACGACAAGGGCATCGGTATTCAGCTCGCGTATTCGCTGGTGCGAGTGCTGGGCGGATTCTTTCTCGCCGCGGCGGTAGCGATACCTGTCGGGTTCGTCATCGGCAACTCGCGCGTGTTCTACCAGGCGATCGACCCCTACGTGCAGTTGCTGAAACCGATCTCGCCGCTGGCGTGGATGCCCCTGGCCCTGTATACGATCAAGGACGCATCGGCCTCGTCTATCTTCGTCATCTTCATCTGCTCGCTGTGGCCCATGCTGATCAACACCGCACACGGTGTTGCCAACGTGCGGAAGGATTGGCTCGATGTGTCGCGCACGCTGGAGGTCAATCCGCTGCGTAAAGCCTTCCGGATCATCCTTCCGGCAGCCGCGCCGACTATTCTTGCCGGCATGCGCATCTCCATGGGCATCGCCTGGCTGGTCATCGTCGCTGCTGAAATGCTGGTTGGCAGCACCGGCATCGGCTACTACGTGTGGAACGAGTGGAACAACCTGTCGCTCACCAATGTGCTATTTGCCATCCTGATGATCGGCGTGGTGGGCATGGCACTCGACAGCATCTTTGGCGCGTTCAGCAAGCGCGTCGCGTATCAGGAGTAAACGCATGACCCCCTCGACTCATCCCTTCCTGCAGGTCGAAAACCTGGCGCGCATCTACCCCAGCCCCACCGGGGGGGATGACGTCACCGTGTTCGATCACGTCAACTTTCGCATCCACAAGGGTGAATTCATCTGCGTCACCGGTCACTCCGGCTGCGGCAAATCGACCATCCTCAACATCCTGGCCGGTCTCGACAGCGCCAGCGCCGGTAACGTGTTCATGGATGGGCGCGAAATCTCAGGCCCCAGCCTCGACCGCGGCGTCATCTTCCAGAGCCATGCGCTGATGCCCTGGCTGACCGTGCTGGAGAATGTTTGCTTCGCCGTGAAGTCGCGCTGGCCCAGCTGGAGCCGGCCGAAAATCTATATACATGCTATGCGCTATATCGAACTGGTCGGCCTCAAGGGTGCCGAGCACAAGAAGCCGTCGCAGCTCTCCGGCGGCATGAAGCAGCGCGTTGGCATCGCGCGCGCCTTCTCGATCGAGCCGAAAATGCTGCTGATGGACGAGCCGTTCGGCGCGCTCGATGCGCTGACGCGCGGCGTGATCCAGGAGGAGCTGCTTAAGATCTGTGCCGAAACGCAGCAAACCGTATTCATGATCACGCACGACGTCGACGAAGCGATCCTGCTGTCCGATCGCATCATGCTGATGTCGAACGGCCCGCATGCGCGCATTGCCGAAATCGTCAATAATACGCTGCCGAGACCGCGTGATCGCAGCGCGATCCACAAGCAGCCGCACTACTACCCGATTCGCAACCACCTGGTCGATTTTCTGGTGAGCCGCTCCAAGCTGTTTGGCGATCTGCGCGACGCGCCCGATGCACCGAGCTCGCCCACCGTGTTCGACCCGGCCGACCTGATCGAGCCGGATGTTCCCGCCCAACCCGAAGTCGACCATGTGTTGCCGGTCGGAAAACTCAATATCCACCTCGTCAACGCTTAAGGAATTTTCATCATGACACGCACCGAAGTCACCGATCTCATCCTCGCCGCCAAACACAAGAAAGGCCTCAAGTGGGCTGACATCGCCAAGAAAGTTGGACAAAGCAAGGAATGGACAACCGCCGCATTACTGGGGCAAATGACGCTCGACAAGAAGCAGGCCACAGCCGTCGGCAAGATGCTTGGCTTGCCGCCCGAGGTGGTCGAGCAACTGCAGATCGTGCCCTACAAGGGTAGTCTGCCAACCGCCGTACCGACCGACCCGTTGCTCTACCGGTTTTATGAACTGATCAATGTGTACGGCACCACGATCAAGTCGCTGATCCACGAGGAGTTTGGCGACGGCATCATGAGT
The DNA here is from genome assembly GCA_942493085.1 of uncultured beta proteobacterium. Classification (GTDB taxonomy): domain Bacteria; phylum Pseudomonadota; class Gammaproteobacteria; order Burkholderiales; family Thiobacillaceae; genus Thiobacillus. The sequence continues at coordinate 584,220 of OW818664.1, forward strand.
GCGATTGATTTTTCGATGGATATTTCGCGTGAGGCGGATCCGAAGGGGGATAGAGTCAAGATCGTGCTGAACGGGAAATTTTTGCCGTACAAAATGTACTGAGTTGCTATTCGCTGCGTGCCTTCCATCTAGGCGAACGCAGCGAACAATCCCGTCCGGCCAGCTATCCTGCGCAGCCCTCAACCATGACGGCCAGCCGTTAAGAAAAGCGCCTCCGTAACGGCCATCGACTACGCATGCCGGCCATACTGATGCGTAGGCGTCTGTACAATTGTGAACGGCCGCGGACGGTATGTGGCTCTCGACGGTTTGATTTGCAAAATGCATAGACCGTCTGCTCTGCCGAGAAGCGGAAGTTTCGACGTTTCATTTGGGCGCCTGTACAGGTGCCAGTCCAAGTCTTTCGATCAGCGCAAATTTGACCTGCAGCCGCAGGCCAGCCGGCGGCTCAATGCCGCTTGTGGTCTTCCTTCAGCGCTAGGGTGGCGACCTGGACGCGGTTGCGCAGGCCGAGTTTTTCCATGATGTTGCGCAGGTGATTGCGCACGGTATTTTCCGACAGGGTCATCTTGTAGGCGATGGCCTTGTTGGAGTGACCTTCCTTCACGTGGTCGACGATTTCCATTTCACGCGCGGTCAGTGCGGACAGCGCGCTGTTGTTGAGTTCGCCGCGCGCCATTTTCTGCATGATGTTGAGCGGGAAGCTGCTCTGACCGTCGCACACGCTGCGGATGGCGGCCAGCACCTGGTCGGGGTCGCTGGATTTGACGACATAGCCATCCACGCCTGACGAGATCGCTTCGGAAATTTCTTCGTCGGAGTCGGCAATGGTGAGCATGATGACCTTGATGCCAAGGTCGCGCAGGTCGGACACCAGGTCGAGTCCATCGGCGTCAGGCAGGGAGCGGTCGAGCAGTGCGGCGTCGGCGCGATTGCCTTCCGACAGCCAGGCACGCAGCTCGGCGGCATTGGCCATTTGTGCCGTGAGCCGCAAATCGGGTTCTTGCTGGATATAGCCCGCCACACCCATACGCAGCAGTGGGTGATCGTCGATAAGAATGATGTTCAGGGGGGAGGGCATGGTGTCTCCGTTTTTTTTGTGGTGTTGATTGATTATTAGGTAGGCAGGCTGCGAGGTTTGCGCGGCGCGTTCTCGAATACTGCATCATAGACTGGAATGGGCAGCCATTTCAGCAAACGTGCTGTCCAGGCCATCTGCCAGGGGATGACGGTATACGCGCGGCGCTTTGTGATGCAGCGTGCTGTTTTGATTGCAGCAGTTTGCGCCGTCATTTTAAACGGCATTGCATAGGGATTGACTTGCGTCATGGGGGTGTCGATGTAACCGGGCGCGACGGTGACGACGGCGATGCCGTGTGCTTTCTGTTCCAGGCGCAAGGCTTCGAGATAGACCGTGGCGGCGGCTTTTGACGCGGAATATGCGCTGCCGCCGGGCAAGCCACGCACGCCCGCCACGCTGGAAATGCCGCACAGCACGCCGCCGTTTGCCTGCATGGCGGCGATGAGCGGCTGAAAGGTGTGGACCAGGCCCAGCACGTTGGCATCCATCACGGCGCGGAACACCGCGGCATCCGCCGCTTCCTCGGTGAGTGTGCCGACGCTGATGCCTGCTGCCGCGATGACGATATCGGGTGCGCCCACATCGTCCAGAAAAGCGGTAGCAGCAGATTGCATGGCTGCGGCATCGCGCACATCAGCCTGGTAAATGCGCGCATCCAACTCCATTGCGGTGCGCTGCAAGCCGTCGAGCCGGCGACCGATCAGTCCCAGCCGCGCGCCTTGTGCACCGTAATGTCGTGCCAGCGCCGCCCCGAGACCGGAGCTGGCACCGGTGATCAGCACATTCAGCGGGGTGGATGACAATGTTGTCTACTTGGATTTTTTGTTGCTGCGCTCGGCGCGTGCCTTGACGATGAGCTGGTCAAGCACATCGTACAGGCGCGCTTCGCCGGCGGTCATTCCCGGCGAGGTGAGGTATTTGCCATCGATAATGAAGGCGGGCACCCCGTTGATGGCGTAGGTGGTGGCGAGGCGTGCGCCCTGCGTAGCCTTGGACTGGGTTGAGAACGAGTTGTAGATGGCCTCGAATTTCTTGCGGTCGACACCCTGCTTGGCGATCCAGGCACCCAGCGTGGCGGTGTCATTCAGGTTGATGTTTTCCACATTGTAGGCATCGAACACCTTGTGGTGCAGGCGGTTGGTCAGGCCCATCTGCTCGAGCGAGTAGTAAATCTTGGCGCCGGGCATCCAGTCCTCGCGAAACACGGCAGGCACGCGGCGAACTTGGGCATCCTTGGGTAGGGTTTTCAGCCAGGCAGTGAGGCTGGGCTCAAGCTGGAAGCAATGCGGGCAGCGGTACCAGAAGAATTCCAGAACCTCGATCTTATTGCCCGTGGCAACGGGCTGGGCGTTTTTCACGACGGCATAGTCATGCCCCACGAACGCTTCATCCGTTGCGGCAAACGCGGACAAGGACAGCAGGGCTGCGGCAAATGTGGCCAATACACGAGTAAACATCAAGGCGTCTCCTGAGGGGTGGGAACTTCTTTGACCAGTGTGGCCGGGATATTGTTCTGCGTCAGCAGGCTGCGGGTGCGATTCACAACATCTATCGCGTCCAATGGCCCGACACGAACCCGGTGAAACACACCCTTGTCGCCGAGGTCACGGGTCTGGATCACGGCCTCGATCCCGAGCAGGGCAAGCTGGGCTTTCAGGTTGTCGGCGTCGGCCGGGTTCTGGAAAGCGCCCGCCTGCAGATAATACAGGGGCGTGTCCGGTGCGGTGCGAGGCGCGGGTGGCATGGGTTGGGTTGCGTCACCCGGTAGCACTTTGTAGAAATCGAAGCTGGGAGCCGTTTCCGGCTCGGCCTGGGGCGCGGGCTCGACCTTGATCGCGGTGGCCGCAGGTTTGGTTGCCGAGGACTTGAACGGGTTGTTTCCCGTTGCCCACAGCGCAACGCCCACAGCCAGTACGGCACCAAAAATCAGCCCAATCATGACGCCGGTGAATACAGGGCTGCCGCTCGAGCGGCCGGATTTGCGTGAAGCGGGTTTTGCCATGACTACATTTTCTCCGGTGCGGACACACCAAGCAAGGCAAGCCCGTTAACAATCGTAATGCGTGTGGCGTCGGCCAGCGCCAGCCGGGCGAGTTTGGTTGCGGTGTCGTCGACCAGGAATTTCTCGGCGTTGTACCAGGCGTGGAAGTCTCCTGCCAGTGTTTGCAGGTAGTGGACCAGCAGGTGCGGTGCAAGTTCGCGTGCAGCAGTGGCAACTGTTTCCGGATATTCGGCCAGACGTTGCATCAGTGCGGTTTCGTGCGGTGCGATGAGTGGCGCGAGGTCGGCGTGATTGAGTTCAGCAGGTGCACTACCCCACTCTTCGAACACGCGGCAAATCCGTGCGTGCGCGTATTGCACGTAATACACCGGGTTGTCGTTGTTTTTGGCGAGTGCGAGATCGATATCGAAGATGTATTCGGTATCGGCCTTGCGTGACAGCAGGAAGAAGCGCACCGCGTCCTTGCTGGTCCAGTCGATGACGTCGCGCAGGGTGACGTAGCTGCCGGCGCGCTTGGAAATTTTGACTTCCTCGCCGCCGCGCATCACCCGCACCATCGTGTGCAGCAGGTAATCCGGATAGCCTGCGGCAATGCCCACGCCCGAGGCTTGCAGACCCGCACGCACCCGTGCAATGGTGCCGTGGTGGTCGGTGCCCTGGATGTTGATTGCACGCTCGTAACCACGTTCCCATTTGTCGGTGTGATAGGCCACGTCCGGCACGAAATAGGTGTAGGTGCCGTCGGACTTCTTCATCACGCGGTCCTTGTCGTCACCATAATCAGTAGTTCGGAGCCATAGCGCATGGTCCTGCTCGTAGGTCTTGCCGGCCTCGACCAGCCGCTTGACCGTGGCCTCGACGCGCCCGCTGGTGTACAGGCTCGACTCCAGGTAGTAATTGTCGAAGCGCACCGCAAACGCCTTGAGGTCGAGATCCTGTTCGTGGCGCAGGTAGGCCACGCCGAACTGGCGGATCGACTCGAGGTCGTCGATGTTGCCGGTAGCGGTGTATTCGCGGTCGTCTGACTTCACCGTTTTCCTGGCCAGAAAGTCCGCCGCGATATCGGCAATGTAGTCGCCGTTGTAGGCTGATTCCGGCCAGTCGGCATCGCCCGGCTTCAGGCCTTTCGCACGCGCCTGAACGCTGTTGGCCAGCGTGGCGATCTGTACGCCGGCGTCGTTGTAGTAAAACTCGCGATAGACCTCCCAGCTCTGCGCCGCATACAGATTGCAGATCGCGTCGCCCAGTGCCGCCTGGCGGCCATGGCCCACGTGTAGCGGCCCGGTCGGATTGGCCGAGACAAACTCGACCAGCACCTTGCGTCCCGCTCCTGTGTCACCACGCCCGAACGCTGCGCCGGCCGAACGGATCTGCGGTACCAGGCTGTGCCAGGCGGCAGGCGTGAGATGGAAATTGATGAAGCCGGCGCCGGCGATTTCCGCCTTGGCGATCAGCGGCGATTTCGGCAGCTCGGTGAGGATCAGCTGTGCCAGTTCACGCGGGTTCCTCTTCAGTGGCCGTGCCAGCTGCATCGCGGCGTTGCTGGAAAAGTCGCCGTGCGAGGCATTCTTTGGGCGTTCGATCTCGAGACTCACCGGGGCATCGGGCGCCACGGTTTCGAGGGCGGTACCGATCAGCAGCGCGATCTGGTCTTTGAGTGGATGGGTGTTGGACATGGGTACAAAGAGGGCGCGATGGCCGCAGCCTCAGTGCTCAATAAGGTAGCCCGCGATTATAAGCGCCGTCCGTCGTGCCTCAAAACAAGCCGGGCATCAAAACACCAACGGATCAACATCGAGCGACCAGCGCGCCACGCGTGGCTTGATGGTGTCGAGTTGCGGCCGCCAGTCGCGCACGAATGCCTGCAAGGCCAGTCGATTGGCTGACTGGATCAGCAGTTGCGCGCGCTCGAGGTTGGCGACGCGTGCCATCGGGGCGGGTGTTGCACTGAGCAGACTGACTTCTGCGCAGTCGGGCGCCAGTACGGCGGCACGCTGCAGAAAAGCCAGCGCCGCATCCATGGTTTTGGCTTCAGCGCGCAGCAGCACCTGCCGGGTGGTGGGCGGCAGCTCGAGTTGTTTGCGCTCGGCCAGCAGTTCGCGCGCGTAGCCGGCGTAGTCGTGGCGCTGCAGGTAGCGGAACAGGGGGTGATCGGGGAAGGCGGTCTGGATGACGACCCGGCCAGGTTTGTCGGCGCGGCCGGCGCGGCCTGACACCTGCATCAACTGGGCGAACAGGCGTTCGGTGGCGCGAAAGTCGGGGCTGTAGAGTGCACCGTCGGTGTCGAGGATTAGCGCCAGCGTCATGTTGGGAAAGTCGTGGCCTTTGGCCAGCATCTGCGTGCCGACCAGGATATCGACTGCGCCGCCATGCACCGCTTCGCCGAGCTCGGCCCAAGCGCGCGGACGCATGGTGTCGCGGTCGATGCGACGGATGCGTGCGCTGGGCAGCAAGGCGGTGAGGGTTTCTTCCAGTCGCTGGGTGCCCTGGCCCAGGGCTTTCAAATCGGGATTGCCGCAGCCCGGACATTCGGTCGGGATGCGGGTTTCGAGTCCGCAATGGTGGCACTTGAGGCGGTGCGAATGGCGATGCAACACCAGTCGTGCCGAGCAGCTCGGGCAGGGCGACACCCAGGCGCAACTTGGACAATATAAAGCGGGTGCGTAGCCGCGGCGATTGAGGAATACCAGGCTTTGCTCACCACGTGCCAGCGTGTCGGTTAGTGCTGTGAGGGCGGGGCGGGTAAGGCCGTTGTCGACGGGAATATGTTTCAGATCGACCAGTTCGATATCGGGCAGGCGTGCCGCGCTGATAGCGCGTGTCTTCAACTCGATTAATTGATAACGCCCGTTCAATGCCTGCGCATAGCTTTCCAGCGCGGGTGTGGCCGAGCCGAGTATCACCGGCACATTGGCCTGTTTGCCGCGCGCGATCGCGACGTCGCGTGCCGAGTAACGCAGACTGTCCTGCTGTTTGAACGAGGCGTCGTGTTCCTCGTCCACCACGATCAAGCCCAGTCGCGGCAGCGGTGCAAACACGGACAAACGGGTGCCGAGCAGGATGTCGCACTCAAACGCGGCGAGCCAGTTTTCTGCCCGGGCGACGTCGGCCAGTCCACTGTGCAGGGAGGTGATGTGCCGCCCCGGAAAGCGGCGGTGGAAATGCTGCTCAAGCTGCGGTGTCAGAGCAATTTCGGGAATCAGAACCAGTGCCTGCCGGCCCCGTGTGAGTACATCGTCAATCAGGCGCAGATAGAGCTCGGTCTTGCCGCTGCCGGTGACGCCATGGATCAGGTGCACGCCAAATTCGGCTAGTGTGGGCAGCAAGCGCTCGAGCGCAGCCTGTTGTTCGACGGTGGCGGCATGCGGTGTTGTGGTTTGGGGCACGTTGCTGGTTTGCGGTGGCAACCGTGACCAGACAGCCCAGTCGGCGGCCACCAGTGCCGTGGCATGGCGAGCCTGTTTTCCGGCGCGCAGTTCTTCGCGTGACCGTGCGGCTACGCGCAAGGTGTCGAGCAGGGCGCGTTGCGCCTTGGCCCGGGCAGGTAACTCCGCGACTTGTCCCGCATCCGTCACAACCAGCCAGGGTGTGTCTGCGACAAACGGTGTGGCATTGCGCAGGCGTGGCGGCAGCGTCGCCAGCAAAATCGCACCCAGCGGATAGTGGTAGTAGTCTGCGCAAAACTGAGCCAGCCGCAGCAGGTCGGCAGGCAAGGCTGGGCGATCATCCAGCACGCGGATCACATCCCGCAGCTTGGCAGATTCGATGGTGCTGTCGGCGGCCGGGCCCAACGCAACACCAACCTGTTGTGTGCGGCCGAATGGCACTTCAACCAGGCTACCCGGTGCGACCGCGCCCAACGCATCCGGCAGGCGATAATCGAATAACCGGTAGAGCGGTGTATCGAGCGCGACCTGGAGGATAGACGGCATAAGTTAGCGGCAAGTCTTGGCTGAAAGTTTTGAAAAGTCAGCTAACCGACTGTTGGACAAGCTTTATTCGATGTTGTCCACGGCAGTTGTGGATAAATGTGTGAATGATTTGTGTTGACTGCCTTCAAAGGCCCGTGCCTTCGTGAGATCGCTTGACCGGCTAAAAAGCGTGCAAGTCAACAAATTTATAATATTCAATGGATTAGAAATAGTGCCTTGCTGTCAATCTCTTGGCACAAAAAAAGTTCCCTTGCATTAAAACTGTGCATAAGTTAATGCTTCTATTCCGGTAAATATGTCCGAAATCGCACTCTGTGCGCGTTCAACTGTATGTTTTATCAGCTTATTGTTGCTGGATTCCGGCGACGATCCAGCCACTCTGGTCGTTGATCGGCTTGGTCAGGTGCCAGGTTTCGTCAAGTGGCAGGGCGGCCTGATCGGCGTCTTCGCGAATCAATCCAGTAAACCGTACGCTGACGATGTGGCGATTGCCTTCATCGACGGCTTCCAGCACTTCGGCATTCAGCGTCATGACGTCGGTCGTCTGGGCCGCGCCGCCTCGTTCGGCCAGTTGCATGCGGATCTCGGCAAAGACTTCGGGCGAGGTGAATGCGCGCAGGTCGTCCAGATTGCCCGCGTCAAAAGCGGCTTGCAGGCGGATGTAGTTGAGTTTGGCTTCGCGTGCGAAGGCCTCAGCATCAAATCCCGGTGGGAATGTGTTTGCGCCGGTGCTGCTGCTCATTGTGGCTGGTGTGGCATCGAATGCCGTAGCGCGGTCAGTTGGCATGCCGGCGTATTGCATGGCTGGCGTGGCCGGTGCGTTGCGGCGCATAACGTAGCGGATCAACATGAAAGCCGTCATGGCCAGCAGTGCCAGCATCAGGAAATTGGCCATTTCCTCGCCCATCCCCAGATGTGAAAACAGTGCGGCCAGGCCCAATCCTGCAGCCAGACCGGCAATCGGTCCCATCCAGCTACTTCTTTTCGGTGCGGCAGTCGGTGCTGTGCCTGCTTGCTGAGGTGAGGGTGCGGCATTTTGCTTGGCGGGCGCACTGCGCTGCATACCGAAGGATTTACTGCCCCCCATGCGCTTGGCTTCGGCGTCAGGTGCGGCAAAACCGAAACCGACAAACAGGGCAAACAGGCTGATCAAGATACGTTTCATGGGGAGTTCCGTTTAATAAAGGCCGATGTAAGACTGTTTTTCGTAAGAAAGTTCGCTCAAGGCATTATGCACTGGCGGTGCGTATAGCACGGCTCTGGCTGTGCACCGCCTCGACCAGCACGTTGACGTTGTCCGGGTTGGTGAACTGCGAAATGCCATGGCCGAGGTTGAATACGTGGCCGGGGTGATTGCCGAAGCCCTGGATGATCTGCGCGACTTCGCTGCGGATGCTGTCCGGCGTGCCGTGCAAGGCGGATGGATCGAGGTTGCCTTGTAATGCGACCTTGTCACCGACCCGGCGACGGGCCTCGCCGATGTCGGTCGACCAGTCGAGGCCGACGGCATCGGAGCCGATCGAGGCGATCGCTTCCAGCCAGTTGCCGCCGCCCTTGGTGAAGACAATACTGGGCACTTTACGGCCTTCGCGTTCCTTGATCAGGCCGGCGACAATGCGCTCCATGTAGGCCAGCGAGAATTCCTTGTAGGCGTGCGGGGTGAGGCTGCCGCCCCATGAGTCGAAAATCATTACCGCTTGCGCGCCAGCTTCGATCTGGGCATTGAGGTAGGCGGTGACCGCCTGGGTGTTGATGTCGAGGATGCGGTGCAGCAGGTCGGGGCGGCTGTAGAGCATGGTCTTGATGTGGCGGTAGTCGGTCGAGCCGCCGCCTTCGATCATGTAGCAGGCCAGTGTGTAGGGGCTGCCGGAAAAGCCGATCAGCGGCACCGAGCCATCCAGCGCGCGGCGGATGCTTTTGACCGCATCCATCACATAGCCAAGCTTGTCGTTGGGGTCGGGCACGGACAGATCACGGATTTCCCATTCATCGCGTAGCGGGCGTTCAAAACGCGGGCCTTCGCCTTCGGCAAAGTACAGCCCCAGGCCCATGGCGTCGGGCACAGTGAGAATGTCGGAAAACAGGATGGCGGCGTCGAGAGGATAGCGGGCCAGTGGTTGCAGCGTGACTTCGGTTGCCAGATCGGGCGTTTTGCACAGGGTGAGGAAGTCACCGGCACGGGCGCGGGTCGCGTTGTATTCCGGCAGATAGCGGCCCGCCTGACGCATCAGCCACATGGGCGTGTAGTCGGTGGGCTGGCGCATCAGCGCGCGCAAAAAGGTATCGTTTTTGAGTGCAGACATGGTGTAGCCACAAACAGGGCCAGGACGCAAAGCGGGGATTCTAACAGGCTTGGCGTGCTGGCCCTGCGGCTATCGGGGACTCAGTAACGGCGGAATGTCCACTCCCCGCGTCCGGCCGGGCACGCCAAGACTTCGCGCGGTTTGCGCCCATCCACCACCAGGGTGGCGTAGCGACAACCGCCGCGTGCATCGCCGCGCGGGGTGAAGTGGTAGTGATGGCCGCTGTTGCGCCATACCACCGGTACGCCGGGACGGCCCAGTTCGAGAGAATGGCCCATGCAGGCGCGGTCGCGGTTGTCCATGCTGTCGCCGATGGCATGGCCGAGCACTGCACCAAGCACGCCGCCGACCACCATGCCGACGACACGATCTTCACGGTCAGCCACGCGGCTGCCGACCACTGCACCGGCTACGCCGCCGATGACCGCGCCAATTTCGTCGCGGTTGCAGCGACCACTCGAAATGCCATAGTCCTGCACGTACACCACGCCGCTTTTGCCGGTGTAGTGCTTGGATTTTTTTGGCTTTTTGCGATCATCGTCATGGCCGCGGTCTTTTTTATCGTATCCGTACGCGGGGGCGTGCCTGGGTGGATCGGCGAATACGGGGCCTGCGCTCACACACGCGGCGAGGGCGAGAAGGATGGGGACGTTCTTCATTGCATGCTCCTTGAAGGAAGAAGATTAGTTGAACCGGGGGGCATGTCCGTAAGCGTAACGTACCTGGCGGTCGTGTCGTTGTTCGTGGATATTACGGTTGGCACGGTCCAGTGCTTGATCGAGGCGTTGAAATTCACGTGTATTAATGAAGCCATCTGCGAGGAAATGTTGCTCCATGGCGCGAATGTTGTGCTGTTCGTGCATTAATTCGCGGAATTCCATGCGCGTCAACTTGCCTGAGCGCATTCCTGTCTGGATGTTGCCCATCTGCTGACCCTGGCGGACATTGATTTGCCGCTGGAGGTGCTGGCTTTGCTGATCGTAACGATTGCCGTGATTGGAATAGGCATGCTGCTGTTGCCCCCAGTCGGCCTGGACGCTCGTTGTGGACAGACCCAGGCCCGCAGCGAGTGCCCATGCGCCAAGGGTTGCTTTCATCAGAGTGGATTTCATGGTGTCGCTCCTGTTCAGTTTCAGTGATGTCGCTGGCGTGGTGTCAGCGCACAACTGCACTGTAGGTGCGCTCTGTAAGCGCCATGTTTGGCGCGGGTAACAAGGTGTAACTCAATGTAACGTCGATCAGGCCTCATGTTTTGCCAGGTGCTGCCGATTCACCGAGTAGATAAGCGTTATTCCAAGTGCAGGTTCAGCGGGCTTCCCGCGTCCATCTACGTTAGAATCCCGCGTTTTTTTACAGCCCGCATCGCAGGAGACCCTGATGCAACAAAAGAAACTCACGGCTGGCTTGGCCGTGATTGGAATGACCGTGCCCGTTCTGGCTTTCGCTACTAATGGCATGCTGATGGACGGCTATGGTCCGATCGCTGCCGGAATGGGCGGCGCCGCCATGGCATATGACAACGGCACCGCCGCGCTGGCCAACAATCCCGCCACCCTGGGCTTGATGGCTCCTGGCAGCCGCATCGACGTGATGGTGGGCTTTGTCGGCCCGGATGTGAATTCGTCCATGGGAATTGGTGAATCCAGTGCAGATGCGTTTTACATGCCGGCTTTCGGTTACGTGAAAAAGCAGGGCAAGCTGGCTTACGGTGCGGGCATCTACGGCCAGGGCGGCATGGGCACCGAATACGCCAGCGGCGACATGGCGCAAGTGGGGGTAGGCCGGGTGATATTCCCGCTGGCCTATAGCGTCAATGATCGTTTCAATGTGGGTGGCAGTGTCGATATCGTCTGGGCGGGCATGGATCTGGTAGCCGACATCAATCCCTTCGTTCCGGGCAAGGAAATCGACTTCAAGGACGGCAGTGACTTCACCGGCGCAGCCAAGGGTTATAGCGTGGCCGCCAAACTTGGTTTTACTTACAAGCTTAACGATGCGCTGACCTTGGGCGGCGTGTACCAGACTGCCGCCAACCTGCCCGACCTCAAGGGCGATGGTTACAAGGTTGAGGGCTTTGACATGCCGGCCATGGTTGGCCTCGGACTTGCCTGGCAGGCAAATGACCGGCTTATGGTTGCCGCCGACCTCAAGGACGTGCTGTGGGGCAGCAGCATGAATACGGTGACTATTTATCAGAATGGCGCGGTGGTCGCTCCGTTCCGGCAGGACTGGGACGACCAGATCGTGCTGGCTCTGGGCTTGTCCTACAAACTTAATGACGCGCTGACCGGTCGCATTGGCTACAACCATGGCAAGAATCCGATCCCGGATAATAGCGTCAGCTTTCTGTGGCCGGCAATCATTGAAAACCATTACACGGCGGGTTTTGGCTATGCCTTCAGCAAGCAATCCGAAGTCAATTTCGCGCTGAGCTATGTGCCGGAAGTGACAGTAACGGGCACAGGCGCTAACCCACCGAATGGTAATGGGGGCTTGCAGATTAATCACAGCCAGCTGAACTGGCAGTTGATGTACAGCTACAAGTTCTGATGGTTTGATCGGTTATGCAAAAGGCCGGGGGCGAGATGCCCCCGGCCTTTTTGTTTGCTGGAGAGGCCTCTCGCTTGGTGGCCCGGCAAACTTTATTGCTTTGGCATATCGTCGCCGGGTGGTCCGGCCGTCTCGCTTGCCGGCTCGTTTGCACCATCCTGGGCGCCCACAGGTTCTGGTGTGAGGTCCGGCGCAACCTCCGGTGCAACCGTGGCGTCGTCGTAGAGCAGACCCACGTCTTTCTTCATTTCCTGTGCGGCCTGGTCGACGGGATCCTTGCTGTCGCAGCCATTCAGGATCAGTACGCTGGCCAATACGGCCAGCACACTACAGGAGACGTGCCAGGCATGTGTCCGTTTTGATCTTGTCGGGGCGGGACGGGCGATACCGGTCGGGGTTCCGCACCATTCAAGCATCTGCATGGGCCCGTCGTTGGGATAGTGTCTGGTCTTGCTCATATTGCTTTTCCTCGTGTTTATAGGGGGCGGGCGGCGGCATAGCCTTCAACCGGCCTGACCCGATACCGTGGTCGGTGCTCAGTATCTGACTTGTAGATCGTTCCTGATTTCTTTCACCCCTTCAACGCCGACCGCCACCCGTTCGGCCAAAGCAATCTGGGTCGCGTCGCTGACCCAGCCCGACAGCTGCACCGTGCCCTGATGGGTTTCCACATTCACTTCTACGCCTTCCACGCTCTTGTCTTTCAACAGCTGCGCTTTGACCTGGTCGGTAATCCACGCGTCATCGGCATATTGGCCGGTTTTGAGTTTCTCGTTGTGGGCGCGGGCCGCGATGAATTCGTTTTTGTCCAGGTGGTAGTCAAGATTGGCGTCGCCTTTCTGGAAGGCCTGTTTGTAACCACCCTGGTCGGCAAATTCTTTCTGGCTGATCAGGCCATCGCCGTTGCGGTCAGCGGTCTTGAAACTGGGCCCGGCTGGGGTGGCAAGCGCCGGGGTGGCGAAAGCGGCGCTCAGACCGGCGGCAAGAACCAGATTTTGCAAGCGCGGGTGAAAGGATTTCATGGCTGTCTCCAGTAGAAAAATTCAAATCGGCTGGCAGCGGGGTGTGGGCCGCAGCCAGCCGATACATGATTAATAGCTTTTGGCTTTGGGCTCCTTGGGCGTACCGACTTTGCTGAATTCGGCGCTACTCAGGCCGTTGTTGCCATCGGCGTCAATGGCGAGGAACATTTCCTCACGGCCGCCCTGGGCCATGAATTCCGCAAGGCTGATCGTGCTGTCGCCATTGCTGTCATACGCCTTGAAGTCGGGCGCATCCTCTGCGGCCATGGCTGGTGCGCTGGCGAAGGCGCCCAGCATGGCGACAAGGGCCAGTTTCAGAACGTGAGGGTGTATCGATTTCATGCCTATCTCCTGTGGTTGAATGGGACCGAATGCAGATGCACTCGGAGCGGGATAGAGCGATGATCGTGCCAGGTGAAATTAGTTGAATAAAAACAGATAGATATAATGATGCTGTCGGTAATTGCCGCTGTGAGCAGACGAAAAGGGTGCTTATTTGTCGCCTGGGAGCGACGTAAAAGAGCTGAGGGTTCCAACATACTGTTTCCATGACTATTTTTTGTTGCAAGGCGGCGACGCGCCATCTGCAGGCGGATGGGCGCGTCTGACGAGCGTCTCATTTCCCATTGGGCGGGTTCGGTGAGGATTGTTTAAAGCGGTGGGGTGCGGCGACCGGTTATCAGCAGGACGAGAAACACCACCAGGCCAATGATGAAGAGTATTTTGGCGATTTCGGTGGCGGGTCCGGCGATCCCGGAAAACCCGAATATTCCGGCGATGATGGCGACTAGCAGAAACGAAATGGCCCATCCGAACATGGGTGTTCTCCTTTTGATGTGAGTGGCTGCGCAGCGGTGCTTGACCAAGCTATCGCAGGGTGCGTGCCATCACGGAGAAATGCTTTTAAATCAAGGCGCGGATTTCAAATAGCCGGTTTTGTTGGCGGACGGCTAGGTGCAGGCGTCGCCTGCAGACGACACTCACGTGTTTTCGTCGCGATCCTTGAACAGCGCGGGGGTCAGGCCGTGGCGTTGCAGCAGCCGATAGACTTCGGTGCGATTACGTCCGGCCAGACGCGCCACTTCGCTGACCTGGCCGTGGGTGAGTTTCAGCAGGGTGATGAGGTAATCGCGCTCGAACGCGTTACGGGCCTCGGCCAGCGGCTGGATTTCGGCAGGTTTGTCGCGCAGGGCGCGCGATACCAGGGTGGCCGGGATGGTGGCGGTGGTGCACAGCGCGCAGCATTGCTCCAGCACGTTGTGCAGCTGGCGGATATTGCCCGGCCAGTCGGCAGCCGCCAGCATGTCCAGCGCATCGGGCGCAAAGCCGTGAATGCGACGCCGGTATTTTTCCGTCAGCGCGCCGAGAAAGTGTTGTGCCAGCAGCGGGATGTCCTCGCGCCGATCACGCAGGGGCGGCAGCGTCAGGTTGACCACATTCAGGCGGTAATACAGGTCTTCCCGAAAAGTCTCGGTGCTGATCGCCTCTTCAAGATTGCGATGGGTGGCAGACAGGATGCGCACATTGACCGCGCGTGTTTCGGTGGCACCCACCGGCCGGACCTCGCCTTCCTGCAGCACTCGCAGTAGCTTGACCTGCAGGGGCGGTGGCATATCGCCAATTTCATCGAGGAATACCGTCCCGTCCTGTGCGCTGAGGAACAGCCCGGGATGGTCGCGCCCCGCTCCGGTGAAAGCGCCCTTCACATGGCCGAACAGTTCGGATTCAAGCAGTTCGCCGGGGATGGCGCCGCAATTGATCGCAACAAACGGTTTGGCGTGGCGCGGACTGGCGCGGTGAATCGCGCGCGCCAACAACTCCTTGCCGGTGCCGGATTCGCCCTGGATCAGCAGGGCGGCGTCGCTTTGTGCAGCCAGCCGGGCTTCGGCCAGCATCGTGTCCATGACCGGACTGGCGGTGACGATTTCGCAGCGCCAGCTGTTGTCGATGGCATCGGGGCTGCTGCCAGCCAGCCGGGTGGCCCGCTTCAGCAACTCGATCAGCGTGGGGGCGTCGTAGGGTTTGGTCAGGTAGCCGAACAGGCCGCGCTGGGTGGCGGCGACGGCATCGGGAATGGTGCCGTGGGCGGTCAGCACGATCACGGGAAGCGACGGGTCGCGTGCATGGATGGCATTGAACAGCGCCATGCCATCCATGCCGCTCATCTGCATGTCGGTCAACACCGCGTCCGGGCGCGTCACCGCCAGTCGTCCCAGGGCGGCCTCGCCGCTCCCCACTGCCTCGACCCTGAAGCCATTGGCTTCCAGGCGCAGCGTGATCAGCTCGCGCAGGCCCGCATCGTCATCTACCAGCAGGATCAGCGGCATCTTCATGGGGTTTTGGGCGGCGCACTGCGCTGCTGCAAGGATTTTTCCAGGGCCTTGATCTGTTCCAGCTTGTCCTGCAATTCTGCATTGCGCGCGGCGAGTTGCTTGTTCTCGATGCGTGCTCGCAGTGATTTTTTCAGCAGATCAATCAGGGCTTGCGAACGGGCATCGTCGTCGGTGATTGCGGCCAGGGTTTTCAGGCTGCGTTCAAGTGCTTCCACGCTGTCGTCACGTTCCAGCAGGGCTGCCAGCTGAAAACGCCGGGCGTCATTCAGGCGGGCGCTTTCCAGTTCGGCCAGTTCGCGCCGCCGTTGTTCGGCGGACAAGGCTGAGACACGCGCCAGTTCGCTGACCCATATCGATGCGCCTGGCTCGGGCGGGCGTACGCGGGGCGCAGGTCCGTCGGGGGGGAGGGCGCAGGCGTTCAGTATAAGCAGCAGGCCTGCAAGCAATCCGGAGTGTCGTGTCATGGTGGCGGGGGCAAGCTTAGGCGAGCCAGGTTAATCGAAAACAAGTCGACCAGGGCATGCGGTCGGTGACCTCGATCCGGCCGCCGGCGTCCAGCAGGTATTCGCGAACAATCGACAGCCCGAGGCCGCTGCCCTTGATTGCGCTGTCCGGTTGGTGTGATCCCTGAAAGAATGGTTCAAAAATCCGGGTGCGTTCAGCCTCCGGGATGCCGTTGCCCTGATCGCACACCCACAGCTCGACTGTCTGATCGACGTGTGCACTGTGCAGCAGAATATGCCCATTATCAGGGCTGAATTTGATCGCGTTGGATAACAGATTGTCGAGGATGGTTTCCAGCTGATTGCGGTCGACTTGCAGGGTGGTGGCGTCCAGTTGCGTGTCGACCTGAATGCGGCGTGTGGTTAGCGGCAGTTGATGCCGTGCCAGCACCACCGAGAGCGCGTCAGCCAGGGATTGCGGCGTGGTTGCGCGGAGTGTGTCATCGTGTGCGAGGCTGCTGTAACGCAGCAGGTCTTCGATGCGCCGCTGCAGCTCACGACTGCTGTTGTCCATGATCTCGACGATGCTGCGCTGGCGCGCATTCAGGCTGCCTGCCAGTTCATCGTCCAGCAGCCCGACGCCTTCGCGCAGCGAAGCGAGCGGTGTCTTCAGTTCATGTGAAACATGGCGCAGGAAGCGCAGTTTCTGTTCTTCCAGTGCCTGCAGGCGCTGACGCAGCCAGTCGATTTCACCACCCAGCTCGACGATGTCCTGTGGCCCGCTGATCCGCGGTAGCGGGCCCAGATCGGCCTGGCCGAGCTGCTGGATGGCAGCCTTGAGTTGCTTGATCGGGCGGTTGATCATCCAGGAAAATGCGGTGGCCAGCAGCAGCGTCAGCGGAATCAGCGCCAGTGCCAGCAGGATGAGCCGTTGCCGGGTGGTCTTTACCATGCTTTCAAGCGCCTGTAACTCGTGTTGAACGGCGGCGTCGGCCTGGGAAAGCAGGGCGCGCGCGTCGGCATGGAGCGTATCGAAAGCGGGTTCGAGCGCATGGAAGCGGGTGCTGTCGAGAAACGTCCCGGGCTGCAGCTGGCGGTACAGCGCGCGGCTTCGTGTGGTGAGTTGGGTCAAGGTGGCGCGGGCGGGCGGGTCGATGAGCTGGGTATCGAGTTGCGCCAGTTGCGCTTGCAGCTCGTTGAAGCGCATCTTCAGGGCGGGCGCGAGCTCGGTGTCCTGCAATAAATGGTATTGGCCGGCAGCCCGCTGAAACTGGCTGACCGATTCGACAACCTGGCGCACGTCGCGTGTCACCGCAAGACTGGTGCGGGTGAACTGCCGCTGCGTGTCGACCACGCCTTGCAGCACGTGAACCGCATTGATCAGACCGCTGGCAAGCGGAACGATCAGCACACCCATGGCCACGATGACCAGAATGGTGAACGAACGGGGATAGTAGGGGCTGGGCAATACTCGCCCGATGGTCGATGACATCTTTCTAGCTTACCCCGATTGGCGTGCGCGTTGGCCGGCTTCGCCCACGCGCACGCGGCGGGTTACAGCAGGTCGAGATAGCCCAGGATACCTTTGGCGGCCTCGCGGCCTTCCCACACGGCGGTCACCACCAGGTCGGAGCCACGCACCATGTCGCCGCCAGCGAAAATCTTCGGGTTGGCGGTCTGGAAGGCGTGCGGCTGGCCCTTGGCGATGACGCGTCCGCCCTGATCGATGGCGATCTGATGCTGCTCGAACCACGGCTGCGGATTGGGGCGGAAGCCGAAGGCCACGATGACGCGGTCGGCGGCAATGATTTCCTCCGAACCCGGCACCACCACCGGGGTGCGGCGGCCGCGCGCGTCGGGCGGGCCGAGTTCGGTGGTAACGAGCTTGACGCCTTCGACGCGGTTATTACCGACGATCTCGACCGGCTGGCGGTTCCACAGAAACTGCACGCCTTCTTCCTTGGCGTTGCCGACCTCGCGCTTGGAGCCCGGCATGTTCTTTTCGTCACGACGGTAGGCACAGATAACTGAGGCTGCGCCCTGGCGGATGCTGGTGCGGTTGCAGTCCATGGCCGTGTCGCCACCACCCAGTACCACCACGCGCAGGTCCTTCATGTCATGGTAGGTCTCGTCCGGTTTGGCCAGATCGAGGCACTTGCGCACGTTGGAAATCAGGTACGGTAGCGCTTCCAGCACGCCGGGCAGATCTTCGCCGGGGAAGCCGCCCTTCATGTAGGTGTAGGTGCCCATGCCCATGAACACGGCATCGTATTCGTCGAGCAGGTCCTGCATCGACACATCCTTGCCGATGTCGGTATTGAGACGGAATTCGACGCCCATGCCTTCCAGTACCTCGCGGCGGCGCGTCATCACATATTTTTCCATCTTGAATTCGGGGATGCCGAAAGTCAGCAAGCCGCCGATTTCATCGTAGCGGTCGAACACCACCGGCTTGACGCCGTTGCGCGCCAGCACGTCGGCGCAGCCGAGACCGGCGGGGCCGGCACCGATGACGGCGACCTTCTTGCCGGTCGGCACCACGCTCGACATGTCGGGGCGCCAGCCAGCCTTGAAGGCTTCCTCGGAAATGTATTTCTCGATCTGACCGATGGTGACCGCGCCGAAGCCGCCCCCCTGCGATCCGATGGCATCACTGTTGAGCGTGCAGGCGCCTTCGCACAAGCGGTCTTGCGGACAAACACGGCCGCACACTTCGGGCAGCGAGTTGGTCTGGTGCGAGAGTTCGGCGGCTTCGAACAGCCGGCCTTCGCTCACCAGCTTGAGCCAGTTGGGAATGTAGTTGTGCACCGGGCACTTCCACTCGCAATACGGGTTGCCGCAGCCGAGACAACGGTCGGCCTGTTCCTGCGCATGCGCCGCGTTCATTGGCGCATAGATTTCACGGAACTCGTGCTTGCGTACTTCCGCCTCGGTTTTTTCACCGTCGCGCCGTGCCTGCTTCAAAAACTGGAATACGTCACCCATCGTTATGCTTCCAATACTTCACGTGTCTGGTCAGGAATATCCTCGACCAGATCTTCAATTGAAATACGCTTCGGCTTGACCAGCCAGACTTTGGCCAGCGTGGCGTCGAAATCGGCCAGCAGTGCCTTGGCGTGGGTGCTGTCGGTCAATCCTGCATGGCATTCGATCTGGGACTTGAGGAACTGGCGGAACGGCTCGGTCTCGTCGCTGACGATGCGGGTCAGTTCAACCATTTCCTTGTTGGTCTTCGACATGAAATCGCCCGCCTCGTCGACCACGAAGGCCATGCCGCCGCTCATGCCGGCACCGAAGTTGAGGCCGGTCGTGCTCAGCACGATGACCACGCCGCCAGTCATGTATTCGCAGCCGTGGTCGCCCACGCCTTCCACCACGGCCAGCGCGCCCGAGTTGCGCACGCCGAAGCGCTCGCCGCCCAGGCCTGCAGCATAGAGTTCGCCGCCGGTGGCGCCATACAGACAGGTGTTGCCGATCAGCGTATTGCGATGCGCCTCGAAGGTGGCGACACGTGGCGGGTAGATCACCAGCCGGCCGCCGCCCATGCCCTTGCCGACATAGTCGTTGGCGTCGCCTTCCAGCGTGATGGTCAGGCCCTTGTGGTTCCACACGCCCAGGCTCTGGCCAGCCGAGCCGGTCAGCTTGATGCGCAATGTATTGTCCGGCAAGCCCTTGCCACCGTGTGCCTTGGCGATTTCGCCGGACAGGCGGGCGCCAATCGAGCGGTTGATGTTGCGTACTTCGTAGGCCAGTTCGATGGACGTGCCAGCCTTGATCGCGGCCAGGCAATCGACCACCATCTGTTCGGCTAGCTCGCCCTTGTCGAACGAGGGATTGCGCTCCTGCTGGGCAAAGCGTGGCGCATCGGCGGGGATGTCGCCCTGCGACAGCAGCGCATCGAGCTTGAGGCGGCCCTGGCGCGGCGTATCGCCTGTCGAGATGTCCAGCAGGTCGGTACGGCCGATCAGGTCGGTCAGATTGCGGATGCCCAGCGACGCCATCAGTTCACGCGTTTCCTCGGCGACGAACTTGAAGTAGTTCACCACCATGTCGGGCAGGCCGATGAAATGGTCGCGGCGCAGCGTCTCATTCTGCGTGGCAATGCCGGTGGCGCAGTTGTTGAGGTGGCAGATGCGCAGGAATTTGCAGCCCAGTGCCACCATCGGGCCGGTGCCGAAACCGAAGGATTCAGCACCGAGGATGGCCGCCTTGATAACGTCGAGACCGGTCTTCAGGCCGCCGTCGGTCTGCACCCGCACCCGGCCACGCAGGCCGTTGGCACGTAGCACCTGTTGCGCCTCGGAGAGACCGAGCTCCCACGGCGAACCGGCGTATTTCACGCTGGCCAGCGGGCTTGCACCGGTGCCGCCGTCGTAGCCGGAAATGGTGATGAGGTCGGCGTAGGCCTTGGCCACGCCGGCGGCAATCGTGCCAACGCCAGGCTCGGCCACCAGCTTCACCGATACCAGCGCATCGGGGTTGACCTGCTTGAGGTCGAAAATCAGCTGTGCCAGATCTTCGATCGAATAAATATCGTGGTGCGGCGGCGGCGAAATCAGCGGCGTGCCCGGCTTGCAATGGCGCAGGCCGGCAATCATGACCGACACCTTGTCGCCCGGTAGCTGGCCGCCCTCGCCAGGCTTGGCGCCCTGTGCGATCTTGATCTGCAGCACTTCGGCATTGATCAGGTAGGTTGCAGTCACACCAAAGCGGCCGGACGCGACCTGCTTGATCTTGGAGGTTTTGGATGTGCCGTAGCGTTTCGGATCTTCGCCGCCTTCACCCGAGTTGGAACGGCCGCCGATGCGGTTCATGCCTTCAGCCAGCGCCTCGTGGGCCTCGGGCGACAGTGCGCCGAGCGACATGCCAGCCGAGTCGAAGCGCTTGAGGATGGTTTCCAGCGGCTCGACTTCATCCAGCGGGATCGGGGTCGCGCCAGTTTTCAGCGTCATCAGGTCGCGCAACATCGCCACCGGGCGCGTGTTGACGATCTCGGAATATTTTTTGAACTCGGCGTAGTCGCCCGATTGCACGGCTTTTTGCAGTTGCTGCACCACGTCCGGGTTGTAGGCATGGAATTCCTCGCCGAAGATGAACTTCAGCAGACCACCCGCTGGCAGCGGACGCAGCGGGTTGAACGCCGTCTTGTGGTAGCAGTTTCTGGTCGGATTCGAAATCGTCGAAATGCGCGCCTGAAATGCGCGATACCGTACCCTTGAGGCACAGCGCCACCACCTCCTCGTGCAGGCCCACGCCTTCGAACAGTTGTGCGCCGCGATAGCTTGCCACCAGCGAAATACCCATCTTCGACAGCACCTTGTACAAGCCTTTGTCCATACCTTTGCGGAAATTGGACAAGGCTTTTTCGAGGTTGGGTTTGATCTCACCGGTTTTGACGAATTCGCCAATGACCTGATAGGCGAGGTAGGGGTACACGGCCGTTGCGCCATAGCCGATCAGGCAGGCGTAGTGATGCGAGTCACGCACCGTGCCGGTTTCCACCACGATGTTGGCGTTGCAGCGAAGGCCGGCCGCGATCAGGGCGTGGTGCACGGCGCCGACGGCAAACAGTGCGTGGATCGGCAAGCGGTCCTTGGCGAGATTGCGATCGGACAGCACCAGTATGACCTTGCCTTCGCGCACCGACTCGATGGCACGTTCGGTCAGCGCCTTGATGGCGACCTCGAGCGTGGTCGTGGCCGGGTCGTAATGCAGGTCGAGCGCGACCGGCGTGAAGGCCGGGTCGTTCAGATTCAGCAATTTGTCGAAGGCCTCCTTCGACAGCAACGGCGTACGCACTTCCACCCGGCGGGCGTGTTCGGCCGTTTCCTTGAACAGGTTGCGCTCAGGGCCGAAGGTGGTGTTGAGCGACATCACGATTGCTTCGCGGATCGGGTCGATCGGCGGATTGGTTACCTGCGCGAACTGCTGGCGCAGGTAATCGAATGGCGAACGAACCCTTTGCGACAGCACCGCCATCGGCGTGTCGTCACCCATTGAGCCAATGGCTTCCGCGCCGTCCTCGGCCAGCACGCGAATGATCTGGTCGCGCTCCTCGAAGCTCACGTTAAAGAGCTTCTGGTGTGTCAGCAGGCTGGCCGTATCCATCACGGGCAGGTCAGCATCCTGCTGGATCGACAGGTCGAGCTTGATTGCTCCGGTCTTCAGCCACGTGCGGTAGGGCTGCGCGTCTTTCAGTTCATTGTCGATGTCTTCCGGCATCAGCAGACGACCGGTGTCGAGATCGGCGGCGATCATCTGGCCCGGCTTGACGCGACCCTTGCGTTCGACATTGGCCGGGTCGATTTTCCATACGCCGACTTCGGACGCGATGGTCAGGATGCGGTCTTTGGTCAGCACCCAGCGTGCTGGGCGCAGGCCGTTGCGATCAAGTGTGCAGGCGGCATAGCGGCCATCCGTCAAAACAATTCCGGCAGGGCCGTCCCACGGCTCCATGTGCATCGAGTTGTATTCGTAGAAGGCGCGGATGTCGGCGTCCATCGACTCGACGTTCTGCCATGCCGGCGGAATCACCAGGCGCAGTGCTCGGAACAAGCCCGTGCCGCCCATCACCAGGCCTTCGACCATGTTGTCGAGGCTCATCGAATCCGAGCCCTTGGTGCCGACGATGGGACGCACATCGTCCATGTTCGGGATCAGCGGCGTTTTGAACTTCTGTTCGCGGGCGCGGCTCCAGTTGCGGTTGCCCTGCACCGTGTTGATCTCGCCGTTGTGCGCCAGATAGCGGAATGGCTGCGCCAGCCGCCACTGCGGCCAGGTGTTGGTGGAGAAGCGCTGGTGGAATACCGCCAGGCTCGACGCAAAGCGCGCATCGCCAAGGTCGGGGTAAAACACCGGTAGGTTGTCCGGCATCACCAGGCCCTTGTAGCTGATCACGCGGCACGACAGCGTCGGCAGGTAGAACACCGGGTCAGTCGGCTCAAGCAGCTTTTCGGTACGGCGGCGCGCGATATAGAGCTTGCGTTCGAAGTCGTCTTCGCTCATGCCCGTGGGGGCATTCACAAACACCTGTTCGATATGCGGCAGCGATTCCAGCGCGGACTCGCCACACACGCTGGCATTGGTCGGCACCAGGCGAAAGCCGGCGACGGTCAATCCCTGTGTTTCGAGTTCGGTTTTGAGCGCGGCACGTGCATGCGCTTGCGGCACCGCATCAAGCGATAAAAACAGCAATCCGGCGGCATAGAGCTTGTCCAGCGCAAAGCCTGCTTCGTCTGCCACGGTGCGCAGGAATGCATCCGGCTTCTTGAAGAGCAGGCCGCAGCCGTCACCCGACAGCCCGTCGGCCGCAATCGCCCCGCGGTGCGTCATGCAGGCCAGCGAGCCAATCGCGTTCTGCACCAGCGTGTGGCTGGGCTGATTGTCCATCTGCGCAATCAGGCCGAAGCCGCAGCTATCTTGTTCAAAATCGGGCGAATACAGCGTCCCGTCCAGCCAGCGTTGTCGATCCATGGTTCTGTGTGCTCAGGCAACAACGGCCTGCCCTCAGGCAAGCCGCAAACAAAAAATTTAGGCGAAAAGTTCAACATTTTAATCCTGTCTGGCGACAGGAGCAATGCTTGCTCCTGTCAACGAAGCCATGCGGCTGCAAGGGTTGCGAACGGGTCAGATCAGAGGATAACTGCCGCGCCGCAGTTAAATTTGCGGTGCCAGAAAGGAACAAAAGTTGGTTGTGAATTGGCGAATTGGCATCGGATATGAAGGCTCGGTCTGGGCAAAAAACAGACACTATTTCCAACAATAATCATATTAATAACAATAAATTAGGATTGTTTTCTCTTGGGTATGATTAAAATCAGAAAAAACCAATAAATGAATAATCAGAAGCGAATTTGGAGGGAGTATGAAAAATTGGAGCGAGGCAAATAAATATACGCTTTACGGTGCAGCATTCGGATTGTGCTTTCCCGTCTTTTCAATCCTGTTTTTGCTGTTGATGGAAGGCTTCGGCTCGGCAGGCACGCTGGTTGAAATCTTCCGGCAGGCTCACGGCAATGTGTTGTTGTATGTGATCGACACGGCGCCGCTGTTTCTGGGGCTGGCCGCGCGTATTGCGGGTGTTCGGCAGGATCGCATTCGCTATTTCGTGGATTCGCTTGAACAGCAGGTTCATGACAAGACAGCATCATTAAGCACCGCGCTCGATGAATCGCGCAAAGCCAATGAATTGATCAGCCACATGGCCGATCACGATGCGCTGACGGGCTTGTTGAATCGCCGCCGTTTCCAGGACGCACTGGATAGCTGGATGAAGTATTCGGCGCGATATGACCGTCGAGGCACCTTGCTATTCCTCGATCTGGATAAATTCAAATTCATCAATGACACTTTTGGGCATGAGGCCGGCGATCATTGTCTGACCGCCACTGCGACCTTGCTGATCCGGACCCTGCGTACCACGGATATGATCGCGCGCTGGGGCGGGGATGAATTCGTGGCCTTTTTGCCGGAAACTGCCGGCGCACAGGCACAGCATGTCGCCAACAAGGTGCTCGCTGCTTTTGCCCAGGCGAGTTTTTCTTTCGGTACGGAATCCTTTCAGCCGTCCATCAGCCTTGGCCTTGCCTCTGTACCCGAACATACCCGTGACACCCATGAGCTCGTCATTTGCGCCGACGCGGCGATGTATGAAGCGAAAAAAGCGGGCCGCTGCTGCTGGCGGATTTACGGGGGATCCGTGCCGGAAATCCAGCACGTGCAGGCGCATTTGCAATGGGAAGCGCGCATCCGTCGCGCCTTGAACAACGACCAGTTCCTGTTGCTGTACCAGCCCTTGCTGAACCTCGGGACAGGCAAGACCGATGGCTATGAAGCCTTGTTGCGCATGGAAGACCGCGAAGGCCACCTGATCTCCCCCGGCCTGTTTCTGGAGTCGGCTGAGCGAGCCAATTTGAGTTCGGTCATCGACCTCATGGTGATCCGCAAGGCGATACGCAGGATCACGCCGCTTCAACAATCAAGTCCGGGCGTCTGGGTGTCGGTCAATCTTTCGACCAAGACGGTGCAGGACAAGCATCTGGCCAATCAGATCGAGGCCGTGCTGCAGGACCATCCGGGTCAACATGCCCAGCTTCGTTTCGAAATCTCGGAAATGACTGCATTGCAAAACCTGGGCAAGGTGCGCGAAATTGCGGCCCAGGTTAAAGCGGCCGGCTGTTCGCTGATACTGGACGACTTTGGTATGGGATCGACCTCCATGCACTATCTGGAGGGCTTGCCTGTCGATATGGTGAAGATCCATCCGACGCTGATTCGCGATCTGGCGGACAAGCCAAAAACCCAGGGTATCGTGAAAAATTTGACTGAAATGCTGCACGGCTTCCATCTGGAAGTGGCCGCCAAGTCGGTCGAAGATCCGCAATCGCTGGAGATGCTGCGTACGCTGGGAATTGATTATGCGCAGGGCTTTGCAATCGGCCGGCCGCTGGAATCAATTGAGCAGGTGAGTGAAGCCCCCAAGCTTGTACAGGCGTAATCCGAACCGCGGCTCAATTTTGATGAGCGGGCCAGATCTCGACTGTTTATTCGGGTGTTGATTGTTGGGGTGATCTCAGAGGGGTGGACTGGCTTACCGCCAATGTAACCGCCAGATTGCAATGGACGGCACGGGATGTTTCCGGACGAAAAGAAGGCCGCAAGTCTTGTATTTATTGGGGTTTGCGGCCTTCAGCGAACTTCTTTGGATATTTGGTGGTGGAGCGAAGGAGGATCGAACTCCCGACCTCTGCATTGCGAACGCAGCGCTCTCCCAGCTGAGCTATCACCCCAATGCGGGAGATTATAGCGTTAGCGCTTGAAGGCGGGTAGAGCCGCCAGCCGCCTGGGTAGATTGGGCAGGTGGTGGGCAGCGAGCCAGCCGAGCAGAACGCCGCAGGTGTTGGCGAGGGCGTCGAGCGGGTCGGGCTGGCGTTGAGGGGTGAGGCCTTGCAGCAGTTCGATGGCCATACCGAGCAAGACGACGGCTACGGCGAGTTTCCGGCGGTTCTGGGTGAGCAGTTGCGCCCACCAGAACATCAATACGGCATACCCCATCAGGTGAATGATTTTGTCTGCATGGACGCGGCCGTCATCCAGCGTGGATGGCATGAGCGACAACACCAGCGTGATGGCAATACCGAGCCAGCCGCCCAGAAACCAGAGTCGGTACCAGTTGGAGCGATGCCGGAAAGGGCCGGTCATGTTTGCGGTGTGGAAGGGCGGTTCGCCCAGCGCAGCATCAGCACGCCGGCAATGATCATCGGTATCGACAGCCACTGCCCCATGGTGAGTCCAAGCCCAAGCAAGCCCAGGTAACTGTCCGGCTCGCGGGCGAATTCGGCGAGGAAGCGGAAGCCGCCGTAGCCGATCAGGAATACGCCGGAGACGGCGCCGACCGGGCGCGGCTTGCGGGCAAACCACCACAGGACAGCAAACAGCAGCAGACCTTCGCCGGCAAATTGGTAGAGCTGCGAGGGATGGCGCGCGATGCCGTCGGCTGCTTGCGGGAACACCATGCCCCAGGGCAGGTCGGTGGCGCGGCCCCACAACTCGCCGTTGATGAAGTTGCCAAGCCGCCCGGTGGCCAGGCCCAGCGGCACCAGCGGGGCGATGAAGTCGGTGACGACCAGCCAGCGCAGTTTGCGGGAGTAGGCGAAGAAGGCCATGGCGATGATGACGCCGAGAAAGCCGCCGTGGAAACTCATGCCGCCTTCCCATACCTTGAAAATGTCGAGCGGGTGGGCGAGAAACTCCATCGGCTTGTAGAACAACACATAGCCGAGCCGCCCGCCTAGCACCACGCCGAGCACGCCAAAGAACAGCACGTCGTCAAGCATTTTGGGTGACCAGGCGCTCCAGGGACGGTTGGCGATGCACCAGCGCCCGAGCAGGATGAACTGGGCAAACGCGGCCAGGTACATCAGGCCATACCAGTGGATGGCGACGGGGCCGAGTTGCAGGGCGACAGGATCGAATTGCGGATGGATGAGCATGAGGTGTCCGGGTTGGGGTAGCGCGGGTAAAATGAGCAGCTGATTATAAATTGCCTGAGTGACCATCATGCCTGACTACCGTTCCTGGACTACCACCCGTGGCCGCAACATGGCGGGAGCGCGTGCGCTGTGGCGCGCCACCGGCATGAAGGACGGCGACTTCAACAAGCCGATCATCGCCATCGCCAACTCATTCACCCAGTTCGTGCCCGGCCATGTGCACCTCAAGGACATGGGCCAGCTGGTGGCGCGCGAGATCGAGGCGGCAGGTGGCGTGGCCAAGGAATTCAATACCATTGCGGTCGATGACGGCATCGCGATGGGGCACGGCGGCATGCTGTATTCGCTGCCGAGCCGCGACCTGATCGCCGATTCGGTCGAATACATGGTCAACGCGCACTGCGCCGACGCACTGGTGTGCATTTCCAATTGCGACAAGATCACCCCGGGCATGTTGAACGCCGCATTGCGCCTGAATATCCCGACGGTATTTGTCTCCGGCGGGCCGATGGAAGCAGGCAAGGTGATCTGGGAAACCAAAACCATCAAGCTCGACCTGGTCGATGCCATGGTGTCGGCAGCCGATCCTGCGTTCAGTGACAAGCAGGTCAATGAACTCGAGCGTTCAGCCTGCCCCACCTGCGGTTCATGCTCAGGCATGTTCACTGCCAACTCGATGAACTGTCTGACCGAAGCGCTGGGGCTTTCGCTGCCCGGCAACGGTTCGCTGCTGGCGACCCATGCCGATCGCAAGAACCTGTTTCTCGCGGCCGCCCGCCTGGTGGTGAAAAATGCGCGGCGTTATTACGAACACAACGACAGCAGCGTGTTGCCGCGCGCCATCGCCAGCTTCGATGCGTTCGAGAATGCCGTCGCGCTCGACATTGCCATGGGCGGTTCGACCAATACCGTGCTGCACCTGTTGGCTGCCGCGCATGAAGCGGGCGTCGATTTCACGATGAAGGACATTGACCGCATGAGCCGTCGCGTGCCGCATCTGTCGAAGGTGGCGCCGTCGATCCAGACCTATCACATGGAAGATGTACACCGTGCCGGCGGCGTGATGGCGATCCTGGGCGAGCTGGAGCGCGGCGGCCTGGTGCATCGCGATCTGCCGACCGTGTTGTGCAAGTCGATGGGCGAGCAGATCGACACTTACGACATCCGCCGCACCACCGACAAGGATGTGAAGGAGTATTTCCGCGCCGCGCCCGGCGGCGTGCCGACGCAGACCGCGTTTTCGCAGAATCGGCGCTTTGCCAAACTGGACGACGACCGGGTCAATGGCTGTCTGCACGACATCGAACACGCCTATTCAAAAGACGGCGGACTGGCCGTGCTCTACGGCAACCTGGCGGCCGACGGCTGCATCGTCAAAACCGCTGGCGTCGATGAGAGCATCTGGACATTCTCCGGCCCGGCGCGCGTGTTCGAATCGCAGGACGCCGCAGTTGAGGCCATTCTCGGCGACAGGATCATGGCCGGCGACGTGGTGGTGATTCTGTATGAAGGCCCGCGCGGCGGTCCCGGCATGCAGGAAATGCTGTATCCGACCTCGTACCTGAAATCCAAGGGCCTCGGCAAAGTCTGCGCGCTGATCACCGATGGCCGCTTCTCCGGCGGCACGTCCGGTTTGAGCATCGGCCACGCCTCGCCCGAAGCGGCCGAAGGCGGCACCATCGGCCTGGTGCAGGAAGGCGATACCATCGAAATCGATATCCCCAGGCGCAGCATTAACGTGAAACTTTCCGACGCTGAGCTTGAGCGCCGTCGCACTGCCATGGATGCAAAAGGCGCCCACGCCTGGAAGCCGGTCAGCCGGGTGCGTGCGGTGTCGCACGCGTTGCGTGCCTATGCCGCGATGGCGACCTCTGCCGCATTTGGCGCGGTGCGCGACGTCAGCCTGGTCGAGCATCCGAGTGAAGCGCAGATCCATGCCGACCCGCTGTCACGTTTTGCCATTCCCGGCCAGCTGAGCTTCCGCGAAGGTGCTGGCGGTTTGACCTATGCCGACATCAACAACCACGGCGGTCGCGCGACGATCTGCCTGCAGGGCGCGCACGTGGTGAGCTTCCGTCCCAGGTCGCAGCAGGAACCGGTGGTGTGGGTATCCGATGCGGCCAAGTTTGCGCCAGGCAAATCCATCCGCGGCGGTGCGCCGGTGTGCTGGCCGTGGTTCGGCGCGCATGCCAGCGAGGCATCCTTCCCCGCACACGGCTTTGCCCGCACCGTGCCGTGGAATGTGATCGGCAGCCGCAAGCGCAACGACTCCAAAACCGAGCTCACGCTGCAACTGGCTGACACCGAACAGACCCGCAAGCAATGGCCGCACGCCACCCGGCTGACACTCGCCATCATCGTCGGCGACAAGCTGGAACTGCAGCTGGCCACCACCAACCTGGGCGACCAGCCGCTGCAGATCGGCGAAGCGCTGCACACCTATCTGCAGATCAGCGATGTCGGCAGCGTGAAAATTACCGGACTGGAAGGCAGCACCTTCCATGACAAGGTCGACAACTTTGCGAAGAAAAAGCAGTCCGGCGCGATCGCGTTGAAGAGCGAAGTCGACCGTGTCTACGTCAATACACCGGCCGAGTGCGTGATCGAAGATGCCGGTCTCAAGCGTCGCATCCGCATCGCCAAAACCGGCTCGCTCTCCACCATCGTGTGGACACCGTGGACCGAGAAGGCCGAGCAGATGGGCGACATGGGCAAAGGCAAATCGGGCAGTGGTTGGCGCGAGATGGTGTGTGTGGAGTCGGCCAATGCGATGGATAACCTCGTAACCGTGGCGCCGGGTGAGACGCATACACTGGTCGTGACCTACAGTGCCGAGCCACTTTAAGCATGAGCGGAGGGAACAGCATGCGTGTGATTCTGGTCGCCAACCCCAAAGGTGGCAGCGGTAAAACGACGCTATCGATCAATCTGGCAGGCTATCTGGCTTCGCAAGGGCAGCGTGTGGCGATGCTCGATCTGGACCGACAGAAATCGGCCAGCCAGTGGCTGGCGATACGCGATGCGGCCTTGCCGAAGATTGATTTGCTGCGCGACGGGCAAAAGAGTGGCAGCGACTGGCTGGTGATCGACTCACCAGCCGGCTTGCATGGCAAGAACCTCGAGCGTGCGCTGAAACTGGCACACAAGGTGGTGGTGCCGATCGCACCTTCGCTGTTCGACATTCGCGCCAGCCAGGAGTTTCTGGCGGCGCTGCATGCCGAAAAAGCGGCGCGCAAGGGTCAGGGCTTTGTCAGCGTGGTGGGTATGCGGGTCGATGCCCGTACCCGTGCGGGCGTGACGCTGGAACAGTTCATGGCGCAGCAGAAATTGCCGGTGCTGGCGCATCTGCGCAATACCCAGCATTACGTCAACGCGGCGTTTGAAGGCAAGAGCCTGTTTGATTTGCCGCACCATGTCGCCGAGCGCGACATGGAACAGTGGCGCGACTTGATCGATTGGCTGAACCGTTAAGAGGATTCGCCAGTCGCCAGGTTTTAGTGCGCGGCGGGCTTCATCAGATTGACTACCTGCGGCTTGGCCACACGGCCTACTGAGCCCGATCCATCAACGGTCACGCCCAGCTGTTGCTCGGCTTCGTGCAGCAGATTGATCACGTCCACATAGTATTTATCGTCCGCCATCATGCGCGCGGTGCGACCACCCTCGTTGGCCGTGAGCACGTCTGCGCCGTTGTTGATCAGCCATTCCACCACCGAGGCGTCGCCACCGCCGGCCGCCAGCATCAGCGGCGTGATACCGAAGAAAATGGCATCGTTGAGCGAGGCGCCCGCTTCATGCAGGACTTCGGTGACTTCGACGTAGCCGCGTTCGGTTTCGCCGTTATAGGCGGCCTTGGCGAGTGCGGTCCAGCCTTG
Organism: uncultured beta proteobacterium; assembly: GCA_942493085.1. Taxonomy (GTDB): domain Bacteria; phylum Pseudomonadota; class Gammaproteobacteria; order Burkholderiales; family Thiobacillaceae; genus Thiobacillus. Next base: position 614,752 of record OW818664.1, read on the forward strand.
CGGCGACTTGGCATGGACGTCAGCGCCGGCGGCGATCAGCACCTTGACCGCGTCAAGGTGGCCTGCGCGGGCGGCATGCATCAGCGCGGTTTCACCTGCTTCATCGGTGGCGGCATGGTTGCTGCCAGCGTCGAGCAGTTGCTTGATTTTCTCGGCATCACCCGACAGGGCGGCGGCGAATAATTCCTGGGACATGGTGGGGGTCTCCTGCAGATAACGGACTGCAACAAGCGTACAATAGTTGACTGATTTAATCAACTATTGTCCTGTTATGCCTAATCGTCTTGCTGCCGAGTCCAGCCCCTATCTGTTGCAGCACGCCGACAATCCGGTCGACTGGTATCCGTGGGGCGCAGAGGCGCTGGAAAAGGCACGCCGTGAAGACAAGCCCATCCTGCTGTCGATCGGTTATTCGGCCTGCCACTGGTGCCATGTGATGGCGCATGACTGCTTCGAGGACGCCGAGGTGGCCGCAGTGATGAACCGCCTGTTCGTCAATATCAAGGTTGATCGCGAAGAGCGTCCCGACCTCGACCAGATCTATCAGTCGGCGCATCAACTGCTAACCCAGCGCGGTGGTGGCTGGCCGTTGACGATGTTTCTCACGCCCGATCAGACGCCATTTTTTGCCGGGACGTATTTCCCCAAAACGCCGCGTCACCAGCTGCCGGCTTTTCCCGATCTGATGGATAACCTTGCACGCGCCTGGAGCGAACGACGCGGCGATGTGCTGGCACAAAATGAAGCGGTGCGCGCCGCACTCGCACAGCAGCAACCTGTTCAGGGTGATCAGGAAGAAGCGGGCGAAGCGCTGTTTGCCAAGGCTGTGGACGATCTTGCCCAGGCGTTCGACCCGGTGTGGGGTGGATTCTCCCGTGCGCCCAAGTTTCCGCGCCCGGGCGAGTTGCTCTTCCTGCTGCGTGAGGCGCAACGCAGCAATCATGCACAGGCGCGCGACATGGCGCTGCTTTCCCTGCGCAAGATGGCATCAGGCGGGGTGCGCGACCAGTTGGGCGGCGGCTTTTGCCGCTACTCGGTCGACGAGCAGTGGGCGATTCCGCATTTCGAGAAAATGCTTTATGACAATGGCCCGTTGCTGCATCTCTATGCCGATGTCTGGGCGCTGACGGGCGATGTCCTGTTCAAGGAAACTGCCGAGGATCTGGTCGACTGGCTGCTGCGCGAGATGCGCGCACCGGACGGCGGATTTTATTCTGCACTCGATGCGGATACCGAAGGCCATGAAGGCCGGTTCTACGTCTGGACGCCGGACGAAGTACGCGAGCTCTTGAGCAGCGAGGAATATGCGGTGGCCGCGTCGGTGTATGGATTCAATCTGCCCGCGAATTTTGAAAACAGTCGCTGGAACCCCATTCTGGCGCGTTCGCTGGGCGACGTTGCCAGCGAGCTCGATCTGTCCGGGGATGGGGCGGCAGCGCTGCTGGAAAGCGCCCGCAAAAAACTGTTTGCCAGCCGTGAGACTCGCGTCAAGCCGGGGCGTGACGACAAGCAACTCACCAGCTGGAACGCATTGATGATTGCGGGACTGGCCCATGCCGGGCACGTGATGGAGCGGCCTGACTGGGTCGATGCCGCACAGGCGGCGATTGATTTCCTGCATCAAAACCTGTGGCGTGACGGACGCCTGCTCGCCAGCTACAAGCAGGGCGAAGCGCGGCTCAATGCCTACCTCGATGATTATGCCTTTTTGCTCGATGCCTTGCTGGAAAGCATGCAGGCCGGTTACCGCGAAGCCGACATGGCATGGGCGCGCGAACTGGCCGATGCGCTGCTGAATCATTTCGAAGACACCGAACAAGGAGGGTTTTTCTTTACCAGCCATGATCATGAAGCGCTGATCACACGTCCCAAGCCGGGCTACGACAATGCCACGCCATCGGGCAACGGTGTAGCGGCTTATGCGCTGCAACGTCTGGGTTATCTGCTGGGCGAGACACGTTATCTTGAGGCCAGCATGCGTTGCCTGCGCGTGTTTCAAGCGCAACTGCTCCAGCAACCCATCGCCTATCCGACCCTGCTGGCTGTGCTGGATGAAAGCCTGGCACCCACGCGCGTGATCGTGCTGCGCGGTCCGCAAGCGGCATTGCGTGAATGGTCGGCCAAGCTGGCGCCCCAACTCGGTGCGCACGATATGCTGTTGACGTTAGCCAATGGTACGGATTGCCCGGAGGCCCTGGCGAAACCCGAGTCCGATCATCCTACAGCCTGGATTTGCAATGGGTCGGCATGCCAGCCGCCAATTACCGCGCTTTCGACTCTGATCATGTGATGGGGTGCAGCAACGATTGGGACATGTACCGCCTGCAAGTGCTGATTGAGTGGCAATAACAATGCTTTACGTGGTTTGGTAGCAAATAACCAATCAGGCTTATTGCGCGGAGGCCGATAATCTTTAATATTGGCTATACGAAATTGCAAACGCGACCAACCGACCCCTGATGGAGAACTGAAAATGATGAAAACAGTAATGATGACCGCAGCGTCTGCTGCCCTGTTGATGCTGTCTGGCGTGGTGTCAGCCGACCAGGCGCTGGCCCAGAAAAATGCCTGTCTGTCCTGCCACAGCGTGGACAAGAAGATTGTCGGCCCGGCTTTCAAGGATGTGGCCAAGCGATATGCCGGCGCTAAAGGTGCAGAAGCCATGCTGGTCGCCAAGGTGAAGGCGGGCGGCAAGGGCGCGTGGGCCAAGGAGCTGGGTGCAGAAATTCCCATGCCGCCGAATCCGCAGGTCAGCGATGCCGATGCGCACAAGATCGTAGCCTGGGTTCTGGGCCTGAAGTAAGTCAGGCAGCACACGGAAAAGGCCGGCGCATGCGCCGGCCTTTGTTTTTGTGGCTGGCCGGTTTCCCCCTAAGTTTGTTATCGTGGCGGGCAATAACAAACTCCAAGGGGGAACGGTAGTGATCCATCCATACTTTCTGGCCGCAGTGGCAGGCCTGTTATTTCCACAGATGGCCCTGGCAGCCGAGCCGGGCATGATCAACAACTTCTTTGGCACGCTCAACGGCTATCTGGCCAGCGTGATCTTCTTCGACGTTTTTCCCGGTGAGCCTGAATTGCCGTTCGTCGTGGCCTGGCTGATCGTGGGCGCAGTGTTTCTGACCCTGCGCTTCAGCTTCGTCAATGTGCGCATGATGCGGCACGCGTATGCCGTGCTGCGCGGCAAATACCGCACTGCAGACGATGTGGGCGAGGTCAGCTCGTTTCAGGCGCTGACCACGGCATTGTCGGCTACGGTGGGCCTGGGCAACATTGCCGGGGTGGCAATCGCGATTTCCATCGGCGGCCCTGGGGCAACCTTCTGGATGATCGTGGCCGGCTTTTTCGGCATGTCCACCAAATTTACCGAAGCCACTTTGGCGCAGCGTTATCGCGAAATCCGTCCGGATGGCCGCATGATGGGCGGGCCGATGGAATATCTGTCTAGAGGTTTCGCCGAGTTCAACATGCCGCGAATCGGCAAAATCCTCGCTGCGGTGTTTGCGGTGTTTACCGTATTCGGTTCGCTGGGTGCCGGCAGCGCGTTCCAGGTGAGTCAGTCACTGGGCGCCGTGCAGGAGAGCTTTCCCTTCTTCAAGCAAACGCCGATTGCCTATGGCCTGATCATGGGGCTGGCGGTAGGCGTGGTGATTATCGGGGGCCTGCGCCGGATTGCGCATACTGCCGAGGCGATTGTGCCAACCATGGTGCTACTGTATGTGGCGGCGTGTTTGTGGATCATTCTGGGCAATGTTGAGCAGGTTCCCCGGGCGCTGAGCATGATTGTCAGTGAAGCCTTTTCCCCGATCGCGGTGGCGGGGGGCATGGTGGGGGCGCTGGTACAGGGCTTCAAACGCGCTATGTTTTCCAGTGAAGCGGGCCTGGGCTCGGCGGCCATCGTGCACGCCACGGCCTCGGTCAAATACCCCATCCGCCAGGGCATGGTTGCCTTGTATGAGCCCTTCATCGACACCATCGTGATTTGCACCATGACGGCGCTGGTGATCGTGATTACCGGCGTATACAACGACCCGGCCACGCTGGCGATACGTGAAGCCAGCAAAGGTGCGGCATTGACTTCGGCAGCCTTTGCCTCGGTGTCGGACTGGCTCTCGATGATATTGACGGCGTCGGTGGTGCTGTTTGCCTACAGCACGATGATTTCGTGGTCTTACTACGGTGAACGCTGCTGGACCTACCTGTTCGGCGAACCGGCCTCGATTGTCTACCGTGTGATGTTCCTGGTCTTCATCGTGATTGCCTCGGTGGCGAGTGCCGCCAACATGCTCGACTTTACCGATTTGCTGGTGCTGGCGATGGCCTTCCCCAATTTTCTGGGACTGTACCTGCTGAGCGGCAAAGTGAAGACCATGCTGGCTGAATATCAGGCGAAGCTGAAGAGTGGCGAGCTGGCTCGGGAAGTGCAACGTAGCAGCTGATTGCAACACCGATGACCAAGCAATCCCCCGAGACGTATATCGGGGGATTTTTTATTCAGGCGCCAGGCCTGACGGGTCGCGTGCCGGATGTGAAACGATAGAGCTGGTGCTCAGTCAGCACCGCATCGAGCGGCATGTCCCACGGATCGTGTGGCAGCGTGTCCACCCGCTGGCATTCGTAGGCCAGGCCGACCAGCCGCGGTTTACGCCAGCTTCGCCGATGCTGCATGTACGCCAGTGTGGCATCGTAATAACCGCCACCCATTCCCAGCCGATAGCCCGCATTGTCGAATCCCACCAGCGGCATCAACAGCAGGTCCAGCTGGCGCGCGTGCAAGGGCCGTGCATCGAGTGGTTCGGGAATGCCATAACGATTGGGACTCATGCGCGTGTGACGGCCCACGCGGCCAAAACGCATCATGCGTCCACGACGCGGCAGCACCGGCAGATAGCAGTCACGCTGCATCCACAAGGCCTGGTTGAGCAGTGGATGGGCATCAAACTCGCCACCTTGTGGCAGATAAAATGCGATCCGTTGCGCGCGCAGCAACAGGCCATGGCGCAGGGCGAGGCGCAGAGAAGCGCGTGCGGCCTTGCGGCGGGTGGGGAGGGTAAACGCGTTGCGGGCGGCCTTGAGTTGCCGCCGAAGGGTGGATTTATTCATTGAGTGGAAAGGCTCCCCGCCTGTGCCGTGGCTGACTGCGGACTCTTGAACCTGGGTCCAAGACGGCCGCGTTCAAAGACGTTTTGGGCACATGAGACATGTCACGCGCACACCTACATCGGAATAGATCGCAGCCTTGCACGAATGCATTGGTTCAGAGAAATTGCAACCAGCCTCGAACACCGCAGGGAACATTGCCAGTTTAGAAGAGTTTGTCCTGATCTTCCAGTACTGAATCGAGCAGGGTGTTGCAATGCGTCACGCGAGTGCGGGCTTCTTCGATCAGGCCGCCGCCACCATGGGTGAGCAGGTCGTGTGCCAGATTGAGTCCGGCCATGATGGCGATGCGGTCGGCGCCGATCACCTTGCTGTTGTCGCGAATCGCCCGCATTTTATCGTCCAGATAATCGGCTGCTGTAACCAGGGCCGATTCCTCTTCGCGGGTGCAGGCCACCTTGTACGGGCGACCCAGGATGTGAATTTCGATTGAGCGCGGGCTGGCCATTACGCATCCTCCGGCAAGGTGTCGAGCAGTGCATTCAGTCGGACCTTGGCGGCCTCCAGCCGTGTGGTCAGCTGTTTGTTGTCCTGTTGCGTGGTCAGCAGTTGCTGGCGCAGGGCGATGTTTTCCTGGCGCAGGGTCTGGCTCAGTTCGGCCACCTGGCGGATTTTGGCTTCGAGGGTATCGAGTTCAGCGTGCATGGCGGGACTATAGGGGGCAGCGTGCGGGCGGTCAATCTTGAGCGCGGCGTTCGATGTCTCCCCTGGGGTGCGCGTCAGCAGATCGTGCGTCCTGCGAGTACAATCCGCGTCTTCAGGTGCCCGTGCAGCTTTCCGCTGTGCGGGTTAAACGGGAAACAGGTGCGCTGTCTTGCAGCCAGGCCTGTGCTGCCCCCGCAACGGTAAGCGTTGTTTTCGGCGTTTCATTCAGCCACTGTCGCAAGATGGGAAGGCGAAACGCCTCATACGCGAGCCCGGATACCGGCCTGAGCCCTGTTGCGACGCCTGTCGCACAGCGGATCGTGCAACGCGCCTGCGGGGAAGCAGGCCCAAACCGGAACTCATCATGCGTCAAACTGCTCTCTCACTCGCCCTGTGTGCTGTCTTTGCTTCGCCCGCATTCGCGGAAACCTCGTCTGATTTTGTTGGTGAAACCATTGTGGTGACCTCGACGCGAGTGGCCGTGCCGGCCCACGCTGTCGTTGGCGATATGTCTGTTATCACTGCTGACGACATTGCGTCTGCAGGCCAGACCTCGTTACTTGAACTGCTGCAGACGCAACCTGGACTTGAAATCACCCAGGAAGGCGGCGCCGGAGCCAATGCGTCGCTGCGCATTCGCGGCGGGAACAGCGGCCATACCCTGGTGCTGATTGACGGGCTGCGCGCGGGGTCGGCGACGGCGGGTACCACGCCGCTGGAAAGCATTGCGCTGGACCAGATCGAGCGCATTGAAATTCTGCGGGGACCGGCATCGAGTTTGTACGGTGCCGATGCCGTGGCAGGGGTGGTTCAGATCTTCATGCGGCAGGGACACGATGCACCGCGGTTGTCCGCTTCTCTGGGGGCGGGTAGTCATGGTTTGTTGCAGGGGCGGGCCAGTTATAGCGGTCAGGCAGGGGCAACCCGGTTCAGCGCCGGGGCCGGGTACAGCCGGACGGATGGAGACGGTTCTTCTGCGCGTCCAGGCACGTATGGGTATAACCCTGACAAGGATGGCGACGAGAAGCGGAGCGCCCATCTGAATGTGGAACACGCCATCAATGACCGTCATCGTATCGGCCTCGGCGGCATGGTGAATCGCGATATCGTTGAATACGATGCGGGCACCATGGACGACGTCGCACACAATGACGTTAACAGCCTGTCGGCCTGGTGGAAGGGTGATCTTTCCGAAAAATGGACCAGCCAGGTACATATCGGGCTGGGGCAAAACCATACGGAAAATTTCAGCCTTGGAACGTCAACCGGGCGGTTTGATACTGACCAGACGCAATACCTGTGGCAGAACGACTTTGCGCTTTCCGGCGGCAATCTGACGGCCAGTCTGGAGCGCAACGAGCAGGATATAGAGGCAAGTACGGCGTTTACGGTGACCCGCCGCACCGTCAATGCGGGGCAGCTGGGCTACCTGGGGCAATGGGGTGTGCACACCCTGCAGGCCTCTGTGCGCCATGATGACTACAGCGATTTTGGCGGACACAGCACCGGCACGGCAGGCTATGCGTATGCTTTGAGCGCATCCTGGCGGGCGAGCGCCAGCTATGGCACGTCGTTTAAGGCGCCCACCTTCAACGACATGTATTGGCCTGCCACCGCCTGGTTTCAGGGCAATCCTGACCTGCAGCCCGAGCGCGGCAGAAACCTTGAACTGGCGATGCGTTATCAGGACAGGGCGAACCGGATTGGGCTGACGGCTTTCCGCAACCGCCTGAAGGATTTGATCGTGTATTCCTCTACTCTTCCGGTTTCTATGATGAAGAACGTTAATCGCGCCACGCTCGAAGGCGTCACGCTTGACGGCGGTACCGAGCTGGTCGGTATGCATATCCAGGCGAGCATCGACTGGCAACGACCGGAGGACGACACTACAGGCAAGATCCTGACCTATCGTGCGCGCCGGCATGGCACGCTGGACGTGTCGAAGTCATTGGGCCGCTGGGAGTTGGGCACGACGCTGGTGGCTTCAGGCAGTCGTTATGCCGATGCAGCCAACACGCAGAGCTTGCCGGGCTATGCCCGTCTGGATGCGCGCGTGCATTACCGGGTTGACCCGGAATGGCGGGTATTGCTGAGGGTGAACAACGTACTAGATACGGATTACCAACTGGTGACGGGCTACAACACGCCGGGGATCAATGGCTTGCTGGCGTTGGAATATCAGCCGAAATAATGCTGAGAACAAATCAGATGGAACCGGCTGCGAAATGCTGTCGGCCCCATCTGCCTGACGCATGGCGCGTCAGGCAAAGTAGGTTTCCCGCACCGTTTCATCAATGCCAGCCAAACCGATCTGTATCTCGTCGATCAGCAGATGCAGTTCGTCCTGGCTCAATGACCCTGGATTGACTGCTTCGATGGTGTGCATCACGTCGCGAATGCTGGCGACGACCTGGGCGTTACGCTTGAGCGTCTGCGCGCAGCCTTCGATCTCGCCCAGGCAGTGCAGGACGGCGCGCGGGAAGAGGCGTTCCTTGAACAGGAATTCCAGCACGTCGCGGCGGCGCACCGGTTCCAGCACCGCGCGGCGATACATCTGATAGCCGGTCAGCGATTTCAGCACGCTCATCCACTGGATGTTCTCGAACGGCGTGAGCGTGTGTTCGTCCGGCGGCACCAGGTCGGCGGAGCGCACATCGATGATGCGCGTGGTCATGTCGGCGCGTTCCAGATTGCGGCCCAGGCGCACGAACTGGTAGGTTTCGTCGTGCAGCATCGAACCGGACAAAATGCCGGTAATGGTCTGCGCGCCACGCACGATCTGCTGCAGATAGGCGTGGCGGTTTTTCGGCCAGTAGCCTTTCGGGGCATCGGCCTTGGCGGTCTGGTAGAGGCTGTTGATTTCTTCCCAGGCTTCGCGCGGCAGCACGTCGCGCACGGTGCGGGCATTTTCGCGCGCCATGTGCAGCGCGCTGAGAATGGAGCCGGGATGGCTGAGGTCGCTGATCAGAAACTTGATGATCTGACGCTCGTCGTTCTCGATGCCCAGCTTCTCGAAGGCTTCCTCGTTGCCGAGGATGTGCACGATGCTTTTCCAGCCCTGACGAATGCCTTTCGGCAGGTCGAGCTGGAGGTGGCTGGTGACGCTGATCAGGCGGGCGGTGTTTTCGGCGCGCTCGATGAGGCGGCCGATCCAGTAGAGGGTGTTGGCTACGCGGGAAAGCATCTCAGTTCCCCCCTTCCGTGTCGACGATCCAGGTGTCTTTGCTGCCGCCGCCCTGCGATGAATTGACGACGATGGAGCCTTTGGTCAGCGCCACGCGGGTGAGGCCGCCGGTGGTGACGTAGGTTTCCTTGCCCGACAGGATGAAGGGCCGCAGGTCCAGATGGCGGGGCTCGACACGGTTGCCTACCAGGGTGGGCGCTGTGGAAAGAGTCAGCATCGGCTGGGCAACATAGTTGCGCGCGTTGTTGCGGATGAGCTTTTTGAACTGCTCGCGTTCCTCGGTTGTGGCGTGCGGGCCGATCAGCATGCCGTAACCGCCGGATTCGTTGGCCGGCTTCACCACCAGTTCGGCAATGTGCTCCAGCACGTAGTCGCGCTCCTCCTTGTAAATGCAGCGATAGGTCGGCACGTTGGGAATCAGCGGCTCTTCTTTCAGGTAGTAGCGGATCAGGTCCGGCACGTAGGCATAGACCACCTTGTCATCCGCCACACCGGCGCCGGGCGCGTTGGCCAGCGCGACCTTGCCAGCCTTCCAGGCGCGCATCAGGCCCGGCACGCCGAGCGTGGATTCCGGCAGGAACGCCTCGGGGTCGAGATACAGATCGTCGATGCGGCGGTAGACCACATCTACCCGCTTCTGGCCGTCGATCGTCCTCATATATACGCAATCGTCGTCCCCCACCTGCAGGTCGGGACCTTCGACCAGTTCCGCGCCCATCTGCTGCGCCAGATAGCTGTGCTCGTAATAGGCCGAGTTGTAGATGCCGGGCGTGAGCACGGCCACCACCGGCTTGGCCACCTTGCGCGGGCTGAGCGAAGCCAGCATGTCGTAGAGCTTGGAAGGGTAGTCATCCACCGGCAGGATGTTCTCGTTCTCGAACATGTCCGGGAACACACGTTTCATGACCTGGCGGTTCTCGATCATGTAGGACACGCCGGACGGCACCCGCAAATTATCTTCCAGCACGTAAATCGTGCCGTCCTTGTCGCGCACCAGATCGGAACCGCAGATGTGCGCCCAGATTCCTTGCGGCGGTTTGACGCCAACGCATTGCGGGCGAAAGTTGACCGAGTCTTCCAGCAGTTCAGCCGGGAAGACGCCGTCCTTGATGACCTGCTGCTGGTCGTAGAGGTCGGCAATAAAGAGGTTGAGCGCCTTGACCCGCTGCACCAGGCCGCGCTCGACCTGCTTCCATTCGCGGCTGTCGATCACGCGCGGAATGATGTCGAACGGCCAGGCCCGGTCGATGGCTTCGCCATCCTGCTCGGAGTAGACGGTGAAGGTGATGCCCATCAGCTTGATCGCCAGATCAGCGGCGGACTTGTGCTCCTCGATTTCCTTGTCGGAGAGGCCGTGCAGAAACTGGCATAGCTGGTTGGCGGCAGGCCGCGGCTTGCTGCGTGCCTGGATGAGTTCGTCGTGAAGTCCTTTGACCGGATAACTGCCCCAGCGGATAGCCATGCGTTTCCTTTCGGTCTTGTTGTCGACAAGAGGTATTATAACCCCTTGATAATATGGCTCTTCCAGGGCTGCCCCACAACATACCTGATCGATCGCCATGACTTACTGCCTCGCCATCAAGACTAACAGCGGCATCGTCTTTGCCTCGGATTCGCGTACCAACGCCGGTGTCGACTACATCCGCACCTATAGCAAGATGCATGTTTTTGCCAGGAATGACGACCGCATCCTGGTCCTGCTTGCCTCGGGTAATCTGGCAACGACGCAGGCCGTCGTCAACACGATTCAGAATGATATCGAGGACGATGCAGACAAGAATCTGCTCAATTGCCGGCATCTGCACGACGCCGCCAAATACATCGGTGAAATCAGCCGCAGGGAACAGTTGCAGCATGCTGCCGCCTTTCAGGATGAAAGCGGCAGCAGTACCAGCGCAACCATGATTCTGGGCGGGCAGATTGCGGGGCGCGCGCCCGAGATTTTCCTGATCTATCCGGAAGGCAATTACATCAGCGCCTCGCCTGAAACGCCCTACCTGCAGATTGGCGAAACCAAATACGGCAAGCCGATTCTGGACCGCATCGTTACGCCGTCCACCTCGCTGGAGGATGCCGCCCGTTGCGCCATGGTGTCGCTGGATTCAACCATGCGCGCCAACCTTTCGGTCGGGCCGCCTCTGGAACTGGCGATCTACCGGGCCGACAGCCTGATTCTGCCCACGCATCGCGTATTCAAGATGCAATCGCCGTTTATCAAATCCATGCAGAAGAGCTGGGGCGAGGGCCTGCAGCGTGCATTCAAGCGCTTGCCGCGTTTCGACTGGGAAGACCAGCCGTAGGCGTCCTTACTTCCCGGCCTTTACCAGCCGGTCGATGAATTGAATTTTTTCCAGCACCTGGCGTGATGGAGTGAAGGGGTAGGCGTCCGGCATCCCCAGGCTGCGATTCAGCGCGTTGAGCGAACGGCTGAGCCAGTCCCACTCCTCAACCATGGATTGAAACGGCGGAAGATCCTGTTGTGGATTCCGCTCCAGGCTGACCGGTTCGGCAAGGCGTCGCACGCCCATGTCGGATGCGGTTTCCAGCGTGTCGACGATATGCAGGTAATGCGCCCAGGTTTCGGCCCAGTCCTCCCACGGGTGCATGCTGGCATAGGCACTGATCCAGCGATCCGACCAGTCTGCTGGCGCGCCCCACTGGTGGTGCTGGGCCAGCGCCACACCATAGTCCACCCGTTCATCGCCAAACAGTTCGCGAAACTCCGTCAGCAAAGGACTGTTGGCGATCAGCCGGTCCCAGTAATAGTGCCCCGACTCATGGCGGAAATGGCCCAGCATGGTGCGATAGGCTTCGCCCATTCTTTCGCGGATGCGCTCGCGGGCGCTGTCGTCGGCTTCGGCGATGTTGATCGTGATCACGCCACCGGCATGGCCGGTATACACAGGCGGATTGCAGTCTAGTGAATCGGTGAACTCGTCGGAACCAGTGGGGCCTTCCAGCAGTTCGAACACCAGTCCGCGTTCCGGGTCCACATCGCGGCCCACGATGGGCAGGTTGAGACCGTCCAGCGTAAACAGCAGTCGCCGCTTGGCCGCCTCGATGCGATACCAGCGCTGCAGATTGTCCGGATGATCCAGATTGGGAATGACACGGGTCAGCCGGCAGGAGACGCAATAGGGATTGGGGTCGTCCGCCGGCACCAGCCAGTTGCAGACCTGATGCTGGCTGTAATTCAGACAGGGCCGATAAGCCTTGCGGTGAACGTCCCCCGCGGTCGGAATCCGCCAGTTGCTGTCACCGCCGACATCAAACCCCGTCAGCTGGCGCGTGTCGGGCAACAGACCAACCGGTCGACCGCATTCCAGACATTGAGCGTTCTCGAAATAAAGGGGGTTGCCGCAGGCACAGCGAAAGGATTTCATGAATGAGACTTTACACCTCTTAGGGAGAGGCATGGTTTGTCGGGACTGTCATGATACAGATCCAGTTATGGCCAACCATTGATCCGCACCCTTCACGCCCCAGTTGGGTTTTATTTCATTCGGCGTATACCGACAAACCAGCCGAGTATTCCATTCAAACTGACCACTTACTGTCTCGGTTCGGCCAGAAGCGGTCATATGGGGATTTCTCCCACAGCAGACATTCGGTCCGGATTATCATTACATATGCGGACAGACAACCTCGACGAACCGACCATGAATCAAGCAGTTACGGAAAAGCAGTATGTTCTGCGAATTTCAATAATACGGACCGGTGGGTCTGGTAAATAACTGTTAGCCGGAGAATAAATGAACGCGCTCAAAGTCCTGTTCAAGCTGTTTTTGGTCCTCATGTTTTCAGTTCTCGCCTTGTTCTCTGCGTTGGTTGCCTACACAAGCCACAAGAAGGTCAACGACCTGAAGACATGGCAGCAGTTAAGTGCAACGGTTGTCTCATCCTTCGTCGAGCAAGAGAACCGATCAAAAGGCACGACTTATTGCCCTGTCGTAATGGTTGAGTATGTCTTTCAAGGACAACCAAAAACTTCAAAGCTAGACATAGAGGACGGACCCTGTAGCCCGGTAAAGACATCGGTTGAGCGCACCATTGAACAATATGGAAAAGGGGTTGTAGTAACGGCATTTGCAAACCCTCAAAAGCCATCCGCAATACGGGTAGCCAACTACTCTCTTGGCACAAACTTCTATCTAATGTTGCTCCTTGCCATTTCGCTTTTTGCCGGGGTTGTCTATGTCTGGCGTACACCGGCTAACAAGTTGGTCAACAGGGTCGCTAATAAAGCTTCGCTTTCTTAGCGACCGTTACCTCCGACGTTGAACGTCCGCTTTGCGAGCCCGCTAATTTCCGCTAAGGGTCGAACTGAGACAGTAGGTGGCCAGTTTGAATTGGAACACCTGGCTTGTTTGATGTGGAATACGCAATTCCCAAATCTTGGCGTGTCCTGGGCTTGTTTCCTGTGCTCAAGACAATATGCGGGCTATGGCCTATAACGGGACTGCCGTTTGATTTTCAGTGCAGACCACGAAAGCGTGGTCGGACCGTGCGCACATTTGATGACTGAATAGAAGCCCGCTTTTCTGGGCGTGTCTGGCGGCCCACAAGGACGGGTTGCGTCATGGGGCGGCCCCATGTTCTCACACCAAACCATCGCACCAATGAATTCGCAGATCCGCACACAAGGTGCGGCATTTGGCATTTGCGGCTTTTGGGCTGAAACCGCAAACATCTTGCCATCCAGCCCGGACACGATAGGAGAAAGACGTATGGCCACAACACTTTATGAGCGACTGGGCGGCGCCGACGGCATCGCACGGCTTGTTGATGATGCCGTTGATGCGCATCTGAACAACCCCAAGGTCAAAACCCGGTTTGAGAACACCCAGGATATCGAGCATGCCAAAAAGATGTCGCGCGAGTTCTTCTGTGCCGGGGCAGGCGGCCCTGAAACCTACACGGGCCGGGACATGCTCACGACGCACAAGGGCATGAACATTTCCGAGGAAGAATATGTTGCCGTGATGGACGATATTCTGGGTGCCATGAACAAGAACAAGCTGGGTGCCGACGAGCAAAAGGATGTGCTCGCCATCCTGTATTCACTCAAGGGCGACATCATTCACGTGTGAAGTAATTAGTAATTAGTGCTGAAGCAGTGGATTCGCTTAATCTAACGGCTGTTCTCAGCCCAAGGAAACACATGGCCGACCCGCAACGCGACGCGCGCCACGCCGCCCGCATGGCGCGCAAAAAAGCCGTCATCGACGCCGCCATCGCGGCCGCCACGGATGAGCGCGGCCTGCTGATCGTTATCACCGGCAATGGCAAGGGCAAAAGCACCTCGGCGTTTGGCACCATGGCGCGCGCGCTGGGCCATGGCATGAAAGTCGGTGTCTGCCAGTTCATCAAAAGCCGCACCGACACCGGCGAAGAAGCTTTTCTCGGCAAGCAGCCCGGCGTCGAATGGCACGTGCTCGGCGACGGCTTCACCTGGGACACGCAAAACCGCGAGCAGGACATCGCCACCGCCGAGCGCGGCTGGGCGGTGGCGCGCAGGATGCTGGCCGACCCGGCGTATCAACTGGTGGTGCTGGACGAACTGACGTATTTGTTGAGCTACGGTTATCTCGACAGCGACGCCGTGCTGGATGCGCTGGCGCAGCGCCCGCCGATGCAGCATGTCATCGTCACCGGGCGCGCTGCGTCGGAGGCGCTGATCGAACTGGCCGATACCGTGTCGATCATCGCTGACGAAAAACATGCCTACCGCGCCGGCATCAAGGCGCAACCCGGCATCGACCTGTAAGCGCTGCGTCGGGCGCGGCATAATCGCGGGGTGCGTTCTCCATCCTATATCGGGCGCTTTGCCCCTTCCCCCACCGGCCCGCTGCACTTCGGCTCGCTTGTCGCCGCGCTGGCAAGCTGGCTCGATGCCCGCGCGGCCGGCGGGCAGTGGCTCGTGCGGATGGAAGACCTCGACCGCCCGCGCTGCGAGCCCGGTGCGACGGACACGATCCTGGCCCAGCTGGAGGCGTATGGCCTGCATTGGGACGGCGAAGTGCTGGTTCAGTCGCAGCGTGACGCGGCCTATGCCGTCGCGCTGGATGCGCTGAAGGCGCAGGGTGCGGTCTTTCCCTGTGCCTGCACCCGCAGCCAGCTCGCGGCCGCGCCGCGCAATGATGAAGGCGAGACCCTTTACCCCGGCACCTGCCGCAATGGCCTGTCGGCAGGACAGATCGGCCGAGCCTGGCGGGTGCGCGTGCCGGATGTGAGTACCCGCTTCCATGACCGCATCCATGGTGACCTGCAGCAGAACCTGGCGAGCGAAGTGGGCGATTTTGTCGTCAAACGGGCCGACGGGCTGTTTGCCTATCAGCTGGCGGTGGTGGTGGACGATGCCTTTCAGGGCATTACCCACATCGTGCGCGGCGCGGATCTGTTGTGGAACACGCCGCGCCAGATTCATCTGCAAAACCTGCTTGGGCTGCCAACGCCCGTTTATGCCCATGTGCCGCTCATCACCAATGCCGCCGGGCAGAAACTGTCCAAACAGACGCTGGCGCCCGCCTTGCCTGAGCGTGGGAGCGGCGCTGCGCTGGCGCAGGCGCTCGCCGTGCTCGACCATCCGCCACCAGCCGAACTGGCAGGCGCTGAGCCGCCCGAGCTTCTGGCGTGGGCAAGCACTCACTGGCAAATCGAAAACGTGCCCACGTTGCCAACATTTGCCAAGCCGCTGCCCTGATCGGACAATCACTCTTCGCCCTTCACCCTTTACACAAAAATGGCCCAACTCCCTTCCGCCGTCGACCAGGTCCTGCACGTTCACGCAGCCTTCATTCACGCCGTCGTCAATGCGCTGCGCGACCGCAGCGCATTGCCCGATCTGATGAAGCAGCTCGATGCGGCCGAGCAGGCCGGCTGGCCCCGGCTGGTGGGTGCGCTGCGTCACGTCATCAATGGCCGTCGCGACCCGTCGATCAAACTGGGGCTGGACGAGGAAGACAGCATCCTGCTCGACGCCATCCTGCGCGGTATCGAGAATCCCGCCACGCTGCCGCCCCTGAATGCCCAGCCGGACGGCAGCTCCGCCGCACCCGGCCTGGCTGCGCTGATCGATGCTTCGGCACGGGGCGACGCGCAGGCGATGTCAGTGCTTGCCAACATGGCCGAGCAGATGATGAAGGCGGGCGGCGACATGGCTCTGCTGGGCGGGCGCATGCGCCGATTGTTGAACGGTGAACGCGACGCCGACCAGCTGGTAGCCGGCATGAGTCCCCTGGGGCGCGAGCTGGTGATCAGCCTGCTCGACGAACTGGCCAAGCTGCGGCTACAGTAAAACGCCGGTAGGCGCGCGGTTCGCTTTGACAGCGCGGGTCTCCGTCAGCTAAAATGCGCGCCTTTTCGGCGGTCCTGCGCCGGAGAAGCAATCCCCAAGGTGATGTAGCTCAGTCGGTTAGAGCATCGGATTCATAATCCGGGGGTCGGTGGTTCAAGTCCACTCATCACCACCAAAATATCAAGCACTTAGCCCACTTTAACCAGTGGGCTTTTTGCTTCATGGCACACTGAAAACAAAAAGCCATCAACAAATCCCAACAATCAGTGACAAGCAAACCCCCGCGCCCTGCTGTGGATAAGTACCGTTATTTATAAACATTCAGACTTGGCATGACAGGGATTGAAAGTTCAGGTCGTGTTTCTCTGCCCGCAACCTGTGCTGACAAACGCACCGGCAGGCATCCTGCATCGCGCGCTACGTTGCAAGAAGGCGCGGCGGAAACGCCATGGCGGTTGCGAACTGCGCGGCACCATCCCCAACCAGGTATCAATCGAGCATCGCCCGCCATGGTTGGAACACGCGAACGGTTCGGCGACGGGGAGGCCGGTCAGGTCATCGGTGCGGGTCCTCAACAGGCGCTTGTCACAATCAACGAGCGTACATCCCGTTACGTGCTGATCGGATACGTGCCGCGCAAGACCGCGCAGGCAGTATCGGATGTCATGGTTTCCAAGCCGACGCCATATGCCGCCTGTGTTCGTACAGCATGAGCGTATCGCCAGGGAACTTGGAGCCGACTACTTCTTCGCCCATCCTTGTGCCTCGTGGAAGCGCGGCACCAACGAGAACATGAACGGCCTTATTCTGCAGCTCTTCCCGAAGAAGAAGTCTTTCGATTCCATCACCCCGGAAGCGATCACGTTCGCTGTCGAAAAACTCAACCGTTGATCCGGAAAATGTCTCAGCTTCAGAACACCACACGAGGCCTTTATGGCGCAGCTAAAATCGCAGCAAATC
The DNA here is from genome assembly GCA_942493085.1 of uncultured beta proteobacterium. Classification (GTDB taxonomy): domain Bacteria; phylum Pseudomonadota; class Gammaproteobacteria; order Burkholderiales; family Thiobacillaceae; genus Thiobacillus. The sequence continues at coordinate 631,998 of OW818664.1, forward strand.
GTTGTTGCACTTCAAGGCTGAGTCCGTCACTCAAGGATTACCAAGAAAGTCCGTTAAAGTAAATTAATCATGCGTAGGGCGGGTGCCCGTCTGATCAATCATTGCCGTATTTCAATGACCTTTATAACAAGCAGTCCAAGAAATGAAATTCCCAACAGGTCACGCATGAAAACATCTAGTTTTATCAAATACAGTTCGATTATCACACCCATGTTTTTTCTTGCTGCGGCCAATAGTACGTATGCAAGTTGCGTCGCTCTGTCTGTCGCCTCCAATCAGATTAATTCAAACACTGCAAATTGCCATGATTGGCAAGTTGGCGATGTGATGATCGATTCCGGAGTAACCGTTGATACGAGCAGTAATCCAGCGGTCACTCCATTTAATGTTCAAGCATCTGTTGGAACGCTCATCAACAACGGCACGATACACAGTGCTGCAGGTCATGAAGCGATACTTCTATTGGATGGACCAGCCGCAGTCAATGCAATCAACAATGTCGGCAGTATTACCAATAGCGGTACAGCGGCCACACTTTTCGTTTATCGGCCATTGAATACGCTTATCAATAGCGGAAGCATTGCCCAAACCTCGGCGATGGATAACAACGGCGCGGTCCAAGTGGCGGGGAGTGGCTGGGGGGGGAGTGGTTCAATCGGAACCTTTACCAATACCGGGACTATCTCATCGCTGGATGGCAATGCTATTTCCAACTATGCTTCAGGCGTTATTACAAATCTCATAAATAGCGGAACCCTGTCGGTCTCTGGCGCTTTGGGCGGCAGCACGCAAGGCGCAGCAATTCACAATAATGGATCCAACATTACCAACCTAACGAATACCGGATCCATATTGTCCAGTGTGACCGGTGGCGTCGGGATTTTGAATAATGGCACGATCGGAGCCCTCAATAACGCTCAAGGGGGAGCCAGTCCGCTCTCCTATCGAGGCGCCTTGCCGGGCAACTACAACATCATCCTTGGCAGTACTGCAACGGACTACGGCAAATTTTCCGTTAGCAGTGTCAGCGGGGCAATGACCTTCGGTATTGACAGCGGCTCCACAGTCAAATCCAGTTCGTATGCCAATGTGCTATCCGGCATCGCGTCCGGCAATTTAACGGGAGGGGTGGCAGGTACCTACGGCAGTTATGCGTGGCAATTGGTCGAGACATCAACAGGGTCTGGAGTTTGGAACTTATTGTTCCCATCCTTTACCTCATTGAATGTTTCATATTCCAGTACAGCACTTCACAACAGCCCGGCCTACGCTGCTGCCCGAGTGATTGACGCTCATAGCAATCTACTGGCACTGTTTAGCAGCCAGACTACTGACCTGCAGGTGTCCAACGCCGCCACCCAAACCCTGCCCCTACTGACCGGCAGCGCCATGGGCGCCGCCAATACGGCCCTTCTCGGCATCAACCGCGTCATCCAGGCTCGTGTTGACGATAACCGCGGACTGTCCTCCGGCGACGACTTCTACGGAAACAAGAACATCTGGATGAAGCCCTTCGGTTCTTGGGCAGATCAGAACGACCGCGCGGGTGTCGCCGGCTACAAGGCAAACACCTATGGAGTGGTCTTCGGCGTCGATGATGCGTTGTCTACCTCATTGCGCGTGGGCGGGGCCTTCGCCTATGCTAAGAGCGATATTAATAGCCAATCCACGATCGCCCCGCAAAGTGTGGATGTCGATGCCTATCAACTGGTTGGCTACGGCAGCTACCAGTTGAATGACCGTATCGACATCGGTTTCCAGGCCGATGTCGGCCAGAACACCAACAAGGGTCGCCGTCAGATCGCCTTCACATCGACAGTCGCCTCGTCTAACTACAATAGCCAGACGGCGCATATGGGTCTCGCTATTGGTCGTACCTATCAACTCGGCGGCCAAACCAGTCTGACCCCATCCGTCCGTGCCGATTACACCTGGATCAAGGACAAGGCCTACGCTGAAACCGGCGCTAATCTACTCAACCTGAACGTCAATAGCCGCACCACTGAAGCATTGATCGTCGGCGTCGACGGAAAACTGAACCGTCAGTTGAACGACCAGACCGCCTTGATCGCTAATCTGGGGATCGGTTACGACACGATGAGCACGCAAGCGGCCATCACGGCAGCCTTTTCTGGAGCAGCAGATGCGGCCTTCGTGACCTACGGTATTGACCCAAGCCCGTGGCTGGCCCGTGGCGGCGTTGGCGCGATATACAAGGCCCAAAGCGGCCTGGAGCTTACTGCACGCTACGATGCCGAATACCGCGAAAGCTTCCTGAATCAGACTGCTTCGGTGAAGGCTACCTGGGCCTTTTGATTGGTTGGGATTCGAGCGCCGAGGCCACAAGGGCGATCTTGTGGCCTTTTTTGTTAATCCGGGCATCAGTTCCCCGCCGGGACAATACGACAACGATGAAAAACCTGTGGATCATCCTCGCCTTTTGGCTTCCTGCCTGTACCAGCATTCCCTCGCCCGTGGCGCGCCAGCACCTTGCCGATGCGATGGCCGCCGAGCGGGACTGGCGAGCGATCATGCTTCCCGCCGGGTCTTTTGATCTTGTGGCTTATCTGCCGGCAAAGCATGAGCTCAGCGAGACGCTCACCGTGTATATCGAAGGTGACGGGTTCGCGTGGATCAGCAGCGCACAGCCCTCTACTGATCCGACGCCGCGTGACCCACTGGCCTTGCGCTTGGCACTGGCCCAGCCTGAAGGCAATGCCGCCTATCTTGCACGACCGTGCCAATATGTTGATGCTGAAGCGACGGGGTGTTCGAGCCGCTACTGGACCGAAATGCGATTTGCCCCGGAAGTGATTGCTGCAACTAACCGTGCCATCGATGCCTTGAAGCAGCAATTTGGTGCCAGCCGCCTGGCTTTGGTCGGCTATTCCGGTGGTGGGGCCGTGGCGGCCCTGGTCGCCGCGCAGCGGGATGATGTGGAACTCATGGTTACGGTGTCCGGGAATCTGGATCACCGGGCATGGACTACCCATCACCGGATACGGCCCCTAACAGGTTCGCTGAACCCGGCGGATCACGCAGAGGCCCTGCGCGGCATTCAACAGTGGCATTTCGTCGGTGGCAAGGACAGCAATATGCCGCCAGAACTGGTTTGGGCCTTCGCGATTAGTTTCCCGGAAAGGCAGCGGCCGACTGTTCTTGTCGAACCGGAGTTCGATCATCACTGTTGCTGGGCTGACAGGTGGTCGGCGCTTTGGCGGAAGTCCTTGGGAATGGCATCAACATACTGACCGGGCCGAATCTACCGGGCCTGACCGCCGACACGGTTTGCTTGAATGTCGGCTTGGAAGTTTGGAGCGAATGAGCATCTGCTGAAAACTGACTGGCGGTTCAGGGTCGATTTGAGACAGCGGAGCAAATCAAATCTGACACATGCTTTTGGATTAAATCTGAACTCCAACACGTTATTTGTCCGTCACTGTGCCGCTACGGTTTATTTTTTCTTAATTACCAACAAAAACAGTAATATATAAATAAAGCTCCCCGGATAACTAATCCGGGGGTCGGTGGTTCAAGTCCACTCATCACCACCAGAATACAAGCGGCTCCCAGTGATGGGGGCCGTTTTCATTTTCCACATACGGCACACTGGCGGCACACTGGCGATCAGCAACCAGCAACAAATCCACTTACTCGAAGCCAGATGCCAACGCGGTAAATCGTCCAGATTTGCTGTCTATTAAACGAAGCTACATCCATTCGAGGTTGTCAGTAGTGCAGCACTATCAACCTCAGCAATAGGTAACTGGGAAACCCGTCCTAATGAAATCCCAAAAGGTGACAATCTCCTAAAGCTGGCCGAAGCATTTAGCGTCAATCCCGCCGAGTTCATGAAGACGGGGTGAAAGGGAGACCATGCTTCACCTGAGGAAGTGCAGTTGCTTGCGGGGTTTAGGTCGTTACCAAAGGAACTTCAGTTGATAGCTATCAAACTGATAGAAGCACTGAAGTGAGGGCACAAGTCCCGCGCTCAGTCAGGAATCGGCCAGAAGCGGTCATCTCAACATTTCTCCTACAGCGGCCATTCGGTCCGGATTATCATTACATATGCGGACAGGCAACTTTGAAAATCCGACCATAAATTAAGCAGTTAGGGCACAGCAGCATGTTCTGCGAATTTTAATAATAGAGATCGGTGGGTCTGGTAAATAACTGTTGGGCTATCTATGCCTCAGCAATTTAAAGAGGGGCAATTTTGATATTTATTCGCATCGCCGCCATTCTCATTCTCTGCACTGTCTGTTCGACAGCGTGGAGCTTCTCTACCCGTACAGAAAGCTGGAGTGAAGATGCCCTTTTGCATGATGGCAGAATTATCAAAGTAAGCAGAGAGGTGGATTGGACATTTCAATTCCTTGGCGGCGATTCTGGAAGCCCTGTTTTCATGAAGAGTTGGCCAGATAAGTTTTGGTTAAAATTTACGCATCCAGATACCCATAAAACAATTAAGTGGCAGGGGGAGCAATATTTTGATCCGGTGCTACTCGATATTGTTGATGGAGTACCATATTTGGTGGTGCATGGAAGGCCTGACAAGAGCACTGAGAAAATCTATAGTTGTCCGGAACTCCCCTATATTTATCTAAAGTACGAAGAAGGATTTTGGGGGAAATGGATTCCGATATCAGTCGAACAAGCGCCTAGCATCTTGCAAGATGCCAATCTTTCTCCCCGCTACCCTGACTTCCCGAAGTACAGGAGTCTATCGCGTGATGACGTGCTAACGAATATTAGAGAAGTAGAACGCTCGCCAGAAGGAAGTTTTCAAGCAAAGATTCCGAGAAGCTATGATGATTGGCATTACGTTTACAAAAACAGCTATCTCAATGAGAGAAGACAAGGAGATTGTCGTCCTCCCCGCGCGCAACTGCCGCAAGCAGTTTTTCCGGCCGCAATAGTAAGTGCTCCCGAAATCCTCGAAACGATAAATTACACACCGGATCGCATATCCATAGGAGATGATTGGTCAAACCTAGTATTCGATCTAAAACGCGAAGGCGAATGCAAGAAATTGTTCAGGCCAACAGATACTAACGATTACATGCAAGGCCAGCGATTCGTCAAGGACAGCACAGGCAAAAAACCAGCACCTTATTCACGAACAGCGCAATTTAATATGGGCGTCCGTGTACTCTGTGATGAGTATGTCTGGTTTGTCACCCATCAGGAAGAGAAAGGGAAGATCGTTATTTCAAAATTCACGATCACTGGCGATCTGGTTTACCAAACCAGTTTCCGCAACCCTTATCGAATAGAGGGTTTCGTTGGCTACATCCGCATTCCAAGTTTGCGATCTGAAGGCGGCTATCTGTATTTTGACTGGCTTGATTTCCGCGATACCAACCGCGAATGGCACATCAAACGCTTGTTGAAAATGCGGTTGCGGGAACCGGCATCACTGAGTGCTGGAAGTAGCAAATGATTTCCGTTACTGACACTTTGACATCGGCTCATAATCCGCCAATTCCAGCGGACTGCCTTCGGCAACCGCTGAATACCAACGTTGAACGACTGCTTTCCGAGCCAGCCAATTTCCGCTTAGGGTCGGGAGCTGTCCCCCGCCGTCGACGAAAGCGGCCATTCGCGCAGTCAACGCTTCAACGTCGGCAACCTGCACGACACCGGTCATTCAGCTGAGGCGATGCCACCGGCCGCAATGGCCGACAAGCGGCCACCTGGTGAAGTCAGCCTGTATGACGGCTCCTAGCTGAGTGCACGCATAACCAAAGAATCTGTGTTTTCTAATATCCATAATGGGCAATGTGGGGGCGATGGACGCTTAATATCGTAGATCGTGGGAAATGCAGCGGCAAATATTGCGCAGAAACCGATAACCGTTATCACCCCACCCGCGGGGAAACGGAAAGGTTTTGAGTGCTCGGCTCTGCTTGAAGTTTTGTGCGGAGCCAGGACGCGTGCGGGTAACCGATTTAATAATGGGCCACGATGCTTAGGGCTTCACGTGGCTTCGTGTCAATGTTGCGGGTGAGGCAAGGCATTGATTTATAATGATTGGCTGGCGGCGGCTTTGCCTTCATAATCCGGGGGTCGGTGGTTCACGTCCACTCATCACCACCAAATTTCGTTTCGTTGCCGTGCTTCTCTTAAGCGACGAAATCCCTGCCCCCAGTCTATTCACTGTCCCGGCGACCCCATGAAAAAGATTTACATCAAAACCTTTGGCTGTCAGATGAACGAGTACGACTCGGACAAGATGGCCGACGTGCTCAATATTTCGGATGGCCTGGTGAAAACCGATACGCCGGACGATGCCGACGTGATCCTGTTCAATACCTGCTCGGTGCGCGAAAAGGCGCAGGAAAAGGTGTTCCATGATCTGGGTCGGGTGCGCCATCTGAAGCTGGCCAACCCCAACCTCATCATCGGTGTTGGCGGCTGCGTGGCTTCGCAGGAAGGCGCGGCCATCGTCTCGCGCGCACCCTTCGTCGATGTGGTGTTCGGCCCGCAGACCCTGCACCGCCTGCCCGAGCTGATCGCGAAAAAGCGTGCCACCGGGCGCGCCCAGGTCGACATCAGCTTTCCCGAAATCGAGAAATTTGACCACCTACCGCCGGCACGGGTCGAGGGGTCGTCGGCTTTTGTGTCGATCATGGAAGGCTGTTCCAAATACTGCACCTTCTGCGTGGTGCCCTATACGCGCGGCGAGGAGTTTTCTCGCCCGTTCGACGACGTGATTGCCGAGATCGTCGGTCTGGCAAATAGCGGAGTCAAGGAAGTCACGTTGCTGGGACAGAACGTCAATGCCTACCAGGGCACGGCACACGATGGCGGCACCGTGGATTTCGCCTTTCTGCTGGAAATGGTGCACGAGATTGTCGGCATCGAGCGTATCCGCTACACCACCAGCCATCCGCGCGAAATGACGCAGCGGTTGATCGAGTGCTACGGCAAGCTGCCCAAGCTGGTGTCGCATCTGCATTTGCCGGTGCAGTCGGGTTCCGACCGCGTGCTGGCGGCGATGAAGCGCGGCCACACCATTCTCGAATTCAAATCCATCATTCGGCGCCTGCGCGAGCAGCGCCCCGACCTGTGCCTGTCGTCGGATTTCATCATCGGCTTTCCCGGCGAGACCGAGGCCGATTTCGAGGCAACGATGAAGCTGATCGAGGAACTCGATTTCGACGCCAGCTTCTCCTTCATCTACAGCAAGCGTCCGGGTACCCCGGCGTCCGACTATCCGGATGATGTGACGCCCGAGCTGAAATCGCAGCGGCTGACCAAACTGCAGGCGCAGATCGAGGCACAGGCGCAGCGGGTGAACCAGGCCATGGTCGGCACCGTGCAGCGCGTGCTGGTCGAAGGCCACGCGCGCAAGAATACCGAAGAACTTGCCGGACGCACCGACAACAATCGCATCGTCAACTTCGCCGGCCAGGCACGCCTGATAGGACAGTTCGTCGACGTCACCGTCACCCAGGCCTTGCCGCACAGCTTGCGCGGCGAAATCGTCACCGTTGAAAGTGTGTCCGTTTGAAAATCGATATCGTTGAACTAAGACTTGCCCCCGAAGATAACCGGCGTCTCGCCAATTTGTGCGGGCCGATGGACGAGAACCTGCGCCAGATCGAAGCGGCGTTCGATGTCACCATTGGGCGTCGTGGTGCCAGCTTCCGTTTCAGTGGCGATTCACTGCAGGCTGAAAAGGGTGCGCAGGCGATCGAGCATTTCTACAATCGCGCGCATGACGAACTGAGCCTCGACGACATTCAACTGGGTTTGGTTGAGATCACGCGCGGCCGTGCTGAAGCCGAAGGGCCGGAACTGCGCACCCGCCGCGCAGACCTGCGCGCGCGTACCCCGCGTCAGGGCGAATACATTGAGCAGATCCGTAGCCACGACATTACCTTTGGCGTCGGCCCGGCCGGCACTGGCAAGACTTATCTGGCGGTGGCGTGTGCGGTCGATGCGCTGGAGCGCGAACAGGTCAAGCGCATCGTGTTGACGCGCCCGGCGGTGGAAGCCGGCGAGCGCCTGGGTTTTTTGCCGGGCGACCTGACCCAGAAGGTCGATCCTTACCTGCGCCCGCTGTACGACGCGCTGTATGACCTGATGGGCTTCGACAAGGTGACGCGGCTGATCGAGCGCCATTCGATCGAAGTCGCGCCGCTGGCGTTCATGCGCGGCCGCACGCTCAACCACGCCTTCATCATTCTCGACGAGGCACAGAACACCACGCCCGAGCAGATGCAGATGTTTTTGACGCGGATTGGCTTTGGCGCGCGTGCGGTCGTCACCGGCGACCCGACCCAGATCGACCTGCCCAAGCACATCAAGTCCGGCCTGCTTGACGCGGCCGAAGTGTTGAGCGACGTGCGCGGGATTGCCTTCACCCATTTCCTGTCCGAGGACGTGGTGCGCCATCCGCTGGTCGGGCGCATCGTCGACGCCTATGCCGCGCGCCGTGCGGAAACGGAAACGCATGGCAAGTCCTGACCCCGAGTTACGGCTGGCGGTGCAGTTTGCCAGCGCGGCGGCTGACTTGCCATCGCGTGCGCAGATTCGCCGCTGGGTTATCGCCGCGCTCGAAAACAATGCGGAGATCACGGTGCGTATCGTTGACGCCGAAGAAGCCCAGGGGCTCAATAACGATTACCGTCAGAAGGATTACGTGCCCAACGTGCTGACCTTCGAATACGGTGAGATAGCGCCCGGTATGCTCGGCGGCGATGTGGTGATCTGCGCGCCGGTCGTCGAACGTGAAGCGCGCGAGCAAAACAAGCCGCTGCAGGACCATTACGCCCACATGACCATCCATGGTGTGCTGCATCTGCAGGGCTACGATCACATCGTGCCGCAGGATGCCGATATCATGGAACCACGCGAAACCGCTATACTGAAGCGGTTTCGTATCCCCAATCCTTACATTTCCTGACGTAAAAATGGAGTCTGACAGTAGTCCCAAGCCGAGCTTGCTCGAGCGCATCTCCCACTGGTTGATGCGCGAACCCGAAGACCGTGAGCAATTGATTGAATTGCTGCATGGCGCCTACGAAAACAGCCTGATGGATGCCGACGCACTGGCGATGATCGAAGGTGTGCTGCAGGTATCTGAAATGCGGGTCGGTGAAATCATGATCCCGCGTGCACAAATGGAAGTGGTCGATATCAATGATGCGCCCGAAGTGTTCATTCCCCGCATCATCGAAACCGCGCACTCGCGCTTTCCAGTCATCGACAAGGACCGCGACGACATCATCGGCATTCTGCTGGCCAAGGATCTGCTGCGGCATTACGCCGAATCCGATGCTGACATTCGCGGCATGCTGCGCCCCGCCGTGTTCATTCCCGAATCCAAGCGCCTCAATGTGCTGCTGAAGGAGTTCCGCTCCAACCGCAACCACATCGCCATCGTCGTCAATGAATACGGTGGCGTAGCCGGGCTGGTGACAATCGAGGATGTGCTCGAACAGATCGTCGGTGACATCGAGGACGAATACGACTTCGACGAAACCGAGGACAACATCATCACTGAGAGCGAAGGTGTGTTCCGCATCAAGGCCAGCACCGAAATCGAGGACTTCAACGAGACGCTGGGCACACAGTTCTCCGACGGGGAATTCGATACCGTCGGCGGGCTCGTTGTCTCGCGCTTCGGCCACCTGCCCAAGCGCGGTGAAACCGTCACCTTTGATGGCTTTATCTTTAGCGTGCTGCGTGCCGACAGCCGTCGTCTGCTCGCCGTGCGGGTGTCGCGCCTGCAAGTCGAGCCGGACGCACAACCGTAACCGAAGAGGGGTTCTATAAATTGTGGCTGCGGTCGCCGCGCGCAAACGCGGCCAGCGGCGCAATTTCCCCCTTGGAAAACGCCATTGCCTTGAACAGGTCGCCCATCTCGGCGGGCGACAGCAGACGTTGCGCGGCGTTGGCCTGCGGCAGATAGGCGGCCGCATCGCTGGGCGAAATCTGCATCAGCAATTCGGTCAGCCCGGCATTGAGCAGGAAATTCGCCTGGCTGGTATAGCCCGTCAGATCCAGTCCTGCAGTTGCACCTGCCCGCGCCACCGCGCTGAAATCGACGTGCGCAGTGAGATCGCACAGCCCCGGAAAATAGAATGGATCGTCCAGTGCGTGATGGCGGTAATGCGCGCGCAGCGTGCCCATGTGGCGTTGCAGATGGTAGTACTCACTCTCGCCGAAGCCGTAGTCAATCATGATGATCAAGCCGCGGTCCAGGCATTGCGCGAGCGCGGCGACCAGCCCGTCAGCCGCCAGGTTGATCTCGGAGAGGTAGCCCGGTGCCAGGTTCAGGGCCTCGGCGCGGGCGCGTAGCTGGGGGTCGGTGATTGGGCGGTCCTGCCACGCGAACGCCGCGCCTTCCAGGCTCACGCCCCGCACCATTGGCCCCGATTCTGTCCAGTGAACCCATTCCACCGGCAGCGCGTCGAGCACCTCATTGCCGAGGATGACGCCACTGAAATGGGTGGGCAGCGCATTCAGCCAGTGCACCCTGTCGGCGAGATGCGGCAGTTCGCGAGATACGGTTTCCTGTTGACGCGTGTGCAGGTCAGCGCTCACTTCCAGGATGGCGTAGCGGGCGGGCAGGGCGCCGAGCCGTTCCAGTTCGCCCAGCACATCCACCGCCAGCCGCCCGCTGCCGGCGCCCAGTTCCAGCACGTCGCCGCCGGTTTCCTGCAGGGCCGGCGCAATCGCATGGGCCAGCGTGCGGCCGAACAGCGGCGTCATTTCCGGTGCGGTCACAAAGTCGCCTGCCGCGCCCAGCTTGGTTGCCCCAGCGGCGTAGTAGCCGAGGCCGGGCGCATAGAGCACGGCTTCCATGTATTGGGCAAACGATATCCAGCCTCCCGCGCGTTGAATCTGTTCCTGGAGATGTTTGACGACACGCTGGCTGTGGGCGAGGGCGTCGGGGGATGGGGTTGGCAGCATGCGGTGGATGACTTCATGGATAATGCGGGGTTCCAGGAATATTAAGGGCGAACCCCGATGCATGGCAAAACAGCGTTGATTACCGGTGGCGCAAAACGTGTGGGCGCAGCCTCGGCACGCCTGCTGCACGCAGCCGGGGCCAATCTGATGATCCATTACCGCAGTTCGGCCACCGAGGCGCGTGCGCTGCAGGACGAATTGAACGCCATTCGCCCCGATTCGGTGGCGCTGATCCAGGCCGACCTGCTCGATATCGGCGGCCTGCCCAGCCTGATCCACAAGACCGTCGCCACCTTTGGCGGGCTGGATGTGCTGCTGAATAATGCATCAAGCTTTTACCCCACGCCGGTGGGGAGCATCGCCGAAAAGGACTGGATCGACCTGATGGGCAGCAACCTCAAGGCACCGCTGTTCCTGTCGCAGGCTGCCGCGCCCGAGCTTAAAAAACGCCGTGGCTGCATCATCAACATCACCGACATTCACGCCGACCGGCCGTTGAAAAGCTATGTCGTCTATTCCATCGCCAAGGCAGGATTGGTGGGGCTCACCAAATCGCTGGCGCGCGAACTGGCGCCCGAAGTACGGGTCAACGCCGTCGCTCCAGGACCGATCATGTGGCCGGAAGATGACGCCAATTTCGACGAGGTGTCGCGCCAGCGCATCATTTCGCACACCATGCTGAAGCGCGCTGGTGACCCCACTGACATTGCCCTAGCGGTGCGCTTCTTTGCCATGGACACGCACTTTGTGACCGGGCAGGTGCTGGCGGTGGATGGTGGGCGCAGCGCCAAGCTTTAAAGTCTTATCCGCCTGAGAACGGTTTCACCGCATGCGGCGAAATCGGTTCAATGGATTCTTGATCAATCGCACCTTTCTACGTGGTAACTCTAGTGCCTGACACGATCAACCCTGTTGTGAACTGGACCGAAGCTGACGAAAGCCACGCTGTCCGCTGGCGTGCCGAGGGTGGCGCACCGGCACCCAAGCGTGTGATGGTCGTCGATGATCAGCTGACGGCGGATGCGGCCTACCGGCTGGCCAGCGAAGGCACTGCGCTGCTGTGGCGGGGCGATTTTCAGAATGCGCGCCAGTTGCTGCAGGCCATGGCGCGCCGCATCGACCGCAAGCCGCGCAAGGCGGCGACCTCGCCAACCGAGGCCTTCAATTTTCATCGTCAGGCGCAGTCGCAACGCGCCCGTACTTTGGGAATGCTGCTGCTGCCGCTGGACGCGGACTACAGCATTCCGCTGCGGCGTGCCCCGAATGTCAAGGAAGCCTGCTTTGAGGCCTATGGGCCGGGCGCCGAAGCCTCGATCGTGTCGCTGCGCGAGTTGCTCGGCGTCATCGGCGCGTACGAATGGCGCAAGAAAGGCGTGGAAGTCGAGGCGATCGAGGACCGCATCCACCCGCACTACGGCGTGTTTTCGCCAGTACGCGGCGAATATGTCGGGCTGGTGAATGACGCGCCGCTGCCCACCTCGAAGCTCGCCTTCGACATCGGCACGGGTTCCGGGGTGCTGGCTGCGGTGCTGGCGCATCGCGGCGTCAAGCACGTCATCGCCACCGACCAGGACCCGCGTGCCCTGGCATGCGCGCGCCAGAATATCGCCCGGCTCGGACTGAAAGGACGAGTCGATGTGGTCGAGGCCAATTTGTTTCCCGAAGGCCGCGCACCGCTCATCGTCTGTAATCCGCCGTGGGTGCCCGCGCGTGCCAACTCGCCGCTCGAACATGCGATTTATGATCCGGACAGCCGCATGCTGCTGGGCTTTTTGAACGGCCTGGCCGCGCATCTGGAGCCGGGCGGCGAAGGCTGGCTGATCCTGTCCGATCTGGCCGAGCATCTGGGGCTGCGCTCGCGCGAATGGCTGCTGGCTGCGTTCGATGCGGCCGGTCTGGAGGTGGTGGCGCGGATGGACACCAAGCCCACGCATCCTCGCGCTGCCGACGCCAGTGATCCGCTGCATGCCGCGCGAGCGGCCGAGGTGACGTCGCTGTGGCGCCTCGCGGTGCGAACTTAACCCACCGTATTAAACAACACCGTACGCTTCACGCTCGATAGGAACCGCATCATGAACACCCGCCGCCATTTGTTTACTTCCGAGTCCGTTTCAGAGGGTCATCCCGACAAGATTGCCGACCAGATTTCGGACGCCATCCTTGACGCCTTTCTGGCCGAAGAACCCGAGGCCAAGGTGGCCTGCGAAACCCTGGTCGCCGACAACCTGGTGGTGATTACCGGCGAGTTCAAAACCGTGCGCAAGGAACTGTTTGACGAGGTGCGCGGCCGCGCCGAAGCGATCGCCCGCCAGGTGTTGCGTGACATCGGCTATCGCGATGCCGAAACCGGCATCGACCCCAACACCTGCGAAGTGCAGGTGCGCTTCAATCACCAGTCGATCCAGATCCACAAAGGCATCACGCTGGCCGGCGGTGAGATCGGCGCCGGCGACCAGGGCCTGATGTTCGGCTATGCCTGCGACGAGACGCCGGACCTGATGCCTTACCCGATCTGGCTGGCGCACCGTCTGGTGCAGCGCCAGGCCGAGCTGCGAAAATCCGGCGCCCTGCCATGGCTGCGCCCCGATGCCAAAAGCCAGGTCACCGTTGCCTACGAAGGCCAGCAAATGGTCGGCGTCGAAACCGTGATCATCTCTACCCAGATCGCACGCGACCTTGACCCCGCCTGGGTCGCGCAGGAGGTGGCGCGTGAAATCGTCGACCCATTGGTGCCGGTCGCGCTGCGCGCGCCGACTTACAAACTGTGGGTCAATCCCGCCGGTCCGTTCGAAATCGGCGGCCCTAATGGCGACACCGGCCTTACCGGGCGCAAGATCATCGTCGACACTTATGGTGGCACCTGCCCGCACGGCGGCGGCGCGTTTTCCGGAAAAGACCCCACCAAGGTCGATCGCTCCGCGGCCTACATGGCACGCTATATTGCTAAGAATCTGGTGGCGGCGGGTTATGCCAAACGCTGCCTGGTGCAGCTGGCCTATGCCATCGGCGTGGCCGAACCGGTGTCGCTGCTGATCGAAACCTACGGTACCGGCACCGTGCCCGACGAAAAGCTGGAAGACATGGTGCGCTGCACCTTCAAGCTCACCCCGCGCGGCATCATCGACAGCCTCGACCTGCGCCGCCCCATCTACCAGAAGACGGCTGCCTACGGACATTTTGGGCGGGCCGAGCCGGATTTCACCTGGGAACGCACCGATCAGGCGCAGAAGCTGGCGGCATTCAAGGCCTGAGGCGGGATAGCGGACGGCGACGAATTCCCGACTTGATTAGTCGGGTATATGGACTAGCCTGAGTAGTCCTTCTACCTGTTATGGGAGTCAGGCATGTCCGATCAAATTCAGATCTCCATCGACCGTGAAATCTACGATCGGCTGCAAATGCTCATGGTGCCGCCCATCAGTGACGCCAACGCCGCAATCAAAGCCTTGTTGTTCCATGAGGGGCACACCAGCAAGGCCGCCACGTCGCTGGAAGCCAGCGAACAGCACTACACGTACGAGCAGGAACTCGAACGCGCCCAACGCGGTGTTTACGATTCTGGCGGTTGCACCTAAGGTGTGAGCCCGGTTTATTGTCTGATGTAGTTTGTGTATTGGGTGTCTGCCTCCGGTGTATGGGGGCGATGCTTGATAGTGACCATCAAAATGGATACCGCGCAACAGACTGCATGCACATCTTGCAGTCTGTTGCGGGCAACCCCTGCCTCCTGCGCGACTTTTCCTCAAACACGCTACGCCAGGGGGGTGCGTAGCGCAGGTGTCGTAGCGCCTCCTCACTCTTTTTTTCGCGATGGCTTTTTGCCTTGTTCGCGTTGACGCAACTGCCTACTTCACCTTCGAGCTGGCCGCTCCTCCAGAGGCCTGTTTGGATTCATTGATCATTGTATGCGCGTGCAGCTTATTGACCATGCCGGTCAGGCTGTCCCTTATCGCAGACAGCTTCCATTTCCAGAGGGTGTGGGGGTTAGCGTTTTCCCGCCGCGTTGCGCGCCAGCTCCAGGCTCGACTTGTCCGACTGGCTTGATTCCGCCGCAGCAGATTGCGAGGGGAGTTCCGTGACCTTGCTTGCGTGGGCGCCGGGTATATGCATCGCCATGTTTCCGGTAATCGAACCACCTTCCTCGACCATCAAGGCGCCATAGTGGATCGTTCCCGAGACCCTGCCGGTGGCGTACACCACCAGCCGTTTGCGTGCGGTCAGTTCACCCTCGAAGGTGCCACGCACCTCGGCCACATCGATCTCGGCCTTGCCCGAAAACACACCGCCTTCAGCAATGCGGATATCGCGACTGTTCATGGATGCTTCCACCCGGCCTTCCACCACCAGAATCTCGCAATCGGTGATTTCCGAACCTTTCAGCTTGATGTTCGGGCCCACGATAAGTTTGTTGCCATTCTCGGGCGCTTCAGGGACGGCGGCGGCAGCACTTTCTGATTTCGCGGCTTCGGCCGACCGGAGTGCGTCGTTTGGCGATTGATTGAATCGGCTGGATTCGGTTCGGGTCAGGCTGGGAAGTTTGGAATCGGCTTGGGAAGGGCTGGAATGCATGAAGTTCTTGAGCATGGGAATGGATTCCTTCGATGGGCTGGGTTGCAAAACGCGATAGCGCAGTTGCGGCCATGAAACGGGCCGCGCCCCCAGCCAATCGCAAGGGGCGTGCCAACAGTAGAATCGTGCTTATAAACAGACAGATAGTGAATTCGCTTGGGATGAACCCAGGCTGCAGCCCCGACTATTTGTCCCCAAACTGAGACATGGAATCCGGCTGCTTCGAGGGTCTGTTGGGAATTGCTCAATAAAACAGATAGATAGGACGCGCTACACGTGTCGTCAATGAGCGACATGCGCGATAGAGGTTATCCAGGCCAGACCGGCTGCGCTGATTTTGACGGTAACTTCCCTATGGGGGATAAGCCTGAATTATTCGTTGAATGACGGGTTCGAGAGTGCTTTCACCACCTGGCAATACTGCCCGCGCAGCAGGGCCGAACCGCTCACCGGGTCGTTTGCCGGCCCCATCAGGCCGGCATAATTGGCCGCCATTTCCCCGGCCTCACCGGGCACCGCCTGCCACCAGCCGTAGTGCGCCCAGACCGTGCCCGTATCCAGATTGGCATCGAGCTTCGCCCGGGCGCACATGGTCCCGTAAGGTGACGTCACGTTGACGGCCTCGCCTTCTGCGATGCCGCGTTCAGCCGCGACGTCTGGGTGCAGCATGATCAATGGCAAGCGCTCGCCGCGCCCCGCCCGATGCGCTTGCTGGTGCTGGCTGTGGCAACGGTCGGGCAGCTTGGCGCAGGTCAGCAGCAGGGGAAACCCCTGTGGAGGAAGCGCATCGCGAAATTCCGGCAACGGTGGCTGGCCGATCGCCTGGAGCGCTTCGGCATAGATTTCCACCCGCCCGTTCGGCGTGGCAAAGCCCTTGTCCTGATATTTCCGGTAACGGGTGCGCAGCGGCAGGACCACGCCATCTGGCGCAGCGTGTAGCATTTCCGGTGTCAATCCGCTGGGCTCAAGCACATGCCGCAACCCCGCCTCAGCATCCCCGTCGAAAAATTCCGCCTGCAAGCCCAGCCGGGTTGCCAGATCAAACACCAGTTCGGCATCCGAGCGCGCCTCGCCGCGCGGCGGCACCACCGCCGTGCGCAGCTGCACCCGCGCTTCGGCTGTCTGATCGATGAAAAACCCGGCCTGCAGTCCTTCGCGCTCCCACGGCATGGCAATGGGAAACAGGATGTCGGCGTCGCGGCTCATGGCCGAGTGAAAGAAATCGGCATGCGCAAAAAAATCCAGCGCCTGCAACGCCTCCCGTCCCTGTTGCGGGTTGGCGCGCGTGGCCAGCAGATTGGCGCCAAAGGACAGCAAGCCGCGCACGGCATAGGGTTGCTGCTGCAGGATCGCCTGATAGAGATCGGCTTCGGAAATCCAGCCATGGCGCGCCGGGCCAAGCGGTCGCTCCGCCACCCCCAGCGCCTTGGCGGCCTGGCCCGGTGGCAACAGGTCCCGGCCCATCACATTGCGTACTGGCGGTTTGCTGAAAAACACGTTGCCGCCCGGCGCGTCCAGGCAGCCGGTCAGGGCGTAGAGCAAGTGCAGGGCGCGGCTGGTCTGGGTGGCCTGATCATGCTGGTTCAGCCCGGCCCAGCCGTAGAACGATACCGGGCCTTGGCTGCTAAGCAGTTCAGCGGCCTCGGCAATCTGCGCGGCAGGAATGCCGGTTACCTGCGCGGCCCGCGCCAGGGGATAGTCGGCACAACGCCGGGCAAACCGTTCGAAAGCCGGGCGGCAGGCAACCGGGCCGTCTGGCGTGGGCACTTCAAACCGCCCAGACAAGGCAAAGCGGCCTGGCGTTCCTGGCGGCGGCGCCGTAATGACGCTTGCGCACGTCTCGTCCCATACGGCCTTGCTGCCATCGGGCAAGAGCAGAAACTGGCCGCTGTCCTCCCGCAGCAGAAAGGCCCCGGTGCTGTAACGCAGGATGAATTCGCGGTCGTAGCGGCCGCTACTGATCAACTGGTGCGCCAGGGCCAGCGCCAGCACGCCATCGGTGCCCGGCCGGATACGCAGCCAGACATCGGCACGCCGCGCAAAACCGGCGCTGCGCGGGTCCACCACGATCAGCCGCATACCGCGCTGGCGCGCCTGTTTGATCTGCTCAGCCATGGCCAGCCAGGTGGCCGGGGGGTTGATCCCCCACAACATCAGGCACCCCGTCGCGGCAAACTCGGGCATGCCGATATCCGAACCGAAAGTCAGCTGCGGCGCGAAATCGCGATGCCAGTTGCAGACATGCGTGGTCCATACGGTGTTCGGGCTGCCGTACGCATTGGCCAGACGGAAAATCCATTGCATGCCATCCGCCACCGCCGTGCCGCTCGGCGTGGTCACGCAAAATGCCATCGCCTCGGGGCCGTCCTGCCCGGCGATCTGGCGCATCGCCGTGGCCGTGGTGTGCAGCGCCTCGTCCCAGCCGATGCGCTGCCAGCCGGGATCGGCGCTGCCTTTGGGATTGCTGCGTTTGAGTGGGGTGAGAATCCGGTCCGGGCGCTGCAGCAGATCAACCGCCGCATAAGCCTTGCTGCACAGGTGCTTGCCCGTGGGATGGGCAGGGTTGGGCGCAACCGCCGTCAACTCGCCGCCCTCCACCGTATAAATGCAGCCACAGCGGGAAATGCAGAGCGGGCAGTAGGACGATATCCGGGTCACATCAGGCTCGGTGGGTGCGGTGTTGCGTAATCCAGGCGCGGATGCTTGCATGCGGGGGTTTTCTGCAAGTGCGTGACAAGCAGATCTTTAACCTTGTCCGATTCACTCTTGCACTTGATGGACACGTTTGCAACCATGCGCCAGTTCCACCAGATGCGGCAGCAGTTCGGAGTGTCTTTGCACGTGGAAAATGAAACGCGGCACATCTCGCTCGGTTGTCTGCGCCATGAAGGGCTCGCCCCAGAAACTGAGCAGTGCCTCGGAGCCTCCGCTCAACTGGTTGTCGGCCAGGATAAAGGAAACCGTCTTGCTTAGATTGCACCAGCGCGGTTCCCTGACCTTCGCGCTGTCACCGCAGGCCGCGAGCTTGGGCTGGATGACCTGCTGCCATAATTCTTTCTGGCTTTCATCGAGAATGAACTGGATCGAGGTGACCAGCGGATTGTCCACTGCGGGGCGCAGCAGCGCGTCGAATAGCGGCTGCGGCTTATACATCGACAGGCAGACGTTGAACCAGATCGTGTCGCCGTTCATGTGCCGAATGAAATGCTCGTTGGATGAGCGCAAGTGACGGGGGCCAACCAGAATCACCTCCGGCGGCTTGAGGTGATTCTGGATACGGCTGACCGCGTGTGCGGTGTGATCGACCTGCTCGGCAGTCAACTCGTTGTTGCGCGTATGCCGCATGAAATTGATGAACAGCAGCGCCATCAAGGCAAGCACGATGGGCAGGATGACCGTCTCGTCCACCACATGCAGCAGGTGTAGCACGATTGCCGTGACTGCCGCCACGACACCGGCGATCGCATCCCATTCAAGACTGAGTAATTTCTTTACTTTCATCGGTGGCCTCATAACAAACTCAGCGGCAACATAGCCGTTTGATCTCAATGATTTGGCAGGTTAACGCAATCCTGGCGATGCCCAACCGATTGGCGCGGCTTCCTTGCCTGTCTGTTTAATGCGCGGGTTGAACATGTGCCCGCCCAGCCTCATGCGTGAGTGCATCAATCTGCTTGTCCTGTGTCCCTCTTCAACGATCCCCCAAGCAAGCGTGGCAGGCGGTTTCAGCCGTCGCGGTGCAGCCTGTTTCGCGCAGGAAATCACGGCCTGTTTCTTGCTGAATCCGCTTATGCCGCTGCCCGCGCGCTTCCGCGACTGACACTCTCGCCATCCCCGGGGCGCAGCAACCAGAACGACAGCGACGACAGCATCGTCAGCCCGCCCAGGGTCAGAAAGGCGTAGTGCAGCGCGCTCGTTACCGCCACGCGGTCGGTTTGCGGCAGGTCGCCCAGATACCAGCCCGCGACCAGCGAGCCGCAGGCCAGCCCAAAGCTCATCGACATCTGCTGTATCGAACTGGAGATGGTGCTGGCCATGCTCGAATCGGGCGGCTCGATATCGGCAAAGGCCATCGAATTCATGCTGGTGTATTGCAGCGAATTGAAGAAGCCCATAGCCAGGCCCAGCAGCACGATCAGCCCAATCGGCGTGGCCGAGGTCACCAGCGAAAAGAGGCAGACGACGATCCCGATCATCACTGTATTCACGATCAGGATGCGCCGGTAGCCAAAGCGTGCCAGCACCCGCGAAGAGATGAACTTCATGAACATGGCGGCCGCAGCGGTTGGTATCATCAGCATGCCCGACTGCCAGGCGGGCATGCCCAGGCCGAGCTGATAGAGCAGCGGCAGCAGAAACGGCATGCCACCCATCCCCAGACGCGTGATGAAGCCGCCCACCACCGCGACGCGAAACGTGCGCACCCGAAACAGCGCCAGCCGCAGCAGCGGATGCGGCGTCTGGTTGGCGTGCAGGAAATATGCGGCCAGCAGGCTCAGGCTGAGTGCCAGCAGCAGCGCGCCGGAGATCGCGTCAATTTGATGCTCGCCGAAGATTTCCAGCAGCCAGGAAAGCAAAGCTGCGCCGCTGCCAAACAGCACCAGACCGACGATATCCAGCGGGCGTCGTGACTCGCCCCGGTAATCCGGCATGTAGCGATGCGCCAGCCACAGCGCCATCAGCCCCACCGGCACGTTGATGAAGAAGATGTAGTGCCACGAGAGCCAGTGCACGATCAGGCCGCCGACTGTGGGCCCGAGCATCGGCCCCATCAGCGCCGGGATGATGACGAAATTCATCGCCCGCAACAGCTCCGCTTTGGGAAAGGTGCGGATGATCGCCAGTCGCCCCACCGGCATCATCATCGCCGCGCCCACGCCCTGCAGGATGCGCCCGGTCACCAGCATCGGGACGTTTTGCGCCAGGCCGCACAGGATCGAGGCAATGGTGAATATCGTGACCGCGATGCTGAATACGCGGCGCGTACCGAAACGGTCCGCCATCCAGCCGCTCACCGGAATGCACACCGCCAGGCTCAGGATGTAGCTGGTCACCACCGCCTTCAGGCTCAGCGGCGTCACCTGCAGACCGTCCGCTATCGCCGGCACCGCCGTGTTGACGATGGTGGTGTCGAGCCCCTCCATGAACAGCGCCACGGCCACGACCCAGGGCAGGTAGGTTTTGACAGGGGAAGGATTCATCTGTGCGGGCGTTGTGGTGGCGGCGGGCAGCGCGGACGTTGCGGCCCGAGACGATGATTTTTCAATATTGGCCATCATACGGCAGTGCCGTATTATTATTCAACGTATACCGTCATCTAAATAGACGTTTGCGTGCGTGCAGCAGCCCAAGTCTGGGCGAACACTGTGGCGCGTGCCCCATTTTTTTCAACCCCGCTGGCGCGCAACGAGGTGATTGTTGATGTCGTATGGGAAAACAAAGTTCGACAACCTGCCTTGTCTTTTTTGAAACGACTGCGAGAGGTCATTGAACATGGATAAGGAAATGGAACAGTTTCAGAAGGATTTACTGAATGCCGTCCGCCAGATGAAGGCAGGCAAGGCCGCCCGGAAATCCAGGGCCGCCCTGTCACCCATTGCCGAAGCACGCAGCCGGCTGGGGATGTCCCAATCCGAACTGGCAGATCTGATGGGCGTTTCTACCCGTACCTTGCAAGACTGGGAGCAAGGCCGCCGCAAACCCACTGGCGCGGCGCAAACACTGCTGTGTGTCGCGATTGCGCATCCGGAAGCCTTGCTTGATTTGAAGGCGGCGTAAGCGAGGTGGCAACAACGCAATTTTGCGGCGGCAAAAAGCAAGATCCCGTGTCGGGATGATGGCATCAACGTTGACGGTGTTCAAATCCCGCGTCGATTAGCGGAAAAAGGTCTTTACCCTTCATTTTTTGGCCTTACCTTTGCCGTAGACCAGCGGCACCGCCGCCTCGGGCGTTAGCACCCGGAATGTGAAGCTTTCTTGCAGATACAGGCGTGCCGTTGTCGCCGTATGTTCGAGATAGCCTATCGAGAAATCCTGGCCGACGGTCAGTTCAAAGTCGCCGCCCCGCAGGCTCACCACCACTGCGCCGTCCACACCTGGGGCGGAAATGATTGGACCGTCCAGCAACCGTCGCACGTGTTCGATTACGGGGAAGCCGCCTTCCAGTGTCTTGTGCAGCCCGGTATAGCAGCGTGGGCCAAGCGCAATGGCGTAAGGCCCGTCAACGCCGGCACTGCGCAATTTGTACAAGGCCTCGGCAACCACACCGAGGTACTCGGAATAGTCTTCGCTCAACACACATTTGGCTGCGCTGGCCGCCGCGACAATCCCGCCGATGCCGGCATCGTGGAACCCGTGAAAAATCGCTTTGTCTTCAGCCAGCGCAATCGCGCGGGCGGCTTCACGTAGCGGGTCGAGGTCCGGATCATCGGCGCCGCGGCCGATGGCTTCAAGTTCATCGCGCGATAGCTCGAAGGGAATGCGCAGTTCCACGAGCGGTTGCACCCGGCGCAAATGCGCCTCCACGCCCTTGTGCGGATCGGTCTTCAGCCGTTCGCTGCGCCCGAGGCTGATGGCAGACGCGCTCCATCCCAGCGGACCCGCAAAATCAACCAATTTGCGAGCAGCGAGCATGGTCTTGAGCGTGCGCCGCGCCTCGTCCTCGATGGCAGCCCAGGCCTCGGTGGAAATGGGCGCCAGATCCCGCAACAGGTCATTCATGACGTCACCTCCCCGCACAGACTGCCGATGCTGAGGGAACCGTCGGTGGCTGGATGCTGTCCGCTTCCGGCTTCCAGTTCGTGTTCCCGTTCCAGCGGCGATTTGTCGATGAACAAATAATTGCGCAGATGCTCATCGAGCTTCGGGTCCCGGCGGCGCAGCCACTCCAGCACCATGGCAGCGTGTTCCTTTTCCTCGTCGCGGTTGTGCGCAAGGATTGCCGCCAATTCCTCATCGTCAGTAGCCGCTACACGCTGGTCGTACCAGTCAACCGCTTCCAGTTCTTCCATGATCGTGACGATTGCGCGATGGCGGTCAATCACCTCGGGACTCAAGGCGTCGGTCGCCTCGTGCAGACCAGCACTGGATGCCGCCATGTTGCATTCTCCTTGTCTTGTATAAGGGATTTCCGGCGTCCGGGCCGGACCCGTTTTGCCAGTTTTCAAGCTAGCAGCTCTGCGCACGCTTACAAGGTTCAGATCAGATCGGTTTCGACGCGGCAAGCGGTGTGACCGGGCTGCGTTGCATCCGGGCAGGCATCGCCTATATTCAAAAACATACGGAGCCGCGCGGTCGACACGGCATAGCGTGCGTCTTTACCGTGCGATGTCTCGGTGCCGCTTTCTCAGGAGGCTTGGGGCAATTTTTATTACGGGCGTCCGGTGGAGGAGAACGCGCATTACGCGCTTTTTCAGGTGGTGCGGCCGGCTCGCGGCTGCGCCAGTCACGTGTTGACCAGCGACCGGAACGCCGCAGTGTTCGACCCCGCCCGGCACCTCGGGACTTATCACGAACTGGCTAACGCCGCGGGCGCCCGGATCGATCTGGTACTGGACCCCCACCTCCATGCCGATCACCTCAGCGGCGGGCCGGCGCTCGGCGAGCACGACCACATTCCCTATTACCTGCATCCTTATGGTGCCATCCAACCGATGGACATGCTGCCGGCGCGCATCCCGTATCGCTATCTGGAAGAGGGGCAGGTGCTTCACATCACTGTGAGTGCGCTGCGTCGCAAGCCAACGAGCCTGGTCGACGTCTATACGGCAGACGGACACTATCTGCGCCCGTCAGACGGCTTCACCAGGCCAGTCTGTTACGCGGACTCGGCCCTGCACTGTTTTCCGGCAATGACAGCGGCGTGGCGGCGAACCTCGCGCTGATCGCGCGCGTGGACGCCGTCGAAACACTGGGCGCGCAGCGCGGCATGCTGTACTTGCCTGCTGCTTGCGCATCTGGAAGCTCACGGCGAGATTGGCCGTGCGTCCGACGTGGCGCGCCGAGTTTAAAACGCCAGGCTCAATTTAATTCCCCTCAACATCTATCGAGCCTGCCTTCAACGTAGGCCGGACGTTATTTACAAATCTGATGGTAGACCCCATTTATTTTCCCAGCGTCGTCGCCGGCTGAACTATCGTAGGTTGGGCTGTCAAGCCCAACAGCCTCGGTGGTTGTTTCCTGTGCGGAAGTGTGCGCTGGGCTTCATTTCATTCAGCCCAGCCTACGCGGACTCACGCGGCCGCGAATCTGGCGGCGATTCAGCCGCTGGCGGCCGCACCGTAAAGGTGTCAGACGTTTTATCGTGTCCAACCCCATTTGTTGTGCCCCTCTTTAGTGAATCTGAGCTGCGCTGGATTTTCTTATTTCCCCAAGCCAATAAAGACCTTCCCACCTGACATGGTGTTTTGTGAAAACGTTGAGCCACCAACCATGAGCGAGTCTTTTGTGCCGTGCATATTCAATCCAAGCGGTCGGAAGTCAAGGGCCTCTACTTCGGCGCTATTTTCTCCCGTTAATTTAACTGCCAATATTAATATTCCACTAGCCTCGATTTTAATTACGTTTTTTTCTTCGTAAATCCTTACCGCTGGATGTGTTGGTATGGATTCCTCAACAACAGATACAAATTCACTAGAATTCGGCTTTGCAATGGCTTGTAACCAAATTCTTGGCTTATCGCCTTTGCCAATGAGTAGTGGCAGTGCTTCGCCAATGGCAACAACATTAACCCCCCCGATCAAAGTGTTGCTGCAAACTATCAGTTTATCGTAGGGAGTGTATGACTTAGGGAGATTGTTGATTGTGATCATTGCGAATCCCCCCTGAACGCTTGGCGTGAGGTAGGTGCTTTTATGAAATGCTCCTCAATCTTCTTCATTACTTCTTTTCGTTTGTTTGGTAGAAAGACACCAGCGCCGTACATGGCTACTGAACACACAATCCCTACGCTAAGCGCGATCCATTCGCCTGTTTTGATGGCCGAAACGTCGGAATAACCCTTGGCTATTAAGCTCAGGCCAAAACCCAAACTAGTGAGTAAGAGACTGTTAGCCCATACAAAGGTTATAGGTTTGCCATGTTTTATGCGCTCGAAGTCAATTTCCCGGAGAGGGTAGTCTTCTTGCCATGTGCCAATAGATGCTCCAGATAGTAAGTTGGGAACCAGGTAAGGCTCAGTAGGTTGTTCCCCTTTTATTACTGTTGTTGCCATCCGTTACCCGATCTGATTGGTTTTAAACGTTAATTCAACGGCAGGATTGTCCCTGGTCACTCCGGCTGCTTGTACTTCCGATACCATTCCACCCACTTCCCAATCCCGTATTCCAGTGTCGTCGCCGGCTTGAATCCCGTATCGCGCACCAGTTCGTCAATGTCCGCGTAAGTCGCCTGCACGTCGCCGTCCTGCATCGGTAGGAAGTTCTTCTTCGCTTCCTGGCCCAGGGCCTTTTCGATCGTGCCGATGAAATCCATCAGCTGTACCGGGGTGTGGTTGCCGATGTTGTAGACACGGTAGGGCGCGTGGCTCGATGCCGGATCGGGGTTCTTGTGGTCGAAGTCGGGGTTGCCTTGCGGGATGCGGTCGAGCACTTTGATGGTGCCGTCGGCGATGTCGTCGATGTAGGTGAAGTCGCGCGACATGTCGCCATTGTTGAACACGTCGATGGTGCGGTTTTCGAGAATGGCGCTGGTGAACAGCCACGGCGACATGTCGGGGCGGCCCCACGGGCCGTAGACGGTGAAGTAGCGTAGCCCCGTGGTCGGCAGCCCATACAGATGCGAGTAGGTGTGCGCCATCAGCTCGTTGGCCTTTTTGCTGGCGGCGTAGAGGCTGACCGGGTGGTTGACCGGGTCGTGGGTGGAAAACGGAACCTTGGTGTTGGCTCCGTATACGCTCGATGAACTGGCGTAGACGAAGTGCTTGACGCCGTGGTGGCGGCAGCCTTCGAGCAGGTTGGCGAAGCCGACGATGTTGGACTGCACATAAGCGTGCGGGTTGATCAGCGAGTAACGCACGCCGGCCTGTGCGGCGAGGTTGATGACGGTGTCGAAGTGACCTTTCTCGAACAGGTCTTCCATCGTCATGCGGTCGGAAATGTCGCCATGGACGAAGCGGAAGTTGGGGAAGGGTTTCAGCTGTTCCAGCCGCGCCAGCTTCAACGCGGTGTCGTAATAGTCGTTGAGGTTGTCGATGCCGACGACTTCGTCACCGCGCTTGAGCAGAATTTGTGCGACGTGCATGCCGATGAATCCGGCGGCGCCTGTGACCAGCACTTTCATGTTTGACTCCCTGTTTTTTGCGCGATTTTAGCAGCCGCCTGTTGCCATCCCCTAGAATCACGCCATGCCGATCGTCTTTCAACGTGCGTTCTACCAGTTGCTGCTTGGTCTGGCGCTCCTGTTTCTGCCGCTGCGCTTGCTGCTGCGCGGCCTCAAGGAGCGTGGCTACTGGCGTCATATTCCCGAGCGTTTCGGCTTTGCCGCGGTGCTGCCGGGCCAGCCAGTCTGGCTGCATGCGGTGTCGGTGGGGGAGGCGCGCGCCGCTGCGCCACTGGTGGAAAAGTTTCTCGCGCAAACCCCCGCACCGCCAATTCTGATGACGTGCATGACGCCAGCGGGGCGGGCGACGCTTGAATCGCTGTTCGGCACTCGTGCGACGGTGCGCTACCTGCCTTATGACCTGGGCTGGTCGATGCGCCGTTTTTTGAAACAAACCCGGCCCCGCTTCGGCATGGTCATGGAAACCGAGCTGTGGCCGAACCTGGTACGGGAGGCGCGCCGCGCGGGGGTCGAATTGTTTCTGGTCAACGCTCGCCTGTCGGAGCGCTCCGCGCGCGGTTATCGCAAACTGCAAGCGCTGACGCGCGCGACGCTGGGTGGATTTTCCGCAGTGGCTGCACAGACCCAGGCCGATGCTGCGCGCCTGCTTGCCCTGGGCGCACATGATGTGACGGTGGCCGGCAACCTCAAGTTCGACATTGATCCGCCGGCGGCGCAACTTGAACAGGGGGATGCGTTTCGCGAACGCATCGGCCAGCGCCCGGTGTGGCTCGTCGCCAGCACGCGCGATGGCGAGGAGCGCCTGGTGCTGGAGGCATTTGCGCAACACGCGCCGGCGGATGTGTTGCTGGTGATTGTGCCGCGTCACCCGCAACGCTTCGACGAGGTGGCGGCACTCATCAAAAGTCGTGGCCTCGGCATGCAACGGCGCAGTGCGAATGAAGCGGTATCACCCTCGACGCGCGTGTGGCTGGGCGACAGCCTGGGCGAGATGTTTGCTTATTACCGCGCGGCCGATTGCGCGTTGATCGGCGGCAGCCTGTTGCCGTTCGGCGGACAGAATCTGATCGAGGCCTGCGCGGTGGGCTGCCCGGTCATCCTCGGGCCGCATACCGAGAACTTCAAGCAGGCGGCAGAAGACGCTATTGCGCAGGGCGCGGCCCTGCGGGTGAACGATGCCGGCGCATGGGCACGCGAGGCAGTGCGGCTGACGCAGGATGGTGCGGCGCGGCAGCGGATGGGCGAGGCCGGCCAGGCGTTTACCGCCGCGCACAAGGGCGCGACGGGCCGGGTGTTCGAACTGCTGGAGTGTCGCGGGATGCGCTGAGGCCGCGTGTTATTTTCGAACTGGCGCGTCTCGTGACGGGATGCGCCAGATCCAGATTTCCAGCAGCAGCCCGCCGATTCCCATCGCCAGTTTGGCCTGCCATCCCGGCACGAAGAACGCGATGGATAGCCCAAAGCTCAACGCAATCAACAGCATCGCCGTGCGCTTGGCGCGATAGGGCATGCTGCGGTGCGTGTGCCATTCGTTGAGAATCGGGCCGAAGGTCGGCTGCTCCAGCAGCCAGCGATGCATGCGCTGCGAGGAACGCGCGAAGCAGGCGGTCGCCAGCAGCAGGAAGGGCGTCGTTGGCAGCACAGGCAGAAAAATTCCGAGCACGCCGAGCACCATGAACAGCAGTCCCAGCCCGGCGAAGATCAGGCGGACTGGAGTGGGATGACGGTGGGGCGCGGAGGCCTCTTCGGGCGCTGGCCGGCTTTTAACGGGAGGCCGTCTTGCTGGTCCGGCCAAGAGTCAGGGTGTCCCGTTTCAAGACCAGGGCAGCAGATACCGCCTAGGATCCGATTCCGGCAGCGGATGTGGCCGAACTGCTCTGGCTGGTCAACAGTTTGTCGATTGCCTGCAGGTCATCAGCCGACAGCGTGCCGGCCGCGGCTTTGAGCGACAAGCCTGCCAGCAGGTACGCGTAGCGTGCGCCGGCCAGATCGCGCTGGGCGGAGAACACCTGCTGTTCGGCGTTGAGCACGTCGAGGTTGGTGCGCACGCCCACCTGCAGGCCGAGTTTGGTGGAAGCAAGCTGCGCTTTGGTGGAAACCAGTGCCTGTTCCAGCGCCTGTACGCGCGCTGCGCCGCTGCTGACGTTGAGCCAAGCCTGGCGTGCCTGCAGGCTGGCTTCGCGAGTGGCCGCTTCCAGATCCTGCCGTGCTTTTTCCTGATTGGCGACAGCTTCACGCACGCGTGAACTGGTCAGCCCGCCCTGGTAGATCGGCAGGTTGAGTTCCACGCCGATGGTGGCGGTGCGGGTATCCACCTGCAGGGCGCCAAAATTCTGGCCGTTGCTGATGGTGTAGCCCGCTACGGCATCGACCGTGGGGTAGTGGCCGACGCGGTTGCGTTCGACCTCCTGGTCGGCGATGGCTTTGGAGAGGCGCTGGATTTCGGCCTGCAGATTGCCATCGGCAGCGCGCGTTGCCCATTCGTCGATGTCGCCGGTTTCGGCTTTCGGCTGTTTCAGTTCGACCAGCGTATCGAGCGCACCAGCGGGCTTGCCGATGAGTTTTTCCAGGGCGCGCAGGCGGATGCTGAGACTGTTCTGCTCGGCGATTTCCTGGGCGACCGCAAGGTCGAAGCGCGCCTGTGCTTCGTGGGTGTCGGTGATGGTGGCGGTGCCCACTTCGAAGTTGCGCTTGGCGGAAGCCAACTGTTCGGTGATGGCGGCTTTTTGCGAATTGATGAAGACGATGTTGTCCTGCGACTGCAGCACATCGAAATACGCTTGCGCGACGCGCAGGACCAAATCCTGCTCGGCGGTCTTGAACTGCATTTCAGCGATCTTCACCTGGCTTTTGGACTGCTCGTACTGCACCAGATTCTGTTTGCGGAACAGGGGCTGGGCCGCATTGATCGAGAGGCCATTGGAGTCGTAGTCGGCATCGCCGCTCGGGTACGTGGAGTCCACGCTGTTGTAGCGCACGTTGCCGCCCAGGTTGACGTTGGGCAGCAGTCCGGCACGACCCTGCACCGATTTTTCCTGGCCGGCCTGCAAGGCCGCGCGGGCGGCGGCATATTGCGCGTCGTAGGCCTGGGCATCTCGGAGCACATCGGACAGGTTGGCGGCCTGGGCAGCGGGTGCCAGAGCCAGGGTCAGTGCAAGAAACAGGGGGTTGAGTTGCATGTAGCGTCCAATTAAAAGCAGGGGTCAGTAGCGTGGCATGGCCGGATCGACTTCATCGGCCCACGCAGCCATGCCCCCCGACAGGTTGATGACATCATCAAACCCGGTTGTTTCCAGATAGCGGGCTGCGTGGTAGCTACGCACACCGTGATGACAGATGACTACGGTTTCGGCTGCTTTGTTCAATTCCTGCAGTCGTGTCGGCAATTCGTTCATCGGGATCAGGACTGCGCCGGGGAGCCGGCATAGGTTCCACTCCCACGGCTCGCGTACGTCGAGCAGCACCGGAGTATGTCCTGTTTGAATATGGTCGGCGAGTTCGGCGGGGCGAAATTGACGCATGGAATCAGCTCAGAAAATGAAGGCGGCAGGCTGCGGCGCGTTCAGCAGCGGCGCGACACAGGTTTCAAACAGCACCACGCTGCGGGTGGCGCCGGGGGCGGTGCAGGTGATGAGTTGGGCCTGCATCACCGGCGCCTCGCCGACGATGGCGAACAGGCGCCCGCCTACTTTCAGGCTGCGGTGAAAGGCATCCGACAACAGCGGCGTCGACCCGGTCAGCACAATGACATCGAAGCCGAAGTTGTCAGGCACGTCGCGTGCGGTGTCGAGTGTGAGCAGGGTGACATTGTGAATGCCGTGCGCTCGCAGGGTTTGCGTGGCGGCAGCGGTGAACTCGGGGACGATGTCCACCGATACGACTTCAGCGGCCTTGGCCGCCAGCAGCGCGGTGAGGTAGCCGCTGCCGGTACCGACTTCCAGCACGCGGTCGGTCGGTCGCAGGTCGAGTTCCTGGATCGTGCGCGCTTCGAGCTTGGGCGTCCACATGAACTGGCCGTGGCCAAGCGGGATTTCCATGTCGACAAAGGCCAGCGCACGGTGCGCCTCCGGCACGAAGTCCTCGCGGCGGATTTTGAGAAGGAGGTCGAGCACGTCCTGATCCAGCACATCCCAGGGGCGGATCTGTTGTTCCACCATGTTGTAGCGCGCTTGCTCGATGTTCATCCGGTGCCCTTGAATATCAATAAGTTAGATGGGGTCTTGCCTTGCAATTATTCCACATTTCGGCTAACTTTGGCCGTTGCCAGGGGTCTCCAGCCGGATGGTCTGCGGATGGAGTGAGACATACCCTTTGAACCTGATGCGGTTGAAACCGTCGTAGGGAGGCTGTTCAACAGCCTCCAGTTTTAATTTAGCGAGGCTGGACCCAGCCTCCAATCTATTTCCAGCGAGGCGTGTCCGGCGCCTCCTGTTTTTCAGGAGTGCCACCATGAACGCCGCCATCCCCAATAAAGCCGCGCAATTTCTTGCCGTTGACGCACATGTCGATGAACTGGCTGTGCAGCCCTTGCCCAACTCGCGCAAGATTTACGTGCCGGGCAGCCAGCCCGACATCCAGGTGCCGATGCGTGAAATTGCCCAGGACGATACGCCCACCAGCATGGGTGGCGAGAAAAACCCGCCGATATTCGTCTATGACTGCTCGGGCCCGTATTCCGACCCGGCGGCGAAGATCGACATTCGCAAGGGCTTGCCTGCGCTGCGCACCCGCTGGATCGAATCGCGCGGCGATACCGAGATCCTGTCCGATCTGAGTTCGGAGTATGGCCGTCAGCAGGCCGCCAATCCGGATCTGGCGTCGATGCGGTTTCCCGACCTGCATCGCACGCCGCGCCGCGCCAAAGCGGGCATGAACGTCAGCCAGATGCACTACGCGCGCAAGGGCATCATCACGCCAGAGATGGAATTCATCGCCATCCGCGAGAACAACAACCGCGTGGCGTATCTGGAAAGCCTGCACCAGACCGGGCCGATGGGTGCCAAGCTCGCCGCGATGATGAATCGTCAACATCCGGGCCAGAACTTCGGCGCTAGTCTGCAGAACGAGATCACCCCCGAATTCGTGCGCAGCGAGATTGCGCGCGGCCGTGCCATCCTCCCCAACAACATCAACCACCCTGAATCCGAGCCGATGATCATCGGCCGCAACTTCCTGGTGAAGGTCAACGCCAATATCGGCAACTCCGCGCTCGGTTCCAGCATCCAGGAAGAAGTCGAGAAAATGACCTGGGCGATTCGCTGGGGCGGCGACACCGTGATGGATTTGTCGACCGGCAAGAACATCCACGAAACGCGCGAGTGGATCATCCGCAATTCGCCGGTGCCGATCGGTACCGTACCGATTTACCAGGCGCTGGAAAAGGTTGACGGCAAGGCTGAAGAGCTGACCTGGGAGATGTTCCGCGACACGCTGATCGAGCAGGCCGAGCAGGGCGTTGATTACTTCACTATCCACGCCGGTGTGCTGTTGCGCTACGTGCCGATGACCGCCAACCGCATGACCGGGATCGTGTCGCGCGGTGGTTCGATCATGGCCAAGTGGTGCCTTGCGCATCACAAGGAAAGCTTCCTCTACACCCACTTCGAAGACATCTGCGAAATCATGAAGGCCTACGACGTGGCCTTCTCCCTGGGTGACGGCCTGCGTCCTGGCTCGATCTACGATGCCAATGACGAGGCGCAACTCGGTGAACTGAAGACGCTCGGCGAGCTGACCGACATCGCATGGAAGCACGACGTGCAGACCATCATCGAAGGTCCGGGCCATGTGCCGATGCACATGATCAAGGAGAACATGGATCTGCAGCTTGAGCACTGCAAGGAAGCGCCGTTCTACACCCTCGGCCCGCTGACCACTGACATCGCGCCCGGCTACGACCACATCACCAGCGGCATCGGTGCGGCGATGATCGGCTGGTACGGCACCGCCATGCTGTGCTACGTGACGCCGAAAGAGCACCTCGGCCTGCCGAACAAGGACGACGTCAAGGAAGGCATCATTACCTACAAGCTCGCGGCGCACGCGGCCGATCTGGCCAAGGGCCATCCCGGCGTGCAGATTCGCGACAATGCCTTGTCGAAAGCACGCTTCGAATTCCGTTGGGACGACCAGTTCAACCTCGGTCTCGATCCCGACAAGGCCAAGTCCTTCCATGACGAGACGCTGCCCAAGGAATCGGCCAAGGTCGCGCACTTCTGCTCGATGTGCGGGCCGCACTTCTGCTCGATGAAAATCACGCAGGACGTACGTGACTATGCAGCGAAGGAAGGCCTCGATGAGGCGGCCGCGCTAGCGAAGGGCATGGAAGTGAAGGCGGTGGAATTCGTGAAACAGGGTGCCGAGGTCTACCGCAAGGTCTGATCGTGCCACCTCGACGAGCGTATCGGCAGGCGCAGCACCGCACGACCCTCTGGTTGGCACGTTGGCTCGTTGGCATGCTGGTGATGCTGTGCGGCGCACTGGCGGTTGCGGCGCCCCTGTCGACCGGGCTGGTGCATGAGTCGGCCATCGGACTGTCCACCGAATTTTTTCAGGAACAGACCGGTCGACTGGCGCTGCCCGATGCCGTCGCCGCCTTGCGGGCAGGGAAATTCGCACCGGGAAACAGTCAGGTCCTGAGTTTCGGTATTGGCGCCAAACCGGTTTGGATCCACTTTTCGGTGGACAATCCGGCTGCAGCACCGGTGCAGAAAAAGCTTTCCATCGAAACCGCCTGGCTCGACCGGGCCGAGGTCTATTTCCTGCACTCGGGCAGAACGGTCGAAACCTATCGCGTTGGTGACAATCAGGCCTTCAGCCAGCGGCCGCTGGCGAGCCGCTATTTTGTGTTCGACCATGCCTTCGCGGCGGGAACCAGCGATGTGTTCATACGCATCGAAACGCCTGACCCCATGGTGGTGCCCCTTTATCTGACGAGTCCAGAAACCTTCCAAGTCAGACAGACACAGCAGGAGCTCAGCTATGGCGTCGTGTATGGCTTCCTGCTGGCCCTGATTGCCTACAATGCCATTCTTTACCTGGGCTTTCGCAGCTCGCGCTATTTGTTGTATTCAGCATACCTGACGACGTTTGTCGTCATGAATGTCGCTTACACCGGCCATGGATTCGCGTGGTTGTGGCCCGATTCGGTGCGCTGGCAGCAATGGTCCAACCCGATCCTGATGTTTTTGTGTGGCGTCAGTGGTCTACTGTTCGCCAGTCGGTTCCTGGATCTGAAGCTGTATTTCCCGCGGGTACGCAAGGCCGTCATCGCCTTCTGTGCAAGCTTTGGCCTTCTGCTGGCGGTGGCTTTCCTGTTGGATAGCCAGAAGGTCGCCCTGCTGGCAGCCTTCAGCTTTGTTATCCTGTTCAGCGGCATCATGCTGTTCCTGGGTGCCATATCGGTTTACGCCGGGCAGAAACCGGCCAGGTATTTTCTCATTGCTGCGATGGCGGCCATGGTGGGGGTGCTGCTGACAGCACTCTCGGTCTGGGGATTCATCCCCCACAACGTTTGGACCTTCCGCGCAGTGGAAATCGGCATGCTGGTGGATGCCACCCTGCTGGCCCTGGCGCTGGCCTACCAGCTTCGTGTCAGCCAGGAAAGAAGGATACGAGCCGAACGATTGGCGCAGATGGACCCGCTGACGGGCCTGAATAACCGGCGCGCCTTCTACGACAAGACCGCTTCGTTCTGGAGCAATGCGATTCGCCACAAGCATGCCACCTCGGTCATGCTGCTCGACATTGACCGATTCAAGCAGATCAATGATATCTATGGTCATGCCCACGGCGACGAAGTGCTGAAGGCTCTGGCAGACATCCTCAAACAGTCCGTCAGGCAGGGCGATGTGCTGGCCAGATGGGGCGGCGAGGAATTCATTGTGTTTCTGCCCGAAACCAGTCTTCAGGAAGCGGCCGCCTTGGCGGAACGATTGCGAATGGCGATTGAGGCAGTGCGCATTCCACGCGAGCAGGGCGCCACCTCGGTGACGGCAAGTTTCGGCGTGGCACAAAAGGAGGCGCGCCACATCACGCTGGATGCGCTGATTGCCGCTGCCGATGCGTGCCAGTACCAGTCCAAGCTGCAAGGCAGGAATCGGGT
This sequence comes from uncultured beta proteobacterium, assembly GCA_942493085.1. Taxonomy (GTDB): domain Bacteria; phylum Pseudomonadota; class Gammaproteobacteria; order Burkholderiales; family Thiobacillaceae; genus Thiobacillus. The sequence continues at coordinate 665,875 of OW818664.1, forward strand.
GACCTTTGTGGCTACCGAAAAGCTGTAATCCGGCCCGCGTATAATTCTGCAGGCGTGTCCGCCGGGCGCGCCTTTTACCCCCGATCCGCCACCATGACTGACCCCACACTGCTGCTGTATGCCCTCATCCTTGGCCTGGTCGAAGGTGTCACGGAATTTCTGCCGATATCCAGCACCGGACACCTGATTCTGGCGGGGCAACTATTGGGCTTCAACAGCGAGAAGGCCAAGGTCTTCATGATCGCCATTCAGTTGGCGGCGATTTTTGCGGTGGTATGGGAATACCGGGCGCGGCTCGGGCACGTGGCGGTGACGCTGCATACCGAGCCGGCATCGCGGCGGCTGGCGACTAACTTGATGGCCGGCTTTTTACCGGCGGCGGTGCTGGGCTTCCTGTTCTACAAGGAAATCAAGGCGTATCTGTTCAACCCCATTGTGGTGGCGTCTGCACTGGTGATCGGTGGCGTGCTGATCTTGTGGGCGGAGCGCCGCAGGCACGTGGTCAGCACCGAGACCGTGGATGATCTCACCTGGCGCCGCGCGCTGGCGGTGGGCTTTGCGCAGGCGCTGGCGATGATTCCCGGCACGTCGCGCTCGGGCGCGACCATCATCGGTGGCTTGTTTCTGGGGATGTCGCGCAAGGCAGCAGCGGAGTTCTCGTTCTTTCTTGCCATTCCCACCATGTTCGCTGCCACGGCCTATGACCTCTACAAGAACTGGCGCTTGTTCGATGTGAACGATGTGCCGCTGTTTGTGGTGGGCGGCGTGGCCGCATTTATCAGCGCATTGATTGCGGTGCGTACGCTGATCAAATTCGTCAGCCGTCACGACTACACCGTGTTTGCCTGGTATCGCATTATCTTTGGCGGCGTGGTGCTGGCCACGGCTTACACCGGGGTGGTGGACTGGGGCCTGGCACACTGACCCGGCTTTAATCCGGCTTGGGCGGGTTTTTCTCGAGCTTTCTCTGCAGGGTGCGGCGGTGCATTTTCAGCGCCCGCGCGGTGGCCGAAATGTTGCCGTCATGCTCGTTCAATACTTTCTGGATGTGCTCCCATTCCAGCCGCGCAACGGTCAGGGGCTCGGGGCTGACGTCGAGCGTGGCATCCGGCTGATCGCGCATGAGCGCGGCGAGGATTTCGTCGGCGTCGGCCGGCTTGGCCAGATAATGTTGTGCGCCCAGCCGCACCGCTTCAACAGCGGTGACGATGCTGGCATAGCCGGTGAGCACGACGATGGCGGGCGGTGGCGTGCGGGCGGCCAGCATGGCCACCACTTTCAATCCCGATTCGCCGGGCAGTTTCAAATCGACCACGGCATGGCTGGGATCGAATGTGTCCGACACCGTCTGAGCTTCGATCGCATCGTGTGCCACTGCCACCTCGAAGCCGCGCTTGCCCATGGCACGCGACAGGACTGCCGCAAAATCCGTGTCATCCTCGACGATTAATAACTTGGGTTTCATGTTGCCTGGCTCCAGGGCAGAGTAATGCGTACGCAGCTGCCGCCGCCATCGCGTTCGACGAGCGTGAGGCTGCCGCCGGCCCGCTCCAGGGTGGCGTGGGTGAGCACCAGTCCCATCCCCCAGCCGTGTCCCGATTTGCCGCTGAAGGCAACCCGCCCGGCCTGCGCTTTTTGCTCGGGCGAGAAACCCGGTCCGCGGTCGGCGATATCGATTTGCAGCGTGTCATGGTGGCTGGTGGTGCTGAGCTCGACGGCATTGGGCGACACGTCGGCAGCATTGTTGAGGACATTCAGGATAGCCTGCTCCAGGCCGTCGGCTGGCGTGAAGGCACGCTGATCGGTCGGCAGGGTTGCCGTGACTTGTGCATCGGGGCGCAGCACCTGCCAGCGCTCGATCAGTGCAGCCAGCCAGGCATCGAGTGGCTGGGCGGCAGGAGCGGTGTCCTGCGCGCGCGCGGCCAGCTGGGTGAGGATGCGTTTGCAGGCCTGGGCCTGCTTTTCCAGCAGACGGCAGTCAGCGCCGATGTCAGGATCGTTGGCGAATTCGCTGGCCAGTTCGTGCGCGGTGGTCTGGATGGTGGCGAGGGGCGTGGCGAGTTCGTGCGCGGCCAGTGCGGCCTGGGTGCCGAGCGCGACGATGCGTTCGTCACGCAACTGCTTTTCGCGCAGGGTAGACAGTTCCTGATCGCGCGTGCGCAGGGCGGCGTGCATGCGGGTGACAAAGAATGCGATGAGGCCGGCGCTGATCAGGAAGTTGAACCACATGCCGCCGAGGTGCATGCCATAGGCGGCGATCGGGTCGGCCACTGCCAGCGGCTGGTAGTAAAACAGCAGCACCGCATACAGGCCGCCCGCCACCGTCGCCAGCAGCCACACCCAGCGTGGACGCAGGCTGACGGCTGCTATGACGACCGGCACCAGCATTAGCGAGGCGAAGGGGTTGGTGACCCCGCCGCTGAAAAAAACCAGTACCGCAAATGCAGTGAGGTCGGTCAGCAGATGCACCAGAAATTCCATTTGCGTGGCAGGCATTTCCTGCCGCAGACGCCATGCGGTGGAGAGCGAAAACAGCAGCATCAGCATCAGCACTGCCCCCATCGGCAACAGCGGCATCGGGATGTGGATGCCCCAGTGCAGCCACACGATGCCTGCGGCCCAGCCGGCGATCAGTGACACGCGAACCGCCAGCAAACGCCCCAGCAGGGCACGGGCGGGCAGGGTGGAGAGCAGGGTGGAAGCGGTCGTGGACGGCATGGCGGCATTGTAATCGGTGCATGCGATGTGTCGGGGTGTGACGATTTGTCACATTCCGTGACAGCGGCCAAAAAGGGACAATGGAATCCCTTTTTAGCCCGATTTTGGTTGAGTTTTTATTATGCAAAAGCCCACTTTCGTCCCCCGCCTGCTTCCCTTGATGATTGCCATCAGCCTGTTTCCGGTCACATCCAGCGCGAATGAACCGACGCCTTTGACGACCGTTGTGGTGGAGGGCACGCCAGAAACCCTCGCACCGGCAGGTGTTGGAGTTGCCAACCTGCCTTCGCTGCGGGCTGTTACCAGCGATACGGCCAGTCTGCTTCGCGATGTCCCGGGCGTGAGCCTGTACGGTGCCGGCGGTGTGTCCAGCCTGCCGTCGATCCATGGCCTGGCGGATGATCGTTTGCGTATCAAGGTTGATGGCATGGACCTGATTTCTGCGTGTGGCAACCACATGAACCCTGCGCTCTCCTACATTGACCCAAGCAACGTGGAGAGTATCCAGGTATTTTCCGGCCTCGCGCCGGTGAGCTCGGGCGGCGACAGCATCGGCGGCACGATCCTGGTGAATTCGGCCGCCCCGGAGTTTGCAAAGGCAGGTGAAGGCGTGTTGAAGAAGGGCGAGGCCGGTGCGTTTTATCGCAGCAACGGCAACGCCTTTGGTGGCAATCTCGCAGCAACCATTGCAAGCGACAAGTTGAGCGTGACTTACAGCGGGTCAACTGTGAAATCCGATAACTACCAGGCGGGTGGGGACTTCAAGCCGGCCGGGCTAGCTTTTACCGATGCCGGTCCATCACTTGTAAGTTCGACAAAATGGTTGCCAGGTGATGAAGTTGGCTCGTCCATGTATAAATCAACCAACCAATCACTTGGTTTTGCGCTGCGCAATGAAGCCCACCTGATTGAGCTGAAGCTGGGTGTACAGGATATTCCCTACCAGGGTTTTCCGAACCAGCGTATGGATATGACCGGTAACGACAGCGAACAGGTCAATCTGCGCTACAAGGGTCAGTACGACTGGGGCGCACTGGAAGCACGTGCCTATCATGAGCATACGCGGCACAAAATGAACTTCCTCGAGGACAAGGTGTTCTGGTACATGGGTCCCGGCCAAACAATAGCCGCACCTGGTATGCCGATGGACACGGAAGGGAGAAACACAGGTGCCGTGGTCAAGGGAGATATCCTGCTTTCTGCGCGTGACACCCTCAGGGTGGGTGGCGAATACCAGCGCTATCGTTTCAGTGACTGGTGGGAGGCCTCTGGTAACGGCGGCATGTCCCCCGATACATTCCTGGACATCAATAATGGCGAGCGCGACCGTTATGCCGCCTTTGCCGAATGGGAGGCACGCTGGAACCAGCAATGGCTGAGTCAGTTAGGTATTCGTCATGAAACCGTCAAAATGGACACAGGCACGGTGCAGGGTTACAACAGCGGTTATGACAATGATGCAAATGCCTTCAATGCCAAAGATCGCAGCCGTACCGACAACAACTGGGATATGACCGCGCTGGCCCGCTTCACGCCGGACGAGATGCGCACCATCGAGTTCGGCTATGCACGCAAGACGCGCTCGCCCAACTTGTATGAACGCTATACTTGGTCGACCGGCGGCATGGCCATGAACATGATCAACATGACCGGTGATGGCAATGGCTACGTCGGCAATCTGGACTTGAAACCGGAAGTCGCCCATACACTCAGTGTCACCGCAGACTGGCATGACGCCAGTCAGCAGAGCTGGGGGCTGAAAGTAACGCCGTACTACACCTATGTAGAGGACTTTATCAATGCGCGGCGCTGCGCTGCCGCAGACAGCCTGGTGGCAGGTTCAAGGTGTGCGGTGCCGTCAAACCTGACGACAACCAATAATTTCGTGTTCCTCAAGTATGACAATCAGGACGTCCAGCTCTACGGCCTCGATATTTCCGGTTATTTCCCGTTGGCCAAAAATACCGGCTACGGGAGCTTCACAGCGACTGGCATGTTGAGCTATGTCAGAGGGGAAACCACCAGCGGAACGGATGATAATCTTTACAACATGATGCCGCTGAACGTGAAACTGGCCATCGTGCAACGCTTGGGCAGCTGGACCAACACTGCGGAAGTGCTGGTCGTGGATGCCAAGGATGATGTGTCGCAGGAACGAAACGAACTTGAAACAGCAGGTTATGGTTTGCTGAACTTGCGCAGTAGCTATCAGTGGAAACAGGCGCGACTCGATGTGGGCATCGAGAATGTCTTCGATAGACTCTACGACCTTCCTTTGGGTGGTGCGTATGTGGGGCAGGGGCTGACTATGCCGCCGACAGGTGGTTGGGCATATGGCTACGCGGTTCCCGGCATGGGCCGTTCGATCTACACTGCACTGACATTCAAGTTCTGAACTTTTTTACCGAGGAAAAACAGATGAAAACCACGCTTGCCGCCGCACTGCTGATCAGCCTTGCTGGCCTGCCCGCCTGGGCGGCCAATGTCAGCGTTACCAACGCCTGGGTGCGTGCCACCATGCCGGGGCAACCGGTTGGCGGCGCCTACATGCAGATCCAGTCCGATACAGATGCGCGTTTGTTGAGCGCGTCCAGTTCGGCTGTGCCGCGGGTGGAAGTACACGAAATGAAAATGGATGGCGACGTGATGCGGATGCGCGAAGTGAAGTCGGTCGATCTGCCGAAAGGCAAGACCATTTCACTTGAGCCGGGCGGTTATCACATCATGCTGATGGGGTTGAAGAAGCCGATTGCTGCCGGTGAGGTGATCCCGCTGACGCTGGTGGTGGAATCAGACGGCAAAAAGCAGACGGTCGAGGTAAAGGCCGAGGCGCGTGCCATGGATGGCGGAGCCATGCAGCATCACCATCATTAAATCTGACGGGTTCCGAGGATTGCGCCGCGCGCGTGCAAGTCTTGCAGCAGCGCGCCGCCGGCCTGCAGAATCAACGCGGGGTCGGGGTGGCGGCTTTCCTCGGCGATGCGTTCCAGTGCGGCGCGCCCGCTCAGGGCGCCTGATTCAAGCAGGGTGAGCAGGCGTGCCGTGAAGGCATTGATCTCGGTGAATTCCACCCGATCATGGCCATCGCGGTATACCAGCAGCCAGGTTTCTGCAGGCTGCACTTTGCGTCGCGGTGCGATGCGGTGCACAGGCCAGTCGTAATGCAGGTTGGCTAGAACCGGATTCAGCACGGGTGTGCCATCGAGCAGATTACCGGTGGCATCGATGCCGCACTCCACGCTGCGGTTCGACACCGACAGCACCAGCTCAATCCACTCATAATGCGCCAGCGCCAGTAGATACGGCGGATAACCTTCGGGTGGCGTCCATTCGCTTTGCAAAAACTGTATGAACTCGTCTGGTATCTGCCGGAAGTAGGGCGTGTGGCTGCGATGCGTGCTGAAAAATGCGCGCACCAGTTTGGCCCATTTGCGCACACCGAGTACTTTCCTCAGTACCGGAAAGCACGCCAGCAAGAACCCTTCCACATTGTTGTAGAGCAGCTCGTTGTAGATGTTCATGCGCCGTGCTTCCGCGCCGGCCGGGCGCGGGTTCGCTCTGGGATCGCGAATGTGCGCGGTGAAGGCGTACTGGTAACGCTGGAACTCAGGAAGCATGGGCGCGGGCATGGGCATGGGTGGCATGCGCTACCTGGCTGTGTTGAGTTTGGTTGTGTTGATTCTGGATCTGCGCGATGCGCTCGACCTCGTACACCAGTTTAACCAGCGGCGGAATGTTGAAGTCACGTTCCAGCAGCGTGGGGAAGACGCCGTGAATGCGATAGGTTTCATCGAGCAGCGCCCACACCGGGTCGATCACATCGGCGCCATGGGTATCGATGATCAGGTCATCCGCCTCGTTGTAATGGCCGGCCATGTGCAGATACACAATGCGCTCGGTTGGCAGGGCGCGAATGAATTCGAGTGGGTCATAGCGATGGTTCACGCTGTTGACATAGACGTTGTTGACGTCGAGATGCAGATCGCAATCGGCTTCGTCAAGCACCGCGCGGATGAAATGTGCTTCATCCATGTCGGCGATGGGTGCGTCCGTATAGAACGACGCATTTTCGATGGCGATGCGGCGTTCCAGGATGTCCTGCGTGCGGCGGATGCGCGCAGCGACGTATTTCACCGCTTCTTCAGTGAAGGGAATCGGCAGCAGATCGTACAAATGCCCGTCATCCGAGCAGTACGACAGGTGTTCGGTAAACAAGGCCATGCCGTGGGCATCCATCAGTTGCTTGGTCTTGTGCAGCAGCATTTCGTCGAGTGGAGCCGGGCCGCCGAGTGACAGCGACAGGCCGTGGCAGACGAAAGGATAACGTTCGGTGAAGCCGCGCAGATCGCGGCCATAAGCGCCCCCCATGTCGATCCAGTTTTCCGGAGCGATTTCGAAAAATTCGATGGCATCGGGGACATGGGCTTTCAGCTCGGGCAAGAGCTCGCGCCGAAAGCCCAGTCCCGCGCCGGTGGGGCGCAGGGTTTTCATGACGGTTGGATTACTTCATGCCGCCGCACTTGCCTTCCATGGGTTTCTTGGCACCGCCGCAGGCACCTTGTCTCATCTTGCCCATTTCGGCTTGGTCGAGGAAGCCGTCCTTGTTGGCATCCATGCTGTCGAACATGATTTCGTGTCTTTTGGTGAAGGCCTCCTTGCTGATTTTTCCATCCTTGTCGGCACCCATCATCGGTGTGTCGCACTTGGCATCACCGGCTTTCATCTTGCCTGCTTTCATGCCGCCACACTTCCCTTCGCCGGCTTTCATGCCGCCGCATTTGCCTTCCATGGGTTTGGCGGCATTTGTTTCCGCGACTTGGTAGCCGTTCGACAAGCCGGACAGGGCGAAGGGATTTTCAGCAGCTGACGCGATCGGGGCAGCTGCCATGCTGGCAACAAAGGCGGAACCAACAGCAGTAGCGAGCAGGGTTTTTTTGGACATCGTTTTCTCTCCAGATAAATAAATTAAGGCAATCAAAAATGCTCCCGGACGAGCCGGTTATTGCAAAAGGCTCATGAACCGAGCTTTTTCTGCAATTCGGTTTTAATACGCTGCCGGGCATTAGGCGTGAGTCCAGGCGTGGTGTTGTCCACGCCCGTTTCCACACGAAACAGGCGGCGCATTTCCTGCAATTGCGAGTTGAAGCGGGCGCAGTTTTTGCACATGGCCAGGTGAAACTGCATGGCCATGCGTTCAGAAAACCGCAGGCGTTCGTCCATGGCGCGCGACGCAAGTTCCGTTGTTTCCTTACAAGTTGGCATCCATTTCACGTTACACCTGCTTTCGAAAAACCGTTCAGCTCCAGGCATTGCCGCATGAACAAACGCGCCCGATGCAGCAGTACCCAGCAGTTGGTCGGAGTAATGTTGAGTTTCTTACAAATTTCTTCGGTTTCCATGCCACCGACCTCGCGCAGGCTGAAAACCTGCGCCATCACGGGCTTCAGCCGGTCGGCACATCCGTCCAGTACACGCCGCAGTTGACCGAGTTCAGCTTCGGCATGCGGATTGCCCCAGGGACGGATCGGATCGGCCCAGTGGCCATTTTCCTTGAACAGCAGGTCGACTGCTTCCTCACTATCCGCGTCGTGCGGCAAGGCAACCTCGCGTACCTGTCGCCGGATCAGGTCGACGATCTTGTGTTTGAGTATGCCGGTAAGCCAGGTTCGCGGGCCGGCGTTGCCTGAATAACGCGCCTGCGCGGATAGTGCGGCCAGCAGGGTTTCCTGGACCGCATCTTCAGCCAGTTCGTCCGAATGGAGTTGGCGGCGGGCCACCCGGAATAAATAATCTCCGTGCTCGGCCAGCCAGGATTGCGCGTCAAGCGTGTGCATGTATTGCCTCGTTCCGGTTGATGGCGTGAGTGCACTTTAGTGGCAGCGCCACAATGTAACAAACCGGCTCTTGAAACGAAAACATCGCCCCCCAGATCGGTTTTATCCGACCATTTGTTAACTTGAAGGAGATTACGATGGCTAATATCACCCGTCATGGCCCGTTTGGGGTAACTGATCCGTTCGCAACGTCTGATCCGCTCGACAATCTGTTTCGCGGATTTTTTCGCCCGGTGCAGATGGACAAGGACATGCCGCAGATTCGCATGGATGTGAAGGAAGATGCGACAAGCTATGCTGTTCATGCCGATATTCCCGGCGTGAACAAGGACGATATTCATGTCAGCATTGATGGCAACACGGTGTCGATCAGTGCTGAAGTGAAGAAAAACACCGAGCAGAAGGAAGGCGAGACCGTGCTGCGCCGTGAACGATCGTTCGGACGCGTCAGCCGCAGTTTTGCACTGGAGAGCGAGATTGACGAGGCCGCGGCCAATGCCCGCTACCAGGATGGCGTGCTGGAACTGGTGCTGCCCAAAAAGGCGGCTGCTGCTGCCAGGCGGCTGGCGGTGCAATAGCATCTGCGCCCTGGTGTAAAAAAGGCGACTTCGCGTCGCCTTTTTTAATGGCGTAAAATTCGCACAGAATCAACTCGGAGTCACCATGACCGCAACCCATACCGCCGCTGAAAAAGCCAATATCCTGTGCGAAGCGTTGCCCTATATCCGGCGCTTTTACGACAAGACCATTGTCATTAAATATGGCGGGAACGCCATGACGGAGCGGCATTTGATGGAAGCCTTTGCCAAGGATGTGGTGTTGCTGAAACTGGTGGGGATGAATCCGGTGGTGGTGCACGGCGGCGGCCCGCAGATCGCCGGACTGTTGCAGCGCATAGGCAAGCAGAGCGAATTTATCCAGGGTATGCGTGTCACCGATGACGAAACGCTGGATGTGGTGGAGATGGTGCTCGGCGGCCTGGTCAACCAGGACATCGTGACGCTGATCAACAAGCATGGCGGCAAGGCGGTGGGGCTGACCGGCAAGGACGGCAATTTTATCCATGCCAAAAAAATGCTGGTGGCGAGCAAGGACAGGGCTGACGAGATGCTCGACATCGGCCAGGTCGGCGAGATCACCAGCATCGACCCGGAAATCATCCAGGTGCTCGACGCGCGCGACTTCATCCCGGTGGTGGCGCCGCTCGGTGCCGATGCGGAAGGCAATGCCTACAACATCAACGCTGATGTGGCCGCCGGCAAGATTGCCGGCGTGCTGAAGGCGGAAAAAGTGATTTTCATGACCAATACGCCGGGTGTGCTCGACAAGCAGATGCAATTGCTGACCGGGCTGACGCCCAGTCAGGTTGATGAATTGATGGCCGATGGCACGATCAGCGGCGGCATGATTCCCAAGGTGGGCTATGCGGTTGATGCGGTGAACAGCGGCGTGAAGTCCGCACATATCATCGACGGCCGGGTGGAACATGCCTTGTTGCTGGAAGTGCTGACACCCGAAGGCGTTGGTACGTTGATCAAGCGGGGCTGAGCATGCGCTACTGGGTCATGAAGTCCGAGCCGAGCGACGTCAGCATCGATGATTTGGCGGCCATGCCAAATCAAAGCGTCGCCTGGTATGGCATCCGCAATTATCAGGCGCGCAATTTCATGCGCGATCAGATGAAGGTGGGTGACAAGGTGCTGTTCTACCATTCGTCCTGCGCCGAACCGGGCATTGCCGGGCTGGCGGAAGTCAGCGTGCTGGCCTATCCCGACACGACGCAATTCGACCCTGGGAACAAGTATTTTGACCCCAAGGCCACGCCGGAAACGCCGCGCTGGGTGAATGTGGACGTGAAGCTGGTGAAGAAAACCCGGCTGATGCCACTGTCGGAAATCCGCACGTACCCCGAACTCACCAACATGCGTATTCTGCAAAAAGGCAATCGCCTGTCGATTACCCCGGTCGATCCGGCCGATTACGCCTTCATCGTTAAACACCTGGTGTGATTGATCCGGCATTGCTTGCCGCCTACGGTGGCCTGGGGCTGGTGGTGGGCTTTGTGGCCGGCCTGCTGGGCGTGGGTGGCGGCCTCATCATCGTGCCGGTGTTGATCTTCATGCTGCATGATCAGGGTCTGGCGGTGGGCCTGGAGCCGCAGCTGGCACTGGGCACTTCGCTCGCATCGATCCTGTTTACGTCATTGTCCAGCGTGCGTGCGCACCATCGCCATGGTGCCATTGAATGGGCACTGGTGCGGCGCATCACGTCCGGCATTATTGTGGGAACCCTGCTTGGCGCCGTGCTGGCCGCACAGGTATCGGCTTTTGTGCTAAAGCTGTTTTTTGTTGTCTTCCTGTTTTACGCGGCTGTTCAGATGTGGCTGGATTTCAAGCCGGCAGCGCATCGCGCCCTGCCGGGCCGGGCCGGAACCCTGCTGGCGGGTGGCGTGATTGGCGCGGTGTCGAGCTGGGTGGGGATCGGCGGCGGCACGCTGTCGGTGCCCTTCATGCTGTGGCACAACATCACCTTGCACCGGGCGATCGCGACGTCCTCGGCGATCGGTTTTCCCATCGCGGTGGCGGGTGCGACAGGGTACGTGCTGGGCGGCTGGAAGGTGAGCGGCTTGCCTGCGGGCAGCTTCGGATTTGTCTATCTGCCCGCGCTGATCGGCATTGTGCTGGGCAGCGTATTGACGGCGCCGCTCGGCGCGCGAACGGCACATCGGCTGCCAATCCGCCCACTCAAGCGGATCTTTGCCCTGCTGCTGCTGGTATTGGCGCTGCGCATGGTCTGGGCGTTCTAATATTCAGACCGAACCCACCTGATATTGGGTAGGGCATAAAAAACTTCACCAGATGTTGTGCAATTTATCGGGCCAGTCATTTCCTGCTTGAGTGATGGAACGGTGCACGCTAGGCTGCAAAAACATGCCGCGATGAGGCATGGTTGATTAACATCCAACACATGGAGAATCGCATGTCGTATTTGCAGGCCGTACCTACTTCGCTTCAACCGCAATCCCATTCCTATACTCAACTTACCACTTGTTTTGACCCGCACAGCCAGGTTGCGTGGGGCTATATGCATGCCGAACCCCGGCCATGTTTTACGCCCACGGTGTTGCGCGAACTGCTGGCCTGGGGCGACAGCATGGTCGGCATGATCGATGACCCGGCTCAGCTGGACGTGAAGTATTTCGTGCTGGCGTCGAAGGTACCCGATACGTTCAGTCTGGGTGGTGACCTTAATCTTTTCATGCAGCATATCGTGGCGCGTGATCGCGATGCGTTGTACCGCTATGCGCTTTCCTGTATCGACTGTTCCTATGCCGTACACAGTCATCTGAACCGGCCGGGCGTAACCAGCATTGCCCTGGTTCAGGGGCAGGCGCTCGGTGGCGGATTTGAAAGCGCACTGGCGGCCAACGTGTTGATTGCCGAGCGCGGGGCAAAAATGGGCTTGCCGGAAATCCTGTTCAACCTGTTTCCGGGCATGGGGGCGATGACCTTTCTGGGGCGCCGCATCGGGCACCAAAAAGCCGAAAAATTGATTCTCAGCGGCAAACTCTATCTGGCGGAAGAGTTATATGAGATGGGCGTGGTGGATGTGCTGGCCGAGCCGGGAGCGGGGGAGGCGGCGGTATGCGACTATGTGCGGCGTGAGGAGAAGTCGCGCAACGGGATTCTGGCCTTGCGCAGCGCGCGTGAAGTCAGTCAGCCGGTCTCGTACGATGAACTGGTGCGAATCACGGAGATCTGGGTGGATGCGGCCTTGCGCCTGGAGGCACGCGACTTGCGGATGATGGAGCGACTGGTGAGCCGGCAAACGGGCAAAGCGGGCGTGGCCGCAGCAACCGCGCCGTCAGTGGCTTTCGGCGCGTAATTTCTGGTCCAGATAGACTGTCAGTGCGGTTTGCGCGGCGACCAGCGCAAACCGCACGTCTTCCAGTTTCTGGCGTGTGCTTGGCGCGCTCATTTCGTAAGGTTTGATGCGCTCCGCTTCGGTACACAGTTGCACCAGCAGATTGGCGCCGACATCGCTGGCGCCGCCTTTCAGCATATGGAGCTGGTCGTGCCATTGGCCGTAGTCCTGTGCGTCCAGCGCACGCCCGATATCCCGCAGTGAACGTTCACTGTCTTCTTCAAAGCTGGTCAGCAGATCCTGGACAAAGGACGGCCCGCCAAACTGGGCGAGATTGTCGAGCACGGATTCATCCAGATTGTCTGGTGGGAGCGAGCGGGCCGCTGCCATTTCAGCAGCGGGCGGTGTCTGCTGGTCGGCCAGTTGCGCAATCTGGTACATCAGTTCGCGACTATTGATGGGCTTGGTCAGATAGGCGTCGGCCCCTGCAGCTTCGCATACCGCTTGTGCTTCAGCGCGCGCATCGGCGGTCAGCATGATGATGGGCAAATGCCCCTTCTCCAGAAAACGCCAGCGCTGTACGACCTCGGGTCCGGATAAAAGCGGCATGTGCATGTCGATGACAGCCAGGTTGTAGATCAATTCGCCAGACTCCAGCATCGCCAGCGCTTCTTCGCCGTCGTGTGCCAGATAGACTTCGTGTCCGGCATGTTCCAGCAGACCGCGAACCACGCGCTGGTTAACCGGGTTGTCCTCGGCCACCAGAATGCGCAAACGCGTGGCCTGACCGGTTTGTGATTGAAAATGATTGGCCAGCGATACCACGTTGTGCGGCATATCATGGCTGATGACAGCATGAATGGCGTTGAACAGCAGCGTGGTGTTGACCGGCGTTCGTAGGACCGAGGCATAGCCTGCACGGACCAACTGGGCATCATGTGTGGCCGGCACGCTGGCATCGGATTCGACCAGAATAATGGGCAGCGTGGCCAGGCTCGCGTCATCGCGCAGCATGCGCAGGAACATGGCCGGCTCGCCCGGCAACAGGCTGCGTTCCACCACGATGGCCCCCAGTGGCGTGCCGCCTGACAAATAGGCGGATAGCTCGGCGGAAAGCCGGGTGGTGTTGCCCACGGCGATGGTTTCAGCACCCCAATTCCGGATCGCGCCCTGCAGACGACTGGCCAGTTCGGCCCCTGCCAGAATGGCGACCCGCATGGGGATGTCGAAATGCTCATCGGCCTCGGTGGCTTGGGCGGTCTGCAGGGTGAACGGCAATTCAAACCAGAACGTGCTGCCTTCACCTTCCCGGCTGTGCAGGCCAATCTGGCCGCCGAGCGCGTTTACCAGCTGCCGGGCAATGGTGGTGCCTAGTCCGCTGCCGCCAAAGCGGCGAGTGACGCTTGGGTCGGCCTGGGTAAAGCTGTCGAAAATATACGATTGCGCAGCTTCAGCGATGCCGATTCCGGAATCAACAATTTCAAAACGCACGCGTTGCAGATGACCTTGTCCAACCGGTCGGACATACAGGTCGACCCGGCCTTGTTCGGTGAACTTGATGGCATTGCCGGTCAGATTGATCAAAATCTGCCGCAGATGGCGCGCATCGCCGTGTAGGTGAAAAGGCGTTTGCGGTGCGATATGCGCTGCGAGTTCCAGTCCCTTGGCATGTGCCTGGGATGCCATCATCGCGCTGATGCCATTGATCAGGCGATGGAGATCGAAATCTTCTTCGGTGGAGGCAATGCGGCCGGCTTCGATGCGCGAAATATCGAGTACGTTTTCGATCAGTTCCAGCAGGGTATGGGCCGACGCGTGAATGATCTGGGCGTATTCCTTTTGTTCCTTGTCGAGCCGGGTTTCAGCCAGAAGGTCGGCCACCCCGATCACGCCATTGAGCGGGGTGCGCAGTTCATGGCTCATGTTGGCCAGGAAATTGGATTTGGCCTGGCTGGCCTCTTTTTCCCGCTTGACTGCACCATGCAATTGCTTGAGCAGGCTGGACGCGTAGAGTGGCACAACGAGAATCGTCAGCCATATGCCCCACCACAGCGGCGTGTGTGAGTTCCAGAACGGGTTGTATTGATAGACAACAACGAATCCGACTGCGGACGCCACGGTTGAAACAAGCAAATACGCCTGCCCGTAGCGGAAACCGTTTCCCAGTGTGACCCATAGATAGGCCGCGACGACCGGTGCACCTGTTTCATTCGAGATGGCCAGCATATAGGTGGCCACGGTGAAATCGTGCAGCATGCCGATGCCGCGACGGGCAACCGAGGGGCTCAAATCGACCAGCGAACCGAGTAACAGCGAGAGTGAAACAAGTGTCAGGCCCAGTCCAAGGAAATGAACTTGCATCGCGATTGCGGAACTGTGTTCAAGTTTCGTGAGCGAGAAATACAGATAGAAACCGACAACAACGCACAGGCGGATCAAGGCCTGCTGGAATTCGGTATCCGGTCTTGTCTGAATGCGCCCCTGCAGGCGTTTGATGAAAGCGGGAAGCGGAAGCCGGTTCGACATGGCCGTCGGATCAGTCGGGCGTATCGCCCAGTTCGTGCATGATGGCGGCTACGGTATCGATGCGCCGTTCAAACGCACGTACACAGGCCGGATCAAAGTGCTTACCGCTTTCGGTCTGGACGAAATTCAGTGACTCCTGAAAAGACCAGGCACGTTTATACGGGCGGTGAGAGGTGAGTGCGTCAAACACGTCCGCCACCGCAACAATTCGCGCCGGCAGCGGAATGTCCTCGCCCGTCAGACCTTGCGGATAGCCGCCGCCGTTGTAGTGTTCGTGGTGACCCAGGGCAATCACGGCACCCATTTGCAAAAAGCGCGATGGGCTGTCGGCCAGAATGTTGTAGCCGATCATCGGGTGCTTGCGCATGATGAGCTGTTCTTCGGGTGTATGGCGGCCGGGTTTGAGCAGGATCAGGTCGGGAATACCGATTTTTCCGATGTCGTGCATGGGGGCGGCAGATTCGATTTCGTCGCATTCCATTGCGGTCAGGTTCAGTTCTTCGGCGATCAGGCGGGCGTATTTCGCCATGCGGAGGATGTGATTGCCGGTTTCTTCATCGCGATATTCGCCTGCCTTGGCTAGTTTCATCAGGGTTTCGCGTTCGCGTGTGCGCACTTCCCGGGTGGCCTGCATTACCTGCTCTTCCAGCCATTGAGCGCGGTCGGCCACCATTTTCTGGCTGCGGCGCAGCGCCAGCAGGTTCAGGCAACGGGCACGGCACTCCTGGGGATCAATCGGTCGGGTGAGAAAATCAGTCGCACCATTTTCCAGGGCCTGATAGCGAATCTGGCGGTCCTCGACTACGGTGACGATGATGACGGGTATTTCGGTCAGCAGGCGCTCAGCCCGAATACGGCGCGTGAACTCGATGCCGTCCATGCCCGGCATACGGTAGTCGGTGATGATGAGGTCCGGGGGCGTGTGGTACATGCGCTCCAGCGCATCAAGCGGGTCAGCAAAGCTTTCCACGATCACGCCCGGCTCAAGCGTACGTGCCAGTCCTTCGAGCAGGCTGCGTGCGGTGCTGCGATCATCGACGATCACCACGCGCGCACCACCGCGCTGACGCACGGTGATGCGCTGCGGTGCAGAAGGGGTCGAAGAAGGTACGATCCGCAGTGGCTCAGCAGTCAATATTTTCTACCTTGGGTGGTTGATAAAACCATGGTTTCATTGAAACCAAGGTTTCAATGAATTATCGGGCGGTAATATACGAACTTTAACGCGTGGGAGACTCAGGATGAAGAAAAACATGTTGCAGACGGTGCAGATGGGTTTGATTTTACTGTTTTCGTTGTCCGCATGGGCGGATGCAGGCGGTGCAGATTACGCACGAGAAAAGAAGTGGGCGGATGAAGTGGTGCCTGGTCTGGTGGTGGGGGATCCGGTCTATCTCCAAACCCCGCGTGGCCATCATAAATTCCTGACGTTGTTTGTTCCGGGCAAGACCGGGCAGGCGGTCATCGTCGTTCATGGTATGGGCATCCACCCTGATTGGGGCATGGTCGGGACACTGCGAACCGAACTGGCTGATCGCGGATTTGGCACACTGTCGATCCAGATGCCGATTCTGGCGGCCGATGCTACGGGTGAGGCCTATCCGCCAACATTTGCCGAGGCTGCCGAGCGCATGGGCGAAGCGGTCGCTTTTCTCAAGGCCAAGGGCTATACCCAACTGGCGATTGTGTCCCACAGCATGGGCTCACGCATGAGCGGTGTGTATATGGTGGGGAAACCGGACTCCAGCGTGAAGTCGTGGGCCAGTCTGGGGCTGTCATCGGGCACCTATACCGGCCTGAAGCTGCCCGTTCTGGACCTGTACGGTGACAACGATCTGCCGCCGGTGCTGCAGAATGCCGGCAAACGCAAACAGAGCCTGTCGGCCAAGGGTTCAAAACAGCGGGTGATTGCCCATGCCGATCATTTCTTCAGCGGGCGCGAGGGCGAAATGGTCGAAGCGGTCGCCGCGTTTCTGGCCGATACCCTGAAGTAAGCCTTTACCCCAGCAGCCGCGTCATCGCCTCGCGGTATTTGGCAGCGGTCTTTTCGACGATTTCATCTGGCAGCATCGGTCCCGGCGCCTGCTTGTTCCAGCCACTGGCCTCCAGCCAGTCGCGTACGAATTGCTTGTCGAAGCTGGGTGGGTTGCTGCCCGGCTGATACTGGTCGGCAGGCCAGAAGCGGGAGGAATCCGGGGTTAGCGCTTCGTCGATCCACACCAGTTTGCCGCTTTCGTCGACACCAAATTCGAACTTGGTGTCGGCAATGATGATGCCGCGTGTGAGCGCATACTCTGCCGCTGCCTTATACAGGGCAAGGCTTACGTCGCGCACCTGTTGGGCCAGGTCAGCGCCGATCAACTTGGCCATGGCGTCAAAAGCGATGTTTTCATCGTGCGCGCCCGCGGCGGCCTTGGTCGATGGGGTGAAAATCGGCTCGGGCAGGCGGTCGGCCTGCTTGAGCCCAGCCGGCAGTTTGATGCCGCACACCGACTGGCTGGCCTGATATTCCTTCCAGCCTGAGCCCGCCAGATAGCCGCGCACGATGGCCTCGACCGGCAGGGCCTTGAGTTTTTTGACAACAATAGCGCGTCCGGCCACCTGGTCGCGTTCGTTTGCCGTAACCACTGTTTCGGGCGTGATGTCGAGCGCCTGGCTCGGCACGATGCTTTTCAGCCTGTTGAACCAGAAAGCCGACACCCGGGTGAGGACTTCGCCCTTGCCGGGAATCGGCATCGGCATGATGACGTCGAACGCGGAGAGGCGGTCAGTGGTCACGATCAGCAGCTTGTCATCACCGACACCGTAGATATCGCGCACTTTTCCTTTGTGGATCAACGGCAGGGAAGTGATGTGCGATTCGAGCAGGGGTTGGCCGAGTAGGGGGGCAGGCATGGCAGCGTGAGCAGGGTCGATGGAGCTGGCATTATAGCTGCCGCGGTAGAGTGCGCTCGTCTCATATACCGTACGCAACTCGCGCAGTGCCACCAGCAGCACCGCCGCCAGCGGCACTGCCAGCAACACGCCGACAAAGCCGAACAACTGGCCGAATGCGGCCAGCGCAAAGATCACCGCAACCGGGTGCAGGCCGACCCGTTCACCGACGATGCGCGGGGTAATCACGTAGCCTTCGATGAGTTGGCCGACCACGAAAATTCCCACTACCCAGGCTACCCCGCTCCAGTCGGCAAACTGCAGCAGTGCCACCAGCAAGGCCAGTGTCAGGCCCAGGCCGATTCCGAGAAAAGGTACGAAGGACAGGAGTCCGGTGAGTAGCCCGATTGGCAGGGCATAGTCGAGCCCCAGCACCCACAGTGCAATGCCGTGATACAGCGCGAGGATGGTCATGACCGCCAGCTGCCCGCGCATGAATTCACCGACCACCGTGTCCATCGCGCGCGCGACGCGGGTGACCGTCCCTGTCCAGTCGCGCGGCACCAGCGTGGCGACGCGCGCCACCATGACGTCCCAGTCCTTCAGCAGATAAAACATCACGACCGGAATCAGCAGCAGGTTGACCACCACGCCTACGATCGCAAGCGCACCGGTTTGCAGGGTGGGCAGCCAGATAGCGCGGCTTTCGGAGGCATGTTCGGTCAGCCAGGTTTTGAGCGTGTCCAGGCTGGGGGCGATGGCGATGCCGAAGGTCTGCTGCAGCCAGGGTAGGAAGCGGGTTTGCAGCAGGTCAAGGGCGGCCGGGAGCCGCTGACTCAGCTCGGCGAATTGGCCTTGAAACAGGGGCAAGGCAATCAGAATCAGGCCAAATACTGTTACTCCCGCCAGCACGATCACCGCAACGGTTCCAGAAGTGCGCGACCAGCCGCGCGCTTCCAGCCGGTCGACCAGCGGGTCGAACATGTAGGCCAGCAGGGCGCCGGCCAGGAAGGGCGTGAGGATGGGGCCGAGCAGGTAGACTAGTCCGCCCGTGACGAGCAGGGCGGTGAGGGCAAGCCAGGAGAGGTGACCTGGAAGGGATGAGGGGCGGATAGGCTGCATAGGCGGTAAAATAGCGCACTTTTTGATTCTGGAGTCGCGTGTGTCTTCCATTTCCTACAAAGATGCTGGTGTCGACATTGACGCCGGTGACGCGCTGGTCGAGCGTATCAAACCGCTGGCCAAGCGCACCATGCGCCCCGAAGTGCTTACGGGCATTGGCGGATTTGGTGCGCTGGTCGAGATTTCCAAGAAATTCAAGGAGCCGGTGCTGGTTTCGGGTACGGACGGCGTGGGCACCAAGCTAAAGCTGGCGTTCGAACTCAATCGTCATGACACCGTGGGTATCGACCTGGTGGCGATGAGCGTCAATGATATACTGGTGCAGGGTGCCGAGCCGCTGTTTTTCCTCGACTACTTCGCCACTGGCAAGCTCAGCCTCGATACCGCCGAAGCGGTGATTGCCGGCATCGCCACCGGCTGCGAGCAGGCTGGTTGTGCGCTGATCGGCGGCGAAACCGCCGAGATGCCGGGCATGTATCCAGAAGGCGAATACGATCTGGCCGGCTTTGCCGTAGGCGTGGTCGAAAAAACCAAGGTCATTGGCGGACAGACCATCGCGGTGGGCGACGTGGTGTTGGGGCTGGCCTCCAGCGGCGCGCACTCCAATGGCTATTCGCTGATTCGCAAGCTGATCGATATCAGCCACATCGGTCTGAAATCCGATTTTCATGGCCAACCGTTTGCCGACGCGGTGATGGCGCCGACCCGTATTTATGTGAAGTCGTTGCTGGCCTTGATGGAAAAGCTCGACGTCAAGGGCATGGCGCATATCACCGGCGGCGGCCTCACCGGCAACCTGCCGCGCTGTCTGCCGGAAAGTGTCGCTGCGAAGGTCGACCCCGCCTCATGGACGCGGCCGCCATTGTTCGACTGGCTGCAACAGGCCGGTAATGTCGAAGCGGACGAAATGCTGCGCACCTTCAACTGCGGCATCGGCATGTGTGTCGTGGTGGCGGCAGCCGATGCCGCGGTGGCGATGGCGCATTTGCAGGCGAGTGGCGAAACCGTGTGGCAGATCGGTGAAATCGTTGCGCGTCCCGACGACGTGGAGCAGGTTATATATCTGTGAGTTGCCGCGTCGTCGTGTTGCTGTCCGGACGCGGCAGCAATTTCCAGGCGATAGCCGAAGCCAATCTGCCGATCGAGGTGGTGGCGGTCATCAGCAACCGGCCACAGGCGGCGGGACTGGCGTATGCACGTGAGCATGGAATGACTGCCATTGCACTCGATCACACCACACAGCCCGATCGCGAAGTGTTCGACGTGCAGCTGGCCGACGAGATTGAGCGGCATCAGCCGGACCTGGTGGTGCTGGCCGGTTACATGCGCATTCTCAGTCCGGCGTTCATCGCCCGTTTCGAGGGCCGTCTGCTGAACATTCATCCGTCCCTGCTGCCCGCTTTTCCCGGTCTGAAAACGCATGAGCGGGCGCTGGCCGAAGGGGTGAAAATTCACGGTTGCACGGTGCACTTCGTCACCGCGCAACTCGACCATGGCCCCATCGTTATTCAGGCAGCCGTACCGGTGATGGCGGACGATACGGCCGACAGCCTGGCCACGCGCGTGCTGGCCCAGGAACATCGAATCTACCCACAGGCGGTGTGCTGGTTTGCCGAAGGCCGTTTGGTAAACAATCATGGCTGCGTAAACTTGAAGGACGATTTGGCGTCACAGTCAGTGTTATCCACTGGAGCGTGAGTGTGATCAAAATATTTTTACTGGCCGTCAGCCTGTTTGCCGCCTCGGCCCAGGCGGCCGGGCCATCGCAACTGAGCCTGGTGTATGACCTGTATCGCAATGGCCTCAAACTCGGTCAGGTGACCGATACGTTCAGCCGCAGCGGCACACGCTATACGCTGGTGAGCGAAACACGTGCCACCGGTGCCCTGAAAATGCTGTGGCCGGGCAATATCCGGCTCGAAAGCACCGGCGTGGTGACGCCGCAGGGGCTGCGTCCGACCCAGTTCCAGCATGCCCGCAGTGACGCACCCAACAAGCTGGCCATCGCTCGCCTCGACTGGAAACAGCGCAGCATTGCCTATCAATACAAGGGTAAGTCGTGGCAGGTGAATGGTCTGCAAAACGACGCGCAGGATCAACTGTCGCAGGTGTACCAGTTCATGTTCGCGCCCAGCGTGCCGGCCGATTACCGCCTGCAGGTGGTGAGCGGACGCGATCTCAACGACTATCGCTATGCCCGCAGCAAGGGCGGCGACATCCAGACGCCGCTCGGCACACTGGCAACACAGCAATACCAGCGCATCATGCTCAAGCCAGATGAAAAAGCCATCACGGTGTGGGTTGCCCCTGCACGCAATAATCTGCCAGTGCAGATCCGGGTGGAAGAGGATGGCGTCACGCTTGAGCAGCGCCTGGTGCGTGCCAGCATAAAGGGCTAGCCAGGATGAGGCGCAGCCTTCGCCTATGGTGGTTGGCTCTGGGCGCGTCTGTGTTGCTGCATGTCAGCTTGTTCGGTGGACTGGATTGGACGATACCGCAATGGACGTCGCCTTCTCCTTCCCGGCCTTTGGAAATACGGCTGGCTTCTGTACCGAAACCGGCGCCCACGCCGGTCCCGGCCTTGCAACCCCGTCCTTCTGTTGAACATCCGCCAGCGCCGTTGCGGCCAAAGCCCGAGGCGACCGAATTATCCGTGCCGCTTGACTCGTCGGTAGTTGTCACCGACACGCCTGAAATTACCGCTGAAGTGGCTGAGAATGCGGCTGTAGTTGAGGAGACCCCGGCCGTCGTGCCCGTACCTGACGTCGCCCCGACACCGTTAAATGTCTTGCCATCACACCTCAACCTGCGTTTTCGGGTTCATTACGGTCTGGCATCGGGCGAGCAGACCCTGCAATGGGTGAACGAGGGTGAACGCTATACGCTGATCAGTGTGGCCGAGGCGACGGGTCTGGCCGGCGTGTTCTATCGTGGCCGTTTCGTGCAGACCAGTCGTGGCCGCATTACGTCAAATGGGCTGCAGCCGGAAGAATTCTGGGATCAGCGTGGCGACAAGCATAGCCGCGCGCACTTCAATCCCGGGCAGGGCCAGCTGACGTTCATGCCGACGAAGGGAGCGCCGCGCCACTTTGCGTATCAGGGTGAGGTGCAGGATGCACTCAGCCTGTTTTTTCAACTGGCGTTGACCGCGCCGCCAGTAGATGGCTCACTCAGTTATCGCGTATTCAATGGTAAGAAGCTGCGCGATTACACTTACGAAGTGCGTGGAGAAACGGTTCTGGAGACGGCTTTAGGCGCATTGCGTACGCTGCATCTGGCACGGGTGGCTGATGGTGATGGCCGCTTTGAGATCTGGCTGGCAAGCGACCATTTTTATCTGCCGGTGCGCGTGCTGCGAAGCGACGACAACGGCAGCGAAGTGGAACTCAAACTGCAATCCATCACACCCTGAGTGCGGGTTTACCGGGGTAAGCCGGTGATCTGGTCGCCCGGCACAATGCCGCGTTGCTGGAATCCGCCTTGCGATATTTCCAGCGCGTAGCGTGCGTCGGCACTGGCGCAATGGAAGGTGTCGGTGTGCGACTGCATGTCATCGAGCTGAACGATGCGGCCATCAATGTCGGCAAAGGCAATCGACAGGGGCAAGGGCGTGTTGCGCATCCAGAAGCAGTGCCGCCCCGCCCGTTCAAATACAAACAGCATGCCGCCATTGGCCGGGAGCGCGTCGCGTTGCATCAGGCCGCGTTCACGTTGTTGCGGTGTGGCGGCGACTTCAACCTGGAAAGCATGCTGCCCGATGTGCAAGGGAATCTGTTCGGGACTTTCTGCGGCACAGGCGCTGCAGAAAGCGGCAACCAGTGCGAGTGCACCAAGACGGACTGATGTGCTACAGCGCATTGCGCATGCGCTCGGCCAGTTGCAGGGCCGTTTCCACATCCGCATCCAGCACGTTGAAATGGCCCATCTTGCGTCCAGGTCGTGCGGTCTGTTTGCCGTACAGGTGCAACTTGATGTTGGCATGTGCCAGCAGCGTGTTCCAATGCGGTCCGCCATCGTGCCAGCGGTCGCCCAGGATGTTGACCATCGCCACCGGCGACAGCAGACGTGGATCGCCCAGCGGCAAGCCGCATAGCGCGCGCACCTGTTGCTCGAACTGGTCGGTGACGCAGGCATCTAGCGTGTAATGCCCCGAGTTGTGCGGGCGCGGCGCAATTTCATTGATCATCAGCCGGCCGTCAGCGACGAAAAACTCAACCGCCATGACGCCGACATAGCCAAGCTTGTCGGCCACCGCGCGGGCTGTGTCGTACGCCTGCTGCGCAAGGTTATCGGATACGCGGGCCGGGACAATGGTGACATCGAGAATGCCGTTTTCATGGCGGTTTTCGGCTAGCGGAAACAGGGCGCACCGGCCGGCATCATCACGCGCCAGCACCACCGATACTTCACGCTCCAGCTTGACGAAGCCTTCCAGTACGCAGGGCTGACCATCAAACTCGTGGAATGCGGCGCGTACTTCATCGAGCGACCCGACCCGCGCTTGTCCCTTGCCGTCGTAGCCCAGGCGCGACACTTTCAGGAGCGCGGGCGTCCCGGTCACGCTCAGCGCGGCCTCAAGGTCGACTTCGCTGTTGATCAGCGCAAATGGCGCAGTGGCAAATCCGTTGCCCGCCAACCAGGATTTTTCATGGCTGCGGTCCTGCACGATGGCGACGGCTTCAGCGCCGGGGGCGACTCGGCAATGGTGTGTGAGCTCGATCAGGCTGGCCGCAGGAACATTCTCGAATTCGGTGGTGACGGCAGCGCAGCTTGCGCCCAGTTTTTTCAATGCAGCGAGATCCGTGTAATCCGCCTGCAGGTGCACGTCGGCCATCTGCCCGGCCGGGCTGGCGGCATCCGGATCAAGCACCATGACCTTGTAGCCCATGGTGCGTGCAGCGAGGGTGAACATGCGGCCGAGTTGACCGCCGCCAAGCATGCCCAGCATGGCCCCAGGCAAAATGGGCAGCGGCTTATTCGACATCGGGCAGTTCCATCCCCATGACGGAATCAGCCTGGGTTTTGCGAAAGTCGCTGAGCTGAGCGGCCATCGTGCTGTCATAACGTGCGATCAGCGCTGCCGCAAACAGTGCCGCGTTGGCGGCACCGGCTTCACCAATGGCAAACGTGGCTACCGGGATGCCCTTGGGCATTTGCACAATCGACAGCAGCGAATCCATACCCTTGAGATATTTCGATGGCACCGGCACGCCGAGCACCGGCACGATGGTCTTGGAGGCAATCATGCCGGGCAGGTGGGCGGCGCCGCCGGCACCCGCGATGATGGCCTTGAGGCCACGCGCTTCAGCGCTGGCAGCGTAATCGTAGAGCAGGTCCGGCGTGCGGTGTGCAGACACCACCTGGGTCTCGAAGTGGATGCCTAACTGCTTCAGCAGTATCGCCGCGTGTTTCATCACCTCCCAGTCGCTGGAAGACCCCATCACTACTCCCACTTGAGGCGCGTTCATCATGCCGATCCTTGCAATGCGAAAGGCGGCATTTTAGCAGGCTGTTCGGATGCAGATTATCTACAATGACGCGCATTCGATTTTGGCCAACGATCATGCCCGCTTCCTTGCAGACCCTGATACTGCTTACGCTTCCCAACGCGTTCATGATGTTTACGTGGTATGCGCACCTCAAGGGTATGAACAATCAGCCGTGGGTGATTGCGCCTTGGGCAGTTGGGGGATCGCCCTGTTCGAATATTTGCTGCAGGTGACGGCCAATTGTGTCGGTTTTACCGTAATGAGCTTGCCACAATTGAAAATCATGCAGGAAGTGATTGCGCTGGCGGTGTTTGTGCCGTTTGCGGTGCTGTACATGAAGGTGGATCTGAAGTGGGACTTTTTGTGGGCGGCGCTGTGCCTGGTGGGCGCCGTGTACTTCATGTTCCGTAGTGCGCAATGAGGATGCACAAAAGCAAAACGCCCCGCATGAGGCGGGGCGTTTTGCTGCGACAGGGAGTGTGTGTATTTACACGCAGCCGGTCGGCTTCGGGGTGCCAGCGTAACGACCAGCCTGCTTGGCGGGGCCAAACGGGAACAGGTCGAACAGGAATTTTTTGTCGCCCCATTCGTCGCCATATTCTTCCTTCAGGCCTTTTTGCAGAAAGCGCAGGTTGGGTGCCGTTCCGTTCTGGGAAAACTGTTCACGCATGTGGTGAATGATCTTCCAGTGGTTTTCACCCAGTTCCAGATTGTCATCCTTGGCCAGTGCGACGGCCAGCTCTTCGGACCAGTCGTCCAAGTTGACCAGATAGCCTTCGGGGTCGGTTTCGACCATTTTGCCGTTGATTTCACGTTCCATGATGTTGTCCTTGCACTCAGTTAAAAATAGCTAGGACGCACCATATAATAACCCAGTAAATTAGTCAACTATTCAGGATGAAGGGGTCCTTTTATTTTTCATCCTCCGTTGGACGTGGCATCAGCCAGCGCTGGGCGATGAGGTCAGTTGCGAGGGGCTGTGCGCATGCTTCATTTCGTCGCAAGTTTTCCGCCAGCCGCCTTCCAGGCCTCGATACCACCCTCGATATAGCGGGCTTTCACCCCCTCGGCCTGCAGGCGATCCACCACACTGTTCGATACGCTGCCGCCGCGTACACAGTAGACCACCACATCCATGGTGCGCGGAAGGGCGCCAAACCAGACATCGATTTTTTCCGGATTTTTCCATAGTGCACCGGGAATAATTTCGTTGGACGCCGCGTAGTCCGCCTCGCGCCGGACATCGAATACCAGAGTGATATCGGGATCAAGTTCAGACGCCTTGATGGTGCGGGGGGCATCCGGACATTTATCGGTCGGGTTGGCGCATTTGCAGCGCTTGAGAGGTTGGGGTGTGATTTCCATTTTGTAGTTCATTCAATTCAGTTACCGGGTAATTACGCAGCGAGGTCGGAAGAAAGCGGCTTCAGGGTGAACAGGTCAAGTTGGCTTATTCTGATTAGTGCCAAAGACCATCTCGTCCAGGGGGAAATTCCGTAACACTCAGCTATTTGGACTCCATGTTGCAGATTGCACCTGTCCCAGTACAAATTCCTTGAATGCTTGCGCCAGCGGGGATAGTCGCTTGTCGATACGGTGAACGATATACCAGTGGCGCATGATGGGAAAGCCCTCGACCTTGAGTACCGCAAGCCGCTTGAGCGCCAACTCCTGCTCCAGCGTCTGTAGGGACAGAATGCCCAAGCCTAATCTTGCCTGCACCGCCTGTTTGATAGCTTCGTTGCTGCTCATTTCCATGCTGGTGCGGAGTTCCAGGCCTTTATCGGCAAAAAAGCGCTCCATGGCGCCGCGGGTACCGGAACCGGCTTCCCGCACCAGAAAAGGCTCGGAAGCGAGGTGAACGATGGGCACTTTTTTCTTGAGGGCGAGGGCGTGATCGGGGGGTGCGATGACCACCAGCGGATTGTCCATGAAGCGAATGGCTTCCAGGTCCAGGCCTTCCGGAACCTGGCCCATGATGGCCAGATCAATATGGTTGGCAGCCAACTGAGCGAGCACTGACTCGCGGTTGGATACATCCAGATGAACCGATACCTTGGGATGCTTCCCCCGAAAACTGGCCAGAATGTTGGTGGCGACTGCGCTCACGGTGGTCGTTACGGCAATGTTGAGCAGGCCGCTATCCATGCCGCGCAGTTGCGCCAGATTGGCTTGAAGGTCGTCCAGGCGCGCGGTAATGCTGCGACTGGCGTACAGCACTTCGCGCCCGGCCTCGGTCAGGAAGACTTTCTTGCCCAATTGTTCGGTGAGTGGCAGGCCCAGAATTTTCTCGATGCCACGAACCTGCATGGAGACGGCCGGTTGCGAGAGGTGCAATTCCTCGGCCGCCCGGGTAAACGAAAGATGGCGGGCAACGGCTTCAAAAATTCTGAATTGGCGTAGCGTCAATCGGCGCATATATACATAAGTAGAATGATATGGTTATTATCATAACAATTTAATTTTGTTTATATCAGTCTGACCGTATAGTCAGCCCCTGTCGTGATCAGGGGAATTGGCTCCTGACGCTTTGTTTATTTACCGCAGGAGTCATGCAATGGATCAATCCGCACGTTACGCCGACCTCAGCCTGAAAGAAGAAGACCTGATCAAGGGTGACAAGCACATCCTCGTCGCTTATCACATGCAGCCGGTTTCCGGCTACGGTTACCTGGAAGTGGCCGCTCACATTGCCGCTGAGTCCTCCACCGGTACCAACGTCGAAGTCTCCACCACCGATGACTTCACCAAAGGCGTGGACGCGCTGGTATATTTCATCGACGAATCCAAGGGCGTGATGAAAGTCGCCTACCCGAACGATCTGTTTGACCGCAACATCACCGACGGCCGTGCCATGCTGGTGTCGTTCCTGACCCTGGCGATTGGTAACAACCAGGGCATGGGCGACGTGAAGCATCTGCAGATGCAGGATTTCTATGTGCCCTGGTCGATGCTGCGTTTGTTCGACGGCCCGGCCAAGGACATCACCGACCTGTGGGACATCCTCGGTCGTCCGCGTGTCGATGGCGGTTACATTGCCGGCACCATCATCAAGCCCAAGCTGGGCCTGCGTCCCGAGCCGTTCGCCAATGCGGCCTACCAGTTCTGGCTGGGCGGTGACTTCATCAAGAACGACGAACCCCAGGGCAACCAGGTGTTCTGTCCGAGCAAAAAGGTTATTCCGCTGGTGTATGACGCGATGAAGCGCGCCATGGACGAAACCGGCCAGGCCAAACTGTTCTCCGCCAACATCACCGCTGACGACCATTACGAAATGCTGGCTCGCGCCGATTTCATCCTCGAAGCTTTTGGCCCGGACGCCAACAAGGTTGCGTTCCTGGTGGACGGCTACGTCGGCGGCCCCGGCATGATCACCACTGCCCGTCGTCAGTACCCGCAACAGTACTTGCACTACCACCGTGCAGGTCACGGCGCGATCACCTCCCCTTCCGCCGTGCGTGGCTACACCGCCTTCGTCCTGGCCAAGATGTCCCGTCTGCAAGGCGCTTCCGGCATCCACGTCGGAACCATGGGCTACGGCAAGATGGAAGGTGGTCATGACGACCGCAACATCGCCTACATGATCGAGCGCGATTCTGCGGATGGTCCTTACTACCATCAGGAATGGCACGGCATGAAGCCGACCACTCCGATTATCTCCGGCGGCATGAACGCGCTGCGTCTGCCAGGCTTCTTCGAAAACCTGGGTCACGGCAACGTCATCAACACCTCCGGTGGCGGCTCCTACGGCCACATCGACAGCCCGGCAGCTGGCGCGATCTCCCTGCGTCAGTCCTACGAGTGCTGGAAGGCCGGTGCCGACCCGATCGAGTTCGCGAAAGAGCACAAGGAATTTGCGCGTGCCTTCGAGTCCTTCCCCGGCGATGCCGACAAGATCTTCCCCGGCTGGCGCGAAAAGCTGGGCGTGCACAAGTAAGCCGAACGCATGCAGTGAATCAGCAAGAAACGCCCCCGCTCATGGGGGCGTTTTGTTTCCGGAATGGGCACCCTCGTTGCAACGCGGGAGAGAAATGGAGTATTCAATGAGCACCGACAAAGAGCAATACAAGGTTCACCAGGAACCCTATTACGAAGCCCAGGGCAAGGAAGTGACGTTGTATGAAGCCGCCTACCGCAACCGCCTGCCCGTGATGGTGAAAGGCCCCACGGGTTGTGGAAAATCCCGCTTCGTCGAATACATGGCCTGGAAGCTGGACAAGCCACTGATCACCGTAGCCTGTAATGAAGACATGACCGCCAGCGACCTGGTCGGCCGCTACCTGCTGGAAGCCAACGGCACCCGCTGGCTGGATGGTCCACTCACCACGGCCGCCCGCATCGGTGCCATCTGCTATCTGGATGAAATCGTCGAAGCACGTCAGGACACCACCGTGGTGATCCATCCGCTGACCGATCACCGCCGCGTGCTGCCGCTGGACAAGAAAGGCGAATTGATCGAGGCGCACCCCGATTTCCAGCTGGTGATCTCCTACAATCCCGGCTATCAGTCGCTGATGAAGGATCTGAAGCAGTCCACCAAGCAGCGCTTCACCGCATTCGATTTCGATTATCCGGGCGCCGAACTGGAAACCACCATCCTGGCCAGGGAAACTGGCCTCGACGAAGCTGCTGCCGGCCAGTTGGTGAAGATTGCACATATCGCCCGCAATCTGAAAGGCCATGGCCTCGATGAAGGCATCTCCACTCGCCTGCTGGTGTATGCCGCCACTCTGATCAAGGATGGCGTGGACCCAGTCGATGCCTGTCGCATGGCACTGGTGCGTCCCATTACCGACGACGCTGATATCCGTGAAACCCTCGATCACGCCATCGACACGACGTTTGCCTGATGCGTTTCTCCCTCCCCCTCCGGGGGAGGGAAGGGAAAAACATGACTGAAACCGAATACCAGCACCCCCTGATGAAGGCCTACTGGGCCCAGCTCGATACCGGCTTCAAGCCAATCGAAGACGTGTTCGAGGACGTCATGGCAGAAGCCCTGGCCCTCCTTTCCCGTGAGGGGATCGATGCCTATCTGGAAGCCGCGCGTGTCATCGGCAAGCTGGGGCGCGGCGTCGATCCGATGCTGGCGTTCATGGAGGAATGGCCCACCACCGCCAAGGCTCTGGGTGAATCCGCGCTGCCCGAGGTAATGGCCCTGATCCAGCACATGCAGAAATCGCCCAACGGCAAGGCCATCACGCCCTTCCTGCAAACTCTGGCACCGGTGGCGCGCAAGCTGCACTCGCAGGAGCGGATGGGACGTTATCTGGATATCGCCCAGGATCTGATGGAGCGTACTACCGGCTCTATCCATGGTCACCACACCACCTTCCCCAGTCCCGGACTGCCCGACTTTTTCGATCAGGCGCCGTTCCTGCTGGGTCAGCTCAGTGTGGCCGGTCTGCGCAACTGGGTGGAATACGGCATCCGCAACTACCGTACGCATCCGGAGCGGCAACGCGATTACTTCAGCCTGCAATCAGCGGACAGCCATGCCGTTTTGCAACGCGAGCGCCATGGCACCCTGTTCATGGACGTGGAGCGCAAGCTCGATCTCTACCTGCGCGGCTTGTGGCAGGAAGCAGAACAGCTGGTGCCTTACTCCACGGCTTTTGACGAGTTGCGCAAGCCGGTTCCGTATTACGACAAGTTGGGCATGCGCATTCCTGATGTCTATGACGACGCCGGAGAAATCACCGGCATCGACCGCTATCGCGTCACCCTCGCGCACATGGTCGGCCACCGCCGCTGGACCGAGGCCCAGATCGCCGACAACTGGAGTCCGTTCCAGCGCATGGCGGTGGAGTTCTTCGAAGATTGTCGGGTCGAAACCCTGCTGTGTCGTGAATACCCTGGCCTCAAACGCATCTTCTTGGCACTGCACCCGAAGCCGGTCGAAGGTGCCTGCGACGAGGAGACCACCTCCTGTTTGCGTCACCGCATGGCCATGCTCTCACGTGCTTTGCTCGACCCGGATCACGGTTACAGCGACGCCGATCTGCTCGATTACGTGGCGCGCTTCCACGCTTTATTGGTCGAGGGCACCGAATCCAGCACCAGGGAAATCGCCACCCTGGCGCTGAGCTACGTTGCCAAAACCCGCCGCCAGAGCGACCAGCTTGCCAAGGTCCACTTCGCCGATACGGTGGTGGATTACCGCGATGACAACCGCCAGATGTGGAAATTCATCGAGGATAGCGACGACGAAGAGATGTTCGAAAAGGAGAAGAAACGCATGCCAAGTGATGAACTCAAAGGCCTGCCGCCACGCCACTACCCGGAATGGGATTACCACAGTCAGACCTACCGCCCGGACTGGGCCAGCGTCTACGAGGCCCTGCACCCACAGGGCAACCCGGCCGACATCGACAGGCTGTTGCTGAAGCATGGTGCCCTGGCCAAGCGCCTGAAGCGCATGCTCGACCTGCTGAAACCGCAGGACAAGGTGCGCATCCGCTACCAG
This sequence comes from uncultured beta proteobacterium, assembly GCA_942493085.1. GTDB lineage: Bacteria > Pseudomonadota > Gammaproteobacteria > Burkholderiales > Thiobacillaceae > Thiobacillus. The sequence continues at coordinate 696,768 of OW818664.1, forward strand.
GAGGAAGGCAGCGAGCTCGATCTCGACGTGGCGCTGCGTTCGCTCATCGACTTCAAAGGCGGTGCCACGCCCGACCCGCGCATCAACATGAGCCACCGCACCGACGGCCGCGATATCTCGGTGATGCTGCTGCTCGACCTGTCGGAATCGCTCAACGAAAAAGCGGCCGGCAGCGACCAGACCATCCTCGAACTCAGCCAGGAAGCGGTCTCGCTGCTGGCCTGGGCGGTCGAGCAATTGGGCGACCCGTTTGCCATCGCCGGCTTCCACTCCAACACCCGCCACGACGTGCGTTACCTGCATATCAAGGGCTACAGCGAGCGCTGGGGTGACGACGCCAAGGCCCGCCTGGCCGCCATGGAAGCGTGCTATTCCACCCGTATGGGGGCGGCCATGCGCCACGCCGCCCACTACCTGGAAGCCCGGCCCGCCGACAAGAAGCTGATGCTCATCCTCACCGACGGCCAGCCCTCGGACATCGACACCAACGATGAACAGCTCTTGATCGAAGACACGCGCCAGGCGGTGAAGGAACTCGACCGCGCCGGCATCTTCACCTACTGCATCAGCCTCGATCCCAAGGCCGACGAATATGTCAGCAACATTTTCGGTCACCAGTACACGGTGATCGACAACATCCAGCGTCTGCCGGAGAAATTGCCGGAGCTGTTCATGGCGTTGACGAAGTAGCAGGTGCCGCAGGGGGCGCGTCGTGCCGACTCAGCAGGTAGTCGAGAAACGCCCGCGCCACCACCGAGAGCTGCCGGCTTGCCGGATAGACGGCGTACCAGTGGCGCAGAATGGGAAAGCCTTCGACATCGAGCATGGCAAACTGATCGGGCTGATTCAACGTGAGCACGTGGCGGGACAAGGCCGAGATGCCCAGCCCGGCGAGGATGGCCTGCTTGATGGCCTCGTTGCTGCCTAGCTCCAGACGGGGGCGGAGGGTGATGCCTTGTTCGGCGAAGCGGCGTTCGATGGCATTGCGGGTGCCCGAGCCTTTTTCACGCATCAGCCAGGGTTCCTGGGCCAGGTGTTCCAGCGGGATTTTCTTTCTGTGTGCCAGCGGGTGGTCCGGTGCGGCCAGCATGATGATGGGGTTGTCCATGATGGGGGTGGCGACCACGTCGATGTCTTCCGGTGGCTGACCGAGAAAGTAGAGGTCGTCGAGGTTATCGGCAATGCTGGCCAGCACCTGTTCCTTGTTGGTGACGCGCAGGCTGACGTCGATGCCCGGATACAGCTTGGAAAATTCGCCCAGCAGACGCGGTGCAAAGTAGGAAGCGGTGGTGATCGCCATCAGGCGCAATTGTCCCTGCTTCAGCCCTTGTCGTTCTGCCACTGACATGGCGTAGCGATCCATGATGTTGAAAATTTCCCGGGTTGCTTGCGCCAGTTGCAAACCGTCCGGAGTCAGGTGGATTTTTTTGCCGATCTGTTCCACCAGCGGCACGCCGACTGTTTCTGCCAGCTTTTTCATCTGCATGGAAACCGTGGGCTGGGTGAGGAAAAGCTCCTCTGAGGCCCGTGTAAAGCTGCTCAGGCGGGCAATGGCCTCAAAAATTTCCAGCTGGCGGAAGGTAGTATGCTGGCGCATGTTCTATATTGGATCAAGGGATGAAATACGGTTAATGTATAGATAATAGTCTATCTTCATAATAGAAAGAATCGACTGTTATTGATGATTTAACTCCTGCAAGATGCATCCCATCGTGTCAGGCCGCTGGGGCGCTACACGGAAACCCACCCCTTTCTGTAGGAGGAAATCATGGCTGTTAAAACCTATAACGCCGGTGTGAAAGAGTACCGCCAGACTTACTGGACCCCGGACTACACGCCGCTGGATACTGACCTGCTGGCCTGTTTCAAGATCACCCCGCAAGCCGGTGTGCCGCGTGAAGAAGTCGCCGCTGCGGTGGCCGCTGAATCTTCAACCGGTACCTGGACCACGGTGTGGACCGATCTGCTGACCGACCTTGACTACTACAAAGGCCGCTGTTATCGCATTGAAGACGTGCCCGGCGACGACACCTGCTTCTACGCATTCGTGGCTTACCCGATCGACCTGTTCGAAGAAGGATCAGTCGTTAACGTGCTGACCTCACTGGTCGGCAACGTGTTCGGCTTCAAGGCCCTGCGTGCGCTGCGTCTGGAAGACATCCGTTTCCCGATCGCCTACGTGAAAACCTGTGGCGGCCCGCCCGCTGGTATCCAGGTCGAACGTGACCGCTTGAACAAATATGGCCGCCCGCTGCTGGGCTGCACCATTAAACCCAAGCTGGGCTTGTCTGCCAAGAACTATGGCCGCGCAGTGTACGAATGCTTGCGTGGTGGTCTGGATTTGACCAAGGACGACGAAAACGTCAACAGCCAGCCCTTCATGCGTTGGCGCGACCGTTTCGAATTCGTGGTGGAAGCCTGCCAAAAGGCAGAGCGCGAAACCGGCGAGCGCAAAGGCCACTACCTGAACGTCACTGCTCCGACCCCGGAGATGATGTACGAGCGTGCCGAGTTTGCTAAAGAGCTGGGCGCTCCGATCATCATGCATGACTACCTGACCGGCGGTTTGACTGCCAACACGGGTCTGGCCAACTGGTGTCGTAAAAACGGCATGCTGCTGCACATCCACCGCGCCATGCACGCCGTGCTCGACCGTAACCCCCACCACGGTATTCACTTCCGCGTACTGACCAAGGTGTTGCGTCTGTCCGGTGGTGACCACCTGCACTCCGGCACCGTCGTCGGCAAGCTGGAAGGCGACCGCGAAGCCACGTTGGGCTGGATTGACACCATGCGTGACAAGTTCATCCCGGAAGACCGTAGCCGTGGTTTGTTCTTCGACCAGGACTGGGGTTCGATGCCCGGCGTGTTTCCAGTGGCATCAGGCGGCATTCACGTCTGGCACATGCCCGCGCTGGTTTCCATCTTCGGCGACGACGCCTGCCTGCAATTCGGTGGCGGTACGCTCGGCCATCCGTGGGGCAACGCCGCAGGTGCAGCAGCTAACCGCGTCGCCCTCGAAGCCTGCGTGCAAGCACGTAACGAAGGCGTCGAAATCGAGAAGGCCGGTAAGGACATCCTGACCAAGGCCGCCGCGCACAGCCCCGAACTGAAGATCGCCATGGAAACGTGGAAAGAGATCAAGTTCGAGTTCGACACCGTCGACAAGCTGGACGTTGCTCACAAGTAATATTGCGTTGATCGCACGGTAAACCCGGATTGCACTCAAGTGCAATCCGGGAGACAGAGCCCAAATTGAAAGGAAATTAAATGTCTGAAGTAATGGATTACAAAAGCCGCGTGAGCGATCCCGCTAGCCGTAAATTCGAAACCTTCTCCTACTTGCCCGCGATGAGTGCAGACGATATCAAGAAGCAAGTTGAGTATCTGGTAAAGAAAGGCTGGAACCCGGCTATCGAGCATACCGAACCCAAGTACATCATGGATTCGTACTGGTACATGTGGAAGCTGCCGATGTTCGGCGAAACCGATGTATCCGTTGTGCTGGCCGAAGCTGAAGCCTGCCACAAGGCCAACCCCGACAATCACGTTCGTCTGGTAGGGTATAACAACTTCAACCAGTCGCAGGGTGCGGCCATGGTGATTTTCCGCGGCAAGACTGTTTAAGCAGCGGACAGGCGTCGTAGCAAGCCCCCGCTGTCCGGGTCCGAAATCCTCATGCGGGGATGACGGCCCGGCGGTCGGGGGCTTTTTTTGTCTGTCGCAAATCCCCAGGCTGAACCAAGCGCTGCCTGCGTATTTGCGATCCCCTTTCAGGAGCCGTCATGAGCAATATTGTCGACCAGTACCGCGTCACCGAAGAACCTTATTACCGTCCCGTTGCAGACGAAGTCGAGCTGTATGAAGCGGCCTACTCCGTGCGCATGCCGATGATGCTCAAGGGCCCTACCGGTTGTGGCAAGACACGTTTTGTCGAGTATATGGCGTTCAAGCTGGGCAAGCCATTGATCACCGTGGCGTGTAACGAAGACATGACCGCTTCCGATCTGGTGGGCCGCTTTCTGCTATCTGCAGCAGGCACTGAATGGCAGGATGGTCCGCTCGCCCTCGGCGCCCGTCACGGTGCAATCGTGTATCTGGATGAAGTGGTGGAAGCACGCCAGGACACCACTGTGGTGATCCACCCATTGACGGATAACCGTCGTGTACTGCCGCTGGAAAAGAAAGGCGAGCTGGTCCATGCCCACCCCGATTTTCAGATTGTTATTTCCTACAATCCTGGCTATCAGTCGCTGATGAAGGATCTGAAACAGTCCACCAAGCAGCGTTTTGGCGGCCTCGATTTCACCTACCCCGACCACGCGATTGAAACCGAAATCGTGACGCACGAATCCGGTGTCAACGCCGAGATCGCTGGCAAGCTGGTTTCGATTGCCGAGCGTTCGCGAAATCTCAAGGGGCATGGTCTGGACGAAGGCCTGTCTACCCGGATGCTTATTTACGCTGGCTCGCTGATCGCCAAGGGCGTCGATCCGATGGCCGCCTGCCGCGTGGCACTGGTGCGTCCGATCACCGACGATCCCGATATGCGCGATGCGCTGGACGCAGCTGTGTCCACGTTCTTCTGAAGATCGGCAGTTACAACATGATCCGCAAGAATCCTAATGGCGATCTGCCCGTAATTGACGAATCTTCGTATGTAGACTTTACGGCCATTATCTGTGGCAAGGTCATCATTGGAGCCAATGTATTCATCGGTCCCTATGCCGTGATCCGGGCCGACGAAACCAAGCCGGATGGAAGCCTGGAGGCAATTGTTATTGGTTCCAACTCCAACATCCAGGATGGGGTGGTGATCCACTCCAAATCGGGTGGCAAGGTTGTGATTGGCGAATACACCTCGATTGCGCACCGATCCATTATTCATGGCCCATGCGAGGTGGGAAACCGGGTGTTTGTCGGCTTCAATTCGGTTCTTTACAACTGCTCGGTGGGGGATGACTCGGTGATCCGGCACAACTCCGTGGTAGAGGGGTGTCAGGTTCCGCCCAAGTTCCATATTCCATCGACCACGACGGTTCATTCCGATACGGATTTGAGTGCGATTGAGCAGGTTACCCCGGATTTTTCCAGCTTCTCCGAGGATGTGGCCCAGACCAATATCTCATTGGTGCTGGGATACAAGAAGCTGCACAACGAGTTCTAAGCACGGCGCTTCGCGAAAGGACGTTATATGTCGATCAAACTCGAAGACTACGCAGAACTACTGGAAGACCTGTCGGAACACAGCCAGGAGGCGCTAAAGGCCAACTGGCACGACGCGACCAAGGTGTTCTCGCCGCGCGGGTTGGATACCTATCTCAAAGGCGCGGCCGCTATTCGTGGGCTCGGCAAGGGCGACTCGCTGGTCGAGGCCTGGATTACGGATGCGCCGCAGGTGGCCAAGGAGGTCGGTGAGGACGTGATTGGCGACCTCGTTACTGCCGCGCTTTCGCTAGCGTCCAGAACCTCGGGCTCGGTGATCGAGCTGCTGCTGGCAACGTCGCCAACTGCGGCCAATCGGCTCGGCGACGCGCAACTTTTTCTCAATTACCTGCAATTCATCAACACCCTGATCGCGCAAGCGCCGCGCGGTGTGCGGCCCATGCTGGACAAGCTGGAGGTGTTGTTCAAGCAACTCACCCTGGGCGGTCTGCGGCGCTGGGCGCTGTGGGGTGCGCACGCGCACCGCACCAATTACGAGGAGCAGATTCGCTACTTCAGCCTGGAGTCGAAAGACTCAATCGCGATGCTGCAGAAGGAGCGTAAAGGCACGTTACTGGTCGATGTGCAGCGCCGCATCAACATGTATCTGCGGGCGTTGTGGGCGCGCGATTTTTTCATGCGCCCGACGTCCGGCGATTTTGAATCGCGCGAAGGCCACAAACCTTATATCGAAGACTATCTGCTGCATCTGCCGGATGCGTTCGACGACTTCGTACTTGAAGGCCACGAACCCGTCTCGGGTCTGGAGCTTTACCGTGCCACTGCCGCGCACTGCGCCGCGCATATGGTCGAAACGCGTCAGCCGATTTCCGCCGAAGGACTCAATCCGATGCAGATGGCGGTGATTTCGGTGATTGAAGATGCGCGTGTTGAGGCACTGACGATCCGCCGCTTTCCGGGCATGAAGCAGTTGTGGTGCAAGCTGCACACTGCCACGCCCGAGATGAAAACCAGCATGGGCGATTACCTCAATCGTCTGGCGCGCGCGCTGCTGGATGATGGTTATGTGGACAGCGATCCGTGGATCGTGGAGGCGCGTGGACTGTTTTCATTGGCGCAGGACAAGCTCGACAACAACCACACCTCGTGGGAAATCGGCGTGCAGCTCGCGCACAGCTTTGCCCAGAAGCGCATCCCGTTCAATCCGCGTACCGACCTTCTCGATGCGCCCTATCGGGATGACAACCGCTACTTCTGGGAATTCGAGGAATTCGATTTCAACAAGGCCGCCGGTGCGGGCTATGAATCCACCCAGCAGGTGCGCAAGTATGTGAACGTGATGGAAATGGCCAATGAAGTCGAGGTTGAAGGCGCAGGTGACGACGCCGAGGAAATCTGGGTGCTGCCCACCGAGCTTTTCCCCTATGAGAACATCGGCGACGAGAGCAACGGCAAGAGCTGGAACGAACTGGAAGGCAAAGAGCCGTTGTCTGACCCTTTCCACTATTCCGAGTGGGATTACCAGATCCAGCTGGAACGTCCGGCGTGGGCGACGGTGCAGGAAAAGCGCCCCAAGTCCGGAGACCTGCAGGTCATTGACGACATCACCGCCAAATACAAGCGCGAAATTCATCGCATGAAATTCCTGCTCGACGCGATGCAGCCGCAGGGCGTGCAGCGCATCCGCAAGCTGGAAGACGGTGACGAAATCGACATCAACGCGGCGATCCAGAGCTTCATCGATATCCGCATGGGCAACCAGCCTGACCCGCGCATCATGATGCGCTCGGTGCGGAAAACCCGTGACTTCTCGATCCTGGTGCTGCTGGATTTATCCGAATCAACCAACGAAACAGTGCAGGATCAGGAATATTCGGTGCGCGAACTCACCCAGCAGGCCTGCGTGTTGCTGGCCGACGCGATCAACAAGGTGGGCGACCCGTTTGCGATCCACGGTTTCTGCTCGGATGGACGCCACGATGTCGAGTACTACCGTTACAAGGACTTCGAGCAGCACTGGAACGAAGTGCCCAAGGCCAGGCTCGCGGGCATGACCGGCCAGTTATCCACCCGCATGGGTGCGGCGATCCGTCATGCCGGACATCACCTCAAGCTGCAGCGCTCGGCGAAGAAGCTCTTGATCGTTATTACCGACGGCGAACCGGCCGACATTGATGTGCGCGATCCGCAATATCTGCGCTTTGACACCAAGAAGGCGGTGGAAGAAGTTGCGCGCGATGGCGTTGTCACCTACTGCATGAGCCTCGATCCGCGCGCCGATAATTACGTGTCGCGCATCTTCGGGCAGAACAACTTCATGGTGGTCGATCACGTGCAGCGCTTGCCAGAGAAACTGCCGTTGCTGTATGCGGGATTGACGCGCTAAATTTTCCTGTAAATACCGGCGTCGGGCTTGGGCCGCTGAAGTTCGGCTGTCAGGATGGTTGGCTGAGGTAAACCCCCGGCATTGCCAAGGGTCACTTGATTTCCTGCTGCGTAATGATTGCGGGCAGTCGTTTGGGGGATTGGATGCGCAGTTGCTTGTTCACATTCATGCGCCCGAAGACGACTTCGATGTCGCCCGTGGCTACGCCGAATTCTTCCGCCAGAAACCGTACCATATGATCCGTTGCTTTGCCCGCACGCGGAGCTGCGGTGACGCTGACTTTCAGTTGGTAGCCCTTCGGCTTGCCAATGGCATCCTGCTTGGCGCTGGGCTTGCCTAGAATATTGAGAACCAGTGTCCCGCTGTCCCAATAGAAAAATGACCTTGCTGTCGCCGCAGCGTTATCCCCCGGTTTTTTCATGGGGAACCCATCAAACCAGAACATGCCGCGTGGTCGCAAAATATTGGGCTATCTGTTGCTCGATGTGCAGGTCGATCATTACCTCGGGGCGTTTGCCATTCGGGCAGGCGAGCCGTGGCGTCGTGCCGTACAGGCGGCAAATCAGCGGGCGCTCGGCATAGACTTGGCAGCCCTTGTCACCCAGGTGCGGGCAGCTTAGCTCGGCCAGTGCTGCCGCATGCTCTGTATCACTTTTGACTGGCAGCATGGCCATTTCTTCGCTTGAAGCGGTTACCGGCCCGCAGCAGTCATGACAGCCGGGTACGCACGCGAACGTTGGGATGCGTCGACGGAGAAAACGGATGGTTTGGCTGTTGGGAGTCATGGGTGACTCAGCCTCGATCTTGGTTATATATCAATGGTTAAAGTGGTCAGACGTGGTATGGCCGGCTCAGTTCGTGTACCGCTGCGACCATGGCTGCGGCATTTTCCGGCTGGGTGAACTGGGAAATTCCGTGCCCCAGATTGAATACATGGCCGTTGCCCTTACCGTAGCTGTGTAGAATCTTGCCGACTTCAGTGCGAATGATGTCGGGGTTGCTGAACAGCACCACCGGGTCGAGGTTGCCCTGCAGCGCCACTTGGTCTCCGACGCGGCTGCGCGCCTTGCCGATGTCGATGGTCCAGTCCAGCCCGATGGCATCGCATCCGATTGCGGCGATGCTTTCCAGCCACAGGCCACCACCCTTGGTATACGCGATGCAGGGGATGGCGCGGCCGTCGCGTTCGCGAATCAGCCCGTTCATGATCTGCTGCAGATAGGCCAGCGAGAATTCTCCGTAGGCGGCTTCGGACAGGGCGCCGCCCCAGGAGTCGAAAATCATCACCGCCTGGGCGCCCGCCTCAATCTGTGCATTGAGATAGGCGGTGACGGCGCGGGCATTGACGTCGAGGATGTGGTGCAGCAACTCCGGGCGCTTGTAGAGCATGGTCTTGACCAGGCTGAAATCCGGACTGCCGCCGCCCTCCACCATGTAGCAAGCCAGTGTAAACGGGCTGCCGGAAAAGCCGATCAGGGGTACTGAGTTATCCAGAGCCTGGCGAATCTGGCGGACGGCAGCCATGACATAGCCCAGCTCGATATTCGGGTCTGGCACGGCCAGGGCGTGGATATCGCGTTCCTGACGCAGCGGCCGCGCGAATTTCGGCCCCTCGCCAGCCTCGAAATAGAGCCCTAACCCCATCGCATCGGGAATGGTCAGAATGTCTGAAAACAGGATGGCCGCATCGAGCGGGAAGCGTACCAGCGGTTGTAGCGTGGCTTCTGTGGCGAGCCCGGGGCTCTTGCACAGATTCATGAAATCGCCGGCCCGTGCTCGTGTCTGGTTGTACTCTGGCAGGTAGCGGCCCGCCTGGCGCATCATCCACACCGGAGTGTATTCGGTCGGCTGGCGCAGCAGCGCGCGCAGGAAAGTGTCGTTCTTGAGCGGGGTCACAGGGCACTTTCCTTTTGCGTGTCAAACAGTTCCGAGCCTATTGGCTGGGAGTGCTCGTTGTTGAGGATTGCTCTTGCCCGGTGGCGGATATGCGCTTTCACTGCGATTTGCTTCCGGTGTTGACTGCGTGCCCGGTCAGCCATTCGGGCAGTTCACGCGACCCTGCGTAATCGATGATGTACTGGCGCATCAGCTTGCGAATCACTTGCGATGAAGTGAGGTCTTGCTGGGCGCAGATGTCCTCGAAAATCTGTTTTTTGATCGGGTCGATCAGGATGGTCATCCTGGCGGTACGGTTTTCCATGGAAGGGTCCAATGCGTACGTTGTGTGTATCATATGATAATTGCATTATCATTCAGGTGTCATGTAATATGTATCAATATTTTTGATTGGTGCTTAATTCAGTCAGCATCTTTTCGCGTGCAACTGGCATGGTTTTATGTCTTTGCAGGGCGTTATTACGGGAGTCCAAGCCTTGCAGCCGTTGTTTTATTCAAGAACCATTGGCCGCACAAACAGCATTCCAGCCTGTGCAGTCCATGCTGGCGAACAGGTTTTCAATGGTTTGTGCCAAGGCCGCATGCGTGATGCCAAATGGGTAGATTCATGAGCGATTTCCAGCGACAGACTGGCCATGCTGATGGGCTGCGGAATTTTCTCGATCTCGCACGAAAATATTTCGGGCTGGACGTTCACTCCGGGGATGACAATGATGGGCCGACCGGTCACAGACTGTCGCCAGACGACAGGTCTGATCAATCGAAAAAAATGATCAGCGAAAAAGTGGCCGATGAACAATAAGGACATGTACCAGACGCCGTCGCTGCTGGAACTGCCCCGAAAAGTGTTGGGTGATTCAGGCGAACGCGCCAATATGCGCCTGCTCGAACCGGCGCAGTGCAACCCTGAAGTGATCTGTGCTCAAATTGAGACCGGCCGCTACGGCAAGCCTTTCATCATCGAAGATGGCTGGACGCGGCGACTGCATTTCAGCCTGGACCTTATCCAGAGTGCCATGCGCATCGACGACCCCTACGCCCTCGAATTTGCCTACACTCGCAAAATGATGGCCTTTCTGTTGTTTGCGCCAAATCCCGATCATGTGCTGATGGTTGGGTTGGGGGGCGGTTCGCTGGCCAAGTTCTGTCATCGCCACCTACCGAACGCGCACCTGACTGTGGTCGAGGTGAATCCTGATGTTATTGCCCTGCGCGGTGAATTCAACGTTCCCGACGATAAACGTCTGGTGATCGTTCAGGCTGACGCGGCTGAATATCTGCCTACGGCAGAAGGCGACACGGACGTTCTGCTGCTGGACGGTTTCGACGCAGAAGGCATCGCCCCCTCTTTTCTCAATCGCGACTTCTACCAGGCGGCGCGCCGCCGACTCAGGCCGGGCGGCGTGCTCGTCGCCAACTTCGCCGAATCAAGGAAATACTGGTCCAGACACCTGACCCTGTTGAACGAAACCTTCGCTGGACGTGTGCATTGGGGGACGGTTCCCGGTGGCGATAACCATATAGCCTTTGCTTTTGTCGAGGCCGACTGCACCCTCGATTGGGAACGACTGGAAGAACGGGCGGGAGCGCTTGCCGATCAGTTCCCGCTCGACTTTTCAGCCCTCATACACAGCCTGCGCGAGGGGGCTGAATTGCGTTGGACAAAGGCTTCCTGCCGCTAGTGCCTTGCCATTCCTGAACCAGGTGTCGCAGACATGCAGAAAACTCATAAAACCTTAAAAGCCCGGGGTGAGCAACTCGATTCAGGCCGAGCGCGGCAGGCCCGTCCCGCCTAGGACCCCGAGTTTTTATTGCCCTTGCTGACGGCGGCCAATATGCCCTGCAATAAGGCGATCGGCGTGGGCGGGCAGCCTGGCACTTCGACGTCGACCGGGATGATGTTGGAGACTCTTCCGCACGAAGCGTAGCTTTCGCCGAACATGCCGCCGGTGCAGCCGCAGTCACCGATGGCCACTACCCATTTAGGTTCAGGCGTGGCGTCAAAAGTACGTTTCAGAGCGGTTTCCAAATTGCGCGCCACCGGTCCGGTGACCAGCAGGAGGTCCGCATGGCGCGGGCTGGCCACGAACTTCACACCTATGCCTTCAATGTTGTAGTGTGGCCCGTTGAGGGCATGAATCTCCAGTTCACAGCCATTGCAGGAACCGGCGTCGACGTGACGGATTGCCACCGACTGGCCGAACACCTTGAGAATGTCCGCATGCAGTTCCTGCTCGCGGGTGCGCAGACCGGGATCAGCCTCTGGCACTGGCTCGGAGACAAAGCCGGTCTTGAAAATCTTCTGCAGGATCAGGTGTGTAGCCATGTTGTGGTTCTCACGAGTCTCGTAGGATGCGCCCTGCGCACACTGCAGGTCAGGTTCATAAATCCGGTCCGCTATAGGAGAGGTTGAACGATTTGTTGATGAGCGGGAAATCGGGAACGATATTGCCCAGTATGCCCACTTCCACCAACGGCCAGTTCTGCCACGACGGATCATGCGGATGCACCCGGTCGAGCTTGCCATCCGCTCCGATACGCACGGCAACTACAACCCCGCCACGCCAGCCTTCCACCCAGCCGAGACCTTCACACTCTGCCGAGACGAGGCCAAGCGGGGTACCAATCGCCCCCGCCGGCAGGCGCTGCAGGATGTCCCGGATCAGGCGCAACGATTCGTGGATTTCGGCGAAGCGCACTTCCGCGCGCGCCAGCACGTCGCCGCTGCGCTGCGTGGCCATGCTGACGTCGAGCAGGTCGTAGGGCGCCTGCGGGAACTGGGCGCGGGCGTCCCAGGCCTGCGCGCTGGCGCGGCCCGCCAGGCCGGTGAGGCCGAGCTTCGCCGCGAGATCGGGCTTGCAGACGCCGGTGTTGGTGAAGCGGTCCTGCAGAGTGGCGTGGTCGTCGTAGATGGCCTTGAGCGAATGCACTTCGGCCTCAAGGCGGTCGGCCTCGGCGACGAGCTCCGCGCGGCCGTCATCGCGGATGTCCACTGCCACGCCGCCCGGCACGATGCTGTCGAACAAGTAGCGGTGGCCAAACAGTTTTGCGGTCAGCCGCAGCCAGTCTTCCTTCAGCCGCCAGAACTGCATGAACCCAAAGCTCAGAGCGACGTCGTTGCCGAGGTAGCCGAGGTCGCCCAGGTGGTTGGCGATGCGCTCGATTTCCAGGAACAGTGCGCGCAGCCATGCGGCGCGGTCGGGCACCTGGCTAACGGTGGCGGTTTCCACTGCCATGCAGTAGGCCCAGGCGTAGGCGATGTGGGAGTCACCGGAAACGCGTCCGGCGAGTTTGGCACCGGTGTCGAGGTCCATGCCCTCAAAGCGTTTTTCCGTGCCCTTATGCGTGTAGCCCTGGCGCTCCTCCAGCTTGAGAACGCGCTCGCCGATAACGGAAAAGCGGAAATGCCCCGGCTCGATGGTGCCGGCGTGAATGGGGCCGACCGCGATCTCGTGCACACCGTCGCCTTCGACGCGGATGAAAGGGTAAGTGTCAGTGTCGTGGGTGGCGGGCAGGTGCGTATCGAAGTCCTTGCGCAGCGGAAAAACATCCGCCGGCCAAGCGCCGTGACGCAGCCATTTGCGGTCGTCCACCGTGTCGGCGGCCACGATGCCGAGCAGGTCGAAGGTCGCACGCTGCATGCGGTCGGCCTGCGGGAAGATATGGGCGAGGTCGGGGTAGGCCGGCGCTTCATCCGGCAGGGCGCAGGTCACCCAGGCCAGCCCGGCGCTGGTGAGCAGGGCGGCGTGGATGGCGAAGCCGCGGCCCAGGTGGCGATTGTCCGAGCCCCACAGGGCAATAAGTTGTCCGCCTTCTTCCTTGACCGCGCGTGCCAGTGCGAGCAGCTGCCCGGCTTCCATGCGGCCGCGCCAGATGTGCTTGCCTAGCGGGGCGAGGTCCCAGTCGTGTTCGCCAATTTTCATTTCAGCCTCCCAGAAGTTGCGCCGCCTGCTTGTACCAGGCAGCGAGATAGGGCGGGATAAACAAACCCAGCATCAGCACCAGGCCCAGATGCAGGAACACCGGTGTCAGTGCAGGCTGGTAGGGCAGCTTCTGCGATTCGGTCTCGCCGAACACCATCGGCTGTACCTTGCCAAAGATGGAGGCAAACGCCACACCCAGCGCCAGCAGCAGCAAGGGCGTGGCCCAGGGATGCTCGTGCATGGCGGTGGTGATGATGAGAAACTCACTGGCGAACACGCCGAACGGTGGTACACCGAGGATGGCAACAGTGCCGAGCATCAGCCCCCAGCCGATGGTGGGGTTGGTCTTGATCAGGCCGCGGATGTCGGCCATCAGCTGTGAGCCGGCCTTTTGTGTGGCGTGGCCGACGGCGAAGAAGATGGCGGATTTGGTGAGCGAGTGCATGGTCATGTGCAGCAACGCCGCAAAGTTAGCGACGGCACCACCCATGCCGAAGGCGAAGGTGATGAGGCCCATGTGCTCGATCGAGGAATAGGCGAACATGCGTTTCACGTCGGTCTGGCGCTTGATCAGGAAGGCTGCCAGCACCACCGAGAATAGACCGAAGCCCATCATCAGATTGCCCGCCATGTCGTTGCCGAGCGCGCCGTCGACCAGCACTTTGGAGCGCATCACTGCATACAGCGCGACGTTGAGCAGCAGGCCGGACAGTACGGCCGACACCGGTGTCGGGCCTTCGGCGTGGGCGTCCGGCAGCCAGCTGTGCAGAGGCGCCAGGCCCACTTTCGTACCGTAGCCCACCAGCAGGAAGACGAACGCCAGCGACAGCACCGTGGGCTCCAGTTGTGTCTTGACGCTGTTCAGTTGCGTCCACTGCAGCGCGGTGCCGCCCGAGCCCAGCACTTTTTCCGCCGCGAAGTAGAGCAGGATGGTGCCGAACAGCGCCAGCGCGATGCCGACGCCGCACAGGATGAAATACTTCCATGCAGCTTCCAGCGAAGCCGGGGTGCGGTAGAGCGATACCAGCAGAACGGTGGCCAGCGTCGCCGCTTCCATCGCCACCCACAGGATGCCCATGTTATTGGTGGTCAGTGCCAGCAGCATGGCGCCGATGAAGATCTGGTAGCTGCTGTGGTAGAGGCGTAGCCGCTGGGCGTTGAGCTTGCCGTGCTCCTGCTCGATGCGCATGTAGGGGCGCGAGAACAGAGCCGTGGTGAAAGCGACGAAGGCGGTCAGCGCGACCAGGAAGACGTTGAACGAGTCGATGAAGAACCAGCCGCCGCCCACCATCATCGGGCCCTGCTCGATGATGCGGTGTGTCAGCAGCGCGGCCGCCAGCAGCGTCAGCAAGCTGAACAGCGCATTGATCTCCGGCGCATGTTTCCGGCAGCCCCAGAGTGCCAGAAAAATGCCGCCCGTCAGCGGGATGCCGAGTAACCCGTAAATTTCCACGACTTATTTTTCCTTGAGTTTTTCCATGTGTTTCAGATCCAGAGAATCGAAGGTCTCGCGGATCTGGAAGAAGAAGATGGAGAGCACGAACACGCCCACCATCACGTCCAGCGCCACGCCCAGTTCAACCACCAGCGGCATGCCGTAGGTGGCGCTGGTGGCGGCAAAGAACAGACCGTTCTCCATCGCCAGGAAACCGATCACCTGGGGGATCGCCTTGCTGCGCGTGATCATCATCAGGAAGGCGAGCAATACGCAGGCCAGGGCAATGCCCAGGGTCGAGCGCATCACCGTGCCCGACAGCTCCGAGATGGGTAGTGCCAGGTTGAAGGCGAAAATCACCAGCACAATGCCGATCAGCATGGTGGTCGGGATGTTGATCATCGGTTCCACGTCGCGGCTGACGTCGAGCTTCTTGACGATGCGGAAGAAGTACCAGGGCATGGCAATCACCTTGAGCACCAGGGTGAGCGCCGCCGAGTAATACAGGTGATGCTGGCCGGTCGACCAGGCCACCAGCACGGTGGATGCCGTCAGCGCCGCACCTTGCCAGGCAAACAGCGTGATCAGCCCGGCGATACGGCGCTGCGACAGCATGGCGAAGGAGATCAGCAGCAGCAGAGCGGCCAGCAGGTTAACGATCTGAAGGTGGTAGGACAGGCTCATCTCACACTTCCAGTAAAAAATGGATCAACATGCCCAGCACCGCCAGCAGGAAGGCGGTTCCCAGAAATTCCGGTGCGCGAAACAGGCGTACCTTGGCGGACAGCGTCTCGAACAAGGCGAGAATGGCACCGCCGAGCAGCAGTTTCGCGACCATGGCCAGCAACGCCAGCGGCAATGCCGCGAGATCGCCCTGCACCGCAATGCCCCATGGCAGGAACAGCGCGATGCCGAGCGCGGAATAGGTGAACAGCTTGAGCGCTACTGCCCACTCGATCAGTGCCAGGTGGCGGGCCGAGTACTCCAGGATCATGGCCTCGTGGATCATCGTCAGTTCGAGGTGGGTGCTCGGGTTGTCCACCGGGATGCGCGCATTCTCCGCCACCGAGATCATCCAGAACGCCACCGCCGCAAATGCCAGGCTGGGGTAGATGGCGAACTCCTTGTGCGCCAGCGTCTCGACGATCACCGGTAGCTCGGTGGACTGCGAGATCAGGCTGGCGGTGAAGAACACCATCAGTAGTGCCGGCTCGGCGAGGAAGGACACCAGCATCTCGCGACGCGCGCCGAGGGTGCCGAACGAGGTGCCGATGTCCATCGCGGCCAGCGCCAGGAACACCCGTGCCAGGGCGAAGATGCCGACCAGCGCGATGACGTCGGCGGCGGGCGAGAACGGCAGGTCGTTGGCGATGGTCGGCACGATGCCCGCGGCCAGCGCCATGCAGGCAAAGATCATGTAGGGCGCGAAGCGGAATAGCGGCGAGGCGTTGTGCGCGATCACCGCGTCCTTGTGGAATAGCTTCTTCAGCGTGCGGTAGGGCTGGGTGATGGGGGGCGCGCTGCGGCCCTGCAGCCAGGCGCGGCACTGGTTGAGCCAGCCCATCAGCAGGGGTGCGAGCAGGATCGCCAGCAGGGTCTGGGCGAGTTGCAGAAGGATGCCGGTGCTCATCGTGTTGTAAAGACCAGAAGGAAGATCAGGGTGGCGAAGCTGTAGATCAGGTACCACTGGATGCGGCCGTGCTGCAGTCGCCCGGCCTGCTCAGATAGCCAGTTCGCCACGCGCGCGATGGGTGCGTAGAAAATGAACCAGGCCTTGTCCAGTGACGCGCCATGGTAGTGCGGGGAACGCGAGAAGGGATCGGGAGTCTCCCGTTCCACCCGCATGAATACCTCGAATATCTGCCGGATCGGTTGGCCAAAGCCTTCGGCGCTGTCCTGCATTCGTGCATCCTGTTCCGGGTAGCCGCAATCCCACGGGTCGCTGCGGCGCACCCGGCCGTGATAAACACGACGCACCCAGATGAAGGTGAGCAGCAGCACCACTCCCACCACCGCGAAGAAGATTAGTGGCGCGTAACTTGCGCGCTCTGCCGAGACGGGGGTGAGCAGCAGCCAGCTGCTGCCACTGGGCAGGATCTGTCCGGTCAGCATCCGCACCACGGGCTCGAGCCAGACGATGACATGGGTGGGAAACAGGCCGAGCAGAATGCAGCCGGCAGCCAGCCAGAGCATGCCCAGGCGTTCCGGCCAGCTTGCCTCGTGCGCTTCATGCAATGCCGGGTCCCGCGGCTGACCAAGAAACACGACGCCGAAGAACTTCACCATCACATAGGCGGCGAGCGCCGCGGCAAGCGCCACCGTGGCCGCAGCCACCGGGATCACCATGTTGAGGTAGGGTTGGGTGAGGCCGGGCGTCAGCAGAAAAGCCTGCAGTAGTAGCCATTCCGAGACAAAGCCATTCAGCGGCGGCAGGCCGGCAATCGCCAGCGCGCCGACCAGGGTCAGCCAGGCGGTCCACGGCATGAAGCGCATCAGGCCGCCCAGCCGCCCCATGTTGCGCTCGCCGGTGGCATGCAGCACCGAGCCGGTGCCGACGAACAGCAAGCCCTTGAAGAACGCATGGTTGAGTGCGTGATACAGCAGGGCGGTCAGCGTCAGCGCTGCCAGCGTACCTTTGCCGTCAGTGTAGAAAATCAGGGTCAGGCCGAAGGCGGCAATAATTACGCCGATATTTTCAATCGATGACCAGGCCAGGAGACGTTTCATGTCCGATTGCACTGCTGCGAAGATCACGCCGTACAGTGCGGTGATCAAACCCAGCGCCAGCGCCAGCGTGCCCCACCAGCTTATCTGTACATCGAGCAGGTCAAACGTCACCCGCAACAGGCCATAGATGGCCGTTTTCAACATTACGCCCGACATCAGCGCGGACACCGGCGAGGGCGCGGCCGGGTGAGCTTCCGGCAGCCACACGTGCAGGGGCACCAGGCCCGCTTTGGCGCCGAAGCCGAACAGCGCCAGCAGATAGGCGGCCGAGGCCCAGAATGGCGTCATTTCGGCCAGCCGCATGGTGTCGAAAGTGTAATCGCCGTGGCCACCCTGCAATACACCGAAGGTGAGTAGCAGCGAGATCGCGCCGACGTGCGCGATCAGCAGATAGAGAAAGCCGGCGCGACGGATTTCTGGAATTTTGTGATCGGTGGTGACCAGGAAATAAGATGACAGCGCCATCACTTCCCAGGCCACCATGAAGGCATAGGCATCGTTGGCCAGCAGCACCGTGACCATGCCTGCGAGGAACAGGTGGTACCACAGGGCCAGGAGTGCCAGTGGGCCGGCGGCCAAGTTGCGGAAATAACCCGACGCATACACCGTAATGCCGAATGCAGCGCCGCCCAGCAACACCATGAAGAAGGCAGACAGGGCGTCCAGCCGCAGATGGAAAGGCAGATCGGGCAGGCCGATGGGCAGCACTATGGATGAGGCGGGTCCGCCCAGACCGGCCATGCCTACGCCCGCGATGCAGAGTGCACCCAACGCGCCCAGCGGAAACACCAGCCGGCTCAGCAGATGTTGCGAGTTTCGCAGCAGCAGAGACGCGAAGCCCAGTGCCAGCCAGAACAACACGATTCCCCAGGCCCACTGGACTGGATCGGGAGGAAGCAAAAGAAGTGTTCCCATCATTTTGGTTGAGCCTGTCGTGTCACGGGTTACCGCGCCCGCGCAGCGCGCGGTTTGGAAACGGAATATCGCTTCATCATGAAGCCGGTTTGATAACGCAGAACAGATCGTCCTTGCCTTCATCGCCCAGACGTTCATAGATGGAAGCCAGCGCCATGGTTTCGTTGGGGAAAATATTGTCCTGGCTGATCAGGTCAAACAGGCCAGTTGAACGCATGACATCCAGCACCTGCTTCTTCAGGCCCGAAAACACCAGGGTGACGCCGCCGGAATTCAATCGCTCGACCAGGTGGTGGACAATTTCCTCACCCGAGGCATCGAGCTGGTTGACGCCGTCCCCAACTACCAATAGAAATTTGGCCGTCGGATGGCTCGCCATGGTTTCCAGAATCATGTCTTCGAAATAGGACACGTTGGCAAAATACAGCTGGCCGTCGAAACGCACGGCGACCACGTGTTTACTGGTGGGCAGGTCGGGGTAGGTCTTGATGTCGCGCAGCGTGCCATCGTTGAATCGACCGAGAACGGCGACGCGCGGCGACATGGTACGGTACAGGTACAGGCCCAGCGCCAGGCCCGCGCCCACCATGATGCCGTTGTCCAGATGCGGCGCAAAGGCAAGCGTTGCCACAAACGTGACGATTGCGGCCGCGCCGTCGTGGCGGCTGGCCTGCCAGGCATGCTTGACTGCCTCGAAATTAACCAGGCCGACCACAGCCATGATGATGATGGCGCCCAGCACGGCCTGCGGCAGGTGATACAGCAGGGGGGTCAGGAACAGCAGCGCGACCAGCACGATCAGCGCGGTGAATACCGAGGACATGCCGGTTTTTGCCCCGGCATTGAGGTTGACCGCCGAGCGCGAGAACGAGCCGGATACCGGATAGGACTGACTAAAACTGCCGACGATGTTGGCCAGGCCCTGGCCCACCAGTTCCTGGTTGGGGTCGATCCGGTCTTTGGTCTTGGCAGCCATCGCCTTGGCAATGGAGATGGCTTCCATGAAGCCGACCAGCGAAATCACGATGGCTGCGGACAGCAGCGACATGAAGTCATCCCAAGTGAAACGCGGTACCTTGAACTCGGGCAGCCCCTGCGGAACCTGACCAACCACTTCACCGCCCCCCTGCAACTTGAATGCGCCCTTGCTGACGCTGCGTACACGGTATTCGGCATCGTCCAGCGTCACGCCTGCAGGCGCCTGGCCCTTGGCATACAGGGCAACGGTATTACCCTGGGTGTCGATCTGACGTACCACGTACATTTTGCGCAGGATGCTTTTGAGTTTGGTGCTTTCCTCGGTGTGACCCTTGATGCGCGCGGTCACCAGTTCGATCTCGGCGTGAGCACGGATGGCATTCGAACTGTCTGACCCTTCTGACTTGTCGATCGCCTGCACACGTTTATCCAGTGCAGCCTTCTGGTTGCCGAGGGCGTCAATCAGGTTGACCGAGTCATTGATTTGAACGACCAGTGTTTTCAGCTCGGCATCGGCAATCTGCTCGATCGTGCCTTTATCGTTTTTCTCGAATCCAAGCCCCCACGACAGCAGCGTGGTGATTACCACGGCGATCAGCACGCCGGGCAGCCTGGGCGCCTTTTTCTTGATCAGCAGCATGATGGCGATGGCCAACAGGCCCAGCGCCAGTGTGGGCCAGTGGGCATCCCCTACCTGCTTGAGTACGCCAATGAAATCGTTGACGAAATGTTCGCTCTTGGGCATGGACACACCCAGCAGCTTGTTGAATTGCGACATCGCGATGATCAGTGCGGCCGCATTGGTGAAACCGACAATGACCGGGTGTGAAAGGAAGTTGACGATCACGCCAAGTTTGAGCAGGCCCAGCGTCAGCTGTACCAGGCCGACAGTCAGTGCCAGCAGAATCGCCAATCCGATAAAATTCTCGGATCCGGGCTGCGCCAGCGTGGAGAGTGACGAGGCAGTCAGCAGCGACACCACCGCCACCGGGCCGGTGCCCAGCTGTTTGGAGCTGCCCCACAAGGCGGCAATGGCGACGGGCAGGAAAGCCGCATACAGTCCGTAATAAGCCGGCAGACCGGCCAGTTGAGCGTAGGCCATGGACTGGGGAATCAGCACCAGAGCCACGGTCAAGCCCGCCATGAAGTCCAGCTTGAGATTTTCCCCGGAAATCGGGAACCAACGTAAAAACGGTAGAAAACGTTTAAAGGCGTGCATGTGAGGCTTCCCGGGCGGGTGTGTAAGTGGTTGCTTCAGCAGCGTACCGAGCGGGGACGCTGCAAAGCCCCGCATTTTAGCTTTTTAAGCCCCGGACGGCAAAATCCTGTTGAAACAGCCCATTAATGACGGGTAAGTGGCAGCACACGCGCATCCTGCTGCGGCAAGTCGCGTTCGGCGAGCACTTGTAGGGCCTTGTGAAATTCACCCGGCAAACGTTTCATGGTTGTTGCGGCCTGTGGCATGTAATGCACCACCTCGAATGGCACGCGTTCATCCAGTGCGTCGCGTGTTTGCGGACGAAAATGCTGCCAGGCGAGTTCGACCCAGGCCTTGTTCTGGCTGTCTATGAAAATGAATTCTTCCGCATCCAGTACCGCCATGTACTGCAGGCTGCGGATGGGCACAAACAGACATTTTCCGGCGCGTGCCAGCAGGGTATGCGCAAGGTTGTATGTGGCGGCAGGCAGGAATGCGGGTTCCCGCGCGATTTCCTGCTCCCGATAAAAGCGTTCTTCCATTTGACGTAAGTTAGCAGTTCTTTGCCCTACTGGTGAAGCGGGCGACTGCGATGCACGCCGCCGGTTGCTGTTGTGACGACGGTTCAAGAGCGGTTTCTAAACTAAAATAGCGACTTTTTTGACTGGCCGTTTTTTGAGCAATCGGCGGTTGGCACGACGTGGTTATGTTCAGGAAACGGGTTCGTACAAATTGATTCTCCCTGCCGATCCGGGTACACAATACCTGTCGGGCGACAAGCCTGAAGACGTTGCACGCGCTGCAGTCATCCTGAAAGCGGGCGGCCTGGTCGCCTTGCCTACCGAAACGGTCTACGGCCTGGGCGCGGATGCCGCTGACGATGAGGCGGTGGCGCGTATCTTCGTCGCCAAGGGGCGGCCCGCCGATCATCCGCTTATCGTGCATATTGCCTCGGCAACGGACATGACACGCTGGGCGCGCGATATTCCCGAAGCGGCATGGAAACTGGCCGCACAATTCTGGCCGGGTCCGCTGACATTGATTTTGAAGCGTGCGCCCGGCGTGGCCGAGGCCGCCAGCGGCGGGCTCGACACTATCGGTCTGCGGGTACCCGGACATCCGGTTGCGCAGGCGCTGCTGCAGGCTTTTGGCGGTGGCATTGCCGCGCCTTCAGCCAATCAATTTGGACGCATCAGCCCTACCTGCGTGGATCATGTGCTGTCCGAGCTCGATGGCCGCATCGAAGCGGTCATCGATGGCGGCCCGTGTGCGGTTGGACTGGAATCCACGATTCTCGATTTGAGCGGGTCCCGTCCGCAGGTGCTGCGACCGGGCGGGATTGCAGCCGCAGCGCTGGCAGCGGTGATCGGCCAGGTGGACACACAGCCTTCGGGCGAGGCTCCTCAAGTGCCTGGCAGCCTGGAGGCGCACTACGCGCCGGAAACACCGTTGCGGCTGGTGGCGTCACCCATGCTTGAGACTGAAGCCGCGAAGCTGGCCGCAACGGGGACAGTGATCGTGCTGGCGCGGCGCGCACCCAGAACAGCAGTCAGTTGTCACTGGATGCAATTGCCGGACGAGGCGGCGCCATACGGACACGACTTGTATGCCCGACTGCGGGAGGCCGATGCACGGGGGGGCGCAAGCCTTTTGATCGAGCAGCCGCCCGCCACTGCGGAATGGGTGGCGGTGAATGATCGCTTGCGCCGTGCGGCGGTGGGATCGGGGCATTCCAGGCCTGCGATCTGAACCCCCGGAATTGAATGCGTGCATCGTGCCGTGACGGGTTTAACCCGTCACGGCACGATGATTTTTTGCAGATGACCGCAGTGCAATCAGGCGACGTGCATTTTGACCGCTTCCTGGCTGGGCAGGACGCGCTGCGTGGCGTCCGCGTGCGCGGCGACCAGCACGACCGGCACCGGCAATGCATCCTGGCGCTGCGAACCGTTCAAAAAGCTGCGCCCCAGATAGCCGGTTTCGTTGCACGCCAGAAAAGCGACTTCAGGATGACGACGCAGGTAGCGTGCAAGGCCCGACACCGGCTCGCCCGACAACGATACGACCTGCATCGTGATGCCTTCGGCCTTGAGAACGTCGGCATAGGGGGCGAGCAGGGCATCGGCGGTGCTATCCGGTTGAAAGGTCAGCACGGTGAGGCCATGCTTGAGGCGAGCTGAGGTTTGCACCACGTATTGCATGATATCGGCTGGCAGTTCGCTGCCCATGTAAAGCGCAACCTGCTGGCGCGGGCGGGTGGCCGGTTCAGCCTGGGCGGTTATTACTGGCGTGGATTTGATCTCCACACCCGACTTCAGGAAGCGATCCTTCTGCGGCAGGGTGAGGTATTCGCCAGCGTCGGCAAAGGCCAGTGCGTTCAGCATGCGTTTGATGTCGTTGGTCAGTTTGCTCATGGTATGCCCCGGAAAAGAATCAGATAGACATAACCAAGCACGTGGCGTGCCAGATTGTATTATCATTTATATACAATGAGATATGCATTGTTCAGCCGTGTGTGCTGTTGCTCAATGCAACGCTTCGGGTGCAACGATGTTGCGCCTGGCATGCAACATCGTTGTAATATGCAACACTTCGTGCACGACTTTGCCTCTTGGTCCCTATGTCCAGCCTGCGCAGCAAAATTCTGACGACGTATGGCTTTTCCAAGGTGGTTCTGTTGGTGTTCGCTGCTGTTGTGTTTGTGGATCTGTATTTCCTGCAGACCCAGATTGTGGCGGGCGAGTCAGTGAACGCGTTTCGTGAAGCCAGCCAGGAGATGCGGCGAGACGAAAAGAATCTGTTTCTCTATCACGACATGAGCAGCCTTGGACAGCTCCTGGTGCAGTTTGATTCGGCTGAAGCAGCGCTTATGGACGGACAGCATGCTTTTCTGAAAATCACCACGCCTGCCGAGCTTGCCCGGGTCCGTCGCTTGCTGGTGCTTTACCGTGCGCAATTAAAGGCCTATCAGGCATTGACGCTGACCGAACGAGGCAAGCAGGAGCAGGTGATTCGAACAACGGGGCACGCGATATCGACGGCAGCGGAGAATTTCAGTCGTCGTGAGCGTGCCGCACTGGCGCATGTCGTGCAGACGGCAGGGCGGAACCTGCTGGCCGCTTTTCTGATCGTATTGCTGTTGGGGATAGGTAGCGCGCTATTTCTCGTGCGTCAGGTCGTTCGGCCCTTGCGAGAACTGGAGGTGCAACTCGACAGCCTTGCCGAGGGGCGTGACCAGCAACTGATCCTGCCTTCACAGGATCAGGAAATTCAATCTTTTGTGCATCAGTTCAACAGCATGCTGAATCGTCTGCGGGTACAGCAGAATCAGTTGCGTCATCATGAAAAGGCCGCTGCTCTGGGCGTGCTGGTGTCAGGGGTGGCACACGAACTGAACAACCCCCTTTCGAATATCTCGACCTCGGTGCAGCTGCTGATGGAAGACGATCTGACAGCCAATAAGGAATTGCGCAGCCAGTGGCTGTCGCATATCGACGGGGAATCGGAGCGTGCACGCCGCATTGTGCGGCGCTTGCTCGATAGCGTACGCCAGCCCAAATTGAATCGGCAGGCCCACAGTGTGGCCGAACTGATTCAGGCCTCGCTGACGCTGGTCAACCGGCAACTGCCCGCTGGAGTGGATGTATGCGTGGGCTACGCGCCCGAACGTGCGCTGTGGGCGGATCGTGACCGACTGCATCAGGTGTTTATCAACCTGCTCAAGAACGCGGCCGATGCGGGTGCGACGCATATTGTGGTCAGCGCTGTGGAAACGAACTGGACAGATTCGATGCCGAGGAACACGGACCATTTGGTCGGTGAAATCGAGTCGGTGAGCAAAGCGGACAACGTGTTGTATATCCAGATTGATGACGATGGCCCGGGCATCGCTCCGGAGAATCTGGCCCAGATTTTCAATCCTTTTTTTACCACCCATTCGGCCGGTGACGGCACCGGGCTCGGCCTGTATCTGGTGGAAGAGATCATCAGTGAGCACCATGGCTGCATTGCGGTGGAAAACCGTGCCGAAGGCGGCACGCGATTCTCCATCTGGTTGCCGTTGGCAGACGCACAGGAGACGACATGAGCACTGCAGCAGCCCCGCATATTTTGCTGATCGACGACGAGGCGATTGCGCTGTCCAATCTGCGTCATGTGTTCGAGCGCGAAGGCTATGCCGTGACTGCGTGCAAGAGCGGCGAGGCCGGGTTGGCGGCGATGCAGAAGACAGCCTTTGATCTGGTGTTGACCGATCTGCGCATGCCGGGCATCGACGGCATGGAAGTGCTGGCCCACATCCGCGCCACTACGCCGGATGTGCCAGTGATCATGATTACCGGCCACGCCACGCTCGATTCGGCAGTCGATGCGATGAAGGCCGGTGCGTATCACTATATTGCCAAGCCGTTCCGTCTGGCCGAAGCGCGCGAAGTAGTGCGCGGCGCATTGGAGATGCGCCGGGTCCGGCGTGAAAACAGCGAGCTCAAGCTGCGTATCGAGCATTTGTCGAACCAGACAACAATCATCACGCAGGACCTCGGCATGCAGCGCCTGCTGGAAACCGCGCGCCAGATTGCCGGCACCGATTGCAGCGTGGTGATTCATGGTGAATCCGGCACCGGCAAGGAATTGCTGGCGCGATTTGTTCATCAAAACAGCCAGCGCGCCAAAGGCCCCTTTGTGGCATTCAACTGCGGCGCATTGCACGAAGATCTGGCAGCCAACGAATTGTTTGGCCATGAAAAAGGCGCCTTCACCGGTGCGCTCGGGTCAAAAATCGGCTTGTTTGAGGCGGCGGAGGGCGGCACACTGTTTCTCGACGAAGTGGCCGAGTTGCCGCTTTCGATGCAGATCAAGTTGCTGCGCGTGTTGCAGGAGCGCGAGTTGCTGCGTGTCGGGTCGGTAAATCCGGTCAAGGTGGATGTGCGCGTGGTGGCGGCCAGCAACCGTGATCTGAAGGCGGCGGTCGAAGATGGGCAGATACGCAACGATCTGTATTTTCGCCTGAACGTGGTGACACTCACGCTTCCCCCCTTGCGCGAGCGGCGCGATGATATTCCGCTGCTGGCGTATTATCTGCTGCGCAAATATGCGGCGATGATGGATCGCAATGTGCAGGAAATCACACCCGAAGCGATGCAACGGCTGGCTGATTACGATTACCCGGGCAATGTGCGTGAACTGTCCAATTTCATCGAACGCGGCGTCGCGCTGGCGCAGGGTGAGAGCCTCGGTATCGAGCATCTGCCGCAGAGCCTGGGCGCGCTCACGGTGCGCGTGTTCAAGCCGCAAATGGCCGCCACGCCGACCACACTTGAGTCGCAGGAAGCCGAGCACATCCAGCATGTGCTGAAACTGGCCGAGGGCAACCGTACCCAAGCAGCGAAACTGTTGGGTATTGACCGCGTATCCTTGTGGCGCAAGCTGAAAAAACTGGGCATCGACGCGAAGTAAGCTGTGCTTTTTTGTCTCCAACCTGATCTTCAACGCCATGACTGACCTTCATCCGCCGCATACCACGGGCCTGATTTTCGATACCCACCTTGAGCACTTCGATCGCGATGTGATCAAGGCTTCACACACGTTGCCGATCCTGGTCGACTTCTGGGCCGACTGGTGTCCGCCCTGCCGTGCGCTGACGCCGGTGTTGGAGCGCGTCATCACGCATCACGCCGGCAAGCTTCACATGGCTAAGGTTGAGGTTGACGAGGGTGCCAACATGAAGCTCGCCGGGCGCTATGGCCTGCGCGGATTTCCGACCGTGCTGCTGTTCGTCAAGGGCGAAATCGTCGGGCGTTTTTCCAGTGCCAAGCCCGAACACTGGGTACACGAATTCATCGCCGAGCACGCCGGTATTGAATAAGCCTTTATGGGTGCTCGACACCAATGTGGTGCTCGATTTGCTGCACTTTGCCGATGTGGATGCCCGCCCCCTGCTGGGCGCGCTGGAAAGCGGACGCGTGCACTGCGTAAAGACCCCGGAAACCTTTGAAGAGTTGCGGCGCGTGCTGGCGTATCCCGAATTTGCACTGGATGACTCAGCGCAGACGACGATCCTCGAAATCTATCAGGCCCTGTCGCTAACCGTGGAAACCGCCGCTCCAACTGCAGGAATGTCCCACAAGGGGACGCCGATCCACTATGGGCTGAAACCCATGTGGAGTCGTATGCCACGCTGCAGCGATCCAGACGACCAGAAATTCCTTGAACTGGCCGCCGCCGCCCGCGCGCAACTGCTTGTCAGCAAGGATCACGCGTTGCTCAAGCTGCGGCGCCGTTGCG
This sequence comes from uncultured beta proteobacterium, assembly GCA_942493085.1. Taxonomy (GTDB): domain Bacteria; phylum Pseudomonadota; class Gammaproteobacteria; order Burkholderiales; family Thiobacillaceae; genus Thiobacillus. Next base: position 723,674 of record OW818664.1, read on the forward strand.
CGCCGCTTTTCCAGATCCTGACGCCAGCCGAGGCGGTGCGCTGGCTGCATGACATCAGCCAGGATTCGGTGGCTGAAATCTGAGCCGGGCCGCCTCGCTTACGGCCACCACCGCCGGGTGACTCAGCCGCCGCTCCACCGAAATGGCAAAAAAACGCTCGCGGATCTCCAGCGTTTGTCCCACTTCGATCACGTCATACTGCTGTATCACCTCTTGCGACACGGTCAGCGGTGCCGGAAAGATTCCTGAGCCCGCCTGACCAAATGCACTCATCAACGCACTGTCGTCGAATTCGCCGACGATGGTCGGTTGGATGCCATGGCGTTCGAACCAGCGCAGCAGTGGCACCCGCAACGCGCTATCCCCGCCCGGGATCAGCATGGGCGCAATCTGCAGGTTGGCGGGAAAGTCCTGCCCCAGTGTCTGGGCGACCGCACGTGATGCCAGAAAGGCGATACCGCACTCGCCCAGTGGATGACTGTAACCCTTGATGTCCATCGTGGACGGCAGTGGCCGGTCGGCCAGCACCATGTCGAGTCGGTGGATCGCGAGTTCGGCGGCCAATCGCTCCAGCCGACCTTCCTTGCACACCAGCTTGACGGGTTCGGCCAGCGCGAGTGCGGGTGCCAGCAGTTGGTAGGCGATTGCTTTGGGTACCACGTCGGCGATGCCGACCCGGAATGGGTGAACGCGCGCGGCTGCGCTGTTCTGCAAGGCTTGTTCGAGTTCGGCACCCACGTGGAAAATTTCATCGGCGTAGGTCAGGGCAGTGCGGCCGGCGTCGGTCAATTCGAGCCGCCGGCCGCTGCGGCGGAACAGTGTGACGCCCAGCCGCGCCTCGAATGTGCTGATCTGGCCCGACAGGGTCTGCGGCGCGAGGTGAAGTTTCTCGGCGGCCTTGTTGATGGCCCCCGACTTGGCGACGGTACGAAAGTAGTGCAAATGCTTGTAGTTGAGCATGGTGCGAGATCAGATCGATAAAACCGAACAATAACAGTATAAAAATCGAATTTTATTGTCCTTGTGTAATCTATATCCTGATGTGTACTTGTAAGGGGGGTTGCCCGCCCACAACATGATCCGGGTCAACATTGGAGAACATCATGATGCGTATTGCTTTGTTTCTTGCCACCAACGTGGCGATCCTGCTGGTGCTGTCGATCGCCATGCGGGTTTTTGGCATTGAACCCTATCTCACCGAAAATGGATTGAATCTGACCTCGCTGTTGTTCATGGCTGCGGTCATGGGCTTTGGCGGCTCGTTCATTTCGCTGGCAATCTCGAAGTGGATGGCCAAGAAATCGATGGGTGTGCGGGTGATCGAGTCGCCTTCGAGCTCAACTGAAGTGTGGCTGGTCGATACCATTAAAAAGTATGCGGCGGATGCCGGCATCGGCATGCCTGAAGTCGGCATTTTTGACTCGCCACAAGTCAACGCCTTCGCCACCGGGATGACCAAAAACAGTTCGCTGGTTGCCGTGTCGTCCGGTTTGCTGCAGCAGATGACGCGCGAGGAAGCTGAAGCGGTGCTCGGGCACGAAATCGCCCACATCGCCAACGGCGACATGGTTACGCTGACTCTGATTCAGGGCGTGGTGAATACCTTTGTGATCTTTTTTTCGCGAATCATCGGTCACACCATCGACCGGGTCGTGTTCAAGAACGAACGCGGCCAGGGCATGGCATTTTTCATCACGACCATGATTGCGCAAATGGTACTGGGCATCCTCGCCTCGATCATCGTCATGTGGTTCTCGCGCAAGCGTGAATTCCGTGCCGACCGCGGCGGCGCCAGCCTGGCGGGCAAGCAGCACATGATTGCCGCGCTGGAGCGGCTGAACAGCCTGCACCCGGCCCCTCTGCCGGAGAAAATGGCTGCCTTCGGCATCAGCGGTGGCGGTGCGTCCGGCATCAAGCGTCTGTTCATGACGCACCCACCACTGGAAGAGCGCATCGCCGCACTGCGCGCGGTGCAGTAAACCCGGCCTTCAGCCGGCCACTGTCCACCTGGCTTATGTGTCAGGTGGACAGTGGGTGTTTGTGATTTCCATTGAAAGTTGAATGTGCAGATGAATAGCACGATTTCTATCGGCGAACCCTGGATGTGGGCCGCCTTCATTGCCTTCGTGCTGGTCATGCTGGCACTTGACCTGTTCGTCTTTGGCGGCAGAAAAGCACACAAGGTCAGCGTCAGGGAAGCTGCCAGCTGGTCGCTGGTGTGGGTGAGCCTGGCGCTCGCGTTCAACGCCGGCCTGTGGTGGTACCTGAACGGCACGGCCGGCCCGGAAGTCGCCGATCGCAAGGCGCTGGAATTCCTGACCGGCTATCTGATCGAGAAATCGCTGTCGGTGGACAACGTGTTCATCTTCCTGCTTATTTTTGCGTCCTTCCATGTCGCCCCCGAGTTCCAGCGCCGCGTGCTGATCTACGGTGTGCTCGGCGCCATCGTCATGCGCGCGGTCATGATCCTGGCTGGCGCCTGGGTGGTGCGTGAATTCAGCTGGGTGCTCTATCTGTTCGGCGCTTTCCTGGTGTTCACCGGCATGCGCATGCTGGTGATGGCGGAAAAGGAACCCGACCTGGAGAAGAACCCGGTGTTGCGGTTTGCGCGCAAGCATCTGCGCATTGCCGAGGGCGATCACGGCGAGAAGTTCATGGTGATGAAAAACGGCGTGCGTTATTTCACCCCACTGTTTCTGGTGCTGATTCTGATCGAGGTCACCGATCTGGTGTTCGCGGTGGATTCGATCCCGGCCATCTTCGCCATCACCACCGATCCCTTCATCGTGTTCACTTCCAATATCTTCGCCATCATGGGCCTGCGGGCGCTGTACTTCCTGCTGGCCGACGTGGCGGACCGCTTCCATCTGCTGAAATATGGCCTCGCCATGGTGCTCACCTTCATCGGCACCAAAATGCTGATCCTGCCGTGGTATCACGTGCCGGTAGGCGCTTCGTTAGCCATCGTGGCCGTGTTGATCGGGTCGAGCGTCATCGCCAGCCTGATCGCCACGCGCAAGGGGACAAGCTGATGTTGCCGCGTCTGTTTGGCGCCTTGCTGCTGGCACTCACGCTCGGCGGATGCGCCGAGCCGCCTTACACCAACGTTGATAACGCCGGCCTGAAAGCCCTGCTGGCGCAAGGTGTGCCTTTGTACGACATTCGCCGGCCGGAAGAGTGGCGCCAGACCCAGGTGGTGGCAGGCAGCCGCACCCTGACCTATGTTGATGCGAGTGGGCGGGCCAATCCGGAATTTCTGCCACGCTTTGCGGCCGAGGTGGGCAAGAACGATCCGGTGGTGCTGATCTGCCGTACCGGCAACCGCACCGATGCCCTGGCGCGCGAACTGATGGCGATGGGCTATACGCAGGTCTACAACGTGCGTCATGGCATTAGTCGCTGGATCGGTGAGGGCAACCCCATCGCCAGGATCTGAACCCCCGTTGATACCGTCCCCCGGATGTGTTCTTGGTCTACATTTGGGCCATGCCTGAATCAGGTGCGTATCCGGTAAGCTAGTCGCATGGCCCTTAATATTGATTCTCCACTCGTTCGCCGTGTCGTGGCGTTTGCGTTTCTGGTTTTTATTTTCGGACTCACCTTGTGGGTGTTGTCGCCGTTCTTCGCTTCGCTGGCCTGGGCGGGCATTCTGGCCTATGTAAGCTGGCCGCTTCATCAGCATTTGCTCGACCGGTTGCCGGAGCGCCCGAGTCTTGTTGCCTTGTTCATGACCGTGGGGGTGGCGGCAACGCTGTTGTTGCCCCTGGTGTGGGTGATGTTTACCGTGGCCCTGGATGTAGCCGCGGCGACGGCGACCCTCAAACAGTTAATGACCCAGGGCCTGCCTCCGCTGCCTCCTGCCGTGCGCAACTGGCCGGGTGGGGAATGGTTCGTGTCGCAATACCAGAATGTGGTGGGTGATGCCGAGTGGTTGCGCGCACAGATTGGCATCCTGGGCTTGGGGGATACCGCTTCAATGAAGGCGCTGGCTGGTGGGGTCGGCCGCATTGCAGCGAAATTTGCGCTGGCTGTGTTCGCGCTGTTTTTCCTGTTCCGGCATGGCGTCAGTGTGCTGGCCCAGTTTCGCGGGGTGGCCACACGCTGGCTGGGCGAGGCGGCTCGCGGCTACATTCAGGCCGTCGGCGTGACGGTGCGCGCGGTGGTGTTCGGCATTGTGTTGACAGCCCTGGCGCAGGGCGTGCTCGCAGGGCTGGGCTATTGGGTGGCCGGTATCCCGGCACCTGCGTTGTGGGGCGCGATTACTGCGCTGATCTCGCTGATCCCATTCATTGGTCCGGTAGTGTGGATCGGCTTGTCCCTGAGCTTGCTGGCGCACGGTGAAACCCAGGCTGCAGTGGGTCTGTTCCTGTGGGGTGCGCTGGTGGTGAGCTGGGTTGATAACCTGATTCGACCACTGGTCATCAGCGGGCCGACACGTATCCCGTTTTTGCTGGTTTTTCTGGGCGTACTTGGCGGGATCAATGCTTTTGGCCTGATCGGTCTGTTTCTGGGACCGGTCCTGCTTGCGGTGTCGATAGCCATCTGGCGCGAATGGCAAGGCCACAAGCGACAGGACCTGGCTTGATGGTATCCTTCACCCCTTACCTCGATTGTCGTCATGAATCCCGCTAAAGATCGCATACTTTCACGTCTGGCACTCAGTATGCTGGGCGTGTTCGAGGCCCTATCTATATTGCGATCGTGGTACTGGCGCGCTATCTGGCCTCGACATGAAAAGCCTGGATGACTGGCGCATGCTGGGCGTGACCGCATCGATCCTGCTGCTGACGATTGCCGTGCTGGTGATCCGTTATGGGCACACGCGTTTCCCCTACAACGAATACCCGAAAGATAGCGATACGCCACCATGAACAACAAACCGACCTACCCCGGGTTTCACCAGGACAAGCATAGCCTCACCATGCTGGCACGCGTCGTTATCGACGGCTGGCTGTTTGGTTTTATTCCTGAAACCGAGGAATGTGCCGGCTGGAGTCTGGGACAAATGCAGGCGCTGTCTGACAAGGTCGACGCCGAATGGGACAAATATAGCAATCTACCGAGCCGTCTTCCGGCCGAATTGCGTGAACGCCACGCGGGCCTGTACAAAAGGGCAACCGAGCAGGCACATGAAAAAGGCTGGGACCCCGAACTCGGCGACGACGAGTAAATTCCTGGCAGGAGCCTCCTGCCGTCTGCAACCTGCCTGATCCCCTCTGATGGAACTGACCCCGCCGCTATTGCAACTCGCCACCCAGGCACTTGATCTGGTGCTGGACTTCAAACGTCCGGCCGACGCCGAATTGTCGGCATTTTTCCGTGAACATAAAAAGCTCGGGTCGCATGATCGTGCGTTCGTGGCCGAAGCCGTGTTCGGCGTGCTGCGCCGTTATCGTTACCTGTCGGTGGTGGTGCCAGCTGCCAATCCGCGTACGCTGGTGATTGCCTGGCTGATCAAGGCGCGCGGCGTGAGTGGGGCGACGCTGGAACAATTCGCCAAGCCGGAGTTGATCGGCCATATTCGTAACGCCAAAACGGATGACCTTCCGCTCGGTGTGGCGGCCGATCTGCCCGACTGGGTGATCGAGAAATTGCAGTTGTCGATGAGCGAAGCCGATATCCTCGCTCTGGGCCGCGCGCTGCAGCAGCAGGCGCCGCTGGACGTGCGGGTCAATGTGCACAAGGCGAATCGTGATGCCGTTCTGGCGCAACTGCACGCAGAGGGTCTGGCCGTCGAGGCTACGCCCTACTCGCCGTGGGGCATCCGCTTCAAGGAGCACCCCGCGATCAATCGCCACCCCCTGTTTGTCGATGGCAGCCTGGAAGTGCAGGACGAAGGCAGCCAGTTGCTGGCTTTGCTGCTGGGCGCTCGGCGCGGCGAGATGGTGTGCGATTTTTGCGCGGGCGCCGGCGGCAAGACTTTGGCTATCGGCGCGATGATGGCCTCGAGCGGTCGCCTGTATGCGTTTGATGTGGCTGACAAGCGCCTGGCCAAGATGAAACCGCGCCTGGCGCGTTCAGGGCTGTCCAACGTCATGCCACAGTTGCTTTCATCCGAAAACGACACGCGGGTGAAACGGCTGGCGGGCAAGCTTGACCGCGTGCTGGTTGATGCGCCCTGTTCGGGCCTGGGCACAGTACGTCGCAATCCCGACCTGAAGTTCCGCCAGACCCCAGAAAGTGTGGTGGAGTTGACACAGAAACAGGCAGCCATTCTGCGTGCGGCGGGCAGGCTGCTGAAACCCGGCGGGCGCCTGGTCTATGCCACCTGCAGTCTGCTGCCGGAAGAGAACGAGGCCATCGTCGAAGCGCTGCTGGCGGGTGGTGGATACACCCTGCTGCCGGTCAATGAATTGCTGGCGCAGAGCAAGATTGACCTCGATACGGGCACCATGCTCAAGATGTCACCTGCGGTGCATGGCACGGACGGTTTTTTTGCAGCCGTTTTGATCAGGGCTGAAGGCTGATCGGCAAGGGCATGCGGTTATTCTTCGGGTATATCCATAGACAGACTGGATTTCCGACATGACGGTAGCATCGTTTCATCCAGACAAGTTGGGCACGTTGAGCGGCCTGTTTCAGGCCCGTGTTGCGGCATCGTCGGATGAAGTTGCCTACCGGCAGTACGACGAGTCGCGCACAGCGTGGGTGAGCTTCACCTGGACGCAGGTGGCGACCGAGGTGCTGCGCTGGCAGGCTGCGCTGGCGCAGGAGGGCCTCGTTCCCGGCGACCGCGTCGCGGTGATGCTGAAAAACTGCGTCGAATGGGTGATTTTTGATCAGGCAGCGCTGGGGCTAGGGCTGGTGACCGTGCCCCTGTATCTGGATGACCGGCCGGACAACGCTGCGTATATCCTCAACCATTCCGGCGCCAGGCTGCTGCTGGTCGAGGGCAAGTTCCAGCACAATAAACTGGCCGAAATTGCCGCGTCGGCGCAAACGCTGCAGCACATTGTCAGTCTGACCGCTCCGGAAAACGGACAGGTGAACTTGAGCACGCGTTTCGTGGTGGCGGCCGGCTGGTTGGCGGCAGCGGCCGACACGCCCGTGCCTGTGTGCCATCTGAGTGGTGATCTGCTGGCGAGCATTGTGTATACATCGGGTACCACAGGCCGGCCCAAGGGCGTGATGCTGACGCATGACAACATCTTGTGGAACGTTTTCGCCGCAACGGAATTCGCGGATTTCGGACCGCACCCCTTTTTTTTATCCTTCCTGCCGCTGTCGCACATGTTTGAGCGCACCGCCGGGTACTACCTGCCGATGCTGCTGGGCGCCGAGGTTGCATACGCGCGTTCCATCGCCCAACTGGCCAATGATTTGCAGGATATCCGTCCCACTGTGCTGGTTTCGGTGCCGCGCATTTTCGAACGGGTCTACGGGCGCATTCAGGATGGGCTGGAGAAGAAAAGCCCGATTGCCAGAATGCTGTTCAGGCTGGCGGTCCGGGTCGGCTGGCGCCGCTTTGAGTATGCTCAGGGCCGTACAGGCTGGCATCCCGAACTGTTGCTGTGGCCGCTTCTGGATAAACTGGTGGCCGGCCATGTCACCGCCAGACTGGGCGGGCGGCTGGCGCTGGCGATTTCGGGCGGCGCGGCGCTATCACCTGAAATCGCGCGGGTGTTCATCGGCCTGGGCGTCCCGATTTACCAGGGCTACGGGCTGACGGAAACGAGTCCGGTGGTGTGCTCCAACCGGCCGGGCGACAGTCTGCCCTCGAGTATCGGCAGACCCCTGCCGGGGATCGAGGTGATGATTGGGGACAATGGCGAATTGCTCACGCGCAGCCGCTGCGTGATGCGCGGCTACTGGCAAAACGAAGAGGCCACCCGCGCCCTGATTGATGCCGAGGGCTGGGCCCACACCGGCGACAAGGCGAGCATCGATGCCGATGGCTTTTATACGATAGTGGGACGCATCAAGGACATCATCGTACTGAACAATGGCGAGAAGGTGCCACCAACCGACATTGAATCCGCGATCCTGCTCGATCCCCTGTTCGAGCAGGTGATGATAGTCGGTGAAGGCCGGCCTTATCTGGCTGCACTCACGGTGCTGAACGAGGAACACTGGCAGACTTTTGCCGCCAGTTTGAGCGTCGACCCGGAACATCCCATGTCGCTGCGCGACCCCAAGGTCGTCAAGGCTCTCATCCGGCGGGTGGCTGATCATCTCAAGCATTTCCCGGGCTACGCCCAGATTCGGCGCCTGCATCCGGAACTGGCGCCCTGGACAGTGGATGACGGCCTACTGACACCCACCCTGAAAGTCAAACGTAACGAGGTACTCGACCGGTATCGCACGGCGGTCGAGGCCATGTATGCCGGTTTTGCACGCTAAATTCATGACTGAAACTTATATGGAGAGAACCATGCTTTTACTTCAACCCCATCGTCTGACACTTGGCCTGGCCTTGATTGGTTGGTGTGGCCTGGCCCATGCGGCCGGTTTTGCCCTGGTCGAACAAAATGCCAGTGGCCTGGGCAATGCTTACGCGGGTCAAGCAGCCGTTGCTGCGGATGCCAGCACGATTTTCTTCAACCCGGCGGGCATGACCTTGTTGCCGGATAGCCAGGTCGTGATGGCTGGCCACCTGATCAAGCCGCAGGCTGAGTTTACGGGTAGCGCCAGTCTGGTCGTGCCTGGCATAAATAATGGCGGCGATGGTGGCGATGCCGGTGGTCTGGCGATCGTACCCAATGCCTACTATGCGTTTCGCCTGGCGCCGGATGTGCATGTGGGTATCGGCATGAACGCGCCATTTGGCCTGAAAACCGAGTATGACAGCACCTGGGTCGGCAGTACGCAGGGGGTGAAGTCCGAACTGAAGACCATTAACCTGAATCCTGCAATTGCCTGGAAGGCCAGTGACTCACTTTCGCTGGGCGTGGGCCTGAGCATTCAATACGTGCAGGCGACGTTGACCAGTCAAACCGGGGGGGGACTGCTTACCGTCAAGGGTGACGATTATGGTTGGGGCTTTAATCTGGGTGCACTGTGGCAGCTTTCCGATGCAACCCGTATTGGCCTTGCCTACCGCTCGGAAGTGGATCAGAAACTGGAGGGTACAGCCGAATTTTCAGTGATGACGGCATTGAATACGCCGGTGACGGCGGGCGTTACCCTACCGGATAGCGCTTCACTTTCACTGGTTCATCAATTGAATCCTCGTCTGGAATTGCTGGCTGATATCACCTGGACCGGCTGGAGCGATTTTAATGAACTTCGCATCGTGCGTACTAGCGGCACCACGCTGGGTGTGACACCGGAAAACTGGAGCGACAGCTATCGTTATTCAGTGGGCGCCAACTATCGCCTGAACGACAAAGTAACTCTGCGTAGTGGGGTGGCGTATGACGAAACGCCGGTATCCGGCGCATTCCGCACCGCCCGCATTCCGGACGAGAGCCGCACCTGGCTGGCTTTCGGCGCGCAGTATCGTTTGTCAGACAAGAGCGCGCTCGACTTTGGCTATGCTCATCTATTCGTCAAGGATGCACGTATCAACAAGACCGAGACGCTGGCCGGTGTTGGCCCCATCACGCTGACGGGCACATATGACGCCTCGGTCGACATCCTTTCTGCTCAGCTTACCCATAACTTCTAGCCTTGATGCAAACCATTCCCTTCGACAATCTGCTGACGCGTCTGATCGACGAAAGCCAGGATGTCGTCCTGTTGTGGCAATTGGGTGTGCTGGCGGTCTGCGGGTTGGCAGCCTGGGGCGTGATGCGGCTGCTCAGACCGCATCTGGAGCAAACGGGTAGCGTGTGGTCTGCCGGGCACGCGGGAATACGCCGGATTGGATTTCCACTTTTCATGTTGCTGGCGCTGTTGATAGGGCGAGATGTCGCGGGGATCTGGCTGGTCAATACGCATCTCCTGAATCTGGCCGTGCCTCTGCTGCTGGCATTGGTGGGGGTCCGGCTGGTCATTTATGCGTTGCGCTACATATTTGAGCCACGTGAATCGCTCAGGCTATGGGAACGGGCCGTCGCCTGGTTGATCTGGGGCGCATTTGCGCTGCACATCACGGGGCTGCGCCCGCGCATCTATGCGGCCATGGAAGCGTTGTCGTTCCAGTCGGGTGGCCATCGCTTCTCGCTGTGGCTGCTGTTCCAGGCCGCAGTGGTGATTGTGGTGGCGATCATCGTTGCGTTGATGCTGGCGCGGGTGGTCGAGAGCCGCTTGATGAAGGTCACTCAGATGAATCTGTCGCTGCGCATGGCGCTGTCGAAAGCCGCCCGCACCGTGTTCCTGATTCTGGCCGTGCTGGTGGCCCTGCCGGCGGTGGGCATCGATATCACCGTGCTGTCGGTATTCGGTGGGGCGCTGGGCGTGGGTATTGGTTTTGGCCTGCAAAAGGTCGCCAGCAATTACATCTCCGGCTTCATCATCTTGCTGGACCGGTCGGTGCGAATTGGCGATCTGGTCACGGTTGACAACAAATATGGTGAAGTCAGCCAGATCAATACACGTTACACGCTGCTGAAAGCGCTCGACGGCACCGAAAGCATCATCCCCAATGAAATGCTGATCGCGCAGACTGTAATCAATCATTCGCTGTCCAAACCCAATGTCCGCATTGCACTGCCGATGCAGGTATCCTATGGAACGGATCTGGAGCAGGCCGAGGCGTTGATGCTGGAGTCGGCTCACGCGCAGCGCCGGGTGATACTCGATGAGCCCGATAACCTGCCCAGGGTGTTGCTGAAAGAGTTTGCCGACAATGGCATCCTGCTGGAACTGGCAGTATGGATACGGGATGCCAGTGAAGGCCAGAATAATCTGCGCTCTGATATCAATTGGGCGATCTGGCGACGATTCAAGGCCGCCGGGATCGAAATCCCCTTCCCGCAGCGCGTGATACACATGGCCCCGACGGTGGCTCTGGAATCGAATAATCCTTGATTTTTATGGGGTTTATCCGTAGATTGGTTAGCGGAATTGTCCTTTGTTGGAAACCATAAACCATATGCACTCAGGCTTGTTGGACTTGCCGTGGTGGGGTTACGTGCTGGCTGCGCTGGCACTCACCCACATCACCATCGCTGCTGTCACCATTTTTCTGCATCGTTCGCAGGCGCACCGCGCGGTCGACCTGCACCCCATCGTCAGCCATTTCTTCCGTTTCTGGCTGTGGCTTACCAGCGGCATGGTCACCAAGGAATGGGTCGCCATTCATCGCAAGCATCACGCCAAGTGTGAAACGCCGGACGATCCGCACAGCCCGCAGACGCGCGGCATCAAGAAAGTATTCTGGGAAGGCTCCGAACTCTATCGCGCCGAAGCCAAGGTGACCGCGACGCTGGAAAAATATGGCCACGGCACGCCCGATGACTGGCTGGAACGCAATGTCTACAGCGGTCACTCGGCCGCAGGCGTCTGGCTGATGATGGCAATCAATCTGGTGGTATTTGGTCCGATCGGCCTGACCATCTGGGCCGTGCAAATGGCGTGGATTCCGATCACGGCTGCCGGCATCATCAATGGCGTTGGTCATTACTGGGGGTATCGCAACTTCGCGTGTGAAGATGCCAGCACCAATGTCATGCCATGGGGCATCCTGATCGGTGGCGAAGAGCTGCATAACAACCATCACGCCTACGGCACGTCCGCCCGCCTGTCCAACAAGTGGTACGAGTTCGATATTGGCTGGCTCTATATCAAGCTGATGACCTACGTTGGCCTGGCCACAGTCCGCAAGCTGGCGCCTGCCGTGAAGTGGCTGCCGGCCAAGCCGTTGTGTGACCTGGACACGCTGCAGGCCATCATCACCCATCGCTACGATGTGATGACGCGTTTTGTACGTAGCGTGCGTGCGGATAGCGCGGCCGAGATCGCCCGTTTGAAAACGAGCGCAAACTTGCCACAAAGCTGGAACCTCAATCGCTTCCGTAGCTGGTTGTATCAGGAGCCTGCCGAACTGGCCGCTGCCGACAAGGCCGATCTCGACAGACTGCTGGGCAAGAGTGAGCGCCTGCAAACGGTCTATCTCATGCGGCAGGAGCTTGCAGCCATCTGGAGCCGCTCGACAGCGACGCGCGAACAGTTGCTGGAGCAGTTGCAGGCGTGGTGCAAGCGTGCTGAAGATAGCGGCATCCAGTCGCTGAAGGATTTCTCGGTACGTTTGCGCAGCTATGCCTGATCGCTGCCGGAGGCCTTTGGGCCATCCGGTAATGCAGTTCCAAGCCGTTCCCACTCTTCCATGCTTATGATTCGGGTACGCTCATGCTTGACAGACGGCACTTGATAGATGGCATCTTCAACCCAGTCGCAGGGTTGATTGCGGGCTGTGGCCACAACCAGGTCCTTTGCGTGTAGCTGAGCAGCCGCCGCAGTTCTGCACGCCCCAGGGCAATGGTCGCCGGTTTGAAGCCCTCCGCTCCCATCGCGTCGATTAGACGCTGCACGAGACAGGGGGTTATTTCGGCAACTGGAATTCTGGCAAGCTCTGCACGCAGCTTGTCAGTTTTCGGGCTTTTCACACTTTGTGAGGCGCGATGCTGTTTCAGACTGTTTGGAATCCGGCGCTCAGGCGGTTCATCTGCCAGCGTCACCTTCCAGTATGCAACTCCGCCGCTGGCGGACGGCGCCTTGGCCGATTCAAGCTCAATCACGGGCAAGCCGACGGCGCGCAGATAGTCCATACTGCTGCGCGTTTAGGCGCGACAAGAACCGGTTAGCCGCACCCTGGATCAGATTAACGGCGACGTGATTTTTGGTCGATTGTTCAGGGTGAGTTCAAGGTGGAGAAGGCGGGACTGGAGGATTTTCGCTTCCATGATCTGCGTCATACCTGGGCCTCCTGGCACAGGCAGTCGGGAACAAGCTGCGATGAGTTGAAAGACTTGGGCAGCTGGAAAACCCGCAGTATGGTTGATCGTTATGCGAAGTTCGCTACAGAACACCTGGCGGCAGCTGCATCAAGGATCGAATCAGCACCAAAGGATAGCGTGATTAATTTGGCACATTTTTGTCACAGTGCCACCAAATGAAAACGACCCCCATCGCTGGGAGCCGTCTAGAATGCTGGTGGCCAGTCTCGGAATCGAACCAAGGACACGCGGATTTTCAATCCGCTGCTCTACCAACTGAGCTAACTGGCCATGTGAATCAACTGAAACATCGTTTTGACCGTGAACGAAGCTCCAAGCCAAACCGAAGCCCGGCATTTAAACCTTAAATGAGAGTCGAGTCAAGAAAATGACCGGACTTTTACCGTTTGCGGGTGTTTTGGCTGGATTGTGTGTGATTGCGTCGCGGACGATTGCAGGCAACGCTGTGATAGGGCAGCATTCGGCGTTTAGTCCGCTCGTGGAACAGAAAGCAATAAATGGAAGATTGGTTTGTTTGGTTGGTACGCTTGATGTTTGTCGGCATTTTTCCGCTGGGCATCGGGATGCTGTTTCGTGCCTGGGCAATTGGGGTGCGTCATGATTATCGCCATGTGGCTGATTGGCGTGGTCGCGGCATAGAAAATGGCGTCCGGTGGGCACGCCCGGTCATGGGGATCAATATGGCCGGGGGCATGGGATTGTTGCTGGTGGGGGGCCTGGTTTTGCTGATCGGCCTGCCGTTTGCAATGTGGACAGGGCTGACGGCGCTTATTATCTGGAATTATTTTTTTGCGCTGCAGGTTGTGGTGCGACGTGCGAAGCATTCCCGGGCAACGGCCTGACTGAGCCATTTCAAATTTGATGACATCACAGGTCAGGCGATTCATCAGGGTGGTGGCAGTACAAATTAACCATCGCCTAATTACAACGACACATAAAACAATGCTGAAGGTGTAAAGTTCCCATTAATAAAAATAATTTTAATGTGTACTTCAACAGTTCCTACGTTCCAAACACAAAGAGGAGGAGAACGACCGATGTCCAAGCCACATGACTTTGATTCAAAGGGGTACTGGAGTGCAACGCTCCGGCTACTGATTACCACCCTCGTTATCTGGTTTATCGTTTCTTTCGGTGCCGGTATTCTGTTCCGCGATGCGCTCGATGGTATTCACCTCGGCGGTTATCCCCTGGGCTTCTGGTTTGCCCAGCAGGGTTCCATCTTCGTCTTCGTCGGCCTGATTTTTTGGTACGCGCGCCGCATGGACAAGATCGACCGCGAACATGACGTTCACGAAGACTAAGCAGAATAATCGGGAGATAACTAAATGGATTTGAAAACACTGACGTATATCGTCGTGGGGCTGTCGTTTGCCCTGTACATTGGCGTGGCCATCTGGGCGCGCGCGGGTAGCACCAAGGAGTTTTACATTGCGGGTGGCGGCGTACACCCCATCGTCAACGGCATGGCGACGGCGGCAGATTGGATGTCGGCGGCATCGTTCATCTCGATGGCGGGTCTTATCGCCTTCCTGGGGTACGGTGGCTCGGTCTACCTGATGGGCTGGACTGGCGGCTATGTGTTGCTCGCTGTGCTACTGGCGCCCTACCTGCGCAAGTTCGGCAAATTTACCGTGCCCGAATTCATCGGCGATCGTTATTACTCCGATGCGGCGCGGATCGTGGCGGTGGTCTGCCTGATCTTCATTTCCTTCACCTATGTGGCGGGTCAGATGCGCGGCGTCGGCATCGTGTTCTCGCGCTTCCTGGAGGTGGACATCACGACCGGCCTGCTGGTCGGCATGGGGCTGGTGTTTTTCTACGCCGTGCTCGGCGGCATGAAAGGCATTACCTACACGCAGGTGGCGCAATACTGTGTGCTTATTTTTGCCTACACCATTCCGGCGGTGTTCATTTCCCTGCAGCTCACCGGCAATCCGCTGCCGCAACTGGGCTTGGGCAGCACGATGGGCGACATGGGCTTCCTGCCGAAACTGGACAAGGTCGTCACCGATCTGGGGTTCGCCAAATACACCTCGGGTGACAAGAGCATGATCGACGTGTTCTGTATCACGCTGGCACTGATGGCGGGTACCGCCGGATTGCCGCACGTGATCGTGCGTTTCTTCACCGTGCCCAAGGTACACGACGCGCGGATCTCGGCCGGCTGGGCTTTGATCTTCATCGCCCTTCTGTACACCACGGCACCTGCCGTGGGCGCCATGGCACGTTACAACCTGCACACCACGGTAAACAGCGCGCTGGCCACTGGCGGTGATGTCTTCGCCCCCGAAGCCAGCCTCGAAGGTGAGGCGCGCCCTGACTGGATGAAGCGTTGGGAGCAGACCGGTCTGATCCGCTGGGACGACAAGAACGGCGACGGACGCATCCAGTATTACAACGAGAAGAGCAAGGACGAAGCCTTTATGGCCAAGGCCGACGCCGCCGGCTGGAAAGGCAACGAGCTTGGCTCCAAAGCCAAGGACGGTAGCTTCGATGGCAAGGTCGACCGCGACATCATGGTGCTGGCCAACCCCGAAATTGCCGGCTTGCCGGATTGGGTGATCGCGCTGATCGCTGCAGGCGGTATCGCGGCTGCACTATCCACCGCAGCGGGTCTGTTGCTGGTGATCTCCTCGTCGATTTCGCACGACCTGCTCAAGGGTATCTTCGCCCGCAACATTTCTGAGAAGGGCGAACTGATGGCAGGCCGTGTTGCTGCTGCCGTTGCGGTAATGGTGGCCGGTTATCTGGGCTACAACCCGCCCGGCTTTGTCGCGGAGGTGGTGGCCTTTGCCTTCGGCCTGGCCTGCGCCTCCCTGTTCCCAACCATCGTCATGGGCATCTTCTATAAGAAGATGAACAGGGAAGGTGCCATTGCCGGCATGCTCTCCGGCCTGATCTTCACCATGGCCTACATCGTGTATTTCAAGGGCATCTTCATCGAGCCGATGGCCAATAACGAAGCGGCCAACTGGTTCATGGGCATCTCGCCTGAAGGCATCGGTGTCGTTGGAGCCCTCGTCAACGTGGCTATCGCGCTGCTGGTGTCCAAGATGACCGCCCCGTGCCCGGATCACATCCAGCACCTGGTGGAAGAAATCCGCTACCCACGGGGTTCGGGGGCTGCTCAGGCACATTGATTCGGTACTCGCGAAATGATCGACCCCCGCCTTGGTGGGGGTCTTTTTTTTTGCTCAAACGGGTTGGCTCTGCCGCTGCCAAGCCTGTTCCAATATTTTCATCTCACGAAAACTGGCTACCCCTTGTGCCGCGATCAGCGGCTGCAACGCCAGCAACAGTTCCGCCGTCGCCAGTGCATCGGCCAGTGCGCTGTGGCGGGCGTAGTTGCTGATGTCGAACAAGCCCATCCAGTCGTCCAGCGAGCGGGTGCGCCGTGCAATGCGTGGATGCAGGGCGGGGGCGATATAGGCGAGGTCGGCCCAGGCGTGCTCGAACTTGAGTCCCAGAAACTGCTTCAGGGCGCGCTTGATCATGGTCTGGTCGAACGCGACGTGGAAGGCGATGAGCGGGGCTTTTCCGAGGTATTCCAGAAACGTGAGCAAGGCGTCCGCTGGCGGTATGCCTTCACGTTGGACCGTGCCGCCGATGCCGTGGATGAGGATGTTGTCCTTGTCGCTGGCCTGCGTTTGCTGCAGCACGATTTCGAGGCTGTCGTTGAGCTGGATACGGCCGTGAGTGACGGCGACGGCACCGATGGCGATGAGGTGGTCGCGGGCGGTGTTGAGACCGCTGGTTTCCACGTCCACCACCACATAGCGGCTTGCGTGGATGGGCTGGTTCAGATGCGGCGTGGATAGCGCCTGCCAGGCCGCCAGGCGTTCAGCCTGCTGCGGTGTGAGTTCGGGTTTTGGCGGGAAGAGCCCGTGCAGCCAGCTCATACCTGGTAGTCCAGCCCCAGCTTGGTTTGCAGTTTGCGCGCCTGGCGGAACACTTCCTTGAGGATGCGGCGGTCGAGCGTGTTGAGGGTGTCGGGGTCGACCCGGTTGGTGAGCGGTTTGCCCTGTTCGTTCTGTTCGTGATGCAGCCGCAAGCGCAGCAATTGGATGAAGAGGAAGGCATCGCAGTAGGCGTCGATATCGTGTTTCTGGATGCGCAGCGGCGCGGCGATTTCGCGCAGGCGTTCCAGTGTGTTGGTTTGCGAGCCGCCCACCGCCAGACTGAAAATGCGCGCGGCATCGACAAATGGTGTGATGCCGTTGAGCTTGAGGTCGACGGTGTGATCGTCGCCGGTGACAAAATCGCGCACCACGCCCAGCGGCGGGCGGTTGCGTAGCGCGTTGACCGCCAGCTGGTGCAGGAAGCGGGTGTTCTTCGGCGCAGCCTGTTGCAACCATTTGCGCAGTGCGGTGCACAGATGGTCGGCGCCATAGAGTGGGCGGAAGTCGAAGAAGATGGTCGAATGCAGCAGGTCCATCGGCGCACCGTGGTAGATCCAGTTGTCGAAGGTGGCCCGCCATTCTTCCAACGACAAACACCACTTCGGATTCGACGCCATGACGAAGCCATTGCACAGCGGAAAGCCGCAGGCATCGAGCGCGTCATTGATGCGCTTGGCAAACGGCAGCAGCACCTCGCGCAGCGCGGCTGGGGTTTGATTGGCCTTGGGCGCGAAGATGATGCCGTTGTCCTGGTCGGTGTTCAGCGTCTGTTCGAAACGGCCTTCTGAACCCAGTGCCAGCCAGCAGAATTCGATGTCCTTGATCGGGTTGGCCGCAAGCTCCAGTTCGATGATACGGGTGGTCAGCAGATCGTTCAGCGTGGTGATGATCTGCGTCAGCTGCTCGGCCGCCACCCCTTGTGCAAGCATGTTGCGGGCAAGCTGCTGGATGTCCTGCGCGCATTGTTTGAGCAGATCAAGGGTGGCGGCATGGCGAATGGAATTGCTGATCCGGCTCAAGCCGACGCGCTGCAGATTGAACAAATCCTTTTCCGATACCACGCCGATCAGTTTGCCGTGGTCGGTCACCAGCACATGACGGATCCCCTGTTTCGCCATCGCCAAGGCCGCTTCGTGTGCGGCAGCGTGTGGCGGTAGCGTGGTGAGATTCGTGCTCATGATGCCGATGACTGGCTGATCGAGATCGGCTCCGGCCAATACGACGCGGCTCAAGACATCGTGCAGGGTGAGGATGCCCTTGGGAAGATCGTTTTCCACCGCCACCATGGCGCCCACGCCGTGGTCCTGCATGGCCTGCAAGGCTTGTCTGATCGAGTTGCCAGGAGAGCAGGTCACGGCTTCGCGGCGGATGACGGCCGCCAGACTGCTGCTCATCGATTGCTGTTCCGCGCTGGCCTTGGAATAGCCGGCCTGGATGAGGTGCTGGGATTGTTCGAGCAGGTTGGCGATGCGGCGGGTGCAGAAATCGTAAAACGCTGCGCTCAGTCGGGTGAGTTGCAGAAAATCAGCTGCGGATACGAGGTAGCAGAACACATCGCTGCCGGCACGGTAGACGCTGGTGACGGGACGGTTGGCGAGCAGTGCGCCGAGCGGGAAGCATTCACCTTCACTGAGTTCAAGCCAGGCAGGCGCGTCCGGCGTCTGGCTTGTGACCTGTTCACCCTGCACCACACCTTGCTTGATGATGAAAAATGGGACGGGATCGTTCTGCTCGGGCGAGAGAACGGCTTCCCCCTTGGCAAAATACGCCAGCGTGGCATGCTGTGCCAGCCACAGCACATGTTCGCTTTCCATCTGGTCGAATGGCGCGAACTGGCTTAAATGATCGGCAGTGGCCTGAATCAGTGAATTGGCAGCCTCTGACATGGATTTCCTTTTTGTGCCGTCGTGGGTTCGGAAACCATTATGGTCAGGTGCCGGAGTGTTCCGCAAGCTGTGACCTGAATGGCACGCGGAATCCAGGCATTAAAAAGCCCCGCCGAAGCGGGGCTTTGGAGTTGCTTGAGCAGGCAACAATTACATCATGCCGCCCATGCCACCCATACCGCCCATGCCACCCATGTCACCACCGCCCATGCCGCCGCCCGATTGTTTGTCGTCCGGCAGATCAGTGACCATGCAGTCGGTCGTCAGCATCAGGCTGGCGATCGAGGCTGCATTCTGCAATGCAACGCGGGTCACCTTGGTGGGGTCGAGCACACCCATGGCCACCATGTCGCCGTATTCGCCGTTGCCAGCGTTGTAGCCAAAGTTGCCCTTGCCTTCCAGCACCTTGTTGACCACGACGGAAGCTTCTTCACCGCAGTTCTTGACGATCTGACGCAGCGGCTCTTCGATGGCGCGCAGCACGATCTTCACGCCGGCGTCCTGGTCGTGGTTGTCACCCTTGAGGTCGGTGATCGAAGAGCGGGCGCGCAGCAGAGCCACGCCGCCGCCGGGGACGATGCCTTCTTCCACTGCAGCGCGGGTCGCGTGCAGCGCATCTTCAACACGGGCCTTCTTCTCTTTCATTTCAACTTCGGTTGCCGCACCCACCTTGACGATGGCGACGCCGCCGGCCAGCTTGGCCTTGCGCTCCTGCAGCTTTTCCTTGTCGTAGTCGGAGGTAACTTCGTCGATCTGCTTGTTGATCTGGGCGATGCGGCCCTTGATCGCGCTTGCATCACCGGCGCCATCGATGATGATGGTGTTGTCCTTGCCGACTTCAATGCGCTTGGCGCGGCCGAGTTCCTGCAGGGTGGCTTTTTCCAGGGAGAGGCCGACTTCTTCCGCGATCACGGTACCGCCGGTGAGGATGGCCATGTCTTCCAGCATTGCCTTGCGACGGTCGCCGAAGCCCGGTGCCTTGACGGCGCAGGTTTTCAGAATGCCGCGGATGTTGTTCACCACCAGGGTGGCCAGCGCTTCGCCGTCGACGTCTTCAGCCACGATCATCAGTGGCTTGCCGGCCTTGGCGACTTGCTCCAGTACGGGCAGCAGGTCACGGATGTTGGAGATCTTCTTGTCGAACAGCAGGATGAAGGGATCTTCCAGCAGCGCCATCTGCTTGTCGGGGTTGTTGATGAAGTAGGGCGACAGGTAGCCGCGGTCAAACTGCATGCCTTCGACGACGTCCAGTTCGTTTTCCAGACCGGAGCTGTCTTCCACCGAGATCACGCCTTCCTTGCCAACCTTGTCCATCGCAGCGGCAATAATGTCGCCGATCGAGGAATCGGAGTTGGCGGAAATGGAACCGACCTGAGCGATTTCCTTGCTGCTGGCGCAGGGTACGGACATTTTCTTCAGTTCAGCGGTGATGGCGATGACGGCCTTGTCGATGCCGCGCTTGAGGTCCATCGGGTTCATGCCGGCAGCAACGAATTTCATGCCTTCGTTGACGATGGACTGAGCCAGCACGGTAGCCGTGGTGGTGCCGTCACCGGCGATGTCGGAGGTCTTGGACGCGACTTCCTTGACCATCTGCGCGCCCATGTTCTCGAGCTTGTCCTTGAGCTCGATTTCCTTGGCGACGGATACGCCGTCCTTGGTCACGGTGGGGGCGCCGAAGGAACGGTCGAGCACCACATTGCGGCCTTTCGGACCCAGGGTTACCTTGACGGCGTCAGCCAGAATATTGACACCAGCCACCATGCGGTGGCGGGCGGAATCACCAAAACGTACGTCTTTTGCAGCCATTGCTTAACTCCTAATATGAATTCGGTTGGTACAGTGTTGTGAGTACTTGCTTGCGTTGCAGCGATTACTTCTCAACCACACCCATGATGTCTTCTTCGCGCATCACCAGCAGTTCGTCGCCGTCGACCTTGACGGTCTGGCCGGCGTATTTGCCGAACAGCACGCGGTCACCGACTTTCACGTCCAGCGGAATCAGCTTGCCCTGGTCGTCTTTTTTGCCGGTGCCGACAGCGATGATTTCGCCTTGGTCAGGCTTTTCGGTGGCGGCATCGGGGATCACGATTCCGGAAGCGGTCTTGCGCTCTTCTTCCATGCGTTTGACAATCACTCGGTCGTGCAGAGGACGGATTTTCATTGCAAAGTCTCCATTGCGGTAACGTTGGTTAGCAGGCAGCCAAGACTGCCCGGAAATGAGGAGGCGGCGAAGATGCAATTAGCACTCGCCGCCATCGAGTGCTAATAGTAGGGGCGGAGTGTGTCAATTTCAAGTCCATGGATGATTGTCGGTCGCTATTAAAGTTGATAGTTTTGCCACCAAAGTTGATAGGCCGGCATCACGCACGGTGTGCTTCAGCGCGTTGGTGGTTATTTATATCCTTGAAAATCAAATGCTTGAGTAGATATTACCCTGGTTGTCTAAGGGGGCGTCTTTCGACGCTAACCCTCCTTTGGTCCGAATTCCAATAGAGTCAATTTCTTTTTGTTGTAGGTTTGGCTTGGCAACAGGAGTCTTCCAAAACCTCTGAGCCGGTTGTGTCTCAACTGGCGGCGGTGCCATCCCCTATGTAAAGTTGCCGCCACAATCGCCAAGAACCGGCAATTACAACCCCTGGCCCTCAAGAAAATGGATTTCACCGTTACTGAAGAAGTGGCAGTCGACACTTGGCGTGCAAGTGAGCGCTTGGGGTATCAAGAAGATGAAAACCAAGTGGGGAAGCTGCAACGTCGATGCCCGGCGGGTGTGGCTCAACTTGGAGCTGGCTAAGAAGTCGCCACAGTGCCTGGAGTACATCGTGGTGCATGGAGCAGTTCAGCATCACTGAAGAATGGCTGCGTTACCTTGCAAAATTGTCCCGTTTTGATTCTGGCCCCAAGTTGACACAGCTGACACATCGCGAACGCGGCATCCTGGCCTATGTCCGGTAACGAATGGCGCTTTGCTGACGCTGGAAACGAACTCAGTCTGAATAACCACTCGGTAGGTTGGCAAGGGGGTAGCCAACTCCAAGGGACCAAATACAGCTTGCCGGGCAGATTGTCTTTAATCAAGATCATCGTCGTGGATTTTGCGATATGGCCGGCGTCGGGATCGACGCCGGCCAGCGTATCTTGGGTGGATAATTTTTTTGGAAAGGACGAGTGCTTTTCTTGGTCGTAGGGTTGTCTATCCAAGCTGAGGACATTGATTTGCCGTTGATCGTCAAATGAATTTACATGGTATTGCCCTTCGGCTTGATGCAACGGATGAGGGTTATGCAAATGCGGCGCCCACGCCCGCCGAATACAGATAGCAGACCTGTCGGAGTATGCCGATACTGTCTGTTTCGTCTGATATCACCCGGACTGGCGCCAGAAACGGAGATGTGAAGCCGCGAATAAGAGGGTTGCTCGGTGACGCGGATAGAAAACACCCGCATTGAGAACCACCGACGTTCGCTGCTCGTTTTCTCGGCCGACAAATTCCCCTTGAAAATAAATTTTCCAGCCCTATGGTTCATGTACTGGCTTGCGCTATGTGGAGCGGCCGAGGAATACCAAATCATCGGACAACAGCGAATAGCGATTTGGGGCATCGGGGCAGTGCGTTCTGCAACATGCATCTGTAGTCGCTTAGCTATTTCGTATACGAAGGGCTCGTGTTCGTATTTTTGAGATCTGAGGAGACCTGAACCCATGATCGCTAGCAACCCTTTCGCCGAACTCGCCGCCGCCATACCTCCGACTGCCATGCAGGCATACATTGTGCTGATGTTCCTTCTGGTGGTGGCCGGAACCATACTCGACATGCTTCACAAGAAAAGCGCCCAGTATTTTTTCGAGAATGCCAGGAAGGCCAAAAAGAACGCGACGCGCACGCCAGGTATGGGGGAAAAAAGCGTACTGGCCTTGAAGACCGTCGCCAAGGAGGTGCTAACCGCGGGTGAATTCGGCAATCCAAAGCGCCGCATTTCACACCTCTTCACCATGTATGGCTTCATCATTTTTGCTGTCACCACGGCGATCCTGATCTTTGCCTATCCGACCCCGGAAGTTCCGGCGCCGACCCTCCTGCCGCTATTTTGGCACCTGGGCGCGGCCATGCTGTGCTTGGGTGGCTACTGGTTCTGGTTCAGCATTCGTGTCGACGTCGCCTCCGAGGGTGTCAAGTGGTATCAACTGAACGGACGCGGCGACCTTTTCATCATCGGCCTGCTTGGCATGGCCACCTTCGCGCTGCTCTGGTCTTTCACCATGGGAGTCGGCACGCTGAACTGGCTGTTCTTCGTATTGTTCGTCGGCTTCAGCACCCTGCTCTTTGGCTCGGTGTATTGGTCGAAATTCGCGCACATGTTCTTCAAGCCTGCGGCCGCATTCCAGAAGCGCGTCATCAAGGCGGATGGTTCGAGAGAAAACATGCCCGCAATCTATGATTTGTCAGATCCCGAAGTGCAGGCGAGGTTCCCGGATATCCCGACCTACATGGGCGCCGACCCGCCCAACATGGGACTGGGCATCAAGCGTGAAGCGCCCAACCATTTTTGATAGCCCGGTCAGTCCGGCAGAATCGAGAGGAACTCCATGCCTACCTTTGTGTACATGACGCGTTGCGACGGTTGCGGATACTGCGTTGACATCTGTCCGTCAGACATCATGCACATCGATAAAGTCACACGGCGCGCCTACAACATCGAGCCGAACATGTGCTGGGAGTGCTACTCGTGCGTCAAGGCCTGTCCGCAAGACGCAATCGATGTGCGCGGCTACGCCGACTTCGCCCCGCTGGGCCATTCGGTGCGCGTCCGCCGCGACGAGGAAAAGGGCGTCATTGCCTGGCGCATCAAGTTCCGCAACGGTGAAAAAGACATGGAACTGCTGGCGCCGATCACGACCAAGCCCTGGGGCAAACACATCCCCCAACTCTCCGATGTGCCCGCGCCGAGCCAGGCGATGCGTGATAGCCAGTTGCTGTTCAACGAACCCAAATACATTCGCATGGACGAAGGCGATCTGCACACACTGGAATCGAATGGTCTCGTGATGAAGGAAGGGGTGTACTACTGATGGCTTACAACACGGTTGTCGAAGACAACATCGACATCCTCGTCGTAGGCGCGGGCCTGGGCGGCACGGGTGCTGCGTGGGAAGCGCGCTACTGGGGGCAGGACAAGAAAATCGTCATCGCCGAAAAGGCCAACATGGATCGTTCGGGCGCGGTGGCTCAGGGCCTCTACGCGATCAACTGTTACATGGGCACGCGTTGGGGTGAGAACAAGCCTGAAGATCACGTCCGTTACGCGCGGATGGACCTGATGGGGATGGTGCGCGAAGACCTGCTGTTCGATATGGCGCGTCACGTCGATTCCGCCGTTCACCAGTTCGAAGAATGGGGCCTGCCGATCATGCGCGACCCCAAGACCGGCCACTATCAGCGCGAGGGGCGTTGGCAGATCATGATTCACGGCGAATCCTACAAGCCCATCGTCGCCGAGGCCGCCAAGAAATCCGCCGACAAGGTCTTCAACCGGGTCTGCATCACCCATCTGCTGATGGATGACGCCAGGGAGAATCGCGTGGCCGGTGCGGTCGGTTTCAGCGTTCGTACCGGTGATTACCACGTCTTCAAGTCCAAGGCGGTGATTGTCGGCGCGGGCGGCGCCTCCAACATCTTCAAGCCGCGCTCGGTGGGCGAGGGTGCAGGTCGCGTCTGGTATGCGCCGTGGTCGTCTGGCTCAGCCTATGGCCTGATGATCCAGGCGGGCGCGAAAATGACCCAGATGGAAAACCGTATCGTTCTGGCGCGATTCAAGGACGGTTACGGCCCGGTGGGAGCTTACTTCCTGCACCTGAAGACCTACACGCAGAACGGTAATGGGGAAGAGTACGAGTCGAAGTGGTTCCCTGCACTGACTGAAATGGTGGGTAAGGAATATCTGGATACCGAAGGTCAGCACCTGTCCCACAAGCCCATTCCAACCTGTCTGCGCAACCACGCATTCATTTCCGAGGTGAACGCCGGTCGCGGTCCTATCCACATGGTGACGATGGAGGCCTTTCAGGATCCGCACCTCGAGGAGATCGGCTGGCATAACTTCCTCGGCATGACCGTGGGTCAGGCCGTGTTGTGGGCGGCGACCGATGTCAATCCGAAGTATGAAAACCCGGAACTGACCACCTCCGAGCCGTATGTGATGGGCTCGCACGCGACCGGTTGCGGCGCCTGGTGTTCAGGCCCGGAGGACATTTCCCCTCCGGAATACTTCTGGGGCTACAACCGCATGACCACGGTCGAAGGCCTGTTCGGCGCGGGCGATGCTGTCGGTGGGACGCCGCACGCATTCTCGTCTGGTTCATTTACCGAAGGCCGTCTGGCCGCCAAGGCTGCGTGCAAATACATCGACGACGGCAAGGCAGAAGGCATCCAGGTTACCGACGCGCAGATCCAGCGCCGGGGGGAAGAAATCTTCAAGCCGATGGAGCATTACCGGGTCAACCGCAACGAAATCACCGCGGGTAGCGTCAACCCGCACTACATCAACCCCAGACAGGGCCTGGACCGTCTGCAGAAGCTGATGGACGAGTACTGCGCAGGCGCGACGGTCAACTACATGACCAACGACAAACTGCTGCAGATCGGCCTGAAAAAACTCAAGATCATGGAAGAAGACCTTGAGAAGATCGCCGCCGAGGACATCCATGAACTGCTGCGCGCCTGGGAACTGAAGCATCGCCACCTCACCTCCGAAGCGGTCATGCAACACACCCTGTTCCGCAAGGAAACCCGCTGGCCGGGTTATTACTACCGGGGGGATGCGATGAAGCTCGACGATACAAACTGGCACGTCCTCACCGTATCGCGTCGCGATCCCGAGACTGGCGAATACACCATGGAGAAGGCCCCGTGCTACCACCTGGTCGGCAAGGACGAGTAAGCCGCAGCCGGCCTCCCTGAAGACCCGCACGTTTCTTGCGCAGTTTTTTCGCGACCCTATCAGGAATTGCCCATGACCACTTCTGTCGTTCAGGCCACACCCAAGACCTCCATGAACATCATCGAACACAGCGACGAAGAGATTCTGGCGCTCGCCCACCCCATGTGGCGCGACCTGATCAAATACTCCAACCAGGGGTTATATGGCAAATTCATCCGCAAGTTCTCCTACGACCTGCTGCTCGGCCTCAATGAAATCGAACTCGGCAAACAGTTCGCCAACAGCGAACTGACCCGAAGCCTGCGCCCGGAATGGGATTACCTAGGCATCATCCGGCGAGGGCAGCATGTCACGGTGCTGTACCGGGTCCGCAGCACGAAGAAGGAAGGTGAATGGCTCGGTCGGCTGGTGCTGGGCTATGAACAGGGCGAGGTGCGCATCTTTGCCGCCTCCATTTTCTGAAACGTCGGGATGCCCATGAAAGCCATTGTCGAAGCCAACAAATATGTCGAACTGATCTACAAGGTCATCGACCAGAAAACACGCCAGGTGTTGACGATGGTCGAGTTTCCCCTGGGCTATGTCCATGGCGTCAACGAGATATTGTCGCCCCGGGTCATGGACGCGCTGGAAGGCAAATCCGAGGGCGATATCATCGAGGTACACATAGACTGTAACGACATCTATGGCCCCCGGGATGAAGCACTGGTGATTGTCGAGGCCATCGCGAACGTCCCTGAGGCATACCGTGAAGTCGGCACGGCCATCCTGATGGAAAACGATAATGGTCAAACCAAGAGTTTTCTGGTGACGCGGGTAGACGCCAGAACGATGACGATTGACGGCAATAACCCACTGTGCGGCCGGGAAGTGATTTTCAAGCTTGAGATATTGATGGTGCGCGAGGCCACAGACGAGGAAATCCAGTACGGCGGCAAGGTGGAAGCGGCCCCCGACCTGAACAACTGTCGCGCCGTTCCCATGTGAATGGTGTGCAAACCGTATCGGCAACATGAAGTGCGGCGAGCCCGGAACGCAAGGCCGGTATGCCAGGGCTTAACTACATCGCCCGATCTGTTAGCGCATTGGGCAGTCTGATATCGGTGTTTCCAAGCCCCAATTTCCAATGAGACGAGGTAAAACATGAGCGAAACTACCAAAACCAAGCGTCCGGTCCCGGAAGGCAGATCACGCTTTCTGACAACCCGGCAAAAAGCGCCGAACGAGAAGGGTTACGTCGGATACGACACCATCTGGGATCCGTTCCATAAAGAGGTCAAATACACCACGCCCAAGAAGCCATAAATCCGACGGCCACGCGAACCTGACCGGTCGCGGCCATGTGTTACATCAACAAGACCTTCCAGATTCGATGGTTCGCTTCCGTGTCATGGCGAACACATGAGAGGGCTGTCCGTAAGGCATCAGCAGCACGCCTTGCAGCTTTCCGTTGAGCCATAGAGCAACGGGAATCAGGAAGGAAGGCTAACTTCGTTGCTGGCGAGGTAGACGGCATGGAAGAGCGCACAGTGCATTGCAGCACTCTCGCATGGCACTTCTCAAACTACGGCTCTTGAGAGCACAGCGGACGCAGGCAATCGTAAGGCCTATTTCATCTTTGGCCGATGAGGTGACGGTCAATTCAAGCTTCGCCGCAGGCCGGTTTTCGGCCTTGGCTGACTATCAAAGGAAGCTTTTCAGTAGTTTACGAATGTCCGTTATGAGGTAGCACTTGCAACGGGCGGGAGTTGGCCATGAACGAACAGGTTAGCTGTAGTTTCTCAGCGTATCAAATACCACGTGTTCTCGGCTAAAGGCGGGCTAGCGGGCTTTACTCGGTTTGTCCATGAACTCGTTTCTACGGTGATTATGGGAGGCTACAACGGGAGAGCGAATCTTGCCCATTCCCGTTGGCCACCCACTGTCGACTATCCGAACTGTTAGCGTTCAGGCAGAGCGTCAGCCGAATGTACCCATCGGTCCCGGATAGCTCACTTCTTCGAGTTTTCCCGTATCAACATCGTAGATGAATCCTCGTACCGTGATTGCATCGGGTCCCGTTGTGGGGAGCCAAGGGTGGTTTAGGACCCTGGACATCGAACGTCTCACGTCCCATGTGAGGCGTTCGGTACTAT
The DNA here is from genome assembly GCA_942493085.1 of uncultured beta proteobacterium. Taxonomy (GTDB): domain Bacteria; phylum Pseudomonadota; class Gammaproteobacteria; order Burkholderiales; family Thiobacillaceae; genus Thiobacillus. The sequence continues at coordinate 751,374 of OW818664.1, forward strand.
TCTCGTTGCGTGGTGAATCGAGCGCCTCGATCGGACCACGAAACGCATGAAACTGTGCAGGCGCCGCAGCACTCTTGTTGCAACTCACGAATTTGCGTCCCGTCGCCTGACCAAGCAGATTTTCAGCAGCTGGATCGCCTTCCAGTCCGGCTTTGAGCAGATCATCGGTGAAAGCGAGCATGCCGCAACGGGTATGATGGATCAGAATGATTTCATTCGTATTGAGCAAGTGGTGCGAGATGATCAGGCAGCGGATCGCATCCTCAGTGACCACACCTCCGGCGTTGCGGATGATATGTGCATCCCCGGTTTGCAAACCAAGCAAGTCTTCGATATCCAGTCGCGCATCCATGCAGGCAACAACTGCCACATGCCTGGCTGGATTGATCGGCTGCTTTCCGGGATGGGATGATTTATGTACTTGCTGACCGCTCGCGTACTGTTTGTTGTTTTCCAGAAGCTCATCCGTATTCACATTAGCCATGGTTTTTCCTCACATTGAAATAAGTTGAACGACTATTACGTTCTTCATGCCAGTTTTGGAGCGCCTTTCTTTGATGATGAATCACTGATTCTAGGCTAAACCTTTCAGGGTTCAAGCATTTACACTGGCTGATAAACTCCCTAATGAAGCCGATAAAATTGCGGCTATGATCATTTCCTGGATACTCCAAAAAAATGGCATATGAGAGCGTTGAGGGGGGGGCGGCTCATGGTTGAACGCGCCAATTCTGCAATCTTGAAAGAAGACATTCCTGAATGACTGGTTGAATCCGCCGGCTAAAGCGGCCATAGAAGGGATGACGGTTGAACAGCAGTGCACTTCGTATTGCAGCCGTTTCGTTAAAATCTAACTAAAAAGCTGGGCCAACGAACCTGAAAGGCCGCTTCTCGAAAACCGCTAATCACCCCTTCGACCCAGAGACGACAGTGGCGAAAATCGAGAGAGTCCATTGGCCAGGCGTCCTGGCCAATGGAAAGCGGCCAGTCGGCATCTGATACAAGGTTGATCAGCACGTCAAATGGTGGTCTGGAAAATTGGCGTTCCTGACTCGTTACGGGGAGGATGTGTGTCTGGCGTACCCGGCGTATAGGGAATCAGTCTCACGCCCGGGTTTCTGGCTGTGACGCTGCCAAACAATGTGTTGCTGAGTGGGTACTTGGCGGGTCGAAAACAGCTCCAAGGCTCGATACCTAGTCTCATATGGTGGAGTTTCCTATCCGTTATAAAACGGTGGACCAGTGTTCAGCATCATCCAGTCGGTGATGGTTTTCCGTCAGTTTTGCTGCGTGGCCTGGAGAATGTATGGAACGAATGAATCCTGGTATGCCTCGTGTGGAATTTTAAGCGCATGGCCTTATTGCGTCCGTAGTAAGCGAATAGAAAAAGAGCATCACGATTCCATTGCAAAACGATCTGATTTCAGCCTGAAATGCGTGAATTAATCTTGGATCGTGAAATCGGGTCATCGGTCGAACTCAAGTCCGACAGGCTGCTAGTCAAGAAAATTCCGACGAACTGCTCCTTGCTTTTCTTGGGATTCTTTCGCCCGATCGCGAGAAAGCGTCATCCGAGCAGTCTCGAATGTGGGGGCATCAGGTCCAGACATGAGCTTACTCATGCAACTACCCATGCTTGCTGAGCTCGGATTGCATCGTCTTTTTGCGGCCACATGGCAGGCCGCTTCTGCGGTCCCCTGCTTCTTCTGATCGCTGCATCGCCTGGCTTGGGCTCCCCACATTGATTCCCACATATCAGCGTCTTGATCGGATAGGCCCACACATTTTTCACGGCGGGCCGCCATCTCATCTGAACAATTTAAGCAGCCAGACCAGCTGTTCACGCAGCTGCTGTAACTCCAAGGCTTCGGCGGTATAGAACTACATAGCGCAGGGTCAGAGCCTGGACATGATTCTGATGAGATGCAGGCGTCAATTTTCTGCATCGCGGTTGAGCATGCCTGGTCGGCCTTATTGCGAAAGTCTTCCCGCTGTTGTGCAAGTATCTTGCGGACAAAATCGCGATCTGCGAGTTCGTCAAGGGCATTTGAGCCAACGCTTTCTTCAACTTCTTTGCTACCGGGGGACTGTCGCGCGTTGGCCTTGGCTGACGGTTTGTTCGTCAGCGCTGCAAACGGGGCCGGCGGCTCGCCTTTCTTTTTGACCTCTCCCTTTTCTTTCTGCTCTTTCGGACAAAAGCGTGCCGGATTTTTGGGGTTGGCTTCGCAAAAAGCGTCAATGGCGCGGTCAAGCTTGTCGGTATCCACTGAACTGCGTGGGCACACCTGCAAACCTTCCAATGCTATGCCGCTCCGCATCAGGCGCTTCGCGTCGGCAGGGGCAACGTACTTCAGACTGTCTTCGGGGCAGGCCCCCTGCAAACCAGAGCCGCCCCGCGGGTATATGAGGAACTTGTCCCAGTTGTAGCCATCAGGGACGTTGAAGGACAACTCGCCACCCGGCTTCACGCCTATACCGGTATTGAATTGAAGTGCCACTGTTGGGCTGCTTCCCTTGACGATAGCGGCCCCGTAGAACGACAACTCCAGCCCTTTTGCCGCATCCCAAAGTTTGCCTGGCACAGAACCTACTAGGTAATTTTGACTTCCGCCGCCATTTGCATTCGCGATATGGAAGCTGAACACTGACCATTTCACCCCGTAGTTCCCCAGAGGGTCGCCCATCAGCGTGGTGATTTTGAAATGAACCTGCGGATTGCCACAGACGAGCGGCACACGTTTGGAGTTGGTCTTGAAGCAAGTATTACCGATGCCATTAAGACTTAACTTGCCTATGCCACCAGGGGTGGCAGGAGGTGCTGCAACGACCGAGAGAGATGTCGCGAGCGTAGCGATCACAAGCGCGAACGCGGCGGCATGCTGTTTCGACTTTTTGAATAGCGTGCGGCTCATGGTGACTTTCAGTGCTGTCGTTTGATTAAAGTGGCCACTGCATCTCGGCCCATTGCCGGGCCGCTTGAAAATTGTGCACCTGTGCCGACCGCAATGCGAATTGAAGCTGGCAATCGATTGCCAACTTCTTTGTTTAGGCCACATGCTGGAAATATGGTCTTTGCGTATTTTCAGCGGCTAGCGCGAAATGGTTAACCGCAAGCATGACAATGGCCATGAATGCTTTGGATCGATTCGTCGCCGTCGCCTCAAAAACGGATTCTGTTTAACGTTTCAGTAAGAATTTAGGATCAGACTTTTTGTCTTGGAAGAATAAGAGTCGGAGTCGTCCGAGCGGTTATCGAGAATAAGATTCCCTTCCCAACGAACCTTACACTGACGCTCTCTTATCTCTGGATACGCTGGATGCCCTCCCATGTCACCATTACAGTCGCAAGATCCGAAATTGTGTGCAGAGGGCGACATGTCCTTCAAAGCATTGATAGTTCTGGAGCAGGCATCTTCCTCTGAAATATACGCATTTCTCCCAAATACAATGCTAGTGGAACTGGTCGTCCACTTTCGCCATGACGAGTCGATCGATGCTTGGTATTTAATTCCTTTTTCAGAGATGTTAAGTTGCTCAAGTGCTTCTCTGTAATATCTGGCTTTTGTTCCGTAACGATTCAAGTACTGATTTATCCGGTCTTGACCGCCGGTGAAATCCTTAATTGCATTCAACGCCACACCAAAGTGATAGCTAAAGCTCTCGGGCAGTTTCTTGACACCAGTCTTTTCGGCGGCATTAAGTGCTTCGATCGCATCTTTCCATCGCTTTTCGTCAATAGCACTACGTGCAGAGAGCATTTGACGATCAGCCTCTACTTCTGGAGGGAGCGCATTTGCGTGCTGACAGCCGATAAAAAATATCCCCATCAGTGCGAGCAGGCGGAGTATCGATATTTTTTTCATGTGGCCAAACATATATAACCCCTTCTTGATAGCTCGTATAGGCACTGAAGTAAGAAATAGACGTTCCCTACAATCAAGCGGCCCAGCGGAGTCTAACGGAAGAATCGGCAGTCTGGCAGTGACAATTTTCTTGACGGATTAACGCACGCCGCGAGGTGCGTTCGTAGTCGGGTTTTATGGTGCCTCCCAAATCAGAGATTTGGCTTTCCGTGTAATAAATCCGTGGTCTTCGCTTCATCTGCAACACTTCTTCTGCTTACGTAATTTCTAGTGTGTTGCATCGACCGGTTGAATCCGTCCCGATGACCGGCCATTCCCCCCCCATTTCTGACAGGCTGCTTCGAGTCATTCGACTGCTTACAGGTCTTGCTCTTGGTGTTTTTGGCGTGATTGGGATTCCGCTCGGCTAAAATTGGGTACACAACATCGTGTAACTATTATCTTTAATTTAATGTCAAAAATCACGATGACTATTACATTTAACGTCAGTTTTTTGGAAATGCGGAATGGCGATAGTCGTCAAACCCCCTTACAAGTTGGGCTGTCGGGCTATCAAATCTAATGGCGACCGACAATGATTTGTTAAATAGGACCCGCGCTGCCGTCTGGCACCCCTGCACCCAGATGAAACAGCTGGAAGCCATGCCGCCGCTGGCCATCGCGCGTGGCAAGGGGGCGTGGCTGATCGATACTGACGGGCGCCGCTACCTGGATGCGATTTCGAGCTGGTGGGTCAATCTGTTCGGCCATTGCAACCCGCGCATCAACGCCGCCATCATCGACCAGCTCGGCAAGATCGAGCACGTGATGCTGGCCGGCGCGACCCATGCCCCGGTGGTGGAACTATCCGAGCGGCTGGCGCGGCTGACCGGATTGGGTCATGCGTTCTATGGGGCGGACGGCTCTTCGGCCACGGAAATTGCACTGAAAATGAGCGCTCACTTTTGGCGTAACGCAGGCCAGGCGGAAAAAAATGAATTCATCAGCCTGAAAAACGGCTATCACGGCGAGACTGTGGGGGCGCTGTCGGTGACTGATATTCCACTGTTCAAGCGCACCTACGAACCGCTGCTGCGGCACTCGGTGCAGGTGCCCACGCCGGATGCACGGCTGGCCGAGGCGGGTGAGTCGGCCGAGAACTTCGCCCTGCGTTGCGCCGAGGCGCTGGAAGCGTATCTGGCCGAACATGCCGTCACCACCGCCGCGTTCATCATCGAACCGCTGGTGCAGGGCGCGGCCGGCATGGCGATGTATCACCCGGCGTATCTGAGTCGGGCACGCGAGCTATGCGACCAATACGGCGTGCATCTGATTGCCGATGAAATTGCCGTGGGTTTTGGCCGCACTGGGACGCTGTTCGCCTGTGAGCAAGCGGCCATCAAACCTGATTTCATCTGCCTGTCCAAGGGCATCACCGGTGGCTACCTGGCGCTGTCGGCAGTGCTGACGAGCGATAACGTATTTGCTGCGTTTTACGGCGATGAAACCACCAAGGGCTTTCTGCATTCGCATTCCTACACCGGCAACCCGCTGGCCTGCCGGGCGGCGCTGGCGGTACTGGATATCTTCGAGTCGGATGATGTTGTTGCCAGCAATCGTAAGAAATCAGACCAATTTACGAGTCTTTTTGAAGAAGTGGCCGCTCACCCTCGTGTCCGGCATTTTCGGCAGCGCGGCATGATCTGGGCGTTCGACGTGGCGGATGCCCGGCCGGGTTTTGCTACGCGTTTTCACCGGATGGCGCTGGCGAACGGGGTGTTTATTCGTCCGATTGGCGGCACGGTCTATGTCATGCCGCCCTATGTGACGAGCGTCGATGACATGCGCGGCCTGGCGGGCGCGATGCTGCGTTGCCTCGATATCCCGGAAATCTGAATTGGCCCAGCCGGCTTGACAGGTAATCCCGACCCCCCTAAGGTAGCAATCAGTCACTATCTAAGCGGAGTCAAACCATGGCCGGCGAAGCCGAGTCCAATCAACCTCAGCGCAAACGATTGGGCGCTGACGAGCGGCGCGAGGAAATCATCCGCGTGACGCTGGAGCTTGCCGCCAAACAGGGCGTCGACGGCGTCACCACGCAGGACATGGCACAGGCGATGGGGGTGACGCAGGGCGCGGTGTTCCGCCACTTTCTCAGCAAGGATGCGATCTGGCTGGCGGTGATGCAGTGGGTGCGCGACCGTCTGATGGGCGTGCTGGGCCGTGCCGCCGAACAGGGGTGCGATCCGCTGGATGCGCTGCAGCGCATGTTTTTCGCGCAAATCGAGTTTATTGCCAGCCATCCTGCGATTCCGCGCGTGCTGATGTCCGAGCATCTGCACGGCCGCAGCGCCGCACTGCGGCGGCTGGTGACGGAAATCATGCTGGGCTACGAAGCGAAAATCGCCGGACTGCTGGCCGACGCCCAGGCGCAAGGGCTGGCGCGCGCCGACCTTGACGTCCACGCCGCCGCCACGCTGTATATCGGCATGATCCAGGGGCTGGTGATGCAAACCTCGATCCTGCGCGGCCAGCGCACCCTCACGGCACGCACCCTCACGGCGGAAGCTGCGCGCACCTTCCCGGTTTTTCTGCAAGCCATCCGTCAATAACCTCTTCAAGGAGGCTCATCATGAAATATCGTTACGTCGCTTTGACCGCTCTGCTGTACCTGAATCTGGGTGCAGCACATGCTGAGAACTCGCATGATCATCATGGTCATGCCCCGGCCACTGATAACCGCGCAGTGCTGAAGCTGACGCCGGGCGAGCGCATGATGGTTCTGGAAGAAATGCGCTTGTTCCTGGATGGTGTACAGAAGATGACCAATTCGCTGAGCAAGCAGGATATGCAGGCCGCAGCCGATGCGGCGCGCAACATGGGCCAGAAAATGGTGCATGAGGTGCCACCGGCATTGCGAGCCAAGCTGCCGCAGGAATTCAGACAGATGGGCGCGACGGTGCACGGCAGTTTTGACCAGATTGCACTGGACGCGGAAACCCTCAAGGATGTGAGCTACACCCTGAACCAGCTATCCACCACCCTGGGGAACTGTGCGAGTTGCCATGCGACTTATCAGATCCAGGGGCCTGCGCTGAACACCGGGCATTGAACGCATCATGAAGCTGAGTCGACGCAGTGTGTTTCTGGCCATCGGTACGCTGGCCTTTTTGGCCGTATTTGTCTGGTTGCTTACTACACGTGGCCCGCTGGCGCCGGTGGGAGTGGAATTCGCCACGGTCACGCGTGCTGATCTGAATCCGGATGTGTATGGCATCGGCACGGTAGAAGCCCAGCATGCCTATGCCGTCGGCCCGATCCAGGCAGGGCGGCTATTGCGGGTGCTGGTTGATCAGGGCGATGTGGTTAGGGCCGGCCAGTTGCTGGCCGAAATCGATCCGGTGGATCTGAGCCAGCGTGCCGAGGCTGCGCGTAGCACCACTGCGCGAGCACGTGAGGCGGAACTGGCGGCGCAGGCGCAGGTTGCCGAGGCCGATAGCCGGGCGAAGCTGGCACAGGCCAACCATGCGCGTTACCAGACGCTATATCAGCAGAATTTTGTTGCCAAGGAAATGGCAGACAGCCGCCGCCACGAAGCCGACGCGGCCGTGGCGGCGCTGGCGGCAGCACGTGCCAATGCTGCCGGTGCGCGGCGCGAGATCAGTCGTGCCCATGCCGAGTTGCAGGGTATCGATCAATTACAAAGCAGCCTGAAGTTGCTGAGCCCGATCGATGGCGTGGTGATCGCACGTGAAGCCGAGCCGGGCACCACCGTGGTGGCCGGGCAGGCGGTATTGCGGCTGGCTGATCCTGCGCGTCTATGGGTGCGGGTGCGGATCGATCAGGCCCGTGCTCAGGGCGTGCAGGTGGGCCAGACTGCGGACATCGTGCTGCGCTCTGCACCAGGCAGGGCGTTGCCTGGAAAGGTGTTGCGGGTCGAGCTGCAAAGCGATGCGGTGACCGAGGAACGCATCGTCAATGTGGCGTTCGACCCAGCGCCGAGCCAGCTGTATCTCGGTGAACTGGCGGAGGTCAATATTCGTCTGGCGGGCACACGCAATGTGCTGACGGTGCCACGTGCCGCCATCACGCATCAGAATAACCAGGCAGGCGTATGGCAGGCGGTCGACGGCCATGCACGCTTCAAGCCGGTGCAACTCGGCGCACAGACGGCTGAGCGCGTGCAGATCGTGTCCGGCCTTGCCGAGGGCGATAGCCTGATCGTCTACAGTGCGAAACAGCTCGACGAGACGTTGCGGGTGCGCGAACAGGCTTTGACGAAGCCGTGATCGGACGACCGCAGTCATGATCAATCTGGCCAGGCGCGACATCGCCCACAACCTGAAAAGCTACCTGCTGACCGGATTTGGACTGGGACTCCTGATCGGCGTGACGCTGACCATGGCCGGCGTTTACCGCGGTATGGTCGATGACGCCAAGGTGCTGCTGCATGCGGTCAATGCCGATGTCTGGGTGGTGCAGCAAAATACGCTGGGCCCGTTTGCCGAGCCCTCGAACGTGCCGGACGATTTGTATCGTGCGCTGCTGGGGATGGAAGGTGTGGCGCAAGCCGGCAATGTGTCTTATCTCACCATGCAGGTGTCGCACCAGAATCAATCGCAACGCGTGATGGTGGCGGGCTACGAGGCGGGTCAGCCGGGCGGGCCGGCGTTTCTGATTGCCGGTCGCCCGATCGGCCGTGCTCACTACGAGGCGGTGGCCGACGTCAAAACCGGGTTTGCGGTTGGCGACGTGGTGCGCATCCGCCGTAATGATTACACCGTGGTCGGGTTGACCCGGCGCATGGTGTCGTCCGGCGGCGATCCGATGTTGTTCATTCCGCTGAAGGACGCGCAGGAAGCCCAGTTTCTGAAAGACAACGACGCCATCGTCGAGGATCGCCAGCGGCTTGCTGCCAACCCGGCGATCAACCGCCCCGGCCAGACGGGCGTACTCGATGCGGTGCAGGCGATCCAGACTTCCAGTCAAAAGGTCAACGCCGTGCTGCTGCGCGCGCAACCGGGGACCGATGCGCGCGTGCTGGCTGACAGCATTGCGCGCTGGCAGCGCTATACCGCCTATACGCGTGACGACATGGAAGAGATTCTGGTGGCCAAGCTGATTGCCACGGCTGCCAAGCAGATCGGTTTGTTTTTGGTCATTCTGGCGATCGTGAGCGCGGCCATTGTCGCGTTCATCATTTACACGATGACGCTCGGCAAGATCAAGGAAATCGCCGTGCTGAAGCTGATTGGTGCGCGTGACCGCAGCATCGCCGCGATGATCATGCAGGAGGCATTGGGCCTGGGAGTAATCGGGTTTTTTGTCGGCAAGTTTGCCGCCACCCTGTGGGCGCCGGTGTTCCCGAAGTACGTGCTGCTCGAAACTGGTGATGCCGGACGCGCCTTCGTGCTGACGTTGGTGGTGTGCGCGCTGGCTTCGGTACTGGCGATTCGTGCCGCGCTCAAAATTGATCCGGCGGAGGCGATCGGTGGCTGAACAGGACCAACCCGCGATTCTCATCGAAGGCATCACCAAGCGTTATGGCAGCGGTAGCACGGCGGTCGATGCGCTGAAGGGGGTCGACATGACCGTTTATCCCGGCGAGGTGGTGGGGCTGATCGGGCCGTCCGGCTCCGGCAAGACTACGCTGCTGAAATGTTTGGGTGCGGTAATCGAACCCAGCGCCGGCAAGTTCACCCTCGGCGGCGAGGTGATTTACGACAATGGCTGGAAAACGAACGACCTGCGCGCGCTGCGGCGTGACCGCATCGGCTTTGTGTTTCAGGCGGCGTATCTGATTCCGTTTCTCGATACCACCGACAACGTCGCACTGTTGCCGATGCTGGCTGGCGTGCCCAATGCCAAGGCGCGTGAGATTGCACTGGAAATGCTGACCGCGCTCGATGTGCAGCATCGCGCGCAGGCACGCATCCCCGAGCTCTCCGGCGGCGAGCAGCAGCGCGTGGCGATTGCGCGCGCGCTCGCCAACAAGCCGCCGATCATCCTGGCCGACGAACCCACCGCCGCACTCGACAGTGTGCGTGCACTGACTGTGGTGAAGATCCTCAACCAGCTGGCGCAGGAATTCCGTATCGCCATCATTGTCGTTACTCACGATGAAAAGATCATCCCCACCTTCAAACGCATTTACCATATCCGTGACGGCAAGACTTACGAAGAAGCAGGCGAAGGGAGACCGCTATGAAATTGACTTTTCTCGGTGCCGCGCGTGAAGTGACTGGCTCCAGTTATCTGGTAGAACACGAAGGGGTGCGTTTTCTGGTCGACTGCGGCATGTTCCAGGGTGGGCGCGAAACACGCGCCAAAAATCACCAGGCGTTTGCCTTCGATCCGGCGACCATCGACTTTGTCCTGCTCACCCATGCCCACATTGACCATTCCGGCCTGCTGCCGCGACTGGTTGCGCTCGGCTTCAGAGGCAGGATCCACACCACCAGTGCCACCTGCGACCTGCTCGCGGTGATGCTGCCGGACTCGGCGCACATCCAGGAAAAAGAGGCCGAATACACCAACCTCAATCGCTTCCGCAAGAACATGGACCGGCGCGACAAAAAACGGGGCTTGCCGCCGCGCGACATCGCGCCGCTCTACACTGTGGCACAGGCACATGCCTCGCTGAAACAACTGAATCCAGTCGACTACGACCGGGAAATCACGCCGCACCCGCAGGTGCGCTGCACCTTCCGCGACGCCGGCCACATCCTCGGCTCGGCCATCGTCGAGGTGTGGGTGGGCGAAGGCAAACATCGCCGCAAGTTCGTTTTTTCCGGTGATCTGGGTCAGCCGGCGCGGCCATTGTTGCGCGACCCCACGCCGATCCTTGAAGCCGATTACCTGCTGGTCGAGTCGACCTACGGCAACCGCGAGCACAAGAGCATGGAGGCGACGCAGGACGAACTGGTGGAAGCGATCAACAACACGATCGAGAAAAAAGGCGGCAATGTCATCATTCCCGCCTTTGCCGTGGGCCGCACCCAGGACATGCTCTATCTGCTGGCCGACCTCACCCGGCAGGGGCGTATTCCCAAACTCTCGGTGTTCGTCGATTCCCCCATGGCCACCGCTGCCACCGAAATCACCTACAGGCACATGGAATTGCTGGATGCTGAAACGCATGCGCTGATGGGCAGGCACGGCGGTGCGGCGCATTTTCGCAAGCTCGATTTTGTCGAAAGCGTGGAAGAGTCGAAGGCACTTGATCGCGTCACCGGTGGCGCCGTCATCATCTCGGCCAGCGGCATGATGGAAGCCGGGCGTATCAAGTTCCACTTGCGCTCCAACCTGGGGCGCCGCGAATCCAGCATTCTCATCACCGGTTTTCAGGCTGCCGGCACTTTTGGTCGCCGTCTGGTCGATGGCGCCAAACGGGTACGCCTGCTGGGCGAGGACATCCCGGTGCGCGCCGACCTCTACACGCTGGGCGGACTGTCGGCCCATGCCGACCGCACGGCGCTGTTGAGCTGGCTCGGACACTTCCGCAACAAGCCGCGCCGAGTGTTCGTGGTGCACGGCGAGGAAACCGTCGCAACCGGCTTCGCTGAAGACTTGAAAAAACAGTTCGGATGGGAAGCGATGGCGCCCTCATCCGGCGATAGTGTCATTCTTGATTAGGTCGATTGTCGATGATTCTCAGCCACCATTTGCGCAGTCGTGCACCGTTGGTCTTGTTGTGTGCGGGCCTGGCCGGACCGGCGCACGCCGCATCGATTGCCGACTGGGAAGGCTGCAGTCCGATTCCGTCGGATACGGAACGATTGGCGTGCTACGACCAGGTGTCCGGACGTTCTCAACCTGCAATCGAGCCCGTCTTCCTGGTCAGTGACCCGACCGAACCGCAAACAGCCGTGCCATCACCGTCAGCCATGGCTGAATCTGCACCACCCGAGCCGAAACTGCTCTCGGCGCTGTCCCGTCACTGGGAACTGGACGATGAAGCCAAGCAGGGAGCGTTTCTGTTTCGGCCACACCATGCCAATTACTTTTTGCCGCTCAAATACAGCAATGCACCCAACAACACACCATTTCAGGCGACGTTTACCCAGCCTGATCTCGGGCTCGATCCGATCGAAACCGAATTGCAGCTGAGCTTCAAGGTCAAGGGCATGGAGGGCGTGTTTGGTCACGATAACGTCGATTTGTGGTTTGGCTACACCATCACTTCGTTCTGGCAGGCTTACAACAGCACGATTTCCTCACCGTTTCGTGAGACCAACTACGAGCCGGAAGCGATGCTGGTGTTTCGCACCAATTACAGCCTGGGCGATTTCCGCGGGCGCTTCATCAACCTGGGGATGGTGCATCAATCGAACGGTCGATCAGAGACTCAGTCGCGCAGCTGGAACCGGGTCTACACGCAGTTTGGATTTGAGCGCGGCAATCTGGCGCTGCTGATTCGCCCCTGGATTCGGTTGCCCGAAAGCGATGACGATAATCCGGACATCGAGGATTATATGGGCCACGGCGATGTGCTCGCGGTGTACCGCAAGGGCCGCAACGCCTATTCACTGCTGCTGCGCAACAACCTCAAGGCATCGGATAACCGGGGTGCGTTCAAGCTGAACTGGAGTTTCCCCCTACATGGCCGCCTGAAGGGCTATGTGCAATATTTCAACGGCTACGGCGAGTCGCTGATCGACTACAATTATAAGCAACAGTCATTTGGCTTGGGGGTCAGCCTGACCGAAGGCATGTAGCTTTTAAGGTATATTCGGCAAGGTCCGTTCGATGAGCTGTTTCACGTATTTCGCCGGGATGGCGTAGGTGATGCCGCTGGGTGCGGACAACGCCGCTTCCTTGGCACCCTTCACGTACACGGAATTGACTACGCCCAGCACCTCGCCGGTTTCCGGGTGCCACACCGGGCTGCCGCTGTTGCCGGGATAGGCAATCGCATCAAGCTCAAAAACCTCGTAGGGATCTCTTGCCTGTTTGACGGTACGCACATTCAGCTGCGAGGAATTCTGCATCGGCGTGAAAATGGGAATGATGGCGGCGAGGCCGGCACGGTGGGTGCTTGGATTGAGTCCGAGCACCGAGCCAATCGGAAAACCGGTGAAATAGAGCTGCCAGCCTTCGCGTGCGCGGTCCGAGTCGCCGATTTTCAATGCGGGAATCGGGTTGCCTGAAATTTTCAGCAGGACCAGGTCGCGTGCCTTGTCGGTGGCGATGACTTCGGCGGCACGCACGGACACCTGGCGGTCATGCCCAAGGAACACGGCATGGACTTCCTTTTTCTCACTGTTGAGCGGTTTGCTGAAGGTGTGCGCACACGATACGACATAGTGCCCGTCCAGCACGGCAAATCCGGTGCCCATCAGATTGGCACGTGGTGCGCCCGTCGGGTTGAAGGTGCCCACCCCAACCACGCCAGGCTTGATGCTCAGCAGCATTTCTGACACATCGGCCAGCGCAGCAGAGCTGAACAGCAACGCAGCCAGTGCCCAACTGGTACGCGGTTTGCTGATGAATGGGCATGCAGGCAAACAGATACGGTCGGGTATCGCCGCACAAATTCGATACAATCCGGGCAGAAGCATAGACAGACTATTCATAAGGGAATCCAAGCATGAGCGTTGTTGCGGTTGTTGGGCTGGGTTATGTGGGGCTGCCACTGGCGGTGGAGTTCGGAAAGAAAATGACCACCATTGGTTACGACCTTTCGGTGGAAAAAATCGAGCAATACCGTCGATTCTGCGATCCGACTGGCGAAGTATCAACGGATGACCTCAAGGCCGCCACGCAACTGTCGGTGACCACCGACCCCGCTGATCTGGCACAAGCAGATTTCATCATCGTTGCCGTACCTACCCCGGTGGACGCGGCACACATCCCTGATTTCTCGCCGTTGGTCGGTTCCAGCACCACCGTTGGCAAGTACATGAAAAAGGGCGCCACGGTCATTTATGAGTCCACAGTCTACCCCGGTGCCACCGAAGAGGTCTGTATCCCGATCCTGGAAAAGCAGTCCGGCATGAAATGGCTGCAGGATTTCCATGTTGGCTATTCGCCCGAGCGAGTGAACCCCGGTGACAAGGAACGCACCATCACCAAGATTGTGAAAGTGGTGTCGGGCGATGATGCCACCACCCTCGACAAAGTGGCCGAGCTCTACAGCAGCGTGATCATTGCCGGTGTCCACCGCGCCAGCTCGATCAAGGTGGCCGAAGCCGCCAAGGTGATCGAGAACACCCAGCGCGACCTCAACATCGCGCTGATGAACGAACTCTCGCTGATCTTCCACCGCCTCGGCATCGATACACTTGAGGTGCTGAAGGCGGCCGGCACCAAGTGGAACTTCCTGCCCTTCCGCCCGGGCCTGGTCGGCGGCCACTGCATCGGCGTCGATCCCTACTACCTCACCCACAAGGCCGACATGCTGGGCTACCACCCGCAAGTCATCCTCGCCGGCCGCCGCATCAACGACGGCATGGGCGCCTTCGTGGCGCAGGAGACGGTGAAGAACATGATCGCCAACGGCGTGCAGGTGAAGGGCGCCAAGGTCAACGTGCTCGGCCTTACCTTCAAGGAAAACTGCCCGGATCTGCGCAACTCCAAGGTGGTCGACGTCATCCGTGAACTGCAATCCTTCGGCTGCGACGTGCATGTGAACGACCCGTTGGGCGAATCGAAGGAAGCCGAGCACGAATACGGCATCAGTCTTACCGCATGGGACGACCTGCCCGAGTGCGACGCCATCGTGGCGGCTGTTTCACACGCGGAGTATCTGGAAAAGTCCTTCGGTGAACTCACTGCCAAGCTGAAACAAGGCGGCGCCTTCACCGATGTCAAGTCGGCCTATGACCCGGACGTGGTGAATGCGGCGGGCTTTACGCTCTGGAGACTGTGATGGCCGCGTTCGACGCGCTGAAAAAAGAGCTTCAGGCCGCACCCAAGACCTGGCTCGTCACCGGCGTTGCCGGCTTCATTGGCAGCAATCTGGCTGAAGCCCTGTTGCTGCTCGATCAGCGTGTTGTCGGCCTCGACAACCTGGCCACCGGTCATGAAAAAAATCTGGCCCAGGTGCAGGCCAGCGTCGGGCCCGAGCGCTGGGCACGTTTCAGCTTCACGCGTGGCGATATCTGCGATCTCGATACCTGCCATGCCGTCTGCAAGGGGGCCGACTACGTGCTGCATCAGGCCGCCTTGGGCTCGGTGCCACGCTCGCTGGAAGACCCGTTGACCACGCACGCCGCCAACAATACCGGCTTTCTCAATATGCTGGTGGCGGCGCGTGACGCCAGGGTGAAGCGCTTCGTCTACGCAGCGTCCTCCTCCACCTACGGCGACCATCCCGGCCTGCCCAAGGTCGAGGACGTCATCGGCAAGCCGCTGTCGCCCTACGCGGTGACCAAACTGGTGAACGAACTGTATGCCGATGTATTCGGACGCTGCTACGGTATGGAAAGCATCGGCCTCAGATATTTCAACATCTTCGGTCGCCGCCAGGATCCCGATGGTGCTTATGCGGCGGTAGTGCCCAAGTGGGTCGCCAGCATGATCCACAATGAGCCGGTCTACATCAACGGCGATGGCGAAACCAGCCGCGACTTTTGCTACATCGACAACGTCATCCAGGCCAACCTGCTCGCCGCTACCAGCCAGCATGCGGATGCCGCCAACCAGGTCTACAACGTGGCCGTCGGTGACCGCACCACACTGAATCAATTGTTCGAATCCATTCGCACCCTGCTGGCACCACGTTTTGCCCATCTTGCTGACGCGCAACCGCATTACCGCGATTTCCGTGCGGGCGATGTGAGACATTCGCTTGCCGATATTGCCAAGGCCCGCACGCGGCTGGGGTATGAACCCACGCACCGCATCGGCGAAGGCCTGGCCGAGGCGATGGATTGGTATGTAAGGGATTTGAGTTAAGGCCGGGCTTGATGGATATCAGTTTGCTACGGCAGTTTGTGCCGCTTAATGCGCTGTCAACGTTGACGCTGAACGAGCTGGCGGTACGGACCGAGGAAATCAGCTTGCCCAAAGGCCGGGTGATTTTTCGGCAGGGAGACGACGATCCCTGGTTGTATTTCCTGCTTGAAGGTGAAGTCCTTTGCCAGAAGCCCAATAACGCCCCCCATACCATCCGGACGGGCAGCGAGCAGGCGCGCCATGCCTTGTCGCGTAGCCATCCGCGGGATTACAGCGCGGTGGCGGCTTCTTCCGTGCGGCTGTTTCGCGTGGACGAGAATTTGCTGGAGTCGTGTCTGGGGTCGGACCAGATGGCAGCCTACGAGGTCTTCGAATATGACGGGTGCGAAGATCCCGCCTGGATGATGCACATCCTGTCCAAGCCTGCCTTTCGAAAAATTCCACCGGCCCATGCCAACACCATGTTTGCGCACTTTGAGCCGCTGCATGGCAAGGCGGGGGATGTCATCATCCAGCAGGGTGAGCACGCAGATTATTACTACCTGATCCGCTCGGGTCATGCCCAAGTATCCCGTTCCACGTCAGATGGTGTATCCATGGTGCTTGCCGAACTGGGCCCTGGCGATGGGTTTGGCGAGGAAGCGCTGCTGACCGGCGAGCGTCGAAATGCCAGCGTTACCCTGCAGAGCGAATGCGTGCTGATGCGTCTGTCGAAACAGGATTTCGATTCATTGCTGAAAGCCCCGCTGGTGAAGCGCATCGACCTGGACGGCGCGCGTCGCTTGATTCATGAGGGCGCCCAACTGGTGGACGTTCGGCTGGAAGAGGAATTTCAGGCCGGGACCTTGCGCGACAGCCTGAATCTGCCTTTGTACCTGTTGCGCCTGAAAGCCCAGTCGCTGGACCCGCAAATAAAATACATCCTCTTTTGCCAGCATGATCAGCGCAGCAGCGCGGCTGCGTTCCTGCTGGCCCAGCGTGGACTCGACACCTATGTTTTGAGCGGGGGGTTGGCGGGGATCAAACCGGGAGAGGTTGTCTCAGCCCCTGGCGTTACGGTCTAGCGAGTCTTGTGTCGTCGAACCGGACACCGGTCTGAGGGTCTCGTTTCGACTTGGGCATAATGGTGACATGCCTTTTTCTGCTCGTGTCTTCCAGTTTTTCTTGCGCATCCTGCTGCTGGCAGGGTGTGTTCTTTCCGTTCATGCTGCCGATCTTCCTGCCGCCTTCACCTCAGCCCTGAAACAGGCAGGCATCCCGCTCAGTAATGTCGCGGTTGTGGTGCAAGCGCTGGATGCAGCGGAACCTGTGCTTGCTCACAACGCCGAGGCAGCCCTGAATCCGGCATCGGTAATGAAACTGGTGACCAGTTTTACGGCCTTGGATCAGCTTGGGCCCGGCTACGTGTGGACGACCGAACTGTGGGCAGATGGTCCGATAGCGGATGGGGTTTTGTCGGGCAATCTCATCATCAAGGGAAAAGGCGACCCGGCACTGACACTGGAGCGAATGTGGCTGTTGCAGCGTGAGTTGCGGATGCGAGGTGTGCAGCACATTCGCGGCAACCTGGTGCTCGATCTGAGCCATTTTGATTTGCCGGAGATGGACCCGGGTGCATTCGATGGCGAACCGCTGGCGAATTACAACGCGGTACCCGGCGCATTGCTGGTCAATTACAACGTCATCACCCTGCGTCTGAAGCCTGCGGGGGAGCGTGTACAGATCACGCCGGATGTTGCATTGCCAGGCGTGACGCTCGACTCGCAGGTGCGCCTGCAAGACACAGCGGAGTGCGGTAACTGGAAAGATGCGATCACCCCTGCTGTGTCGGGAGGGCTGGGCATGGTGCTGGAGATTCGTGGGCGTTACGCGCGTGGCTGTGGCGAACAAACGCTATCGTTCAATCTGTTTGATCCCGCGACCACATTCGATCTGATTTTTCGTGGGTTGTGGGCGGAGGCCGGCGGCACGCTCGGCGGCATCACCGTGGCCGGTCAGGCGGCGGCTGCCGCACCGTTCATGACATTTGCCTCGATACCGTTGACCGAGGCGCTCATCCGTCTCAACAAGCACTCCAATAATCTGATGACGCGTAACCTGTTTCTCACGCTGGGCGCGGAAAAATATGGCGCACCCGCAACGCTGGAAAAAGGCGCGCGTGCGGTGCGAGACATGTTGGCACAGCGTGGCGTGTCCACCCGCAAACTGGTACTGCAAAACGGGTCAGGTTTGTCGCGTATCGAACGCATCAGTGCGAATGCCTTGACCCAGATGCTGCATGCGGCTTATCGCAGCCCGCTGTTCGCGGAATTTGAATCGACCCTGCCGATTGTTGCCGTCGATGGCACGTTGAAGCGTCGCTTCAACGGCAGTGTGCTTGCGGGCAATGCACACCTCAAAACAGGCACGCTGCGCGACGTCAGCGCGCTCGCCGGCTATGTCTTGACCATGAATGGCGACCGCGTCAGCTTTGTCATGCTGGTGAACCATGCCTATGCCCGTCAGAGCGAAGCGGCCCAGCGTGTGTTGCTGGAATGGGTGTATGCCGGTTATGGACGCGAGGCTGGAACGGATCGGGAGGCCGCTGTGGGGGAGACGGTTCCCGCACGCTAACCAGGTTTGCCACGCTTGCTTTATTCCGGCTGCAGCAGAGCTGTCTTCATAGGGCGGCACATTACATTCGATGATGTTTGATGGGGCGACATCGAGGCGCACACCGGCAATATTGGCGTGCACCGGCAGTTTTGTGGCGCCGCGATCCACCCGTGCCACGGTACGAATCTCTGCCGGCTGTTTTCCCACCAGATGCGCCACTGCGCGCAGCGTGGAATGTCCGCGATACATCAGTCATCCACGACCAGGGCAGTGTGCCCGACAAGGTCAAGCGTAGTGTGCGTCGGATTCTCCGTCAGGTGCGTTTCGGGAAAGAGCAGTGTGAGGTCGTCTGCATAGCGCTTGATCTGCAGGTCAAGCTGCATGCAGTTCGTGAGGCCGTAGATTGCCTGTAGCCGCCCTGCAGCCTGTCGGCCAGGGGGGCGCCACGTCGCAGGATGCCGATAATCGATACCTGTGCCCGACCCGTTAACAGTCCGGCAGTCTGGCGGGCCATGTCATCGACAATGGCGTCGAGTTGTTCGGTGTTGTAGAGGCCGGTGCGCCTGCCCCGGTGATGATGGTCATGGTTGCGATCGGGCGTGCCAGGTTGGGAATGAGCGGGTTGTCAGGCCGTTTCGGCAACCTGGTTGGCCCATGACATGGCCTCGATTCCGGCCGTGGTCAGGTCGGCCAGCGACAGGGGCGGCGCCAATTTCAGCAGCGTACGCGTGTGGGCGAGATCAGCTTGTTCAACGCTTTCGGCCAGTTGGAGCAATGTACCCAGTTCGCCTTCCCGTTCAAGCAGTGCCCTGGCAAGTTGCGCACCCAGATTGAGTTCGTTGACGATGTCGGCAAGTGGCTTGTCGATGATGTTGTCGATCAGCGACAGGATGCCGACCATGAAGGCCTCGTCACAATAGTCGGTATTGCGCTGCAGTTTTGCGGCCAGCAATTCCATCACCTTGCCACGCGTGGCGGCCATCAACAGTAAGGGACTGGGGTAGGCTGCGCCTCCTTGCACGGTGAACAGCAGCAATTGCAGCCAGCGTTGCAATTGCTTGCGGCCAAGCACCATGATCGCCTGCTGAACCGAAGTCAGGTTGCGATTGACGCCGCATGCTACTGAATTGACTAGTCGCACCAAGTTGTAGGTCAGATTGGGATGCTGCTTGAAAATGAGTTCGATCTGCGGAGTGTCGGCATCGCGCAGGACCAGACCCAGCAGCTGGATGAGCGCCAGCTGGCTCGGGCCGGCCCGCTTGGCGCTGAGCACCGAGGGTTTGGCAAAAAAGTAACCCTGAAACAGTTCGAATCCCAGGGTGTGGCAATAAGCGGCCAGTTCGGCATTCTCGACTTTTTCGGCGAGCAGTTTCACCGGCCACTGCCTCAGCTGATTCACGATCGCAGGGAGTTCGTCGTTGCGGTGCTGCATCAGATCCACCTTGATGATGTCGACCATGGCGAGCAGCGGGAGGTAGCTGTCGTCATAGATGAAGTCGTCCAGCGCCAGGGTGAAGCCCTTTTGCTTGAGCATACGGCAGCGTTCGATGACGGCTTCATTGACAGAAATGGTTTCGAGCAGCTCCAGCACCACCTGCGTGCTCGGCAGCAATTCCACGATGTCGGACAGCAACATGTCGGCACTGAAATTGATAAAGCCCAGATGTGAACCCAATACGGTCTGTACGCCCATTTCGCTGAATGCGTGATGAATGACGCTGGCCGTGGCTTGCATGTCGTCGGTGACCGAAGCATTGAGCGTGTCGCCGGAACGAAACAGCAATTCGTATGCGACGATGCGCTGGTCGCGGTCGAGGATGGGCTGGCGCCCCAGGAAGATGTCCCTGGTTGCCATGCCTACAGGTTCAGGTCTTTCCACAGGGCATCGACGCGTGCCTTGACGGCTGCATCCATCACAATCGGCGTCCCCCATTCGCGGGTGGTTTCACCGGGCCATTTGTTGGTGGCATCAATGCCCATCTTGCTGCCGAGCCCGGAAACCGGGCTGGCGAAATCAAGATAATCGATGGGCGTATTTTCCACCAGCAGCGTGTCGCGCGCCGGGTCGACGCGCGTGGTCAGCGCCCAGATCACCTCTTTCCAGTCGCGCACATTGACGTCGTCGTCGGTAACCAGAATGAATTTTGTGTACATGAACTGGCGCAAAAAACTCCACACCCCGAACATCACGCGCTTGGCGTGGCCGGGGTAGCTCTTTTTCATGCTCACCACTGCCATGCGGTAGGAGCAGCCCTCAGGCGGCAGATAGAAATCGGTGATTTCGGGGAACTGCTTTTGCAGCAGTGGAACGAATACTTCGTTCAGTGCCACGCCGAGCATGGCCGGTTCGTCGGGTGGCTTGCCGGTATAGGTGCTGTGGTAGATCGGATCGCGCCGCATGGTCATGCGCTCGATGGTGAACACCGGAAAGTTGTCCTGCTCGTTGTAGTAGCCGGTGTGGTCACCGTACGGGCCTTCGAGCGCGGTTTCACCCGGGTGGATCACGCCTTCGAGCACGATCTCGGCCGATGAGGGCACCTGCAGATCGTTGCCGAGGCATTTCACCACTTCGGTCTTGGCACCGCGCAACAGTCCGGCGAACTGATATTCAGACAGCGAGTCCGGCACCGGAGTGACCGCGCCGAGTATGGTCGCCGGGTCGGCGCCCAGCGCTACCGCTACCGGAAATGGTTCGCCCGGATGCGCCAGTTGATGTTCGCGAAAATCGAGTGCGCCGCCGCGATGCGCCAGCCAGCGCATGATCAGCTTGTTTGGCGCGATTACCTGCTGGCGATAGATGCCGAGGTTTTGCCGCTTCTTGTGCGGGCCTTTGGTAACGGTCAGTCCCCAGGTGACGAGCGGCGCCACGTCGCCCGGCCAGCAGTGCTGCACCGGCAGACGCGAGATGTCTACATCTGCGCCTTCCCATATGACTTCCTGGCATGGTGCGCTGCGCACTTCCTTCGGTGCCATGTTGAGCACCTGTTTCATTACCGGCCATTTTTCCCAGGCATCGCGCAGACCTTTGGGTGGCTCAGGTTCTTTCAGGAACGCCAGCAAATGCCCGACTTCACGCAGCCGTGACGGGTCGTCCTCACCCATCCCCAGCGCCACCCGTTTAACGGTGCCGAACAGATTGGCCAGCACGGGCATGGAGTGCCCTTTCGGGTTTTCGAACAGCAGCGCCGGGCCGCCTGCCCGCAGCACACGGTCGGCGATCTCGGTCATTTCCAGCTTGGGGTCAACTTCAATGGCGATACGTTTGAGCTCGCCCATTTTTTCGAGTTGTGCAATGAAGTCGCGCAGGTCGTGGTAGATCATGAGTCGTCGCTCAGAAGCAGGGTGTGCCGTGTAGTGCGGCGGATTGCATCATCAGTTGATGAATTCGAACAGGGTGACGACCTTGGTCACGCCTGCCGTGGTGCGTGCAACCTCGATAGCCGTTTTGGCTTCAGTTTGGGTCACCAGGCCCATCAGGTACACCACGCCGGCTTCGGTCACCACTTTGACCTTGGTGCCGGGGACAGTGTTGTCGCGCAGCAGGCGGGTCTTGACCTTGCTGGTAATGGCGGCGTCGTTGGCATCCGATGTCAGCGACGTTACCCCGGCAATACTGAGTTCATTGAATACCGTGCGTACATCGGGAATCTCTTTGATGACGTCGGTGGCGCGGCTGCGTGTGGCTTCATCTGGAACCTGCCCGGTGAGCAGCACCTGTCGGTTGTAGCTGGTGGCGGAGATACTGTCGGCTTTCTGCGGAAAAGCCTCGCCGAGACGGGTTAATGCGCGGAACTCGATTTCCTGGTCGCCGACAAAGACACCTGCCGTGCGGCGGTCAAGCGCAACGGCGGTACCGGCCGCAGCTCCTCCTACGACCGCCGTGGCACAGCCCTGCAATTGCGACAGCGCCATGCCGATCAGCGCGATTGGGATTAATTTGTTCATTCTTCGACTCCTAATAAAATGCTGTCCACCGCATCGCACAAGCAATGTATGGTCAGCAGGTGGACTTCCTTGATGCGGGCGGAGGATTCCGCAGGCACACAAAGAAGGACGTCATCTTCCTGTATTTGTTCCGCCAATGCGCCCCCCCGGCGCCCCGTGAGAGCAACAACATGGATGCTGCGGGCGCGGGCTGCCGCCGCGGCCTGCAGCACGCAGGGCGAGTCGCCGCTGGTGGAAATGGCCAGCAAAATATCGCCGGGCTGGCCCAATGCCTTGATCTGCCTGGCGAATATCTGGTCATACGCATAATCGTTGGCGATTGAGGTCAGGGTCGAGGTGTCGGTATTGAGGGCGACTGCCGCAAGCCCGGGTCGCTCCTGCTCGAAACGATTGATCATGACCGAGGCAAAGTACTGGGCATGCGCGGCCGCCCCACCGTTGCCACAGGCCAATATTTTTCCGCCTTGCGTCAGGCTGTGCACCATCAGGCGCGCGGCCTGCTCGATATGCGGCACCAGTGTGCCGGCTGCGTCCAGCTTGGTCTGCGCCGAGGCCTGAAAATGGCTAAAAATTCTGTCGTGTAAAGGCATGGCTCGCTTGGGTGTTTCAAGGGTTCGCGTGTTGAATGCGCAGAATGGGTTGCGCAAGGGGATAGCGTTGACTGGTCCAGATTATCCCATATCATCAAAGGCGTTCCTGATCCAGTCAGGCGGAGTATCGCCACTGAAAGCGACCACATCAAAACGGCAGGGCGGCAGGGTTTTGAGGGCGGCCAGATAGAGTCGGGCGGCAGTGAGCAATTTCTTTTGCTTGGCCGGCGTCACGCTGGCCGCAGCTCCGCCGAAGTCGCCACGGCTGCGCAGCCGCACTTCAATGAATACCAGCGTTGCCCCATCCATCATGATGAGGTCGATCTCGCCAAACCGGCAACGCCAGTTGCGCGCAACCGGCTTCAGCCCCCGGGATTTCAGGAACGCTTCGGCATGTGATTCGGCGGTCTGCCCGAGCAGGGATCTCAACCTTGGCGCCCCTGTTGATCGCTCATCATCCTTTTGATCACCTTATAAATTTCAGCTTTATCGACTTTGGTACGCTCAATATTCGGGTGGGACCGCTACACACCTGAGTGTGCGGCTGGGGAGCCAAGGTTGAACATCTGCGACAATGTCAGGCATGAATGATAGCCAGCATCATACCCCCCTGTTTCCTGCGCTTTATGTCGTTGCCACGCCGATCGGCAACCTTGGCGACATCACGACGCGGGCGCTCGATATATTGCAGCGCGTGGATCGCGTGGCTGCGGAAGACACGCGTGTCTCCGGGCAGTTGCTCGCGCATTTCAATATCTCCAAGCCGCTGGTGTCGATACGCGAGCACAACGAACGTGAGGCCGCTGACAAGGTGATTACCTGGATCGCCGCAGGTGATGCGGTGGCCTACATGTCGGATGCAGGCACCCCGGCTGTGTCCGACCCCGGCGCACGGCTGGTGGCGGCGGTGCGCGCGGCAGGGCTGAACGTGGTACCGATTCCCGGCGTCTCGGCGGTGACCGCGGCATTGTCGGCCGCGGGCGTGGAATCGGGAACCTGGCTGTTCCATGGCTTTCTTCCCCCCAAAACAGGTGCACGCAAAGCGCAGTTGCAAACACTCGCAGCTCTGCCCTGTGCACTGGTGTTCTACGAGGCGCCACACCGCATCGAGGAAACACTGGCCGACATGGTGGCGGTCCTGGATGGGGCACGCGCGGTGACGCTGGCACGTGAACTCACCAAGCGGTTCGAGACCATTGTCACCCTGCAGCTATGCGATGCGCCGGCCTGGCTGGCGGCTGACCCCAACAATGTGCGCGGCGAATTCGTCGTCATCGTGCATCCACCCGCTGCGGAAGCGGCGATAGTGGATGCTGAGGCGATGCGCGTGCTCGATGTGCTGCTGGGCGAACTGCCTCCCACGCTGGCATCCAAACTGGCATCGAAGATCACCGGACGCAGCAAGGCTGAACTCTATAAAATGAGCCTGGCACTCAAGCCACAGAATCAAAAAAATCTGGATCAAGAAGACGCATGACCGATATCCTCACGATTACCCGCCCCGACGACTGGCATATCCATTTTCGCGATGGCGCCTCCATGCAAAGCGTGCTGCCCGATACCGCACGCGTATTTGGCCGGGCGATTGCCATGCCCAATCTCAAGCCGCCGGTCATGACCGTGGCCGATGCGGACGCCTACTGCACGCGCTTGCTGGCTGCGGCTACGGGCACGGCTTTCAAACCGTTGATGACGCTTTATCTCACCGACAACACGTCGCCTGAGGAAATCCGGCGGGCGCGCACAAGTGGCCTGGTGCATGCAGTGAAGTATTACCCGGCAGGCGCCACCACCAATTCCGACTCGGGCGTCACCGATCTGGCCAAAGCCTATCCGGCGATTGCGGCGATGGAAGAAGTGGGGATGCCCTTGCTGTTGCATGGCGAGGTAGTCGATTCCGATATTGATATATTCGATCGGGAAGCGGTATTCATCGAGCGCCATCTAACCCGGTTACTGCGTGATTTTCCCAAACTGAAAATCGTGCTGGAACACATCACCACGCGTCAGGCGGCCGAGTTCGTGGCGGCTGCGCCAGCCAATGTGGCCGCAACCATTACCGTGCATCACCTGCTGTACAACCGCAATGCCATGTTCCGTGGCGGTATTCGTCCGCACCTGTATTGCCTGCCGATTTTGAAGCGTGAGCAGCATCGCCAGGCACTGATGGTTGCTGCCATCTCGGGTAGTCCCAAGTTTTTTCTCGGCACCGACTCCGCGCCGCATGCGGTGGGCGCCAAGGAAACCTCATGTGGCTGTGCCGGCATTTATTCTGCGCATGCCGCGATCGAGTTGTACGCCGAAGTATTTGACGATGCGGACGCGCTGGACAAGTTGGAAGGCTTTGCCAGTTTTTATGGAGCGGATTTTTACGGGTTGCCGCGCAATGCCGACACGATCACGCTCAAACGTGAAAGCTGGGATGTGCCAGCCAGTTTCATGCTGGGGCTGGATACGCTGGTGCCACTGCGCGCGGGCGAGGCCATTCGCTGGCGGCTAGACATAAAAAAACCGGACCTGCGTCCGGTTGAGTGAGGAGCCCTTGGATTTAAGGGGGACGGGAACGATCGGGTTCACGTCGGAAATCTGCTGCGGACTGGCTGGTGGAAGTCAAGACGAAAATGATGAATAGCAACTCTTGTCCTGTGAAGGATTTCCTGATTAAAACCACTTCAACTCAATAGCCTTTGTTTAGCAGGTTAACGGGTTCAGTCAAGTTAAAGCTTTATAATTCATGCGGGAAAGTGGGCCAGACAACCGCTGCCACGCAAGTGGGAGAGGAAAGTCCGGGCTCCATAGAGCAGGATGCTGGCTAACGGCCAGACGCCGTGAGGCGAGGAATAGGGCCACAGAGACGAGCGTATTTAGTTACGGTGAAACGCGGTAACCTCCATCCGGAGCAACACCAAATAGGCAGGCGATGAAGCGGCTCGCTGAGTCTGCGGGTAGGTGGCTGGAGCGGGTCAGCAATGACCCGCCTAGAGGAATGGTTGTCCACGACAGAACCCGGCTTATCGGTCCGCTTTCCCACTTCTTTTTTAATTCAATGACTTAGGGTTTTTTCCTAGAATTACAGGCAAAAATACCCCCTAAGCACCGGTTTTTCCAGAAACTTATCCACAACCTAAAACCACCCCTAAGTCATTGAGGCATAGGGGTTTTTTTGTGTCTTTTATCTTGACCCCCCCAAAACTATCCCCTATAGTGGGTGCAAGTGGTGAATGGTGGGAGGATGTGGGTGAACGCCCTGTCCAAGCGCCTCTAATTTCAATAATGGGGGATGCATGTTTCGGGGTGTTGCGACGGTCAGTCTGGATAGCAAAAACCGGCTTGTGGTGCCGGCGCGCTACCGTGACGCTCTTCTGGTGAATGGCGGCGGACGCGTGGTCATCACGGCAGACCCGAGCCAATGCCTGCTGCTGTATCCCTTGCCTGAGTGGGAGCCGATCGAGAAAAAACTCAACGGCTTGTCCGACTTTAATCCCCGCACCCGCAGTCTCAAGCAATTGCTGGTTGGCTACGCGCATGACATGGACATGGACAGCGCGGGCCGTGTGTTGCTGCCGCCGATGCTGCGCAAATTTGCCGAGCTGGATAAAAGCGTGGTGATGGTCGGCCAGGGCAGCAAGGTGGAATTGTGGAACGAGGCGCGCTGGGAAGCGCAGGTGTCGCAGGCGCTGACTTTCAGTGATGACGCGCTACCGCCCGAACTGGAAGGCTTTACGTTGTGATGGATGCCGCCCATGTGCCGGTGCTGGCACAGGAGGCGGTGGCAGCACTGGCGATCAAGTCCGACGGCGTGTATGTCGATGCCACCTTTGGTCGGGGCGGGCACAGTCGTTTGATTCTGGATCGGCTGGGCGCGCAGGGCCGTTTGATCGCGCTGGATCGTGACCCGGATGCCATCCGTGCGGGTGAGGCGTTGCAGGATAAACGTCTGACGCTGGTGCGCAGCACATTTTCGCGTTTGGGTGAGGTGTTGGGTGTGACGCAGGTGGATGGAATTTTGCTCGATATCGGCGTGTCATCACCGCAACTGGATGATGCAACACGCGGGTTCAGCTTTCGATTCGATGCGCCGCTCGATATGCGTATGGATCCGGAGAGTGGCCTGTCGGCGGCAGACTGGCTGGCGTCGGCGGCAGAGGGGGAGATCAGTGAAGTCATCCGCACCTATGGGGAAGAGCGGTTTGCTAAATCGATTGCGCGCACGCTTGTTGCGGCACGCGAAAAAGAAGCAATCCGCAGCACCGGTCAGTTGGCGAACCTCATCGCCGCAACGGTCAAGCGGCGTGAGCCGGGGCAGCATCCGGCGACACGCAGCTTCCAGGCTATACGGATTTATATCAACCGCGAACTGGAAGAGCTGAGCGACGTGCTGCCGCAATGTGTGAATGCACTCCGTCCCGGCGGGCGACTCGCAGTCATCAGCTTTCATTCTCTGGAAGACCGGATCGTCAAACGCTTCATGCGTGATGAGGCCATGGGCGAACAGGCGCCGGCACGCTTGCCGATCCGCGCCGACATGCTGAAGCCGGGGCGCTTGAAACTGATAGGGCGCGCCCAGCATGCAAGCGATTCCGAAGTGGCAGACAACCCGCGTGCCCGTAGTGCGGTATTGCGGGTAGCCGAGCGTGTAGGCGGGCCGCAGTGAGCCGTCTCAATATTGTTTTGGCAATGGTGCTGGTGGTGTGCGCGTTGGCGGTGATTCAGTCACAGCATCGCTCACGCATCTATTTTGTGGAATTGGAACGCTTGAAAAAAGAGGCGCGTGCGCTCGACGAACAGTGGGGCCAACTACAACTGGAGCAAAGCACCTGGGCCAACCCGGCGCGCGTGGATACGCTCGCGCGTTCGCAGCTCGGCCTGATGCCAGCGCCGCAGGAGCGCATCCAGGTTGAAACCGCACGACTTGCGACGCGGATGGTTGTACCGTGAATTATCATTCCCGCAAACTGCTCAAGCTGAATCTGGCACCTTGGCGCATGGCCATCGTGGGTAGCTTGTTGCTTTCCGGGTTTGTGGTGGTTGCCGGGCGTGCTTTTTACCTGCAGGGGCTGAACACCGATTATCTGCAAGGCAAGGGGGATGCGGTGGCCAACCGCTACCTCACCCTGCCGGCGCATCGCGGTCAGGTATCTGACCGCCATGGTCAGTTGCTGGCCATCAGCACACCGGTTGAGTCCTTGTGGGCGCGCCCGCCCGAGCTCAAGTTGTCGTCTGCCCAGCAGGCACAACTGGCCAAGGTGCTGGATATGCCCCCTAAAACTCTGGCAAAAAAACTGGCGCGTAAAACGCGTGGTGAATTCAGCCTGCAGCGCCCGGTAACACCCGAGCAGGCGGTCAAGATTGCCGCCATGGGCGTGCCCGGGCTGCATTTACGGCGTGAGTTTCGGCGCTATTACCCGGCTGGTGATGTGGCGGCGCATGTGGTGGGCTTCACCAATGTCGACGACCAGGGCCAGGAAGGCGTCGAGCGCGCGTATCAGGATTGGCTGGCCGGTCGTGAAGGCGAACGCCAGATCATGCGTGATCGCCGTGGCAACACCATCCGCGATCTGGTGCCGATCAAGACCGCACAAATGGGCGGTAATCTGGCATTGGCACTGGATCTCAAGATTCAATATCTGGCGCACCGGGAACTGGCTGCCGCGATTGCCACGCATAAGGCCAAAGGCGGCAGCGTGGTGGTGCTTGATGCCAAGACCGGCGAGATTCTGGCGCTGGCGAATCAGCCCAACTTCAATCCTAACAACCGCCACAATTATCAGCCGGGTCCGATGCGCAATCGCGCGGTGATCGACACCTTCGAGCCGGGCTCGACCATCAAGCCATTTGTTGCGGCGGCGGTTCTGGAGCGTGGCTTGTTTCATCCCGACAGCGTGATCGATACGCCACAGACCTGGCTGGTTGGAACCAAGCGGGTGCGCGACGAGCATCCTCATCCGCAAATGACAGTGAGTGAAATCATCCAGAAATCGAGCAACGTCGGTGCCGTGAAAATGGCCATGATGCTGACACCACAGCAGTTCTGGGAAGTATTGAACCGTGCCGGGTTTGGCCAGAAACCCGGATCGGGCTTCCCGGGTGAAACGTCTGGCCGCCTGCGCGATGCAGACACCTGGCGACCGGTCGAGCAGGCCACGATGGCGTATGGCTACGGCCTGTCGGTCAGCCTGCTGCAGCTGTCACGTGCGTACATGGCATTTGCCAACGACGGCGAGGTGATGCCGCTGTCGTTCCTCAAGCGTGAGCCGCAGGAGATGGTGGGCGAGCGGGTGTTTTCACCGAGTGTGGCGCGTGAAGTACGTGCCATGATGGAAATGGTCACCCAGGAAGGGGGGACCGGTACACGTACCCGTGTGCCGGGGTATCGCGTGGCGGGCAAGACCGGCACTGCCCATAAAGTAGTCAATGGCCGTTATGCGCCGGACCGCTACCTGGCTTCATTTATCGGCATGGCACCTGCGTCGAATCCGCGTCTCATTATTGGCGTGGTGATCGACGAGCCGGCTGGCAGCGTGTATTACGGCGGCAGCGTGGCAGGCCCGGTGTTTGCCCAGGTCATGGCTGGCAGCTTGCGCCAGTTGGCCTTGCCACCAGATGCACCTGAAACTGCGACGCACGTGACTCAGGGCATGCCGCCTTTGGTCGCCCGCGCAGGTGGGGGTGCTTGATGGTGAAACTGGTCATGCAGTCAAACGCTGATTTCAATGCTTCGCAAGCGCAGCAGGAATCTGTGCCCCATATGCTGGAACGGCTCGGGATCAAGGTTGGTGAACTCACCAGCGACAGCCGCAAGGCATCGGCGGGCCGGGTGTTTGCCGCCTATCCGGGCGAATCGCGCGATGGCCGTGATTTTGTTGCACAGGCTGTCGCGCAACATGCGGACGGTGTGCTGTGGGAAGCCGATCACTATCAGTGGGATCCGGCGCTGGCCGTTCCCAACGCCGGTGTGGTCGGGCTTAAAAACCGTATTGGCGAAATTGCCGCGCACGTGTATGGCGAGCCTTCGCGTGCATTGCACATGATAGGAATTACCGGCACCAACGGCAAAACCTCGGTGGCGCACTGGCTGGCGCAGGCTTTCACGCAACTGGGTCAGAAAGCCGCCATCATCGGCACCACCGGCAATGGCTTTCCCGGCGCGCTGGTTCCTTCCTTGAATACCACGCCTGACGCCATCGAGTTGCAGCAGCGGCTGGCAAGCTATCAACGGCAAGGTGCGGTCGTATGTGCAATGGAAGTGTCATCGCATGGTCTGATTCAGGATCGGGTCAACGGCACCTCGTTCAACATTGCGGTGCTGACCAATTTGTCACGCGATCACCTTGATTATCACGGCGACATGGATAGCTATGCCCGGGCCAAGGCGCGGCTGTTCGGTTGGCCGGGGCTGGAATGGCTGGTGCTGAATGTCGACGATGCGTTTGGCCAGCAACTGGAACAGTCACACGATGCCTCATGCGTCGCAGGTTATGGCTTGCAGCGCGGCGCGGTGGTGGCGGAGAAGCTCGCCCTGTCGCAGGCAGGCTTGCATCTGAAGGTGCGCACGGACTGGGGCTATGCCGAGTTCGATGCACCGTTGCTGGGTCGTTTCAATGCCGCCAATCTGTTGGCCGTGCTTACCACCCTGCTGGTATCCGGGATGAAACTGGACGACGCCTGCCAGGCACTAAAACATATCAGCCCACCGCCGGGGCGGATGCAGACTTTGGGTGGCAACGCACACCCGTTGGTGGTGGTGGACTATGCCCATACATCCGATGCGCTGGAAAAAGTGCTCGCCACGTTGCGTGAAATCGTCAGCGGTGGTCGCCTCGTTTGTGTCTTTGGCTGCGGTGGCAACCGCGACAAGGGCAAGCGTCCGCTGATGGGGCAAGCTGCCGCCCGGGGTGCGGACGAAGTCTGGGTCACCAGCGACAACCCGCGCAATGAGGATCCGCATCACATCATCGACGACATCCTGGCCGGAACCGGCGGTGTCAAACCGGATCACCCGCTGCATGTCGAAGTGGATCGCGCGCGCGCCATCTTCGAAGCCATTGGCAGGGCACAGCAGGGCGATGTGGTTCTGATCGCGGGCAAGGGGCATGAGGATTATCAGGAAATTGCCGGCGAGCGCCTGCCGTTTTCCGATGTGGGTGTTGCGCGCAAAGCACTGGAGGCCTGGACATGATGCGTCTTGCTGAAGCGGCCGCCATGCTGGATGTTGTTTATAAAGGCGCAGATGGCGAAGTGCTGCGCGTCTCCACTGACAGTCGCAGCATCCGGCCGGGCGATCTGTTTATTGCGTTACGCGGTGAAAAATTCGATGGCGGCAACTATGCCGCGCAGGCCCTGAAACAGGGCGCGGTGGGTGTCGTGCTTGACCCTACCCAGGCGCCCGATATTGCGACCGCCATCCGCGTCGACGATACCCGTCTCGCACTGGGCAAGCTGGCCGCCGCCTGGAGGAGCCGTTTCAGTCTGCCGGTGGTGGCGATTACCGGCAGCAATGGCAAAACCA
The DNA here is from genome assembly GCA_942493085.1 of uncultured beta proteobacterium. Classification (GTDB taxonomy): domain Bacteria; phylum Pseudomonadota; class Gammaproteobacteria; order Burkholderiales; family Thiobacillaceae; genus Thiobacillus. The sequence continues at coordinate 782,753 of OW818664.1, forward strand.
CGGTGAAAGAAATGCTGGCAGCGGTCCTGCGGAAGGAGGCGGGGTCCGAGTCGGCCGTGCTCAACACCGAAGGCAATCTTAACAACGACATCGGCCTGCCGCTGATGCTGTTGCGTCTGCGCGAAACGCACCGGTTTGCCGTCCTGGAAATGGGCATGAACCACGTGGGCGAGATCGACTACCTGACGCAGCTGGCACGGCCGAATGTGGCTGTGATCAACAATGCCATGACCGCGCATATCGGGTTCCTCGGGTCGGTTGAGAACATTGCACGCGCCAAGGGCGAAATTTTCAATGGCTTGTCAGAAACCGGAATCGCCGTCTTCAATGCTGACGACGCCCATGCCTGGATGTGGCGCAAAGCCAATGCCCAGCGTAACGTGCTCGACTTTGGGTTGGCATCAACAGCAACGGTTCGCGGGCACTATCAGTCGGCCGGTTTTGGCGCGGCGCTCACCCTGACGCTGTCCAATACCACCCTGGAAATCGAACTGCAGGTACCGGGCGCGCATAACGTGATGAATGCACTCGCTGCGGCAACGGCCGCATTTGCGCTCAACGTCAGCCATCGCAGCATTGTTGCAGGCCTGTCCGGCTTTACCGGGATCAAGGGCCGTCTGCAAAAGCAACCGGCCCTGCATGGCAGCACCTTCATCGATGACACCTACAACGCCAATCCCGATTCGGTAAAGGCAGCACTGGCAGTGCTGGCGCAGCAACCGGGCAAGAAAATTCTAGTGCTGGGCGATATGGGCGAACTGGGCACGGATGCTGCCGCCATGCATGCCCAGATCGGGCTCGCGGCGCGCGCTGCTGGCGTAAACAGGCTTTTGGCACTGGGCAAGCTGACGCAGGAAACCGTCGGCGCATTCGGTGCCTGTGCCATGCATTTCGAGCGTATTCAGGAACTGCTTGCCGAACTTGAAAACGAACTCACGCCCGATACCACCGTGCTGGTTAAGGGCTCACGTTTCATGCAGATGGAACGCGTGGTGCAAAGTTTTATGGACGCACCTATCGGTCAGGCGACCGGAGTTCAAGGACACTGACATGCTGCTTTGGTTATTTCAACAACTGGGCCAGGACATTCGCGCCTTCAACGTCTTCAATTACCTGACGTTGCGCGCGGTGCTGGCAGCGCTCACCGCACTGACAATTTCCTTCATTGTCGGCCCGGCGGTGATCCGCAAGCTGGCCGCGCTGAAAATCGGCCAGTCGGTACGTGGCGATGGCCCGCAAACCCACCTGATCAAGGCCGGGACGCCGACCATGGGCGGCGCGCTGATTCTGGTGTCGGTGACTATTACCACCTTGTTGTGGGCTGATCTGCGGAATGACTATGTATGGGTCGCACTATTCACCTTGCTTGGTTTTGGTGTCATCGGCTGGGTGGATGACTGGCGCAAGGTGGTGGAAAAAAATTCGCGCGGGCTGCCCTCGCGCTGGAAATATTTCTGGCAGTCGGTGATTGGCCTGCTGGTCGCCGGTTATCTGTGGCAAACCGCTGCCCTGCCGGCACAGACCGAACTCATCATCCCTTTTCTCAAGCATGCGACGCTGACGTTGTCGGCCGTGGGATTTATCGCGCTGACATATTTCGTCATCGTGGGCTCGAGCAATGCCGTCAACCTGACCGACGGCCTGGATGGTTTGGCCATCCTGCCGACCGTGATGGTGGCATCAGCCCTGGCCATTTTTGCCTACGTTGCGGGTAACGCGGTGTTCTCCAAATACCTTGGCGTGCCCTTCATTCCGGGCGCGGGTGAACTGGCCGTATTTTGTGCCGCCATGGCCGGGGCCGGACTGGCCTTCCTGTGGTTCAACGCCTATCCGGCAGAAGTCTTCATGGGCGATGTGGGCGCACTGGCATTGGGTGCTGCGCTAGGTGTGGTCGCCGTGATCGTGCGCCAGGAAATCATTCTGTTCATTATGTGCGGCGTGTTTGTAGTGGAAACCCTGTCGGTGATGGTGCAGGTGGCTTCGTTCAAGCTCACCGGTAAACGCGTGTTCCGCATGGCACCGATTCATCATCACTATGAACTCAAGGGCTGGAAAGAGAATCAGGTGGTGGTTCGTTTCTGGATCATCAGCATGATGCTGATATTGATTGGCCTATCGAGCCTGAAACTGAGATGAATTACGACAGCCTGAATCTTTCCGGAAAAAACGTCCTGGTACTCGGCCTGGGAGACACCGGTCTGTCGTGCGCACGCTGGCTGGATGCACGCGGCGCGAAGGTGAGCGTGGCGGATAGTCGTGCGGCACCGCCGCACACGGCACGTCTGGCTGAATGGCTGCCCCGGGTGTCGCTGCATACCGGTCCGTTCGACGACGCGCTGCTGCAGGCAACAGAGTTACTCGTTGTCAGCCCCGGCGTGCCGCTTTTCGAGCCAGCCGTTAAGCGGGCCATCGCCGCAGGCGTCGAAGTGGTCGGCGACGTTGAGCTGTTTGCGCGTGCCATCCAGGCGCTGAATATTGAGCGTGCCAATGTGCCGGATGACACGCATTCTATCCGGGTCATCGCCATCACCGGCAGCAACGGCAAGAGCACGGTCACCGCAATGTGCGGCGACATGTGCCGCATGGCGGGTTTGGCGACATGCGTGGCAGGCAATATTGGCCTGCCTGTGCTCGATGCCTTGTATGAGGTCGAACAGGGAATCTCCCCTGTTCCTGACGTGTGGGTACTGGAGCTTTCCAGCTTCCAGCTGGAAACCACGACGCATCTCAACGCGACAGCCGCTACCGTACTCAACCTGTCGGAAGATCATATGGATCGCTATGCCGATATGGATGCCTATGCTGCGGCCAAGACGCGGATTTTTAACGGTGGTGGCGTGCAAGTGGTGAATCGTGACGACCCGCGCACGATGGCCATGATCCTGCCGGGACGGCAAGTGGTCAGCTTTGGACTGGACCGCTGCCCCCGCGATCAGAATTTTGGTCTGTGCGAGGACGAGTTGTGTCTGGGTGGCGACATGCTGATGCCGCAATCCGAGCTACCCGTGGCGGGCTTGCATAACGCCGCCAATGCGCTGGCCGCGTTGGCACTGACCCGTGCACTGGACTTGCCGATGGACGATCTGTTGCGCGGATTACTGCATTTCAAGGGCTTGCCGCACCGGGTCGAGAAAATTGCCGAGATCGAAGGCGTCACTTATTACGACGACTCCAAAGGCACCAATGTAGGTGCCACCGAAGCTGCGCTCTACGGCATGGGCAAGCGCCACGCGGTAGTGATCCTGGGCGGGGATGGCAAAGGCCAGGATTTCAGCCCGCTCAAGGCGGCGGTCGAGGCCAATGCGCGTGCCGTGTTGCTGATCGGGCGCGATGCGTCCCTGATTGCAGTAGCCATCGAGGGGTGCAAGGTGGAAACGGTTATGGTCAGCAGCCTGACTGAAGCCGTTGAACAGGCCCAGCGACTGGCGCATCCCGGTGATGCCGTGCTGTTGTCCCCGGCGTGTGCCAGCTTCGATATGTTCCGCAATTACATCCACCGTGCCGAAGTCTTTATTGCTGCCGTCAACAAGCTGGCAGCAGAAAGGGGCGCGACCTGATGCTGTACGCTGCACGTGCGCCCAAGCCCAGTTCCGAGCTCGATTTCAACCTGATGTGGCTGGCCGTCGGCTTGCTGGCAATTGGCCTGGTGATGGTCTATTCGGCTTCCATTGCGATCGCCGAGGCTGCCAAATACACCGGCGGCAATGGTGAATATTATTTACTGCGCCAGGGCATTTTCATCGCGATTGGCGTCATGGTCGGTGTGGGCGCTTTTCAGGTTCCGACCAAGGTCTGGCAGCAGGCAGCGCCTTATCTGTTTCTGGCGGGGCTGTTGTTGCTGCTGGTGGTGCTGATCCCGGGTATCGGGCGCGAAGTGAACGGCAGCCGCCGCTGGATCCCTCTCGGCTTTGCCAACCTGCAGCCGTCCGAACTGATGAAGTTTCTGGCGGTGCTCTACGCGGCCGATTACACCACGCGCAAGGCTGCCTTCATGCATGATTTCAAGAAGGGCTTTCTGCCGATGGCTGGCGTGATGATGCTGGCCGGTGCTCTGTTGCTGCGCGAGCCGGATTTTGGTGCCTTTGTGGTCATCATTTCCATCGCCATGGGCATTCTGTTCTTGGGCGGACTGAACTGGAAGGTGTTTGCGGGACTGGTGGTGGTGCTGCTGATCGGCTTCGTGCTGCTGATCCTTACTTCACCGTATCGTCTGCAGCGCGTGCTCGGATTCATGGATCCGTTCGCCGACCCCTACGGCAAGGGCTATCAGTTGTCGCACGCCCTGATTGCGTTTGGCCGGGGTGAATGGCTGGGCCTGGGGCTGGGCGGCAGTGTCGAAAAACTGTTCTATCTGCCCGAGGCGCATACCGATTTCCTGCTGTCGGTCATCGCCGAAGAATTCGGCTTTGTCGGCGTGCTGTTCGTCGTTGGCTTGTTTGCCTGGCTCATCGTCAAGGCTTTCATGATCGGCCATCGTGCTGCCCAGCTCGAACGCAACTATTGCGCACTGGTCGCGCAGGGCATCGGCATCTGGCTCGGCGTGCAGGCGCTCATCAACATGGGGGTGAATGTCGGCCTGCTGCCGACCAAGGGTCTCACTCTGCCTTTCCTGTCATTCGGTGGCAGCGGCATCGTCGCCAACTGTCTGGCCATCGCGGTGTTGCTGCGCATCGACTGGGAACACCGGCAGATGATGCGGGGGAAAACATTTTGATGGCCGCCGCGAACCGTACCCTGATGGTGATGGCCGGTGGAACCGGTGGTCATGTCTATCCTGCGCTTGCAGTGGCTGATGCCCTGCGCGCGCGCGGCTGGGATGTGTTCTGGCTCGGCACGCGCGCCGGGCTGGAGGCACGCGTGGTGCCGCAGGCCGGCATCGACATGGTGTGGGTGTCGATGGGTGGCATGCGCGGCAAGGGGCTATTAAAGAAGCTGGTGCTGCCGCTGATGCTGCTGATCGCCTTTGGCCAGAGTCTGCGTGCGATTTTGCAGCGCCGACCCGATGTGGTGCTAGGCATGGGCGGGTACACCGCTTTTCCGGGTGGCATGATGGCCAGTCTATTGAACAAGCCACTGGTCATCCACGAGCAGAACTCGGTTGGCGGCCTGACCAACCGGGTGCTGGCCTGTCTCGCCAACCGCGTGCTGACGGCATTCCCGCAGGCGTTCCGGGGTGAAAAGGACAAGCCCATTCCATGTCGCCGCGTGGCGACCGAATGGGTGGGCAACCCGGTGCGGACCGATATTGCTGGCGTGGGCAAGGCGTCGCACAGCGGTCCGTTGCGTCTGTTGGTGGTCGGCGGCAGCCTGGGCGCATTGGCACTGAATGACCTGATTCCCAAAGCGCTGGCCTTGCTGCCGCCTGAACAGCGTCCGCAGGTGGTGCATCAGTCGGGTCGTCAGCACCTCGATATTTTGCGCGCCAATTATGAAGCCGCCGGAGTCGAGGCCGAGGTGCGCGATTACATCGAAGACATGGCGGCGGCCTACCAGGCATGCGATTTCGCCATCTGCCGTGCCGGCGCAATGACGGTGGCCGAGCTGGCCTGTGCTGGCGTACCCGCCGTGCTGGTGCCCTTCCCGTTTGCCGTGGATGACCATCAGACCGGCAATGCCGAATTTCTCAGCGCAGCCGGTGCAGCCTGGTTGATGCAGCAAAAAGACCTGACCGTGGACAAGCTGGCCACACTGATCGGTGGACTGGATCGTGCCACGCTCGCCACCATGTCCGAGCAGGCCTTGAAACTGGCCAAGCCCGATGCGACGCAGCAGGTCGCGGATATTTGTGAGGCGCTCGCCCGATGAAGCACGCTGTCAAATACATTCATTTCATTGGCATGCTCGATCCGAGCAGGGAGCAGGGTTCCCACTTGCGAGATGTAACCGGCCGTGAGGATCGCCAGATGCCGATCTTGAGCCTGGTCACGGGTGGGGAGCGGCGATGAAGCACGCAGTCAAACATATCCACTTCATCGGCATCGGCGGCGTCGGCATGTGCGGCATCGCGGAAGTGCTGCTGAATCTGGGGTATGCCGTGTCCGGGTCGGACCTTGCAGACAACGCTGTTACGCAGCGGCTGGCCCGTCTGGGTGCGCGCATCCAGCGTGGGCATGCTGCCGACCATATCAATGGCGCCGATGCCGTGGTGGTGTCGACCGCTGTACAGGAAGACAACCCCGAGCTGGTTGCGGCCCGTGACAGGAAAATACCCATCGTGCCGCGTGCACTGATGCTGGCCGAACTGATGCGCCTGCAGCAGGGGATTGCGGTGGCCGGCACGCACGGCAAGACCACGACGACCAGTCTGGTGGCCAGCATACTCGGCGAGGCGGGCATGGACCCGACTTATGTCATCGGTGGCAGGTTGACCGCAGCCGGCACCAATGCACGGCTCGGCAAAGGCGACTTCCTGGTGGCCGAGGCTGACGAATCGGATGCGTCCTTCCTCTACCTCACGCCGGTGATTGCGATTGTCACCAACATCGACGCCGATCACATGGATACCTATGGCCATGATTTCGAGCGCCTGAAGCAGGCCTTTGTCGATTTCTGCCAGCGCTTGCCTTTCTATGGCATGGCCGTGCTGTGTGTCGACGATCCGAATGTGCGTGAAATCATTCCGCGCATCACCAAGCCGATCACCACCTATGGCTTTGACGAGTCGGCGCAGGTGCGTGCAGTCAATGCCCGCTTCGAAGCAGGCCAGATGCGTTTTACCGTCAAACGCGAAGGCATGGCGGATCTCGATATCGTGCTGAACCATCCCGGCATGCATAACGTGCTGAATGCCCTGTCGGCGATTGCGGTCGCGACCGAGGTCGATGCCAGCGATGCCGCCATCGTCAAGGCGCTTGCCGAGTTTCATGGCGTCGGCCGCCGCTTCCAGCGCTACGGAGAGATCGCAACGAAGGATGGCGGGCACTACACCTTGGTTGACGACTACGGCCATCATCCGGTGGAAATGGCAGCCACGCTGGCAGCTGCGCGCGGTGCCTTTCCTGACCGGCGTCTGGTGCTGGTATTCCAGCCGCACCGTTACACCCGCACGCGCGACTGCTTCGAGGATTTTGTGAAAGTGCTGTCGGAAACCGACGTGCTGGTGCTGACCGAGGTGTATCCCGCAGGCGAGGCGCCCATCGTCGCGGCAGATGGGCGTGCGCTGGCACGGGCCGTCCGGGTCGCCGGACGGGTCGAGCCAGTGTTTGTGGAAAACGTCGCCGACATACACGCAGTATTGAATGATCTGAGCCAGGCCGGTGATGTGGTGCTGGTGATGGGCGCAGGCAGCATCGGGCAAGTAGCTCCGACCCTGGGAGCAAGTGATGCGGCATGACTATCGCATGAGCGAGATGGATCTGGGCGGCGGCGCCGCCCCGGTGCTACGCGGCCAGTTTCTCTACAACGAGCCGATGAAGAAGCACGTGTCCTGGCGTGCGGGCGGCGCGGCACAACGCGTCTATATCCCTGCCGATCTGGAAGATCTGACCTGGCTGGTGCGCTCGGTGCCGGCGCAGCAGAACATCCACATGATGGGCCTGGGCAGCAATCTGCTGGTGCGTGATGGCGGCGTCACCGGGGTGGTGATTCTGTTGCATGGCGTGCTGACCAAGCTGGCGATCGAGGGTCGCACGCAAGGATTGCCGCCGGCTCCGGCTGATATCGATACCGCCCTGGTGTATGCCCAGGCAGGCGTGGCTTCACCCAAGCTGGCGCGTTTTGCCGCGACCCATAATCTGGTTGGCGGCGAGTTCTGGGCCGGCATTCCGGGCACAGTTGGCGGCGCCATCGCAATGAACGCCGGCTGCTACGGCAGCGAAACCTGGGACAGGCTGGTACAGGTGCAGACGCTGGATCGTCAGGGCCAGATCAATGAGCGCTTGCCGCATGAGTACGTCACGAGCTACCGGCATGTCGCGCTGAAACAGGCGCAACAGGAATGGTTTATCGGCGGCTGGTTCCGGCTGGCGTGTGGCGACGGCATGGCTTCGCGCGAAGTGATCAAGGATCTGCTGAAAAAGCGTATCGCCTCGCAGCCACTGAATCTGCCGAATGCCGGTTCGGTGTTTCGTAATCCACCCGGCGATTTTGCCGCCCGGCTGATCGAGTCCTGCGGCCTCAAGGGGTTTCGCATCGGGGATGCACAGGTATCCGGGAAGCACGCCAATTTCATCGTCAACCTGGGCAAGGCCAGCGCCACCGACATCGAACGGCTGATCGAACATGTGGAAGGCAGTGTGGAAGCGCGCACCAATGTGCGGCTGATCCGCGAAGTACGAATTATTGGAGAGCGTCAGTGAGTGTGATTGAGTCGGCGAAACGTTTTGGCAAGGTCGCCGTAATGCTGGGGGGTACGTCAGCCGAGCGCCCGGTATCCCTGAATAGCGGCGCGGCCGTGCTGGCTGCGCTCACCCGGCAGGGCGTGGACGTGCATGGCTTTGATCCGGCTACGCGCAATCTCGGTGATCTGATTACCGGCGAATTTGATCGCGTATTCATCGCGCTGCACGGCCGCTACGGTGAAGACGGCTGCATGCAGGGCGCACTTGAGCTGCTGGATATTCCCTACACCGGGAGCGGGGTGATGGCATCAGCCATCGGTATGGATAAATGGCGCACCAAGTTGTTGTGGCGTGCCGCTGGCCTGCCCACGGCCGATTGGGAGATTCTTACTGCCGCCAGCGATTTCGCTGCGGTGGAAAAAAAGCTCGGCCTGCCCATTTTCGTGAAGCCAGCACGTGAAGGTTCCAGCATCGGGATGAGCAAGGTAACCGAGCATGGCACGCTGAGAGCCGCGTATGACATGGCTGCCGAGCATGACCCGCTGGTGCTGGCAGAGAAGTTCATCGACGGCGCTGAATTCACGATCGGCATTCTGGGTGACACCGCATTGCCGCTGATCCGCTTGCAGCCGCCGCAGGACAAGGCGTTCTATGACTTCGAAGCCAAATACATAAGCAACGACACTGAATACCATTGCCCGGCCGGCTTGCTCGATTCACAGGAAATGGCGTTTCGTCAACTGGCACTGGATGCGTTTCGCCTGATTGGCGGTCGCGGCTGGGGTCGGGTCGACGTGATGCTCGACAGCCTGGGCAATCCGTACTTGCTGGAAGCGAACACCTCGCCCGGCATGACCGATCACAGTCTGGTGCCGATGGCGGCACGCGTGGCCGGGCTGGATTTCGATGCGCTATGCATGAAAATTCTGGAGCAGACACTGGCATGAGTATGTCGCCCCAACTCAACGCCCATCCTTTATGTCAGCTTGCGCGCGCGCTGACCTGGGGTGCGCTCGGGCTGCTGACCTATGGCGGAATCAGCTGGCTGGCGGCTCAGCCGTGGTTTGCCCTGCATGCACTGGAGGTGAAGACGCCCACTATTCACGTGACCGAAGCGCAGATCCGGCTGGTGGCGGAGCGCCGGGTACAGGGCACGTTCTTTACCGTCGACCTGGAGCGCGTGCGCAGCAGCCTGGAAAAACTGCCGTGGGTACGCGAAGCACGCGTGGAGCGTCGCTGGCCCGACACCCTGGTGGTATCGCTGGTTGAACATGTGCCGCTGGCGCGCTGGAACGATCACTCATTGATCAGCGATGCGGGCGACGTATTTGTTGCTGCGGTGAACCAATCCTTGCCGCGGTTGTTTGGTCCTGAGGACAGCAGCCTGGAAGTGGTCACTGCCTACCGCAGCCATCAAGCCGCACTGGCGCCGCTGGGCATGCGCATCAGTGAATTGCGTCTGTCGCCGCGCCATGCCTGGCGTATCCGGCTGGACAACGGTATGCAGCTGGCGCTGGGCCGTGAGCAGGCTGATGTGCGTCTGGCGCGTTTCGTGGCCTTGTATCCGCGTCTGTTTACCGCACAGGCCATGGCGGACATTCCAACGCCTTCAGCAGGTGCACCAAGCGATCTGCCTGCTGCCCCGATTGCGCCCGCCGCCCAAATGACACCTGACACGGTTGATTTACGCTACCCCGACGGCTTTGCCGTGCGGATGCCGAACGGCGCTTCACCCTTTAAACCGAGTGCTACATGAGTGCCACGCAATATGAGTAAGCCAAGAGACCCTAAAAACCTGATTGTCGGCCTCGATATTGGCACCTCCAAAATCGTCTGTATCGTTGCCGAAATCAACGACGAAAACATGCTGGACATCATCGGCATGGGTACACATCCCTCGCGCGGTTTACGCCGTGGCGTAGTGGTCAACATCGAGGCCACCGTCAACGCCATCCAGCGCGCACTGGAAGAGGCCGAACTGATGGCTGACTGCAAGATCCGCGAGGTCTATACCGGCATCGCCGGCAGCCACATCAAGAGCTTCAACTCGCACGGCATGTTCGCCATCAAGGACAAGGAAATCAGCCAGATGGACGTCGACCGCGTGGTGGAAACCGCGCGTGCGGTCAACATCCCGACCGATCAGCAGATCTTGCACACCATTCCGCAGGAATTCATCGTCGACGGTCAGGAAGACGTGCGCGACCCGCTCGGCATGAGTGCGGTGCGACTGGAAGTGAAAGTACACATCGTCACCGGCGCGGTGTCGGCGGCGCAGAACATTATCAAGTGTGTGCGCCGTTGCGGACTGGAAGTGGCCGACCTGGTGCTGCAACCGCTGGCCTCGGCGATGGCGGTGCTGACCGAAGACGAGCGGGAGCTGGGTGTGTGCCTGGTAGACATTGGCGGCGGCACCACCGACATCGCCGTGTTCACCAACGGTGCGATTCGCCACACCGCCGTGATTCCGGTGGCGGGCGACCAGGTCAACAACGACATCGCGGTGGCGCTACGCACCCCGCCGAAGGAGGCCGAGGATATCAAGATCCGCTTCGGCTGCGCATTGCGCCAGCTGGCCGACGCGCGCGACATGATCGAAGTGCCCGGTATCGGCGACCGCCCGCCGCGCACGCTGTCCCGACAAACACTGGCCGAATTCATCGAACCACGCATGGAAGAACTGTATTCGCTGGTGCAGGCGGAATTGCGTCGTAGCGGCTTCGAGGAGCTGCTGTCATCGGGCATCGTCATCACCGGCGGCTCGGCCGGCATGCAGGGCATGGTCGAACTGGGCGAGGAAGTGTTCCACATGCCGGTGCGCATGGGCTGGCCACGCTATGAAGGTGGCTTGGCCGAAGTGATGCACAACCCGCGCTATGCCACTTGCATGGGCTTGTTGATGGCTGGGCTGGAATCGCGCGGACGCGATGCGCCGAAGCTGTCGGGCAACAGCCTCAAGGACATTCTTGAGCGGATGAAAAGCTGGTTTAAGGGAAATTTCTGACGTGGCCATGGGATAGCGCTGGCGACGTCGAAACAGGATTTGGTGGTTGTGCCGGATGCATCAGACCCATCCAGGCAAACACGCCAAAGTATTTTTGAGTGTGGTTTTTGATTGAGTAAAAGAGGAGAGCAACATGTTTGAACTGATGGATGTAGACACCCAGGATGCAGTGATCAAGGTGATTGGTGTGGGCGGTTGCGGCGGTAACGCAGTCGATCACATGATCAGCTCGGGATTGACCGGCGTGGAATTCATCGCCATCAACACCGATGCACAGGCCCTGAATCGCAACCAGGCCAAGCTGCAGCTGCAGCTTGGCAATGGCGTGACCAAGGGACTCGGTGCCGGCGCCAACCCCGACATCGGCCGCGAAGCCGCGCTGGAAGACCGTGAGCGCATCGCCGAACTGATCGACGGCGCCGACATGCTGTTCATTACCGCCGGCATGGGTGGCGGCACCGGCACCGGCGCCGCACCGGTGGTGGCCGAAGTCGCCAAGGAACTCGGCATCCTGACGGTTGCGGTGGTCACCAAGCCCTTCCTGTTCGAAGGCAAGCGCGTGCGCGCGGCCAATACCGGCATCGAAGCGCTGTCGAAGCACGTCGATTCGCTCATCATCATCCCCAACGAAAAGCTGATGCAGGTGCTGGGCGACGACGTCTCGATGCTCGACGCCTTCAAGGCCGCCAACGAGGTGCTGCACGGCGCGGTCGGCGGCATTGCCGAAGTCATCAACTGCCCGGGTCTGGTCAACGTCGACTTTGCCGACGTGCGCACCGTGATGAGTGAAATGGGCATGGCCATGATGGGTTCGGCCCAGGCCAGTGGCGAAAACCGCGCGCGTATCGCCGCCGAACAAGCCGTTGCCAGCCCGTTGCTGGAAGACGTCAATCTGGCCGGCGCACGCGGCGTGCTGGTCAACATCACCGCATCAAGCACCGTGAAGATGCGTGAAATCCACGAAGTGATGAACACCATCAAGGAATTCACCGCTGAAGAAGCAACGGTGATCGTCGGCCAGGTGCTCGACGACAGCATGGAAGAGTCTTTGCGCGTCACCATGGTGGCCACCGGTCTGGGCAGCCCCGTTGCCCGCCAGCAGCCCAAGCCGATGCAGATCATCCGCACCGGTACCGACGATGCACCGATGATGATGGGCGACAGCGAAGAACTGCCCAGCGTGATGACCACCCGTCGTTCGCGCACGATCCAGGCGATGACCGATTCCGGCATCGACACCCTGGATATTCCGGCATTCCTGCGCCGCCAAGCCGACTGAACGTCGTCGGGGCTCTGCCTGCATGAGCGCATCCAGGTTAATGACCGGGATGCGCTCATGGCTACTCGCCTCGTGGCCGGTTAAAATGCCAAGATGATCAAGCAACGCACTCTTAAAACGCCGGTCCGCGCCACGGGCGTGGGCCTGCATTCCGGCGTCAAGGTCGAGATGACCCTGCGCCCGGCTGCGCCCAACCTGGGCATCGTGTTTCGCCGGATGGACCTCGATCCGCCCGCCGAACTCACCGCCGACCCCTATCTGGTTACCGACACACGGCTGTGCTCGATGCTCGAATCCGGCCCCGCCAAGGTGTCCACCGTCGAGCATCTGATGTCCGCGCTGGCGGGTCTTGGCATCGACAACCTGCTGGTCGATCTCACCGGCCCCGAAATTCCCATCATGGACGGTTCTTCAGCGCCGTTCGTGTTTCTGCTGCAATCCGCGGGCATCGTCGAACAGGATGCGCCCAAGAAATACGTGCGCATCATCCGTCCGATCGAAGTGCGCGACGGCGACAAATGGGCGCGTTTCGTCCCGCACAACGGCTTCAAGGTCGAATTCACCATCGATTTCAAACATCCCGTATTCGACAAGAGCGGCAAAACCGTCAGCATCGATTTCGCCGACACCGCCTATACGAAGGAAGTCTCGCGCGCCCGTACCTTCGGTTTCATGCATGAGGTCGAATACCTGCGCAACCAGGGCCTCGCCCTCGGCGGCTCGCTCGACAACGCCATCGTCATGGACGAATTCCGCGTGCTGAACCAGGACGGCTTGCGCTATGACGACGAATTTGTGAAGCACAAGGTGCTCGACGCCATCGGCGACCTGTATCTGCTGGGCCACCCCATCATCGGCGCCTTCGAAGCCTACAAATCCGGCCACGCGCTCAACAACGCGCTGCTGCGCGAACTGTTGCAGCACCAGGAATCCTGGGAGTACGTCAGCTTCGAACACAACGAAGACGTTCCGCCCGCCTTTCTCCGCCTGCACCCCCTCACTGCCTGATGATTGCCATTCGCCTGATGATCGTTGCCCTGCTCATTGCGGTGGTGGCGCTCGGGCTGGCGTGGCTGTTCACCGGCAACCGGAAATACCTGGGCTATGTCGGCCGGGTGCTGCGTTTCGCCGTGGTCGTTGGGCTGATTACGGCGTTGCTGTATGTGGTGGAGCGGGTGGTGCTGCGGTGAGAAACCACACGAGATTTCATCCGCAAATTTTTAGGCTTGGCTAAATCGATACGGCTGAAATAACCAATTGTTTAAGAAGGGAATCGGAAATGGTTGTCCGATTTAGGCGGCATCAACCCCGGCAGATCGCGCTGCCTAAATTACGTTAAGCCACTGGTATATCCACATGCACTGGTACGCAATCCACAATTTCAAAGAACGCTTAGAAATCATTGAGCAGTTCTTCGTCGAGATCGCAGCCAACGAGGAGCAGCTACTTACCTTTGGCTTCGAGCGTGCAATGGTTTTACCAGGCGCTGAGAGCGCCCTTGAGGCGCTGAAAACATTCGATGAAGATTTCGCCACGCTTAAGCGGTACATGACGCGAGTTGATCGCGCAATTGGTCAAGACTTGGAGCGCCTGGATTCTGAGGGAAAGCTGATTGAACAGGTTTCGCTGATTGCGCTTCGCCTCCGAATGGCTGAGGTACGGAAGCCCATGAGCGTTTCACTCTCAGTTGTGAATCAGCTAATTTTTTATTTTCCGTCCGTTTCCAGAATCATAAAAGGCAAAGGCCTCTTCGGAGAAGAACCCGTCTCACTGCACAAGACAATCATCAACTTAGGCAGGCTGCGCGGCCTAACCAATATCTGCTGGGAGCTTCTCTCCAATCAAGAAAACTCAAATGACGAAGTATTCAAGCCATCAAACGTCAAGACCGATCGCGTTCTCGATCTAATAGACGGCGCCCTTGCTGAAGTAGAGAACCTGGCATCGATATCGCCAACTGAACGTGCTCGAATTGAATGGTATTTACAGGAGGCGAAGAAGGAGGTTTTGTCCCCCACTCCTTCGTGGTCAAAGATCGTTGGCGCACTTGTGATTGTTGCTGCTATTACGAGTGGCCTTGCCGATGCTCCAAACGCAGCGAAGAATATCAAGGACGCAATCGAGTACATCTTGGGAACCTCAGTCGAGAAGCCTTTGCAGAAGTACCTTCCTTCGCCTTCTGAAAATGAAAAACCGCAAGCACCTATTGGCACATTGGCCTAACCCTGCGGTGCAGGGGGCGCTGCGCGATAAAGCCGCGCAGCGCCCCTGACCTTGAACGTTCGGTCACCATTCAGGGAAGCGCTATAAATAAACATTATTTCTTGCTATGCAGCAGCAAAACCTGATGTGGACCGTGCTTGCCTTTCCCGCTCCAGCACACCCCATTCAAACAATTTTCAACACCTTCGCCAGATAATCAAAAAATACGCAATACAGGGCAATCGGAATCGGCAACCCCAGTAGTGTGCCGATCAGGTAGTCGCGAAACCGGACGCCGCTCATGGCCAGGGTGTAGTTGAGCGTGGGGACGGTCTGGAACAGCATGCGCAACAGCAGGATGCTTTTGACCGGTTGGGCGTGCAAACGGCCCAGCAGGTTGACGGCGATCGGGCTATCCAGTTTTTTCAAGGCGTCACCGCCCACCAGGTGGATGGTGAAGAAGGTGAGGGTGCACGAGAGGCAGGCGGCGATATAGGTGACTACACCGCCCCACAGTTGGCCCAGTGCCAATACGGCAGCAGCGAGAAACACCCAGCCTGGAATCTGAACAAGGTTGCCCAGCGCAAACACCAGCACAAAGATCAGCAGCCCGCTGGCCTGGTTGTCGCGTATGGTTTGCTGCAGAAAGCCGAGACTGAAATGGGACCGCAAGCCAGACAGCTCAAATGCCGCCAACAGCAGCAGGAGAAACAGTACGACTGCGATCAGCCGTTTGTGTTGTCGCATGGGCTATTGTCCCTGGATTGGATGGGCTTGCGAAAAAGGTACACGTCAGGCTTTTGTACTCACAGCCGTTCTGTCTGTCGAATCATGCCCGGTTCCATTTGCGCAGTGAAGTCCGTGTTGAACCCCAGGCATACCTCGACGGGGATTGCTGGTTTTGGGTGCGGTCCGGTATGTTGCTGGAAAGCTTATCGAGAGAATTCATCATGACACTTGCCCTCCCCGCTGATGTTCAGGCCGCTCTGGTCACCTGGCAAACTCTGGTACAGGATCCCATGGTGTGGTGGGAGGTGGGGGTATTGATCCTGGCGGGAGCCGGGACGTGGCTGGTGCATCATGCGCTGAGTAAGGGGCTGGCGGAACGCACGGAGCAGAGTGCGGAATTTGCTGTTCGCCACCTGGCCCTAAAAACCCTGCAGCGCCTTTTGCTGCCGATCAGCATGCTGATCGGCGTGCTGGTGGGACGGGCGTTGTTGCAGCATCAGGGCATGCCGGTGGATTTGCTCGATCTTGCCGTGCCCTTGATGCTTTCCCTGGCCACTATCCGCATCGTGGTTTATTTTCTGCGCAAGACTTTCCGTCCCAGTCCCATGGTGAAAGCCTGGGAAAACCTGATTTCCACCTCGGTCTGGATAGTTGTTGCGCTGCATCTGCTGGGCTGGCTGCCCGCCGTGCTGGATGGCCTCGACGGCATGGCCGTGCAGATGGGCCAGAAGCGGATTTCGGTGCTGGAAGTCGGTAAGCTGGTGCTGGCGGTAGCGTTGTTGTGGATGCTGGCGCTGTGGATCGCGCGACTGATCGAGAACCGCATCAGCCAGGCGGCGTATGTGAATGCCGGCATGCAGGTGGCGCTGGTCAAGCTCAGCAAGTTTCTGCTGCTGGTGCTGGCGTTTCTGCTGGCGCTGGATGCGGTCGGCATCGACCTCACCGCGCTGACCGTGTTCGGCGGCGCGTTGGGTGTCGGTCTGGGTTTCGGTCTGCAGCGCATCGCCAGCAACTTCATCAGCGGCTTCATTGTGCTGTTCGACCGCTCGATCCGTCCGGGTGACGTCATCACCATCGGCGACAAGCTTGGCTGGGTGCAGGAACTGCGTGCGCGTTACGTGGTGGTGCGGGATCGCGACGGGGTGGATCGATTGATCCCCAACGAGACCCTGATCACCAATGAGGTCATCAACTGGAGTTTCGGTGATCGTAATGTGCGCCTGAAAATTCCGGTGTCGATCAGCTACGACAACGACCCGGAACAGGCGCTGGCCCTGCTGCTCGAGGCGGCAAAGACCAACCCGCGCGTGCTCGCCGAGCCGGCGCCCGGCACACGCCTGATTGAATTTGGCGACAGTGGCATCAAACTGGAGCTGCGGGTATGGATCCAGGACCCCGAATCCGGGCTGGCCAGCGTGCGCTCGGATATCAACCTGGCGATCTGGCGCGCCTTCAAGGCTGCCGGTATCGTCATTCCCTATCCGCAGCGTGACCTGCATATCCGCAGCGGACTGGAGACGTTGAAGTCCTAGCGGGCGAAACGAAGGCCGCAGCAATCGGCTACGATTCGGCTCTTGCCTTTTGATTTTGCAATCCATGTCACGCTTCACCCCATCGGTATTACGCACCCTTCTGGAAGCGCATCCGTCGATCCTGACGGATGCGCCCGATCTGGCCGCAATTTCGCACGACGAGCTGATCGGGCTGTATGACCGCCTGTATCCGCTGGTGGAACAGCGGATGTGGGCGGTGCCTTCACCGGACTTCGCAGCATGGCTGGCGGCGTATCAATCGCTGTTTCGCGAACAGCAGAATCTGGTCGAGCAGGCAGGGCAGGAATTTCAACACCATTTCCTGATCGGTATTCCGGTGGCGGACCGGCCGGCGCATCTACACGTCTGTTTGGAAAGCATTGACCAACAGTGCCAGTTGTATGGCTACGGTGGGCGGGATGCCGACGGACGCACCGCCAAAGTCACGGTGGTCGTCGCCGAAGACAGCCGCGAGTCGAAGCACATCGAAGCGCATCGGGCGCTGGTCGAGGAATACCGTGGCAAGGGGCTGCAGGTCGTGCATTTCGATCTTCCGGAGCAATACCAGTTGTTGCAGGCCATTCCCGAGGCCGAGCGCCGACAGGTCGAGCGGCTGCTCACGACCCAGCCGGTGGACCGCTTTTATCAGAAAGGGCAGGCGGCGAACCGCAACCTCTGCTATCTGAAGCTGCGTCAGCTCACGCAGGACAGGAGTCGCTCGCTTTACTACCTGGTAGACAGCGACCAGTCTTTCCTGGTCAACCGTCAGACCGCTTCGGGCGAGCAGCAGCTTGCAGCGCTCAACTACTTTTATTACATCGACCGTATTTTCCGGAGTGCAGACGTCCGCATGCTGACCGGCAAACTGGTCGGCGACCCGCCAGTGTCGCCTGCGGTGATGGCAGCAAATTTCCTCGATGACGTGACCGCATTTTTAGAACGGATAGCGGCGAGCGATCCGCATGGCGTGTGCAGTTTCCATGCAGAGGCGACACCGCTGCCGGCTGAGGCGGCGTATCACGACATGGCGAAGCTGTTCGGAATCGATGCACAGGCCGATCACTACGATTACCGCTGCCCGCTCACGGGCGTGCACGATCACACCGCGTGCCTGGAACGCTTCGCCGATCGCCTGCATGCCTTTTTCTTTGGTGAGCACCTGACGCGCAAGACCGGCTTCCATTACACCGGCCCGTTTATGGATCTCGCGCCCGCGCGGACGATCTACCCCGGCAACTACATCGTCGATTTCGACGGACTCAAGTACATCATTCCGTTCGGTCACCTGCGCCTGCGCATGTCCGGCCCCACGGCGGGCCGGTTGATTCAGGCCGAGATTGGTGCGCGCTTCGCGTCGGTCAATCTGCCGATGCTGCACGGACGCACCGCGACCGCCGACATGCAGGCCGAGTTTCGCCCCGGCGTGGAACGGCAGTCCGATGCCGTCATCGATATTTCGGACGAATTCGAGCGGCAGTTTTTCGGTGACCTGATGCTGTTTTCCGTCGTCGCGTGGCTGAAGGAAAACGAGCTGTCGGAGCTGACCGAAGGGGCGCGCCTGCAGTCGGTGATTGACCGGGTCGAGGCCGAGATGCTGGTGTTGTATGCAACCAAGCATCGCGCCGTGAACACGCGTATCGCCGAACTGGAACGCTGGCTCGCAACGGCGCCGTGTGACTGGCAGGACACGCCTGCGCTGGACAAGCTGGCCGCTTTCCTGCGCAACATGCGCTCGAACTTTGGCGATGCGTCGCCCGCCTGGCAGCAGATTCAGAACCCATCGCATCGCGATGCGCGCAAGCGGCAGATCGTCGATGCCCTGGTGAACTATCGTGCCGAGCGTGCGGCATGGGACGCCCTGATTACGCGTTGAGCGCGTGGGCGGCGAGTTGCTGGCGGCAGTCTTGATAGGCCTGCGTGGCCTGCTGCAACAGGGCGGGGGCGAGTGCGATAGCGGGGTGGCGGTCTTCTGCCTGACGGATGACATGTCCGGTTGCGATGGCGGGTGAGGAGTCGCCTGTGCCGGCCACGCCGGTCTGCGAAAACAGCTGGTAGTCCTCCGTCAGCGGTGATGCCAGCTGCAGCCAGCATCCGAGCTCGTCCAGCAGGCACCGGGTATCGGTGCAGATCCGTTCCGCGTCAAAGTAGACATAGCGCTGCGGATGTTGCCGGCCAAATGCAGCGAGCGTGTGCAGGCGCTCGACATAGTAGGTCGTGGCTCCGGTCGGGTCGGAATACAGGTCGTCGGTATTCTTTTTTGCAAACAGGCCGAGGATGCTTTTCAGGGTTGGTTCCGGTTGCCGCAACGCGAGCAGGATCATCGCGCCGCCGAGTTCGGGCAGCGCCAGGTTCAGCGTGTAGTCGTTGTGCAGCAGCTTGTCGAAGAGGTAACGGCTGCCGGGCTTCGGGCGTTCCCGTTCCTCGTACGCCCGCATCTGCCGTTCCAGGTCTGCGCCGAACGCATAGGACCGATGCATCTCGTAATAGCCGTCGATTTCCGGATGTGAGCCGAGAATGTGCCCCAGCAGGCTGGTGTAGGCCCGCATGTGGCTCTGCAGAAAGATTCGTGTGACCTGCCGAGGCACGGCGCGTCAGGCCCGTTTGAACCGGCAGACTGGCCAGCTTTGCCCGACGGATGATCTGACGAGGTTATTCATGGTGTTTGGGTGCATGGTGGCGCAGCAGGCGGCTCAAGGCCTCTTTCAACGGGCCGTCCTCGATGTCGGCGTTCAGATGTGCCAGTCCTTCCAGCGCGGTGGCGGGTAATCCGGCTTTTTCGACCGGGTGGACATAGCGTGCCAGCAATTCCGGATTGACGCTGACACGCACGCTCGTCACCGCAACCCCGTGTTTGCCCAGGCTGGCCATCAGTGCATCGGTCTGGTTGCGCAGACGGCTGGCGACGGCGCCACTGCCGCAGGCCAGGCTTAAGACACCATTTTCCAGCTGCATCACGCGTACATGCCCGGCCAGGGCGGCGGGCAGGGCGCGGTCCAGCGTGCTTTGGGTGCCGAGCAGGGCCTTGGCGTGCGCAGCAAGGCCCTGAGGCAACTGGCTGGCGAGCAGGTCGGACAGGCTGGAGGCGCTCATGAGCGTGTCACGACAGGGTCACGGGAAGACCGTTGCGCTATGTTAAAATTCACGGGTTTACCGCGTCCTGCGGGCATTTCGGATTCCTCATGCTGCAATCCATTTTCAAAAAAGTCTTCGGCAGTCGCAATGATCGACTGGTCAAACAATACCTGCAAAAGGTCAAAGCGATCAACGCGCTTGAGCCGGCACTGGAGGCGTTGACCGATGCCGAGGTGGCTGCCAAGACCGCCGAATTCAAATCGCGACTGGAAAATGGCGAGTCACTCGACAAGCTGTTGCCCGAAGCGTTTGCGGTGGTGCGTGAAGCCTCCAAGCGGGTGCTCGGCATGCGTCACTTCGATGTACAGATGGTGGGCGGCATGGTACTGCACGACGGCAAGATCGCCGAGATGCGGACCGGTGAAGGCAAGACGCTGATGTCGACCTTGCCCGCGTACCTGAATGCACTGACCGGCAAAGGCGTGCATGTGGTGACGGTCAACGATTACCTGGCCAGCCGCGACGCGGAATCGATGGGCCGGCTGTATGGTTTCCTTGGCCTGGCCACCGGTGTGAACCTGTCACAGATGCCGCACGCTGAAAAACAGGCCGCGTATGCTGCCGACATCACCTACGGTACCAACAACGAATACGGCTTCGATTATCTGCGCGACAACATGGTCTACCAGATGAGCGAGAAGGTGCAGCGTCCGCTGGCTTACAGCATCATCGATGAAGTCGACTCGATCCTGATCGACGAAGCGCGTACGCCGCTGATCATTTCCGGCCAGTCGGAAGAAAATACTGCGCTGTACCTACAAATGAATGAAGTGCCGGCCCGGCTGACACGACAGAAGGACGAGGAATCCGAGGGCGATTACTCGGTCGATGAAAAATCGCGTCAGGTGCTGCTGTCCGAATCCGGGCATGAAAAAGTCGAGGAAATCCTCACGGGAATGGGGCTGCTGCAACCAGGTGGCAGTTTGTACGACGCCGCCAACATCATGCTGATGCATCATGTCTATGCAGCGTTGCGTGCCTTTGCACTGTACTTTCGCGACCAGCATTACGTGGTGCAGAACAATGAAGTGGTCATCGTTGATGAATTTACCGGCCGTCTGATGAGCGGGCGCCGCTGGTCGGAAGGCCTGCATCAGGCAGTGGAAGCCAAGGAAGGCGTGGCAATCCAGAAAGAAAACCAGACACTCGCCTCGATCACCTTCCAGAATTATTTCCGCATGTATCAAAAGCTGTCCGGCATGACCGGCACGGCCGATACCGAGGCGTTCGAATTCCACAGCATTTACGGGCTGGAAACCGTGGTCATCCCGACGCACCGCGCGATGATCCGCAAGGACGAACACGATCAGGTCTACCGTACCGGGCGCGAACGCGACCAGGCGGTGATCAAGGATATCCGCGAGCGCAACGCCAAGGGCCAGCCGGTGCTGGTGGGTACCACCTCGATTGAAGCCAACGAAATGCTGTCGGCTGAACTGAAAAAAGCCGGCCTGCCGCACAACGTGCTGAATGCCAAGCAGCACGAGCGCGAAGCCGAGGTGATTGCGCAAGCCGGTATGCCGGGCGGCATCACCATCGCCACCAACATGGCGGGTCGCGGCACTGACATCGTGCTGGGTGGCAGCATCCAGAAAGAGCTGGACGCCATCGCTCACGATGAAGCGCTGTCTGATGGCGAAAAAATCAGCCAGCGCGACGCGATCAAGGCGCCCTGGCAGTTGCGCCATGATTCCGTGCTGGCAGCAGGCGGTTTGCACATCATCGGCACCGAGCGTCACGAGTCGCGGCGGGTAGACAACCAGTTGCGTGGCCGCTCCGGCCGCCAGGGCGATCCGGGTTCCAGCCGCTTCTTCCTGTCGCTGGAAGATCCGCTGCTGCGTATTTTTGCCTCCGACCGTGTGGCTGCGATCATGGACCGGCTGAAGATGCCGGAAGGCGAGGCGATCGAACATCCGTGGGTGACGCGCGCGATCGAGAATGCGCAGCGCAAGGTCGAACAGCGCAACTTCGACATCCGCAAACAATTACTTGAATACGACGACGTCTCGAACGACCAGCGCAAGGTGATCTACGAGCAGCGCAACGAACTGCTGGCCAGCGACGATATTGGCGAGACCATCCGCGCCATGCGCGATGATGTGTTGAACGACACGTTCAACCAGTTTATCGCGCCGGGCAGTATGGACGAGCAGTGGGATGTGGCCGGGCTGGAAAAGGCGCTGATCGCACAATTCACGATCGATCTGCCCTTGCAGCAATGGCTGGACGAGGAAAAAACGCTGAACGAAGACGGCCTGCGCAAGAAAATCCTGGAAGCGGCGGATGTGCTGCATCGGGACAAGGAAGCACTGGTCGGTGCGGAGGGTATGCGCCAGTTCGAACGCTCGGTCATGCTGCAAAGCATGGACACGCATTGGCGCGAGCATCTGTCGGCGCTCGATCATTTGCGCCAGGGCATCCATCTGCGTGGTTATGCGCAGAAGCAGCCCAAGCAGGAATACAAGCGTGAAGCGTTTGAACTGTTTTCCGGCATGTTGACGGGGATCAAGACCGAAGTCACCCAGATCACCACCACGGTGCAGGTGCGTCAGCCAGAAGATGTGGCGGCAGTCGATTTGCACGGCGAACCGTCGAATGTGCAATACCAGCATACCGAATATGACGAGGCACAGGATTTTTCCGAGGCTGAAGCTGCTGTCTCGTCCGCCGGGGGATATCCCAAGGTTGGCCGCAACGACCCTTGTCCGTGTGGATCGGGGAAAAAATACAAGCAGTGCCACGGCAAGCTGAGCTAAGGAGTCGTCATGCCTTACTACGTTTTTCGTATGGGAATGTTCAAGGTGCTGGAAAAGCAGGGTGAGTGGGCGTCCTTCAAGGAAGCCAAGGCGCATACGAATGAATTGCGCAAAACGCTCGATCCCAAGACCGGTGACAAATACAAAATGATTTTTGCCGAGGATGAAATAACCGCACAGGACACGCTCCTGGCCGAACGTGAACTGGATACCCGGCTGACCGGCGACGATTGGTAAATCGTCGCCGAATCAAACGATAGGGTGACGTCTCATGGCTGAATACAACGAAGCTGCCTACAAGCTCGCCAGGCAGACCTACATTGAGAATAGCTGTCCATTCGAACGGGCCTTGCTGTCGCATTGTGTCGTGTGCGACCGTTCACGCAAGATCAATCTGGCCGAGCGCGAGGTCATTGCCTGCGGCGATACCGCGGTGCGAGAATATTGCCTGACGTTTTATGATGCGCTGCATGAGAACGCGCAGTTTGCACTGAAAACCAACCACGATGCTCCCTGGCCATTTGGCAAGGAAATCCGCGCGCAGTGCGGGGGCGTCCGGGGGCTGGCGCTGGCGCTAGACGGGGAAGGGGATGCCACGGCCAACATTGCCGCCACGGTGTTGCTGGCCAACGAACGCTTCGGCGATAGCAGTCAATTTCCTTACTCGGAAATCATGCGTGCCGTGGTGCATTACGAGCCACGCAAGCGCCGTTCGTGACACGCTGCGGGTTGGCCGGAGAACCTGAGCGTATCTGCGGGGTCATTTGGGCACCCCTTGTTTTCTGATTACACTGCCTCTGTGCGACGTCCATTTAACCGATTCCTGCTGATGCTGTTGATGCTGATTCTGCCGCTGCAGACATTTGCGTCTGCAGGCATGCTGGGCTGTGCGTCTGTTCATCCGGCTGCGCTGGAACGCATGCAGGCGGTTGGTGAAACGGCGGCAGCCTGCCACGAGCAGAAGCCGCAGGATGCACCCGCCACGCAACACAACTGTACGCACTGCGCGGTGTGTGCGCTGGCTTCGGTGTTGCCGGTCCTGGCCATCGCGACGCCAGCGTTGATTCCGGCTACGGATCGTTTTACGTCACACCATGCCGCATCGTTTAGCGGTTTCATTCCAGACGGCCCCGAGCGGCCACCCAGACCCTCGCTCGCCTGAATTCCGCGCCTGTTCGGCGCGCTGACTGAATTCTGATCGCGGCCACATTGCCGCGAAGTTTGCGAGGTTTACCATGTTGAACACTGTATTACGCCGTATGGCGTCGTTTACCCATACATGCCTGCTGGGCATCTGGGGAGGGGCGCTATGGCTGCCTGTGGCACAGGCTGCCGAAGCCATGCCATCCGTTCCGTTGAGTTCTCCGCCATTCAAGCATTACCAGACCTGGCGCGATGAACCGCTGCAGGATTGGCGGGCATCCAATGATCGTGTCGGCGAGATTGGCGGCTGGATGACCTATTTGCGCGAGGCACAGCAAGACAACGGCGGTACGGACGCCAGTGCTCAGGGCCAGCATGGCCACCACAAACATTGAGGTGATCAAGATGAAATCCTTTCCCTTGAGGTCGCGCACGCTCGTGCTCGCTGTGATGTCCACAGTATTGCTGGGCGGCTGTGCCAGCTTTTCACCAGACGGCGGGTTTGACACGATTCAATCCGCCACCCAGACACAGATCCAGAAAGAGGTGATCTGGTCACGTGACGACGCCACCCGTGCGCAGACCCAGGTGCGAGTCGATGCCTTGCTGGCGCAGCCGCTGTCGGCGGATGCGGCGGTGCAGATTGCCTTGCTCAACAATCCGGGTTTGCAGGCCGCATTCAATACCCTGGGGATTGCCGAGGCTGATCTGGTATCGGCCCAGCGCTTGCCCAATCCGGGATTTTCCATTGGGCGACTGACCCGCGGGAGTGAAGTGGAATGGGAACACAGCCTGCATCTCAGTCTGGCGCGGCTGTTGACGATGCCGATGCGGATCGAGATCGAGCAGCGCCTGTTTGAACAGACACGACGCGGACTGGTTTTGAACGTGCTGCGGCTGGCCGCGGATACCCGCAAGGCCTGGGTGATTGCGGTGACCGCCAACCAGTCTGCGCAATACCAGCAGCAGGCGATGGATGCGGCCGAAGCGGGTGCAGACCTGGCGCGTCGCATGGTGCAGGTGGGCAACTGGAGCAAGCTGCGCCAGGCGCGCGAGCATGCATTCTATGCCGATGCCGCGCTGGCCGTGGCACGCGCCGAAGGGGAAAAAATACAGGCACGTGAGCGTCTGGTTCGCCTGCTGGGACTGAACAGCGCTGACCAGTTGAGCCTGCCTGAGCGACTGCCAGCACTTCCTCAGGCATTGCCGGTTCTGAGCAATGTGGAGCAGCAGGCGATGGCATCGCGGCTGGATTTGCAGATGATGAAACTGCAAACCGAGGCGCTGGCGAAAAACCTGGGGCTGACGCGCAGCACGCGGCTGGTCAATGTGCTCGAACTGGGCGTGATCAACAACAGTTCGAACGAAGCACCACTGCAACGCGGTTACGAAATCAGCTTCGAGTTGCCCCTGTTCGACTGGGGGCAGAGCCGGGTAGTGGCAGCCGAGTCGCGTTATCGGCAAGCGCTTGAACGTGCCCGTGAAACGGCGGTGAACGCCCGTTCGGAAGTGCGCGAAGCCTACGCCATGCAGCAAAGCCAGTATGCTATCGCGCGGCATCTGCGTGACGAGGTGGTGCCGCTCAAGAAACGCATCTCCGACGAAAACATGTTGCGCTACAACGGCATGTTGATCGGCGTGTTCGAATTGCTGGCCGATGCCCGTTCGCAGATATCCGCAGTCAACGCCGCCATCGAGGCGCAGCGTGACTACTGGCTGGCTGAAGCCGATCTGCAGATGGCCCTGGTCGGCTCGCCCGGAAAAATGTCCGCGCCCTCAGCTTCCTCCGCCCCTGCCGAAGCAGCGGGCGGGCATTGAAAGGGTTTAACATGACTACACGACGCGATTTTTTCAAGCTGTCCGGTGCCGTCGCAGCCGCCACGGTGACGCCGGCTGCACTGGCGGGACTGCCGGAGATTGTCAGCATGGACACGCCTGACACCCAGCCGCCGCTGATACCGCCGAATGGCCGCCCTTACAATCCGGTGGTGACGCTGAACGGCTGGACACTGCCGTGGCGGATGAAGGACGGGGTGAAGGAGTTTCACCTGGTGGCAGAACCGGTGGTGCGCGAAATTGCGCCCGGGATGAAGGCCCACCTGTGGGGCTACAACGGACAGTCGCCCGGCCCGACCATCGAAGTGGTGGAAGGCGACCGGGTGCGGGTTTTTGTCACCAACCGTCTGCCCGAGCACACTACCATTCACTGGCACGGTCAGCGCCTGCCGAATGGCATGGATGGCGTCGGCGGGCTCAATCAGCCCGCCATCAAACCGGGCAAGACTTTCGTCTACGAGTTTGTCGCACGTCGCCCCGGCACCTTCATGTATCACCCGCATGCCGACGAGATGACGCAGATGGCGATGGGCATGATGGGATTCTGGGTGACGCATCCCAGGGGCGAGCATCCGCTGATTGAGCCGGTTGATCGCGATTTCTGCTTTTTGCTGAACGCTTACGATATCGACCCCGGCAGTGCCACGCCTATGGTCAACACCATGCTCGATTTCAATCTGTGGACCTTTAACAGCCGGGCATTCCCGGGCGTTGATTCCTTGAATGTGCGACTCGATGATCGGGTGCGCATTCGTGTCGGCAATCTCACCATGACCAACCATCCGATTCATTTGCACGGCGTGGAGTTCGAGGTGACCGGTACCGATGGCGGGCCGGTGCCACAATCTGCGCGCTGGCCGGAAGTGACCACCGATATTGCGGTGGGGCAAATGCGTCAGATCGAGTTTGTGGCCGACGAGGAAGGCGACTGGGCATTCCACTGCCACAAGAGCCACCATACGATGAACGCAATGGGTCATGCGACCCCGACCATGATCGGAGTCGACCACAGCGGTATCATGAACAGGATCAACAAGCTGGTACCGGATTACATGGTGATGGGTGAACGCGGCATGGCCGATATGGCCGAGATGGAAATGCCGCTGCCCGATAACACCCTGCCGATGATGACCGGGCAAGGTCCCTACGGTTCGGTGGAAATGGGTGGCATGTTCACCATGATGAAAGTTCGGCGTGATCAGAAGCGTGGTGATTACACCGACCCCGGCTGGTATAAGCAACCGGCCGGCTCGATGGCGTATGAATATGCGGGGAAGCTGGCCGAACCCATACGCGCACCGAAGTCCGCTTCGCCCAAAGGCAGGTCGGGCGATGTGGAAGTAACCGTACGCAAACCGAGTGGCCATGCCGGCCACGAAGGGCACTAAATGCTTGCCGGCATACCTGGAATCTTTGCCATCCCTTTAATTCAACCTCAAGGAGAGACAAAATGAAAAACTTGATTCTGTTAGTGGCTGCACTGGCCATGGCCCCGATGATCCACGCTGCACCTGCTACACAGCCCGTGGCGCAGGCCAGCGTGATGACCGATGGCGTGGTGCGCAAAATCGACGTCGCGAATGGCAAGCTCACGATCAAACATGGCCCCATCACCAACCTCGATATGCCGGGCATGACCATGGTGTTCCGGGTGGTTTCCCCCACGCTTTTGAATCCGCTTAAAGCAGGCGACACGGTGAAGTTTCATGTCGAGAATATCAACGGTGCGCTTACCGTGACCGAGATTCAGCACGCGAAATAATACGGAAAACCCGAGAGCGCTTGGTGTTGGGCGCCTGCGGCAGATTGGATGCCGTATCGATTCGAAGGAGGATTTAATCAGGTTGTTGAAGATGGCTTGATAAACGTCAGGGACGCGGCGAATCCAGTCCCGCCATCGGTGCGCGGCAGTCCGTCTCCCAGCATCAGCTGGGCATGTGATAGTGCAGCGATACGGGAAACGATGGACAAGCCCAGCCCGCAGCCATCACCTTCAATTTCGCCCCGCACAAAACGGGCACTCAGCTGCGAGCGCAACGCGGGTGCAACTCCCGGCCCATCATCGGCGACCGTGATGGAACAGCCTGATTCGGTGCGTGTGAGCCGTACTTCGATCCGCGCTCCCTCACCCGCGTAGCGCATGGCGTTATCTATCAGATTGCGTATGGCAATCTGCAGCCATGCGGCGGTCACGGCAACCGAACAGCCGTCCGCCGCATCAACCGTCAGGGTTTGCTGCTGTTGCTGTGCCTGTGGCAAAAATTCGGCACACACGGCAGCGATGATGTCGGCTGGATCCAGAGGCGGGGGCGCGACATCCTGGCGGGCCGGGTCAACACGGGCCAGCGTAAGCAGTTGCTCGACCAGGTGTGTCATCCGGTCAACGCCGGTGATTACCTGTGTCAGCGCGTGTTGCTGGTCATCACTTGTCTGCGCGCGCAGAGCAACCTGCGCCTGAATCTTGAGTGCAGCCAATGGGGTGCGCAGTTCGTGCGCCGCATCGGCGGTAAAGCGCCGCTCATTATCGAAGGCCACAGTGACACGCTGAATCAGGGCGTTGAATGCTGCCCGTAGCGGCGCAATCTCGTTGGGCAGGGGCGTGGTTTCGTCGAGGGGCGCCAGCGCCTGCGCATCCAGTGCACGAACCTGCGCCGCCATCGCATCGACCGGCCGCAAGGTACGCCCCACAACCCACCATATGGCCAGCGCCATCATCGGCAGCGCCAGCGCGGCAGGAAGCAGGGGCGCCAAGCCAATCTCGCGCGCCAACTTTTCCCGTGCGGCATGAGGCTGACCCACTATCACGCGGTATTCCGGGTCCTTATCCAGCGCGGCATAAAAGCGCCATCTTGCACCCTGGTGCAGGCGTTCGCTAAAGCCTGATTCAGCCACGGCCTCAAAATTGGCGCGGCCGGAAGAATTGACCAACCGCTGTGCCTTGCCGTCCCCGGTGTGCCATATCTCAAACGCAATCGGCACTGGGGAATCATGTGCGTGCTCATGCAGTTCCTTGACCAGATGGTTCACCGCGCCGGCAGACACAATGGCAAGCAAGGTGTCGCCCACCTGGGCCAGCTGGCTATCAAGCAGCTCATCGGCTTCATGATGCGCGCGCTGGTAGACGAACAGCGCTGAAAACAGCCAGATCAGGGCCACCAGACTGGTCAGCAGCCATACCAGTCGTTTGCGCAGTGAGTAAGCGTCTGTGCTCATGGATTGACAGGTGCGGCGGAGGCCATGTAGCCGACCCCCCGCACCGTGCGGATTGATTCGTTGCCGAGCTTGCGCCGCAGATGGTGGATGTGGACCTCGAGTGCGTTGCTGTCGACGGCATCGTTCCAGGTGTAGAGCTGTTCTTCCAGCGAGCGCCGTGTCAGCACGCGGTCGGCATTTTGCAGCAGCAGGTGCAGCAGATCGAATTCACGCGCGGTCAGTTCGATGGCCTGTCCGGCGCGCAACACCGTGCGCGCTGCCGGGTTGAGTTCGATCTCGCCCAGCGTGAGCACCGGCTCCGGGCGGCCGTGGGCGCGCCGTACCAGTGCGCGCAGGCGTGCTGCCACCTCGTCCAGATCGAAAGGCTTGAGCACATAGTCGTCAGCGCCCAGGTCGAGTCCCCGCACCTTGTCACCCGGTTGGTCACGTGCCGTGAGAATCAGCACGGGCGTGGTGTCATGCCGTCCGCGCAGCCATTGCAGCACCGACAGGCCGTCACGTTTCGGCAGGCCCAGATCGAGTACCACGGCGGCAAATGATTCGGTCGATAGCGCCGCCATGGCTGCTTCGCCATCGCGTAGCCAGTCGACCGCATAGCCGGCCTGCTTCAAGCCGGCCTGCAGTCCGTCGCCCAGCAGGCGGTCATCTTCCACCAACAGTATGCGCATTGCGTCGTTTTATTCCTGCGTGTTTATTTCGGAATCCGGGCCGCGTGTTCATCAAACGGGCCTTGGCCCGTTTTCTGGTGACAGGCGGCACGCTCCATCGATTCTGCGTGACCCGGTGCCGGCAGCATTGATCTCCAGCAAGCGCAGGATATCAGCCTGGATCACCGGACCGAAAGCCTTTATAAAAGTGGTGATTTACGACGCCGGATGTTTCAACAAACCGTCCCGCAAGCGGTGGGCGGCTTCCTGATACGCAGCAATCGCGCGTGTCACTTCCGTGCCCGGTTTGCCTGCCGGCGCAACGATTTCCTGCTGCGCGTTCAATTGCCAGTCCTCGATCTTGCGGCCAGGGCTCAGAATCACTAGACGATCCGGGGTGAGATAGCCCAGCTTCTGATAGGTGGCGATGAAGGCGCGCCCGGCGTCGGGATAGGCGTGCAGCACACTGCGGCCCATGAAACGGCTACGCTCGGGCAGCCCCAGCAGGTCGAGCACGGTCGGCACCAGATCGATCTGGCTGGCCAGGCGGGTGTCCTCGTGCGGTCCGATATGCGCCGGCGAATAGAGGATGGCCGGAATATGGTAGTTCTCCGGCGGCAGGCTGGTGCGGCCTTTGCTCGACGCGCAATGGTCGGCCACGATGATGAATACCGTGTCCTTGAACCAGGGTTTGCTGCGCGCCATGTCGATGAAGCGCCCGACCGCATAGTCGGAATATTTCACCGCACCATTGCGACCGCGCTTGAGGTCGATGCGGCCATCCGGAAAGGTGAATGGCGTGTGGTTGGAGGTGGTCATCAGCTGCATCAGGAAGGGCTTGCCGCTGGCGGCATCGCGATCCATTTGCTCCAGCGCATAGTCATACAGATGTTCATCCGCCACCCCCCAGATATTGCCGAAGGTGCGGTGCCGTTCAGGGAACTGGCCGCGGTCGATGGGTTGATAATGGTTGCCACCGAAATAGGTGGCCATGTTGTCGAAGCGCGCATAGCCGCCGTACATGAAACGATTCACATAGCCATGATCGGCCAGCACGGCGCCCAGTGTTTCCAGGTTCTGGTTGTTGTCGCGCCAGATCACCGAGTGTCCCGGCAGCGGAGGAATCGCCAGCGAGGTGGCTTCCAGACCCCGCACCGTGCGGTTTCCGGTGGCACGCAGGTTGGAGAGGAACAGCCCCTGTGTTGCCAGACGGTCAAGCCGGGGCGTGATGTTACGGGTGTTGCCGCCGTGCGCCATGTAGCTCGACGACAGGCTTTCCATGGTGACGATGACGACGTTTTTAGGTGCGCTGGCAGTGACGATGCGTGGCAATTCAGCAAGTGGAACATAGACTTCTTCCGGCCGCGTGGCATAAAAATCGAAATAGTCGATTTCGTTATTGCCAAACGCGTAGCCCAGGCTGTACAGGCCATTGGCCGAGAGTTCCAGTTGATATTCGTTGGCGCCCTGGCGCGCGTCCATCGACCATACCGATGACAGACCGATCGCCATCACCAGGCTGGCCAGCCACAGGCTGACCCGGCTGCGACGGGATGCCAGTGGCGTAGCCGCACCCAGCAACCAGGCACGCTGGCGCCATACCAGCGCCAGCGTAATGACTGCCAGCGTACTGAGCAGGGTGCCAACCGGGAAACTCTCGCGGATATTACCGATTACTTCATGGGTGTAGACCAGATAATCCACTGCGATGAAGTTGAAGCGCACGCCGAACTCATCCCAGAAAAACCATTCCGCCATCACCCCGAAACCCAGGGCAAACAGGCTGATACCCGCAACAGCCAACACCAGTCCGCGACGCGTGCGTCCGGCCGACTTGCGTGTGCCGAGCGCGCTTTCCAGCAGCATCAGGGCAGGCAGGACCAACCCCAGGGTTACAAGATCGAAGGCCAGCCCGGTGCCCAGCACTTTGGCAGCCGAGGCGGTGGTCATTTGTGCGGCATGCCAGGTCTGGCCCATCAATACCAGGCGTATCCCGGTATGCAGGAGTAGAAACCAGCCGGTCAGCCAGGCCGTGAGCGGAAACGGTGTGGCAAGCATGCGAACCGGGCGAAAGCGTGAATGCGGCGAAAAAAGCATGGGGTCTCCATTGATGCTGGCGGCATGATGGCATGTGGAGCTTAAGATGAGCTTAAGTATTGATGGGCATAATGCATTTGAACGTATTGCCCCAATTCAACCCACGTGTCCCGATTGTGTCGAACCGAATCCCCCGATTTCTGATGCTCTGGTTGTTTGTCGCCTTGCAGGTGATGACGCCATTTATCCATGCCCATGCGAGCGTGGTGCAGTTTGATCGCACAGTGGCTTTGCATGTCTGTGAAGATTTACATAGCGATGCCGTCTATCATGCAAGTGCAATCGGTGAGCGTGGCACTGAGGTGCGTGTGGCGCAAGCTATGCCGATGCGACGCGACATGCCCGTTACGGACGTTGCTCGGGCCATGGTGTCGATGCTTCCGTGCGTGCAGGCGACAGCACGCCCCGGCGCAGGTTTGCCTGCGTCCCCGCCGCTTTTCCTTGCGCTACCGGACCACATCCTACCCCACGCCCTGGCCCCGCCCTTCGCCTGATCGTCCATTGCGGCGTGTTGCATTTGCACGCGTTTGCCTGCTGTTTTTTGCTTTTGGAGATCAAGCATGACCCCTATTTTTTTGACTGTTCGTATTCTTGTATTGACGCTGTTGGGCGTTGTCCCTGCTGTTGCCGCTGACGTATTGCCGTTGACCGGGCCGCAAAAGAAAAATCTCGGCATCGTTACTGAGGTCGCGATTACACAAGCTGCCAGCCCGGCGCTGACCTATTCGGCCCGGGTCACCCTGCCGCCTGCCAGCGTGCGCGTGGCTGCGGCGGCGGGCGAGGGGCTGGTCACCCAGCTGCATGTTCAGGCAGGCGACAGGGTCAAGCGCGGTGCGCCGCTGATTACCTTGTCGATGCCTGGCTTGGTCGATGCGCAGAACGCATTGATGCAGGCGCAGCTGAGATCGCAGCTGGCGGCCGGTAATGCTGCGCGCGACACCAAACTGTTCAGCGAAGGTCTGATTGCCGAGTCGCGATTGCGCGCGACGCAATCCGAAGCGCAGTCTGCACGCGCCAGTAAAAGCGCCGCACAAGCCATGCTGTCGTTGATGGGGGCGGGCAAGGTGTCGGGCAGCATGCTGACCCTGACCGCGCCGATCGCCGGCGTGGTGATCGAAAGTGCAGTCGAGCCGGGCCAGCGGGTGGATGCCGGGATGGCGCTGGTGAAAGTGGCCGATTTGTCGAAACTTGCATTGGAAATCCCGCTGAGTTCCACCCAGTCGCGGCAGGTGAAAGTGGGCCAGCAGGTGACGGTGGTGGACAGCGAAGCCAGCGGCCGTATCACGGCACTGTTGCCGCAACTGAATGCCGCGCAAAATGTGCTGGCGCGCGCCAGCCTGGCTGATCCGCAAAAACTGTTGCGCCCCGGCCAGTCGGTTCAGGTCGCCATCTCCGGTGCGCAGTCGGCGCAGGGCTTATCCGTACCCGCTGCCGCACTGGTGTGGCAATCGAGCGCCGCGTATGTGTTCGTCGAAACCACACAGGGCTTTGTGCCGACGCAGGTCAAGCTGGTTCGACAGAACGCCAGTCAGGCGGAAGTTTCCGGTCTGGCCGCCGGCAGCCGCGTGGCGATCAAGGGCGTGGCCGCGCTCAAAGCGCAGTGGCTGGGAGAGTAAGCCATGCTCAATATCCTGATCGAATTCGCGCTGGCGCGCCGCTGGCTGGTGCTGGTTTTTGCGCTGGCACTTGCCGGGCTGGGCGTGCGTGCGTACCAGCAGATTCCTATCGACGCTTTCCCCGATGTGTCGACCACCCAGGTCAAGCTGATCCTGAAGGCGCCCGGCATGACCCCGAAAGAGGTCGAGGCACGTATCACCCAGCTGGTCGAAACCGAGCTGCTTGGCATCCCGCACCAGACCATCCTGCGCAGCCTGTCGAAGAATGCGCTGGTCGATATCACCGTCGATTTCGAGGAAGGCACCGACATCTACTGGGCGCGCCAGCAGGTGACGGAACGCTTCGCCAACGTCAAGGGCGACCTGCCGGATGACGTGTCGGGCGGGCTGGCGCCGATTTCGACGCCGCTGTCCGAACTGTTCATGTTCACCGTCGAGGGGCCGCTGTCGCTCGCCGAAAAGCGCACCCTGCTCAACTGGACGATCCGGCCGCAGCTGCGCGCCATCCCAGGCGTGGCTGACGTTAATTCGCTGGGCGGTCACGTCGTCACCTTTGCGGTGCGTCCCGATGCAGCGGCGCTGGCCGCGCGTGGCGTGACGCTCGACGAATTGCGCCGGGCACTGGAAACCAATACCCGCAACGATGGGGCTGGCCGCGTCAACGAAGGCGAGGAAACCTGGGTGGTGCGCGTCAATGGTGGCGTGAGTTCGCTGGAGGATCTGCGCCGCATCGGTGTCAAGAACGTGGCCGACGTGGCCATCACCGTCGGCGATGTGGCAGAGGTCGAAATGGACGCGATGACCCGCTATGGCGCGGTGACGCAAAACGGCGAGGGCGAGGCGGTGCAGGGCCTGGTGATCGGGCTGAAAGGCGTCAACGCGGGCGAGCTCATCAAGAACGTCAAGACCCGGATTGCCGAGATTCAGGCCACCCTGCCCAAAGGGGTAACGATCTCGCCGTTTTACGACCGGGCGCAGCTGGTCGACCGCGCGGTCGGCACCGTCAGCAAAGCACTGCTCGAAGCCGCGGTGCTGGTGGTGATTCTGCTGATCCTGTTCCTCGGTAACCTGCGTGCCGCGATTGTGGTGGCATTGATTTTGCCGCTGTCGGTGCTGGCCACATTCGTTTTGATGCGTCAGTTTGGCTTGTCGGCCAATCTGATGAGTCTGGGCGGGTTGGCGATTGCGATTGGCCTGCTGGTTGATGCAGCCGTGGTGGTGGTGGAAAACATCGTTGCGCATCTGGCGCATGATCCCAGGAACACCAACAAGACGCAGTTGCAACGAGTGTTGTGGGCAACGCAGGAGGTCGCCAGCCCGGTGACTTCCGGCATCGCCATCATCGCCATCGTGTTCCTGCCGTTACTGACACTGGAAGGTCTGGAAGGCAAACTGTTCACCCCGGTCGCGCTGACCATTGTGTTTGCGCTGGCGGCGTCTCTGCTGCTGGCGTTCACGGTGATCCCGGTGCTGGCCTCGATGCTGCTGAAGCAGGGCGCGCACGAAGATCCCTGGCTGTTGCGCCGCGCCCAGACGCTCTACACGCCGTTGCTCGATCGTGCGCTGGCACGCCCCAAACTGGTGTACCTCACGGCCGGCGTGCTGATGCTGGCCGCGGCCGCGGTATACCCCATGATCGGCAAGACCTTCATGCCGGTGATGGACGAGGGCGACATCCTGGTGCAGCTGGAAAAGCTGCCGTCAATCAGCCTGGAGGAATCGATCGCGCAGGATTTGCGGGTGCAGCAGGCGCTGTTGAAAAACGTGCCTGAAATACGCCGTATCGTGGCGCGCGTCGGAGCCGACGAACTGGGACTCGATCCAATGAGTCTCAACGATACCGATTCCTTCCTGGTGCTGAAGCCGATGGCCGAATGGCGGCGTCCCGACAAGGAATGGTTGATCGGCGAGATCCGCAGCGTGGTCGAGGGTTTTCCGGGGATCGCCTACAACTTTACCCAACCGATCGACATGCGGGTGTCGGAAATGCTCACCGGCTCGCGTGGCGACGTCGCAATCAAGATTTTCGGCCCCGACCTCGCCACACTGAATCATCTGGCCGAAGGGATTTTCAAGGCAGTCAAAAAAGTCCCCGGCGCATCTGATGTGTACACCCAGCAGAACGAGGGAGTTCAATATCTGCAGGCAGAAATCGATCGTAACGCCGCGGCGCGTTTTGGCCTCAGCGCCGACGACATCGCCGCGCTGCTGCGGACCCAGCTCGAAGGCGAAGTCCTCGGCGTGATCCAGCAGGAAGGGCGACGCATTCCCTTGCAGCTGCGCGGGCCTGCTGGCCTGCGCGAATCGCCCGACGCGCTGCAGGCAATCCGCCTGACCCTGGCTGACGGCCGTGAAATCAGCCTCGACCAGGTCGCCACGCTCCATCGCACGTCCGGACCAGTGGCGGTAAAACGTGAAAACGCGGCGCGCTTCACCGTGGTGCAAAGCAACGTTACCGGCCGCGATCTGGTCAACTTCGTTGCCGACGCGCAGGCTGCCGTCGCCGAGCAGGTCAAGTTGCCGCCTGGCTACAGCATCACCTGGGGCGGACAGTTCGAAAACCAGCAACGTGCCGCACAGCGCCTGATGCTGGTGGTGCCGGTGGCGCTGCTGCTGATCGGGTTTTTGCTTTACGTCACCTTTGGCGATATCCGGCAGGCCGTGCTGGTGATGATGAACGTGCCGCTGGCGCTGGTCGGCGGCATCTTTGCGCTGGCGGCATCGGGCGAATACTTGTCGGTGCCCGCTTCGGTGGGGTTTATCGCCTTGCTGGGGATTGCGGTGCTGAATGGCGTGGTGCTGGTCAGTCATTTCAACCAGTTGCGCAATCAGGGTCAGCGGGGTGATGCCGTGGTGCGCGACGGTGCCTTGCGCCGCCTGCGTCCGGTGCTGATGACCGCCAGCATCGCTGCCTTTGGCTTGGTGCCGCTGCTGTTCGCGACTGGGCCTGGCTCCGAAATCCAGCGTCCGCTTGCCATCGTCGTCATCGGCGGCCTGGTCAGCGCCACCTTGTTGACGCTGGTCATGCTGCCGCTGTTGTATCGCCAATTCATCCTGAAAGGAGCGCACGCATGAAAGCCGCGCACGCATTGAGCCTTGCGCTTGCCCTGGCATTTGCCTTGCCGACACGCGCAGACTATTTACCAGACCCTGCCGCGGCCGAAGCCGCGCTGTGGGCATCGCCTTCGGTGGCACAGGCGCGTGGCGATTTGGCTGCGCAGGCCTTGCGCAGCCAGAGCCTGCAGCGTGGACGCGAGGAATGGACGGTCAGCGCGGATCTTGCGCAGCGTCGTATCCAGGTCACCCCGCGTGACAACCAGGCTGAATGGGGCTTGGCCCTGTCGCGGCCAGTGCGCCTGCCCGCCCGCGCCGAAGCGGATCGCGCGCTGGCGGGGGCGCTCTCCGCACACGCCGAGGCGACTCTCGGTGAGGCCCTGCACGAAAGTGGGCGGCAATTACTTGCCCTGTGGTTCGACTGGCTGGGCGAAGCCAGTCAGATGCGGGTGTGGCAGGCGCACGTCACGCTGGCCGAGCAGCAATTGACGACCGTGAACGCGCGCATTCGCCTGGGCGAAGCGCCGCGAGCCGAACGCGTGAATGCCGAAGCCGCGCTGGCGCAGACGCGCTTGCAACAGCAGCAGGCCGCTGCGCGCGAACAACAGGCGCGCAGCCGGTTGCGCGCGCAATTCCCCGAGCTTCCGGTCACGGCGGACGAATCCCTGCCGCAACCCGTGCAGCCGAATGGCACGGCGGAGGACTATGTCAACGCGGTGCTGGAACACAATCACGAACTGTTCCGTGCGCGTCGTCAGGCCGAAGTGTTGCAGGCCGAGGCACGGCAATTTGCCCGGCGCCGTAGTGCCGATCCCCATGTGGGCGTGTTCTACAAGAACGAAGCGGGCGGCGACGAGCACGTGCTGGGCTTGAATGTGGGCCTGACCCTGCCCAACTCGGCGCGTCGCACCGATCAGCAGGCCGCCGAACAACTCAGCGCCACGGCACAAGATGCCGCGATCAGGCTGGAGCAGCGCTTGCGTCAGGAAGCGCGCGCGGATTTTGAGGCGGCGACTGCACAGACGGCAAACTGGCAGCAGGCTGATCATGCCGCGCAGGCGCTGGCGGAAGCCGCGCGTCTGGCAACGCTGGCCTATAGCCTGGGTGAAGGCAGTTTGGATCAGGTATTGGTCAATCGCCGACAGGCACTGGAGGGCCAGTTGATGCAGCAGCAGGCGCAGTTGAGCGCCTTGGCGACGCTCGCCCGCCTGAAGCTGGATGCCCATGAGCTGTGGCCACTGGATGTGGATGCCGACAGCGCACACGTCCACCCGTAAACGGAGGAGTCAGAGCACGGAGGGGTCGGTCAGGGCGTGGAGGCGGGCGTGGCCGGTTCAGGCGGGGTGGGCAAGGGTGTCTGGCTCATGCGTCGCGCCTCGGCTTGCATGGCGGCGATCTGTTCGGGCTTCAACTGCCACACCAGGCTGTCGCGTGCCTTGGCTGCGGCATCCACACCTTGTGCGGCCGCCAGGTTGAACCACAGATAGGCGCGTGCCTTGTCGATCGGCGTACCGGTGCCGTAGCGATACAACTCGCCCAGGCTATATTGCGCCTTGGCATAGCCGCGTTGCGCAGGCTTTTCGATCCAGTTGAACGCGGCCCGGTAATCCTGCACCACTCCGCGTCCTCTCAGCAGCGCCAGGCCATAGTGATATTGCGCCTCGGCCAGCCCTTGTTTGGCGGCCAGGCCAAACCACTTGGCTGCTTCCTTTTCATTCTGGATGACGCCATCGCCTTCGGCATAGCGAATGCCTAACTGTAATTGCGAGCGGGCATCGCC
This sequence comes from uncultured beta proteobacterium, assembly GCA_942493085.1. Classification (GTDB taxonomy): domain Bacteria; phylum Pseudomonadota; class Gammaproteobacteria; order Burkholderiales; family Thiobacillaceae; genus Thiobacillus. Next base: position 821,052 of record OW818664.1, read on the forward strand.
CTGGGCTGCGCGGGTGTGCGGCAGGCTGACCGGGGCACTGGAAACGGACGTGACTGAATGCGAATCGAGTGTCAGCCAGGCGGTGACACCGACCAGCACGCCCACAGCCGTCAGCAACAGCAGCGGCTTGAAAGGGTTGAGTACCCAGAAGTGATGCCGGCATGTGCGGCAACGCAGCGGCGTGTGCAGCAGCATATGACGCACACCGTCATGGGCATGCAGCGAAGCGCTGCGAACCTGGTCACTCCCGCATTTTGGGCAGAGTCGTGTCAAAACGGGGTTTAGCGGGATTGGGCCACAGTGTAGTGACCAGGTTTACAGCTTGCCGCCCGCTTCTGTGAACAGATAGCCCACGGCATTCACGAGATCGGCGTCAGGCAGGCTGGCGTTGCCACCCTTGGCGGGCATGCCGCGAATGCCATTGAGTGCGTGGTTGTGAAGGGTCTCGAATCCCTGGCTGATGCGTGCTGACCAGGCGGCCTTGTCACCCACTTTGGGTGCGCCGGCGACGCCAGTTGTATGGCAGACCGCGCAATTGGTATTGAACACCGTTTTACCCTTGGCCGGATCAGGCTTGCTATCTGTAGCTGCTGCAGGGGCTGCTGCCCCTGCCCCTGCGGGAGCAGCCGCTTCTGCTGCTTCAGGTGCCTTGAAGCTGGCGCCGCCTGAGTTGGCCATATAGGCCACGGCGCGTGCGACTTCGACATCAGACAGATCGCTGTTGCCACCGCGGGGGGGCATCAGGCGAATGCCTTCGACCGCGTGCTTGATCAACGTGTCGTAGCCCTGGCCAATACGGCTGCTCCAGTCCCCCTTGTTCTCGAACTTGGGTGCGCCGAGTGCGCCAGTCGCGTGGCACGCAGTGCATGCCGCGTCGTATACTTCCTGGCCCGATTTTTCAACCTTGGGTGCGCTGGCATCCAGAGCGGCCAGCTGCGCAACGGGCTGAATGCGGGAGAGCGTGGCCTGCTGGGCAGCTTCACTGCTTGTGTCGGGTTTGTGTTCTTTCTGGATGCCCAGCACCAGCAGAACGATCAGAACAATGGCCAGCAGCGGAGCGAGCAGTCCGGCGACAACTGCAATGATGACTTGCTGTGGAGTGGTCTGGGCCATCTTGACGTGTGAATCAGCCATGAGAAATTGTCCTTGGAGGGTGGGCTTCAAAACCCGGGATTATAAGGGACGCGCCGCCGACAGGAAAGGGCGGGGCGGCCCCGGCCGATAGACGCCGCATGGCAAACCGGCTATGCTTTGCGGCTCATTGCGCCCGTAGCTCAGCTGGATAGAGTACTGCCCTCCGAAGGCAGGGGTCGCGCGTTCGAATCGCGCCGGACGCACCAATTTCATGTCTTGATTGGCTTCAGCCCCTTGTTCCGCCAAGGTTTAATCTCTGCGTAGCGGGTTTACACTGCGGACTTGAATCAATTTCGAGTGTTCCTATCATGGCTATTCCCTCCCCTACCGAAATCAAGCTTCACCAGGCTTCACACAAGCTGGAAATCGCTTTCTCCGACGGCACCCGCTTTGAACTGCCGTTCGAATTTCTGCGCGTGTATTCGCCTTCAGCCGAAGTGCGTGGCCACGGGCCCGGGCAGGAAACCCTGCAAGTGGGCAAACGTGACATCCTGATCAATGCTGCCGAGCCGGTTGGCCTGTATGCCATCAATTTCGTGTTCTCCGACGGCCACGACAGCGGAATTTATTCCTGGGAATACCTGCACGACCTCGGCACGAATCAGACTGCGTTGTGGGACACATACCTCAAGCGCATGGAAGCCGCCGGTGCCTCGCGCGATCCGGGCATCGCCAAAATGTTCGAGCAGCGTCCCAAGGCCAAGTAAGCGCCCGTCATGACCGCCTGTTCAGTTCAATCATGCGCGTCCTCCGGGGCGCGTATTGTTTTGGTCAGCCCCTATGAACTGGGACGGCAGCCATTCAATCTGGCGCAGCCTACTGCGTGGTTTGCCCGGGCTGATATTCCGGTGGCCTGTCTCGACCTGTCGCAGCAAAAACTCGACCCTGCAGTTTTTAAGGCAGCCGAATTTGTGGCGATCTATCTGGGTATGCATACAGCCACGCGGATTGCCGCTGCCGCACTGCCGAAGATACGTTCGTTGGCACCGCGCGCACGGATAGCCGCGTTCGGCTTGTATGCGCCGGTGAACGCCGCCTGGCTGAGAAGCCTGGGGGTGGAGGCTATTTTTGGCGGCGAGTCCGAACCGGATTTGCTGGCCTGGGTGCAATCCGGGGTGGTGCCGGCCGAGACCGTGGTGCGGCGCGACAAGATCGAATTCCTGCTGCCGGATCGTCGCGGCCTGCCCGAGTTGCAACGCTATGCCAAATTGATTCTGGCGGATGGCAGCCAGAAAATGACTGGCTTCGCCGAGGCGACGCGCGGTTGCAAGCACCTGTGCCGCCACTGCCCGGTGGTGCCGGTGTACGAAGGCAAGTTTCGTGCAGTGCCGGTCGAGGTGGTGCTTGCCGACATTGCGCAGCAGGTTGCGCTGGGGGCGCAGCACATCAGCTTTGGCGACCCCGATTTTCTCAACGGCCCGACCCATGCGCTGAAGGTGGCTGACGCGCTGCATGCGCGTTTCCCCGACGTGAGCTGGGATGCAACGATCAAGGTCGAGCATTTGCTGAATCACGCCGAGTTGTTGCCGCGTTTGAAGGCGTGTGGACTGTTGTTCGTCGTCACCGCGGTCGAATCGGTCGATGATGCGATTTTGGATCGCCTGGCCAAGGGCCATACGCATGCGGGATTTGAAACGGCGCTGGCGAACTGCCGCACGCTCGGCATCGATCTGGCGCCGACCTTTGTGCCGTTCACCCCATGGACCACGCTGGCCGGTTATCGCGAATTGCTGACGACGCTGCTCAGATTGAAGTTGGTCGAGGCGGTGCCGCCGATACAACTGGCGATCCGCCTGCTGGTGCCGCAAGGCTCCTACCTGTTGCACCTGCCGGATTTTGCCGCACAGGTCGGCGCATTCGACGATGCCATGCTGGGTTACCCGTGGCAGGCCGACGATGCCCGGGTCGATGTCTTGCAGGCCGAGATCATGGCCTGGGTGATGGACGCGGAGAAAGCCGGACTGCCGCGTGCCGAGGTGTTTGCTGGCATCTGGACGCGCACCCATGCGGCACTGGGCGACATCGCACCGTCACTCGATCCAGCACAATTTGGCGCGGTGATCCCGCACCATTCCGAGCCTTGGTATTGCTGTGCCGAGCCGACCGAAACCCAGCTCGCCAGCTTCTGACACCGCCATGCCGCGCGTGCTGTTGTTGCTCCCTGCCGCGGGCTATGCCAACCAGGATTTCATCGAGGCGGCTGCCCGCCTGAATATCGAGCTCGTTGCCTGCGCCGACCATTGTCGAGTACTGGCGCGGGGCTGGGGCTTGCCACCGCTGATGAGCGTGCCGTTCGATCGGCCGGATGCCGCGGCGCGCCAGGTGTTGCGGGCGTTGATCCACCCGGTTGATGCGGTGCTGGCGGTGGACGACCATGGTTCAGCCTTGGCGGCCCGGCTACAGGTAGCGTTGAACCTGCCCGGCAATTCCCCTGAAGCGGTGACGACGCTCACCGACAAATTACATTTTCGCCAACTGCAGCTGGCCAATGGCCTGCTGCATCCCGCATTCGACGGCGTCGAGGGCGATGGTGCGAGCGTCGCCGAAGAACTGGGGTTTCCGCTGGTGGTGAAGGCTCGCCGGCTGAATGCCAGCCGTGGCGTAATCCGGGTCGACGATGCGGAGCAGTACGCGCGCGCCATTCGCAAGGTTCGGGCAATCCAGGCGCGTGTCCAGCGGCATGCCGATACCTTGGGCGTGCTGGTCGAACGCTTTATCCCGGGCGTCGAGGTGGCGCTCGATGGCGTGCTGAGCGATGGCGCCCTGCAGGTGCTGGCCGTGTTCGACAAGCCCGATCCGCTCGACGGACCGACTTTCGTGGAAACGCTGTTCGTCACGCCCTCGCGACTGCCGGCCGATATTCAAGTTGAGTTGGCGACAGCGGTGCAGCGCGCCTGTGTCGCCGCAGGCGTGAAGGACGGCGTGGTGCATGCGGAGGCGCGCATCAACGATGCGGGGGTGTGGCTGCTCGAAATTGCACCGCGCAGTATAGGCGGGCTGTGTGGCCGCGTATTGACCGCCACGCTGGGCATGAACACCGCCGAAATCGTGTTGCGTCATGTGCTGGGCTTGCCCTTACCCACTCAGGCGACTGCTGGCGCAGCAGGCGTGATGATGATTCCCGCCCTCGCCGGCGGCATCTTCCTGGGTATCGACGGCGTTGTTTCGGCGAATGCCGTACCGGGCATCACCCATATTGAAATCACCGCCCATCCTGGCCAGTTGGTGGCCCCGCCGCCTGAGGGGACGGGTTATCTGGGCTTTGTCTTCAGCAGCGCGCCGACGCCAGCGGAAGCCGAGGCGGCATTACGCGCGGCCTATGCTGCGCTGACAGTTCGTATCCAGGCACTGGTTCAGGCGTGAGCGCATTGTTCACGGAGATATCGGTCGGCATCAGCCGCGCCAGCGGGTCGCACTTCAGCGCAGTGCATTCACAGGCGGTTCACGGTGGAGACATCAGCCGGACCTTCAAGCTGAGCGATGGCGCGCGCACATTTTTCATCAAGCTTCAGTCCGCCACCCGGATCGCGCTGTTCGAGACCGAGGCGGCCGGACTGGCCCAGTTACACGCCGCGCGAGCGTTGCGCGTACCGCAGGTGCTGTGTCATGGTATCGCTGCCGGGCAGGCGTATCTGGTGCTTGAATATCTGCCGCTGGTGTCGCAGGGCGATGCCGCGCTGTTGGGCCGGCAACTGGCGCAGCAGCACCGTGTCACGGCCCCTCAATTCGGTTGGGCACGCGACAACTGGATCGGTGCGACTCCGCAGCCGAATGGCTGGCGTGATGGCTGGGTCGATTTCTGGCGCGAGCAGCGGCTCGGTTTCCAATTGCGGCTGGCAGCCGAAAACGGCTACGGCGGTGCGCTGCAGCGTGAGGGCGAAATCCTGCTGTCTCAGCTCCCTGCCTTGTTCGGCAACATCACCCCGCAGGCCTCACTATTGCACGGTGATTTGTGGGGTGGTAATCATGGTTTTCTGGTAGATGGAGCCCCAGTGGTTTTCGATCCCGCCGTGTATTTCGGCGATCGTGAATGCGATCTCGCGATGAGCGAATTGTTCGGTGGTTTTTCCCCGGATTTTTACGCGGCCTATCGTGAAGTGTGGCCGCTCGATGCCGGCTATGCGGTGCGTAAAACACTCTACAATCTTTACCATGTACTGAATCACGCTAACCTGTTTGGTGGCAGCTATGTCGCGCAGGCCGCGTGCATGACTGCGCAGTTGCTGGCGCAACTTCGATAGGATGTTTATGTTGCAGCGTCTGCTTGTCGGTTTGATCGCACTGAACCTTGTAGCCTGTTCGGGCCTGCCGCCGAATGCCGTCGCGCCCAAGGTGAGTGTGGCCGAGGTCGACATCAAAAGTCTGGGCTTGTTTGAACAGCATTTCGATGTGGGGCTGCGGGTGAACAATCCCAACGATTTCGATCTGACCATCGAGGTGCTGGATTTCGAACTGGAGTTGAACGGACGCGCTTTTGCCACAGGGCTGACACGCGCCACGACGTTGATACCGGCGGTCTCAGTCACGCTGGTGCGGGTGGATGCGGTTACCCGGTCGGCAAACCTGATGCAGCAGATCAAGTCCTTGTCACCCGAGGCCGTGAAGCGTGGCGTGCCTTATCGCATCACCGGGCGCATCAAGACCGACAAGTCATCAGCCTGGTTTCCCTTCGAGAAAGCGGGAATCGTGGGCGGGGAAGCAAAAAAACCCGAAGGCAAGGCAATCTGATCCCCTGCCTGGTTTGAGGGAAAATTGTTAGCGCTGCAACGCGCGTAGCGTGGGCACACTCAAGCCGTATTCATCCGCGTGCCCGATGGCCCGCGCCAAACGCGACGGCGCCGAGCGACCGGTACACCCATGTTCCGGGTCGCCGGCAAAGGCTTCCAGCATGCCGGCGATCAGTGCGTCGCGGTCGTGCTGCATGCCGGTGAGCGCATCCTGAATATCCATCACCTCGTTCGCCACGTGGCGAGCAAAGGCTTCGTGCTGCGCCCACAGCTGCGACACGGTACCGCCGGTTTTCAGGCCGGCGAGGTTGGTGGTGAGGATGTAGACGTTCTTGCGCACCAGCTCGAACAGCAGTTCATCGCCTGGTTTAACTTCGCGACAGGGCAGGTCGATTGCGGTGAGTGCATGGCATAGCAGCTTCGCACCCGGGCCGGCTGCGGGGGATGCGATCAACGGCCTGGCGTCGATGTCTTTTTTCTTTTCGAACCACACCGAGACCACGGTGGGACCCATGATGTGGTGGGCCAGCCAGTCACGTGGCAGCAATTCGTTCTGGATCAGTGCGACGCGTGACTTCCAGTTATCCGGCAAGGCTGCCAGCACCGTCTGCAAGTCATTTTCTGCAACCGCCACCAACACCAATTCAGGCGTGGCGTGGTGCTGCGCCAGTGTCACCATATCGTCGCCGCGATTGACCGGGACAACCGTGTGTCCGGTGCGCAGCAAGCCGCCGGCGAATACGCGTCCGAGTTGTCCCAGACCGATAACAACGAGGGTACTCATGGCTGCAAACCTTATTCCAGGCCCTTCGAATGCAGGTACTCGTCGTAGTCGCCCATGTAGAACTCGACGCCGGTCGGCTCGATTTCAAGGATGCGGGTGGCGAGGCTGCTGACGAACGCTCGGTCGTGCGAGACGAAAATCAGCGTGCCCTTGAACAGCTCCAGTGCGAGGTTCAGCGATTCGATCGATTCCATGTCCATGTGGTTGGTCGGTTCGTCCATCACCAGCACGTTGTGCCGGCCGAGCATCAGCTTGCCGTACAGCATGCGGCCCTTTTCGCCGCCGGACAGCACGCGCACCGATTTCTTGACGTCGTCGCCGGAGAACAGCAGGCGCCCGAGGATGCCGCGCAGCACCTGTTCGTCGTCGCCCGGTTGCGTCCACTGGTGCATCCAGTCGGTGAGGTTCAGGTCCATGTCGAAGTCGGTGACATGATCCTGCGAGAAGTAGCCGATATTGGCGTTCTCGCTCCATTTCACCTCGCCGAATTCCGGCGTCAGCTCACCCATTAGCAGTTTCATCAGCGTGGATTTGCCGACGCCGTTGCCGCCGATCACGGCAAGTTTTTCACCAGCCTCCAGCGAAAAACCGAGATTGGAAAACAGCGGCGTGCCTTCGTAGCCGAATTTGAGGTTCTCGATTTCAAGTGCGCGGCGATGCAGGATTTTCTCCTGCTCGAAGCGGATGTAGGGGTTTTGCCGTGATGAAGGTTTGAAGTCGTCGATCTTGATCTTGTCGATCATCTTCATGCGGCTGGTGGCCTGACGCGCTTTCGACTTGTTGGCCGAGAAGCGGCGCACGAATTCCTGCAGTTCGGCGACCTTGTCCTTGGCTTTGGCATTGGCCGAGGCCTGGCGTTCCTTGACCTGTGCCGAGGCCAGCATGTAATCGTCGTAGTTGCCCGGATAAACCTTGATGGTGCCGTAATCGAGGTCGGCCATGTGGGTACAGACCTGGTTCAGGAAATGACGGTCGTGCGAGATGACGATGATGGTGGCCTTGCTTTCGTTCAACACATTTTCCAGCCAGCGGATGGTGTTGATGTCGAGGTTGTTGGTCGGCTCGTCCAGCAGCAGGATGTCGGGGTTGGAAAACAGCGCCTGCGTCAGCAGTACACGCAGCTTGAAGCCGGGGGCGATCTGGCTCATGGTGCCATTGTGCTGCTCGGTGGGAATGCCGACACCGAGCAACAGCTGGCCCGCACGTGCCTCAGCATCGTAGCCGCCCATTTCGCCAAACTTGGCTTCGAGTTCGGCGGCGTGCAGATAGTCCTCCTCGCTCGCCTCCGGATTCATGTAGATTGCGTCCTTCTCCTGCATCACCCGCCACATCTCGGCATGGCCCTGCATCACCACGTCGAGCACGCGCTGGTCTTCATAGCCAAACTGGTCCTGCCGCAGCCAGGCCATGCGCTCGCCCGGGTCGAGCGAGATGTTGCCCGCAGTCGACTCCAGCTCGCCGGCGAGGATCTTCATGAAGGTGGACTTGCCGCAGCCGTTGGCACCGATCAGGCCATAACGGTTGCCGTCGCCGAACTTGACGTTGACGTTCTCGAACAGGGGTTTGGCAGCGAATTGAAGAGTGATGCTGGAAGCGGTAAGCACGGCGGGGGGACCTGATGGGCTGGAAAAACCCGGCATTTTAACATCGTGGCAAGCTGTGGGCGGTGGGCGCCCGGTCTTGCGGGTTTAACCGGGAAGCAAAGCTTCGGCGTTCGTCAGGGCGGGGTGATTGGCGACCGGGCGGTCAAGGTGATATCCCTGCACCAGATCGACGCCGAATTTGCGCAGCAAGGCAAGTGTCCGGGCATCTTCGACGTATTCTGCAATCACCGATTTGCCGAGTCCAAGCGCCACGCTGACCATGGCCTGGACGAAGATCTGGTTGTCGGGGTCGTTGGGCAGGTCGCGGATAAAGATGCCGTCGATCTTGATCGTATCGACGTGCAGGTGCTTGAGATAGGCAAAGGAGGCAAAGCCAACGCCAAAGTCGTCGAGTGATACGCCACACCCCATCTGGCGCAGTGCTTCGATCATGCGCTGCGCATCGTGCAGGTCGGATACGGCTGCCGTTTCGGTGATTTCCACAATGAGACGGCTGGGGTCGACGTCGTGTTCCCGCAGTTCGTTGCCAATGTATTGCGGCAATTCGGGTTCGGACAGCGATCGACCGGAGACGTTGAGCGCAATGGACGGGATGTGTGGATTTTCAGACAGCATGCCCACCACCTTCCGGATCACCCAGCGGTCGATGTCGAGAATGCGCCCGCTTTTTTCGGCCAGCTGGATAAAGTGAACCGGCATGATGAGTTGGTCGGGATTGCGTTCATCGACCATGCGGATCAACGCCTCCAGATGGGAAAGCGAGCTGTCTTCTGCCCGGTACACCCCCTGGAAATGCAGCTGGAACAACTCCTTGTCGAGTGCATTGCTGATGCGTTCGCTCCACGACAGCCGGGTGCGCATTTCCGTGGCGGCTTTGGTGTTGGCACGGTACACGCGCCAGGTGTTCTTGCCGGCATCCTTGGCCTGATACATGGCAATGTCGGCACATGCCACCAGGTCGTCGGCGTCGACGGCATGCGTGGGGTAATAGGCAATCCCCAGACTGGTGGTGGCACGCAGGCTTTGTCCTTCGAACCGAAAAGGAATCTGCGCGACCGCACGCACCACGCGGTCGGCCAGTGCCTCAGCTTCGTGGGGCAGCACACCGGGCAGCAGAATGGCGAACTCATCGCCGCCCAGCCGCGCAAGCACTTCGTTGCGGCGCACCAGCGCGCTGATTTCACCGGCCACGCGTATCAGCAGGGCATCGCCGGCGCGGTGGCCGTAACTATCGTTGATGGTCTTGAATTCATCGAGGTCGAAGAACATGACTGCGCACTGTATCTGGTGGCGGTCGCTGTCGAGCATGGTGCGCGCCAGTTCCAGCTGGAAGCGGTGGCGGTTATACAGGCCGGTGAGTGCGTCGCGTTCGGCCAGATAGACCAGTTGTTCGGCGGTATGGCGCTCGTGGGTGATGTCTTCGTAGATCCACAAATGGCCGATGAAGCGGCCTTCACGATCACGCACCGGATAATCGAGTTCGGTGATGATGCGGCCATCGGTCATCTGGATTTCGTAGCTGTCCGACAGTTCGCGCGTTTCCAGCACCGATAGCAAGTGCCTGGAGAAATGGTCCGGGCGGGCCAGGGATGAAGCGGATTGGGCCAGCACCTCATGCGCGGGCCGGCCAATCAGGTCCACCCCGTCTTCGATCAGCCACATGCGGCTGAAGCTGGGATTGTGGTAGATCACGCGTCCATCCGCAGCAATGAATAGAATGCCGAGATTCATCGCCGACAGCAGTGAGATCAATCGGGCGCGTTCCTGCTCGGTTTCTTCCAGATATTTGCCCTGCAGGCTTTCTGCTGTGCGCAGTTCGTTGATGGCCTGGCGCAGGTTGGCTTCGGTTGCCTTAAGGTCGTCGATGCTGTGAATACTGGCCCGGATTCCCTGGTAGATCCCACTGTAATCGTGGATTGGCTGCCAGTTCACCTGCGCCCAGAAATGCCCGCCATCCTTGCGGCAGATACGGAGAGAATAGCCCTGGCCGGACGTGCCGCGCAGCGCCTGACGAAGCTGGAAGCTGGCGGCTTCACGGTCTTCCTGGTGAATGATGTCGGCCGGGAAGTTCATCTGATCCAGGCATTCGTTCACGCTGTAACCCAGCATGCGCTCGACCGAAGGGTTGACCCACAGGAGCTTGCCTTCGGGTGACAGCCAGAATTCCAGGTCATGGGTGTAATCGGCGATGGCATGAAAACGTGCTTCATTCTCGCGTGCCCGTTCGACGTTGAACCGTACAGACTCGGCCATCCGGTTGAAGGTGCCGATGAGCTGGCCGATCTCGTCCTGGCCTTCGCCTGTCAGTTTGACGTTCAGATCGCCCTGCGCCATGCGTTTGCTGGCGCGGGTGAGAACCTCGAAACGGCGGATGATGCTACCGGCCGACAGGGCAAGCAGGAGTCCCGTCAGCAACAGGGCGGCCGCAGCAATCAGCAGACTTTGCTGAAGGTAGCGTGCACGGGTTTCACGAATGAAACGGCTGGACAACACCAGCGCGACCTCACCATAGCGCTGGCCCGCCAGTTCAATGGCCTGCGACACACGGAAATCACTTTCGCTGATACGGGTGCCGTTGCTGGTTTGATGCACGATGCGGCTGTTGCTGTCACGCACTTCGATCGTGATCAGGTCACCGTCACGCCGTAGCGATTCGATAATGTCGCGCACACTGATGTCATCCTGTTGCGATAGCGGGGCCGAGAGTGCGGCCGCAAGCGTTTCGGCCAATTCATGTGCCCGTTGGTCGGCCTGCTGTTGCAGGGCATGGTTGGTGAGCTGCACACCGTTTCCGATCAGAAACGCGAACATCACCACATCCACTGCCAGTGCGGCTAGGGTGAGTTTGTAGCGTAGTGAGAGTCGTTTCAGCCAGGCTTTCATCGGTTGCCCTGGAGTATTTTCTGGGCCTGCAGCGCATAGGGGCGGAAGGCGTGCAGTTCGCTACTGTCTGTATTGAAAAAGCCACCATATCCACCATGCTGCATGAACGCTCGCCCTTCGGGTGAGTCTGCAAAATGCAGCAATGCCTTGTGTATGGACAGTGCCTCGGCATCACGCAGGCGGGGGTGGGTCAGGTACATCAGGCTGGATAGCGGGGGCGTTTCGATGAGTACGCGCAGTTGCTGCCGTACATTGGGGGGCATCAGCGTGTAGGAATGCACGCCCAGTATGGCCCCTTCAGCCCGGCCGTTAATCACCTGCATCGCGGTATTGAGGTGGGTACCGGATTCGACTGTCTGGTAATCGGTACCCGGCTGGATTCCCTGCCTGGACATTTCGGCCTGGATGGCCAGTACTGCCAGGGCGATGGGGTCGGCGGTGGCAATGGTGTGGCCACGCAATGTCTTTACGGAGTCAAACGGCGAATCAGCCTTGACTACCAGTAGGCCATGTACCGGCTGGCTATATTTCAGCAATGGCCGGTAACCGGCTTCCTGGCGCGCCAGCCAGGCCAGGTGCGGTGCAGTCAGGATGATGTCGTATGCGCCCAAGCGGGTACGCGTGGCAAAGGTTTTATAGTCGCGCGCGCTGTATATCACCACGCGACGGTGCAACTGCTTTTCCAGTTCGTTGGCCAGAGGGCGGTAGATTTCAACAATTTGTCGCGCGGGCAGATGCGGGAAGACTCCGAATACCAAGGGGGCAGGGGGCGCGCTGATCGCGGGATGGTTGCCTGTGGCCAGCAGCAAAAAAAGGACAAGTCGGGCGGCCCATTTATGCGTCATATGTGGGCCTGTCTGACGCGCTGTGGCGCATCGGCAATCGACGGGCGAACAAACTGGCCGGGCAGCACGTCATGGCCGGCCCCTGATTGCGGGCATGCGATGGCACATGCATGACAAGGCCGGGCATACCCGGCCACAGCGTGACTAAACAAAGGCTCTCCTCCTTGTTTACAACGATTTTTGCAGAACTTTGGATTTCCGCTTGTAGTTATATAACGCCTGTTTGCTTTTCGGCAGATGGTCCGGGCTGCTGTCGACAAAGCCGCGCTCTTCGAACCAGTGTTCGGTCCGGGTTGTCAGCACAAACAACTGCTTGAATCCGGCTTTCCTGCCTTTTTTCTCGGCTTCTTCCAGCAGCAGGTCACCAAAGCCACGCCCACGAAAAACCTTGGCCACCGCCATGCATGCCAGTTCAGCAGCCTGCTCTTCCGGGAACGGGTAGAGCGCGGCGCAGCCGGCAATGACACCATCGGACTCGAGCACCAGGAAACGATCGACTTCCATTTCCAGCAGCTCGCGTGAACGCCACACCAGAATGCCGTCGCGTTCCAGCGGCTCGATCAGGCCGAGTATGCCGCCGACATCGTCGATGGTCGCAGGGCGTAATACTTCCAGCGGTGCGGGCGTGATGAGCGTGCCTACCCCTTCACGGGTAAACAGTTCGGACAGGAGCGCCCCGTCGCGGTGGCGGCTGATGAGATGCGCTCGTTTCACGCCCTGGGTGCAGGCAGTGATCGTGCAGGGCAGGTAATAGGAGACATCTTCCGGCAAGGGACGGGCTTTGCTGCGTCCTGATTTTTCGAGCACCTGACGCGCCTCGTTGACGGTGAGGGCGTTATGGATGGTGCGGCCCTTGTCGGGCACGCCCTCGGTGTTCATCAGGAAGATCAGTTTATCGGCCGCAAGTTCGACCGCAGCCTGGGTGGCGACGTCTTCCAGACTGAGATTGAAAATTTCACCTGTCGGCGAGTAGCCGATGGGCGACAGCAACACGATGTCGTGCTGGTCGAGGCGCCGCCGGATCGCGGCCGCATCAATCTTGCGGACTTCACCCGTGTGCAGCAGATCGACGCCGTCGCGTACGCCCAGCGGTTGTGCCGTTACAAAATTGCCCGAGGCCACCCGGATATCGGCACCCGCCATCGGCGTGTTGGCCAGTCCCAGCGACAGCAGCGCCTCGATCTCGACCCGCACGGTGCCGGCGGCTTCCTTGACGCACGCCAGCGCAGCGGTGTCGGTGACACGCAGGCCATTGACGTAGCGAATGGCGGTGCCGTTTTCATTGAGGCGGGCTTCGATCTGGGGTCGTACGCCATGCACCAGTACCAGCCGCACGCCCAGGCTGTTCAGCAGATTGACATCATGGGCCAGCTGGACGAATCCGCCGTCCGCCACCAGTTCGCCACCAAAAGCGATGACGAAAGTCTTGCCGCGAAACCCGTGAATGTAGGGTGCGGCCGAGCGGAACCAGTGGACGAAATCGGTGGTGTCTTTCAACGGTTTAACCTGGTCTGGGCGGAATTACCTGAAGGATACCGAAAAAATGCATTAGTACTATGCGGCACGCCTGCACGGGCACAAGAATTAAGTGTCTTTGAGGTGATGGCGCTAGAAATCGCCCCACAGGGTTTGCATGGCAGCCAGCGCAGCCAGCGCGGCTGTTTCAGTGCGCAACACGCGCGGTCCCAGGCGAACCGGAATGGCGCCGGCCGCGTGCAGGGAGGCGATTTCATCGGGCTCGAATCCGCCTTCCGGTCCTGCCACCAGACAATCTGTTGCGGTGGGTGCGGGCAGGTCGGCCAGCCGGGCGTCGGCCAGCGGCGATAGAAACAATAACCGTTCGGCACCATGCTGACCAAGCCATGCAGCCAGCGTCAGCGGTGTGGCCACGATGGGCACCTGGTTGCGCCCGCATTGCTCGCAGGCGCTGGCGACTACACCCTGCCAGTGCGCCACGCGGCGATCGGCCCGCTCACCTGTCAGCTTGACCACGCTACGCTTGGCGGCAATCGGTTGTATCGTCGTGATGCCAAGCTCGACAGCCTTCTGCAGGGTGTAATCCATGCGTTCGCCGCTCGAAATCCCCTGTGCCAGCATGACCCGCAGGCGCGATTCGCGCTCGATATCGACAAAGCCGGTGATGCTGATGGCGACATCGTCTTTGTGGATGCGTTCGATGCGTGCGGTGTATTCGCCGCCCCGGCCGTTGAACAGGGTGACGGTGTCATCCACGGCCATTCGCAGCGCCTTTGCCGCATGGCGCGCCGGTCCGGGTGGCAGGCTGAAACGCGCGCCGGGAGCGAGGGTTTGGTTGAGATAAAAGCGTGGCGAAGACATATTGCTATTATGCCGGGATACATTGAGATTCTACGGAGCGCGTCATGGTTTCCCTCACCACTCCCGTGTGTGATTTTGGCTGGAAGGCCCCCGAATTCAGTCTGCCCGGCGTGGACGGCAGGCAATGGTCGCTGCATGACGCAATGGGGCCGAACGGCCTGCTGGTGATGTTCATCTGCAATCACTGTCCGTATGTCAAAGCCATCCGCCCGCGTCTGGTGCGAGACTTGGCCGAACTCAAGGCTCATGGCATTCACGCCATTGCCATCATGTCGAACGATCCGACCGAATATGCGGAGGATTCGTTCGACAACATGAAAAACGTGGCCGAGGAGTTCGATTTCCCCTTCCCGTATGTGCTCGACGAAACACAGCAGATTGCCAAGGCGTATGGAGCCGTGTGCACCCCGGATTTTTTTGGGTTCAACCGTGATTTCGAGTTGCAATACCGGGGCCGCTTCGACGAATCGCGCAAGGACACCGCGCCCGAAGGGGTGCGCCGTGATTTGTTCGAGGCGATGAAGGCGGTGGCTGCCACCCAACGCGGCCCCGCCGAGCAGATTCCCAGCATGGGGTGTTCGATCAAATGGAAGGAGCAATGACATGACCGAGCGGGATCAGTACTGGGAGGCGGTGTACAGCAACAAGGCAACCGATCAGGTGAGCTGGTTCCAGCCGCATGCAGCGTCATCCCTGCGCCTGATTACGGATTGCACGAATGCGGACGCGCACATCATCGATGTCGGTGGCGGCGCATCGGTGCTGGTAGATGACCTGCTGGATGCGGGTTACCGCAATCTGACCGTGCTGGATCTGGCTCAATCGGCGCTGGCAGTAAGCCAGGCACGCCTGGGTGCGTGGGCGCAGTCGGTAAAATGGCTGGTCGGGGATGTCACTCAGGTCGATCTGCCCGTCGCACAGTACGATGTCTGGCATGACCGGGCGGTATTTCATTTTCTGACCGACCCGGAGGATCGCGCACGCTACGTCGCGCAGGTGCTGAAGAGCGTCAAGCCCGGCGGGCATGTGATTGTTGCCACATTTGGCCCCGGCGGCCCCCTGCAGTGCTCGGGGCTGGACGTGGTGCGCTATGCACCCGATACATTGCACGCCGAGTTTGGTGCGCCGTTCCAGTTGCTGAAGCATGAAACCGAAATTCACCACACCCCGTCGGGCAAGGAGCAGGAATTTGTTTATTGTTATTGCGTACGTGTCTGACCATGCTTGAACAGGTCAAAGCGGTGGTGCGCGAGATCGCGCAACGCGAAGTGACGCCGCGCTTTCTCAAGGTGAATCACAGTCACAAGCCGGATGGCAGCCTGTTTACCGAGGCCGATGCCGAGACACAGGCTGCGCTGGAGGTCGCCCTACCCAGGATCCGGAATGTTCCGGTGCTGGGCGAGGAAATGACCGAGCAACAACAACGCGATGCCTGGGCGGCGGGGCGCGACGGCCTGTGGTGCGTCGATCCGATTGACGGCACCTCCAATTTTGTTGCCGGTGTGCCGTATTTCGCCGTGTCCGTGGCCTACCTCTACAAAGGCGAGCGCCAGTTGGGCGTGATTTACGACCCGATTGCGGACGAGATGTTTTCGGCCGAACGGGGATGCGGTGCCTTTCTGAACGACCAGCCACTGCCTTTGCGCCCAGCCGCTACCGAGCTGCGCCGTGCGCTGGCCGGGGTGGAAATGAAGCGCATCAACCGCGAACTGGCGGGCCGGCTGGCGTCGTGGCCGCCTTATGCCTCGCAGCGCAATTTCGGCGCCTCGACACTGGACTGGTGCTACACCGCAGCCGGGCGCTTCGACATCTACGTGCACGGCGGGCAGAAGTTGTGGGATTACGCAGCGGGTGCGCTGATTCTGGAAGAGGCGGGCGGGCAGTTGTCCAGCCTGTCTGGCAGCTTCGATATCGCCAATATCTGGGAGCGTTCGGTTGTGGCATCCGCCAGCCCCGAGCTGTTTGTATTGTGGCGTGACTGGTTGAAGGCGGCAGGCGCATAAGCTATCCAACCAGGCAAATAAAAAGATTTTAGAGTGCCGGTCATGAGTGAGGGCTTGAGCTTGTTGGCTTAAGCCCTTGTCAAACCACTTCTTTCCACCGCTTGCGCTGCGGCTTGCGAAAGCCTGCCTTGCTGACGGATAATCAGGGTTTTTGCATATTCTGCCCAAGCTGTCGCTGCACGGCTTTATCCGGGTGGAGATGTGATCGGTTTTTTACTTAGAAACGAAGGGAATGCAATGCCAACCCGTAACGACCTGGCCAATGCCATCCGCGCACTTGCAATGGATGCAGTCGAAAAAGCCAAATCCGGCCACCCCGGTGCTCCCATGGGCATGGCGGAAATCGCTGAAACGCTGTGGAATCACCATATGCGCCACAACCCAACCAATCCCAAGTGGGCGGACCGTGACCGCTTTGTGCTGTCGAACGGCCATGGCTCGATGCTGATTTACGCATTGCTGCACCTGACCGGCTACGACCTGTCGATGGACGACCTCAAGCAGTTCCGCCAGTTGCATTCCAAGACGCCGGGTCATCCCGAGTACGGCTACGCGCCCGGCGTGGAAACCACTACCGGTCCGCTCGGCCAGGGCATCACCAACGCCGTCGGCATGGCCATGGCGGAAAAAGTCCTTGCTGCCGAATTCAATAAGCCTGACCACACCATCGTCGATCACCACACTTATGTATTCATGGGTGACGGCTGCATGATGGAAGGCATTTCCCATGAAGCCTGTGCGCTGGCCGGTACCTGGAAGCTGAACAAACTGGTCGCCTTCTGGGACGACAATGGCATCTCGATCGACGGTCACGTCGACAACTGGTTTACTGACGACACCCCCAAACGCTTTGAAGCCTACGGCTGGAATGTGATCGCCGGCGTCGACGGTCATGACGTCGTTGCGCTCGAAGCTGCGATTCAGAAGGCCAAGTCCAGCAGCGACAAGCCCACCCTGATCTGCTGCAAGACCATCATCGGCAAGGGGTCGCCCAACAAGGCCGGTACCCACGATGTGCATGGCGCTGCACTGGGCCACGACGAAGTGCTGGCTACCCGCAAGAACATGGGCTGGAACCACGAAGCGTTTGAAATGCCGGCCGACATCTACGCCGGCTGGGATGCCAAGACCAAGGGCCAGGGCCTCGAAACGCTGTGGAACAACAAGTTCGCCGAATACACGAAAGCCTACCCGGCTGAAGGCGCCGAGTTCGAGCGCCGCATGAAGGGCGAGCTGCCCGCCAACTGGAAGGCGCACGTGGCCGAGAAGCTGGCCGCAATCAACACCAAGGCCGAAACCGTCGCCACCCGCAAAGCATCGCAAATCGCGATCAATGCGCTGGCCCCCGCGCTGCCCGAGTTCCTCGGCGGCTCGGCCGACCTCACCGGTTCCAACCTGACCAACTGGGAAGGCTGCCACCCGGTGCGCAACGGCAACCCCGGCAACTACATCAGCTACGGCGTGCGTGAATTCGGTATGGCCGCGATCATGAACGGCATGGCGCTGCACGGCGGCCTGCTGCCGTTCGGCGGTACTTTCCTGATGTTCTCCGAATATTCGCGCAACGCCATTCGCATGGCTGCGCTGATGAAGCAGCGCGTGATCCACGTGTTCACGCACGACTCCATCGGCCTCGGCGAAGACGGTCCGACCCACCAGCCAGTCGAGCAGACCGCCACCCTGCGCATGATCCCCAACATAGACGTCTGGCGTCCGTGCGACACCGTGGAAACGATGATCGGCTGGGCGCACTCGGTCGAGCGTACCGATGGCCCCACCTGCCACATTCTCAGCCGCCAGAACCTGCCGTTCATGGCACGCGATGCAGCCACCCTGGCCAATGTGGCCAAAGGCGGCTATGTGCTGAAGGATGCAGCTGGCGCCAAGGCCATCATCATCGCCACGGGTTCCGAAGTCGAACTGGCGATGAAAGCCCAGGAAGCACTGGCTGCCGACGGCATCGCCGTGCGGGTGGTGTCGATGCCGTCGACCAACAGCTTCGACCGTCAGGATGCGGCCTACAAGGCCAGCGTGCTGACCAAGGGCCTGCCGCGCGTGGCGGTGGAAGCCGGCGTGACCGACTTCTGGCGCAAGTACGTGGGTCTGGAAGGTGCTGTGATTGGCATCGACAGCTTTGGCGAATCCGCTCCCGCTCCCGCGCTGTTCAAGCACTTTGGCATTACCACCGAGGCTGTCGTGGCCGCGGTCAAGAGCGTTCTGTAAACCCTGCGTCCGCGAAGGATGCGAAGTTTTTCTTCGTGAAACTTCGCGGACAAAAAATTCTTAACTCAGGAGACTGACAAATGGCAATCAAAGTTGGTATTAATGGTTTTGGCCGCATCGGCCGCATGGTGTTCCGCGCTGTGGCGAAGGACTTTCCCGGCATCGAGATCGTGGCGATTAACGACCTGCTCGACCCCGACTACCTGGCTTACATGCTGAAGTACGATTCCGTGCACGGCCGTTTCAATGGCGACATCGCCGTGGACGGTGGCAATATGGTCGTGAATGGCAAAAAGATCCGTCTGACTGCCGAGCGCGATCCCGCCAACCTGAAGTGGAACGAAGTGGGCGCTGACATCGTCATCGACTGCACCGGCTTCTTCCTGACCACCGAATCCTGCGAAGCCCACATCAAGGCCGGCGCGAAGAAAGTGGTTCAATCGGCTCCCGCCAAGGATTCCACCCCGATGTTCGTCTATGGTGTGAACCACACCAAATACGCCGGTGAGGCCATTGTGTCTGCCGCTTCCTGCACCACCAACTGCCTGGCACCGGTGGCCAAGGTGTTGAACGACAACTGGGGCATCAAGCGCGGCCTGATGACCACTGTCCACGCTGCCACCGCCACGCAAAAAACCGTGGACGGTCCGTCTTCCAAAGACTGGCGCGGCGGCCGTGGCATCCTGGAAAACATCATTCCGTCCTCCACTGGCGCCGCCAAGGCCGTCGGCGTGGTGTTGCCGGAACTGAAAGGCAAGCTGACCGGCATGGCGTTCCGCGTGCCCACTTCCGACGTGTCGGTCGTTGACCTGACTGTTGAGTTGAACAAGCCGGCCACCTACGCGGACATCTGTGCGGCCATGAAGGCTGCCTCCGCCGGCGCCATGAAGGGCGTGCTGGGCTACACCGAGGAGAAAGTGGTTTCCACCGACTTCGTCGGCAACAGCGCTCCTTCCACCTTTGACGTTGACGCAGGTATCGCTCTGGACGACACCTTCGTCAAGGTGGTGTCCTGGTACGACAACGAGTACGGCTACACCTGCAACATGCTGCGTCTGGTCGAGCACGTCGCCAAGTAATTCAGTTACAAGGGACAAGATGCAAGTTGCAAGGTTTTCCTTGTGACTTGCAACTTGTTGCTTGCTCTGATGTTGTGAGTCTTAAGGCCTGGCGCGGCTCAACCCCGCGTCAACCCTTAAACCTTACCTTCAGGAGAACCACATGGCTTTTATTCGCGTCACCGATCTCGATCTGGCAGGCAAGCGCGTGTTCATTCGCGCCGACATGAACGTGCCCGTCAAGGACGGCAAGGTCACCTCTGACGCCCGCATTACTGCGTCGATGCGCACCATCGAGCACTGCCTCAAGGCCGGCGCCAAAGTGATGGTGACGTCACACCTCGGTCGTCCCACTGAAGGTGAATTCAAGGAAGAGGATTCGCTGAAGCCGGTGGTGGACGTGATCGCACAAAAGCTCGGCAAGAACGTGCGTCTGATCCGTGAATGGACCGATGGCGGTTTCGATGTCGCTGACGGCGAACTGGTGGTGCTGGAAAACTGTCGCGTCAACAAGGGCGAAAAGAAGAGCATCGACGAAACGGCCAAGAAATATGCTGCGCTGTGCGACGTGTTCGTGATGGACGCTTTTGGCACCGCGCACCGCGCCGAAGCTTCGACCCACGGTATTGCCAAGTTTGCACCGGTCGCCGCAGCTGGCCTGCTGCTGACTGAAGAACTTGACGCACTGGACAAGGCGCTGGCCAACCCGGCGCGCCCGATGGTCGCCATCGTTGGCGGTTCCAAGGTTTCCACGAAACTGACTGTGCTCGAGGCATTGTCCGAGAAGTGCGAACAACTGGTGGTGGGCGGCGGCATTGCCAACACCTTCCTCGCTGCTACCGGCAAGAATATTGGCAAGTCGCTGTGTGAAACCGACCTGATCCCCACCGCACAGGCACTGATCGAGAAAATGACCGCGCGCGGTGCCATCATCCCGATCGCGGTCGATGTGGTGTGCGGCAAGAAATTCGATGCCAATGAGCCGGCTGTACTGAAGGATGCCGGCGATGTGGAAGACGATGACATGATCTTCGACATTGGCCCGAAGAGCGCACAAGAACTCGCCGACATCATCATGAAGGCCGGAACCGTGGTGTGGAATGGCCCGGTCGGCGTGTTTGAATTCGACCAGTTCGGCGAAGGCACCAAGACCATCGCCATGGCGATTGCCAACACCAATGCCTTCACTCTGGCGGGCGGTGGTGACACCATTGCTGCCATCCAGAAATACGACATCTACGACAAGGTGAGCTACATTTCCACCGCCGGTGGCGCCTTCCTCGAATACCTCGAAGGCAAGGTTCTGCCTGCTGTAGCCATTCTGGAGGAACGGGCAAAGGGTTAAGGCATCCACGGTAAAGCCCGGGAAGACGAAAACGTCTCCCGGGCTTTGTCGCTTCTTTTCCCCATCTCACGTACTGCTCAAACCATGATCCGCAGAACCAAAATCGTCGCCACCCTGGGGCCCGCCTGTTCCGATCCGAAAATACTGGATCGCATGATGGAATCCGGCCTGGATGTTGTCCGCCTTAATTTTTCCCATGGCACGGCACAGGAACATATTGACCGGGCCGAACTGGTGCGCTCGCTGGCACGTGCGCGCGGCCGGGCTGTCGGGGTGCTGGTCGATTTGCAAGGCCCCAAAATTCGCATCGGCAAGTTCAAGGATGGCAAGATTACGCTGGCCAAGGGCGACACATTCATCCTGGATGCGGCTTGCGCCATGGGGGATCAAACCCGTGTGGGCCTGGATTACAAGGAACTCCCGAATGATGTCAACCGGGGCGTAACCTTGCTGCTGGACGATGGCCGGATTGAATTCTGGGTCGAAGAGGTCAAGGGCACGGAAATTATCTGTAACGTCGTGCAAGGCGGGGTGCTGTCCAACAACAAGGGCATCAACCGCAAGGGCGGCGGATTGTCTGCCGCTGCGCTGACCACCAAGGACATCGAAGACATCAAGACCGCCGCTTTCCTGAAAGCGGATTACCTGGCGGTGTCGTTTCCGCGTTCAGGTTCCGATATGCGCCAGGCACGTGAACTGTTGCGTGCTGCTGGCGGCAAGAGCCAGCTCGTTGCCAAGATCGAACGCACCGAAGCGATCGAGAACCTGGAAGAGATCCTCGAAGCCTCCGACGCCATCATGGTGGCGCGTGGCGATCTGGGGGTGGAAGTCGGCGATGCTGCCGTGCCTGCGCTGCAGAAACGCATGATCCGCATGGCAATCGAGCGCAACAAGGTGGTGATCACTGCGACCCAGATGATGGAGTCGATGATTTCCAGCCCGATTCCGACCCGTGCCGAAGTATCCGACGTCGCCAATGCGGTGCTGGATGGGACCGATGCGGTGATGCTGTCGGCCGAAACGGCAGCGGGCCAGTACCCGGTCGAAGCCGTGCAGGCGATGGACCGGGTCTGCCTGGAAGTGGAAAAGGAAGCCGAGCCCGATTTTTCCGGTGCACGACTCGACCACAGCTTCCTGCGGCCCGACGAGGCGATCGCGATGTCGGCGGTGTTCACGTCGGTGCACCTCAACATCAAGGCGATTGCCTCTCTCACCGAGTCCGGCAATACCTGTTTGTGGATGAGTCGGCTGTCGACGCGCGTGCCGATCTACGCCTTGACACCTCAGGTCGAAACCCGTAGAAAAGTGACTCTTTTCCGTGGTGTTTACCCCATCAACCTGAAAACCGCCAGCAAGGAGCGGGACGTGTTGCTGGCAGAAGCCGAGGAAGAACTGCGCCGGCGCGGAGCTGTACGCGATGGCGACCTGATTCTGCTGACCATTGGAGAGCCTATTGGTCAGTCGGGCGGCACCAACACCATGAAAATCGTCCGCGTGGGCGGCTCGAAAAAATCCTGATTTAGCAGCACATTTTTTAACCTAGGAGACTGTAAATGGCCCTGATATCCCTTCGTCAATTGCTCGACCATGCCGCTGAAAACGGTTATGGCTTGCCCGCGTTCAACGTCAACAACATGGAGCAGGTTCAGGCCATCATGCAAGCTGCCGATGCCGTGAATTCGCCCGTGATTCTGCAAGGTTCCGCCGGTGCGCGTTCCTATGCCGGCGAACCCTTCCTGCGCCACCTGATCCTGGCTGCGATCGAGCAATATCCGCACATTCCCGTCTGTATGCACCAGGATCACGGCGCATCGCCCAGCATCTGCTTCCGCTCCATCCAGTCCGGCTTCTCGTCGGTGATGATGGACGGCTCGCTGGGTACCGACGGCAAGACGCCGTCCACCTATGAGTACAACGTCGAAACCACCCGCAAGGTTGCCGAACTGGCCCACGCTTGTGGCGTCTCCGTCGAAGGTGAACTGGGCTGCCTCGGCTCGCTTGAGTCCGGCATGGCTGGCGAAGAAGACGGCCACGGGGCTGAAGGCAAGCTGTCCCACGATCAGCTACTGACCGACCCCGACGAAGCCGCTGATTTCGTTTCAAAAACGCACGTGGACGCATTGGCCATCGCCATCGGCACCTCGCACGGCGCCTACAAGTTCACCCAGAAGCCCACCGGCAAAGTGCTGCGTATTGATCGCGTCAAGGAAATCCACGAGCGCATCCCCAACGTGCACCTGGTCATGCACGGCTCGTCTTCCGTACCGGAAGAGTGGCTTGCCATCATCAACAGCTTCGGCGGCGACATGGGTCAGACCTACGGCGTGCCCGTCAGCGAAATCGTCGAAGGCATCAAGAACGGCGTGCGCAAGGTCAATATCGACACCGACCTGCGCATGGCCTCCACCGGCGCGATCCGCAAGCACCTGGCCGAGAACAAGTCCAACTTTGACCCGCGCAAATTCCTCAAGGAAGCTACCAAGGGCATGAGCGACATTTGCAAAAACCGCTACGAAGCCTTCGGCGCCGCCGGCATGGCCAGCAAGATCACCAAGGTCTACAACCTGGAAGACATGCAGAAGCGTTATGACAAAGGTGAGCTGGATCCCAAGGTCAAGTGATCGTCGGCTTGCCGCAATCGGATGCTGAAATCAAATGGGACGCTGCGGCGTCCCGTTTGCATTGCGGGTAGCTGACTTGTGGTTTGGATTGCTGCAAAGGTCGCAAAACGGGTATCAAGATCGGTGGTGGCTGTCCGTTAGTTGGTGTGTCACGGTTGTAACGCCAATCAAAACACTAACCCAGAATGGAAATTAACATGCATATTCAGCTAGCCCGCCCGCTGAAATCTCTTATTGCGCTGTTTGTATTCGGCTTTTTATGGATGGCTGCGCCTGTCGCGATGGCGGCCCCCTACACGCTTACAGGGGGGGGCTGTGCTATGACCATGCTACCCATGGTTATGTTGCCTTGAGTTTTTGCAGCGCTGCTACCCCAAAACCCGCAAAAACCGCAGAAATGATATTGACAGGCGGTATCGGCGGTATCGGCGGTAGCGGCGGTAGCTCGTCATCTTCCAATACGATAGTGAGGGAGCTTGAGTCGTGCCACACAGATAATGATTCGCTTAGCACATCCGAGACGTGTCACACGTACGAATACACTAGAGATCCGGACACGCACCAGACGACGTTCAAAGCTACGAAGCGTTGCACGACAAACTCAAGTGGGCAAACGACTTGTACGGATTACGGCGTACGCCCCTCGGATGTCAGCATCGCAGTGCACGATCTGTCGGCCGGTTTGGGCTATGTGCAAACCAATATCGACAGTGATGCCTCCCTGTTGGGCACCAGGCAGCGGATGAGTACCACGGCTATCGCCGTCTCATCGAGGCAGGATTTTGGCGATTGGGGCTATACCGTCTGGATTCCCCTGCGGCATACCGTGAACAACGGTCAATACGCTGCGCTGGACAACAACCAGCTAGGGGTTACCTTCGCGCCGAGCTATCACCTGTTCAAGGAGCAGGTGCATGGCATGACGCTGGACCTCGGCGGCCGCTTGGGCTACAACTACACCTCGTTTTCGGACGTCAACGCCGTGCGCGATACTGCGGGTCCCTTCCAATACGCTGATTTCAGTGACTTGAAGACCGCTTTCGGCAGCCTGAGCGCCTCATTTGGCAGGCAACTCATGCCCGAGACGCGTTTGCAACTCGGTTTTGAGGCCATTGGCTACCACAATGAAGGCGCCGAATCCATGATGGGGAAAAACGGCAACATGCTCCTCGCCACAGCAGGCTTGAGCCACCAGCTCTCGGACAAGCTGTCCGTGCGCGGAAGTATTCAAGCCGTCCAGTTCCATCAAAACAGCTTCGACGATACCTCACGCTACAATACGATCGGGCTTGGTTTGACTCATCGTGTCAGCAGTTTTTCGGTGCTTTCGTTTGACCTGAGCCGCTCTGTCGGCGGGGATGGCTTCGACACGACTGCAGCAAGCCTCAACTTCGCGTGGGCGCTGAAATAGTGCCCGGCAGGCATTGGATAAAGGCCCTCTTACTGGGGGCTTTTTTTTATGGTGCATCTGCCTGGGCCGAAGAAGCCCAGCCAAATGTGTCCCATCCCTTTCCGGGTACGGCAGCGATCCTGCAGGATGGCGACATCATCCTGAATGATGGCTTGAATATCGTCTCGTCGTTTAACCGGCAATTCGGCTACCCGCTAGGTCTTTATACCCACGCTTCGATCTATATCGAGTTGCCGAAGGAAGGGGGGCGGATCATTGGCTTCAACGATGCGGGCATACAGGTCAGCAAACCGGATGCAATGTTGAGGCGCAATTTTCGCCTGGCCCTGCTTCGCCCCAGGGTCAAGCCCCCTGCCGGCGCATTGGCGGCTGCCTTTCAAGCACTTTCTGAGCGCCCGCTGAAGTTCGATTACGACATGAAGTGGCCCAGCGCCGACAGTAACATGACCTACTGCGCGGGCTTCATCTCTCAGTTGTTCCGGTTGGCCGGGTTCGCCGAGATCGACCCCTTCCCTCAGCCGGCGCCGCGCGCGCAGGATTATTGGGACGGCTGGGCACAACAGCACCTTGGCCTGCAGCTCGACCGGATCAATTCACCCAATGCCCCGTTGCTCAATCCGAATTTCCAAGTTCTGGTCGAATATCAGGAAGCCAATCCGCGGCTACGCCATCGGTTTTGGATCAACGACGCGACCATGCGCAGGATGATGGATTACATCCGCACAGACCAGCGTGATGTGGCCCCGCCTAAGCTGGGTTCCCGGCTGGCGCTGGCCGCGGCCAAGGCGGGGCTGGTGGATGGCGTCGGATTCATCGACATGCCGGGGCCAAGACAAAGGGTATTCATCACCATCTACGAGTTCATGCTCCGGGTGGAGGCGAGGGTGAAACGCACCATGGTCTTGAACGAGGATCAAACATGGGACGAGCCGGCGATTCGTGCGCTGACCATGGCCGTTGCGGATGCTTACCGCAACGAATTCTTTGTGCCGCCCTCATCACGTTGAGCCCCCTGACTCGACTGCTAGGGTGTCTGCTCTTGGTCGTCGCGGGACTTGCTCGTGCCGACGGGGGGTGCGACATGCAATCAGCCGAGTCGATCTGGCAGGACACGCATCGTCGTTTGCAGGCCCAGTTCGGCGCCACGGTTCCTGCGCCAAGGATCGTTCTATACCCGGATACGCGTGACTTGCCGGACGGCAATGGCCTGGCCATATTCGGGTACTACGAGCGGGAAGGGCGAGTTGTGCATGTGGCCTGCCGAAACGGTGACGATTACTGGCTGGACGTCGCACTGCGCCATGAAGCCAGCCACCATTACCTGAGCCTAGCTTTCGGGTCGCTTCCCACCTGGCTGAGTGAGGGAATCTCCCTGTACATGGAAACGGCGGACGAGGGCGAAGGAAAAGTGATGGGACATGTCAACAAACAGCGCCTGAAAGAGTTCATCCAGATACTGAAGTGGGGCAAAGCCCCCGCTTTGATGCGCCTGCTTACACGGGATCCGGATACATATAACGCCTCGCAGTACTATGCGGCCTATTGGGCGCTGGTTTATGCCTTGATGCATCACCCCGATGACAGTATTCAGCAGCAACGCCGTCAATTGTTGCAGGAATTGCTTACGGATTCGCATCATGAACCCGCAGCATTGAGGCAGCATCTGATCAATGGCTTGCTGAGGGAGAACGCAAGTTTGGCCGACTGGGAGTTGCGCTGGAGGCGGCAGATTTGGGATCTGCGTCAATAAGATATTCGGGCCGAAGTGCGGTCGTTGCAGGCCCCCTGGACATGAGTTTAGGAGGGATGCCTCTGTCTTGATTGTCGGGTTGGTGTCTCAGCCCAGCATGGCCTTCAACGCCGCCAGCTGATTGCTGCCGCTGGCCTTGGCATCTGCGGTGGTGGGCTTGTCCGGCATGCGCACATCATCGCCCAGTTCGTCGATGAAGCGCGACGGGTCGCAGGCGACCGACTCGCGTGCGCGTTTGCGGCGCGAACAGTAGGATAACGTGAGCGATCGTTTGGCCCGGGTGACGCCGACGTACATCAGGCGGCGCTCCTCTTCCAGACGGCCCTCATCTACCGCGTCGCGATGTGGCAGGATGTTTTCCTCGATGCCGACCAGGAACACGTGGCCGAATTCCAGGCCCTTGGCGGCGTGCAGGGTGGAGAGCCGTACCGCGTCGGGTTCTTCTTCCTCGCGGCCTTCCAGCAGGGTGATCAGCGCGATGGTCTGGGTGATCTGTAACAGATTCTTTTCGTCCTCTTCGCCCTTCTTGGTGATCCAGGCGACGAACTCCATGACGTTGTTCCACTTGCTCTGTGCAGCGCGGGTGTCATCCTGGTCAAAAATATGGACTTCGTAGTTGATTGTTTTCAACAGGTCGTTCAGCACTTCACCGGCGGGTTCGCGGATGACACGTTCTTCGGTGCGGTTGATGAAGTTGCAGAACTCAATCAACGGCGCCAGTTGGCGCTCGTTAATTTGTGATGCAGCGGCGGCAGAGAATACGGCCTCAAACAGGCTTACGTGCAGGGTTGCCGATACCTGGCCGAGCTTCTCCAGGGTGGCGGCACCAATGCCACGCTTGGGTGTGGTGATGGCGCGAATGAAAGCCGGGTCGTCGTCGCTGTTGGCAATCAACCGCAGGTAGGCGATGACGTCCTTGATTTCGGCGCGATCAAAAAATGATTGCCCGCCGGACAATTGATACGGAACCTTCTCGTTGCGTAGTGCCTGCTCGAACACACGTGCCTGATAGTTGCCGCGATACAGGATGGCGTAGTCGCGCCACTCGGTGCGGTGCTGGAATTTGTGCGACAGCAGGCGCATCACTACCGATTCGGCCTCGTGCTCGTCGTCCTTGGTCGGCATCACCTGAATCGCATCGCCATAGCCGAGGTCGCTCCACAGACGCTTCTCAAACAGCTTGGGGTTGTTGGCGATCAGGCTGTTGGCGGCCTTGAGGATGCGCACGGTCGAGCGGTAGTTCTGCTCCAGCTTGACCACGTGTAGATGCGGGTAGTCTTCGCGCAACTGCTTCAGGTTGTCAGCCGAGGCGCCGCGCCAGCCGTAGATCGCCTGGTCGTCGTCGCCCACCGCAGTGAACGCGGCACGTACACCGGTGAGCTTTTGCAACAGGCGGTACTGCGCGATGTTGGTGTCCTGGTATTCGTCCACCAGAATATGGCGCAGGCGGTTCTGCCATTTCTCGCGCAGCTCGGCGTGGGTGTCCAGCAACTCGGCCGGCAGACGGATCAGGTCGTCGAAATCAACCGCCTGGTAGGCACGCAAGGTGGCATCGTAGCGGTCGTAGATTTTGGCGTAGACACGCGCGTTGTCATCTTCTGCTGTTTGCAGAGCCAGGGCGGGCGACTTCAGCTCGTTCTTCCATAGCGAAATGCGCGATACCGCACGGCGGATTTCCTGCTTGTCGGTGGTCTTGATAATTTCCGAAACGATGCCGGCGGCGTCGGCCGAATCGAGGATGGAAAACGCCGGTTTCAGCTCGGCGTATTTCGCGTCCTCGCGCAGCATCCTCAGGCCCATCGAGTGAAAGGTGGTGACGATCAGGCCCTTGGTGTTCACATCCTTGGTCAGCTTGGATGCACGCTCCTGCATCTCGCGCGCTGCCTTGTTGGTGAAGGTAATCGCGGCGATGGAGCTAGGCTTGTAGCCGCACTCGCCAATCAGGTAGGCGATCTTGTGGGTGATGACGCGGGTCTTGCCCGAGCCGGCGCCGGCCAGCACCAGCAGGGGGCCGTCGAGGTATTTCGCCGCTTCGCGCTGCGGCGGATTCAGTGCAGCGAGCAGACTCATGCGGCAGCGGCGCCACCGAACTCGTGATTGAAATAGGCGTTAATGGCGTCTGATTCGTAGAGCCAGGTCTGCTGGCCGTTGTCATCGGTGATCAGCAGACAAGGTACCTGGGGCTTGCCGCCGCCCGCTATCAGTGCCGCCCGGTGTATTTCGTTGTTCTTGGCGTCGCGCAGTTCGATGTTGAGCGACAGCCGCTTCATGATACGACGGCTCTTCAGGCAGAACGGACAGGTGGGGAAGTGGTACAGCGCCAGTTTGCGCGTGCGTGCGTCGACGGCGCGCTGCTCGGCTTCGGGGCGCACGATGCCCTTGGGTTGCGTAAGCCAGTTTCCCAGCAGCAGAAACGGGCCGAGGATGAGGCGCAGGGTTTTGAAAAACAGACGAATAACGGGTTTCATGAAAGAGGTGACACGTGGAGTTCAGGCGGGGGGGCGTTATGATGCGAGGGACGCAAAGCACACGACGAAACCGTATTTTATATGCCGACCTATGCCATTGGCGACCTTCAAGGTTGTCATGATTCACTTCTGCGCCTGCTGGACAAACTCAAATTCGACGCAAAGGCCGACCGGCTGCTGTTTGTAGGTGACCTGGTCAATCGCGGCCCCGACTCGCTGGCGGTGTTGCGATTCATCAAAAACCTGGGCGATGCCGCCATCAGCGTGCTCGGCAACCATGATTTGCACCTGCTGTCGCTGGCCGAAGGCTTTGGCCGGGTTCACAAGGGTGACACGCTCGACCCTGTTCTGGCCGCACCCGACCGCGATGAATTGCTGCACTGGCTACGCCAGCAGAAGCTGGCCTGGTCCGAGGGGGATTTCCTGATGGTGCATGCGGGTGTGCTACCCGACTGGACCGTGGAAGACGCGATGCAGCGGGCGGCAGAAGCCGAGTCGGTATTGCGCAGCCCCGCTTACCGGGATTTCTTTGCGCAGATGTACGGCAATGTGCCGATCGCCTGGGATGACAGCCTTCACGGGATCGAGCGCCTGCGCATGATCGTCAACACCTTTACCCGGCTACGTTATTGCTCAGCCGAGGGTGAGATGGATTTTCACCACAAGGGTGCGCCCGGTACGCAACCGGCGGGATGGTTGCCGTGGTTCGAGGTACCGGGGCGCAAGAGCGCCGAGGCAACGATCGTCATCGGCCATTGGTCGACGCTGGGACTCATCAACCGGCCAGATCTGATTGCGCTGGATACCGGCTGTCTGTGGGGCAAGACCTTGACCGCGGTCAGGCTGGAGGATCGGCAGGTGTTTTCGGTGTCCTGTCCGCAGGCACGACACCCAGAAGCCTAGCCGTGGCCGCTTCGGCCAGAACGGCCAGATCGCGCCGGTGGCCATTGGGCAGTATCGGCTCGCCAAAATGGAGTTCGGCAATGAGGCCGGGTTCACTGACAATCAGCTTCAGACTCTGCCATATGTTGATTGAGTCGATATACGCGGGCGCTGCGCTGTATTCGCCTGCCAGGGTACGGTAGCGCAGGGCGGCCGGCACGATGGGGCAGTTCAGTTCGACAGCCGGTTGCAACAGTGAAGGCAAAAAACGTCGCAATCCGCGCCCGTCGCTGGTGGTGCCTTCGGGGAACACAGCCACCCAGGCGCCACCCTGCATCAGTGCGCGCATGTCGGTGTTGACGCGCGCGGTGTCGGCCCGGCGGCCGCGTTCGATAAACAGCGTGCCGGTCTTGCGCGCCAGCCAGCCGGCTATCGGCCAATTCCGCACTTCGGCCTTGGAAACAAAGTGCACGCGTCGGGCAGCGTAAATCAGGTAAATATCCAGCCACGATACGTGATTGCACACCAGCAATGCGCCGCTAGGCAGATTGGGTGGCGCGCCGGTTCGAACGCGCACCCCCAGCACATTGAGCAGGCCGCGCGACCAACGCATGATGACGCGGTCGCGTTGTGCCGGGCGGAGCAAGGGGAAAGCCACGCCTGCCAGCGTCACCCCGAGGACGAGATGTAGCAACAACAGGCTGATGCGGATGAGACGGCGGAGAAAGGTGGGTACAAGGGCGAGGCTCACGCGTTCATTGTAAGCGGCTTCCTGCTTGCACTTGAAGGGATTAACGGGCAGGGGCGAGACAGTGAATTGCGACAAGCTGGGGGTCGTGGCTTTACGCGACGAAACGGCGGGCATAGCTGCAGTTGAGTTGCGCCATCGGCAACAGCATCAGCAAGTCGGCGGTGTTGAAATCGGGATCCCAGGCCGGTTCGCCGCATACCATTGCACCGAGGCGGGTGTAGCCCTTGATCAGGGGCGGCAGTGCGGCGGTCTGCCCATCATCGAGCGATTCGACCGGCAGGCGGGTGCGTGGGGTGACGCGCCATTCGAGCGGCGCCAGGGCGCGTTCGGCCAGTTGACGATAGACGCTGGCAGCGATGTGGCCACCGTCGGCCATGCCAATGCTGGCGCATCCGACCGCATATTCGTACCCATAGCGTGTCATATAGTCGGCCAGCCCCATCCACAGCCGCGCGATGACCGTGCCGCTGCGGTGTGCCGGATGCACGCATGATCGACCCAGTTCGGCCATGCGTGGCCGCAGGAAATTGAGCCGGGACAGGTCGAATTCTTCTTCGGAATAATAGCTTCCGATGCGCTGGGCGGCTTCAGGCGGGAGAATGCGGTAAGTGCCGACGACTTTGCCGTTGGTGAGTTCACGTACCAGCAGGTGATCGCAATAGGGATCAAAGCGGTCGATGTCATGCCCCGGCAGCACGGTTGTCAGGTGCGCACCCATTTCTTCGGAAAATACCTTGTGACGCAAACGCTGCGCTTCGCGGATTTCGCCATCATCCACCGCCAGTGACAGGTGGTAACGGCTGCGGGAAGCAGGGAGTGTGTTGCTGCGGACGTCGAGCATGGGGCGCTTCCTTTATGGAAAGCGCCCAGCTTAGATAGACTCTTTTAACGCCGTGTGACGTTCAGGTTGCGGAATGATGAAGCAGTCCGCTGTCGCCTCACTGATCAGTGCGATACGCGCGTGGTGCCGCCGCCCGATAGCACGCGCACACGATCGCCTACCTGGAATGTTTCATCAGCAGACTGGGTAATGGCGATCAATCGGCCTGAATCCAGCTTGACGGTGATTTCCACGCCTTTGTTGCGGGTGACGCCTTCTTCAACGGCCGCCCCGCCTAGTCCGCCCAGTACGGCGCCTACCGCTGCGCCGACCACACTGCCTTTGCCGCCGCCGACCGTGCTGCCGGCGACACCACCCACAACGGCCCCGGCGCCTGCACCAATTGGCGTCTTGGTGCCTTCGATATTTACCTCGCGTACCGACTCCACCATACCCATCTGCACTTCCTGCACGGCGCGGGTCTGGGTACGGCTATAGTCCTTGCCACCGGTGCCACTGGCGCAACCTACCAGCGAAACAATCGCTGCTGCGAGAAGGGTAGAGGTTAAAACGCCGAGCGAGGTTTTCATGATGAGGTACCCACGGTTGTCATACTTTCAATATAGGCAAAGAGTCCACCGACCGGTTTTAGTTGCATGCCGGACGAAATCAAAGTGTCTTGCCAAACGTGGTCTTGAGCAGCCCGGCGATAGCGTCACGGGTGGGCGTGTGGTTCTGTCCGCCGCGATGCTCGATCTTGATCGAACCCATCAGGCTGGCCAGTTGGCCGGTGGTTTCCCAGTCCCAGCCATGGGCAATGCCATAGAGCAGGCCGGCACGGAACGCGTCGCCGCACCCGGTTGGGTCGACCACCGCCTTGGCCGGGACAACGGGAATGTCGATCTGGCGGCCTTCGACATAAAAGCGTGACCCTTCCTCGCCGCGCGTGACCACCAGGCATTTCACCCGGGCCGCCAGTGCTTCGAGCGACAGCTCGGTGCGGGCCTGCAGCAGTTCGGCTTCGTAATCGTTGAGCGTGACGTAATCGGCGAGTTCAACCATTTCCAGCAGTTCACTGCCGGAAAACAGCGGCATGCCCTGGCCGGGATCAAACACGAACGGGGTGCCGGCTGCGTGAAACTGGCGGCAGTGGCTGAGCATGCCGTCGCGGCCGTCGGGCGAGACGATGCCCAGGCCGATGTCCCGCGCCTGCGAGGCATCGTTTTCGTGCGAGAAGAACATCGCGCCGGGATGGAAGGCAGTGATCTGGTTATCGGCCAGATCGGTGGTGATGAAAGCCTGCGCGGTGTAGCTGCCCGGCATGTTGCGGATCGCCTCGCGCGAGATACCAAGCGCATCCAGCCGATCGGCGTAGAGGCTGAAATCTTCACCGACGGTTGCCATGATGACGGGCTCACCACCCAGCAGTTTCAGGTTGTAGGCGATGTTGCCCGCACAGCCGCCGAACTCGCGGCGCATTTCCGGTACCAGAAATGACACGTTCAACATGTGGATCTTGTCGGGCAGGATGTGGTGTTTGAAATGATCCTGAAACACCATGATGGAATCGAAGGCGAGGGAACCGCAGATGAGCGTACGCATGGGAAGATCAGTTGAAGAGGACAGAAGGAGAGGATTATACGCAGGCAGGCCCCGGCCCTTTTCGCGGCCCTCTCAGCCATCGTTGATGGGGGCGAGGGTTAATTGCGCGTTAGCGCGAGCGACGGTTAGGCCGCGAGTGCGTCTTTGTCCTGATCGGCGATGGCGCGCAGCATCAGGATATCGCGATAGACATGCTGCTCGAAGCCGATACGTGTGCCGCCACGCTTGTCGTAAATCAGTTCATCAAAGAAGGCACTGGCGTCCGGTGTTTTCCATACCTTGACCAATCCTTCCAGAAGCAGCGGATAGGCTTCGAGCCCCACGCCTTCCCCATCGTTACTCGAAGTACCTTGTCCCGAGAGGTCGACGTTGAAATAGCGGCGGCACTCGGCGCTGGCTGCCGCATAGCCAGCGGTATCGCCTTCGCGTTGCAGCAGATCGAGCAGCAACAGCCAGGGGACAGGCGATTCGTCGGGTGCGACCCGCAGGTGTTCCTGCAGCAGATGCACAGCGAGTTCGCCATGACCGTGCGCCATGTACACCTCGGCTTGGTCAAGAATGTCATCGTTGACTTCGGTGCTTGCGGCTTCAAGCGGGGACATTTCAGGTGGTTGTCGTGGCTCGGGTGCGACGGTTGTGGGCCGCGACGAGGCCTCATGCAAGGACGGCATGACATCGGGTGGTGTCCAGGCGCTGTCGTCCATCATCACGACGGGGCGGCGACTGCGGCTGCGGCGACGCAGCCCTGCCACCAACAGCCCGCCTCCCGCGACCAGGCCAACGGCAAGCAAATACAGTGGCCATTGCACGGGTTGCTTGGCCGCATGGGGGGAGGCTTTCGGAGCGGCAGCTGTGCGTTGCGCATCGAGCTCGGTATTGCGCTGTTGCAGCGCAGTCAGTTGGGTTTCCAGATGCGCAAGCTTGCGCGTGAGCGCTGTATTCTCATCCGACATTTCGGTGGCGGTCAGCGGTTCCGGGCGTGACAGTGTCAAGTCTGGAAGATTGGTATCGAGTCGCAGAGCGAGCGCCGCACGGGTGGCGCTGCCATGTTTGCCGGATAGCACCAGGCGCGGAGCGGCAGCCGAAGCGTTGGCTGACACACGTGGTGTGGCCGATTGCGAAGCCGATGTCGCCAGACGGGGAGAGGCGGTACGGGCCCGCTGGGTGCTGCGTGCAGCTTTGCGGGCAGCGCGTGGTTTTGGTGTGCTGGTGGTTGCAGCGGGCATGGCTTCGGCAACAGGCTCGCTGCGGCTGATCGCAACGGTTTCTATCTGCGCGGGCGGATCCAGCAGGATGACGTAATCGCGCTTCAATCGTGTCTCGCAGTCGGACATCAGCACAAACTGCGCGACGGGATCGTTAATGGCTTGAGGCGTACGGATATGCAGCACGGTGCGGCTGCCAGACTGCTCGATGCTTAACTGGGTGCGAACCAGCGGTGCGATGGCTGTGGCGCTGGAATCCAGACTGAAACAATCGGCAGTGGTATTGGGCGTGGCGCCTACGAGTGCGACCGTGGCATGGAGGGGTTGCCCCAGATACGAGCGCACGTTGAGTTCACCCAACCCGAGGGCGGTGGCGGAACCGAAGTGGAACAGGCTTAACAGGAGGCAGGTAGTTTTTATTTTCACGGGGCCACTATTGAAAGAAATACTCAATGTATTCCGGCTATTTAGCGCTGAAACTTAAGCTTGCCGCGCAATATTGGCATGATTTTTGGGTTTAGTCAGTACATTAGTACCAGCCCCCAGGTGGCGATGACATTGATGAGCGCAAGCATGACCGCCGCACTGCCCATGTCCTTGGCACGTTTGATGAGCAGGTGATGCTCCAGCGAAATGCGGTCAACCGCTGCTTCGACTGCAGAATTGAGCAGTTCGACGATCAGGACGCCCAGCACCGCAGCGATCATCAGGGCGCGTTCGATCCCGGTTTCACCCAGATAAATCGCCAGTGGAATCAGCAGCAGTGCCAGAAACAGTTCTTGGCGGAAGGCGTCTTCGTGCTTGAACGCGGCACTGAGCCCTGCCCACGAATAGCCCGTTGCATTCAGCACACGCCGCAGGCCGGTCTTGCCCTTGAACGGGCTGGCAGGTTCGCTCATGCCGCTGGTTTATAGGTCAGGTCGAGTTCGCGTGCGGCCTTGACGTCGTCCAGACGGCGCACCGGCAAACTGTAGGGCGCGCCCTTCACCAGCGCGGCACTGGTTTCGGCTTCATGCTTGATGGTCTTCATCGCCTCAATGAAACCGTCCAGCGTTTCGCGGCTTTCGGTTTCGGTGGGCTCGATCAGCAGGCATTCCGGTACCAGTAGCGGGAAATAGGTGGTTGGCGCGTGGTAGCCGTAGTCGAGCAGGCGCTTGGCAAAATCCATTGCGGTGACACCGGTGGTTTCCTTCAGTCGTTTCAGCGTGACGATGAACTCGTGGCTGGCGCGGCGCGTGGGGAAGGCGAGATCGAAACCGGCTTCGTGCAGCTTGACCATCAGGTAGTTGGCATTGAGCGTGGCATATTCGGCGACACGGTGCATACCATCGCGGCCCAGCAGAAGCGCATAAATATAGGCACGCATCAGCACGCCGGCATTGCCCATGTTGGCCGACATGCGGCCGATCGACTGTGGCAGGTCGGCTTCGGTCGCCAGACGGTAGGCACCGTTTTCATTTAGTACCAGCGGGATTGGCATGAAGGGCAGCAGCCGCTTCGACACGCCCACCGGACCTGCGCCCGGTCCACCACCGCCGTGCGGGGTGGAGAAGGTTTTGTGCAGATTCATGTGGATGACGTCGAAGCCCATGTCGCCGGGACGTACCTTGCCCAGAATCGCGTTGAGGTTGGCGCCGTCGTAATACGAGAGGCCACCGGCGTCGTGAACGATCTTCTGGATCTCGGAAATGGTTTTCTCGAACACACCCAGCGTCGACGGATTGGTCAGCATCAGACCCGCAGTTTGTGGGCCGACAGCTGCTTTCAGTGCGTCGAGGTTGACGCTGCCGGTTGCATCGGTGGGAATTTCCCGGACCGTGTAACCGCACATGGTGGCGGTGGCCGGGTTGGTGCCGTGTGCCGCATCCGGCACGATGATCTCGCGCCGTGCTGTGTCGCCACGTGCATCGTGATAGGCGCGGATCATCGCCACCCCGGCAAATTCGCCATGCGCACCCGCCATCGGCGCCATCGACACACCCGCCATGCCGGTCACGTCCTTCAGCATCTCCTGCAGTTCGAACATGCTGGCGAGAAAGCCCTGGCCGGTTTCGTCCGGGCTCGCCGGGTGGCGCGCCAGGAACTGCGGCAGCATCGCCAGCGAATTGCACGCGCGCGGGTTGTACTTCATGGTGCACGAGCCGAGCGGGTAGAACTGCGTGTCGATCGAGAAGTTCTTCTGGCTCAGTCGCGTGTAATGGCGCACCACGTCGAGTTCGGAGACCTCGGGCAGTGCCGGTGCATCCTTGCGCCGCAAACTGGCTGGCAGGTCGTCGAGATTGCCGCCAGCAGTGGGCATTTGGGCAGCAGCGGTGCGGCCGGGACGGGAATGGTCGAATATCAGCATGGTGAAAACCTGGTTGCCCGCGAACACCGTGAAGGGTGTTCGCGAAAAAATTACTTCAGTGCCGCCAGCGCGGCGGCGTAGTCGGGTTCCTGCTTGATCTCGGGGACGAGTTCAGCGTGCAGTACCTTGTTGGTCTCGTCGAGCACGATCACCGCGCGTGCGGTGACGCCGCAGAGTGGACCGCTGGTGATGGCCACGCCATAGTTCTGCATGAATTCAGCGCCACGCATGGTTGACAGGGTGACCACGTTGTTGGTGCTCTCAGCGCCGCAGAAGCGACTCATCGCGAACGGCAGGTCGGCCGAGATGATCAGCACTGCGGTGTTGCCGACCGCAGCGTCGTTGAATTTATGGGTCGATATGGCGCACACCGGCGTGTCGAGGCTGGGTACGATGTTGAGGATCTTCTTCTTGCCAGCGAAATCGGCAAGCGAGACGTCGGCCAGATCCTTGTTGACCAGTTTGAAGTCGGGAACGGTGTCGC
The DNA here is from genome assembly GCA_942493085.1 of uncultured beta proteobacterium. Classification (GTDB taxonomy): domain Bacteria; phylum Pseudomonadota; class Gammaproteobacteria; order Burkholderiales; family Thiobacillaceae; genus Thiobacillus. Next base: position 858,336 of record OW818664.1, read on the forward strand.
CGACCTTGGGGAAACTGCCTGCGACGTCGATGGGGGTACCGCCTAAAGTCACTGCCATGTTTGCTCTCCTTGAATTACTCAGTTAAATATCGGGCACATCAACAATTGCCCCGATTCATTTCGTACGCTTTAATTTACTTGCTCGTCGTAGCGGGACATATGTTCATCCAGATTCTCGCGCAGCATCTTTTCGTATTGCTCCAGAAAATAGGCGATGGCGGACTCTTTCTCCGCAATCAGCTGTGCCTTGTTCTCGGTAGCCGCCGTGATGACGAAGGCATTGAATCGCGCAGCCGCGAATAGTGCGCTTGCGCTGACCCGGCTAGGTTTTGCATTACTCAAATGAGTATTGGCCAGTTGGATGAATGAATCAGCCAGCTCCCAGAATTGCTCGTCCCGTTGCACATCACTCATGATTGCCTCCGATTAGCTTTTGTACGCGCACGGCGGAGCTTCGCGTCGTTTCGACAGGATGCGTTCCATCTGTTGCACGTAGTGGTCCAGATCAGCCGGGGTCTTGGTTTCGGTGACGCATACCAAGATGGCCTGGCCGAGCTCGGGATACCAGCCGGAAATGTCCAGCCCGCCGAGGATGCCCTGCGCCCGTAGTGCACGCAGCACATCCCTGGCGTTATCCTTGATTTTTAGCACCACTTCATGGAAACAGGGTGAGGCGAATGCGCGCGTCACATTGGGAATCGCGGCCAGCCTGTCGGCCAGCGCCATCGTGCCGGCATGGCTGGCCGAGGCCACTTTGGCCAGGCCTTGCGGGCCCAGCAGCGCCATGTACTGGGTGGCTGCGGTGACGACCAGACCCTGATTGGTGCAGATGTTGGATGTGGCCTTGGAGCGGCGGATGTGCTGCTCACGTGCCTGTAGCGTCAGTGCAAATCCCGGCTTGCCGTCGAGGTCGACGGTGCGGCCGACGATGCGCCCCGGCATTTGCCGCACAAAACTCTGGCGGCAGCACATGAAGCCAAAATAAGGGCCGCCCGAGGCCATCGGCGCGCCCAGGGGCTGGCCTTCGCCTACCGCGATGTCAGCGCCGGTCTGGCCCCAGTTTCCGGGAGCTTCCAGCACCGCCAGCGTGGTCGGGTTGACAAGCGCGATGGCGAGTGCGCCCTGTGCGTGCGCCCAGTCGGTCATCGCATGCACGTCTTCCAGTACCCCGAAGAAGTTGGGTTGCGGGATGACCAGTCCGGCGAAACTGCCGGCGTCGGCGGGTAGCAGGGTTTGCCCGGTGGCGGGATCGTACTCAAGCTCGACCAGTTCGATATCCTGGTTCTTGACCGTGGTGTGGACCACGCGGCGATAGATCGGGTGCACGGTTTTCGGCACCAGCACGCGGCGTGAGGTTTTGTGCGCGCGCACCGCCATCAACACCGCTTCGGCCAATGCCGTGGCGCCATCGTAGAGCGAGGCATTCGACACATCCAGCCCCGTCAGCCGGGTCATCATGGTCTGGTATTCGTAGATCAGCTGCAGCGTGCCCTGCGAGGCTTCGGCCTGATACGGCGTGTAGGCGGAATAGAATTCGCCGCGCGTGGTGATCTGCCAGATTGCTGCCGGGATGTGATGCTCGTAGACGCCGGCGCCGATGAAATTGGACCAGAAGCCGTCGGCAGATGCGCGTTCCTGCATCAGCCGTGCGACTGCCATTTCCGACTGGCCATCGGGCACTTCTTTCAAGCGGCCGGCTTTGAGCGCAGGCGGAATTTCGTCGAACAGGTCTTCAATGCTGCCCACGCCAATGGCGCCGAGCATGGTGGAGACGTCTTCTTCAGTGTGGGGGATGAAGGGCATGATGCGACGATTCTCAGTGAGCCTCGGATTCCACCAGCTTCTGGTAGGCCGCGGCATCGAGCAGCTCGGCAACATCACCCGCGTTGGCAGGTTTGATCTTGAACAGCCAGGCAGCGTAGGCATTCTGGTTCACCGATTCGGGGCTGGACTCGACGTCACCATTGGCGGCGATCACTTCACCGGTAACCGGTGCATAAACGTCAGATGCCGCTTTCACCGATTCGACCACGGCACATTCCTCACCTTTGGTCAGCGCGCGGCCGGCGGCCGGGCTTTCGATGAACACCATGTCGCCCAGCAGGTCCTGCGCGTGGTGGGTGATGCCCACGGTCAGTGTGCCGTCGGTTTCGACGCGCACCCATTCGTGGCTGGGAGTGTATTTGAGGTCGGCTGGGATGTTCATGTCAGGTCCAGAAGATAAATATAAAAACAGGTTGGGTCTGCTTCGAAGCCGACCCCGGTTGATTAATTAAATTAAAGCTTTGCCGTTTCGCACAAAGGGATATTTCACCACTCTGGCTTTCAGTTTCTTGTCGCGGATTTCAACCTCGACTTCGTCGCCCGGCGCAATGCCGAGCGGAATGCGTGCGAGTGCGATCGATTGCTGCAGTGTAGGTGAGAAGGTGCCAGAGGTGATTTCACCCTCGCCATTTTTGGTGATGACCTTTTGATGACCGCGCAACACACCCTTGTCGAGCAGCAGCAGGCCGACCAGTTGCTTTGTGATCTCGCTTTTTTCCAGCGCTGCCCGGCCGACAAAGTCGCGTTCTGTTTTCAGGTCAACCGTCCATGACAAACCGGATTCCAGCGGCGACTGGGTTTCATCCATGTCCTGGCCGTAGAGATTCATCCCGGCTTCGAGCCGCAGGGTATCGCGTGCACCCAGACCGATCGGCTTGCCGCCCGCTTCGACCAGCGCTTTCCAGAAGAAGGGCGCGGATTTCGCCAGTACCATCACTTCGTAGCCGTCTTCGCCGGTGTAGCCGGTGCGGGCGATGAACATTTCGCCCATGGCGGCGGCGCTGAAAGGCTTGATGTGGGCGGTGATGCTGTCGACGCCGGGCAGCGCCTCGTTCAGCGCCTGCGTTGCATTAGGGCCCTGAATGGCGATCATGGCGAGGTTGCGGCGCGGAGTCAGCGTCAGGCCCATCTCCCAGTCGGCGTTCAGCTTTTCCATCCAGGCGAGGTCTTTTTCCGCCGTGCCGGCGTTGACTACCAGGCGGAACCAGGATTCGTCCATGAAATAGATGATGAGGTCGTCGATGACGCCGCCGGCTTCGTTCAACATGCACGAATACAGGGCCTTTCCCGGTACCTGCAGCTTGTCGACGTTGTTGGCGACCAGGCGGCGCAGAAAGGCGCGGACGTTGGCACCCTTGATATCCAGTGGCAGCATGTGCGAGACGTCGAACAGCCCGCAGCCGGTGCGGACAGTGTGATGTTCCTCGATCTGAGAGCCATAGTTCACCGGCATGTCCCAGCCGCCGAAATCGACCATTTTGGCGCCGGATTCGCGGTGAGTGGCGTTGAGCGGGGTTTGCTTGAGCATTGTGTCGGTAACCAAAAATAAAAAAGGGTGAAGCGTGAATGCACTCCACCCCTCTGTCCTTGGTACCTGAGAGATTACGGCGGACTGAATCGTTGGATTCAGGCCGCCGCTGCCCCTTCGGTGGCGGTTGGCCGGTGGTGCACACAGCGCCCGCGCTCTCCAGAGTATTCCGGTTGTTGCGGTCCGATGTACCTGAGCGATTCCGGGTGGGTTACGCCTTCGGTGGCGGCCGGGTTGATTCAACCGGCACGCGCTCTCCCGCAACGGGAAGGCGAACTATACCGAAGAAGCGATCCGCCAGCCAGCCTTGAAAAAGGGAAAGGAAAATCTCAATAGGTCAGTTTCAGATCGAAGCCCATGGGTACCAGGTCGCGTACGGTTAACGGCAGGCTCAGGGGCTGTTCGCTGCGCGGTGGAATGCCGGTTGCAATGCGCTGGGTGTCTTCCAGATATTCGCTAGGTGCGAAGCTGCGCCGCGCCAGGGGGCGGTTGCGTTGGTCGGTCAGGGTGAGCACCAGAACCGGCCAGGCTTGCACCTGATGGGCCCGGTTGCCAAGCGTGAGGGTGAGCTTGAGCCGGCCGCTGGCTTCGGTCTGCAGATCGGAGCCGATGATTTGCAGCAAAGCCAGATTTTTAGGCAGGGAAAGGCTGCAACCGACCACGGCACAGACCTGTTCGAATGCCGGACGGGTCTGCGGCAGCCGGCTGACGAGGGCGTCGCGCAGGAAGTAGGCAGACTGTGCCAGCAACACCAGTAGCAGCAGCGTGCTGGCGATCCCCCACACCCAGGGACTGATGCGACGTGAGGAGGGCCGGAGTCGCGTGGAACCGGGTATGGGGGTGGCATATTCAATACGCGCTGCAGGCGGATTGGGCGTATGGGCTGATGTTGCTGGAGGGTCCTGCGCGGCGGCGGCGTTCGGATACGCCGACGTATCGTAGACCTGCGGCATGGGGCCGGGGTCATCTGATACGGTGGTGTTGGGGTCGATGAGGATGATCGAGGGCAGATCGAGCGGGTCTTCACGCTGGGCTATGCCACGTGGGAGTTCGGCCGGAGGCGTTTCCTCGACCATTTCAGGCGTCTCGGCGTTGGACTCACTGGGAAGATCATGCAGGGCGGAGGCGAGGTCGATTTCGTGGGATTCAGGCTCGAGGATCTCCGCCGCCCCTGCCGGCTGAGGGACTTCGATGATCTCGGGTTCGACCGGCGGAAGCGGCGAACCATCTTCCATCAGCAGGCTCAGGTGCGCATTAAAAGCGGCACCGCATACGCTGCATTGCACCCAGCCTTGCGCGGCGTCGAGTTGGTCGGTTCCGAGGCGGAACACGCTGACGCAATGCGGGCAGGTGGTGCGGTAATTCACTGTTTGACGCCTGCCAGGCGAACCCAGCCCTCGTCGGTTTCGGGTGGCTCGAAGACAAACCAGTCGCGGTACACCACCATGACGTCTTCAGCCTGCTCGGCCAGAATGCCGGACAGCACCAGTTGCCCACCCGTCCGCACGCGGCCAGCCAGAAGCGGTGCCATGCCCTTGAGCGGATTGGTGAGGATGTTGGCCACAACGATGTCGTATTGCCCTGATGCGAGTTCCCCGGGCAGGCAGAAATGAGCGGTGACCTCGTTGAGGGTGGCGTTATCGCACGAGGCCGTCACTGCCTGCGGATCGATATCGACACCGTCGACCCGCGCCGCACCGAGCTTGACTGCGGCGATGGCAAGGATGCCGGAGCCGCAACCATAATCCAGTAGGGTCTCGTCACCGGCAATATGCGCGTCGAGCCAGCGCAGACAAAGCCGGGTCGTCGGGTGGCTGCCGGTGCCGAAGGCCAGGCCGGGATCGAGCTTGAGGTTGATCGCGCTACTGTCGGGGGCATCGTGCCAGGTGGGCACAATCCACAAGCGTGGCGAGATCGGAATGGGGTCGAACTGCGATTGTGTCAGGCGCACCCAGTCCTGTTCGGCCACGATTTCGACCGTGTATTCGGTCGGGGTGGGAACCCCCGCCTGTTTCGCTGCTGCGGCCAGTGTCTCGGCCACATTGGCGTGCTCGTCCATGAGCACGGCAGCGATGCTATGTGGCCACAATTCGGCTGTGGGGTGGTCGGGTTCGCCGAACAGGGGCGTTTCGTCCACGGTGCCGGCATCGGCGTCTTCCAGTGACACCGATAGCACGCCGATTTCCATCAGCGCATCGGATAGCGGCTCAGCCTGTTTGGAGTCGACGAGGATGCGGACGGATTGCCAGGGCATGTGTGATGGGCACTAATGAAAATGAGGAACGGGCGGTGCATGCAGCACCTGCCCGGATGGATTGGATCAGCCCTTTTCTCCGGCCAGTTTGTGCTCCAGGTAATGAATGCTGGTACCACCGGCAATGAACGCGGCATCGTTCAGCAGCTCCTGATGCAATGGAATGTTGCTCTGGATGCCCTCAATGATCATTTCCATCAGCGCGCCGCGCATGCGGGCAATGGCCTGGTCGCGCGTATCGCCATAGGCGATCACCTTGCCGATCATCGAATCGTAGTGCGGCGGAACGTAGTAGCCGTGGTAGACGTGCGAGTCGACGCGGATGCCGGGACCGCCAGGCGCGTGGTAATTGGTGAGTTTGCCGGGGCTGGGGACGAAGGTGGTCGGGTGTTCGGCATTGATGCGGCACTCGATGGCGTGGCCCTTGAACCGGATATCCTTTTGCTTCCATGGCAGTTTTTCACCGGCGGCGACGCGGATCTGGGTCTGCACGATGTCGATACCGGTGATGAGTTCGGTCACCGGGTGCTCGACCTGTACCCGGGTATTCATCTCGATGAAATAGAACTCACCATTTTCGTACAGGAACTCAAAGGTGCCGGCGCCGCGGTAGCCAATCTTGCGGCAGGCCTCGGCGCAGCGTTCCCCGATCTTGTCACGCAGCTTGGGGTCGAGTCCGGGCGCGGGTGCTTCTTCCAGCACTTTCTGGTGGCGGCGCTGCATCGAGCAGTCACGCTCGCCCAGATGGACTGCGTTACCATGTTCGTCGGCCAGAATCTGGATTTCGATGTGGCGAGGTGTCTGCAGGAATTTTTCCATGTAGACCATTGGGTTGCCGAAGGCGGCGCCCGCCTCGGTCTTGGTCATGGTCACTGCATTCAATAACGCGGCTTCGGTGTGCACCACGCGCATGCCACGCCCGCCGCCGCCGCCCGCGGCCTTGATGATGACCGGGTAGCCGATACGGGCAGCGGTCTTGATGGTTTCGTCGTCGTTATCGGACAGTGCACCATCCGACCCCGGCACGCACGGCACCTTGGCTTCGATCATGGCCTGCTTGGCCGCCACCTTGTCACCCATCAGACGGATGTTATCGGGGCGTGGGCCTATGAAGGTAAAGCCCGAAGACTCCACCCGCTCGGCAAAGTTGGCGTTTTCAGACAAAAATCCATAGCCGGGATGGATGGCAGCGGAGTCGGTGACTTCGGCTGCGGCGATGATGGACGGTACGTGCAGATAGCTTTGCTGTGACGGGGCCGGGCCGATGCAGACCGATTCGTCAGCCAGCTTGACGTACTTGGCGTCGCGGTCGGCCTCGGAATAGACGGCTACAGTCTTGATGCCCATTTCACGGCAGGCTCGCTGGATGCGAAGGGCGATTTCGCCGCGGTTGGCGATAAGAATTTTTTCAAACATGGGGATTCCAGTGAAGGGGGAAGGGTAAAGGGCGAAGGGTGGGGTGTGCGCAACGTCCCTTCACCCTTCCCCCTTCACCCTCCACTTGAATTTAGCCAATAACAAACAGTGGCTCGCCATATTCCACCGGCTGGCCGTTTTCAACCAGGATGGCCTTGATGACGCCCCCCTGGTCCGATTCGATTTCGTTCAGGAGCTTCATCGCCTCGATGATGCACAGCGTGTCACCGGCGTTCACGCTCTGACCGACTTCTGCAAAGTTTTTAGAGTTGGGTGCCGGAGCACGATAGAAGGTGCCGACCATGGGCGAACGCACGACGTGACCATCGGGCAAGGCATCTTCAGCCGGGGCAGCGGCTACGGCCGGTGCTGCCGGGGCCGGGGCGTGCATCATTTGTGGCGCATGCGCCATCATCATGGGCGCGCCGGCAATGCTTTTGGCAATGCGGACTTTTTCTTCGCCTTCGGTGATTTCCAGCTCGGCGATGCCAGAGGCTTCGACCAAATCAATGAGCTTTTTCAGTTTTCTGAGATCCATGGGGGGTCCTGTTTTGGAGGTGGCGTAGGGCGTATTCCAGTGCCAGTTCGTAGCCGTGTGCACCGAGACCGGACACGACACCAACCGCGAGGTCGGAAAAATACGAATGATGGCGGAAGGATTCGCGCGCGTAGATGTTGGAAAGGTGTACTTCAACAAAGGGGATGGCCGTGGCGGCCAGGGCATCCCGCAGTGCGATGCTGCTGTGGGTGTATGCGGCGGGATTGATGACAATGAAATCCACATGGTCGCGTGCGGCCTGATGTACCCGGTCGATCAAGGCCCCTTCATGGTTGTGCTGGAAGGTTTCGACGTGGGCGCCGGCTGTTTCGCCGCGGCCAACCAGTGCACGATTGATATCGTCGAGCGTGGCAAGCCCATAGTGTCTGGGTTCGCGGCTGCCCAGCAAGTTGAGGTTGGGGCCATGCAGGACCAGGACATGTGGGTGCAGACTGGGAGCCGATTTGGCCGCAGCGCGGCCGGTTCGTTTAGTCGTCATGCAGCGATTTTGCCGTAAATGAGGGTGAATTGTCCAGATATTGACGCTAAAGCTCTACTTGCTGACTATTTTACGCAGGTCGGCTTCAAGTGTGCTACGCGTTAGTCGTCCCAAGTGGTTCCGTACGATATTGCCACGGCGATCAATCACGATCGTGTAGGGAAGTCCCCCGTTCTGGTTGCCAAGTTGGCGTATCAGGCTGTGCGCGCCATCTTCACCGATCAGAATAGGATAGTTGACCGGGAATTGCTGCAAAAATCGCGTGACGTTGGCCGGATTATCCATGGCAATGCCGATAAATTCCACGCCTTTCGCCTGAAATTCGGTGCGTAAAGCGACAAAGTCCGGCATTTCCTCACGGCAGGGTGCACACCAGCTTGCCCAGAAATTCAGCACCACCACCTGGCCGCGCCATTGCGATAAATGCTGTTGTTGCCCGTTGCTGTCAGGAAAATCCAGTTTCCAAAGTGCTGTGGTGAGGGAGTCGGCATCTTCCTGGGGCGGGCTGCGCAACGAAGTCAACCACAGGCTGGCTGCCAGGGCGATCAACGCCAGGGGAATGATATAAAAAAGGGGTTTTGCATACGAGCTTGCCGGACGTTTCATGCTCAGTAGACCGGGTAGAACCGGAGGGTAAATAGCGGGCACGGGAGAATTTCATCCGCGCCCGGTTGTATTACAAGGTACCGTAGGAATGCAGTCCCGACAGGAACATGTTCACGCCGAGGAAAGCGAAGGTGGTGACAAACAGACCCACCACCGCCCACCAGGCCAGCATCGGGCCGCGCAGGCCCTTGACCAGGCGGATATGCAGCCAGGCCGCATAGTTCAGCCACACGATCAGTGCCCAGGTTTCCTTGGGATCCCATGACCAGTAACCGCCCCAGGCTTCAGCTGCCCACATCGCGCCGAGTATGGTGGCGATGGTGAAGAAGGCAAAGCCGATCGCGATGGCCTTGTACATCATGTCGTCAATCACTTCGAGCTTGGGCAGGCGGCTGGCCAGAATGCCGCGCTGCGCCAGCAGGTAACCCACACCGAGCATGGCTGAAAGCGAGAAAGCACCGTAGCCGATGAAGTTGGCGGGCACGTGCAACTTCATCCACCAGGATTTGAGGGCAGGCACCAGCGGCTGGATTTCGTGTGCACCGCGGTCGAAGGTGTACCAGAGGATGAAGCCGACAGCGGCCGAGATTACCAGCAGGACAAACGCACCCATCTGGCGTGTCCGGTACTGGGCTTCGTAATATAGATACATCATCGCGGTGATGAGGCAAAACAGGACGAAGACTTCGTACAGGTTGGACACCGGGATATGGCCGACATCGGTACCGATCAGATAGGACTCGTACCAGCGCACCATCAGGCCGGTAAAGCCCATGGCGATGGCCGACCAGGTCAGGACACTGCCGGTTTTCATGGTGAAGTCGGAACGCGCCAGCAGGCCTGCCCAGTACGTCAGCGTGGCCAGGCCGAACAGGGCGCACATCCACATGATGGCCGCCTGGCTGGAGATCAGGTACTTGAGGAAAAACGCTTCTTCCATGCGTGCCAGACTGCCCTGGTACTGGCTGATGGCGAACAGACTGATGGCGCCGACCACGATGAACAGTGGGCGGAAGGGTTTCCAGAACCAGCCAAACACGGCCAGCGAGGGAATCGCCGCCAGCAGGATGGCTTTTTCGTAGATGTCCATGAATTCGCCAAAGCGTGACAAGGCAAACAGGCCGCCTGCCGTGATGATGGCGGCAAACAGCCAGTCAAACCAGGACAGGCGCTTCAATAGCGGGGCAGGTTGATTGAGGGCGAGTTCCATGGTGAATCTCCGGATTACCTGGCAAGCGTATCGAGTGCTTGCGCGTGTTGTGTGAATTCTTTTTCGAAATCGATCGTGTGCTTGGCGGACGACATGGCCAGCAATGCATGTCCGGGCTTGACCAGCAGCCAGACCCGGCGTTCGCGTACATAGAGCATGAAGAATACGCCAAGCGTCAGCAAGAGCGAGCCAAAATAGACGACGTTCTGACCAGGCGAGCGGGTGAGTTGCAGACCGGTAGCCTTGACCTCGTCGTACTGCATAAGTTGCAGGTAAACCGGTGCACCATAGACAAATATGTCACTGATGCTGTTAAGCGAATCGCGCACCAGCCAGCCTGTGGCGTCATCAGCCTTGGGAGCGGGCAGATCCGCCTGACGGTTGGCGATGCGCAAGGCCTCGAATGCTGCGAGCTCCAGAATGCGCAGATAGGTGCCCGCGGCTTTATCGCGTTCGGCTTCCGATACTTTTTCCTCGATGGACTGGCCTAGTGTCTGAAAACCGCCTTCGGCAAACAGCGCCAGTATCTGTGTGGCGCTGAATTTCAGCTTGTCCTCGATCTCGGTATTCCAGGCGTCTTGCGGCAGCGCCTGGCGGGCGAAGCGGGTAGCGATCTCGGGACGCAATGCCGCATTCAGCAGGGCACCGCGCAGCCGCATGAAGCTGTCGATGCGACCATCGACATCCAGCGGCATGCGCATGTAGCGGAACGACTCGTTGGGTGAATCACGCACCCCCGACATCATGTACCAGCGCCCCTCCAGTTCCAGCGGCAACATGTAGTTGCTGAATTCACGCGCCTGTCCGCGCGTGTCGCGCACCTTGTACTGAAAACTGGGGCCGACATTTCGCAGATGTTTTTTATCGCTGATCGGGCTGCCGCCGAGTACGCTCATGGTGTCGCGGGGCGCCGTGATTTCACCGCCCATGTTTTCGATGTTGAACGGCCGGAAGTCGATGAATTCCAAGGTGTAATTTCCCGCTTCGCTGGTCAGCGTGCTGCGCGAATGTACGGTACCTGAGACGTTGAAAGGCGAGGCCGTCGGTGCGAACAGGTTCCAGCCATGGAGAGCGAGGCGCGTCCCGCCATCGGCAAAACTGGCTTGATAAATGGCAATGCCGTCGTGGATCAGCGGGTGGTTAACGGCGATGGTGGCTTCGCGAACCTTCTTGCCAGCGCGGTCAAATATTTCGATGTCGCTTTCAAAGTTCTTGGGTTGGCCGGTGGTGTAGTGTTCGATACGGAACTGCTTCAATGCCACGGTGAACGGCAGATCCTGCACCAGATAGCCATCGGCCACGTTCAGGAAGGCCACATCCGCGCTGGATCCCTCGGGGATCTGCACGCTGCCACGGAATGACGGATTGGAAGCCGACAGCCGGGAAATGGCAGGTACCTGACTTTGCGGGATGTCGCGCTTTTCGATCTTTTTGTAACCCAGCAACTGCTGTGCCTTGAATACCAGGTTGCCATCCATCAGGCCGCCAATGCAGATCATGACAATGGCCGAATGTGCCAAAAAATAGCCGAGGCGGTTCCAGTTGCCGGCCTTGGCGGCGAGCAGCACGCCACCTTCGCGCGGCAGGTTTTTGACGGTGTAACCCTGGCCTTCCAGATACCGTTGTGTACTGGCGGCGAGTGCTTCGGGCGTATGGGTGGTGTCGGCGGAATGCTGGTGCTTGAAGGCGTTGAGTGATTGTTCGCTGACGTGTTCGCGAAAACTTCTCATGTCGCGTGCAAAACCTGGAGCGTTGCGGATGATGCAGACGCTGACTGAGGCGACCAAAAAGGTCAGGATAAGCAGAAACCAGGCAGCATGATAGACGTCATACAGGCCCAGTTTCTCAAAAACCTGGAACCAGAATGGGCCGAGCTGAATGATGTAGTTGCTGTAGGGCTCGGCCTGTTTCAGCACCGTGCCAATGATGGATGCCACCGCGAGAATGGACAGCAGGCTGATGGCAAAACGCATTGAGCTCATCAGCTCGAATAGAGATTTGCCGAAGGAGTGCGGGGAGGGGTTCATTTAGACGGCAATACGCTGAAGGACACAAGTAAAAAAGGGTGACTTACGCCACCCTTTCATTGACTCAAGTGCGGTCAAAAAGTTTACCCACAAGGGGTAGGCCGCGGTTGTCCCCGTAAAGGGGAGGCCGTGGTTGTAAAGCTAACAAGTTAGCAACAACCACGCACTTAAGCTACTAAAGTGTCAACAACCCCGCACTAGCGCAGGCCCTGAATATATGTCGACACGGCTTTCATGTCGGCATCGGTCATCTTGGCGGCAATACTGCGCATCATCTTGGCGGCGTCATTGGCGCGGTCGAGAACACGGAAGCTGTTCAACTGAGTATAAATGTACTCGCTGTGTTGACCGGCCAGTCGTGGGAACTGGGCCGGAATGCCTTTGCCTTGTGCACCGTGACACGATGCACAGGCCGGCACGCCCGCGCCTTGCACGCCGCCGCGATAGATCTTCTGGCCGAGCAGCGCCAGAGTCTGATCCCGCGACGTCCCCGGCTTGGGTTGCTGGTCGCTGTAATACGCAGCCAGGTTCAACATGTCCTGCGGCGTGAGCGTTGCCACCATGCCGCTCATCACGGCGTTCTTGCGATCGCCTGATTTGAAGTCGGTGAGTTGTTTGTTGAGGTATTCAGCGTTGAGGCCGGCCAGCTTGGGGTTGGCCGCAATAGCGCTGTTGCCGTCCACCGCGTGGCAAGCGGCACAAACCTGATTAACGATTGTTTCTGCCGCCTTGGGGTCGCCTTTGCTGGCTGGGGCTGCAGCGGGGGTGTTGGCAAAAGCGGAAGAGGCGGCCAGAGCGGCAACCAAAGAGACGACGAGTTTCATCAAAAGCTCCTGAAGCTTGCAAAACTTGGGAAAACGGGTAGTTTAGCGGCAACTAATATGACTGCCAAGCCCGTGCTCAATCGCGCCCATTTTCACACCTCAGTCGCGCAGTTGCGCGATTTGCCTTATAGCCGCGCCGAAGTGGCATTTGCCGGGCGATCTAATGCCGGAAAATCGAGTGCAATCAATCTTTTAACCAGAATCAATCGGCTGGCGTATACCTCCAAAACGCCAGGCCGCACCCAGTTGATCAACTTTTTTGAGCTGGATGCGGATACGTATCTGGTTGACCTGCCTGGCTACGGTTATGCAAAAGTTCCGCCTGAAGTGAAGGCAAAGTGGGAAGGTTTGCTGTCGCGTTACCTGCAGGAACGTGACGCGCTGGTGGGGATGGTGTTGATCATGGATGCGCGACATCCGCTCACGCCGTTGGATCGACAGATGCTTGCCTGGTTTATGCCGACCGGCAAGCCGGTTCATATCCTCCTGTCGAAGTCGGATAAGCTGTCCAATAGCGAGAAAGCGCTGACCTTGCGGCGCGTCAAACAGGAACTGGCCATGCTGGGCGGGGTCACGGTACAACTGTTTTCGAGTTTATCCCGCTTCGGCGCGGAGGATGCCGCAGCGCTAATTGAAGGCTGGTTTCTGCAGGCGCATCAGGCGAGCCCACCTGCAACCGAATAATCGTGTTGTCTTGCCCCAAACAAAAAGCCCCGACCAAGGGAGGGGCCGGGGCATTAAAAATGCCTTAAGGGGATTAAGGCATCCCGCTCAGGGAGGAGAAGCGGGAAGACGATACAAGATCGTCTGCTTGATAGAGCAGGGTCGTCAGTAAATAGTTCCACATCATTCTGCAAATTTTTTGGAGAAGTTTTTGAACCTGCCACTTTCCACTTTTCCCGCCGCACGGATGCGCCGCATGAGGCGTGACGCGTTCTCGCGCCGCCTTATGTGTGAGCACACACTTACTCCGGGCGATCTGATTTACCCAGTGTTTGTTCTGGATGGACACAATAAACGCGAGGCGGTCAAGTCCATGCCCGGCGTCGAGCGCTTGTCGATCGATTTATTGCTGCCGGTGGCCGAGGAGTGCGTACAACTGGACATTCCTGCATTGGCGCTGTTTCCGGTAATCGATGCGGGTCTGAAAACACTGGGTGCTGAAGAGGCGCTCAACCCCGAGGGATTGGTGCCGCGTACAGTGGCGGCCTTGAAAAGTCGTTTTCCCGAGTTGGGCATCATGACTGACATTGCTTTGGATCCTTATACCAGCCATGGCCAGGATGGCCTGATCGATGACAGTGGCTATGTCATGAACGATGAGACCGTGGCCGTGCTGGCGCAACAGGCCGTGGTGCACGCCCAGGCCGGTGCTGATATCGTTGCGCCATCCGACATGATGGATGGTCGCGTGGCGGCGTTACGCGCTGCGCTTGAAGGGGCGGGCCATATCCATACCCGTATTCTGGCCTATGCTGCTAAATATGCTTCCAGTTTTTATGGGCCTTTCCGCGATGCGGTAGGGTCTGCGGCCAACTTGGGCAAGGGCAACAAGCATACCTACCAGATGGATCCGGCGAACAGTGATGAGGCTTTATGGGAGGTCGGGATGGACCTGCAGGAAGGTGCGGACATGGTCATGATCAAGCCGGGGATGCCGTATCTGGATGTGATCCGGCGCGTCAAGGACGCGTATGGCGCACCAACGTATGCGTACCAGGTGAGTGGCGAATATGCCATGTTGAAGGCCGCGGCACAAAATGGTTGGCTAGATGAGCGGGCGTGTGTGCTGGAAGCATTGCTGGCGTTCAAGCGTGCGGGTGCGGATGGGGTGCTGACGTACTTTGCACGGGATGCGGCACGGTATCTGAAAAACATAGCTTAGATGTTTTATGAGTCAAGTTAACCCGCATTGTTGCCGAAAACCCCTGTATAGACAGCAAGCGAATGAGCAGCATGACCCGACTGCATGCAATCCTTTCGGCCAAAAAAATGCCTACTGATATTTCAAAAATGTTTTCTGGCTTTAAGAGGCGCCGCCAAGAGCCGGACGAGTGGGACAAAACCATTGTCGCCATCTCGCCCTACCAGCTGACGGACCTTGCTTTACCGGAAAAGCAGGAAGCTGCGAACCAGCCAGGTGAGGATGTCGAGCAGCATGTTTTCAAGATCCGGTTGGCACATTCCAACGAGCGAGTTAGTTCCGCCAGTATGTTGGTGCAGCGCAAATATGCCAGCCGCGGCTATGAGGCTAGCAGCTTCCAGAAAGATCCAGAGCGCATTACGCTGATGGCTTTTCAGGAAGACCAAGTCATTGGAACGCTGACGTTGGGACTGGATTCCCCCAAGCCCTTGCTAGTTGAGGACTTGTATAAACCAGAGATAGACCGCTTGCGCGCAGAGGGCCGCAAAGTGTGCGAGTTGACCAAGCTTGCGGTTGATCAGATTCATGGGTCGAAGCGCATACTGGCCTCACTGTTCCATATTGCCTACATTTACGGTCGGGTCATGCAAGGCCATACCGATGTAGTGATAGAGGTGAATCCACGACACGTGGCCTTTTATAAGCGCATGTTAGGCTTCGATGAATTCGGACCCGAACGCTTATGCAGTCGCGTGAACGCCCCGGCAGTCCTGTTGCGGTTGGAACTCGAATATGTCGATCAGCAGATTGAATTGCTGGGAGGCAACGCCGATACGGTGGGTGGTGTGCGTTCGCTCTATCCTTATTTCTTCAACAAGAGCGACGAAGTTGGCATAACCAATCGCTTGATTCACGGGGAATAGTGCCCGCCAGCAATCGTAATTAATGTTTACCTACGAAACAGCATTTTCACGGAATATTGGGTGGCTCACCCATGATGATCAGCGAAGCCTGCGGCAAAAGCGGGTTGCCGTTGCCGGCATGGGCGGAGTCGGCGGCTTCCATCTGCTGACCCTTGCACGACTAGGGGTCGAAAAGTTCAACATTGCTGACCTTGACACTTTCGAACTCGCTAATTTCAACCGTCAGGCTGGAGCTGGTATGTCCACATTGGACCAGCCCAAGGTGGAAGTTCTGGCCAAAATGGCTCGAGACATCAACCCGGAATGTGATATCAACACATTCCCTCACGGAGTGACTACCGGGAACATGACCCAGTTTTTTCAAGGGGTGGATCTCTACGTGGATGGCCTGGATTTTTTTGCCTTCCAAATACGGGAAGATGTGTTTCAGTATTGCGCCGAGAAAGGAATACCAGCCATCACGGTGGCCCCCTTGGGTATGAGCGCTGCGTTGCTCAATTTCCTGCCCGGAGGAACGTCTTTTGAGGAATATTTCCAGTTGGCTGGCCGCCCCGAATTGGAAAAAGCCGTGCGTTTTCTGGTGGGGCTCGCTCCCGCTCTGCTGCATCGCCAATACCTGGCAGATAAAACCCGTGTTGATTTAAGGGCCCGCAAAGGGCCCTCTACTGTCATTGCCTGTCAGCTTTGCGCAGGCGTTGCTGCCGTCGAGACGCTGAAGATATTGCTCGGCCGCGGTAAGGTGTGGTCCGCGCCGCATGGCATCCAGTTCGATGGCTACCGTAATCGCCTCGCACATACCTGGCGACCCGGCGGCAACCGCAATCCGCTCAACCGTCTCGCCATCGCTCTCGCCCGTCGCCAATTGGGACTTGGATAAATGGACGGCCTCAATCCGGAACAACTGCAGTACCTGTTACAAAGTGCCATCCAGGCGCCGTCTGCTGATAACAGGCATCCGGTTCATTTCCAGTTGGGTGATCGGCGTATTTTTGTACATCACACTCGAACCAAATGGGACGGCCGGGGGTACAAGCGGGTTCTTGACCTGCTGTCACTGGGAGCGTTGGTGGAAAACCTCAGCATTGCCGCCAGCCGCTACGGTTTTGGGATGGAAATGGCTTTGTTGTCTGATCCCAATCAGCCCGATCTCGTTCTGCAGCTTGTCCTGCTGCCCGGTACGGCCCAAGCGGACCCTTTGTGGCGGACCATTCCGTTGCGCCACACTAGTCGTCAGATACGCTTTAAGGGCCCTCCGATCAGTGGTGACGAGCGTAAACAAATCGACGCCGCCGTTCAGTCCCACCCTGCGTGCGTGCTGCATTGGTTGGACGCACGGCAGCCTCGCAGGTCTGCGCTAGCATTGATGCTGCGCGCTGAAACCGAGCGCTTTCACAACCGGCTGTTGCATAGGGAACTCTTTTCCGCCATCAACTTCGACGTCGGCTGGCGCAGAGCGTGTGAGGAGGGTCTGCCTCCCGGTGCGCTTGGGGTCGAACCACCACTGCGTGGTTTGTTTGCGCTGCTGCGCCACTGGCCGGTCATGCGTTTGGCCAGCTGGATAGGGGCGCATCATCTGTTGGGCTGGCGGTCCTGTTATCTGCCATGTCGGCTGGCGCCACATTTGGGCTTGCTGGCTGTAAAAAAGACCGACAGCACCTCAGTTATCGCCGCCGGCCGGGCCTTTCAGCGTTTGTGGCTGACGGCAACCAACCAGGGGCGAGTCCTCCAACCGATGCCCGCCTCGGCGCTCTATGCGTTGGAAGGCGCGGAGGACGAAGGTATTCCGATCGATTTGCAGCATGTTCTTGCAGCCGGGTGGCAAGCTCAACTGGGGGAGGGTATTCCACTGATGCTTTTCAGAATGGGCATGGCAAGTCCATCATCGATCAACGCAGGGCGGCCACAGCCTGAGGCGTATCTGAGTCGATTTTCACTGCATACCGCTGAAGGTTGATAAATTACCCCCGTCGCCTGTCGGAAAACTTTACACACAAAGCCGATTCCTAAGTTGTAAAAATTTCATCCTTTTGTTTTTAAATGATATTTAATTCCTGGCACGCACCATGCTTATTGTTTGGGCGTGAGGCTGTATGCCTGCCCCGCAAGTCTTGGGAAATTTTATAGAGGAGTTTTGAAATGAACAGAAAACTTATTGCATCGGCAATTGCGGCTTTAGGCTTGGTAGCATCCGGTTCCGCTTCAGCCATTGTCGTTGGGGGGGTGGATTTTGGCGCTGCTGGACTAGCCAATCACCTGGAAACCACCACCTTGGCAGAAACTTTTGTTAATGGGGCTGGCCAAACTCTGACAGGATATGGTCAAGTCAACACCGTGAATGGCAATCTTATTTACGCTGGGACTGATCGACTGTACTTTGTATTTAACTACAATACGTTGTCCTTCAGCCCGACAGCAGCGACGTTTGATAACGGCACAGTGAGTGTTTATTTGCTGCCTACGTTCAACTTGCTCGGCCAGGACTCGCCGACCAACCTGACCATGATTCAGGCGGGTACACTGTGGGCAACATTCGATGGGCATCAAATGAATGGTGGTCCTCACGAGCTTGCTTCGGCCGGCATATTGACAGGCGGCTCACTCAGCTTTACTGGTGCGGGTCTGTTGGATGTGGTGGCTGGTGGCCTGCCAGACGTGCAAGCCTTCCTCGACAGCAATGGCGAGGTTGATGGTGTAGGCGGCTTTGCGGACATCGCAATCACTACGTCGGGTAACAATAGCGTGCTGAATTCGCATGACGTTACCACGGGTTGCGCTACCGGCCAGGCAGCGGCAGGAACATGGTGTATTGCCGGCTCAGCCGACCTGCGCGGTCTGACGACGGTGCCTGAGCCTGGCGTGCTCGCGTTGCTTGGTATGGGCCTACTCGGTATGGGTGTCTCGTTGCGTAAGCGCAAGTCTGCCTGATAACCTGCCAAGTCCTTGATGGCTGGGTTTCCAGCTGTTGTGGGAAAGTAAAGCCCGCGCCTGCTAGTCTGGCGCGGGCTTTTTTATCGACTCATTCTGAGAACGGCGTCTTTGTCTTTCAGCAAGAAGCTGATCATTCCGCAGCTTGCCAGGGTTCAAGCGGTGGTTGATGATTGTTTCCATCTTGCTTATATGAGCCGGACCTGGACGACGGCATAATAGCCCTAGCGGGTTTTCTTTCAGTCGGTGCTTCATCGGTGATGGCCAGCCGCCAACCTGATCCTGGTTAATTTCCAGTGCAGCCCATCGACATTTTCGGTTGACTTTTGAAGTGGGTGGCTTGGCACATGCCTTCTTATCAACCCGGAGTGGCCTACATTCAGGCGGTTGTTACCAAAGCCTGCGCCGGCGATGCCGAATTTCAGAAAGATACAGCGAGCTGAAACCCGGGGATGTTACGGATCTTTGGGTTGTGCATTGATTAACGTGCCGTTCCGCTACAGGCGTTATCAACGATGACGATCCTTTTGCGGGCCCGCTCCGTATTCTTCGGCACGGTATTCACGCATCATGGTCGCGCAGCAATATGTTCAAAGACTATTGAGCAGTGCTTTTGCCGAAGCCGCTTCAGGGAAGCTCGTCGTGCTCTTGAGCAGCTTCACAAGCTCGGCGCGTGCTTGTGATTTGGAACCCGTCCGTGCAAGTGCAACTGCATGATGGTAGCGCAGGGTTGCATTGTTTGGATACTGTGTGGCAGCTGCTTTGATGAGCTGCAAGCCACGCTCGGATTGTCCCTGTTCCAGCAGAATCCAGCCAAGGGTATCCTGCGTAGCGGCGTCTTCCGGGCTGTTTTTATAGGCCTTTTCTGCTGTAGCAAGGGCACGTGGGTCTTTTTGCTGCTGGTATAGCGCAGCCAGGTTATTGAGTGCCAGCATGTTGTCTGACGCATATTGCAAAATTGTTTCATACTGCCCGATGGCTTCGCGGATGCGGCCCGTATTCATGTAATGTTGGGCCAGATAAGCGCGTACCGGAAAATCTGCGGGTTGTGCCTTGAGCCACTGCATCAACTGATTGTTGGCCTGGCTAGTGTTGTCGGACAGATACGATGCCTGATGCCACTTGATCAGCGTGGTATTTTTGCTGTCGAGTGCCAATGCTTGCGCAAAAGAGTGCACGGCTGCGGCCGGTTTTTTGGTGGCAAGGTGAATATTGCCTTCAAGCAGGAAACCTGCGGCCGATTTGGGTTGGGCGGTTTGCATCTGGCGTGCGATCCGCAGCGATTCTTCGCTATGTCCAGCCTGGATCTCCAGATTGACCAGTGCTTCCTGCACGGGGAAGAAGTCCGGCTGGACTATTAATGCCTGGCTTAGCGTTTTCCGTGCCGTATCTAACTTGCCAAGACTGAGCTGCACTTGAGCCAATTTCAAATAAGCCGCCGGAGCGCGCGGCATTTTCGCCACCAGTTTTGTAGCAGAAACGAGCGCATTTTCATTTTGGCCGGCAGCGAGTTGGGCGGTCCCCAACAAATCCAGCGCCACTGGGCTGTCAGGATTGGCGGCCAGCGCTTCGTTGGCTGCATTGAGCGCTTTCTGGTACTCGTGGGCTTCAAAGTAGAGTGGAATGAGTTGCTGACGTGGCTCTAGCGCTTGTGGGTGGGCTTTGGCAGCTTTTTCCAGCCAGCCAAGCGCAGCTTGGTTGTCTTTGGCCATGCTGGCCAGTTGCGACATGGCCAGCATGGCCTGGAGATGATTTTTGTCTTTACTGAGCACGCGTTCAAATCGCTTGCGTGCCACATCCGTTTTTTTGTCGAGCACATCGAGTTGGGCCAGGCTGGTAATAGCTGGAAATAAGTCTGGATCAATTGCAAGCGCCTCTTCAAAGCTTTTGCGAGCACGGGCGTAATCTTTCTTGCCTGCGTAGGCTTGGCCGAAGAGAAAACGCACAGCGGGATTGCCGGGTAATTTTCGATCCATCACCTGTATGGCAGTCAGCGCCTTGTCGTATTGTTTTTGTTCGAGATAGGCCAGTGCCAGCATGTTGTCCGCCTCATGCCGATCCGGGGCCATAGCGGCTGCGGCGTCCAGTTCCGACAAGCCCTGCGGGAAATTACGCGAGCTCATATGATTGAGCCCCATCTGGATATGAAGCGCCGCGTTCTTTGGATCGATGGCTGCGGCCCGTGCATACCATTCCGAGGCACGTGCGGGATCCTGCATCGAGCGGCGCGCCTCGCCTGCAAGAATCAATGCCTGGACATCGCGCGAATTGGGCGACAAAAGTGGCAAGAGCGTTTCGAGCGCTTTGTCGGGCTGGTTTTGCTTGATTTGCGTAGCAGCCAGTATACGGATGGCATAGGCCTGTCCTGGGTAGCGTGTCAAATAACGGCGCAGGTGGGATTCGGCCTGTTCGTAGCTGCCAAGCTCGAATGCGGTTGCGCCGGAAAGCAAAACGCTGGGCAAGTGGTTGGGCATAACCTGCAACACCTCCTGCAAGGCATTGCGTGTTGCCGGGAAATTTTTCTGCTGAAAGAACAGCAGGGCCCGTAAGTACAATGCAGGGGGAGTTTTGGGATACAGTTTCTCAACTTGTTCGGTATCGGCTTCGGCGGCTTTGATCTGACCTGATTTCAGATTGAGCGTAACCCGATTTTCTAGTGCTGCCAGATTGTCGGGCTCGATTTTCAGGGCGGCGCTGTAAGCAGAGAGCGCGGCTTTTGGATTGTCGTTGAGTTGCTCCCAGTCGCCAATGAACAAGTTAGTACGGACTTTTTCGCTGGGCAGCTTGATCGCTTCATCCAGCCAGGAGCGAGCCTGAGCCATGTCATGTGCGGCAACCGCACATTGCGCCAATCCCCAGTAGGTTTGGGGAATGCTTGCATCGATCGTACGCGATTGCTCGAACAGGTCGCAGCTTTCCTTTAGTTTGCCTAGCTTTAATAGCGCGTGCCCGCGAATTTGCAGAATGCGTGCACGGTTGGTTGGCGAGGTCTGGTCGCCTACTTGAATTTCATCAAGCACCCTTTGGTAGTCCCCCATCAGTAGCATGGCTTCACCCAGCTGTGGTTGAATCGCTTCGCGATTTGCCCCTAACTGTTGGGCGCGGCTGAGTTCCTTTTCGGCCTCTGCACCTCTTCCATTCTTAAGATAAATCTGTCCGAGGAGTAATCTGGCTTGTGTGCTATTGGGATTCTTCTGGAGGGCATTTTTTAATTCAATGACACCGCCACTAAGGTTTCCTTCGTCTTCAAAATCCTTGGCACGCTGGATGTGTTCCTGTTCGGTGAGGCTTGCGGTGCTGTCGCATGCTTGCAGCGTGAGGAATGAGGCCAGGGCCAGGGCGAGGACAAGCGGATGCTGGGTCATGTGCATGCTCCATTAGGGTAAACACTCAGTAGGGCGAAAGGGGGTAGTGGCGACATCGCCCCCTTGATTACGTTACTTGCTCTTAAGTTGTTTGAGCAGGGAGCGGGCCTCCTGCTCTTGGGAAAATGCTACGCCACTAGCAAGCAAGCGTTCAACTTCACTGAGCGCACGTGCGCGGTCACCCGATTGGGCAAAGGCCGATGCCAGATGGAACTGGATGTCTGCAGCATCGGGTGTTTTGGTCAAAGCCTGCTGCAGCAATTTTATACCACGCTCTGTTTGTCCCAGCCGCACCAGTATCCACCCCAATGTGTCGATGACGGCCGGGTTGTCCGGATTGAGCTTGAGTGCTTGTTCGGCAAACGTGAGCGCGCGGTTGTCCTTGGATTCGAATAATGACCACGCAAGGTTGTTCAGCACGACCAGGTTGTTGGGGTTGCTTTTGTTCAGGACCAAGTACTGCTCGGCGGCGGCTTTGTATTGGCCGCGATTGATCAGGCTTTCGGCCAGTGCCGAACGAATATTGGCATCTTGTGGGTGGGAGGATAACCAGGCGAGTAGGCGTTGTTCGCCGACTTCGGTGCGTTGGGAGGCCTTGAAAACCCGCATCTGACGGACGAGGAGTGCACCAGATGGTTCCAGTTTGTGCGCGCGCTCGTAAGCGGCCAAGGCGGCCGGGTGGTCCTTGCGGGCGAATGCGCTGTCGCCCTCCAGAATATAGCCGGCGGGACTGTTGGGTTTTTGCTGTTGGACTTGTTTGGCGAGTTTTTGCGCTTCGTCGAACCGTGACCCTTGAATCTCTATGTTGCCGAGTAATAGTTGTGCCTCGATTAGATCCGGCTGAATACGCAAGGCGTCCTGCAAGGATTTGCGTGAACCTGTCAGGTCCTTTGAGGCAATTTGGGCGGTAGCCAGTTTAACCAGCGGCGGGGCCTGGTTTGGCAGACGGTCAACTAGTTTGCGAAAGCTGCCCAGTGCATTGGTGGTGTCCCCTGCACCTAGTTGGGCTATACCAAGAAGCTCGAGTGCAACGGGGTTGTCGGGCTGGGCATTTACCGCTTCACGGGCGGTGGCGAGTGCTTTGTTCTTGTCACCCTTGGAAAGTTGGTAGCGTGCCAGGGCGATACGTGGCTGCAATGCCTGGGGGTGGGCAGAGGCAGCTTTTTCCAGCCAGCTGACGAAGGCTTTTTCATCCTTGCTGCGCAGGCCAAGGTCAGCCAGGGCGAGCATGGCGTTGAGGTGCTTGGGATCGGCTTTCAGGATGCCCTCGAAGCGCTGGCGAGCGGCAATCGGTTGGTTCTCCTTGAGGTCGAGTTGCGCCAGATTGGCCGCAGCAGGGAAAAAAGCCGGGTCGAGCTTGAGGGCCTGGGAAAAGCTGTCTCGAGAACGGGCCACATCATTTTTGCCCAGGTAGGCGGCACCACGGTAGTTCCAGGTCAGCGGGCTGGCAGCCTGTTTTTTCTCAAGTATGGCTATGCTTTCCAAGGCGGCGGCGAATTCTTTTTTATTGAGCTGGTTGAGAATGATGAAGGTATCGGCCCGGCTGCTGGCCCCTTCCATTTCCGAAGCTATTTTCAGATCATCCATGGCCCGGTTATCACCTTGGGCGAGCCGGGACAGGCCAAGCTCGGTACGGATGGTCGAGCTGTCCGGGTTCAACCTGGCAGCTTGCTCGAACAGTTCAGAGGCTTGAGAAAAATCTTTTTTGCTCAATGCAATCTCACCCGCAACTACCAGCACACCTGCATCCTGGTTGGTTGACCTGAGCGCAGGTGCCAGTGTGCGCTCAGCATCACCAACTCGGCCCAAACGAAGTTGGGTGGCGGCCAGAAGACGCAAGGCATTCAGATTGTTTGGCGCAGCCTTGGCGACTTTGTTCAAATAGGTCTCGGCCATTTGCAGATTGCCGAGCATGTATTCGATGGAACCGCCCAGCATCAGTGCTGGTAAAAATTCCGGGGCCGATTTCAGAACGGCTGCCAGTAGATCGCGTGCCTGTTCGGTTTTCTTTTCCTGGAAACTGATCAATGCTTGGGTATAACGGGCTTGCAGGTGGTTGGGCATGACTTTCAATGCAGCATCGACTTCCACTCGCGCATCGTCCAGCTTGTTGTCGGCAATGTTGATATTGGCCAATGCGAGCCGGGCATTGATCTGTCTGGGGTCGATCCTGATGATTTCGCGATAAATCAGGGTCGCCTCATCCGGTTTTCCCGTGACACGAAGCAAATTGCTTTTTAGTGACAGGCTCTCGATATGCCTGGGGTCAATTTTCAAGGCCTGTTCGAGATGCTGCATTGCTTTGGCGGCATCTTGGTCAGCCAAGGCTAGTTGCGCCAGTGCCAGATGGACATCAATATTGTCGGACGCAGATTGCGACACGTGTTGCAGTGTTTTGCGCGCCTCATCGGTTTGCCCCAGGCCCAGTGCGGCTGTGGCACGCAGAGCGTGTAGTGTGGCGGAGTCGGAGGTGGTGTCTTTAGGGGCCGGCAGTTCATCCAGTACGCGCTGGTATTCGCGTTGCCCAAGCAGGGCACGAGCGATCATGGGATTGACAGTGCTTGCAGGAAGTCCGGCCTCACGGGCACGTCGAAACTCTTTTTCGGCGCTGGCCAGATTGAGTTGGGCGAAGTAAAGCTTCCCAAGTTCAAAACGCGCATCGGCATTTTTATCATCTTCGGCCACAGCATTCTTGAGCTGGATCATCGCCGCCTTGTAGTCACCTGCGGCCAGCTTTGCCTTGGCGTCCGTTACCAGTGTTGCGCTGTCTTCTCCTCCGCAAGCAGTTAACAGGCAGGCGCTCAACAACAGGGTCAGCAGTTGTTGGGATGCGGTGACGGAGGTGTACATGGAAACTCCAATGTGATTGTGCGAACAGTGAAAAAAATATACGGTTTATTTAATGCCGATTTTTGCCATCAGGTCATACAGTGTCGGGCGGGTGATGCCAAGCAACTCGGCGGCCTGCGCGATGCTGCCGTCGGTTTGTGCCAAGGCACGGGTGACGGCCTGACGTTCGGCATTTTCACGCGCCTGCCGCAGGTTGATCGGTTGCGGTTCAATGTGACCGGGCTGCAGACCAAGATCCACAGCGGTGATTTGATTGCCTTCAGCCATGATGGTCGCGCGCTTGATCAGGTTTTCCATTTCACGCACGTTGCCGGGCCAGGCATGGGATTCCAGTGCGCCGATGGCATCCGCAGTGAAACCTCGTATGCTGCGCCCCATTTCGCTGGCGTTGCGCTCAAGGAACGCCTGGGCGAGCAATACCGCATCGCCGGGCCGTTCACGCAAAGGCGGAATCATGATCGAGATTTCAGACAGCCGGTAATACAAGTCCTCGCGGAAACTGCCTTCGCGGATCATGGTGGCGAGATCCCGGTGGGTCGCGCAGACAACGCGTACATCGACCGGAATTTCACCACGCCCACCCAAACGTTCGATGACGCGTTCCTGCAAGAAACGCAATAGCTTGGCTTGTAGCGGTATAGGCAAATCGCCGATCTCGTCCAGAAACAGGGTGCCCTCGTTGGCGTATTCGATGCGGCCGATGGTTTGTTTGGCCGCCCCGGTGAATGCGCCTTTCTCATAGCCAAACAGTTCGGATTCCAGCAGCGTGTCCGGGATGGCCGCACAGTTGATGGCAATGAATCTTTTGTCCGCGCGTGGTGACAGCTCATGTACCCCGCGTGCCAGCACTTCTTTACCGGTACCGGATTCGCCCAACAGCAATACGGTGACATTCGCCGGCGCGACCTTCTCCACGGTGCGGCAGATCTTGAGCATGGGCTCGCTGCTGGTGATCAGGCCCTTGAGCGAGGAATCACGCTGTTTGGCAGCCAGCATGCGATTTTCCAGTTCAAGCGCATGCACATGCAGTGCACGCGCGATCATCAGGGCCAGCACATCCGGATCGAAGGGTTTCTGAAAAAAATCGTAGGCACCGAGATGTATGGCCTGCACCGCATTGGTGCGATCGAGGTTGCCGGTAACGACAATAACCTTGGTGGCGGGGGCAAGCGACAATATCTGTTGCAAGGTAGCCAGGCCTTCGGTGGCGCCATCGGGATCGGGCGGCAAGCCCAAATCAAGCAGGACCACCGATGGCTCGTGACGGCGCAGATGGGCGATGGCGCTGTCCTGATCGGCCGCGATCAGAAGTTCATAGTCGCTCAGGCTCCACTTCAACTGCTTTTGTAGGCCCGGATCGTCTTCTACCAGCAATATTTTTTGTTTGGCGTCGCTCATGCGGCGTCCTCCGCTGTTGATACATTATTGTCCAGTGGCAGGCTAAGTCGGAAATGGGTACCACCTCCCACCGTGCTATTTACTTCGATTGTGCCACCCAGGACACGTACCGTTTCACGGCATTCGTATGCACCGATCCCCATGCCTGCCCCTTTGGTTGAATCAAACGGCTGGAATAGCCGGGTGCGTATAAATTCATCTTCCATACCCATGCCGGTGTCGATGATGTCCACAATGGCCTGACCGGATTCTTCGCGTGCACTCAGCGTGACCTTGCCTGTGGGGGGCGTGGCTTCCAGTGCATTTTGCAGCAAATGGCCGATGGCACGGGTCAGCCGCTCGCGCTCTGCACGAATGCACAGGGTCGGCGGGGGCAATTCCAATGTGGGCCGTAGCTTGAATGCCTGCTTGCTGGCCACAACGTCGTTCAAAATGTCCGATAGCGCCATGGACTGGATGTGCGTTTCGTCGTTGCTGCGCCGTAACTGCGCCAAGACCTTGTTCATGCGCGCAACTGCATTTTCAACCGTTTCAAGCATGTCGGCCTGGAACTCGGGGTTGTGTTTGTGTTTTTCGGCATTGGCCAGTAGCAGAGAAAGCTGGGCGATGAGGTTTTTCAGGTCGTGGATGACGAATGTCGTGGTGCGATTGAACGATTCAAACTGACGCGCCACGATGAGCTGATTGGAGGCGCGCATTTGCGCCAGGTGTGCCGCCGCCTGACGCGCCGCCACCTTGAGTAGGTCGCTGACTTCCCAGTTGAAGCTGATGTTGCCCAAGGAATGTTTCAGTACCACAAAGCCCAGCAACTCGTCATGCAGCATGAGCGGGACCACCAGCCAGGCATCGCCGGCTTTCTGGAGCCACGCAGGCGCTTCGAGGTCGCCATACAGGTCATCGCGGGTTTTCATTTCATCCAGATCCACCACCCATTCCTTGCGGACGAGCCACTGGATGAACACTGAATCGACCGGTTCAGCGCCCTGGATGTCGGCCCAGTTCCAGTGGCTGGCGCGTTGGTAGTTCGTGTTGCCTTCGCGCATCCAGAGCGCGCCACCCGGGCTTTCAAGCAACCCGGCCAGGGCCTCGACGGCACGTTCGCACAATTGCTCGCCGGGTTGGCCTTCGGTGAGGGTGCGGGTGAAATTGAGCCACTCTTCACGGTAGTCGTAGCGGTAACTGAAGAAATGCTTGGAGAGAAATACCCGCAGGCGAGCCCGCAGGGTGCCGGAAAACATCACCAATATCAGCACCATTGCGGCGGCGAAGATGAAGACGCTTTGCACCACGTCCCCCCATTCGCCGCCAAACAGGCGTAGGTAGTAGCCTGCGCTGGCCATCAATATCAGATAGATGCCAGCGCCCAGTAGACTGGTGGTGTGGAAGGCCATGCTGCGCGACAGGCCGACCGGGGCCGCCCACTCGGGATTGCGGGCCGCAGATACGGCGATCAACGGCATCACCAGCGCGGCGACATAGCCACGCGCGGCCCATACCTGGGCATCCATGGCCGTAAACAATGTGGCGTTGGCGTAGAGATAAAAATCGTATACGAACAGCCCGCCCAGCCCAAGGCAAAGGAACTTGATGGCCCAGCGATCTTCAGGGCGGGTGCTGCGGTAAACCTGCTCGACCAGCACCAGGCCGATCACGGTCATCATGACCAGTCCGAGATTGCCCACCCAGCGGGCCAGCACCGGTTGGGTGGGGGCAATGAGGGGATAGATGCTGGCAAGCAGCAGGCCGATGACGAGTATTCCGCTGAGTGCGGTGATGAGACGCAGAGGGGAGGGCAGCGCAGCGCCAACCGGCATGCGTAGCCGCAAGATATAGAGCAGGAGGGCTAGCCAGGCGCCATTACGCGCCACTTCGGCCGCCAACTCCAGACGGGGCGGCAGCAATTGCCATGCGGCGAGTGCGGACAGTGTTGCCCAGACCGTGGTAAGCCCGGTGGCCATGACCAGCAATCGTCCTTGCGGCCGCCGCCGCCAGCTGGCAACGATCAGGCTCGACAAGCCCAGATAGGCCAGGGCGGCCAGGCCATATCCGACGGCCGCCAGGAGGAGCAGGGTGTCGGGCATGGTGGGCGTCAAATGTGCGCGATCAGCGCACGCCCTTTCCCCACAAGACGACCTGAGCTGTTTGGAACAGGATCATGAGATCGAGAAATAGGCTGTGATTCTTGACGTAGTAAAGGTCGTACTGCAATTTCTGCATGGCATCTTCGTCGGTGGCGCCATACGGGTAGCGCACTTGTGCCCAACCGGTGATGCCGGGTTTCACCGTGTGGCGCACGCCGTAATAAGGAATTTTCTGGGTCAGATCCTGTACAAAATAGGGGCGTTCTGGGCGGGGGCCGACAAAGCTCATGTCGCCAAAGAAGACGTTGAAAACCTGGGGCAGCTCGTCGATTCGGGTGCGCCGGATGAAGCGCCCGGTAAGGGTGACTCTGCTGTCGTTTTGTCGCGCCCAGCGGGGCTTGCCGTCTTTTTCGGCGTCTACGCACATGCTGCGAAATTTGAGGATGGTGAAGCTGCGGCAGCCCTGACCAACACGCTCCTGGCGGTACAACACCGGGCCTCGGCTTTCCAGTTTGATGAATAGCGCCGTCAGCGCCATGATAGGCAGCGTGACCGCCAGCATGGTTGCACTGACCAGCAGGTCAAACAGACGCTTGATGGTGTCGCGCATGATGCCCTGGTGAAAGCCTTCGGCCAGGATCATCCAGCTGGCGTTCATGGAATCGAGCTGCAAATGGCCGTTTTCACGTTCGAAGAAACTGGAAAGTTCCAGGATGCGAACACCGTGCAGCTTGCATTTGAGCAGGTCCTGAACCGGCATGCCGCCGCTTCTGCGGTCGCGAACGGCCAGAATGATTTCGCTGACTTGCAGGCGCTTGGCGAGTTCGGGCAAGGGCTCCCGGGTGTCGAGAATCCGGGCATGATCGACGAAATGATGACTCCCTCCCATGGGCAAATAACCAACCACTTGCGTATTGCTGGTATGGCTGCGCTTGGACAGCAGCGCTTCAATGTGGGCGGCCCGGCTTCCTGTGCCGATTACCAGTGCGCGGGTCTTGAATGCCCCTACTCGCGCCCAGCGGACAAACAGGGTGCGGCTACACAATATCCCAAGCAGTGCGAGGCCAAATGACAGCAGGAAGGCGCCTCGCCCGACAAGCAAGATTGGAAAGAAATAAAACAGCACGCTCATCGCGACCAGACCAAGCCCAAAACTCAGTCCGAGGCGCTGCAACAATGCCCGCAAACCGCCCTGCCATTCCATGTCGTACAGGCCGCTGGCAGTCATCAGACCCATCATGACGACAGCGAAGGTCAGCGCTTTGGGCAGTATGGGCTGCAGGCTGCCAGGGATGACGCCGCCTTCGAGGAATCGTGCGTTGACGCCTGCATAGATGGCGCCACCGAGGATCATCGCTTCGATGAACAGCAGCAGCAGCAGATTTAACGGAATGTAATGTCGAAAAAAACGGATCACAGACGTACGCTCAATAGAACCATGGGATGCGATTCAGCATCTTCCGTGCCAGTGTGGGCTGGAGTGTGATGATTCAAAGCAGTGCCCGGACCTGGGGTAAGCGCAAACGCCGCGGGCTGCCGTCGGCTTGCAGGCGTTTCATGTTGCGCAACTCGGTGGCAGGGTAGATGACGAGATCGACTGATGCGCGAGGGTCCTCAATGATAAAACGCGGACAGGCTCGGCCTGCCGCATCGGGAACGCGGTGCTCGCCTGCCTGGTAGGGGGAGGTGAGGCGCATCAGCATGAATTCGACATCCTTTTGTTCGTCCGTGAAAAGCTGAAGGTTGATGTCGGCATGAGGCCCTGCAGTGCCATTGAGGACCGACCCGGTCAAATGCGGGTCGAAGTCGGCCAGTTGTTCCATGTATTCAACCGCCGTTTGCCGCAACAGCGCCAGCTGTGCACGAGTTTCATCCGCCTGATAAAGCGCCTGATAGCTGCGCAATGCTTCTTCGATCTGTTGATTGTCCGGCAGGCTGCCGCTATCGGGTGCCCCTAATTGGCGCGCAGCCTTGCGTTTGGCACTGCCGTAATCGAGGCTGCCATCTTCCGCCAGGAGACGTGCCGCCGCATGCGCAATGCGGCGTCGCATATCCTGATTTTTCATGAAGGCTTTCCCGTTACGACGGGAGCGCGGTTGGGAGGGACACTTGCTCCAGGTTTGGCCGGCGCAGCAGCGGGCTTTGCGGGCATGAAGGGCACACCTTTTTCCGGAGTTGCGGGCGCCTGCTTTGTCGGTGCGGCGGGCACTGGCTTGGTTGCTGTGTCGAGTACCGGCTTGGTCTGGATGACCGGAGCAGGATTGATCGGCGGAACCGGGTCGACCACGTCGTCTGGTGTCGCAAAGGCATCGGGCTCAGCATCCCAAGCGCTGGTGGGGGCATCGGGGGGCGGGAATTCCTGGTAAAAATGCTCCGCCATGACGGTTGAACCATCGTTTACCGTATCGCCCCAGCCGGAGTCAACCAGACGGGTCCCCGTGGCTGGGTCGATATTTTCCGTGATGATGCCCGCAGGCATGGCCCAGCCTTTTTGCGGCAGGCCTTTGAGTGCGGAGCCCATGAAGTTGATCCAGATCGGCAGCGCGGACTGCGAACCGGTTTCGCCACGCCCCAGCGATCGAGGCTGGTCGTAGCCCATCCAGGTGATCGCCACCAGATCGGGGTTGTAGCCGGCAAACCAGGTGTCGCGTGAATCGTTGGTGGTGCCGGTCTTGCCGGCAATATCGTTACGCCCGAGTTGGCCTGCGCGGGCGGCGGTGCCGTATCGCACCACGTCCTGCATCATCGTGGTCATGAGCCAGGCATTGCGGGAGTCAATCACGCGTGGTGCATTGCCGCCGACTTTTTGTGGGCTGGATTGCATCAGCAGGCGCCCGTCCTTGTCATACACCCGGTCAATCAGGTAGGGCTTGACGCCAAAACCGCCGTTGGCAAACACACTATAGGCCGCTGCCAGTTGCAGGGGCGTGACGCTGCCTGCCCCCAGGGCCATGGTGAGATAGGGTGGATGGCGCGTCGGGTCGAAGCCGAAGCGACGGATATAGTCGCGTGCGTAATACGGGCCGATTCCTTGCAGAATGCGCACCGATACCAGGTTGAGCGACTTGGTGAGTGCCGTGCGCATGCGGACCGGGCCACTGGTGCTGCCATCGTAATTTTTCGGGTCCCAGGCGGTGCCGCCGGCTTCTTCTGCTGTTAGCGATAGTGGCGCATCCTCGATCATGGTGGCCGGGGTGTAACCCTTTTCCAGCGCTGCTGAATAAATAAAAGGCTTGAAGCTCGAACCGGGCTGCCGCCACGCCTGAGTGGCACGGTTGAACTTGTTGCGGTTGAAATCGAAGCCACCAACCAGTGCGGTGATGGCGCCGTCTTGTGGATCCAGTGCGACCAGTGCCGCTTCAACTTCAGGCAGTTGCGCCAGTCGCCATTGGGGTTTGCTGCCGATGGCCTGCACGCGGACGATGGCGCCTGGTAACAGTTGCCGGCCTTTTTTGCCTGCGGCCCAATTTGCCACCCATCTGAGTGAATTCCCGGTGATTTCAACCACGGTGTTGTCATGCAACTGTGCCCGAATCTGCTTGCTGCCCGAGTTCAGAACGACAGCCGGCTGCATGTCGCTGACAGGCGCGATGTCTCCCAGCGCGTCAGCAATCACCACGTCCCGTTCGGCCTTGCTGGCGGGCAGCCTGATCTGCTTTTCCGGTCCACGGTAGCCGTGGCGCAAATCATAATCAGCAATCCCCTGCCACACGGATGCATTGGCGGCTGCCTGCTGGTCACGCCTGAGCGTGGTGACAGCCTTGATACCCGAACTGTAGATTGATTCGCCGTATTTTTCGAACAAGGTTTGCCGCACCATCTCGGCTGCATAGTCGGCAGCCACATCGGCCTGCTGGCGGGTCTGGCGGATGATCAATTTTTGTTTGACGGCCGCCTGCCATGTCGGTTGGTCGATGAATTTAAGCGTGCGCATTCGCTTCAGCACATATTCCTGACGGGATTTGGCGCGCGGGAAATTGACCACCGGGTTATAACGCGAGGGTGCTTTGGGCAAACCCGCCAGCATGGCAAATTCAGCCAAAGATAATTCCTTCATCGGTTTGCCGAAGTAAGTGCGTGCTGCAGCTTCAAAGCCATAGGCGCGCTGGCCCAGATAAATCTGGTTGATGTACAGCTCGAGGATCTTGTCCTTGGAAAGGTTGTGCTCGATCTTCATCGCCAGCATGGCTTCGGACAGCTTGCGTGTCAGCGTTTTTTCATTCGACAGGAAAAAATTGCGCGCCACCTGCATGGTGATCGTGGATGCGCCTTCCTTGGCGCCGCCGGACAACAAGTTTGAGCTCGCCGCCCGCAATACGCCCAGCGTGTCGACGCCGCCATGCGAGTAGAAACGCTCGTCCTCGGCAGCGATAATGGCCTGTTTCATGTAGTCAGGCACTTTGTCGATGGTGATGAAGGCGCGACGCTCCTCGCCAAACTCAGCAATCAGGGCTCCGTCCGTGGTGTAGACGCGCAACGGGAGTTTGGGTTTGTAATCAGTCAGTGCTTCCAGCGGCGGCAGGTTGGGGTAGATCAGCGCAGCCGCTAATCCAGCCAGTGCCGTACCGACCACGCCAAGACTGACAGCCAGCGCTAGTACGTAATGCCACCATTTCGAAAACATCCAGTTCCTTTGAATTAAAGCCTAAAGTTTCCGCCGATTATAGGCGTTAGTGGTGTTGGAAATTGGACACATGTGTTCAACTCTTGCGGTGTGGCAAGGAAAAAACTGTTAAAAACCGTGTGTTGTTGCTAGCATCTACAAACGATACTAAGAAAAAGCGCCAACCCATAGAAGCGTAAAGGAAAACTCTTGCACCTGAATATTAATCTGGACTGGCTGTCCACCAAAGGTCTACCCATCATCGGGCTGGATATCAGCACGACCGCGGTTAAGCTGGTGGAGTTGTCTGATGCCGGCAAAGGTATGCTGCGGGTAGAACGCTATGTGATCGAGCCCTTGCCCAAGGATGCCGTGACAGACGGCAATATTACCAATCACGATCAAGTAGCGGACACGCTGCGCACCGCCTGGAAGGAACTCGGTACCCGGGTCAAGCATGTTTCCCTGGCGCTGCCTTCGTCAGCCGTGATTACCAAAAAGATTCTGGCACCTGCCAGCCTGTCGGGGCTCGATCTGGAAAACCAGGTTGAAACCGAGGCCAATCAGGTGATCCCTTTTTCGCTGGACGAGGTGAATCTGGACTTTCAGGTGCTGGGACCGTCGCCTGCCAGCCCGGACGATGTACAGATTTTGCTGGCAGCCGCCCGCAAGGAAAAAGTGGAAGATCGTGTGGCTGTGGTTGAGGCCGCCGGGCTCAAAGCGCTCATCATGGACGTCGAGTCTTTTGCCACACAAACTGCATATGAGCAGATTGCTCACCTGCTGCCCAATAGCGGCGCGGGCCAGACTGTGGCGATCATCGATGTGGGCGCACAGAACATGCACATCAATATTCTTCATGACAATGAGTCGGTTTACCTGCGCGAACACGGTTTTGGCGGGAACCAGCTTAACAATGAGATTTCCCGGCGTTATGGCATGACCAGCGAAGAAGCCGAGAATGCGAAGCGCAAGGGAACGCTTCCCGAAAGCTATGATATGGAAGTATTGCAGCCTTACAGTGAAACGCTGGCAATGGAAATCGGTCGGGCCTTGCAGTTGTTCACGACCTCAACCCAATACCGCAAAGTGGACCAGATCCTGCTGGCAGGTGGTGGTGCCATGATCCCGGGTATCGATGAGGTCGTTGCCCAGCGTGCGGGCACGCCGACCATGGTCGTTAATCCATTTGCCAACATGGCAGTGGGCTCCAAAATCCGGCCGCAGGCCTTGACCGCCGATGCGCCTTCCCTCTTCGTTGCTTGTGGCCTTGCCATGCGGAGGTTTGACCCCCAATGATCCGCATTAACCTTCTTCCCCACCGCGAAATTGCACGTGCCGCACGGCGACGTCAGTTCAATCTGTTGCTTGGCATTGCCGTTGCTGCTGGTGTTGTGGCCGTTGTTTTGGGACACAGCCTGATTGCAGCGCAGCAATCATCGCAGGATGCACGCAATGCCTACCTTGATCAGGAGATTGCCAGACTGGATGTCCAGATTAGCGAGATCAAGAAAATCCGCGAACAGACACAGGCATTACTGGAGCGCAAGCAGGTCGTCGAAACGCTGCAATCCAATCGCACTGAAGTTGTTCATCTGTTCGATCAAATGATCCGGCTGTTGCCGGAAGGACTTTATCTCAAGTCCTTCAAGCAGGTCGGTGACGTCGTTACGCTCAGTGGCTATACGCAATCGAGCGCACGCGTCTCTACCTTGATGCGCAACCTGGATGATTCACCCTGGTTTGACTCGACCAGCCTGGTCGAAATCAAGGCAGCCACGGTAAATAATCTGAGGGCCAACGAGTTTGTATTGACTGTTAAGCAAACGCGTCAACAGGCGGATGATGCACAAGACAAGGGGGGCAAAGCATGACCCTGGACGATCTCAATAAACTCGATCTGAAGACGCTGGCCGATTGGCCGTTGCCGACCAAATTGGTGGCGCTTGTGCTGCTGAGTGTGGCGATTGTGCTGGCTGGCTGGTGGTTTGACTGGCGCGGCGGCATGGAGCAGCTAGATGCAAGCAAGCAGAAAGAAACCGAATTGCGTGGCGTATTTACCACCAAAAAAAATCAGGCGATCAACCTCGAGGCTTATAAAAAACAGCTGGCAGATATTGAGCAGGCTTTTGGTGCGCTGTTGAAGCAGTTGCCCAACAAGCAGGAAATGGATGCCTTGATTACTGACGTCAACCAGGCTGGTTTGGGACGCGGCCTTCAGTTCGAGTTGTTCCGGCCTGAGGCTGAAACAGTGTCCGAGTTTTATGCTGAAACACCGATTCGCGTCAAAGTCACCGGTGGCTACCATGACATCGCAGCATTTGTGAGTGATGTTTCCAAGTTGTCGCGCATCGTGACTTTGCAGGACATCAGCCTGGAGCCCGCCAAGGATGGTGTGATGAACATGGATGCGGTCGTTCGAACCTATCGTTACCTGGACGATGACGAAGTCGTCGCGCGGAAACAGCAAGCCAAGGAGCAACCGAAATGAAGCGCCTGGCTAATATTGTGATCGTACTGGGCCTGACCGGTTGCGGGATTGGCGGGATGGATGACCTGCAAACCTTCGTTGCTGAAACGGGCAAGGATATGCAGGGCAAAATCGAGCCGTTACCCGAGGTCAAGGTATACGAGCCATTTACCTACAATGCCTTTGATTTGCCCGATCCGTTCAAGCCCAGAAAGTTGTCCACTGGCGGCGGCGGCGGGATGCAACCTGATCTGAATCGCCCAAAAGAACCGCTGGAATCGTTTTCTCTGGAAACGCTGAAAATGGTAGGCGCATTATCCAAAAAGGGACTGATCCATGCTGTGATCAAAACGCCGGATAACGCGATATACCACGTCAGAAAAGGTAATTACGTCGGACAGAATTTTGGCCTGGTCACGCAGATTAGCGACAGTGAAGTGACCTTGCGTGAAATTGTCCAGGATAGTGCCGGGGATTGGTCCGAGCGCATCAGCACCCTGATCCTGCAAGAATAGTTTGTAGTACTGAATTTCAAAGAGGCTGACATGAACGCATTGCCGAAAATTGCCCAAAAAATCACCCGCCACCTGTTCGGGATTGTTCTGTTTACTGGTTTGGCTCTGCCACTTTCGGTGCATGCTGCCGAAGTGCCACCCACCGGTAACGCGGTACAAAGCGTAGATACCACAACCTTGCCTGGCGGCAAGGTTGTGGTACGCGTTACGCTCAAGAATGCCCTGACCGCGACCCCTGCCGGTTTTACTGTAGGCAATCCGCCGCGCATCGCGCTTGACTTGCCTGATACAGGCAATGCAATGGGGCGCAACACCGTGGAAGCCAATCTGGGCCCATTGTCGAGTGTGAACGTGGTGCAGGCCGGGACGCGTACTCGTCTGGTGTTGAACCTGAGTAAATCAGTTGAATACGACGCCAGAATCGATGGCAAAACATTGCTCGTCGCACTGGGTGATGTGGGTGTGGGATCGGCCCCGGTGAATGCCAGCCCACGTTTTGCCGAGGCGGCACCCGGGGTGGCGCGTCACAGTATCCGTGACGTGGATTTCCGACGCGGCGGGACGGGTGAGGCACGTATCGTGACCACATTGTCTGATACCCAGACCGGTATCAACATTCGTCAGCAGTCCAATGGCGTCGTGGTCGACTTTATTGGCACCGAGTTGCCGAAAGCACTGCAGCGCCGTCTGGATGTTGCCGACTTTGGAACCCCGGTTCAGGTTGTTGAAACCTATACCTTGGGCGACAACACGCGCATGGTGATTCAACCCAAGGGCGGGTGGGAGTATTCTGCCTATCAGACAGACAACAGCTTTATTGTTGAAGTCAAACAGAGCGACGACGCACAAAAGAAAACTGCTGACGGAAAAGTGAAATATGTTGGTGAGAAGCTCTCGCTCAATTTCCAGAACGTCGAAGTGCGCTCGGTACTGCAGGTGATCGCAGACTTTACGGGCCTTAACATCATCGCCAGTGATACCGTCGCCGGCAATCTGACTCTGCGTCTGAAGGACGTGCCTTGGGATCAGGCGCTGGACCTCATCATGCAGACCAAGGGCTTGGACAAACGCCAGAATGGCAACGTGATCTGGATCGCGCCCAAGGATGAATTACTGACCAAGGAAAAACTGGAATTTGAAGCCAAGTCGGCGGTGGCTGATCTGGAGCCGCTTACCACCGAATACATACAGCTTAACTACATGCGTGCAGATGAAGCGCAGACCATGTTGTATGGCTTCGCAGCGGGTGCCTTTCTCGCTTCGGCAGGAAATAACTCGGTCAATTGCTCCGCGCAAGCACAGGGTCTGGGCGGCGCGGCGGCAGCGCAGGCGTCTCAGACGGGCCAGGGGAATAATGACCAGAAGGTCCTGACCAAACGTGGCCGTGCCACCTATGAGCTGAAAACCAATACGCTGATCATCACCGATACGGCACGCAAGATTCAGGAGGTCCGCGAACTGCTGGCACGGCTGGACGTGCCAGCGCGTCAGGTCATGATTGAAGCGCGAGTAGTAGTGGCTACCGACGGCTGGAGCCGTGATCTGGGTGCGCGTTTGGGCTTCACTGCCACAAAATCCGGAAATCTTTTTGGTGACTCACATCAGGCTGGCGCAACTGGTCTTGGCCAATCATTGCCGGACGCAGTGGGTGCGGGCAATCTGGCACTATCCCTGCTGAATCTCGCCAATGGCAATATTCTGAGTCTGGAGTTGCGTGCACTGGAAGCGGACAACAAAGGTAAGGTGATTTCCAATCCTCGCGTCGTCACGACCAACCAGAAGCCTGCTGTGATTCTGAATGGCACACAAATTCCCTATATCACGCCACCCGCACAACTGGGCGGTGTGAGCACGGTGACATTCAAGGACGCTTTCTTGTGTCTGCTCGTGGACCCACAGATTTTGAACAACGACTCAATCATTCTGACTGTAGAGGTGCAGAAAGATGCTGTGCGTGATATTGCGAATATTGGCGACAATCCTGCAATCGATACCAAGCGGATCAAGACCCAGGTGCGCGTGAATAATGGCGAGACCTTGGTTCTGGGTGGTATCTTCGACGGTAGCGAGAGTTCAACTGTGAGCAAAGTGCCACTACTGGGCGATATCCCTGTGTTCGGGAATCTGTTCAAGAGCACTACCAAGGAAAACAGCAAAACCGAGCTGATTATCTTCCTTACGCCACGTATTCTCGATGAGCGTCTATCGCTTCGCTAAGTTATTTGGGTAAATAAAAGCGCGGGCCTGCCCGCGCTTTTTTTCGTTCATCAATCAGGCTACATGCGAACTCGCAGCCCTGCTGTCTATTAGAATCCAGGCATGAGCAAACGAGACAACTTTTTTCTCGTCGGACTGATGGGGGCAGGCAAGACCACAGTAGGGCGATTGCTGGCCAAACATTATGGTTGTGGGTTCCATGACTCGGACCACGAAATCGAGGCGCGCACTGGCGTCAAGATTCCGATTATTTTCGAGATTGAGGGTGAGGCGGGCTTTCGCAAGCGTGAGGAAAGCGCGATTGCCGAACTCACCGCCTTGTCGGGAATCGTGCTGGCCACGGGCGGCGGCGCGGTTTTGTCCGCAGTCAACCGGGACAATTTGCGAAAAAATGGGCTGGTGATTTATCTGCGTGGCTCTCCCGAGCACCTGTATGAACGTACACGGCATGACCGAAACCGCCCCTTGCTGCAAACCGAAAATCCGCTTGCCAAATTGCGTGAGTTGTACGGGCAGCGTGATTCATTGTATCGGGAGATGGCCGACATCGTGGTGGATACCGGACGGCAGAATGTGACAGGCATGACCCGTATCCTGTTTGGCAAGCTGGACTTGCTGAGGAGTGGGTTATCTCAAGCAGATACGGCTGATTAAATGTTGCAAGCTGTCTTGGCCGCATTACTTGTTTTGCTGGCGGGGATTGCAACTGCCGCGGATTACCGTGCAGGACCGGGTGATTACCGTGATGCTGTGCGCCGCTTGCAGCCAGGTGATCGTTTGTTGCTCGCACCGGGTGACTACCTGTACGGTCTGTCGTTACACGGTCTGACCGGGCGAGCCGGTGAACCCATTATTATCGAAGCGGCCGATTCAGCGGCGGCTCCCCATTTTATCGCCCGCCCGGGAGCCAATACGTTTAGCCTGGTTGATGTGCGTTATCTGGTCCTGCGGCATCTGGAACTGGATGGGCGCAACATCCCTGTGGATGCAGTCAAGGCGGAAGGGCATAGTCGTTATGCCGATTTCATTACGCTTGACCACCTTTATATCCATGACCATGCCGCATCGCAGCAAAACGTGGGTATTTCGACCAAATGCCCGGCCTTGGGCTGGCAGATCAAATCCAATCGAATCGAACGGGTGGGCACAGGCATGTATCTGGGTGACTCGGATGGCTCTGATCCATTTGTTGGCGGGGTCATCGAGGGCAACCGGATTACCCGAACACTGGGATATAACCTGCAGATCAAGCACCAGAAAAATCGTCCTGCAGGGTATGGTGACCGGCATGACACCGTGATTCGGTACAACATCTTTTCAAAAAATGATTCACAGCCGGGCAAGCAGGCGCGCCCCAATGTTCTGCTGGGCCATGGCCCCCTGTCAGGAGCGGGCGTTGAGGATCGTTATCTGGTCCATGGCAATCTGTTTCTGCACAATCCGAGTGAGGCGCTGTTGCAGGCAGAAGGCCGGGCAGCGGTGTATGACAATGTGTTCCTCAATGGCGAGGGTGATGCCATTCACATACAGCCGCATAATGACGTGCCGCGCGACATGACGATATTTTCAAACACGGTGCTGGCTTCGGGTGCAGGGATTCGGGTCCATCAGGCAGAGAGTTCATCCTATCGTCAACTTGTGATGGCTAATGTTGTGGCGGCGGGTGTGGCCGTGCAAGGGGGAGACGCTTCGCATAATGTGACACTGGCCTATCGGCGTGATTATCTGCGCATCCCGATTTCGTTGTTGACAATGCGTTTGCTTGAACGCAGTTCGTCTGTTCACCCCTTGCCGGCATCGCTGGTTCGTGAATTGACCGTCTATCCTGACTGGTCGGGTAGGAAATACCCAGGTGCCCAGTTATCCACGGGTTTGAGTGAACTATTGATTGCGCCATAACATGCACATCGGCCCGACATCTGATAACCCTCGAGCCCTGCTGTGGCTGGCAGCGTTGCTGTACAGCGTTTTTGTCATTTATGGCAGTCTGGTTCCGCTGGAGTTTCATGCCATACCGTGGGATGAAGCAGTAACGCGATTTACGGCCATCCCTTTTCTCAATCTTGGAATTGGCTCACGTGCGGACTGGGTCGCCAACCTGCTGCTTTTTATTCCGCTGACGTTCATGTGGATGGGGGCGTTGTCTGCGGGAGGCAATCGGGTTCGGAAGGTGCTTGCCTCGCTGGTATTGCTTCCTGCTGCTGCAGCATTGAGTTTGGGAATCGAGTTCACTCAGTTGTTCTTTCCGCAGCGGACAGTGTCGCAAAACGATATCTTTGCGGAGTCGCTGGGTGGCCTGATCGGTATCCTGATTTGGTGGGGAGTGGGCAGCCATTTTGTGAAGTGGCTGCAGTCCTGGCAACAAACCCATGCCCGGTCTGCACTGGCTGAGCGTCTGGCCTGGGTCTATCTGGCGGGCGTCCTGTTTTATAACGTCCTGCCGCTTGATTTGACAATCAGCCTGGTTGAAATTTTCCATAAATGGCAGGACGGCAAGGTCAACCTGATTCCGTTTGGGCATTTGCCTGGCGACCCGGCATATGCATTTTATGAAATCGCTACCGATGCCTTGATCTGGAGTCCGCTCGCCTTGTTGTGGCGATTCGATGGGACACGCAGCATGGGACGTGCGTGGGGCATGACGCTGGCCGCAGCAGCCATGCTGGAGTTCATGCAATTGTTCGTTTTTTCGCGCATCAGCGATGTCACCGATCTGTTTACGGCTGCCGTGGGTGCGGCATTGGGAAGTGTAGTGGGTGGTCGCCTGGCCAAACGTGAAGCCCGCTCCAGTCAGCCGCTTCCATGGGCTGCGTGGTTGCCATTTGCCCTGGCGGCAGGGTGGATGGCTGGTTTGCTCTTTGTGTTCTGGTTTCCTTTCGAATTCCGGACGGATGGCGCTTTCATTAAAAGTCGCCTTGATTTTGTCTATCGGGTTCCGTTCGAAGTGTATTACTTCGGCACCGAATATCGGGCGATCACCGAGGTGTTGAGAAAGACGCTTTTTTTTGCCCCCCTGGGCGCCTTGCTGGCGTGGGGCGTAACGCGTCAGCCCTGGCGCTGGCGCTATCCATCCATGGTGTTTGCCATGTTGATTCTGGTGCTGATGCCGGCTGTCATTGAACTGGGCCAGGTGATGCTGCCGGAGAAAATCGCTGACACGACCGACTGGCTCCTGGCCTGGCTGGGCGGGTTGGCAGGCTATGGCGTGGTACGCCGGGTGATCAGCGCACCAGGCAGTGTGGTTCCGTTGCAGAAAGCGGCCGACAAAGTGACGCCGCATTCATCTCGATCTGCGTATCTGCGCTGGCATTTCCCACTGGTTTGGGGCGGCATGGCAATCCTGTTCTGGGCCGCGACACATGCGCCCTTCGTTCCTTACAACGTGCGTGAATTGCTACAACGGGATACGGCCTGGTTGTCTGCGTTGCTGCTTGCGTTGGCGGTTTACTGGCTGGCAGCGTGGCCGGTCTGGCTGGCACGGCGACGGGTGTCCAGTCTGGCTCGTCTGATGCAGTTGCCTCTCGGATTGCTGGTGTATGGTGCGTGCGCATTTTTCTTGTTGAATGTCGCGGTGCCTGATGAAAGTCTGCACGATCTTGTCGGTAGTCCCATATTGCACTGGTCGTGGAAGTGGGAAACCGGGCTGCGCTGGATCGTGCTGGCGGTCTGGCCGGGCGTCTTGTTGTATGCGGCTGCACAAACGGTTCGTCGCTGGCGCGGATTGAGATTAAGTGCGATGCATTTCTGGGGTGTGTTACCGATTTTGGGACTGGCGTATTGGGGAGTGGTGGTGCAGGCCGCCACTGACAATCTGACTGAATTGATCGCTACGCCGCAGCCATTGGCTTTTGCTGCATTGTCTATCTGGTTATACATTTTGTTTCTTGCGGCGGCCTTGCTGGGTTCGCCCATGTCATCAATGTATCGTGCCGTGCAATGGGTGGCCTTGGCTGTATCGCTACCACTGGCTGCGTTGTTTCTGTACTTCGGGCTGGCCGGCGAACTCGTTAAGTATGGCCAGCAATTTTCTGCACTCCAGTTTTTGCTGAGCACCGATCGACAGCACTATGCTTCGCAATCCGTTGTCTGGTTACGCTACAGTGTGCTGCACATGCTTGCCATTGGCGTACTTGCGTTCATACAATGGCCCTACTTTCGTGATGCACAACACACACCTATTCCAATAAATCATGCACCACATTGATGTTTTTAACGGCGATGCCGACGGTATTTGTGCGCTGCACCAATTGCGGCTTGACCATCCGGTCGAGTCCCAACTGGTCACCGGCCCCAAGCGTGATATCAGCTTGCTGAAGCGCGTCCAAGCTGTGGCGCAGGATCGGGTCACTGTGCTCGATATCGCCCTGTCCAAAAACCGTGAAGCA
Source organism: uncultured beta proteobacterium (assembly GCA_942493085.1). Lineage (GTDB taxonomy): Bacteria > Pseudomonadota > Gammaproteobacteria > Burkholderiales > Thiobacillaceae > Thiobacillus. The sequence goes on from OW818664.1 coordinate 900,658, forward strand.
CTGGACAGATTGCTTGAAGCAGGCGTACAGGTACGCTACTTCGATCACCATCAACCAGGTGAAATTCCCGAGCATTCGAATTTCGAGCCGCATATCGATACCGATGCCAATGTCTGCACCAGTCTGCTGGTGAATCAGGTTTTGCGGGGCAGGCAGTTGGTTTGGGCAGTCACGGCAGCGTTTGGCGACAACCTCGCGGACGCAGCCCGCGAGGCAGCCGGACCCTTGATGTTGTCAGCCGCTCAGCTTGCGCAACTGCAGTCCCTCGGTGAATGCCTCAATTACAACGGTTACGGCGAAACGCTTGACGACCTGTTTTTTGATCCGGCTGACTTGTACCGTCAACTGCGCCCATTTGCCGATCCTTTTGCATTTATCGACGCGTCACCCGCCTACCAGATTCTGAAATCAGGTTATCAGGACGACATGGCGCGCGCTGTGGCTGTGAACGCGACAGAATCACGTACTGTCGGGCGGATTTTCATGCTGCCGGCAGAAAAGTGGGCACGGCGGATTTCCGGTGTATTTGGCAACCAGCTCGCAGTCGAATCGCCCGTACAGGCCCATGCCGTGCTCACTGCCAAGCCGGAAGGCGGGTATGTCGTGAGTGTGCGTGCACCACTGGCTGCTAAATCGGGGGCAGACGAGCTGTGCAGTCAGTTTGACACCGGTGGGGGGCGCAAGGGCGCCGCAGGCATCAACCACCTACCCGAGTCCGAACTTGGGCGGTTCGGTACTTTATTCTTCGATATTTTTTCCAATGTGGTTTTGCACCGGAGCTGAATAGTGAATCAACTGATCGAACCCTATGGTGGCACGCTCGTCGATCTGATCGATCCTGAGCAATCCGATGCGTTGAAACAGGAAGCCTTCGGCCTTCCATCGCTTGATCTCGACTGGCAGCAGCAGTGCATACTGGAAATGCTGATGTCAGGTGCGTATTCGCCGCTGACAGGCTTCATGACGCAATCGCAATGCGCACGCGTCGAGGCAGATCAGCAACTGGATGATGGGACTTTCTGGCCGCTTCCCATTACCCTTTCCAGTCGGCAAAAAGTCGCTGCTGAATTGAAGTGTGGCGACCGTGTGGCCCTGCGAGACGGTGAAGGCTACATGCTTGCCGTGCTGACGGTGAGCGACGCTTGGGAGGACGATGGCGCCAGGAATCTCGGTGGCTCGATCGATGGCGTGGCTTTGCCGCCGCACCCGGATTTTTCCAGCCTGCGCGCCACTCCGGCCGAGTTGCGTGCATTATTCACGCGCCGTGGCTGGCATCGTGTGGTGGCTTGGCAAGCCCATCAGCCTATGCATCGTGCGCAATTCGAGTTTTGTCTGAAAAGCGCGATTGAAAATGAAGCCAATCTGCTCCTGCACCCGCAGGCGGGTGGTGATATTACCGATGCCCCCGCGTATTTTGGCCTGGTGCGCAGTTTTATTGCCATACGTGAGCGCTTTCCCGCGGCCTCAACACAGCTATCGATTCTCCCTGCCCCGCCTCGCGGGGCAAGTGCACATGCGCTGTTGTTGCGTGCCATTGTTGCGCGTAATTACGGTTGTGGTTTGTTGATTGCTGGTGGTGAACACCAACTGGATGGTAGTTGCCGGCGCGGAGAAGATTTGATCCAGACGCATGCGGATCTGCCGGTGATCGAATTGGCCAACAAGCTTGGCGTTCAGCTTATCGCGTATCCGCGCATGGTGTATGTGGATGACCGTGCCGAGCATTTGCCCGAGTCCGAAGCACCTGCCGGTGCCCGATTGCTCACCCTGAGCGGGGAGGAGTTCAAGCGCAGGATGAGGGCAGGCCTGAAAATTCCGGATTGGTACAGCTTTCCGGAGGTGCTGGCCGAATTGCAGCGGCAAAGTCCACCGCGTGAGCACCAGGGCTTCACTGTGTTTTTCACGGGTTTGTCTGGCGCAGGAAAATCCACTCTGGCACGCGCACTGGCGGCACGCTTGATGGAAGTGGGGGGGCGTTGCGTTACTTTGCTCGATGGCGATATCGTGCGCCGCCATCTTTCATCCGAACTGGGATTCTCCAAGGCGCATCGTGACGTCAACGTACGGCGGATCGGTTTTGTCGCTTCTGAAATCACCAAAAACCGTGGCATCGCCATCTGTGCTCCGATTGCTCCCTATCATCAGACCCGGCGCGATGTGCGCGCCATGATTGAAGCTGTGGGCGGGTTTGTCGAAATCCACGTCGCCACCCCTATTGCCACCTGCGAATCGCGAGACCGTAAAGGTCTTTACGCCAAGGCGCGTGCGGGTTTGATTCCGGAATTTACCGGCGTCTCGGATCCTTACGAAATTCCAGAAAATCCGGAACTGGCGATCGATACGACCGGACGGAATATTGATGAGGCCGTGCAGCAAATCCTGCTGAAACTGGAGCACGAAGGATATTTGCGCTAGATCGGTATCAGGCAGAAACGGGTTGGATAAAAACAAAACGGCGACCATCAGGTCGCCGTTTTGTTTGCTTCAGACAAGCCAGATCAGGCGGTCTTGCGGCGGCGCATGGCGCCCAAGCCGGCAAGGCCAATGCCCAGCAGAGCCAGAGAAGCTGGCTCGGGCACGCCACCAGGCAAGCTGCCCTGCTCGAGCAGAGCATAGTGGATGGTGCCGCCGAAGTTCAGAACTTCGCCAAAACCGTCACCCCAGAACTGAACCTTGGTGAAGTCGCCGGTGTCATCAAATGCAGCAACGAATACACCCGCCCCGCCATTTGTGAGGAAGCCATCGCCATAGGTGGTTGAATGACCAACCAGAATGGGCGCGCCGTCATCAAATGAAATATAAAGATCGGAAGGCTGGCAACATGTCGCCCAGTCGCCTACTTCAAAACCGATGGAGTTGACGGCGGAGTCGAACGTCAGGGTCACGCCGCTACCAATAGCACCGATGCCTGAGCTGGAGCCGTAAGGATCGATGCTGACCATGTAGCCGCTGGTCTGGCGCGATGGGGAAGAACTATAGAGCGTGTACGTGGAAGAGTAGATAGCGCCGCCGTCATTCATGGTGACAGCGTAATCGCCCTGGTTCGAAGACGTTCCACTCAACTGGGTACTCCAGTTGTCATGGCTGGCGGTACCACCGGCTGCTGTCACCGTGTTGTTGAAATTGACCAGTCCACCGTCAAAGTCATCGTACACAGTAACGATGGTGGCGTTAGCGCTCGCCGCCATGAGCAAAGCCGATACGGCCAGTGCGCTTGCTAGTGCAGTTTTTTTCATAATGTGGCTCCTTGATTAAAGGGGTTTGTCCGTAAAAGGAGTTCCCCCGACACTGAACAAAATTAAACAAGTTAGGACTTGATTTAGTTAATGCTCTTAAAGCATTACTTGTGCCAATGTGCGGGGTATTTATAAAATCCTTTCAAAATCAATTGGATGGAGTCTGGTGCGGCTGATTCGGCTTGAGGCTCGGCGGTTAATGTGTAAATTTTCCCGACACATCAGGCCCCCCGAAAATCAAGATTTGGTGTGTGAACGATATTTGAACTGTGAGCCTGTCACCATCCCCGCCGAGCTGGCGATCAGTCCGGCGAATTGCGGGGGGAGGGCCGCGTCTGGTGCGAGAAACTCCATCGCAATCCACACGATCAATCCCAGCAAGATGGACAAGCCCGCCCCCGGATTGTTGGCCCGCTTCCAGTACAGGCCGGCCACCAGCGGGACAAAGGCGCAGGCCAGGGTGACCTTGTAGGCGTTTTCTACCATCTGGTGGATGCTGGTTTCGGTTTGCAGTGACCACAGCGAATAAAACACGACCAGGCCAGCGAAAGCGATGACGACGACACGGGTGACCCACAGCAGTTTTTTCTGGCTCATGCGGTGATGCGGCATGAACTCCTTGATGATGTTTTCCGAGATGGTGACGGAGGGTGCCAGCAGGGTGCCGGAGGCGGTGGACATGATGACCGAGAGCAGGGCGCCGTAAAAAATGATCTGCGCATACAGCGGCAGATGGATTTTGACGAAGGTGGGCAGCACTAGTTGTGCGTCGCTGGCCAGCAGTGCGGTGGTCATGGCTGGGTCGACCAGTGTGGCGGAATAGGTGAGATAAATCGGGACGGCGGCAAACACGAAATACAGCGAACCGCCGATCACGGTGCCCCACACGGCGATGCGTTCGTTTTTGCTGGAATTGGCGCGCTGGAACACGTCCTGCTGGGGAATCGAGCCGAGGCCCATGGTGAGGAAGCCGGCGATGAAGGTGATGGCTGCTGCCCATTCCATGGGTGGCCAGAATTCGAATTTTCCGGCGGCGGCGGCATGCTGGATCACCGGGGCGACGCCGTTCACCTCGGGCATGTCGCCCACCAGCTTGGCTATCCACAACAGGCCCATGACAATGACGATCATCTGCACCAGCGTGGTGAGTGCCACCGACCACATGCCGCCGAACAGCGTATAGAGCAGCACGACCGCTGCGCCGATATAAATGCCTTGTTCCTGGGTGATGATGCCGTCGGACAGCACGTTGAATACCAGTCCCAACGCCACCACCTGCGCCGACACCCAGCCCAGGTAGGAAAGCGCGATCGCCAGCGAGATCACGATTTCGACCGGGCGGTTGTAGCGCTGGCGGAAGAAGTCGCCCAGGGTGAGCAACTTCATGCGGTAGAGCGGGCGGGCGAAAAACAGGCCAAACAGGATCAGCGCGAGCGAGGCGCCGAAGGGGTCGGAAATCGTGCCACCGAGGTTTTCGCTGAGAAAGGTGGCCGGAATGCCGAGGACGGTTTCGGCACCAAACCAGGTGGCAAACACCATGGCGATCACCACGATCATTGGCAGTGAGCGTCCGGCAGTAATGTAGTCGCTGGCGTTGTGAACCTTGGTGGCAGCGTAAAAACCGATACCGAGCGAGACGGCGAGATAGGCGATGACGAAACCGAGCAGGGTGTGATCCACGGCGTTGTTCTTGATTGATTTACAGGAAAGCGAGGTATACCGAAGTGGCAGCAGTAATGGCGAGTAGGGTGGCGATCACGCCCATCCAGCGGTTGCGGGTGTGCTGCTGGCGCAGCATGAGTATCAGGCCAGCTTCCAGTTGCGCCAACCGGTTTTCGTTCAGCGCATGGTGCGCCAGTCGTGGCAGCTGCGGCAGCAAAGCGGCCCATTTTGGGGCTTCGGCCTGTAGGTTTTTTACCAATGCGTGCCAGCCCATCTGCTCACTCATCCAACGCTCGAGAAACGGCTTGGCGGTTTTCCACAGATCCAGATCGGGATCGAGCTGGCGGCCGAGGCCTTCGATGTTGAGCAGGGTTTTCTGCAGCAGTACCAGTTGTGGCTGGATTTCCACGTTGAAGCGGCGCGAGGCCTGGAACAGCTGCAGCAGCACCCGTCCAAAGGATATGTCTTTCAGTGGGCGATCGAACACCGGCTCGCATACCGCACGCACCGCCGCTTCGAGTTCGTCGATGCGGGTATCGGCCGGCACCCAGCCTGATTCCAGATGCGCGAGCGCCACGCCCTTGTAGTCGCGGCGGAAAAAAGCCAGAAAATTGCGCGCCAGATACTGCTTGTCGACTTCGGTGAGCGTGCCCATGATGCCGAAATCCAGCGCGATGTATTGTCCGGAATCGGGTCGTACCAGAATATTTCCTGGGTGCATGTCGGCGTGAAAGAAACCGTCGCGGAATACCTGGGTGAAGAAGATTTCCACCCCGGTGGCGGCGAGTTTCTGGATGTCCACACCCGCTTCGCGCAGGCGCTCGACCTGGCTCACCGTGATGCCGTCCATGCGGTCCATCACCATCACGTCGCGGCTACAGTAATCCCAATACACCTCGGGCACGCTCAACAATGGCGAGTCCTTGAAATTACGCCGCAGCTGCGAGCAGTTGGCGGCCTCGCGCATCAGGTCGAGCTCGTCTTCCAGGTGCTTTTCGAATTCGGCGATTACTTCGCGCGGGCGCAGCCGCTTGCCGTCGGCAAACAGTTTTTCGATCAGTCCGGCGGCGGCATACAGGAGCGACACGTCATGCGCGATGACCGGTGCGATCCCGGGGCGCAGTACTTTCACTGCGACGGCGGTGCTGTCATGCAGGCGCGCGAAATGTACCTGCGCCACCGAGGCCGACGCGACCGGGGTGGCCTCGAATTCGGCGAAGACTTCGTCCAGTGGTTTTTTGTACGCAGCTTCCAGCATGGCAATGGCTTGGCTGGATGGAAACGGCGGCACCCGGTCCTGCAGTTGTGCAAGCTCATCGGCGATGTCGAGCGGCACCAGGTCGCGCCGGGTCGAGAGCATCTGCCCGAATTTGACGAAGATGGGGCCGAGCGCTTCCAGTGCACGACGCAAGCGCACGCCGCGTGGTTCGGAAAGCGGTCGCCAGAACAGCGTGGTGCGGACCAGCCAGCGCAGCGGGCGCACCCGTTCGTGGCCGAGAAAAAACTCTTCCAGCCCGAAGCGCAGGCCGACGGTAAGGATGCGGATCAGACGGAACAGTTTCATAGCGGGTGAGGGGCGGCTTCCAATAAGCGCAGACGGGCTTCCAGCCGGGCAGCATCATCGGCGAGCGCGTCCACGCCACGGTTGAAGCGGGTCACATCGACGCCGCGCGCCATCAGTTCGGCTTCTTCGACCATGTATTCGCTGGCGTTGTGACCGAATGCGGAGACGGCATGGGCAGCCTGGGCCAGGGCGTCCTGCCCCAGTGCGTGAATGCGATGCGCGGCGATGTCGCCGACATGCGGCGTGAGGTCGGCTTCGATATCCCAGTTCAGCTGCTTGAAAACCCGGTCGAGCGTGGCGAGCAGCGCCGGGTCGCCGCTGTATTCGGCGTGGCGCAGCGCGTCGCGGCCAAAGAAAGGCAGACGGGCAAGAAGTGCAGCGGTGGGCTTGATCACGGCGTCGGGCGTGTCCGTCACCGCTTCCGTGAAACAGCCGTCATCGGCAATGCGGAAATCAAACCGGTCGAGAGTCAGGTCGAAGCGCACGCTGCATCCGGTGTGATGCAGCAGCGCCTCGGTCGCGCCGGGCGATTGCTGCAGCAGGTGATTGAGGCTGCGCTCGATGAATCCTGCAGCAATCAAACCTTGAAGCCCTTGTGCAGGGCCACCACGCCGGCTGTCAGGTTGTGATAGCTGACCTTGGCAAAGCCGGCGGCTTCCATCATGGTCTTGAGCTCTTCCTGGCCCGGGTGCATGCGGATCGACTCGGCCAGATACTGGTAGCTGTCGGCGTCCCTGGCGACCAGCTTGCCCATCAGCGGCAAGAGCTTGAAGGAATACAGGTCGTAGGCCGGTTCCAGCGGCTTCCACACCTTGGAAAATTCCAGCACCAGCAAGCGACCGCCGGGCTTCAGTACCCGGTTCATCTCGGCCAGCGCCTGGTCCTTGTGCGTCATGTTGCGCAGGCCGAAGGCCACGGAAACGCAATCGAAATGGTTTGAAGGAAAGGGCAGCCGCTCGCCGTCGCACTGCACGCTGGGCGGGGTTTTGCCTTCGTTCAGCATGCGGTCGCGGCCTTCGCGCAGCATGGAAAAGTTGATGTCGGTGAGTAGCACGGTGCCGGTCTCGCCGACTTCCTTCAGGAACAGCCGGGTCAGATCGGCGGTGCCGCCTGCCACGTCGAGCACCTTCATGCCGGGCCGCAAACCGGCCTGGGACACAGCAAACCGCTTCCATAAACGGTGCAGACCGGCCGACATAAGGTCGTTCATAATGTCGTATTGCGAGGCAACCGAATGGAACACCTCAGCGACCTTGGCGGCTTTCTCGGACTCGGCGACCTGTTTGTAGCCGAAGTGGGTGGTTTTATCCATGGCGGGCGGAATATGAGGGAAACCCCGGAATTCTACCAGTGCGCGGGCGGACAGGCGTTCACGGTAACGCGTCCTTGTCATGAAGCGGTCATCTAGCCGTCATAGTATGCTTGTCAACGCATAGAAATGGAGGCCACATGGCTGCCAATATTTTGCTGGTCGAAGACGAACCCGGGATTCAGGAGCTGCTCAAATTCAACCTGTCGCAGGCGGGCCATCGGGTCACGGCGGTGGGGGATGCCGAGCATGCGCTGACCTATCTTAAAAATACCTTGCCCGACGTCATCTTGCTCGACTGGATGTTGCCCGGCCTGTCGGGTATTGATCTGTGCAAACGCTTGCGCGGCGATGAACGCTACCGTCCCGTTCCCATCATCATGCTGACCGCGCGCGGCGAGGAGCGCGACAAGGTGCTGGGGCTGGATACCGGCGCGGACGACTACATGACCAAGCCGTTTTCTCCGCGCGAACTGGTCTCGCGCATCCAGGCCGTACTGCGCCGCCGCGCACCACAGATGACCGACGAGCCGGTGGAAGTCAACGGCCTGAGGCTCGACCCCGGTAGCCATCGCGTGCAGGGAAACGGCCAGTCGCTGGACCTGGGCCCGACCGAATTCCGCCTGCTGCACTTTTTCATGACCCATCCCGAGCGCGTGTATTCGCGTACCCAGCTGCTTGACCAGGTGTGGGGCGACGACGTATTCGTGGAAGAACGTACGGTCGATGTGCATATCCGCCGCTTGCGTCTGGCGCTGGAGCCTTCCGGCCATTCCGAGCTGATTCAGACAGTCCGTGGTTCGGGCTATCGCTTTTCGGCCGAAGTGGGATAATTCCCCAACCTTAAGGTTTCAATGGGCAGCTGAATATGGGTTTCTGGTGGCGGCCGCTGAGTGTGCTGGCCAGCGTATTGCTGGTGGCGCTGATATTGTGGGCGGGTTCGGGCTGGATCGCCGCGCTGGGCTTTCTGGTTGGCATTCAGGCGTTCGTGATGCTGCGCCGCCTGTGGCAGGAATTCCGCCTGGCGCGCTGGCTGGAAAATCCCGACGAAGTCGATCCGCCCGACGCCACCGGTACCTGGGGCGATATTTTCTACCGCCTGCAGAAACTTCAACGTCGCCAGCGCAACAGCCGCAGCGAACTCACCAGCGCACTCGAACAGTTCGAGCATGCCGCACAGGCCGTGCCGGACGGCATGGTCATTCTCAACCGCAGCGACCAGATCGAATGGTGCAATCCCGCTTCGCGCAAATACATGGGGCTGGATTGCGAACGCGACCGCGGGCAGTTCATCCGTTATCTGTTACGGCAGGCCCATTTCCTGGAATTTCTTGATGCGGCGGATTATTCGCAGCGCTTGGTGTGCAAATCACCGGTCAGTCGTGAGGTGACCCTGTCGCTGCAGCTAGTGCCGTTTGGCTCGGCGCAAAAACTGCTGGTCGCGCGCGACATTACCGATCTTGAACGCGTCGACGCCATGCGCCGCGATTTCATTGCCAACGTCTCGCACGAACTGCGCACGCCGCTCACCGTGGTGGGCGGCTTTGTCGAAACCCTGGCCGATGCACAGGGATTGCCGGCCAGCGAAACGAAGCGTTATTTCGATTTGATGCTGGACCACACCCGGCGTATGCAGCACCTGCTGGATGACCTGCTGGTGTTGTCGCGGCTGGAAGGCGATGAAAATTCGCTCAAGGACGAGACCATCCATGTTCATGATCTGGCGCGGAGCCTGAAATCCGAGGCCGAATCCCTGAGTCGTGATCGGCATCGGGTGACACTGAATCTTGACAGCGCCGCCAGTCTGAAAGGTGGTCTGCAGGAAGTGCGAAGCGCGCTCAGCAATCTGGTATCGAATGCCGTGCGCTACACGCCCGAAGGCGGCGAAATCACCCTGGCCTGGCGTGAGCGCAATGGCGAAGGCATCTTTTCCGTGACCGATACCGGTGAAGGGATCGCTGCCGAGCACATCCCGCGCCTGACCGAACGCTTTTACCGGGTCGACCGCAGCCGCTCACGCGAAACCGGTGGCACCGGTCTGGGGCTTGCCATCGTCAAACACGTACTTACCCGCCACGGCGCGCGGCTAGATATCCAGTCCACGCCCGGCAAGGGCAGCACCTTTTCCGCCATTTTTCCTGCTCAGCGTGTCTTGTTGCCCAAGGAGCCGGCCAGCGAGAAGGACGGCGACAACGTCATTCCGTTCCGGGAACGCGAACAAGCTGCTGGTTGAGTATCGTGGTGAGTTGCTCCACCATATCAGCCGGTGCTGCACGCGGTGTACCCCGCTGCTTCGCGCCCCACACCGGATTGGGAAAATGCGGATCATCCGCAAAGCGCGGGATCACATGCCAGTGTAGATGCGGCACCACGTTGCCGAGCGAGGCGAGGTTGATCTTGTCGGGCGCCAGCACTTCGCGCAGCGCGGACTCAGCCACCCACACCACGCGCATCAGCGCCATCTGGTCGGCGGCCGACAGGTCGGTCATTTCCCGGATGTGGGCATTCAGAATCACGCGCAGAAAACCCGGGTAATCCGGCTCGTCGGCCAGGATCACGCGGCAGAACGCATCCTGCCACAGCACCGTCTCGCCACGCACATCGCATAAAGGGCAATCAGCCATATCCCGCTCCGCAAAAGACAACGCCCCGCATCATGCGGGGCGTTGTCGTGGGTGGCAAGCTGGATTACAGCAGCACGCGTTCGACGCCGCCGTTGCCGACTTTCTCGATGTAGCGTTCCATCCAGTCTTCGCCCAGCAGTTTCTTCGCCAGTTCGATCACGATGTAATCTGGCGTGGTGCCGGTGTCGTCGCTATAGCGTGCCAGCCCTTGCAGGCAGGACGGGCAGCTGGTGAGCAACTTGACTGGCTGGGTGCCTGCGCCCAACGCGGCGACGCCGGCGCGGATTTCCTCTTCCTTGCGGAATCGGATCTGGGTGGAGATGTCCGGGCGGGTGACGGCCAGCGTGCCGGATTCGCCGCAGCAGCGGTCGGACAACTTCACGCCGTCGCCCAGCAGTGCCTTGGCAACTTTCATCGGTGCGTGAGTCTTCATCGGCGTGTGGCAGGGGTCGTGGTAGAGGTATTTCTCACCACTCACATCGTCGAGCTTGATGCCTTTTTCCATCAGGTATTCGTGGATGTCGAGCAGACGACAGCCAGGGAATATTTTCTCGAATTCATATTTCAGCAGCTGGTCCATGCAGGTGCCGCACGACACGATCACGGTCTTGATGTCGAGGTAGTTCAGCGTGTTGGCCACGCGGTGGAACAGCACGCGGTTTTGCGCGGTGATCGCTTCGCCCTTGTCGGCCTGGCCGCCCGCAATCTGTGGATAGCCGCAGCACAGGTAACCGGGTGGCAACACGGTCTGCGTGCCCAGTTCGTACAACATCGCTTGGGTAGCGAGCCCGACCTGTGAGAACAGCCGCTCTGAACCGCAGCCCGGGAAGTAGAACACGGCGTCAGAGTCGTCGGTCAGCTTGGCCGGGTCACGCAGAATCGGAACGATCGATGCGTCTTCCAGCCCCAGCAGCGCGCGCGAGGTTTTCTTCGGCAACCCGCCGGGCATCGGCTTGTTGACCAGGTGAATAACCTGCGCCACCAGCTTGGGCTTGCCCAGCGATGCCGGTGGGTTTTGGGTTTGCGGCTGGATCAGCCCCAGGCGTTTGAACAGCGTGTGCCCCAGCCGCTGGCTGGCATAGCCCCATTCGATTAGCGGTTTGCGTAGCGCCTTGATGGTGGTGGGGTCGGTCGCGTTGAGGAAGGCCATCGACGCCCAGGAGGCGGGGTTGAATTTCTTCTTGCCCTGCTTGCGCAGCATGTTGCGCATGGCAATCGAGACATCGCCGAAGTCGATGTCGACCGGGCAGGGGTTCTTGCATTTGTGGCAGATGGTGCAGTGGTCGGCGACATCACTGAACTCATCGAAATGCTTGATCGATACGCCGCGGCGGGTCTGTTCCTCGTACAAAAAAGCCTCGATCAGCAATGATGTGGCGAGAATCTTGTTGCGCGGCGAGTACAGCAGATTGGCACGCGGAATGTGGGTGTTGCACACCGGTTTGCACTTGCCGCAACGCATGCAGTCCTTGATCGAATCGGCGATATCCTTGGTCTCGGAGGCTTCGAGGATGATCGACTCGGCTTCCAGCAGGCTGAACGACGGCGTGTAGGCGTTGCGCAAATCCGCGCCGGGTAGCAGCTTGCCTTTGTTGAAATGGCTATCGGGGTCGACCTTCTGCTTGTAGTTGGCAAAGGTGGCGATCGTGGCTGCGTCGAGAAACTCCAGTTTGGTCAGGCCGATGCCGTGCTCGCCCGAGATCACGCCGCCGAGGTCGGTGGCGAGTTTCATGATTCTTGCCACCGCCGCGTTGGCGGACTGCAGCATGGCGTAGTTGTCGGAGTTGACCGGGATGTTGGTGTGCACGTTGCCGTCGCCGGCGTGCATGTGCAGCGCCACGAACACACGGCTTTTCAGCACCTCTTTGTGGATGCGGTCACAGGCTTCGAGCACTTTGGTGTATTCGCGGCCGATGAACAGCTGGTGCAACTCGCGTCGGACTTCACGTTTCCACGACACGCGGATGTGTTTGTCGCGCAGCGCAGTAAAGATCGAGCCGCTTTCGTGCGGTGCATCGAGATCAGCGGCATAGACCTGCCATTGGGTTTTCACCGACGCGATAAGTGCCAGCGCGCGTTGGCGTTTCTCTTCCACCTGTTCCGGATCAGCGACGGTGTCGTCGTCTTCCAGCAGCGGCAGACGGCTGGCGCTGAAGAATTCGGTCAGCGCATCGAGCAGGACCAGCTTGTTGGCAATCGACTGTTCGATGTTGATGCGCTCGATACCGTCGGTGTAATCGCCCAGGCGCGGCAGCGGAATCACCACGTCTTCGTTGATCTTGAACGCGTTGGTGTGCGCTGCAATCGCCGCGGTGCGGGCGCGATCAAGCCAGAATTTCTTGCGCGTTTCCGGTGATACAGCAATAAAGCCCTCGCCGCCTCGTGCGTTGGCAAAGCGCACGATGTTCGAGGCGGCTTCGCCGACTGCGACTTCGTTGTCCGACACCACGTCGATCAGCAGCACCATGTTTGGGCGTGTGGTGCGCGGCGCCTTGGTGGCGTAGCCGACGGCTTTTACATAGCGCGCGTCGAGATGCTCCAGTCCGGCGAGCAGGATGTCGCCATGGCCATCGCAATAGTTCTTGATTTCGACAATCGCCGGCGTAGCTTCGGAGGCGTGGCCGAAGAACTCCAGGCACACCGTGCGGGTGTGTGCCGGCAGCCGGTGCAGGATAAAGCGCGCCGAGGTGATCAGGCCGTCGCAACCTTCCTTCTGGATGCCGGGCAGGCCGGCCAGGAATTTGTCGGTGACGTCCTTGCCCAGCCCGCTCTTGCGGAAACGGGTACCGGGAATAATGAGAATTTCCGGCGAGCCTTTCGGCGTTTTGCCATCGGCGGCAAAACGGCGGATCTCGAAGGTGGCCGACGGCACATCGTGAATCTTGCCGAGGTTGTGGTTTACCCGGCTGACTTCGATCCACTCGGCGTCCGGCGTCACCATGCGCCACGACACCAGATTGTCCAGCGCCGTACCCCACAGCACGGCCTTCTTGCCACCCGCATTCATCGACACGTTGCCGCCGATGGTCGAGGCATCGGCCGAAGTCGGATCGACTGCGAATATCAGCCCGGCTGCATCGGCTGCGTCCATTACCCGCTTGGTCACGACGCCCGCACCACAGTGAATGGTGGGAACTTCGAATTCCACACCAGGCAGATGCCGCATTTCCACCGTGCTCAGTGCTTCGAGTTTTTCGGTGTTGATGACCGCCGCGCGATCGGTCAGCGGCACCGCGCCACCGGTGTAGCCGGTACCGCCGCCGCGCGGGATGATGGTCAGACCCAGTTCAATCAGCCCCGCTACCAGCCGGGCCATTTCGGCTTCGGTGTCCGGGGTCAGTACCACGAACGGGTATTCCACACGCCAGTCGGTGGCGTCGGTGACGTGCGAGACGCGCGCCAGGCCGTCGAATGAAATGTTGTCGCGCCGGGTGACGCCACCGAGGCGGCGCAGGATGCGTGTGCGCAGACTGGCGGTGTCATCAAACCAGGCTTCAAATTCACGCACCGCGCGCGAGGCGGCAGTCAGCAGTTGGCCTACCAGCTCGTTACCCTGACGGCGCACCTCGATCTCGTGCAAACGGTGCCGCAGCGCATCGACCAGCATCTGCCGGCGCTTGGGATTGTCGAGCAGATCGTCTTCCAGATAGGGATTGCGTCGCACCACCCAGATATCGCCCAGCACCTCGAACAGCATCCGTGCCGAGCGGCCGGTCTTGCGTTCGTTGCGCAGCGTGTTGAGTACATCCCACGTGTCTGCACCCAACAGGCGGATAACGATCTCGCGGTCGGAAAACGAAGTGTAGTTGTAGGGGATTTCGCGCAGGCGTGCGGTCATGCTGGGTTATGTTCGGGCGTTGCCAGAGGCGATGCCGATTCCATTTGCTTCAAAGCCGGTATTTTACGGGATATGGGAAGAAGCCGTGAGCGTTGACGCGATTACAATCGCATCGTGCGCCGCGGCGAAGAAAATGGCGCAAAAATCAGGCGCAATAACCATCCAATAATCAGGGAAAACACCGTGGCCTCTGTCTATGACTTGAAACCCCGCTTCCAGGCGCTGTTGCGGCCGCTGGTCAATGTCCTTGCAGTGCGTGGCATCACCGCCAATCAGGTCACCGTGTCGGCCATCATGCTGTCGGTGATTGGCGGCGGGCTGATCGCCTGGCGACCGTTCGAGACCTGGCCATTGTTGCTGTTGCCGCTGATTCTGCTGCTGCGCATGGGGCTCAACGCCATCGACGGCATGCTGGCGCGCGAACATCATCAGCAATCCCGGCTCGGCGCCATCCTCAATGAGCTTGGTGACGTCATTTCCGATGTCGCGCTCTATCTGCCGCTGGCCTGGGTGCCGATGGTGTACGTGCCGCTGGTCGAGGTTGTCGTGGTTCTGGCGGTGATGTCGGAAATGACCGGCGTGGTCGCGGTACAGGTTGGTGCGCGGCGTCAGTATCAGGGCCCGATGGGCAAGAGCGACCGTGCATTGTGGTTTGGTGCACTCGGCCTGGTGCAGGGGCTGGGCGTGGCACCGGGCAACTGGATCAACTGGGGGCTGGGCGTGATGCTGATTTTGCTGGGGTGGACGATTTTCAACCGCGCCCGTGCCGCTTTGAAGGACACGCAGCATGCCGCTTAATCTGCAATACGCCCTCTACGGCATCCTCGGCCTGCTGGTGCTGGGCACGCTCATCATCGGGTTAAAGCGCCAGTTCAAGCCCGGCTCCGGCGACCGCGAACTGTGGCTTCGCATGCGCTCGTGGTGGGTGATGGCCGGGCTGTTCATCCTCGCCATCGCGGTCAGCCGCCAGTTGTCCATTGTCTTCTTCGCGCTGGTGAGCTTTCTCGCGCTCAAGGAATATTTCAGCATCATCCCCACCCGTCGCGCCGACCGCCGCGTGCTGTTCTGGGCTTACCTCGCCATTCCGGTTCAGTATTTCTGGGTGAACGAAGCCTGGTTCGGCATGTTCATCATCTTCATCCCGGTCTACCTGTTCCTGTTCATCCCGCTGAAAATGGTCATCGTTGGTGAAACACAGGGCTTTCTCAAAGCCGCCGGCACCCTGCACTGGGGTCTGATGACCACCGTGTTTTCACTGTCGCACGCTGCTTTTTTGCTGGCCCTGCCTGACGCAGGTAACCCGGCAGCCGGCAGCGCCGGCCTGCTGCTGTTCCTGGTGTTTCTCACCCAATTCAACGACGTCATGCAGTTCGTCTGGGGCAAGCTCATCGGCCGCATCAAGGTCATCCCCAAAGTCAGCCCCGGCAAAACGCTGGGTGGTTTCCTCGGTGGCGTCGCCACCACCACGCTGGTCGCCTGGCTCGCCGCGCCCTATCTCACCCCGCTGGTCGGCTGGCAGCCGATTGCCGCCGGGCTCATTATCGGCATCGGCGGCTTCGTCGGCGATGTCACCATTTCAGCGCTCAAGCGTGATCTGGGCATCAAGGACAGCGGCAGCCTGATTCCAGGGCATGGCGGGATACTGGATCGGGTGGATAGCTTGACCTATACGGCGCCACTGTTTTTTCATTTTGTGTATTACTTACATTATTAATGGATAAATCCACCTTATTCATTTGAGACATGCTCGATTCTTTTATAAAAGTCTGTGGTGCTATCTCTGTTGCTGGTGCTGCCTTTGTACTGCTGTACAAGGGCTACAGACTGTTATTTCCAATATTTGCGTCGACTTCCTACAGACTCAACTTCGATGGCAAGAATGATTCGCTCACTGTGACTATTGTGAACAAAAGCACTTCTACGGTTTACGTTCGTAGTTGCAGGGTTCGCTGCACTTACTCTCTGTTCGAGCTAGTGTGCCGACATCTGCGCAAACCTTTCCTTGCTCCTCGCCTCTACACAAATCTGAGGTACAACAGCGCAGTATATGAATTTGTTGATGAAGACCCCATCAAGTTGGAACCAGGACAATTGATTGTCCTGACGGAAGAGATATATGAACATCCGTTGAACGCGTTATGGGGCCCTATGCTTATCGCATTTGTCAAGCTTACGAGTGGCCGTGTGATATGTAGCAGGCGCATACCTTCACCCCCGGTTTGGCGAATGGTCGGTAGTCGTAATCGCGTGCCGTTAGACAATCACTTTGAGATGGACACCCCGCTAACAAACGCCTACCCGGACGATCAGGCTTAACATTGTGCCTCGCTGGCTCCAAGCCCTATCCTTCCTTACCATCGTGCTGGGCACCACGCTGAACGATCGCCCCAAACCGGCCGCGATCCTTGCCATTGCACCCCCGTAATTGACATATCATTTAAGATATATCCATAATGTGACATGTGGCAGATCGAAGAGCACCGCCGGGTGGATAAACAGCTTTCGGGCACAGTGCCCATTGAAGTACTGAAACGCTACGAAAAATGGAAAGACATCGCCCGACTTTCCGGACCGCCGGGGTTGCGTGCGATCAAGGGATTTCACGACGAGGCGTTGTCAGGCGAATGGCAGGGCCATCGCTCCTCGCGGCTGGGGCTGCAGTGGCGGGTGATTTATCAGGTGCTTGCTGATGTGCTGTTGATTCAGGTGGTGCAAGTGACTGCCCACGATTACAGGAGAACATGAGATGAAAAACTTTAGCCCCGCCAAGCAGCGTGTTGAGGTGTCCGTCGGTGAGTCGGTACGTATCCTGCGTGAGCTTCAGGAATTGAGCCAGCGCCAGTTGGCCGAGTTGACCGGGATTTCCCAGGCGACAATTTCCGCGATTGAAAACGGTCGGGTGAACCTGGGTGTCGAACGCGCCAAGGTGCTGGCGCGCGCGCTGAAATGCCATCCTGCGGTGCTGGTTTTTCCAGGCTGGGAAGTGTCGTTCGAGGCAGCTGCGTAAGCGTTCAAGCCGCGTCTGCCATGTCGCGCGGGCTGCAAGCCGTCTTCTTCCTGTTGTTCGTCCGGCCATTCCTTGCGCTGGTGCTGGGTGTCAACCTGCGTCATGCCGAACGCCTGCCCAAAACCGGCCCGGCAATCCTTGCCGCCAACCACAACAGCCATCTCGATACGCTGCTGCTGATGAGCCTGTTTCCGCTTTCGCAGTTACATCGGGTACGTCCGGTGGCGGCAGCGGATTACTTTCTGAAGAACCGCTTCATCGCCTGGTTTGCGCTCAACATCATGCATACTCTGCCGTTGGCGCGGCGGCCCAAGCCTGGTGTGGCCCCACTGGCGCATATTGAGACCGCATTGAATAATGGCGACATCCTGATTCTGTTCCCCGAAGGTTCGCGCGGCGAACCGGAAAAGCGCAGCGAACTGAAATCCGGGATTGCCCATTTGATGGAGCATGCACCCGATGTGCCGGTGGTGCCGATTTATTTCCACGGTCTGGGCAAGGCGCTGCCCAAGGGCGACTGGTTGCCGATCCCGTTTTTTGTTGATGGCTTTGTCGGAGAGGCACTGACCTGGCAGGGCACGCG
This sequence comes from uncultured beta proteobacterium, assembly GCA_942493085.1. Taxonomy (GTDB): domain Bacteria; phylum Pseudomonadota; class Gammaproteobacteria; order Burkholderiales; family Thiobacillaceae; genus Thiobacillus. The sequence continues at coordinate 918,481 of OW818664.1, forward strand.
TGCGCAGACGATGCAGACGCTGGAAGCGCGCTTTGCAGAGTTGGAGCAGCAAGGAGGGCACGAGGCATGGGAATGAGCGGCTTCACTCCGATTGAAAAGCCCCTGCTGGTGGTGCTGACGCTGCTGGCGTTGATCGCATCGGGGATCGGCCCGTTTGACCGCCTGACCTGGGTGCTCGAAACCGCGCCGGTGATGCTGGGGGTGCCGTTATTGATCGCCACCCATCGCCGCTATCCACTGACGCCGCTGGTCTATCGCCTGCTGTTCATCCACGGACTGATCCTGATGCTCGGCGGCGCGTATACCTATGCCCGGGTGCCGCTGGGTTTCTGGGTGCAGGATGCGTTCGACCTGGCGCGCAATCACTACGACCGGCTGGGTCATCTGGCGCAGGGTTTTATCCCGGCGATGCTGACACGTGAGATTTTGCTGCGCGCTACGCCCTTGCGGCCCGATGGCTGGCTGTTTTTACTGACGACGTGCGTGGTGCTGGCGTTCAGTGCCTGCTACGAGCTTTTCGAATGGTGGTCGGCACTGGTAATGGGGGCCGATGCCGAGGCGTTTCTCGCCACCCAGGGCGATGTGTGGGATACGCAGTGGGACATGTTCATGGCGCTGCTGGGGGCGCTGGTGGCGCAGTCTTTATTGTCGCGTCTGCATGACCGCCAGTTGGCGCAATTACGACCGGGCTGAGAACAGGCGCCTGGTCAGCATCACGCCCGCCAGCACCAGCGCACCTGCGACGATCCCGGCCAGGCCATCCAGCAGTAGCGGCGTGATGACGCTGAGCATGCTACCGACAGTGGGCAACAAGCTGATCGCATGGGTGGCCGCTTCAACGACGTGATGGGTGCCCGGCAGGCCGTGCACGAGGATGCCGCCGCCGACGAGGAACATGGCGGCGGTGCCGATCACCGACAGCGCTTTCATCATGACCGGGGCTGCGGCGAGGATGCCGCGGCCGAACGCTTGCAAGAAAGCTGAGGCTTGCTGGCTCAGATATAGCCCGGCGTCGTCGAGCTTGACGATGCCGGCAACCAGTCCATAGACACCGATCGTCATCAGCACGGCGATGACGGCGAGCACGGCGATCTGGCTGCCGAACGAAGCGGCGGCTACGGTGCCGAGGGTGATGACGATGATTTCGGCCGACAGAATGAAGTCGGTGCGTATCGCGCCCTGGATCTTGTCGCGTTCCAGAGTCACCAGGTCAACCGCCGGATTGGCCAGCGCATGGGTGAGTTCAGCTCGATGCGCATCATCTTCATCGGGCGCGTGCAGATAGGGATGCGCCAGTTTCTCGAAGCCTTCGAAACACAGAAACGCACCGCCCAGCATCAACAAGGGTGTGATGGCCCATGGTGCTAGTGCGCTGATGGCGAGCGCGGCAGGCACCAGAATCAGCTTGTTCCTGAACGAACCCTTGGCCACCGCCCACACCACCGGCAGTTCGCGCTCGGCTCTGACGCCGGTGACCTGCTGGGCGTTGAGGGCAAGATCGTCGCCCAGCACGCCGGTGGTTTTCTTGGCGGCGACCTTGGTCATCACCGACACATCGTCGAGGATGGTGGCGATGTCGTCGAGCAGGGCAAGCAGGCTGGCTCCGGCCATGGCGGAGGCGTCTCAGTCGCCGAGCTGGATATGGCCGGATTTTTCGGCCGCAGCGAAATCCAGCATTTTCTGGATCGACAGGCGTGCCTTGGCGCGAATGGATTCTTCGATATGGATTTCGTTGCCCCCGTTCTCCAGCACGTGGGCCAAGTTGCGCAGGCCGTTCATCGCCATCCACGGGCAGTGTGCACAAGAAGTGCAGGTGGCGCCTTCGCCCGCGGTCGGCGCTTCGATCAGCAGCTTGCCGGGGGCGGCTTCGTGCATCTTGTGGAAGATGCCGTTGTCGGTGGCGACGATGAATTCGGGGTTGGGCAGGGTGCGCACAGCTTCGATCAGCTGCGTGGTCGAGCCGACCACATCAGCCAGTGCGATCACCGATTCGGGCGACTCAGGGTGCACCAGCACGGCGGCGTTGGGGTGTTCGGCATGCAGCTTTTTCAGCGCTTCGGCCTTGAAGGCTTCGTGCACTACGCATGAGCCTTGCCACAGCAGCATATCGGCGCCGCTGATGCGCTGCACGTAATCGCCCAGATGGCGATCCGGTGCCCACAGCAGTTTGTGGCCCTGGCGATGCAGATATTTGACGATTTTGGCGGCGATACCCGAGGTAACGACCCAGTCGGCACGCGCTTTCACCGCGGCGCTGGTGTTAGCGTAGACGACCGAGAGCCGGTCCGGGTGGGCGTCGCAGAACGCGGCAAATTCGTCGGCCGGGCAGGCCAGGTCGAGCGAACACTCGGCGCCGAGGTCGGGCATGATGACGCGCTTTTCCGGATTCAGAATCTTGGCGGTCTCGCCCATGAATTTGACCCCGGCGACGATCAGTGTCTTCGCCGGGTGGGCATGACCGAAACGCGCCATCTCCAGCGAATCCGACACGCAGCCACCGGTTTCCTCAGCCAGGTCTTGCAGATCGGCGGAGGTGTAGTAATGCGCGACCAGCACCGCGTCCTGCTGTTTCATCAGTGTCTTGATGCGCGATTTGAGCGCGGCCCTTTCTTCGTCGGTGAGGAATTCTTCCACCATAGGCGGCGCCTGGATGACGGATTTGACGGGAACGGGGAAGGCAAGGCTCATCGGGACGACTCGGGTGCAAGGCGAAAACACAAGTATAGCCGTGTGCGCCAGGCACTTTCACCCTGCTTGCACGAGGTTTTTAGCGTGCGTGCCGGAGCGTCCCACCGGCTACCCCCCGTGGGACAAGTGCCGTATCCTTGCGGCCCTATGCAACAACTGCTTCTCGATATCCGTCCGCCTGCCCAGCCTGAGCTCGCCCGTTTCGTGGCGGGGCGCAATGTCGAACTGATGGCGCAACTCCACGCCATGCTCGATGGCACGGCAAGCGAGCGCATGGTGTACGTGTGGGGCGAGCCGGGCAGCGGCAAGAGTTATTTGCTGGCGGCCTGGGCGCATGCGTGCCAGGCACGCGGGCTGGAGGTGGATGTCAGCGGACTGGTTGCCGCACCGGCCGTCATTGCCGATCAGGTCGAAACCTGGGATGCGGCACAGCAGCATGCCGGATTTGCTGCATTCAATCAGGTGCGCGAAGCCGGCGGGCTGTGGCTGGCAGCCGGCAACGTGGCGCCGGCCGATTTGCCGGTGATGCCGGAATTGCAGACCCGGCTGGGCTGGGGACTGGTGTTTCAGCTGCATGGCCTGAACGACACCGAGAAAAGCGCCGCGCTGGCACAGCATGCAGAAAACCTGGGGTTCCGGCTGGAAGCCCAGGTGGCAGACTATCTGTTGAATCACACCGCACGCGACATGCAAAGCCTGTTGCGGATGCTGGAAGCGCTGGATCGTTTCAGTCTGGAAACGCGGCGCCCGATTACGCTGCCCCTGCTGCGGCAGCTATTGCGAACCTGAACGGGGCTTAAGCACTGGGCGCCTGCGCCTGTTGCTCGGCGATGTCCTTATGGACCTGCGCCATGTCCTGCGCCATCACTTGTTCGATCAGCGAATCCAGTGCGCTGGCGGGCAGTGAACCGGATTCCGAATACAGAATGACCTGCTCGCGGAACACCATCAGCGTGGGGATGGAGCGAATCTGGAAGTAGCCGGCTAGTTCCTGTTCGACTTCGGTGTTGACCTTGGCGAAGACGATGTTGGCGTGTTTTTCGGATGCCGCGTCGTAAATCGGTGCAAAACCGCGACAGGGGCCACACCATGGTGCCCAGAAGTCGACGACGACAACGTCGTTGCTCTGGATGGTGGATTCAAAGTTGTCCTTGGTGAGTTCGATAACGGCCATGCTGTTTCCTGCGAAAAAGAAAATAAAAAGGCGCGAGGACGAAGTCCCTCGCGCCTAGTTGCCACCCTATCACGGATGGCCGACCTCCGACAATGCGGAGGTTTCTTATAGGGTAGGTCAAGCCCGATCGCCCGCTACCCTCGGTCCAGCCGAATCCGGCTGGCCTGGAAACTATTTGACGTAGGCCTGATTGAACAGGTTGCGCTTTTGTTCCAGCGACTGGGCGCCACGCACCATGTTCTGGTTGTTCTTGAGGTTGTTACGGACCTCGGCGCGGTTTACCGCCATGATCAGTTCGGTTGCGAGCACGCGCGCCTGGTGCGGGGTGAGGTTGAGTGCACAGTCGTGGGCCTGCATGGACAGCACGACACGATCGCGACCCTGGCTATCTTCCCTGAGGTTAATGTCCAGCGCGTTGCCAGGTTCCAGTTCGATCATGCCGGTATCTCCTTGAGTGTTTTGTACTGGATATCGAGCAGGGTTCATGCCAGGCCTTTCGAATTCGGTGAAACATTGAAAAGTCTTATTAAATCAGGGGGAAATTGCAGCTTGATGAAGTGTGTCTGGCCAGCCATCCTGACGAAGCCTCGTCAGGATGGCTGGCCAGATCGTCACTTTCAGGGTGAGGGCGCAGGCTGGGGTGAGGAACGGCCGGTGGCCGGATGGTCGCGCGTCAGCAAGGTGTAGGCAACCGGGATCACGAACAGCGTCAACAGGGTGCCGAGCAGCAGGCCGCCGACGATGACCCAGCCGATGGGTGAGCGCGATTCGGCGCCGGCACCGGACGCGAGCGCCAGCGGCACGGCACCGAGCACCATCGCAGCAGTAGTCATCAGGATGGGCCTCAGACGCAGGCTGGCCGCTTCGATCACGGCCTCAACCTTGGGCTTGCCACGGGCATGCAGCTGGTTGGCGAATTCGACGATCAGGATGCCGTGCTTGGTGATCAGGCCGACCAGCATCACCAGTCCGATCTGGCTGTAGACGTTGAGCGTGGCGCCGGTGAGTTTCAGCGCCAGCAGCGCGCCGGTGGCGGCGAGCGGCACGGTGAGCATGATGATGAAGGGCGAGATGAAGCTTTCGAACTGTGCCGCCAGTACCAGGTAAATCACGATCAGCGCCAGCGCGAAGGTGATGATCAGGGTCTGCCCGGATTCACCGAACTCGCGCGATTGTCCGTCGAGCGCGGTGCGCGTGTTTTTCGGTAGCGTCTCCTTGGCGGCCTGGTCCATGAAGGCGAGCGCCTCGCCCAGCGTGTAGCCGGGGGCGATGTTGGCCGAGATCAACGCGGCGCGCTGGCGGTCGAAATGGTTGAGTTCCTTCGGCGCAACGGTTTCGGTGAGCGCGACCAGGTTGGACAGTGGCGTCAGACTGTCGTCGCTGCCGCGCACGTACAGGGCGGTCAGATCCTGCGGGGTGGCGCGTGCGGCGGGGTCGAGCTGGACCACGACGTTGTATTGCTCGCCCGCCTGCTTGAAGCGGGTGACTTCGCGCCCGCCGAGCAGGGTTTCCAGGGTGCGACCGATAGTATCGATGCCGACGCCCATCTGCGCGGCCTTGTCGCGGTTGATGTCGACCTTGAGCTGCGGCTTGTTGAGCTTGAGATCGCTGTCGGCATTGAGCAGGCCAGGATAGGCCCGCACCTTGGTCATCAGCGCTTCGACTGCTTTATCCAGTTCAGCGTAACTGGGCGCCTGCACCACGAACTGCAGCGGCGGATTGCGGAAGCTCTGGCCAAGCGAAGGCGGGTTGATCGGGAAGGCGAGCACGCCTGGCATGCCCATGAACATCTGCGGACCGAGGCTTTCGGTGATCGCCATCTGGCTGCGGTTGCGTTCTTCCCATGGCTTCAGCATCACGAACGACAGCGCGCTGTTGACCGGGTTGGGGCGTTCCAGGCCGGGGGCGACCACGACGAAGGCGGTGTTGATCTCGGGCACGCCTTGATACATGCCTTCGAGCTGACGCGCGTACTGGTCGGTGTATTCCAGGGTGGAGCCTTCGGGCGCGAGCATGAAGCCGATGAAGAAGCCGCGGTCCTCGGTCGGTGCCAGTTCCGATTTGAGCGATTTCAGCAAGCCGAATGCGGCCGCCGCAACCAGTACGAACACCAGCGTGACGACCAGCGGATGTTTGATCACACGGGTGATGCCGCGGGTGTAGGCGGTGTTGATTCCGTTCAGCACGCGTTCGCCCAGATTGAACAGGGCGTTGTGGCGGGTTTCGTGGCGCAGGATGCGGCTTGCCATCATCGGCGTCAGGGTGAGCGCGACAAAGCCGGAGACCAGCACGGCCCCCGCCACGGTCAGCGCAAACTCGGTGAACAGTTTGCCGGTATTGCCCTCGGCAAAGGCCAGCGGTGCAAACACGGCGGCCAGCGTGAGCGTCATCGCCAGCACCGCGAAGCCGATCTCTTTCGAGCCTTTCAGTGCGGCCTCGTAGGGCGGCATGCCTTCCTCGATGTGGCGGTAGATGTTTTCTAGCATCACGATCGCGTCATCCACCACCAGGCCGATCGCCAGCACCAGCCCGAGCAGGGTCAATACGTTGATGGTGAAGCCCATGGCCGAGAGGAAGATGAAGGCACCAATCAACGACACCGGAATGGTGACGAAAGGGATCAGCGTGGCGCGCCAGTTACGCAGGAAAAGGAAGATCACGCCCACCACCAGCACCATGGCCTCGATCATGGTGGTGTAGACGGCATCGATGGATTTTTCGATGAAGATCGAGCTGTCAAAGGCCACCTTGAGCTGCATGCCTGCAGGTAAAGCGTCTTCCAGACGCGGCACTTCGGCCTTGATCGCGCGCGCGACTTCCAGCGTGTTGGCGGTCGACTGCTTGACGATGCCGAGACCGACAGCGGCACGGCCATTGACGCGCACGATGTTGCGCACGTCCTCGGCGCCGATTTCGGCGCGGCCGATGTCGGCCAGCCGCACCAGCACGCTGTCGCTGTTGCGGATGATGACCTGCTCAAATTCGGCCGGCGTGCGCAGATCGGTTTGGGCCAGCACCGAAAACTCGCGCATCTGGCTTTCGATGCGTCCCGAGGGCAGTTCGGTGTTCTGGCTGCGCAACGCAGCTTCAACATCCTGCACGGTGATGCCGAGTGAAGCCATGCGGCTGGGGTCGAGCCACAAGCGCATGGCGTAGCGGCGGCCGCCGCCGACAATGACCGAGGCCACGCCGGGCAGGGTTTTCAGCTGGTCGGCAACTACGCGGTCGGCGTAATCGGTGATTTCCAGTGGAGTTTGGGTGGCACTGGAAAAGGCCAGCCAGATGATGGCCTGGGCGTCAGCCTCGATCTTGGCCACCACCGGGTCCTGTGCTTCATCGGGCAGTGCGCCGCGCACGCGCGCCACACGGTCGCGCGCGTCGTTGGCGGCGGCTTCGGGGTCGCGCGACTGCACGAACTCCACGGTGATCTGGCTGACTTCCTCGCGGCTCACCGACTTGATGGTGCGGATGCCCTCGATGCCGGAGAGCGAGTCTTCCAGCGGTTTGGTGATCTGGCTTTCCATCACCTCGGCCGAGGCGCCGGGATAGACCGTGCGTACCGACACCACCGGCGCGTCGATGTTGGGGTATTCACGCACCGGCAGGCGGTCGAAGGCAATCAGGCCGATCAGGATGATGAGCAGGCTCATCACGGTGGCCAGCACCGGGCGGCGGATGGAAATATCGGAGAGGATCATGGCTCGTTTTTCGCGAAGTGTTGGATCAGCGCGGCTTGCCGGCCTGCATTTTTTTCATCATCTGCGCTGCCTGGTCCAGCGTCACCACCGGTATGCCGGGGCGTAGCTTGATCTGGCCGTCGAGCACGACGGTGTCGCCCACCTTCACGCCGGAGACGATCTCGACCCGGCCGGGTTCGCGCTTGCCCAGTACCACCTTGCGCAGTTCAGCCTTGCCGTCGACCGCCAGAAAGACGTAGCTGCCATCGGATTTTGGCACGATCACCTGCTCGGGCAGCAGAATGGCGTGGGTCTTGCCGCCAAGGTCGGCGGTGGCGCGGGCGAACATGCCGGGCTTGAGTTGTCCTTTCGGGTTGGCGATGCGCGCGCGCACCCGCACGTTGCGGCTCACCGGATCGACCACCGGGTCGATGGCGTGGACGGTGCCACTGAAAGTTTGCCCGGGAAGGGCGTCAAAGGTCAGTGAGATGGGCAGGCCGATGCGCACCAGCGACAGATAGGTTTCGGGCACCGGTACTTCAAGCTTCAAATTGCCGAGTGCATCCAGTCGCACGATATCGTCGCCCTTGCTGACATAGGTGCCGGGGCTGACTTCGCGCAGGCCGGCCACGGCATTGAATGGTGCGCGGATTACCGTCTTGTCGAGTGCCACCTGTCCCTGCTGGCGGCGCGCGCGCAGGATGTCGAGGTTGGCCCGCGCTTCGTCGAGCGCCTGCCGGGAAATAAAATTCTGCGCGACCAGTTCTTCGCTGCGCTTGTAGCGGCTTTCCGCCAGATTGAGATCGGCCTGAGCTGCAGCCAGGCCTGCGCGTTGCTCCGCGGAATCAAGTATCACCAGCACAGCACCTTTTTTGACCGGTTGCCCTTCCTTGAACAGCAGCCTGTCGATACGGCCGTCAATTTCCGGACGCAGGACAACGCTGTCCTCTGCGATCAGGGCGCCGACCGCGTTGACAGTGTTGGAGATCGGAGTCTCGCTCACTTTCATCATGTTGACCGGGATGAAGGGAGGGCCGCCTGCCTGGCCGTAAGCGAGTGCAGGTATAAATAGCAGGATGAACAGGGCGTGCATGGTAGATTCCGCAAAAGAACAGGAGCGTTCGACAGGGCCGCACCTTAGCAGGTCCGGGATGAAACAAAAACCGCATGAATGGGTCAGCCATGTCATGGCTTGTAAGGAATTATGCCCTTGCTCCGACTGTCCAGTAAGACCACTTTTACTCTGACAGGACTGAATCATGCTGATCCAATCACCCAATGACATTTCATCGTCTGAAATCACGCCTCCCGAGGTGTATCGGGAGCGCCGCCGCTTCATGCAGGGCATGGGCGTGCTGGCAGCAGGTGCCGCCCTGGGCGCTGCGGCCGATGTGGAAGCCGGCGTCAGGCTGGCGGGTGTGCGAGGCAGCGCCTACAAGTTGAACGAAGCCCCAACACCCTACAAGTCAGTGACCACTTACAACAACTTTTATGAATTTGGCACCGGCAAGAGCGATCCCGCCGAGAACGCAGGGCACTTCAAAACGCGGCCGTGGACGGTGACGATCGAAGGCGAAGTCGGTAAACCCGGCGTGTATGACATCGATTCGCTACTTAAACTTGCGCCTCTGGAAGAGCGTGTTTACCGGATGCGTTGTGTGGAGGGCTGGTCGATGGTGATTCCGTGGGTGGGCTTTCCGCTGCATGAAATCATCCGTCGCGCGAATCCAACCGGTAATGCCAAGTATGTCGAATTCGTCACCCTGAACGACCCCGGCCAGATGCCGGGGCAACGCTCACGCGTGCTTGACTGGCCCTATGTCGAGGGCTTGCGGATGGATGAGGCAATGAACCCGCTGACACTACTGGCGGTGGGGCTGTACGGCGAGGTGCTGCCCAACCAGAATGGTGCACCGATCCGGCTGGTGGTGCCGTGGAAATATGGCTTCAAGAGTGCCAAGTCCATCGTCAAGATCCGCTTTGTCGAGAAGCAGCCGCTGAGTGCCTGGATGAAGGCAACGCCGGACGAATATGGCTTTTATTCCAATGTGAACCCGCTGGTGGACCATCCGCGCTGGAGCCAGGCCAAGGAACGTCGCATTGGTGAGTTCTTCAAGCGCGACACCCTGATGTTCAATGGTTACGGTGCGCAGGTTGCGCAGATGTACCGAGGCATGGATCTGAAAAGGTATTTCTGATGGGAGGTTTTTTCCGATACCCCAAGCTTTGGCTGTTTGCCATCTGCCTGCTGCCGCTGATGCGGCTGCTGGTTTTGGGATTGGGTGACGGACTGGGCGCCAATCCGATCGAGTTCATCACCCGTTCCACCGGTACCTGGACGCTGGTCGGGCTGATGGTGACGCTGTCGGTGACGCCCTTGCGACGTCTGACTGGCCGTTCTGAATTGGTGCGTTACCGGCGCATGCTGGGCTTGTTCGTCTTCTTCTATGCCTGTCTGCATTTCACTACGTATATCTGGCTGGACCAGTTTTTCGACCCGGCTGCGATTGTTAGGGACATCATCAAACGGCCTTTCATTACGGTCGGGTTTACGGCCTTCGTTCTGCTTATTCCGCTCGCTCTGACTTCGACTCACGCCATGATGCGGCGCCTGGGCCGGCGTTGGCAGCAATTGCACCGCCTGATTTACGCCATCGCCATGCTGGGCGTGATCCACTATCTCTGGCTGGTGAAAAAAGACCTGACCGACCCGCTGATCTACGCAGTGATCCTCGCGTTGCTGTTGGTGCTGCGTTTGCCATGGGGCGTACACGTGTTGCAGGCGGTTCACCGAAGTTGCAGGGTGTCCCCCCAGTCGTGATTAGGACGAGATGGGGTTGCTGCTCATAAAACGCGGGCAATAAAAAACGGGGGACAAGCCCCCGTTTCAGATTGGGCAGTGCCCGACCTGTTAGAGCCCGAAAGGCTTGATGACCGGTACCGCCGGTGCGGGAGCCGCAGCAGGAGCCGGGGCAGGTTTGGCGGCAGGAGCCGCTTTCTTTGCAACTGGCTTTTTCGCTGCTGGTTTCTTGGCGGCTGGTTTTTTGGCTGCCGGAGCTGCCTTTTTAGCCGGAGCTGCTTTTTTGGCTACGGGCTTTTTCGCTGCTGGTTTTTTAGCGGCGACTGCCTTTTTAGCCGGAGCTGCTTTTTTGGCTACGGGCTTTTTCGCTGCTGGTTTTTTAGCGGCGACTGCCTTTTTAGCCGGAGCTGCTTTTTTGGCTACGGGCTTTTTCGCTGCTGGTTTTTTAGCGGCGACTGCCTTTTTAGCCGGGGCTGCTTTTTTGGCTACGGGCTTTTTCGCTGCTGGTTTTTTAGCGGCGACTGCCTTTTTAGCCGGAGCTGCTTTTTTGGCTACGGGCTTTTTCGCTGCTGGTTTTTTAGCGGCGACTGCCTTTTTAGCCGGGGCTGCTTTTTTGGCTACGGGCTTTTTCGCTGCTGGTTTTTTAGCGGCGACTGCCTTTTTAGCCGGGGCTGCTTTTTTGGCTACGGGTTTCTTGGCGGGGGCCGCCTTCTTGGCCGCCGGTTTAGCGGCGGATTTTTTTGCTGTTGCCATTTAACACTCCTTAGAAGTTGAACACATTCACTCATCACTACAGCTTGAAGCCACGTGCAGTCAGAATTTGCACTTCCAAAGCGTGGTATCAACAGGCGAACAACTTGCCCGAAACCCTCAAAAGACGGGCGATACCGAGGCTCCGCTTGGTGAGCTTCATTCTAGTTACTTTTGTGGAGGGTTCAATGGATAGTCAAGATGTTGCGTGAATAAGCGGAGAAAAAATGTAGCGGTCAAGCAAAATGTATTGATTCGATACTAAAAACAATGAAAATCAATATTTGTACAGAGTCGCTACATACGACTAAATAAGCCGTTCTCCAGCCATTAGTCCTTTTTGTGATTCGCGCTCACGAATGATATGAATTTCATTCTTGTCGATCATGATTTCTGCGGCGCGAGGACGGGAATTGTAGTTTGAAGCCATGCTCATGCCGTACGCGCCGGCTGAAAGAATGGCAAGCAGGTCGCCTTCGTCGATCGACAAATCGCGCGAAAAGCCAATGAAATCGCCGGTTTCGCAGATTGGTCCGACGATATCGTAGCGTTGTGGTGCTGCTTCTTTCAGGTTGACGGCGACGATGCCGTGATACGCCTCGTACAGTGCCGGTCGCATCAAATCGTTCATGGCGGCATCCACGATGGCGAAATTTTTGTCTTCCCCCGGCTTCAAGTACTCGACGCGAGTCAGCAGTAGTCCTGCATTGCCGACGAGTGAGCGTCCAGGTTCCAGCAGCAACTTCTCGTGACGACCTGCAAAAAGCGTGGCCAGGGTATGGCCGTAGGCCTCAAGATCGGGCGGCGTTTCGTCGTTGTAGCGGATGCCGACGCCGCCACCGAGATCGATGTGATGCAGCGTGATGCCTTCTTGTGCCAGCATGTCGACGAGGGCCAGTACCCGTTTGGCCGCGTCGACCAGAGGCGAGAGGTCGGTCAGTTGCGAGCCGATGTGGCAATCGATGCCGGTAATCTTGAGATGGGGCAGGCCGGCAGCCAGGCGGTATAGCGCAGGCGCGTCCGCTATCGGTACGCCGAACTTGTTTTCCTTCAGGCCGGTGGAAATGTACGGATGGGTTTTTGGATCGACGTCGGGATTGACGCGGAACGACACCGGCGCGACCTGGCCGGCATCGCCTGCCACGCGATTCAGGCGATGCAGTTCGCTGACCGATTCGACGTTGAAGCACAGGATGCCGGCCTTGAGTGCGGCGCGCATTTCGTCCGCAGTCTTGCCGACGCCGGAGAACACGACCTTGCCGGGGTCGCCTCCGGCGGCCAGCACGCGCGCCAGTTCGCCCCCGGAGACGATGTCGAAGCCGGCACCGAGCCGCGCAAACAGGTTGAGTATCGCCAGACTGGAATTGGCCTTCACTGCATAGCAGATCAGATGCGGCGTCCTGGCGAAGGCCTGGGCGTAGGTTTGATAGGCGTTTTCCAGGGCGGCCCTGGAGTACACATAGAGCGGGGTGCCAAAGCGGTCAGCAAGCGTATCCAGTGCCACTTCTTCAAGATGGAGGCGGCCGTCGAGTCGATGCAGGGTATTCAATTGGAAGTCCGTTGCGGTTCAGCAGGTTTTTCGGGAAGATACAGGTCACCCTTGGAGCCGCAGGCAGTCAGACTCAGCCCGCACAGCAACAGGGATACTAAATAGAGGGTGCGCAGTTTCATGCGCGAAATGTTAGCACGGGACATGATCCTAGAAACTTCAGTTGATCGCTTATGATCATCAATGGATACCGCATGAATACTGAATTATCTGCCTTCGATCGGGTTCTCCGGTCGGATGAGTATGCTATGCACCCGCTAGCACGTCTGGCCACGCGCCTGCCTTTGTCGCGTCTCCTTGCCTACCCCGGTAGGCCGCGTCGTTGCTTCGCGGCAGACACACGCCCAGACGCACCATCGGGCGCATCCAACTGAGGTTTCTAGGATTATGACGAGAATTGAATTAGACGAAGCCGAATTCAACCAGGCTGCCGGAGCAACGCTGGCTCATATCGAGCAGGTCCTTGAGGATGCCGATCTGGATTTTGAGACGCCTGCGGATGGCATTATCGAGGTCGAGTTCGATGACGGCAGCAAGATCATCATCAACCGTCACGGCATTGCCCGGGAAATCTGGGTGGCGGCGCGTTCGGGGGGCTTTCATTTCATGCCGGTGAGCGGCGGCTGGGTCGATACCAAGGACGGCGAACCCCTATACGCCAAGCTGACTGCGCTGATCGCCCTGCAGGGCGGCGGGTCGGCCCAGTTTTAATTCCCCTTGAAAAGCCAGGCGCTCACCCTGTTTGATCTGATCGAGCGGCTGTCGCTGCTGACCCGGGCCGATTTACGGCAGGCGGGTTCGGCGCAGGGGCTGCAGCCGGTCCATCTGCAGGTGCTGTTTTATCTGAATCAGGCCAATCGCTTCAGCAATACGCCGCAGGCGCTGACCGAATACCTTGGCCTGACCAAAGGAACGGTGTCGCAAACCGTGCTGGTGCTGGCGCGCCGCAGGCTGCTGTCTCGCTACTCCGACCCGCGCGACGGCCGGGTGGTGCGGCTAATTTTGACCGAGGGCGGTTCCACTTTGTTGAAGACGCTGAGTGCCGGCGGCGCCTGGCGCGATATCGTGCAAACGGCCAGCGCGGCGCGGGTGACGTCAGCGATGGTGGTGCTGCGGCAGGTGCTGGCTCATGTCCAGGCGCAAAGCGGGAAGCGCAGTTTTGGCGTGTGTTCGACTTGTCGGCATAACCAGCGACTCGGGCCGCGCAGCTATTTTTGCGGGCTGATGCAGGAAAAACTCAGCAGTCCGGAGGTGCGGCGGATTTGCCGCGAACACGCTCCGGTCATCCACACTGAGCCGACTTAAATTCGCTTCCGCGCGCGTGCAATTGCCGCACGCACCTGCGCCGGCGCAGTGCCACCCAGATGATCGCGCGCAGCCAGCGAGCCTTCCAGCGTCAGCACGTCATATACGTCGTCCGTAATCAGCGGGCTGAACGCCTGCAACTCGGCCAGTGCCAGATCGGCCAGATCGCGCCCGTTGCTGTCGGCGGTGCGCACCGCGCGTGCCACCACTTCATGGGCGTCGCGGAAGGGCACGCCTTTTTTCACCAGATAGTCGGCCAGGTCGGTGGCGGTGGCGAAGCCCTGCATCACGGCGGCGCGCATCGCCTCTGGCTTGACGGTGACGCCGCGCATCATGTCGGCGTAAATTGCCAGCGTGTCGGTCAGTGTGTCGACTGTATCGAACAACGGTTCCTTGTCTTCCTGATTGTCCTTGTTGTAGGCCAGCGGCTGGCCTTTCATCAGGGTGAGCAGGGCCACCAGATGACCGTTCACCCGCCCGGTCTTGCCGCGCACCAGTTCGGGCACGTCGGGATTCTTCTTCTGCGGCATGATCGACGAGCCGGTACAGAAGCGGTCGGCCAGGTCGATGAAGCCGACGCGCGGGCTCATCCACAGGATCAGTTCTTCCGACAGGCGCGACAAATGCATCATCACCAGCGCGGCAGCGGCGGTAAATTCAATGGCGAAATCGCGGTCGGAAACGGCATCGAGCGAGTTCTCGCAGATGCCATCGAAACCCAGTTCACGCGCGACAAAGGCGCGGTCGATCGGAAAACTGGTGCCGGCCAGTGCGGCCGCGCCCAAAGGCAGGCGATTCACGCGCAGGCGGCAGTCGGCCATGCGTTCGGCATCGCGCGCCAGCATCTCGAAATAGGCCATCAGATGGTGGCCGAAGGTGACCGGCTGTGCCACCTGCAGATGCGTGAAGCCGGGCATGACCGTATCGGTGTGCTGCTCAGCCAGATCGACGAGCGAAGTCTGGCAGGCTTTCAGCCCCGCCAGAATGCGGTCGATCGCCTCGCGCAGATACAGACGAATATCGGTTGCCACCTGATCGTTGCGTGAGCGACCGGTGTGCAAGCGCTTACCGGCATCGCCGATTTTTGCGGTCAGCGCGGCTTCGATGTTGAGGTGAACATCTTCCTTGTCGAGCGACCAGACGAGCTGACCAGCGCGGATCTCGGTCTGCAATTCGGCCATGCCACCCTGGATTGCCGTGAGGTCGTCCTTGGAGAGGATGCCGACGTGGTGCAACATGGCGGCGTGCGCCAGCGAACCCTGAATATCGAACTCGGCCAGACGATAATCAAAGGGAATCGACGCGGTGTAGCGTTTGACGATTTCGGAAACCGGCTCGGAAAACCGGCCGGACCAGGCGGCAGCGGTGCCGTCCGGGGGGGTTGATGGCGTGCTCATGAGGCTAATCACGGGGAATGAAAAGAAAGAATCATAACAACCGCCAGGTCGAATTACCGAACTTCTGCCATCTGGGGGTGAACCTGCGCATCGCGCTGACGGTGGAAGCCGCGCTGATTGCCGGCGTGGTGGCGCGCGTATCGGATGGTACGGCGTTCTGGGCGGAGTTCATTGCCCTGTCGGCTTTGGCGCAGCCCGCCCTGCTGCTCACCTTGCTGGCCCTGTGTGCGGCGGGGCGCTGGCTGCGCCCCCAGCCGTATCGGCTGGGGGGGGGCCTGACGCTGGCGCTGGGTGTGGCCGTGCCGCTGCTGACGACAATGTGGCTGAATCCCATTCTGGCCGAACAGGAAATTTATCCGCTGACCGGGGTGGCGGTGTTTTCGTTTCTGCTGGGTGCCGGGTTGCTGGCCTATTTCAATTTGCGCGCCCGTGCCCTTTCGCCGGCTATTACCGAAGCACGCCTGCAGGCCCTGCAGGCACGCATCCGCCCCCACTTCCTGTTCAACAGTCTGAATGCCGTGTTGTCGCTGGTACGCAGCGACCCGCGCCGTGCCGAGCATGCGCTGGAAAACATGGCCGACCTGTTCCGGGCGCTGATGAGCAATGCCAGCCAGCTGGCGCCGCTGGAAGATGAAGTGGCGCTGACCCGTGCCTATCTGGAACTGGAACAACTGCGCCTGGGCGATCGCCTGCAGGTGGTCTGGCATATTGGCAACATGCCGGGCGATGCGCTGATTCCGCCGCTGGTGATCCAGCCGTTGGTGGAAAACGCGGTCTACCACGGCATCGAACCGCAACCGGAAGGCGGTGAAATCAGCCTCAATATCTATCGCAGTTCGGACAAGGTGCACATCGTGGTGCGCAACCCGATTGCTGCGGAATCCGGCCACCATAAAGGCAATCGCATCGCGCTGGCCAATATCCGCGAACGCCTGCTGCTGCATTTCGATCTCGACGCGCAGCTCAAGTTGGAACCGCTGGGCACCGTTTATCAAGTGCATATCGTGATCCCCTATACCCGTGAACGTACCCAAAGCCCCGCTGCGCCTGCTGATCGCCGATGACGAGGCGCCCGCGCGCCGTCGCCTGCGCGATGTGCTGGCAGATTGCACTGACCAGTTGCCCGTTGAAATTGTCGGCGAGGTCAGCAACGGGCTGGATGCGCTGAACCAAGTGCAGGATCAGCCGGTCGATGTGGTGCTGCTCGACATTCGCATGCCGGGCATGGATGGGCTGGAATGCGCGACTCATCTCAATCGCTTGCCTGCCCCACCGGCCATCATCTTCAGCACCGCCTACGACGCGTATGCCTGCCAGGCATTTGATCTCAACGCGGTCGATTATCTGCTGAAGCCGGTGCGGGCCGATCGTCTGATGCGCGCCCTGTCGCGGGCGCACAGTCTGAATGCCGCCGTACTTGAACACTTGCGGGAAGCGCATGCAAAAGCGCGCACGCATCTGTCGGTCAACGAGAAAGGGCGCGTCGTGCTGATCCCGGTGGCGGACATTCTTTATCTCAAGGCCGAGCTTAAATACGTCACGGTGTGCACGTCGGCACGCGAGTTTCTGATCGAGGAATCGCTCACCCGGCTGGAAAGCGAGTTTGACGATGCTTTTTTGCGCATTCACCGTAACTGCCTGGTGGCGCGTGAACGGATCCGCGAAATTGGCAAATTACCGGGCGATGACGATGGACATTTTTTGAGATTAGCGGGGCTGGATGAACGATTAATGGTCAGCAGACGGCAATATTCGGCCTTACGTGAAATTATTAAATCAATTTAAACAGCAAGTTAACTTCCATCTACAACTAAAGTTGTATATCCAATTTTCAAACCCCTCCGTAGGATGAGCGGGCTTGTGGTTTCCGCCCCAAGCAAGGAAGTTCTCCGCAACGAGGGGTTTGGCTCCTCATTCGGCCAGGTTCGCAAGAGCCTGGCTTTTTTTTTGCCGTCCTCGGTATCATGGCGAGCATGAAAAGCGATCCTACCGACCTTCAAGAAACCGAGCTCGACAGCGAAACCGTCTTCAAGGGACGGTTGATGCACGTCAAGCGTGATCGCGTGCGCCTGCCCAATGGCGGTGAATCGACGCGCGAATACATCGTCCATCCCGGTGCCGTGGTCGTGATTCCGGTATTCGAAAACGGCGACCTGCTGCTGGAGCGCCAGCACCGCTACCCCTTGCATCGTGATTTCATCGAGTTGCCCGCAGGCAAGATCGACGCGGGTGAGGCCGATTTAACCTGTGCCCAGCGCGAACTCGAAGAAGAAACCGGTTACACCGCCAGTGAATGGCGCGAAGTCACTACGATCTATCCATGCATCGGCTATTCGGACGAGCGCTTGGCGTTTTATCTGGCGCGTGGCCTGCAGCCCGGCAACCACGGCCGCGACCCCGACGAATTTCTGGAAATCCTGCGGGTTCCGTTTGGCGAGGCGATGGACTGGGTTCGCAGTGGCAAGATTTGCGAAACCAAGACCGTGATCGGACTGTTCTGGTTGGAGAAGATGCAGAACCAGGGTTGGTAGCCCGCCAAGTCAGGCTTGGCGGGTGTATAGACCTGAAACCTGACGCTGATCAGTTCGGCTGATAGCCCAGGTTCGGCGCCAGCCAGCGTTCCGCCGTGGCCATATCCCAGCCCTTGCGGCGGGCGTAATCTTCGGCCTGGTCACGTTCGATTTTTGCGACAGCAAAATACTGGCTGTCGGGGTGAGACAGGTAAAAGCCGGACACCGCCGCGCCTGGCCACATGGCGAAATTCTCGGTTAGCACCACGCCGATCTGGTTCGTCGCGTCGAGCACCTCGAACAGAGCGGCTTTTTCGCTGTGTTCGGGGCAGGCCGGGTAGCCGGGTGCGGGGCGGATGCCCTGGTATTTTTCCGCAACCAGTTCATCATTGCTGAGCGCCTCCTCGCTGGCATAGCCCCAGAATTCGCGGCGCACACGCAGATGCAGGTGTTCGGCAAAGGCTTCGGCGAGGCGGTCGCACAGCGACTTGAACAGGATGGCCGAGTAGTCGTCGTGCGCGGCTTCAAAGGCTTGGGCGCGTTCGTCCTCACCGATGCCGGCGGTGACGACAAAGGCGCCGAGATAATCTTTCAGCCCGCTGGCCTGCGGCGCAACGAAGTCGGCGGTACACAGGTTGGCACGGCCTTCCGGCTTTTTCGCCTGCTGGCGCAGGTTGTGCCAGGTCATCATGGTCTGGCTGCGCGACTCGTCGGTGTAGACCGCGATATCGTCGTCATTGACCGTGTTGGCGGGGAACAGACCGAACACGGCGCGTGCCTCGACCCAGTTTTCCGCGACCATCTGCTTCAGCATCGCCCGGGCATCGTTGTAGAGCTTGGTCGCCTCGACACCGACCACTTCGTCATCGAGGATTTTCGGGAACTTGCCGTGCAACTCCCACGATGAGAAGAACGGCGTCCAGTCGATTATTTCGACCAGTTTCGTCAGATCGTAGGCTTTCAGCACGTGGACGCCGGGCTGTTTCGGTGCTGGCGGCGTGTAGCGTGACCAGTCGATGGCGAACTTGTTGGCGCGCGCCTCGGCCAGAGGCAGCCGCACGGTGTCGGACTTGTGCTTGAGGTGGCGTTCGCGCGTGATGGCGTAATCAGCCCGAACCTCGGCGGCAAAGGCATCGCGCATGTCGTTCGACAGCAGTTTGGTGCACACGCCGACCGCGCGCGAAGCATCCTTCACGTATACCACCGGGTGCTCGTAATTGGGCTCGATCTTCACCGCAGTGTGAGCCAGCGATGTGGTTGCGCCACCGATTAGCAAGGGGATGGTAAAACCCTGGCGCTGCATTTCCCGGGCAACGTGCGCCATTTCTTCCAGCGAGGGCGTGATCAGGCCCGACAGGCCGATGATGTCGGCCTTGTGCTCCCTGGCGGCGTCGAGAATCTTCTGCGCCGGCACCATCACGCCGAGATCGACGATGTCGTAGCCGTTGCAGCCCAGCACCACGCCGACGATGTTCTTGCCGATGTCGTGCACATCGCCCTTGACCGTGGCCATGATGATCTTGCCGGCGCTCTGCGCATCGCCGGCCTGCTTGTCGGCTTCGATGAAGGGCAGCAGGTGCGCCACCGCCAGCTTCATCACGCGGGCGGATTTCACCACCTGCGGCAGGAACATCTTGCCGGCGCCGAACAGGTCGCCCACCACGTTCATGCCAGCCATCAGCGGGCCTTCGATCACGTGCAGCGGGCGCTCGGCTTCGAGCCGTGCGGCTTCGGTGTCCTCGACGATGAATTCGGTAATGCCCTGCACCAGCGCGTGGGAGAGGCGCTCGTTGACGGGCAACTGACGCCAGGCCAGGTCGACGACTCGTTCTTTCGCCCCGCCTTTGACGTTTTCGGCAAAATTCACCAGTCGCTCGGTCGAGTCCTCACGGCGGTTCAGCAGTACATCCTCGACGCGTTCCTTCAGTTCCGGATCGAGGTTGGCGTACACGCCGAGCTGACCGGCGTTGACGATGCCCATGTCCATGCCGGCCTGGATCGCGTGATAGAGGAAGGCCGTGTGGATCGCTTCACGCACCGCGTCGTTGCCGCGGAACGAGAAGCTGACGTTCGACACGCCCCCCGAGATATGCGCGTGCGGCAGGTTCTGGCGGATCCAGCGGGTAGCTTCGATGAAGTCTACTGCGTAGTTGGCGTGTTCCTCGATGCCGGTGGCAACCGCGAAGATGTTCGGATCGAAGATGATGTCTTCAGCCGGGAAGCCCACGGTTTCGGTCAGCAGCTTGTAGGCGCGGGTGCAGATTTCGGTCTTGCGCGCGAAGGTGTCGGCCTGGCCCACTTCGTCGAAGGCCATCACGATGACTGCCGCGCCGTAGCGCAGGCACAATTTGGCGCGCTCGATGAACTCGGCTTCGCCTTCCTTCATCGAGATCGAGTTGACGATGCCCTTGCCCTGGATGCACTTGAGGCCAGCCTCGATCACGCTCCACTTCGACGAGTCGAGCATGATCGGCACCCGCGAGATATCGGGCTCCGAGGCGATCAGCAGCAGGAAACGCACCATCGCCGCCTCGGCGTCGAGCATGCCCTCGTCCATGTTGATATCGATGATTTGCGCGCCGTTCTCCACCTGCTGGCGGGCCACGTCGAGCGCCTTGTCGTATTCGCCGTTGAGAATCAGTCGGGCAAATGCCTTGGAGCCGGTGACGTTGGTACGCTCGCCAACGTTGACGAACAGCGAGTTTTTGTCGACGTTGAACGGCTCCAGCCCGGATAAACGCATCGCCGGCTCCAGCCTGGGCAGCACGCGTGGTGCAACGCCTGCAACGGCTTGGGCAATCGCCTCGATGTGCGCAGGCGAGGTGCCGCAGCAGCCACCGACGATATTCAACAGGCCCGAGCGTGCCCATTCGCCAATGTGTTTTGCCATTTCGGCGCCGCTCATGTCGTATTCGCCA
Organism: uncultured beta proteobacterium; assembly: GCA_942493085.1. Classification (GTDB taxonomy): domain Bacteria; phylum Pseudomonadota; class Gammaproteobacteria; order Burkholderiales; family Thiobacillaceae; genus Thiobacillus. Next base: position 939,249 of record OW818664.1, read on the forward strand.
AAGGCGTTGGGCAGGCCGGCGTTGGGATGGGCCGAGATGAACACGTCGGCTTTGCTCGACAGCTCAGCCACGTACTGGCGCAGCAGGTCGGGGCCGAGCGCGCAGTTGAGACCAATCGACAGCGGCCGCGCATGGCGTACTGAGTTCCAGAACGCCTCGCCGGTCTGTCCCGACAGGGTGCGCCCGGAGGCATCGGTAATCGTGCCAGAGATCATCACCGGCAGTCGCAGCTTGTTGAGGTCGAAATATTCCTCGATCGCAAACAGCGCAGCCTTGGCGTTGAGCGTATCAAAAACCGTCTCGACCATCAGAATGTCGGCGCCGCCTTTCACCAGGCCGTCGATCGCTTCCAGATAGGCCACGCGCAGCTGGTCGAAAGTGACGTTGCGGAAACCGGGGTCGTTCACCTCCGGCGAAAGGGTGGCGGTGCGCGAGGTCGGCCCGAGCACGCCGGCGACGAAGCGCGGCTTGTCCGGATTGGCTGCGGTGGCTTCATCAGCCGCCTCGCGTGCCAGCCGCGCGGCGGCAAAGTTGAGCTCGGCCACCAGATCTTCCATGTGGTAATCCGCCATGGAAATCGACGTGGCGTTGAAGCTGTTGGTTTCCAGGATATCCGCGCCGGCCGCCAGATACTCGGCATGGATGGCCTTGATGATGTGCGGTTGCGTCAGGCACAGCAGGTCGTTGTTGCCTTTCACGTCGTACGCAAAGCCAGCAAAGCGTTCGCCGCGATAATCGGCCTCTTCGAGCCTGTATGACTGGATCATCGTTCCCATCGCACCGTCGAGGATCAGGATGCGCTGGGCGAGTTGGGTGTGCAACAGGGCGGTGCGGGACATGGCAAGGTCGGGCTGGGAAAAAGTGCATTATATAAGGTGCGTCGGGCGCTGGTCTGGACGCTCATGGCGGGGTGTGGGATGAAACCACGTCACCCAGGACAATTTCTCAACAGTTCAGCCATCAATTACAGCCTGAATCCCGCATGGTTGCGGATAAGGCATCGGGCACGATGCTTGCCTCAAGATATCGAATAACAAATGAGGGCGGTGCAATGGTTGCTGCAAAATGGTCGAAACTTCTTCTGGTGGGGGCGCTGTTCGTTCCCCTGGCTTATGCCGATTCGGCTGTGGAGGCCTCGCGTTATTACGAAGATGCGCTCAAACGCTATGAGCGTCATGACGACGCCGGCGCCATCATCCAGCTTAAAAACGCGCTCAAGGCGGATAACCGCATGCTGCCCGCGCTGGTGCTGATGGGGCAGGCCCACTTGCGAGCGGGCGATCCGGCCGCTGCCGAACGGGTACTCGCCGATGCGGAAAAGCTGGGCGCAGCGCGCGGGCAGATTGCCACGCTCCAGGCACAGGCTTATCTGGCCCAGGGCAAGACGCGTCTCATGCTCGAAAAATTTGGTGCAGACGGCCTGTCGCCCGATGCGCGTCTGGACATGCTGATGATGCGTGGGCAGGCGCAGCTCAATCTGAGTCAGCTCGATGCGGCGATGACATCGGCCAAACAGGCCGCGCAGATTCCAGGTGGCTCGGCGCGTGCATTGGCATTGCAGGCACGCATTCATCTGAATGCAGGGCGTCCGCAGGATGCGCAGGCAGCGGTTCAGGAAGCTTTGCGCGTATCGCCGCGCGACGCCGATGCGATCAACATGCAGGCGTCGATTCTGCACATGCGTGGAGAATTGGAGGCGGCGGCGCGCGAATATGGGCGCGCACTGGGGGTGCGGCCTGATTATCTCGATGCACGTCTGGCGCGAGCGGGCATCCTGCTGGATTTGCAGCGTGACAGTGAACTCAAGCAAGATCTCGATTATCTGCAAAGCCATTTTGCATACGACCCGCGGGGTGCTTATCTGCGTGCGTTGTACTTCAGCCGGCAGGGCGACGAGGTCCGCGCCCGCGCTGCGCTGCAGGAAGCGACGCGTACCCTGAGCCAGCTTGCCCCCGAGTTTCTTGCGGCCAGCGATCAGCTGCAATTGCTGGGCGGACTGGCGCACCATGCCTTGGGTGAATTCGAACGCGCCAAGACCTTTCTTGGTACCTATCTGGAAAAACACCCGCGCGATGTGGGTGCCCGCAAACTGATGGGCAGCATTTATCTGGCTGAGCGTCAGTACGACCGTGCCACCACCATGTTGCAGCCTGCGTTGCGCGAGCAGCCTGATGACGCCAAGGTGTTGGCCATGCTGGGCGAAGCTGCCATGCGTCAGGGAAATCCCGGCAAGGCGGCCCGGCTTTTTCAGGAGGCGTCAGAGGCGCATAACAGCCCTAATATCCAGACTGGCCTCGGCGTCAGCCTGATTAGCGCCGGACAGCAAGAAGCCGGGTTTCAGGCGCTGATCCGTGCTTATGAGAAAGCACCGGCTTCTACCCAGACGGCGATCCCCTATGCGCTGGCGCTCCTCAAACGTGGCGATCCGCGCAAGGCAGGTATCGTGGTTGAGGGCATCATCAAGCGCGAGCCCAAAAATGTCGCCATGCTGAACTTGTTAGGGATCACTCGCCTGGCCACGGGTGATCGCGCAGGTGCTCGAGTGGCTTACGGCGCAGCGATCAAGGTGGCTCCCAGTTTTTACCCGGCACACCTTAATTTGGCGCGCATCGACGAACTCGACAAGCAGACTGCGCGTGCGCACAAGCGCTACCTCGGTATCCTTAAAGTTGCCCCGGCGCATATTGATGCCATGCTTGAGTTGGCCCGGCTGGAAGAGTCGCAGGGTCGGCCCGCCGAGGCGTTGCGCTGGCTCGAAAAGGCACGCAGTGCGCGCAGCAAGGATATCCGCACCCATCTCGCACTCAGTGCTTTCTACCTGCGCCAGGGGCAGCCCCGGCAGGCACTGGATATAGCCAAGGACGCGCAGGCGCAGGCACCAGACAACGCCCACACCTTGCTGGCGCTGGTGCAAGCGAATATCGCTGTTGGGAATGGCGATGCCGCCCGCAATTTGTTGCGTCATCTTGTTCAGGTCGTGGCCTTCCAGCCCGAACGCCTGACTCAGGCCGCCACGTTGCAAGCCCAGGTTGGTGATGTTGAATCAGCTCGTTATGCGTTGAGCAAGGCACTGTTGACCGATTCGAACTATGTGCCCGCGCTGGCGCTTCAGGTGCGCCTGGATCTGCAAAGCGGCAAGACCGCGGACGCAGAGAAACAGGTGCAAGCCTTGCTCAAAAAGCCGGGTGCGGCTGCCGAAGCCCAGCGAATGATGGGCGAGATCCGCATGGCCCAGAAACGCTATCCTGAAGCAATCGTCGCGTATCGTGAGGTCAACGTCAAAAATCCCAGCGAGTCCAGTGTGTTCGGGTTATTTGATGCCTTGATGGCCTCGGGTCAGGCATCAGATGCGGCTACCTTGATGTCCGGATGGCGTGACAGTCATCCGCAAAGTCGTCTGGCCGCCCATGCGTTGGGCGAAGCCTGGCTGGCGTTGAAGGATGCCACGCGAGCGCGGGCGGTATATACCGAGTTGGTGCGTGTCGACCCCAAAGATGCGCGCGCGCACAACAATCTTGCCCATGTGCTGTTGCAACTGGGTGATCCCGCTGCACTCACGCATGCCGAGAAGGCCCGCGCGCTTGCCCCCAACCAGCCGCAGGTCAATGACACGCTAGGTTGGGTGCTGGTGCAGCAGGGGCAGCTTGAAAAAGGTCTGCGCTATTTGCGCGAGGCGGCGCTGCGTGCACCCGAAGACAAAGGTATTCAGAATCATCTCAATGAAACCCTGGTGAAGCTTAAGCAGCCTTGATGCGTTCGGAAATGTCGGTTTTTTTTACAAAACGCCGCTGCCTCCGAGAGTGATGTTTTGTAACTATATGAAATTAAATGAAATTTAAATTGTTGGCACCATGTTTGCTAGTTGCTACAGCAAACAGCACTCCGACCTCAAGGGATTAAGACAATGAAAACCATACGAAACATCGGCCCACTCTCCGCATTCATGTGCCTGGCCTTGGCAAGTGGTGTAGCCAGCGCCGCTACGTGGACCTACAGCAGCACGTCGCCTGTCTCAAATTCGGGCTTGACCGCGACCGCGACTGCTTTTTCGGCAGCCAATAGCTCGACCGCCACGATCGCGGCAACGACTGCTTATTACGGCGGTGGCCTGGGCGTAACATCCAAGGGAGAATCGACCTCTTCTCCCCAGCATGCAATCGACAACAACGGCGTCATTGAAACCGTCATGCTCTCCTTCTCCGACGGGGCAAGTGGCCTTTCCAGTGCCGACAAGGTCAACCTCACATCAGTGAAGTTTGGCTGGGCCAGCGGAGATTCCGATTTCAGCGTGTATGCCTACACCGGATCGAGCTCCACCCCTTCACCGTCAGGGTTGTCCTATGCGAATTTGACCAGCAATGGCTGGACGCTGATTGGCCAATACAACGGTGGTTCTTCAGCTGCTTCCTATAATCTCAACACCAGCGTGTATTCAAGCAACTGGCTGATTGGTGCAAATAATGGGCTGGGCACCAGCCTGGATAAAGGCGATGACTACTTCAAGCTCGCTAGCGTGACGGGCACGAAATGTCCGACCACCGGAACGCTTCCCAATGGATGCGGAAATGGCGGCGGTACACCCGGCGGCGTTCCCGAGCCAGGTACGCTTCTGCTGATGGGCGCAGGCTTTCTGGGCCTGACGCGCATCTCACGCCGCAAAGCAGCCTGAGATTGCTGAAGTGTTCCAAAGCCCGCGCAAGCGGGCTTTTTTCATTGAGCCGCATTGTCCGGGTAAGCTTGCTGCTATGGTGAAATCACTATGCCACAGGAGTTTTAAATGAAACACTTCAATCCGATTGAAGCTCACGCTTTTTTACAGTCGCACCCCGAAGCGGTATTCATCGACTGCCGGTCAGAAATTGAATATCTGTTTGTTGGCCATCCAATAGGCGCGATCCATATCGCCTGGCAGGATGGCCCTGATTGGGATGTGAATCCGGATTTTCTTGGGCACTCACGCAAGGCGGCATCCGTTAATCGACCGGTCGTGCTGATCTGCCGCTCGGGACGGCGATCGATCGAGGCCGGACGTTACCTCGAAAAATACGGATTCCCCGAGGTCTACAACGTGCTGAATGGATTTGAAGGCGACATGGACGAAGCGCGTCACCGCTGCACGAAGAACGGCTGGCGGTTTGATGGCCTGCCGTGGGAGCAGACCTGATTTTCCTTCCCCTATTCAATCTCAAATCCTATCTATGTCACTTTGCTGTTCTGTCACATGTTCTTTGGCGCGCTTTTGCGTTCAACATCGAAATGTGAGGGGGACTACTTTAAGTCTGAAACATTTCCGTTCGGCTTGAGTTGCGCTGCGTATTCTTCGCGGACCTTGTTGACGCAGAAGGCGTACAGGAAAGAATCCAGCTGCGTCCACACCTCGCGGATACGCAACGGCCGGCCAAATACGCGGGCCCAGCTGTAAGTGACATACCAGAGCAGCGGGTGCTTGCGTCGGTCATAGAGACTGGGGCTGCCCCAGCAAATCCAGTTGTTGAGGCGTTGCACCCCAGGTAACAACATGGCACCTACCCACCCCAGCAAGCCTTGTTTGCGTAGATGGCGCAGGAATTCGGTGCGCAGTTCAGGGGTGATGGGCACTTTGGGCGTAGGAAAATCCACTACGGAGGCCAATTTAACTTGTCCGAACATGTCTCGAGCCACTCCCGCTTCTTCTGCGATACGTCGGGGGATAGGGCGGTCGTAACGCGTGCCCAGACGCCAAGGGGTCATCTCCTGATTTTCCGTGATGCGCAGGATTGAATCCCTGTGTCTAGATCCAATGACCGGGATAGCCGCCTGTATAAGACCAGTTTTCAGCCGTACTTCGGCGAGCCCATGTCCTGACAAATCCCACTTTGTTAGTCCGTCGTTAAGACAATGCAGCCGGCTCTCGCTAATGCTGCTGCGGGGATACCAGAATTCACCATATTGACCCGTTAGCAACAGCGTAGGTGCATTGAGGTGCTCCATGATTTCATTCAGGTTGAGATCCTGGTTGCCATCCAACGCTGCCCAGTAGAAATGCTCGTGAGCTAGCGGTTTCTTCTCAAAACTGCGTCGGTCGATGGATGTGCATGGAAGCCCCAGTGTTTCGCAAATGACGGTGCCATCATCACTTGGCGCCTGCGATGCCCCTCCCAGGTAGTAACTCTGTTTGTCTTTGGACTCCGGGCTGGTGAATACACGGTCAACCCCAAATGGAGCGGCGATGGCATTGACAGCGGTGGAGTCATAGCCTCGAGATTGCGTCGAGTAGATCTGAATCGGCAGGTGGCGTGCATCATGTCGTGCGTTGGCGAACAATTGTCCGATGCGCAAGCGTAGATAGTCGCGGTATTCATTGAATGAGCCAAAGTCGGGCGCAGGCGGTTTCTCGACTAATGCGATGCCAGAGGTATCCGGGAGAACGTTATAGTGCATGACTCTGCGGACGTGGCCTTTGCGGGTGGGGATTTTGGATATGAAATCGTGGATACCGTCCCGGATGGAAAGATTGATTCGGCTGTAATCTCTGCATGCGGACTGGAGCGCATCATCAAGTTTGGCGAGCAACAGGGGCAACGAGTTGGAAATGACGAAGTGCTTGGCATCGTCGCTGTGATAAAGATAATCCGTCGTTGCTGTGCAACTGACGAAGGTGATCGAGTCATCGGCCAAAACGCCACCACTCCCAAACACCGTGTCAGAATTGTGTATCTGGACTTCAGTAAAATCGCCCGCCCAGGCTCCCTCAACGAAGAAATGTGGATGGGTTTCGACGAAGCGACCATGCTGAACGGCAATTAATTCCTGGTCTGGCTGGCAGGTGGCCACCCAGGCCAGCGGAGGCAAATCGTCAATCAGCCTATATGTAAACTGCAAGGACATTTTCCCCATAAGATCTAGGCCAGTGTCACACCTAGCCAGGCGCCGATGAACCAGGTTGCCAGTCCTGCTGCCCCACCGATCGCCAGCATGCGCGCGCCGCTCAAAATTGCGTGGCGACCGGTGAACAGGCTCATGCTGGCGCCAACGGCAAACAAGCCCAGGGCGGTAAGCGTGATGGAGGCAGTCAGTGCGTGACCGTGGCTCAGAAGAAAGGGCAGAAGCGGCAGTGCAGCACCGGTAGTAAAAGCCAAAAATGAAGAGGCCGCTGCAACCCATGGCGAACCGAGTTCGTCCGGATTGAGCCCCAGTTCTTCACGTGACAGCGCATCCAGGGCACGTTCGGGATCCTGCATCAAGGTGTCGGCCACCTGCCGCGCTTCGTCCATTGGCATACCTTTGGCAGCATAAATCAGCGCCAGTTCGGCCGCTTCTTCTTCCGGGTACTCCTCCAGTTCGTCGCGTTCCAGACCAATCTGGTATTCGTACATTTCGCGCTGTGAGCGTACCGAAACATATTCGCCTGCTGACATCGAGAATGCGCCTGCCAGCAATCCGGCGACGCCGGTCAGCACGATGATCGACGGTTCCTGCGAAGCACCCGCCACGCCGTAAATCAATGCAGCATTCGATACCAGCCCGTCGTTGACGCCGAACACGCCTGCGCGCAAGGCGTTGCCGGCAGCACCGCTTTGGTGGCGTTTGCCGATGTCGTCAACGCGGGTGGGCATGGGGTGGGGCGGATTCTGCGTATACAGCACCATGCCGCGTACCTTCATCGCCGCCAGGATGCCGCGCATGGCGCGTGGCTTGAAAATGCGGGTGAGGGTGGCCACCACGCGGGTCCGCAGTTCGGGGTGGAACGCCGCTGGTGCCTGGCCTCCTTTTTTTACGATGATGGCCTGCCAGAGCTCGGCCTGTTCGTCGGCAGCCTGGGCCAGTTCCTTGAACAGTGCTTCGCGTGGGGTGCCACGTTCGCATTCGGCCACCACGCGATAGAGCCAGGCGGAACGTTTCTCTTCCTGCCAGGATTCGAGCGGGTCGCTCATGTCGCCTGTCTGCGGTATTGAATCGCCTCGGCCAGATGAGCTGTGCTGATGGTGTCGCAGCCCGCCAGGTCGGCCACGCTGCGCGCCAGCTTGAGTACGCGGTGGTAAGCGCGTGCAGACAGGTTGAGCTGCGCGATCGCTTTTTTGAGCAAGGTTTCACCGGCAGGATCCAGCTGACAAAACTGATCGACTTCCTGCGCTCCCAGCGCGGCATTGGGTTTGCCCTGACGCGCCATCTGGAGGTTGCGCGCGGCCTGTACACGGCCACGGATGGCGGCGCTGGCCTCGCCCGCGCTAGCCTGCATCAGTTCGTCCTGTGTCAATGCGGGCACGCTGATCTGGATGTCGATGCGGTCGAGCAGCGGCCCGGAAATGCGCCCGCGATAACGGCTGATCTGGTCCGGTGTGTCGCGGCACGCCTGGGTGGGATGGCCGAGGTAGCCGCAGGGGCAGGGATTCATCGCCGCCACCAGCTGGAAGCGCGCCGGGAAATCGGCCTGCCGCGCGGCGCGTGAAATCGTTATGCGGCCGGTCTCAAGCGGTTCGCGCAGCACTTCCAGCACCTGCCGCGAGAACTCGGGCAACTCGTCGAGAAACAGCACGCCGTGGTGCGCCAGCGAAATCTCGCCCGGACGCGGGTTGCCGCCGCCACCCACCAGCGCCACCGCGGAAGCGGTGTGGTGCGGTGCGCGAAACGGTCGCCGCTTCCAGTGTTCGAAGCGAAAGCCGCCGTTGAGCGATTGCACGGCGGCGGCTTCCAGCGCCTCGTCCTCGCTCATCGCCGGCAGGATGCCGGGAAAGCGCGCGGCCAGCATCGACTTGCCGGTGCCGGGCGGGCCGGCCATCAGCATCTTATATCTATTAATACATGACTTTTCCATGCTCTTTATGAACGCCTGTAGGTACTAAATTGATACAGAGTAGCCTTCAAAACATGTCTTTCTTTATAATGCTGCCACGATGCCGAAGGCCTATTCATATATTCGCTTCTCCAGCACCAAGCAGCAGAAGGGTGACTCCTTAAAGCGCCAGACTGATCTTCGTGATCAGTACTTGCTGCTGCATCCTGAGCTGGAACTCGACACCACGATTAGCCTTGAGGACTTGGGCGTCTCAGCTTACGACAAGACCAACATCACGAAAGGTGCTCTCGGCGGATTTCTGCGCCAAGTCGAAGAGGGTCGAATCCCGAGGGGTTCTTATCTCCTCGTCGAGAGTTTGGATCGCTTGTCTCGCATCCAGCCTATCGACGCGCTGCCTATCTTTCTCGGCGTGATCAACGCTGGCATCACCATCGTTACGCTGTTTGATAATCAAGTCCACAGCAGGGAAAGTATAAGCGCCAATCCCTATGCACTGATGATGTCCATCTCGAACATGATCCGTGCCAATGAGGAGTCCGCCACGAAGAGCAAACGCGTCCGGGCCGCGTGGGACTCCAAGAGGGAAAACATTGCCAACAAGCGTTTGACGGATGTGTGCCCCCTTTGGATGAAGCCTGCCAAAGGTGACAAGGGCTTCGAACTCATTCCTGAACGGGTTGAAGTGGTTAAGCGAATTTTCCAGATGTCTCAGGACGGCATCGGTAATGCCACCATCGTTAAAACCTTGAACGACGAGGGTGTCCCGACATTCTCGGACCGAACCGTCGGGTGGCAGAAGTCGTATATTCAGAAGACCCTGACTAATCCGGCTATCTATGGCGAGTTTTGGACGCACTTAAAGCGTGATGGTGAAACGACGCTGGTAGATGTTGTTCCAGATTATTACCCGGCCATCCTGTCGAGAGAACAATGGGAACTAGCCTCTACGGCTCGTGCTACCCGTCGTTTGCGAGGTGGTGTCAGTAAAGGCAAGAATCTTACAAATTTGTTCTCTGGAGTGGTGCGCTGTGGCTACTGCGGCGGACCGATGGGTATTGGCAGCTACTACAACACCCGGAAGGACGGCACGAAAAAGGAAGTCAAACACCTTTCATGTACCGACGCCCGTCGTGGGCTGGGCTGTAAGTGTATCCAGTGGATTTACACCGATTTTGAAAAACTAGTCCTACGCTTCTGCAAAGAGGTCGATTTGGCTCAGGTTCTCCGTGTTGATCTGAATGCTGAGGACGAGATCAATGCTGTTCTCCAGCGACTGGAGGGGATCAAGCTGGAAATTACAGCGGTGAATGCCCGGAACGAGGCGCTTGTGAATGCCTTGGAGGCTGCTGAGGAGGCGGAACCGCCAAAATTGATCTTTGACAGGTTGAGAGCCAACGAGTTAAAGCTCGCCAACCTCCTTGATGAGAGACGACTCGCTGAAGAAGAGCTTGCGAAGGTGAATAGCTCACGGGTTGATGCCTCTGTTCAGCGCAATCTCATAGTCGATCTTCTACAGCAGCTAGAAACCCTGGAAGGCAACGAACTTCACCTGCTCCGCATCCGCCTGTCCGAGGCTATTAAACGTGTGATCACCAAGATCGTCACCTTTCCGGGTGGCAGGTGGTATACGGCGGACGAAGTTGAAAACTACCGGCGTGATCTTATTGCTTCCGACGAGTTCGACGCTGACACCATCAAAGCGATGTGCTCCACGCTCGATACCAAACCAAACCGGGAAAAAAGGTTGTTAATGCTGGAGTTCCAGAATGGCGAGCATCGGACAGTTTTGTCGTCTGGCCGGATACTCGACCAAAAGACACCGCCGCCAAGTGATTGGGATGTTGCCACCCTTTTCGAGAGCTTGGCGTTTAAGGTGTTCAAGCTCGACGACGCTTAACGCTCACTCTGTATTTGGGTGCCACGGGCTCTGGTCAAAGCAGTTTTATGACCATCAACGAATCGGGTTGGGCACGCTGCCTAGATAACGGCTGTCCCGAGGCTGCCCCTGTCAGGTCAGTGTGTCGTCTCTGTGTGTGGTGATTTGCTACCTAAATCGCCTTGAATACCGCTTTAGATAAGGGTTCCGGCTGATCAGTGCGGGCAGTGTGAGATGCTTTCTTGACAGACTTCGTCGCTCCCCTTTTTGCTCACGGCCCGGTTTTTCGGCTCAAAAGCCATCCCCATTATCGATACTGTCCATACAATTTGATTGATGGGCAACGGGGTAGGGGACCCATTTCTGTTGATTTTACGGGTACCTAGAGGACGTAATCTGACCTATATATCGAGCGTTGACCCATTGTTGGATTTGCTGGATCGTGTTCATACTGGAAAAATCTGTTTGAGCTATCAACCAAGTGTAGGTCGTCAGATGGGGTATATGTACGGTGATCTTACACCTGAGTATTTGAGAGAGAGGTTTTCATGACCTTTCATCGCGTAGAAGTCTTTCGCTGCTGGTGACATTGTCATGTGGTTTCCGAGCACTTGAATGTTATGGTTTAAAGATATTCACTATTGAAAGGTGTAGGAATGCCGGCGACTAGACGTTATCGCATCCGTTTTTTTCGTTTAGCTGTCTACGATCCGCGAGGACAAAAACTATCCGCTAATGCTGCTGGACAGTTGATCAGTACTGCCCTTGCTGGTGCCAACCCTCTTCCTCAGATTATGTTGGTGCCGGACTATTCGCATCAGTCTAGAGAGGTGCGTTGGAAAAATGCCACGCAGCTTGAGGGATGCTTTGCAAAATTGCGGTCTGATGCACCTCATGTCATTCGTGCTGCTACAAATCAAGAGGTTGCGATCGATCTGCAACGAGGTGACAAGATCGTTGATAAGAGCTATTTCATCTTCTTTCCGAATGTTTCTCTTCTGACATTTCAAATGAATCGCGAGGGGGGATCAATCTCGCGATTCATAGAGTATTTGGCTCATCTCATGCCCATGGATCATGTGATTGTTTTGGAGGAGATGATTAATGCAGACATGCTAAATAGGCTTGATGAGCATGAAGTGAAATGGATTGAGGTTGCCTTTGTTCGTCCTCGAAATGTACAAAATATCGATCCGAACGATTGGACTGGGAACACTATCCAGGCACTTGGGGGGTTGAATGCTGGGCGAGTGCAGATGAAAATTAGTGCTCCTAGGGCTGAGACGTTGGGTGATAGAGCTTCGAATTTTCTCGAAGGTCTGTTTAGAAATGGGGCACCTGTGACTTTGAAAGCTAAGTTTGATGATCTCTACAGCCCAGTAGATCTCCTTGCTGAAGTAGTTCAAGGTGATATCGAGGTTCAGTTAAGAGATGGGTATGCTCATCCTGCCGAGATCTTGGGCGGGATGATGCAGGTTTACCAACAGCAGAGAGACCGTTTACAGGCGATCGTTGGTGATGTTGAACATCTTCCTTAGGGCCACCAGGCCTTTGCCTACCTTTGTCGCTTCGGTGATATTTGCGTGGCTCTGGCACTACTTTGACCTTCCGGGTCTTCCTCGGAATGACCCCGGTTTGACTTCTGCTGTGACAGCAATGGGGGTGCTTGCTCAGATTTCGGCCACCATGCTGGGATTTATGATGGCGGTTTTGGCTATATTGGCATCAATATCAAATACTCGACTGCTGCGTAATATGCAGCGGAAGGGACACTTTCACCTCATGTTAGTGAGCATATTCATAGACAATCTGGGATTTGCTGCTGTTACAGCTTCGTCGTTGTTTATTGCGTTTCGCCCAGATTTTTTTATGACGGTTGCTCCGTTGGTCGCTGGGTTCGCTGTGTTTTCTGTAATTTTGTTCATCAGCTCGCTAACGATGCTTTGGCAAACATTAGCGCATCTCAAACCAAGCTCTCAAACGATCGAATAACCCTCAACCTAGCTCAGCTTGAAAACGCGCCGTTTAACCGCTTGGTTTTCGAGGCATCTTAGAGCGCGTTGACCTGTTGTTGGATTGGCTTGATCGTGGCCATGCTGGAAAAACCTGTTTGAGCCACCAGCCCGGGTGTAGGTCGTCAGATGGGGTATATGTACGGCTCTGTTACACCTTCTGGATTAGTTGCCTGTTTGGCACTTATTCATGAAGCTGGTTTTGGCGGCACCTGCCAGTTTCTTGCCCGTGGCTTGTTCCTCGCAGAATGGCTGTAATCCATCGGCCACACACTTCTTCGTGAAGCTGTTCTTTGCTGCTCCGGCGAGCTTCTTCTCCAGCGACGTAGCTTCGCAACTGTCACGTACACACTTCTTCGTAAAGCTACTCTTTGCTGCTCCTGACAGTTTCTTCTCGGCTGCCTGAGCCATACAGGCGTTGTCGGCTGCAAACGCCGGGAAGGATAGGAGCAGGGCACTGAGGAGAGCGACTAGGGTTTTCACGGAGTACCTTTCAATAGTGTGGATGTTTTGCAGGGAAATAATAGTTGAAACCTGCATCGACCGTGTGACGGCAACCTAAAGCCGTCACTTAAGTTTGCTCTGCTTCTAATAAATGCTGGTCTGGCCTGGTCGGGAGAGGTTAGGGTAGATTCATCAGTTACTTAGGGCAAAATACATCACAATAATGTTACTCAGAAAAAATACGTGACGACCTATTCAACACAAAGTGAAATTGCCATCACAGATGTCCGAGTTAGCAATTTCAGGTCCCTAGCTAACGTTGAAGTTGAGCTAAATGACTTGACGGTGCTCATTGGTGCCAACAATGCAGGCAAGACAAGTTTTCTTGATGCTCTGTTTGCAGCTATCGGGTCGGGTCGAAAGTCTCTGAGCCATGACGATGTTCGTCTAGCACCCGGCGAAGCTTTACCTCCTAGAGAGCGCAAGGTCATCATCGATCTGCGCATCCGCCCGGTCGGTCCCGATGGCGAGGTGCTGGACAAGTATCCAGTTGGAAGTTTTTGGACGGCACTGTGGGGCGCGCAAGGGATTGCTCTCGATCCAGTCGAGTTCTACGAGTTCACACCAATGCGGACCCGCCTTTCATGGAGCGGATCGAAGGCAGAATATGTTGTCGAGCGCAATTTCCTGAAGGAATGGCGCGTGTTTGCGGGCTGGCTAGATACGCCAGTCCATGTGACGCCGATTCGCGCGGCCCAACTCGAACCGGTTGCATTGCATTACATCGATGCGAAGCGCGACCTCGACGACGACTTACGCAAGCAAGGCTCTTTCTGGCAACGATTGACTGACGACCTTGGCTTGTCTGCTGCTGAAGTGGCTGATCTTGAAGGCGCACTTTCGGGAATTAATCAGACCATCGTAGAAAAAAGCGAAATCCTTCAGCATCTCAAAACGAACCTGGCGGACTTACAGAAGGTAGTGTCTGCTGACAGCGCGGGCATCGACATCTCTCCGGTTGCCCGAAAGTTACGAGACCTGTCGAAGGGTGTTGATGTGTCTTTTTCGACATCCGGTGCGCAGTCATTTCCGCTCGCTCGTCATGGCATGGGCACTCGCAGCCTCGCATCGCTTCTGGTCTTCCGCGCATTTGCCTCGTGGAGACATGCTCACGCTACCAGTGGTGGTGACAAGGTGCATTCGATACTCGCTCTTGAAGAGCCTGAGTCTCACCTTCACCCCCAAGCTCAACGCTCATTGTTCGGTCATATCAAGGCCATTGCTGGGCAGCGCGTTGTCAGTACACATTCGCCATACTTTGCTGGACAAGCCCAACTTGAAGACCTTAGGTTGTTGATCAAGAAGGGCGGCGATACGGTTACGTCAAAGCTAGACTTGTCCCAACTAACCAAGGCTGATGACAAGCGCAAGGTTCAAGAGTCCGTTATTGAGTCGCGTGGAGACATCCTCTTCGCTCAGGCTTTGGTGCTCTTTGAAGGTCAGACCGAGGAACAGGCGTTGCCGATCTGGGCGCAGGAGTATTGGGGCTCCTCCATCCATGAGCTTGGATTCAGTTTCGCAAGGGCCAATGGAACGGACTACTTCCCGTTTATATGGCTTGCGCAGAGTCTGGACATACCTTGGTATCTAATCGCTGATGGCGAAGCTCAGCCACTGAAAAACCTTGAAGATGCTCTGAAGAAGGCCAAGCTGCCAGAGACGGCCTATTCACCGAACATTGTTGTGCTGCCAGCCGGTAATAACTTCGAGACTCAGCTCATTGCCGAAGGATACTTACCGGAGATCGAGGCGGCCTTAAATGCTGTGTCGGGCGAGGCCGCCTTCCTAGATGGATACATAGCCAAGAACCATGGCCTCACCTATGGCAAGAACAAGGACGGGTCTGACAAGGGTAATCGAGATTACGTGAGCGCTGGTGGTCGTGGGCGTGCGGCTGCCGATGCGATGAAGGTACAGAAGACGAGGCTTGCCAAGCCGCTGGCACATCAAATCGCTGGGCTCGCCGATCCGACGCGCAAGTTTCCCAAGCCGATTGACCGCCTCTATCAGATTATTAGCGCCGGTCACGACCTGACCAAAGCGGGAGTAACCAAGCTATGACTTCACAGCGCGAAATTCGTCTATCGAGCCAGCAGGCAACCGTCGTCAATCACGTCGATGGTCCGTTGCTTGTCGTGGCAGGCCCAGGCTCCGGAAAGACGCGGGTTCTCACCGAACGCATTCGTTCGCTCTTGACGAATGTTCCCGGTCACTTTCGAGTGCTGGCTCTGACTTTTACTAACAAGGCGGCTGACGAGATGCGCGAGCGGTTGTCAGAACTTGGCGAGGCACGTCAGCGTGCTTTCATCGGAACCCTGCACAGTTTCTGCCTCGAAATGCTTACCGAGCGGGGAAAGCTTGTTGGTGTTGATGGCTTGCCCAACATCTTCGAGCAGTTTAAAGACCGCAAAGAGGTGTTGCTCAACGCAATCAGGGAAGACCCCACGCTTGAAGAGGAACTCAACCAGGAAGGCGACGCAAAAGCCCGAGGTCGGCGTGTTGATTCGTGGCTTCAAAGTATTTCTTGGATAAAAGCACACCCCATTACCTGCTCAGTTGTTGAGAATGAGCTTGATCGCCGCGTGCTGGAAGCCTATGACAACGGGCTGCGGGCTAGTAACGCCTACGACTTCGACGATTTGCTGCTGTTGGTCTACAGACTGTTGAGTGGCAATCCAAAACTTGCTGAGTTCTACCAGCGGCTTTACAAGTTTGTGTGTATCGACGAGGCCCAAGACTTGAATGAGGCCCAATACGCCGTGATCAGCGCGCTGTGTGGCGAGTCGTTCAAGAACGTGATGATGGTCGGCGACCCCAAGCAGTCGATCTACGGTTTTAACACATCGAGTCCTGAATACATGGACCGCTTTAAAGTGGAGTTTGGAGCCCAGCTCGTCGGTCTCACGGAGAACTTCCGCTCGTCAAAGGCAGTGGTGGACGTAGCCCGTTCGCTGGATTCAAATTATCTTGTTGCGGCCCAACTTCCCATTCAAGGACTTGCCGAGGTTGTCGAGGGTAATGATGAGGAGGATGAGGCCAAGCGCATCGTCGATAAGATTAAGGATCTCTTCGACAATGGGCATCCAGATGTCGAAGGCGATATTGAGCCATCGAAGTGCGCGATCCTTGGACGCACACGATTCGCGCTGCTTGCGGTCGAGAAGGAGCTGCGCGAGCGGTCTATTCCTTTCTACAAGCGCCTGTCTGCTAACCATGAAAATGAGTCCGAGGTGGTCGATGACTTTCAGCTTGCATTGCGAGTGGTGGCCAATCCTCGGGATCAACTGCACTTCGCGGCATTGGCCAAGAAGTGGAACGTCGCGGTGTCTTCGCTAGCCAAAGATGCTGTCACGACTCTCACAAATATGGCCTTGGACGCTGGGGTGGCAAGCCTGAGAGCAAATGCGGTTGTCGCTGCGGTTACAAGCGTTTTGCGCAACACAGCACGACTTGACTTAATGCCTGCATTTACTGTCCTGACTAGCTACGCGGATTCGCTGGAAGAAGACGAGAAACTTCCAATCTACGAGGACGTTGCTGTGTTTAGGCAGGAGTGGGATCAATACCTGCGCTCGGACTCGTCCTCTCAGACCATTGCGGGTTTCATGAGCAGCAAGGCGCTAGGCTCGACCCAGAAGGCAAGTCGTGAGGGCATTGCATTGCTGACGGTGCACTCATCAAAGGGGCTGGAGTTCGATGTGGTCTTTGTTGCAGGGATGGCTGAAGGCTCTTTCCCAGACTACCGCTCAACCTCTGGGCGCGAACTGCTCGAAGAGCGGCGCAATGCCTTTGTGGCGGTCACAAGGTCGAAGAGGCTTCTCTATCTGACCTATCCGAGGATGAGGATGATGCCGTGGGGTGATCGGCGGAGGCAGTCCCCTTCTAGTTTTCTCAAACAAATGGGGCTGATTCACTAGACTGGCGATTAAACACTAGGCCTGCTAATGGTGGGAGCGCCTTTAATGTGCTGTTCGCGAACGGTTAGTTCTTAGCTGCCGATGGCCGTCGTCCCATTAACAAGAAATTTGTTAAACACCCCTGTAATTCTCAACGACCAGGCATCTAAACGGCCCCAGTTTGAAATCGAGTCGGCTAACCCCTTGGTTTCCGTGGCGAAACAAAGGTACGTCATAAACCCATACAGCTTGGGCTGGTGGTCTTACAGGGTGTAAAAGAAGAGGACGCCTGCAGGCGTCCTCGTTGTGGGTTCCAGCTTTGTCAGTTTATTGACCGCACAATGCTGGCAAACAGTCTTGTCGTTATGCAGAGACTGTCAGCCCTCCTGCTCATGGATGGCAACGAAAATCACCCTGCAAAAAACCAGCCCCAGCTGTTCATCCGGATAAATACCTGTGCCACACAGGAGCTATTTCCATGACATTACGTGAAATCGTATTTGACGATGAGCTACAACGTTTCGATGTCCTCAAGGACAACGCCAAACGAGCCAACCAAGAACTGCTGGATGCTCTCGTCACGTTGAAGGCGGCTAAGGCTAGGCAGGAAATGCTGAGGGCCCGAATATTTTCGGTGCCTGTGCCATCAAACAGGAGGAATCCCCATGACTCAAACAGGAGGAATCCCCATGACTTTATCTGAAGTCGTTAACCTTGAAGCTCGGCAGCGTGCTGTTGATTTGATGAAGCTGAATGCCAAGCGGCAGGCAAAACAATCCAAGGCCGCTCAGTCACAATTGAAAATCCAGAAGGCGAGGGCGAAGGTGTTGCAGGCACAGCAGGAGCTTCTCCTTGCTATACGAGCAGCCCACCAGACGCAGTAGTAGTCCCCCCCGTCCTTCAATTGGTCACTCGTCTCGTGTTGTCGGCAGAGAATTAGCCGCTGAGCGCCAGCCTCAAATCTTTACTTGAGTCATGGTCACAGGGGTTTCCGCTCTAGAATCCTCGCTGGAAAATACCTTCCCGTCCGTGAAGCGGATCGTGTTTTCCGGGGCCGTCCCAAATTTCCCGAAGGTAATGATGATCTCGCCTTGCTTCACCGCTGTCTTCGGTAGATCGCTGCAATTGCCGAAGTTCTCGCTTGTGCTCGCACTCCCGTTCTGGACATTCAGAAAGAAGTAAGTCGCGGGGCAGCCAGCCCCGCCAGTAGAATCGCTCAGCAGATAGACCTCGTGATCGCCGAGATCCCATTTCTGGACAATGCTGGGGGCTACTGCTGGTAAATCTTTCGGTACGAGAATGTCGTTGACGTACAGATATCCTTGTGCGGTTTTTTGGTCATACCGAACGTTGACTGTTCCGGAGCGTCCAGTGTTTGATTCCCAAATTTGGCCGATGGGTGCTTGAGAGTTAGCTGGTGTTGTGTTCGGCACCGCTGGGACTGCAGCTGGTTCCGGCTTCGGTTCTGGAGCGTTTGCTGCTGGAGGCTGTTCTGCCTCCGCTGTTTTCGCTGGCGCCTCCTTGGATTCGGTGAACTCGTTGAACTTGCGGTCGATTTCTATCCCGAACGCCTCGTCCTCTGACCCGGGGCTGCCCATGCAGTCGTCGAGACCGTTCTGCTTGTAGCCGAACTTGTCATCGGGTAATAGGTAGAAGGCGGCGAGGTTGCAGCCTCGGAGCATCGCTCCAAAGCTGTTTTCCGCGTCATAGTCGACCCGCACAATGTAAGCTGGGGCGCCGTCTTTGTTTACGCCATTAAAGACAATCTTGGTGGACACTGCAGAGAAAGAGGCTGGGGACTTCATGCTGCTTTTTACCAACTGTTCCGCGATGCTTAAAGCCTTGGAATCGTTGCCTCCGCAGCCGCTCAGTACAAGTGCAGCCCCGAAGAGCGTTGCGCTTAGATACATCATTTTCATTCGAATCATTTACTATCTCCCGTGTTGTGGCTTTTGGTTGTATGCTCAGTAAGCTTTTAACGGCGGTTTTGCTCTTATATTTAGGTAGTGCCTTGCGGGCCTTTATTTCAATCGCTGAGGACATGTCCTCGGTGCCAAGCACGCCCAGCGTGTTGTACGTTCAAACCTATCAGCTGACGCTCGCTCTGACCTGCAAGATTGATTGATTGCTGTCATATCAGAGCCTCAGCGACATCCGATTCAAACGGTTAATCACATCACGTGCTTTCGACGTGACCTGACGCGACTCCAAGTGTGCGTAGCGCATAGTTGTCTTGAGATCACTATGTCCCAGGATTTCTCGAACCTCGTACACACTCATTCCATTCTGAATTAACCTCGACGCTAGGGTGTGGCGCAGCGTATGCACTCGGCAATTTTGTAATCCAGCTCGTAAAATCGCCTTGCGAATCGACTGGGTGCAGTAACCCCGTGCCTTGCCATCCCGGTTCGTGAAGACATACGGCCCAGTCGTGGTTTCGAGTCGGCGTGACAGCACGGCATGTACCCGGTCCGTCATATACAACACGGTTTCGTTCTGTACCTTTGACCGCCAGAGGTGAATGGCTTTCTCGGCGAGGTCAATCCGCTGCCACTCAATATTGGCGATTTCGCTGTATCGCGCTCCAGTATCCAGCAGCAGGACTACGAGGTCGTATGCGTCCTGCATCATCCGCTTCAGTTCATCGCTGCGCTCGGACATTGGCTTCAGGCCGGGGCCTTCGCGATCAGGTGCCAGTTCCTTCAGTAGCCGTTGCTCTTCCTGTTCGGTTAGGTAGCGCAACGGCACCTTCGGTATCTTCACCGATGGAAATTCAAGCGGGCTGACTTGGTAGCCCAATTTCTGCGTGAATTTCCATGTGCCGTGAATGAGCAGGAGCCCGTACTTAATGATTTCGGCACCTACGCCTTCGGCGATGCGGTTTTGCTTGAATCGCTCCAGGTCGTGTGATGTCAACTCGTCCATGTATTTCCTCATCGGGAGTAGGCGGAACAGCACGGTTTCGTGTGCAACTAGGTTGCTGTAGCTCGCTATGCCTCGCTTTGATGCCTTGTATTGATGGAAGGCGTCGGCCAATGTGATCCGTTGCTTGCGTCCGAGGTATTGGTTTGAGTGGAGCTTTGCCTTCCACTCGATCTCCATCTGCTCTGCCGTTTTCTTGTTGGTAGTTCTGGTTGACCGGATGTAGACCTGCCCGTTGAACTGGAAGTGCATGTACCAGTACTTGCTGTTTCCTCGTTTAACGATGCTCATGGCTTAAATCCAGTTCAGTTGTTCGATGTGGAGACCATCGATGACTTACTGGTTGAAGACAACGCCAATTCCGCCTTGGGTTTTGTTGTCGGGTGCGCCGCTGATTTAGTGGGTTACCCGCTGAGTGGCCACTTCCCGTAGACACCGCATTCAGCGGCATCCCAGTTGTAGTTGAGTGCGCCTTCAGTGGTGTGATGTCATTTCATTGGATGCAGCTACATCCATAACTGGATTGCCATTGCCGGGTGCATTGTGTGGAGTGCAAGGAGCAAGTCACAAAGGAAGCTATCGAGTGCATATATCAAGTGCTGCTTTAGCTGCGCTTGATATGTGTGGTCGATCAGTCGCCGTAGGCGATTGCATGTCTCGATGGCTGTGTGGGTTGGGCTGGGGTTGAGTACATCCAGGACGTGTAGACGTAGCTCCAAGGGGAAATGGCTATCAATTCACCTACATTGGGGTGTCATTCGTGCTGCGCACGTGCTTGGTGTGTTTGTGCCTTCAGCTTCGCTTCGTCACATCCACACCAAGCAGGCATCTTTCTGCCCTTTGATCCAATGGAAATTATTGAAGCCACCCCCGTATGAATTTAACCAATTCGCACAACTCCGTTCGGGTTCGCTGCGCTGCCATTTCTGGCGGTTTGTTTTGTTGTTGGTGGATGAAGAAATTAAGCATGATTCCCAAGCTGGCCCATCAATGATGCTATCCACTACAGCATCCTTGAAACTTTGACCGGAATCACCCGGCAGGCTCGTTATTGCGGCTTCACGCAATCTGTTCCTTCACCACCAGCAGAAAGGGTATGTCTGGTTGGGTCGTCATATCGGCTTGTGTGTTCGTGCTGGTCTCGACGCGAGATGAAGGTATTTATGCGAGGGGGGTGTGTCTGCCACCCAATAATGAACAATCAACTTAGGCTGGATTTTTACTGCGGACAAGCTAAATTACCGTCACGGCCACGGTTGGGAAGGATCGCTCATGATTGACGAATTTGCTGACTTTATATTCGAGCTGAACCAAAAGGCTCGTGAACTTTTGGAGCGCGCTACAGATATGGACGCTGAGCTGGACGAGAAGCTCGGCACATCCGCCCCTGATCGGCTTGGTCGAATACAGGAACACATGAATAAACTGTGCTCCGCCATGATGAGTGTCGTTGAGATACTTGAATCTCCATCCTCACCGCTCGACAGATTCTTCAAGCGCACGCGTGGTGTACTCATGCTTCCCGACGTGGCCGACGCCCTGGGTGAGTTTGTGAAGTCTCACGAACAGCAACTTCATGGCATGAGGGTGTCTGAAAGTGCTATCGAAAAATTCAAAGCGTTGCTGGAAGAGCAAGTCTCTGGATCGATGGACGAGCCCGTTAGGGTCGACCAAGTCACAAAGGATAAGGACGGGAATGACATCGGAATCCTCGCAGACCTGAGAAAGCTTCAAGGCTTGGTCTGTGATTGCTCCAAAGTAGTTGGCCAACTGGCGGATATCGGGAAGCTTAATTTACTCAAGCCTTGCGTGAAGGGAGTTATGGGTGCTGCTGCTGTCGTGGTCGACATCACCGGTCTTTTCACGGTGCCTGACGTGACAGGCTGGGTGCTTTTTAAGGCCGCTAAATCCGCATGGGCTGGCGGCGAGTTGGTCAAAAATGCTATCGGGGCTATCGATGAAGCTTTACAGGTCATTACCTCCGAAGATATTCGCCGGGAGACACGCTCCGACCCTGAGGCCAGAGAGAGGTTTAGGTTATAAGTTGAATCTGACGTTTATCATTTCCAATGAAATTGAAGGGAATTTGCTGTTGCCCTGTAGGTGGTTTGCCGGGATTGTGTCCACAGTGGGACAGAGACCGTGGCTGCGAACCTGGGCTTTGACAAAAGATCAGGCCTGGGTGACTGAAGGGGCTAATTTCTTGCGCACAACCAACCGACCAATGGCATACGCAATCGCTATTGTGGAGAGCTGGAGTAGCGATAAACCAAAGGTGTAGATGCTGCCGAACAGTGTGAACGCCACCCATGCAAGCGTAGTAATGTTCAACCAGCGCCGACCAATGAGTGCGAATCCGATGATGGTCACAAGGATTGCCACTTGAAAAACAAGAACGCCAAAAGTCAGTAGATGTAACAAAGTATTCTCCAGTAATCAGTTTGTGGCTTCTTTCGTGAATCTACACTTGGGGAATGCGGTGCAAGCCAGAAATCTCTGACCAGCCCGTTCCCCGGACTTGACCACCCGCTCGACTAGGTCCGAGCCACATTTCGGGCATCGGGTTGTACTGCCATGGCGCTCCTTAAGCGAATCCAGGTGAACTCGTCTTGTCTCCAACCCTTTGATCAGTCCCGTTGGCATGCGCCCGGTCTGGAGAGCTCCTACCATCTGCTCCACTTCGGTGTCGGTAAATAGGGTCTCGACTTTCCCCTTGATGTAGCTAGAGTAGTTTCTGGACATGACGTTTGGTGGCATCGTCGTCTTGAATTCGCTGTCACCCCAGAACATAACCACTGAGTGGAACTTGTCCTCTGAAAGCCCAAGGAATTCGGATAGCGTCTTGATGTGTCGGTAATTCTGTCGAAGTGGGTTCTGGAACTTGAATTTCCGGCCACCTCTGAGGGACTGAGTCCATTCAGCCTGTTTTTCAGTGCCAAATATCCATCCTTGGTAATTCTTGGCCTCGATTACGAATATGCCATAGCGGGACACGATGACGTGGTCAACTTGAACGGTGCCATTGCTGGTTTGCAGAGTGACGTTGTTGAGCGAGTGGTAGATACGGTAGTCGAGAAACAACTTGGCAGCGAGGCTACCCATCGCTTCTCCAACCAATCCCTTGAGCATTGATACGACTGACACAGTGACTTTTCCCTTTGAGCTATTTAGCATGAATAACCTACAAGCTTATAGCGGACATTCATCGCTCGACATGAGGTGAGCTAGCCGGGTCGCTCCATGCCGGACTTGTCTGCTCAACGTTGGGTGAGTGGGTTATTCCTCCGAGCCTTTCTCCAATCCCAGGGCGGTACAGGATCGTTGTCAGCCCATAGTCCAACCCTGTTTGCTCTGGCTGACTCTTCTGCTTTGTTGTAGCTCAGCCTGTCATCAAGGCTTTGCTCGTTTTGATACTTCTTGTAATGCCACCCACAGCCGCGTCGAATCTGCTCTAAATTCACGTCTTGGCCGTTCACCAGCACCTTGCCGATAGCACGACCATACCGATCCAGCTTGGTTGTTTCGACCGTTGCTGCGCGGTCATAGGCTAGGTCGGAGAGGCTTTTCTTGCAGACCTGGCCGAATGGCTGGCTCTTTTCTGGACTATCAATGCCCGCCAGGCGGATTTTGTGCTGAGTTTTCGTGGTATCCAGCAGGGTCAAGGTGTCACCGTCAGCGATACCCACCACATTGCCGGTGAGCGTGTCGGCGTGGGTGGTCGTGCTCAGGATGGCCAACGCAATGACAACGAGGGCTCCGGCTCGGTTAAAGTTGTTCTTCGTCATTAACTGGACGGCTCTCCATGGCTGATCTTTCGATCCTTCAACAATATTACAGGCTGGCCGATGCTCTGATTGAGAACGCCAGCAAAGAACAGCTCGCTGAGTGCGCCCAGCTGCTTGCTTTGAATTTGGCTCATTATCAGGGACTGTATGGTGAGATGCCCTTGGATGATGTCCTGGTTGCTCTTGATGCAAGCGAGCCCAATGACGACCAGGCAAAGTTGCTTGCTGACGGCATGGTGAATTTTGTCGGCGTGCTGGGCAATGTTGTTAGCGGTCTAGGTGAGGAGAGGCACTAGCCATGAAATTGTCCTTTGCCGGCAGGCTGAAGAAGGAGCGTGAGCGGGCTGGGCTGAGCCAGGCACGCCTTGCACGGATGAGTAATCTCTCTGCACCTATGATTTCATGCCTTGAGCGAGGGGAAAGTGCTGGAAGCGAGAAGGCTGTGGCATCGGTTGCTCGTGCACTTGGAGTTAGGCCGGAATGGCTTAGGTCTGGGACAGGCAAGAGAGCATCTGATAGTTCAGACGATCTTGTGGGGCTTCAACAAGCTGCGCCGCTGCCCTTTCCTGAGCGAATCAAACAGCTGCGCTTGGAAGCGGGGCTTACGAGAAGGCAGCTTGCCGACTACGTTGGCGTATCGATCTCGGCTGTTAGCTGCTGGGAGACGGGCTCTCGGGAAGTTCCGACAGGCAACAATCTTGTGAAGCTAGCTGAAGCTTTAGGTATTGAGCCAGCTGAGGTTGTGAGGATAGATGGTAAGAAAGCAACGCTTAGTAGCGTAGTTCGGCTACTCGCAGCGTTTCGTGCCCTATCAGAGGAACGGCAGTTGGAGGCCATCAACTTTGTTGAGGCCTTGAAATAGCAAGGGGCATCGATGATGCCCTTGATTGATTAACTGGTGTGTGTGGTTTTAGGCTCTTCCACGACGGGAAATAATTTGCTCGGGTGGTAGTGCCCGTTGCATTCCTCCTCGACGAAGACTTGGCATCCAACTTGACGCAAGATAGTCCGGATTTCGCCATACTGAGTCCGGACTTTCTGGCCGGGATGGAACTGCTGGTATTCCACGGCCATCTCCTCATGCCTCCTTCGCTGATTTCTTCGCTTTGCGGCGACAGTTGTACCAGTAGGTGACTGCACCTTTCTCGGTGAGAGTCGCCCCTTGAACGAATGCGGCGATCACGACATCCTTATCCTCATCCTTCAACGCGACGAAAATCTCCATGGCTGCATCGGCCTTGGATTTTCCATCCTTGATGAGCGCCTTGCCCTTGGTGATGGCTTCCTTGATCGACGGCTTGTTGAGATCGATTTTCTTCGGCTCTACTACCGGTGCTGCCGTGGCCGCATCCTTCTTGCCTTCCGGTGCTGCTGCTTTGTCTGCGGGGGTATTGACGGTTTTATTCATGGTATTTGCTCCAAAGTTGATTAGTGAGTTTGTTGATCGTGTTTTGCTTCGCGGTCTCGAATCCGGGAACGTCCTCTAACAATCCAAGCAGCGCATCGGTGAATTCGGCTTGCTTCATTTCAGTGCCGAACTCCTCGATGAGGATTTCCACCAGTCGCTGCTTCTGCTCGGTTGTTAGCGTGTTCATTCGTTACCCCTTTCTTGACCACAGGGGCACCATCCAACCGATACAGGGGTTGGGCAACAGGGTTTTGGAAAATAATTTCAGTTGCTAGAGCAGCAGCAATCCACCGGATGATGACGCGCCGTTTCGGCCATCGTTTCCGGAGAAATAAATGCTGTTTAAGTTAGGTCAGATAGTTGCGACGCCCGGAGCACTTCGGGCAATCGAGGAAAACAATGTTGATGCGCTGAGTTTGCTGCTACGCCATGCTCATGGCGACTGGGGCTGCGTTCCCGAGGAAGACCGGTTGGAGAATCAGCTCAGCGTCGAGAACGGCTATCGGGTGATGTCGAGCTACCCGTTGAATGAGCGGGGAGACAAGTTGTGGGTCATCACCGAAGCAGATCGGTCATCTACTTGTCTGCTGCTTCCGGAGGAGTATTAGTCGATATGTTTTTGTTCCTATTTGTACTTGGGGAACTGACCTTTGATGATGTTCTTCCTCAGAGTCTTGGCCCATCGTAGGTATCGACTGACGGTAGCTGTCATTGCTCGTTCGGGGGCTTCTGACTGGCTGCTCGGATTCAGTTTCAGCTTTTCGCCTATTTTCCATAGTGGCTTTGGATTCACGAGCCATTCCTTATAGACATTTAACATGATGTTCAAGGATCGGATTGTCGGCGCGTCTGGTCTTCTGCAAAGCTCGAAGACATCTGCCGCACTGTCATCGTGTTTCGGTCTACCAACTTTCCCCGGTAGCTTCTCGATCAACAGCTTTTGAAATGCCCGATTGAGTTGCAGCTTCGGAGCATAGACATTGAGGGCAACGATCAGCTCGCCTTCTGGATCACCAGCTTCATGGTGGAGTTGATAGTCATTTTCATCTTTGATCACCCACAACGGTGTTAGATCAAAGGCAGGCAAGAAGAACTGCTTGCGCTCTTCCCACCACTCAGGGAAGTCCTCATCGTAATTAACCAAAGTGTCCTTCATTAGTTGCGACCAGTCTTTTGGCTCGGTGGTCTTCAACCATTCATACCAAAGCTCATAGACGTTCTCGTAGTACTTGACTTCTTCAGCCATACCCAAAATCCCGAAAATGCTAACACACGAATTGGTTCAATTATAAGTCGCGTGTTATCTCGCGGCCTAAATCTTTACATTTCGTTCCTAGTGATAACCAAGCTGGATGGAGTCGCTGGGTCAATTCAAAGTCAAGCCCCCAGATAGCAGCTTTGGTTAGTTAGGAACGGTTGGCCCGGAGATAGGTATTCCAATACCGAATCGGCGATCAATGGACGCTCAAGAATCCATTCGTCAATCAACGGACCTCCAGCCCGTTCGCCGTGTAATTCGGTCGTGCCCTTACTGTTGATCAAAATTCTTTTTGTTAATCAAAAGGACCCGTTGCGGTCCTTTTATTTTGGTTTGGCGGCGTCTGTTGCGTCTCCAGCCATTACAACTTTTTTAATAGGAGATATGAAATGAATCATCTTAATTCTTGTGAAGTGAATAGCGAGTTTATGGAAGCGGCAGCTGCGTTGGAAAAGGTGTATGGAGTCCCCGTAGAAAAAATAATGAGTGAGGAGTTGGGTTTTTTTGAGGTTGATGGAGAGACCGCTCAGTATGAGTTTGGTGATGGCAGTGCAGTAATCCTTTCTCACATCTATGGTGAACCGATCTACGACGATGGCGTTGCAGAGTACGGTTTGATTGAGTTTATCCACGGCGACTGCATGTCACTTGAACGCATGAATGAGGTGTTGGATGACCGAGGCTTTCGAGACTTCGTAAAAGCTTGGTGCGGAGAACAACACTGTACTCGCGTGATGTTGACTGGAGAGGACATCACTTCTGCCAGTTAAGGACTCGATCCACGGCCAATGTGGAACGAGTTCGCTCCTAAACCCTACGCGGTAGGCAGTCTAGTTTCTGGCTGTCTGCCGCTCCCCTGTTGTTAAAGCAATCTGCTTCAAAAAACCTACGAGGCGTGGTTTGTCACGTCCTCAATTTTCTAACTGAAAGGAAATTCATATGACTACTTTGATTCTTATGCCTGATGGCAATGCCCTGTCCCCCGCACTGATTAAGCAAGTGAGTCTTCATAAAAAGGGTGTGCTGTGTCGCGACGCTCAACAACGAATGCTCGCTTGGATACCTGTTATCGATGAGGTGAAAGGTAAACGTGTCCGAGACATTCTGATTCGACTGACTGCTGATGGTCCTCGACCTGTACAGCCGGACTGGTCGTTTTTGAAAGAAGAAGCCGACGCAAGCTAATTGAATTGGTGAACCCTGGATGGCTGGTTGGCTGCCTTCGCTGCTACCAGCTACCCGAGGCTTCGCCGCACAAGAAAAGAAAAGGAGAAAAAATGGAAACAAATAATTCGATTCAAGTTGAACAGCATGACGCCGGGTGTGCCTTGCTGGAAGGGGTATATGAACAAGACTATTACACCGACGATGAACCCGACTTCGATGACGACTTTGATGGCGACTTAGACGAACCGGATTTTGATCCTGAAGCTGAAATTCAGCGCATGGAAAAGATTCTGGAACATCAAATCGCCGACCTCGGAAAAGACCTGACCAAGCCTATCGCTGGGCACGGGCCGACCGTGTTCATTGGCTTTGATTCAGAGTTCGTGCCTGGCGATAAAGACAACGACAACACGATTCTCAGCCTGCAGTTTTACTTGCTGGGCGAGCGTGGTCCGTTTCAGCGTGTTGTCTATCCTCGTGGCACTGAGAAGGCCGACCGGCCCTCGTTTCACAAGGTGATTACGAAAATCCTGACCGAAGCCATGGAGTCGGGAGAGATATTGGAATGGCCGAAGCAGGTAGTTGTTTGCGGCTTCTTCCTGCGAATTGACCTGCAAGCCTTTGGCGATCTCGCATCGTTCAAGAACGATCTCGAAAACGTCGGCGGCAAGGTTGCTTCGGTCAAGTCCGCTGTGACTGTCCTGGCGACGGATCTTGATGGAATATTTCGGTCGCTCAAGGTTCGGTTCATCGATGTAGGCAATCACGTTGCCATGGGCACATCACTGGCACAAGTCGGCGATCTACTGGGGCTGCCGAAGCTGGATCTGCCCGATGGCTACACCAAGAGCAGGATGGATTTGTTGTTGGCCGGTGATAAGCAGGCGTTCGAGGAATATGGCCTTCGCGATGCCGAGATTGCTGTCCGTTTCTACATCCGTCTCTTGGATTTTGCTAAGGGGGTGACGGGAAAGCCGTCTTTGCCTGCCACGGCCAGCGGTCTGGCTGTGAAAATCTTCAAGAACCAACTTGATACGGCCGGTGTGGACTTCAATGCCGCATTCGGCGTGCAGGAAACGACCGCGACATTCTGGAGCGCCACTGAAGAGGGTGTGGTGACGAAGAAAGAAAAGTCACCCATCCCTATGCGGTCTTTCATCGAACCGTTTGCCGCAAGCTGTTACAGCGGTGGACGGAACGAGTGCTATGTCTTTGGCCCTACCGACGTCGGTGTTTACAACGACTATGACCTTGCCGGTGCCTACACCACGGGCATGGTTGATTTACGGCACATTGATTACGACAACTTCAAGGTCACACATGACCCCAATGATTTTGTGGGTCACGTCCTCGGTTTTGCCTACGTCGAATTCACTTTCCCGGAGGGCACACGTTTCCCGTCGCTGCCTGTGCGAAACCGCGATGGTGGGTTGGTTTACCCCTTGACGGGGCTTTCGTACTGCACCGCCCCTGAAATCGAGGTGGCTTTGAACCTTGGATGCCGTCTCCAGATCAAGCACGGGATGATTATTCCCTGGCGTGACGGAGACGATCGACTCTTCGAGCCGTATGTCTTGGGGATTAGAAAGCTCCGAAAAAGCTTTGTGAAGGGCAGTCTCGATGAGCTGTACGCTAAGCTGCTTGGCAACGGTCTGTACGGGAAAACCGCTCAGGGGCTGAAGAGTAAGACGGTTTTCGAAGCTCGGACCATGAAAAGCGTCGAGTTGCAGCATTCTGTATTGACCAATGCTGCGATTGCCGCCCATACGACGGGGTTTATCCGGGCTGTGTTGAGCGAGCAGGTTGCCTCGATCCCGCCGCACCGGACCGTTATCAGTGCGACGACTGACGGGTTTCTCACAGATGCTGACGAGACCGAGCTATGCCTTGATGGCCCGATGGCGAGACGGTTCCAAGCATTGTGTGAGCGTGTTGCACCGGGAAGCCCGATGCTTGAACGCAAACACAAGGTCCGGCAGTTGATAGCCATGAAGACCCGTGGGCAGATAACCGCGATGCCCTTCGATGATGAGCCGATCATTCTCGCGAAGGCCGGCGTCTCGCCGGGTATTGATGCCGATCTGCACAACGACTACATGATCGACTTATTCATGTGTCGGGAGCCTGACGATAAAGCCACGACTAGACCGTTCACCCCCTTCCGGGAACAGTGGGTGAAAGACGCTGATGTAGTCCGGTTAACCCGGAAGACAAGGTTGAACCTGGAGTTTGACCATAAGCGGCGGTTGGTTGGGCCTCGGATGGTTGCTGCCGATGGGTGTGAGCATGTCGCCTTGAGCAGCGTCCCTTGGACGGACATTCAGGAGTGCGAGCGTGCTCGGGCGATCTTCGATGGGTGGCGACGGAAACACTGTCTTAAGACTCTCGATGACTTCGAGGATTGGGATGATCACTACCAGTTCTCCCTTGTGCGTGACCGGCTTCAGCAGTCCGGTATGCCGGGTTTTGGTATACGGGCGACCAACAAGGGAGTTGTCGATGTGTTCCGCAGGCTTTTCCTGCGCGCCTACACCCAAGGGCTTTGCGGCCTGACCAAGGCTATGACATACGGGGAGTTGGCTGATTGGCTGACTTTGCGGGGTTTTGATACGACCGTCGATGAAGTAAAAAACGCGAAACGGGCCAAGTTCGTAGAACGGTCTGTTCCGTCTACACCCCGTGTTTTAAAGCTGGAAACGGTGTTGGTGGAAGGGTTCCCCAGCATCGAAATTAACAAGTTTATTGAATCTAATTAAAGGGAGACACACCATGAATGAAATTACCAACAACAACACCAGCAACAACCAAGAGACCGCCACCGTTGACCTGGTTGAGGATGCAGGTCAAACGCTTCAGCAAGAACTCGATGCGCTTGCCTGGAAAATCGACAGCTCCGCACGGAATGACGTGAAAGAATTTCTGCTTGAGTACTACCCAGGCGGACTGGTTTACCTTCACAACACGTTCTTGGCCTACAAAAACGGCTACTGGTCCGCGCAGCTTGACCACCATGATGTGCAGACGAAGATCACCAAGTATTTTGGCTCGAACGCCACGGTTCCTGATGTAAGGGAGATGTTCCAGATGTTGCGTCTCACTTGCTCAGTTAAAAGCGAGGACTTCAAACCGGACACCAACTATGTGTGTTTCCTGAATGGTGCGCTGGATATGACAACCTTCGAGCTTGTTCCTCACAGCCCGCATCACCACCTTCGGTCTGGCCGTCCCGCTGTGTGGGATCACAGCGCTAAGTCACCCGTGTTCGAGAAATTCCTTCATGACATTTTTCGAGACGACAAAGATCGTGACCAGAAAATGCAGTTTGTCTTGGAGTGGATGGGGCTGTGCTTGGTCCCTGATACCTCCTATGAGAAGTTTGTAGTGTGCGTAGGCGAGGGCGGTAACGGTAAATCGGTGCTGCTGAAGCTGATGGCTGAGCTTCTTGGACATGAGAATGTCTACAGTGCTCCCATCCAGCGCCTTGGAAATCGCCGGGCCTTGGCTGAACTGGACGGAAAACTGCTGCTGACCAGTTCGGAGATCAACGAAAACACCGTGATGGACGACGGCATCCTGAAGCAGATCGTCAGTGGCGATACGGTTGAAGCAGAGCGTAAGTATGAGCATCCGTTTACATACACCCCGGTTGCTCGAATCATGCTGGCAACCAACCACCTACCTAAGCTGCGTGATGTCACTCACGCCTTCTTCCGGCGCTTGGTGATGCTCCGTTTCAACCGCAACTTCACGGCTGATGAGATGGACATGAATCTCACTGACAAGCTCAAGGGTGAGTTGTCTGGCATCTTCACGATGGCTGTCTCCGGGTTGCGTACCCTTCGTAAGCGCGGCCAGTTTGTCGTGCCCGCCTCATCATTGGAGGCGTCCGACGAGTATCGGGAAAACTCTGATTTCGTGAAGTTGTTCGCTGATGAAGCTCTGCAACCTACTGCAGACAAGGGGATGAGGCCGGCTACTCTCTATGATCTTTACCTTAAATGGTGTCGGTTACACGGTTTTAAGGCTGAAAACAACATCACCCTTGGAAAGCAGTTGAAGCGATTGGGGTTCGACAAGACACGGTCTAACGGGAAGGATTACTGGCGCGTGGATGAGACGATTGCTGGTAAAGAAATCCTGTCCAAGACTCTTCCCCGGGTTGAGGAGATCGGTCCGGATATTGCTGAGGCTGCTAATTCAGCAATCCCGGCGATGGAGTCTGTTGAAGAAAAGATCGCTGCTTAGTTTGTTTGAGTTGTGAATCATGGCCCGCCTTACAAGCGGGCTATTTTTTCGTCTTTATATCGCTGTGGGCATGAGCTGTTGATGATGCGCGGGCAATACACGCTGTAAAAACGCCTTGAAGCGACTGAGCGATCTGCCGATGACTGATGGCGTCGCTTGAGATGTCGAAGCTGTTCTAGGCGTGTATTACTTCGTCGCTATTTTGAGTTGCCGGCGTGGGCGTGATTACATCCAGCTTGGGCAATGACTTAACGATCTTCATCGTTTCCAGACTCACGGTAATTACGCGTTGGAAGAGTTCCAACGGGTAACGAGGGTTGCCCATCGTTTCCACTGCCCAGTCGTTGGCGTCGTTGACGATGCCACTGTCCTTGTCGGTTTTTACGCACTGGCGTTCTGCCACCCAATCCAGCGCGGGTTTACCGTTGACCACATACTCGTAGGCCTCCAGCGGGATTCCGGTGAGCGTTATCTTGCTGTTGTAAACCAGTGTGGTCAGGTCTTTATCCTTGCCGTTCTTGCCGTAGCGCATCTTCTCCACGCGGTAGTCGGCATCGGTCAGCAGTAGTCCGCCACCCACAATTTGCAGTGGGTATTTCTCCACCGTCTCGTAGTTCAGGTGCAGGTCGGCAAGTTTGCGGCCGGCCTGGGAAAAGGCCCAGAAGTCTGCGGCTGTTTTCACACGGGGAATACGTGGTAGTTCCTTGGATAAGTTATCGGCGTAGCGCTCGCTGTAGTCGGGTGAATGCAGCAGGCCGTAGACGTAATAGAACAGGTCTTCCTTGCTGATGATCTCGCTTGGATAGGCTTCCTGGAAATGCGCTAGCCCAGCGTCAGTCAGTGCGTCGCGGCGCTTTCTTCCGACTTGGGTCGGGATTGGCTCGGCAAACAGCTCAGTGTTTTTGGGTGTTGCGTCTGATGCCTCGTCTACCGATTCGTCGTACAGATACAGGGGGAAACATTGACCGTTAAATTGAATTTGAAGGTCAGGTATCGAATCAGCTATTAGAACGGAGACGCCGCTCTTAAAGCCCATTCCTGCCACACAAATCACCAAATTCTTTGAGCTAGCGTCAGGGAAGATGCGTGGTATTTGACCAACACGATGGTTAAACATTCCATCGAAATATACCCATTGCTTGGTAAATGGCCGATATAGGCTGGTGATAACAGTTTTCTCACGATAAGCCCCATGAACTCCCCGCTCAAATTTCGAGATGAGACTACTCGACCAGGCAATCTGTGTGGGATCGGTGTCAATAAAGCTTTCAACCTTGGTTACCCGCGCTTTTTTATCCAGCCCTGGATATGTTTGGGTAAAACGCGTTAGTTCGCTGTTATAAAAGCTAATCATGCGCGTCATGTTTTCCGCCACCTTACCTTTGGAGGCGTTGTAGCACCACGCGTCGCGGTTCGTACCTAGACCCAATGAGTAATTCTCAATCAGCTTGATCGCGTCGCTCTTCTTGTCGCCTAGCACGATATATTCACCAAAGCTGTCGTCGCGCTGGTTCAGCCAGTCACCGTGCGAGTCGGGAGTGAGGGTCTGCCAGCTCCCGGCATCGGTAATCCCGTCTATGCTCTGGTAGCCGTTTATTATTTCCAGTTTGGCCTCCGTGCTCAGGTAGTCGCCGATGTCGTGGAAATAAATCTGGCCATGTTGAGTGGCGTCCGGGTTTTTTACCAGCAGGGAAATGGCTATTGGGGCGCGGCTGCCACCGCCAAAAATC
Organism: uncultured beta proteobacterium; assembly: GCA_942493085.1. Lineage (GTDB taxonomy): Bacteria > Pseudomonadota > Gammaproteobacteria > Burkholderiales > Thiobacillaceae > Thiobacillus. The sequence continues at coordinate 972,828 of OW818664.1, forward strand.
TTGCCCCCTTCCTTGCGGGATAACTCACTTGAAGTGCGCTGATTACCGCGCAAATGGAACATATAGATGCTTGAGAACTCTTCGGCTAGTGTTTTCCGCAGGCCATCGGCTGAGTTGGCTTCCAGAAACCCTGCGTTGGTGACAAAACCGATCACGCCGCTGTTTCCAATACGGTCGCTGGCCCAGCGGATGGCGCGGATGTAGCTGTCGTAAAGGTTCTTAACCGAAGTCATTTTTGATCTGGCAGCGTAGGTGTCAGCAATACGCTGATCCAGATGTGGGTAAGCAACATTCTGGTTGTTGTCGTTGGCACTGGTTTGCCCTGCTGAATACGGTGGATTGCCAATAATGACGCGAATATCCAGCGTCTTCTGCCTCTTGCGGCGGGCGCTGTTTTTTTCCAGCAAGGCGTCCACCAGATCTTCTTTTTCGTAAAGCTGAAATGTGTCGGTAAGGCAAATGCCCTCGAATGGCTGGTAGTCACCTCCATTGGCACCGTGGTACACGGCTTCGATGTTGATGGCTGCGATGTAGTAAGCCAGCAGCACGATTTCGTTGGCGTGGATTTCGTTCTTATATTTGTAAGGAAGTTGTTCGGGGCTGATGTGTCCGCTTTGTAGCAGGCGTGTGATGAAAGTGCCGGTGCCTGTGAAGGGGTCGATGATATGTACGCCCTCACTGCCGAGTGTTTGGCCGAATTCTGTTTGCAGGATGTGGGCGACGCTGTTGATGATGAAATCCACCACTTCCACGGGTGTATACACGATGCCTAGTTTGTCGCGAAGACGGGGGAAGGCATTGGCAAAGAATTTGTCGTACAGCTCGACGATGATCTTCTGTTTGCCTGCTGCATTGTCGATGCCCTCTGCGCGCATTTTCACGCTGTCATAGAAGGCTTGCAGCGTATCGGTTTCCTTGCTCAGGTGATGCTCTTGCAGCACGTCGAGTACACCTTGCATGGCCTGGGACATGGGGTTGTTGCTGGCGAAGCTGTAGCCTTCGAACAGGGCATCGAATACTGGCTTAGTGATGAGGTGTTGGGCCAGCATTTCGATGACTTCACCATCCGTAATGCTGTCGTTTAGATCGTCGCGCAGCTCGTGGGCGAAAGCTTTGAAGGCTTCGCTTTCTTTGGTGTTGGCTTCGTTTTCAAGAATGCCTGTGATGCGGTCAATGTGTGTACGGGCGATTTTTGCAATGTCATTGGCCCAGTCTTCCCAGTGGTGGCGGTTGCCGACTTTCTGCACCAACTTGGCGTAGATGGCTCGTTCGATTTCGCCGATTTCGAATTGCAAGTCGTGCTGGGCTTCCTTGCCCGGTTGTTTGGTTGCCTCTCCGATGGTGAAGCCGCCTTTTCCGGCATCCTTGTTCTTGGCGTCCTTGGTCTTTTCCTGCTTTTTCTGGATTTTGTCGGTGATGGCTATGACTTCCATCTTGCTGGTGTCCTTGCCGATCAAGTCCAGTTTGTTGACCATCGCATCGAAGCGGTCATCGTGTGAGCGTAGGGCTTGCAGAACCTGCCATACCACTGCGTAGGTCTTGTTGTCGTTAAGTGCATCGTGCGCCTCGACGCCCGCAGGGATGACCACCGGCAGAATGACATAGCCACGTTTTTTGCCCGGTGCGTTGCGCATGACTCGACCGACTGACTGCACCACGTCTACTTGTGAGTTACGCGGGGTGAGGAACAGCACAGCGTCCAGCGCTGGCACGTCTACTCCCTCGGATAGGCAGCGCACATTGCTGAGGATGCGGCATGTGTTTTCCGGCGGTTCAGCTTTGAGCCAGTCCAGCTTGGCTTCTTTCTCGCTGGCGTTCATGCTGCCATCCACGTGCTCTGCTTCGCAGGCCAACACGTCAGCTTGCTCGAACTCTTCCTGTTCCTGATACGCCTCGACGACGGCTTGGAACATGCTGGAGATTTGCTTCGAGCTGACCTTGTGAGTTTTGCCACCTTTCGAGACTTCGATGACTTGGCAGAACGCTACGGCGCGCGTCATTGCGGCTGAGTCTCCCACCAGGTCGTCGCTTAAACCCTGTTTGGACAGCGCTTTCCAGCAGCCGATGATCTTTGCGGCGTCGTCAACCTTGAGTTGATTGTTTTCATCTGCCAACAGCGCTTGCAGTCTGCGGTTGACGTGGGCTTCTTCCACCGCCAGCACGATGACCTTGTAATCGACCAGCAGTCCACGTTTGACCGCTTCCGAGAAGGTAATGACATACAGCTCCCTGCCGTAGAGGCTTTCGTCATCCATGGAACACAGCGCGACGTTGTCTTTTTCGGCGCTGGCCTTGGCTGTATCGCCATAGATACGTGGCGTTGCCGTCATATACAGCCGCTTGGCTGAACGGATGAAATCTGCGTCGTGGACTTTGACGAAGGTGCTTTCGTCTTCGTTGTCGAAGGTGGCTCCGGTGGTGCGGTGCGCTTCGTCGCAAATGATCAGGTCGAAGTCACCCAGACCAAATTCTTTTTGCGCCTTACTGATGACATCTATGGAGTGGTAGGTGCTGAAAACCACGCTCATGTGATCGCCATCGTGGCGCTTCGCCATTTCTGCGGCTAGTCGTACCGGTTCGGTGGTGGCTGGGTAGCGCAGTTCATGGGTGAAGGTTTGAACGCTGTCGTCGTCCTTCTTACGCTTTTTACCCACGTCGCTGTCGGAGCACACGGCAAAGCTATGCAGTGGGATGCCACTTTCTTGTGTCCACTCGGTGAGGGACTGCGATAACAGGGAAAGACTCGGCACCAAGAACAGCACACGTTTACCCGCACCGGCCAGCGTTTCGGCTATTTTCAGACTGGTGAAAGTTTTGCCTGTGCCGCAGGCCATGATGAGCTTGCCCCTGTCAGCGCTTTGTAATCCCAGCTCGACGCTGGCGAGCGCTGTTACTTGATGCTCGCGTAGTTGTTTCTTGGCTTTGAGTGTCGGCGCGGCTTTGGGCTGGTACTTACTCCAGTCGATTTGGCTGTTTTCAAGATCGTGCAGGTCGATCTTGCTGACTGGTGGTTGTTGGTCGCGCAGCGCCTCTTCGGCGTGTTCGCTCCAGTGGTTGGTGGTGGTAATGATGACGCGGTGGGTAAACGGCTTCTTGCCTGAGGCCGTGAAGAAGCTGTCTATGTCGTTTTTTTGCAGGCGATAGTCTTCTGCGTAGAGCTTGCACTGGATGGCATGGAACTCGCCCGTGCCTTGGGTTTTTGCCACCAGGTCTATGCCTGTGTCGCGTTTATCCAGCCCTTGTTGTTCTGCCCATTGCGCGTAGGTCCACACATCGCTGTAAAGGTCACGGTAAGTGGCTTCATTACGCAGATAGCAAACGATCAGCTCTTCGAAGTAGGTGCCTTTTTCACGCTCGGTGACGGAGGCTTGACGATAGGTATTGAGCAGCTGTTCCAGTGCGGTCATTGATTTTGGTCGTTATGGAGGCGCGTTTTCGAATAAGGCATTATGCCTTCAGGCGAGCCCTTCCTTGTCGCTCCGCGCTTTGTAGGCGCATATCAATGATCTGTGAGCGAGGCGAAGCCACTCGCTCCGAAAATCACGTTTTAATAGATATCACATCAGCACAGAATGATTGCCGGCGGCGGCGACCTCGAGTGCGCGCTTGGCGGCGGCCTGACCCTTGACGTCGGCGAAATCGGGGTAATCCGGCGCGGCGGCTGTGGGGTCGGATTCGGGTTCAAGCAGGGAACCCTGGCCGGTCAGCCACGCGCATACGTCCAGCAGGCTGCTCGCGCCGCGCGTTTCGACCCCGCTGGCGAGTGCCGCTTCGCCGGCCGATGCGGCGGGCAGCACCAGCAGCCTGCCTGCCCTGCGGGTGGCCAGCGCCATCGCCAGCGCGCCGCGCACCGGGCGCAGTTCGCCAGTCAGCGCCAGTTCGCCGGCGAACTCGGCGTGTTTGAACTTGTCGGCGGGAATCTGCCCGGAGGCGGCGAGGATCGCCAGCGCGATCGGCAGGTCGAAACGCCCGGATTCCTTGGGCAGGTCGGCCGGCGCGAGGTTGACCGTGATGCGCCGCGCCGGAAATTCGTATTGCGCGTTCTGGATCGCCGCACGCACGCGGTCACGCGCCTCCTTGACTTCGGTTTCAGGCAGCCCCACCAGGGTAAACGCCGGCAGACCGTTGGCCAGATGTGCCTCGACCACCACTTCCGGCGCATCCATGCCGTTCAACGCCCGGCTTTTGACGACGGCGACGGCCATTTAGGTGGTGCGCTGCTTTTCCAGCTCGACCAGGCGTGCTTCCAGTTGCTCCAGCCTGGCGCGTGTGCGCGCCAGCACTTCAGTCTGCACGTCGAATTCCTCGCGGCTCACCATGTCCAGTTTGCCCAGCATCGAGGTGACGCCGGCCTTGAGGTTCTGTTCGATATCTTTCGCCGGGGATTGTTTCAGCATTTCGCCGAGCTTGCCAGCGACGTCATTGATAAAAGCAGGATTCGGGAATTTCGGGTTCATTTAAGCGGCCTCCGGTAACGGGGAGAGTGTAGCAAGCCGAGTGTTGTGATGCGTAGCACAAAGATCGTGCGCACAGGCCAAATGGTGCACCACAAAGGTGCGGGTGGACGAGGCGGCAAGGATGGAGAATTTGTATCCATTTGTATTTAAATGAAAAAAACAATTGGCACACCTTGTGCTAAAAAATAAGTGCGACTTTGCGCGTCCTCACTTTTGGAGAACTTTGATGAAAAAACTTTTACACGTGTTGGTACTGACCGGTTTGGTGGGGGTGCCCACTTTCGCAATGGCAGCTGAGGAAAGCCCGCACAGTTTGAGTGCCAACGTTGGTTTTACCAACGACTACCGTTTCCGTGGTATTTCGCAAACGTTTGAGGATCCTGCCATTCAGGGTGGACTTGATTACAGTCATTCGAGCGGTGTTTATCTCGGCACCTGGGCTTCGAACGTGGATCCCGATTTTCTCGCAGGCTCCAACATGGAGTGGGATGTCTACGGCGGTTATGCCTTTGATGCAGGTCCGGTCGCGGTAAACGTGGGTGGACTGTATTACTACTATCCGGGCAAAGACAAAGCTGCTGCGGGGTTCGACCCAAACACTTTTGAAGTGTATGCCGGTGCAACCTGGAAAATGATCAATGTGAAATATTCGCATTCCACCACCAAGCTTTTCGGAATCCCTGACTCCAGTGGATCAGGCTACCTGGAAGCCAACGTCAGCGTGCCGTTGCCGTATGACGTTTCGTTGGGTCTCCACTACGGTAAACAGTTTGTGAGCGGGAGCGGTAATACTGATTATTCCGACTGGAAAATCGGCGTTTCCAAGGAGGTCCTGGGCCTCAATGTTGGGTTGGCCTATGTGGATACCAACATCGGTTCAAGTAATGCGACCTGGGGTTCCACAACGTCCTATAACAACGGCGGGTCGGATACCAAGAACCTGGCGGATGGCACGGTATTACTGAGTGTCAGTAAGTCATTTTAATTTCTCAGGGCGGTTTGCCGCCCGGTTTTTCTACTTTTGGGAGACGACATGAAATTCGTAACGGCAATCATCAAGCCGTTCAAGCTGGATGAAGTACGCGAGGCATTGTCCGCCATCGGCGTTACCGGTTTGACGGTTACTGAAGTTAAGGGGTTCGGGCGGCAGAAAGGCCACACCGAGTTGTATCGCGGTGCGGAATATGTAGTCGATTTTCTACCCAAGGTCAAAATCGAAGTGGCGATCAAGGCCGAGTTGCTTGAGCGCGTGATCGAAGCGATCGAAAAAGCGGCTAACACCGGCAAGATTGGTGATGGCAAGATTTTTGTTTCGAGCCTGGAGCAGGTCGTGCGTATCCGCACGGGCGAATCCGGCCCTGAAGCCCTTTAAAGGAGAGCGACGATGAAAAATCTCCTGACTTCTTTAGGTTTGGTGTGTGCGCTGCTGGTGCCAGGGATGTCGTTTGCTGAAGATGCAACGACTCCGATGGACGTTACCGCTGTGGTCGAGACCATGGCGGTAGATGAGGCTGCGCCGGTTGCAGTTGAAGAAGTGGTCGCGGTCGAAGCGGCGCTAGCCGCAGAGGCCGCCGCCCCGGTGCCGGACAAGGGTGATACCGCCTGGATGATGGTTTCCACGCTACTGGTGATCCTGATGATTATTCCGGGCGTGGCACTGTTCTACGGTGGCCTGGTGCGCGCCAAGAACATGCTGTCGGTGCTGACCCAGGTCATGGCGATTTTCTGCCTGATCTCGGTTTTGTGGGCGGTCTATGGCTACTCCCTGGCATTTGGTGATGGCGGCAGCATGAACTGGGCAATCGGCGATCTGTCCAAGATGTTCCTGCTGGGCATTACTGCTGACAGTACCGCTGCGACCTTCACCGATGGCGTGGTTATCCCCGAACTGATCTTTGTTGCCTTCCAGTTGACCTTTGCCGCCATTACTGTGGCGCTGATCGTGGGCGGTCTGGCTGAACGGGTGAAGTTCTCCGCGCTGATGGTGTTTGGTGCACTGTGGTTCACCTTCTCCTATCTGCCGATCACGCACATGGTGTGGGCAACGGGTGGCTACCTGTTCGAAGCGGGCGATCTCGACTTCGCCGGCGGTACCGTGGTGCACATTAACGCCGGTATCGCTGCACTGGTGGGTGCCATCGTGCTGGGCAAGCGCATCGGCTACGGCCGCGACGCCATGCCGCCGCACAGCCTGCCGATGACCATGATCGGCGCTTCACTGTTGTGGGTGGGCTGGTTTGGTTTCAATGCCGGCTCCAACCTCGAAGCAACGGGTGGCGCGGCACTTGCCTTCATCAACACGATTCTGGCAACGGCGGCAGCGGGTATGTCCTGGATGCTGGCCGAGTGGATATTGCGTGGCAAGCCTTCCATGCTGGGTGTGGCTTCGGGTGTGGTGACGGGCCTGGTTGCGGTCACGCCGGCAGCAGGTCTGGTCGGTCCGATGGGCGCGATCGTTCTGGGTGGCGTTGCAGGCGTGGTTTGCCTGTGGGGTGTGAGTGGCCTGAAGAAGGCACTGGGCTACGACGACTCGCTCGACGTGTTCGGTATCCATGGCATCGGCGGCATCGTTGGCGCCATCGGCACCGGCATCTTCGTTTCGCCGGCTCTGGGCGGCGTGGGTGTGGACGACTACTCGATGGTAGGCCAGGTCATGACGCAGGCTACCGGTGTATTGATCACCATTGTCTGGTCGGGTGTGGTCAGCTTCGTGGCATTCAAGCTGGTCGACATGACCATGGGTCTGCGCGTCTCCGAAGAGGAGGAGCGTGAAGGTCTGGATACCGCAAGCCACGGTGAGCGGGCCTACAACCTTTAAGACTTGTCCTTTATCCGAAGAAAGTTGGGGCGCTCTGCAGAGCGCCCTTTTTTATTGCACGTCACCTATGTCGTGAGCAATGCGTCAAGCATGTGCCGAGATTTGTACCTGCCGAGGTTCAGGCGTGACTACGGTAGTAAACGACGAATTGATCTTTCGTCAGCGGCTTCGAGTAGTAATAGCCCTGGAAAACAGGGCAATCGTGACCCCGAAGGAAATCGAACTGCTCCTCGGTTTCCACGCCCTCAGCCACGATGCTTAACTGGAGAATGCTGGCCATTTTGAGGATAGTGGTCACCATTGCCCGGTCGCCATCGTGGTGGGACAGGGCATTGACAAAGGCGCGGTCGATCTTGATTTCGTTGAGCGGTAGCCGGTTCAGGTTGCTGAGAGATGAATAGCCTGTTCCAAAGTCGTCCATGGAAAAGCGGATACCCAATTCCTTCAACTGGCCCATGATCAGAATCACGCGATCGATATCCTCGGCCACAATCGATTCCGTGATCTCGAATACGAGTTTGTGGCTCAGCCTGTCATCCAGGTAGTGCTCGACCAGGTCTTTTATCAGCGCCACAAAATGGTAGTGCGTGAGTTGCCGCATGCTGATGTTGATTGAGAATTGATCCAGATCAATCCCGGAGTCATGCCATTCACGCAGGGTCTTGAATCCCGTTTCGAGGATGTGCGTGCCCAGTTCGACAATCAGTCCGGTCTGCTCGGCAATCGGGATGAATTGCACGGGGGAAACCGGGCCCAGCACCGGGTTGGTCCAGCGCGCCAGGACTTCGGTACCGATTACCCGGCCCTCGCGATTGACCTGGGGCTGGTAGCAGAGCGTGATTTCATGGTTGATCAGCGCAAAGTGGAGCAGGCGTTCGATTTCCAGGTGGCTCTCGACACGCCGGGACATCTCCTCATTGAACATGAATACGCCGTCACGCCCCTTGGCCTTGACCTCGTACATGGCAATATCGGCTTCCTTGATAAAGCTGTTGGCATTGGTATTGGTATTGGCGTTGCCGCCGCTGATGATGCTTACGCCAATACTGGCGCTGATGTAAAGGTGGTGCGGGTCGACGATATAGGTTTCTTTCAGATGGGCAATGAGTTGCTCGGATACTTCCAGTGACGTGCGCTCACAGGCCTCCCGATCAGTAAAACTGCGTCCTGAAATGATGAATTCGTCGCCGCCCAGACGAGCGACGACGCAATCATTGGGGATATGCACAAGCAGTCGGGTGACGACAAGCTTGAGGAGCTGATCGCCGACATCGTGGCCAAGCGAGTCGTTGACCGTTTTGAAATGGTCCAGATCGATGAGCAGGAGATATGAAAATTCGCGGCTTTCATTGAGCGAATTCATCCGCTTTTGCAGGTGGTCGATGAAGTATTGGCGGTTGTACAAACCCGTGAGGGTGTCGTGCGTGGCCTGGTGGCTGGCCTGCATCAACAACTGGTGCGTACTGTTGGCGGCATGGAGCAGCACCCAGGTGAGCGTGGCCGCAAAGGCAGCGAGTACGTAGCCAAACCACTCGCCGATCATGGAAAAATAAGCGATCAGTGGAAGCATCAGCAGAAAAATGGTCGGTCTGTAGAGGCGCTTGTCCGAGGCCAGCAGGGTCGAGGCCACGACCGAAGTGCCGATTTCAGTGAAGATGGCGATGTAATGGAGCTTGTGGGTGTCCAGCCGGACATAGAGCAGGAAAATCAGCACCCACAGCAGGAAGAACGAATAAATGAACCAGGAGCATTGCTGATACCAGCGGTCGCGTCGCTGCTCGCTCATCGTGTCGAAGTCAAAATTGCGGTATATGCGGATGCCCCAGATCGAGGTGGCGACAATCAACAGATACCAGACGAAGGCGGGTGTGAATACGTCATTCAGCCAGCCGAGAAACAGATAGCCCAGCCCCGGAACAAGCGACAGGACGATAAAAAGCGGAATCTGGCGGTGCAGAAAACAGTGAAAGCGCTTGTCTTTCATGAAGCTCCGATAGGCACGTCGCGTGGTTGGATGCTGCGACTGTATGCGAATCGTACTGCTTTATTTCGAGAGCAGGGGCAGATAAAAATCAGCACTTGCATCATGGGTTTGCGTGCGTGCGTCAGTCAGCAACCCCAAGTTCGGCACAGAGTTTGCCCACCACGCGCTTCAATGTATCGACTTCTGCTTCCAGTTGGGCCAGTCTGGTCTTGAGTACGGTTATTTCGCTGATGCTCACATCCCCTGTGGTTTCGTGGGCTGAAGGGGTGACAGGTGTGATGTCCTCGATGACGGGTTCGCCGCTGAGCAGGTGCATCCAGCGGTTTTCGCGTGAACCGGGCTGACGGGGGAGTTCAACCACCATGGCGTCATCCGGCCGCTCAGCCAGTTCCTGCAAAAACCCCTCTACCGCGGAGATGTCGGCGAACTTGTGCAGCCGGTCGCAGTTGATGCGCAACTCGCCGGCGGTTTGTGGGCCGCGCAACATCAACACCGTGAGCAGGGCGATGGCTTGCGAAGGCAGTTGCAAGGCTTTGCCCATGTTGTGGGAAAAGCGGGGGACACGACCGCCGCTGGATTCGATTACCAGCGTCGGCCCTCGGAGGGTGTCGATGGCCGCCAGTACGTCGGATTCGCTGACCTCAATGATTGGGTGACGGCTGGTTTTCTGATTGCAGCCGGCAAGCAGTGCGTTGAGGGATAGCGGGTAGGTGTCGGGAACAGTGTGCTGTTTTTCACTCAGCACGCCCAGTACGCGGGTTTCGAGCAGGGACAGAATGGGGCGGCGGGTGGCGGGCATGGTGGATTTCGTCGCGTAAATGGGCATTATGCCCGGCCCGGACTGGGGGAACCGGTTGGACTTCGATTGAGGAACAGGCTTGCTGCCTTTTTAATTGCGTGGCTTTTCGGTAGGCTTCGCGCTAATCCTACGAAAACAGACCTCATGCATTTCACTCCTGACACCTTTCGCGCCTGGTCAACCAAGCGCATTACCCTGCTCGGCATGTCCGGCGTCGGCAAGACGCATATCTCGACCATGCTGCGTGGTCACGAGTGGTTTCACTTTTCCGGTGACTACCGGATTGGCACGCGCTATCTCGATGAGCCGATCCTGGACCTGATCAAACAGCAAGCGATGAGCGTACCGTTTCTGCGCGAACTGTTGCGCAACGACTGGATCGACATCAAGAACAACATCAAGATTCATGATCTGGGCCCGGTGCTGACGTTTGTCGGCAAGCTGGGCGGGCCGGACTGGGGCGGGCTTTCGCTGGATGAGTTTTCACGCCGTCAGGCGGCGTACCGCGACGGCGAAATCGCCGCCATGCGCGACGTGCCGGGCTTTATCCGCAAGGGCCAGGAAATTTACGGTTATCCGCATTTCGTCAACGATGTCGGCGGCAGCCTGTGCGAACTGGACGAGCCCGGCGTGGTGGAACTGCTGGCCGAGCACACGCTGATTCTCTATATCCAGACCACCACACGCGAAGAAGAAGATACGCTGATCAAGCGCGCGCAGTCTGACCCCAAGCCGCTGTATTTCCGCCCCGATTTTCTGGCCGAGCAACTGCCGTTGTATCTCAAGGAAAAGGGCATTGAGTACGTCGCGCAGATCGAGCCGAACGATTTCGCGCGCTGGGTGTTCCCGCGCCTGTTCCATTCGCGCATTCCGCGCTACGAGGCGATTGCGAAGCCGCACGGCTACACCGTGACTTCGCAGGAGGTGGCGCAGGTGCGCGACGAGCGCGATTTCCTGGCGCTGCTGGAAACCACCATCGCACGGAAAGGACAGGACTGAACCATGCCGCTGGTCGCGCATAACACGCTGCCCACGTTTGAACGCCTGCGCCGTGACGGCATCACGGTGCTGTCAACCGAGCGCGCGGCCAATCAGGAAATCCGCGAGTTGCACGTGGGCCTGCTGAACATGATGCCGGACGCGGCGCTGGAAGCGACCGAGCGCCAGTTCTACCGGCTGGTCGGCGAATCCAACCCGATCGCGCAGTTCTACATGCATCCCTTCACGCTGCCGACGCTGCCGCGTGGCGAGAAGGCGCAGGCGCATATTGCGCAGTTTTATGAATCCTTCGACACGATTCGGGAAGCCGGGCTGGACGCGCTCATCATCACCGGTGCCAACGTCACTCATTCCAGCCTTGCCGACGAGCCGTTCTGGGATCCTTTGATCGAGGTGATCGACTGGGCCTGGGACAATGTCACCTCGACCCTGTGTTCCTGCCTCGCCACCCATGCGGTGATGCAGTTTCGCTACGCGCAGACACGGGTGAAGCAGCCAAAGAAAATATGGGGCGTATTCGAACACCGGGTGACTGACCCGCGTCACCCGCTGGTGGCCGATGTGAACACGTGCTTTGATGTCCCGCATTCGCGCTGGAATGACGTGTCGCCCACACAATTCGAAGCGGCAGGGGTCAAGGTGCTGGTTAAAAGCGCGGAGGCTGGGGTGCATCTGGCTGTCAGCCACGATGGTCTGCGCACGGTTTTTTTTCAGGGCCATCCCGAGTACGACACCATCTCGCTGCTAAAAGAATACAAGCGTGATCTGATGCAGGCCGCAGCCGACAGGCAGGTCGTTTCCCCGCCGTTTCCTGTGCGCTATTTCAATAGGCAGGCGCAGGCGCTGCTGGCCGAGTTTTGCCGCCGGGCCCAGGCGGGTGAGAAGCTGGATTTTCCCGAAGCACTTGTGCTGCCATTGCTCGACAACACCTGGCATGACACGGCTGAAGCCGTGATTGGCAACTGGATCGGCTGCGTCTATCAGGTCACCCATCGTGAGCGCGGCCTGCCCTTCATGCCGGGCATCGATCCCGACAACCCGCTAGGACTGGAATGACGGCTGCCCACGTGGACTTCGACGAGGCGCAGGGCGCGCTGCTCGCAAGTGGCGACTGGCATGCCGACGCGGCTCCGGCTTTGCCCGATCTGGCAGGCAAGACCGTGCGTATCCTGGACGGTGCCGGGGTTACCCAGCTCGATACCAATGGCGCCTGGTTACTGCTCAATGCGGCGCGCCCGCAAACCAGCGATCCGGTTCCTGAGTTACGCGCATTCCAGCCGCAGCATCAGGCGATGCTGGACCTGGTAGTCAAGCACAGTGCGCCTACCGGAGTGCAACCTGCCCCGCATCGGGAAGGCGTGCTCGAATTTATCGGTCGCGGCAGTCTGGCGATGGGACGGCATGCCGTCGGCCTGACCAATTTCATTGGCCAGCTGTTTCTGGAATTGGTGGCGCTAAGTGGTCGGCCAGGAAACTGGCGTTGGCGCGAATTCGGGGCGCAACTGGGTACGGTGTTCGTCGGCGCGATTCCGATCGTGATTGGCATGCTGTTCCTGCTGGGGGTGGTGTTTGCTTACCTGCTGGGTTCGCAGGCGCAGCAGTATGGCGCCAACATCTTTGTCGTCGATGGTCTGCTGCTGGCAATCCTGCGCGAGATTTCACCGGTCATCGTGGCGGTCCTGGTGGCCGGGCGCAGTGGCGCGGCGATCACGGCACAGATCGGCACCATGAAGGTGACCGAGGAAATCGACGCCATCACCACCCTGGGGCTGTCGCCACTGGCCGTGCTGGTGATCCCACGCGTGCTGGCGCTGCTGGTTGCAATGCCGTTGCTGGTATTTGTGGGTGACATTGCTGGCGTGATGGGTGGCATGCTGGTGACACAGGAGCAACTGGATATTTCGTATCCCATGTTCATCGACCGCGTGGCCGATGTGCTGCTGCTGAAAACCCTACTGGTGGGCCTGGCCAAGGCGCCGGTGTTCGCGATCTTCATTGCCCTGATTGCCTGCCGCATGGGCCTGTCGACGACCCGCGACGCACGCAGTGTGGGCACAAACACCACGTCCACGGTAGTGCAAAGCCTGGTCGCCATCATCATCATCAACGCGATATTTGCCGTGATGTTCGTGCGGCTGGACATCTGATGGCCGATACCGTGATTGACGTCCGCAACGTGTCAATTGCGCTGGGCGGGCACAGCATTCATCGCGGGTTGAGCCTATCCATCAAGCGCGGCGAAGTGATTGCACTGATTGGCGGCAGCGGCAGTGGAAAATCGGTGTTGTTGCGCGAGATCATCGGACTGATGAAACCGGATGCGGGGCACATTGATCTGTTTGGACAGTCGGTGTGGGATTGCACGCCCGACCAGATGAATGCCCTGCGTCGTCGCTTTGGAGTGCTGTTCCAGGATGGTGCACTGTTCTCCTCGCTGTCTGTCGAAGACAACGTCGCCACCCCGCTGTTCGAGCATACCCGTTTGCCGCATGCCCTGTGTCGCCAGTTGGCTCGGCTGAAGCTGGACATGGCCGGGCTGGATCCCGAAGCCGTCCATAAACAGCCGAGCCAGCTGTCCGGCGGCATGCGCAAGCGAGTCGCGCTGGCGCGTGCGCTGGCGCTCGATCCTGAACTACTGTTTCTGGATGAGCCGACATCCGGACTGGACCCGATTTCGGCGCGTGCCTTCGATGCGCTGATCCGGTTGCTGGCCGACAGTCTGGGGCTGACCGTGTTTCTCGTGACGCACGACTTGGATACACTGTTTTCAATTATCGACCGTGTCATTGTGCTGTCGGAAGGCCGGGTACTTGGCAGTGGTACCGTGGCCGAACTGAAACACATTGATGACCCGTGGCTGTGCGACTACTTCGCGGCACGGGCGTCAGAGGGAGTAGTGCATGGAAACTGAAGGCCGCTATACGCTGGTTGGCGTACTGGTATTAGCCGTGGTTGCGCTGTTGACACTCAGTGTCGTGTGGTTGACGGGTGCGGCCGACCGGATCGCCTACCAGTCCTACACCATTTATTTCAAACAGCAGTCGCTGGATGGCCTGGCCGTGGGTAGCGCGGTCAAGATGCGCGGCATCAAGGTGGGGGTGGTCGCCGGCTATCGCTTTGCACAAGGCGGGGATGAAGCCGTGAGCGTGATTGCGCGCATCGATGAAGGTGTGCCGATTCATACCGGCGCCGAAGCCTATATCAAGCGCAATCTGGTCACCGGCATTGCCACTGTTGAAATTGACAATGGGCCCGGTAGTAGCCCGTTGCTCGATGACGCGCCTAAAGGAGAACGCTATCCAGTCATCGCCGAAGGGTTCTCCGATATCGACAAGGTGACGTCGGCAGCGTCACAGCTGGCAGTCAACGGTGCGGCGGTGCTGGAAAAAATAAACACCTTGCTGTCGGACGAGAACCAGACTGCCATCAAGCAAACCCTCGCCAATCTGGATGAGCTGTCAGGCCATCTGGCCGCCAACAAGCAAGGTATCGAGGCAACCCTGCAAGGGCTGCGTGATGCTGCCGATGAATTCCGCTTTGCCGGCGCCAGCATTAGCCAGGCCGCCACCCGTGCCGAAGGCAGCATCGTCAGCGTCGGAAAAAATGCCGACACGGCACTGAATGAAGCGATTGCCGCGATGACCAAACTGCAAAATGATGCCACGCTGATTTCCGAACAGTTCCAGCAATTCACCGAAACCGGTACGCTGGAAATCACCAATGTCAGCCGCGATGTGCGCACCACGGCTGACGTGTTCACGACTGCCGGGCAGCGACTGACCAATCCCCGGACCATCCTGTTTGGGCCGGAGCCACAGCAGTATGGACCTGGAGAAAAATTGCCATGAAAACAGGCTTCACTCTCGTTATATTGAGCCTGGCGCTGGCAGGCTGCGTCAATTTCACAGGCAAATCCAACACCCCCGCCATGGTGTATTACGTGTTACAGGATGCTTCGCTGCGTGATAAGGCACAAGTGGCCTCCGATCCACTACGGGCTGAAGCCCGTGAAAGATCGTATGCCCTAAAGGACTCCGATCCACTACGGGCTAAAGCCCGTGTGGAATCGTATGTCCCCACCCTGCTGGTGCTGGATACCACCACGGGTGGTTTTTATGATTCCGATCAGCTTGTTTTCAGCCGCAGCGCCGGCACCCGTGGCCAGTATCAGTTTGCGCGATGGACCGAGCGGCCTGGCAAGCGTTTCGCCGATCTCATGCGTGAGCGGCTCGATCGCCAGGGTGCCTGGCGCATCACGTCCGCTGGCGGCTACGTGCGCGGTGACGTGTTGCTGGACACCGAACTGGTCGAGCTCTATCACGATGCCAATAGCGAGCCGGGGCAGATGCGGCTGGTGCTGCGCGCCGAACTGGTCGACTTGAAGCTACGCAAGCTGCTGGGGCGTCGTGTATTCGAGCAGTCTGCCCCGCTTGCGACGTTCGATGCGGCCGGAGCGGCACAGGCGTCCAGCCAGGCGGTTGGTTACGCCCTTGACGATTTGAGCGCCTGGCTCGCCAACATTCGATAAACACCTACAATTCAGGCAGGTGTTCCCATAACAAGAGGAGAGAAAACATGAAACGATTGCTTGCTGCCTTGTGTCTGTGTTCCATCGCCGCGGTCTCCCATGCCGAAATATCCCAGAAGCTGGGTTCACTCGAAGTCCACTACAACGCGCTTACCACCGATGAACTGCTCCCCGATGTCGCTCGTGTCTACAAAATCGAGCGCAGCAAAACACGCGGCATGGTCACGATGTCGGTGCTGCAACGCAACAAGGTTGGGGTGGCTGTACCGGTGCCGGCCAAACTCACTATGTATGTCACCAATCTCAGCCAGCAATTGGCCAACATCGAGATGCGCACAATCAAGGAAGGCACGGCCATCTACTATCTGGGGGATTTCCGGGTGACCGCGCCTGACACTTTGAAATTCACCACCAGCATCGAAGTGGAAGGCGAACCCAAGCATGAAATGGTCTTTACCCAGCAGTTTTTCAAGTAAATCCATTCCTCCTCATCGCCCCGATTCCGGGGCTTTTTTACGTCCCAAACCATGAGCGAATCCTCAGTACACCGTTTTCCTACCTGGCTGGGTCTTGTGCAGGGAGGCGTGCTCTACGCGCTATACAAAAGCCATCAGGACAAATTATGGCCACAGGAATGGGGCTGGCTGTTCAACGCCGTATTGCTGAGTGCGTTGCTGCTGCCTTTTGTGGTGTACTGGGGAATCGATACCTTGAATCGCCGCGCGTTACGCCGCCTGCTGCTGGGCGCGGGTGCGCTGGTTTTTGGCCTGGGCGCGTATCAGGGTGCGATGGCGTTCTCCCTACCGGATTCGACACGATTGCAGCTGGCGCCGACGTCTGCTTTTCTCGGCCTGGCTTTGCTGGTTTTCATGCTGGTTCCGCTGACCTCCGGCTGGGCGCGCGGGACCTCTGGCACCACGCTCGGCGGCTGGCACTATCCACGCCTGTTTGGGCACGCATGGCGCAATGCGGTCGTAACCATTCAGGCGGGCGCGCTCACCGGGCTGTTCTGGGCGGTGCTGAGCCTGGGTGCGCAGCTGTTTCACCTGATCGGGGTGGAGTGGCCGAAAGAGACGATCGAGAAAGCCTGGTTCGCCATTCCCGTTACCACCCTGTCGATTGCACTGGGCCTGCGCACCGGTTTGCGCCGTGCCGCGTTCACGGTCCCCTGCGTAGCCACTGGCTGACGCTCACCGTGTGGCTGCTGCCATTGGCCAGCCTGATTGGCGTGGCGTTTGTGCTCACCAGCTTCGCTGGCGTGGGCAAATTGTTCGAGCGCGGCCTGTCGGCATTTTTCCTGCTGTGGTTTGCGGCATTCTGGGTCACCTTTTTCAACTCGGCGTTTCAGGACGGGCAAAGCGAGCCGCCGCTGCACCGCATCCTTCGCCGCGTGCTGCCATTTGCCGCGCCGGCGTTGCTTGCGGTCGTCGGGCTGGCGGCGTGGGCGCTGATGTTGCGCATCCAGCAACATGGCCTCACACCGGATCGGATCTGGGGTGCGCTGACGGTCGTGGTTGCGCTGGCTTATGGTGGCGGCTACACACTGTCGTTGCGGCCAGGGACGCCATCACGCTGGATGCCCGGTGTCGCCCCCGCCAATATCGTGGCCTCACTCATCATGAGCGCAGGCATCATCCTGTTGTTGTCACCTGTGCTTGACGCCAACCGTCTGGCCACTGCCAACCAGATGGCGCGTTTGCATACAGGGCAGGTGCAGGCGGACGATTTCGATGTGTGGGCGCTGACACGGCAGGAACGTGCAGGTTACGACGCATTGGTCGAGCTACGGCATCAGCGCGGTCCGGATGGCAAGCCGGGCAAGCTGGCATTGCGAGCCGAGTACGCGGTCAACAATGCCAATCGCTACCGGGACAACGCGTTCGATGAACCGGATGAACTGGTTGCGGCCTTGGCCGAGCGTGTCGATGTCTATCCGGCCGAAAAGGCTTTACCCGCAGGCTTCACCAATTTTCTCAGGCAGAACCTGGGGAAATGGGACGCGTGGCAACGCAAGCAAAGCTGTTTTGCGCGTCATCAAACACGTCAGCGCTGTACGGTGCTGTTGATCGATCTCAATCAGGATGGACAGGATGAAGTCGTGTTGTGGCAGGGAGATACTTACCGGTCTGCGGTCTATACACAAACGGGTCAGCAGTGGCAACAGACGGGTCGCTTGATGGTGAGCGGAGGTGGCACCCCCGAGAGTGTCCGTGCCGAATTGGCGACCGGCGCCTACGCCGCCCAGCCTGTGCGCTGGGATGAGTTACGCGTCGGAAAAACCCGTTATCAGGTGTTCGAGAACGCAGAATAAACCAGCGCCAGCAGCCCCCACACGCCGAAGCCTGCTACCGTCAGTCCTGCCGCGCGGCGTACCCAGCGTTGCTGCATGAAGGGCTGAATCTGGCGGGCGAACAGCCCCATCCCCAGCAGGTTCGGCAGGGTGCCGAGGCCGAACGCCAGCATCAGCGCCGCACCTGAGGTAGCGCTGCCTGCTGCCAGTGCCGACACCAGGATTGAATACACCAGCCCGCATGGCAGCCAGCCCCAGGCCATGCCCGCCAGCACGGCCTGCGGCAACGACCTCACCGGCAGCAGTTTCTGGAACAGCGGTTTGACCCGCTTCCACAGCGCCCCGCCTGCGCGTTCGAAAACCAGTACCCATTGCGACCAGCCCGCCAGATACAGGCCAAGCAGAATCATTACCACTTGGGCCAGCACAAACAACAGCGTCTGCACTGGCAAGAAATCAGCCAGCTTGAGCGATGCCCCCAGCGCGCCAGCCAGTGCACCAAAGAGGGCATAGGAAAATACCCGCCCAAGGTTATAGGCCAGATGCAGGCGAAACGGCGGCGCGCTGCCATCGGCGCGAAAGGAAAACGCCGCGACAATGCCGCCGCACATGCCGACGCAATGCACGCCGCCCAAGAGTCCGGCGAGCAGAGCGGCAAGGAGGGAGAATTCAATCATGGTTGTTTAGCGTTTCGGGATACCAGCCACACCAACAGCAGTACGGGCACTCCGATCAGCGCGGTGCCGGTAAAGAAGTTGGCCCAGCCATAGGCATCGACAAACTCGCCGGAAAAGCCCGCGATGAACTTGGGCAGCAGTAGCATCACCGAGGTAAACAGTGCGTATTGCGTGGCCGAATACGCCTGGTTCACCAGGCTGGAGAGATAGGCGACAAAGGCTGAGGAGGCGATACCTGCTGACAAATTGTCTGCTGACACGGTGAACACCAGTGCGCCGACATCATGCCCGCGTCCGGCCAGCCACACGAATAGCAGATTGGTGGCGGCCGACAGCACCGCGCCAAGAAACAGCGTGCGCATCACCCCGAGTCGCATCGTCAGCAAGCCGCCAAGTGCCGCGCCAACTATGGTCATGATCACGCCATAGACCTTGGATACGGTAGCAACCTCGTCCTTGGTAAAGCCCATTTCCTGATAGAAGGGATTGCTCATCACGCCCATTACCACGTCCGAAATGCGGTACACGGCGATCAGCGCCAGCATCAGCAGGGCCTGCCATTTGTAACGCTGGATGAAGTCGATGAAGGGCGATAGCACCGCGCTGTAGAACCACGCTGTTGCCGTCAGCAGCCAGCCGGATAAGCCGGCTGCGGCAAAGTGTTCCCGTGTGTGCGCCTCGCGCTCGGTGGTAACCGTGGAGATTTTCTTTTCCGGCTCGCGGATGATCAGTGTGGTGAGCATGCCGACGATCATCAATGCCGCCATGACTGTGTAGGCTACCTGCCAGGGACGGAAATCATAGGTTGCCTCTGAGGGATCGACACTTGCCGCAATCCACAACGCACCCGCGCCCGCTGTGATCATCGCGATGCGATAGCCTGCCTGGTAAGTCGCTGCCATTGCCCCCTGTTTTTCGATTTCCACCGCTTCGATGCGGTAAGCGTCGAGCGCGATATCCTGCGTCGCCGAGGCGAATGCCACCGCCAGCGCGAAAAACACCGTATGCGTCAGGTTCAGCACCGGGTCGGTATTCGCCATGCCGAGCAGGGCGGCGGCAATGCAGACCTGCGACAGCAGCAGCCACGCCCGCCGCTTGCCCAGCCACGTGGTCAGGATGGGCAACGGCAGCCGGTCCACCAGCGGTGACCACAAGAACTTGAAGCCATACGCCAGGCCCACCCAGGAGAGATGACCGATCGTCGCGCGTGCGATGCCGGCTTCGGACAACCAGAATGACAGCGTGCCCAGCACCAGCAGCAGCGGCAGCCCGGCAGAAAAACCGAGGAACAGCATGCCGACGACGCGCGGATGGGCGTAGACCTTGAGGGCGTTGAGCCAGGGGTGGTCGAGTGCGGTCATGGGGTGTAATCGTAATCGACGATCAGCGGCGCGTGATCGGAAAAGCGCTGCTCCTTGTAGACGCTGGCGGATGTGGCTTTGGCGGCGATGCCGGGCGTTGCGATCTGGTAGTCGATGCGCCAGCCGACATTCTTGGTATAGGCCTGCCCGCGGTTGCTCCACCAAGTGTAGGCCTCGCCGGTGTGCTCGGGGTAGAGGTTGCGGTAGACGTCGACCCAGCCGAGTTCGTCGAACAGACGGGTCATCCAGGCGCGTTCTTCGGGTAGAAAGCCGGAGTTCTTCTGGTTGGATTTCCAGTTCTTCAGGTCCACTTCCTTGTGGGCGATGTTCCAGTCGCCACATATAACGATTTCGCGGCCGGATTTGATCAGGGCTTCGAGGTGTGGGAAGAATGCATCAAGAAAGCGGAATTTGGCTTGCTGACGTTCGTCGCCGCTAGAGCCGGAGGGTTGGTAGAGCGAAATGACAGCCAGGTTGCCGTAATCTGACTCGATATAGCGGCCCTCGGCATCAAATTCGGGTATGCCGAGGCCTTCGATGATTTTTTGCGATTGTTTGCGTGTGTAGATACCGACACCACTGTAACCTTTTTTCTCGGCATAGTGGAAAGTGCCGGACAGGCCGTCGCACTGGATGAATTCGGGTTTGAGATCGGCAGCCTGGGCCTTGAGCTCCTGTACGCAGACGATGTCGGCATGTTGCGTGGGCAGCCAGTCAAAGAAGCCTTTGGTGGAAGCGGAACGGATGCCGTTGAGGTTGGCCGATATAATTCGCATCTAGATTGATTCAAGAAGTTAATAAAAATGTCCGATTACAAAGCCGAGTTTGTGAAATTCGCCATCGCCTCGAATGTGCTGTGTTTTGGCGAGTTCAAAACCAAAGCCGGGCGGATGAGCCCTTATTTTTTCAACGCAGGGCTGTTTAACAACGGCGACAGGCTGAAACGGCTGGGCGAATTTTACGCCAAGGCGATTATCGACTCGGAAATCGCGTTCGATGTGCTGTTTGGGCCTGCGTATAAGGGCATTCCGCTGGCCGCGAGCATTGTGGTGGCGCTGGCAGGCATGGGCAGGAACATTCCATTTGCCTTCAACCGCAAGGAGGCGAAGGACCACGGCGAAGGCGGGACGGTGGTCGGTGCAGAGTTGCAAGGACGCGTGCTGATTGTGGATGACGTGATCTCGGCCGGCACGTCGGTGCGCGAATCGGTGGAACTGATCCGCCATTCAGGAGCCGAACCCGCAGGTGTGGTGATCGCGCTGGACCGGATGGAGCGTGGCATCAGCGATAAATCGGCGGTGCAGGAAGTACGTGAACAATATGACATTCCGGTCGTGGCGGTAGTCACACTGGATAATCTGGTGGAGTTTTTGGAGCGCGATGCAAACCGACAAACTGAATTGCAAGCCGTGGCAGCGTACCGTGCAACCTATGGCGTTTAGCGTCCTGATGGTGGCGCTGCTGCTGACTGCGGCCACCGCAGATGCGGCGATGTATCGCTGGGTGGACAGCAATGGTCGGGTGCATTACGGCGACACGCTGCCATCGACCTACCAGAAAAGTGGCGCAGCCGAGATGAACAAGCAGGGCAGCGTCATCAAGCGCACGCAGTCGGAGGTGGAACGCAAGGCGGAAGCCGAGCATCTGGCCGAGCAAAAGCGGATACAGGAGGAGGAGCAGAAGCAGGCACAGCAGGATCGCGCGCTGACGGCAACCTATACGACCGAAGCCGAAATTGACCTGGCGCGCGACCGCGCACTGGAACACCACAAACTGGTGATCAAGGGGGCGGAAATCCGGGCCAAGGCCGTGGAGTCGAATCTGGGTGATTTGAATGCGCGGGCTGTTGCGATTCAAAAATCGGGCCGGCCTGTTGCGCCCAATTTAAAAGAGCAGATAACGCAGGCCAGCAATGAACGGCTGGAACTGAAGCGCATCATCCTGACCAATGAAGAGGCGATGGTGAAGGTACGTGAGCGGTACGAGGCAGACAAGGGGCGGTTTCGCACACTCAAGGGCAGGTAGGGCATTTGCCGGGGATTCCCGGGATACATAAAACGCGTTGACGGGTTGTTCCTGCCAACGCGTTTTATGCATTTGATTACTGCAGTTTGGCTTTCAGCAGATCGTTGACCTGCGCCGGGTTGGCCTTGCCTTTGCTGGCCCGCATGACCTGGCCGATCAACGCGTTGAAGGCCTTTTCCTTGCCAGCACGGAATTCCTCGACTGATTTCGGGTTGGCGGCGAGCACTTCGTCGATGATTTTTTCCAGTTCACCGGAATCGGACATCTGCCTGAGGCCGCGCGCCTCGATGATGGCATCGACTTCGCCGGCACCTTCCCATAGTCCTTCAAATACCTGCTTGGCGAGCTTGCCCGAGAGCGTGCCGTCATGGATGCGGACGACCAGTGTGCCGAGTTGCGCAGCTGAGACCGGACTCTGGGTGATATCGAGTTCAGCCTTGTTCAGGGTGGCCGACAGTTCGCCCATCACCCAGTTGGCGGCGAGCTTGCCCTGGCCACAGGCACGGGCGGCAATTTCGAAGTATTCGGCGAGTGCGCGCGAGCCAGTCAGCACGGCTGCATCGTAGGTCGACACGCCATATTCGTTCTGGAACCGCACCTGCATCGCTGCAGGTAATTCCGGTAGCGCGGCGCGTACGGCCTCAATCCAGTCTTCGTCCAGCTTGACTGGCAGCAGGTCGGGATCGGGGAAGTAGCGGTAGTCGTGTGCGTCTTCCTTGCTGCGCATCATGCGCGTCTCGCCGCTGTCGGGGTCGAACAGTACCGTGGCCTGCTCGATGCGGCCGCCGTCTTCCAGTGTCTCGATCTGCCAGCGGATTTCATAATCAATCGCCTGCTGCAAAAAGCGGAACGAATTGAGGTTCTTGATCTCGCGGCGGGTGCCGAACTCGGCCTGCCCAACCGGGCGCACCGAGACGTTGGCGTCGACGCGGAAGCTGCCTTCCTGCATGTTGCCGTCGCAGATGCCGATCCAGGTCACCAGCGTGTGTAGCGCGCGGGCATAGGCCACGGCCTCGGCGCTGGAGCGCATTTCCGGTTCGGAGACGATCTCGAGCAGCGGCGTGCCGGCACGGTTCAGATCGATGCCGGTCATTCCGTGGAAATCCTCGTGCAGCGATTTGCCGGCGTCTTCTTCCAGGTGGGCGCGGGTAAGGTTGATGGTTCTTTCCTCGCGCTGTTCTGAATTAGAGGCAGGCACCACTATCTTTAGCGCGCCACCCTCGACGATGGGCTTGGCCAGCTGGCTGATCTGGTAGCCCTTGGGCAGGTCGGGGTAGAAGTAATTCTTGCGGTCGAAGATGTTGACGCGGTTAAGCGTGGCACCGATCGCCAGGCCGAACCTGATTGCGCATTCGACCGCGTTCTTGTTGAGTACCGGCAGCACGCCGGGCAGGGCGATATCAACCGCGCTGGCCTGCGTATTGGGCGACGCGCCAAAGGCGGTGCTGCTACCCGAGAAAATCTTCGATTTGGTGGCGAGCTGGGTGTGGACTTCCAGTCCGATGACGGTCTCCCACTTCATTTCAAGCCCTCCGGTGCACGCGCATGCCAGTTGGTGGTGCGCTGGAACTGATGCGCGACGTTGAGCATTTTCGCCTCGGAAAAATAGTTGCCGATCAGCTGCAGGCCGATCGGCAGGCCCCTGGAATCGAAGCCGCACGGCAGCGACATGCCGGGCAGGCCTGCAAGGTTGGCGGGGATGGTGTAGAGATCGTTCAGATACATTTCCACCGGATCGTCGGATTTTTCGCCGAGCTTGAACGCGGTGCCGGGCGCGGTCGGGCCAAGGATGACGTCGCAGGTTTTGAAGGCTGTAGTGAAGTCGTCAGCGATCAGGCGGCGGATTTTCTGCGCCTGCAGGTAATAGGCATCGTAATAGCCATGCGAGAGCACGTAGGCACCGATCAGGATGCGCCGCTTTACTTCGTCGCCGAAGCCCTGCGCGCGGGTCTTGCAATACATGTCGTCGAGGTTGCCGTATTCCGGTGCACGGTAGCCGTAGCGCACGCCGTCGAAGCGTGACAGGTTGCTCGAGGCCTCGGCGGGCGCCAGTACGTAATACACGGGGATAGCCAGCTTGGAGTTGGCGAGCGAGATATCAACGGTGGTGGCGCCGAGTTTTTTTAGCTCGGTAACCGCGGCCTCCACCGCAGCAGCGACTTCATTGTTGAGGCCCTCGGCGAAGAACTCGCGCGGCAGACCGACGCGCAGCCCGGCGAGTGGCTGATTAAGGTCGCGTGTGTAATCTTCTTTCTCGCGCTCCAGACTGGTTGAGTCGTTGGGGTCAAAACCGGTCATCACGTTGAGCAGCAGCGCGCAGTCCTCGGCCGAGGGCGCCATCGGCCCCGCCTGGTCGAGGCTGGAGGCGAACGCGATCATGCCGTAGCGTGACACCAGGCCATACGTCGGCTTGATGCCGGTGATGCCGCATAACGCAGCCGGCTGACGGATCGAGCCGCCGGTGTCGGTGCCGGTCGCGGCGGGTGCCATGCGGGCGGCGACGCAGGCGGCGGCGCCGCCAGACGAGCCGCCGGGGACATACGCCGTGTTCCAGGGGTTTTTCACCGCACCGAAATAGCTGGTTTCGTTGGATGATCCCATGGCGAATTCGTCCATGTTGGTTTTGCCCAAAGACGGCATGCCAGCGGCCTTGAAGCGCTGGATCACGTGTGCGTCATACGGTGCGATGAAGTTGTGCAACATCTTCGAGCCGCAGGTGGTGAGCCAGCCGTCTGTACAGAAAATGTCCTTGTGTGCGATCGGCACGCCGGTCAGCGGGCCGGCCTTGCCTGCGGCGATGAGTGCGTCGGCGACCGCGGCTTCAGCCAGGGTCTTGTCGGTATCCAGTGTGATAAAGGCATTGATCGACGGGTTCAAGGCGGCGATACGGTCGAGATACTGCTGCGCGAGTTCGCGGCTGGACACCTGCTTGGCGGCGAGCTGCGCAGCGAGCGCGGAAAGGCTGGTGTCGGGCATGATGGTTTATTCGATGACTTTGGGAACGAGGTACAGATCGTTTTCGACCGCCGGCGCAATGGCCTGGAAGGCGGCATGGCGGTCGGTTTCGGTCACAACGTCGGCACGCAGGCGTTGGGTGACTTCCTGTGCATGGGCCATCGGCGCGATGCCGCTGGTGTCCACTGCTTGCATGGTGGCGATCAAATCAAAAATGGTATTGAGCTGGCCTTGCGTGGTCTGTGCCTGCACATCGTCGATTTCGATGCGTGCAAGGCGGGCAATGCGCTTGACGTCGTCCGGGGAAAGGGACATGAAAACACCTGATGGCTTACGGGAATGAGGCCCGTTAGGGTATCATAGCCCCCTTGTTTTTTCTGCCCTTTCGCCCGCCTGACGCGGGCGCCGACGCCACTATGTTCAAGTTCCTGACCAGCTATTTTTCTACCGACCTTGCGATCGATCTCGGCACGGCCAACACGCTGATTTACGTACGCGACCGTGGCATCGTGCTGGACGAGCCCTCGGTGGTATCGATTCGCACAGATGCGGCGGCGGGGGGCAAGCGTACGGTGCAGGCAGTCGGCACCGAAGCCAAGCAGATGCTGGGACGTACGCCGGGCAACCTGCAGGCGATCCGGCCGATGAAGGATGGCGTGATTGCCGATTTCACCGTCACCGAGCAGATGCTCAAATACTTCATCAAGAAAGTGCACGACACGCAGATGTTCCGGCCCAGCCCGCGCATCATTATCTGCGTGCCGTGCGGCTCGACCCAGGTGGAACGCCGCGCGATTCGCGAGTCGGCTATTGGGGCCGGTGCGCGCCAGGTGTATCTGATCGAAGAGCCCATGGCGGCAGCGATCGGTGCCGGTTTGCCGGTGGCCGAGGCTTCTGGTTCGATGGTGGTCGATATTGGCGGCGGCACCACCGAAGTGGGCGTGATCTCGCTCGGCGGCGTGGTCTATGCCAATTCGGTCCGGGTCGGCGGCGACCGCATGGACGAAGCCATCATCAATTACATCCGCCGCAATTACGGCATGCTGATTGGCGAGGCGACCGCGGAACGTATCAAGAAACACATGGGCTCGGCTTTCCCTGGTGCGGAAGTGCTGGAAATGGAAGTGAAGGGCCGCAGTCTCGCCGAAGGCGTGCCGCGTAGTTTCAATGTGTCCAGCAATGAGATTCTGGAAGCGCTGACCGAGCCCCTGAACGCGATCGTGAGCGCGGTGAAACAGGCGCTGGAACAGACTCCGCCCGAGTTGGGGGCGGACATCGCCGAAAAGGGCATGGTGCTGACTGGCGGCGGCGCGTTGCTGCGTGATCTTGACCGTCTGCTGATGGAAGAAACCGGTTTGCCGGTGATTGTTGCCGACGATCCGTTGACCTGTGTGGTACGTGGTTCCGGCATGGCGCTGGAGAATATGGACAAGTTGGCAACGGTGTTTACCAACGAGTGAGCGTAGCCGTTCGCCGTTCCGGGGAATAACAGATGGCGACACCCGGTCAGCTCATGTTCGCCCGTCGGCTGGGGCCGACAGCCCGCCTGCTGATCTGGCTGTTGATCGGTGTGTCCTGCGTGGTGATCGACGTACGTTTTCATGCCCTCGAAGGATTGCGCAGCGGTTTTTCGCTGCTGCTGCAACCGGTGCGTCAGGTTTTACGCGCACCAGGTGATGTAGCTACCGAACTGAGTGGTTTCTTTATTCGTCACCGCCAGTTGCAAAAAGAGCGTGATGCGCTCCTGGCCGAACGTGCCCGTCTGGCAGTTGGTGTCAATACCGCGAAAGAACTGACCCGCGAAAATGCCGAACTGCGTGCCTTGTTGCAACTGCAAATCCGGCCCGGACAGCGGACCGTACGTGCCGCCCTTTTGTATCGCGGGCATGACTGGTTCGCGCAGCGCATTACCCTGGATCAAGGTGCAACAGCAGGTTTGCGCAGTGGCTTGCCGGTGGTGGATGCCAGCGGGCTGGTGGGACAGATTCAGCGGGTTTATCCAGGTTCAAGCGAGGTGACGCTGGTGAGCAGCCCTGAGCAGTTGACGCCGGTATTTGTCGAGCGCACAGGTCAGCGCGGGTTGGCAGCCGGGAGTGGGCAGGGCCGACTGGTCCTGCGCTACATGCCAGCGCAGACGGATATTCGGCCGGGTGACCGTTTGCTGACTTCGGGGATCGATCGGGTGTATCCAGCCGGCATCCCGGTGGCGCGCGTAAGCCGGGTCTCACGTTCCCAGGCTAACCCCTATCTCCGTGTGGAGTGTCTGCCGATGGCGGGCCTTGATCGTTCCCGCGCAGTACTGGTGGTGGTGGCCGAACCGCAGGTAATCCGGCCATGAGCCAAACCGCGCATGCAGGCGGAAGCTGGCACCGAGTTCTGGGGACCCTGATCCTGGCTGCGCTGCTGGAACAGATGCCCTGGTCGGGCTGGATGCTGGCTGTCCGGCCCGATTTTGTTCTGGTGGGGCTGTTGTTCTGGACCTTGCATCAGCCCGCGCGCATTGGATTCGCTACTGCATTTTTTCTGGGTCTGCTGGCTGATTTTCAGGATGGTGCGGTATTCGGGCAGCATGCCATCGCTTATGTGGCGGGCGGATACCTGGTGCTGTACCTGCGCCTGCGCCTGTTGCAATTCGATCCGTTGCGCCAGGCAGCGCAACTCTTTCCTGTCTTGTTGTCAGTGCAGTTGATTGCACTGCTGATTGGCTGGCTGGCGGTGAATCCACCCGCAGGGCTGGCCATGCTGCTGCCGGTATTGAGCAGCACGGTGCTGTGGTACGCCATCGCTGGATTCCTGCGTCTGTTGTATGGCAAGGGTATGCAGGACCGGGCATGAGGCTGTCGACCCCGCTCAAGAACCTGGATCGTGAACTGGCGCGTTTTCATGGGCGTCTGAAAATTGGCGCGGTCATGGTCGGGTTGCTGGCAACGGCGCTGCTGGCGCGTACTTTCTATCTGCAAATCGCTCAGCATGAGTATTACATCCAGCGTGCCGAGAGCAATCGAACTTCGCTGGTCCCCACAGCACCCAACCGCGGCCTGATTCTCGACCGCAAGGGCCATATTCTGGCCGAAAACTACTCGGCGTATACGCTGGAAATCACCCGCGCCGAGATGGCGAGCCTGGAAAAAACGCTGGTTGAGCTGGGCAAGTTGATTGAAATCACGCCCGGGCAATTGCGCCGTTTTCGCCGCTTGTTGGGCGAGTCGCACGAATTCGAAACGGTGCCGCTGAAAAGCAAATTGACCGACGAGGAGGTCGCAGTGCTGGCGGTCAACCGCTATCGTTTGCCGGGCGTGGAGGTCAAGGCGCGGTTGTTCCGTAATTATCAGGCCGGGCCGGGCATGGCGCATGTGGTCGGATTTATTGGGCGCATCAATGACCGTGACCTGAAGCGACTACGAGAGGATGGGCGCGAGCAGAACTACAAGGGCAGCGCCCATATTGGCAAGACCGGGCTGGAACAAAGCTACGAAACGCTGTTGCATGGCCGCACCGGTTTCGATCAGATGGAGACGGATGCCAGCGGTCGCGCAGTGCGCATGCTGTCGCGTATCCCGCCGGTGCCGGGCAAGGACCTGCGCCTGTTCCTCGATCTGGAACTGCAGGCTGTGGCCGAGCATGCGTTTGGCGATTATCTGGGCGGGCTGGTAGCACTGGATCCGAATACCGGCGGGGTGTTGGCGCTGGTGAGCAAGCCGGGCTTCGACCCCAACCTGTTTGTTGACGGCATTGATCCGGAAACCTGGAAGGAACTGAATGAGTCGCCAGACCGTCCGATGGTGAATCGCGTATTGCGCGGCATCTATCCACCCGGATCGACGCTTAAACCATTTTTGGCGCTGGCCGGACTGGAACTGGGGCTGCGCAAACCTTCGGACAGTATTGATGACCCCGGGTATTACAGCTTGCCGAATAGCCGCCATCAGTTCCGCGACTGGAAGCGTGGTGGTCATGGCATCGTTGACTTGCGGCGGTCGATTTCGCAATCGTGCGATGTCTACTATTACCGCTTGGCGGTGGACATGGGGATCGACCGCATGCACGACTATCTGGCCAAGTTTGGTTTTGGCAAAAAAACCGGCATCGACCTGGATGGGGAATCATCCGGGTTGCTGCCATCGCGTGAATGGAAACAGCGCCGCTGGAACAAGGTCTGGTATCCGGGTGAGACGGTCATCGCAGGAATCGGCCAAGGCTATCATTTGACTACACCACTGCAGTTGGCGGCCACAACGGCCATCTTGGCTAATGGCGGCAAGCGGGTTCAGCCGCGTCTGGTCGAGGCCGTGCGTGACCCGCATACCCATGTCTGGCAACAACAATCCATTGCTGCACCGGGGCAGATGGCGATCAATCCGGCGAATCTTGAAGTGGTGCGGCAGGGCATGATGGACGTGATGCGGCCGGGGGGGACGGCTGCCGGTGCGGCTGCCGGCGCGGTCTTTACCATTGCCGGCAAGACAGGTACCGCGCAGGTGGTGGGGATCAAACAGGGGGCGAAATATGATGCCAAGCGACTGGCCCGCAAACATCAGGACCACGCATTGTTCATTGCGTATGCGCCGGTTGAAAACCCCACGATTGTGCTGGCGGTGATGGTTGAAAACGGTGGGTCTGGCAGCGGAACAGCGGCGCCGATCGCGCGTGCGGTTTTTGATTACTACCTGACTGGAAAGCGGCCTGGCAGCATGAACCTGGAGGCGAACGATGCCGCAGACTAGCCACTGGATTGTGCGCCGCCTGAGCCACCTGGATGGCGTGTTGCTGCTGCTGGTGCTGGCGGTGCTGGGCATCAGTCTGGCGGTGGTGGCGAGCGCGTCGGGACAAAGCCCGGCGCGCATCACCGGCCACTTGATCAATATCGGGCTTGCGCTGTCGGTCATGGTGGTGATGGCCAATGTGCCGCCGCATATTTTGTCCAAGGTCGGTCCGCCGCTGTATGCGGCCGGGCTGGTATTGCTGATAGGCGTGGCTCTGTTTGGTGAGATTCGTAATGGTTCGCGGCGCTGGCTGAATCTGGGCTTCATGGTGTTTCAGCCATCGGAACTGCTGAAACTGGCGCTGCCGCTGATGCTGGCCTGGTATTTTCAGCGTAATGAAGCGATCCTGCGCGCCAAACATTATGCAATCGGCGGCGTGTTGCTGCTGGTTCCTTTTCTGCTCACGCTGCGCCAGCCCGATTTGGGCACGGCATTGATGCTGGGTGCCTCGGGCTTTTACCTGCTGTTTTTTGCCGGTTTGCCATGGAAGGTGATTTTCGGCGGTGCCACTCTGGGTGCGGCAAGCCTGCCTGTAGTGTGGGGGCTGATGCACGACTATCAGCATCGCCGGGTGCTGACGCTGCTCGACCCTAAGGCCGATCCACTGGGGGATGGCTATCACATCATTCAGTCGACCATCGCGATCGGCTCGGGCGGGTTGTTTGGCAAGGGCTGGATGCAGGGCACACAAAACCAGCTCGATTTCATTCCCGAACGCACCACCGACTTTATTTACGCGGTATTTGGCGAGGAGTTCGGCTATGCCGGTGCCATTCTCCTGGTCGGACTGTATCTGGCCATAGTCGCGCGCGGACTCGTTATTGCCGCGCGTGCGCCAACCTTGTTCGGGCGATTGATGGCGGCCACACTGAGTCTGAACCTGTTTACCTATGCATTCGTCAACATGGGGATGGTGTCGGGCATTCTGCCGGTGGTGGGCGTACCGCTGCCGCTGATGAGCTATGGAGGAACCGCGCTCATCACCCTGCTGCTGGGTGTGGGTATCCTGATGAGCGTGGCGTCACATCGCCAGCTCAATAAAACCTGAGGCGTAAAATGCGATGATGAAAACGATGTCAGTTCTGGTCATGGCCGCGGCGCTGGTCCTGGGCGGGTGTAGCAGCGCCCCCTCCAAGAAGTTGCCGCCGGTTGCGCAAACCAAGAGCGGCGGCTATTACCTCGATGATGGTCCCGAGGCCAACCCACCGACCAATCTGGATTCGATTCCGGATGCAGTGCCTCGCGACGAACCGCTACACCGCTTCGCCAATCGTAGTTACGTTGCGCTGGGCAAATCCTATACCCCCCAGACCGAGCGCCGCGCGACGAGTGAAGAGGGACTGGCTTCCTGGTATGGCCGCCGGTTTCATGGCAAGAAAACCTCTTCGGGTGAGCTATACGACATGTATGCCATGACCGCAGCCCATCCGACCCTGCCGATTCCCAGTTATGCGCGGGTCACGTCGCTCACCAATGGCAAGAGCGTGGTGGTGCGCATCAATGATCGCGGACCGTTCCATAGCAGTCGCATCATCGATTTGTCGTATACCGCTGCGCACAAGCTGGGTTATCTGGGAAAGGGCAGTGCGCGGGTGCGGGTGGAAGGGATAGATCCGGATGCCTATGACACGCAGGGCGAGGCGCTGCAAGGCGGAATTTACCTGCAGGTGGGCGCATTTTCGCAGCAGGACAACGCCCAGCAGCTGCTGGGCCGTCTGGCCCGTGAGCTCGAGGTGGATGCCAGCCGCACCCGGATCGTGCTCAGCGGCATGCTGCACCGTGTGCAACTCGGGCCGTATTTCAATGATGACGAGGCCAGGGCTGACCGTGTGCGTTTGCGGGAACGTCTCGATCTGAATGCGGTCTTGGTCAAGCGCGATTAATGAAGAGATTGAATATGAAGGTATGGTGGGTTGCATTACTCTGTTTGCTGTCGGCCTCGGCGTGGGCCGAGCCCAGTGGAATCACATCACGCGCATGGGTATTGATCGACCAGGCCAGTGGCCGTGAACTGGCTGCGCATCAAGCTGACCTGCCGCTGGCACCGGCTTCCCTGACCCAGTTGATGACAGCGTATGTGCTGCTCGGTGATATCAAAAAAAACAAGCTGAGCCTGGGTGAAACGGCCACCGTACCGGAAGCCGCGACGCAAGCCGATGGCGCACGCATCTTTCTCAAGGCTGGCGATAAAGTAAGCATCGATTCCTTGTTGCAGGCCATGCTGGTGCAGTCGGCCAGCGATGCCACGCTTACCCTGGTGATGACGGCCAGTGGCAGTGAGGCCGCATTTGTCGAACGCATGAACCGTGAGGCCAAGCGGCTTGGCATGCATAAAACCCATTTCATGAATGCAACCGGACTGACCGAACCCGGCCATGAGTCGAGCGCACGCGACCTCGCCACGCTCGGGCGTGCGTTGGTTCGCGACTTCCCGGATCGCCTGGGCTATTTCAGCCAGAAAGAACTCGCCATCAAGGGGTTGACGCACTACAACGACAATCGGCTGTTATGGCGGGACAGTACGGTGACCGGACTGAAAGTCGGACGGACCGTCCAGGCCGGATATTGCATGGTGGCGTCGGCAAAGCGCGATACGCAACGCCGGATTGCCGTGGTACTGGGTGCGCGATCGGATGCGCAGCGTACCCAGGAAGGCCTGAAGCTGCTCAACTACGGTTTCGAGAATTTCGACAGCATCAAGCTCTACCGCGCGCAGCAACCGGTTAAGACCGTGGATCTTTATCGGGGTGCGCGTTCTACGGTCAGCATGGGATTTGTGCAGGATTTTTACCTGCTGATACCACGTGGTGCCTCCAGTCGTGTCAAGGCAGAAGTGATCACCCGGCGCCCTGTCGTCGCACCGGTCAACCGAGGCAGCCGCATGGGCACCCTGCGACTGACACTTGATGGCAAGGCGCTGGGCGACTATCCGCTGGTTGCGTTGCACGATGTCAATGTCGCAGGCATTTTCGGACGCGGCTGGGATTCGATCCGTCTCTTCTTCGAGCGATGAGCGTTTACCTGAACGGTGAGTTCATGCCACTGGCCGAGGCGAAAGTGCCGGTACTCGACCGGGGTTTTGTATTTGGCGATGGCGTCTATGAACTGGTGCCGGTGTATTCGGGACAGCCGTTTCGCCTTGACCATCACCTGAGCCGCTTGCAAGCCAGCCTGGATGGCATCCGCCTGGCCAATCCTCACGATGTGCAAACGTGGCGCGACCTGATCCTGCAACTGATCGCCTTGCAGGATGCGCCTGACCTGTCGATTTACATTCAGGTCACCCGGGGGGTGGCGCCGCGCGACCATCCTTTTCCAAAAGAGGTCTCGCCCACTGTTTTCATGTTTGCACAGCCACTGGTCACCGCCCCGGCTGAATTGAAGGCAAGCGGGGTGTGCGCCGTGACGGCAGTCGATAACCGCTGGCTGCGCTGCAACATCAAATCGATAGCGTCGCTGCCGAATATTCTGCTGCGGCAGCAGGCGGTGGATGCCGAATGTGCCGAAACCGTCATGCTGCGCGACGGCTGGCTGACCGAAGGCACGGCGAGCAATATTTTCGTGGTGAAAGGCGGCGTGTTGCTGGCGCCGCCGCCGTCCAACCTGATGTTGACCGGGGTGACCTACGATGTGATTCTGGAACTGGCCACCGCCCACGCTATTCCATATCAGCTGCGGGCGATCAGCGAGGCCGAGGTGCGCAGCGCCGATGAATTGTGGATGACCTCGTCCACCAAGGAAATCATGGCCATCGTCACACTGGATGGCGTGGCAGTGGGCGCAGGCGTGCCGGGCCCATTGGCGCTACAGATGGATGCGCTGTATCAAGTATTCAAGAAACAGGTCATGCGGGCATGAGTGAAGAAGACACCCTACTGAAATTCCCCACCGACTTTCCCGTCAAGATCATGGGTGAGCGCCGCGATGACTTCACACAAACCATGGTGGACCTGGTGTTGCGCCATGCGCCCGATTTCAAGGCCGAAACCGTGGAAATGCGCGCATCCAGCAGCGGTAACTACCTTTCTGTCACGTGCACTGTGCGCGCCACCTCAAAAGCGCAGCTGGACGCGCTGTATCGCGAAATTACTGCGCATCCCTGGGTGAAGATGGCGCTGTGAGCGCGAGTGCCGTTGCGGTGAGTGAAGATCAGGCCATTGTTCGACAGTTGGGTCGAGTCGAGTACGAACCGACCTGGCGGGCGATGCAGGTGTTTACGGCAGCGCGTGCGCCCGATACGCCCGATGAACTCTGGGTGCTGGAACATCCTCCGGTGTTCACCCAGGGCCAGGCGGGCAAGCCCGAACATCTGATTGCAGCCACCGATATTCCGGTTGTCCCAATCGACCGCGGCGGGCAAATCACCTATCACGGACCCGGGCAGGTGGTGGTCTATGTGCTGGTTGATTTGCGGCGGCGTGGCTACGGCATCCGCGAACTGGTGACACGCATGGAGCAGGCGGTGATCGATTTGTTGGCAGCGCATGGCGTCAACGCTGCAAGACAGCCTGGCGCGCCCGGCGTATATGTCGATGGCGCGAAAATCGCCGCGCTGGGCTTGCGCGTCAAACACGGTTGCACTTATCACGGGCTGGCCTTGAACGTGGACATGGACCTCAGTCCGTTTGCGGCCATCAACCCGTGTGGCTACGCCGGCATGCAGGTGACGCAATGCCGTGACCGTGGCGTGTACGAATCATTACCGGCGTTAGAGCGGGCGCTGGTAAAGGCGCTGAAGAATACGATTTATGGCTGATTAATACGCTGGTTATCCGTAAATACCAGAACCTTCCGGCCAACTTGCGAACCGGCGGATAAGCTGACCGAAAGGTGCCCGGTGAAAATTGGAGCCGGGCCGGTGCGAGTTCTGGGCTGATGCCCGGTTAGACCGGCTAGGGTTTGAGCAAGCGCCTGATCGCCCGAACCATCTCGGGATGGTCGAATTCACGCCCGCCAATCGCACTGGCCACGATGCGGCCTTTTGTGTCGACCAGATAAGTCGTGGGTAGCCCTGCCACTTTCCAGGCTTGCATGGCCTGACTGTTCTGGTCCAGCAGAATGGGGAAGGCCAGCGTGGTGTCGAGCTGGCTGGTGAAGCTTTCAATGACATCCGGGTTTTCACCGACATCCACTGCCAGTACGCTGAACGCTTCACCCTTGAATGCCTGCGACAAGCGCTCCATCGACGGCATCTCGCGTCGGCACGGTGGGCACCAGGTTGCCCAGAAATTGATCAGCACCACGTGGCCCTTGAGCTGGGCAAGGTCGTGGATTGCGCCGTCGAGGCCCTTCAGCTTGAGCGCTGGCGCGGGTTTCGGTGTCTGTCTGGTCAGGCTGTGGGACAAAGGCGGGAGATCGGCAGCGAAGCTGCTTGCCGCAGACAGTCCCAGCAGTACGGCGAAAGCCAGACCTGCCAGATGGTTACGGATTTTCATTGGCGCACCTCACTTGCTCGAGTATTCCGGAAAAAGTCTTGCCGCCACTGTGCCAGGTGAAGCGCAGGTCGAACAGCCCATCGCGCGGTACGCTGTAGCTTGTCATGCCCTGGTTCCAGTCGCCCGGCGCAAAGGTTTGCGTGGAGGGGAACTGCGCCCAGGTGAAAGCGATGCGCGCAGCCTCGTTCACGCCTTGTTGCTTCCAGCGGCGTTCCCATTCGGCTTTGCTGCGAATGGCGCGTACGGGCTGCTCTGCGGCAAGATAGCGCCAGTCGGCCAGACGATGTTGAAGAGGGCTGTCGCCAACGTTGCGCACCACGGTCATGAAGACGCATTCGGTGGCGTAGTGTTCCGCCGTCTCGGCAGAAAAACCACGTGCCTGGTAAAAACCGCGCACCTGATCCGGGCTGATCTGGGTCAGGCGGATCTGGATGCCGCGGGTGTCGGTCTGCCAGGTGCGCAAGCCGGTTTCCGCATCCAGGCTGGTCTCAGTGCCGGCGCCGGCTCCCGCACTCCATACTGCCAGCAGGGTCAGGGTGGTTAATCGCATAGGCTAAAATCCGGGTTCAATATTGTTACTGAGCAGATTATGGCAGACCCCGTCCAGCACAAGGGTGCAGCAAAGACCTCGCGCATCCCGATCAAGATCGTACCGCAGGAACGCATGCGGTTGCCGTCGTGGATCCGGGCCAAGTCGCCGAACGTGCCGAACGTGAGCCGGCTCAAAACCATTCTGCGCGAAGCCAAGCTGCATACGGTGTGCGAAGAGGCATCGTGCCCCAATCTGGGTGAATGCTTTGGTCATGGCACGGCAACTTTCATGATTCTGGGCGACCTGTGCACGCGGCGATGCCCGTTCTGTGATGTTGGCCATGGCACACCGCTGCCGCCGGACATCGATGAACCGCGCCATCTGGCCGAGACCATTGCGCTGATGGCATTGAAATATGTCGTCATCACCAGCGTGGATCGTGATGACCTGCGCGATGGTGGGGCCGACCATTTTGCGCAGTGCATCGCGGCTGTACGCGAAAAGTCACCCGCCACGCGGATCGAAATTCTGACCCCGGATTTTCGCGGCCGGCTCGACAAGGCGCTGGAAAAACTGGGCGTGGCTCCGCCCGATATCATGAATCACAATCTGGAAACCGTGCCGCGTCTGTATAAGGCAGCACGTCCCGGCGCTGACTATGCGCATTCGCTGAAGCTATTGAAGGATTTCAAGGTCAGTCATCCCGATATCCCCACCAAATCCGGCCTGATGGTCGGTCTGGGCGAGGAAGATGACGAGATTCTGCAGGTGATGCGTGATCTGCGCGCACACGATGTGGACATGTTGACGCTTGGCCAGTATCTGCAGCCCTCGCAACATCATTTGCCGGTGCTGCGCTTCGTGACACCTGAGCGCTTTGCCCAGTTCGAGCAGGAAGCGTTGGCGATGGGGTTCAAGCACGCAGCCTGCGGACCGATGGTGCGATCCAGCTACCACGCCGACCAGCAGGCGGCTGGTGTTGAGGTCTGATTATTTCAACAGCCGTCGCCGCGTGAATGCCAGCGCGATGACATAACCCAGGCTGCCATAAATCAGCAGCGCCAAGACATGCAGCGCTATATTGTCCGGCACGTTGCCCACGACCAGCGGGCGCGCCAGATCGATGGCGTGGGTGAGGGGCAACCACGCCGACACGCCCTGCAGCAGCGCGGGGAGCTGGGTGACGGGGAAAAACACGCCACATAGCAGCACCATCGGCGTAATCACCAGCGTGAAGTAGTAGAGGAAAAAGTCATAGCTGGGTGACACCGCGTTCATCACCAGTCCCATCCCGCCAAAGCAGAACCCAACCAGGGCAACCACGGGGATGATCCACAACGTCATCCAGAAATTTCCGAACAGTCCCAGTCCCCAGATCACCGCCAGGATCGCCAGTCCGGAGAGCAGGCTTTTGGTCATCGCCCAGGTCAGTTCCCCCAGCATCACATCGTCGAGCGTGAGCGGGGCATTGAGGATGGCGTCCCAGGTGCGCTGCACATGCATGCGCGAAAAACTCGAATACAGTACTTCAAACGTTGCGGCGTTCATCGTGCTGTAGGCCACCGTTCCGGCAGCGAGAAAGGTGATGTAGGGCATGCCGCCTATGTCCGGCAGCAGGCTGCCGAGGCCGTATCCAAGCCCCAGCATGTACAGCATCGGATCGGCCAGATTGCCGAGGATGGCGGGGATGGCAAGTTTTTTCCATACCAGATAATTGCGGTGCCACACCGGGATAAAGCGCCACGACAGCAGAGGGAGCTGAAGATGTTTAATCACGGAGGTCGCGCCCGGTAAGCTTGAGAAAAACATCTTCGAGGCTGGATGGGCGATGCAGGTAGCGCAAGGTCGGGACGTGCTTCAACGCATCAATCACGGTATCGGCGTTGTCGAGATAACAGAACAGGGTTTCGCCCACCGTTTCAAAGCGCTGGCACAAGTTTGCCGCGTGATCGCGCGTCCAGTCAGCCAGTCCTTCGCCAAACACTTCGACCACGACGGGTTCGATGTGGGATTCGATTAATGCGCGCGGCGAACCTTCGGCGACGACGCGACCGTGGTCGAGGATGGCGAGGCGGTCGGTGAGCCGCTCGGCTTCATCCATGAAATGCGTGGTCAGCACGATGGTTTTGCCGTCTGCGATCAGGCGGCGCAAGCCTTGCCAGATCAGGTGACGTGCTTGCGGATCGAGTCCGGTGGTGGGTTCATCGAGGAACAGAATGTCGGGGTCGTGCACCAGCGCGCGGGCCAGCGTGAGCCGTCGCTTCATGCCGCCCGACAATTGAGTGATCAGGGCATCCGCCTTGCCCGTCAGCCCGGCAAACTCCAGTAATTCCGGGACGCGTGCTGCGATGGCAGATTTTTCCATGCCAAAGTAGCGGCCATAGGCGAGCAGGTTCTCGCATACGCTGAAGTCCGGGTCGAGGTTGTCCATTTGCGGCACCACACCGACTTTCATCCGCGCCTCGCGCGCATGCTGCGGCACGGCAATGCCGTCAATTTCGATGCTGCCGCTGTCCGGCTCGATCAAGCCCAGCAGCAGGCGCAGCGTGGTGGTCTTGCCGGCGCCGTTGGGGCCCAGCAAGCCGAAGCATTCGCCGCGTCGGACATCGAGATCGAGGCTGCGCACGACTTCGGTGTCGCCGTAGCGTTTGCAGAGACCTTGTACCTTCAGCATGGACAGGCCTCGATGAACGCCTGTTTCAGTTCCTTGAGCTTGCCGTGGAAAAAGTGGCCTGCATCCGGAATGACTTTTTGAGCAAGGTGTTGCTGGTCGGCCCATAGTTGAATGGCGGCGGGCGGAATCAGCTCGTCGGCCGTGCCATAGATGACCACGGAATCGGACGGCACCGGATCGAACTCATACATGGTGACCGCTGGCGCAACCAGAATCAGCCGCTGTGCATCGAGTTGCTGGCGCAAGCGGTGTTGCACGAATGCGCCGAAGGAAAAGCCGGCCAGGGTCCAGGGCAATCCGGGGTAACTGGCTTCGACAAAGCGTGCGACAGCGAGCAGGTCGTCGGTCTCGCCCACGCCGGCGTCGAATTCGCCATCGCTCATTCCCACGCCGCGAAAGTTGGGGCGTACCGACACCCAGCCCGCTTCGTTGGCGGCTTTGGCCAGGGTGGTGACAACCTTGTTTTCCATGCTGCCGCCATGCAGCGGGTGCGGATGCGCGACCAGCAACAGCCCGCGACGATCGGTTTCGGGGTCGTCGATCACGGTTTCCAGTTTGCCGGCCGGTACGGGGATGCGGAGTTTGTAGCGCTTCACCCGGGCCGTCGTGTTCGGCCGCTTCACTTCAGCTGCAGACGCTCGACGATGCGTCCTTGTTTGAGATGGAGATCGAAAATCTCGTCAATGTCCGTTTCATCCACATAGGTGTACCAAGTCCCTTCGGGGTACACGACCAGCAGCGGGCCTTCGTCACAACGGTCCATGCAGCCGGCGCTATTGATGCGGCACTTGCCTTCGCCATTGAGGTTGGCGTGCTTGACCTTTTTCTTCAGGTAGTCGCGCATGTGCTGGCCGCCGGATGCGCCGCAGCATTTGGCGCCGTCGTCCCGCTCGTTGGTGCAGAAAAATACATGGTGCTTGAAATACGGTTTAGTCATCTGAACTGCCTTGATTGGTTTGATGGGCCGAGTATTTAAGGGCGTTGCCGTATGCCTGGTCGACCGGATACTTGCGTGCATTGATTGCCAGTTTGTCGGCGGCGGCTTCGAGTGGGTCTATTCCCAGCACGTCGGCCAGCCGGGTCAGGTAAATCAGCACATCGGCTATTTCCTGGCGTACCGCTTCATGCTGTTCGGCATTCAACTGCAAGCTTTGCTCCGCGGTCAACCATTGAAAAGGCTCCAGCAACTCGGCCATTTCCACACTGAGCGCCATCACCAGATTCTTGGGGGTGTGATAGCGTTCCCATGCGCGGGCCTGGGCAAAGTCGCGGATACGCTGTCGAAGTGTGTCGAAGGTGTCGATGGCAGAATCTGTCATGTGCGGCATGATACCTTGGTCGGTGATGGCCTTACGACACTTCCGCCGGACTTCCAACGTATTGGACAGCCTGAAAATTGCACCAATCCCTGTGTATCAAGACCTTTGCCGGTCTGGGCGGTTGGCCTGGAACTTGCTGCGAGTCTTTGGTCTACTAGGCGGATTTTTGATCTGCTCTGGCATAATGCCAGCAGATTGATTACTTACAAGGGAGGATGGACATGTTTACGATCAACAAGCGCATCGCGCGCGCCAGTGTCGTGTTGGCGGTTGCCGCCATGGCAGGCTGTTCCAATACACCGACTTATCCACCCGCTCCCGCGCTAACGGGCGACTACAACTGGAATTACCTGGTTGGTCCGGGCGACTCGGTGAATGTTTTTGTCTGGCGTAACCCTGAAGTGTCCGGCAGCTTCCCGGTGCGACCTGATGGCAAGATGACCATGAATCTGGTCGAGGACCTCCAGGCTTCCGGAAAGACCCCTACCCAGTTGGCACGCGACATTGAAAAGGCCTTGGGCAAGTATATCCAGGAGCCTATCGTCACTGTCATCGTGGGCGGTGGCATTGGCCCGTTCGATCAGCAGCTGCGCGTGGTGGGTGAGGCCGCCAAACCGCAAGCCCTGAATTATCGTGAAAAAATGAGCCTGATCGACCTGATGATCTCGGTTGGCGGGCTGACTGATTTTGCTGCAGGCAACAAGGCCTACATCCTGCGTACCGTGGGTGGCAAGCAGGAACGTCTCGGCGTGCGTCTGGAAGATCTGCTGAAAGGCGGCGATATTTCGGCCAACGTTGATATGCGTCCAGGCGATGTGCTGGTAGTGCCTGAAAGCCTGTTCTAAGTGTAACTGCGCCGCGTCAAGTGGCGCTTTTTGATGGAACAACCGCATGGATCAAGTGTTGCAGCAAATTCTGGGCTACGCCAAGGCCGCCTGGCAACGACGCTGGTGGGGCGTCGTGACGGCCTGGCTGGTGTGCATCGTCGGCTGGACCTGGGTGATGATCATTCCGGATCGCTATGAAGCATCGGCACGCGTATATGTGGATACGCAAACCCTGCTGAAACCGTTGTTGTCAGGGCTGACGGCCGAACCCAATGTGGAGCAGCAGATCAAGCTGATGACACGTCAGCTGGTCAGCCGCCCCACGCTGGAAAAGGTCGCGCGCATGACCGATCTGGATGTGAAGGCCAAGACGCCCGAGCAAACCGAGTCCATGCTGAATGGTCTGGCAGGCAAGATCTCGATTGCCGATGCCGGGCGGGAAAACCTGTACACCATCAGCTATCAGGATGCCAACGGCGATCTGGCCAAGAAGGTGGTGCAGTCGCTGTTGACCATTTTTGTGGAAAGCAGCCTAGGCAAGACGCGTCAGGACATTTCCAGTTCACAGCGCTTTATCGAAGAGCAGTTACAGCAGTATCAGCAAAAGCTGACCGACGCAGAAAATTCGCTCAAGGAATTCAAGCAGAAGCACATCGGCATGATGCCGGGGCAGGGCGGTGATTATTACGCCAAGCTGGCTGAAACGTCAGCGCAGCTGCGGCAGGCGCAATTGGATCAGCAGGAAGCGGTGAATCGCCGTAACCAGCTCAAGCGGCAACTGGCTGATGAAGAACCCGAGCTTAACGCAGCGGCTGCGGCAGGCCCAGCCAACAGCGAGACCGACAGCCGTATTCAGGCGCTGGAGAAGCAGATGGATCAACTGCGCCTGCAATACACCGACCTGCATCCCGACATTCAGTCGACCAAGCGCCTGATTGAAAAGCTTCAGGCGCAGAAGAAAGCCGAAATCGCGCAGCGCAAGGCGGACCCGGTGGGATCCAAGATTCAGAACCCGGTTTATCAGCAGCTCACCATCGCCATTGCCGAAGCGGATGCGACTGTTTCGGCGCTCGGTGCGCGCGTAGCTGAATACCAGCGCCGGTTTGGCGAACTCCGCAACGCGTCCAATATGATTCCGCAGGTTGAACAGGAATACACCCAGCTGACACGGGACTATGACGTGTATCGCCAGAATTACGATGCCCTGCTGAAGCGGCGCGAGTCCGTCACCATGTCGGGCGAAGTCGAAAGCAAGACCGATACGGTGGATTTCCGCGTGATCGATCCGCCTTTTGTGCCCAGTCAGCCGGCCTGGCCGAACCGCCCGCTGCTGTTGTCACTGGTGACCCTGGCCGGACTGGCCGCAGGCGTTGCCGTTGCTTTCCTGTTGAGCCAGTTGCGCCGTACGGTGACCGATCGCCGGGTACTGCGTGAACTGACTGGTCTGCCGCTGCTGGGTGCCGTGTCACGGGTGGAAACAGATGAGACCCGTCGCCGCAAGCGCAAGGGCCTGCTGACCTACCTGGCTGCGCTGGGCAGCCTGATTGCTGCGTATGGCGCAGTGATGGTCGTGCAGCTCGTCATCTCGCGTGCGGGCTAGGAGAAAACATGAGCATTATTGAAAAAGCAGCAGGCAAGATTGGGTCCGGGGCAGCTCAATCCTCTGGCGGAAGCAGCCATGCGCAAGATGCCAGCCTGATCGAGAATGCGCTGAACAAGCAGCGCAGCAGCCAGCAGTCTGCTCCGTTTGTGGCCACGCCGGTGGAGCCGATTTTCAGCTCGCCGGATCCGGAAGCGGATGTGCTGGAAGGCAACAGCCAGGTGCAGTCGATCAATCTCGCGCGCCTGCATCGCATGGGTGTGGTGTCGCCGGATGCCGAGAAAAGCCAGATCGCCGAAGAGTTTCGCATCATCAAGCGCCCACTCATTGCCAATGCCTTTGGCCAGGGCACCACGCGGGTCAAGAACGGCAACCTCATCATGGTGACCAGTTCCTTGCCAGGTGAAGGCAAGAGCTTCTGCGCCATTAACCTCGCGATTTCGATGGCGATGGAAATGGATCGCACGGTGCTGCTGATCGATGCGGACGTCGCCAAGCCACGCGTCCCGGAATATCTGGGCATTCATGCCGACAAGGGTTTGCTGGACGTGTTACAGGACAAGGATCTCAAGCTGTCTGACGTGTTGATCCGGACCGATATCGCCAAGCTGAGCGTGCTGCCTGCAGGCCGCACCTACAAGCGCGCGACTGAACTGCTGGCCAGCGCAGCCATGACCCGGCTGGTCGAGGATATCGGCAATCGTTACCCGGACCGTATAATCCTGTTCGATTCCCCGCCGCTTCTGGCAACCAGCGAATCAAGCGTGCTGGCCACGCACATGGGACAGATCGTCATGGTGGTGGAGGCTGAAAAAACCTCGCAGGAGGCTGTACGTGAAGCCCTCAGCCACATTCAATCGTGTGA
The DNA here is from genome assembly GCA_942493085.1 of uncultured beta proteobacterium. GTDB lineage: Bacteria > Pseudomonadota > Gammaproteobacteria > Burkholderiales > Thiobacillaceae > Thiobacillus. The sequence continues at coordinate 1,015,736 of OW818664.1, forward strand.
AGTGGTGGGCATGTTGTTGAATAAAACCACCCCGACTCCGGGTGCAGATTACTACTATGGCTACTATGGCAGCTACGGCAAATAAGCATCGTTCACACAGCATGACGCCCTTGACGGGCGCTTTTTCTGTTGTCCTGGTTATGGCCTTTCCGCTGACGGCTCAGGCCCTCGACTGGCGTCTGACGCCAAGCGTGGGCGCCTCTGCCACTTACACCGACAATTCGAATCAAAGTGCGACCAATCCGGAAGATGCCTTGATCCTGAGCGTGATGCCGGGCTTCTCGTTGAGCTCCAGCGGATCGCGCCGGGTGCAGGCTACGTTGCAGTATGGCCTGCGCGCGGTCGAACGCTTTGGGAATAACGAAAGCAATGACCTCAATCACAATCTGAACGCTGCCGGTCATGCCGAACTGGTCGAGGACTTTCTGTTCATCGATGGCAATGCCCGCGTTTCGCAGGAACTGATTTCGCTGCTGGGCTCGCCTGCCGATGCCGAGATCAACAGCAGCAACCGCGCCACCGTCGGCACCTATTCCATCAGCCCCTATATCCAGAAACGCCTGGGCAGCTTTGCCAACACGCTGGTGCGCTATACCGCCAGCGGAGCGATTTTCGAGAATGATGTGGTCAACCAAACCGCATCGAATTCACTTATCGCAGAGTTGAATAGCGGGCCACGCTTCAACGATGTCAGCTGGGGTCTGAACTACTCCATCCGCAAAACACAAAATGACAATGCGGTAGATACCACCTTTGAAAGCGCCAGCGCATCCGCTGGTTATGCGCTGACCCGTAAGTTTCGGGTGTTCGGCACGGTGGGCGAGGACAAGAATGACTATCTCAGCGCCTCTGAAACCTCAGGCTCGTTCTACTCTGCAGGCTTTGGCTGGTCGCCATCGCGCCGCACCAGCCTGGAAGCCTCTGCCGGCGAGCGTTATTTCGGTAAGACATACAGCCTGTCCGCACGCCATCGCACACGGCTATCAAACTGGAATGCAAGCTATGCCGAGGATGTGAGCGACAGCAGCCGGTTCCTGCCAAAAAACGGGACGGTTTACGATTATCTGTGTCCTGACGAGAATGGAAATCTTATTCTGGTCGCGGACTGGCCATTCAGCATTCCGCCCGCGCCGAGCTGTATTGCTAGTGGTGGGAGGCCGGGTGTGTTGTTTGATTTGCGCAATGGGGTCTTCATTTCGAAGATATTGCGCGCCGGGATGAGTTGGAGGGTCAGCAGAGTGACTTATTCGCTCAACTATTCTGATTCAAAGCGCTTGTTTACTGCTGACAACAGAGAGGATCAGACCCAATCACTGCTCGCGTCAGCAGATTATCGGATGACGCCGCAGACTACACTCAACAGCAGTATTGTCCTGACGCGTACGCAAACTCCGGCTTCGCTCGTGCTGACAGCCCGGGACGATGACCTCCTCAGTCTCAGCCTTGGTCTGAATCACCGCTTTGCTGAAACACTCAACGGCGCGTTGACTTTACGCCATACCCAACGGGATTCAAACGCAGCGAATTCCGATTACGACGAAAACAGTCTCACAGCCACGGTCAACAAGCGCTTCTGACCGGCCTGCCCGAATGGCATGGCCATTGCTTCACACTGCGTGTGAACAGTGGCTGTGCCCCACTCAGAAAACGGATCGTCCATGTACGAAGATTATTACCGCTTTAGTGCCAAGCCGTTTCAACTCAATCCCGACCCGCGTTTTTTCTTTGGCTCGAAGGGCCACAAGCGGGCGATGGCGTATCTGGATTACGGCTTGTCGCTGGGCGAAGGCTTTATTGTTATCACCGGCGAAGTCGGTGCGGGCAAGACCACGCTGGTGCGCAACCTGTTCCGGCAGCTTGAATCGCACAACCTGATTGCGGCGCAACTGGTATCGACCCAGTTGGATGCCGAAGACACGCTGCGCAGCGTGGCCGCGTCGTTTGGCCTGGAGCATGAAGGGCTGACCAAGTCGGCGCTGCTCAAAAACCTGGAAGATTTTCTCGGTGCGGCCACTCGCCAGGGCAAGCGCGTCCTGCTGGTGGTGGATGAGGCGCAGAACCTGACATCGCGGGCGGTGGAAGAGCTGCGCATGCTGTCCAATTTCCAGAATGACGAACGTTCGCTGATCCAGACTTTTTTGCTGGGCCAACCCGAGTTTCGCGGCATTCTGCAAAGTCCGGACATGCAGCAACTGCGTCAGCGCGTAGTGGCCTCGTATCACTTGGGGCCGCTCGATGCCGACGAGACGCGCGGCTACATCGAACACCGCCTGCGTACCGTGGGCTGGACGGGCTCGCCGGACTTTGATGATGAGGCGTTTGCCGAGTTGCATCGCTTCACCGGCGGCATTCCGCGGCGCCTGAATACCACCTGCGATCGTCTGCTGTTATTTGGATTTCTCGAAGAGAAAAACCACTTTGGTGCAGCCGAAGTAAATGAAGTGGTTTCTGACCTGAAGAGTGAAGTGGCGCACCAGGATTTCCAGGGACCTACCGGCGTCAATCAGCAGGCGCCCGCGTCTGGGGTCTTGCCCAACGAAGACACCCTGCGCCTGACGCAGCGTGTCGAGCAGATGGAGCGCTCGGTCAACCGCATCCTGCCCATTGTGCGCAAGATTCTGTATACCGTGAGCGAACGCCACGCAGTGGCGGGCGAGGATCTGCCGCCCGATCACCCAGACGCTACGCACTAGGGTTGGTCATGACTCAGGTTTTATGTATCGCGGGTGCACGCCCCAATTTCATGAAGATCGCGCCGGTAATGGCAGCGCTGGCTGAAGCCGGCATTGCTGCGCAATTGCTGCATACCGGCCAGCATTACGATGCGGCGATGAGTGACAGTTTTTTCTCTGATCTTGGCATTCCGCATCCAGATCATCATCTGGAGGTGGGTTCCGGCAGTCATGCCGTACAGACTGCCGAGGTGATGAAACGCTTTGAACCTGTCCTGGAAAGTGTGCAGCCGCAGGCCGTGCTGGTCGTGGGGGATGTGAACTCCACCATCGCCTGTGCACTGGTGGCAGCCAAGCGCGGTGTGCGTGTGATCCACGTCGAAGCGGGCTTGCGCAGTTACGACCGGGGGATGCCGGAAGAAATCAACCGTGTACTCACCGACCAGTTATCTGATCTGCTGTTCATCACCGAAAAGAGCGCACTCGCCAATCTGCAGCGCGAAGGGATTGATCCGGCACGGGTGGAATTTGTCGGTAATGTGATGATCGATACGCTGTACCGCAACCTCGAGCATGCGGTGCCGAGCAATCAGACGCTGGGAACCACGCTGGCAAATTATGCGGTGCTGACGCTGCATCGGCCATCCAACGTCGACGATCCGGCCACGCTGGCCGCCTTGCTTGATGTGGTGGCCGAAATCAACCGCAGCCTGCCGGTGGTGCTGCCTCTGCATCCCCGCACGCGCAGCAATATCGAAAAATTTGGATTCACGGCCAAACTGGACGGTCTGCACATCCTGCCGCCCTTGGGTTATCTGGAGATGCTGGGCCTGATGCGCGATGCCAAGCTGGTGCTGACCGATTCTGGCGGCATTCAGGAAGAGACCACCGCGCTCGGCGTGCCCTGCCTCACCTTGCGTGAGAACACCGAGCGTCCGATCACGATTGCCGAGGGAACCAATACCCTGGTCGGTCCTGACCCGGATGCGATTCGCGCAGCCTTCCGTGAGGTGATGGCAAATGGCGGCAAGGCGGGACGGATTCCCGAATACTGGGATGGCCGCGCGGCCATGCGCATTGCGCATACGCTGAAGACCTGGCTGCCGACACCGAAAGGCGTGAAGGTAGCGTAAATGGCAGCGATCAAGAATGCCATGTCGATCGACGTCGAGGATTACTTTCAGGTATCTGCGTTTGCGCCACATATTCGGCGTGAAGACTGGGACAGCCTGCCGTGCCGGGTTGAGCGCAATGTCGATGTGATTCTGGGGTTGCTCGACGAGACCCATGCCAAAGCGACGTTCTTTACCCTGGGCTGGATCGCCGAGCGTTATCCGCAGGTGGTGCGCCGCATTGTCGACGGCGGCCATGAACTCGCCAGCCATGGTTACGGCCATCAGCGTGCATCGGATCTCACGCCCGAACAGTTTCGTGATGACATCACCCGCGCCAAGCGCATCCTCGAAGACCTGGGTGGCGTGGCCATACGCGGCTACCGCGCGCCGAGTTTCTCGATCAACCGGGACAACTGGTGGGCAGTGCAGGAACTGGAGAATGCAGGCTATGTGTACAGCTCAAGCATTTATCCGGTGCGCCATGATCATTACGGCATGCCGGATGCGCCACGTTTCCCCAACCGCCCCAATGGCGCACAGGGCATTCTGGAACTGCCTCCCACCACGCTGCCGCTGATGGGCCGCAACCTGCCTGCTGCCGGCGGGGGCTGGTTTCGGCTGCTCCCTTATTCCGTATCACGCTGGATGCTGCGTCGCGTCAACGCACAGGATCAGGCTTCGTGCATGTTCTATTTCCACCCTTGGGAACTCGACGCCGGCCAGCCCCGCCAGTCCGGCCTGTCGGCCAGGACGCGGTTCCGTCATTACGTGAATCTGCATCGGATGCCCGACAGACTGCGTCAGTTGCTGACCGATTTTGAATGGGACCGCGTTGACCGTGTGTTCCTGTCTGCACATTGAACCGGCAGGCTGAACCCTTCACTCAAACTGCCACTCCATCGGCAGATGTCACGGTTCGCCCGATGAGCGCGAACGATACGGTGCGCTGGGATGCCTATGTGCTGACCCACCCGGACGGCACCTTTTTTCACCGTGCCGGTTGGCGGCGCGTGATCGAGGATGCTTTCGGCCACCGCGCGCATTTCCTGCTGGCCGAGCGTGATGGCGATTTGGTGGGCGTGCTGCCGCTGGCCGAAATCAACAGCTGGTTGTTTGGCCACAGCCTGGGGTCGCTGCCGTTCTGTGCCTATGGTGGCATCCTGGCCGACAATGATGCGGCTTATCTTGCGCTTGATGAAGCGGCACAGGCACTCGCGATCAAGCTCAAGGTGGGGGCGCTCGAATACCGCAATCAGGTTGCCCAGCATGCGCACTGGCCGACCAAGGATTTGTACGTCACTTTCAAGAAAGCCATCGAGCCGGAAGTCGAAGCCAATATGAGCGCCATTCCGCGCAAACAGCGGGCGATGGTGAGGAAGGGCATCAAGGCCGGTTTGGTCGGTGAGATTGATGCAGACACCCGTCGCTTTTTTCAGGCCTATTCAGCCAGCGTGCATCGCCTGGGTACCCCCGTGTTTTCGCGAGCACTTTTCAAAGCCCTTAAAGACGAATTTGGCGACGATTGCGAAGTGCTGACCATTACGCTGAATGGTGAAGTGATTGCCAGCGTGATGTCGTTTTATTTTCGTGATGAAGTCCTGCCCTATTACGGCGGTGGAACGGATGCCGCTCGTGCGGTGGCGGGTAATGATTTCATGTACTGGGAGCTGATGCGTCGTGCCTGCGAGCGCGGGTTGAAGGTGTTCGATTTTGGCCGCAGCAAGCGAGGGACCGGATCGTTCGACTTCAAGAAAAACTGGGGCTTTGAACCGACGCCGCTGTACTACGAATATTTTCTGGTGACCGACAAAACGGTTCCGGACATCAACCCGCTCAATCCCAAATACCGCCTGTTCATCCAGGCCTGGAAGAAAATGCCGCTGGCACTCGCCAACGTGATCGGGCCGCATATTGTGAAAAACTTGGGGTGAGACACGTGGAGGGACTGCTGTTTCTTGCCCATCGCATTCCTTTCCCGCCGAACAAGGGAGACAAGATTCGTTCGTTTCATCTACTGCGGCATCTCAGTGAACGCTATGAAATTCACCTTGGTGCGTTCGTCGATGATCCTGACGACTGGCAGTATCAGGACGAACTCAAGCCGTACTGTGCTTCGATCAAGTTGTTGCCGCTGAACCCGCGTCGCTCAAAGCTGGCGAGCCTGACAGGCCTGCTGAGCGGTGAGGCACTGACGCTGCCGTATTACCGCAACCGCGAACTCAAGCACTGGGCAGCTGAATTGGCCGCTTGCGGCAAGGTGACGCGCGGGCTGGCCTTTTCGTCGGCGATGGCGCAGTTCATGCCGGGCTCGATTGAGCATCGCGTGCTGGATATGGTTGATGTCGATTCCGACAAGTGGACCCAGTATGCTGCGACGCAGCGCTGGCCGCTTTCGTGGGTGTATGCGCGCGAGGGCCGAAAACTGGCCGAGTGGGAGGCGCGTGTGTCCGAAGATTTTGATGCGACCCTGCTGGTGTCGCAGGCCGAGGCGGCCTTGCTGCAGCAGCGTGCGCCACGCTCACGCCATAAAATCAGTGCGTTTGAGAATGGTGTGGATGCGGATTATTTTTCACCCGCGCGTGACTATGTCAATCCGTACGCGGCGGATGTTCAGGGCGTCGTGTTCACCGGCGCCATGGATTATTGGCCAAATATCGATGCCGTCAGCTGGTTTGCCGGGCAGATATTCCCGGCCATACGAGAAGCAATACCAGAAGCGCAATTCACCATCGTTGGCAGCCGACCCAGTGAGGCTGTGACCCAATTGGCGCGCCAGCCCGGCGTGGTCGTCACGGGTGGCGTGCCTGATGTCCGCCCTTATCTGGCGCATGCTGCCTGCGCCGTGGCACCGCTGCGGATTGCGCGGGGCGTGCAGAATAAGGTGCTCGAAGCGATGGCGATGGCGCGACCGGTTGTGGCCAGTGTCCAGGCGGCTGAAGGATTGCGTGCCCAGGCGGGTCGTGATTTCATTCTGGCGCAGGGCGAGTCCGAGTTAGCGCAAGCGGTCGTGGCTCAATTACGAACCGCCACATCTGCCGCTGGCGCGCGCGATTGCATCCTGGCGCATTACGACTGGGCCCATAATTTGGGCGCAATCGATTCCCTGTTTGAACGCGCCCCGATTGAAGCGGCGCCGATCGCCCCTCCTGTTTTTGAGACTGGTCACCCATGAGTGCTCTACCCGATACCCTGATTGCTCCTTCACGCAGCGTATGGTTGCGCGCTGGCGCGCTGACCCTAAGCGCCCTGTTGTTGCTGACTGCGATGTTCTGGCCCACGTTTTATTCGATGGCCGAGGTGTGGGAGCGTTCGGAAACCTTCGCTCATGGTTACCTTATTTTCCCTATCAGTATCTGGTTGATCTGGCGGCGCTGGGATGTGCTGTCGCAGGTATCGCCGCGCCCGGATCTGCGTGGCCTGGTCCTGCTGGCGCTGGCTGGCGCTGGCTGGTTGCTGGCAGATGCGGGTAGCGTTAACGTTGTTGCGCAATATGCCTACATTGCCATGCTGATCGCTGTGGTGTGGACCTTGCTCGGTGCCCAGTTTGCATGGGCCGCCTTTTTCCCGTTGATGTTTCTGTTGTTTGCCGTGCCGATGGGGGAATTCCTGATCCAGCCCTTGATGGGCGTGACTGCAGATTTCACCGTGGCCATGTTGCAGGCCACGGGGATTCCGGTGTATCGCGAGGGCATGTTCTTCAGTATTCCCAGTGGCGACTGGTCGGTGGTTGAAGGTTGTTCGGGCCTGCGGTATCTGATCGCCTCGATTACGCTCGGCGTGCTGTACGCCTATCTCACTTTTCGTTCATGGAAACGGCGTCTGCTGTTTTCCATTGCTGCCATGATCGTGCCGGTGTTTGCCAACAGTGGCCGCGCCTATATGATCGTGATGATTGCGCACCTGTCCGACATGAAACTGGCGCTGGGGGTCGATCACTACATCTATGGCTGGGTATTTTTTGGCATCGTCATGCTGCTGCTGTTCTGGATCGGCAGCTTCTGGCGCGAGGATGACCAGACGGAACCGGAGCATGTATTGCCGGTATCGGCTGCATCCGGCATGCGTGCGCGCCCCATGTTGCCGGTCATGCTGATTAGCTTGCTGACAGCAGGCCTGTGGCCGGTCTATGCGGGTTGGCTGAGCGCCCGACCGCTACCCGTCATGTCCGAATTGCAGATCGAGGCACAGGGTGGTTGGCAGCCAGTCGAAGCGTTCACCACCTGGGTTCCCCACTGGATCGGGGCCGACCGCCAGATGCGCCAGTCCTATACCCAGGCCGGACGCAATGTGTTGCTGGAACTGAATTATTACGCGACGCAGCGGCAGGGTGCCGAGTTGGTGAACTCGCAAAATTACATGATCAGGCAGAAGAATCCGGCGTGGTCCAACGTGGGCGAAGCCATTGTGACGGTGCGGATCAATGGTCTGTCGCAGCAGGTGCGTCAGGCCAGGATGCGCGGCAGCAATGGTCAGCGACTGCTGGTGTGGCAGTGGAACCTGATCAACCAGCACCCCGTCGTAAACGACCACATGGCCAAGCTGAGTCTGGCATTCGACCGGGTGCGCATGAAGCGTGACGATGGCTTGTCGGTGCTGATCGCCACGCCGTATGAGGAAGTCGGGCTGGATGCGGCGGCTGCCACGCTGTCACGATTTACTACGGACATGAATGAGGCGATTGGGCGTACGCTCGATCAGGTCGACGGCCAGTGATCGAGCACATCGTGCACATTGTCCACCGTTTCGACACGGGTGGCATGGAAAATGGCATGGTGAACCTGTTCAATACCCTGTCACCGCAACGCTATCGCCATAGCGTGATTGCACTCACCGACTATAGTGATTTTCGCCAGCGCATCACGGCGCAGCCGGTCGACTTCTATGCGTTGCACCGCGCACCGGGACACGGGCTGGGCTGGGCCCTGCGGCTCTGGAAGCTGTTGCGCCGACTCAAGCCCGATCTGGTTCATACCCGTAACCTGGCCGCGCTGGAAGCTCAGTTGGTGGCTGCGGTCGCCGGTGTGCGCGCCACGGTGCATGGCGAGCATGGTCGCGATGTGTTCGACCTGCATGGGCAAAACTGGAAATACAACCTGATGCGACGTGCGTTGCAGCCACTGGTGTCGAATTACATCGCGGTGAGTCAGGATCTCGAAACCTGGTTGCGACTGGCGATTCGTGTGCCGCCGCGCAAACTGCACCAGATCTACAATGGAGTCGACAGCAGTAAATTTTGCCCGCGCGTGGGTCCCCGCCCCGATTTTGCCCATCCCGAAAGCATCGTGTTTGGTGCGGTGGGCCGCATGGTCGAGGTCAAGGACTATCCGCTGCTGACCCGGGCCTTTATCCAGATGGTACGGCAGCAACCCGAGCGCGCCGAGCGTGCGCGGCTGGTTATCGTCGGCGAAGGGCCGGCGCGTTCGGTTTGCCTGGAAATGCTGCGAGCCGAGGGGCTGGATCATCTGGCCTGGATGCCGGGTGAGCGTCAGGATATCGCCGAGGTCATGCAGGTGTTTGACGTGTTTGTCCTGCCATCCAAAAACGAAGGGATATCCAATACCATTCTGGAAGCGCTGGCGAGCGGGCTGCCGGTCATTGCCACGGCTGTGGGCGGCAATGTGGAGCTGGTCGAGGAGGGGGTGAATGGTCGCCTGGTCGAGCCGGGTAGCGTGGCAGGGATGGCACAGGCCTTGCTGGGTTATCTTGATGTGCCCGCCCGCATTGCCGAGCATGGCAGGAACGCGCGACGAGCGGCGGTGCAGCGCTTCAGCATTCCCGCCATGGCCGAGGCGTATGCGACGGTATATGACAAGACACTGGCTCGCCGGCGCTGATGTGCCATCAGACAGTCTGAAATTTCGACACAACAAGGGACGGAAATACACGCATGTGCGGCATCACGGGGATTTTTGATATCAGTGGGAGCAACGAGATTTCACGCGATTTGTTGCATCGCATGAATGAAACGCAGTTTCATCGTGGCCCGGACGAGGGCGGCCTGCACCTGGAACAAGGGGTGGGACTGGGCCACCGCCGGCTGTCGATTATTGATTTGTCCTCCGGTCAGCAACCGCTATTCAATGAGGATGGCTCGGTCGTGGTCGTGTTCAACGGCGAAATCTACAACTTCCAGGAACTGGTGCCCGAACTGGAGGCGCTGGGCCACATCTTCCGTACGCATTCCGACACGGAAGTCATCGTCCATGCCTGGGAGGCATGGGGTGAGGCCTGTGTTGCGCGTTTCCGTGGGATGTTTGCATTTGCGTTGTGGGACCGCAATCAGGAAACGCTGTTTGTGGTGCGCGACCGTTTTGGCGTCAAGCCCTTGTATTACGCGTTTCTCGATACCGGCGAGTTCATTTTCAGCTCCGAACTGAAGGCGTTGATGGCGCATCCCTGTCTGGCGCGCGACATCGATCCGCTGGCCGTCGAGGAATACTTTGCCTACGGCTATGTGCCCGAACCACGCACCATTTTCAAGGGCGCGTGCAAACTGCCGCCCGGCTTTACACTCACCCTCAAGCGCGGCAAGGCGCGCGCGCTGCCCCGGCAGTATTGGGACATGCCTTTTACCCCGGTGGCGGTGAAAGACGAAGCCGGTGCGATGGATGAACTGGTTGAGCGGATGCAGGAATCGGTCCGGCTGCGCATGATTGCCGATGTGCCGCTCGGTGCGTTCCTGTCAGGCGGGGTGGACTCCAGTGCCGTGGTGGCGATGATGGCCACGCAGTCCTCAACGCCGGTGAGCACCTGCTCGATTGGCTTCGACGATCCCGCATTCAACGAGATCGAATACGCCCAGCAGGTCGCCGACCGCTACCACACCGACCATCATGTCGAAACGGTAGCGGCCAATGATTTCAGCCTGGTTGGCAAACTCGCACAGGTGTATGACGAGCCTTACGCCGACTCGTCGGCTCTGCCGACGTACCGGGTCTGCGAACTGGCGCGCAAGCACGTGAAAGTGGCGCTCTCGGGCGATGGCGGCGATGAGCACTTTGCCGGTTATCGACGCTACCGCTGGTTTCGCTACGAGGAGCGGATGCGCTCGGTGATGCCGTTGATGCTGCGTCGCCCCCTGTTCGGCACGCTTGGCAGGCTGTATCCCAAGGCCGATTGGGCGCCCAAGGTTTTCCGCGCCAAGACCACGTTCGAGGCACTGGCGCGCGATACAGTCGAAGGCTATTTTCACGGTGTGTCGCTGCTGTCGGACGCGCAGCGCAAGCAACTTTTTTCGCCGACTTTCAAGCGTGAGCTGCAAGGCTACGAAGCGGTGGAAGTGCTGCGCCGGCATGCGGCGGTCGCGCCCACCGACGACCCGCTCTCACTGGTGCAGTATCTCGACATGAAAACCTATCTGGTCGGCGACATTCTCACCAAGGTGGACCGGGCCAGCATGGCGCATGCACTTGAAGTGCGCGAACCACTGCTCGATCACGAACTGATGGGCTGGGTGTCCGGGTTGCCCATCGACCTCAAGCTGCGCGGCACCGAAGGCAAATACCTGCTTAAAAAATCGATGGAGCCGTATCTGCCACACGGTGTGTTGTACCGGAAAAAGATGGGCTTTTCGGTGCCGCTGGCAGCGTGGTTCCGTGGGCCACTGGCAGCCACGATCCGTGGTGTGGTACTGGGCGAACGTCTGGCTTCAACCGACCTGTTCAACCAGGATTTTTTGCGCAATGTGCTGGAAGCGCATCAATCCGGGCGACGCGATTATTCGGTGATCCTGTGGACAGTGTTGATGTTTGATGCATTTCTGGGGCAGGTGCTGGGTATGGATGCAGTGGAGCAGCAGGCCGCATGAAAATCCTGCATGTTTTCGACCATACGTTGCCGCTGCACTCCGGCTACACCTTTCGCAGCGCAGCGATTCTGCGCAATCAGCAAAAAATGGGCTGGGAGACCTGTCACCTGTCCGGCCCCAAGCAGATCAATTGCAGCGTGGAGGAAGAAGACGCTGATGGCCTGCATTTTTACCGTACGCCCAAGCCGACGGGTTTGCTCGCCAGGCTGCCCGGTGCCGACCCGTTTGCAGTGATGAGGGCGATTGAAAAACGCCTGCTGGCGCTGGCGCGTGAACTGCAGCCCGATGTCATTCATGCGCATTCACCGGTGCTTGATGCGGTGCCGGCGATCAGGGTCGGCCGCAAGCTGGGCATTCCCGTGGTCTACGAAATTCGTGCGTTCTGGGAAGATGCGGCAGTCGATCATGGCAGCACAAAAGAAGACAGCCTGCGTTACAAGCTGACGCGCGCACTGGAAACCTGGGCGGTGAAACAGGCCGATGCCGTGACCGTGATCTGCGAAGGTTTGCGCAGCGATCTGGCTGCGCGCGGCATTCCGCCCGGCAAGATCACTGTGATTCCCAATGCGGTCGATATCGACAAGTTTTCGGTTGGCGGCAAGCCGGATGCCGGACTGAAAATGAAACTGGGGCTGGGCACCAGCCGGGTGCTGGGCTTTATCGGTTCGTTTTACGCGTATGAAGGACTGGATCAGTTGATCGCGGCACTGCCCTTGATCATCAGGCAGATTCCTGATGTGAAGGTGTTGCTGGTGGGCGGCGGGCCGCAGGATACCGCACTAAAACAACAGGTGATGGCGCTCGGTCTGAAAGACCGGGTGGTCTTCACCGGACGGGTGCCACACAGCGAGATCAACCGCTATTACGATCTGGTCGACGTGCTGGTGTACCCGCGTCACCCGATGCGGCTGACCGATCTGGTGACCCCCTTGAAGCCGCTGGAAGCGATGGCGCAAGGTCGATTGATGGTGGCATCCGACGTCGGTGGCCACAAGGAACTGATTCGGGATGGCCAGACTGGCGTCCTGTTTCGCGCCGGGCAAGTGGATGATCTGGCGAACAAGGTGGTGGCGTTGCTGCAGGATGAGTCGAGCTGGGAGCGGATGAAACAGAACGGCCGGCATTTCGTTGAAACCGAGCGCAACTGGGCGGCCAGCGTGGCCCGTTATCGGGATGTTTATGGCGCCTTGGTGAAATCGCCGCAGGAGGCTGTCGTTGGCTGAGCTGATTGTGTTCAGCTCGCTCTTTCCCAGCGCGGCTCGTCCGGGCGCGGGTCTGTTCATCCGTGAGCGCATGTTTCGGGTTGCACAACAGCGGCCTCTGGTCGTGATTTCGCCACAGCCCTGGTTTCCCGGACAGTCGCTGATCCGCTGGCTGCGTCCCGGTTATCGCCCCAGTGCACCGGCACTGGAAATCCAGCAAGGCATACGCGTATACCACCCGCGTTTTCTGTCTGTGCCGGGCCTGCTGCGTCAGTTTGATGGCCTGTCGATGGCCTTGGGCAGCTTCTTTTTGTTGCGACGCCTGCGTCGTGACGGCGCGCGCCTCATCGATGCCCATTTTGCCTATCCCGATGGCGAAGCAGCGACGCGACTGGGCCGCTGGTTCAGGCTGCCCGTCACCATCACCCTGCGTGGTACCGAAGTGCCGCATAGCCGCAATCCGTCGCTACGCCCACACCTGATACGCGCCTTGCAGGCTGCTTCACGCGTGTTCTCGGTTTCGGATTCTTTGCGCCGACTGGCGCTTGAGCTGGGGGTGGCGGCCGACAAGACCGAGGTCGTTGGAAATGGCGTGGATACCCGGATTTTTCAGCCGGAAGACCAGGCTGAAGCACGCACGAAACTCGATTTGCCGGCGCATGCCCGCATCCTGATTTCAGTGGGCGGATTGGTGGAGCGCAAGGGCATGCATCGCGTCATCGACTGTCTGCCCGCACTGCTGCAGCAGCATCCCAATCTGCTTTATCTCATCGTGGGCAGCGGGGGAGCGGAAGGCGACATGCGTGCCGAACTCGATACACAAGTGAGGCAGCTGGGGCTAAGCGGGCATGTACATTTTCTCGGTGCTTTGTCGCCGGAGGAACTGAAATGGCCGTTGTCGGCTTCCGATGTGTTTGTGCTGGCCACCCGCAACGAGGGCTGGGCCAATGTGTTCCTGGAAGCCATGGCTTGCGGCCTGCCGGTGGTGACTACCGATGTCGGCGGCAACGCCGAAGTGGTATGCCGTGACGAACTCGGCAGCGTTGTGCCGTTCGGCGATGGCGCGGCCCTGCAGCAGGCGCTGGATGACGCGCTCAACAAGGATTGGGACCGCGGCGCAATCCTCGGCTATGCGCAGGCCAACCAGTGGGACACGCGGGTGGCGCAGCTGCTGCGCGCGTTGGCCCCCTTGCTCGACAACGCCACCCACCCTAGACCGTCTGCTCCGTCAGTCGCCGAACGATGAGCCACTCCAAGCCTGTTACCGGACACGATGCGCGCAGCCTGGTGGTACGCATTCGCCATGCCATTTGGCGTCAGGCAAAATCCTTGCGCCAGCACTTGCGGCCGCGTCCTGTCGCGCAGTATGTGTTCGTTGCCGGCATGCAGCGTTCCGGCACCAACCTGCTGATGGATGTGCTGGACGCCAGTACAGCGACCCAGGTGTTCCACGAAACCGATCCGCGCGCGTTCGAGCGTTATGAAATGCGTGATTCGGCCGTGATCCGGCAACTGGCGCAACACTGCCCCGCTCAGGTGTTCGTGATAAAGGCGCTGTGCGAGCTCGATCGCATCAAGAACCTGATGGACACCTTCAGACCCGCAAAAACCGTGTGGGTTGTGCGTGATTGGCGCGATAGCGTCAGTTCGGCGATCAAGTCCTTCGGCAATTTCGTGCCGCAATGGAGCAGACTGGCGCAGGGCGATGCCAATGACTGGCGCGGGCGCGGCATGTCGGTGGCCATGCGCGAATTGCTGACTGCGCTGTACCACCCGGATGCCAGCGAGGCCGAGGGCGCGGCGGTTATGTGGTTCTATCGCAATGCCCTGTTTTTCGAGCAGCAGCTGGCTGCCGATCCCTGTGTGCATGTTGTGTTTTACGAGGATCTGGTGCAACACCCCGAGCGTGAGGTGAAAGCGGTATACGGTTTCCTCGGGTTGCAGGGTTTCAATCAACGGGTTACCGGGCGCATTCATGCGCACTCGGTCAGGCATCGCAGCCCGCCGGATATCGCACCGGCCGTGGCGACCTTGTGCGACGAGCTCCTGGCGCGTTTCAGGGCTCATGCCCACCGAGGGCGAGCATGAGCGTGCCGGCCTGGTTTGCCCGCAGCGTCTTTCACGTGCAGGAAGCGGCGATGCATCGTCCCACCTTTGCCATGCTGGCCGAACTCGATCGCACGCAATGGCTGTCGCCTGAGGGCATGGCGGAACACCAGACCCGACAGCTCAACGGGCTGTTGCAAACGGCACTGTCTCACAGCCCCTGGCATGCCGGCCGCTTGTGTGCGGCCGGGCTGGCGGAAGTGGTCAGGGATGGGGCGGTGACGCTGGCTGACCTGGCGCGTCTGCCGACCATGAACAAACGCGACGCGCGTGACAACGTCGAGCAGCTGGTGTGGCGCGCGGCACCGGGTGGAGTGTTCAAGTACACCACCGGCGGTTCCAGCGGCGAGCCGCTGATTTTTTATTTTGGCCGCCCGCGCCAGGCCGCTGATGCCGCCGGCCGTCTGCGCGCGCGCCGCTGGTGGGGTGTGCAGCCGGGCGAACGCGAGGTGTACCTGTGGGGGGCGCCGGTGGAGTTGAACAAGACCGATCGCATCAAGACCCTGCGCGACCGCCTGGTGAATCAATTGCTGCTGAATGCTTTCGAGATGTCGCCCGCGCGCATGGACGATTATCTGGTGTCGCTCCAGGTGTGGAACCCGAAGGCGGTCTATGGCTATGCCAGCAGCCTGGCGCTGCTGGCGGCGCACGCCGAGTCGCGCGGCATACGGCCGAAGCTGTCCGCACTGCGCGTGGTGAGCGCCACCGGCGAGCCGCTGTTTCCGCATCAGCGCGAACTCATCGAGCGGGTGTTCGGTGTGCCGGTCTCGATCGAATACGGCGCCCGCGATGCCGGTCTGATGGCGCTGCAATCGCCGGATGGCACCCTGCTGCAAATGAGCGAGACGCACCTCATCGAGGTGCTCGACGATGTCGGCAACCAGGTGGAAGAAGGCGAGGCGGTGATCACCAGCCTGGTGTCCGAAGCGCAGCCTTTCATACGCTACCGAACCGGTGACGTGGTCCGGCGTTCGGGGAAAGCCGATCCCGGCGGTCGCGGTCTCGAGGTGCTGGATGCCGTCATCGGGCGGCAAACAGATTTCATTGTCGCTGCCGATGGACGCATCATGCATGCGCTCGCGGTGATCTATGTGCTGCGCGCGATTCCCGGCGTGGGCCAGTTCAAGCTGATCCAGCACGCGGTCGACCGCATGGAAGTGCAGGTGGTGCCGGACGCGCGCTGGAATGACGACGCTCGTACAGCTGTCATCCAGGGGCTGCGTGCGCGCCTCGGTCCGGCGCTGAATGTCGACCTGAAACTGCAGGATGCCATTGCCCCTGAAGCCTCGGGCAAGCACCGTTATGTCGTCAGCCATGTTCCCATGCAGGGCGGGCTGACGCAGGCCATTGCATGAGTACCCTCACCATGAAACCCTCCGGTTTGTTCGATGCGACGATCCACCACAAACCCTGGCGCCCGAGCCATCTGCGCTGGGTGATGCAGGATCTGGCCGGCGTTGCGCGCCAGCCTGAACAGGATCATCGCACCCATTTGCGCGCCACCCTGGAATGGGTGTGCCGTGCCCAGGATGCGTGCCGCAGTTCGGCTGACAGCGGCTGCGTGGCCGCCGGCTTCCGCTTCGGAATGGGCTGGATGCCCGCGAGCACCGACATCACCGGCCGGATGATCGAAACCCTGCTGCCTGCAGCGGATTATCTGGCGTGGCCGGTTCTCGCGGATCGTGCCCATGCCATGCTCGATGCGCTGCTGGTGCAAGCCGATGATGCCAGCGCGGGGCGCATTCACGGCCTGATTGCCGGCCATGTGCAGTTGGGTCACGGCGAGAGCCTGACGCGTGCTGTACAGGGCGCCCGCGCGCTTGCCGAGGCGCCCATGACCACCGCGGCCCAGCATGTGCAGGCCGCCCATGCGCTGGCGGCGGCGGGCGTCCTTGCGGGGGCGTCCGATCTGCTCGATGCGGCGCGCCGTCATCTGGAGTGTGCGCTCGCGCAGCAAACGCCGTGTGGCTGGTTTCCGGGCTCAGCCGGGCCGGCATCAAGTGGGGCACTGGCGGGCATCCTGCGCAGCCTGATCGAAACAGCCCGGCTGCTGGACGACCCGCGCGCCTGGCGGGCGGCCATGAGGACGGGACACGGGTTGCGCGGCCTGTTGCGCGAGGACCGCGGATTGGCGGGGGCGTTCGACGACGGCTGGATGCCCGCTGCGTCGCACGCCGACCTTGCCGGCCTGACGCAACTGGCGGCGTGCTTCCTGCGTCTGGCACAACTGACGCAGGAAGCCGGTTGGCGCGACGCGGCATGGCGCGCGCTGGCCTGGATCAAGCGCAACCAGCGCACGGATGGGGACGACCTCGCGCTGCGCGATGCCCTGCCTGGAGCCGTGCCGATCTGGGCGGGCCCCGCTGCGTTCAGTTTTGATACCCTGGCAGCCAAACACTTTGCAGATGCCCTGATGATGGATATGGTGGGCATTGCCATTCCCCCTGACGCGCAGGAGACACCCAGATGAGAGACCTGCTGGTCACCGCCATTGTTTTCGGTGTACTGCCCTTCATTTTCAAGCGGCCGTGGATTGGCATCCTGCTGTGGTGCTGGCTGGGCTACATGAATCCGCACCGGCAGACATGGGGCTTCGCCTACGATTTTCCGTTTGCCTCGATCTGCGCCGTCGTCACTATCGTCGCCTTCCTGTTCTCGAGGGAGAAAAAGGAAATGGTCTGGACGCGGGAAACGGTATTGCTGCTGATGTTTATCGGCTGGATGCTCGTCACCACCCTGTTTTCTTTTTACCCGGATCATGCCTGGCTGCAGTGGAACAAGGTCTGGAAGATACAGCTGATGGTTTTTCTTACGGCCATGATCATCAAGGAACGCCAGCATCTGCACTGGATGATCTGGATCATCGCCTTGTCGCTGGGTTATTACGGGGTCAAGGGTGGCATTTTTACCATCGTCCATGGCGGGCAGTTCAGGGTCCAGGGACCGGCAGGAACGTTCTTTGGGGGAAACAACGAAATGGCGCTGGTGCTGGCGATGCTCGTTCCACTCATTCGTTATCTGCATCTGCAGGAACCCCGGAAATGGATCCGCCTGGGGTTGGCATCCGCCATGGTGCTGTCGGGGGTCGCCGCCATCGGTAGCCAGTCGCGTGGCGGAATGCTGGCGATGGCCGCCATGGGCCTGTTCCTGTGGCTCAAGAGCCGTCACAAGCTCGTCACCGGCCTTTACATGGTCGTTGCGGTTGCGATCACGGCTGCGGTGATGCCCCAGGAATGGTATGACCGCATGGATAGCATCAAGAACTACCAGCAGGACGAGTCGGCGCTGGGACGCATCAATGCCTGGCACACTTCATTCAATGTGGCAAAGGACCGGGTCACCGGCGGCGGCTTTGAAATGTTCCAGGCCCGGACATTCCGCCAGTACGCACCCGAGCCTTTCCGGGTGCACGACGTCCACAGCATTTATTTCGAGGTGTTGGGGGAACACGGCTTTATCGGGCTCGGCATGTTCCTGCTGCTTGCGGTATTTGCCTGGCTGCGTGCCAACCAGGTGATACGCGTGTGCAAGAACGATCCGGAGAAGAAATGGGCAGCCGACCTGGCGGCGATGATCCAGGTCAGCCTGATCGGCTACGGCACCGGCGGCGCCTTCCTCGGCCTGGCGTATTTTGACCTGACCTATCATTTGATGATTGTCCTGGTGCTGACCGCCAAATTCTCCGGCGTTCTGGACAAACAGCTGCTGCAAACTACGCGGCAAGTGTCGGACAAGGCCCTGCCGCATCCTTCTGCACGCTGGGATCGATAGCTTTGAGCTGCCACTGGCGGTACGCAGGGCTCCGACTTTCGGAGGATGAGCATGTTTGTGTTGCGATCATGGCCGCCGACCCGAAATCCAGCCCGGCATCGGATCAGGTGCGGTGTTTTTCTCGTGGTTCCCCTGCTGGGACTTGCCGCTGGCCTGCTGTTTTCGCAGCATGGCGCTGCCGAGGTGGGCGCGGGTGCCCAGCCCAAAGCGGTGGCATCCACGGGACGCGTGCTGAATCCGCGTCTGCTCGCGCTCGCGCCCAACACCTGGAGCCGGCTTGCTCAGCCCCAGCAGGCCGACTGGCGTCGCCAAACCCATGCCGGGATCGCCTACGATTCGAAGCGTGGCACCCTCCTGGTATTCGGCTCCAACACCCACGGTCTCGACTGGGACAACGAAGTCCACGAATTCGACCCAGTGACTGCGCACTGGGAGACCCACTACCCGCGCGCACCTAAGGCAAGCTACCGTACCGATGCAGACGGCCGTGCCATCGCCGGCACCGATCGCCTGCTGCCATGGGCCATGCATACCTATGACAACATTGTCTACGATCCCGCGCTCGATGCCCTCATCGTCAGCGCGCTGCCGGAGCACAATCCGATCCGGAAAAACGTGCCCGAAGCGACCATCCACCCTACCTGGATCTACGACCTGAAAACGCACCAGTGGCGCATCTTCGAAAACAAGGACAAGCCCTACCCGAAGTTTTTTGCCGCCGCGTCTGCCTACGATCCCGACCGTGATGTCATCGCCGCCTACAAGTGGGGCATGTGGGAGATCGGTCCCGATCGCGACGCGTGGAAAAGGGCCAGCCGGGAAAGCCATCACGAAATTCACTACACCATGGACTACGATGCCCGGCACAGGAAATTCGTGGTCTTCGGCGACTATCGCAACAGCGATGCAGTATGGGCCTATACGCCGGGCGCGCGCGCTGGTGACCCGGGGACGTGGGAAAAAATGCCGCCTCAGGAAGGCGCATCCTGCCCGCCCGGCCAGCATTTTCCCGTTGCCTACGACAGCGGGCACGGCGTCTTCCTGCTGGTGGTGGACAACACCCCGTTCGTCGAGAATAAGAAGGGGCGCCGCAAACGAGCGGGACGCGCCCGGTCGAGCAGCAGCTTCGTCTACGACCTCGGCAGCAACCGCTGCGTCCGCTTGCCCGATGCTGACCTGCCGCCGCTGGGGATGAACTACATGATGGTCTACGACCATTTCCACAAGGTCTTTCTGCTGGTCACGGGGAACCATACCAAGCCAGCTGCCGTATGGGCGCTCAGGCTGGACTGGCCGCTGTAGCTCACGCGCGGCGCATTTGACTATGCTGTCAGTATGTCTCGCCGCTACCCTTCGCCCGTTTTCTCGTCAGCCCGTCTGACTTGCCCGTTGCCGATCCGCCTGGCCCTGGTCCTGATTATCGTGTCGGCCGCCGCGTCTGCCGGCGACTGGCAGGCGGAACGCTGGCGCGTGGCTGATTTCACCGGCGCCCTCGGCGGCGGCCCTGACGGCGGGCCGGTGGCGCAGGCCGGCGGTGTGCCCTATGCGCTGTGCGGTGATGCAAATGGCAACCTGTTTCTTGCCCAAGGCCAGTTCATCGACATCGTCACCCCGGACGGCATGCGCAGCCATCTCGCCGGTAGCGGCGAATACGGCTATCGCGACGGCGCCGCCCATCAGGCGGAGTTCCGCCTGGGATTGAATGCCTATTACGGCGCCCACAACCTGGCCTGCGGCCCTGATGGTTCGGTGTTTGTTGCAGACGGCGGTAATCGACGCGTCCGGCGCATCCATCGGGCGCAGGGGCAGTGGCGGGTCGACAGCTGGGCGGGCGGCGGCGGGCGGCGGCTCGGTCCCGGAGAATCGGCGCCGCCGAAAGCGGTCGCCTTCAGCGGTACCCTCGCCGTCGCGGTGACACCGCAAGGTGAAGTCACCATCGCCGACAATTACGGAGCCTACCGCATGACGGCAGACGGCCGCGAGATCCGCTACCTGGCAAGGTGGCCGGCGTCCGTCTTCTACAGCAATGCCCGGCCCGGCAATCTCAACGTGATGATGGGAGACGCCGACCGTGCGGGCAACGTGTATTTTGTTTCACGCACCCCCCATGCCGTCATCAGGGTGACGCCGGGGGGAAAGGTGCAGCATTATGCTGGGCGCGTGACCCGGGACAGGAAACAGCAGTTGGCGGGGGATGGCCCGCCGCTGGAAGCTTTTTTTAATACCCCGACCAGCATTGCCGCGCAACCGGACGGCTCCGCCATTTATGTGTGTGGCGGCGACGAATACGACATCCGCCGCATCCCCGCCGACGGGACCGGCACCACTGCGACGCTGATGCAGAACGGGCAGTGGTACCAGGCATCGGTGCATCCCAACAAGAGTCGCGGCCCTGCCGTGGTCAAGCCGGATGCGGAGGGGAAACTCAGACCGGACGGCGATCTCACTATCCTCATGGTGAGTCATCTGCTGGGGCGCGATGCGCAAGGCAATCTCTACGGTTCGCTCAATTCCTGGTCCGGGATGACCCAGCATGTCGAGGGCGAAGGCTTGCTGGGCACCCGCGTATTCCGCCTGCAGCGCCGCACGCCGGGCGGCAGCCCGTGATTGCCCGCGCGCTGTGGGTGGCATGTCTTGTCCTTCTGCTCGGGGCCACCATGGCTACGCCGGTGCTTGTCGCGGGCGAAGCGGTTGTCGCCATGCCCCTGGCGGGCGATGCGCGGCCCCAGTTGAACCCTGCAATCGCCCACGACGGCAAGGGCACCTATCTGGTGGTGTGGCAGCAGGGCCGGTTTTATCACCAAAGCCAGAGCGCGGACATTCTCGCCGCCCGTATCGATGCCCGCGGGCGTGTGCTGGATCGCCAGCCCATTGTCGTCTGTAACGCCGAGGCGAGCCAGGAGCAGCCGCAGGTGGTCTTTTCCGCGGGGACGTTTCTGGTGGCCTGGCATGACCTCAGGAACGGCCGCGATTGGGACGTCTACGCTGCCCGCGTGAGTGCGGACGGCAAGGTGTTGGAACGCAACGGTTTTCTCGTTGCCGGGGGGGCAGGTAACCAGGCAAGCCCGGCTCTGGCAGCGGCAGACGACAGCTTCCTGGTGGTGTGGCAGCACTACGACCAGCACTACCGTTTGCAGGCCTCGTTGATTCCGGCGGCGGGTCCGGCCGCACCGGCCCAGCCGCTGCAATTTCGCGGCGAGCCCCTGTGGGGCGGTGATCTCGCGCTGGCCCGGGTCGGCGACGGCTGGCTGTTGTCGTGGAACGATGAAAAGTCCTGGTCGCTGTCCGGCGGGGCCAGCACCATGATCACCCGGCATTTCGCCAAGCTGGCCGTCCGCAATGGCAAGATGGCGGTGCTGGACGTACAGCGCGCGCCCGCCATCCATGTCGGGCGCAGCGGCGGACGGTTTGCCGTCGGCGGCGGGCCGTCGGCACTCTACGCTGGCTGGGCCATCGTCGGGCGCGGCAATAGGGCCGCCACCGCGGTGCTGTTCGATTCCGATGCGTCCCCGATCAGGAATCCCAATCC
This sequence comes from uncultured beta proteobacterium, assembly GCA_942493085.1. Classification (GTDB taxonomy): domain Bacteria; phylum Pseudomonadota; class Gammaproteobacteria; order Burkholderiales; family Thiobacillaceae; genus Thiobacillus. Next base: position 1,037,938 of record OW818664.1, read on the forward strand.
GGAACAGGACAAACGGGCTTCCGGCTGGAACACGGATCGCATGATGACCCTTTTCAGCCTCGACGTTCCGGTGGACGGCCCGGTCGCAGCGACCTTCGGTCAGGGCATGTACCTGGCCGCGGCGCGCGAGGCCTATTCCGGCAAACCGACCGATCGCAACCGGCTGCTGGGCTCGCGTTTGACGCCCGCCGGCGTACGCATCGACAAGGCGTCCGCCTGGCCGGTGCTGCACGAGTCTCCGCACCGCATCGCCAATCCTGCTCTGGCGGGCGGAAGCCGGCATTTCCTGCTCGCCTTCGAGCAGGAGGATGCGGACGGTCGGCGCCAGATATGGACCAAAATCCTGAAAGCCGAATGATGCCCATGCGTGCCCTGCTGCTGATCCTGACCCTGTTTTGCGCGGCACCGGCCGCGGCCGCACTGGACGGCGACAGCCGCGCCTACGCCTGGCGCAACGGCGTCTTCAACGTGCCGCTGAAGGTGCGCGACAATTCCGGCGTGGCGCGTCGCGGCTGGCCCGTCACCACGGGCGTGCCGCTGCCTTTGGGGGTGGTGCAGGAGGCCGGGCAGTTGCGCCTGACGGACGCAGCGGGACATGAGATTCCGGCCCAGTTCACTGTCCTCAGCCGCTACGGTGCGCGCGGCAACTCGCTGCGCTGGGTGCTGCTGGATTTTCAGGTGGACATGCCGGCCAATGGCGAGGTGACGCTGCAACTGCGCAACGACCGTCCTGCCCAAGCGGTATCTGCACCGATCCGCATCGCCGAAACCGGTGAATCCATCACGGTGGACACCGGCGGCGTGATCGCCACGATTTCCCGGCGCGATGGCAGCTTACTGCAATCGGTCAGCGTGGGTGGCAAGCAGATATTGAAAGCTGGCGACAACGATGGCCCGGCTTTGCGCGCCGGGGACACGCGGAAGATGGAACGCTTCCGCGGCCCGGCCTGGAACACCCACGGCTGGGAGAAGTCGCGCAGCCTGGAAAACATCCACATTGCCGAATCCGTTTATCGTGGCGGTCCGCCGCGTGAAGTGAAGGTCGAGATGGCTGCACCGCTGCGCAGCGTGGTGATGATCCGTGGACGCCACCTGCCGACCGGGCGCGGTGCAGGCATGCTCAAGTCGGGACTGTATGACTATGCGGTACGTCTGCATTTCTATCGCGGCCAGAGCTATATCAAGGTCGAGTACGCACTGGAAAACGCCGACCGCGCCCAGCCGCAGTCGAGCCACCTGTTCCGCGAGGCCAGCCTGAACCACAGCCTGACGCTGGGTTCAGGCGCCGTCGTCAGCGGGGGCGGGCTGACGGCGCAGCCGGGTGCATCTGCCATGGCCTCGTTTCCCGTGACGGCGCGGCAGGAAGGCTGGCTGGTCCAACGCGCCGGCCGCAGCGAGAAAAAATATGGCCGCCAGGTGGTTCACGAGGGTGGCTACCAGATCGGGCCGGAGACGGAAGGCGCGCTTGTCAGCCCCGTGGCCGCGGGGGAGCGGGGGCGTTTCCTCGATGTTTCCGACGGCGAAAAAGGCGTGGGGATCGCGATGCGCTATCTGTGGGAGCAGGCGCCGCGCGCCATCAACCTGTCGCCGAAGCAGCTCAGGGTTGTGGTGCAGGCCGACAGCCCCGGCCATCGTTCCGATGCTGATCGCCCCGCCTACGATCTGGATCTTGGCGAGCGCAGTCTGCACGATGTGCTGTATTACTTCCATCTGGGCGATGCACGGCAGGCGCGGGTTCAGGATGTGGCCGAGGCTTTCGAATACCCGCTGTTTGCTCGCGCCCCGCCTGCCTGGTATTCCGACGTTGGCAACTGGTATTTCGAGATTGCCCGTGATCCGGGCAAGCCCGCGCGGGGCCTTGACTCGGATCAGCACTGGATGCCATCCAGAATTGGCGTCGGGCGGCATGGGGAAAGTCGCAGCTACAATTCAGGTGGTCACCACGACAGCCAAAGTTCCGGGTGGTTGAGCTTCCTGCGGACCGGCATGCTCACAGACCTGGAGCGCAATCTCGCGATCAGTCGCTGGAGCATCGCCCACAATCCCGGCTGGGCCTACCGTGATAATGTCATCAGCTTCGGCAACGGGGCGGAGCGCTACCGTACCGTCGACCGTGCGCTGGACGAATGGAATCGACTGACCGCTTTCGGACCCAAGGATTTCTATTTGTGGCGCAGCGATCAGACCTACACCGAAAAGGCGCCCAAGGGCGAGGTGCTGAGGTACAAGGGCGGCCGCAGCTACCTGAACGGCTACAAGGTACTGCCGGACATGGAGCACTATGCCCTGTTCCGCCTGTTCGAGTACTACTACCTCACGGGCGACATGCGCTCGCTGGACGCCATCCACGGTTTCGTCAACTGGGACATCAACTTCCAGCACCGCCACCTGTTCCAGGGCAGGATGCAGCCGCTTGCTGTCACCGACCTGTTCGAGCGCGATCCTGAGGCACTGCGGCGCGGCCACTACAGCCGGGTCTATGCCTGGATGCTGTTCACCAACCTCGCCGGCTACCACGCCACCGGCAGCCCGGTATACGACGAATTTGCCCGCTGGCAGATCCGCCGGGCGCTCGCTCTGCTGCGCCACCGTCATGGCCAGCTGACCAGTTGGGACGATTCGGTTTCCGGCATGCTCAGCACGCTCTTCGGGCGAACGGCGGCCGTGCCGCAGTCCTGGGCGCAGAGCTGGATGGAGGCCATGGGGACGATTGCGCTTCACGAAGCGTACAAGACCTTTGATGACGAACGCATCCTCGATGGAATATGGGGGCAGGCCGACTATTTCAGCCATCATGTGCTGTACTACCCGCAACTGGGCATGATCAACAACCGCACCGGGATGCCCAACAGGCCGCTGGGCCACGGCAAGGACCGCGGTGCCACGCTGACCCCGCAGCGCCACGACTGGGTGATCCAGGCCTGGCCCGTTCTCTACCATTACACCGGCTGGCCGGAGGTGGCCGAGCGTTACCAGAATTTCGAGCGTGCGCGCAAGGACGCCTGGACGCAGGACGTGTTCCTGCAAACGGCCCATTGGGAACAGCAGAACGTCGCCAAGCGCTCGTCCCGCCCGCCGGACCCAATCACTGATCTGCGCGTCCTCCGCGCCGATCGTTCCGGCATCGCCCTGACCTGGACCAGTCCCCGCGATGACGGGCCCACGGGCCGGGCCGAGCGCTATTTCGTCAAATACAGCAGCAAGCCCATCGTCGAATTCGCCCCCACCGACAATCCAGCCCGGAACGGGGACAAGGCGCGCATTGTGCAGAATGTCGAGGAACGGGTCTTGTCGCGTTCCAAAGGCAAACGTCTGAAAACCAGTATTAGTCCCGGCGAGGCAGGTACCGAGCCCAACGATGTGCAGCGTGTCCATCCGGACTGGAACCGGGTCAACGCATTCTGGATGGCCGAGCACGTGGCGGGCGAACCGGCGCCGGCGCCGGCCGGCAAGACCGAAACCTTCACGATCCGCGAATTGCGCCCGCACAACGGGTTTGGCGCTCCCACGCAACCCGGGGTGGAGAGCCTGCCTGCCGGCACCTACTACGTGGCGATCTGCTCGTGGGACGAAGACCGCAACCTGAGCCACCTGTCCAATGTGGTCAAGCTGCAGCTGGGAAAACAGGATTAAAGCCTGGTTGTATTGAAAAACGACACCTAGTGTTCGTTGGCCTGCAGCCACTGCTCCAGCATCATCGTCACCCAGATCATTACGCCGTAGTAACTGGCGTGCGGGCCACGTTGCATGGCCAGCATGTGATCGAGATAGGCTGGTTCGATCCAGCCGCGCTGCTTGAAGTCCGACAGGCTGTCGCCGACGAGATCGCCAAGCGGGGCGTATTGGGTGTTCCATACACCGAACGGTAGGCCGAAGCCATGTTTGCTCTTGTTAATGATCTTTTCGGGTAGCAGGTCTCGCAGCGCCTCCTTGAAGAACCAGCGCAGACTCTGGCCGCGCACTTTGTAGTCGACCGGCAGGTGGTTGGCGAAGGCGACCATGCGGTCGTCGAGCAGCGGATAGTGCACTTCGATGCCGGCCGCCTCGGTCATCGTACCGACCTTGCGCAGGTCGTTGTCGGCCAGGGTGAACTTCAGGTCCAGGTGCATCATGCGGTTGATGTAATGGTCCGATGCAGTGCGTTCATATACTTCGGTGAGCGCGGCATCTGTGATCGAAGGATCGATGGCACAATGGAAATCAGGGGTAAGGATCTGATCGAGTGGCGTACGGTGCATGAAATTGTAGCTTTCCAGACGCAACGGCAGCCCCATGTTCGCCTGGCGCACGTAGCTTTTCAGTTTGGCCAGTGGGAAGCGGTCGGATAATCCGGGCAAATGCACGATCGGCTCAACGATGCCGCGCCGGATGGACGTCGGTAGGCGAAAGTAGCTCTCGAATAGTTTTTGCTTGGCGTAGCGCACATTGCCGCCGAAGATTTCGTCGCCACCGTCACCGGCGAACATGTTCTGGAATCCAGCTTCCTGCGCAGCCTTGGCGCAGAAATAGGCTGGCACCGCCGAAGCATTGCCGAACGGCTCGTCATATTCACGCGCGATGACGGGAATTGCCGTCACGATGTCGGCGGGCTTTAGGTAATACTCATGGCTGCGGCTGCCGTAGCGTTCGGCGGCGCAGCGTGCGTATTCCATTTCATCGAAACCCTCGGCGTCGAAACCGATGGAAAACGTGTCGACCGGCGCACCGCGCGCAGCGGTGAGCGCGCCGACTACGGTGGAACTGTCGGTGCCGCCAGAGAGAAAGGCCGCTGTAGCGGGCGCATCGGCAGCGCGTACGGACTGGTCCAGTATTTCTCGAAACAGGCGGCGCTGTTCTTCGAAACCGGTTTGGATCGGAACGTAGTCGGCTTGCCAGTAGAAATCAACGTTGATTTGGCCATTGCTCAGGGTAACGATCTGTCCCGGAAGCAGTTTGTGGATGCCCTGGTACAGACTGCGCGGCGCGGGGATGGTATGGAAATACAGGTAGTCGTATATCGCCTGGGGGTCGATGGTGCGACCTACGGCAGGATGGGCCGCCACGTTTTGTACGCTGCTGCCGAATATCAGATTGCCGCCGCGATAGGCATAACTCAACCGTTCGGTACCCATGCGATCCAGCACCAGGCAGGCTTTTTTCTTGAGGGAATCGAGCACGGCAAAGGCGAAATTACCGTGCATCAGGGTGGGCAGTTTTTCACCGAAACGCATCCAGCCATGTGCGAGGGCCACGACCTGGCCTTGATCGCGGGCAATCAAGGCCAGGTCGTCATCCAGAAACCGTGGCCGGCCGTATAAGGTGGCTGCAAGGCCGTTCTCCACATGGATGTCGGCTTTGCCGAAGCGTGAGGTTGCGGCCACGCCGAGGATCTGGCTGCTGTGTGCATGCAGCAGATTGTCTGTTGGCATATGAGCCGCTTGGCCCATATGCCTGATCAGGTCCTGATGTGCGCCGTGCTCGCCGAGCCAGCCAAAAATACCATCCATGGTGTGTTGTGCCAGTGTGATGCGGGATAATGTCCGCCAATATAAACGAAGCTGCAGATTGGCACGAATCCTGTGCGTTCTGTCTCGACTGGATCAGGCATCAAATTGAAAACGGCAACCCGCGCATGAATTTGAGTGCATTTTTTGACAAAGTGACCAAGACGCTGGCGTATCACTCGCGCCGGCAGCTTCGACGCCTGCGTGAGATGTGCTGGGGTCTGTCACGCCGCCCAGCCAGCCGCCCCATCATTGTGGTGGGGTGTTCGCGTGCGGGTACCACGTTGGTCTATAAGACCTTGTCGGAATCGCGTGAAATCGGCAGTCTGCAGCGTGAAACCCACGATTACTGGACCGACCTGCATCCGCCGGTCGACAAGCACTGGAACACCCATGCGCTGGACGCGGCCGACGCCAGCGAGCGCGACCGCGACACCGTCAGCCGCTATTTCTTCAGCTGGACCGGCCGCCGTCGCTGGGTAGACAAGAATAACCAGAACGGCTTGTGCGTACCCTATCTGCAGGCGCTGTTTCCCGACGCTGTGTTCGTTTTCGTCAAGCGCAGCCCGGGCGACAACCTCAATTCGCTGATCGAAGGCTGGCGCAAACCTGACGAATTCGCCACCTGGTCGAACGACCTGCCGGCGACGGTGGCGGTGGAAAACGGCACCCTGTCCCAGTGGTGTTTCTTCCTCGCCGAGGGTTGGCGCGAGTATGTGAATGCGCCAGTCGAGGACGTCGCCGCATTTCAGTATGTCGCCATCAACCAGGCTATCCTCGATGCCAAAGCCAGTGTGCCTGCCGGGCAATGGGTCGAGGTGTTCTACGAAGACTTTCTGCGCGATCCGGCCACCACCTTTCGGCAGATATTTGAGGGTTGTGGCTTGAGCTTCGACTCGCGTTTGCAGATGCATTGCGCCGGGGTGCTCGATATCCCTTACAACGCCTTTTCCGAAATCCGCCTGGATAAATGGAAGGACGGCCACAACCGGGAAAAAATTGAGCGCGTGTTGCCCCAGGTGGCAGACGTGGCGGCAAGGATGGGCTATTGATGGGTGCACTACCGACCCAAATTTCGTTATTCCGGCAGACTCCGGAATCCAGTGCCTTTATTAAACAGGTCTCCGGATTTTCCCGGAGTGACGAGACTCCGGGAGTTCCCCCGTGACGATGTTAGTGCTTGCTCTTGCCGCCATCCTGCTTCTGTGGACAGCCGTCCTGCTCGCTTTTGCCGGCCCGCTCGCAGCGCGCTGGCGTGAGCCAGTACTGCGTCAGCCCGTTTTGATCATCGAGAGCGATGATTGGGGTGCAGGTCCGCTGGCACAGGCCGACGCGTTGAACCGGCTGTCTGCATTATTGCAGCGGGTGCGTGATCGCGGTGGTCATCCGGCCGTGATGTCGCTGGGTGTGGTGCTGGAAGTGCCGGACGGCAAACGAATCGCCGCGACCGGCGTGACCGAATACCATGCGTTGCCGCTTGCTGATGCGTGCTTTGACGATATACGTGCCGTGATGCGGTCTGGCATTGATGCAGGCGTGTTCGCGCCGCAACTGCATGGCCAATGCCACTACTGGCCGCCTGCAGTGATGGATGCAGCAAAATCGGATGCCAGCGTGCGCGATTGGCTGACCGCCTCCGATCCTGTCGCTACCGAAAATTTGCCTTCGCCCCTGCAAAGCCGCTGGATCGATGCATCCATGTTGCCGTCGCGCGTGCTGGCGCCCGAAGCGATCCGGCAGGCCGTCATTGCCGAGGCCGCATCCTATCAAGCAGCTTTTGGGAGCGCGCCACAGGTAGCAGTGGCCACCACTTTTGTTTGGAACGAGCTAGTCGAAGCTGGCTGGGCGCAGGCAGGGGTCGAGACCATCATTACGCCGGGGCACCGCGCCACCTGCCGCAATGCCGCCGGGCAGCCGGCCTGTGAGGATGCAACGATGCTAACGGGTGAACATTCACTCGCAGGGCAAACGTATCTGGTGCGCGATGTGTATTTTGAACCGGCGCTTGGACATACGCCGCAGCGTCTTGTGGATGGCTTGCTGGCGCGCACCCGGCAGGGACGCGCGTGTTTGGTAGAAACCCATCGCTTCAACTTTCTGCAGGCGCTGGACGCCAGTCTCGATGCTTTGGAAACGGGCTTGTGCGCTGCGCTGGCAGCCTGCTCCGACCTGCACTTCATTAGCCCACTTGAATTGGCCCATGCGATCCAGAGCCGCGATCCGGCCCGGATCGAAACCCGGCTGATGCCGCGCTTCGTCGCCTGGCACGCACGTCTGGACGAGATCCCGCGTTTTCGCCGGGTGGCACAATTGAGTGGCTTGGCGCTGCCGCTGGCCTGGCTGGAGCGTGTGGCATGAATCCGCGCTTCTCGGTCATCATCCCTGCGTTCAATGCAGCCGCCACATTGGCACGTGCAATCGAGTCAGTGCGAACACAAAGCTGGCCTGCGCACGAAATCATCGTGGTGGACGATGGATCGACTGATTACTCTGCTGAGGTCGCACGCCAATTCGGCGACACCGTGCGGCTGATCCAGCAGTCCAATAGTGGTGTTTCGGTAGCGCGCAACACAGGCGCAGCGGCAGCCACGGGAGACTGGCTGGCATTTCTCGATGCGGATGACTGGTATGAAGTTGATCGCATCAAACTTCATGCCGAATGGATCATCATCGACCCATCGCTGGATTTCCTGACTGGCGACTACGAGTATCGCGATGCAGAGGGTGGCCTGTTGGGTACTTCGATGGCACAGCACGAGTCGGGCCGTCTTCTACTGGGCAAAGCAGCAGGCGCGGTGCGGGTGGTGATGGAAAAGTCCGCAGAGATTAGCGCTTTCGTGGCCGATCATTTTGGCGACACCCATACGCTTTCTGTTCCACGAGCACGCTTTATCGAACTAAGCGGCTACCCCACCGGGTTCAAGGTCTGCGAAGACGTACACTTTCTGACCCGGCTGGTAGCAAAGAGTCGTCGCATTGGCGTGATCTGTCAGAGTCTTGGCGTGTATGTGATACATGATGGCAGCGCCACGCGCCGGCATCCGATTGCTGCCCAGCGGGAAAACGTGCGCACGCTGAGCGACCTGGCGCATTTGGCGGAAAACTTCCCGTTCCCCGTCAGACAAGGCGTGGCGGCGCGGATGCAAAGCGCCCGTTACAATCTCGGCTGCGCGTTGAGCAAAAGCGGCCAACGCGTCGCCGCCATCAACGCCGTGTTGCCCTCACTTGCTGCGCGCCCCGGCTGGCAAAGTCTGCGCAACGTGCTGTCGATGCTTAAAGGATGAGCACGTGAATCGACTGCTGGTGCTGACAGAATTGTTCTTGCCCACCAAGGGTGGCACCGCCGTATGGGCGGCCGAGGTATACAAGCGCCTCGGCGGCAAGGAAATCCACATCGTGACCGCGGATGTGCCGGGCGCGGAGGCAGTCGACGCGGCGCATCCGAACAGTATCCATCGGCTCGACCTCAAGCGTGTGCCATGGCTGCGCCCTGAATCGCTGGCGATGTATGCACGCTTCTTCTTCAAATCCCTGTGGCTGGCGATCACGCATCGCTTCGATGCGATCCATGCCTTCCGTGCCCTGCCCGAAGGGCTGGTGGCATGGGCCGTCGCCCGCCTGACCTTCCGCCCCGTGGTGATCTATGCTCACGGCGAGGAGCTCACCACCTGGGGGCATGGCGGCAAATACAAGGCGATGCGCTTTGCACTGCGCCACGCCGACCGCGTGATCGCAAACAGCGAACACACGCGTGACACGCTGTCGGAGATGGGCATCGACGCGGCGCGAATCACCATCATCTACCCGGGCGTCGATGTGTCTGTCTTCCGCCCTGGCCTCGACACCACGGGTCTGCGCGAAAGCCTCGGCATCCGCCCCGATGAAAAACTGGTTTTTTCGGTCGGCCGCCTGTCGCGCCGCAAGGGCTTCGACCAGATGATCCGTGCCGTGGCGCAGCTAAGGGGTGAAGGCCTTCCTGTTCGGTACGTCATTGCCGGCATCGGTGAGGACGCTGACTATCTGGATGGCCTGATAAGGGAACATAATCTGCATGACGTGGCCTACCGTATTGGTGCGGTCAGCGAGGCTGACCTGCCACGCTGGATGAATGCCTGCGATATTTTCGCCATGCCCAACCGCGAAATTGATGGGGATAATGAAGGCTTCGGAATGGTGTTCATCGAGGCGGCCGCGTGCGGCAAGCCAAGCTTGGCGGGCGAAGCGGGTGGCACCGGTTCTGCCGTCCTGCATGAATTAACCGGGATACGTGTTGATGGCAAGTCTGGTGAAAAGGTTGTGTACGAGCTTCGTGAGTTACTGCTCAATCTAAACAAGACTAATGCGCTCGGGCAGGCAGGCTTGGATCGGGTTCAATCGAAATTTTCCTGGGAGCAGGTGGCGAGCGCCACTCAACAGACGATTTTGGTGGGGGATATGCAATGAATTACAGAAAACTGAGTTGGGGTTTGGCTGCCATTGTGGTGTGTGCGCATGCCGGTGCGGCTGAAAAAAGCTACCAGCCCACCGCAGCAGAGTTGCGGCGCCTGCCTGCATTCTGCCAAGTTAAACTTACCTTGCCGCGGAGTTCTCCAGAATGGAAGGCTTGGCATCAACAGATTGGCGAAAATTTTATCGATGTGCACCACTATTGCGTTGGCATTAATTTCGTCAACCGTTATTGGGGTGCAAGAAGCACCAAGGACCGTGGTTTCTATCTGCAAAACGCCCTGAACAATTTTGATTACATGGTTAAAGCGGAAAAACCGGGATTTCCCCTGGGGGCCGAACTTTATTCATATCGAGGCGAAGTATTCAAGCTGATGCGCAGACCGGGAGAAGCGGTGAGGGATTTCAATCACGCGCTGTCCATCGATCCCCGGTTCGTCAAGTCCTATCTGCAGTTGGCGGATCTGAGCGTGGCGGGCAAGTCTTCCGCACGTGCACTGGAAATCGTTGCCGAGGGCCTGCGCCACGTACCCGATTCCACGGCTTTGCAGCGCCGCTATCTGGAACTGGGTGGAAAAGAACCTTTCCCTGAACCCATTGTTGCCAAAGCAGCCGAGCCGGAGCCGCAACCCGCTGCAACAGTACCCGCTGTCGAAACGCCGATCGAACCTGTACCTGCTGCTGTGTCCCCGCAACCCGACCCGACGGCGGCAACGGAACCGGCGCCGACGATAGGTACGCCCAGTAATCCTTATTGCCGCTTCTGCCCGCCCGAGTAATGGCGGAGCGATTCAGGGGCGGACGTAACTCAGCAGAAGTGTTTCGAATTCACGCACTGGGCGGGTCGTAAAGTCCTGTTCCACCCGGGCACGACCGGCCTCTCCTATGCGTTTGCGCAGCGCCGGGTCGGCAACCAGGGCAGCCACCCTCGCTGCCAGTGCATCGACGTCTCCCGCTTCGACCAGATAGCCGTTCACACCGTCTTCGACCACTTCTGGAATGCCGCCTACCCGGGTTGCGACAACCGGTTTTCGGCAGGCGCCGGCCTCCAGGTTGATGAGCCCCAGCGGCTCTTGCCAGCGTGAGGGCACGACCACGATATCAGCAGTCTGGTAGACGTTTTCCACCGCCTTCACATAACCGATGTAGCGTATGCGGGTGTCGCCTTCCGCCAGGTTCTCCAGATCCAACTCGGAATACGAACCGGAAAATTTCTTCGGATCGCGGCACTCCCCCGCGATCAGGAAACGGGCACTGGGATCCGGAATTTTCCTTGCCATGGCGATGAAGTCGCCCACGCCCTTGATGTCGCGAATCTGTCCAAGGAAGGAAACGACCACGTCGGATTCGGCCAGCCCCAGTTCGTGGCGCAGGCTCTGTCCCGCGTCGAAACGGGCGAGATTGATGGGGTTGTAGATGACGGGCTTGGGGAGATCCGGCGGTCCCGACTGCTCGGCCGTATAGTGCGATACCGCAATCGCTGCGCGGCACCAGCGCATTGCCGGCGAGGGTTTATGGTTGATGACATGGTAGTGCGCAAGAATGGGAATCCCCGCGAGCCTTGCGGCGAGCAGTTCCGCCGGTCGCCAGAAGTTCGAGCCGTTGGCATGGATGACCTCGACGCGCTCCCGGCGAAAAAAGCGCCATGCCTTCCACAGGGACCGAAGATAGGCGGCAGGTGAACCGGGTTCGGTAAAGGACGACCAGATTTCGTAGCGTAATTTGTGCGCGTCCAGCTCGGGCTCGATGGGCCCTTGGCGGGGCAGGATCAGGATGGGGTCGATTTTGCTCGTGTCGAGCTGCCATAGATTGGTGTAGAGAACGCGGCTGGCGCCGCCCCAGTCCCCTGCGCTGTTGGTGAAGAAGCAGACTACGGGTTTCGTGTTCATTGACTCAGGTTCGGGGTGTGGGCGTGGCGATTCATTGTTTGATGACGTGATATTTCCAGGTGCATTGGGGGTGGGGCTGCACGCGTTCAGGTTTGTCGCTGAAAAACGTGTCGATTGCCTTGGTGGCGCCTGGCCAGCGTGTGTCGCCATACTCGTCGAACATGATGGCCCCGCCGGGCTGGACCTTGTCGTAGAGCGTCTCCAGGGAAAGCTTGTAGGATTCGTAGAGATCGCAATCGAGATGCAGCAGGGCGATGCGGCCTTCGTACGTGGGGAGGGTCTGGTCGAACCAGCCTTTGACAAGACGGATGCGCTCGCGGATGACCTCTTCGCCCACTCGTCCGTCGCGCAGAACCTTGAGAACGGTGTCCGGCGGATTGGCCCAGAACCCTTTGCCCTTGATGGGCGTGATTTCGTCCTTGTCGACCGGCTCCGGGAATCCCTCGAAGGAGTCGAAGCCAAAGTAGATTCGCGGTCTTCCGACATAGTCGCTGAACAGGGTGAACAGCAGCGCGCCATGACCGAGCGAGACGCCGCATTCAACAATGTCGCCGTCAACGTCCTGCACCTTTTCCACCATGTCCTTGAAATAAAGATAGCGATCCAGCGCGCCGCGATAGACCCGTGGAAGAAACGGCGAATGGTTGTAGTCGGCCGGGATGCTTTCCTCCAGGGGGTCGATTTTCTCGATTTTGTAGCCCAGCCGGCGCAAGGATCGTTTGACGATGGATTTGAATGGCATTCGACTTCTCCCGCTAGGCTCGCTGTTTGGCCGGCGTGTCCGGAATGCGACCGATCCATCCGTTCAACCGCTGCCACAGCATGGCAGTTATGTCCGGATGCAGGTCGACCAGATTGTTCTTGCACATGGGATCGGCGGCGACATCGAACAGCTGGAGCAATTCGCCGCTGCTCAGAGGCTGATAGGTCAGTTTCCAACGCCCATGGCGGATCATGCGGTCCTTGGCAGCAAGGATCGCGTTGCTGTATTCCTGCTTGATCGTCAGGGTGCCGCTGACGCGGTTGGGCACTTCCATCAATTCCAGTAGGCCCGGATAGCGCAGGTGTGCGTCGGGCATGCCGGGAATGTCGGCAATCCAGATACCAGTTTCGTTGAACGCGTCGAGCTCGGGGCAGCGGGCTGTCTGTTTCAGGCAGCCTACGAGTGACACCCCGTCCATGCCGGCGGCAGACGGCGCGCCGATGAGCTCAAGCAGTGTGGGTGCGAGGTCGATCGAACGCACGACCGTGTCCACCAGACCGCACGGCGCCAGGCGCGGATCATGTATCACGAGCGGGATGCGGGGGCTCGCTTCGCCCACCGCCGAATTGCCCTGGCCCCAGGTGTCGTGTTCGAAAAACTCCATGCCGTGGTCGGAGTAGACGACGACGATCGTGTTTTCCGCCAGACCGCAGGTATCGAGATGCGCCAGCATCCTCCCCACTTCGTCGTCGAACTCGGCGACGCAGCCGTCGTACAGGTCGATGATCTGGTCGAGGTCGAATTCCTCCCTGGGCGCGCCCTGGCGGCGAATGATCTCGAAGGGGTCGGTCAGGCGCGCCATCGCAAACTTGGATTCGCCGGCATAGGCCGGGTCGGCGAAACGCGTGTACCACGGCCATTCCGAGGCGAAAGGCGGATGGGTGGTGGAATAGAATACGTTGAGAAAAAACGGCTGCGCGCTTTCTGCCAGGCGCGACACCAGCCGCCGCGCGCGCTTGCCAAGTGGCTGCGTCAGCGGCACCCCGCCGAGGTAATACAGTTCGGGCAGCAGCATCCGCCCCAGCCGGTTGTGGGTGAACAGCGAGATGAACAGGCGCAAATCCTTGGGACCCTGGCGGATCAGGTATTTCAGGTTCCACTGGTCTTCCGGCAGGTCGGTGTAGTCGAAGCCGAATGAAAACTTGCCCATGTCGGCACCGCACCAGTCCGAAAGCGCCGCCGTGCGATATCCCGACTGTTTCAGCAGCGTGGGTAGGGCATCCGCTTTCAGCTGCGTGTTTTCGTCGTCCACATAATTGTCGCGGACGCCGTGGGTGTGCGGCCAGGTGCCGGTCAGCATGGAAATCAGGCTCGGCGCGGTGCGCGCGCACGGAACATAACAATTGCTGAACAGCGCGCCGGCATCGGCCAACCGGTCAATGTGGGGCGTCAGCACGCGGTGGTAACCGAGTGCGCCGAGGCGGTCAGCGCGCAAGGTATCGGAGCCAACCATCAGTATGTTGGGGGGCGCACCGGCCGAGCGGGCAGGCCGCTTGCGTGGGGCACGCGCTTGCGGCTGCCATCCCGCCCAGGTGACTGTTCCGGCAAGGAACAGTGTGGCCGCCCACAGTGCAATCAGATCACCGACACGGTTTTCGGTTGCCAATTGCCAGGATGACGCCGCCAGCAACAGCCCGATCATTCCCATTCCGAGCAGCTGCAGTTGCGATATGCGCGTCGGCGTCATCCAGTGCCACAGCCGGTACAGCCGACTCAGGCGGTAATGCATCGAGGCGACCAGCAGGCCGGGGTTGAACCGCAGCTTGCGGATAAATTGCAGTGCGAATGCACCCAGCACGCCCAGAATGGCGGCAATGAAGGCGAGACCTCTCGACCAGGGGACACCGAGCAGCGTGTTGAGCATGAAATACAGCAGCACGCCTGCGCCACCGGTAAACAACATCAACATGAACGTCCAGGCGGTAAGCCGTGCCAGCGCAAACAGGGTGTAACGCTGGTAATGGGTTAGCACTTCTTCGCGTATGCGCGGCCCGGTCTGCGAAAAATCAAGCAAGGATTTGGCGAGCAGTGCGGCTGCGCCGATCCCCGCCACGCCAAGCGCAGGAAGCAGGCCGGCCCAGCGTGTCTCGCCGCTGGCGAACCACGCGAGCAATCCGCTGGTAGCGGTGAGTAGCGCCAGCCCCTCCACCTGCAGCATGCCGCGGTCGGGCGGCAATGCCAGATGCTTGCCGCGATGTCCCGATTCGCTGCGTCCCTGTATCTCGCCCAGTGCCGCTGCCGTGCGCACCCAGTAAAAACGCCGCTTGGCCCATGAGAGGGCGAACAGGCTGTGGAAGCCATATTCAGCCAGTTTTCGCCACATGAACAGCGGCACACGGCCGTTGCCGAGGATGCGCGAGGTGGAGCGGGTGCGTTGATAGCCCTTTTTCAGCAGATAGCCGAGCTTGAGCCGTTCCACGTCGACGTAATGATGCTGCACCATGTCCGGGGCGTACTGGCAGCGCACGCCACGCATCATCGCGCGCAGTACGTATTCACTGTCCTCGCCGCCGCCGAGGTCGTGTCCGTGCGGACCCAGTTCGGTGGAAAATTTGCCGGCCAGTTCGAACACAGAACGCCGCACCACCAGATTGCCGCCGCCGGGGATGGGACCCTCTTCGGGAGTGATTGTCTTCGGCTGGCTGTCCTGGTCGTAACGCGGCACTGGCAGCGGATAAATCCGGTAGGTGCCCTCGTCATGCACCCATGCCGGCTCGCTGCCGTCCCAGTCGGGCAGGATACGGCCGCAATACAGTCCCGCATCCGGCCAGGTCTTCGCTGCCTGCTCGATGGCGACCAGGTAGTTTTCGTCAACCCGATGGTCGTCATCGACAAAGGCGGTGAGTTCGGTGTCGATCTCGGGAATGGCGCGATTCAGCGCGTGCGACTTGCCGGGAGTGGGTACTTCGATCAACCGCAGCGGTAACCAGCCCAGTTCGGTCTGCCGAGCCTGATACGCCTGCATGCGGGCGACTGTCTCGTCGACGCAGGCGTTGGCCGCCACCAGAATCTGTACCGGCATGGCAGGCCGTTTTGCCGTGTTGAGCGAAGCCAGCACCCGCTCCAGCAGATCGGCCCGGTTGTGGGTGCAGATCAGGACAGTCAGTTGCATCACGATCGCGAGCGGTAGCCCATCAGGGCGCCCAGGGTGTGAGAGGCATTCATGCCTTGCCGCAGCGCGCCCGGACGCTGGGCGAACTGCATGCTGATTGCCTTGATGGCCTGCCGCAGAAACTGGGCGACCAGAAAGGGTGGCAGGCCCAGCACGGTTTTTGGATAGATTGGCAACTGGTGCTGCCCGTGGCGCAGGCCCGCCCGGTAGTGCAGCTTGAGAAAATAGCTGCGCGTCAATCGCCAGGGTTCGACGGCATGCAGCACGGCCATGCCGGGGCAATAGCGGATTCGAACCTTGCGCTCGAGTAGGGTGCGAAACATGATGGCATCGGAGCCGCCGCCGACGACATTGCCCTTGCGATCATAGCGTTTGTCGAACCGCAGGCCCGGATCGTCGCGGAACAGGCGCATGTCGTAGGCGACGTTGGCTGTCCAGATGGGCGTGGCAGCATCCTCGATCCAGAAGGCATCGGGGCCGTGGTCGACCGCTGCCAGGAAGCCCAGCAGTTCATTGCCCAGCCATGCCGGACGGGGGTAATGGGAGAAGTCCATCTCGACCCTGCCGCCGGCACATTGCGCGCCTTCGTCCAGCATGGCGTGGGCGGCTGCTTCCAGGATGCCTGGCAGGGGCGTCTCGTCGTCGTCGATAAAAACCATGATGTCGCTATCGATGGATTCCTCGATCGCGCGGTTGCGAGCGGCGACAATACCCTGAACCGGCTCGGTCACCCAGCGTAAAACGGGGCCCGGAAGCTGCGTCAGGCGGTTCAGGACTTCGACCGTGTTATCGCTGCTGTTGTTGTTGACGGCAAGAATCTCGAACGGAACCGGGCAGGTTTGCGCGCGCATGGCGGCTACCAGTTTTTCCAGCCGGTCGGCGCGGTTGTAAGTGCAAAAAGCGAAAACAAGTCGGGGCATGGTGATCGGTTAGGTCGGGTTCGATGGTGAGGTGAGATTTTGACTCATCGCGTTGAGATAGAGGTTGATCTGCATCAGACGCATCATGACGCTGATGGGGTGGATGCGGTCGGCCTGATATCGCCTGGCGGTGATTCGCCAGGTTCCGGGTAACGCCTGCCACCAGCGGGTACGCGGGATGGGGTAGGGCTTGCCGGCGAGCAGACTGTCGATGAGTGCGAACAGACTGTCGGGTCTGAACAATGCAGCCAGACGCGGATCGAGTTGACGATGAAACTGGACTCGGATGAATTCGGCCAGAGAAGGATTGGCGGGGATGGACTGCCGGTAAGTCTGTGCCTGGGGGATTGAGTCCTTGTGGGCAAACGGAATGGCAGCCAGATCAGGATGGGCTTTTTGCAGCATTTTCTTGGCCAGGGCATTTCCGCTGCGCAAGGCGCCAGGCATTGAAATGAGGCAGTCCACCAGGTCCTCGTCCAGCCAGGGCCGTGCCTGCTCGAACCGCCGCAGATTGGCTGCGGTGAATGCATTCTGCCGGTTGAACAGCCGCTGTTCAAAATAGATTTTGTCCCGCAAGTCCTGCGGGTCGATGTTGGTGCCCGCTGCCCGTATGTCGTTGAGCGTGTGTTCGATGCTGCTGCGGGCGTGTCGAAGAACTGCAGGATCGAACAGGTCCTCCAGCCGGCTGGCAAAGGCAAAGGCAAACACGCCGGCCTGGATGAGCGCCTCGTCCGGCGAGGCGGCATGATAGCCGTAATAACTTTTGTCCCCCTGGATGAACTGGTCGTATGTTTCTGCCAGTTGATCCTGCAGCAATCCGAGCGACGGGGTGTCGACCGTTTCGGCACGGCAATCGGCACGAAGCGCGGCATCGAGAAAATGGTCCTCGGGGTTTGCCGTGGAAATCGGGAGATAGGCAAACGGCAAACCGCAGTGCTGGGCGAGTTGACGGGCAATCGGGGCGTCGTCGCCTTCCTGGGTGCCGTAGGTGACCGCAGGGATGCGCAAGCCGTTTTCCCGCAGGCCACCCAGGATCATGCGGGAATCGAGCCCCCCGCTCAGGTACAGAAAGGGGCGATCGCAATGCGCCAGCAGCCTATGGATGGACTGACTGAAAAGGGAAAGCGCTTCCCCGACCCAGTTATCCTCGCTGCCGGGATCCTTGTCCGGTTCGATCTGGATGTGCCAGTAGCGGCGGATGGCCATCGAATCTGGTCCGAGGCTCATGACCGAGGCAGGCGGCAATTTCTTGATGCTGGGAAACAGGGTCCGGTCGTTGTAATAGCTGGCGAAAATCAGAAATTCACTCACCGCCACTGGATCGATTTCCTGTAGGGGCGGCGCAGCACAAGCCAGGCCGGCCACTTCCGGGCCCGCCAGCACGGATTGGTCTGCATCCTGCCGGTAATAAAGCGGGCGGCTGGCGCGCCGGTCGTTGAACAGGTGGGCCTTGTTGTCGCGGCTGTCGAGGATCAGGCCGGTGTACGAGCCGCGCAGACCGGGCAGGAAACTGAGTCCCGACTCCAGGTAAAGTGCCAATACGGCGGCGGCAGGTGCATGCGGGAATGCCGACTGTCCCGTGATGTGGGTCAGATAGCCTTCGACGAGAACAGTGACCCCGGCTTCGTGAACGGCGTGCGTGTACGACGGCTCATGCCGAGTGTCCGCCCGGGCCGACAGCCAGTCGCCCAGGTGCGCGTTCGACAGGTGGCGGCCCGCAGGAGGGCGCGTGACGTCTGTAAGATGGAAGCGCCCGGATGCAAGCGTGATTCCCGGAATGGTCTGCATGGTCTGGATTCTGTTCTTGTTTTGGTGGGTGGAGTTCTTCACGCTGCTGCGATCAGGCTGTCAGCATCCATTCGCATTTCGTGCCGGCAAGCAGGTCTTCCACCTCCCGGTAGTTCTCGACCAGTTCTTGCAGCGTTTTGATGTTGACCCGCTTCAGAGTCACTTCCGCATCGTGGTAAGGAAGGCCGAGATGCGTCAGGATTTCGCGATACGCGACCAGTGGATCGGCCTCGATGTGGTCTTCATAGTACAGCGGGAGGAAGTCGAAATACTCGCCTACCAGGTGACGGGCTTTTTCGGTTTCCTCGTTGATATGTTGGATCATCTCCAACAGCGGCGCATATTTGCCCTGAATCCGGACGCGCTGCAAATCGATACGCAGTCGGCCCTTCAATTCGGCATCCTTGCCCTTTGCCACGTGATAAGACTCTCGCAGCCCTTGATCGACGATCTGTACCGAGATCAGCTTGCGCAGGGTATTGCGGCGATCCAGGAAAATGCAGCGGGAAAATCCGTATTCGTGAATGACATCCAGGAATTGCCTGAGTACTACGCCCAGCGTGGGCAAATGCTGGCTCGGCAAGCCTTTGAGCTCAAAGCCCGGCAGTTTACGGCCGGATTCGATCTGCGCGTATTTGAGGTCGTCGCGGAAATTCGGTCGCGGCGTTCCGGCATCGGCATAGGGCTCATAGATCTCGCCGCGCCAGCGTATGCCAGGGTGCTGGTTGAGGATGCGGCCCAGCACCGTGCTACCACAGCGGCCGTGATGCCACATGAATACGCCCTTGCGCTTGTCGGCAGGGAAAAGCGGGTAAGCGGGTGCCAGTAATTTGATCTTGAGCTGCCTGGGTATCCGGTTCGACTGGATAAAGCGCGTCAGCATTGTCGGTCATCCCCCTGAAGTCTGTTTTTCGAATTTGCCCGCCTTGAGGGCCTGTCGTGCTTGGGTATCGAACATCATACTTGAAGGTCTGTTTCTTCCACCCGCTGCGTGGAAAACACCTCCGGCGAGCAGCGTGCATTCAAATCATGGTTCTTCGGTGGGCGCATCCCGGTCTCGCAGCCCGACCAGCTTCCTGTGCCACGATTCCGGCAGCCAGGCAGGCAGCATGTATTTCCAGTCGGCGAGCGTTCCATAGCCTTGTTTCATGACGACACGAAAGATGTGCCGGGCAGCGGGAAGCTCTCGTTTCCAGTAACAGATATAGCCACGCGCCAGCAGTTCGCCAAGCATCAGCGTGCGCGCCTTCCTTTTGCCGAGCAAGGCCTGGAAATCAGGGTGTCGGGCAAGATAGGCGCGTTGTGCATGCAGGTGGTGAAGCGCTGCCCGCGCCTTGTTGGCCGAAGCCTGGCCGTCATCATGAAAGTGGTAAAACGCCAGCACTTCGGGAACACGTACGATAGGTGCGTTTGTCGCAACCTGCAGCCACAGCGCATAGTCCTCGGCATTTTTCAGCCTGGCGTCGAAGCCGCCCGCAGCCAGCACGGCCTCACGCTTGACCAGCGCAGCGTGGATCGGCCAGCGGCAGCCGGCAAACAGAGTTTCGGCCTTGGCAGCGTTTTCGTAATCCGGCGGCACAAAGGGTTCTCCGCGCCCCCCGGGCAGCCCCAGGTTTTGCCAGCCGCAGTACGCCAGAACGGCTTCGGGACGGGCCTGCAGCGCAGTCTGCATTTTCTCCAGGAAGTTCGGGGCCCAGGTGTCATCAGCGTCCAGGAATGCCACGTAGTCCCCGCGGGCGTGTGCCAGGCCGGCATTGCGTGCTGCGCTCACCCCCCGGTTTTCCTGTGGGCAAACCCAGATGCGCGAATCAGCTTGTGCCTGCAGCCAGGCCAGCGTGCCGTCGCTGGAGCCGTCGTCGATCGCGATCAGTTCCCAACTGGCGAAGGTTTGCGCCAGCACGCTGCCCACGCTTTCCGGCAGATGCGCCGCAGCGTTGTAACAGGGCATGATGACCGAAATGACGGGATTCATGGGTGGATCAAATAGGCTGCAGTGTCCGAAGTGCATGACGGACGACGTCCCGCCAGCGTACGTCGTGGCTGCCGAAACAGAGCTTGCGTGCGAACCTGCCCGGCGTGTCGGTGTTGAATATGGTCAGCCGCCGTAGTTGATAGGGGGTGTTGTCGCGCAGCGCCCACCCGGTACGGGTACTGCATGCTGCGGTATAGCCAGCCTGTTTGACCGCTTCGGCACAGCGCGTATCCCATGCGCCATAGGGATAGGCGAAACTGCTAACGGTGTGCTCCGTCATGTCTTCAAGCACGGCCCTCGAGTCGGTCAACTCCTGCGCCAGGCGTGCATCGTCGACGTCGGTCAGGCGTACGTGAGTGATGGTATGAGAACCGATCTCCATGCCGCTTTCTCGCATTCCTCGCAACTCGGCTGCATTCAGCAGCCGCCCTGCGGGCCGGCCGTCCTCGGGCCATCGGGGCGGCCGGCCGACCGAGCCGGTAACGATGAACCAGGATGCGCGCATGCCGCGTTTCTGCAGTTCCTCGCACGCTGCCAGATTGTCGAGGTAGCCGTCGTCAAAGGTGATGACGGCGGTACGTCCCTGCCATTCCTTTGCAGGCAAGGCGATCAGTTCGCCCATGGTCGGCGAGGCATATCCTTCGCCGGCCAGAAAATCGAGCTGATTGCGGAACTGCTGCATGGATACGGCCCACGGCCAGGCAGGCGTACCCGTGCCCGGGGTGACGGCGTGGTACATGAGCATGACGGGGCCATGCGTGCCGGCGCCGCGATGCAGATAGCGCGAAATGGGATCGATCACCTCAATAGCCCCATTGCTTCATTTCGCCCGACAACCAGTAATGCAGGCGCACGCGTTCCCACGTGCTGAGATGTGACTGATTCGCCGCGCGCCAGTCGACCTGACTGGTGCGGGTGAAGTCGGCGGGCGGACGGGTGCCGATGTCCAGATACTCCAGAATCCGGCTTTGCAGGGCCGGGTCGGCGATGAAATCCTCGTATCGCATGGCCAGGCCGAAATCCGCCTGGCGGAACTGCATGGAGCGCGTGCGCCAGTGTTCAGCATAGTATTTCAGGGTGGCATGTCCTGCTGTCCGGCCCATCCAGTCGCGGCGCTTGAGGGACAGCATGACGTCGAACGGATTGCGAACCAGAAACAGAAAACGGGCATCCGGGAACAGCGCCCGCAACTGCCGGGCGGTGGCGAGGTCGCAGCGCGTTTCCTTGATTCCGTAGCGCGGATAACCCAGAGACAGCGCGCGCTGCCCGTAAAGCGTGTCGAACAGTCCATATACAGCGTGGCGGATGTCAGCGTAGGGCGGGGACAGATTGGCGATCCATTGGCTGGCGTGTTCGGCCTTGGGTGAGGCGATGAATTTGCCGTAGGCGAATTCGCCCTTGCCTCCGATGCCGCTCGCAAAGCGGCGCGAGCTGTCTGCGGTGATCTGCTCCCAGCCGGCGACGGCCTCTGAGATGGCGTTGAGGGCGCCGCCCGTCTCGCCCCACACCAGCACTTCGCCGGAAGCCGTGATGAAGCGCTGCAGCAGCGTGCTGCCGGAACGCCATGAGGACGAGAAGACAAAAATGGGTTGGGCTGGAGGATTCATTGTCCGATAGGGTATGTCAGTCTCAGTTTCGCTTTCCAGCGCCGGCGTTCGGTCGCCAGGGCTGGTATCGGCAGGAACAGCAGGCACCCGGCATACACCAGTGCGCCGGCTATGCCCAAGACCGCGACCTTCACGAGAGCGTGTCCGAGCCAGTCAGGTGGCAGCAATTGTTCGAGTAGATACAACGAAAAAGCGAGTATGGCATTCAGCAGAACGGCTGGAACGATCGCCCGCAGTCCGCTCAGCCATCCGGCTTGAAGGCATCTCAGGGCCAGGCGGTGCATGTAAATGCCGCTGAATCCTGCGGCGCCGACGATGGCCCAGGCAACGCCATCAATACCATAGGGCAAGGCTGTGATAACGCCGAGCACAGCGATGATCAAGGTGGCAACTTGTATTTTCAATTCATGCCCTAGCCAGTTCCGGGCGGCGAGAACGGCGCCGGACAGCTTGTTCGCCAGCCAGAACGGCCAGGCGAACGCCAGGATCATCAATGGCCCTGCGGATGCGACCCATTTTTCGCCATAAATGCCGTGGATGAGCGGTTCGGCCAGCCACAACAGGCCAATATAGAAAGGCGTGGCGTAAACGGCAACCAGCGCGATGCTGCGAAAGAAAAGATAACGGCATTTGTCGAGGTCGTCCTGTTCGGCCGCCATGGCGCGAAACAGAACCTGATACACCGATCCGGTAATGAAGCTGTGCGGCATTCGGGCCAGGCTCTCGCCCTTGTTGAATAGGCCGACGCTGGCCGGCCCGAGCGTGCGGGACAGGATGAAGATGCTGACCTGCGTGCGCAGGTAGTTGACGATATCGTTGACCGAAACCAGCAGGCCATAGCGCGCGATGTCGCGCCCGCGGCTGAAATCCAGCGAAAAACCGGGGCGCCAGCGGGCCAGCGGAATCAGCACGGCCGCACTGTAGATCGAACCGGCGATGCCGCCCCAGATCAGGCTCCACACACCGTAGCCCAGCCAGGCCATGAAGATGCTTGTGGAACTGGAGACCAGCAGTCCGCTGATGCCGACGACGGTTTGCGCCTTGTAGCGCATGTGCCGATACAGCATGCTGGCCGGCAGGTTGACCAGCGGACGGAAAATGAAGGAGAGGGCGGACACGCGCAGCAGGTCGGTATACAACGGGGTGTCGTACCAGCGGGCGAACCAGGGTGCGGCAAAGAAGAACCCGGCATAGATCAGGCAGCCGATGCCGAGCTGCAGGGTGAAAACGATGTCGTAGTCCTGCTGGGTGGCAGTCTTGGCGCGCACCAGCGCCTGTCCCATGCCGCCGCCGGCGACGAAACCGGCCATCCCGGTGAAAACCTGGATGGTGAGCAGGATGCCGAAATCCTCGGGCGCCAACAGACGCGCTAGTACGATGCCGAACAGAAAGGCCAGTATCTGTTTGCCGCTGTTGCCGACAAACAGCCAGGCAACACCGTGGCGGATGTTTTGGCCGAGATTCATGCCGGGCCAGGTGTTCCACTCGGTCGGCTATTGCGGGTGTGTATTAAATGATTGGTGCTACCGGCAGTATGGCGTTGTTGGGTGGAAGGCTGTTTACCCGGCAACGACAGGGTGCGAACCGTGCGGAATGCGGCTGGAGAGGTGTTGAAGTGGTGTGGGATGGCGTTCATGCCCCGCTATTCTAATGGCCAAAGATGAATGCAGCCATGCGTCATGTGCCATGGGCGATGCAGTGTGCGGGACGTGCCTGTCTGCATCCTTCCTGCGTACGCCTGGAATCCGGGACAGCCAGAGGATTTGGGTTTTTCTGCCTCAAATGTGTGCGCTCCGCCGCCGCGTGACGAAATCAACCAGATTTCGATAAAGCGCTGCGGGCAGCAGGCTGGCGACAAGGTGCTTGAGGTCAGTGGCCTTCCAGTCTGCCTTGTGAAATGCGCGGCGAAACAGACGGCGGGCTGACTCGGTGTCGTTGCGCCAGTGGCAGCGATAGGCTTCGTGCAGCAGAGGTGCGTAGATCAATTCGTTCAGGCGGATTGGGGTCAGGTGGCGGACGAATTCAGGCTGAGCGCGAGCGAAGTCCTGGCGTACGGCGACGGCATCGAACACCTGCCGCCAGTGCGGGATGTGGGCATTGCCGCGCGGATAACGGCGGTAAAACGCCAGCACTTCGGGCACGCGCACAAGTTTGGGCTGGTGCGCCAGCATGTTGAGCCAAAGGTCGAGGTCCATGGCGGTGGGCGCGCGCTCGGAAAATTCCCGCAATCCGTCGATGAGGGGGCGGCGGATCAGCACGCTGTTAATCGCCTCTTCGACAAAGGGCGCGGCGTTGTAGCAAGGCATGACGACGGTAATCAGTTCAGGGTCGAAGTGGTCCATAGGCCAAGGGAAACACTGAACAATTCACCCCGCCAGAAATGGAAACTCGCTTCTTGCGGACTTTGTCCGCGAAGTGGCTCATTTTTGAGGCAAAGGGCGGGGTTTTATGGGTCATTTTGCTGATCTTCCGTTTTCAGGACGCTCCTTGGGAGTTCTCGCCCAGCAACCACCGGCGCGCCTTGCGGTGGCGGAAGAGGTTCTTCACGACATGGAAGGGGTCTCGACCTTGGCTCGAATACTGGCCTTGGTATGCTCCATGCGCTCCAACCGTTCACCCAGTGCCGTTTTGGGCAAGGCCTTGTGCTTGCTTGGCCGCATTGCAACATGGCAGGTGACCGGTAGTCCCAGGTTTTCTTGCCGCTTCTCGACGCCTTGGTAACCCGCGTCGCCAAATACATCGGTCGCGTCGCCGTGCAGAAGCGCCTGTGCCTGGGTCACGTCATGCGTATTGGCGGCTGTGCCGACGACGGTGTGGACGAGTCCGGACTGGGCGTCGACACCGATATGCGCTTTCATGCCGAAATGCCACTGTTTGCCTTTCTTGCTCTGGTGCATTTCCTTGTCTCGCTTGCCTTCCTTGTTCTTGGCTGAGAGAGAAGCGGCGATCAGCGTGGCGTCGACTATGGTGCCCTCGCGAAGAAGCAGTCCTTTCTCCGCCAGATGGGCGTTGATCGCATTAAAGCTGGACTCGGTCAGTTGGCGACCTTCCAGCAAACGGCGGAATTTGAGGAGTGTGGTGGCATCCGGGGCGGCTTCGCGGCTGAGGTCGATTCCGACAAAGCAGCGGATCGCCTGGCTGTCGTAGAGGGTGTCTTCTGTCCCTTCATCCGATAGGCCAAAGCACTGCTACGCGACAGACATCCGCAGCATTCGCTCCAAGCCAATCGGCGGGCGGCCACGGCCACCCCCGTTCGGGTAGTGCGGGGCAACCGCTTGGCACAGCAATGCCCACGGCGTCACCGCTTCAATTTCAGCCAGAGAACGATCTCGACGCGTCCGCTTCTACTTTGCCGCGAATTCCCGTTCCGAAAAGCTCGCCTGTGCCACGTTCTTCTCCGCCAAATCGCTCAACACGATTTTCTAAAATCTGGAACCGAAGGTCACCAAAACGATGGATTAAATCAGCGTTTCCCTGGCTATTTAAGATTGATCTTTATGGTTTTCTTGCGTAACGATTCCTGCGAGGTTTGGCATTAAAACCCATATTATTTCGTATGTTCCACTATCTTGAGAGTGGCTAGAGGCCCATATTCCGCTGCGACTCATCCGGTTGTTGCATCATGATCGATTTAAATTGTTGAGTAGAATGCGTAGAAGCAGTTTTATGCTGCCTGGTTGAAAAGCCAGCTTTTGACTGGCTATCCAGGCTTTGAAGGCCGCTCTGGTATCACCTTGAAGCTGCAACTGGTAAGCCAAGTGGAACCAATGTTTCCCGGCCGATCGTTTGAAATTCTGGCGCAATACCTGAGTGGCTGCATCTTTCGAAGACAGCATGGCGGCTAGACGTTCATGTATCTCGATATTAGAGAGCATCTGTTCCTTTTCACGTGCCGCACGAGATGAATAACCCTGGGCATCCGCACGTTGCCGGTAAAGAGGTGACTCGCACAATGCCACCTTGCCGTCGAGTGCGGCCCGCAGCGCCCAGTCGCAATCCCACAACAAGCAGAGTTCCTGGTACCCGCCAATACGCTGGAAAGCAGTTCGTCTGACCACGGGCCTCTGAAAGGCCATGGGCACTCGCTGCAATAGAGCTGTGACCAACTGATGACCGAAGCCCAGCACGCCCGGGCCAAGGTACTTGCCATTGGCCTCGGCCAAGACCTTGTTCATGGCTTGTAGATAAGCCTGCTGACCGGATTGGGCATGCTTGCCAAACCAGTCCACAGCCATGAACAGTACGTCTATGTCCCTATGCCGTGCCAGCAGTGTAGTAGCGTGTTCCAGGTAGGTGGGTGCCCACAGGTCGTCATCGTCCAGGAATGTCATCAGTTCGCCTTGGGCTGCCTGGGCGCCTGTGCTTTTGGCAGCGGCACCGCCTCGTGTTTGCTCATGACGTAGTAACCGCAGGGGGACGCCATTGCAGCTCGCTGGCAGGCTGACTGGGGGAGCAGATGCGTCATCGACGATGATGATTTCGGCTGGTAGAAGCGTCTGATCCAGCACGCTGGATAAAGCTTCTTGCAGCAGCGCTGGACGATTGTGGCTGGGGATAATGACAGAAAACCCTGCCGTCGGCTGGTGCACAGCTGGCCATTCATTTACCACGAGGCATACTCTCAAGGTTTTGGTTTCGCCATCTCGGCTTCAGGGCGGCGCCTAGGGCATACCATGCACGCATCGAGGTGGGCCGCAGTATCAATGCTGTGGCGGCTATTCTGCGCGCTTCAGCGTGGTCGCCCGTTTGCCGTACGGTCCAGGCGGCGATCACATATGATTCCCCGAGAACCCATTCGAACAGGCGCTTCAAGTCCTTGCCTTGGCTGGCTTGTATGGCATCGCGAATAGCCATCAGGCCATTTAATTTGG
Source organism: uncultured beta proteobacterium (assembly GCA_942493085.1). Classification (GTDB taxonomy): domain Bacteria; phylum Pseudomonadota; class Gammaproteobacteria; order Burkholderiales; family Thiobacillaceae; genus Thiobacillus. Next base: position 1,064,789 of record OW818664.1, read on the forward strand.
CGCGTGCCATGTGCATTTCATAATGTTGCTGTCTGGTGGCCTGCTGGTTGTGCCGCCGATAGCAAACAAGGGTGTCCGGACTGTAAATAAACGAACCTTGAGTGGCCAGACGTAGCCAAAGGGCGTAATCCTCATGACCGCGCATTAAGGGGGACTCGTCGAAGCCTCCTGTTTCATTGAAGGCACAGCGCCGCAACAGGACCAGCCCCGGAGTGACGATACAGGGGCCCAGTAGCAGAGCCCGGAGTATGTTCCCGGATGGTCGCGGGTGGGCCAGGGCCGCGCTTGACCCTAGTGGATGTCCTTGGACATCGATGGTGCGGTGATCGCAATAAACGGCCAAGGCTTCGGGGAAGCGGGCCAGCAGGTCGACCTGGCGGGCGATCTTGTCCGGATCCCACAGGTCGTCACTGTCGAGGAAAGCCAGCAATTCGCCGTGCGCTTCGCGAGCGCCGTGGTTGCGGGCAGCCGCCTGGCCGGCATTGGCTTGGTGCAAGACACGTATCCGGTTGCTATAGTTGTCCAGCAAGTGTGGCGTGGCGTCTGTGGAGCCGTCGTTCACGACAATGATTTCCAGATTTGGGTAGGACTGCGCCAGCACGCTGTCAAGGGTCTCACCCAGGAAGGTGACGGCGTTATAGGCGGGAATAATGACACTGACCAGAGGGGCGGAGACGGCGGGTGTCTGCATAGGCCGGGTGCGGGTTAGGTGCCCGACTCGCAAAATCGTGAACGGAAGTAGTCGACAGTACGCATCAACCCATCATCCAGGCAGGTGTATGGCCGCCAGTCTAGAGCTTGCCCGGCCAAGGTGATATCCGGGCAGCGCTGGCGAGGATCATCCTGCGGTAAGGGGTGGAAGGCCAACTCGGATCCCATACTCACTTGGCGCAGTATGCTTTGCGCCAAGTCAAGCATGGTGAACTCAACTGGGTTGCCCAGATTGACCGGCCCGGTAAAGCCGTCGTCGGAGTTCATCAGACACACCAATCCTTCTACCAGATCGTCGACATAGCAGAATGAGCGCGTTTGCCGACCATCGCCGTATATGGTGATGGGCTGCCCGTCCAGGGCCTGCATGATGAAATTGGATACGACTCGCCCGTCGTTGGGGTGCATGCGCGGGCCGTAGGTATTGAAGATGCGTGCTACCTTGATACGCAGGCCCATCTGGCGATGGTAGTCAAAGAATAGTGTTTCGGCACAGCGCTTGCCTTCGTCATAACAGGCGCGCGGTCCGATGGGGTTTACACGCCCCCAGTAGTCCTCCTTCTGGGGGTGCACTTCCGGGTCGCCATATACCTCGCTGGTGGATGCGAGCAGGATCTTTGCGCCCACACGCTTGGCCAGATCCAGCATGTTGATGGAGCCATGCACGCTAGTCTTGGTGGTCTGTACGGGGTCGTTCTGGTAGTGAACGGGGGAAGCTGGGCAAGCCAGGTTGTAGATCTCGTCCACCTCGACGTAAAGGGGGAAAGTAATGTCGTGGCGCAGCAGCTCGAAACGAGAGTTGCCAAGCAGATGGGCGACGTTATCCCGGGTTCCCGTGTAGAAGTTGTCTACGCAGAGAATGTCGTGGCCCTCAACCAGCAGCCGCTCGCAAAGGTGAGAGCCAACAAAGCCCGCGCCTCCGGTGATCAGGATGCGTTTGCGCGAATTGCAGCCTCTTTTCATTGCTTTTCCTCAGTTGAGTAATCGATTTCTATGAAGCATCTGTCAAGAACCGGTTTCATTGCCAGTTGCATATATTCGCCTCCAGGCATTGGGGCCGCAGCAACGCGTGGAAGGATTGTCGAAAGCGATGACATGCGAACGTCTGTATGGCCGGTACCTGGCCATTTGCTGGGCCATTATTCCAATACGCTGGCCAGGCGTCTAGGAGGAGGATGGGTGGTGAGAGCAGTGTTTGTATTCATGTGCGATTTTTGTGATTGTTGTTAATGGTTAGCAAGAGGTGTGCCAGAAAACCCGCTAAGTAAGGGCCTTCGCGCAGGCGGCTATCAAGTCCGCATTATTTGCAAACCGCTCAACCCCCAATTCGAACGCTGCGGCGGCGTGTAATGCGGTCAACCAGATTTCGATAAAGCGCTGCGGGCAGCAGGCTGGCGACAAGGTGCTTGAGGTCAGCGGCCTTCCAGTCTGCCTTGCGAAATGCGCGGCGAAACAGACGGCGGGCTGACTCGGTGTCGTTGCGCCAGTGGCAGCGATAGGCTTCGTGTAGCAGAGGTGCGTAGATCAATTCGTTCAGGCGGATTGGGGTCAGGTGGTGGACGAATTCAGGCTGAGCGCGAGCGAAGTCCTGGCGTACGGCGACGGCATCGAACACCTGCCGCCAGTGCGGGATGTGGGCATTGCCGCGCGGATAACGGCGGTAAAACGCCAGCACTTCGGGCACGCGCACAAGTTTGGGCTGGTGCGCCAGCATGTTGAGCCAAAGGTCGAGGTCCATGGCGGTGGGCGCGCGCTCGGAAAATCCCCGCAATCCGTCGATGAGGGGGCGGCGGATCAGCACGCTGTTGATCGGCCACGGGCTTGACGCCATGAAATGAACGATCGCCTCGCCGGGTTCAAAGGCGGGCAGAATTTTCGGATGCGGGTCGGTCGATGCGACGCCGAAGGTTTGCCAGCCGCAATAGGCCAGGTCGGCCTGTTCGGCTTCGAGCGCGTCGTGCATCAGGCGTAATGCGTCCGCGTGCCAGGTGTCGTCGGCGTCAAGAAAGGCGATGTAATTGCCTTTGGCGTGGGTGAGCGCCAAGTTGCGTGCGGCATAGGGGCCGGCGCGGTTCTGGTAGACGAGGGTGATGCGTTTGGGCTGCTTGGCAGCCAGACGTTGCAGGATTTCGGTCGAGCCGTCAATCGAGCCGTCGTCAACCAGAATGAGCTCAATATGCGGATAGCTTTGACCCAGCACGCTCTCGATCGCTTCTTCGACAAAGGACGCGGCGTTGTAGCAGGGCATGACGACGGTAATCAGTTCAGGGTCAAAGTGGTCCATTGGTCACATGCTATAAATTGATCCTTGGTAATACGTTGCAAGGAAAAGCCGCGAAGGCGGTTTCTGGAAATCCAATAATTTTTCGGGTGCCAGCATGCTGTGGAACCGCCGCGCTGGATTTTTTGGTTCCACGAGCGATCAAGCCTCTGCAATTGAGCGACCTATTTTGCGATGGCAGAAATCCGCTCGCTTAACTTTATACCGGACGTCACCCATTTGACGAAATCCAGGCCCAGTTCAGGCTGGATCAATAACGGGCATGTCAATAGCGGGGCGGCATTGGTTACAATCAGCGCACACGACTACTTTCCGGCTTTCCCATGCAAACCCTCAGCGTCGAACTCGGCGACCGCAGCTATCCTATCCATATCGGCTCTGGTTTGTTGAGCCAGACTGATCTGATCCTGCCGCACATGGCGCAAAAGCGTGCAGTGATCGTAACCAACACCACCGTGGCGCCGTTGTACCTCGATCGTCTGACAGTAACCCTTCAGTCTGCCGGCGTGGATGTCTTCCCGGTGGTGCTGCCGGACGGCGAAGCCTACAAAAACTGGGAAACGCTGAACCTTATTTTCGATGCACTACTGACCCAGCGCGCCGAACGCAAGACCACGCTGATCGCGCTGGGCGGCGGGGTGATCGGCGACATGACTGGATTTGCGGCGGCAAGCTATCAGCGTGGCGTGCCCTTTATCCAGATCCCCACCACGCTGTTGTCGCAGGTTGATTCGTCGGTGGGTGGCAAGACCGGGATCAATCACCCGCTCGGCAAGAACATGATCGGCGCGTTTTATCAGCCGCAGGTGGTGCTGGCCGATACCGACACCCTGAAAACCCTGCCCGCCCGCGAACTGTCGGCGGGGCTGGCCGAGGTCATCAAGTACGGCCTGATCTGGGATGCCGATTTTCTCGCCTGGCTGGAAGCCAATATGGACAAGCTGCGCGCGCTCGATTCCACGGCAATTACCCACGCGATCTTCCGTTCGTGCGAAATCAAGGCACAAGTAGTGAGCGAGGATGAGCGAGAAGGCGGCATCCGCGCGATCCTCAATCTGGGTCACACCTTTGGTCATGCGATTGAAACCGGCATGGGCTACGGCAACTGGCTGCACGGCGAGGCGGTGGCGGCAGGTATGGCAATGGCGGCAGAAACCTCGCAGCGCCTGGGCTGGCTTACCGAGGCGGACGTGACGCGTACCCGCGCGCTGATCCGGGCGGCCGGGCTGCCCGATGTGGCACCCGATCTGGGCGTGGACACCTGGCTCGACTACATGGGCCATGACAAGAAAGTCGAGGGCGGGAAAATGCGTTTTGTTTTGCTGAAAAAACTGGGTGAAGCGGTGATCACGGCCGATGTACCGGCCGATGTGTTGACCCGCGTGTTGTCCGCGCCGTGTTGAGGAAACGATGATGGAAACCCTGGCCAACTATGCAGCGCATTCCGGCCAAAGCCGCGGGCGCATTCATGTCGAGCCGGCCGCGGCACCGCGTTCCGAGTTCCAGCGTGACCGCGATCGCATCATTCATTCCACCGCCTTCCGCCGGCTGGAATACAAAACCCAGGTATTCGTGAACCACGAGGGTGATCTGTTCCGAACCCGTCTCACCCACAGCCTGGAAGTCGCACAAATCGGCCGCACCATCGCGCGCCTGCTGCGCCTGAACGAAGACCTGGTCGAAGCCGTTGCGCTGGCGCACGACCTCGGCCACACACCGTTCGGCCACGCCGGGCAGGATGCCTTGAACGCCTGCATGAAAGAGCACGGTGGCTTTGAACACAACCTGCAATCTCTGCGCGTGGTGGATGTGCTGGAAGAGCGCTACGCCGAGTTCGATGGTCTGAACCTGACCTTCGAGGCGCGCGAGGGCATACTCAAACACTGTGCGCAACTCAATGCCGAAAAGCTGGGCGCGGTAGGCGAGCGTTTCCTGCAAAAACAGCAGCCCTCGCTGGAAGCGCAGATCACCAACCTGGCCGACGAGATTGCCTACAATAATCACGATGTGGATGATGGCCTGCGTTCTGGTTTGATTGATCTGGAGCAACTGGCTGAAGTGCAGTTGTTTGCCCGTCACCTCGCTGAAGTACGCACCAAATATCCTGCATTAAATGGCCGTCGCGTGATCACCGAAACCGTGCGCCGCATCATCAACACGCTGGTCCTCGATCTGGTGAACACCACGCAGGCCAACATCGAAAGCAGCGGTGTGCAGAGCCTGGCAGAGATTCGCGTTGCTGCTCCGCTGGCCGCATTCAGTCCTGAATTGCTGGACGAACACCGTGAACTGAAGCGCTTTCTGCATCGTCATTTGTATCGCCACTACAAAGTGGCGCGCATGAGTGCCAAGGCGGGGCGCATCATCAGCGATCTGTACACCGCATTTGCGGGCGATGCGCGTTTGCTGCCGCCGGAGTATCAGGCACGCGAATCGCTGGAAGGTGCACGCGCCGTGGCCGATTACATCGCCGGGATGACCGATCGCTATGCCATGCGTGAGCATCAGCGAATTTTTGCTGTGGAAGAAATCTACAGTTGAAGCGCGCCTGATTGGAGAGGCCCCCGGAGTGAGTCGCCCAGCGTTTGTTAAGCGGGTGTTCCCGCCAGCACAGGAAACAGCCCCTTGATGCCGCTGGCGATAAATTCGATCGCAATCGCGGTCAGGATCAAGCCCATGATGCGGGTAAAAATATTGATCCCCGTGGAGCCAACATGGCTTTCGATCCACGGCGACAAACGCAACACGCCCCACACCACCACACTTAACAGCACGATGCTCAGCGCGATGATCAGATAGTGCACAATGCTGTTGGCCTTGTGGGCTGCCAGAATCACGGTACTGATCGCACCGGGGCCGGCCAGCAACGGCATGGCAAGCGGTACGATGGCGACCGATTCCTTCTCGATCGATTCGTGCGCTTCTGAATCGGTCTGTTTGATCAGGCTCGTTTTCGCATGCAGCATGGCGATGGCCATCAGCAGCACCAGGATGCCGCCACCCACCCGGAACGAGTCGATGGTAATGCCAAAGAACGTCAGCAGATGTTCACCAAAAAACAGCGCGACCAACAGGATGATCGTTACCCCAATTGCCACCAGGTCGATTGTCTTGCGACGTTGCCTGGCGTTCTCGTCGGCCGTCATGCTGATAAATAACGGTATTGCCCCGAATGGGTTGACGATGGCCAGCAGGCCGATGAATATTTTGAGGTATTGCGCATATTCAAGCATCGGGTTCACTTTGCAAGGGGGCTGTCGGGGTGCGGCAGTCGGGCGATAGAACGGGATTTTCAGTTGCCTATTTCGGCGATTACCGGCGCGTGATCCGATGGCCGTTCCAGCTTGCGCATTTCACGGTCGACCGTGCTTGAGGTACAGGCGGTGGCCAACGCCCCGGACAGCAGGATATGGTCGATGCGCAGGCCATGATTGCGGCGGAAGCCCATCATGCGGTAATCCCACCAGCTGAACGTTTTTTCGGGTTGTTCGAACAGACGGAAGCTGTCTTTCAGACCCAGTGCCAGCAAGCCTTGAAACCGTGCACGCTCGGGTTCCGATACCAGCACACAGTCTTTCCATATCTTGGGATCGTGAACATCCCGATCATCCGGTGCGATGTTGTAATCACCGAGTACGGCCAGTTTGTCGTGTCGCGTGAGTTCGTCCCTGAGCCAGGCGGTAAGGGCATCGAACCAGGCAAGTTTGTAGGGGTACTTGTCGGAATCGAGCGCCTGGCCATTGGGGCAGTAGACGCAGACTACGCGCACGCCGTCGACGGTGGCGGCAATCATCCGCTTCTGCTCGTCTTCAAAACCGGGGATGCCGAATTGAATATCAATCGGCTCGCTACGGCTGATGATGGCGACGCCGTTGTAGGTTTTTTGCCCGGTAAACGCAACGCGATACCCGGCTGCTTCGAGGTCGGCAATGGGGAAATTGTCGTCAGTGAGTTTGGTTTCCTGCAGGCACACCACGTCGGGTTGGCGGGTGGCGAGAAAGTCCAGTAATTGCGGCAAGCGGACTTTGAGGGAATTGACGTTCCAGGCGGCTATTTTCATGCCGTCGAGTGTAGCGCATACGACTCCACACGTGCTTTAGCGCGTAGTGGATCGGAGACCCTCAAGGGGGTATTGAAAACAATCCTTTAGAGCCGCCCTGTCAGGCTGCGGTGCCGGTTATTTGGCGGCAGGGGCCACGGGTGGAGCGGCGGGCACTTCTGCCGTTGTAGCCACGGGTTTGGCTGATTTGGGATAGCCTGCCCGGTCGAGCGCGGCATGCCACTGGCCGGATTCGAATCCATCGATCTTTTCATTGCCGACAAAGAGCACGGGCACACGCGCCTGGCCGGTGAGTTTTTTCAATTCGGCCTGTGCTTCGGGGCTCGCTTGTGGGTCTTTTCCGCTAAACGGCACGCCGCGCTCGGTGAGCAATTGCCGCGCCTGGTCGCAGGGCGCGCCACAGGCGGTGGAATACAGGGTGATTGGATATTTTTCACGCGCGGTGCGGGTGGCGTAGGACTCACCTGTTTCTATGAGGTTGCCCTTGAAGGATTTCTGCTCGGATTGCTTGATGCTGGGCGGCGGCGGGTGGTCGCTGTAAACCATGCGGCCCTGTGCATCTTTCCATTGATATAACTGGGCAGCACCGAGGGAGGTGCTTGCTGCTGCCAACCAAACCGCCATCAAGATGAGTCCTGATTTCATGCTGTTACATCCTCAAAAGACATATTCATCGCACATATCGGTTCAATCAGGGCCAAGCTTTAGCGTGAAATTCGCAAAGCGAGCCTGCGTCCCGCTCTCCCTCTGGGAGAGCGCAAGGAGAGAAGGAAACGGGCATGGCTAAGTGCTGTTTCATTATCTGGGGCGGCCTTCGCCATGCATGTCAGGCCATGCCGTTATGCCGCAGCAAGGCATCGATGGTTGGTTCGCGGCCACGGAAAGCCTTGAACGATTCCAGTGCCGGGCGGGCACCACCCTGGGCGAGGATTTCGCTCCAGAAGCGGTGGCCGACTTCGGGATTGAGCACGCCGCCATAGCCTTCGGCTTCGTCCTCGAACAGTGCGTAGGCGTCGGCCGACAGCACTTCCGCCCATTTGTAGCTGTAATAGCCTGCCGCGTAGCCACCGGCGAAGATGTGCGAGAAGTTGTTGGGGAAGCGGTTGTAGGCGGGCGGAATCAGCACCGCGACCTGTTGGCGGATGTCGTTGATCAGGTCGAGTGCGGTGCGGTTGCCGCTGGGATCAAAGTCGTCGTGCAGGTGCATGTCGAAGCTGGCGAATTCGATCTGGCGCAGTGTCTGCAGGCCGGACTGGAAGTTCTTCGCCGCCAGCATCTTGTCGAACAACTCGCGCGGCAGGGCCTCGCCGCTGTCGACGTGGGCGGTCATGTGCTTCAGTACGTCCCATTCCCAGCAGAAGTTTTCCATGAACTGGCTGGGCAGTTCGACCGCGTCCCATTCCACACCATTGATGCCTGAGACGCCGATTTCCTCGATCTGGGTCAGCAGGTGGTGCAGGCCGTGGCCGGTTTCGTGGAACAGCGTGATGACCTCGTCATGGGTGAATAGCGCGGGCTTGCCCCCCACCGGTCCGGAAAAATTGCAGTTGAGGTAGGCCACCGGCGTCTGGATGCCATCGCTCTTTTTGCGACGGGTGATGACGTCGTCCATCCAGGCGCCACCACGCTTGGAGGCGCGTGCATAGAGGTCGAGGTAGAACTGGCCGACGCGCTGGCCGCTGCGGTCGGAGAGGCTGTAGAACTTCACATCCGGATGCCACACCGGTGCCTGGTCTTCGCGTATGTGCAGGCCGTAAAGCGTTTCGACCAGCTTGAACAGTCCAGCCAGCACACGCGGCTCGGGGAAGTAGGCTTTCACTTCCTGGTCGGAGAAGCTGTAACGCACCACGCGCAGTTTTTCCGAGGCGTAGGTCGTATCCCAGGATTGCAGGTCGGTGATGCCGAGCTCGTCGCGCGCAAACGCCTTGAGCTCGTCGAAGTCCTGTTCTGCATAGGGACGGGCGCGCACGCCCAGTTCGTCGAGGAACTTCAGCACGTCGGCCGGGGTGTCGGCCATCTTGGCGGCCAGTGATATTTCGGCGTAGCTGTTGAATCCCAGCAGCACGGCCGCTTCGCGCCGCAGCTTGAGGATGCTGGCGATCAGCGCGGTGTTGTCAAAGTCGGGTTTGCCAAGCTCGGAGGCACGGGTGACGTAGGCGCGATACAGCTGCTCGCGCAAGTCGCGGTTGTCGGCGTATTGCATCACCGGCAGATAGGATGGCATGTGCAGGGTGATTTTCCAGCCGGTCTTGCCATCCGCTTCTGCGGCAGCCTTCATGGCTTCCAGCGCGTCGTCGGGTACGCCTGCGAGCTGCGCGGCATCGTCGATGAACAGCGCGTAGTCATTGGTCGCGTCGAGCAGGTTTTCCTCGAACTTGGCAGACAGCTGCGCCAGTTCTTCCTGTACCTGCATGAAACGGGCTTTCTTGTCGGCCGGCAGTTCGGCACCGCCGAGGCGGAAGTCGCGCAACTCGTTCTCGACGATTTTCTTGCGCGGGTCGGACAATGCTGCGTAATCGGGACGCGCCTTGAGCGCCTTGAACTTGGTAAACAGGGCTTCGTTCTGTCCCAGTTCGGCATAAAAAATGGTGATCTTGGGCAGACAGGCGTTGTAGACCTCGCGCAGTTCGGGAGAATCCATCACCGAATGAAGGTGCGACACCTGACCCCAGGCGCGACCCAGTTTCTCGTTCGCGTCATCCAGCGGCGTCACGAAAGCATCCCACTCGGCCGGCGTATTGGCGGCCTCAGCCCGCGCCACGGCTGCGCGGCAGTCGGCCAGCAGCTGGTCGATGGCGGGGGTAACGAACTCGGGTTTGAGTTCGGCAAAACGGGGCAGACCGGAAAAATCGAGCAAGGGGTTCATGGCAGCAATCAAGATGGGTGGACAAGGCAATTATACTTTCGGGCTGGAAACAGAATTTCAAGGCCCTGCTGACAACCCTATGACGAACAAGGTTTACGATCATTCATTGGCACCGCATCACGGTGCAGCCCCTCAACTCGCAAGCGGCGCCTGGGTGCATCCGCGCGCGACGGTTATCGGCGAGGTCAGTCTGGGCACTGATGCGTCGGTGTGGCCGGGCGCGGTGATCCGGGGGGATGTCAACAGCATCGTCATTGGTGACGCCAGCAATATCCAGGACGGCAGCGTGCTGCATGTATCGCACAAGACGCCGGCCAGTCCGGCAGGCGGTCCGCTGGTGATCGGCGCACGCGTCACGGTCGGCCATACCGTGATCCTGCACGCCTGCACCATCGAAGACGAATGCTTGATCGGCATGGGTTCGATCATTCTTGATCGTGCAGTAATCCAGAAACAGGTTTTGCTGGGTGCCGGCTCATTGGTGCCGGAAGGCAAGGTGCTGGAATCCGGTTATCTGTACCTGGGTCGCCCGGCCAAACGCGTACGCGAGCTGACCGCCGAAGAAATTGCGTATTTCAATTATTCCGCGCAGCACTATGTGCAATTGGCGCAGTCGTACCACTCATCTCAACCCTGATTACTTTCCCATGAAACTCGCCAAACCGTTACTGATCGCCGTTGCCGTGCTTGCTGTCGTGGGTGCATTGGCCTACGCGCTGATGGACAAGTCCCACGCGCCGGCTGCGACCTTCACCACACTCGAAGGCAATCCCATCGTTCTCAGTGAACTGCGCGGCAAGGTTGTACTGGTCAATTTCTGGGCAACCTCCTGCCCCGGTTGCATCAAGGAAATGCCCGGCATGATCGAAACCTACAAGCAATACAGGGATCGCGGCTTTGAAATTGTGGCCGTGGCGATGAGCTATGATCCACCGGACTACGTAGCCAATTTTGTACAGACCAACCAGTTGCCGTTTCCGGTGGCGCTCGACGCTGATGGTGCGCACGCAAAAGCTTTTGGCGATGTGCAACTCACCCCCACCAGTTTCATCATCGGCAAGGACGGCAGCATCCTCGAACAAAAGCTCGGCGAGCTTGATTTCGTCAAGCTGAACGCCCTGCTGGACAAGGAGTTATCGTGATCAAAATACTCAGTGCAGCGCTGCTGCTATTGGCGCTGACCGCCTGCCATTCAACCGGTGCCGATGCTGAAACCCGACCGGCATCCCAACCCGCTACCGGCAAAACCCTACCCGTGGCACCGCCACCGCCACCGATGCAGGAAGAGCCCGGATCGTGTGCGGCAGACGTCAAGCAATGCGCGGATGGCAGTTTCGTCAGCCGCAACCCCACCCACAACTGTGCCTTCAACCCGTGCCCGGGTGAAGGCAAGCAATAAGCTACTCTGGACTGATTCAACTATGGCGCAATACGTTTACTCCCTCAACCGTGTCGGCAAGATCGTCCCCCCCAAGCGGCAGATTCTGAAGGACATTTCCCTCAGCTTTTTTCCCGGTGCGAAAATTGGCCTGCTCGGCCTGAACGGTTCCGGCAAATCCTCGCTGATCCGCATCATGGCGGGCGTCGACAAGGATATCGAGGGCGAAGCGATCCCGATGCCGGGTATCCGCATTGGTTACCTGCCACAGGAACCGCAACTCGACCCGGCGCATACCGTGCGTGAAGCGGTTGAAGCGGGGCTGGGCGAAATTGTCGAGGCTAGGAAAAAGCTCGATGAGGTGTACGCCGCCTATGCTGAGCCCGATGCCGATTTTGACAAGCTGGCCGAGGAGCAGGCACGCTGCGAAGCGATTATCGCCACGGCGGGGGCCGACCTCGATACGCAGATGGAGATCGCCGCCGACGCGCTGCGTCTGGCGCCGTGGGATGCAGTGATCGGCAACCTGTCGGGTGGCGAGAAGCGCCGCGTCGCGCTGTGCCAGTTACTGCTGTCCAGCCCCGACATGCTGTTGCTCGACGAGCCGACCAACCACCTCGACGCCGAATCGGTCGACTGGCTGGAGCAGTTCCTGGTGCGCTATCCGGGCACCGTGGTGGCGGTCACGCACGATCGTTATTTCCTCGACAACGCTGCCGAATGGATCCTCGAACTCGACCGCGGCCATGGCATTCCGTGGAAGGGCAACTACACCAGCTGGCTGGAACAGAAGGAAGCGCGGCTGGAAACCGAGGGCAAGCAGGAACTTGGTCGCCTCAAGACCATGAAACAGGAGCTGGAATGGGTGCGGCAGAATCCCAAGGCGCGCCAGGCCAAATCGAAGGCGCGTCTGGCGCGTTTCGAGGAACTCAATTCGGTCGAGTACCAGAAGCGCAACGAGACCCAGGAAATCTTCATACCGGTCGGTGAACGGCTGGGCGACAAGGTGATCGATTTTCACAATGTGTCGAAGTCATTCGGCGATCGTCTGTTGATCGACAACCTGTCTTTCAGCATTCCACCCGGCGCAATCGTTGGCATCATCGGCCCCAACGGTGCCGGTAAATCGACCTTGTTCAAGATGATTACCGGGCTGGAAAACCCCGATTCCGGTGAAGTCGAAGTGGGGCAGACGGTCAAGCTTGCCTATGTCGATCAAAGCCGCGATGCCCTGGCGGCCGACAAGACCGTGTTCGATGAAGTGGCCGAAGGCCGCGACATTCTCACTGTGGGACGTTACGAAATTCCGTCGCGTGCGTATCTCGGACGTTTCAACTTCAAGGGCGGCGACCAGCAAAAACGTGTCGGCAGCCTGTCAGGCGGTGAGCGCGGGCGACTGCATATGGCCAAAACCCTGATCGCCGGCGGCAACGTACTGCTGCTCGACGAACCGTCAAACGACCTCGACGTGGAAACCCTGCGCGCGCTGGAAGACGCGCTGCTGGAATTCGCCGGTTGCGTGATGGTGATCTCGCACGACCGCTGGTTCCTCGACCGTATCGCCACTCATATTCTCGCTTTTGAGGGCGATTCGCAGGTCGTGTTCTTCGCGGGTAACTATCAGGAATACGAGGCCGACAAGAAGAAGCGCCTGGGTGAAGAAGGCGCCAAGCCGAAGCGCATCCGCTACAAGCCGATCAGCCGGTGAACGCGCGATGATACTGGCTAGCCTGGCTGATTCTGGCCGTTATAGCGAGCTGCACCCATTGTTTGCAGCGGCGTTCGGTTTTTTGAACAGCACTGATCTGTACGCGCTTGAGCCCGGCAAACATACCGTTCTGGGTGAGCAGATATTTGCCATCGTCGAGGCGTGCCCTGGCCGTAGCCGGACAGAGGCCAGGCTGGAATGCCATCGCCGTTACATTGATATTCAATTGGTACTCTCAGGCGTGGATGAAATGGGCTGGAAACCGCTGGTCGAGTGTGTGGAACCTATGACGGAGTATGACGCGGCGGGTGATATCCAGTTTTTCAAAGACGCGCCTTCAAGCTGGATTGCCACCCCGCCAGGGTCATTTTGTCTGTTTTTCCCGGGTGATGCGCATGCACCGTTGGTGAGTACGGAGCTGATTCACAAGGTGGTGGTGAAGATCGCGGTGTGAATTCGGACGATCAGTAATGCGGCGGTAGTTCGTCGCGCAGGGTCCGCGTTTCGTCCGGACGTGCATCCTTGATCTGTTGATGCAATAGCCGAATTTGCTGTTGAAGCAGATCGATCTGCCCCTGCTGACGGACCACTGTCTGGTTGAGTGTTTCGATCAGGTCTTCGGCAAAGACCATCTTGGCTTCGAGTTCGTTGAGGCGTGCTTCCATCATTGTGCCGACGCGCGTAACAGCGGCGTCACCAGTTTCTCCAGCCGGGGATAATGAACCTGACCGGCGATTTTGTGGCGGATATGACCATTCGTGTCGAGGATGAACGAGGTGGGCACGCTGCCGACATGGCCGAATGCAGCCGTCACGGACGGGTTGGTAGGCGCGGCCATGAAGGCATAGTCCTTGTCCTTCATCCACGTGGCGATTTTTTCCGGCGTGTCGTCGATGCTGATCGAGATGACTTCAAAGCCCTGGTCACGATAGTCCTGCCAGAACGAATCAATTGCGGGCTTTTCCTTGCGGCAATAGGGGCACCAGGTCGCCCAGAAGTTCACCAGCACGACTTTCCCCTTGAGGCTGTCGCTGCTTAGCGCCTGGTTGTCAGGCAGGGTGACTTGCCAGGCGGGCACTTCGCGGTTTTCCTCGCTGACATCGGCGGGCGGACGAAACCACAGCCAGGCGATCAAACCCAGTAAAATCAGGGTCAGCGGACTTGGTGTCCATTTCTTCAAGGTTTGTTTATCCATGTTGTGGCTGAAATCGTTTCATATCGTGATGGTGGTGAGCTGGTTTGCCGGCCTGTTCTATTTGCCGCGCTTGTTCGTCAATCTGGCGATGGAGTCGAATGACGCCGCTTATGACCGCCTGCTGTTGATGGCGCGCAAATTGTATCGTTTTGTTTCACCCATCATGTGGCTGACGCTGATTACGGGCACGTGGCTGTGGCTGGCGTACTTCCCGCTCAGCATGAACTGGATGTGGGCCAAGCTCACGCTGGTGGGCGGGTTGGTTGGCTATCACCTGGTCTGCAAAAATCTGCTGCGTGCGTTTGAGGCCAGACAGAATACCAAGTCACATCTCTGGTTCCGCTGGTTCAATGAAATTCCGGTGATCGTTTTATTGATCGTCGTGCTCCTGGTTGTATTGAAGCCCTTTTAAGAAAGCTCTGCTTGAAACCCGAATCCCGTCGTAAGCCTTCGCATCCTGTTCGCCCTGAGCGCGAGGCGTTACCGCCTGCCAGTCATTTTGCCACCTGCCCGCGTGGACTGGAGGGCTTGCTCGAAGCCGAACTCCAGGCTGCAGGCGCAACCATTGTGCGCCAGGTGCCAGCAGGCGTGCTGTTCATGGCGGATGCCGCCTCTGAGATGCGGGCCAACCTCAGCTCGCGTATCGCCACCCGCATTCTGCGCAAGGTGGGTTACACCCGCTATCACAAGGAAGAGCACATCTATCGTGCCGCGCTCGACCTGCCCTGGCCCACGTGGTTCGATGTGAAGAAAACCATTGCGGTGAAAGTCGGCGCGCAGAATGCGCCGCTGAAAAGCCTGAATTTCATCACGCTCAAGATCAAGGACGCGATTTGTGACCGCTTTCGCGAGGAAACGCGCGAGCGCCCGAGCGTGGATACCGAGTCCCCCGATGTGCCGGTGTATGCATTTTTTACTTCGGATGCAGTCACCTTTTATCTCGACACTTCCGGCGAGCCACTGTTCAAGCGCGGCTTCAAGCGTGAAGCCAGTGCGGCATCGATCAAGGAGAATCTGGCAGCAGGGCTGCTGATGCTGTCCGGCTGGGTGCCGGGAACACCCTTGCTCGACCCGATGTGTGGGGCCGGAACCATCCTGCTCGAAGCGGCGGACATGGCGCTGAACCGTGCGCCGGGCCGCGGGCGCCACTTTGCATTCGAGCACTATCGTGATTTTGATGCGGCATTGTGGAAGCGCATCAAGAAGGAAGCGCAGGCCCAGGAAAAGCCGCTGGCGAAGCTGTCGATTTTCGGCGCAGACCAGGATCGCTGGGTGCTGGACAAGGCGCGCAACAACCTGGCAACTGCAGGTTATGACGAGGTGATCGACCTGCAAGTGTCGGATGCACTTGAGCTGAAAGCGCCGACGCCTGAGGGCACCATTGTGACCAACCCGCCTTACGGTGAACGCATCGGCGAAGCTGAAGAGCTGGCCGAGTGGTATCCGCAACTGGGAGACTGGCTGAAGAAAAATTTCAGTGGTTGGGAGGCATGGATCATTTCCGGCGATCCCCTGTTGCCCAAGTTGTTCGGTCTTAAAGCCAGCCGACGCATCCCCTTGTTCAATGGCCCAATCGAAACCCGCTTCCTGCAATACAAGATCGTTGCGGGCCAGATGCGCCCAAATAAAACCACGACCCCCGCGGCCTGAAAACGACGAGCATGCTTACCGCCTCGCTTCGGTTGACAGGGATTCTCGGCAAGGGAACCGAGGTGGCTCGCAACTACTACCTGATGGCTGATTTCGGTGCGACAGGCAGTGGAATGGTGTCGATCATTCCGATGTCGCTGGGCGCACCGATACCAGATGATGATCATCTGGCTGTGGAATACGCGAGCGAAGAGGATGCACTGAAAGCCGCGGCGGAGGTGATCAAGTCGCTGCCGGGCAATCAGGGCCTCGCAGTCAGGGTCGTCATCAATCCGGAGTAGTCCTCCGTGTCGCAGGACGTAAGGCCATCCACCTGGTTGGCCTTTCCGGGCAGACAAACCCCGCCGGCAAGAATATTTAATCAAATTTAACAATTGGGATCGGCCAAGCTGGGGCCGTTCGGATAAAGTTTCGCCCGGAATAACCGCAATGCCGGTGATGTAATTGCATTGCGCGCCGTTCGAACGATAACAAAACCCAGGGATGTCACATGTTGTTTGCCATGATTACGCGCGTTCGCGCTGCCGCAGGTTGGATGCGTTTTGTCTTGACAGTAGGGTTGTTGCTCCCCGGCTTCGCGCTGGCGGATCTCAGTACCTCGGTCACCCTGGTAAGCGGACAGCCCACCAATATCTATCCTGGCGAAGTCACGCAACTGCAAATCACGCTGTCGAACAACAATGCGATGGCGCCCATCACGTCGGTCGGCTTCGGCAATGATTTCCCCGGGACGCTGCCGAACGGGTTGAGGGTGGCGGGCGCCGCAACCTATACCTGCACCGATCCCGCCGGTCCCACGACCCAGCCCGGAGGCGGAGCGTTGACTGCGGCATTGGGAACCCAGGCCATATCGCTGGCTGGCGGCACGATCCCCGCCCGTGCCAACAATATCGACGGCACCTGCACCATCACGCTGCCGGTCACGGCAGGCACCTCGACGGGCAGTGCGGCCACCTATGCCTACACCATCGCCAGCGGTGCCGTGACAGGCAATGATGGTGCCGCGGTCGCCAACTTGGGCGCGGTGAGCCAGAGCATCAACGTGCAGGCACTCAACCAGCCGACGATCAGCAAGTCGTTCAGCAACTCGACGGTTGTGCTGGGCGGGGCAGCGCGCACCTTGACGATTACGCTGAACAACACGAACCCGGTGGCAATCCCCGGGTTTTCAATTGCCGATGTGTTCCCGCAACTGAGTGGCCAGGCAATCATTCGCGTTGCCAATCCGCCGGCCGCCACTGCCAGTTGCAACAACGGCGGCGCAGCCCCTGTCTTTGCCCCGTCCTCCGGCGATACCAGCGTCAGTGCCACCGGCACCATCCCCGCCAGAACGGCAGGGGTCAACGGCAGTTGCACGCTGACCATGAGCATCGAGGCCGCCTATACCAACGGCAGCTACACGACCGGCGCGCGTGCGAACACCATCAACGCAACCTCCCAGTTCAGCAACGACCTGGGGATACGCGCAGCGGCCAATGCCAGCGCAAACATCACCGTGACCTCGCCGCTGCGGGTGAGCAAATCGGTGAATGCCAGCAGCCTGGCTACCAGCCAATCGGGCTTCTTCACGCTGACTTTGTTCAACGATGGCAGCACGCCACTCAGTGACACCAGCCTGACTGACAGCCCCATCGACGGCGTGACCGGGGGCAGTTATGGTCTGACCGTGACCGGCAGCTCGACCACCTGCACAGGCGGCAGCACTGTGTCTACTGCCAGCAATGAAGGCGTAACGCTCAGCGGTGGAACGATTCCGGCCAACGGTAGCTGTACCGTGACGATCAATTTCACTGGCACGGTCCAGAACCCCAATACGCCCAGTTCGTATTCCAATACGCTGGCGCAGGGCGCGGTCGACGTAGGCAATCCGGCGATCGTTAGCCAGTTGGCTTCCGCCGCGGTGACGGTGTACGAAAACCTTAACATCATCAAGAACGTTTCCCCGGCCAACGCTGCACCGGGCAACCCGGTGCGTTACCAGGTGACGGTGCAGAACTGGTCTGCTGCCGATATCAACAACGTCGACATCAGCGAGTCGCTCGCCAGCGGTCAGACCTTTCTCACCGGCATCATCAACGGAATTGATTTCACGCCGTCCCTTTCGGGAGCCGGCTGTAGCGGCTTGAGCGCAAGCGGCGCGCTGGGTGACACCGCATCCGTATTCACGATCGGAACCCTGCCGCAACGGAGCGGAATCAACTCGCCCGGCGCTTGTACGGTTACCTTCTGGGCGATGACTGCGACCGCAGCGGCCAATGGCAGCAGCTACACCAACAATCTGCCTGCAGGCACGGTGTGCTATGCCGGGACGACTTGCAATGGGGGGGCTTCCAATACGACCAGCGGTTCGGTCAATACCGCCGTACTGTCTGTGGCCAAGAGCTTCAGCCAGGGCGGCACGACCAACCCGCCGAGTGCGTTGGCACGACCGGAAGGCACGATTGTGCGGATGACGCTGACGCTGTCCAATCTGTCGGCCAACGCATTGACCAGTCTGGCGATCAGCGACACCTTGCCGACCTCGGGCAGCAACCAGCTGCGAATCGCCAGCCCGGCCAATGCCGCCAGTACCTGCGGCGGCAGCCCGACCATCACCGCGGTGCCGGGATCGACCTCGCTGTCGTTCAACAACGGCACGGTTCCGGCGCGCGCCGGAACCGGAACCGGCACGGCAGGCAGCTGCGTGGTCCAGGTGGACGTGATCGGCGCCGCCGGTACGTACAACAACACCGCGACAGCTACCGCGACGGAGACCTATGCAAATGGCAGTACGCACCCGGTCAACGCCACGTCCAATACCGCGACCGTGACCTATACGTCGGCGCTGTCGGCAACGAAAAGCTTCAGCCCGGCCGCCGTGTCGTCGGGTGGCCGCTCGACCGTCACGCTGCGCCTGAACAATTCAGGGGCGGTTGCCCTGACGAACGTCGCGGCCACCGACCCGCTCCCCACCGGCATGACGGTGGCCAGCCCGGCAAACGCCTATACCACCTGTGCGGGGACAACCGCGATAACGGCGGTATCCGGTTCGGGCAGCGCATCGCTGTCGGGGGCCGACATCGCGGGCGGCGGCAGTTGCGATTTCATTTTCGATGTCGTCGCCACCGGCGGCAGCAACTGGGTCAACACCATCCCGGCGGGCAACATCACGGCTGATGGTGGAATTACCAACCAGACTGTGGTGACGGGAACCCTTACCAGTAGTCCAGCCACCGGGCTCACTGTCGCCAAGGCGACCAACCCGAGCACCCTGACTTTCCCCGGCCAGGTGAGCCAGCTCACGATTACCATCGGCAGTGGTGCGCAGGCGGTCAGCGGCCTGGCGCTGACCGATTACTTCACTGCGGACGGCAGCGCGGGCGCCGCCGCGAACGGCATGGTCATCGCCGCCACGCCGGCGGCATCGACTTCCTGCCCCGCAGGCAGTGTGAGCGCTGCGCCGGGGGGGACGCGGATTGCATTGAGCGGCGCCGCGCTGTCCGCCAACGCTTCCTGCACGGTGTCGGTCAACGTGACATCGACCTCGATCGGCGGTGTCACTAACTACATTCCTGTCGGTGCGATAAGCACGCAGCAGGGCCTGACCAATAGCGGCCAGGCTTCGACCAGCCTGACCACCCAGAGCAACGTCGGCATCACCAAGCAATTCATGCCGAATGTCGTCAAGCCGGGCGAGCGTTCGCGCCTGCGCATCACACTCTACAATCCGATGCCGCAACCTGTCAGCAGCCTGTCGATTCTCGATACCCTGCCGGCCGGCATGACCGTACCGAGCGGCGCAAACCCGACGATCACCTGCTCCGGTGCGACGGTCAGCACGCCCGCCACGAACCAGGTACAGATCAGCGGTGGTTCGCTGGCAGGTGCTTCAGGTGGCGTCACCGCGACCTGTTATGCCGAGATCGACGTGCTGGTCGCGGGGCAGGGGGATTACGTCAATACGATTTCAGCCGGTGCAATTTCCGCCACCTCGGGTGGCGTGCCGGTGACCAACTCGCAGCCGACGAGCGACATCCTGCATGCCAAGTCGCCGCTGGTAGTGAACAAGGCCATTGCCGGCCAGACGCTGGATGCGGGCAATCCCGGCGGCTTCACCACGGGCACGGCATCACGCGCACCCGGCGCGGCAGCCACGCTGACCATTCGCCTCGCCAACCCGAATGCCAGTGCGCTGACCGGTGCGGTGTTTACCGATGTCCTGCCATCCGGCCTGGTGGTGGCAACCACACCGAATGCCGCGACCACCTGCGCAGGCGGCACGGTGACGGCCGCAGCATCTGCCACCCAGATCCGTCTCAGCGGCGCCACCATTCCGGCGGCTGGCGCCTGTACGGTCAGCGTGGACGTGTTGTCCAACATCTCGGGCAGCTACACCAATACACTGGCAGCAGGCAGCGTCTCCAGCTTTGAAGGGGTCGTCAACGAGGAGCCGACGAGCGCGACTTTGTTGGTTTCCACGCCACCGACTGTGAGCAAGCAGTTTTCGCCTGCGGTGATTCAACCCAACGGCGTGTCGCAGCTCACCATCGTGCTCGGCAACGATAACGCCAGCGCGATCACGCTCGGTAGCATATTCACCGATACCTTGCCGACGGCCCCGGGAGCTATGGTCGTGGCGACGCCGAATGGCCTGACCAAAACCTGTCCGGGCGCGGTGACAGCAACGGCGGGCAGCGGCAGCGTCAGCTATGCCAGCGGCGCCTCAATTCCGGCAGGCGGATGCAGCATCAGCGTGAACGTCACCGCTGCCACGCCGGGCGAACACACCAACAATATCCCGGCGGGCGGATTGCAGACCAATTTCGGCAACAACCAGCAGCCGACCAATGTGGTGTTGAAGGTCAGCACCCAGGGATATGTGTCTGGGCGGGTATTCGCGGACAACAACGTCACGCCCAACGGCGTCTACGATGTGTCGATCGATGCGCCGCTCGCCGGCAGCGCGATCGAATTGCGCAGCGGCGCCAGTTGCGCCGGCGCGCTTGTTGCCAGCGCCACGACCGACTCGCTCGGCAACTACCTGTTCGCCGGCCTTGCGGCGGGAACGTACTCGGTATGTCAGTTCGTGCAACCTGCGGGCACGACCAACGGAATCACGACTGCAGGCAGCGTGAATAGCGTCAACGGCAGCACCGGCAGCCCAGGCACGGCATCGAATCCCGGCACCACGACCAGTCAGGCCATCGGCATCGTGCTGAATGGCGACGGTGCGGATAGTGAAATCAGCGGCTCGGCCAACAACAACTTTGCAGAAATCCGGCCTTCCAGCATCGCCGGCATGGTTTTCCTCGACCAGAACAATAACGGCATGCAGAACGGCGCCGACACGCCGTTCGTCGGCGAGACCATCGAGTTGCTGGATTCGAGCAACAACGTGATCGCCTCCATGACGACCGATGCCTCCGGACAATACAGTTTCGGCGGGCTGCAGCCAGGCACCTATTCGGTACGCCAGCCGAACCCGCCTGCCTCAAGCTCGAATGGCATCGCGACCGCGGGCGCGGTGGGCAATGGCGGCACGGCCGGAACGGCCACAGGCGTGATGACTGTGCCCAGCCAGATCAGTGGCATCGTGCTGCCTCCGGCTACCGTGTCGACGGACAATAATTTCGCCGAAATTGCGAATGGCCGCACGCTTTCCGGCCAGGTATTCCTCGATTACGACAGTAATGGCGCACTGAATGGCGTTGACTACGGGCTGGGCGCGCAAACGCTGAATCTCGCCGGTATCGACATCAACGGCAATGCCGTGAGCGCGACGACACTAACGGCAAGCGATGGCCGCTACAGCTTCAACGGCTTGCCAGAGGGCACATACAGCGTGACCCAGCCCGCGCAGCCGACTGGCACGACCAATGGCACGACTACGGTGGGCAGTACAGGAGGCAGTGCCTCCGCAGTAGGCACGACTCCGTCGGCGATCTCGGCGATCAGCCTGCTCGGTGCCAATCTCGTTTCCGGGGACAACAATTTCGCCGAAGTGCCCGGTGCGGTGCCCGATCTTGCGATTGCCAAGACACATGCGCCGTCGAGTTTTGCGGCAGACTCCAGCACCGGTGTATTCACCCTCACGCCGCGCAATGTCGGTACGGTGCCCACCTCGGGCAGCATCACCGTGATTGATATGCTGCCGGCCGGCATGAGCGTCGCCGCGCCCGCCAGCGGCACGGGATGGGTTTGCAACGGCGCAATAGGCGCCAGTTCAGTGAGCTGCAGCACGTCGGATGTCACCGCGGCGGGCAGCACCGGCAATCCCATCCTGCTGCGTGTTGCGGTAGCCATCGGCCAGACCGGACAGATTCTTGTCAACACGGCGACGGTCTCGGGCGGTGGCGAGCCGCCAGGGTTCGACGGCAACAATACCGCAAGCGACAGCGTGCCGATCGCGGATGCCGCGCAGGTCAGCGGCACGGTCTGGACCGACACGAATCATGATCGCGTGCTCAGCCCTGGCGAGCCGCGCATGGCAGGCTGGTTGGTCGACCTGTTGCTGGGAGGAAGCCAGGTCGCCACGTCGACGACCGATGTGAACGGGGCCTACCAGTTCACCGGAATCGCACCGAGCAGCGGCTACTCGATTCAATTCCACGATCCGGACAGTGGCCGGATTTGGGTGCGGATTCAACTGATCGACGCAACAGATTGGTTAAATCGTTCAGCGGGTGTTTCGTAGTTTAGTGTTTTTCTTGGGCGTTCATTCAATCGCCTCGCAACGGCATTGAGTTTGGCTTGCGAGTAGACCGACAGGTCGGTTCCTTTGGGGAAATACTGCCTTAACAGCCCGTTCGTATTCTCATTCGTTCCGCGCTGCCATGGATTCTGAGGATCACAGAAGTAGACCTTTATGTCGGTCGCCAAGGTGAAGTGCTTGTGGTTGGCCATCTCTTTGCCCTGGTCCCAAGTCAGCGATTTGTATAGTTCCAGCGGCAATTTGCGAGCGTTTTTGATCAGCGCGTTGGTGACCGTCTCGGTATCCTTGCTGGCGACCTTCACCAGCATTACGTAGCGTGTATGGCGTTCGACGAGGGTTGCAATCTGGCTGGTCGTGGTTCCACAAAGTAAATCGCCTTCCCAATGGCCAGGTACGGCCCGATCTTCCACCGCAGCTGGGCGCTCGCTGATCGATACCGCGTCAACGATTCTGCCGTGATCATCTGTCTTCTGTGTGTAATGGCGCGAACGGCGCATTGCGCGTGTGCGCCGCAAATGTGCCAGTAGTTCCTTCTTCAGGGCGCCACGGGCCTGAATGAAGAGGCTGCGATAGATGGTCTCGTGTGACACCTGTAATGTCTCGTCGTCGGGGTAAGTATGCTTGAGCCACCCGGCAATCTGCTCCGGTGACCACTGCAATTGGAGCCTGCCTGCCACGATGCGCGCCAGCGTTCTGTTCTCGGCAAGTTTACATATCTTGGGGCGATGCGCCCGATCCCAGGCAGCCCGGTCGGCTTGAGCTGCTCGATAGGATTCATGGCCACCGTTGCGCTTGATCTCTCGGCTAATGGTAGATGGCGTCCGTCCGAGCAGCGAGGCTATCGAACGAATCGAGTGACCCGCCACCACGGCACGCGATATTTCTTCCCGTTCAGCCAACGTCAGGGCCAATCTAGAACGACGTCGTTGCGCAGGACGTATCCCGCCGGTCTCAGCCAGAATGCCTTGTACTGATGAATGATTCCGATCAAACAACTGGGCGATCTGTTGAAGGGACTCACCCTTCTGCCAGCGCTCCCACATCAACGCCTTCTGACTTTCCGTGTAATAGATTCGAGGTCTTTGCTTCATTTGCAACACTCCTTCTGCTTGCGCAGTCTCTAGTGTGTTGCATCCACCGGTTGAATCCGCAGGGGAATGCAGTCAGCAACGAGCAGGGAGTCGTCCCGAGCAGCGGTACCCGCGACACCGGCACGATCGCGAACACCGGTTCCAACAGCGGAAATCCAGCGGGCGCGGTCTTCAGCAGCGGGTCGCTGACGGGCCTCACTCTGGTTGCGGGCGATAACATCGTCGAGCAAAGCCTGCCGATCGACCCTTCCGGCGTGGTGTACGACGCGATCACGCGCAATCCGGTGCCGGGCGCGCAGGTCACGCTTGTGAACGGCGGCGCGGCCGTTCCCGATGTCTGTCTGGTCGGCGGCACCAATACGCAGACGACCGGTGCGAACGGGCTGTATCAGTTCCTGCTGCTCAACCTCGCACCTCCGGGATGTCCGGGATCGGGAACCTACACGCTGCAGATCGTGCAGCCGGGCAGCTATCTGCCGCCGGCCTCGACGATCATTCCGCCGACCACCGGGCCCTATGTGCCCAGCACGGGGGGCGTGGATGCCATCCAGGCCCAGCCGGGCGCACCGACGGGCGCTGATCCGACGGTGTACTACACCAGCTTTGCGCTGACGCTGTCCGGCGTGCCGGCCACCAGTTCGAGCAATGTGGTCAACAACCACATTCCGCTCGACCCGGTGCTGGGCGGCGCGATCGTGCTGACCAAGACCTCGCCGCTGGTGAATGTGAGCGTGGGCCAGCTGGTGCCGTACACGATCAGTGCGCGCAATACGCTGGCGGCGAACCTGACCAATATCGATATCCGTGACATCGTGCCGCCGGGGTTCAAGTACAAGTCGGGCAGTGCAAGCGTCGACGGGGTGATGGCCGAGCCATCGGTCAATGGCCGCAACCTCGCCTGGCCCAATCTGACCCTGGCTTCCGGTGCCACCCGGACGGTAAAACTGCTGCTGCTGGTCGGTGCGGGCGTACAGCCGGGCGAATACGTCAACACCGCGCAGGCGTTCAACAATCTGGTGCCTGCGCCCAACCCGAACGCCGTATCGAATGTTGCGACGGCCACGGTGCGGGTGATTCCGGATCCCACCTTCGATTGTTCCGATCTCGTCGGCAAGGTATTCGACGACAGGAACGCCAACGGCTACCAGGATGAGGGCGAACCCGGCATTCCCAACGTGCGCCTTGCCACCGCGCGCGGCTGGTTGGTGACGACTGATGCCGAGGGACGTTTCCACGTCGCCTGTGCGGCGATTCCGGATGCCGAGCACGGCAGCAATTTCATCATGAAACTGGACGAGCGCACCCTGCCGACCGGCTATCGCGTGACCACTGAAAACCCGCGCGATGTACGCCTCACTCGCGGCAAGCTGTCCAAGCTCAACTTCGGCGCAACCATCCACAAGGTGGTGCGCGTCGACATGAGCGATGCGGCGTTCGAGGCCGGCGCGGTCGTACTCAGGGCGGATTGGGCGAAGCAGCTTGTTGGCCTGGAGGACAGGCTGAAGGCACGGCCGACGGTCTTGCGGCTGGGCTACAAGGCCGGTGCCGACGGCGAAGCCCTGGCGCGCGAGCGCCTGCACGCCGTCAGCCGGCAACTCAAGGATGCATGGCAGCAGCATGACTGTTGCCACACGCTGTTGATCGAGGAAGAACTCTTCTTGCCTGCCAAAGCGGCGAACAAGGAGGGCAAATAATGCTAAACAAAAAACTACTTGCAAGCGTCATCGCTGCGATGTTCTCGGCCCCCATCGTCGCTGCCGAGCCCTGTGATTCTGGTGTCGGCTGCACCGTGCCGGAACAGCCCGGCACGACCTGGCAGGACAGCCTGGTTTTCACTCGTGAAGACGGTAAGCTTGCCGCCAGCGTGGAGTACCGTCGACCCGATGAGATCGTTGTACTTGGTGCGCCCGAGTCGGCGCCGGCCACCCGCGAGGTTCCGGTATTCGGCAGCCGGGCCGAGACGGTGCCGGCAATCCTGTCGCAATTCCCGTCGGGGCAGGATCTGCTGGGCGCAGACGAACGCGAGGCACTGGCCGCATTGGCACGGCGGCTCGCCGGCAAGCCGGGGCTGAAGCTGCGTCTTACGGGCCATGCCGATGCGCAGCGTCTGGCGCGGGCCGGGCAGAATCGGTACGGCAACAATCAGGGCCTGTCGGAGGCGCGTGCACGCGAAGCTGCGGCGTTCCTGAAGGCGCAGCCCGGCATGACGGGCGTGCAGATGGAAACGCTAGGCAAGGGCGATACGCAGCCGGTCAAGGACTGCGACCCCATGCGGGCCCATGACGGAAGTATGAGAGACATGGCGACATACCAGGCCTGCCTTGCGCCCAACCGGCGGGTCGAGATTGAAATCTGGTATGACCAGCCTGTCGGCGTGAAAACCGAGGTGATGGCACATGCCGCGCCCAAAGCCGTGGCGGGGCCATGCAAGGATCAGCCGGGAGGCGACGCTGGCCTGCCATTCCGTATTTCTGTCGATGGCGAGCCGCTGGCGAGCGATGATGTGCCCAACAGCGCCGACACGATGCGCTGCACCGACGTTGCCTTGGAGAAAGCCGATGTTCAGGTGCGTTTCGATGGGCTCGAGGCGACGCCAGCGTTGAACGTCACCGTCTTTCCGGATGGTGCCGTGCGGGGCGAAACGGTGCGTTTCTCACCCTATGCGAACTACGCTTCCCAGATCAGGAAAGCCGAGGTTCGGGTGTTCGCGGCGGGCGAGTCGACGCAGCAGACGCCGCTTGCGGTGATTGCGCTTGACCCGTATGCCGACACCGCCGCCGAATGGACGGCCCCAAGGGAAGGCGAGGCGGTGCAGTACCTGCTGCGTGTGTACGACGCACAAGGCCGCTTCGACGAAACCACGCCGAAGATGCTCAAGCTGCTTGATGCCAGACGCCCGTCCGGGGACGAGGATACCGCCGCGCGGGAGGCACGCATCGGATATGGCGAAAACCATCGCGGGCTGGCCAATATCCCGGTCGAGGGCGGTATGGTCACGGTCAACGGCGAGAAACTCGTGCCGGGCAGCACCGTCACCGTGCTGGGGCGGCAGGTGCCGGTTGACGCACAGGGGAAATTCGCGGTTCGCCAGATACTTTCGCCGGGCAATCACCGCGTCGATGTCGCCATGGAAAGCCCTTCCGGCCAGCGTGCCGAATTCAGCCGCAACCTGTACATACCGCTCAACGACTGGTTCTATGTTGCGTTGGCGGACCTGACCCTGGGCCAGAACAACGTCAAGGGTCCGGCCAGCCTGGTGACAGGCAGCGACAGCAAGCGCTACAACGGGGATGTGTATGTGGACGGCCGCCTCGCGTTCTATCTCAAGGGGAAGATCAAGGGCGAAACGCTGCTCACGGCCAGTGCAGACACGCGCGAGCAGCCGATCGAGGACCTGTTCTCCAATTTCAACAGTAAGGATCCGCGCTATCTTCTGCGCCGCCTCGACTCCGATGCCTATTACCCGGTGTACGGCGACGATTCGACGCTGGTGGAGGACGCGCCCACCCGGGGCAAGTTCTACGTGAAATTGCAGCGTGGCGATTCACACGTGCTGTGGGGCAGTTTCCAGACCCGCCTGAGCGGAACCGATCTGGTGAACTACAGCCGTGGCCTCTACGGCGCGCAGGCGCGCTATCAGGCGCCGGAGTCCACGGCGTTCGGCGAAAGGCGAACCGAGGCGGAGCTTTTCGCGGCCGACCCCGGCACGCTGGCGGCGGTGGAGGAATTCCGCGGAACGGGCGGTTCGCTGTATTACCTGCGGAATCAGGACATCCTCACGGGATCCGAGCGCCTGCGCGTGGAAATCCGCGACAAGGATTCCGGTATCGTGCTGGAATCGGCTCCGTTGGTGGCAGGCCAGGATTACGAAATCAACAGCATCCAGGGGCGCGTGGTGTTGCGCACGCCACTTGCCGCCACCGCCGATCCCGGGACGCTGGTCCTGTCGGGATCGCTCAGCGGTCACCCAGTCTACCTGGTCACAGATTATGAATTCACCCCGGGCGTGTCGGCGGCCGACAACCTTACCCTGGGCGGCCGCGCCAGCCACTGGCTCAATGATCAGGTGAAAATCGGCTTCACCGGCTACAAGCAGGATGGCGTCGGCACCGAGCAGAAACTGCTGGGCGGCGATCTCACCCTGCGCTACAAGCCAGGCACCTACATGAAGCTGGAAACCGCGCGTTCGGACGGGCCGGGTACCGGCGCCCTGAGTTCGCAGAACGGCGGCTTCGATTTCGGTGCGGTGCCACAGACCACCACGGCTGGCATCGAGGCGCACGCACACCGCGTCGAGGCCGCGGTCGACTTCAGCGAAGTCGGTGCAGTCCTGCCGGGCAGCGCGAGCGCCTATTGGCTGAAACGCGACGACGGCTATTCCGCGCCTGGCCAGCTCACCAGCGAGGGGCTCGACCAGGCCGGTGCGCAGGTCAAGGTTCAGGCGAGCGACAAGCTCGAGCTGCTCGCCCGGGCCGATCGCAAGGAGGGCAGCATCTCGGGCGTCAGCCAGTCGGCCGAGGCCAATGCGACCTATGCACTCACCCCGAACCTGTCGGCCGGGCTGGGGATGCGTCATGAAAACCGGGACAGTGCGCTGGCCGCGGGCAACAGTGCGCTGCTGGCCGAAACCGGTGTGCGTACCGACGTTGCCGCGAAGCTGGCGTATCACCCTGTCAGCGAGAAGAACGAGCCGGGCCCTTGGGAGGTGTACGGCCTGGTGCAAGGCACGGTTCAGCATGACGCCACCCGCAGCGAGAATGATCGATTCGGTGTCGGCGGCCATTACCAGATCAACGATCGCATCAAGCTGAGCGGAGAATTGAGCGATGGCGATGGAGGCCTGGGCGGCAAGCTTGGCACCGACTACCGGCTGTCCGACCGCAACAGCGTCTATCTCAACTATCTGCTCGATCCCGATCGCAGCGATACCGGTTATCGCGGACGCGTCGGCAACCTCACGACCGGAATGAAGTCGCGCTACAGCGACAGCTTGTCCGTCTATGCCGAAGAGCGTTACCAGACGGCGGACTCAGGGCCATCCGGGCTGATCCATGCGTTTGGACTCGACCTTGCAGCCACCGACCGCTGGAACTGGGGCGCGCGTTTCGAGACAGGCGTCACATCCGACCCGACGACAGGCGACCTCGACCGCACCGCGATCTCCTTGTCAGCCGGCTATCAGTACGAGAAGACCAAATACGCCGGCATGGTCGAATATCGGACTGAAAGCGGAAACGTGACGGGCAAGCGCAATTCCTGGCTGGTCAAGAATACGCTCGGCTATCAGACCACGCCCGACTGGCGCGCGCTGGGCAAGCTGAATTTCGCCATCAGCGATGCGGGCAGCGGCAGCACGGGCAATGCCGATTTCACCGAGGTGGTGCTGGGTTTCGGCTATCGTCCGGTACTCAACGATCGGCTCAATGCGCTGTTCAAGTACACCTTCCTGTCCGACCTGCCGAGCCCCGACCAGGTGAGCGCATCGGGAACGGCCAGCACCTATGAGCAGCGCAGCCATGTGCTGTCGGTCGACGGCATTTACGATGTCGTACCCAAGCTGTCCGTGGGTGGCAAGCTTGGCTATCGCTTTGGCGAGTTGCGCGATACCAGCCTTGCCGGCAGCAACTGGTTCTCCAGTCGTGCCTGGCTTGCCATTGCGCGGACCGATTGGCATGTGGTCCATGAGTGGGATGTGATGGGAGAGCTGCGCTATCTCAGTGCGCAAGAAGCCGGCGACGCAAAATCCGGCGCCCTCGTCGGCGTCTATCGTCACATCAATCGGCACGTCAAGCTTGGCGTTGGCTACAACTTCACCGATTTCTCGGATGATCTGACCAATCTCGACTACAAGAGTCGCGGCTGGTTCGTGAATATGATCGGGAAAATTTGATCGGGCATGAATGAAAACAGGGCGCCATACGCCCTGTTTTCATGGATGGAGGAGTCAGATTCAGATGATGTCGAGGTGGTCCAGTCCCGCCATCATGTCGCGGCCCTTGGCATCCTGTCCATGCAATTTGATTTGCAGACGCAGGTCGTTGAGGCTGTCGGCGTTTCTCAGGGCATCTTCATAGGAAATCATGCCGGCTTCGTACAGGTCAAACAGCGCCTGGTCGAAGGTCTGCATGCCGAGCTCGCGCGATTTGGACATGATTTCCTTGATCTCGTGGACCTGACCCTTGAAGATCAGATCGGAAATCAGCGGTGAGTTGAGCAGAATTTCCACTGCGGCGACACGACCCTTGCTGCCCTTGCGTGGAATCAGACGCTGCGAGATGAAGGATTTCAGGTTCAACGATAAATCCATCAGCAGCTGATCGCGTTTTTCTTCAGGGAAGAAGTTGATGATGCGGTCAAGCGCCTGGTTGGCACTGTTGGCGTGCAGGGTCGACAGGCACAGGTGGCCGGTTTCGGCGAAGGCGATCGCATATTCCATGGTGTCACGGTCGCGAATCTCACCGATCAGGATGACGTCGGGTGCTTGCCGCAGCGTGTTCTTCAGCGCCGAAAACCAGTTGTCGGTATCGATGCCGACTTCGCGCTGGGTGATGATGGATTTCTTGTGTTCGTGAACGTATTCGATCGGGTCCTCGACCGTGATGATGTGGTCGGCTGCGTTTTCATTGCGATAACCGACCATGGAGGCCAGCGAGGTCGATTTGCCGGTTCCGGTACCGCCGACGAAAATGACCAGGCCGCGCTTGATCATCGCGACGTCGCGCAGGATCGGCGGCAGATTAAGGTCGTCCATCTTCGGAATCTTGGTGTTGATGGTCCGCATGACCACGCCTACACGTCCCTGCTGCACGAAGACGTTGACGCGGAACCGGCCGATTTCCGGCGGACTGATGGCGAAGTTGGATTCGTTGCTGGCCTCGAAATCCTTCCACTGTCGCTCGTTCATGATCGAGCGTGCCAGTTCGCTGGTGTGCGCAGGCGTCAGGCTTTGGTTCGACACCGGCGTGATCTTGCCATCGACCTTGATCGCGGGCGGAAAGCCTGCGGTAATGAAAAGGTCAGACGCGTTTTTTGCCAGCATCAGCCGTAAAAGATCGTGGACGGTTTTTTCAGCGTTCATTGTCTTAGTCCTCAACCCAGGAATGAGTCTTTGTTTTGTGCCGAATTGCGTGCAACGCCCGAGGCGATGATATTGCGTTTCACCAGATCCTGCAGGCACTGGTCGAGTGTCTGCATGCCGATGTTGCCACCGGTCTGGATGGCTGAATACATCTGGGCAACCTTGCCCTCGCGAATCAGGTTACGGATGGCCGGGGTGCCGATCATGATTTCATGCGCGGCGACGCGGCCGTTGCCATCCTTGGTTTTCAACAGGGTCTGCGAGATCACCGCGCGCAGGGATTCGGACAGCATCGAACGCACCATTTCCTTTTCGGCTGCCGGGAACACGTCGACCACACGGTCGATGGTTTTGGCGGCAG
Organism: uncultured beta proteobacterium; assembly: GCA_942493085.1. Lineage (GTDB taxonomy): Bacteria > Pseudomonadota > Gammaproteobacteria > Burkholderiales > Thiobacillaceae > Thiobacillus. The sequence continues at coordinate 1,095,859 of OW818664.1, forward strand.
ACGAGGTGTGCAGCGTGCCGAACACCAGGTGACCGGTTTCCGCTGCAGTCAGCGCCAGGCGGATGGTTTCCAGGTCGCGCAATTCGCCAACCAGGATGACGTCCGGGTCTTCCCGCAGCGCCGAGCGCAAGGCGTTGTTGAACGACAGGGTGTGGGGACCGACTTCGCGCTGGTTGATCAGGCATTTTTTGCTCTGATGCACGAATTCAATCGGGTCTTCAACCGTGAGGATGTGTGCGTACTGGTTTTCGTTGACGTAGTCCATCATGGCTGCCAGCGTGGTGGATTTGCCCGAGCCCGTTGGGCCGGTGACCAGCACGATGCCGCGCGGCTGGTCAGAAATTTCCTTGAAGATGGGTGGGCAGTTGAGATCTTCCAGCGACAGCACTTTGGAAGGAATCGTCCGGAATACCGCGCCGGCGCCGTATTGCTGGTTAAAGGCGTTGACCCGGAAACGCGCCAGCGAGGGGATTTCAAACGAGAAGTCAATTTCCAGCGTTTCTTCATACACTTTGCGCTGGCTGTCGTTCATGATGTCGTACACCATACGGTGCACGTCCTTGTGTTCCATCGGCGGCAGGTTGATGCGGCGAATATCGCCGTTGACGCGGATCATGGGCGGCAGGCTGGCCGAGAGGTGTAAATCGGAAGCCTTGTTCTTGACGGAAAATGCCAGCAACTCAGAAATATCCACGCGAGCCTCTCTCAGTATTGGGTTGGTGTTTTGACAGATAATAAACCCAATGGATAACGACTCGACAAGGCCAAAACTTGAGCTTGGCATGACAGATGCTTCTCTCAAGCCGGATAAGCGTTTGCATGCGGTGCAGGAACGGATTGCGCATGCGGCCTCGGCAGCCGGACGGAAATCGTCCGGCGTAAACCTGCTGGCGGTCAGCAAGACATTTGATGCCGATGCCATACGCAGACTGGCGGCATGCGGCCAGCGTGAATTCGGTGAAAACTACCTGCAGGAAGCCCTGGCAAAGCAGGCTGAGCTCATCGATTTGCCGTTGCTATGGCATTTTATCGGGCCGATACAGAGCAACAAGACCCGCGCCATCGCTGAAAATTTCAGCTGGGCGCACAGTGTTGATCGCCTGAAAATTGCCGAACGCCTGTCCGCCCAGCGCCCCGCCGATTTGCCGCCTTTGCAGGTGTGTATCGAGCTTAATGTCAGTGGTGAGACCAGCAAGGGTGGAGTGGCACTGGAGGACCTTCCGGCGCTGGCCGCAGCCGTGGCGGTGTTGCCACGGCTGCAGCTGCGCGGTTTGATGGCGATCCCGGCTCCTGCATCTGATGTGGCTGGGCAGCGCGCGGCTTTTCGGCTGGTACGCGAGGCGTTCGAGGGATTGAACGCGCGCGGGCACGTGCTCGATACCCTGTCGATGGGGATGTCATCGGATCTGGAAGCGGCCATACTGGAAGGCGCAACGATTGTGCGCGTTGGAACAGCACTATTTGGTGAAAGGAACACTACACATGCATAAAGTCAGTTTTATCGGAGGCGGCAATATGGCCGCCGCCATCATCGGCGGCCTGATTGCCAGCGGAACTTCGCCCACCGATATCGAGGTCGTGGAAATCAACGCCGATGCGCGTGCCCAGCTGGCCGCCCGGTTTGGCGTGGTGACGCAGTCTGATCTGTCGCAGGCAAGGCTGCATGCACTGATCGTGCTGGCGGTGAAGCCCCAAATCCTGCCTGAAGCGTCGGCTGCCCTGGCATCGCGTCTCAAGGGCCAGCTGGTGGTTTCAATTGCCGCTGGGGTGCGGGTGGCCGATCTCGCCCGCTGGCTGGGAGGCTATGAACGGATTGTGCGTGCCATGCCGAACACCCCGGCGCTGGTGCAGGCCGGAATTACCGGCCTGTTTGCGTCGCCCGCCGTCAGCAGCGACGCCCGCTCACAGGCCGAAGCCGTGATGCGTGCCGTCGGGGGCGTCGTGTGGGTCGGCGATGAGCCGATGCTGGACGGCGTCACCGCCGTGTCGGGGAGTGGCCCTGCCTACGTGTTCTATTGCATCGAGTCGCTGGAGGCCGCCGCCGTGGCGCAGGGCCTGCCATTGGCCACGGCCCGTCAGCTGGCATTGCAAACCTTTTTTGGTGCGGCCAAGCTGGCGCTGGAATCGAGCGAGGCACCTGCCGTGTTGCGGCAGCGGGTGACATCCAGGGGCGGCACCACCGAGCAGGGTGTGGCTGCCCTGGAAACTGCCGGCCTCAAGCACGCCTTTGAGCAGGCAGTGGAGGCAGCCAGTCGTCGCAGTGCCGAGTTGGGTGACGAACTGGGGCGGCTGGCATGATTGCAGGAGCGCTGGGTTTTTTGCTGCAGACGCTGGGCAACCTGTTCGTGATCGCCGTGTTGCTGCGCTTCATGATGCAGCTGTTCAGGGTGCCTTTCCGCAATCCCTTTGCTCAGTTTATCGTGGCCATTACCGACTTTGCAGTCAAACCGCTGCGGCGGGTGGTGCCGGGCCTGCTTGGTCTGGACTGGGCGTGTCTGTTATTGGCCTGGCTGGTTGAGTTGGTGGTGGTGACGGCAGGATACTGGTTGGACGGCTTTCCGTTCGCGCTGGCCGGGGCAGAGGTATGGCCGGTGATGATGGGGCTGGCTGGCGTGCGTTTGTTGAGCCTGGCGGTTTACATGGTCATCGGCCTCACGCTGGTGCGCGCGGTGCTGTCGTGGGTCAATACGAACACGCCGCTGATGCCGGTGATCTACGAGTTGACCGAGCCTTTCCTGCGGCCTTTGCGGCGCATCGTACCCATGGTGTCGAATGTCGACCTGACTCCGCTGGTGTTGTTCATTCTGTGCCAGTTGATTCTGATGATGCCGATTCTGGCGCTGGAGCGGGCGCTGCTTGGATCGCTCTGAACCGCCAGTCTGGGCCCATCGCCGCGGCCCGGACTGGCTGCTGGAATTGCACGTGCAGCCGGGCGCCAAATTCACGGCCGTGGCAGGTGAACACGGCGGCCGGCTCAAGCTAAAGATTTCCGCGCCAGCCGTCGATAACAAGGCTAATCTGTTTCTGCTGGCATGGCTCGCCACGCAACTGGGGATACCGAAATCATCGGTGCAACTGGTGCGTGGTGAAACCGCGCGGCAGAAAACGGTGCTGGTGCGCGGGATTGCGTGCCCCTGGCTTGATATCGAGAACAACGGAAAGACATGAGTATTCACCTCGAACAGGAAGTTGCTGATTTCAGCGAACGACGCATGCGGCTGGCAACAGCGATGACCGACTATGCTGACTGGCTTGATCGCCAACATGGTATTGATGCCGAGCGTAGCCTGCGTTTGGCGGATACCGCCTCTACCCTGCGCCAGGACAAGCTGGTCGTGGCCTTTGTGGCCGAATTTTCGCGCGGCAAGACCGAACTCATCAACGCCCTGTTTTTTGCCGATCATGGGCAGCGGCTTTTGCCGTCCGACGCCGGGCGCACCACCATGTGCCCGACCGAGTTGTCCTACACCCTGGGCGAAGCGCCCAGCCTGAGCCTGCTGCCGATTGAGTCGCGCCGCCGTAGCGAATCGCTGGCGCAACTCAAGCGCATGCCGATCGAGTGGTGCCGGATTACGCTTGACCCGACTGACCCGCGCCAGTTGCAGGACAGTTTGAAGAAACTGACCGAAACCAAATCCATGCTGGCCGTGGACGCCATCGAAATGGGGCTGTGGAACGGCGAAGATCCCGGCGAACGTCATCAGCTGCGCGCCGATGGCACGGTCGATGTGCCCGCCTGGCGTTATGCCATGGTCAATTACCCGCACCCCATGCTGCAGGCCGGATTGACGATACTGGATACGCCCGGACTCAACGCACTGGGTGCTGAACCTGAATTGACTCTGTCCGTGATTCCCAACGCCCATGCCGTGATGTTCCTGTTGGGATCCGACACCGGGGTGACGCGTTCGGATCTGGAAATCTGGCAAAAGCATGTCCATCGCCATGCCAACTACCATGTCGCGGTACTGAACAAGATTGACATGCTGTGGGATGAACTCAAAAACGATTCCGAGGTGCACGCCACTATCGAGCGGCAAGCCGAGGAAACCGCACGCGTGTTGAAGTTGCCGCGCAGCCGGGTGTTCACCGTGTCGGCGCAAAAAGCGCTGACTGCAAAAATACGGGGTGATGCCGAACTACGCGTGCGTTCTGGGATCGATTCGCTCGAATACCTGCTGGCGCATCAGGTGATCCCGGCGCGCCGCGACATGCTCTATCACGCGGTCAGTCGTGAAGTGTCTACCCTGCTGGAGGAAAGCCGGGTCGATATGTCGGCACGCATCAAGCGCAGCAGCGACGAACTGATCCAGCTGACCCAGCTGTCGGGCAAGAATCGCGAATTGATCGAGCAGACGCGCGCGGCCCTGCAGCACGAGAAGGACAGTTACGATGCCACCGCGGATCAATTCCGTGCCACCCGGAAAATGCTGAAAGCGCAGGGCGAGCATTTGCTGTCGCATATGTCGGAAACCACGCTCAACACCATATTGAGCAACGGGCGCGAAGCGATGGACGGCAGCTGGACCACACGTGGCCTGACCAGCAGCATTCGTCAACTGTGCGAGGAGATGAACGCACGTTTTCAGCACGCAACCCAACTGGCCGATAACATGCTGGATGCGCTGGATCAGGCCTATATTCGTTTTCATCGCCTGCATAAATTGCCGAAAATGCAGGTGCCGCGGCTGGATCTGAGCGCATACCGCAATCGCCTGAATGCGGTGATGAACGAATCAGCCGCCTTCTGCAAGGATCCGGCCAACCTGTTGCTGGAAAAGCGTTTCATGATCCGGCGTTTTTACGCCAGCCTTGCCGAAGAGGCGCACAAGGCCTGCAAGCTGGCACGAACGGAGGCGGAACGCTGGCTGCGCATTGCGCTTGATCCCATCATGACCCGTATCCGTGAACACAAGCAGTATCTCGATACGCGACTGGAGAGTCTGCAACGCATCCTTGGAAACATGGGAACGCTGCACAACCGCATGGCTCAGATCAAGACCAACATTGGCAGTTTGCGCAATGAGAAGCTTGAACTCGCGCGAATTACAGGGCAACTGTCAGTGTGATCACGCCCCTTGTTTCGAGATGGCACCGCAGCAACAAGGGATGATCCGAGTCTAGGTATTGAGGCGACTCAGCAGAGTCGCCGTTTTTTCAGGGTTGGTGTTTTTCAGCAGGCGCTGTGTGATGGGCGCCAGTTCTTCCAGGTGCGACTTCAGAATCTGCTGCTTGACTTGCAACAGACTGGCGGGCTGCATTGAAAACGTGCGCAAGCCCAATCCCAACAGCAGGCGCGTCAGTTGCGGGTCGCCTGCCATTTCACCACACACGGAAACCGGCTTGCCTGCCTTCTGTCCGGCACGGATGGTGTGCTGGACGAGTTGCAGCACGGCCGGATGCAGGGGGTCGTACAAATGCGCGACGCTGTCATCGGCGCGATCAATTGCCAGCGTGTACTGAATCAGGTCGTTGGTGCCAATTGACAAGAAGTCCAGTTGGTCGGCAAAAAATGCGGCTGACAGGGCGGCAGCCGGGACTTCGATCATGCCGCCCACCTGAATGCCTTCGTCGAACTTCAGACCATCCTTGCGCAGCGAGGCTTTGGCTTTATCAATGTGCTGCAGGGTTTGCCTGAGTTCGACAAAGTTGGCCAGCATGGGGATGAGCATGCGCACCTGTCCGTGTTGCGAGGCACGCAAAATCGCACGCAGCTGGGTGTGGAACAGGCCGGGTTCGACCAGGCACAGGCGGATGGCACGCAGGCCCAGCGCCGGATTGTCGGCCACAGTGTGGCCCCATGGCGCCTGTTTGTCTGCACCCAGGTCGAGTGTGCGGATGGTGACAGGCTTGCCATCCAGCGCTTCAGTCACCGCTCGGTAGGAGGCGTATTGTTCATCCTCGGTGGGCAGGTCGCTACGATTCAAAAACAGGAATTCGCTGCGGAACAGACCGATACCATGTGCCCCCGCTGTTTTGACCGCGTCCACGTCCTGCAGCAATTCGATGTTCGCCATCAATTCGATCGGCGTGCCGTCGAGCGTCGCAGACTTGCTGGTTTTCAGGCGCTTCAGCTTGTCGGTGTCGATTAGCCACTGATTCTGCCGCAGCCGGTATTCGGTCAGAACGGATTCGTCAGGGTTGACGATCACCACGCCATCGCGGCCATCGACAATCAGCAGGTCGTGATCGCGAATCAGGCCGCGCGCATTGTGCAGGGCCATCACGGACGGGATCGCCATGCTGCGCGTCAGAATCGCGGTGTGTGACGTGGAGCCGCCCAGGTCCGTGATGAACGCGGCGAAATGCACGGTTTTGAACAGCGCCATGTCGGCCGGCGACAATTCGTGCGCGACCAGAATGCGCTCGACATCGAAGTCGATATCCAGCGGCAAATGGCTGGGGTGCCCGGTCAATGATTTCAGCACGCGCTGCACTACCTGCACGACGTCTTCCTGGCGGCTGCGCAGATAGGCGTCGTCGATTTCCTCGAAGCGCGCAACCAGGGCTTCCATTTGCTGGGCCAGCGCCCATTCGGCGTTGCACTGTGTTTCGCGGATCAGTCGCTTGGGTTCTTCGGCGATCATCGAATCGCCAAGGAACATCAAATGCATGTCGAGAAAGGCGGAGAGTTCTGCCGGTGCGTTGGCCGGAATGTTGTTGCGAAGGGTCTCGAATTCGGCACGGGTGGCTCGGATCGCTTCATCAAAACGGGCCAACTCGTCAGGAATGTACTTGTGATCGAGCATGTACTGCGGCACTTCGACTCGCGCGTGGGAAGCAATGTGCGCGTAACCGATGGCGATGCCGCCCGAAACGCCGATGCCGTGCAGCGAGAAACTCACAGTTCTTCTCCAAATCCGCTGGCGATCAGCTCGGACAGAGTGTCGATGGCCTCGACCTCGTCCTCGCCGTCGGTTTCCAGGGTGATGATGCTGCCCTTGGCGGCAGCCAGCATCATCAGTCCCATGATGCTTTTGGCATTGATGCGGCGGCCGTTGCGGGTCATGAACACCTGGCTTTTGAAGCCTGAGGCAGCCTGGGTCAGCTTGGCGGATGGGCGCGCATGCAGCCCGAGCTTGTTGACGATTTCAACGTCCCGTTGCTGCATGGCACATGGTCTCGGAAATATGATTGATGCTGTTGCGCGCGCCTTCGACGATGCGTTCGATGAGCTGCGGCAGAGGCAGGGTGTCACGATAGTTCAGCGCCTTCAGCAGCATGGGTAGATTGACGCCGGATACGCCTTCGATATGGCTGGGCTCGAGCAAGCGACACAGCGTATTGCTGGGGGTCGCGCCATAGATGTCGGTCAACACCAGTATGCCGTCGCCCTCGTCCAGTTCGGCCAGGATGGCTTGCAAAACTTTCTGGCGCTCATCGGGATCGGCGTGACCGATGAAATCCAGTGCAGCGAGACCGCGTGGCCGCTTGCCTAGCACGTGGGTGGCGCATTCGACCAAGCTGTCGGGCAGCGAACCGTGGGCGACGATGAGAATACCTATCATGGGGCGGGGAGCGTCAGACCAAAACCAGCATTCTAACGCGCATATGCTGCGCGTTTCCCTCTCCCCAACTCTCTCCCCCAAGGGGAGAGAGTTGGGGAGAGGGGTGCCCAAACCGATCAACGAAGACGGGCCTTCATCGCAGGCGAGACGTGAATCCGGCCTGTGGCATCCACCGCCAGATAGTCGGTCACGCCCAGTTGGGCGGCGTGATCAGCCAACTTTGCCATACCGTCAATAAACAGGGGTTTTGACAACGCATCCGAGCGCGTCCCCGCGTGTTTGCCGGTAACCAGTACGGTCATCGATTGCATGCCGGTGGCGGGGAAGCCCGTGCGCGGGTCGATCAAATGGCTGTAGCGATGCCCGGCAACTTCAAAATAGCGCTGGTAGTCACCCGAGGTACCGATGGCCTCGCCGTCGTGCAAGTCCAGGGTGGCAAGCGTACCCGGTTTGCGCGGGTGCTGGATGCCGACGCGCCAGGGGCGATCACCGTGCGCCCCGAGTGCGATCACGTTGCCACCGATGTTCACCAGCGCGTGGCGGATGCCGTGTGCTTTCAGGATATTGACCGCCTCATCCAGTGCACGTCCCTTGGCATAGCCGCCAAGATCCAGTTGCACTGCCGGGTTGCTGCTCCAGACTGTGTTGTCTTCAAATTGCAGGTCGCTCATGCGCGGCGCGGCCTTCACCCAGCGCGCGATGGCGGGTGCATCGGGAACCCGGGCCTGCGGTGCGTCAGCATGAAAGCCCCATAGTGCGATCAATTCACCGATGGCTGGATTGAATAGATCACCTGACTGGATCGACAGCGCTTGCGCATCGCGCAGCATCGCCACGAGTTCGGGCGTGGCCGAGACACGTTGCACCTGGGCCAACCCGGTGTTGAGCCGGGACAACTCACTTGGCTGCCAGGCGTGCAGCATGCGGTGTAATTCATCGAAGCGAGCCAGCACTGCACTCGTGGCTGCCTGGGCCTGTTCCGTGGGGGCTCCGTAGACACTGACCTCCACCAGGGTGCCAAACACGTAGGACTGTTGCTGTATCAGCGGTGGCGGGCTGCAGGCGGTCAGCAGCCATAGCAGAAATAACCACAGGCCATGTCGTGCGACATTCATGTGTGCGCCCTGCATCAGTAGTGAATGGTGGTTGGGCAGTTGCGCTCGATCGCTGCGATGAACTGGGCTGCCACGTCATGTCCGGTTTGTGCGGTGATTTCCTGAAATCCGGTGGGGCTGGTGACATTGATCTCGGTGAGGCAGTTGCCAATCACATCGAGGCCGGTCAGGAAGATGCCGTGTTCTTTTGCCCATGGGGCAATGGTTTCGGCGATATGGAGATCGCGTGCCGACAGCGGCTGCGCCCGCGCGGTGCCGCCTGCTGCGAGGTTGCCGCGTGTTTCGCCCGCCTTGGGAATGCGGGCCAGTGCCCAGGGCACAACCTCGCCATCAATCAGCAGGATGCGCTTGTCGCCTTCGTTGATGGCAGGCAGGTAGCGTTGTGCCATGATGGCGCGACGGCCGTTTTGCGTCAGTGTTTCCAGAATGGCATTGCGGTTGAGGTCGGCCAGCGTCAATCGGAAAATGCCGCTGCCCCCCATCTCGGTCAGCGGCTTGACGATAATGTCGTGATGCTCGTCGAGAAAGGCGTTGATCACCGACGCGTCGGCACTGACCTGTGTGGGTGCGATGAATTGCGGGAAGTTGAGGATGGCCAGCTTTTCGTTGAATTCACGCAGGCACGCAGGCCGGTTCAGCACACGTGCGCCATTGGTTTCGGCAACCTCCAGCAAATGGGTGGCAAGCAGATAATCGATATCCACCGGCGGGTCGGTCCGCATCACCACGGCGTTGAACGCTTTCAGCGCGTAGTTTTCGATGTGGACAATGCGATACCAGTCGTCATCCGGATTGATTTCCAGTGCTGCACAATTGGCACGGACATAGCCCTCCTGGATGGACAACTGATGCGCTTCGATAGCGTAAACGGCGTGGCCATGCGCCACAGCTGCACGCATCATTGCAACCGAACTGTCCTTGTAGGCTTTGAGTCCCGCCAGCGGGTCAGTTATGAACAGCAGTTTCATGCGGTTTCGTTCAGGGCTTCATCGAGTTCAATACTGGCAGCCAGCATGGCCAGCCGTGCAATCACGCCATAAGCATAAAAACGGTTGGGGCTGGCGTCGGGATTGGCGCTACGGTCCGGCATCACGCAGGTGTCATCGAATGCCAGCGGCACGAAATGCATGCCAGGGCTGTTGAGATTCTCGTCCGAGCTGCGCCCGGTGTGCACGCGGTAAAAACCGCCGACCACGAAGTGGTCGAGCATGTAGACCACAGGCTCGGCGACGGCACCGTTGATGCTCTCGAAGGTATAGATGCCTTCCTGGATCAGCACCTCGCTGAATGCGAGTCCTTCCTTGCCGACCGCCATCTTGTTGCGCTGCTTGCGGTTGAGTTCGCGCACGTCGTCCGGTGATTTCACGGTCATGATGCCCATGCCGTAGGTACCGGCGTCCGCCTTTACGATGATAAACGGCGGCTGGTCGATGCCGTATTCGGTGTACTTGGTGCGAATCTTGTCGAGCATGTCGCCCACTTTTTCGGCCAGGCAGGCTTCACCCTGACGTGCCTGGAAGTCGATCTTGCCGCAGTGGGTGAAGTAGGGGTCGATCAGCCAGGGGTCGATACCCACCAGTCGCGCGAATTCGCCGGCAACATGTTGATACGCGGCAAAGTGGCGCGATTTGCGACGTGTCGCCCAGCCACCGTGCAGCGGCGGCATGATGGTCTGTTCAATGTCCTTCAGGATGTCTGGCACACCGGCCGAGAGGTCGTTGTTTAGCAACACGGCGCAGGGATCAAATCCTTCCAGCCCGATGCGATCGCCTTTGCGCACCAGGGGTTCCAGCGTGAGCCGTCCGCCTGCAGGCAACTCCAGAGTGGTCGGTTCGGTAATTTCCGGAATCAGGGTGCCGATACGCACGATGAGACCAGTTTGGCGCAGGATGTGGGCGAGCACCGCCACGTTTTGCAGATAAAACGTGTTACGGGTGTGATTCTCCGGGATGAGCAGCAAACGCTGGGCATCGGGGCAGATCTTTTCCACTGCGCCCATGGCTGCGTGTATCGACAGCGACATGAAGGTCGGGTTGAGGTTGTTGAAGCCGCCGGGAAACAGATTGGTGTCTACCGGTGCGAGTTTGAAGCCCGCGTTACGGATGTCTACCGAGGTGTAAAACGGTGCAGATTGCTCTTTCCATTGCTGGCGAAACCAGTGTTCGATGGTCGGCTGCGAATCGAGCAGGCGTTTTTCCAGTTCCAATAGCGGACCGGTGAGTGCGGTGGTGAGGTAAGGGACCATAGAATAGGGGACTCCAAGAATGCTTTTATTTTAGGCCAAGCCAGATGTTTGACATTGTTTTGTTTCAACCGGAGATTCCGCCGAACACCGGTAATCTTATCCGCCTGGCAGCCAATACGGGCTGTCGCTTGCATCTGATTGAGCCGATGGGCTTTGATCTCAGTGATAAGCAGGTCGCGCGTGCAGGCCTGGATTATCACGATATGGCCAGTGTCCAGGTGCATGCAGACTGGGATGCCGCCAGGCAGGCGTTACCGGTCCGGCGCTGGTTTGCGCTGACCACCAAGGGCAGCACGCGTTTTTCGGATATTCCATTTCAGGCAGGTGATGTGTTGTTGTTTGGACCGGAGTCACGCGGCCTGCCTGCCGAAATCTTGTCGGGGTTTGATACGCAGCATCGCTTGCGTTTGCCGATGTTGCCGGGCTCACGCAGTATGAACCTGTCCAATGCGGTGAGCGTGGTGGTGTTTGAGGCCTGGCGGCAGAATGGGTTTTCCGGCGGCGTGTAACGAATGCGCGGGAACTGGGGGCGGCTGGCACCCCTCTAGCATGCATCTGGGCGACGACTGGTTGTCCGATTAAATACACATGGGCATTTCCCATGGCGGAAACAGGAAATCCTGAACCGATAGAATTACCGGCAAACCCGGTGCCAGAATACATGAACCGCCGGCACCCTACAGAGACTCGATATGTACGAACAAGCTTCTCATGCGCTGCTCAATGAAATTCTGTGCAAGCTGAAACCTGAAATCGGGAACATGCGGTTGCGGCATTTCTACACCCGCCTTGGGGCGAATTTTTACGCCATTCATTCCCTGTTCCACCTGCTGTATGGCGAGCGCCCCGATTTCAAGGAACAGATGGTCAGTCTGGTGGAGACGCTCGCGCTCCGTTATATCGATCGCTTGCCCCATCTGCGGAAATCGGACCTGGCGCGCGAGCGGGACTACAACTGGTTTCTGAGCCAGAAATGGGTCGGCATGGCACTGTATTGCGATCGTTTTGCCGACGACCTGAAGGGCTTGCGCGCCAGACTGCCTTACCTGCAGGACCTGGGCGTGAACATGTTGCACATCATGCCCATACTCGATTGCCCACCAGGAAAAAGCGACGGTGGCTATGCCGTACGTGACTTCAGCAAGGTTGATCCGCGTTTCGGGACCACGGAAGAACTCGCAACGCTGGCTTCCACACTAAAGAAACGCGACATGCTGCTGGTGCTCGATATTGTGGTCAACCACACATCCGACGAGCACGAATGGGCGCAGAAGGCGCGCGCAGGCGATCCGAAATATCAGGATTATTATTTTGTTTTCGACGATCGTGAGATCCCCGATATCTACGAAGAAACCATGCCGGAAATCTTTCCGGTCAACGCACCCGGCAACTTCACCTGGGACGAGGAAATGGGCAAGTGGGTGATGACGGTATTCAAAAATTACCAGTGGGACCTGAACTACCGTAATCCGGCGGTGCTGATCGAAATGATCGACATCATCCTGTTCTGGGCCAATCAGGGTGCGGACATCCTGCGCCTGGATGCGGTGGCGTTCCTGTGGAAGAAGATGGGCAGCGTCTGCCAGAACGAACGTGAGGCACACCTGCTGCTGCAGTTGATGAAGGATTGCTGTCAGGTGACCGCGCCGGGCGTGTTGTTCATTGCCGAGGCGATCGTGTCGCCAAGTGAAATTGCCAAGTATTTCGGTGAAGATGCGATCAACGCCAAGGAATGCGAGATTGCTTACAACGCCACGTTCATGGCATTGCTCTGGGATGCGGTTGCAACCAAAAATGCGGCCCTGCTCAACCAGGGGGTGAAGAGCCAGCCGACCAAACTGGAACGGGCCACCTGGTTGAATTATGTGCGTTGCCATGACGATATCGGGCTTGGCTTCGACGATCACGATGTCAGCCTGGCTGGCTACGACCCGACAAAACACCGACGCTTCCTGATTGACTACTTTACCGGCCGGTTTTCCGGATCAGCAGCCAGAGGCCTGCCATTTGGCGAGAATCCCAAGACAGGCGATTCGCGGATTTCGGGCTCGTTGGCCTCACTGGTGGGCCTGGAGACGGCCCTCGAAAACCAGGATGAAGCGGCGATTGATGCGGCGATCAAAACCATCGTGCTCCTGCACTGCATGATCCTGTCGTTTGGCGGCATCCCGCTGCTTTATTACGGCGATGCTCTGGGCATGCTCAACAGCCAGGACTACCTTCAGGATCCGAGTAAGCGTGATGACAATCGCTGGATGCATCGCTCGCACTTCGACTGGAAAAAGGCGGAGAAACGTCACCAGACGGGCACGATTGAACAGCGGATTTTCAGCGCACTGAAAAAAATGATCGCACTGCGCAAAAGTGTGGTGGCATTCGCGGACTTTGATAACCGGCAACTGTTTGCCGTGGACAACCCTTACCTGATGGTGTTTTCCCGGACTGATCGCATGAACAGCCGCAACCGGGTGCTGGTCGTCAGCAATTTCGGTGTTGAGCCACAATCACTGCAGGTGGATACGTTAACAGGCTATGGTTTTTTCCTGCCGGGTGGGATGACAGACCTGTGCTCGGGCGCATACGTTGCGGTTGAGCACGATGCGATCGTGCTGCCGCCATTGTCTTGCTATTGGCTCACCGACTGAAATCACGAGCGACTGCCCGATACTCAGAATTCAGCCTTGATTTCCCGGTTCAGCAGGGTATTGACCGCCTGGGCAGCCGGCATGCCTTCGAACAGTGTTTGATGGACCGCCTGGGTGATGGGCATGTCGATGTCGAGTTCATTGGCGAGGGCTGCGGCTTCACGCGCGGTGGTGACTCCTTCTGCAACATGGCCGAGTTCGCCGAGGATGGCGTCGAGTGCCTGGCCCCGCGCAATGCGCAGGCCAGCCTGGCGATTGCGTGAGAGATCGCCCGTGGTGGTGAGAATGAGATCACCCAGGCCGGATAAACCCATGAAGGTTTCGAGACGGCCACCGAAGCGGCTGCCCAGCCGGGTGATTTCGGCCAGCCCGCGTGTGATCAGGGCAGCACGGGCATTGTGGCCAAGTTGCAAGCCATCGCAGATGCCGGCAGCAATCGCCATGACATTTTTCAGGGCGCCGCCGACTTCAACGCCGACGACATCGTCGTGCGCATAGATGCGCAGGCGCTGGCTGGACAGGGCTTCAGCCAGGCGCTGCGCCAGCGCGGTGTCATGTGAGGCCAGCGTGAGCGCGGTGGGGTAGCCCTGCGCCACTTCCTGGGCAAAGCTGGGTCCTGACAGCACGCCGGTATGGTGGTGTGTGGGCAGGAGCTCGGAAACGAGTTGGTGCGGGAGCTGGCGGCTTCCGGGCTCAAAGCCTTTGCATACCCAGATCAATGGCGGCAGATTGGCGTGCGTGCCGAGTGCTGTCAGGGTGGCGCGCAGGCCGCCTGTTGGCACGGCAATGACGATGAGTTCGGCATCCCCAATGGCGCTGTTGAAATCGGGATCGTACTTGAGCGTTTCGGGTAGCGTGCAGCCGGGCAGGTAATGGGCGTTGATACGGTTTGTGCGCATGGCGTCGAGGTCGGCAGGGTTGCGCCCCCACAGTGTGACCTCATGGTGAGGTGCCCAACTGGCAGCCAGTGCCGTACCCCAGGCGCCGGCGCCGAGCACGGTCAGCTTCATCGGTGCTGTACTCATCGGCCCCAGGCCTCGTGAGCGGGCAGCCAGCCCGTTCGGCCATCTACATGTTTCACCGGCAGCCAGCCGAATCCGTCCGGTTCGCCAATGGATTCGAGCAGGACGCCGCGTGCAGCGCGAAACACGATGTCGGCATCAGGGCGCGGCCGTTGCCGTATGGCGCTGGACTCGATCTTGATCATGACGCTTCTGGTGCCATTCAGCACGGATTTTTCTACCCACGTCAGGCGGCCGCTATGGTCGCGCACCTTGACCCAGTTCTGCAGTTCGACGATGACCTCGAGAGGCAGTCCGCTGCCCGCAATGGCGACTTTGCCGGCCAGGGTCGAGGGCGCGTCGTAGAGGATGGTTGCCCGTGCGGTGCTTCGATATTCCAGCGCACTCGCCGGATAGGCGAGTGCGAGTAGCAGTCCGACGATAAAAAGCCGCAATCTCAACGAACGGATTAGTGCGTTTGTTCGGGCGCAGCCTGCTGCTGCTGGGCCTGTTGCTGCAGGAACATCGCTTCGAAGTTGACCGGGTTCAACAGCAGCGGCGGGAAGCCTGCGCGGATTACCACATCCGAAATGGTTTCACGCAAATACGGGAACACGATGTTGGGACAGCCGATGCCGAGCACCATGGGCATCTGGTCCTGCGGAACGTTCTGGATACGGAAAATACCGCCCTGGGTGCACTCGACCAGGAACATGGTCTTGTCGCCAACTTTGGCCGACACGGTAACGGTGATGCTGCTCTGGTACACGTCATCGCCGAGCGCCTGGCTTTCGCTTGTCATGTTGACATCCATATGCGGCGCTTCGCGTTCCAGATAGATGGCGGGTGCACCGGGGACTTCGACCGACAGGTCCTTGACGAAAAGTTTTTCGATATTGAATACGGGTTGTTGCTCGTCAGCCATGATGTCTCCTGGATAAAAAACCGGAGCCTGTGCTCCGGGGATAGCGTGCATTTTACACGTGCTTATTGAATACCCTGCGATGCCAGCCAGCGTTTTAGCGCATGGGCTTCCATCGCGCCTGAGGTGCGTGCCGCTTCAGCCCCGTTCTTGAACAGAATCAGACTGGGGATGCCCTTGACGTGGTGGCGCATCGACACCTGGGGATGGGCTTCGGTATCGATCTTGGCAAATCGCACGCGTGTATTCATATCGGCAGCCACCTGCTGGAATACCGGCCCCATCATTTTGCATGGGCCGCACCAGTCGGCCCAGAAATCGACCAGCACCGGCAGGCCGGACTTGGCTATGAAGCGATCGAAGCTATCGGAAGAGAGGTCGATCGGTTTGCCGGGCAGCAGGAGCGAGCCGCATTGGCCACATTTCGGCACATCGGTCAGACGCTCATCTGGGACACGGTTGATGGCGAGGCAGTGAGGGCAGGCAAGTTCCATTGGGGCTCCTTGAAGCAGATGATCTGTGCATCAAGGTGGTGGCATTGATTGAAAAATCAAGCGCACCGTCCGGCCCCTGTTATACCGTTGGTGTAACAGGGGCCTGCAGATCAGTTGTTATTCAACAGGGGAACCAGTCCACCCGCTGCATCCAGTGCAGACGTGTCGTCGAAGCCACCGACATGGGTGTCGCCAATAAATACCTGCGGTACGGTACGGCGGCCACCGGAACGGGTCATCATTTCTTCCTGTTTTGCCGGATCGAGATCGATGCGGATTTTTTCGATATCCGTGACGCCACGGCTTTTGAGCAGACGCTCGGCAGCCACGCAATAGGGACAGACAGCGGTGCAGTACATGACGACTTTGGCCATAGGATTTCCTTTTATGGGGTTATTTGGTGGTTGGCAAATTGGCGCGTTCCCACGCCAGAATGCCACCTGCCAGGTTGTATACGGCCTCGAAACCCGCTTTTTTCAGCATGCTGCAGGCACGTGCCGAACGCTGCCCGCTGCGACAGGTGACCAGTATGGGTTGTGTCTTGAATTTGTCGAGTTCCTGCATGCGACTGCTCAGTTTGCCAAGCGGGATGTGCTTGGCCTTGGGAATGTGTCCGGAGGCAAATTCCTTGTCTTCGCGCACGTCGAGGACCAGTGCGTCGTTGTTGAACAGACGCGTCGCTTTCAGCGTGTCGGCCTGCTCAACTCCCGAGAGCTTGCTGCCGATGAAGGTCCACATCAGCATGGCGCCAGAGGCTACGGCCAGTGCCGCCAGCATCCAGTTGTCCTGTATGAATTGAATATCCATGAATTAAATCTCCCGGTTACAGGCCGCAGCCCTGTTTGAGGCCTGCCTTTTTCAGCATGCTGTCCATCGGGCAGAAACGGGTGAGGCCGGACTGGAACAGGTTGAAACCGACGAAAGCGGTGAACCACAGCCACGAAGGCTGGGTCATGTCGGCGCTGCCGGAAAAGTGCGTGAGCGCGAGTGATAGCATGATGAAAAATCCGGCAATGATGCGGACCATGCGTTCAACGGTCATGATGGGACTCCTGATTGGGTGAGGAATATTTCCGGAAATTGGCGGCGTAGTACAGCACCGGGATGACCACCAGTGTCAGCAAGGTGGAGACGAAGATGCCAAAAATCAAGGATACCGCGAGGCCCGAGAAAATGGGGTCGTCGAGAATGAAAAAAGCCCCCATCATCGCGGCGAGTCCGGTCAGCACAATGGGTTTGGCACGCGTGGCTCCCGCCTGGATGACCGCTTCCTGAAAATTCATGCCGGCACGCACCTGTTCATTGATGAAATCGACCAGCAGGATGGAATTGCGCACGATGATTCCGGCCAGGGCAATCATGCCAATCATCGAGGTGGCTGTGAACTGGGTGCCGAGCAGGGCGTGGCCTGGCATCACGCCAATGAGAGTGAGCGGGATCGGTGCCATGATGATCAGCGGCGTCAGATAACTCTTGAATTGCGCCACCACCAGGATATAGATCAGCATCAGCCCGAATGCATAGGCCAGCCCCATGTCCCGGAAGGTTTCATAGGTCACCTGCCATTCACCATCCCATTTCAGGCTGAATCCCGTGTAGGGGTCATCGGGCTGATTGATGAAATATTCGGACAGCGTGCCGCCCTGTGCCAGTGCCTTGTCCTTTAGTTTTCCGCGCATTTCAAACAGCCCGTACAGCGGTGAATCCAGTGTGCCGCCGGTATCGCCGACCACAAACACAACGGGCAGCAGGTCCTTGTGGTAGATGGTTTTTTCACGGGTGCTCGGCATCACTTCGATCAGTTCGGATAGCGGCACCAGATTGTTGCCATTGCCACGCACGGTGAGTTTCAGCAGTTCGTCGATGTCGGTGAGTCGCTCCGGCGGCAGGGTGATGCGTACCGGAATTTCGTACTTGGCGCCGCTGCCGTGGATCGGGGTGACGTTTTCGCCTGACAAGCCCATTTTCATGGCTGCAACAATATCTTTTTGCGCCACGCCAGCGATGGCTGCCTTGCCCTGCAGTACACGCAGCACCAGGCGCGGTGCATCGTCTTCCACCGTGTCGTCGATTGCGACGATGCCTTCGGAGGATTCAAAGACCTCTCGCACCTGTTTGGCGACCTGGATCTGTGCGTCGTAATCGGGCCCGTAGATTTCGGCAACGATCGGTGACATGACCGGTGGACCTGGTGGAACCTCGACCACCTTGACGTCGGCGCCATATTTTTGGGCAATCGCCTCGATGGCCGGGCGGGCCGCTTGCGCGATTTCATGACTCTTGCGCTCACGGGCGTGCTTGTCGAGCAGGTTGACCTGCAAATCACCGATTTCGGGTCCGGAACGCAGGTAATACTGCCGCACCAGGCCGTTGAAGTTTATTGGTGCCGCTGTGCCGGCATAGGCCTGGTAATTGGCGACTTCCGGAATCTGTGCGATGGCCGTGCCCATTTCATTCAGCACCTGAGCGGTTTTTTCCAGCGGGGTGCCAACTGGCATGTCAACGATGACCTGGAATTCCGACTTGTTGTCGAATGGCAGCATTTTCAGAATGACTAGTTTGACCGCTGGCAATGCGATTGAAATCAGGATGGCGATACCGATTCCAAGCCACAACTTGCGACGTGAGTTTTTGCCATCCGCGCCGCGCAGAAACGGCGTGAGACGGGTGCGGAACAGGGCTGCCAGTTTGGTGTCGCCATCCGGGGTATGGTGGACGGTCTGCTTGATCAGCTTCAGGGAAAGCCATGGCGTTACGATGAAAGCAATCGCCAGCGAGATCAGCATGCCGATCGAGGCATTGATCGGGATCGGGCTCATGTAGGGCCCCATCAGACCAGACACAAACGCCATCGGCAGCAGCGCGGCGATCACGGTCAGCGTGGCGAGAATGGTGGGACCGCCGACTTCGTCGACCGCACGTGGAATGATCGCTTCAAGTCCGTCGTGGTCCAGGCTCATGCGGCGATGGATGTTTTCCACCACCACGATGGCATCGTCCACCAGGATGCCGATCGAGAAAATCAGTGCGAACAGCGACACCCGGTTGAGCGTGAAGCCCCATGCCCACGAGGCAAACAACGTGGCCGCCAGCGTCAGCAGTACCGCTGCGCCGACAATCAGGGCCTCGCGTTTGCCGATGGCAAACAGCACCAGTAATACCACCGAGGCGGTGGCAAAAATCAGCTTCTGGATCAGTTTCTTGGCCTTGTCGTCGGCGGTCGCCCCGTAGTTGCGGGTGATGCTGGTTTCGATGCCTTCAGGCAGCACGCTGTTGTGTAGCGCGTTGACGCGGGCAATGACTTTCTCCGCCACATCGACCGCGTTTTCACCGGGCTTTTTCGAGATGGCCAGCGTTACCGCCGGGTAAGTCTGGTTGCTGTCGGTCTTGTGGGCGCCGCCTGCACCGGGGCCATGCCAGACGTATTGTGCGGGCTGATCGGGACCGGCGACGATGGTGGCCACGTCGTTCATGTACACCGGGCGACCTTGTGTCACGCCGACGACGAGTTGGCGAACATCTTCGGCACCGCTGAGAAAGGTGCCGGTCTGTACCTGCAGTTCTCGGTTGTTCGATACCAGAGTGCCGGACGGCTGGGCCGCATTGGAGACCTGCAGGGCATTGCGGATGTCCTGCGCTGATATGCCAAAGGCCGTCATGCGATCGGGGTCCATCATCACCCGCACCGCACGACCGGGGCCGCCGATGGTGCTGACTTCGCGGGTGCCATCGATGCGTTTCAGTTCGATTTCTGCTGCGTGTGCCGCCTGTTCCAGTTCGTAGGCGCCGCGTGTTTCGTCGCGCGTCCACAGCGTGACGGTGACGATGGGCACGTCGTCGATGCCGAGTGGTTTGATGATGGGTTCACCGACGCCGAGTTCGGGTGAGACCCAGTCACGATTGGCCTGGATGGCGTCGTACAGACGCACCAACGCTTGTGTACGGTCTTGTCCCACCAGATATTGCACGGTCAGCACTGCCATGCCGGGCTTGGAAACGGAGTAGATATGCTCGATGCCGGCGATTTGCGACAGGACCTGCTCGGCGGGCGTAGCGATCAGGGTTTCCACATCCTTCGCCGACGCGCCCGGGAAGGGGATGAAGACGTTGGCCATGGTGACGTTGATCTGCGGCTCTTCTTCGCGCGGCGTGACCAGGATGGCGAACAGGCCCAGCAAGGCCGCAACCAGCGCGATCAACGGCGTGAGCTGTGATGTCAGGAAGAAGCGAGCGAGGCGGCCGGAGAGTCCCATGTGGTTCTGCGTTTATTTCGTGGGCTGGTTGGCGACACTTTTAGCGTAAATCCCCGCCTTGACCGGTTCAAGCGCGATAACCTCGCCGGAATTCAGGCCCGCCAGCACTTCTACCTGGTCGCGGGTATTGGCTGTGCCAAGGCGAATCTGGCGCAGGCTGACCTGATTCTGCTTGACGACGTATACCGCCGTGATTTCTGAACGGCGCACCACAGCGCTTGCCGGAATGCTGAGCTTGCGTGCGCTGCCCACCGAGAAATGGGCCCGGGCAAACATGCCGGGAATCACGCCTTCCAGGTTGGCTGGCAGATTGATGCGCACCTTGACAGTGTGGGTTGCTGCGTCGGCCGAGGGCAGTACGGTGATGCTGGTGGCATCAATCCATTTGCTGGTCGAGGGAATTTCGACGGCGACGCGCGGCGCAGCTTTGATTTCAGTGAGCTTGAACTGCGGAATGCTGGCAATGACGCGCATATCCCGGGGATCAAACCCGGTCATCAGCGGTTTGCCTGGGGATACCGTCTCTCCCACTTCCACGTGGCGGGCGGCAACGATCCCTGAATAGGGTGCGGTGATTACCATATAGCTGCGTACCGCTGATGTCTGGCCCACCCCGGCACGCGCTGCCCGAGCCGCGGCCTCGGCGGCGCGGTATTCGGCCGTGGCGCGATCCATGGCAGCCTGGCTGATGAATTTTTGCTGGAACAGTTGTTGTTGCCGCTGATAGTCGGCTCGGGCATTCCTCAGCGTGGCTGCGGCTTGCGCAGCTTGAGCCTGGCTACCGGAGACGGCAGATGACAGCTCTTGCGCAGAGAGGCGCAGCAGGACTGCTCCGGCTTTGACGCGATCGCCTGCGTCGAAATAGATGGCGGATACACGTCCCGACACCTGGGCCGCCAGAGTGGATTGTTTCACGGCCTCAACCGTGGCCTCGGCGGAATAGCCGCTCTCGGTCAGTTGATATCGCACGGGGGCGACTGCAAAAGGAAGAGCCGCCCAGGCATGGGTAGAAACCAGAATCAGGCAGGCAAGCAGGCGGATCGGGTTTGCCACAAATACACCTCTGAGAATATATGAATTAGACAATGCTAATATACCATTATATTCAATTGGTTGGTCGGGTCAGGTGGTATGTTCCATCGTGGTTTGCAGTATGGCGCACTCCGGCGACTTGAGCCACTCGGATGGGCGCCAAAAATAATTGACCCGGCCCCCTTGCGGGAAAGCCGGGCCAATTGTCTGGTCGGATACTTACTTGGCGAAACCGCAGAAGACGTCGCGCATCATGCTCAGGAGCTTGAGTGTGCGGGTGTCGCCTACCCGGTAAAACACGCGGTTGGCGTCCTTGCGTGTGCGCAGCACGCCTTTGTCGCGAAGAATGGCCAAGTGTTGCGAGATGTTGCTTTGAGAGGTCCCGACATGGTCGACGATGTCCTGCACGCTGACTTCCTTGTCACCCAGAACGCAAAGAATTTTCAGACGTAGCGGGTGTGACATGGCTTTCATCGCGCGCGAGGCCTGCTCGATGTGCTCATCCTTGTCCATCAGGTCCACTTCGTCCCCGTTTGAAACCATATTCATTACCTTGATCCTGTTCGTGTAGTACCCTGTTGCGGCGCGATTTGGGGAGTAAACCCGGCTCACGTGGCACAATCCTGCGTTGCATTGTGCGTTAAGTCTAGATTAGAAATCACGCATATATTAAAATATATCCCACAAAAGCAAGTCAGGTTATATAAATATTTTCATGAAAACCTTGCCGGTTCTCCTCATTATCCTCGACGGTTTTGGTTGCCGCAGGGAGCACGCAGACAATGCGATCGCCCAGGCCAACAAGCCCAATTGGGACAAGTTGTGGCAGAACCATCCGCATACCCTTATCCACGCATCCGAGTCTGAGGTGGGTTTGCCCAAGGGGCAAATGGGAAATTCCGAGGTAGGGCATCTGAATATTGGCGCGGGGCGAGTGGTGTATCAGGAATTCACCCGCATCGATCACGCCATTGAATCGGGCTATTTCTACACTAACCCCGCATTGTTGAATGCGGTGCACCTTGCGCGCGACAACAACAAAACCTTGCATATACTGGGTTTGTTGTCGGATGGCGGCGTGCATAGCCATGAGCTGCATTTTCATGCGTTACTTGACATGGCGGCGCATGAGGGCCTCAAAAAAGTATGTATTCATGTGTTTCTGGATGGCCGCGATACGCCACCGAAAAGCGCCGAAATTTATCTGCGTCGCCTGACTGAAAAAATTGAACAGGCCGGGGTGGGCCATATTGCATCGATGATCGGGCGTTATTTTGCGATGGATCGTGATCGGCGCTGGCAGCGGGTTGAGTCTGCCTACAATTTGTTGACGCTGGGGCAAGCTGAGTTTCAGGCGGACAGCCCGCTGGCCGGTCTGGAAGCAGCGTATGCACGGGGCGAGACTGACGAATTCGTCAAGGCGACGGCCATACGTTCCCCGGACGGCAGCCCGGTGAAGATGGAAGACGGCGATGCCGTGGTTTTCCTCAATTTTCGCTCCGACCGGGCGCGCCAGCTGTCGCGGCCATTCATCGAGCCTGATTTCAGCGAGTTTGAGCGTCAGGTCACACCGCGACTCGCCACCTATTGCACGCTGACCGGATATAGCGACGATTTTGTGGTGTCGGTGGCGTTCCCGCCTGAGCGGATTAAAAACGGCCTGGGGGAATACATCGCCAACCTGGGCTTGCGTCAGTTGCGGATCGCGGAAACCGAGAAATACCCGCATGTCACATTTTTCTTTAACGGTGGCGAGGAAATTTCCTTCCCCGGCGAAGATCGTGTGCTGGTGCCTTCGCCTGATGTGGCGACCTACGACCTCAAGCCCGAGATGAGCGCTTTTGAGGTTACCGAAAAACTGGTCGCGGCCATCAACAGCAAGCAATACGACGTCATTATCTGCAACTATGCCAACCCGGATATGGTGGGGCACAGCGGCAACCTGAATGCGGCCATCAAGGCGATCGAAACCGTCGACATCTGCCTCGGACGGGTGGTTGAGGCCCAACTGGCACGGGGCGGCGAGGTGCTGGTCACGGCCGATCACGGTAATGCCGAGTTGATGCGGGATGCGGTAACCGGTCAGCCATACACCGCACACACCCTGAACCTGGTGCCGCTAATTTATGTTGGCCAGCGGCGGGCCACGCTGGCAGAAACCGGTGCGCTGGAAGACATCAGCCCCACATTGCTGAAATTGATGGGCTTGCCCCAACCTGCCGAAATGACCGGTGAAGCTCTGGTTCAGTTTGAATAACCCCGGTTTGGGCCATTTCATCTGGGCGAAATTCAAGTTCACCGCCCTTCTGGCATGTTGCTGGCCTCTGGTTGTCAGTGCCGGCCAGGTTGATCGCAAGCAGTCCGAACTGGACGCGCTTAAGACGCGCCTGCAGACGCTGCAGCAGGAATTCCGCACAACCCAGACACATCGCAAGGAAGCTGCCGATGAACTGAGCGAGTCCGAGCGCGCTATCAGCACGGGCGTGCGTCAGTTGCGTCAACTGGATGGTGAACGCCAGCGCACGCAGGGCGATTTGCACACGCTGACGCAGCAAGCCGAGGCCACCGAGGCCCGCATTCGTCAGCAGCAGGCCCATCTCGCCCAGGCACTGAATGCCGCCTATCAGCGGGGGCAGGGCGATGCATTGAAACTGATCCTGAACGGCGCGAACCCCAACCAGTCCGCGCGCGATTTACGTTATCTGGCCCATCTGTCACGTGCGCAACACGCCATGATTGAATCCTTGCGGGCTGATTTGGCCAGGCTGGCAGCTCTGCAGCAGGAAGCCACCGAGAAAACGACGGAATTGTCGCAACTGCAGGCGGCCCGGGAAGCGGAACACAAGAAGCTTCTGGCAGACAAGGCAGCGCGTGCACAGGTGCTGCAAAAATTGTCTGTACAAATTCAGCAGCAGCGACGTGAGATTTCCAGTCTGCAACGCGACGAACGCAGCCTGACCCAACTGGTCGAGCGCCTGAATCGTTTGATGGCGCAGCAAGCGGCCCGCGCGCGGGCTCGTGCCGCGCAGGAGGCGAAGCAGCGCAAACTGGCCGAGGCAGGCGCAAACGGCAAACCGGGCAAGGCGCTGGCGATCAATACCGAAACACCGGTTGCATTTCAATCGGACCAACCTTTTTCCAGATTGAAAGGATCGTTGCGTCTGCCCGTCGCAGGGGAACTCATGAACCGGTTTGGTGCTCCGAGAGAGGGCGGTGGCGTGAACTGGAAGGGCTTGTTCATTCGTGCAACACAAGGCTCGGTGGTGAAGGCGATCGCTGCGGGGCAGGTGGTGTTTTCCGAATGGCTGCGTGGCTTTGGCAACCTCATCATCGTGGACCATGGTGATGGCTATATGAGCCTGTACAGCAATAATGAAAGTCTGTATAAGCAAGTAGGCATGCGGGTTCAGCCCGGTGATGCCATTGCGACGGTCGGCAATAGCGGTGGTCAGCCCGACACCGGTCTGTATTTTGAAATGCGGCATCAAAGCCGTCCTGTTAATCCCCTTCTGTGGGTGAAGTGAAATGACACAAAAGACGAAATTCATCCTCGTCGGTCTGGCCGGCGTGCTGGCAGGCGCGGCCTTGACAGTCAACTTGTCGGCGATTGCCAACAAGGATGCGGAAACCGCATTACCGGTCGAAGAATTGCGGGCCTTTACGGATGTGTTTGCCCGCATCAAGAACGATTATGTCGAGCCGGTGGAAGACAAGAAGCTGATCACCGAGGCGATCAACGGCATGTTGACGGGGCTGGATCCCCATTCGACCTATCTCGATGCTGAAGGCTTCAAGGACCTGCAGGTGGGGACCCAGGGCGAATTTGGTGGACTGGGTATTGAAGTCGGCATGGAAGACGGCTTCGTCAAGGTTGTCTCGCCAATTGAAGATACCCCCGCATTCAAGGCCGGCGTCAAGCCCGGCGACCTGATCGTCAAACTGGATGACACGCCGGTAAAAGGCATGTCATTGAATGACGCAGTGAAGCGGATGCGCGGCAAGCCGGGCTCGAAAATAAAGCTCACGATCGCGCGCAAGGGCGTAGACAAACCGGTTATCGTGACGCTGACCCGTGCGGTTATCAAGATCCGTAGCGTGAAATTCCAGTCGCTGGAGAGTGGTTACGGTTACGTACGCGTGACCCAGTTTCAGGAACACACCGGCGAGTTGCTGGCCGAAGCGTTGACCAAGCTTTACAAGGACAACAAGGAGCCGCTCAAGGGCCTGATCCTGGATTTGCGCAATGATCCGGGTGGGCTGCTGAATGGCGCCGTGGCGGTGACCGCTGCATTCGTCAAACCCGATAGCCTGGTGGTGTATACCGAAGGGCGTACCGCAGACGCCAAGATGCGGCTGACGGCGAGTCGTGAAAACTACCTGCGTCCGATGCAACTCGATTACATGAAGGGCCTGCCCGAGGGTGTCAAACAGGTGCCGATGGTGGTGCTGGTCAATAGCGGTTCGGCTTCGGCGTCCGAGATCGTCGCGGGCGCACTGCAGGACCATAAACGTGCAGTTGTGATGGGTACCCGCACTTTTGGTAAGGGATCGGTCCAGACCATTCTGCCGATTGGCAACGGTACGGCGATCAAGCTCACCACTGCGCGTTACTTCACACCGAATGGTCGCTCCATACAGGCCAAGGGTATTGAGCCGGATATCGTGGTGGAAGACCCGAGCATGCCGTCTGAAAGTGAAGGACTGGGTATCCGGGAAGCGGATCTCGACAAGCATTTGAGTAATCCCAACGGTGAAGAAGAACTTCCTGTCACTAAACCGGGCACGAGCATCAAGGCGCCTGCCGACAAATCAGGGGCGGATGGCCAGGACAGAAAGCCCCCGACGCTGGAACCGGGCGAAGTCGTGTCAAAGAATGATTTCCAGATGAACCAGGCACTGAATTTGTTGAAAGGCTTGCAGATCCTGCAAGGACACTGAGAGGAACAGGCTGTGCCAGATTCTGTCGTAGCCTGTTCTGCGCGCTATACTTTGACCTCTAGCCTGCCGGGGGTGCCATGCTTCCGTGTGACCTCGAAAAAAGACGTGAAATCGTATTCCACCCCTTGCCAACAGGCCAGGCGGAACGCGCTGTGATTTTGTTGCAGGGCCTGGATGGACTGGCTATCGGTATAGGTGCCGATGGCAATTGCCTGCTGGTGCGTTATCACGTCTGTGAGTACACACTGGAAGGTCTGGAAACCGCATTGACAAGCCAGGGGTTTCATCTGGATAACAGCTTGCTGGTCAAACTCAAACGTGCGTTGGCCTATTTTTGTGAAAGTGTGCAGCGCAGAAATGTCGAGGCCAATGAGCCCGATATCAAATCCCAGCGGGCATTCATGAAAGTCTACGATCGCCATCTGCATGGTGATCGTGACGAAACCCCGGAGGAATGGCGGGACTACAAATAGTCGCGTTGCTGCCCATGGATTTGACCGATGATCAACTGCTTCGTTACAGCCGCCATATTCTGTTGCCCGATGTCGGCGTAGCAGGACAGGCGTACATTTCAGACGCAACCGTTCTGGTTGTCGGCGCAGGGGGACTGGGATGTCCGGTCGCCCTGTATCTGGGAGCATCAGGTGTCGGCCGCATGCTGATTGCCGACGGCGATACGGTTGATCTGACCAATCTTCAGCGTCAGATTGGTCATATCACCTCAGCCATCGGGGAAAGCAAGGCCGATTCGCTCGCTCGCGCCGTGCTGGCCATCAACCCTGAAATTCAGGTACGCCCCCTGGGTGAAGCGCTGGCCAATCACGCGCTGCATCATGCGGTAGCAGCGGTGGATCTGGTGGTGGATGCCTCGGATAACTTTTCTACCCGGCATGCGGTCAATCGGGCTTGCGTTTTGCTGGGTAAGCCACTGGTTTCAGGTGCGGCGATCGGGTTTACGGGGCAGGTGGCTGTATTCGATTCGCGTCGTGCCGACAGCCCTTGCTACCACTGCCTGTTCCCTGAATTTACCAATGAACCCGAGATGCGCTGTGCCGAGGCGGGCGTGTTCTCGCCGCTGGTAGGCGTGATTGGCTCGATGCAGGCCATGGAAGCATTGAAATGTCTGGCACAGGTGGGCGAACCCCTGATCGGCAGATTACTGCTCTGGGATGGCCTGCAGGCTGAAGCGCGGGTAATGAAAGTGCCGCGAGACCCATCCTGCCCGGTGTGTGGGCAAGCAAGGCATCAGGCGGACTGAACGTCGAGCAGACGGGATAACAGCAAGTCGATATCGCCACCGGGTGGGCGCGTGAATCCGCTTTTGGCAAACTGGTGCCAGCGGCCCACCACCATGCATTGCAGCAGATTGGCCAACGGGCCACTCAGTTCAGACTGTTTGTCACCGCAAAACCGCAAACACTGGCGCAATTGAGCCTCGATGCGGTCATGCAATTGATTGATGCGCTTCTGCAAACGCTCGTTTTCGTGTACCAGCGCATCGCCGATCAGCACCCGCGTCATGCCGGGGTTCTTTGCCGCAAAGTTCAACAGCATGCTGAGAATGGCCTCGATCTGGGCGGCAGGTGAAGGTGTGTCGGTGGTAATGCGGGCAATCAGCCCGAACAGGGTTTGCTCGATGAATTCGATCAAGCCTTCGTACATTTGCGCTTTGCTGGAGAAATGGCGGTAAAGCGCTGCTTCGGAGACTCCGATGCGGGCGGCGAGTGCGGCCGTGGTGATTTTCTCCGGTTGCGGTTCCTGCAACATGGCGGCCAGGGTTTGGAGGATTTGCAAACGGCGTTCGCCGGGTTTTTTGATTTCACCACCCATCAGACACTCCACTCATTTTTATTAGGCGATGATTATCGTCGATGTTTACGTAAATGGCAGGGATTTTGAAATGGTGGGTCTGCACGGACTTGAACCGTGGACCAAGGGATTATGAGTCCCCTGCTCTAACCAGCTGAGCTACAGACCCGAAAACATAAAGAGCCCCGCGGTTATTGCGGGGCAGACAATCACTCCTCGCCGCTGCCAACGAAGCTTTTCAGTCTTTCAGAGCGGGTCGGATGGCGCAACTTGCGCAGAGCCTTGGCTTCGATCTGGCGAATCCGCTCACGCGTCACGTCGAACTGCTTGCCGACTTCTTCCAACGTGTGATCGGTATTCATTTCGATGCCGAAACGCATGCGTAGCACCTTGGCCTCGCGGGAGGTGAGGCTGTCCAGTACTTCGCGCGTGGCATCGCGCAGGTTGCCGTAGATCGCCGAGTCGTCTGGCGACAGCGTGCTTGAGTCTTCGATGAAATCGCCCAGATGGGAATCTTCGTCGTCACCGATCGGCGTTTCCATGGAAATCGGCTCTTTGGCGATTTTCATGATCTTGCGGATCTTGTCTTCCGGCATTTCCATCTTGATCGCCAGCGTGGCGGGATCGGGCTCGACGCCGGTTTCCTGCAAAATCTGGCGGCTGATGCGGTTCATCTTGTTGATGGTTTCGATCATGTGCACCGGAATACGGATGGTGCGTGCCTGATCGGCAATCGAGCGCGTAATCGCCTGACGGATCCACCAGGTGGCGTAGGTCGAGAACTTGTAGCCGCGACGATATTCGAACTTGTCGACGGCCTTCATCAAGCCGATGTTGCCTTCCTGGATCAGGTCAAGGAACTGCAGGCCACGATTGGTATATTTCTTGGCAATCGAGATCACCAGACGCAGGTTGGCCTCGATCATCTCGCGCTTGGCACGGCGCGCCTTGGCTTCGCCAGTGGACATGTGCTTGTTGACGTCCTTCAGGTTCTTGATCGGCAGGCCGACGCGATCCTGCATGGCAATGAGCGCTTCCTGGTGTGCCTTGACTTCATATTGCACTTTGGAAAGCGTTGAACAATAAGCTTTCTTGGCCGCGATTTCCTTGTCCAGCCAGGCCAGATTGGTTTCGTTGCCCGGGAACGCCTTGATGAAATGGGGGCGCGGCATGCCTGAGTGAACCACGCAGAACGCCATGATCTTGCGTTCGTGCGTACGTACTTCCTCTACCGCGTTGCGGATCTGCTCACACAGGCTGTCCACCTGGCGAACTGAGAAGCGAATCGCCATCAGCAACTCGGTGACTTCGGCCTGGGCTTTCATGTGTTGCGGGCTGCCAATGCCGAATTTAAGGTGAGCGTTCTGTGATTTTTTGTAAGCCTTGCGGATGAAGTCGAACTGGGCGAGCGCTTCGACTTTCAGTTGGGCCAGATTCGCAGCAGCCAGTTTGGCGCTGGCTTCTTCATCGTCTTCTTCGTTGTCGTCATCTTCGGAGCTGTCGCTCGTGTCTTCGGCTTCGGCTTCCTCTTCTTCCTCTTCTTCCTCTTCGGCATCCACTTCAACAAAGCCATCGACCAGTTCTTCAACGCGCATGGTGTCGTTTTCGATCTGCGTGGCCATGTCCAGAATTTGCTGGATGGTGAGCGGACACGACGAGATCGCCTGCACCATGTGGCGCAGGCCTTCTTCGATGCGCTTGGCGATTTCGATTTCGCCTTCACGGGTCAGCAGGTCGACCGAACCCATTTCACGCATGTACATGCGGACCGGGTCGGTAGTGCGGCCGAATTCAGAATCGACGGTCGTCAGGGCCTGTTCCGCCTCGGCGGCCACATCTTCATCGGTGGCAGCGGGGGTGGACTCATTTAGCAGCAGGGTTTCTGCGTCCGGCGCTTCATCGTAGACCTGGATGCCCATGTCGTTGATCATGCTGATCACGCCTTCGATCTGATCGGCGTCCAGCACTTCATCGGGCAGGTGGTCGTTGATTTCCGCGTAGGTCAGGAAACCACGTTCCTTGCCCAGGATAATGAGGTTTTTGAGTTGGGTGCGGCGCGCCTCGGCTTCTACTGGCGTCAGCTCTTTCAGGGGGAGCAGCGCTTCAGTTTTTTTGGCGCCACCACCTGGTTTTCTTCCACGTACAGCCACAGGCTTCTCTCCGCTTAAGCTCCCGCCGCGCAATACGCGCGCCGGAAAAAAATCGTTCAAAAACCGGCAATTATACCGTAAATCGGTGTTTTGTCTTGCCGTTTTTGACAAGCTAGGACCGTGCCAGTTCGGTTAGTTCCTGGCGTTCACTGGCACTTAAACTGGTTAATGGTCGCGTAGCCAATTCCTGCTGGCGGCGACGGCGCCAGTCATCACGTAATTGTTTGACTGCGCCATCAAACTCGGCGTTCCAGTCCCAGCTGTCATCTTTGTCGAGCAGGTCTGTCATCAGATCCTGAACCAGAGTTTCCAGCGCGCTGCCGCGCGCAGCTTCAGACAGGGCAGGCAGATTCAGTTGTCCCACCTCGGGTAGCCAGCCAAGCAGTTCGCCCATGGCTTCACCCAACGGGTCGTTGGCATCGAGCAGGTGTGGTTCGACTTCAGTGGCGCGTTGTGGGTTCATCAACAGCGTGCGGGCCAAGCCACGCAAACGCGACGGCGCCGGGCGGCGTTGTGGACTGGGAGGCATGCGCCGCGTGTTAACCGGTTTGAGGCCCACCAGTGCGAGTTCATCGGCTTGCAGGTGCGCCAGTTCGGCGATTTGCCGTCGGATAAGGCTTGCAAGCAGGGGCGCGGCAATTTTTTCCAGCAGCGGCCTGGCAGCTTTAAGCATGGCTGCCCGGCCTTCCTGGGTATCGAGTTTTCGATCCCGGGCCAGTTCGCGCACCAGAAATGCCGAGAGCGGCAAAGTATCGGTGTCCAGCAATTTCAGGAAGGCGGCCTGGCCATTGGCGCGGATGTAACTGTCGGGGTCTTCGTTTTCAGGCAGAAACAGGAAGCTGACTTCCTTGCCGTCCTGCAATGCTTCCAGCGAGTTTTCCAGCGCGCGCCAGGCGGCTTTGCGTCCTGCCTTGTCGCCGTCAAAGGCGTAAATCAGGCGGTCGGTATGGCGCAGCAGGGTGCGTGCGTGAACGGGAGTGGTGGCTGTGCCCAATGCGGCCACCGCAAACTCCACGCCATGCTGGGCCAGCGCTACCACGTCCATGTAGCCTTCGACCACGATAGCGCGTCCGGCAGCCTTGATCGCGGTGCGCGCCTCAAACAGGCCGTAGAGTTCGGAGCCTTTGTGGAACAGGGGCGTTTCGGGCGAATTGAGATATTTCGGTTCGCCTTGGTCGAGCACGCGACCGCCAAAGCCGACGATCTGGCCTTTTAGGTTGCGGATCGGGAACATGATGCGGTCGCGGAAGCGGTCGTAGCGGCCATGATCTCCATCGATGACCAGGCCGGAAGCAGCGAGCGCGTCCGCTTTGTAATCAGGAAAAACCTGTTTCAGCGGGGAGCCGTCCGGTGCGTAGCCGATGCCATAGCGGGCCGCGATGACGCCGGTCAGGCCGCGCTGCTTGAGATATTCGATGGCGCGTGGCGTTTGCTTGAGTTGCTGTTTGTAGAACTGCGCTGCTTGCTCCAGGGCGTCCCATAAAGCTGGCGGGGGCTTGGGCCGGTCGGATTCATGGGTGGATTCGGGCACCTGCAGGCCGCTATCCTGTGCCAGTGCAGCCACCGCATCGGGAAAACTCATGTGCTCGTATTCCATCAGGAAACTGAGCGCGGTGCCGTGTGCACCGCAACCAAAGCAATGATAGAACTGCTTGGTTGGGCTGACGGTGAAAGAGGGGGTTTTTTCGCTGTGGAATGGACAGCAGGCCTGGTAATTTTGCCCGGCTTTTTTCAGCGGCACGCGCCGGTCGATGACGTCGACAACGTCAACGCGAGCGAGCAGGGTATCGATGAAATCGCGCGGAATCATGGTTGCTGCATGATAAACCCGGGCAGGCGCCGGGTGGGGATCAGCCCGCCAGACGGGCTTTGATCAGCGCGGAAACCTGGCCCATGTCGGCACGGCCAGCCAAACGTGATTTCAGCAATCCCATGACCTTGCCCATGTCGCGGGCCGAGGCAGCGCCAGATTCGGTAATGGCTGCAACGACCGCAGCTTCAACTTCGGCTGCAGACAGTTGTTCGGGCAGGTAGGCTTGCAGAACGACAAGTTCAGCCTGTTCGATAGACACCAGATCGTCGCGGCCGGCAGCCTGGAACTGGCTGATTGAATCCTTGCGTTGCTTGATGAGTTTTTCGACGATGTTGCTGACTGCTGCATCGTCCAGTTCGATACGCTCGTCAATTTCCCGCTGCTTGATGGCAGCGAGAAGCAGGCGGATCGTACCAAGGCGGGCCGCGTCTTTGGCGCGCATGGCCGACTTCATGTCGTCAGTGATGCGAGCCTTGAGCGACATGCGCGGTATTGGACTGATGTGGGTGGATTCTGCGAGAACGCAGAATCAATACATCTTGGGGGGGAGTTGCTGGCCGCGCAGGCGCTTGCTTTGACGCTTGACTGCCGCAGCGAGCTTGCGCTTGCGCTCAGCGGTGGGTTTTTCGTAGAACTCGCGAGCGCGCAGTTCGGTCAACAGACCCACTTTTTCGATGGAACGCTTGAAGCGACGCAGTGCAACGTCGAACGGCTCATTTTCTTTGACTTTAACGCTAGGCATTTGAAGAGGTCTTCCTGAGAAGAGGAAAAACGAGAAGTATAACAGTAGCTTTTGGCAATTAAAAGCGATCTGATGCGCCCTCGTTCGGGTGAGGGGGGTGGCAAATGCAAACAGCACCCTTAAAAACGGGGCTGGACCGTCGTTGTTGGCGTTTCAGGGCGCCATGGAAGGGGGGCTAATTGTTGCGGCGGGCCGTGCAGCCAGCTCTGGGCGTGAGTCTGGCACAGCGTCGCGCTATCATGCGGTCGTTATTGTTCTGTTTCTCTTGAATATGCTGGTGCTTGGCGTTGAATCCTCTTGCGATGAAACGGGTGTCGCGCTGTATGACAGCACGCGCGGTCTGCTGTCGCACGCACTGTATTCGCAGATCGCAATGCATAACGAATATGGCGGAGTGGTGCCGGAACTGGCGTCGCGTGACCATATTCAACGGGTGCTTCCTTTGACTCGACAGGTGTTCAGCGAGAGTGGGTGCACACTGACCGATCTCGATGGCATTGCCTATACGCAGGGCCCGGGCCTTGCCGGCGCCTTATTGGTTGGGGCGGGGATGGCGCGTGCGCTGGCGTTTGCACTCGATATCCCCGCCGTGGGCGTGCACCACCTTGAAGGCCACATGCTGTCGCCGCTGATTTCCGATACGCCGCCAGCGTTTCCGTTTGTGGCCTTGCTGGTGTCGGGCGGCCATACGCAGTTGATGCTGGTGTCGGGTGTCGGGCGCTATACCTTGCTGGGCGAGACGCTGGACGATGCAGCAGGTGAGGCATTCGACAAGACCGCGCAGTTGCTGGGACTGGGCTATCCGGGCGGGCCGGCGTTGTCGAAGCTGGCCGCAACAGGGGACGCCACACGCTTCAGTTTGCCGCGTCCGATGCTGAATTCAGGCGATTTCGATTTCAGCTTCAGCGGCCTCAAGACAGCGGTGCTGACGCTTGTGCGCAAGGAAGGCCTGGAGCATGCGGCCGATATTGCGGCTGCATTCCAGACGGCGGCAGTGGACGTGTTGGTGCGCAAGAGTCTGGCAGCTTGCAGGCAAAGTGGTGCAATCCGGCTGGTGGTGGCGGGCGGAGTGGGCGCTAACGCTCACTTGCGTGAGCAACTCACAGACGCGGCAGGCAAACGGAGTATTGCGGTGTTTTATCCGCGCATGGAGTTCTGTACCGACAACGGTGCGATGATTGCTTACGCCGGGGCACAGCGGATGGCGCACGCGCAAACGGACCTGGGGTTTGCAGTCAAGCCGCGCTGGGAACTGGAGACGCTCGAGGCGGTTTAAGCGCGGCAAATCGTGTGGCAGTGTTACTGCCGGAACATGGGGTAGGCGTCACGCAAGGCCTTGATCCATTCCTCGCTGCCGGTGAGCTGGGCAATCTGCTCGGGAAACAACAAAAATCCAATCAGAATCGCCATCAGGCATACCAGAACCAGGGTGCCAAAAATGCTGACCGGCCTCAGTACGCCCCAGTAGCGGCTGACCAGAAACAGCGTGTCCTTTTTATGCTCCGACATCGACAGCCAGCGCCGCAGCAACCGGACGGCCAGGTAGGCCGCATAGCCGCCCGCCAGTGAAGCAAACACGATGCGGAAGATGGCGAATACATCGAGGTCGCCGCCGAGATACTGGTGGTACAACCAGGACACGAAACCAAGTGACAGCGAAGCCACGATGGCGATGGCAACGTTGATGAAGAGGCGCCGCCGTTCGCGTGCGAGGTCGCGCTGGCGCTCGATGAAAAAGCTGTCGATTTCGTGCTTGAAGTACTCAACCTTTTCTTGTACCAAGGCAGAAATTTCAAACTTGGCGCTGACGATGCGCTCGTCCATCAAGGTGCCGAGTTTTTCGCCCGCGTAGTCAACCAACTCGCGCACATCGTCCTTGGTGAACTGGCGCTGTGCGTGCAGTTCGTCGGAAATCTTGTCGAGCTTGGCGTCAATTTCCTGACTGGCATTCCAGATGACGTCCTTAAGCTCGGTACCAGCTTGGGATACGCCGTCTTTGACTACATCGGACAGCCGCTCTCCCGCGCGGTCAATCGCGTTACGCGAGACCTCGGCCAGACTGTCTTTCGCGTGGTCGATGGTTTTTTCGAACATGGCCATAGTTTAGCTGGGCCGGCTCATGAGCGGCCGCCGATGCGTCCTTCCTCACCATTGACCAGCTTGATCAGGTTGCTTTTATGGCGATAGACCAGCAGCAGGGTGATCACCAGCACTGCCACTGTGGTGTCATTCCACTTCATGAGTAGACCAGCGTAGACCGGAGCGAGCACTGCGGTGGTCAGTGCCGAGAGTGAAGAAATGCGGAATACTGCAGTCATGAACAGCCAGGTGGCCAGACAGGCCAGCCCCAGCCAGGGGTTTAGCCCGACCAGTACGCCAAATGCCGTGGCGACGCCCTTGCCGCCCTTGAAGCCGAAAAATATCGGGAACAGGTGGCCGATAAACACCGCCAGCGCGCACAGCAGAACCACGTCATCAGCCAGGCCAAATTGCGGGGCCAATGCTCGCGCCAGCATCACGGCGACCCAGCCCTTGAGCGCGTCTCCCAGCAGCGTCAGTACAGCGGCGGCCTTGCGCCCGCTGCGTAGAACATTGGTGGCACCGGGATTGCCCGAGCCGAAGCTGCGCGGATCGGGCAGGCGCATGGCGCGGCTGACGATGACGGCAAACGACAGCGAACCCAGCAGATAAGCAACAGCAATAAACAGCAATGTGGTCATAAGTCAGTAAAATTGCGGGTTTGGGTTGTGCCCGTGGATGGGCGGCGCCGTCAATATTAAAGCGGTGGATATTAAAACAATGGATATTTTATTTTTGCGGGACTTTCGTCTCGACCTGATTATCGGCATATACGAGTGGGAACGCAAAGTCCCGCAGTTGGTGCGACTTGACCTGGAAATCGGACTGCCCGACAGCAAGGCAGGCGGCACCGACAATGTGGCCGATACCATCGATTATGGTGCGGTGGCCAACCGGGTGAAGGAATACCTGCATAACGCTCCGCAGCCGATCACGCTGGTCGAATCGGTAGCCGAACACGTGGCTGCCATTGTGCGGAATGAATTTGGTGCGCCGTGGGTGAAAGTCTCCGTCACCAAGTTTGCCATCGTGCCGGGCATCAAGGAGCTGGGGATCACCATCGAGCGTGGCACGCGCCTGTGAGTCCGGGGCAGCGTGATGCTTGAACAGATTGTCACCGGCCAGGTTGCGGGTGCGGCGGTCATTCTGCTCACGGCGTACATCATTCGCGGCATCACCGGCTTTGGTTCGGGGCTGATTGCGGTGCCTTTGCTGGCGCTATTTTTGCCGCTGAAATTTGTTGTGCCCCTCATGCTGCTGCTGGATTTCACGGCATCGATCGTGATCGGCAGCTTTAACTTCAAGCGTGTGAAATGGGGCGAGATCGGGGTGTTGATTCCATTTGGCCTGGTCGGTGTGGTGTTGGGCACCAACCTGCTGGTGAACCTGCCAGCAGAACCCATACTGATCGCGCTGTCCGCGTTTGTTTTTATTTTTGCACTGCGCAACCTGTTTAATATTCATGGAGAAAAGCTGGCTTCGCGTGGCTGGGCCGTGCCAGCCGCGCTGACCGGCGGTACGGTGGGGGCGCTGTTTGGCACAGGTGGCCCGCCATATGTTATTTATCTGAGCCACCGCATTCACAACAAAAGCGATTTGCGTGCGACGTTCTCGGCGCTGTTTTTTACCGAGGGCTTGATGCGGATCATCAGTTTTCTGATTGTCGGGTTATTGGTGAGCGGCAAGGTGTGGCTGGCCTATTTTGCCGCGTTGCCGCTGGTGCTGGGTGCACTGTATCTGGGTGGTCGCGTGCATGTTGGACTGGCACCATCGCAGATGACGCGGCTGGTCGGTGTATTGTTGCTGGTGTCGAGCGTGTCGTTGTTATTCAAGGCCCTGAACACATGAATGAACTTGAGTCTCTGTATTTTCAATCCGTGTCGTTTACCGGCATGGCGCCGGGTGCGCGCCTTATCGTGCTGGGCGCGGTGCACGGCAACGAAACCTGCGGCACCCAGGCGATCCATCGCGTGATCGGCGAAATCGAATCCGGACAGCTGGCCCTCCATGGCGGCAGCGTCACCTTCGTGCCCATCACCAATCCTCTGGCTTATGTGCGCCAGCGGCGCATGGGCGACCGCAACCTCAATCGCAATCTGGTGCCGACCGCGGAGCCAGTCGAATTTGAAGACCGCATTGCCAACTGGCTATGCCCGTTGCTGGCGCAACATGATGCGCTGCTCGACCTGCATTCGTTTCACACGGCAGGCCAGCCGTTTGTCATGCTGGGACCGGAAGACAATGTGGGCTCTCTGGAGCCCTTTACCCGCTCGGCCGAGGAAACGGCGCTGGCGTTGCGGCTGGGCGTTCATCGCTTCGTCGATGGCTGGCTCGACACCTATGCAGCGGGCGTCGCACGCCGTTTGGCTGCCGGTGTATCGGCGCGCGAGGCTGACGTGCATTACGGAGTCGGCACCACCGAGTTCATGCGTGCGCAGGGCGGTATTGCGCTCACGCTCGAGTGTGGCCAGCATGACGATCCCGCTGCACCGGATGTGGCCTACCAGGCCATTCACAATACGCTGGCCCATCTGCAGCTGATTTCCACACCAGCACTGACGGCCGTGGCCGATACGGAGGCATTGCGCCTGTATGCGGTCATCGACCGCGCCCATGCCGACGACCAGTTTGCCCGCGCCTGGTCGAGCTTTGACCCTGTGCATGCGGGGGAAGTCATCGGCGTGCGCCAAAACGGGTTGCCCGTTACAGCCGATCGTGACGGTTATATTGTGTTTCCCAACCCCAGGGCATTGCCAGGGCAGGAATGGTTTTACCTGGCCCGGCCAAGCGATCGCGTGTAAGCAGTCACGGCAGCCCTACTGCGCGCTTGCTATCCAATAAAAAGATATAAAGGTATTATTAAAGCTCCTGAAAACACATTGAAAGGGCGACCATGCTGCATGAAGTCAGTGGCGATATTCTTCTTTCCGGGGCGCGTGCCATTGCCCATGGTGTTGCACCCAATGATGACTATAACCAGGGCTTGGCGCATGCTTTGCGCGAAAACTGGCCAGCCATGTATAAGGATTTCCGGCATTACTGCCATACCGCGCATCCCAAGTCCGGGACGATGTGGTCGTGGGCGGGCGCGGACGGCAAGCAAGTGGTGTCGCTGTTCACCCAGGACGGAGCGTACGATCACGGCGCCAAGCCGGGCCGGGCTTCAGCCGAAAACATCAATCACGCTTTGAAAGCCCTGCGCAAATGGGTCGAAGCCGAGGGTGTGGACAGCCTGGCACTGCCGCGCCTGGCCACTGGCGTGGGCGGAATGGACTGGGCCGAGGTATCGGCGCTCATCGAGAAACATCTGGGTGATCTGGCCATCCCGGTCTACGTCTATGTGACCTACCATCAGGGCGAGCCGGCCAGCGAGCCGGCCTGACACGTGGGTCCATGGGCCAGGAAATCAGCCTCACGCATTTCTCGGACGCAGACTTTCAGCAATTTCACGCAAGGCTGTCTGACGAAACGGCTGGTCTGCGACGGTTTGCAGAAGCCGGTGGCTTTTCCGATACGCGTTTCATCGCAGGCTTCGAACTGGAAGCCTGGCTGCTGGATCACGCTGGCCTGCCGAACCCGATCAATGAAGCCTATTTGCGCACGTTGAACGATCCATTGGTGGTACCGGAACTTTCGCGTTTCAACGTGGAATTGAACGCAGCGCCGATTGAAGTGGGGGCGGGAGTGTTGGTTGCGATGGAAGCCTCACTGAATGCGACCTGGGGACGCTGCCAGCAGGTGGCGCATGGCATGGACGCGGGGCTGGCGATGATCGGTATTCTGCCGACCATCCGCGAGTCCGATCTCTGCCTGGAAAATATCTCGGCAATGAAGCGCTATGACGCGCTCAATGCGCAGGTGCTGCAGCAGCGCAATGGCGAGCCCATTCATATCGATATTAAGGGGCGGGATCATTTGCTGGCGCAGCATCCAGACGTGATGCTCGAAGCTGCGACGACCTCATTCCAGCTGCACTTGCAAGTGCCTTTCGAGCATGCTGCCGACTATTTCAACGCAACGCTGCAGACCTGTGCGCCTCTGCTGGCCGCCGGCGTCAATTCTCCGGTGTTTTTTGGTCATCGATTATGGCAAGAAACCCGCGTGCCGTTGTTTGAGCAATCGGTTGAGTTGGGGGGCTATCAAGGATTGGCCGAGCCATCGATCAGGCGGGTGACGTTTGGCCGGGATTATGTGGCCGACAGCCTGCTGGAATTGTTCCAGGAAAACCTCGAGCACTATCCGGTGCTGCTGCCGGTGAAGCTTGAGGATGCTCCCGATGATTTTTCCCATGTGCGTCTGCACAATGGCGCCATCTGGCGCTGGGTGCGGCCATTGATCGGATTTGATGCTGCCGGGCGTGGACATATGCGACTGGAACAACGGGTGTTGCCGAGTGGCCCGACAGTGCTGGATATGGTGGCGAATGCCGCGTTCTACTATGGTCTGGTGCATGCACTGGTCAGGCAGGATGAGCATGTGCTGCGCGGCCTGAGTTTTGCCGATACACGCAGCAATTTCTACAGGCGGCCCGCCACGGCCTGGATGCCGAACTGATATGGCAGGATGGCGCTCGCCAACCAGCCCGTTCCCTCATTCTGGAAACCTGTCTGCCGCTGGCGCACCAGGGCCTGCAGGCATTTGGCCTGTCGGGTGTTGAAATAGACCGCTACCTCGATGTGGTGGAAACGCGTACACGCTCAGGCCAGACAGGCGCGAAATGGCAGCTGCAACAACTGGAAGCAGTCAATGGAGACATGCATCGCATGATGAACGACTATCTTGAAAATCAGCGCTCCGGTGCACCCGTGCATGAGTGGCCCATCGGATGCTAAACCAGTATGAATTCCTGCCGGAAGGTTTGCTCGACCTGCCCGCGTCACGGCTGGGCGAAGTGCTGGCCGGTCCGGCGCTGATCCATCTGCCGGGTCGGCGCCAGCCGCCCCTGTTCGTGTCGGTATTGCTGCACGGCAACGAAGATACCGGCTGGCTGGCCGCGCAGTCGGTACTGAAAAAATATGCGGAGTCTGAATTGCCGCGCGCGCTGTCGCTTTTTATCGGCAACATCGACGCGGCGCGCTCGAGTTTGCGCCGGCTCGATGGCCAGCCAGACTACAACCGGGTGTGGCCTGGCGGCGAAGACACACCTTCGGATGAGTCGGCCATGATGCAGCAGGTAGTCGATGCGATGCGCGCCCGCGGCGTGTTTGCCAGCATCGATATCCACAACAACACCGGCCTCAATCCGCATTACGCCTGTATCAACCGGGTGGAGCAGAACTTCCTGCATCTGGCCACGCTGTTTTCGCGCGTGGTGGTGTATTTCATCCGGCCACGTGGCGTGCAATCGGCCGCTTTTGCCGAGTTGTGTCCGTCGGTTACGGTTGAATGTGGCAAGCCAGGCATGCCTGACAGCGTCGTGCATGCTGCCGAATTTATGGAAGCCTGCCTGCACCTGTCAGAGTTCCCGGTGCATCCAGTTGCATCGCATGACATTGATTTGTTTCATACCGTGGCCACGGTCAAGATTCCGGAGCATGTGAGCTTTGGGTTCAATACGTCGGAAGCTGACATCAACTTCGTGCCCGAGCTTGATCACTTCAATTTCCGCGAACTGGAGCGGGGCATTTGTCTGGGACAGATGTACCCGGGCAGTTCAGCCAGATTGCTGGTGGTGAATGAAAATGGCGAGGACATCGGCGACCGCATGTTCGATTATCAGCGCGGAGAAATTGCGCTCAAGCAGCGCCTGATGCCCGCCATGCTGACGCGTGACGAACGCGTGATTCGCCAGGATTGCCTATGCTATCTGATGGAACGGTTGAAAATACCGGAGGGTGGATAGCGATTCAACCGCGCGGATGGTGTTGGGCGTGCAACCGCTTCATCCGTTCGCGCGCCACATGCGTGTAAATCTGTGTGGTGGAAATGTCGCTGTGACCGAGCAGCATTTGCACCACCCGCAGGTCGGCACCGTGATTCAGTAAATGGGTGGCGAAGGCGTGGCGTAGCGTATGCGGCGACAACGGGCGTGTAATACTGGCGCTGCGCGCCCGGCGTTTGATCAGATACCAGAATGCCTGCCGCGTCATGCCGTCTCCACGGGCGGTGACGAATACGGCATCGGAGAGCTGTTTGTTCAGCAGCAGCGGACGCGAGTCCGCCAGATAACGCTTGAGCCACACGACTGCTTCCTCGCCCAGTGGCACCAGCCGGTCCTTGTTGCCTTTGCCCGTCACCCGCAACACGCCGTCGTTCACGTTCACCGCCGTCAGTTTCAGGCCTACCAGTTCCGATACCCGCAAGCCGGTTGCGTACAGCGTTTCCAGCATGGCGCGGTCGCGCAATCCCAGCGGCGTGCCGGTGTCGGCGCTGTCGAGCAGGTGTTCCACATCGGCCTCGGTCAGCGTCTTCGGCAGCGAACGC
This sequence comes from uncultured beta proteobacterium, assembly GCA_942493085.1. Classification (GTDB taxonomy): domain Bacteria; phylum Pseudomonadota; class Gammaproteobacteria; order Burkholderiales; family Thiobacillaceae; genus Thiobacillus. The sequence goes on from OW818664.1 coordinate 1,137,028, forward strand.
GGCAGCTTGGGGCTGTCGAGGTTGAGCGTGGGGTCGGCGGCAATCAGGTTTTCACGCAACAGATATCGATAAAAGCGCTTCAAGGACGAGGTGTAGCGCGCGGCACTGCGTGGTTGCGCGTGCTGCGCAAAACGCCATGCCAGGTAGGCTTCGACGTCACCTGATACGGCATCACCCAAGCCCTGCTTGCGTTCTTTTTCCAGCCAGGCGCCAAAGGCGGTCAGGTCGCGCCGATACGCCGCCAGCGTCAGGTTCGCCAGCCCGTCTTCCAGCCATAAATGATCGCAAAACCGGTCTGTCAGCGCGTCATTCATGGCTGTGCGCGCGCATCCTTTTCATGTGCTAACAGCCAGGTTTTAACATCCAGCGGGACGCCCGAAGACGCATGCATGAATCCCCCCAATCCGCTGGCGGCCACCACGCGATGGCAAGGGATGATAATCGGCAAAGGGTTCGAGCCACATGCTTGGCCCACCGCGCGGGCCGCTGTGCCAAGCTGCTTCGCCAATGCGCCATAGGTTATGGGTTGACCAGCCGGAATAGCCTTCAGCGCATGCCACACGCGTAGCTGGAATGACGTGCCTTGCGGTGCAAAATGCAAATCGAACAGGTGTTTGGGATTGACCCAGTAAGCGTTCAGTTCGCGGATCAGGTGGCGCACACGCGCATCTGGTTTGGTTGTGGGTACAGTTGAGTCGGCAGGCAAGAAATCCAGTCGTGTCAGTGTGTCGCCGCTGAAACTGACACCGAGCGGACACATCGGGGCAGGGAGGATGACATCGTATGCTTGCATGGCTGCATTTTAGACTAGGGATTTGCCGTCAAGCGCGGAAACCCCTGCAACGAGGTGGGGAATGAATCAGGAATGATTTTGATTGAAGCTGCCAAAGGTTTGAATTTGGAGTGGCCCTTGCCTGTTGTCGGCCAAGAACCCTCATTCAGTGCGCGGCAGTTTCGCATCATACACAGTCGGCTTCCCATCCAGGACAAGACAGTCAAGGTTCCGCACAAGAGGGAAACCTAGCTGACGTTTTGAGGAGTAGGCGAAATTGCTCCCAGCCAAACAAGGTGGCATGATTCACCGACCGCATATACACGCACTCGAATGTCCCATTCAGACTTCAAGTCCAACCATGGCTGGTTCAAGCAGTTGTTTGAGTCGTCACCTGATCCCACTTGGATCATCGACGGAAACCGGTTTGTCGAATGCAACGATGCGGCCATCAGGGTACTGGGCTACACCAGCCGCGAAGCTCTCCTGAACGTCCATCCCTCAAAACTCTCACCACCCAAGCAACCCGACGGCCAGGATTCCTACGTCAAGGCTGAGGGCATGATGGCCATTGCCAAGGCCAAGGGTCTACACAGGTTTGAATGGGTACACACCAGGGCCGACGGCACGAATTTCGACGCCGAGGTCACGCTCTCGGTCATCGATCCTCTGGACAGGCAAATCATCTATTGCGTTTGGCGCGACATCACCGAGCGCAAACAGATGGAAGAGCAGGTGCGTCAACTGGCCTTCTATGATCCGCTCACGCAACTGCCTAACCGGCGATTGTTCAACGACCGCCTGACCCAGGCCATGGCGGCCAGCAAGCGAAGTGATTGCCATGCCGCATTGATGTTTCTAGATCTGGACAACTTCAAGTCGCTCAATGACCAGTATGGGCATATGGCAGGCGACTTGCTGTTGATCGAGGCAGCAGCTCGACTGAAGGACTGTGTGCGCGAGATGGACACCGTGGCGCGCTACGGTGGCGATGAGTTCGTGCTGATCCTGAGCGAATTGGATGTTGATGAAGTCGAATCAACATCACAAGCCGGGATCGTCGCAGAAAAAATCCGAATTGGATTTATGGAACCCTATTCACTGACAATCAAGCGCGAGGGAATGGCCGATACCATCATCGAGCATCAATGCACAGTGAGTATTGGCGTGGCGTTGTTCGTTGATCATGAGGCCAGTCCGGACGACCTCCTCAAGTGGGCAGATACGGCAATGTATCAAGCCAAAGAGGCAGGACACAATTCGATTCGGTTTTATGATTCGAAAGCTTGAATGATCGCTAAGGTGTGCGGATTCAACCGGTCGATTTCCACATCTCATCTGACAGCAATGGGTCGTGAGGCGTTATTACGTATCCATCCTAAACAAAAACGCCCGCAGAAGCGGGCATTTTGTATTGCGGCGTGAACCAGTTTACTCGGCAGCCGGTGCTGCAGCAGCGCCACCCTTGACCTTGCGGGCGGGCAGCTTTTCCTTGATGCGTGCGGACTTGCCTGAACGCTCACGCAGGTAGTACAGCTTGGCGCGGCGGACATCGCCACGGCGCTTGACTTCGACGCTGGCAACCAGCGGCGAGTGGGTCTGAAAGGTACGCTCGACGCCTTCGCCTGCGGAAATCTTGCGCACGGTGAAAGCAGAGTTGAGGCCGCGGTTACGCTTGGCGATGACGACGCCTTCGTAAGCCTGCAGACGCTCGCGGGTGCCTTCCTTCACTTTCACCTGAACGACGATGGTGTCGCCGGGGGCAAAGTCGGGGAGGGTTTTACCCAAGCGGGCGATTTCTTCCTGTTCGAGTTGTTCGATGATGTTCATGATGTTTCCTTACATCTGGCGAGAGAGGTGCGTCGTTGGGTCTATCGGACCACCGGACGGACATCACGCCGTTTCACATTGGCTGGGGCTTATGAGCCTTTTGCCGCTTTTTTCTGCGCCGCACCGGGGTGCGCCGCGAGAAGATTCTGTTCCTGCTTCGACAAACCGCGCTGATCCAGCAGATCGGGCCGATGTTCTGCCGTGATCGTCAGACTTTGCTGCAATCGCCACTGGGCAATCGCGGCGTGGTTGCCGCCTTTCAATACATCCGGTATGGCCAACCCTTGCCAGACTTCTGGTCGGGTGTAGTGCGGGCAATCGAGCAGGCCGTTGGCGAAAGAGTCTTCCACCGCTGAATCCGCATCGTTCAATGCACCCGGAAGTTGCCGAATGATGGCGTCCATCAAGGCCAGCGCGGGGAGTTCGCCGCCGGACAATACAAAGTCACCCAGCGAAATTTCCTCGTCCACGCGGCGCTGTAACAGCCGCTCGTCGATGCCTTCGTACCGTCCGCACAATAAAACCAGTGCGGGCTTTTGCTTCAATGCCATCACCCGATGATGAGTGAGAGGGCGTCCCCGCGGTGAAAAATGCACCACCCAGGGCGTCAAATTCTCGCTGGCCAGGTTTTGCTGCACAGCGTTTAAAGCGCGGTCAAGTGGCTCGGGCATCATCAGCATGCCGGGGCCGCCGCCGTATGGTCGATCGTCTACCGAGCGATGCGGGTCGTCGGTAAAGTCGCGTGGGTTCCACGACTTGAACCGATACAAGCCACGATCCAGTGCCCGCCGGGTGATGCCGTAATCCAGTACGGCATCGAACATCTCGGGGAACAGCGTGACCGCATCGAAGCGCATCAGTAGTCTTCGCCCCAGTCCACTTCGATCAAGCCTGCCGCGACATCTACTTTGCCGACAAACTGCGCGATGAACGGAACCAGGTGCTCACGTGTGCCCTTGATCACCAGCACATCCTGTGCACCGGTTTCCATCAGGCTATCCACCGTGCCGAGTTCAACACCTTCACGGTTGATGGCCTTCAGACCGATCAAGTCCGACCAGTAATACTCGTTTTCTTCCGGCGGCGGCAAGGCGCTGCGCGCCACCGAAACTTCTTGCCCGCGCAAGGCATACGCCTTGTCACGATCGTCGATTCCGACCAACTTGGCGACCAGGGTGTTGCTATGGTCCTGAATGGCTTCGACGGCGTAGTGCTTGTATTCCGGGTCGCGACCGATACGCCAGGATTCAAAATCCATCAGCGTGCCGGGGTCTTCGCTAAAGGACTGGACCTTGACCCAGCCCTTGATGCCGAACGGGGCGGCTATGCGCCCCATAACGACCCAGTCGTTATTCAATTCGAGCAACCGACCCAGTCGCTGTTGTCACTCACACAGCGGCAGCAGCGGCAGGCTTGTTTTGCTTGACCAGGCGGGCGACGGTGTCGGACATCTGGGCACCGTTGCCAGTCCAGTAGCTGATGCGCTCCTGGTCCAGACGGACGCCTTCGGCGCCTTCGGGGGCAACCGGATTGTAGAAACCGACACGCTCGATGAAGCGGCCGTCACGGCGGCAGCGCGAATCGGCTACCACGACGTTGTAGAAGGGACGGTTTTTAGAGCCACCGCGCGAAAGACGAATAACGACCATGATTCAACCCACCGGGAAACGGAGAAAACCGAGAATTATACTCAAAAAAACCCGTTTAGCCAGTGGTTTGCGTGCGCGCGACCTTGCCAGGCTCCAAATCCCCGGCCGGTCTTGGTTTGCTTGGGTGGCGGGCGCTTGGTCAGCGCATCCCGGGCATCATCCCTTTCATGCCGCGCATCATCTTGCTGATTCCGCCCTTGCCCATCATTTTCATCATCTTTTGCGCCTGTTCAAACTGCTTCAGCAGTTTGTTGACTTCCTGCACCTGCACACCCGCACCGGCCGCAATACGGCGCTTGCGCGAGGCCTTGAGGATTTCAGGCTTGCGGCGTTCAAGTGGCGTCATGCTGTTGATGATGCCTTCCACCCGGTTGATGTCCTTTTCACCAGCATCTGCGGGCATCGGCATTTGTCCTGCGCCGGGGAGTTTGTCCATCAGTGCGGACAGACCCCCCATTTTGCGCATCTGCTGGATTTGCGCCTTGAAGTCTTCGAGGTCGAAGTCCTTGCCTTTCTTGACCTTGTCGGCAAGCTTTTTGGCCTCGGCCATATCGACCGAGCCTTGCGCCTGCTCGATCAGCGAGAGTACGTCGCCCATGCCGAGAATGCGCTGCGCCATACGCTCGGGATGGAAGGCTTCCAGGCCATTGGGCTTTTCGCCGACGCCGATGAACTTGAGCGGCTTGCCGGTGATGTGGCGCACTGATAGTGCCGCGCCACCGCGCGAATCACCATCGAGCTTGGTCAACACGATACCGGTGAGCGGCAGGGCTTCGTTAAAGGCTTTGGCGACGTTGATTGCATCCTGGCCCTGCATGGCGTCCACTACAAACAGGGTTTCAACCGGCTTGACGGCAGCGTGCAGTGCCTTGATCTCGGCCATCATGGCTTCGTCAATCGCCAGCCGGCCGGCGGTGTCAACGATCAGTACATCGTAGAATTGCTTACGCGCGTGATCCTGTGCGGCCTGTGCGATTTTGAGTGGGTCGCGCTCGTCTCCTGCCTCAAAAAAGCTGACGTCGAGTTGTTTGCCCAGTAAACGTAGTTGCTCAATGGCGGCGGGACGGTACACGTCGGCCGAGGTGAGCAGCACTTTTTTCTTGCGGTTTTTGAGCAGCAGCGCGAGTTTGCCGCTGGTGGTGGTTTTGCCCGAGCCTTGCAAACCGGCCATCAAAATAACGGCGGGCGGTGTGGCAGCCAGATTCAGTTCGGCGTTTGTACCGCCCATCAGGTGGGTGAGTTCTTCGTGAACGATGCCGATCAGCGCCTGGCCTGGCGACAGGCTGGTGAGCACGTCCTGACCCAGTGCGCGTGTTTTGACCGATTCGATGAAATCCTTGACGACTGGCAGCGCAACATCCGCTTCGAGCAGCGCCAACCGGACCTGGCGCAGGGTGTCCTGCACGTTGGCTTCGGTGATGCGTGCTTGCCCACGGAGAGATTTGACGACACCGGCGAGGCGCCCACTGAGGTTTTCTAGCATGATGGCTTTCTGACAGGGTTTCCTTGTTGCCGTACTGGACGGCATGGATAATGGGGCTGACTGAATTAGATATCCATTTTAACGAATGTCTCCGCTATTGCTGGTTACTTTATCTGTGAGTGCGCTTTATGGCTGGGTGGCTTGGCGTCTGCCGCGTCCGTTACCGGGCCCATCGGTGCGCATCATGTTGCCGCTCGCCCTGCTTGCGCATGGCATGCTGATATACCACTCGGTACTGGGGCAGGGCGACATCCGTCTGGGATTCGGTAATTCACTGTCGACCATTTTATGGCTGACTGCGCTGACTTACTGGCTGTCCAGTTACGGGGCGCCTCTGGCGCGCATCCAGTCATGGGTGAGTGCGCTGGCAGCAGTGTCCGTACTCGGCATGGCATTCTTTACCGCCACACATATCATCCCCAACTCTCAGACACTGGCTCTGCGTACGCATCTGGTGGTTGCCTTTCTTGCCTACGGTTTGCTGGCAGTGGCAGCCTTGCACGCAGTATTGATGACCATGCTGGAAAAACAGCTGCATCGTGGCGCACTTTTGCAGGGCGGCGCCCCCCCTTTATTGACACTGGAAGCGCTGCTGTTCAAAACCATAGGTGTCGGATTTGCATTGCTGACACTGGCCGTGTTTAGCGGGGTGTTCTTTACTGAAGAGATTTTTGGCACGGCCTTGGTGCTGTCTCACAAGACCGTGTTCGCCATCCTGTCCTGGCTGGTTTTCGGTGGTCTTTTGCTGGGTCGGCATTTTCGGGGCTGGCGCGGACGGACTGCGTTGGTCTGGACGATTACCGGATTTACGCTGCTGCTGCTGGCTTATCTGGGTACTCAGTTTGTGCTGGAAGTGTTGCTTGGGCGCTGAAGTGCGCCCTCATCTTCTGTCACGATTGAACTCCTTTCTTCAGGAATAGCGTTTGGAAGCCCTGTCTATCAGTACGTTGTTTGGCCTGCTCGCAGGGCTGTTGTTTTTGTCGGCCTGTTTTTCGGCATCTGAAACCGCCATGATGGCGATCAACCGCTATCGTCTGCGTCATGCCGCTGAAACGGGCCACCGTGGTGCGATATTGACCCTGTCATTGTTGAACCAGACTGACAAGCTTCTGGGTGTGATTCTTCTGGGCAACAATCTGGTCAATATTGCTGCTGCCACGCTGGCAACAATCATTTCCATTCGACTGTATGGCGATTCGGATCTTGCCTTGTCGATCGCGACCTTGCTGCTGACCTTCCTGATCCTGGTGTTTAGTGAAGTCACGCCCAAGGTACTGGGTGCCTCGTATCCCGAGCGTGTCGCCTACCCAGCCGCGTATGTACTGATGCCGATGCTCAAGCTGACGTATCCGATTGTCTGGTTCGTCAACCTGTTTGTTCAGGGCATCCTGTGGGTGCTGCGTATCAAGCCGCCTGAGCCCGGCCATGGCAGCCGACTTGGTTTGCCGGAACTGAGAACGATTGTACTGGAATCGTCGGGGATGCTGCCGCGCGAACACCACCGGATTCTGGTGAACTTGCTGGAGCTGGAGGACATCACCGTCGACGATGTGATGACACCGCGCAACCAGATCGAGGCGATCGATATCGAGGATGATCCCGAGCGTTTGCGTCAGCAGATTTCGACTAGTCACCATACTCGACTGGTGGTGCATGCGGGGTCATCCGACAATCTGTTGGGTGTGTTGCATGTGCGCCGGGTTCTGCATGCGTTGACCGGTGACGAGTTAAACCCCGGAACCTTGAAAGAGAATCTTGAAGAGCCTTATTTCGTCCCGGCGGGTACGCCACTTTTTACCCAGTTACGTAATTTTCAGAGCGGACGCCGGCGTCTGGCGCTGGTGGTTGATGAATATGGTGAACTGCAGGGTCTGGTGACACTGGAAGACTTGCTCGAAGAAATGGTGGGCGAATTCACCACGCAGGCTCCGTCGGATACCGGCTATTTGCGGCAGGATGCTGATGGCAGCTGGCTGGCCGAAGGTACAGTGCTGCTCCGTCACCTGAATCGCAAGCTGGGCTTGTCGTTGCCCCTGGATGGTCCGAAAACCCTGAATGGCTTGCTTCTGGAGCAGTTTGAGGATATTCCCGAGGCCGGGGTCAGTCTCAAACTGGGCGATGTGCCGGTAGAAATCGTGCAAACGCAGGATCGCGCGGTAAAGATGGCGCGTATCTATCTGCCCGTCCCGGATGAGGTTTCATCCGAAAGCACCTCAATTTAGACGAAAAATCGCCGTTAAGGCCTGTGATTCCCCATCCGTTGGTACAACGATGCGGGTGATAATCTGATGCTGAACTTGTCTGGAACCGAGTAATGGCCGCTGTGACAAATGAAACTAATTTAACTGGACTGGCACGAGCCATGGTGAACAATGGCTGGCTTTCCGAGGACGAAGCCGGGAGTGTCTGGAAACGTGCCGGCCAATCGGGTGATTCATTCGTAAGCGAACTCATCAAGGGGAAGCGTTTCAAGGCGGGCCAGATTGCCGAGTTTGCCGCTACTTCCTTCGGGTTTCCCTATCTGGACCTGAGTGCCATGGATGTGGACAGCCTGCCACAAGGGCTGCTCGACGCCAAACTGGTGCAAAAACGGCGTGTGGTCGCGCTCTACCAGCGCGGCAACAAGTTGTATGTAGCGACCTCCGATCCGACCCATATGCAGGCGCTGGATGAGGTGAAATTCCAGACAGGACAGGCGGTCGAGCCGGTCGTGGTGGATGACGACAAGCTTGGCAAGCTGATCGAAAAAGCCGGTGAGGCAGACAGCAACACGATGGCCGTGTTGAATGCAGAAGACCTCAATCTCGATTTTGCCGACGAGGAAAGTGCGGCGGCACAGCAGGATACGGGCGGTATCGAAATTGACGACGCGCCGGTGGTGCGTTATCTGCAAAAGATCATGCTGGATGCGATCAATCAGGGCGCGTCGGACATCCACCTCGAACCCTACGAGAAGTATTACCGTATACGCTATCGCCGTGACGGTATTTTGGCCGAAGTCGCACAACCGCCGATGGCGATCAAGGACAAGGTGGCCTCGCGCATCAAGGTGCTGTCGCGGCTGGATATTTCGGAAAAGCGCATACCGCAGGATGGCCGCATGAAAATGGTGCTGTCGAAAAATCGCGCCATTGACTTCCGGGTCAGCACACTGCCCACCCTGTATGGCGAAAAAATCGTCATGCGTATTCTCGACCCCACCAGCGCACAGTTGGGGATCGAGGCCTTGGGTTACGAGCCGTTCCAGAAAGAATTGCTGATGAACGCAGTGCAGCGTCCCTACGGCATGGTGCTGGTGACGGGTCCAACTGGTTCCGGTAAAACCGTATCGCTCTATACCTGCCTGAATATCCTTAATAAACCGGACGTGAATATTTCCACGGCAGAAGACCCTGCGGAAATCCAGTTGCCGGGTATCAACCAGGTCAACGTCAACGACAAGGCGGGCCTGACATTCTCTGCAGCACTGAAATCGTTTCTGCGGCAGGATCCAGACGTCATCATGGTCGGCGAGATTCGCGACCTGGAAACCGCTGATATTGCCATCAAGGCCGCACAAACCGGTCATATGGTGATGTCGACGCTGCACACCAATGATGCACCCGGTACCTTGACCCGCCTGCTCAACATGGGGGTGGCGCCCTTTAACGTGGCGTCTTCGGTGATTCTGATTACCGCCCAACGACTGGGCCGCAAGCTATGTAATTGCAAGCAGCCGGCCGATATTCCGGATGAAGCGCTGCTGGCTGCGGGCTTTACTGCGGAGCAACTGGACGGAACCTGGAAACCATACAAGCCGGTAGGGTGCGATATTTGTGGTGGTTCAGGTTACAAGGGGCGGGTAGGCATTTATCAGGTGATGCCGATTACCGACGCCATGGTCCGCATCATCCTCAAGGGCGGGAATGAGTCGGATATTTCCGATCAGGCGAAACTTGAGGGCGTACTCGACTTGCGCCAGGCAGGTTTGTTGAAAGTGAAATCCGGACTCACCTCGCTGGAAGAGGTTGAGGCCGTTACCAATATCTAAGGAATTTCCTCTATGGCTACAGCGGCAAAGGCAGTCAAGGACGCCACCTTCCTTTGGGAAGGAATGGACAAGCGCGGCAAAAAGGTCAAAGGCCAGTTGCAGGCCGGGGGCGAGTCCATGGCCAATGTCCTGCTGCGTAAGCAAGGTATTACTGTCACCAAGCTTAAAAAGCAGAGCACTTTGTTCAGTAGCAGCAAACGCGTCACAGAGAAGGACATTACGCTCTTCACCCGACAACTGGCAACGATGATGAAAGCCGGCGTGCCGCTGTTGCAATCGTTTGAAATCGTTGGTCGCGGACATTCCAACCCTTCCGTGCAGCGTCTGCTGGCAGAAATCAAGGCGGACATCGAAAAAGGCAGCAGTCTCACCCAAGCGTTTGGTCGTCATCCATTACATTTTGACGCGTTGTACTGCAACTTGGTGGGTGCGGGTGAGTCGGCCGGTATTCTCGAAGAAGTGCTTGATCGGCTGGCGGTCTACAAGGAAAAAATCCTCGCCATCAAGAGCAAGATCAAGTCGGCTTTGTTCTACCCCGTTTCCATTATCGTGGTGGCGTTCATCATCACTGCGGTGATCATGATTTTTGTGATCCCGGCATTCAAGGACTTGTTCAGTAGTTTTGGTGCGGATTTACCGGGGCCAACCCTGGTGGTGATGGCTATGTCGGACTTTTTTGTGGAATGGTGGTGGGCAATTTTCGGTGGTATTGGCGGCGGTATTTATGTATTGCTCCAGGCTTGGAAACGCTCGCGCAAGGTGCAGATGTTCATGGACCGTGTCATGCTCAAGCTGCCAATTTTTGGTGCGGTTATTGAGAAGGCAACCATTGCACGCTGGACCCGTACCCTGGCCACAATGTTTGCGGCCGGTGTGCCACTGGTTGAGGCCCTTGAGTCGGTGGGCGGCGCCTCGGGCAACCAGGTGTTCGTTGAGGCAACCAACAAAATACGTGGTGAGGTGTCTACGGGTACCGCGCTGACAGTAGCCATGCAGAACACCGGGCGCTTCCCCAATATGGTGTTGCAGATGGCCGCAATTGGCGAAGAGTCGGGCTCGCTCGATTCCATGCTGAACAAGGTGGCTGATTTTTATGAGGCCGAGGTGGATGATGCTGTTGCAGCTTTGTCTAGTCTGATGGAACCGATCATCATGGTGGTGCTGGGCGTCCTGATTGGTGGCATGGTGATCGCCATGTACCTGCCGATCTTCAAGATGGGATCGGTCGTTTGATGGATCTGCTGCACACGGAGCCAGCCCTTTTCACCGGGCTGGTTTTTTTATTCAGCCTGCTGATTGGCAGCTTCCTCAATGTGGTCATCCATCGTTTGCCCAAAATGATGGAGGCTGATTGGCATGTGCAATGCGCCGAACTGCGTGGCGAGGCCATCGCAGATACTCCTGCGTACAACCTGTGGCTGCCGCGCTCGGCCTGTCCTCAGTGCGGGCATCAGATCACGGCACTGGAAAACATCCCGTTGATCTCATGGCTGTTTCTGCGCGGACGCTGTTCGGCTTGCAGTACACCCATCAGTGCGCGTTATCCCCTGGTTGAAGTGCTTGTCGCCGTATTGTCGGCAGCGGTCGCCTGGAAGTGGGGCGTCAGCATGCAAACCCTGGGTGCGTTGTTACTGGTGTGGATGCTGGTTGTCCTGGCTTTCATCGACCTTGACACCACCTTGCTGCCCGACAGCCTGACCTTGCCGCTTGTGTGGTTGGGCTTGCTGTTCAATATGAACGGGCTTTTTGTTCCCCTGGCCGACGCTGTCATCGGCGCGATGGCCGGCTACCTGATTCTCTGGTCGGTGTACTGGTTGTTCAAACTGGTCACCGGCAAGGATGGCATGGGCTATGGTGATTTCAAGCTGCTGGCAGCCATTGGCGCATGGCTTGGGTGGCAGATGCTGCCTGTCACGTTGTTGTTGTCATCTGTCGTGGGTGCGGTGGTCGGCATTGCGATGATCGTGCTGGTTAAACATGACCGGCGTGTGCCGATTCCCTTTGGCCCGTATCTGGCCGGTGGCGGATTGGTGGCGTTGTTCTTCGGCGCGGATTTGACGCAAGCCTACCTCGGGCAGTTCTGATGTTCACGGTTGGACTCACCGGCGGCATCGGTTCGGGAAAATCGACTGTCGCCGACCTGTTTGCCGGACTGGGCGTGCCCGTGATCGATACTGATGTGATTGCGCGAGAACTGACCATTCCTGGCAGTGCAGCGCTCGAATCCATCCATTCGGCTTTTGGCGATGCGGTGATCATGCCAGACGGCAGCCTGGATCGCGCGGTTTTGCGACGAATAGTGTTTACCGATGCCGATGCCCGGCATCGACTTGAAGGCATTCTTCATCCACGTATTCGGCAGGCGGTCGAGCAGGTACGTGCCAGACTGAATGCGCCCTACATTCTGCTCGTCATTCCCTTGCTGGTGGAAACCGGTGGCTACCGTGATCTACTGGACCGCGTGCTGGTAGTTGATTGCCCGGAAGAGGTGCAGATAACACGGGTTATCGCGCGAAACGGACTCACGCGTGATGAGGTCTTGCCTATTCTTGCGGCTCAGGCCAGTCGCTCCGAGCGGCTTGCAATAGCCGATGATGTCATCATCAACGCCCTTGCGCGCGAGGCCTTGCGTGCCGAAGTAGTCACCTTGAATCAGCGATATTTGATGTTGTCTCACATGGAGTTGCCTTGATTTTCAATCTGGATCAGCGACAATTGAACGATTCAAACCCAAGCGTTGCGGCGTGATCCACTACGAATATCCCCTAAGCGAACGCATTCGCACGCTGTTGCGGCTGGAAGACTTGTTCGACCGGTTCGATGCTTATGCCGCGTTACCGACGCCGCACGCGCATCATGCTGCGCTTCAGACCTTGTTCGAAATGGCGGAAGTGGCCGCGCGTGCCGATCTCAAGTCTGACCTGTTACAGGAACTGGACCGGCAAAAGAACGTGCTGGTCGCGCTTCGGGGTAATCCCCATGTCCAGGATACGACGCTTGAGCAAGTCCTGGCGGCGATCGAGACCACGCATCGTGGGCTATATCAACTGCCGGGAAAAGTCGGGCAGCATCTGCGCGATGACGACTGGCTGATGGCGATCAAGCAGCGCGCAGCCATTCCTGGCGGCATGTGTGAATTCGATCTGCCGTCCTATCATTACTGGTTGCATCTGGATGCGGAAGAACGGACCCGGCAATTGCAATTCTGGCTGGCGCCGTTTTCATCCATTCGTGCGGGAGTCGATATTGTGCTTGGCCTGTTGCGCGATAGCGGACGGTCCGAGTTGCAGCATGTGGACAACGGCAGCTACCAACGAATGCTGGAATCGCGCAACCCGCTCCTGATCCGTGTCACCCTGGTCGACAGCCTGCCTTGTGTGCCTGAAATATCGGCCAACAAATACATGCTGAACATCCGTTTTGTCCATGTAGGCACCAGTCAGGCGCGTACCTGCACCGAGCAGCCCATCGACTTTGACCTGACTTTTTGCACCTTATGAAACCTGCCAACAAGCCTGCCGTGGTGGCCTGTCCGATATGTCATGCAGCGGTGAGCTGGATCGCGGAAAATCGCTGGAAACCATTTTGCAGCGAGCGTTGCAAAATGATCGATCTGGGACAGTGGGCCACCGAGTCATACCGGGTGCCGGCCGAGGAACAGGAACCAGAAGACGCGTCCCCGCCACCACATTGACTGATGGCCAGACGCGAAGTCTATTTCTTGTAGGTCTTGACGCCGCTTTCCGTACCCAGGAGCAACACGTCTGCGCCGCGTCGCGCAAACAGGCCATTGCTGACCACGCCGACGATGTGATTGATCGCTGTTTCCAGCGAGACCGGATCGACGATCGACATGCCGTGCACATCGAGAATGATATTGCCGTTGTCGGTGGTGAAACCTTCGCGCAGCCGCGGTTGGCCGCCGAGCTTCACCAGTTCGCGTGCCACGTAGGAACGCGCCATCGGAATCACCTCGACCGGCAAGGGGAATTGTCCGAGTACGTCGACCAGCTTGCTTTCGTCGGCAATGCAGATGAATTGCTTGCTGCACGCCGCCACGATTTTCTCGCGGGTCAGCGCGCCACCCCCGCCCTTGATCATGGCGAAATGTTCGGTGATTTCATCTGCGCCATCGACATAGATTTCGAGTTCGCCCACGCTGTTAAGATCCAGCACCTGGATGCCGTGGCTTTTCAAACGGGTTGCGGTGGCCTCCGAACTGGCTACTGCACCATCGATACGGCCTTTTACTTCAGCCAGCGCGTCGATGAAATAGTTGGCGGTCGAGCCCGTGCCCACCCCGACAATGCCGCCACGGGCATAATCCACAGCAGCACGTGCCACGGCTTGTTTCATTTCATCTTGAGTCATGATCTTTTCGTTGATTTCGTAGTAGCCCGCTAAGATAGCGGCATCGCCCCTTTTTATCAAACTTGCCGCCTTTGCCATGAGCCAACCTGACGATTACCTTGAACGCATCCTCACCTCGAGCGTCTACGACGTTGCGGTCGAGTCGCCACTGGACGTGGCCCACAACTTGTCGCGGCGCTTCAATAACCAGATTCTGCTCAAGCGCGAAGATCTGCAGCCGGTGTTTTCCTTCAAGTGCCGTGGCGCCTACAACAAAATGGCGAAATTGACGGCCGCCCAGCTAGCGCGCGGAGTGGTGGCCGCGTCGGCCGGCAATCATGCTCAAGGTGTAGCGCTGGCCGCGCAAAAGCTGGGAGCGACTGCCACCATTGTGATGCCGGCCACTACCCCCCGCATCAAATTCGAGGCTGTTGCGGCGCGTGGCTCGCAGGTCATCCTGCATGGCGACAATTACGACGAGGCTTGTGCTCACGCCATCCAGCTGGCCAAAAAAACGAAAGCGACCTTTGTCCATCCCTACGATGATCCAGATGTGATCGCAGGGCAGGGTACCGTGGCGATGGAGTTGCTGCGCCAGCATCCTGGTCCGATCCATTCGATCTACATACCCGTTGGCGGCGGTGGCCTGATCGCCGGCATGGCGGCGTACATCAAGCGACTGCGGCCCGAGATCAAGATCATAGGTGTCGAGCCGGAAGATGCCGACGCCATGGCGCGTTCATTGAAGCAGGGCGAACGCGTCACATTGGAGCGCGTGGGTATTTTTGCGGACGGCGTGGCGGTGAAAACAGTCGGCAAGGAAACTTTCCGGCTGGCGCAGTTGTATGTCGACAAGATCATTCGCGTCAATAACGACGCCATCTGTGCGGCGATCAAGGACGTGTTCGAAGACACGCGCTCCATTCTGGAGCCTGCGGGTGCCTTGTCTGTCGCGGGGTTGAAATCGGCTATCGCCAGCGGAAAACTGAAAGGGAAAACCCTGGTTGCGGTCGCATCCGGGGCCAACATGAACTTCGATCGCCTGCGCCACATAGCCGAGCGCGCCGAGCTGGGCGAGAAGCGCGAAGCCGTGCTGGCGGTCACCATCCCCGAAACCCCCGGCAGCTTCAAGACTTTTTGCGGCTTGCTGGGCGCGCGCAACATCACCGAGTTCAACTACCGTTACTCCGATCCCAGGACGGCACGCGTATTCGTCGGATTATCGGTGGCAGGTGCGGATGAAGGCTCGCGCGTGGTTGAGCTGTTGCAGCGCAATGGTCTGGAAGCCGTTGATCTCACTGACAACGAAATGGCCAAGTTGCACGTTCGCCATCTGGTTGGCGGGCGCGCGCCCGAGGCGGTGAATGAAGTGTTGTACCGGTTCGAATTCCCCGAGCGTCCGGGCGCCCTGATGCAGTTCCTGCAAAGCATGAGTCGTGGCTGGAACATCAGCCTGTTTCACTATCGCAACCATGGGGCTGATTTTGGCCGGGTGCTGGTCGGCATTCAGGTACCAGAAAAGGAAAAACCCCGCTTCCAGGCATTTCTGGAAGGGCTCGGTTATCGCTACTGGGACGAGTCCCGTAACCCGGCCTACCAGCTGTTTCTGGCCTGAGCTTTTGTGTGGTTTTGCTGGACTTCAGCACAGGTCGGTAAGCGTGTCGGGTTGTATGGCTGCAAGGCTGTGTTTCTGGCCCAGATGACCTGTTTGGCCGCATGTTACCCTCGCACCATGCCTCGAATAATTGGATTTTTTCTGTTGGGAATGCTGGCCGCATCCTCCGTTTGGGCGGCGCCCGGCGATGCAGCCGTACAGCAGGCACGACAGGCATTTGTTGAACGCAAGCTGGCGAATCTGGAGCGTGCTGCGCGCGATGTGCCCGCCGAGCATGTGCTGCTTCCCTATGTTGAATATTGGCGCCTGATGCTGGAAGGCCGCAATGATGACGCACGCATCGCGGATTATCTGGCGCGTTATCCCGGTAGCCGTCTGGCAGAGGCGTTACGCGCCGAGTGGCTGAAGTCATTGGGTGCGCGTGAAGCCTGGCCGCGTTATCTGGCGGGGTACCCGGGACTGGTCAAGCCCGGTCCGGCGCACCAGTGTTATGCCTATCGCGCGGAATGGGCGCAAGGCAATCGCGCTCATCAACGCGAGGCTGTTGCCTTGTGGTTTACCGGCCGCGACATGCCATCGGCTTGTACGCCTTTGTTTGCAACGCTGATAGAGGCAAAGCTGATCGGCCAGGAAGACGTGTGGCGGCGCGTTCGACTGGCGCTGGATGCGGACAATCCCAATGTAGCCAGGGCGGTGGCAAACAGCCTGCCTGATCAGCCGCTGGATGGTGTCCTGCTTGAACGGGCCAGCCGCGATCCGGCACGGTTGCTGAATGCCGGCACCCTGAATTTGAATACACGCGGCAATATCGAGATCGCACTGTATGCAGTGGATCAGCTGGCCAAGCGCAACTCAAGCGAGGCCGAACTGGCCCTGCGCAAGCGTTTGCCGGAGCTGGGTCCGCTTGAATCGAGCGCGGCCTGGGCCCGGCTCGCCGCGCGTGCGGCGCGACGCCATGAAAGTGCGGCACTAGGCTGGTTTCAGTTGGCAGGCATCGTGTCGGTGAACGACTTTCAGCGGGAGTGGTGGGTGCGTACTGCACTGCGCGAAGGTGACTGGGCAACGGTGCTGCGGGTGGTCGACAGCATGGGTGAGTCCAATCGCACCTTGCCTGTCTGGCGCTACTGGCGCGCGCGCGCCATCCAGGCAAGCGGCCAACGTCTGGCGGCCAATACCATTTTCCTGGCCTTGGCGCGTGAGCATCATTATTACGGCCAGCTGGCGCAAGAGGAGCTGGGCCCGGTGGTGCAGGCATCGGTTATCAACATCAAAATGGGCGGGGATGACGTGGCGGCCATTTCGCGGAACCCCGGAATAGCCCGTGCGATTGCCTTGCAGGAGATGGGCTTGCGCAATGATGCCAGTCAGGAATGGACGTGGTCGATCAGCGAATTTGGCGATAGGCAATTGCTTGCTGCTGCCGAACTGGCACGTCGCATGGAATGGTATGACCGCGCAATCAGCACGGCAGAGCGAACGCGTGATCTGCACGATTTCGAATTGCGCTTTGTTGCGCCTTATCGGGAGTTGGCCCAGCAGGCTGCGCGCGAAAACGAAATCGATGAAGCCTGGGTGTTCGGCCTGATGCGGCAGGAAAGCCGCTTCATCAATTTTGCGCGCTCCAGTGTCGGCGCATCCGGGTTGATGCAGATCATGCCCGCTACGGCTCGCTGGATTGCCCAGCGCCTGGGCATCCGGAAGTTTGACCCCAGCGAGATGCAGGAACCGGCCAAAAACATCCAGTTCGGCGCGTATTACCTGAAATATGTGCAAACCAGCCTGGATGGCTCCCCGGTTCTGGCGACGGCGGCCTACAATGCCGGTCCCAGCCGCGCCCAGCGCTGGCGCGATTCCCGGCCAATGGAGGCCGCAATTTATATCGAGTCGATTCCTTTTGCCGAAACGCGCGACTACGTCAAGAAAGTGATGAGCAATGCGATGTATTACGCTGTGCGTTTTGGACAACCGTCCGTGTTGCTGAAAGACCGGCTGGGCAGTGTTCCGGCACGTAAAACGTCGCCAGGGTCGACGACGCCAGCGGACAGTTCGCTGGAGCCGGAGCCGTCGGTCGATTAGAATCAGTATCGCCTTATATTCTGAAGCAAACTCATCATGAAGATTGAACGCATTTGCATTCTCGGCGGCTCCGGCTTCGTCGGTACGCGGCTCGTCAGCCAACTCGCTACGCGCGGTTTCATTGTTCGCGTGTTGAGCCGCCGCCGTGAAATGGCCAAGGAACTGATTCTGCTGCCGACAGTGGAAGTCATCGAGGCTAATGTGCATGATCAGCAGGAACTCATCCATCATTTCCGTGGCATGGATGCCGTCATCAATCTGGTAGGAATCTTGCACGAAAGAAATATCGGCCGTGCTGATTTGCCCAGCGCTCGCCGCGGCGATTTCCAGAAAATTCATATTGAACTGCCGCGCAAGGTCATTCATGCCTGTGGCGAATCGGGGGTACATCGCCTGCTGCACATGAGCGCCCTGGGTGCCCACCCCAACTCGCGCTCGGCCTATCAGCGCTCCAAGGGCATCGCCGAAGCGCTGGTGCGCGAATCCGGCATGCAGCATATCGAGCATGAGAACTGGTATTTGAATGGCCCCAAGCTGATTCATGGCTATGGCCTCAACGTCACGATCTTCCGTCCGTCTGTCATCTTTGGCCGCGGCGATTCTTTCCTGTCCTTGTTTGCCAGCTTGCTGAAACTGTTTCCTGTGCTGCCGTTGGCCAATGCCGACACGCGCTTTGCACCGATCCATGTGGACGACGTTGCCCGGGCCTTTGCAGACAGTCTGGATGACCAGACAACGTATGGTCAGACATACGACCTGTGCGGCCCCAGGGACTATTCCCTGAAAGAACTGGTGAGCTATGTGGGCGAAGTGATCGGCAAAAAACGTAGCATCATTTCGCTGGGCAAGATGTTGTCCTACTTTCAGGCTTGGGCGATGGAGTTCAAGCCCGGCAACAAACTGATGACGCGTGACAACCATTACGCCATGGGTTCGGACAATGTCTGCCAAGGTGGCTGGCCTGCGGTGTTCAAGTTTGAGCCGGTGTCGCTGGAAGCCATCGCCCCCGAGTATCTGCGCGCCGATTCTCCGCGCGCGCGTTACGAAGGCTACCGGGAAGGCGCGCGCCGCTAAGTTCCTCCGCCATGAAAACCTATATCGTCGGCGGCGCGGTACGGGATCGATTGCTGGGCTTGCCGGTAGCCGATCGCGATTATGTCGTGGTCGGGGCGACACCAGAGCAGATGCTGGCACAGGGATTTCAACCGGTCGGCAAGGATTTCCCCGTCTTCCTGCATCCGCAGACCCATGCTGAATACGCGCTGGCGCGTACCGAGCGCAAATCCGGGCACGGCTACAAGGGCTTCAGGGTGTACGCCGCGCCCGAGGTGACGCTGGAGGAGGATTTGCAGCGGCGCGATCTCACCATCAATGCCATCGCCGAAAGCGAGACCGGCGAACTGGTCGATCCATACGGCGGGCAGCGCGATCTGGATGCGCGGGTTTTTCGCCATGTGAGTGAAGCATTTGCCGAAGACCCGGTGCGGATATTGAGGGTGGCGCGTTTTGCCGCCCGCTTTACCGATTTTTCAATTGCACCCGAGACTCTGGCTCTGATGCGGCAGATGGTCGATGACGGCGAAATCGATGCGTTGGTGCCCGAGCGGGTATGGCAGGAAGTGGCGCGTGGCCTGATGGAAGCGCAACCCTCGCGCATGTTTCACGCATTGCGTGACTGCGGTGCGCTGGGGCGATTGTTTCCCGAGATTGAGCGGCTGTTTGGCGTGCCGCAGCCACCGCAGCATCACCCCGAAATCGACACTGGCGTGCACGTCATGCAGGTCGTCGACTGGGCGGCGCAGCATGGTTTCAGCTTGCCGGTTCGATTCGCGGCATTGACACATGATCTTGGCAAGGGTGTGACTCCGCCGGAGCTTTGGCCCAAACATCATGGCCATGAAGCAAAAAGTGTGGGCCTGGTGCGTACGCTCAGCGAGCGGATTCGGGTGCCGGTGGATTGCCGTGAGCTTGCGGTTGCGGTTGCGCGCGATCATGGGAATATCCATCGGGCACTGGAGCTGCGCGCTGCCACAATCGTCGAGTTGCTGGAGCGTGTGGATGCGTTTCGGCGTCCGGAGCGTTTCAGCGAGTTGTTACAAGCGTGCGAATGCGACTTTCGCGGGCGCCCCGGGTATGAATCACGGGATTATCCGCCGCCGGTCTACCTTGAACAGGCCCTCGCCGTTGCACGGGGGGTGGATGCCGGGGCGGTTGCGCGAAGCGTCAGCCCCGACAAGATTCGGGAGGCCGTGTTTCGCGCCCGGGTCGAAGCGGTCGACGCTTGGCGCAAGCAGCAATGTTGAAGCGCTGCGTGCCGATATCGATGGTTTTCGCCGTTTACGTCTTCGTACTGCACCACACATAAAGTGCGCCCCAGTCGGACCTGGCGGCTGGGGCGTGTGGGGAGGTTAGTCGTGACCATGACGGCGGTGGTTGCGGTCCCCCCGGTCATTGCTCCGGCGAGCATCGCCCCGGTCATCGCGCTGTTTCTTCCATTTATGCCGCTTATCCCGGCCATATCCGTAATCGCTGTAATGATAGACATGGTGAACCTGGTGTCTGGGGGGAAGCACGATGGCATGGCTGGGGCGATACGTCGTGTGGGTCCAGTAATGGTTGCCACCGCTTTCGTACAGCACACGGAAACCATCATGCTGGCGACTGCCGAACGAGATGCTGAAGTGGGGCTCGACCGAGATCACGCGGCCGGCGTCATGGCCGTAATCGTAACTGCCGCGGGCCATGGCGGCGCCTGAGGTGCCCAGCAAGGCAACTGCAATCATTAGGGTGCGTAACATGATATTTCTCCTTTCGGATTCAAACAGGTGCGTTGAGGATCGTTAATTGCTCCAGTCGTTGCGGCTGTTGTTCCAGCGCCCGCCGCGCTGATCGTCCGCCACTGAAAAACTGACATTCAGGGTCAGCCACTTGCCCGGGTCGTACGGCAGGCGGGTGCTGTATTCACGATCGCCGTAGCGGTAGCGAACGTCGTAGCCGCTGATCACCTGGCGATAGTTGTCCTGCACGCGGCACTGCTCCACCTGGCGCGGGCGTGATTCGTAGCGTGTGCCGCCGTCATTCCAGCGGTCGCCCACCACCGCACCGGTCGCGGCACCGACAGCGGCTGCGGCCACTTTGCCATTGCCCTTGCCGACGGTGGAACCGATCAGGCCGCCGGCAATGGCACCGAGTACGGCGCTGCCTGTATTGTTGCCGTCGCGATAGCTGCGGGTTTCGTGGCCCACTGTTTCGGTCCAGCACTCGCGGCGCGGTTCATTGATTGACTCATAGACCGGCGTGCTGGCCACAACCTGGGCACGGGTGGTGAAGCCATCACCATCGCTGCGGCCATGACCGGCCTGGGCAGCGCCGCTCACGGCGAGCAGTGAAGCAATCAGGGTGGTGTTGAATGTGCGTGTTTTCATGTTTACTCTCCTTGCAGATCGGGTGAATTCGTTTTAGCGACGGCCGCGTGAACGGCTGTCTTCTTCAATGCGTTCCCGCTGGCGGCGTTCATAGCCGTAGCCGTAGCCTTGCTGCTCCTCGCGTTCAGCTTCTTTACTGGACTTGCCGCGCTTGTCCTTTTTGTCGTTGCGGCTGGTGTCCCGGT
This sequence comes from uncultured beta proteobacterium, assembly GCA_942493085.1. Lineage (GTDB taxonomy): Bacteria > Pseudomonadota > Gammaproteobacteria > Burkholderiales > Thiobacillaceae > Thiobacillus. Next base: position 1,158,443 of record OW818664.1, read on the forward strand.
TGTAGCGCGCGTCGTCGCCCCGGTCGTTCCTGGCCACGATGAACGCATCCTCCAAATAATCCGGTGCTGCCTGAACCGGGGCGGCCACAGCCAGGCCCAATACGGCCAGTCCAAAAATCCAGGTTCGCTGTGTCTTCATCGTTGTCTCCATGTGGTTGGTTGCGTTGCTTTGCTTCCATGCTTCGCAGTCTGGTTGAGGAAAGTAAGTGCACTGTTTCACGCAAGGAGGATTTTGTAACAGTGTGTAACCCGTGTGGGAATAGGCACCCATTTGCGCTGCTATAGTTGCCGCATGGAAAAAGACACGATTTATGTGACAGACGACGACCCCGGCATCCGTGAACTGGTGGCTGAATATCTGACCAGCCAGGGATATGCCGTGGAAACCGCCGAGGATGCGGTCTCGCTGGACCGCTTGCTGGCCAACCGATTGCCAGACCTGCTGGTGCTCGACTGGATGATGCCGGGTGAGGACGGCTTGTCGGTTGCCCGCCGCCTGCGTGCACAGCCCGGGTTTCCGCCCATCATCATGCTGTCGGCCAAGGGCGAAGATATCGACCGCATCATTGGTCTGGAAGTCGGCGCTGACGATTACCTGCCCAAGCCCTTCAACCCACGCGAACTGCTGGCACGGATCCGGGCGGTGATGCGGCGGCAGGGTGGAGTGGCTGCACCCGCTGCAACCGACACGGCCAAACGCTTCCAGTTTGGCCCGTTCAGCGTCAACCTCGATGCCCGCACCCTGAACCGTGACGGTGCTGAAATCACCCTGACCTCGGGCGAATACGAATTGCTGGAAATCTTTGTTACCCATGCCAACCGGGCACTGTCGCGCGACTGGCTGATGGACCAGTTGCGCGGATTCGAGCGCGATCCATTCGATCGCAGCATCGACGTGCGGGTGAACCGACTGCGCAAGAAAATCGAGGATGATTCAGCCAACCCGGCCTATATCCGTACCCAGCGCGGGCAGGGATACCTGTTCGTGCCACAGGGTAAAGGATGAAGCACCTCACCCGTTCCCTGTTTGCGCGCACCGCGCTGACGTTGGCGTTGGCTTTCGTCGTGTTTCAGGCGGCAGCGTTCTGGGTGGTGTATCGAACCCTGATCGTCCCGGTGGCGGAGCGTTCGGCCGACGATCTGGCCGGATTGATCGTACTGTCGGCGCAAACCTGGGTGGAACTGCCGCCGCAGACCCGTATTGCATTTGAACGCGAACTGGCGCGTCGCCATGGTTTGCGCCTGACCACTGTCGATATAGGCGCAACGGTGAACGCACCCCGGTTTTCATTTCGCAAGCAGATCGAATCGGCATTGAGCAACCGGGTGGGTGAGCCCATCGTTCTGCGTGGTGTGCCGGGTGCACGGGCGGCGTGGCTGGATATTCCGGTGGGCGGTCATGACCTGCACGCCGGTTTTTTCCCCGACCGTTATGCGGTCCAGCCGCCGTTGGCAGCGATCGCCGTGGTGGCATTGGGCACTTTTCTGAGCTTGCTGACTGCGCTGTTTCTGGTGCGGCGCATCACCGTACCATTGGCGCGCGCAGCCTCCGCAGCCAGCCAGGTGGGCGCGGGCGAACTGCCCGAGCCTTTACCGGAAACGGGTCCGGCGGAGCTGGCCGAACTGGCCCGCCGCTTCAATACCATGGCGGCCGAAGTGCGCGACTTGCTGGACAACCGTACCACCCTGCTGGCGGGGATTTCGCACGACCTGCGCACGCCAATGACGCGTTTGCAGCTCAATCTGGAAATGCTGCGCGACGATTCCAGCCCGGCCCGCATCGATCGAGCTGTGTCCGATCTGGGTGACATGAACAGGCTGATCAGTGGCTATCTTGAACTGGCGCGCACCACCCGGCCCGAAGCTCGACAGCGCTTCGATCTGGCCGGATTGCTGGATGAGGTGGCGGATGAGGCTGGTCTGGCCTGGTCGGGCGCGGCGCCGTGCCAGGTCGAGGCAGGTCGCCTGACGATGCGGCAGATCGTGGCCAATCTGATCCAGAACGCGCAGCGTTACGGTGGTGATACACCGGTTGAACTGGCGCTGGAATGTAGGAACGAGACAGTGCGGGTGAGCGTGCGCGATAGCGGCCCGGGCATTCCCGATGATCAGCTGGAAAAGGTATTCAGGCCGTTTTACCGGCTGGAAAGCTCGCGTTCACAGGCCACGGGCGGTACCGGGTTGGGGCTGGCAATTGTGCGCCAGCTGGCGGAGACGAATGGCTGGAAAGTGAAATTGCAGAATCGCCCGCAAGGCGGGCTGGAAGCCGTGCTGGAACTGCGCCGCTAAGTTTTCAGGTGCAGTTCGCGGTGTTTGCGGCAGTGCGGCGCAGAACCCGGAACTCGATGAACAGCAGCGTCAGGCTGAACATCGACATACGGCAGGTACTGCCGCTAAAAAATCCCAGTGGAGAACAAGTCAGATTGAAGCTCACGCTGGTGTTTCTACCTACTTGCATTGTTAGGCTGCCGGTTGACGGGCAAACACGGAAAACTGAACGAACAGCAGCGACAGGCTGGTGAGGCTCATGCGTTCGGTCTGGCCATGAAACCAGGCAAAAGGCGAGTGGCTGAGTTCGAGTACTAGTTGGTTTTGGCCGAATTGCAGTTTCATGATGTGCTCCTTGATCGGGGTGGGTTGTCTGAATACTTGCAACGCCTGTGCCACCCTGACGGATCTGGAGCTGTCACAAAAAAACGTCAATAAAACAAGGCCCTGAAAATGACTGCCGCAAATGGTCACCTGAATGGGATGGGCAATCTGACGGAAAACCGTCATCTCGTGTCGAAGTGGCAAACAGTCGACAGGAATGAGTGGCCTCATCCCGATGGCCGCGACCCGGTTGCGTTGGTCTCGGGATGTGCCCACTTCCATCGTTCGAAGACGGGTCCAAGGTAGAATCCGGCTTTGCGATTTAAGTGGCGTGTGTTCTGCGCGCCGCATCTTGTACATGATCATCCTCAAAAATCTCAGCCTGCGGCGTAGCGCCAAGGTCCTGCTCGACAACGCGTCGGTCTCCATCAACCCCGGTGAACGGGTCGGCCTGGTCGGGCGCAACGGCGCCGGCAAGTCCAGCCTGTTTGCACTGCTGAACGGCACCCTGCACGAAGACAAGGGCGACTTTTCCATTCCGTCACAGTGGCGCATGGCCCAGGTGGCGCAGGACATGCCGGAAACGAGCGAATCGGCGACCGATTTCGTTATCTCCGGTGACACTGCGCTGGCTGAAGCGCAGGCCGAAGTCACAGCCGCCGAGGAAAGCGACGATGGCGAGCGCATGGCGCACGCCTACATGGCACTGCACGACGCCGGCGCACACGATGCACAGTCACGCGCGCAGTCGCTGATTCTTGGTCTGGGTTTTCAGGTGCGCGAACTGAACCAGCCGGTCAACAGCTTTTCCGGCGGCTGGCGTATGCGCCTGCAACTTGCACGCGCACTGATGTGCCCGTCCGAACTCTTGCTGCTCGACGAACCGACCAACCACCTTGATCTGGATGCCTTGGTGTGGCTCGAAGCCTGGTTGAAGAAATATCCCGGCACCATGCTGGTGATCAGCCACGATCGCGAATTTCTCGATGCCGTGACCAACGTCACGCTGCATATCGAGAACGGCCAGCTCACCCGCTACGGCGGCAACTACAGCAGTTTCGAGGACATGCATGCCGAGCAGCTGGCGCTGCATCAGGCAGCGTTTTCCAAGCAGCAGGAAAAAATCGCTCACCTACAGGACTTCATCAACCGCTTCAAGGCCAAGGCCAGCAAGGCCAAGCAGGCGCAAAGCCGGGTCAAGGCGCTGGACCGCATGGAAAAACTGGCCCCGCTGCTGGCCAACGCCGAATTCACTTTTGAATTCAAGGAACCGCAGAACCTGCCCAACCCCATGCTGTCGATCGACAACGCCAGCTTCGGTTATCCGCCGCCCGCCGACGCGCCGCCCGGCACGCCGTCCACCGTCATCGTGCGCGGCGTCAGCAAATCCGTGTTCGCCGGCCAGCGCATCGGGATTTTGGGCGCGAACGGCCAGGGTAAATCGACGCTGGTGAAAACCGTCGCCCGCACGCTGGCGGTGGTCGAAGGTGACGTGCTCGAAGGTCGCGGCCTCAACATCGGCTACTTCGCGCAGCAGGAACTCGACGTCCTGCGCCCCGCCGACACCCCGCTCGAGCACATGATCCGCCTCGCGCGCGACACCATCGCCAATGGCGGTGCCGGCCAGTTCAGCAGCCGCGAGCAGGACCTGCGCACCTTCCTCGGCACCTTCAACTTCAACGGCGACATGGTCAAGCAGGCCGTCGGTACCATGAGCGGCGGCGAAAAGGCGCGGCTGGTGCTGTGCATGATCGTCTGGCAACGGCCGAATTTATTGTTGTTGGACGAACCGACCAACCACCTGGATTTGGCCACGCGCGAAGCGCTGGCGATGGCACTCAACGAATTCGAAGGCACCGTCATGCTGGTCAGCCACGACCGCGCCCTGCTGCGTTCGGTGTGCGACGAGTTCTGGATGGTCAGCAAGGGCGGCGTCGAACCGTTCGATGGTGACCTGGACGACTATCAGCGTTATCTGCTGGATGAAGGCAAGCGGTTGCGCGAGGAACTGAAACAGGCGGGCAAGGCGGCGCCTGTTCCCGAGGTGAAGGCAGAACCGGCGCCGGTGGCGGCTAAAAATCCGGTGTCATCGGGCAAGATCAAGGCGCTGAAGCAGAAATTGGAGCGGCTTGAGAAAAGCATGGCGGCGTTGCAGGCGGAGAAGGCTGCGTTTGAAGCGAAGCTGGGAGGGGCACTTTCGGTTGAGGAGATTACCGAGACGGGCAAGCAGCTCCAGCATGTAATTGATGAGTTGGCGATTGAGGAGGGGGAGTGGCTGACGTTGTCGGAGGAGATCGAGGCGTTAGAGGGAGAGAACACCTAGACCCATATCCCGCCGGTCATGGTCAGACACCTTGCCGATGAGAAACATTGTTCAAGTTGGATGTACATGTCTGTCGGATAATTTTACAGGCGGGCTTTGCTCGGCCTGTTCTTGATAGACGGACATTCAAGTGTTTCGACTATAAGGATTTGAAATAATAAGAAAATAGGTTTTTGTGTGATCGGTGGCATGGGTAGTGCTTAACGTCTGGCGAGGCAAAGGGTTGATTAAGCTTCGTGAGAAACTGCCTGTGCACGATGTGGTGAAATTTAAGGGATTAATTATAAAAATGATTCTTCGCATAGCCTTCCCCCTCTTCCTTTTGCTTGCGTATGGTCCAGCCATGGCTGCGACCTATCAGATTGATTCAACACAGAGTGAAGTTCGTGCTTATGTCCCGCATTGGGAAAGACAAGCCTCCTACAATAATTGGTGGACACCAGGACTAACCGACCCCGATACCGGATTGCCTATTCCGGAACCTGAGTTGTATGACTGGACCTTAACTTGGCCGCTTAGTCCTTTTTCTGTTCAGGGCCAATTTCAGTTGGACGAGCAGCCGTCTCCATGGGTTTCCGGTGTAAGCCGCCTCTTGCTTTCCGACTTGAACATCACCAGCGACGTGCCGAACTATGCCAACTTCTCCTTGGCTAATGCCACAACGCTTTCGTATTACCCGTCCACCCATTCTGTTCAATGGAGCACCGGAGTTTGCCACGACGATAATTATTACGGCGGCAACTGGTTATGTTCCGGTTTTTCTTCGGGAATAGTGTGGGAAGTAGAAGGAAACTTCGACGGACAGACCCTGGACATTTCTGGATATTACTGGGGTGTGATGGGCCCCTACGACAACGATACCTTCACCAATCTGTCCGATACTTCACCTCCTGATTATCTGGTCAATTTTGACGCTGCAAATGGACTTTATACATTTCATATCGTCGCCGTACAGAGCGTGCCCGAGCCCGAGGCATTCATGCTGATGTTTGCAGGTTTATTGCTGCTGATGGTCAGGGTGCATCATGCGAATAGATCGCAAGTGCGGCGTAGTATTAGTTAGCATACGTTGTATCAACGGGTTTACAGTGCAGGCCTAATCCCCGTGTGCCAACAGTGGGGATTGAGTAAACCACGTTAAAATGCCGCTTTCCCGAAAAGCCGCTTATCCACCGTGAAACCCACCTTTCAGGACATCATCCTCACCCTGCAACGCTACTGGGCTGAGCGCGGTTGCGCACTGCTGCAATCCTACGACATGGAGGTCGGCGCAGGCACCTCGCATACCGCGACCTTCCTGCGCGCCCTAGGCCCCGAGCCGTGGAAAGCCGCTTACGTGCAACCCAGCCGCCGACCCAAGGACGGGCGCTACGGCGACAACCCCAACCGCTTGCAGCATTACTACCAGTTCCAGGTGGTGCTGAAGCCCGCACCGGCAGACATTCTGGAGTTGTATCTGGGTTCGCTGGAAGCGCTGGGGTTTGATCTGAAAAAGAACGACGTGCGTTTCGTCGAGGACGACTGGGAGAACCCGACGCTCGGCGCTTGGGGGCTGGGCTGGGAGGTGTGGCTGAACGGCATGGAGGTGACGCAGTTCACCTATTTCCAGCAGGTCGGCGGCATCGACTGCAAGCCGATCACCGGCGAGATCACCTATGGCCTGGAGCGTCTGGCGATGTACCTGCAGGGCGTGGAAAGCGTGTTCGACCTGGTCTGGACCGAGGGGCTGACGTATCGCGATGTGTATCACCAGAACGAGGTCGAGCAATCGACCTACAATTTCGAGCATAGCGATGTCGATTTCCTGCTCACCGCGTTTAGTGCACACGAAAAGACTGCGCAGGAACTGATGGCGGCGCAGTTGGCGTTGCCGGGGTATGAGCAAGTACTGAAAGCGGCGCACACCTTCAACCTGCTTGATGCACGCGGTGCGATTTCGGTGACCGAACGCGCGGCTTATATTGGCCGCATCCGCAACCTGGCGCGTGCGGTGGCGAAGAGCTACCTCGATAGCCGGGCGCGGCTGGGCTTCCCGATGGCGCCCAAACCCTGGGCCGATGAAGTGCTGGCGACTCTGGCGAAGAAGGAGGCAGCATGAGCACGCAAGCCCTTCTGATCGAGTTGTTTGTCGAAGAGCTGCCGCCCAAGGCGCTGAAAAAACTGGGTGAGTCGTTTGCCGCGTCGCTGGCCGAAAGTTTGATGGCGCAGGGGCTGGCAGACACACATGCAACGGTTACCGATTTCGCCACGCCCCGCCGCCTCGGTGTGCGCATTGAAAACGTGCTGGCACGTGCCGCCGACAAGCCGGTTTCAACTAAACTGATGCCGGTGAGCGTGGGGCTAAATGCCGACGGCAAGGCCACGCCAGCCTTGTTGAAGCGTTTGGCGGCGCTGGGCGCCGATGAGTCAGCTGTGAGCACATTGCGTCGCGTCGCTGATGGCAAGAACGAAGCACTATTCCACGACAGCATCGCGCCTGGTGTCACGCTGGCCGAGGGTTTGCCGCATGCGCTGGAAGCCGCGATGGCGAAGCTGCCGATTCCGAAGGTGATGACGTATCAGCTGGCCGATGGCTGGAGTACGGTCAATTTCGTGCGGCCGGTGCATGGGCTGGTGGCGCTGCATGGCGTGGATGTGGTGCCGATGTCGGTGCTGGGTTTGCAGGCCGGGCGCGAGACGCAGGGCCATCGCTTCGAGGCACGCGTGAATCCGGTGGTGATCGCTTCGGCTGATAGCTACGCCAGCCAGCTGAAAGACGACGGTGCGGTGATCGCCAGCTTTGCCGAGCGGCGTGACGAGATCGTTCGCCAGTTACAGGCGGCCGCTGCGCCTTCTGGCCTGAAGCCGATCGAGGACGACGCGCTGCTGGACGAAGTCACCGCACTGGTCGAGCGCCCCAACGTGCTGGTTGGCAAGTTTGAAGAAGCTTATCTCGACGTGCCGCAGGAATGCCTGATCCTGACCATGAAGGCGAACCAGAAATATTTTCCGCTGCTGGATGGGGCGGGCAAGCTGACCAACCAGTTCCTGATTGTCTCCAACATCTCGCCTGACGATGCATCGGCGGTGATCGGTGGCAACGAGCGCGTGGTACGTCCGCGTCTGGCCGACGCCAAGTTCTTCTTCGATCAGGACCGCAAAAAGACGCTCGAATCGCGTGTGCCGGGTCTGGCCAAGGTGGTGTATCACAACAAGCTCGGCACCCAGGGCGAGCGGGTGGAACGGGTGCGGGCGATTGCGCGTTGGGTGGCTGAAAAAGTCGGTGCCGATGTCCAGGCATCCGATCGCGCCGCGTTGTTGGCCAAGGTCGATCTGCTGACCGACATGGTCGGTGAGTTTCCTGAACTGCAGGGCATCATGGGCGGCTATTACGCACGTCAGGATGGCGAGGACGAGCAAGTGGCTCAGGCGATTGCCGATCAATATCTGGTACGGCGCGAGGAAACCGATGCGGTCTCGAATCTGGTCAGCGAAGTGCTGCAGATTGCCGATCGCATGGAAACCCTGGTGGGCATCTGGGGTATCGGTCTCAAGCCGACCGGCGACAAGGATCCGTTTGCGCTGCGTCGCCATGCCTTGTCGGTGATCAAGTCGTTCCAGTTGCTGGATTTGAATGCGGGCGCAGCAGGCCTGAAGTTGAAGCTCGATGACCTGATCGAGCATGCGCTGTCCGTCTTCCCGGCCGGTCTGCTGGCCGGCAACGTGGCTGAAGAACTCAAGCTGTTCATTTACGAACGCAACGCCAATCAGCTGGCACCACACTATGGCGCCGAAGCCATCGCGGCGGTATTTGCCAGCTATCCACCGTTGCCTGAAATCGGCAAGCGCCTCGCCGCGGTACGCGAGTTTGCCTCGTTGCCGGAGTCGCCGAGTCTCGCCGCGGCCAACAAGCGCGTCGGCAACATCCTGAAAAAGGCTGAAGGCGAAGTAGGGGAGGCGGCTGACCCCGCACGGTTTGTCGAGGCGGCCGAGACCGCGCTGTTTGCCGCGCTCAGCAAGATCGCGCCCCAGGCCGATGCCGCGTTTGCATCTGGAGACTACACCGCCTCGCTGCAGGCGTTGGCCGCCCTGCGGGAGCCGGTCGACGCCTTCTTCGACAGCGTGATGGTCAACGCCGACGATCCCGCGTTGAAAGCCAACCGGTTGGCGCTGCTGAAACAGTTGCACCAGACCATGAACCGGGTGGCGGACATCTCGCGCCTGGCAGCGTAAACTTTCGCCCATGAAACTCATCATTCTTGACCGTGACGGCGTCATCAATATCGACTCCGACCAGTTCATCAAGACACCGGATGAATGGAAACCCATTCCCGGCAGTCTGGAAGCGATTGCGCGGCTGACACGCGATGGCTGGCGCGTGGTGGTGGCGACCAATCAATCTGGACTGGCGCGCGGACTGTTCGAGATGGCGACGTTGAACGCCATCCACGCCAAGATGCACAAGGCAGTGGCCCAGATGGGGGGGCGCATCGAGGCTGTGTTCTATTGTCCGCATGCCGCGGAAATGAGCTGCGAATGCCGCAAGCCCAGGTCGGGTTTGTTCAATGAAATCGCTACGCGTTATGGCCGGGATTTGCAGGGTGTGCCATCAGTCGGCGATTCGCTGCGTGATCTGGAGGCCGCAGCCAGCGTGGGTGCCCAGCCGTTTCTGGTAAAAACCGGTAAAGGCATGAAAACGCTGGCGGCCGGCGGGCTGCCCAAGGATACCCCGGTATTTTCAGACCTCAGCGAGGCCGTTGAACATCTTTTAGCTGCAACGGCATGAACCTGATCCGCTCGGTTGTTTTTGCGGTCCTGCAGACTGCGTTGACGATATTTTTCAGCGTCGTCGCCCTGTTCAGCCTTCCATTTTCTGTTCATACGCGCTATCGATTGATCACCGGTTATAACCACATTGTGATCTGGCTGGCGCGTGGGGTGCTGGGCATCCGTTATGTGGTGGAAGGACAGGAGCATCTGCCAAAGCGGCCCGCCATCATTCTCGCCAAACATCAGTCGGCCTGGGAAACGGTGGCTTTCCTGTTCCTGTTCCCGCCGGTCTCGCCCGTGATCAAGCAGGAGCTTCTGAACGTGCCGTTTTTTGGCTGGGCCTTTCGGCTGTTGAATCCGATTGCGATTGACCGCGGCGCCGGGCGCGAGGCACTCAAGCAAATCGTCCAGCAGGGCAAGGAAAGGCTCGAGTCGGGATTTTGGGTGCTGGTATTTCCAGAAGGCACGCGCGTCGCGCCCGGCGAAAAAGGCCGTTATGGCATCGGCGGTGGCTGGCTGGCGGCGGAAACGGGCACCCCCATCGTGCCGGTTGCGCACAATGCCGGCGAGGTCTGGCCAAAAAATGCCTTCATCAAGCGTCCCGGCACGATCACGGTGCGTATCGGCCCCGCCATGCCCACCGAGGGCAAGACCGCTGCTGAACTGACGCGTGCGGTGGAAGCCTGGATCGAAACCGAAATGGCGAGGCTGCCCCCTGCTGCCGCAAACCAATAGCGGCGTCTTGCAGATCGGTGACGCCGCCGTTCCGTATCAGTTGCGTCGTTCACGTCGCCGCCGCACACTGGGTCTGACGGTAACGACGAGCGAGGTACGCATCCATGCACCGAGTTGGACCCCCCGCGCCGAAATCGAAGGCTATGTGCGCAAGCAGCACGACTGGCTGCAGCGTGCCTGGGCGCGGATGCAGTTGCGTGTGCCGCAGCCTGTTGTCCTCGTAGAGCCTTTAACCGAAGTGCGCTATCTTGGTCGTGTGCTGGCGCTGGACATTCGCCCTGCCTTGTTCAGTGAGGTGCAGCGGTGCGGCAATACTCTGTGCGTATATGCACCACACGATGCCGACACGGGGTCGTTGATTCGCGCCTGGTTGCTTGCCCGGGCAGAAGGCCTGTTGGCCTGGCGGCTCGCCCGTATCGCCCGAACTCTGGGACGCGCACCCAGCCGTTTTGCTTTATCCAATGCACAGACGCAATGGGGTAGCTGCACCCGGCGCGGCCACGTTCGCCTCAACTGGCGGCTGGTGCAGGCGCCATTGTCGCTAATCGATTATGTGGCCGCTCACGAATTGGCACACCTTGTTCATCTCGACCACTCACCGCGCTTTTGGGCGAAGGTGGCTGAGTTGTGTCCGGATGCACTTGCGCGGCGTGCCGAGTTGCGCACAATGAGTAGCGCCCTTTTTCGAATCTGAATTGGGTCGTTGGACGATTGGTTTCGTTGGAAAGGAAGACACGATGAGATTGCTTCATACCATGCTACGCGTCGGCGATCTGGATCGCTCGATTGATTTTTATACCCACGTTCTCGGCATGAAGCTGCTGCGGCGCAAGGATTATCCCGGCGGAAAGTTCACCCTTGCCTTTGTCGGTTACGACACCGAAGACAAGACCAGCGTACTCGAACTCACCTACAACTGGGACGTGGACAGCTATGAAATCGGCAGCGGCTACGGCCACATTGCGATCGAAGTCGATGATGCCTATGCCGCTTGCGACGCCGCCACCGCCAAGGGCGGCAAGGTGTTGCGTCCGGCCGGGCCGATGTCGCACGGCACGACGGTCATTGCCTTTATCGAGGACCCGGACGGCTACCCGATCGAATTCATCCAGAAGGGCACCGCTGGCTGGACGCGTGAACCGGCAGCGTGAATGACCGCTGCCCGCACACAAACTGCCTCGCGAATTAGCTGATTGCCTTGGTGATCAGGGGCACCAGGGGTTCAGGCAGCTTGATCTTGCCGGACAGGGCAAAGGCCTGGGCATTCTTCGACATCTTGCCCCAGGTCTTGCGGATAATCTCCAGCCATTTCGCTTCGTCGTATTCGGGCTTGCTTTGGGCGAAGGCCAGCATGTAATGCTCGATGAAGACCAGGTCGGCAATATCCTCCAGCAGTTGCGTTTCCGGGTTGCTCTTGATGCCGCGCTTACCCACCGCTTTCTTGACACGTTCGATCATCGCATCGTCATAACCGGCCTGGCGCATGAGTTCGCCGGCCGTATCGGCCTGGCGCGTATACAGTCCGGTACGCCATGCGTGGTAGCCTTCCTTGGTCATCGGGTAGGCGTTGCGTGGCACGGTCCAGCGCTTGATGTGCTGGGCGCGTACCGCCAGTTTCGATGCCTCCGAGGCCTCCGGCGCAAAGCGGCCGATCATGTCCGACATGCGCTTGCTGTAGAGCAGTTCCTTCGGTTGACCCTCGTCCAGGTTGGGGTCTTCGGCGTTGGCCGCATCGAACAGTGCCAGGGCTTGGTTAAAACGGGTTGGGTTCTCGATCATTCTTCAGTTCCTGATTGCGGGTAAATATGGGGTTGCATGAGTATGCGTTACAAGCTTCGGGCCACCTGACGAGCAAGCATTTTCCCCGGCAGAGAACGTGCTGATCGAGTCAGGCTAATTGGACTTTGGGGCTGGTGTTGCCAAATTCAAGCCCGACGATGACAAGGCAGTTTCCTATCATGCTTATAGGACTTAATTAAAGGAATCCACCGTGACCGATCTTTTCTCTCCCGCCCGCTTCGGTGCCATTGACCTTGCGAATCGTGTGGTGATGTCGTCCCTGACGCGCAATCGCGCGGGCGTGGGCAATGTGCCAACGCCTTTGATCGCTGAATACTATCGTCAGCGTGCATCGGCCGGCCTGATCCTGACCGAGGCCACGCCGATTTGCGCGGAGGGACACGGCTATCCGCGCACGCCAGGCATTCATACCGCCGAGCAGATTGCGGGCTGGAAATCGGTGACGGATGCGGTGCATGACGCGGGCGGCAAGATCGCCGTTCAGCTCTGGCATGTAGGGCGGATTTCACATCCAGATCTGCAGCCTGGCGGCATTCTGCCCGTGGCGCCTTCCGCAATTCGTCCGGCCGGCCAGGTGTTTACTGGGCAGGCAATGCAGGATTTCGTAACACCGCGTGCGCTCGATCTTTCAGAAATCCCTGCCTTGGTCAAGACTTACGCCGAGGCTGCCCGCAATGCGCTGGACGCGGGGTTTGATGGCGTGGAAATTCATGCTGGAAACGGCTATTTGCTGGATCAGTTCCTGCGCTCGTCCACCAACCAGCGTACGGATGGCTATGGCGGCAGCGCGGAAAAGCGCGCGCGTTTGCTGCTGGAGGTGCTGGATGCGGTATGCAAGGCAATCGGCCCGGATCGCGTCGGTCTGCGCCTGTCTCCGGTGACGCCGTTCAATGACATCAGCGACGACAATCCACAGGACACCTTTGAATATGTGGTGGAACAACTCAACCCATTCCGGCTGGCATTTCTGGATATTCTGCAGGGAACCGGCGGCGCGCCCCAGGAGGCGTGGCTACCGTTTGATTACGACAGGCTGCGCGAGCTGTATACGGGCAACCTGATCCGCAACAATGACTATGATTTTGATACCGCGCAGGAGGCGGTGACGTCTGGCGCCGCCGATGCCATCGCGTTTGGTCGCCTGCTGCTGGCCAATCCGGATCTGGTTGAGCGTTTCCGGGCCGGTGCGGCATTGAATGCACCCGATTACGACAGGCTCTACACAGGTGAGGAGCAGGGTTATACCGATTATCCCGCGCTGCAGAACTGAGTAACTTACTGTTGTGCCAGACGTTGAGTGATCGCTTCGTAGTCGGTGACGGCGAGATTTTCGGCGCGTTTACCTGAATCAATCCCCAGGGCGCTGAAATCGTCTGCCGTCAGCAGGCTGCCGAGGGTGTTGCGCAGGGTTTTGCGGCGCTGAGAGAAGGCCGCAGCAACCACACGTGCGAACAAGTTCTCGTTCAGCGGCATGATTTCTGCGGGTTTTTTCGGGATCAGCCGCACCACGGCCGAATTCACCTTGGGCGGTGGGTTGAACGCGGTGGGCGGCACATCCAGCAGCCATTCCAGATGAAAGCGGCGTTGCAGCATGATGGTCAGCCGCCCGTAATCGTTGGTGGACGGTTCGGCGACCATGCGCTCGACGACTTCCTTCTGCAGCATGAAATGCAGGTCGTGAATGTGCGCGGAAAATTCGATCAGGTGGAACAGCAGCGGGGTGGAAATGTTGTACGGCAGGTTGCCGACGATGCGCAGGTCGGTGCCCAGGGTCGAGAAATCAAATTTCAGTGCGTCGCTGCTGTGAACCGTGAGGCGGTCGGGGCCCCAGGTTTTTTGCAGGCGCGCGACGATATCGCGGTCCAATTCAATCGCATGCAAATGCGGCACGCGCTCGAGCAAGGGTTTAGTCAGCGCGCCCAGGCCCGGGCCGATCTCGACCAGAGTTTCGCCCGCTTGCGGATGGATGGCGTTGACGATGGCGTGGATGATGCCATCGTCAATCAGGAAATTCTGGCCGAAGCGTTTGCGTGGCGTGTGCATGTCAGGTGCGGACGCCGGATGTGTGCTGCGCGACCATGTCCAGTGCCATCTCGATGGCAGCCAGCAGGCTGCCCACTTCCGCGCGGCCTGATCCGGCGAGGTCGAGCGCAGTGCCATGGTCAACCGAAGTGCGGATGAAGGGCAGGCCCAGCGTGACGTTCACGCCGGCGCCAAAGCTGGCGTATTTGAGCACCGGCAGACCCTGGTCGTGATACATCGCCAGCACCGCATCGCAGGGCTCGTGTCGTATCCGTGAAAACAGCGTATCGGCCGGCAGCGGGCCGACGAGGTCGATTCCCTGTGCACGCAGCCGCGCAAGTGCCGGTTCGATGATGCTGATTTCCTCGTGTCCCAGATGGCCGGATTCGCCGGCATGTGGGTTGAGTCCGGCGACCGCGATACGTGGCCCGGGGATACCGAATTTATTTTTCAGGTCGGCATGCAGGATGTGGATCACTTCATCGAGCAGTCGGGGTGTGATGGCGTCAGCCACGTCACGCAGGGGTAGGTGAGTGGTTGCCAATGCCACGCGCAGACCGCCGCCGACGAGCATCATCACGACTTTGGGTGTGCCGCTATGCCCGGCCAGATATTCGGTGTGGCCGGTGAAGGAAAAACCGGCATCGTTGATGATGCCCTTGTGCACGGGTGCGGTGACGACGGCGTGATACGAGCCATTCAGGCAGCCGGCGAGGGCAACGTCGAGCAGGGCCAGTACATGGGCGCTGTTACTGGTGTCGAGCTCGCCCGGTGTGACGGCAGCGGCGACCGGTATGTGGTGTACATGTAGCGCCCCTGGCTGATGCGGGGGGATGATGTCGCTGGTGATGAAGTTGACGTGGATGCCGAGTTGTGCGGCGCGGGCACGCAGCACTTCGATGTCGCCCAGTACCGAGAGGCGGCACGGCAGCTCCTGATGCGAGAGCGCAATACAGAGGTCGGGCCCGACCCCGGCCGGCTCGCCCGCAGTGAGCGCCAGGGCGGGCAGCTTGGCGGCTTCATTCACTCGGGAATGCCTCGATCAATCGATCGGCCGCAGTTCAACGTAGGCCGAGTCACGAATCTGCCGCACCCAGTCCTGGAACGCTTCTTCGGCCTTGCGCTCACGAATCGCCTGGCGTGCCAGCAGCTTCTGGCGTTCCTGCGTGACATCCTGGTTGCGACGCTCCAGTACCTGGATCAGATGCCAGCCGAACGGCGACTGCACAGGGGCACTGACTTCACCCGGCTTCAGGGCGTCCATCGCTTTTTCAAAGTCGGGCACGGTGTCACCGGGGTTGATCCAGCCCAGGTCGCCGCCTTTGGCCGCGCTGGCATCGTCGGAATGCAGGCGTGCCAGTTCATCGAATTTGACGCCATTGTCGATGCGCTCCTTGAGCTGCAGCAGCCGGTTGCGGGCATCGGATTCCGAAGTCAGTTCATTGGTCTTGATGAGGATGTGGCGGGCGTGCGTTTGCGTGACGTTGAGCGTGGCATCGAGTCCACGCTTGTCGTTGAGCTTGAGAATGTGGAAACCATTGCTGCTTTTGAGTAGCGGGCTGAGCTGACCGGGTTGCATCGGCTTGAGCGCTTCGACAAACAGTTCGGGCAGCTTGCCGCTGGCACGCCAGCCGAAGGCACCGCCTTGCAAGGCATTCGGTGCGTCAGAATGGCTGGCGGACAACTGGGCAAAATCCGCCCCGTTCTTGAGCTGGGCGAGGACATCCTCGGCACGGGCATGACGCGCCTGGATTTGCTCGGGTGAAGCGTTTTCCGGCAGGGTGATGAGGATGTGGGCGAAGTCGTATTCCGTCTCGACACCTTGTTGCACCAGGGTTTGCAGGTAGCCTTCTATTTCGGAATCATTGACCGAAACACGGTTGTCCACATCGCGTTCGCGTGCCCGTGCAATCAGGATTTCATTGCGGATGGTGGTGCGCATGGCATCAATACTCTGGCCGCTCTGCTCCATGGCAGCTTGCAGCCCGGCGATGTCGAGTTTGTTTTGCGCAGCGATGCGTTGCAGCGCACGCTCGACCTGCGTCGGGTCAACCCGCACGCCTGTGCTGCGGGCGTGTTGTTGCAGGCTGAGTTCGGTCACCATGCGTTCGAGCAGCTGTTTTTCCAGTACGTCGCGCGGCGGCAAGGGGGTGTTTTGTCGCGACAGGCTTTGGACAATATCGTCGTAGCGCTTGCCCAGTTCCTGCCGGGTAATGACCTCGTCATTGACGACTGCGACAATGTGGTCAAGTGGTGTGGTTGTGGCGGCGTGGGCGGGAAGCGTAGTTGATCCGACGATCATCCACAGCGCCAGCATCCAGTGCGAGCGAAGCCATTCAGGGCGTTTGAAGTATTTCATTGCTTGTTCGGTATCCAGGAACACTTTGTTTCAAAACGTCGAGCGGGTTGGCGCCCAGGCGCCCCATGCCGTTCAACTCCAGTTGGAAGAACAGGGCGTCGGTTGACTGATTTTCCTTGGTGGCCAGGCGTTGTATGACGCTACGTATTGCCCAGCATCCGCCATTGTATTCAAGCCCTGCCAGGCCTTCGACCAGTTTGTTGTCCTGGAAGGAATAGTTGTAGCGGAACATGCCATACCAGCGGTTGCCCAGCGGCCATTGTGCAGACAGGTCGACCTGTTCGGTGGTTTGGTCAATAAACCGGTAGCCAAAGTTCACCGCTCGGCCTGGAGCGGGGCGATAGGACGCGCCCAGGTTCTGGCGGATGGTGGTGCCATTCTGGGTGTCGAATTGCCAGGCGGTGTCGATTCGCCAGTCGCGGGTGATTTGCCCACTGACGGCGGCGAGCAGATCGGTCGCGTTGCTGGTGCGGACGGGATCGCCAAGCTCCAAGGTGACCTGTTGCGCGCTGAAATAATAGCGCTGACCGAGGGTGACCTGCAGCCGTTCCAGTCCGCTACTTTCCTCAATGAAACGACTGGTGACCGCAAGCGTCAGCTGGTTGGCATCATTGACCCGGTCGCCACCAACAAACTGGTTCTCGGTAAACATTTGCGCGTAACTGAAATCTCGCAATGCTGTGTCAAATAACGGAATGCGTGAGACTTGTTCCCGGTACGGTGCGTAGACATAGTAGGCACGCGGCTCTAGGGTCTGTTCGTAATTGACACCGGCAAACGGGAAGGGACGATCAAAAGTGACGCCGCTGTCGAGGCTCAGAATAGGCAGATTACGAGTGATACGTTGTTCGGCGGGCGCATTGTTATCCAGCGCGTAGTAGCTGCTATGCCAGCCGATTTGTGGTGTCAGGAAGCCGTAGTCGTTGGTAAGCGGCAGGCGCAACCTGGGGTAGGCCAGCACTCTGGTGCCTTCAGGCATGGTTTGATCGGTGTGGGCAAAGCGTGTCGCCTCACTGTCCATCGTGAATTCCAGACCATTTCCAAAGGTTTGCTTCATCCCCAGCCGGGCCTGTGGCAGCCGTGCATAGGGTTCGACGAGTGTCGTAGTAGCGGTGGAGTCCTGCAGCGTCTGGAAGCTTTGTGCACGTAGTTCGGCATTCCAGTTGGCATGCTGGGTGGTCAGCCAGGCCTCGCGGTTGAGGTGGCTGACCGAAGTGATCGAGATGAGGTTGGAGAGGTCGCGAAAGTAGTCGTTATCGGAAACCCGGTTGAGGTCCATCCCCGCCTGGGTGTTTGCGTTCACGCGGTATTCGTTTTTGAGTGCCATGTTCCAGCGCGAGCGGTTGACCTCGCTGTCGTTGGGCAGATATTCAAGCCGGTTTTCGCCACGCGCTTCGGGCAGCAAATAGCGGAATTCCCCGCCCAGTTGCACACCGCGTTTCGACAGCAGGCGCGGATACAGCGTGGCATCGTAATTGGGCCCCAGGTTGAGGTAATACGGCACCAGCATGTCGAAGCCGCTGCGCTCGGTGGTGCCGATGGTCGGCGCCAGCATGCCGGTCTTGCGTTCGTCGTTGAGCGCGAAGTCCATCCATGGTGTGTACAGGATAGGCACACCCAGGAACTGCAGGGAAGCATTGCGCGCCGTGCCGACATTGCGTGTCTTGTCGATATCGAGACTGCCCACCTTGAGGAACCAGTCGTCGTTGTCCACCGGACACGTGGTGTAGGTGGCGTTCTGCAGCTTGAAGCGATCTTCGTCGATGAACTCGATGTGATCGGCATTGCCCCGCCCCTGCTGGGCAGCCAAGTCTTTGTGGGTGGTCAATTGATATACCGGCTGCGTGAGTTCGCCGCTGTAATCATTGAGATTGAGGGTGAGTGAGTCGCCCTGCACCAGCAGCGCCGGCTGCTCCAGTCGCACCTGGCCGCGTGCCTGCACCTGGTTCAGCGTGGTGTCGTAGCGCAGCCAGTTGGCGGAGAAAACATGCCCGGATTGGCGAGCCTGCACCTGGCCGCTGGCTTCAAGGACGTTGGGCGCTGTCGATTCGATCCGGTCCGCGGTCAGAAACATCGGTCCGGTCTTGCCTACAGCCGCCGAGCCAATCAGTTCGACATCCTTTTTCAGGGCGAGTCCGTCCGCCGCAGCTGTACTGACAGTCAGCAACAACACAACAAGCGCATTACCAGGCAGGGTCGACAAGCGATGTAAAATCCGGAGCTAGGTTAAGTTCATACAAAACAGCGTGATTCGGAGCAGCAGGCAGTGGATCGACTTCAAGCATTACAGAATTGGGCCGCCCGACAACTGGAGGTGGATGCACTGGACATCGCCCCGGCGTCGGCGGACGCCAGCTTTCGCCGTTATTTTCGTGTCACTGCCAAAGGCCGCGATTATATCGTGATGGACGCCCCCCCGGCGCATGAGGATTGCCGGCCATTTATTGCCGTCGCCCGGTTGTTTGCCGATGCGGGCGTGCATGTGCCGCAGGTTCTGGCGCACGACCTGGAACAGGGCTTCCTGCTGCTGACCGATCTGGGCGACACCACTTACCTCGCCGCGCTGAACCAGGCCGCGCTTAATCCGGTTGAGCCTCAACTGGCCAGCCCGTATCCGGTCGCCCCCAATTTGGCCGTGGCGCGTGAACTCTATCTGGCCTCGAACGAGGCGCTGATCCGTATCCAGCAGGCCAGCCGTCCTGGCGAGCTGCCCGAATACGACCGCGCCCTGCTCACCCGCGAGCTGATGCTGTTCCCCGAGTGGTATGTGAGCAAACACCTGGGCGTGAGCCTGAGCGAAGCGCAGACGGCCACGCTCAACACCGTGTTCGAGCAGATTCTGCTCAACAACCTCGCCCAGCCGCAGGTGTTTGTGCATCGTGACTGGCATTCGCGCAACCTGATGGTGTCCGACCCCAACCCCGGCATTCTCGATTTTCAGGATGCGGTCTACGGCCCGATTACCTACGACCTTGCCTCGATCTATCGCGATGCGTATATCCAGTGGGACGAGGAGCATCAGCTCGACTGGGTGATTCGCTATTGGGAAAAGGCGCGTGCCGCCGGGCTGCCGGTGGCACTGGATTTTGGCGACTTCTGGCGTGATTTCGAATGGATGGGCGCGCAGCGGCACATCAAGGTGCTGGGGATTTTTGCGCGGTTGTATCACCGCGATGGCAAGGATGGGTATTTGAAGGATATGCCGCTGGTGATGGGGTATTTGAGGAAGGTGTGTGAGCGGTATATTGAGTTGAAGCCGTTGTTGGTTTTGTTGGATGAGTTGGAAGGGGTGGGGGAGAGTGATGCTCGGCATCGTTCGCCCTGAGCTCGTCGAAGGGCCTGTTCGCTAAGGTAATGTGTTCGCCAGACTACTGACCGTTGGCCGGGGGTAGCCCGGCGGCTAGTCACTTTCTTTTGTCTCGCCAAAAGAAAGTAACCAAAGAAAAGGCGACCCCGCTCATCCCCAAAACCCCGAAAATCGAGCCTGCCGGATGGGCGGCAAAGAACTCGCCCTGCTTTAGTTATCTTGAATTTATTTTTTGTGAGCAGGACTCAAACACCTTTGCCGCTGATCCACCCGGCAGGCTCGGTTTTCGGCGGGGCTGAGAGGGGGGAGAAGTCAAAACCAGGGCGTGGATGGCCGGGCGTTTGCGATTACTATTTGAGCCACACGTCTTACTTGGCCTTAGGTGATGCTCCCTCGGGTTGGTCGATGCTGTCTTAAGCTCGTGTCGTTAACTTACCAAAAGGGGGAAACATGGACATCGCTACTCAAGCTGCAATGCTGGATAAGAAGAATCAGGGACCATCGACTCAACTTGAAGGTTTTCTGGCAAAGAAGGGTTCACTCCTCGTTAAGGAATATTTCAACATTGGCCAGTTGAATGGAAGCCATGGTGCAACCATGGATTTTACTGCCCTGGTTTTCTATTCGCCTGGACAGGGAGACGCTTCTTTAAAAGGCCTGAAGGTTGAAATCAAAGACAATGCGGAATATGAAAAAACTTCGAGTGCATTGTTGGACGTTGATGAATTGGAAAGCCTTAGTAAAGCGATTGGGTACATCTTCAATTTGTTGGCACAGTGGGAAATGCAAAGTAAAGAAAATGCGGAAATTGTTTTCTCTACGAAGGGTGATTTTAACGTCGGCGCGTATCAGATTGAGAGTCGTCAGGCAGCCTTTGCGTCAGTGGGGAGCTACGATTCTGTGTATTGTTTTTTCCCGAAACTTGCTGACCTTAACGAGCTAAGAAAAGTGACTGAGAGTGCCATTGCGCTTCTAAGAGCGAAATAATAAACCGACAAATTTATTGGGGCGTTAGACGGGATTAAGTGAACATGAAAACCGCAATGATCCTCGCTGCCGGGCGCGGCGAGCGCATGCGCCCGCTGACTGATCACACGCCCAAGCCTTTGCTGTCAGTTGGCGGCAAGCCGCTGATCGTGTGGCATATCGAACGGCTGCGACTGGCGGGTTTCAATCGCATCGTGATCAACCACGCCCATCTCGGACAACAGATCGAGGACGCGCTGGGGAACGGTGATGCGCTGGGGGTGTCGATTGTGTATTCGCGCGAAGGTGTCGCGCTGGAAACGGCGGGCGGGATTGCGACTGCGCTACCCTTGATCGACGGCGAGGTATTCCCGGTGGTGAATGGCGACATCTATACCGAGTTTGATTTCAGCCGGCTGGCCGAACCGATGGCGCGGCTGGCGGCGGGGCACGATCAGGCGCATCTGGTGCTGGTCGACAATCCCCGGCAGCATCCGAACGGGGATTTCGTGCTGGAGGCGGGGCGCGTGATCAACTCCGATGTACCGATGATGCCGCATCCTGCGCGCTTCACCTTTTCCGGCATAGGCGTGTATCACCGCGCGCTGTTTGCGCAGACTGAAGCCGGGATGAAAGCGCCGCTTGTACCCTTGCTGCGTCAGGCGATCGATGCCGGGCGGGCCAGCGGCGAACACCATGGCGGGCGCTGGATAGATGTCGGTACGCCGGAGCGCCTGCAGCAACTTGATGAAAGCTTACGCAACCATGTTTGATGCACAACAGAACCATATTCAACGCCGCGCGCGTCTTGCCGCCACCTTGGGTGATGGCATCGCCATCGTCGCCACGGCGCCGGAGGTGCCGCGCAACCGTGACAGCCACTATCCGTATCGGCACGACAGCTACTTCTACTGGCTGACGGGGTTTAACGAACCCGAGGCGGTGGTGGTTGTGGCCGGCGGCAACAAGCCGGAGTCCATCCTGTTCTGCCGCGACAAGGACGAGACGCGCGAGATCTGGGACGGTTTTCGTCATGGCCCGGCAGCGGCACAGAAAGACTTCGGTTTCGACGCGGCCTATTCGATCACGGAGCTGGATGCCAGGCTACCCGAACTGATGGGCAATCGCGAACGCCTCGCTTACGCGGTGGGGCAGGATCCGGCGTGGGACGCGCGCGTGATCGGCTGGCTCAATGCGGTGCGCGCCAAGTCGCGGCAGGGTGTGATGGCGCCGGGCGAAATCGTCGATGTGCGCCACGCGCTCGATGAAATGCGGCTGATCAAGGATGCGCATGAACTGGCCTTGATGCGTCGTGCGGCTGAGATTTCCTCGGGCGCGCATCGTGCCGCCATGCGCGTCACCCGGCCCGGCGGTCACGAATACGAGGTCGAGGCGGAACTGCTGTCCGCTTTTCGTCGCGGTGGTGCCGAGGCCCCTGCCTACAATTCCATCGTGGCGAGTGGCGCCAACGCCTGTGTGCTGCACTACGTATTCAACAACAAGCCGCTGCGCGATGGTGACCTGCTGCTGATCGACGCGGCGGCCGAGTTCGGTAGTTATGCGGCCGATATCACCCGCACCTTTCCGGTCAATGGCCGCTTCTCGGCAGCGCAGAAGGACGTCTACGAACTGGTGCTGGCGGCGCAGGTCGCGGCCATCGGCGAGGTGCGTCCGGGCAGCACCTGGAATGCGCCACATGAGGCGGCGGTGCGGGTGCTGACGCAGGGCATGGTCGATCTGAAATTGCTTGAGGGCAGTGTGGATGGCTTGATCGAATCCAGTGCCTATGACCGTTTTTACATGCATAAAACGGGTCACTGGCTGGGGCTCGATGTGCACGACGCCGGCGAATACAAGCTCAACGGCGAGTGGCGGCCGCTGCAGGCGGGCATGACGCTGACGGTCGAGCCCGGTCTTTACATTCGCCCGGCGGACGACGTGCCGGAAGCGCTGTGGAATATCGGTATCCGCATCGAGGACGATGTGGCCGTGACCGAATCCGGCTGCGAGGTACTGACCTCCCCCCCCAAATCGGTCGCCGAGATCGAGGAATGGATGCAAGGGTGAGTCGCGTTTTGATCGTCGGCGCCGGCCCGGTGGGGGCGGTGTGTGCGCTGGCCTTGCAGCAGCAGGGTATCGCTGTGCAGGTGCTGGAGGCGCAGTCAGTTGATGACCGTGCCGATACGCGCACGCTGGCCTTGTCGCACGGCTCGCACCTGATTCTCGAGCGCCTGGGCGTGTGGAATCTCCTCGAGGGCGTGACGCCCATCACCCGTATCCATATTTCGCAGCGCGGCGCACTGGGTGTGGCGCGCTTGTCGGCTGAAGAGGTCAAGGTGCCGGCGCTGGGGTATGTGCTGCCCTATGCCACGTTGACTGCGGCGCTGAAGCAGGCGTTGGTTGATGCCGGGATTGCAGTTGAGTATGGCGTGGCGGTGGAACGCATCGAATTCGATGCAAGCGGTGCCACGCTGCAAACAGCGACAGGTCGCAGCTTGTGGGCACCGCTGGTGGTGGTAGCCGACGGCGGTCGCGGGGAATCCGCACCGGACCCGAAAATTTCACGCGATTACGAGCAGATGGCGGTGGTGTGCGAAGTGCAGACTGAATTGCCGCACGCGAATCAGGCTTACGAGCGCTTTACCCCGGAAGGGCCGGCGGCACTGCTGCCGAAAGGCGACCGCTACGCGTTGGTGTGGACTGCAGACAACGCCGATGCCGAACGCATTGCCGCATTGCCCGATGCAGATTTTCTGACCGCGCTGTATCAGCATTTTGGTGGGCGGCAAGGGCGCTTTACTGCGGCCAGCCCGCGCAAGACCTTCCCGCTCAGGCTGGCCTATGTCGGCAGCGAGGCCGCCAACCACGTAGTGCGCATCGGCAATGCGGCGCAGACGCTGCATCCGGTGGCGGGGCAGGGATTCAACATCGGCCTGCGCGATGCCTGGGAACTGGCGACTTTGTGTGGCGACACGGCGGCTGATGAGATCGGCAGCGCCACCATGTTGCGTGCTTATGCGCGCGGCCGAAAGCTTGACGTGCTGGGCGGCGTCGGCTTCACGGAATTTTTGCTGTGTACATTTTCCAATGACATCGGCCCGCTGCGCCATGCGCGCGGACTGGGTTTGCTGGCGCTGGAAGTGTTCCCACCACTGAAAATTTTCGTGGCGCGGCGCATGATGTTCGGAGCGCGCGGATGAGCAGCGCACGCCATCAAGTCATCATTGTCGGCGCTGGCCTGGTAGGCGCGGCGGCTGCATTGGCACTGGGCCGCCAGGGGCTGCAGGTGGCGCTGGTCGAGCGTCAGCCGCCGCAGGTTCCGGATGACATCTGGGATACCCGCATCTATGCCATCAGCCCTGCGAGCCAGCGTTTTCTGGAACGACTGGGTGTCTGGCTGCTTATGGATGCCGACCGGGTGCAAGCCGTTTACCGCATGGACGTGGCGGGCGATGCCGGCGGCACAGTGCGGCTCGATGCCTATGAATCAGGCGTGTCGCATCTGGCCGCCATCGTCGAAAGCGGAAGGCTGCAGCAGGCCTTGTGGCAGGCCTTGCAGGCAGACGGCAACGTGAGCGTGTATTGTCCGGCCGCAATCGAAGCCATCGAATGGGGCGAACCGTATTCGAGCGTGAAACTGTCCGGCGGCGACACGCTGGAAGCCGAACTGATTGTGGGTGCGGATGGCACGGTGTCGCGGGTTCGCGAATGGGCAGGCCTCGGCTCGACGCTGACGCCCTACGGCCAGAGCGGAGTGGTGGCAAACTTCGAATGCGATCGCTCGCATCGCGGCACCGCATTTCAGTGGTTCTTTGACAGCGACATTCTGGCTTGGCTGCCGCTTGCCGGTCAGCAGAATCCTGGTGCCGGGGGGAACCGCCTGTCGATGGTCTGGTCCACTCACTCGGAGCATGCGGATGAACTGCTCGCGCTGGATGCAACAACGCTGGCTGAAACCGTACGCGCCGCCGGCCATGACAAACTGGGCGAATTGAAGCTGCTGACACCCGCAGCGGCCTTTCCACTGCGCTTGATCCGGGTGGAATCGGTTGTGGCCCCGGGCGTGGCCCTGATCGGCGATGCGGCACACGGCGTGCATCCGCTGGCAGGGCAGGGCGTGAACCTGGGTTTTGGTGACGCCGAAGCGCTGGTTGAGGTATTGTCCCGGCATCATCGTCGCAGCCGCTGTGGCGATGTGCGCGTATTGAACACTTATGCGCGCCAGCGCGCCGAGCCGGTACAGCGCATGCAGGCGGTCACACATGGTCTGCATCATCTGTTTGCTGACGAACGGGCCGCATGGTTGCGTAATTCCGGGATGCGTTTGGTGAACCAGTTGCCGCCGCTGAAAACGGCACTGGTTCGTGAAGCGATGTCCTGATTTTTTGATGTCCTGATTTTTTATATTCACTTGGAGTATTGAATGAAATTCACCCCCCTGGCGCTGGCCTCCATCCTGATGTTTTCTGCATGTGCACAAGCCAGTGAGTCGGTGATTCGCGATGCGTTGACCAAGCAGTTCCCCGGTGCGCAGATCCACTCGATCAAGAAAACCCCCTACAGTGGCTTGTATGAGGTCTACATGGATGGTCAGCTGGTGTATGTCGATGCCAAGGCACAGTACGTGGTGGCTGGCGATGTGATCGACCTGAAAAATCGCAGCAACCTGACCCAGGCGCGTCTGAACCAGTTGCAGGCAATCAAGTGGGAGTCGTTGCCGCTGGGCAATGCACTCAAGACCGTCAAGGGCAACGGTGCACGCAAGCTGGTGGTGTTTTCCGACGTGGACTGCCCATACTGCCGCAAGTTTGAAGCTGAATTGACCAAGGTCGACAACATCACCGTTTACACGTTCCTTTACCCCATCGAAGGGTTGCACCCCAAGGCTGTACAAATGTCGAAACAGATCTGGTGCGCACCCAATCGCAACAAGGCGTGGGACGATTACATCACGGGTGGCAAGGTGCCCGTCAATGATGGCAAGTGCGCCAATCCGGTCGATGAAACCATTGCGCTCGGCGGCAAACTCAAGATATCCGGCACCCCCACGCTTATTTTTTCCGATGGCCAGCGCGTCCCCGGCATGGTGCCGGCGGCGCAACTCGAAAAACTGCTTTCCGCCCACGCTAAATAGGCATGAGCAGCCCATTCTGGGACGAACGTTACGCCACGGATGACTACATTTTTGGCACGGCGCCCAATGTGTTTCTGGCCAGCCAGGCTGAACTGATTCGTCCAGGCATGCATGCGCTGGCCATCGCCGATGGCGAAGGCCGCAACGGCGTCTGGCTGGCCGAGCAGGGGGTGCAGGTTCATGCGGTCGATGTGTCACCGGTTGCACTGAAGAAGGCCCACAAACTGGCGGCCGAGCGCAGTGTGTCATTGAACTTCGAACAACTCGATGTGCTGGCGTGGAACTGGCCGGAAAATGCCTACGACCTCATTGTTGCCATCTTCATCCAGTTTGCCCCTCCGCCCGAGCGCGAGCGCATCATTGCCGGTATTCGGCGCGCACTGAAACCCGGCGGCCTGTTGATCCTGCAGGGCTATACGCCGAAGCAGGTCGAGTTCGCGACCGGCGGCCCGGGTAACGCTGCCAATATGTATACCACCGAGCTATTGCGTGAGTGGTTCGGCGACTGGACAATCAGGCATCTGTACGAACACGAATCTTTCATCAGCGAGGGCAGCCACCACCATGGCATGTCGGCACTGATCGATCTGGTTGCTCAAAAACCGAACTGATTATTCGCCGCGTGCTTGTTCCTCAAGCGCCAATTGCCGCAGGCCGCCGATGGCCTGTTTCAGCGTGGCATTGTCGCTGTCGCGCGGATACACCATGTAAGCAGGCAGTTTGAATTGCGGTGTGTCCGGTACGCGCCACAATTGCCCGGCCTGGATATGGTGCCGCACCAGGCGTTGCGGGAAATAGCCGCTACCGCCGTAGGTCAGTAGTTGTTGCACGCCCAGCCAGCCGATATTGGCAATCAGCGCGGGTGGTCCCGTCTCGGCGTGATGTTCGCTGAACTGGGCATTGAACTCCGGCCCCCAGTCGATGTGAATGTAGCCTTCATCCGGCCAGCCGCGCTTGAGATCGCTGGTGACCAGAAGCAGGGTTTCGTCGAACAGCGGTTCCACCATCAGTCCGGGGCGTGACGTGGGCGTATACATCACGCCGATGTCCACCGCACCTTCGATCAGGCCCTGCATGATGTCGGGCTCGAAGCCGATATCCAGACGCAGTGATACATCGGGTGCCGCCTTGCGCATCCAGGCTATCCAGTGCGGCAGGAATTTTTCCCACAGTGCGGTGCGCCCGCTCAGTGTCAGCACGTCGCGAAACCCTTGCGGCAGGCCGACATCGTGATGCGCCTGCTCGACCGTGCGCACCAGGTTTTTGGCGTGACGCAGGAAGCGCTTGCCGGACGGTGTCAGTTCCGCACCGTTGCGTCCGCGCTGGAACAGGCGCGCGCCAAGCGATGTTTCCAGTGTGTTGATGCGCGCGCTCACCGTCGATTGCGTCACATGCAGGCGGCTGGCGGCGGCGACGAAGTTGCCGGTGGCGGTCACCATCAGGAAGGTGCGAGCGAGTTCTGTGTCCATAACATGGTTCAGATGAGTTATCTATCGGGTTTTTCGATATTAGACACCAAAATTTATCGCTGGATCAATATATAAGAGATCTCTAAACTAGCCTCATCGACATTCTGAGGAGACCGTCATGGAACAAGCAACCGACTTTACAACCTTGATGCCCGAGCGCGATGGTGAGGGTTATCTGGTTGACCCCGCCGACTGGAACGAGGAAATCGCCCGCGCCTTGGCCCAGGACGAAAACATCGAACTGAATGACGATCATTGGGATGTCTTGCGTTTCATGCGCGACTTCTACGAGGAGCACCAGGTCGCGGCCGATGCCCGTTTTGTCATCAAGCATCTGGCCGAGCGAATGGGCCGGGAGGCGCAAAAGAAACTGTTCGTGCTGTTCCCCTATGGCTACGTCAAACAGGCCTGCAAGATCGCTGGCATGCGGCGTCCCCGTGCCTGGAGCACGGGCTGAGCGCTCGGCTTCCGCTGCAGGCTTGGGGGGGGTGAATTGATGCCTTTCCATGCCGACGCCGCATCAACAGGATCGGCGTTTCAGTGCACTTTGCGGCGCATTTCCATACAACTAACCGGTCCACAATATGGTACGTAAACTGGCTTATTCAGTCTCCGAGCGTGAACACTGGGTGTCGGCCCTCGGAGCCCTGTTTGGCATCCTGGCGGTGATGTGGGTGGGCGAAATCTGGCTGGGCAAGAACGGCGGTCTGCTGGCCGTGGCCTCGATGGGGTCTGCTGCAGTGTTGTTGTTTGCCGCGCCGCATGGCGCATTGTCGCAGCCGTGGCCAGTGTTCGGTGGCAATGTTGTATCGGCATTGATCGGCGTCAGCTGCGCGCGCTGGCTGGGTGCCGATCCCATGCTGGCCGCATCGCTGGCCGTGGCACTGTCGATTGCGGCCATGTACAGCATGCGCTGCCTGCATCCGCCCGGCGGAGCGACGGCGCTTTATGCCGTGTTGGGCGGCGATGCCGTGCATTCGCTGGGATATAGTTATGCGCTCAATCCGGTGTTGATCGATGTCGTCATCCTGCTGGTGGTGGCAGTGACGTTCAACTATCCATTTGCTTGGCGGCGTTATCCACAATCCTGGCATTTGCGCCGGCCGGTCAAGGCTTCCGATACGGCCGAAAAGAGCATGATTCCGCACAGCAGCCTAGTTTATGCGCTGTCGCAGATTGACACATTTGTCGACGTCAGCGAGGAGGATTTGCAGCAAATTTATGCCTTGGCGCTGAAAGGCGTGCCACAGACCCACATTGAAGGGGTGTCCGGTTTGCAACCTGTGGCAGAAGTGCGTGCCTGAATAGCTGTAGCCCGGCTTATCTCAAAACTGACCCGTAATCCTCGCACCAGCCCTTCGGGCTGTCCATGAACCTGGCGGACAAGCTCGGTTTGGCTAGGGTGGCCAATCCGTGGGGCGGTGGTCCGGTCCCTGCGATCAGCAACAAATGCAGTACATTGAACTGATCGTGGCTTCAGCGTAGACAGAGACTATTCGATGAACCCGACTCTGCGACATGCACCCGGCCACCCCAGCATTGCGCCTACCTGGTCGTCCAGTGACAAGGATCTGGTCAGTACCGCGATTGGCTCGTCGCGTGTATGGTTCACACTCGGGCACGGCATTGTCAACATCGACATCCCGCAAATTCGCGACCTGGGTTTCATCGTTGCGGACAATGCCGGCTTCTGGGTCAAGGTCAAACGTCTGACGGATTACACCCTGACCCTGCCTGCACCCGGGGTGCCTTTGCCGACGGTGGTTCACCACCATCCGCGTTTCAGCCTGACCCTGCGTATCTGTCCCGATCCGAAACGCGACGTGTTGCGCCTGGAAGTCGAACTGCAGGGGGATCCGGTTTTGCGTTCTTATCTGTTGCTTGCCCCGCACCTGGGCGACACTGGTTGGCACAATCAGGCATGGGCAACCCGGCACCGGGAACGGCGCATGCTGTCGGCGCAGCAAGGGCCATTCGCGCCGGCACTGCTGGGCGTGGATACGGATTTTCACGATGCGCTGGGTATCACATCGGCTGGGTATGTGGGTGAGTCCGACGGCTGGCAGAATTTCGCCCGCCATGGTCGCATGATCTGGATCTGGGACGAGGCCGGCCTGGCAATGTGGCGCTGATGGCGGCACTGCCGCAAAAAGTGAATCTCGCGCTGGGCCTGGCCACTTCGCCACAGGCTGCGGCTACCCTGGCGCTGTCCAGTCTGGCCGAGCCCTTCGCTCAGGCGTGGCAGCAACAGCATACTGCCTGGGCTGACTGGCACACGGCGCGTGAGGCGCGTTGTCAGGCGTTCGACCTGCCCGATGCGTTAGGTGAGCAACTGCGTCGTTCTGCCCAGGTCCTGAAAGCACATTCCGACAAGACTTTTAACGGTGCCATGGTCGCCAGCCTGTCGGTGCCCTGGGGCAACCGGGGCGAAGAGCGGGGTGGCTATTTATACACTCGCCGTGTGTATTGCGGCATTGGTGGCAGTGCCGAGCTGCTGCCGCAACCCGCCCGTATACGCATCGGGTTTAACGGCTGGAAAGATGTACGTGATCTGCCCACCCTGCCTTTGGGACGGGGACTGCATGGCTTCAGCCTGAGCGCAGATCAGCTATGCGGGCATGACATTCTGGATTTCACCTGGCAATGGCAGGACGGGGCGTGGCTGGGTGAGGATATCGAACTGAAACTGGCGCGCTGAAACGTCAGCTGAGTGCACTGGCAGCCAGCATTGGTTACGCCCGTTATCTGCTTACAGATATTTGATGCGGCTGCGCAGTTCGTCGATGTCCATTACTACATCGCTCAGTGTATTGCCGTCCTTGGCCGTTCCAACGATCACGCCCTTGCCTGACACGGGAATAATCGTATCGACCTGGAAGCGCCCGGTCGTGCCGCGCAGAAAGCATTCCTCGTCGAAATAGAGACGGTCACCTTGCGTGCCGACGGCATCGGATTCGAGCGTGTCAAATCCGACTAGCCTGACAAGGTCATTGCGGTCGTCGATGTCGATGCGATCGATGGATCGGTTCTCGGGGTCGATCAAAATGGCTTTCATTTCCGGCACCTCATTCATCACACGTTCAATTCAAGTACCCGCCCCGACAGGGGCGGGCGTGACTTTCCGGTCAGCCAAGATCAAAGCGATCCAGATTCATCACCTTGGTCCATGCCGCCACAAAGTCGTGGACAAACTTCTCTTGTGCATCCGAACAGGCATAGGCCTCAGCCAGCGCTCGCAGCTGGGAATTCGAACCGAAGAGCAGATCGATGCGGGTGCCGGTCCATTTGACTTCGCCGGTCTTGTGGTCGCGTCCTTCGAACACGTCTTCATCCTTCGACACCGGCTTCCACCCCGTGCCCATGTCGAGCAGGTTGACGAAGAAGTCGTTGCTCAGCATCCCCGGCCGCTGAGTGAAGACCCCGTGCTGGGACTGCCCAACATTGGCATTGAGGACGCGCATGCCGCCGACCAGCACCGTCATCTCGGGTGCGGAGAGCATCAGCAATTGCGCCTTGTCGAGCAGCAGCTCCTCGGCCGGGACGGTGTATTGGCCCTTCTGGTAGTTGCGGAAGCCATCGGCGACCGGTTCGAGCACGTCGAAGGCCTCCACGTCGGTCTGTTCCTGCGAGGCGTCCATGCGGCCTGGTGTGAATGGAACCGTCACGGTGTGGCCCGCTTTCTTCGCAGCTGCTTCGACGCCGGCGCAGCCGGCCAGCACGATCAGATCGGCCAGCGAGACCTTCTTGCCGTCAGCATTGAACTCACGCTGGATGCCTTCGAGTTTGCCCAGTACCTTGGCCAGTTGCGTCGGCTGGTTGGCTTCCCAGTCCTTCTGCGGCGCCAGACGAATGCGCGCGCCGTTGGCGCCGCCGCGCTTGTCGGATCCGCGGAACGTCGACGCCGAGGCCCAGGCGGTCGAGACCAGCTCCGGCACAGACAAGCCGGACGCCAGCACCTTGGCCTTGAGGGCGGCGACGTCCGCATCGTTCACCAGTTCATGATCAACGGCCGGGATCGGGTCTTGCCAGATCAGGTCTTCCGCAGGCACCTCGGGACCAAGATAGCGCGACTTCGGACCCATGTCGCGGTGGGTCAGCTTGAACCAGGCGCGAGCGAAGGCGTCGGCGAAGCCTTCCGGGTCCTTGTGGAAACGCCGGGCGATCGGCTCATAGATCGGGTCCATGCGCATCGCCATGTCCGCTTCGGTCATGATGATCGGCACCCTTTTCGATGAATCGTCCGCAGCTGGAGCCATATTGCTGTCGGTCGCCTTGTTCGGTGTCCACTGCCAGGCACCTGCCGGACTCTTGGAGTTCACCCAGTCGTTGCCGAACAGAACATCGAAATAACTCATATCCCATGTGGTTGGGGTCGGCGTCCACGATCCTTCCAGGCCGCTGCCGATCTGGTCGCCGCCCTTGCCGCTTTTGAAGCTGCTCTTCCAGCCCAGGCCCATCTGTTCGATGGGTGCGGCTTCGGGCTCCGGTCCCACATGTGTGGCCGGGCCGGCGCCGTGGCATTTGCCGAAGGTGTGCCCGCCACAGGTCAGCGCCACCGTCTCTTCGTCGTTCATCGCCATGCGCGCGAAGGTCTCGCGCACCAGGCGAGCGGATTCAAGCGTATCGGGTTGGCCGCCAGGGCCTTCCGGATTGACGTAGATCAGGCCCATCTGCACAGCGGCGAGCGGGTTTTCCAGGTCACGTCCACCTTCAAAGCGCGCTTTGTCGTCCAGCCACTTTTCCTCATTGCCCCAGTAGACGTCGATTTCCGGCGCCCAGATGTCCTCACGTCCGCCGGCGAAGCCGAAGGTCTTGAAGCCCATCGATTCCATGGCGACGTTGCCCGCGAGAATGATGAGATCGGCCCAGGAGATTTTGCGGCCGTACTTCTGCTTGATCGGCCACAGCAACCGGCGCGCCTTGTCGAGGTTGACGTTGTCCGGCCAGCTGTTGAGGGGGGCGAAACGCTGGTTGCCGTGCCCCGCGCCACCGCGGCCGTCGCCGGTGCGGTAGGTGCCCGCGCTGTGCCAGGCCATGCGGATGAAGAACGGGCCATAGTGGCCGTAGTCCGCCGGCCACCAGTCCTGCGAGTCGGTCATTACGGCGGTCAGGTCTTTCTTCACCGCCGCCAAGTCGAGCTTTTTGAATTCTTCGACATAGTTGAAGTCCTCGCCCATCGGGCTGGACTCGGGGGTGTGCTGGTGCAGGATCTCGAGATGCAGCTGTTTTGGCCACCACTGGTAATTCGACATACCGCTTCCGGCTTTGTGTATAAACGGACATTTGCTTTCAGACATGGCTTTCTCCTCTTGAAATTGCGATTCGACAGTCGATCAAGTCCTATTTAATAGCAATAAAAACAATTTGCCTCATGAATTTTTTAGAATGAGTTGATTGATATAGCCTATAAGCCATCATGACCTTGCAAGAACTCAAATATCTCGTCGCCTTGGCCGACCACGGTCACTTCGGTCGCGCGGCTGAAGCCTGCTTTATCACCCAGTCGACGCTATCGACCCAGCTCAAAAAGCTGGAAGATTTCCTGGGCGTCACGCTGTTCGATCGCAGCCTCAAGCGCGTCACACCCACGCCAATCGGGCGCGAGATCCTGCAGGCCGCACGCAATATCGTCGAAGAGTCCGAACGGATCAAGGAACTGGCCAAACATGCGCAGGACCCCATGGCGCGAACGCTGCGGCTTGGCATCATCCCTACGCTCGGGCCATATTATCTGCCGCATGCGTTGACGCTGATGCACAAGAAACATCCCGGCCTGCGGATGTTGCTGCGCGAGGAAATGACGCCGCAGATTCTGGAGCATCTGGCCGATGGCAAGCTCGATGCGGGCCTGCTGGCCCTGCCTGTCGATGACGATAATCTGCGCGTCGAACCCCTGTTCTACGAACCTTTTTTTGCCGCGTTGCCGGCAGGGCATGCGCTAGCCAAACGTGAGGTACTGAAAGTGCCCGACATCATGACCGAGAAATTACTGCTGCTTGACGAAGGCCACTGCCTGCGCGATCAGGCGCTGGATGTCTGTGGGGCGAACTCGAAGGGCCGCGAGGAGGTGCGTGCCACCAGTCTGGAAACGTTGCGCCAGATGGTGGGAATGGGGCTGGGGATGACACTGCTGCCGGCGCTGTCGGTTGATGCCGGGCCACGCGTCAGCAAAAAAACGGTTGAAATCCGGCCGTTCAAAAAGCCCGTTCCAGGTCGAACGATCGGACTGGTGTGGCGCAAGCGTGCGCCCTTTCCAGAAACCTTCGAGTGTCTTGCAGCGACCTTGAAAGGCCATTTGCCCGCTGAAGTGGAGCCGGTCTGATGTCAGGGCTCAACGACCCGCGTGTCTTTTTTGCCGCCGAGCGCACCCTGCTGGCGTGGAACCGAACCGGCCTCACCCTGATGGCTTTCGGCTTCGTGGTCGAACGCTTCGGTTTGTTCATGCACATGTTGCGGCAAGCGCCCGGCCAGATCGGGCGCGATTTTTCATTCTGGATTGGGGTTGCCTTCATCGGGCTGGCACTGCTTGTGATCAGCTTTTCCATCGTGCAGTACCGCCGTGTGCTGGCAACCCTGAAGCCGGTCGAAATTCCTGCACACTACTGCACCTGGTCAGGCATTGTGATGAACCTGTCGGTGGCTGGCCTGGGGTTGGCGCTGATCGTCTATCTGTTTACCGAGCTCTAGACTACATCGCTTGTTTCAGGCCACCGCTACGCTTTTCACCTGAGCCACCACCCTCATGCCCGGCTGCAGGTTCAGCAGATGCGCCGACTTGCGGGTGATGCGCGACAACAGCACGCTGTCTTCCAGTGCCAGACGCACCAGCACCTGGCCCGGTGCATCATCGGCAATCTCAATAATGTGCGCAGGCAGCAGATTGAGGATGCTGGTCTGGCTTGATGCGGACAGCGTCAGGCTGACATCGCGTGCGGCCACGCGCACCCGCAACGGCTCGCCAATGGCGCCATGCATGCCGGGCAGTTCGAAAGTGATGCCCTGACGGGCAACCTGGGTGAGCTGAAATGCCGGGTCGTGCGAGATCACGGTGGTGTCGATGATCGTGCTGGCGGTGTCGCGGTGCGCCAGCGGCAAATCGAGTCGGGTCAGGCCATCAACCAGTGGCCCCTGGTAGGTAATTTTTCCGGCTTTGATCAGCAGCAGGGTGTCGGCCAGACGCGCCACTTCGTCCAGTGCATGGCTGACATAAATAATGGGTAGTTCGAGTTGTTGGTGCAGGCGTTCCAGGTAGGGCAGGATCTCGGCGCGACTCGTCGAATCCAGCGCCGACAGCGGCTCATCCATCAGCAGCAGGCGCGGACTGGCCAGCAGCGCGCGGCCGATGGCGACGCGCTGACGCTGCCCGCCTGACAGATGTTGCGGGGCCTGCGGCAGCAGCGCGGCCAGTCCCAGCCACTCGATCACGTCGTCAAAGGCCAGACGGCGTTCGGCGGCGGGCACGCGTTTCCAGCCGTATTCCAGATTGCCGCGCACGCTCAGGTGCGGAAACAGGCTGGCTTCCTGGAAGACATAGCCGAGGGCGCGGCGGTGAGTGGGGACGAAGCTGCGGTCGTCCTGCCAGACGTCGCCGTTGACGATCAATGAACCGGGCGCGCGGCTCAGGCCGGCGATTAACCTTAATAGTGTGGTCTTGCCCGAACCCGATGCGCCAAACAAGGCCGAGACGCCGCGCGCAGGCAGACTGAATTCAGCATCGAGTTCGAAGCTGCCCAGGGTGGAACGGAAGCGCGCCTCGATGGTGCTCACGTCGCCACGCGCTGCCACTGGGCGCTGTGACGGCCGAGCATCAGCAGCACCACAAAGGAAAACACCACCAGCCCGGCCGACAGGATGTGCGCCTGGGTGTACTCGATTGCTTCGACGTGATCGTAAATCGCCACCGACAGCACCCGCGTTTCGCCTGGAATGTTGCCGCCCAACATCAGCACCACGCCGAATTCGCCGACAGTGTGGGCAAACGCCAGTACTGCTGCCGTGATGAAACCCGGGCGCGCCAGCGGTACCGTCACGCTCCAGAAACGGTCCCATAGCGAGGCACGCAAGGTGGCGGCTACTTCGAGCGGGCGTGCGCCGATGGCCGCAAACGCATTGGCGATCGGCTGTACCGCAAACGGCAGCGAAAACACCACTGATCCCACCACCAGTCCGCCGAAGGTGAAGGGCAGGGTGTCCAGTCCCATGGCCAGCATCCACTGGCCGATCATGCCTTTGGG
This sequence comes from uncultured beta proteobacterium, assembly GCA_942493085.1. Classification (GTDB taxonomy): domain Bacteria; phylum Pseudomonadota; class Gammaproteobacteria; order Burkholderiales; family Thiobacillaceae; genus Thiobacillus. Next base: position 1,194,133 of record OW818664.1, read on the forward strand.
GCCGAGCAACACCAGCAGGTAAAACCCCAGCACCGTCGGCGGCAGCACCAGCGGCAGCGCCACCAGTGCCGTGACTGCCGCGCGCCAGCGGGTTTGCGTGTGCGTAAGCCACCAGGCCAGCGGCGTTGCGATCAGCATCAGCACCAGTGTGGTCACCGCTGCGAGTTGCAGCGTGAGGGTGATCGCCGAGATGTCGGTCCCAGTCAGGCTCATGGCTTAGCGTTCGTAGCCATAGCTGCGGATGATCGCAAGGGCAGCCGGCGTGTTGAGAAAGTCGAGCAATGCACGGGCGGCCGCATTGTGCTCGCCGCGTTTCAGCAAGGCTGCATCCTGGCGGATGGGGGAGTGCAGCGAGGCGGGCACCTGCCAGACCGATCCGCTGCTGAGCTTTCCATCCAGCATCACCTGCGACAGCGCCACAAAACCGAGCTCGGCATTGCCGCTGGCAACAAACTGGTAAGTCTGCGCGATGTTTTCACCGATGACGAATTTGCTTTGCACGCTGTCAGTGAGTTTGAGATTGGCCAGCACCTCGATGGCCGCCGCACCGTAGGGCGCCAGTTTGGGGTTGGCGATTGCCAGCCGCTGGAAACGGTTTTGCCGCAGCACCGTATCGTTGCCAGCGATAAACCCCGGGCGATCACTCCACAGTGCCAGCCGGCCAATGGCATAGGCCTGGCTCTGGACAGCATCACCTTCGCGCAGCAAGCGGGCCGGCGTGTCGTCATCTGCTGCCAGCAACACATCGAAGGGGGCACCGTGCTTGATCTGCGCGTAGAACTTGCCGGTGGCGCCGGAAGACAGAACGAGAGTGTGCCCGCTTGTCTGTTCAAACTGCGTGGCCAGCTGTTTCATCGGCGCCGTAAAATTGGAGGCCACCGCGACATGGGCTTGCCCGGCATGCACCACCGAGCAGGCGAAGGCGGCCAGCACCAGAGCGGTTAATCGCATCAGCAGCGAGTGCATCAGGTTTTCCGAGGGCTGCATTTGCAGGGAGGGTTTCATGGTTGCGATGATAGCTGGAGTGCCGGCAACTCGTCGAAGGTGGAGGGCTGGTCAATGGAATACTCTTGCGCGTGGGGGCTGATACATTTATGTAAAGCAGGTCCGGCCCCGGATTCGATTAGAATCAAATTACTTTGAAATACACCCTGCATTTTCTTCTGACATGCCTGTCATTGTGGCCTTTGGCAGGCCATACTGGCTCGATTGATCTGCCCGAACGCCCGGGCACCTTCTGGTTGCGTCTGGACATTCTGCCCACCCCGGCACAATCCTCGGCCGCACCAGTCGGCACACTCCATTTCGATAGCCTGTCCGCGCTCACTGAACATGCGCTGCGCGAACGTCCCGAGTCGCGTGCGGCCTGGCTCGGCATCCAGGCCGAAGCCGCGCGACTCGATGTGGCAAGCGCTGCCAACTGGCCGACACTGACCGGGCAATTCAATTTCACCCGCAGTCGCTCACTGTCGAGTTCCGGTGCGTCGGTGCCCACCCTGCATCGTTACGGACCCAGCCTCGGTCTGTCGTATGTGGTGTATGACTTTGGGGCGCGTGCCGCTAGCATCGATGCCCAGCGTTACCAACTCATCGCCAGCCTGCTGAACGGCAACCGCGTCCTGCAGGACGCCATTGCTGAAGTCGAAGCAGCCTATTTTGCCGTGCTGGCAGCGCGCGCGCAGGTAAACGCCCAGACGCAGCAGGAGACCGCGTTGCGCAGCAGTCTCGACGCAGTCAATGTCAGATTGCAAAGTGGATTGGCTGCCCGCGCCGATCAACTGCGTGCGCGGGCAGCGCTGGCCGAGACAACACTGGCGCGCCAGGCGGCTGAACGTGACGGGATCAAGGCCGAGGCCGGACTCAAGCAGGCAGCAGGCGTTGCACAGACGGACACAATTGCACTCGACTGGGAAACGGCGGCACCGACCGTACTGGAAGCCGGCACCCTGCTGGTGGATATGCTGGCCGAGGCAGCGCAGCAGCGTCCCGATCTGCAGGCCTTGCTGGCTGCTGCCGCGCGTGCGCGTGCGGAAGCCGAGGGCGCGCGCGCCGCGCGCTGGCCCAGCGTATCGCTGTCCGCCAATACCGGGCGCACCTTTTTTCTGGAAGATGACCACTCGCCTTCGAGCACCTATAGCGTTGGCGTGAACCTGTCGCTCCCTCTGTTCGACGGCGGACGTCTGGCCGCGCAGGCACGCGCGGCCGAACGCGATGCCGAACGGCTACAGGCAGAGGCGGAAATCCAGGGCAACCAGGTTGCACGCACGGTGGCCGAGGCGTATCACGATGTGCGTTATGCTCACCTTCAGCGCGAGGGCGTGGCGGTGCAGTTCGACAGCGCCAGCGAATCGGCGCGTGCGGCCGAAGCACGCTACACCGCAGGTGTCGGCAGCCTGCTGGAACTATTGACTGCCCAGGCCGATCTGGCACGTGCGCGGCAAGGTGCCGCCCAGGCCGACGTTGACTGGCTGACCGCCTTTTCCCGATTGAACCATGCACTGGGGCGTCTGCCCGCTGTGTCTCCCAGGACGAGTACACCATGAAGCTGCGCATCTTTCTCATCGTCATCGTGCTGGCATTGGTCGCTGGTGTGGCCTATCGCATCCAGCATCAGAAATCGGGCGACGGCAAGCAAGAGGGTGGCGACCGCGCATTGCGCGTCAAGACCGTGCCGGTGGCGATGCGGGATTTTCCGCAGGTGATCGACCTGCCCGGCACGCTGGAGGCGGCGCAGCAGGTTGCCATCGTGTCGCAAGTGAGCGGCACCGTATTGCGTCAGCATGTACAGGAAGGCAATAGCGTGCGTGCCGGTCAGGTACTGTTCAGCCTCGATGCGCGTCCGGCGCAGGCACGCATGGCGCAAAGCCAGGCGGCGCTTGCCGGCGCACGTGCCGAGACCGCCGAAGCGCAGCAGAAGCTTGAGCGTTTGAGCCCCTTGCTGCAGTCGGGCTACATCAGCCGCCAGGAACTCGATGATGCCCGGCTGGCACTGGAATCCGCGCGTGCGCGTGCAGGCACCGCCAGTGCCGAACTCGAAGCAGCGCGGCTCGATGCCCGCTACGCGGAAATTCGTGCGCCGCTAGCCGGCCGTGTCGGTCGCATTGCGATCCATTCCGGCAGTCTGGTGCAGGCCGGCGGCGAAGCGCTCACTACGATACTCGCACCCGGTGTACTTGATGTGCGCGCCAGCGTGGCACAGCAGGACTGGCAGCAGCTTGCGGCCGCTCGTGCGCAGGGCAGGGTGACGGCCGAGATTTTTGACGGCACCGATCGCACCCTGCGCGCCAAGGGTGAACTGGTCTTCGTCGATGCACAGATCGATGCCACCACTGGCGCCGTGCCGATCAAAGTGCGGCTAGCCGGCGCGCCGCCCGAACTGTTGTCGGGGCAAGGCGTACAGGTGCGGCTGTTGCTGGGCACGCTGTCCAACGCCAAGGTGCTGCCCGGAGCCGCGCTGCAACATGCGCAGGAGGGCACCTATGTGTATGTCGTGCGCGGCGGCAAGGCCGTGGTGCAGCGGGTGAACCTGTTGCGTGGACTGGACGGCGAGCAGGTGGTGGAAGGCGAACTGCAGGCGGGTGAGCCGGTGCTGATCGAGATTCCACAGCGGCTCAAGGCTGGCGGCAAGGTCACGCTCGAAGGAGAGGCGCTGTCTGTCGAGCCTGCCGGCACGGGTAAACGTCCATGAATCTGTCGCGGCTGTTCATTGAGCGGCCGGTCGCCACACTGATGCTGGTGCTGGCGATGGCGCTGTTTGGTGTGCTTGCTTACTCGCAGATGCCGGTGAACGACCTGCCGCAGGTGGATTTCCCCACCCTCCGTGTTTCGGCGTCGCTTCCCGGTGCCAATCCGGAAACCATGGCCAACACCGTGGCCACGCCGCTGGAGCGGCAATTGGCGACGGTGGCGGGCATCGAGTCTATGAGTTCGGCGTCGAGCCAGGGCTCGACCAACATCAGCCTGCAGTTCGAGCTGAATCGCGATATCGACGCCGCGGCCCAGGACGTGCAGACCGCGATTGCGCAGGCGGCGCGCAATCTGCCGCAGGGCATGGATCCGCCGCAGTTAAGAAAGATCAACCCGGCCGACTCGCCCATCCTGTATCTGGCCATGTCGGCCGAGCGCCTGCCGTTGACCGAACTCGACGCCATTGCCGATTCGCGCGTGGCGCAGCGGCTGTCGAGCCTGTCCGGGGTGGCGCAGGTGCTGGTGTACGGCTCGCAGAAATACGCCCTGCGGTTGTATCTCGACCCCGCGAAACTGCAGCAGCGCGGACTCACTTTTGCCAACGTGATCACGGCGGTGCAATCCGCCAACGCCAACCTGCCGTCCGGCACGCTCGACGGCGCGACGCGTTCCTACACGGTGAAGGCGCCAGTGGCGCTGGCCAATGCAGCCGACTTTGGCGACATCATTGTGGCCTATCACGACGGCACGGCGCTGCGGGTCAAGGACCTCGGCCGCGCCGAGGATGGCGTCGAGGACGATAAACGCAAGACCTGGTACAACGGCACCCGTGCCATCGTACTGGCGGTGCAGCGTCAGCCGGGCGCGAACACCGTCGAGGTGGCCGACCGCATTCGTGCGCTGTTGCCGCAGATCGAATCGGAATTGCCGGACGGCGTGCGCCTGCAGGTTCATTTCGACCGTTCGCAGTTCGTCAAGGATTCACTGCATGAAGTGAACTTCACGCTCATGCTCGCGCTGGTGCTGGTGATCCTGGTCATCTTCGCGTTTCTGCACAATGTGCGCGCCACCCTGATCGCCGCGCTGGTGCTGCCGAGTTCGCTGCTTGGCACCTTTGCCTTCATGCATCTGGCGGGCTACAGCCTCAACAACCTGTCGCTGATGGCGATCACGCTGGCGATTGGTTTCGTGGTCGATGATGCGGTGGTGGTGATCGAAAATATCGCGCGCCATCTGGAAATGGGTAAAAGCCGGATGCAGGCCGCGCTCGACGGCGCGCAGGAGATCGGCTTTACGGTGCTGTCGATGACGCTGTCGCTCGCGGCGGTATTCCTGCCGATTTTGTTTTTGGGCGGCATGATCGGGCGCCTGTTTCAGGAATTCGCCGTCAGCATTGGCGTAGCCGTGTTGCTGTCCGGCGTGGTGGCGCTGACGCTCACGCCGATGCTGTGCGCGCGCGGACTGGTGAACGAGCCGCTCAACAATCCACTGTCACGCCTGTTCGATTCCGGGTTCGCCCGCTTTCGCGACTTTTACGGCGCGACTCTGCGCGCCAGCATGCGTCATCGCGGCGCGATGCTGCTGTTGTCGCTGGTGGTGCTGGGCACCATGCTGTGGCTAACCGGGCAGGTCAAGCAGGGCTTCATTCCGCGCGTGGATTCCGGGATGGTTTTTGCGAGCATCCAGTATCCCGAGGGGATTCCGTTCGACGAATTGAGCCGGCGTCAGGAGAAGATCGCTGCCATCGTGCAGAAAAATCCGGCGGTTGCAGGACTGATGTCGAGTGCAGGGCAGCGCGGCGGTGGCGTGTCGGGCAGCAATTCCGGACGCCTGGTGATCCGCTTGGCGCCACGCGACACCCGTCCGGGTGCCGATGAAGTCATCGATGAATTGAAGGCCGCCACCCGCAAGGTCGGCGGTGTCAATGTCACGCTGCAAAATCCGGCATCGATCAACGTCGGCGCGCTGTCCTCCAGCAGCGATTACCAGCTGACGCTCACGTCGGGCGACTTCGAGGACTTGAAGGGGGCTGCGGCTGCGGTTGAAAAACGTCTGGAATCGGTGCCGCAGATCGAGGACATCAACAGCGATCTGGAATTGCGCAATCCCGAGCTCCGCGTCAGTCTTGATCCAGTCGAGGCCGCGCGTCTGGGGGTGACTGCCGAGCAGGTACAGCAAACGCTCTACGACGCACTGGGCGGGCGTCGCATCAGCCAGATCTATGGCGCGAGCGATCAGTTCAACGTGAGCATCAAGGCTCTGCCCGAGTCGCAGCTTGATCCGGCGATCATCGGCCAGCTGCCGCTGAAAACTGCAACGGGCGCGCTTACCCGGCTCGATGCGGTGGCGAAGGTTGAGGCCGGCGTGGGGCCGATTGCGGTGAATCACTACGGTCAGCAGCCTGCGGTGACACTATCGTTCAACCTGGCTGCCGGCGTTTCACTCGATCAGGCGTTGTCGGCAGCATACGATGCGGCGAAGGAGGTGGTGCCGTCCGATGTGGCGCTGGAGTTCACCGGCGCTGCGCAAAAATATCAGGAATCCACCGTGCAGTTGCCGCTGCTGCTGCTGTTCACCATTGTCATCATCTACATGGTGCTGGCAGTGTTGTACGAGCACTTAGGTCATCCACTCACCATCCTGACAGCACTGCCGCTGGCCGGGTTTGGTGCCTTGCTGGTGCTGCTGTTGATGGATGAAGAGCTCAATATCTTCAGCTTCGTCGGCATCATCCTGCTGGTGGGTCTGGTGAAGAAGAACGGCATCATGATGATCGATTTCGCGCTCACCCGGCAGCGTGCCGGACTGAGTGCGGAAGACGCCATCGTCGAGGCCTGCATGGTGCGGCTGCGGCCGATCATGATGACCACCTTCGCCGCCATTTTTGCCACGCTGCCGATCGCGATCGGCTTCGGTGCTGGTGGCGAAGCGCGGCGCCCGCTCGGTATTGCCGTGGTCGGCGGGCTGTTGTTCTCGCAGTTCCTCACGCTCTACATCACGCCGACCTTCTACGTCAGCATGGCGCGGATGGAGGCGGCGCTGAAACGCTGGCGCGGTCGTGTTGCCTGATTACATCAGCCAGGCCAGCGCGACATAACGCGCCAGCTTGCCCAGCGTCACCAGCAACAAAAAACTGATGACGTTGACGCGCAACACACCGGCCACCAGGCACAGCGGATCGCCCACTATCGGCAGCCAGGCCAGTAGCAGGCTGGGGCGGCCAAAACGTTTAAACCAGTGTTCAGCGCGCATGATGTGCCGGTCGGTTTTTTCGCTGCGACGTTGTACCGCCTGGCGTCCAAATCGTCCCATGCCGTAGGTGATCAGGCTGCCGAGCACGTTGCCGGCAGTGGCGGTCAATACACTGGCAAGCGGATCATCTCCCTGATGAAGGCGATACAGCAGCAGCGCTTCGGAGCCGCCGGGGAACAGTGTGGACGACAGCAGGGCTGAACCGAACAGTGCCCAGTCCATCAGTTAGTATGGCCGTGCCATGACTACTTGCAATCCCCGAGGCGTTTGGCATGCATCTTCTGGCTGAATTCACTCATGCCTTCCATCGCCGGGACGAAGCGTCCGCTTGTCGTCATGTCGTAGCCTGTCGCATGGCTGGACCCGCTGGAATGACCAACCATGCTGCCATGGCCCTGCATGACGCAGGCAAAGTCATAGCTGACCTTGTCGCCGCTTTGTTTGAGGTTGCTGATTTTGCAATCCTTATTGTCCTTGCTGCTGACATAGGCCTTGCCGTCAACAATGTCCTGAGGGGTGATGCAGTGCCGGAAGGACGAGACAGGCATTTGCATCGGCATGCCCTTCATCACCATTTGTACGGAAATTTCGTACAGGCCGGGCTGCATGACGGGGGCCGCAGCGGCGGCAGGCAGGGGAGACAGGGCAAGCAAGGCGGCAGTCAGCATCGGGCGCATGGTGGACTCCAGAAGTGGATTGAGTTGCAGAGTGTTGCACAGCGTCGGTTCGGGAAAAATAGATTGATATTGTCAATCGGTCTTATCAATATTTTCCGTTGGATCAATGTATTGATTCTATCTATCATGGCTCCAGTTTCGATTGATTCAGAACATTAACCAGACAGGAGCCTAGTATGCAGAACACGAAATCCCCCACCATCCAGAATCTTGAAGCGGCCTTTGCCGGCGAGTCGATGGCCCATATCAAATATATGTGGTTTGCACGCCAATGCCGCAAGGCCGGCGATGAATCCACGGCACAGGTGTTCGAGGACACGGCCGCACAGGAAATCCAGCATGCCTTCGGTCATGCCGAACTGTTGTTTGCCGACGAGACCATGACGCCGTCGAAGTGCCTGCAATATGCAATCGAGGGTGAAACCCACGAGTACACCGAGATGTATCCAAAGTTCCGTCATGAAGCGGTGCAGGAAGGCCATGATGCGGCGGTAGCCGAAATCGACGAGCAGATCGCCGAATCGAAAGAGCATGCCGAGATGTTCAAAAGCGTGCTTGAAAAAGCCGCCAAGCGTTTCGCTGCGCTGGCCAAGGTGGAAGAGAAGCACGCCAGACACTACCAGGCGCAAAAAGACGCGATTGCGGTTTGATCGAATACTCAAACTAAATTGAACGTATTGAAAGGAACCACGATGAAAACATGGCAATGTATTGTGTGCGGATATGAATATGACGAGTCAAAAGGCGATCCGGAGCACGGCATCGCGCCCGGTACGCGCTGGGAAGACGTGCCGGAAAGCTGGGAATGCCCCGACTGCGGCGTAGCGAAGATGGATTTCGAGATGGTTGAAGTCGCAGCCTGATCGTCCTCGTTCCACCATTGGCGCATCACGGATGCGCCAATTTTTTTCAAGGAGTCGTTCATGCATCCCATCGTTATTATTGGTTCTGGACTAGCCGGATACACGCTGCTCAAGGAATTGCGCAAGCACGACAGTACCACGCCAATTACGCTCGTGACGGCAGACAACGGTGCGTTTTATGCCAAGCCCAATCTGTCGAATGCTTTTGCAGCCAATAAAACAGCAGCGGATCTGGCCAGCGCCAGCGCCGAAAAGCTGGCAGCCGATCTGAATGCCACCATCCTGACGCACACGCGGGTGAATGCAATTGATACGATCACGCAGCAGGTATGCATGGATGGCGGCGAACTAAATTACAGCGCTCTGGTTCTTGCACTCGGTGCCGACCCGATTCCGCACGAACTGAGTGGGGACGGTGCGGCAGCGGTGCTGGCAGTGAATGATCTGACCGATTACGCCGTATTCCGGAAAGCCATCGACAGCAAAAAGCGCATCACGGTTCTTGGCGGCGGTTTGATCGGCTGCGAGTTCGCCAACGATCTGGCACACGCCGGATTTGCAGTCGACGTGGTGCACTTAGGTGCCTGGCCGCTGGAGCGCCTGCTGCCGGTCGAGGCCGGCCAGCGCCTGACGGACGGACTTGCCGCGCTGGGAGTGAACTGGCATTTCGGACGTACGGCCAGGCGGGTCGAATCGGTCAACGATGGGTATCAGGTGGTGCTGGATAACGACGAAATGATTACCGCCGCCGTTGTCCTGTCCGCGATCGGTTTGCGGCCGCGCACCCAGTTGGCGCAGGCGGCGGGCATTGCGGTTGGGCGGGGCATTCAGACCAACCGCCTGCTCGAAACCGGGACGGCGAACGTCTATGCCATGGGCGACTGCGCGGAAGTCGAGGGGCTTAACCTGCCCTTTGTGCAGCCATTGATGGTGCAGGCGCGTGCACTGGCCGCCACCCTGAGCGGGACCCCCACCCCGGTGGTTTATCCGCCCATGCCGGTCATGGTCAAAACGCCCGCGCACCCGGTGGCGGTGATGCCGCCCAAACCCGGCGTGACCGGTGGCTGGAAAGTGGAATGCAACGATACTGGTGTCTGCGCATTGCATGTGAGTGAAACTGGTGGGCTGCAGGGATTTGCGCTCACCGGCAGCGAAACCAGTCGCCGTGCGGCACTGGTGAAAGAACTTGCCGCCTGAACGTTGGCTGGGCTTATCTGCTATTACTGGCCGCAACGCGGTGCGTAATGAGTTGTCTTTGCCTTGGTTGACGGCACAATGGCCGGCGCGGGCTATTCATCATGGATCAAAGGAGGCATTCAGTGCGTGAGGTGATTCTGGAATCGACCCTGACCTGTCCTGTTTGTGGACATGCCAAAACCGAGGTCATGCCCACCGATGCCTGTCAGTGGTTTTACGAATGCGAGGCGTGCCATACGGTACTCAAGCCCAAGCCGGGCGATTGCTGCGTATTCTGCTCGTATGGAACCGTAGCGTGCCCGCCGATACAGTTAAGCGGCAAGCGGGCTGGGTGTTGTCCGTCTTGATGCGTGCTGCGCCTGGCTGGTCTCGTTATGGATCGACCGGCAGTCCGCGTGCAATCCAGCCTGGTCCGGCGCTACTTCCCCGCATGCCTTCCTTGATGTTGTAGACATGGGTGAAGCCGGCGGCGCTGAGCGTTTGTCGCGCATTTTCCGAGCGGTTTCCCGCCTGGCTGATGAGTGCGATGGATGTGCGTTTGTCGCCTTGGACCTTGTCGCTGACCTGCTGAATGAATCCCGCCTCGCCTTGCGTGCTGGACATATCGATGTGTAGCGCGCCCTGGGCGATACCCATGTTCTTCCATTCGTCTGGCCGCTGGACGTCAATCAGGGTGAGTTTGCCAGACTGAACCATGGCGTAGGCATCGGGTGCGCTCAGGGTTGAATCGCTGTCTTTGGAACAGCCATTCAGCATCAGCATGAAGGCGGCAATGATCGCAACGGGCAGTCGTGGCACCGACATGGCGGCTCCGGGGAAACAGGATAAACCATAGTGTATCCGTGGACACTCGCGCTGTGTAGCACGGCAACGGCATAGCCAGAACTGCCTGCTTGCGCGAGAATGTCGCATGGACATTTTCCGCATCTTTCACTTGCAGTGTGCGCGGCGGCTTCCCGCGCTGCCCGACACCCATCCCTGTTCGCGCCTGCATGGTCATTCCTTTGAGATTGAACTCACTCTCAGCGGCGCGGTTGATCCGACGATGGGCTGGGTGTGTGATTTTGAGGGGATCGGACTTGCCTGGCAGCCCATCCACGCGGCACTGGATCATCGCTACCTGAACGATATCGAAGGGCTGGCCAATCCCACCAGCGAGAACCTGGCGGTGTGGTTGTGGCAGCAGCTCAAACCGCAGCTGACGGATCTGTCCCGGGTGAAAGTCATGGAAACGCATGACTCGGGCTGCGTCTATCGTGGGGAACGCTGATCCCATGACTGGATTGCGGGTCTTGAACAGGATGCCAGCCCGTTCCTGGCCCGGGAATTGTGAGCGGTCGTTGTTCCCCTTCATGTCCGACAGTGCTACCGTACGCACACGCCATCGGGACAAAATGGACCTGCCAAAATGACCACGCCAACCATGTTTGATCATGAGGATCGACTGGGCCCGCTCGACCGGAACGTCAGTCTCGAAGACAAAGTGCAAACGATCCATGCAGCGTTGCTGGAGCGGTTTGCTTTTATTCGGCACATTGCCGCAGCGGTCTACGATCCCGGAACAGACACGCTGCAAACCTTTCTGCAAACCGGTGAGACAAACACCCCGCTCACGCATTACACGGCCAAGCTCTCGGATACCTCGACCCTGAGCGAAATCATCGAGATCGGTCGACCGCGGGTGGTGAATGATCTGGCCATTTTCTCTGATAGGCCGCAAGAACATACCAAGCGCATTGCCGCCAAAGGCTACCGCGCCAGTTACACCATGCCCATGTATCAGAATGGGCATTTGTTTGGCTTCCTGTTTTTCAATTCCCACGAGCCGGGCTGTTTTGCCGAGGAGGTGCTGGGCCAGATCGACCCGTTCGGGCATCTGATCGCGCTCACCATCATCAACGATCTGACCACGCTGCACACCCTGCTTGCCACGGTCAAAACGGCGCGCGACCTCACCCATGCGCGGGATGGGGAAACCGGATCGCATCTCGATCGCATGTCGCGATTCGCCCGCATCATCGCCCAGTCGGTTGCAGAGCGCTATGCGCTGTCAGATGAATATATCGAGAAGATATTCATATTTTCCCCGCTGCATGACATCGGAAAAATCGCCATCCCTGACCGTGTGCTGTTAAAGCCCGGCAAGCTCGATGCGGTTGAAGAAGCGCTGATGCGAACGCATCCTGCCCGTGGCCGGGAAATCATCGACAACATGCTGTCCTATTTCGATATGGGGACCATGCAGGGCAGCGATATCCTGCGCAATATCGCCCTGTTTCATCACGAGTCTATCGATGGCTCGGGCTATCCGGATGGACGCGTGGGCGAGGATATTCCGGTCGAGGCGCGCATCGTCGCCGTGGCCGATATTTTCGACGCGCTCACCAGCCGCCGGCCTTATAAGCCCGCCTGGAGCAACGACGATGCGTTCGATTTATTGCGCAAGCTGGCAGGCAAGAAACTGGATGTGCATTGCGTCAATGCGCTCATCGAAAACCGTGCTCTGATCGATGAAATCCAGCAACAGTTCCAGGAAAACGTTGTAGGTTGATGGGGGTGGGGCCAGAAGCCCGCCTTGGCCTTGGCGTCACTGTTCGCTCAACCTGTTCAAACTCAAGCCTTTTCACCGCGCAATAAAAGCAGCCCACCCCAGTGCATGGCATTGGGTACACTTTGCTCCAGCATGGCCGCCCACCGCGTTCCGGAGGGCAGGAAAATAGCCGATCGAATGGTCAGGCGGCATGCGGGAAAACCGGAAAACATGGCCAGGACTTCGCGAGCGGTATGCCATCGTGCGCCACGGTAAGCGCCACTTCCGCCGTTTTCCCCCTTGTCCCGGTAAAGCAGGCTGGATCGGTTCAGCCAGCCGATGACAAAACTGCGCCGCGCCACACGCACGATTTCGGCGACGGCTTTTTGCTCATCATCCGCAAAGCAGAGCGCAGCAATGGATAGCACATGGTCAAAATGGGCGTTGGGGAATGGCAGAGCCTGCGCATCACCCTCCACCCAGCGTATGGCTGGGTCGCTGCGGGCGCGGGCATAGGCCAGCCACTCCGGATTGGAATCAAGGCCGGTGAGGTGCAGACCTTGCTGTGCGAAACGGCGCGTGAACCAGCCGGTGCCACAGCCGACATCGAGCAGATGCGCTCCCGGCCTTGCGCTCAGTAGACGCGAGGCCAGATGGAATTCGGTTTCGCCGATCCAGCGACCGCGTGGGGTGTCATACCAGGCATCGTAGTTGGCGGGATTCATCGAATCGGCTCCAGACTGTTTTTTGGCATTCGGGAGGATGCAGCTTCAAACCGCTGGCACTGCGCGGCACAATTGGCGTTCGATGCCGATGGTTGCAATCAACGCAGCAAGCAGAAGAGGAACCACTGCCAGGTTCAGCGTGACCCAGCCGAAGCGATCATAAAGCCAGCCTGCCGATAGACTGGCCAGCGCCACCAGTCCGAAGACAGCGAATTCGTTCACCGCTTGTATCTTCAATTGTTCGGCGGGCCGATAGGTCTGGGTCAGCAGCGTCGTGCCACCGATAAAGGCAAAATTCCAGCCGACGCCAAGGAACACCAACGCCGACAGAAAATGCAGGAACTCGACACCTGATAAAGCCAGCGCGACGTTGCCGAGCAACAGGATGAATCCAGCCTGCATGATGCGCGGCGCACCGTAGCGCTTGATCAGCGAACCGGTGAAGAAGGACGGCGCGAACATTCCGACCACGTGCCACTGGATGACCGGCGTCACGCTTGTTCCGGGTAAACCGCAGCCCAGTATCGCCAACGGGGTCGCCGTCATCACCATGATCATGACGGCATAGCCGATTGCGGCGCCAAAGATCGAAACCCGCAGGGCGGGCTGGCTCAGGATTTCGTGGAGCGAGCGCGCGAGGCCGTCGTGCGCCGCGGACACCTTGGGAAGATGGAGACGGGAGATCAGAAGCAATGCGATGAGGCTCAAGGCGCCCTGCGCCAGATAGGAGCCGACAAATATCTGTCCCCCGATCCAGTCGCGCCCCCATTGGCCAAGCTGGGGGCCGAGGAAGGCTGCGATCACACCACCTGCTACTACCAGGGAAATAGCCCTGCTGGCTTGGCCCGGACCGGCAGCCTCGACCGCAGCGAAGCGATAGTAGTTGGCAAAGCCCTGATAGCTGCCAAGCAAAAAGTGTCCGGCGACGAAGGCAGAAAAAGACCATTCGTGGAGCGCATAGGCACACAACAGGCTACCGGCAATGCCAAGCAGCGCACCGATCATGAAGCCCGGACGCCGCCCATGCCGACGCATGAGCATGGACGCGGGCAGCGATGCAATGGCGGTGCCGATCACCATCACGGCAATGGGAAGCGTCGCCAGCCCCTTGTCGGGCGCGAGCATGCCGCCGAGGATTGCGGCGAGTGCCATCGACAGGACAATGGCGGACAGCATCAAAGCCTGGCTCAGCGCCAGGATCAGGATGTTGCTGCGCGACTGAGTCGGCATCATGGCAGTTGTCATGATGTGGGTCGTCACCCTCCGATGACGCTCTTGAACAGAATGTAGGTGGCCACCATCACCAGAAACCAGGCGAAGGCTTTTTTCAGGGTGTCATGCGAAATGCGTGACGACAGGTGCGCGCCAACAAAGCTGCCGAGCACCGTGACGCCGGTGAAGGCGCCCATCAGGGCATAGTCGATCGGCACGCCACCCATGTAGCCGGCGAAGCCGGCATAGGATTTGGCGGCGACAATGGCGAGTGAGGTGCCCACCGCCTGCTTCATCGGGATGCCGGAGAGCAGCACCAGGGCTGGCACGATCAGGAAGCCGCCGCCCACGCCCACCAGTCCGGTGAGCACACCGACGCCGATGCCGTGCAGGGCGATGCGACCCATGCAGGGGGAGATGAAATGGTGGCACGTGCTGATGACGGCTGACCCGTCAGCCGTGACAGTCAATCCGTCTGCCGGTGCCGCAACCGACTGTGCCAGATTCAATTTGGCAGGGCGCAACATGCGCCAGGCGGCGGCATACATCACCAGGGCGAACAGGCTGAGCTGAATCACCACCGGCGTCAGCAGGCCCAGCCGTGCCCCGGCGAAGGTGCCCATTACGCCAAACAGGCCGAACACCAGCGCAACGCGCACCACCACATTGCCGCGCCGCCAGTGGTCCAAGGCCGTGATGGTGGCGGTGACGCCCACCACGCCCAGGCTCATGGCGATGGCTGATTTCGGCGCCACATCGAGCAAATACATCAGCGCCGGCAGGGCGATGATGGAGCCGCCGCTACCGAATAGCCCCAACACGATGCCGGTTGCCATGCCGGCAAGGATTGCAAGAATGTCCATAGCTAGCTCCCATTAAAATCCAAAGATGATTGATCGTCGTCCGGCTGGACCTGGTGCCCGGTTGGTTCAGTGCCCGGCCGGTTTGCTGGAATCGGCGCTGGCGCTGGCGCGGGCGTTGGCCTCGAAGTCCCCCTTGGCTTTCCAGCCTTCGATGCCGTCCTGCAGCACTTTCACGTTGTCGTAACCGAGCAGGCGCAGCGCGAACACTGCCTGGGCGGACAGCGAGCCGGAATTGCAATACATCACCACCATGCGGTCTTTCGGCAACTCGGCACGCCGGGCCACTGCCTGGCGCCACTCGATATTGATCGCGCCGGGAATGTGCTCATTGGCATACTGGGCTGCGTCACGTGCATCGACGATGAAGACTTTTTTCCAGTCTTCCTTCGGAATCTGTTCCGGCCAGATCAGGCTGCTGCCGTATTCGGAAAAGTCCATGTAACCGGAGAGCGCATCGACCACAACGGGGTTGTCTTCCGCCTGGGCTGGTGCGGCCAGCAGTGCGAAACAAACGAAGGGGACGATCAACAACTTATTCATACGTTTTCCTTTGCAGGGTTGAGGCGCGGGTGGGTTTCTTCACATACCAGCAGCACAATGCCGCCCGAGACAAACATTGCGACAGCCGTAAACCAGAAGCCTGCCTCGATACCACCGAAAAGCGCGGCCACCGCGCCCAGCAATAGCGCACCGATGCCGTAACCCAGGTCACGCCAGAAGCGATAAATACCGATCGCCGAACCGCGCCAGTTGGGGTGGGCAATGTCAGATACGGCTGCGGACAGCGTCGGGTACAACAGCGCCATGCCGAAGCCCATCACTGCCGCGGCGAACGACCACCACAACTCGCCTTCACCCATCAATACCAGCGCCACACCAGCGCCACACAACCACATGCCCCAGACGATGGGCTTGCGGCGGCCAATCCGGTCGGACCAATGGCCGGTGACGAATTGCGAAATACCCCAGACAAAGCCGTACACGCCCACCACCCAGCCGATACCGGCGAGCGAGAGGCCGTGCTGATAGAGATAAACCGGGAAGAACACCCACACCAGGGCGTCGACGAATTTCTCCACGAGTCCGGCCTGGCTGATCGATGCCAGGCGCCTATCGCGCCATGACATCAGGGTGAAGACTTCCCAGGTTCCGGGCTGCGCGGAAATGTTGGTGGGATAACGCGGCGTGGGCCCAGTCATCAGCCCGGCGGCGTGCTTTTTACCTTCGGCATGTGCCCACGGCAGTGTGTCTTTCACCCACAACAAGGTCAGCAGGCCGGCCAGGGACACCACCACCAAGCCAAATATCATCAGGCCCTCACGCGGGCCAAAAGCGGTGGCCAAATAGCCGGTGATGATGCCGGCCACTGCCACGCCAAAGTAACCGGAGAACTCATTGAACCCAATGGTGAGACCACGCTGATCGGCCGTGGTGAGATCGAGTTTTGAAGTCTGCGTCATCGACCAGGCCAGACCCTGGTTCACGCCCAACAGCACCGTTGCCGCCACAATCCAGCCCCAGCTGGGTGCGTACATAATCATGAAGGGGATGGGGACTGCGGCCAGCCAGCCGATGAACAACACTTTCTTGCGGCCAATGCGCTCGGACAGGCGGCCCGCCACAAAATTGAGCGTGCCCTTGACGAAGCCGAAGGCAGTAACGAAGGCCATGAGCATCATGAACGAGCCCTTGGCTACACCAAACTCGGATTCGGCAAGCGCCGGGACCACGGTGCGGAACATGCCGATGGTGAGACCGACGAAGAACACCTGCACCAACTGATGCGAGAACTGGGCGAGATTGTTGCGGATACCGTAGCGGTAATCCGCCGTAAAATGCGTTGCCGACATCATGCGTTGCCGAGGTTGAAGGCAACCATGCGATCCATTTCTGCAGGGCGCGGCGGAATGGACTCGGTCAGTGCGGCGACGAATTCATCTCTGCTCATGTATAGCATCGGATTCCAGCGTTTTTCGAAACCAATCGTCGAGGTGGGTTTGCCCGACATACCTGCGCCGCAGGCGCTACCAGAGGTGTGACCGGGATACAGCTCGACTTCGGGCGCCAGCGTCAGCAGACGCTGATGTACCGTGTCGTATATCTGGCCGGCCATCTCGGTTTCCTTGCCCGCCAGATCGGGTCGCCCTGCACTGCCGACAAACAGCGTGTCGCCGGTGAGCACAAACCACGGCGCGGCATCCTCGGCGGTGGCACGACGCTTGTCGGCCACAGCCAAACAGATGGAATCCGGGGTGTGACCGGGGGTGTGCAGCACGTCAACGACGACATTGCCGACGTTGATGCGCTGGTTATCCTTGAGGGGTTCGAAAGGAAATTTCACACGATGGCTGTTGGATTCATGCAGGCAATACAGCGCACCGGTTTTTTCGGCCAACGCGCGGCCGCCGGACAAGTGATCGGCGTGCACGTGGGTGTCGATCACGTGCGTGATTTTTACATCCTGCTTGGAGGCTTCGTTGATGAACCAGTCCTCGTCGCCGAGCACGGGGTCGACGGCTACGCCGACATGGCAGGAACCGCATCCGAAGAAATAGGACAGGGTGGCGTCTTTGGCCAGCAGTTGCCGGAAAAACATGGTGATCTCCTTGGTATATAGGGTGTGAAATCAGATTAGGGCTGTGCACATCAAGGTCATGCCAGCGGCAATCCGGCTGCCTGCCATTCCGCCGTGCCGTCGGTAATTTTCTGCGCGCGGTAGCCGTGCTTTTTCAGCAGTTCCACCGCCTCGGCCGACATCATGCAAAACGGTCCGCGGCAGTACGCAACAATGTCCTTGTCTGCGGGTAGCTCTTTGATGCGCTGGCGGATTTCATCGAGCGGCATCGAACGCGCAAAGGGCAGATGGCCGCTGCCATACTCAGCAGCGGGGCGCACATCGATCACAATCACCTCGCCGCGCCGCGCCTTGTTCATCAGCGAACGCCGCGTTTCGGTGTCGAGCTTTTCCGGCGCGGAGAAAATCCCTTCCAGCGCGACCTTGAGCTCGACCAGATGTTCTTCCGCCACCGTGCGCAGGTTGACCCACAGTGCACTCACGTCTACACCAGACAGCCGATAGGCAATGAAGCGCCCATCGCGCTCGGCCACAACGAGGTGTGCCGCCTTCAACACTTTGAGATGCGCGCTGGCCAGCTTGATGTCGATGCTGGCTTCGGCGGCCAGGGCTTCGACGGTTTTTTCTCCTTGCGCCAGAATATCCAGAAGCTCCAGCCGTTTGGGGCTGGAAACCGCCTTGCCGATGCGGGCTACTTCTTCGTAAAGCAGGTCTTTGGTTTTGCGTTTGTCCATGCAGCGAATATTCTAACGATTATTAGAGTATGTCAACCCGTTCATGATGGGGGTGCTGATTTTCCTTACTTTGGATGCTTCAGGTCTGCCTCAAACTGATCGAGCGGAACGGGCCTGCCGAACAAATAGCCTTGAAAGACATGGCAGCCATGGCTGTCGAGGAATTCGCGCTGCGCTTCAGTTTCAACGCCTTCCGCAATCACGTTCAGGCCCAGCGACCGGGTCATCGCGATGATGGTGTTCACAATGGCGGCATCGTTTGGATCAGAGGTGATATCGCGAACGAAGGTCTGGTCGATCTTGATCTGATTCAAGGGCAGGCGCTTCAAATAGGACAACGACGAATATCCGGTGCCAAAGTCATCCATCGAGAATTCCACGCCCAGCAATTTCAATTCCTGCATTTTTCTGATGGTGTCCTCGACATTATCCAGCACGATGCTTTCGGTCAATTCCAGCTTGAGTTTCGAGGATCGGGCGCCGTATTCAAGCAACACGCGTTGCACTTGGGTCACGAAATCAGACTGACGGAATTGCCTGGCGCTGACGTTGACCGCCAGCGTCAGGTCACGCATCTGCGGATCGTGCTGCCACGCTCTGAGTTGCGCGCAGGCAGTTTCCAGCACCCACAAACCGATCGGCACGATCAGCCCGGTTTCCTCTGCCATGGGGATGAATTGATCCGGGAAAATAAAGCCCCGTTCAGGGTGTTCCCAGCGCAACAGCATTTCCGCACCCAGCGGACGGCGCTGCGTATCCATCTGAATCTGGTAGTGCAACTGAAATTGTTGCTTGCTGAGGGCGTGACGCAAATCCGCTGCGATGGCGGCGCGCTTTTCCAATGCTGCCTGCATTTTTGGGTCATAAAAGCGAATGGCATTACGCCCTGCTGCCTTGGCCGGCTTCATCCTGTTGGCTACACAGTCCTTCAAGCACCACGACAAACTCGTCGCCGCCGAGACGGGCTACGGTATCGCCTTCGCGCAGAGCAATATACCCTTGTCCCGTGTAGCAGGTTCGCGTAAGGGAGTCAGGGAGCCTCGCCAGGATTGCCGTGCTCAGGCTTGTCAGCCGGTTCAATCGGCGTGGCGAGTATCTTGTCGATGCGCTTGCCGTCAAGGTCCACCACTTCTAGCCGCCAGTTCCCCCAAGTCAGGACATCGCCGGTTTGCGGCAGCCGCCCGGCCAGCCACATCACCAGGCCGCTCAGCGTGTGGTAGCGGCCCTTGCTCTCATCCGGAACGGTTTTCAGACCGAGCCGGTCCTTCAATTCGGGGATGGGAATCAGGCCGTCTAGAAACCACGAGCCATCGGCACGTTGCACTGCCCAGGCGTCTTCAATGTTGCGCGGCGTGAACTCGCCGGTCAGCGCTTCCAGCACATTTTGCAGCGTGATCAGGCCATCGATTTCGCCATATTCATCCACCACCAGCACCATGTTTGCATCGGACGCGCGAAAATGCTCCAGCAGGTCTATCCCGGTGAGACTTTCGGGTACAAAGATTACGGGCATGAGTTGGCTGGTCAAATTCAGCTTGCCGCCCGACTGTGTCTGATTGAATAGCTGCTTGGCACCGACGATGCCCAGCACTGTGTCAAGACCGTCCCGGCATACGGGAAAGCGTGAATGCGACGACCCGGCTGCGCGCTTCAGGTTGTCTTCCAGTGGCAGCGTGGTATCGAGATACACAATCTCGCTGCGTGGAATCATCAGCGAACTGATCGAGCGGTCATCCAGCCGGAGCACATTACGCACCATGTCGCGTTCCTGTTGCTCGAACACGCCCGACTCCGAGCCTTCCTGCAACAGGGCGTGGATTTCCTCCTCGATCACGTCGGCCTGGCTGGAAGGCTGCTTGCCCAGCAGGTGCAGGATCGCATTGGTCGACGCCGACAGTAGCCGCACAAACGGGCGCACCAGCAGGGCCAGCAGGTTCATCGGACGTGCCACCCGTCGTGCAATGTCTTCTGGATTGAACTGGCCGATGCGCTTGGGCACCAGTTCGCCGATCACAATGGAAAAATACGTGATCACAACCACCACCAGCGCGGTGGCCGCAAGGTCGCTGGTTTTTGCGTCTAGCCCAAAGGATTGCATCCAGATGGATAGCGGTTCAGCCAGCACGGCTTCGCCAACGATGCCGTTGAGTATGCTGATCGAGGTGATACCGATTTGTACCGTCGACAGAAATCGTGTCGGATCGTCATGCAGCTTGATCGCTACTGCGGCCGAGAGGTCGCCGTTGTCGGCCAGCGTTACCAGCCGCGCGCGCCGCGCCGTGACCAGGGCAATTTCCGACATGGCAAATACACCATTCAGGACAATCAGGGCGGACAGAAGCAGGATTTCCATAATGGACGTAGCCGCGATTCCTGTCGGGCTGTCGAGTTGAACACACCGCTAGCATAGGCTAGTCAGATGGGCGCGTCCTCAGCGATACTGGATTGCGCTTGTCTGGCGTATTAACGACGCGCTGAACAAGTCCACAACGTCATTCCAGCGAGCGCCGGAATCCAGCGCGTTGATTTTTAACTAGATCCCAGGTTTTCCGGAATGACGAATCGCGAACAAATTAGTGTTTCCCTAGCGCACTTCATGTTGTGTTGCATAACAATCCAGACCACGAAGCGTGATGCCTATAAGCGAAATGAAGGTAACGGATGACCATCGAAGCGATACCCTTGCCTGAACCCGAAGTGACCTGCGCCAACTGCAAGGCCTGCTGTTGCCGGTTGGAGGTGATGCTGATTACCGATACAGGCGTGCCCGATCATTTTATCGAGCTGGACAAATGGGGCAGCCAGACCATGGCGCGCCTGGAAGATGGCTGGTGTGCAGCCCTGGATCGAGTCACCCTGGCATGCACGATTTACGAAAACCGGCCCTGGGTGTGCCGTGAATTCGAGATGGGCGAATACGAGTGTCTAGCCGAGCGGGCTGCCAATCGGGTGATTCCTTGACAGATCAAAAGAGGGAAGCGTCGTTTTCAGCTTTATCAGCGGCATCCTTCTCACGCCTGCCAGACCCCGTACCCGGCTTCACGAAAATCAATCGCCAGCTCCACTTCCAGGTCACGCGCGTGGTCATACGACAGCGGGTTGTATAACGCGTACAGATCAGGCAGCAAGCGCAGACCGAATTCCTTGACGAAGCGATTTGATTGGATACCTGCCTTGTGTTTGTCGAAGCGCACGTCAGGATCCAGCCCTGTCATGCCCACGTAAATGCACGGCTTGCCCGTGACGTAACCGGGGTTGGCTTTCCTGAAACGGCCTTCGTATAAAACGTCTTTCGACAGTTCGATCACATAGACGTGATAGTGGTCGCGGCGTCCCATCGTGGCATTCAATTCAGCTGGCTTGATGGCACAGCTTAATGCGCCGATGGATGGTTGGAAACCGGGAATTCAAGGAAATTAAAGGTTGACCGTCAATCAATCGGTTGTCTTGGCCTCGACATTAGCTGCTCAAACTCATCCAGCGGCACGGCGCGGCTAAACAGAAACCCCTGGAAGCCAAGACACCCCTGCCGTTCAAGAAGCTCAAGCTGTTCCTTTGTTTCGACCCCCTCGGCAATCACGTCCAGCCGGAGGTTACGCGCCATGCCGATGATCGTCTGGGCAATCACGGCATCGCTGTTGTTGGTGGTAATGTCCATGACGAAAGATCGATCGATTTTGAGTTGGTCGAGCGGTAAACGCCGCAGGTAGGACAGCGAAGAATAGCCGGTGCCAAAATCATCCAGCGAGAAATGAATACCGATGGCTTTCAGCAGGCGCATTTTGTCGGTCACCTCGTCGATGCCTTCGATCAGTGCGCTTTCGGTCAGCTCAAACTTGAGTCGGCCGGGATCGGCGCCACTGGCCTGTAGCTGCAGGATGACATCCTCGACAAAGTCTACCTGCATGAACTGGCGGGCACTGACGTTTATTGCCAGTTGAATCTGGCTGGCGACCGGATGACTTTCCCAGGCCTTGATCTGGGCGCAGGCAGCTTGCAGGACCCAGCGTCCGATGGGGATGATCAGGCCACACTCTTCCGCAAACGGAATGAACTCCGTGGGTGATACGTCTCCCCGTTCGTGATGCTTCCAGCGTATCAGGGCCTCGGCACCCAGAATGTTGCCGGCAAAATCCACCTGTGCTTGATAGTGAAGGCTGAATTGCTGATGGGTGATCGCCTCGCGCAGATCGGCTTCCATGTCCGCCCGGGCATCCTGTGCGGCCTGCATGGCCGGATCAAAGAAACGCAATCGGGCGCGCCCCGCATCCTTGGCGCGGTAAAGCGCAACGTCGGCATGTTTGAGCAGTTCGTCGATGCTTTCGTCCTGGCCCCTGAACATCGTCGCACCAATGCTGGAAGTGCAGTAATACGGCTTGCCCTTTAGCTGGTAGGGCCGATTGATGGCACGGAGTATTTTCTCGGCAGTGGCTTCCACCAGAGTGGCGGCGGCCGGGCCGGCCTTGCCCAGATCCTCGAGCAGAACCACGAACTCGTCACCTCCCAGTCGTGCCACCGTATCTTCGGCGCGTACGCAGGCCATCAGGCTCTCCGCCACCTCGACCAGTAGTTGATCGCCTTCGTCATGACCTCGGGTATCGTTGAGATTTTTGAAGTGATCGATGTCGATGAACAGTACCGCGCCGTAACGCCCATGACGTTGGCTGGCCGCTGTCGCTTGCGCGAGCCGGTCGAGCAGCAGGCGGCGATTGGGCAGGTTCGTCACTGGATCGTAATAGGCGAGGCGATTGATCTTCTTTTCGGCTTCCTTGCGTTCCGTGATGTCGCTGAAGATACCGACGTAATAGGTGACCTCACCGAATGGATCGGATACGGCCGTAATGGTCAGGTGTTTCGGGTAGATCTCACCATTCTTGCGACGATCAAACAGTTCGCCTGACCACCGTCCCAGCGTGTTCAGGGTTTCCCACATCTCGGTATAAAACGCCTTGTCCTGAAGCCCCGAACTGAGTAGCGCGGGTGTGCGGCCGATGACTTCGTCGGCCGCATAGCCGGTAATGTCACTGAACGCACGGTTCACCCGGAGGATGCGGGAATGGTGATCGGTAATGAGTATGGCCTCGTGGGTCTCGAAGGCAACGGCGGCGACAGACTGAGCCTGCTCGTGCTCGATGCGATCGGTGATGTCGAGGTTGGTGGAGCGCACGCCAATAATGTTGCTTTGGGCATCGCGCACGTCGGTGCATAGATGCTCGATCCAGCGCAGTTCGCCACTGCGCGTGTGAATGCGGATCACCAGTTTTTCCGGTATGCCTTGATGATCCATCTGGTGTCCATGCCGGTCCCATGCGGGCCGGTCTTCGGCAAGGATCAGACTATTCATGAATCTCGGCTGGGCGTAGAAATCCTCTGCTGGATAGCCGGTTATTTGCTCGCAGGAGGGTGAGATGTAGTCGTAACTGCCATCGACGCGGCGAACATAGATGAACTCCTGGGCCATATCTGCCACGGCACGGAACATGCGTTGTCCGTCCATCACTTCTGCGCGGAGGGCGGCGAGGGTGGCGAGCAGCAGACCGATGATGGTGCCGAGCAGTGTCGGCAAAATGAAGTTGTGGGTAGGGATATGGTCCGGGTACAGGAGCGTCATTTTGCATCGTTGCAAACGTCAACACCAACGCGATCCCCAGGGGGGTAATGCGTAAATAGGTGATCCGGTGCTTTGCAACAAACCCAGGAATGTTCAAGCGGTGCCTCTCCTATGAAGTCTTATTCAGATAATTGACCGGCACAATCGTAGCCCTCAGGGGCTGCAGGGCGCGTACTTTAACCCTGTCACTTAATAAACCCGTGTTTGTCTTGTATCTTATGTCACGGAAAATCTATGGTGTGCATTGAACATTGAAACAGTGGCGCTGACCACAAACGCCGGTATTGCGGGTGAGACCACCTATCGGGAATCCACCTGTAACGTGATATATCGGCTGGCCAGGCGCAGACTTAAATGATCAAGCCTGACTGGACGCACCAACTTACAGCATGCTCGCCTGTTCGCGCACTGTGGATGAGCGCGCAGCGTGCTTCATGCACGCCAATATGCCGCTAACTCACTGAATTAATAAGGTTGCCGCGACCTGGTACAGAGAGGCCAAGGAGTGGCCATGTCTGTCGTTTCATCTGTCTGTTGTTACTGCAGTACCGGATGCGGGGGCTGATCGAGTCCGATGCCGGTAAGATTGCCGGTGTACGCGGCGATCCAGCGCATCCAGCCAATCATGGCAAGTTTTGCACCAAGGGATCGCCCCTGGCGTTGTCAGCCCAGGCGGGCGGCCACGTGCTTTTTCCTGAGCTGCTGACCGATAAAACATTGCTGTGCCATGCTCTACGTGGCGATGCGGGAAGTTAGACGAACTGTTTGAAGCACCCGGCAAGCCACGCCCGGATGCAGACGGGCTGTGCAGCTTTTTTGTCGACCTGGCGGCGCTATTATTGTGGCAGTGAAATACCGCTCATCCGACAATCATTATGTCGCACACGCTGTTGTGCAGGACGTGCCTGGCAACGCTTCCCAGTCGGCCACCGCGCTTTCCCATCACAGTGAGGTCGAAGTGGAGCTTTTCCGTCCACTTCCGTATCATGGCCGGCGGATAGTCCAGCTCAACCACTCGCGAAATGCGACCGTCTTTCCGGTCGGCAGTCAGTTTACTGATTTCCTGAATGGCGTAATCGTAGAATTCAGAACGGGAACGCTTGATTTGCTCTTCGGACGCACCGATCTGGCGGAGGTGCTCGTGATTCGGGGCCTGAAATGCATGCAGCAGGCAGGTCGTCGCGCTCGGTGCGAGTTCGTCCGCTTTGCGAATCGTGGCGGCTGACCGCTCGGTGAGGTCCACGGCCACACCGATCTTGCCATAGGGCACGTCGGCTTTTTGCTTGGCTATCAAAACCGGCCGTGTTGCCCTGGCGAGAATATTCTCCGCTGTCGTGCCGACAAACAGTTCATTGGCAAAATGTTCGCCGTGGCTTCCGAGAATAATCAGATCCGCATTGCAGGACTCCGCCGATTCGATGATGCCCGTTTCTATTTCTGCAATCCTGACGCGGGGGCGGATCGTTACAGGCCGCTCCGAATCCACCCGATCGGCAAAATCATAAAGCTGCGAATAAGCGGAATTGGTGAGATTTTCTTCGATGAACTGACGAGAGTCGGGCAGGAAATCGCACAGCGCGTCTACCGATGCCGGCGTGATGATATGAAGGATTTCAAGCGTCGCCTGATGCTCGATCGCCAGCAGCACTGCCCGGTCGAGCGCTATGTTTGCGTATTTAGAGAAGTCTGTCGCCACCAAAATTTGTTTCATTTTCTGAATGACACATCTCTCCACGTTGAAAACCAGCAATGTTGCTGAAAACGTCCGGGCAACCGTACGAGGCGAGTATGGAATAATTGTGCGGGTCCGGCAACCCGCAATGCCACGCTTGGCTGATACCCGGCCCGGGGTGTCAAATTTGCGGAGAGCCTTCGCTGGTCTGTTCCGTGGTGCTTGAAATTTCAGGGTCGAACAAGCAGGTTGCCGTGGCACGACACTCCGGATTTCAGGTGCTTGTTTTGCATGCGCCCTATCAACAAAAAATGGTCTGATCCCGGCCGCGGCCAGGCAGTTCTGAAAGCAGAGGGCGCTGTGGTAGCATCTTGATCAAGGATTCCGGCACCGAAGAAAATGAACAGAAAACAAACGGTGCTTGCCAATGTTCCCTACCCAGTACACCGCACAGACTGGCGAAACCAGCCGCAATACACTGACGGAACACTCCTATACTGTTACTGTAAGAATTCGGATACGAAGCGATCCTTGCTGACGCAGTCCTTGGCTAGGCGGCCCGGATCGGGCCACCTGAAATGAACCCGTTAAGAGAGACCATCTGATGGAAAAACGACCAGGCATTATTTTGACGTCACTGGACCTCGATCGTCTGGAGACGATTCTGGATGCGCTGCCGGAAGAGACTTTTCCGGGGAAGAAAGAGTTGCTGGCAGAACTCGATCGCGCCGAAGTCGTGGAACCAGAGGACGTGCCGTCCGATGTAGTGACCATGAACAGCAAGGTGCGTTTTGTCCTCGAATCGGGGGGGGAGTTTTGCCTGACGCTGGTCTACCCGCAGGACGTCGATGGCAGCACCGAACGTATTTCGATACTCGCCCCCGTTGGCAGCGCGTTGTTGGGACTGTCTGCGGGCGAACAAATCGAGTGGCCCAGACCGGGAGGCGGCGTAATGAAGGTACGGCTGATGGAAGTCGTCTACCAACCTGAGCGTGCCGGCGAATTCAGACGTTAAAGCGCAACTCGGATACATCAACAGTACTATTCAGGCAGTGTGAAACGGGTATTCACCAACGCCTGGATCCCTGCCGTGTCTCTGCAGGGATGAGATGGGCGCGATATCCGGAGGGTTCCGAAAGGCGTTTGTGCCTGTCCATCGCCATTCACTCAGATTGGGGCGCGACAACTGCCTTGGCCGTCGTGGCGGAGCGCTGCTTCCTGCTGCTCAAGTACGTGCCTGCCCTGCCTGGCACCTCGGAGCCACCAGTGATCAGGCGAATCTCTTGTCCGGACGGCGCAAAATCCACAATGGTCGCGCATGGTCCCGGCAGCACGAGCCTGACCCGGCAGGCGCTGCATGGCCGCATCGCCATGCGGAACTCGCAGCCTATACCCGGAGTACCATGAGCATTGCGATGTGATCGCGTTGCGAAATACCGGGGCATACAGGCGTCCCGCACGTCAGCCATTGCCCCACAGATATCGAGCAGAATGGATAGCCCCTCCCAACCTCCGACCCTGGAGAAAAATACGGCCGATTTGCCCGCGCGCATCCACCGGGGGATTCTGATTGCCCTCCAGGCCATCATGGCGGTGGAACTGCTGCTGGTATTCCGCGAGAAGCAGTGGATGAATGCCTTTCTGGTGATGGCGATCATGGCGGTCACGTTTTCGCCTGCGGTGATCGGTCGTCGGTTCCGTGTAAATATCCCGCCAGAGTTTCAGGTGCTGGCTGTGCTGTTCGCTTTCGCGGCACTGTTTCTGGGGGAAATCCACAGCTACTACATGCGGTACTGGTGGTGGGATATCGCCCTGCACACCAGTTCGGGTCTGTTGATGGGGATTCTCGGTTTTCTGCTGATCTACGTGCTCAATGCGGACGAACGCATCGATATCCACATGCGGCCACGTTTCATGGCCTTGTTCGCGTTTTTATTCGCCGTGACAGTCGGCACGCTGTGGGAGGTCTTTGAATTCGCGATGGACCAGATCGTGGGAACCAACATGCAAAAGCCCATGCTCGGCGATCCATCGGGCCTGACCGACACGATGTGGGACATGATCGTCAATGCGCTGGGTGCACTGACAATCAGCGCCCTGGGCGGGTGGCACATGACGCAGCGCGAGCAATCATTCATCGAAGTCTGGATACGCAAATTCATCGAACGTAACCCACGCTTATTCCGTCATTGAACCGGCACCGCCGCAACCTGCCGTTTTTGATGCGCTTTCGGAGACCGTTCAACGATGGTTTTCGAGGCTATTCCGGTAGCGTGTAACGGGTATTTATCAATTCTTCGATCATTTGCCGTGTCTGCCACGGCTCGAGATCGGTGCGATGTTCGAGGCGTTCCGCCTCATCGGCGAGAAAATCGTCCTTGATTGCATGGCGGAACCAGCGCGAGTAATCGCCGCGGTGCAGGTGGTATAGCCAGGTCGATTCGTCGATGCCCTGGGCGATCTGGCAGAAAACGACCAGGTTCTGTGCTTTCAGGTTGTGGTGGTTGTCGGGGCCGCGGAAATAGAAACTGTGCCAGCGCAAATTGCCTTCCGCATACTTGCGGTGGTGGCGAATGCGCTCGGCCCGCCCGCGGTGTGCCTGCATCGCGAATGGCGGCATCCCGTCTTCTTCAAGCCACATCACAATGCGATCCGCCTGGTAAGCCAGATCCGCTGGCCAGACGATCGATTTCCCTGTCGCCTGAGCAAACTCTTCCAGAGTCTGCTCAGGCGTATCGCCAATGGCCACCACGACATCGACCGACGCGAGGACAGCCGCAGCCACATGCCCGGGGTGCACGGTGACCAGAATGGTCTCGCGAAGTCGTTGCGGCAGCACGGACATTGCGTGCCCCCAGGTGTCGGGCAGCATGTGGTGCGCCTCATCCACAACCAGCCAGTGCGGTCGCCCGGTACGGGCACGCATGGCTTGCAGATTTGGAATGAGTTGCGCAAAAAAGTCCGGCCGGTCGTCCAGCGGGATGCCGAGCAGATTGACGGAGAGATTGATCTTGGGGTCCTCGAGGATCGCCAGCACCTCATTGACGTTCGGCGCGCGCCACTGGTTGCCGAGCGCCACGACGTCGCGCAGAGTTCCATAATCGCCTTCCGGATCGACGATACAGACCTGGTAATCCTTATCGATGAGCCGCTCGATGATGCCGGCGGCGAGCGTCGACTTGCCGCTTCCAGACGGGCCGGCTACGAGTATGTTGTGGCCATAGGGTGAAAGCTGCACGGCGCTGCCGTCTACCCGTTTCCCGAGCAGAATCCAGTGTTGTGGAAGCGAATCCTGCAATCTGCATAAATCATTGGCGATCAATTCGTCTATCAGTTCGATGACACCGTTGCCATTCTCAGCCTTCGTCACGAAGGCGGCGATCTGTTTGATGGACGGCGCTGCGTTGGCTACCGCCACGGCGCATTCGCAGCGCTCCAGGAATGAATGATCATTTTCAGCGTCGCCGACACCTACCACTTCGTGGCGCGAAAGCCCCAGTTCGCGCAGGGCATACTCGAGCCCCGTCGCCTTGTTGACGCCGGCAGGGAGCACCATCACCGCGCCGCGATTGCCGATTACCTGGGCCTCCAGTCCGAGCTCCCAGATGACGTCCTGGACGGTCGCACGATGCGGCTCATGGGTCGCCACCAGCACCTGTCCGATTTCAAGCGGCGTGACGCCGCGCGCCTGCAGGTTCTGTATCAGCAGCTTGGACGGCGGATTGGCGAGTCGCGTTTCTTCCTTGCTTGCGGGGTCGTAGACGATCGCACCGTTCTCGGCGACGACGAGGTCGAACAGTTGTGCGCAGGGACAGACTGCCAGCAGGTCGTCGAGCTGGCGGCCCGTGACCAGGATCGCCCGCCTGCCGGACACCCTCAGGCGCTCCAGGGCGCTTATTACCTGTTCCGACAGCCTGTCACCCGAAGACAGGGTTCCATCGTAGTCTGTCACGAGCGCAAGGTAACGCATATCGTCCACCCACTTTCATGCCGGAAGGCTCTGCGCGTCGGACCATAACGTATTCATGGCGGCAGAGGTGTATTGGCGAGGGTCAAGGCACGCCGAAGATCTTCTGGTCCAATATATCTATATACACCTCAAATCATAGGCGGGAACTGTTTACGACCCCGGGGCAGTTCACCCGTCCAGGGTTGATCAGGGCGACATCAAGTAACCAGCTTGTCAGAAAATCCGGAAACAGAGAGCGACAGATTTTCTGCAGATAAACCACCCCTTTCCGCACAACAGTCTATGATCAGTCTGTGTTGTGTTTGCGTAGTTGACGAATACAGCGTTCTGAGGTCACAGCAAGGAGCATGATCATGGCAAAAGGCCAGTTGCGCAGTAACAAGGAAACAAAAAAGCCCAAGAAACCGAAACAGGTTGTGGTTCCAACGGGATCGATCATTCCCCCATCATCCAAAGCGGCCAAGCCTGCAAAGCCCCAGCATTGAGTGTCGAGAGTGACATGTGAAACGCCACCTTGACGGTGGCGTTTCACATTCAAAACCGGATCGGGTCAAAGAGGAATCAGATGGGTAATGGGCCCGTAATACGGAGTCAAAGGCCACGCAAGCCGACACGCTGAAGTTGCTGGAACAGCAGCACTTGAAGTGCCGGAAGCGAAACCTTGTGTACGGCTCAAAATGGCAGCCCGAATGTCAGGGTGTAAACAGCGCAAATAGCGAATGCACCGTGCAGGAAAATAATGCTCCTTGGCAGGATTCCTTTTCGCCTGATAAGGAAATACAGGGCTGTTCCCCCCATGATCGTTAGCGCTAATAATCCAACTGCATATTTCAGATCTTGACTGGTTTCATTACCGGTCAGGATGGAGGCAAGCAGCAGTAGAGTTGCGACTGCACCTGCACGGCCATGCAGCAGACCAATATCGAATGGGGTGTTTTTTTCGGCGAGACGCACATATGCTGTCAACGCGCCGCCAGCGAGGGCGCAAACCAGTATCACCAATGCGGTGATCGCCAAGCCGGATTCCGGTAGCTGCATGTTTTTTATCCCTTGTCTTAATAGAGGCATATTAAGTCATCCCGGGTTTTCACGAGCGACCCGAATGGCACAATGGCCAGCATCCAGTCAGAGCGGGCGTGTCAGTTCAAGCTGAAAATGGAGGGCAATCGTTGGACTGATGAAACTTGCCGGCGGGTCTGCCGTCTGACTTGTCGGGGCGGGTAAAATGCCGCCATTGCAACCACCTAGTCAGGAGTAAACCCATGAGTGAATACGGATTTGACGCCAGGATCAGCGGCCCCTTTGATACCGCTGTCGAGAAAGTCACCAACGCATTGAAAACCGAAGGCTTCGGTGTGCTGACCGACATCGACGTGAAGGCGACCATGAAGGCCAAGCTTGACGTAGACCTGCGCCCCTATCGCATTCTCGGCGCCTGCAACCCGGCGCTCGCGCATCAGGCCATTACAGCCGAGCCCGATGTTGGCATGCTGCTGCCGTGCAATGTGGTGGTGCGCGAAGAAGAGGATGGCGGCGTGACCGTGTCTTTCCTTGATCCCGGCATCATGATCAAGCTGGTCTCGAATACTGCCGTGCATGGCGTGGCGACCGAAGCGCGCGCCCGCCTGATGCGGGTGAAGGATAGTCTGACTGCGTGAGTAGTTTCGCAGCCTGAAAAATGCCCGCATCAGCGGGCTTTTTTTCGCATGCGTATCAGAAAGGTTACTAATCTAGTTGCTTCACCACTTCCTGCACCAGCACCCATGGTGCCACCACCACCGCCCAGAACATCGGTTGGCGCGCGTGCCAGTCTTCGGCATCGCTCATTTCGGCGCGAGCAATTTTTCCGCATGTCAGCCATGTTTGAACAATGTCTGTTTTGTTTTCAGCGATATGTAAGGCGGCTTCGATCAGATCCGTGTCGATGGCGACCCTGATGACATCGCCGCGTGCAAAGTGGCGTTCCAGTTCGGGCCATTGCAGTTGGGCTGTTTCGAGATTGAGCTTGGCGCGGAGGAGGTCACTGGTCATTTCAGGTACACGTTACAAGATGCACGTTGCAAGGAGGGCGTTGTGCAGGTCAGCGAGTCTTGCCGCCGCCGCGCCGCTGGCTGAGCGGGTGTTTGGGCACCTGCGGCGGGCGGCCTTGGGTGGGAGGCGTGGGCTTGCCGGCGGCCGGTTTGCCTGAACCCGCTTTGGCGGGTGCCGGTTTCCCGGTGCCAGGTTTGGGCTGGGCGGGTCGATCCTGCCCCGAACTGGGCTGCCCGGTTTTGCCTTGCCCCGGCTTTCCGCGTGCGCCTTCCGGTTGTTTGCCCGTGCCGGCGGGCTGGTACAGCGGGATCAGGTGTTTCTTGCTGTTGCCTATCAGGTCTTCGCGGCCCATTTCCTTGAGCGCTTCACGCAGCAACGGCCAGTTGTCCGCATCGTGGTAGCGCAGAAAGGCCTTGTGCAGGCGCCGCGTGCGGCCCTGGCGTACTACCGGAACCGATTCACCCTTGCCGCCGAGCACCTTCTTCAGCGGGTTCTTTTCGGTGTGGTACATGGTCGTCGCCAGCGCCATCGGTGTGGGCAAAAAGGTTTGCACCTGGTCGAGGCGGAAGTCATTTTTCTTCAGCCACAGCGCCAGATTCATCATGTCCTCATCGGTGGTACCGGGGTGGGCGGCGATGAAATAG
Organism: uncultured beta proteobacterium; assembly: GCA_942493085.1. Classification (GTDB taxonomy): domain Bacteria; phylum Pseudomonadota; class Gammaproteobacteria; order Burkholderiales; family Thiobacillaceae; genus Thiobacillus. The sequence continues at coordinate 1,226,376 of OW818664.1, forward strand.
GGAATCAGATACTGCTTCTTGCCAACCGCCTTGGATGCCGCTTCGAACATGTCCTTGAAGCGGTCATAGGCACCCATGCCGGGCTTCATCATCTTGGACAGCGGCCCGGATTCGGTGTGCTCGGGGGCGATTTTCAGATAGCCGCCGACATGGTGCTGCACCAACTCCTTCACGTATTCAGGCGAGCGCACGGCGAGGTCATAACGCAGTCCCGAACTGATCAGGATCTTCTTCACACCCGGCACCGCGCGCGCGCGGCGATACATGTGGATCAGCGGCGTGTGGTCGGTATTGAGGTTGTCGCAGATATCCGGAAACACGCAGCTCGGACGACGGCAGGCTGTCTCGATTTTTTTCGATTTGCACGCCATGCGATACATGTTGGCAGTAGGTCCACCAAGGTCGGAGATGATGCCGGTGAAGCCAGGCGTCTTGTCGCGGATGGCTTCGATTTCACGGATCACCGAATCTTCGGAACGGCTCTGGATGATGCGGCCTTCGTGCTCGGTGATCGAGCAGAACGTACAGCCACCGAAGCAGCCGCGCATGATGTTGATCGAGAAACGGATCATTTCCCATGCCGGAATCTTGGCGTCGCCATAGCTTGGATGTGGAGCGCGTGCATAGGGCATGTCGTAGACCGCGTCCATGTCGGGCGTGGACAGCGGAATCGGGGGCGGATTTAGCCATACATCGCGTTCGCCGTGTGCCTGCCGCATGGCGCGGGCATTGCCGGGGTTGGATTCGAGGTGGAACACGCGTGAGGCGTGGGCGTAGAACGACGGGTTGTTCTTCACTTGGTCGTAATCGGGCAGGCGGATCACGGTGCGTTCGCGCACGGCCTGTTTGGCAGCCAGGCGTTCGGCTTTGGGAATCAGCCGAATTGGCGCAGTGCCTTCGGGCGTCTGCGGCGTGGGCACGCTCGGCGACATGGCATAAGGATCGATGTGCGCATCAATGGCGCCGGGAATATCAAGCTCGGTCGACATCACTTCGATCCAGTCGGCTTCCGGTTTCCAGTCGTGGTTCACCATGAAAGCAGTGCCGCGCACGTCGCGAATGTCGGCGATGTTTTCGCCCTTGGACAGACGATGCGTGATATCCAGCAACGCGCGTTCGGCATTGCCGAATATCAGCAGGTCGGCCTTGGAATCCGGTAGCACCGAGCGACGCACGGTGTCCGACCAGTAGTCGTAATGCGCAATGCGCCGCAGGCTGGCCTCGATCGAGCCGATGATGACCGGCGTACCGGGGTAGGCTTCACGGCAGCGTTGCGCGTAGACGGTAACCGCACGGTCGGGACGCTTGTTGGGCGCGGCGTTCGGCGTGTAGGCGTCGTCGGAGCGAACCTTGCGGTCAGAGGTGTAGCGGTTGACCATCGAGTCCATATTGCCCGCCGTCACGCCGAAATACAGCGTCGGCTGACCCAATCCCCGGAACGCATCCACTGACAGCCAGTCCGGCTGGCTGATGATGCCGACGCGGTAGCCCTGTGCTTCCAACAGTCGCCCGATCAACGCCATGCCGAAGCTGGGGTGGTCGATGTAGGCATCGCCGGTGATCAGGATGATGTCGCACGCATCCCAGCCGAGCGCGGTCATTTCGGCGCGCGTCATCGGCAGGAAGGGGGCGGTGCCGAGGCGGGCCGCCCAGTGCTTGCGGTGGGAAAACAGGGCTGGAGTCATGGGGGATTTTACCCGGGTAAAAAGCAGAGGAGGGAGCCCGGCAGCCTTTCGACTAGCCCGCCCCCTCCCGGTTGGATCTGCAGGATCAGACTTAATAAACCGCCAGTAGTTCCACGTCAAATACCAGCGTGGCGTTGGGCGGAATCACACCGCCTGCACCGCGCGAGCCGTAGCCCAGTTCCGGCGGGATGGTGAGCTTGCGCTTGCCGCCAATCTGCATGCCGGTCACGCCCTGGTCCCAACCGGGGATGACCTGGCCGCGGCCAAGATTGAATTCGAAGGGCTCACCGCGGTCGAGGCTGGAATCGAATTTCGAGCCGTCTGTGAGCCAGCCGGTGTAATGCACCAAAACGGATTGGCCGGCAGCAGCGGTGGCACCTTCGCCAACCGTCAGGTCTTCAATGATGAGTTCGCTCATGGATTGTGTCCTTAGGGGAAATGTTTGAAATTGAGGCGCGTCACAGGGAATGCCAGACGAACGAAGGCGCATTTTCGCACGTTTTGCGTTTAATCGGGTTTTGGCAGCCAGGGCGCGCCGGATCTAGCGCCACTCGGCGGGCAGGTAATACCCGTCAGGATCGACGTCGATCTGGATTTCCTTGACGCTGCTGGCGTCCGGCGGTGGGTCGCGCAGCACGATCTGCGGGACGCTCAAGACGATGATCACCATGAAGAGCTGGATCAGCAGGAAAGGAATCGCACCCCAGTAGATGTCGGCGGTGCGGATCGCCTTGGGCGCGACGCTGCGCAGATAAAACAGTGCAAAACCGAACGGCGGATGCATGAAGGCGGTCTGCATGTTGACCGCGAGCATGACGCCAAACCAGATCGGGTCGATGCCGAGCTTGTAGGCGATGGGGCCGATCAGCGGCACCACGATGAAGGCGATCTCGAAGAAGTCGAGAAAGAATGCCAGCGTGAACACCAGCAGGTTTACAGCAATCAGAAAACCCAGCACGCCGCCGGGCAACTGGTTGAACAGGTGCTCCACCCAGAGGTCGCCATCGAGCCCACGGAAAACAAGGGTGAAAATGGTCGAGCCGATGAGGATAAAGATGACGAAGGTGGTGAGCTTGGTGGTGCTGTCCATCGCCTGCGTGAGTTGCAAGCGTGAGAGTCGTCCACGTGCCAGCGCCAGCAACAGCGCACCGGCTGCGCCCATCGCCCCGCCTTCGGTCGGTGTGGCCACGCCGATGAAGATGGTGCCGAGCACCAGAAAGATCAGCACCAGCGGCGGGATCAGCGTGGTGAGCACGCGCAGCAGCAGGGCCGAGCCCCGTAGGGTGCGCGCGCTGGCCGGCATGGCGGGCGCGGCGTGGGGGCGGATCAGCGTCACGGCAAACACATAGGCCAGATACAAGCCGACCATGATCAGGCCGGGCAGCAGTGCGCCCTTGTACATGTCGCCGACCGAGACGCTGAGCTGGTCGGCCAGTACGATTAACACAATCGATGGCGGCACAATCTGCGCCAGCGTGCCGGAGGCAGCGATGACGCCGGTTGCCAGCCGCTTGTCGTAGCCGTAGCGCAGCATCACTGGCAGTGAGATCAGGCCCATGGCGATGACGGTGGCAGCAACCACGCCGGTGGTGGCGGCAAGCAGGCCGCCGACCAGAATCACCGCGTAGGCAAGGCCACCGCGTACCGAACCGAATAGTTGGCCGATGGTGTCGAGCAGGTCTTCGGCCATGCCGGAGCGTTCGAGTATCAGGCCCATGAAGGCGAAGAAGGGAATCGCCAGCAGTGTAGGATTGGCAACGATGCCGTAGACGCGCTCGGGCAGGGCCTGCAGCAGCGAGAAATCGAACAGGCCGTTGGCGATACCGATTCCGGCAAACAGCAGGCCGTTGGCCGCAAGCGCAAATGCCACCGGGTAGCCCAGCAGCAGGAACATCACCAGTCCCAGGAACATCAGCGGCGCCATGAATTGCAGCAGCGTGGCGTCCATCACACTTCCTCTTCGGATGTTTCGTGCGGAAGCACCAGATGCCCGCTCAGTACGCCGATCCGTTTGATGACTTCGGCCAGCCCCTGCAACGCAAGCAGGGCAAATCCGATGGGCAGCAGCAGCTTCACCGGCCAGCGCATCAGTCCGCCCGCGTCGGGTGACATTTCCTGTGTCACCCAGGCATCCATGAAGATGGGCCACGCCAGCCATGCCAGCAGCCCCGCCATCGGCAGCAGGAACAGCAGGCCGCCGAGGAGATCAATCCAGGCTTGCCCGCGCTCGCCCAGGCGGTTGTAGAAAATATCGATGCGCACATGGCCGTTGTGCTTGAGCGTATAGCCTGCAGTCAGCAGAAACATCGCACCAAACAGATACCACTGGATTTCCAGCCAGGCGTTCGAACTTTCGCCCAGTGTGTAGCGGGCCAGCGCGTTGCCTGCCGAAATCAGTGTGGCGACGAGCACCAGCCAGATCGCCAGGCGACCGACCCGCTCGGTCAGCGCGTCGATCAGGCGGGCCAATGCGAGCAGACTATTCATAGCGCACCGGTTTCCTTGAGAAAGTCAGCCAGACGCTCAGCGACTTGTCGGTAACCAGCAGCATTGGCATGGATGGGATCGGATTTGAGGCGATTGTCCTTCAATACCTCGTTGAACGCATCGCGCTCCAAAGGCAACTGCATGTCTTCGGCAATGCGGGTATAGAAATCGGGCGCGCTGCCAAACAGTTTCGGTGCGGGTACGCCGATCAGTACCACGTTGGCGCCGCTGGCGCGGATGGTCTGCACCAGCAGGCGCAGGTTGTTTTCAGTGGTGACCTCGGGCTGTTTTCTCAGCATGTCGTTCCCGCCCAGACACAGCAGCACCAGACGCGGCTTGTATTCGGCCAGCACCGCCGGTAGGCGCTGCAATCCCGATGCGGTGGTGTCACCGGGCACACCAGCATTGATCACCGTTCGGCTGACGAGTGTTGCAAGCACGGCGGGATAGGCGGTCGTTTCACTTGCGCCGGTACCGTGGGTGAGGCTGTCGCCAAACGCGACGATGACATCGTGCGGGCTGAGCTTGGGCAGCGTTGGCGCGCGTTCGCACGCGGCGAGCAACAGGGAAACACAAACTGCGATAAGAAAGCGGCTCACCACAAGGGTGCTCCGATCCACTACGGGCTGAAGCCCGTGTGGAGTCGTATGTGCCGCAAGCATTTAGTTGCCTGCCACCGTCATCTTGTCGATCAGGATCGAACCGACCTGCTTGGAGCTGCGGCGCTCGATATCGGTGCCGATATCAACAATGCCCTTGAACATGGTGGCGAGGTTGCCGGCGATGGTAATTTCCTCGACCGGATACTGGATTTCGCCGCCTTCCACCCAGAAGCCGGCGGCACCACGCGAGTAGTCGCCGGTCACCATATTGGCGCCCTGGCCGAGCAGTTCGGTGACGAGCAGGCCGGTGCCCATTTTCTTCAGCAGGCCATCGAGGTCGTGCTCGCCGGGGGTGACGATGAGGTTGTGGCTGCCGCCGGCATTGCCGGTGGTGCTCATGCCCAGCTTGCGGGCCGTGTAGCTCGACAGGAAATAACCCTGCAGCACGCCATCCTTGACGATGTCGCGCTCCAGGCAGGCCACACCTTCGCTGTCGAAGGGTGCGCTGCCGAGGCCGTTCGGGATGAAGGGCATTTCACGGATCTGCATCAGCGGCGCGAACACGTCCTTGCCCAGGCTGTCGAGCAGGAACGACGACTTGCGATAGAGGCTGCCGCCAGAAACCGCCGCGACAAAGCTGCCGATCAGGCCGGGGGCGATGTGCGCTTCGAAAATTACCGGGCAGGTTCGGGTGTCGAGTTTGCGGCCATTCAGCCGCCGTACGGTGCGCGTGCCGGCAATGCGGCCTACGGCTTCGGGCGTGTCCAGGTCGTTGGCGTTGCGCGCGCTGGTATACCAGTAGTCACGCTGCATCGCGCCTTTGTCCTCGCCGATCACGGCAACCGACATGCCATGGCGCGAACCCGCATAGCCGTTGCAAAAGCCGAGGCTATTGGCATAGATGAATTGTGAGGTATGGCAGCTGACGCCTGCGCCTTCCGAATTGGTCAGCCGCTTGTCGATTGCGAGCGCCGCCGCTTCGCAGGCGCGGGCGCGCTCGGCGGCTTCTTCCACGGTTAGCGCCCAAGGGTGATAGAGGTCGAGGTCGCGAATGTCCTTTGCCACCTTGTCAGCATCCGGCAGTCCGGCACAGTCGTCTTCGGCGGTGAAGCGGGCGATGGTCATGGCCTTTTCGACCGCGCTTTTCAGTGCCGCTTCTGACAGGTCCGAAGTCGAGGCATGACCGCGTCGCTGACCGATGTGAACGGTGACGCCCGCACCCTTGTCTTTGTTGTATTCGATGGTTTCGATTTCGCCCTGGCGTACGCTGACGTTCTGGCCCACCCCTTCCGAGATCTCGGTGTCGGCAGCGGTGGCGCCTTGTTTGGCGGCGTGCTCGATCACGATCTGGGACAGGACAATAAGTTGCTCGCGGGTATAGCTGAATTGTGAACGGGACATGGTATGTGGGCGAAAAGGAAAGGGAGACGGCGTCGTTTTGTTGGGCGTTTTATGAGCAGGAAACTACAATGGAGATCATAACAGCAACCGAAAGCCCTACTGTGCGCCTGATCGACCCCGATGCCGAACTGGAATTCGACCCCGACGAGGTGTACGACGGCCCGAGCAAAAGCCAGAAAAAGCGCGAAGTCGAAGCGCTGCAGGATATCGGCGATCTGCTGGTCAAGCTCCCCGCCGGGCAATTCAAGCGCATTGAGCTGCCGGATAACCTGCGTACCGCCGTGGCCGATTGCCGCAAGATCACCCAGAACGGCGCGCTGCGTCGGCAAAAGCAATACATCGGCAAGCTGATGCGCAGCATCGATCCGGTGCCGATCCAGGCACAACTGGATGTGTTCAATGGCGTGTCAGCCGCCGAAAATGCCAAGCTGCACCAGGCTGAAAAATGGCGCGACAAGCTGATTGCAGACAATGAATCCCTGACGCTGTTTCTCAATAACTATCCCATTGCCGACGCCACTCAGTTGCGCCAGTTGATCCGCAATGCGCGTGATGAAGCTGCACGCAGCAAGCCCCCCAAGGCCTTCCGGGAAATATTCCGGGTGATACGCGAGGTCATGCAGGAAAAATAAACAGCGGGAGGCAGTATGTGGGGTCGCATCACCAAAATCACCTTGAGCTTGCCGTTCCTGATTGTTGCAGGACTGTTTGGCATGTATCTGGTGTTCGGGTTTTTTCTGGTTAATCCGCTGGCGCAGAAGCTGCTGCCCTGGATCGGCGAGAACAAGCTTGCCAGCCAGTTAAGCGCACAACGCGTCAATTTCAATCCATTCACTCTTGAGGCCACGGTAGAGGGACTTCGTCTGGCCGAACAGGGTGATGCGCCGCTGGCCAGTTTCGATCGGTTGTATGTCAATCTCGAAACCACTGGCCTGTTCCGCCTGGCCTGGCGTATTCGGGATATTCAGCTTGACGGCCCGCGCGCTACAGTTGAAGTTCGTCCCGGCGGAAAATTGAACTGGGCGGCGCTGATTGCCAAGCTTGATGAAGACAAGGAACCGCCGTCCAACACCATTGCACGCGTACTGATCGAGCACATCAGGATCGACAACGGCGACCTCGACTACACCGATGCGAATCGTCCGGGCAAGCCATTCAGGGCTTCCTTGCACCCACTGGGTATTGAGCTCGATGGCCTTTCCACGCTGCCCGAGGATCGTGGCGACTACCTGATTTCTGCCAAACTGCCGGAGCAGGGCGGCACTCTCAAATGGAAAGGCGACGTTGGGCTGAATCCCGTTGCGTCGAAGGGTGAGCTCGGGTTGCAGGGCGTTCGCCTGACCAACTTGCTGCGTGTGATCAAAAGCCCGCGCAATTTCGACATTCCGTCCGGCACGCTCGCTGCCGGGTTGCGCTATCGCTTCGCCATGGTGGTCGACAAGGCGGGTGTGGGCGAACCCTGGCTGCAGGTCAACGGCGCCAACCTGGTGGTGCAGAATCTGGTACTGGCGCCACGTGGTGGCGGCGTGTCCGCGCTGGAACTTGCCGAGGCGCGCGTCAGCGATGCGAACCTGGATCTGGCCCAACGCCAGGTTAACGTGGCGGGCGTGAGTTTGACCGGCGCCAAACTCGCCGCGACACGGGACGTCAAGGGCAAGCTGGACTGGCAAACGCTGTTTGCCACAGCTGAAGATGTCGCTGCCCCCAAGCCGAAGGTGGCCGCAAATACTGTACCCATCGCCTCATGGAAAATCGACGTACGTGAAATCAAGCTGGCCGACTGGGCTGCGCATTTTACCGACCAGGGCTTTGCCACGCCGCTCGGGGTGACTGCCAGCGGGTTCGGTCTGACCGCGGCACTGTCTGGCGAAGTCGGCGTCACGACCGACATCAACGTCGGTCCAGTCAACGCGGTGCTGGGCCCGATTCAGGTGCAGTCGGGGTCGCAGCAGGTGGCGGAGCTGCAGCACGCAGCGCTGGTCAACGCGGGGATGAAGCTGGTGGAAAACCGGCTCGTGATCGAGGCGCTGGAACTGGATGGCGGTAAAACCACCGTCACGCTGAACAAGCACAAGGCGCTCAACTGGATCGATATTCTGAAAAAAGCTCCCGGCGCGCCTGGCGCTGCCCCGACCAAGACAAAAACCGCAACAGTTTCACCAATGGACGTGCAACTCGCGCGCCTCAGCCTCAACGGACTCGAAGTCGATATCGTCGACCAGTCGCCCAATGCGCCCGTCAGGCTCAATGCCGCCAAGGGGTTTGTCACCCTGAAAGACCTCAGTCTCGACCTCAACAAGGCTGTGCCGCTGGAAGCCGGTTTTGCACTCAAGCAAGGCGGCCGTTTCGATGCCCGCGGCACGATCATTCCGGGCAAGGCCTCGGGCAAACTGGATCTCAAGCTGGCAGGGCTGTCGCTGAAATCCTTTGCGCCTTACGTCAATCAGGTTGCCAAGCTCAACCTGCGCTCAGGCACGGCGTCGGCTCGAGGCGGACTGACGTTTGCGCAGAAAAAATCGGGGATGACGCTGGATTTCCGCGGTGGCTTCGTGGTGGACGATCTGGCGATCACCGAAGAGGAAACCGAGGAGGCCTTCCTCGGCTGGAAGAAATTGTCGTCCACTAGCCTGAAGTTCAGGCTCAATCCCAATAGCCTGAGCATGAATGAACTGGTGGCGCTGAATCCGTTCGGCAAGGTGATCATTTTCGAGGACAAGTCGGTCAACCTGCAGCGCATCCTGCGAACGTCAGCATCGGATAAATCAGCAACCCAAACTGCAGCTTCCACTCGATCCACCTCACCCGAACCGGCTGCGTTTCCGCTCGATATTGATCGTCTGCGCATCGTTGGCGCAAATGCGGAATTCGCCGACCTTTCGCTGACGCCGCAGTTTGGCACGCGCATGCATGATCTCGGCGGCGTGGTGACCGGCCTGTCGACCGATCCGGCGGCGACGGCGCAGGTGGAACTCGACGGCAAAGTCGATGCGTTCGGCTCGGCGCGCGTGCGTGGTTCGATCCAGCCGTTCCGTGCAACCGAGTTTACCGATCTGAAGCTTACCTTCCGCAATCTTGAAATGGCCAATCTGACCCCCTACTCGGGAAAATTTGCCGGGCGCAGGATCGATTCTGGCAAGCTCTCGGTCGATCTCGAATACAAGATCAAGCAGCGCCAGCTGGCGGGTGAAAACAAGTTCGTGATCAACACGCTCAAGCTGGGCGAGCGCATCGACAGCCCGGACGCGATGAAGCTGCCGCTCGATCTTGCCATCGCCCTGCTGGAAGACAGCAACGGCATCATCGACCTCGACCTGCCGATTTCGGGCAGCCTTGACGATCCACAGTTCAGCTATGGAAAAATTGTCTGGAAAGCCATCGTCAACGTCTTGACCAAACTGGTGACTGCGCCTTTTCGCGTGCTCGGCAAGCTGCTGGGTGTCAGTGCGGAGAAGATGGATAGTGTGACCTTCGATCCGGGCCGCAGCACGCTGTTGCCACCGGAGCAGGAAAAACTGAAAACTCTGGCCGAAGCCATGGCCAAACGTCCCGCGCTGACACTTACCATTGAGCCGGGCTACGTTCAAGAACTGGACCGGCGCGCTTTGCAAGTACAGGCCATGCGTCGAAATGTGGCGGCCGGCACCGGTCTCAAACTCGTTCCGAACGAAGAACCGGGCCCCGTGGACGTCAATATTTACAAGACTCAGACCTGGTTGGAAAACCGCTATCAGGAACGTATTGGCAAGGCGGAATACCAGAAACTACGCGCCAGCTTCAAGGAAAAGCAGGAAGGCGGTGCGAACCCGATTACGGACAGTGTGCTGGTCGAGCGGCTCGGCCGCAGCTTCAAGACACGTGATCCCGGTCCGGTATCGGCTTTCCATGCCGAACTGCTGGAGAAGCTTACGCAAAAGACGGCGATCGATGATTCGGTACTCATCGAACTGGCACAGGCGCGTGGGCAGGTGATGCGTGAAGACCTGATCAGATACGGGCTGGACAGCGGACGCATCAGCGTAACCACACCTGTCAAACAGGAAGCCAGGGGCGATCAGGTAGGCAGCAAAATGAGTCTGGGCGCGGGAACGACAGCCACATCGATGACTACACCGATGCCTGCCGCGGCCGCGCCGTGACGCTGGCTCAAGCGGGAGGCCTGCTGGCCGTTATGGAGGGGTCTTCCCCCCTGCACCTGCCATCATGACTTTCCGCCGATTTCGTATTCTGATTTTGCTGGGCGTGTTTGCCGCAGCATGGGGCCTGACCTGGTTTGAGCAATCCATGGTGCGTGCCTGGCGGGCGCCACTGAATGTGGAAGTGGTGCCGATCAATGGCGACGGGTCCGCACAGGCAACCGAGGTCATACGTGCGTTGAAGGCGGAAAACTTTTCCGACATCAATGCTTTTGTCGAGCGCGAGACTGCCCGCTTTGGCGTGAAGCAGTCGCCGGCCATCAATCTCATCCTGCTGCCCGAGTTGCGTAGAATTCCGCCGGCTCCGCCGCGCGATGGCAGTGTGCTGAAAACCATCTTCTGGAGCTTGCAGTTGCGCTGGTGGGTGTATCAGCAGTCGGGCCAACTGCTGCCGCAACTGGGTACGGTCAAGTTGTTTGTGCTGTACCATGCTCCGGAGGATGGCGTGGCGCTGGCCCATTCACTAGGCTTGCAAAAAGGACTGATCGGCGTGGTGCATGCCTTTGCAGACCCTAAACAGGCAAGCCAGAACAATATCGTGATTGCGCATGAATTCTTGCACACGCTGGGCGCAACGGACAAATACGATGCCGAGGGCAATCCGGTTTATCCGCAGGGCTATGCCGATCCCGAGTGGCCGCAATCCACGCCGCGTCACGAGGCGGAAATCATGGCGGGCCGGTATCTGGCGGCGAACGGCAAGAAGGTGATGCCGCCGAGCCTGGAACGCTGCATCATCGGTGCGCAGACGGCGCACGAGATCAATCTGGACGAAGGCTTCAAGCGGCGGTTTGCTGCTACCAATTAGTGTGGCGGCCAACTAAGCGCCACGTTGCTGGTTCAGTCGCGCCAGACCGTAATGAATAAATGCCAGTGCCGCGAACACCGGGCCCAGCAGATTGAGCACGGGAACAAACTGTACCAGTCCGGTCAGCAAACCCAGCCCCCACCAGCCGCCGCGCTCGCTTTTGAATAACGCTGTCATTTCATCGGCGGTGGCGTGCTCGGCAATGGCGTCGTAGCGAAACAGGCGCTGGTTCAGGTAGGCCGCCGCTATAAAGGGCATGATCACGCCAATGCCGATCAGCCATAGCGGCAGGGTTACTACCCACAGGGCGATGAACAGGACAACAGCAATGACTGCATTCCACACGCTGCCAATCAGGCTGCCGCCGTTGTCGCGTTTGAGTTGCGGATAGCTGCGTTCGGCAACCACACGTATCAGTGCGGGCATGCCAAACAATGCGGTGAGGACAAGCGCGGTCAGCATCACCAGCGGCACAAACAGCATCAGGTGCAGCAGCGCCTGGATGCCGTTGGCGATCCACACCGGCTCAATCTCCGCCAGCCAGACCAGGATGCCGATTCGATCGAGCCCTTGTTCTATCCAGCCGGAGAAGGTGCTCCAGAAGGTAATCCCCAGCGCTAGCCACAGCAACATGGAAACCAGCATCGGCCAGATCACCACCCACAGCACACGCAGGCTGAAGAGGTCGCGCAGCGCGCGTGCAGTGGCATCGAGAATGGCGGTCATGTGGTCGGCCTCAGCGCGGATTTGGGACGGAACACGGTGATCGTGTCCGGTCTGGCTTCAAGGTAGGGGCCGCCGATCAGGTCGATGCAGTAGGGAACGGCGGCAAAGATGCCGTCGAGCGTTTCCTTGATCGCCTTGGGCTGCCCCGGCAGATTGAGAATCAGGCTGGTGCCGCGGGTGACGCCTACCTGGCGTGACAGGATCGCGGTCGGCACGTATTTCAGAGACACCGCGCGCATCGCCTCGCCAAAGCCAGGCAGCACCTTGTTCGCCACGGCTAGCGTAGCCTCCGGCGTCACGTCGCGCAGCGCCGGGCCGGTGCCACCGGTAGTGAGGATCAACGCGCAGCCTTCAGTGTCGGCCAGATCGATCAGCGCGGCCTCGATCTGCGCTTGTTCGTCGGGAATCAGCCGGGTGACGAACTCGGCAGGGTTGGCCACCACCTCTTCAAACCAGGCATGGAGCGCAGGCAGGCCCTTGTCTTCGTAGACGCCACTGCTGGCACGGTCGCTGATGGATACCAGACCAATACGGACGGAATCGTGTGTCATATAGTCGTAAAAGAGGGTTGCAAGAAAGCCTGAATTTATCAGAATGGGGAATTCGTGGCAGAAGGAGTGTTGAGATGAGGCTATTCAGATGGCTGTTGGCGGCAAGTTGCATGTGGGCGGCAGCGGTGCTGGCCGACCCGCCGCGAGGCTATCCCTTCGTCAGTTTCGATGCCGGAATCAAGGCGGCGCGCACGAGCGGGAAACCGATATTTCTTTATTTCGGTCGTTATGGCTGTGCGTGGTGTGACCATACCAACAAGAAAACATTTTCCAATGCGTCGCTCAAGAAGCTGTATCGGGACAACTACGAGTTGGTATATGTCGATGCCGAATCGGGAAAGCGGTTGACGCTGCCAAGCGGCGAGCGCATCACCGAGGCAGAACTCGGGGTTCGCCTGCAGGCATTCGCCACGCCGTTGTTCGTGTATCTGACGCCGCAGGGCGACAAGATCATGCAGATACCCGGCTTCAAGACGGTGCAGGATTTTCGTGATTACGATCGCTATGTGCGCGGCGGGCATTACCAGCAGAAAACCCTGCTTGAATTTCTGGGAGGCAAATCGTGAGGTCGATGGCGTGGCTGTTGATGGTGCTGGCGTGGCCGGCACAGGCCGCGTGGACATGGAGCGAGGCGCTGACCGTCAACTCGGTTCAGGGCGCAGCAATTTTCCCTCATCTGGAATCGGCCAATCGTCAGGGCGTGGCAGTGTCGGGCGATACCGTGGGCGTGGTGTGGGAAGACAACCGCGACGGTGGCCCACAGTGTTATCTGTCGACCAAGCCGCCAACTGCAACTGCATTTTTGCCGGAAATTCGATTAAGCCAGTCCGAATGTTACGAACCGGTGCTGGTGGCGCTGGGTGAAGGACGCTTTGTGGCAGCATGGGAGGAATCCGGTCAGGTGCGCGCACGCGTGCTGCCAGACGGCGTGGCGATCCAGTTGAGTCAGGTTGAATCCGTACAGGTCACGCTGGCCGCAGGCGCAGGAAAACTTTATGCAGCATGGGCCGAACGGGCGGGGAAGTTCCATCGGATTGTTGTTGCGCAACTGATGTTGACAGCGGAAGGGCTGAGTGCCCGTTCCATCCAGCCGGTGGAGGCTCGGGTGCCCAAGGATGAACAGAGCTGGCCGGCACTGGCCGTGGCAGGTGATGGCGGCGTGACCGTGGCATGGGAAGACCGCCGTGCCCGCCATACCGTGCCAATGGTGAGTCACAGCCGGGATGGCCGCCGCTTTACGACACCTGCTCGCCTGAGCGATAAAAAGAGCGAAAGCGTGGACGGCCTGGGTGCAGGTAGTGGCGCGATGCGGGCGACGCTGACTGCCTGGGGCAAACAGGGAGTGGCGGCAGCCTGGCTTGACAAGCGTGATTTCCTCTCCGGCTACGATGTGTACGCAGCCCTGAATGGCGGGACACGCAGCTTCGGCAAGAATATTCAGGTACAGGACAGCTTCGGTGACAACATGGTGCAGTGGCATGCAACGGTCGTCGGCGACGCCAGCGGCCGGCTGCTGGTGCTGTGGGATGACGCTCGTGACGGTACGCCCGATGTATGGCTGGCTGATTGGGATGGCAAGAAGTTCAGCGACAATGAGGCGGTGCCTGCGGCGTCAGGGCCGGGCGCACAATCCGACCCGGTGGCAACACTGGATGCCGCCGGATTCCTGCATGTGATGTGGCTCGATCACGATGAAAAGACAGGGACGCGTGTTCGCTATGCACGCGCTACGCGCAAGTAAAGGTTTTGAATCAGATCCAGCCGCGCCGCTTCAATCGCCGATATAACGTCAGCATTCCCAATCCGGTCAGCAGCAGCAAGACTGGATAAGCCCATGGCCATTTCAGTTCGGGCATGTCGATGAAGTTCATTCCATACAGGCTGAATACCACCGTGGGTAAAGCCAGCAGAGCACCCCAGCCCGCCATTTTCTGCACCGATTCATTCTGCTTGACCGACAACGCGGCGAGATGGAACTGCATGGCATCCGACGTCGAGATGCGCAGGTGGTCAATGGCGGCCGATACCCGTATCGCATGATCGTGGATGTCGCGGTAATACGTCTTGAGTTCCTTGGTGGACAATTCCGGATGCAGACGGATCAAGTTGAGTGTGATTTCCTGCATCGGTTCGGCGGCATCGCGTAACGCAGTGAGGTCGCGTTTCATTTCGTATAGCTGTTCCAGCATGTCACGCTCCAGCTCCATTCTGCGCATCAGCTGGCTTTCCAGTGACTGAAACCGTTCCTGCATGCTATCGATCACCGGCCTGAACCGGTCGACAATGAGATCGAGCGCCAGATACAGCGCGTAGGGCGTGGTGGTCTTGATGCCGCTGGGAGGGCGTTGCAAGCGCTCGCTTACCCGCTGGTAGCTGCTGCCGCTGTCGTGCCGGATGGCGACCACGAAATTGCTGCCAACGAATAAGTGGGTTTCACCGAGCTCCATGCGCGACTCATACAACTGGGCAGTGCGCGTGGCAATGAACATATGCCCTTCGTATTCTTCGAGCTTGGGGCGCTGATGGATGGAAATCGCATCTTCCAGCGCCAGCGCGTGCAGGCCAAGCTCATCACCCAGACGCGTGATGGTCTGGTTGTCGGGCGAATTCAGTTCGATCCAAATGAAACGATCCATCTGTCCGACATGGTCGCTGATGTCGTCAAAAGTGATGGCTTGAGATTTCGAATCGTGGAAGATCAGGCAGTTAATGATGAACTCCGGTTGCAAACAATGAGCCTCGCTTCCCCGCTTACTATGGCGTGCACGCTGTGAGGAGGTGAACGGGTTTCATTCAAAATGGCAGCGTGAGTGTGGGGGCGGACTGATGGATGACATGGCGGAAATCAGCCTGGATTCTTTCCAGGGCCTCGGCATTGTCTGCTTCAAAGCGCAGCACAATCACCGGCGTGGTGTTGGACGGCCGGGCCAGGCCGAAGCCGTCGGCGTATTCCACACGCAGGCCGTCGAGCGTGATGATTTCCTTGGCTGAAGGGAAGTGCGCGGTTTTCTGAAGCCTGTCCATCAGCGTGTAATGCTCGCCTTCCGCCATCTTGATGTTGAGTTCAGGGGTATTCACCGAGTCGGGCAGGGCGTGCAGGGTGGTATTGATGTCAGTCTGCTTGCTCAGGTATTCGAGCAGGCGTGCGCCGGCATACAGGCCATCATCAAAACCGAACCAGCGTTCCTTGAAGAATACATGGCCGGACATTTCACCCGCCAGCAGTGCACCGGTTTCTTTCATCTTGGCCTTGATGAAGCTGTGCCCGGTTTTCCACAACAGGGGTTTGCCACCACGTTCGCGAATCCAGCTGAACAGGTTACGGGTGGACTTCACATCAAAAATGATTTCGGCGCCGGGATTGCGGCTGAGCACATCGTCGGCGAACAGCATCAGCTGGCGGTCAGGAAAAATGATCGTACCGTCCTTGGTCACAACGCCCAGGCGGTCGCCGTCGCCGTCAAAGGCGAGGCCGATTTCGGCATCGCTGGCTTTCAGCGCGGCAATCAGGTCCTGCAGGTTTTTGGGCTGTGAGGGGTCGGGGTGATGGTTGGGAAAATTGCCATCGACATCGCAGAATAATTCTTCCACCTGGCAGCCCATGTCGCGATAGAGCTTGGGCGCAAACGCGCCGGCCACGCCGTTGCCGCAGTCGATGATGATTTTCATCGGGCGGGTGAGCTTCACGTCGGAGACGATACGCGTGAGGTACTCACCAGCGATGTCGTGCTGACGGTAGCCGCCGCTGCCATGGGCCAGATCATCGTTCACCAGTCGCTCGCGCAGTTTCTGGATGGTGTCGCCGGACAGGGTTTCACCGCCCAGCACCATTTTCAGGCCGTTGTAGTCGGGTGGATTGTGGCTGCCGGTGACCATCACCGCGCTGTTGGTGCCGAGTTGGTAGGCCGCGAAGTAGGTCATGGGGGTGGCGACCATGCCGAGGTCGACTACGCCGATGCCCGCTTTCTGGATGCCCCGCGCCAGCGCGGCGGCCATGTCCGGGCCGGACAAACGGCCGTCGCGGCCGATGCAGATTTCTTTCTGTCCGCGCGCCACTGCTTCGGAACCAATGGCGTGGCCGATCCCCTCGACGATTTCCGCTGTGAAGGTTTTGCCGACGATGCCTCGAATGTCGTAGGCCTTGAAGATTTCCTTGGGGTATTCCACAGCTTGCTCCCTGAATGGTGATGCGGTGATTCTACCGTGCCCGATTCGTGAAGTGCTGCATCAGTCGCTGCGGCAGCCAATCGAGATTGCCGGGAAAAGGGCCGGAGAGGAAGGCCACATGGCCCCCGGTTGCAGGTTGGTCGAGCGTGACGACGGGTGAAATGTCGATAGGAGTTGGCAATACCGAAGCGGGAAGAAAAGGGTCGTTTTTCGCATTGATGATCAGCGTAGGGACGGTAATCGATTTCAACAGGGGCTTGGATGAGACCTTGAACCAGTAGTCCTCGGCATCGCGGAAACCATGAAGGCGCGCCGTCACCAGCGTGTCAAATTCGCGGAATGTGGTGGCGGCTGCAATGGCTGTGGCATCAAGCATGCCAGGGAATTGCCGCGCCTTTTTCAAGGCCTTTTTCTTGAGCGTGGCAAGAAAGCGTGCCGTGTAGACGCGGCGATTGAACCCCCGATCCAGCGCGTTGCCGGCGGCTGTCAGATCGACCGGTGCCGAGACACTGGCCGCGCGCTTGACCAGATGCCGTGCGGCGTCACCTTGCTCACCCAGCCATTTCAATAGCGCATTGCCGCCAAGCGAGATGCCGACTGCATAGACCGGCGTATCAATGTGCTGTGATTTGATGTGGCGAAGGATATGGTCGATGTCTTCGCTATCCCCTGCAAAATAGGCACGCGGGAGTCGGTTGTCTTCACCCGAGCAGCCGCGAAAATGGGCTACTGCACCATGCCAGCCACGCGTTCGAACCCGCGCCATGAGATCACGTGCGTAATGACTGTCGGCACTGCCTTCCAGGCCGTGAAACAGAACGACCGTGGGCGCTCCAGCTTGTCCGTCTGTCCAGTCGATATCAAGGAAATCGCCATCCGCCAGTTCCAGTCGTTCGCGCCGGTAATCGATTGCGGGGACACGAATGAACAGGCTGGGATAGATGGTTTGCAGGTGGCCACCCGGCAGCCAGACTGGCGCGCGGTAAGTCAATTCCTGTGGGACAGTGGCGCTTGCCGCCGTGTACTGGTACGACACCCCATAATTTTGCTATGTTCGACGCGCCCCACATCACCGATTGCTTTCTCGCTCATCCTCGCCATATACGCAAACTTATGGATTGTCGTACTAGTGCAGAACAATGTTGGGCGTGCGCGTGGGGGTCGTGTCGCCGACATGAAGCGGCGAGGCGTGGTGCAGCACCATATGCCAGCCTTCCTTGTCCTTGCGGTACACATTGGTGGCAAGTATCGGTGGACGCGGTTCGGTTTCCTGCCCGATGGTCAGGTATTCGCGCACGATGCGGATGACCTGCTGCAGATCGCGAATATCGTGTGCCATTTCGATGCGTACCTGAAACTGTCCCGCTGCCTCGAACATGCTGCGCCAACCGGCGAGTACCGCCGAACGGCCATTGAGCGGCGCTGCCAGGGGATGAATGCAGGCGATGCTGTCATTGCCGGCCCACACCGCCATCATGCTGTCGAGATTGCGGGTTTCGAAGGCTGCATAGAAGGCAGTTTCTGCGGACTCAGGAGAGGGGAAAATCATCACTTGGATCAGACGAAATCAGTTGGTCGGGTCGGGCACAAGTGCAACGCACAGTGCCAGAGGCCTTGTTTAGTGCCCACCCCCGCCCGTGGGTTGGCCCTTCAGACGATACAGCGTGCCGCAATATGGGCACAAGGCATCACCGCGCGCCGTAATCGGCAGATATACGCGCGGGTGGGCATTCCAGTCGGCATGCTGGGGCATCGGGCATTGCAAAGGCAGGTCGTGCTCGGTGATTTCGATGACACGCTGGGTATTGTCTTGCCGCTCGCTCATGCTGGTCTCGCTTATTTGACCGGAGTGATCCAGTCGAGGTGGTTGGCGGCGCGACCGTGCACGCAGTCGAAATACATCGCCTGCAGTCTGGCCGTGAGCGGACCGCGCGTGCCTTCACCGATCGCCCGGTTGTCGAGTTCGCGGATCGGTGTGACTTCGGCAGCGGTACCGGTGAAGAAGGCTTCGTCGGCTGAATACACTTCATCGCGGGTGATGCGTTTCTCAACCAACTGGAGGCCGATTTCAGCCGCCAGTTGAATGATGGTGTCGCGCGTGATGCCTTCCAGCGCGCTGGTCAGATCCGGCGTATAGAGCTTGCCATTACGGATGATGAAAACGTTTTCGCCCGAGCCTTCGGCCACAAAACCGTCCACGTCCAGCAGGAGAGCTTCATCGTAACCGTCCATCTCGGCTTCCTTGTGTGCGAGGATGGAGTTCATGTAATTGCCGTTGGCCTTGGCCTTGCACATGGTGATATTCACATGGTGGCGCGAGAACGAGCTGGTCTTGACACGGATGCCGTTGTCCAGCGCTTCCTGGCCGAGATACGCGCCCCACGGCCAAGCCGCGACGATGACGTGCACCGACAGATTCTTGGCCGAGATGCCCATCGCTTCGGAACCGAAAAACGCCATCGGGCGCAGGTAGCCGGATTCGAGCTTGTTCTCGCGCACCACGGTGCGCTGCGCTTCGGAAATCGTGGCCTTGTCGAACGGCAGTTTCATGCCAAGGATGTGGGCGGAGCGGAACAGCCGGTCGGTGTGTTCCTGCAGGCGGAAAATCGCCGTGCCTTGCTCGGCCTTGTAGGCACGCACCCCTTCAAAGACGCCCATGCCGTAATGCAGGGTGTGGGTGAGGACGTGGGTGGTGGCGTCGCGCCAGGGAACGAGTTTGCCGTCGTACCAGATGACGCCATCGCGGTCGGCCATGGACATGGTGAAAAATCTCTTTGCGTATGTAAAGCCGGAATTTTACCGGATTCCGGGCGCAGGCGACGTGCTGAAATTGTGTGATGGTCTGCTTGAGAGTTTAAGGTGTGATCCTGGTCGTCACGCATTGCGTGAATAGCGCCATACGTCCCGTCTTCAGGGAATCGAGAGCGGATTTACAGGTAAGCAATGGCTTCTTCGCCCGGGTTTGGCAAACCTGCCACCCGCCACACTTCACGCGGACTGGGGAATAGGTGCTGCATGCAGTTAGCGCTTTGCCCGGTCAGGTGACAGACATGGCTTATTGCCGTGACTGTGCCAAACTTTGAAAACTCGCGCCGCAGGGCGTGCAACAAGCCAATCTGCAATTCACTCAACTCTCCCAGGCCGTCATTCCGTGCGATTCGGTCGGCCAGACTTTCGCTCCACATGGACGGATCAATCAGGAACCCATCAGCGTCAAAAATAGCCGGGCTGGGCACACTATCCAGCGTATGCATGTCACCTCCTGTTGTTAAGGCAGCGTGTTTTAAACACGCTAGTTAGAGGTATAGCACGGCATTCCCAATCAGCCAGCGCCGAGTGAGCCGCCACTGGTTGCGGCCTTTTTATCGGCAAAAGCTACATGCACGGGTTGTGTGCAAGTTGAGTGATCAGCTTGCGTATGGGGGCAGGTAAAGCGGCGCCCAGTGCGTCCGCAGGAGATAACCAGGTATGGCCAGGCAGGTTGGTCGAGCGGGGTTTCAGGTGGATTTGTACCGGCTGGATGTGCAGCTTGAAGTGGGTAAAGCTGTGGCTGATTCGCGGCAAGACCTGCTGCGTATGCGCAGCCAAGCCAAAGCGATCACGGCAATGACTCTCCGGATCATCGTCGAGCGGCAGTTCGGGCAGACTCCAGAGGCCACCCCAGATACCGCGTACGGGGCGTTTCTCCAGCATCAGTTCGCCACGATCGAGCAGGAGCAGCATTTGTATCTGCTTTTCGGGCAGGGGCTTGCGAGGCCTTGATGCAGGAAGTTCAGCCGTGCGGTGCTGGGCGTGGGCAATGCAGTCGGACTGGACCGGACAATCCGGGCAAGCGGGCTTGCTGCGGGTGCAGACCAGGGCGCCGAGATCCATCATGCCCTGTGTGTAGGCTTCGATATCTTTTGGAGGCAGGCGCTTATCGGCCAGCTGCCACAAAGCCGCCTCAACTTTTTTATCGCCCGGCCAGCCCGGTATGCCGCCATGGCGAGCGAGAACGCGTTTGACGTTGCCGTCGAGGATGGCGCAGCTCTGGCCAAATGCCAGCGCAGCGATTGCAGCGGCGGTGGATCGCCCCACACCCGGTAATTGGGTGATCAATTCGGGTGCGGATGGAAAGTGCCCGCCATGCGTCTCGATGATGCTGCGTGCGGCAGCGTGCAGATTGCGCGCCCGGCTGTAGTAACCCAGACCACTCCACAGGGCGAGTACGTCGTCTTCCTGCGCAGCAGCCAATGTGACCAGACTGGGGAAGCGCGCGATAAAGCGTTCGAAGTAGGGAATGACCGTTGAAACCTGCGTCTGCTGCAGCATGATTTCAGACAGCCAGATTCGGTAAGGGTCGCGATCAAGCTGCCAGGGCAGGCTGTGGCGACCCTGGCGATGCTGCCACTTGATGATGCGGGAAGAAAAATCGTTCACGACTGGAGGGTATCACTCCACCAGGCCCCGGATACCCTTGTGAAAAAGTGGGGATACCAGGGGCCAAGTGAATGGCTTGAATGAAGAATCGCCCGCAGGGGGCGATTCGTGTTGCCGGCAATTCAGGTGATTCTTCTCAGGCGTGTCCCATTTTCTGGCGGAACAGATTCATCAATTTGCCGAATGCGGACTCGGTGATGGACTTGCGCTCAACCAGTACTGCTTCACCTTTTCGGAGCTTGTCGGCCAGACGGTTCAGACTGATGGAGAAGCTGTTCATGCCATCCTGGTCAGAGAACAGATACGTGCTCTTGACACCGCTCACCCAGCCCAGCCGCGCCCAGCGGAACGTGCCGTCATCATAGTGGAACTCTACCCAGTCACCCTTGTTCATGGTGCGGGCGCGAAGTGTGAAAAGGTCCTCATACTCCGGTGCAGGGGGCTCAGATTCGGCAACCGCTTCTGGCGTGTCTTCGATCGTGACGACCAACGCTGCAGGCTGCTCCATGATCTCCTCAATTTCCTCGGGGGACATATCGGGCAGTGGTACCGGCTGGGTGGCGGGGCGCACGGCATTGGCATGCAGGATCACCAGGTTGGCAAAGAAGCGGTCTGCCAGCTTGGCTGGCAGGTCGATTTCGGCCACCCCTTCACGCAGGCGCTTCAGCAAGCCGGGCAGGATGCGCACCAGCATCAGCCGGGCATCCATGTCGACCTTGGCCTGCACGCTCCACACCAGCTCACGCATGGTCTCGACGTGGCTATTGAAGTGTGCGCCCTGATCACCTTCCTTGACGTAATCCGTCGTCAGCAATTGTGCCCAGTCACGGCGCAGGAATTCGCGTACAGCTTCGGCCACGGGTTGATCCTTGAGCGCGCGGTTGATGAAATCGTGAACAATGACAGGGGCGAGTTCGGCACGCTCGGATTGCTTGATCTCGATGATGTCCGATTGCAGGCTGACATCGACCGTTTCCTCGAGCGTTTCTTCCAGCTTTGAACCCAGGTCTTCCAGCTCGGCAGCAGCGCTGGCGAACACGTCGATATCCTGCTCGAAATCCTCCAGTACGTGACTTACTATTTTCGAAATGGCTTCCAGACGCGCCTGGCCAGTCGCGTTTTCAGGCAGGTGGACAGCCAGCGTGGCAATGGCATCCAGCATGCGGCGCACCGGATGGTTCGCCTGCGAGAAGAAATTGCGGTCCAGCATGGCTGCTTTCAGAACCGGAATTTGCAGGCGCGCGATTTGGGCCTTGAGGCGGTCGGGTATGGTGGCTTCCTCAAATACCACATCAAACAGCATGGCGACGGCATCCACCAGTACCGCATCGAGCGGGCTGGCCGATTGCATGACGGGGCTTTGCTGCAGGCTGCGCAGCACGTTATGGATAGCCGAGGCTTCCAGTAGCGGGAGTTCGAAGCGCGCTCCACCCGGTAGCGTCATGGCGCCGGTTTGCAATTGGCTGAGCGAATCGAGCAATGAATACCCACCTGCTCCGGCAGACGCATTGCCGCCAGCATAGCCTCCCCCGCCCCCTTGAGCCGCACCGCTTCCTCCGGCCAGTTGCTCAAACATGTTGAACATGTCGCCACCACCCTGCGGGCTAGGCGCGGCTGCGCTTGATGCGGCACCATGGCCCGATGAATGCTGGGCGCGGTTCTTCGTGCCCACCTTGAGATCAGGCAGGATGCCGTGGTCAATTAGATAACGGTTGATGGATTGGTAAATGCCGGCAAGTTCGGTGGTCAACACCAGATCAAACTGGTTCAACAACACAATACGGATGCTTTGCTCGGATTGTGTGCGGGTAATGCCATCGAGCAGGGCCTCGCACAGCGCGCGCGGGCCCAGTGGATTGTCGTTTTCCGCCAGGTCGGAGCGCCCCATCAAGTGGGCGATACGAGCATCCAGCGCCACCAGCTCCTCCGCGCAGTTGTAACGCAGACGGGAGGTGGCCTTGTCGACAGCCAGCGTGATTTCAAAATCCTGGTCACCGACCAGCGACAGTTCCATCAACTCGGGGACAGCGGGGGCATCGCGGTTGAGCGTGAAATCGTTGAATGACGAGAAGTAGGCGTCCTTGCAGGCGCTCAGCAATTCATTGGCCTGTTTGTTGAGAACGCCTTGTGCGCCGTAAAAGCTGTTGCGGGTTTCCAGCAAGGGTGAACGGTCTGCCATGGCCAGCAGCGTGTTTTCCATGGCTTCGGTTTGTCGCGTCAATACACGGGTCGCGCCCTCGATCAATAAATCGCGGCTGTCATGCAGCATGCACAGGGTCTCGGACGAGGCCTGTGCACGGCGTGACCGCTCAAATTGGTTGAGGTTAACTACGACTGAATTGTCAGGCATCTCGCGCTCCATGGTGATCACCTCGCGGTATCTGCGGCCGGACGGACAACGAATGGGGAAATGCGCAACCGGAAGCGACCGGCGGCCCCGCTGTCTCGGCATTCGTGGTGAATGATTGAGACCGGTAACTTTGCGTCCCCGTCTCGCGGCGGGTTTGCCCTGTTCGGTGATCGTCAGTTGTGACTGAAATTTGACACACAACCGCGTAACTGAACTATCGGTTGCGTGGGGGGTGAACTTGAGTGTGCCACGTAAAAATTTTAAGAAGAACTGTTTGCCAGTTGCGATTTGAGACGCAGCATGGCTTTCCGGGTTAGTGATTGCTCAGGTATGCGTGCGCGACCGGCGCGCATTTCTGCGGCGAGCTGGTCACTATCAAGCGAAAAGCGCTGTTCACCTTCGCCGGCGCAAAACAGCATATAGCCACGCACGCCCACCCAGGCCACGCGTGCGGTGGCCAGACCTTCGTATGGCGGGTCAAAATCCACCCAGTCGCCCTCTAGCAACTGTTCGGCCTGTTGCAGGGCGGCATCGTCCGATGGCGCATCGGTCAGACCGTGGGCGAACGAATCGATCTCATCTTGCGATACCGGCCTGGGCGTAAAGGTGTTGACTCGGGTTTCCTGTTGCCCCATGCCTGGACGGACCCAGCATTCCTGGGTAGCGGTAATGGCGCTGAAGAAGTCCTTGAGTTGCGCGGGCGAGGCACCCTGCGCCAGCAGACCACGCCGCAACTCAGTGTTGATCCTGGGAATCGACTGCAGGCGCGCTTCCCGCATGTCCCCATCATCCGGTGGCTGCAGGCTGAGAAACAGCTGGAGCTGAGTCATGCAGGCGTCGCGCCAGCCCGGGCCTTCACCTGCTTCAGATACATACAGCGACGCCATGTAGGGGACCCAGGCAGCTTCCATGCGTCGGAGAACGGACTCTGGCGCAGGATAGCGGCCAGTGAGGTCATTCAGGTTTTCCAGTGCCAGCAGCGTGCCGAGTTCCTGCTGCTCAATATGCTCCAAATCCGCAACATCTGACGTCATTTCGGCCGAAGTACGTGCATTCTCCTCACTCAGCCAGGTGATTAGTGCCTGATGTGCCTGGGCAAAGGCTTCGATCTGGTGGCCAGGATCATCGAGGACACGTGTACAGGCCGTCTCGATCTGGGTGAGCGCCTGGAGGTGTGAAGGATTGTTCTCGGGAAAATGACGTGAAAAAAGCCCGAGCAAATCGATCAACTGGCGCGCGGGATGCTGATCGTCACTGAAAAACTCGGGTGAAACAAGCGCGACCCGGAGTGCAGGAATCTGCAGTTGTGCAATTTCGGATTTGTAATGTGGCGAAATATCCGGGTCGTCGAGGATGAACTCGAACAGGCCCGCCACCGCACCCAGTACCGCCAGATCAAAAGTCCCGGCATCGGTTTGCCGCGCGTTCTGCTGCAATTGTCGTAGAACGAGTGTTGCCGGAGGTTGGCTGGGCCCCGAAATGCGTGGAATGTCAGCCTGCCAGCGCGCCAGGCTATCCAGAAACCCTGGTTGCAGAGTGGGAAATGCTGTGCCGCTTGCCGGTGCAAATGATGTTTCCTGCGCAAATGGGCCAGCACTCTCGGGCGCACCGGATTGCTCACTGATAGCCTGGATATGCGCCAGAATTTGCTGGCCGACATCCGAATCACGTTTTTTGGGGGGTGGCGTGGGGGTTGCGCGCACGGTCGTATGTTCCTCTACTCCCTGGGCGCTCAAATATTGATTGAGCGCGGTGTATGTGTGCTTCAAGGTGTCGCGTAGCGGTTCGGCCGAACATTGCAGTATCAGGGTGCCACTCGGGGTGTCGATATCCAGACTTTCCAGTGCACGCGACAAGGCATGCATGACAAAAAGCGGCCCATAGGATTCAGTATAGTCAGCGTTCCCGGCAACTTGCTGTTGCAAGCCGAGCAAACGGCTGAACAGCAGCAAAATTTCGGGGCGCAATGCCTCGGTCAGCCAGGCAGCCGCCTTGTCTTCGGCCAGTTGTCTGGCCAGCATAGCGTCGTCCACCAGTTGCAGCGTGACCGGATGGCCTCCTGCCTGTTTTGTAACACGCTCTGGACGGACCAGGTGCTGGCGAAACTGGTCGGCTAATGCCGTGGACAGCCTATCCGGATATACGTCAATCCAGCTCAGACAGGTTTGTCCGGTAGCCAGCATGGAAGGCGTCATTTGCTTCACGATGGCGCACATGATGGCATCGTGGATAAAGCCGCGGCTGCGCTGAAAGAAATTATCCAGTGCCTGTGCCATGCGCAGGTCGGCTTCGTGCAGCAGCGCTTCAGCGGAAAGGGGTTCGGTTTGCGTGTTCATGGCCTGATCGTAATAACGGCCATGGGGCGCGCATTATTGAATGGAGTCAGGATAGACATAGACAGGTGTTGGAGCGGGCGAAGGGAATCGAACCCTCCTCATGAGCTTGGGAAGCTCAGGTAATGCCACTATACGACGCCCGCGAAGTGCGTGTTTCCTTCGGGGACGTATGCCCTTCGGGGTAGAATTCGGGATGATACTGAAACTTACGTCTGGATAGAAGTTGTGATTGAACTGACCATCAATGGGGAGCTCCGTAGCTTCCCTGCGCCGCTGACCCTAACTCTGTTGGTTGAATCGCTGGATTTGGCAGGCAAACGCATCGCCATCGAGAGAAATGGAGAAATTGTCCCGCGCAGCCAGCATGCCGAGACGCCGCTGGTGGATGGCGACCGTCTGGAAATTGTTGCTGCTGTTGGCGGCGGCTGACCCCGTTATTACTTTGCTTTAAGCCTTGAAGAATCTTATGGAACCACTCGTTATTGCCGGCCAAACCTTTGACTCCCGTCTTCTGGTGGGTACTGGAAAATACAAGGATTTTGAACAAACACGTCTCGCGGTTGAAGCCTCGGGTGCGGAGATCGTCACCGTCGCCATACGCCGCACCAACATCGGCCAGGATGCCAGCCAGCCGAGCCTGCTCGATGCGCTGCCGCCGTCGAAATACACTTACCTGCCCAACACCGCCGGCTGCTATACGGCGGACGATGCGATCCGCACCCTGCGTCTGGCGCGCGAACTGCTCGATGGCCATGCGTTGGTCAAGCTCGAAGTGCTGGGCGACGCCGAATCGCTGTACCCCAACGTGGCAGAAACGGTGAGGGCAGCCGAGGTGCTGGTAAAGGACGGCTTTCAGGTGATGGTGTATACCTCGGACGATCCCATCGTCGCCAAGCAGCTGGAAGACATCGGCTGCGTCGCAGTGATGCCGCTGGCGAGCCTGATCGGTTCCGGTATGGGTATTCTCAATCCGTGGAACCTGCAGATCATCATTGACCGCTTGAGTGTGCCGGTGATCGTCGATGCTGGCGTTGGTACGGCCAGCGACGCCACCATTGCCATGGAATTGGGCTGCGATGCGGTACTGATGAACACGGCGATTGCCGGTGCAGGTAACCCGGTGCTGATGGCTTCGGCGATGAAGAAAGCCGTCGAGGCCGGACGCGAAGCCTTTCTGGCCGGACGCATGCCGAAGAAAATTTATCAGGCCAGTCCCAGTTCGCCCACCGGCGGTCTCATTACCGGAAGCAAATAAACATGAGTGAAACGGGCGCGCATCCGCGCATTCGCTCCTATGTGCTGCGCGCCGGGCGCGTCGGCTCGGGCCAGGCACGTGCGTTGGCCGAAATCGGGCCGCAGTTCATGCTGCCCTACCAGTCCGTCAAACTCGATCTGGCCACAGCCTTTGGACGGACCACTCCCAGGATTCTGGAAATCGGCTTTGGCATGGGTGAGGGCCTGGCCGAGATTGCCGCGGCGCATCCCGGGAACGATTACCTCGGCGTCGAAGTGCATACGCCCGGTGTAGGCGCGTTGTTGAAGCAGCTTGGCGAGCGCGGCCTCACCAATGTCCGTGTCATCCAGCATGATGCGGTCGAAGTGCTGACCAGGATGCTGGCACCGGCCAGTCTTGCTGGTATTCACATTTTCTTCCCCGATCCCTGGCATAAGAAGCGTCACCACAAACGTCGGCTGATCCAGCCGCCACTGGTGCAGTTGCTGGCCAGTCGGCTTCAGCCCGGCGGCTATATTCATCTGGCAACCGACTGGCAGGATTATGCCGAGCAGATGCTGGCCGTGCTGACAGTCGAACCGCTGCTGAAAAATTCCGTGGCTGACTATGCGCCGCGCCCCGATACCCGCCCGCTCACCAAGTTCGAGCAGCGCGGGATCCGTCTGGGACATGGGGTGTGGGATCTGGTGTTTCGCAAGACTTAAGGCTTCGTGGTTCAGGGCGTTCTTAAGCCCTGAACCATTTCTTCGATGGGTACGGGTGAACCGGGAAAACTGTTTTCTGGTTTCTGCCTCAGGTGGTCGCTAAAGGCGAGCCCCGCATGCTGGTTCCCCATGTTTATCCTTTTGACGTCCTATCATGATGTGACGGCTGGCATGATGGCCGTGCCACTGTTGCTCGTTTAATCAAGGAGTAAAGCATGGAGTTTGGTATTGCCAGGCCTGGCTGTATGGCCACCGGAATCGCGCTGACCGGCCGCTGTCATGCTGATGGTGCGGTCCTTGAAAAAGCGCCGCGTCCATATTCCAGCTTTGTTCAGGAGAAAATGACATGAACAATGATACCGATGTGATGCTGCCATGTACGTTCGTTATTTTTGGCGCAACGGGCAATCTGTCCACCAACAAGCTGTTGCCGGCTTTGTACCATTTGGAGGCGGCAGCCCGCCTGTCGGAGTCACTCAGCATTATCGCGTTTTCGCGGCGTGAATGGAACGATGATGACTGGCGCAAACACATGCGCGAAGTGCTTGCCGACAAGATCAAGGGCAAGCAGGACACTCCGATATTCGAGCGCTTCATTGCGCGTTTTACCTACCAGCAGGGTGATCTCAACGACATTGAATCGTATCAGGCGCTCGCCAAACGCCTGCCAAACGAAGAGGCGTGTTCGAGCACGGTGTTTTACCTGGCCATCAAGCCGGCTGAATTTTCCGCAGTGGTCCACAATCTCGAAGCCGTCGGCCTGAACCGGCCGCGCGGGCTGAACCGTGTGGTGGTGGAGAAACCCTTTGGTGAAGACATCGAATCGGCGCGCATGCTGAATCATTTGCTGCACCAGCATTTTGACGAAGAGCAGATTTTTCGCATCGACCACTTCCTTGGCAAGGAAACCGTGCAAAACCTGCTGGTGTTCCGCTTTGCCAATACCCTGATCGAGCCGTTGTGGAACCGCAATTTCATCGATCACGTGCAGATCACCGTGGCTGAATCAATCGGCATCGAGAAGCGCGCCGATTATTACGATCAAGCCGGTGCGCTGCGCGACATGCTGCAAAACCACCTGATGCAGTTGCTTACCGTGGTGGCCATGGAGCCGCCGCCCGCGCTGGAAGCCGATGCGCTGCACGACGAAAAGGTGAAAGTGCTGCGCTCGATTCGTCCCATCGCCAAGAATTCGGTGCATGCGCACGCCATTCGTGCGCAGTACACGCGCGGGATGATCGATGGAAAACCCGTTCCGGGCTATCAGCAGGAAGACAACGTCGAGTCCAACTCCATCACCGAGACTTTTGTTGCGGCCAAGTTCTACATCGATAACTGGCGCTGGCGTGGCGTGCCGTTTTATCTGCGCACTGGCAAGCGCATGCCGCGTCAGACTTCGATGATCGCGATCCGCTTTCGCCATCCGCCGCAGCAATTGTTTCGTGAAACACCGCTGGAAACGATCGATCCCAACTGGATCCTGTTATCGATCCAGCCGGACGAATCCATGCGCATGGAAATCCATGTCAAGCAGCCGGGCCTGGACATGGACACGCGCCTGATGCAGATGAACGCGAGCTATCTGAAAACAGACGAAGAAGCACTCGATGCTTACGAAACTCTGTTGCTCGATGTGATCGAAGGCGACCGCTCCCTGTTCCTGCGTTTTGATGAAGTGGAGTGGGCTTGGCGGGTAGTTGATCCCATCCTCAAATACTGGGCGGTGGAGCGTGACTACATTCCCACCTACCCGGCAGGAAGCTGGGGTCCTGCCGATGCCAACCGGCTGTTTGATAGCGACGATCAAACCTGGCGCAACGAACTATGAGCTTGCCGGATTGGCGGGTGTTTTCTGATCCCGACGCCCTGGTCGCGCGGCTAACGGATTCCTTGTGTGAGGTGGCTGAAGAAGCCATCGCTGAACGGGGCGCGTTTCATCTGGTGCTGGCCGGTGGCAGCACGCCGAAGGTGCTTTACCGTGCGCTGGCCACGCGTGGCGCGGGCGATGCCCAATGGTATCTTTGGTACGGCGATGAGCGGTGTTTGCCACCCGATCATTCCGAGCGCAACAGTCGCATGCTTGAAATAGCCTGGTTGGGCGCATCGCGTATTCCACCCGAAAATCGTCGCCCAATCCCGGCCGAGTTGGGGCCGGATCAAGCTGCCAGATTGTATGCCGGTGAGTTAAAAAGCCTGGCTGATTTTGATGTGGTACTGCTGGGCATGGGCGAGGACGGCCACACCGCCAGCCTGTTTCCTGGTCATGACTGGGGTGCAGCTTCAGGCAGTCCGGATGCCCTGGCTGTGCGCAATGCTCCCAAGCCGCCACCCGAGCGGGTAAGTCTGTCTGCCGCCCGGCTCAGTCGCAGCGAGCGGGTGTGGTTCGTCATTACCGGCAGCAGCAAGAAAACCGCGATTGCCTACTGGAAGGAGGGGGGAGCATTGCCGGTTTCAAGCGTGCACGGTTTGCGCGAAACGGTGGCCTGGCTGGATGCGGAGGCTTTGCCGGTGGTCGGTTGATGTCGCTCGTAAACGGGATCAACCACAATCCATTCGTCCTGAGCCCGTTGCAGGGCTGCCAATAAGCTAGACTGAGGCATCCGTCTCCGGTGCATCAAGCTCCGTCTTTGCCGGTTTCGCCGGTTTGCTCCGTGCCTCTCCCAGCATCGCCAGGCGCGTAGTCGGCGTTTCCAGGCTGATCCGCCCCAGTGCGCCGCTACGGTAATCGGTCAGAAAAATCATCGCCGCTTTTTCCAGGTCGAGTTCGCCGCCGCGCCCCTTCAAAATGCAGCCGCGTTTCTTCGCCACGGCTTCCAGTACCCCGGTCGCATCCAGGCCTTCCAGCGAGAGTTTGTAGCGCGCCTTGAGCAGCTCGGGGTAGCGTTCCAGCAGGATTCCCGCCAAAAATACCGCCACTTCCTCATCGATCACTGCATTGCGGCCAATCGCATGGCTGGCCGCCAGCATGAAGCCGTCGGAGTCGTACTCGATCTTTGGCCAGGTCATCCCCGGCGTATCCACCAGCGTCAGGCGCGGAGTGAGGTTGATGCGCTGTTGTGACTTGGTCACCGCCGGCTCGTCACCTACTGCTGCCACCCGGCGCTTGACCAGTGCATTCAGCAGCGTGGACTTGCCGACGTTGGGGATGCCCATGATCATCAGCCGCAGCGGCTTGAAGGTATCGTCGCGATGCGGCGCCAGTTTCTGCGCCAGCGCCGGCAGCCTGGCCACATCGCTGGGCTTCTTGGCTGAAATCGCCACCGCCATTACGCCCGGCTGCTTATTGAAATAATCCAGCCACGCACGCGTCGCTTCCGGGTCGGCCAGATCAGCCTTGTTCAACAGCTTGAGACAGGAGCGCTGACGATGCAGGCGCAATTCGTGAATCATCGGATTGCTGCCCGCTTCCGGCAGGCGCGCGTCGAGCACCTCGACCACCACGTCGATCAGCGCCATCGTCTCCGCGGCTTTCTTGCGCGCGGTGGTCATGTGACCGGGGAACCACTGGATAGGCATGATGGGCTTTATAGGCGGGGGGAGGGGATTATCACACCAGTTTGGTTTTAACCGGCACCACCACCACCGCTGCCCTCGCCGTGCGCCGCCTGCAACACCAGCGCATCAAAGTCTTCTGCCTTCATCAATCCACGCTCGGCGACGATGTCACGCACCGGGCGGCCTGACTTCTCCGACTCCTTGGCGACTTCAGCCGCCTGGTTGTAGCCGATCTGGGTGTTGAGCAGGGTGGCGAGTGCGACGCTCTGGTGAATGAAGAAGGCACACCTTTCCCGGTTAACAACAATCCCCTTGAGGTTCTTTTCGGTAGCGGCGTTCATCGCGTTGGTCAGCCAGTCCATGGCGTCGAACAGCGCGGAACCCAGCGCCGGCATCATCACGTTCAGTTCCATCTGCCCGGCCTGCACCATGTAGGACACGGCGGCGTCCTGCCCCAGCACCTGGAAACAGACCTGGTTGAGCATTTCGAACATCACCGGGTTGACCTTGCCAGGCATGATGCTTGATCCGGGCTGCACCGGCGGCAACTGGATTTCACCGAGTCCGGTGCGCGGGCCGCTTGCCAGCAGGCGCAGGTCGTTGGAGATGCGGGTGAGTTCCAGCGCCAGGTTGCGGATTTCGCCGGATAGCCGTGCCAGGTCGTTCATCGATTGCATCTGCGCCACCAGCTGGCCGACGCGAATCGGCTCGCCGGTGAGTTGTGCCAGTTCGGCGGCCGCGCGTGCCGGGTAATCGGGTGAGGTGTTCAGCCCGGTGCCAGCGGCCGAGCCACCGAGGCCGATTTCGCATAATGCCGGGCGCACCGCGTCGAGCGCGGCTTCACAGCGGGCAAGGGTCCAGGCGTAGCCGGCGAATTCCAATCCTATCGTGGTCGGCACGGCGTCCTGCAAGTGAGTACGACCAGACTTGACAGTGTCTTTTTCGCGCTCGGCAAGGCGCGTGAACTCGGCGGCCATGGCGTGCACCGCTGCGGTCAGGCGTGGCAGCTTGGCCAGCACGGCGAGGCGGATGGCGGTGGGGATGGTGTCGTTGGTCGACTGCCCCATGTTGACGTCGTCGTTGGGATTGACCGGCTTGTACGTGCCTTTTTCACCGCCCAGCGCCACGTTGGCGAGGTTGGCGATGACTTCGTTGCTGTTCATGTTGTGGCTGGTGCCGGCACCAGCCTGAAAGCGGTCGACCACGAATTGATCGATATACTCGCCGGCCAGGATCTTGTCGCAGGCGGCGACAATGGCGTCGCGCTTCTGCTCAGACAACCAGTCCGGCTGGCAATTGGCGCGGGCAGCAGCAAACTTGATGCGCACATGGGCTAGTACGAAATCCTTATCCGGACGACGGCCAGAAATGGGAAAATTAGCCACGGCGCGTGCAGTTTGTGCGCCGTACCAGGCACTTGCGGGAACCTGGACCTCGCCGAGCGAGTCCTTCT
Organism: uncultured beta proteobacterium; assembly: GCA_942493085.1. Taxonomy (GTDB): domain Bacteria; phylum Pseudomonadota; class Gammaproteobacteria; order Burkholderiales; family Thiobacillaceae; genus Thiobacillus. The sequence continues at coordinate 1,258,987 of OW818664.1, forward strand.
CGATGCGGAATTCATTCATGGTGAAAAAACCAATGCAGATGTTACAAAGAAGTCGATTTTATCCGATGTGGCTGGCAGGGCTCCTGTTGGCGTGTATGGTGTCGTGGGCACAGGCTGCCGATTTCAAGGTGACCGACACCGATGGCAAGACGCACACGCTGTCAGGTTACAAGGGCAAATGGGTGCTGGTGAACTACTGGGCAACCTGGTGCCCGCCCTGCCTGGAGGAAATTCCCGATCTGATTGCGATGCACGGGAACAAGAAAAACAGTATCGTCGTCATCGGTATTGCGCTGGATTATCGCACTGCGAAGCAGGTGACCGATTTTGCCGAAGGTCTGCTGGTGAACTACCCCATCGTGCTGGGCAACCCGCAGGTGGTGAACCAGATTGGCCCGGTGCAGGGCTTGCCGACTACCTATCTGTTCAACCCCGACGGTAAAATGGTTGCCCAGCAGGTGGGGGCGATTACCCGTGAAGCGGTGGAAAGTTACATCGCCAGCAAGACACCACAGACCAAAAAATAAGCTGTCCCTGAAAACAGGTTGTGCCCCAACTCCCGGGAGATTTCATGCGTCAATTGTTTATCGCGTTTCTAGTTTTGATGGCGGGCTCCGCATGGGCGGAGACACGCGATCCGATCAACCATTTCTTTCAGCCCAAGTTTGGCGATTTTCAGGCTGAGCTGAGCACCGCGAAGGAACAGGGCAAGAAAGGCATCTTTCTGTTTTTCGAGATGGACGATTGCCCGTTCTGCGAGCGCATGAAAACCACCATCCTGAATCAGGCCGATGTGCAGGATGCATTCCGCGCGCAATTTCTGGTGTATTCGATAGACGTCAACGGCGACACGCAGATGACCGATTTCCAGGGCAAAGAGCAAACCGAAAAAGACTTTGCATTCGGCCATCGCGTGCGGGCCACGCCCACAATGCTGTTTTTCGATCTGGACGGCAAACTGGTTACGCGCCATACCGGTCCCAGCAAGGACAAGGCGGAGTTCCTGTTACTCGGGAAATTTGTGGCCGAGGGCGCGTACGCGACCCAGTCCTTCACCAAATACAAGCAAGGCAAATAATGGCGCGAATGATTTGGGTTGTACTGCTGGGGTGGGCATTCTCCATTCCGGCAGCCGCCGAGCGGTTGACGCTGGAGGAAGCACTGGCCAGCGTGGCAACGGCTCATCCCGACCAGCGGATGGCGGAAAGCGATCTGGCGCTGGCCCGGGCTGATCGTGAACAGGCCGCCAGCCGGCAGGATTTCAATCTGTATCTGGATGGCACCCTGCGCACCGGCCGTCGCCCGGATGGTGACTGGAAGCCAGACAATATTGGCCGGGTGGTGGCGCGTAAACCATTGTTCGACTTTGGCCGCAGCAACCAGGCCATCGCAGCGGCCGACCAGCAGGTTGTGGCATCCCAGGCTTTGCTTTTCAACGCTAGTACGCTACGCCGTATCGACATCATGGCGCGGTTTTTCGATGTGTTGCTGGCTGACATGCAATATGCGGCCCATAACGAGTTCATGGCTGTCGCCTACGTGTCGTGGGATAACGCAAAGGTTCGTTTCGAGGTGGGGCAGATCAGCCGGCCCGAGCTGATACGGCTGGAAGCGGATTATCAGGACATTCGCGAGCAGCGGAATGTCAGCCTGCAGCGCCTGCGCAGTACGCGCCAGAAGCTGGCAAATGCGATGACCCGTCCCGGGCAGTTGCCAACCGAGCTGGCTGAACCGGACTTGCCGCACAATGCCCATCCGGTTTCCGAGTACGAATCCCTACTGCCCTGGGTGATGGAGAAAAATCCGCGTATCCAGGCGTTGCAGGCGCAAGTGGCAGCGGCCGACGCCCGGATCGCTGCCATGCGAGCGGAGCGCAATCCTTCGCTGGACGCGGAAGTGGTCGGCGGGGGCTATAGCCGTGAATCGTCCACGCGCGATGAACTGAGTGCCGGACTGGTGTTCAATATTCCGCTGTATCAGGGGGCGCGTGTGGACGCGCGGATGGCGCGCGAGCGGGCGCAGAAGGAACGCACCACGGCCGAATTGGACAAGCTGAAGCTGGACCTGGCCGAAACCCTGCTCGATACCTTGCAGGAGATCGAGTGGCTGCGCGAGAGCAGCCGGGCCGCCGCCGACAAGCAGATTGAATATCGGGACTGGGCGCTGGAACGGTCGCGCGCGGAATATGAACTGGAGCTGAAAACCAATCTGGGTACCAGCATGGCTGAAACACAGGTAGCGCAGCTACGGCGCAAGCAGGTTGAATACCGGTTGGCGCTGGCGCTGGCGCGGCTGGAAGCATTGTCCGGCGGCAATTTGCCGTCTGCTGAGGGAGTACAAAAATGATGTGGAAAAACTGGATGCTGGCGGGCGGGACGATGCTGATGGCCATGCCGGGTTGGGCCGCCGACATTGCCTTGACGACGCGCGTGTCGGGGGTGGTGGATCAGGTGCTGGTCAAGGCCGGTCAACGTGTGAGCAAGGGTGCGGTGCTGCTGCGTCTGGACAACACCATCCTGCAGGCGCGTTTTGATGAGGCGACCGCAGAACAGGCACGCGCACAGGCTGATGAAGCCGATGCCAAGCGGGATCTGGAGCGGGTGCAGGAGTTGTTCGATCGCACCGTATCGTCAACCACCGAACTCGATGCATCGAACTTGCGTTACACACGTGCGCAGGCAGCACTGTCGGCGGCCCAGGCACGCCGGGTGATTGCGCAAAAGAACCTGAGCGATGCGGAACTCAAGGCGCCTTTTGATGGTGTGGTGAGCGCGGTTCCCGGCGCACCGGGAACCGTGGTGGCCGCGGACTGCCAGCCCAAGACGCTGGTGCTGCTGCGTTCCGGGCGACCCTGATTCAGCATTAGCCGCCTAGTCGCTGCAGAGCGCCTGTTTCCATCTCCGTGGCTTGATGCGGTGATGCCACGGCAGCGATGACCTTGCGGCACATCGGCAATAAAGCCTTGAACCCGGCGACGTCCTGCACTGCGCTCATCTGTTTGTAAGCCGGCGATTTGGTTCCTACCAGCGTGGCGATGAATTCCAGCGCGTAGGCTTGCGCGTCACCCAGGCTGCCAGCAACCTGAGCGGGCGCGACGATGGTAGCGGCAGCGGCCGCACTGGCTGCTGATGTGCCTGATTCGGCTGAGGCCATGTCGCGTAGCGTTTGAATGAAGCCGTTTTGCAGCAATTCATTCACCATGCTTTCGATTTCTACGCATTTCGGGTGCTTGCTGCACAGTTCGCCGAACGAAATGCCGTTGCCGATACAGAACAGAAGTTGACGGTATTTCGGCCGCAAAGTGTGGCCCAGATTGAAGATTTCATCCTGTCCCTTGATCGTGCGGGATAATTGCATTGTCATTTCCATGCTCGTCTCTCCGTTATTTTGGTGCAGGTGATGGCCTGTACCAGATACGCAGCATAGGCTATGCCAGTCAGTCGGTTTTTCATCACACCAGGCCTAGCAAGGCCTGAATGGCATCTTGTGAGGAGCAGGAGACAAAAAAACCATGCAGACATGTTGAATGCATGACTGAATGTGGAAATTTCGTCAGGCTGAAGGAGCAGGTGTGAATTTGGCGATGGGTTCGCTCCAACCTGGAGTGTCTGATCGACGATATTCTCGATCAGATCAAGCACTGTACTGCGGGTAAGCAAGCCTGGTTTACGCAGGCAAGGTGCTGGGTGTGGTGATTAGCTGCGTGACGCGGACGATGCGTCGGCGGATCGTGTGCTGGGGGTGTAATCCCAGTGGCGTTTCCAGGCACCGACAACCAAGGTGGGATATTCCGGGCGGCCGAGGCTACCGTTGTAGCGGCCCAGCGCGCGATATAAATCACCCCGTTCGATGTCGATGTAGTGGCGCAGGATCAGTGCGCCGTAACGCAGATTGGTGCGAAGCTGGAACAGGTTGTGGTCAGCGTTGCCGATAGCTCTGACCCAGAATGGCATTACCTGAGTGTAGCCGCGCGCACCTACCGGAGAAACCGCATATTTACGGAATCCGCTTTCCACCTGGATCAGGCCCAGCATGAGCTGTGGGTCGACTCCGGCGCGCGAGGCCTCCCAGTGCAGCGTCGTGAGAAACTCCATCCGTTCGCCTTCGTCGGGCATACGTTTGGCGAGTCGGCGCGACATTTCTTTCAGCCAGGCCGCTTCGTCGGCAATGTTGCGGAATGCAGTACGGGTGACCGCCGTGTCGGCCAGGGCGCGCTGCAGAGACGAACGTACATTGGCCGACATCGCCTCTTCCAGTTGTCCGCCGGCTTGAGCGGGCAGTGCCAGAAGAATAAGGGCGGTGAGAAGCAGGCCGGTGTACGTCGTTTTTTTCATGTCAATGTCCTAACATGCCTGACAAAAATGAAGCTGCGTCGGCGAGTGTGATTTTTTGCGCCTCGCCGGATGAGCCCGGCGCAGCACGGCGCGGCTGGTATTCAATCACGCCGTCTTTCAGACCGCGCTCGCCGACCGTGATACGGTGCGGGATGCCGATCAGTTCGGCATCGGCAAACATGATGCCCGGCCGTTCGTCTCGGTCATCCAGCAATACCTCGAATCCGGCCGCAGTCAGTTCAGCATACAACGTATCCGCGGCAGTTTTAACCATCTCGCTCTTGCCATAGCCGATTGCCACAATCACGAGCAAGAATGGTGCCATGCTCATGGGCCAGATGATGCCTTTGTCATCATGATGTTGCTCGATGGCCGCCGCCACAATGCGCGATACGCCGATGCCGTAGCAGCCCATTTCCATTGTCTGCGAACGGCCGGCCTCGTCCAGATAGATGGCGTTCATGGCTTGCGAATACTTGTTGCCAAGCTGGAACACGTGACCCACTTCGATGCCGCGGCACAGCTTAAGTGTGCCTTTGCCATCAGGGCTGGGGTCGCCCAGAACGACGTTGCGCAGGTCGACCACGACCGGTTCCGGCAAATCGCGTCCAAAGTTGACGCCGGTGAGGTGCTGGTCGTCCGCATTGGCGCCACAGACAAAATCACTCATTGCGGCCACGGCACGGTCCGCCATCACCGGAATGGACAGTCCAACCGGCCCAACTGAGCCGGGTGCGGTGCCGGAGGCGGCCCGGACAGCGGGTTCGCTGGCCAGGGCAAAGGGCATTTTTACACCGGCGAGTTTTTCCGACTTGATTTCGTTCAGTGTGTGATCACCCCGAACCAGCAGGGCCACCGGGCCTTCCGTTCCTTCAACAATCAAGGTTTTAACGGTCTGTTTGGGGTCAACCTTGAGAAAAGCTGCGACGTCCTCGATGCTTTTCATGCCGGGGGTGGCCACGGATTGCATGGTCTGTGCAGGTTCTGCGCGTGGTGTGGCGGGGGCGACGGCTTCGGCCAGTTCGACGTTGGCAGCGTAATCGGAATCTGCCGCTGGGCAGTAGGCGATGAGGTCTTCACCTGAATCGGCCAGCACATGGAATTCGTGCGATGCGGAGCCGCCGATGGAACCGGTGTCGGCGGCCACTGCGCGGAAGCTTAGTCCCAGGCGGGTAAAAATCTTCGTGTAGGCGCCATACATCACTTGATAGGTGGCGGCGAGGCTGTCCTTGTTGGTGTGAAAAGAGTAAGCGTCCTTCATCAGAAATTCGCGCGCGCGCATGACCCCGAAGCGCGGGCGGATTTCGTCACGAAATTTCGTCTGGACCTGATAGAAATTCAGCGGCAATTGACGGTAGCTCTTGATTTCACGGCGCACCAGGTCGGTGATGACTTCTTCGTGAGTGGGGCCAAAGCAGAAATCGCGCTTGTGACGATCCTTGATTTTGAGCATTTGTGGGCCAAATTGCGCCCAGCGTCCGGTTTCTTCCCACAGCTCGGCTGGCTGTACGGCGGGCATCAGCAGTTCGATTGCGCCAGCGCGGTTCATTTCTTCGCGTACCACGGCTTCCACCCGGCGCAGTACGCGCAATCCCAGCGGCATCCAGGTATACAGGCCCGACCCCAGGCGCTTGATCAATCCGGCACGCAGCATGAGTTTATGACTGATGAGCTCGGCTTCGGACGGAGCTTCCTTGGTGGTGGAAATGAAGAACTGGCTGGCGCGCATGATGAAAGGATTAAGAAGGAATTCCGGCATTTTAGCTCGCAGACGTGTAATCTTTCGCGCTCAATTTTTGGACGGGACGGAAATGCGCTTGAAGTTTGGAAAACGCCGGTCAGACGAGGAAGGGCTGGAAGTGACCGAGGAACGGGGTATGCGTACCCTGCACCTAGGCAGCCGCGCCATCCAGAGCGCGATGCGGTTGAGCCGGCCATGGGATCTTGAACTGGCCTATACGCGTGCAATGATGGGGTTCTTGATGTTCAATCCGATGCCGCAAGAGGTGCTGATGATCGGCCTGGGCGGAGGCTCGCTTGCAAAGTTCATCCGCAAGCAGCGTCCGCAGACGCGCATCACCGCGGTGGAGATCGACCCACGGGTGATCGCTGCTGCCCGCGCGCATTTTGAACTGCCGCCGGACGACGCGGCGCTCACCGTGGTCGAAGCCGATGGCGCGTTGTATGTGCGGCAGCATCCCGCCAGCGCCGATGTCATCCTGCTGGACGGCTTTGACTCCGGCAATCAGGTGGCGGCGCTGGCGACCCAGACGTTTTATGCGGCCTGCCGCCGTGCTTTGCGGCCAGGGGGCGTACTGGTGGTCAACTTATGGGGGCACGATAGTGAATTTGCCGAATATTTTGCGCGCCTGACGCGCGCCTTTGACAGTGAAGTCGGCTGGATTTCGGTGCAGCGCAAAACCAATATCATTGTGTTCGCCTTCAACGAAGCTGGAGCGGCGGCGCGGCTCGACGCCATGCGGCCGCGACTGGCCGACCTGGCGAAACGCTATGGCCTGGACCTGTCTGGCTTTGCGCGTGATTTTCAGTGGGCCGAGGGGATCGCGCCCCTGCTGGATTAAAATTGGCTGGAACAAACCCCGGCCAGAATTCAAGAATTTGCCAAAAAAGTTAATTAAAACAATGCGTATGAAGTGATTTCCTGTCGCGATCGGTTTGCAATTTCCGGTGGTTGTGAAAGAATACAGTCAATCGAATTTTACAGATGGTGGCGGCCATGATCGACCGAGAAGGGTACCGCCCGAACGTAGGCATTATTTTGTGCAATGCGCAGAACCAGGTTTTCTGGGGCAAGCGCGTCAATCAGCACGCCTGGCAATTTCCCCAAGGCGGCATCAATGCAGGGGAAACGCCGGAACAGGCCATGTTCCGGGAGTTGGAAGAGGAAGTGGGTTTGCACGCCGAACATGTGCGTATCCTGGGGCGCACGCGCGAGTGGTTGCGTTATGACGTACCTCCGCACTGGACACGCCGTGACAATCGCGGCCTGTATCGTGGGCAGAAGCAGATCTGGTTTTTGCTGCGACTGACCGGCCGGGATTGCGATGTGTCGCTACGTGCCAGCAGCCATCCCGAGTTTGACGCCTGGCGCTGGAATGAGTACTGGGTGTCGGTGGATGCCGTGGTTGACTTCAAGCGTGAGGTTTACCGGTTGGCGCTCGAAGAACTGGAGCGTTTCCTGCACAAAGACGTACGATATCTCCGGCAACACACGCGCCATCCTTGCGAACGGCGTGGGGCAACCCTGGATTTGCAGTTCAAGTCCTGAATTTCGGATGAGGGAAGCGTGATGAAGATACGGCTCTATGCTTCAGCCACGCTGACAACAGCCACGGAATCCGTGCCTGGTCTGCCGCTGTGGCAGGTTGCGCCCACGCGGGACAGCACCGGCAAGCGCCTGACCGATTTCATGATGTTGATCCCCCGACTACGCAGCAAGCCGCTGGCCGAGATCGAGCGTGCCTCGCGTGACATTCAGGCTGTGCTGGCGTTGCACCAGGCCGTGGTGTTTGCCGACCTTAATCTGAAACTCAATTTGCTGTGGGTGTCCTTGCGGCCTGTGCCGGGTGCGATCGGCGAACTGGTGGCAGCGATCCGGCTGTGCGTACCAGAAGCGGTGCTGGTAGCTCATCACGCTGATCCTCATTAGCCTCGCCTGCGCGATATTTCCGTCAACCAGTCAGCGTCCCGATAGCGTGTCTTCCGAGCGTGAATTTGCTGGGTAGCGTATGCATTGGCAGTTTCCTGGTTTGTCGCTAACGTCTGCCAATATCCTCATGAAAAGCAGGGTAATCCACGTATTTTCTGTGTTTTTGCTTACCTAAAGTAGAGGAATTCGTTAAAATGCATGATTGCTTGTTAACCATAACCCGCTGGAGTCAATATGGCTGTTTCTGAAGTTCAGGTGCAAACAGCACTGAAAGAGTTGGTCGATCCCAACACGCAAAAAGATTATGTTTCGAGTAAATCGGCTCGCAATATTAAGATCGATAGCGGAGCCGTTTCGGTCGATATCCTGCTGAGCTACCCGGCACAGAGTCAGCTTGCCACCATCAAGCAGCAGGTGGAAGACAAGCTGAAGAGCATTGAAGGCGTAACCGGCGCGACGGCGAATGTCAGCTTCAAGATCGTTTCGCACAGCGTACAGCGCGGCGTCAAGCTGATCCCGAACGTCAAGAACATCATTGCCGTGGCATCGGGCAAGGGTGGCGTGGGTAAATCCACTACCGCAGTCAATCTGGCGCTGGCGCTGGCCGCCGAAGGTGCACGCGTCGGCATGCTGGACGCGGATATCTACGGGCCTTCGCAGCCGACCATGCTGGGTATTACCGACAAGCCCGAGTCCACTGACGGCAAGAACCTGGATCCGTTGATCGGTCATGGCATACAGGCGATGTCGATTGGTTTCCTGATCGACGTCGAAACGCCGATGGTGTGGCGCGGTCCGATGGTGACGCAGGCGCTGGAACAACTGCTGAACAACACCAACTGGAGCGAGCTGGATTATCTGGTAGTCGATTTGCCGCCCGGTACCGGCGACATTCAGTTGACACTGGCGCAGCGCGTGCCGGTGACCGGTGCGGTGATTGTCACCACGCCGCAGGATATTGCACTGATTGATGCGCGCAAGGGCCTGAAGATGTTCGAAAAGGTCGGCATCCCTATCATCGGCGTGGTCGAAAACATGAGCCTGCACATCTGCTCGAACTGCGGTCACGAAGAGCGCATCTTCGGCGAAGGCGGTGGCGAGCGCATGTGCAAGGATTACAGCGTGGAATTTCTCGGCGCATTGCCGCTGGACAGCAGCATCCGCGCCGACACCGATTCCGGCAAGCCGTCCGTGGTGTCCGATCCGGAAGGTCGCCTGGCTGATATCTACAAGCGGATCGCGCGTCGCGTGGCTGTCAAGATCGGTGAGACCGCAGTGGATCACTCCAACAAGTTCCCCAACATCGTGATTTCCAATACCTAAATGAGCATCAAGTCCGACCGATGGATCCGCCGCATGGCGGCTGAGCATGACATGATCGAACCGTTCGAAGCGGGGCAGATCAAACAGGTCGCTGGCCGGCCCATCGTGTCGTACGGCACGTCGAGTTACGGTTACGACGTGCGTTGTGCCAACGAATTCAAGCTGTTCACCAACCTCAATAGCACCATTGTCGATCCCAAGGCGTTCGACCCAAGTTCCTTCGTCGAGGTTGTGGGCGATTCCTGCATCATTCCGCCCAACTCGTTTGCCCTGGCGCGCACGGTTGAATATTTCCGTATACCGCGCAGCGTGTTGACGATTTGCCTGGGGAAAAGCACCTATGCGCGCTGCGGCATCATCGTCAACGTGACGCCGCTGGAACCCGAGTGGGAAGGTCACGTGACGCTGGAGTTTTCCAATACCACCCCTTTGCCAGCGCGTATTTACGCCAACGAAGGGGTGGCGCAAATGCTGTTCCTCGAGTCCGACGAGGTCTGTGAGACTTCGTATCGGGATCGTGGTGGCAAATATCAGGGCCAGGTCGGCGTCACACTACCCAAAATCTGAGTCGGGGCAAAATTCCGGCTGCTGCCCGCGCGACGTACAATCCGCGTTTTTCCCGCCCCCTCATTGAGGTGCCGCCATGCGTTTCCGTTTTCCCGTTGTCATCATTGACGAAGATTTCCGTTCCGAAAACGCGTCCGGACTGGGTATTCGCACCCTGGCCGAGGCAATTGAAAAAGAAGGCATGGAAGTTCTCGGCGTTACCAATTATGGTGACCTGACTTCGTTTGCCCAGCAGCAGGCACGCGCTTCGGCCTTTGTCCTGTCGATCGACGATGAAGAACTCGCGGGCAGTGACGAAGACACGAAAAACGCGCTGCAAAAGCTGCGTGGCTTCGTTGAGGAAGTGCGCTTTCGCAATTCCGAGATCCCGATTTTTCTGCACGGCGAAACACGCACCGCACGCCATATTCCGAACGACATCCTGCGTGAGCTCAATGGCTTCATCCACATGCTGGAAGACACGCCGGAATTTCTGGCGCGTTATATCGGGCGTGAGGCGCGCTCCTATCTCGAATCACTGGTACCGCCATTTTTCCGTGCGCTGACGCATTACGCTGCTGACGGCTCGTATTCCTGGCACTGCCCGGGGCATTCCGGCGGCGTGGCATTCTTGAAGTCACCCATAGGCCAGATGTTTCACCAGTTCTTCGGCGAAAACTTGCTGCGTGCCGACGTCTGCAACGCGGTGGATGAACTGGGGCAGCTGCTCGACCACACCGGGCCGGTGGGGGCGTCGGAACGCAACGCGGCGCGCATCTTCAACTGCGATCATCTGTTCTTCGTCACCAACGGCACCTCGTCTTCCAACAAGATGGTATGGCACGCCACGGTGGCACCGGGCGATATCGTCGTAGTCGACCGCAACTGCCATAAGTCGATTCTGCACGCTATCATCATGTGCGGCGCGATCCCGATTTTCCTGACGCCGACGCGTAACCATTACGGCATCATCGGGCCGATTCCGCTGGACGAATTCCGACCCGAGAACATCCAGAAAAAAATTGCCGCGCACCCCTTCGCCAAGGATGTGAAGCGCAAGCCGCGCATCCTCACTATCACCCAGTCGACCTACGACGGCATTCTCTACAACGTCGACATGATCAAGGAGCTGCTAGGCGACTACATCGATACCCTGCATTTCGACGAAGCCTGGCTTCCGCATGCGACCTTCCATGATTTCTATCGCGGCATGCATGCCATCGGCAAGGACCGTCCGCGCGCCAAGGATGCACTGGTGTTTGCGACCCAATCGACGCACAAGCTGCTGGCAGGTTTGTCGCAGGCTTCACAAATCCTGGTGCAGGATTCGGAGACGCGCAAGCTCGATTTTCCTCGCTTCAACGAAGCCTATCTGATGCATACCTCGACCTCACCGCAGTACGCCATCATCGCCTCATGCGACGTGGCGGCAGCGATGATGGAGCCGCCTGGCGGGCCCGCGCTAGTCGAGGAATCGATCAAGGAAGCGCTGGACTTCCGGCGTGCCATCCGCAAGGTCGACGAAGAATTTGGCGATTCCTGGTGGTTCAAGGTGTGGGGGCCGCAAAAGCTGGCAGAAGAAGGCGTCGGTGACCGCGAGGACTGGATGCTGGGGAATTCGGAGCGGTGGCATGAGTTCGGCAAGATTGCGCCCGGATTCAATATGCTCGACCCGATCAAGGCGACCGTGATTACCCCGGGGCTGGATATGGATGGCGAGTTTGCCGACTGGGGTATTCCGGCTGCGATCGTCACAAAATACCTGGCCGAGCATGGGGTGATCGTGGAGAAGACTGGCCTGTATTCCTTCTTCATCATGTTCACCATCGGCATTACCAAGGGCCGCTGGAATACGCTGGTGACCGCATTGCAGCAGTTCAAGGCCGATTATGATGAAAACCAGCCGCTGTGGCGTGTGCTGCCCGAGTTCATCCTGAAATATCCTCGCTACGAAAAAACCGGCCTAAAGGATCTGTGCGATCAGATTCACACCATATATAAGGCTAATGATGTGGCGCGTCTGACGACTGAAATGTATTTGTCAGAAATGGCGCCGGCGATGAAACCAGCGGATGCCTTTGCCAAGATGGCGCACCGTGAAATCGAGCGGGTTGAACTGGATGACCTTGAAGGCCGCATCACCGCCATGCTGGTGACACCTTATCCCCCGGGGATTCCTTTACTGATCCCGGGTGAGCGCTTCAATGCCACCATCGTGCGTTATTTGCAGTTCACGCGTGACTTTAACGAGAAATTCCCTGGCTTTGAGACTGACGTACACGGATTTGTCGAAGAAGTGGTGGATGGCAAAGCCCGGTATTACGTCGATTGCGTGATGTGATCCAGCTTCAGATCAGGCGATTGGATGCTTGATTAGTCAGGAAAAAAGCGTATTATTCGCAGTCCCCGGTTTGCCGGGGATTGTTTTTTTGACCTTGCTCCACTGCACCGCAAGCGGGGGGCTGAACCGGAAGGAATCTCTATGCGGCATTATGAAATTGTATTTATCGTCCACCCTGATCAGAGTGAGCAAGTGCCCGCCATGATCGAGCGTTATCGCGCCAACCTGGCTACACGCGGTGGCAACGTCCATCGTCTGGAAGATTGGGGCCGCCGTCAGATGGCTTACCCGATCCAGAAAATCCACAAGGCCCATTACGTGCTGATGAACATCGAGTGTGATCAGGAAACTCTGGACGAACTCGAGCATGGCTTCAAGTTCAATGATGCCGTGTTGCGCCATCTGACCATCAAGTGTGATGAGGCGGTAACCACTGCTTCGCCGATGATGAAAGAAGAGAAATCGCGTGACATTCTGGAATCAGCCAAGCCAGAAGCTGCCAAGGCGGCAGAGCCTGCGGCTGAGCAACCTGCTGCTGCCTGAGTGAGTGAATCGGCTGGCTATCAGCGGAGTCCTTACCCAGGTTGATCCTTTGCGTTACAGCCCAGCGGGCGTGCCCATATCCGAAGCGGTGATTCATCATCGCAGCAGTCAGGAGGTGGCAGCCCAGTCGAGGCAGGTGGAATGTGAACTGACAGTGCAGGCAAGTGGACCACTTGCCACTCAACTGGCACAACAGACCATCGGGACGCAGGTCAAACTGGAAGGTGCGTTAAATCGACGCAGCGTGAATAGCCGGCAATTGATCTTGATATTGAATCGAATTGAAAAGGAATAATCATGGCACGTCCCATGGGTGGTAAGTCAGGCGGCAAGTTCGCCAAAAAAGGTGGCCGCGACAGTGGCAACCGTGGTCTCTTCAAGCGTCGCAAGTTCTGCCGCTTTACCGTCGACAAGGTGGTTGAGGTCGATTACAAGGATATCGAAGTACTGAAGGAATTCATCGCTGAAAACGGTCGCATCATCCCGGCCCGCATCACCGGCACCAAGGCGCGCTATCAGCGTCAGCTGGGTACCGCGATCAAGCGTGCGCGTTTCCTGGCGCTCATGCCCTACACCGACCTGCATTGATTAGGAGACGACCATGCAAATCATTCTGATGGATAAAGTCGTCAACCTGGGCAACCTGGGTGACGTGGTCAAAGTGAAAGACGGCTATGCCCGCAACTTTCTGATTCCCTCTGGCCGTGCGCGTCGCGCTACGCAAGCCAACATGGACGCTTTTGCCGTGCAGAAAGCTGAACTGGAGCGCGTGGCTGCCGAGAAGCTGGCCGATGCCCAGCGTCGTGGCGAGAAATTGGAAGGCTTCGCTGTGACCCTGCGCCAAAAGGCCGGTGTTGATGGCCGTCTGTTTGGTTCCATCACCAACGCTGACATTGCCGATGCACTGAAAGCACAAGGTCACAACGTGGCCAAGGCGGATGTCCGTTTGCCGGAAGGCCCGTTCAAGGCTGTCGGTGAATATTCTGTGGTGCTCGGATTGCACCACGATGTGGTCGCCAACATCACCGTGGCGGTGGTGGCTGAGCAGTAATTATTGTCCGGCCATCAAAAAAGGGGGCTTCGGCTCCCTTTTTTATTTGCAACATGCCTGGATATACCTAACTGTCCACTCTTTATCCACATCTTATCCCTTGGAGAGGGTGGGGCTGGAGCCTAAAATCGCAGCCATGGCCGCCATACATTCGCTCACTGCAAGTCCCGACCCCCAGCTGGCGCAGATGCGCCTGCCTCCACACTCACTGGAAGCCGAACAGGCCGTTCTGGGCGGACTGCTGCTGGACAATAGCGCGTGGGACCGGATTGGCGATGTGGTTTCGGAAAGCGATTTGTATCGACAGGATCACCGTCAGATTCTGCGCGCAATTGTGCGGCAGATTGCCGAAAATCGCCCAGCGGATGCAGTGACCGTGGCCGAAGCGTTGCAATCGATGGGCCAGCTCGAAAGCGTGGGCGGACTCGCCTACATTGTGGCGCTGGCAAGCAATACGCCGTCGGCTGCGAACATCCGCCGTTATGCCGAAATCGTGCGTGAGCGTTCGGTGATGCGCCGCCTCGCCGAAGTGGCAACCGGGATTGCCGACACAGCCTATTCGCCCGCCGGGCGCAGCGCCTCACAATTGCTTGATGAGGCCGAAGCCAAGGTGTTCGAAATTGCCGAATCGGGCAGCCGTGGTCAGGCGGGCTTCACTGAAATCAAGCCGCTGCTGAAGGAAGTGGTCGAGCGCATCGACGAGTTGTATCACCGCGACAATGATTCCGGGATTACGGGTGTGCCTACAGGGTTTCACGACCTCGACCAGAAAACCTCGGGTTTCCAGCCAGGCGACCTCATCATTGTTGCCGGACGACCGTCGATGGGTAAAACCGCGTTCTCGCTCAACATCGCCGAGAACGTCGCCCTCGACACCGGCCTGCCCGTGGCAGTGTTTTCGATGGAAATGGGCGGTGCCCAACTGGTGATGCGGATGATCGGTTCGGTCGGCAAGCTCGATCAGCACCGGCTGCGCACCGGCAAGCTGGGTGAGGATGACTGGCAGCGCCTGACCTACGCACTCGGCAAGCTCAATGAAGCCCCAGTATTCATTGATGAATCCCCCGGACTGAATGTGCTGGAGCTGCGCGCACGCGCGCGTCGGCTGATGCGTCAGTGCGGCAAACTTGGCTTGATCGTGATCGATTACCTGCAGTTGATGTCGGGTAGTGGAAACGGCGAAAACCGTGCGACCGAAATTTCCGAAATCTCGCGTGCGCTGAAGGGCCTGGCCAAAGAACTGCAGGTGCCGGTGGTGGCGCTGTCGCAGTTGAACCGCGGCCTGGAACAGCGCCCCAACAAACGCCCGGTCATGTCGGATCTGCGTGAATCGGGCGCTATCGAACAGGATGCTGATGTCATCCTGTTCATTTACCGCGATGAGGTCTACAACCCGGACACGCAGGACAAGGGCACGGCTGAAATCATCATCAGCAAGCAGCGTAATGGTCCGATCGGTACAGTGCGATTGGCCTTCATTGGCGAATACACGCGCTTCGAATCGCTGGCACAGCCAGGATCCTACTGAGCATGCGCCCCATCCAGGCACGTATTTCCATTGGGGCAATGGCGCACAATCTGCGGGTGGCGCGCAGCCACTCGGGCGCGGCGCGCGTGTTCGCCGTGGTCAAGGCCAATGCGTATGGACATGGCTTGTCGCGTGCGCGACGGGCATTTTCCGCAGCAGATGGTTTTGCTGCGTTGACACTGGAAGAAGCGGCCAATCTGCGCTTGATGGGCGTGGAGCAGCCCATTATGTTGCTCGAAGGCATCTTCGGCGCGGACGAAATTGCGACCTGTGCCGAACTGGATTTGTCTCCGGTGCTGCATCATCCTGGCCAACTCGACTGGTTCGAGCGGCAGCCTCCGACACGACCCATCCAGGTTTTTCTAAAATTTGATACCGGCATGCACCGGCTGGGTTTTCCATTGGCCGAGCATGCCCGGATTGTCGATCGGGTACGCGGTTTGACGGGCGTCGCAGGTATCACCCTGATGACGCATTTTGCCCAGGCGGATGAAGCCACAGGCGTTGCATGGCAATTGCAGCCGTTCCTGCGCGAGCTGGCCAGCCACGAGCTGCCATGGAGCAGCGCCAATTCGGCAGCGTTGCTGCGCTATCCGGAAACGCAAGGCGCGTGGACGCGCCCGGGCATCATGCTGTATGGCGCGTCGCCGTATGCCGACACGTCGGCAGCCGAGCTGGGACTGCGCCCGGCCATGAGCCTGCAATCTGAAATCATCAGCGTGCAAACGTTGCAGGCAGGCGAGGGTGTGGGCTATGGCCAGTTGTATCGTGCCGAGCATGCCATGCGCGTGGGCGTGGTGGCCTGTGGCTACGCGGACGGCTATCCACGCCACGCATTGACGGGGACGCCGATTCTGGTCAATGGCCGCAGCAGCCAAACACTCGGCCGGGTGTCGATGGATATGCTGTGCGTGGACTTGAGCGAACACCCCGATGCGGGGGTTGGGGCATCGGTCGAACTCTGGGGGGACGGCTTGCCGGTGGATGCGGTAGCTGCGGCAGCGGGCACAAACAGCTATGAATTGCTGTGTGCGCTGGCTGCGCGTGTGCGCGTGGAAGAAGCTGAGTAATTCAGGCCAGGACTTGTTCATACTACTTTTTTGATGCTCGGCATGACAGGGCCCTGACGATGGAGGAGACCTTTTCATGGATTGCCCGGATAGAAAACCACGCTGTTACCGCGTTTCCGCAGGCACCTGAAGTGGCTATAATCCTTTCATAATCAACGTTCAGAATAAACAAGGGGATACACATGAACGCCATTGCACGTGCACTCGTTACCGGCCTGTTTTTGACGCAGGCAGCCAATCCCGTTTATGCGGGCATTTTTGATTTCAAATTGGGCGGCGATAAAACAGAGGAAGGTCAGCCGTCCGGTTCGGCCGGACCAGACGGGGCTCAGGGTGAGGCAAAAGAACTTGAGAAATGCGAGAAGCCTTATGGCACGCTTGCGGTGACCGAGCCTCAGGATGCCGTGATCTCCCACCTGCTGCAATATGGCCTGCAGTCACCAGTCGGTCTGATCCGCATGATGATTCAGCAGTCCAATTGTTTTGTTGTGGTGGAGCGTGGTCGGGCCATGCAAAACCTGATGCAGGAGCGCCAACTGGCTGAGTCGGGCGAGTTGCGCAAAGGCTCCAACATGGGCAAGGGCCAGATGGTGACGGCAGATTACGTGCTGACACCGGATGCGGTATTCTCCAGCAAGGATTCAGGTGGCATTGGTGGTGCGTTGGGCGGATTTGGTGTGTTCGGCGCAGTGGCTGGGTTGGTGGCTGCCGGCCTCAAATTCAAGTCAGCACAAACCAGCATGCTGCTGGCTGACTCGCGCACCTCGTTGCAACTGGCTTCGGCAACCGGTACTGCCGAAAAAACCGACTGGAGTGTCGGCGGTTTGCTGGTTGGCGGCGGCGCAGCAGGTGGCCTGGGTGCCTACACCAACACGCCTGAAGGTAAAGTGATCGCAGCCAGCTATCTGGATAACTGGAACAACATCGTGCGCTCAGTTCGCAATAATCCGGAAATGGTACGCCAGAATATCAGCCTCAAAGGCAAATCCGGCCAGCCTACAAAGGCGGGAATGGTGTTTGAAGAGGGTGATGCCGTATCAGGGAAAATTGCAGGCTTGAAGATGTACACCCAGCCAAATAAAGCGTCCAAAGTGGTGACCACCATCGCGCGCGGTGAAGAGGTGATTTACACCGGCAAGGATGAAGGCGGGTTTATGTCCGTCCAGGGGCAGAATGGCGAAGGCTGGGTAGAAAAGATAATGATGAAAAGATAGGCTCTTGATGCAACGCATAAAAAGCCGGGGATTCCCGGCTTTTGTGTGTCCTTTGTTTATGAGCCTGGTGTGGAAAAACACTCCCGATGGCGCTCCCCGAGCGTGAATTCAGTGAACTTGAATCTGTGCCCTGCACTGTTCAGGGCATCTGAAAATGTCTCATAATCAGTGACACTTTCGTAAATCTCCATCCAGGTGTGTGCGTCATCACAGCGGATGAGCCGTCGTGCCGGCTGGCTGCAATGTGGGGTCATTGCCAGCAGCAGCGCATCGATTTGGGTGGCTGCCAGGTCAGCCTGTGCAGGATCGATGCGGTAATAAACGTAAACGTGGTGCACTTATTCCGGCATGGCGTAAGGCAGCGGTTTCAGACTCAGCGCGGCGCCATCGGCGGCTTTCAGGTGCAGGGTTTGCGTGTTGGCACTTTCCACCTGCGCAACCGCTAACACATCGAATCCGCCAGTGGGTGCGGGTGCGGCATTGACGATCGTGCCGGTGACCTGTCCTTCGAAATCGGCGCTATACAGGTTGTCGCCCGGAGCCGCTTCGGCATCCACGTGCGCGAGGAACATGCGACGCTTGAGCTTGCCCAGATACTGGCTGCGGGCAACGATTTCCTGGCCGGGGTAACAGCCTTTCTGGAAGCTCACGCCGCCGATGACTTCGAGGTTGACCATTTGCGGGACGAATTGCTCCTGTGTCGCGGCGACGATCATCGGGACGCCTGCGTTGAGACGCAGCCAGTCCCACACCGGTGCGCCAACGGGGATGGCTGACTGGCAAAGGGTTTGCCACACGGTGGTGGCGTGTTCGGGCGAGATCGACAGCACAAATTTGTCGGTGCCGACGCGGACCACCTGTCCTGCGTCACAGGCTGCCGAACTCATCGGCGCATCGGGGACCACGCCCATTGCGGCCGCGACGGCTGCCAGCGCCTGCTTGCCGGCTACAACCAGCCGCACGGTCTCGTCGCTGGCATCGCGTGCCTGCACTTTGGCACGCATGATGAACATGGACAGTCGCTTCTGCACGCTGGGCAGGATATCGCCTGACAGTTGCAGGCAATAGTCTTCACCTTGCCGCCACGCCAGAAAGTTGCCGAGCAAGCGTCCTTTGGGGCTGCAATAGCCATTCCATTGTGCGGCGTCGGCGCGCAGGCCGCGGATGTCGTTGGTCAGCTGACCTTGCAGAAAGGAGGTGGTGTCCTCGCCACGGAAGGCAATGACGCCGAGCTGCGATAAATCCGCCACAATGGTGCCATCTGCGGCGGCCACGCGTTCGGCTGCGGGGCTGCCGTAATGCAGCACGGTGTTGGCTTCGATGACAGCCCCTTGAGACTGCAGAAGGGTTTTCCAGGAATCGATCACGATACGGTCCAGTCAGAGGGAAATGCGATGAAGCCCAAAAGTGTACACGCTGATGCATGAGATTGTGTTCAAACCCTCACGCCTGTTGGGGCTGTTGCAGCTGGGCGGAGTAGCGCTTGCGGTGAGCGCCATGCTCATGGCGGACTGGCCTGGTGCGGTTCAGTGGGCGCTGGGCATCACCGTGTGTGGCTGGGGCGTATGGGCCTGGCGGCAGTCGCGCTGTATCGAGGCGCTGCGTTTGACCGCGGATGGCCAAGTGCAATGCCGGGATGGACAGGGGGAATGGCGCGAGGTCGAGGTGTTGGGCGACAGCTTCGTCTCGCCTGGGCTCATGGTGCTGCGTTATCGCACATCAGCTGGACAGGTGCGCACCCTGACGCTGCTTCCTGACAGCGCGCATGTGGACGACTTGCGACGTCTCAGGGTGTCTCTACGGTGGGCACGCCACACACGCTCGGACACATCGTTCCCGGGCGAGGGTTGAGTACCGTGTTGCCGGCAATCGGCAGTGTCTCGGGATAGTCGCGGCTGTAGTGCAGGCCCCGGCTTTCCTGGCGGAGCTGGGCCGAGCGGATGATAAGGTCGGCGCTTTGCACCAGGTTGCGCAGCTCGATCAGGTCGTTGCTGACGCGGAAGTTGCGGTAGAACTCATCGATTTCAGCCCGCAACAGGCGGATGCGATGCGTGGCACGCGCCAGCCGCTTGTTGGTCCGCACAATGCCGACGTAGTCCCACATGAAACGGCGCAATTCGTCCCAGTTGTGCGAGATCACCACTTCCTCATCCGGATCGGTCACCCGTGAGGCATCCCACGGCGGGAGGTCAAGCGTGGGTGCGGCAGGGGTGGCGAGGATGTCCTTGGCCGCGGCGTGGCCGAATACCAGGCATTCCAGCAGCGAATTTGATGCCAGCCGGTTGGCGCCATGCAGGCCGGTGAACGTGACTTCGCCAACCGCATGCAGGTTGCACAGGTCGGTGCGTGCGTTCATGTCGGTGACCACGCCGCCGCAGGTGTAGTGGGCGGCAGGCACCACCGGGATGGGCTGGGAGGTGATGTCGATACCGAGTTCAAGACAGCGGCGATAAATCGTGGGGAAATGCTCGCGTACAAATTCCGGGGGTTTGTGGCTGATGTCGAGATAGACACAGTCGATGCCGCGTTTTTTCATTTCAAAGTCGATCGCACGGGCCACCACATCGCGTGGCGCGAGTTCGGCTCGTTCGTCGTGGTATTGCATGAAGCGGCTGCCATCGGGCAGCAAGAGGTGGCCGCCTTCGCCGCGCACCGCCTCGCTAATGAGGAAAGACTTGGCGTGCGGGTGGAACAGACAGGTGGGGTGGAACTGCACGAACTCCAGGTTGGCAACGCGACAGCCTGCCCGCCAAGCCATGGCAATGCCGTCCCCGGTCGCCGTGTCGGGGTTGGTGGTGTAGAGGTAGACCTTGCCGGCGCCACCGGTTGCCAGCACGGTATGACCGGCGGCGAACGTTTCGACCTCGCCTGTCCCTTTGTTGAGGGCATAGGCGCCGTGAATTTGCTGCTCCTGCCCGCCCGCCCGCTTGCCGGTAATGAGGTCAATGGCAACATGCTGCTCGTAGGTGTCGATATTGGGGTGCGCGCGCACGCGGTCGAGCAGGCTGGCTTGTACCGCGTGGCCCGTGGCATCGGCCGCGTGTACGACCCGGCGCCGGGAATGTCCTCCCTCTCGTGCCAGATGCAGACCGCCGGATACCTGCGGATCAGGAGTGAACGCCACGCCATTTTGTGTCAGCCAGGTGATCATTTCGTGCGCCTGGCGGGCTACCATCTGCGTGACTGCAACGTCGCATAATCCTCCGCCTGCCACCATGGTGTCGTGGACATGGGCTTCAATCGAGTCGCCGCTGTCCAGCGCGGCGGCTATGCCACCTTGTGCCCAGTCGCTTGCGCCATCGGCCATCTGACGCTTGGTAACAATGGCAATACGGCGCTGGTCAGCCAGTTTGAGTGCGGTAGTCAGCGCTGCGAGGCCGCTACCAAGAATCAGGACGTCGTATTGGTGCATGGTGTCGGGGGATGATAGCAGGCTTGGGTCATGCCAGAATAACCTTGTTCGGAGTGAACTTTGTGGTTCATGGCTGCTCACACTCGCTGAAAGCTACGCTCACGTATACTTTCGACACAAACAAAAAAGCAGCAGGGAGATATGTCGGACCGCGAACTGGATCAGGTACTGGTCGAACGCGCCCAGAAGGGCGACAAACGCGCTTTCGAGTTGTTGGTGATCAAGTATCACCGCAAACTCGGGCGGTTATTGTCGCGCATGGTGCGTGACGCGGCAGAGGTGGAAGATATTACGCAGGAAGCCTTTATCAAAGCCTATCGTGCTCTGCCGGGATTTCGCGGCGAGAGTGCGTTCTATACCTGGCTGTATCGTATCGCGGTCAACACTGCAAAAAACTACCTGGTGGCGCGCAAGCGACAGCCGGTATCCAGTGATGTATTGGTGGATGACGCAGAAAATTACGATGATGGCGATTTGTTGCGTGATATTGCGACGCCGGATGCGGAACTCCAGACTAAACAGATCGCCCAAGCGGTAAATCAGGCAGTTGATGCGCTGCCAGAGGAATTGAGGACGGCCATTACGCTGCGTGAAATCGAAGGTATGAGTTACGAAGATATCGCGCAGATGATGGAGTGTCCGATCGGGACGGTGCGCTCCCGAATCTTTCGCGCACGTGAGGCCATTGCGGAAAAAATACGCCCGATGCTGGGCACGAGTCAGGATAAAAGGTGGTAACCATGTCAGCACTTCTCAAATCAGACACCCTTTCCCCAGCCGAACAGACCGACGACAGTTACCTGATGTTGTCGGCAGCACTGGACGGTGAAGCAACCCGTACTGAAATCGAGGCCTGTATCGCAGCCTTGAAACAGAATGATCACCTGCGACAGACCTGGTCCGAGAACCTGCTCATCGGTGATCTGATGCGTGGTGTTGCACCCGCTTCGGACGACTACATGGCGCGGTTTTCCGCGCAACTGGCCATCGAGCCAACCGTGCTTGCCCCACGCCGCAGTGTATGGCCGCAGCGGGTGGCAGTGGCGTCTCTTGCCTCGCTTGCGGTATGGGGTGTGATCTCGATTACCGGGATGGTGTCCGAAACGTCGGTACCCCAGATGGCTGTGGCAACAGACTTTCAGCGTGTTGCGACCGAATCCGAGCCGGATGCATCTGATCCCCAACTGGCACCCTATTTTGTTGCCCATCAGGAGTTCGCTCCCATGGCGATGGCTTCCCCCTATCTACGCACGGTGGCGGTGGCGGAGGAGCCTCGTTAATGCGGGCGGGCGTGGCCTGGCAGCGTGCCTGGCTTGCTATCGGGTTGAGTGGATTGCTGCTTGTGTCTGCTACCGCATACGCCGATGCGGCTCTCGACTGGCTTAATCGGGCCGCCGCCGCAACCAAACAGCTGAATTACAGTGGCATCTATGTATATCACCAGGGTGAACACGTTGAGGTGCAACGCGTATTGCATCGGGTTGACGCGAGTGGTGAGCAGGAAAAAATCGAAGTCATGGACGGTACGCCACGCCAGTTTCTGCGGATCAACAACGATGTGTATTGCCATCTGCCGGATGGCAAGCATGTGCGCCTGGAACGCAATGCGTTACGGCGTTTTTTTCCGGCGTTGTTGCCCGCGCAACCAGTGGGCCTGCTCAAATATTATGAAGCGAAACTGGGAGGCATCGAGCGGGTGGCTGGGCGAGCTTGCCAGGTGATATCGCTGGAACCCCGTGATGGCTATCGGTATGCCTATCACCTGTGGCTGGACAAGCAAACCGGACTGCCGCTCAAGTCACGCATGATCAATGGCAACGGCGGCGTGGTGTCGATGTTCGTGTTTTCGGAAGTTCAAATCGGAAAAGCCCCGGCAGCCCAGATCTTTGCCAACGACTTGAAGGGCAAGATCGTGCAGAAAGCCGCTTTTGACAAGCCGGCCGAGGTAGCCTGGAATGTGGAGCCGCCGCCGGGCTTTATCCGGGTGCAGGAGGCTGTGCGGGTGTTCCCGGGCAAAAAGGCGCCCGTGACCCATCTGGTGTTTTCGGATGGACTCAGTGTGCTATCAATGTTTGTGGAGCCGATCAACCCTCAGATGCAACGTTTGCAGGGCTTGTCGGCAGAAGGCGTGATTGGTGTGTATGCG
Organism: uncultured beta proteobacterium; assembly: GCA_942493085.1. Classification (GTDB taxonomy): domain Bacteria; phylum Pseudomonadota; class Gammaproteobacteria; order Burkholderiales; family Thiobacillaceae; genus Thiobacillus. The sequence continues at coordinate 1,282,165 of OW818664.1, forward strand.
CGCGAAGTCGATGGCTACACGGTGACGACATTGGGTGAAGTACCGAATATGGCGCTGATCGAAACCGGCAACTCGGTCGAGAAAAGGTAAGCGCAGCCATGCTGGAACAAACGGCCGAGGTGATGAGAACGGCATCGGATGGCGTATGGGTGCAGGCTGTCGAGCCGTCCGGATGTGGTACGTGCGGGGGGCAGGGTTGCTCGTCCAGACGCATCACCGAGTTGTTTCAGAGAACCCCCCGTCATTTCCTGGTCGATTGCGATTTGTCGCTTTCTCCGGGTGACCGTGTGGTGGTCGGTATTGCTGAGGGCAGCGTGCTCAGGAGTGCATTGCGGGCATACGGTCTGCCGCTGGGCTTGATGCTCTCGGGCGCACTGTTGGCGCAGGCCGTGCAACCAGGAGACGGTGCGGCTTTGTCGGGCATGGTGCTGGGCGGCTTGGCTGGCTGGCTGGCCACGCGTGGCGGGCGGGCGGCGCGACCCATGGTGCTCAGGCGCGAGGCGGTCAAGCGCGAGGAAGTCAAGCGTGTTTGTCTGAAGAAAGGAGAATCATGATGAAAACGATTCTGGCAACGGTAGTGCTGGTGTTGAGTCTGTCCACGCCCACGTTCGCCAAGGACGTGATGGATGTGGCGGACCTGGTTGAAAAACAGGGTCCGGCGGTGGTCAATATCAGCACGACCAAAATGGTGAAGCGTAATCCCGGTGGGTTGCCGTTTGTGATACCTGATGAAGCGGACTTGCAGGAGTTTTTCCGCCGCTTTTTCCCGGGTGGGCCGGGCGGGCAGAGCGGGCCGATGCAGGATGTTCCGGCGCGGGGTGAAGGCTCGGGCTTTATTGTCAGCGGCGATGGCTACATCCTGACCAATGCACACGTGGTTATGGGTGCTGATGAAGTCGTGGTCAAGCTGATCGACAAGCGCAAATTTACAGCCAAGGTGGTGGGTACGGATACGCGCACTGATGTGGCCGTCATCAAAATTACGGCAGCAGGCCTGCCAGTCGTCAAACTGGGCGACCCGACCAAACTGCGCGTCGGTGAAGCGGTGGCGGCAATCGGTTCGCCATTCGGTTTCGAAAACTCGGTCACGGCAGGCATCGTGTCGGCCAAGGGGCGCTCGTTGCCGTCCGAGAATTATGTGCCCTATATCCAGACCGATGTGGCGATCAATCCCGGCAATTCGGGTGGCCCCCTGTTCAATATGAGTGGCGAGGTGGTGGGTATCAATTCGCAGATATACAGCCGCAACGGAGGCTATCAGGGCGTGTCGTTTGCCATCCCGATCGATGTGGCAATGGAAGTGGTGGATCAGCTCAAAACCAGCGGCAAGGTGTCGCGTGGCTGGCTGGGCGTGGTGATTCAGGAAGTGAGCGCGGACCTGGCCGAGTCGTTTGGGCTGGATCGCCCGCGTGGCGCGCTGGTGTCGCAAGTGCAGGATGACAGCCCGGCGAGCAAGGCGGGTTTGCAGGCATCCGACGTGATCCTGGCGTTCAACGGCAAGGCCGTGGAAAATTCGGGCGATTTGCCGCGCATGGTGGGGATGGCCAAGCCTGGCGCCAAAATCCAGATGGATATCTGGCGCAAGGGCAAAACCCAGCAGATGAATGTGATACTGGGTGAACTGCCGGTCGAGGCCCAGGCAGGCAGCAAGGACAGCAAATCCTTTTCGCGCGGCGGGCTGGTTTTGTCGGAGTTAAGCGCGGAACAGCGTCGCGCACTCGATATCGATCAGGGCGTGCTGGTCGAAGATGCCACGGGCGATGCCGCCCGCTCGGGTATTCGTACCGGGGATGTCATTCTGGCGGTGAACAACATCAAGATCTCCTCGGTGGCCGGCTTTCGCAAGGCCATTGCTGCGGTTCCGGTTGGCAAGAGCGTGGCCATTCTGATCCGGCGCGGCGAAGGCTCGTTGTATATTCCGCTGAAAATCACAGGTGAGTAAAGCGCTTACGCTCTACACGCGGGCAGGCTGCCCGCTGTGTGAGGAGATGGAATCGCAGGTGATTGAATTGATGGGGGAAAGCGGGCATATCCTGAATCCTGTCGATGTGGATGCGGATCCTGTACTCAAGGCCCAATACGGCTGGGACGTCCCCCTGCTGTTCGATGGCGGCAATGAGCTTTGCCGTCACCAGCTTAATCTGCCTGCGTTTCAGGAATGGCTGCGCGCCAACGCCTGAAATCCGTTAAAATTCTGCTAGTTATCTCATCCCTAGTCGGGCACGGAAACGTGCCCGTTTTGCTGTGTCGCAGAATCTGACCCGTAATTTCTCCATCATCGCCCATATCGATCACGGCAAGTCCACGCTGGCTGATCGCCTGATCCAGCACTGCGGTGGCCTCTCCGAGCGTGAAATGGAGGCGCAAGTGCTTGATTCCATGGATCTGGAAAAAGAGCGTGGCATCACTATCAAGGCGCAGACCGCAGCGCTCGTCTACAAGGCACAGGATGGTCTGGTCTATCGCCTGAACTTGATCGACACCCCGGGGCACGTCGACTTTTCCTACGAGGTGTCGCGCTCGCTGTCAGCATGCGAAGGCGCGTTGCTGGTGGTCGATGCCTCGCAGGGGGTGGAAGCGCAGACGGTAGCCAACTGCTACACCGCGATTGACCTCGGGGTCGAGGTGATCCCGGTACTGAACAAGATCGACCTGCCAGCAGCCGATCCGGACCGGGTGGCCGAGGAGATCGAAGACATCGTGGGTCTGGATGCCTCCGAAGCCGTGCGTGCCTCGGCCAAGTCCGGCATCGGTATCCCGGAAATCCTCGAGGTGGTGGTGAAACAGGTGCCACCGCCGCGCGGTGACGAATCCGCGCCACTCAAGGCGCTGATCATCGATTCGTGGTTCGACAACTACGTCGGCGTGGTGATGCTGGTGCGGGTGGTCGATGGCGTGCTGAAGCCCAAGGACAAGATCCGTTTCATGGCGAGCGGCGCCCAACACCTGACCGAACATGTCGGCGTGTTCACCCCCAAGTCAGTCGATAGACCGCAGCTTTCGGCAGGTGATGTCGGTTTTGTGATTGCCGGTATCAAGGAACTCAAGGCGGCCCAGGTCGGCGATACCATTACTTTGCTCGATCGGCCTGCGAGCGAGCCCTTGCCCGGCTTCAAGAAAGTCCAGTCACAGGTGTTTGCCGGCTTGTATCCGGTCGAGTCGCATGATTTCGAGGCACTGCGGGATGCGCTGACCAAGCTGCAATTGAATGACGCGGCGTTGCAGTTTGAGCCCGAGGTGTCCCAGGCATTGGGATTCGGTTTCCGTTGCGGCTTCCTTGGCCTGCTGCACATGGACATCGTGCAGGAGCGGCTGGAACGCGAATACAACATGGACCTCATCACCACCGCGCCGACGGTGGTGTACGAGGTGCTGATGAAGGACGGCTCGATGGTCAATGTCGAAAACCCATTCAAGCTGCCCGAATTGTCGAAGATCGAGGAAATCCGCGAACCGATCATCACCGCGACGATTTTCGTGCCCGAGGAATTCGTCGGCAATGTGATCACCCTGTGTAACCAGAAGCGAGGCATGCAGGTGAACATGCAGTACCACGGCAGGCAGGTCATGCTGGTGTATGACCTGCCGATGAACGAAGTGGTGATGGATTTCTTCGACAAACTGAAATCAACCAGCCGTGGCTATGCTTCGCTCGATTACGAATTCAAGGAATACCGCGCGGGCGATCTGGTCAAGCTCGATATCCTGGTGAATAACGAAAAAGTCGATGCACTGTCGCTGATCGTGCATCGTGCCACCAGTGTGTATCGTGGACGCGAACTGGCGTCCAAAATGCGTGAACTGATTCCACGCCAGATGTTCGACGTAGCCGTGCAGGCGGCCATTGGCGCCAACGTGATTGCGCGTGAAAACGTCAAGGCGTTGCGCAAGAACGTGCTGGCCAAATGCTACGGCGGCGATATCACGCGCAAGAAAAAGCTGCTGGAAAAGCAGAAGGCCGGCAAACGCCGCATGAAGCAGGTCGGCAACGTCGAAATCCCGCAGGAAGCCTTTCTTGCGATTCTCCAGGTCTCAGATAAATAAAACGCGGATAAACCTACATGAACTTCGCCTTGATTCTTTTTGTTGCGCTTGCCATCACTGGTGGTATCTGGCTACTCGATGCGCTGGTGCTCAAACGCGGTCGCGACAGGGACGCCCACGAGCCGCTGCTGGTCGAATATGCCAAGAGCTTTTTCCCTGTCATTCTGGTGGTGTTTGGCTTGCGCTCGTTCCTGGTCGAGCCGTTCAAGATTCCGTCCGGCTCGATGATGCCGACGCTGTTGATCGGCGATTTTATCCTGGTCAATAAATTCACTTATGGCATCCGCCTGCCGGTGATCAACAAAAAAGTGGTCGAGATGAACAACCCCGAGCGCGGCGATGTCATGGTGTTCCGTTACCCGAACGATCCCGGCCTCGACTACATCAAGCGCGTGATTGGTGTTCCTGGCGATGTGGTCGAGTATCGCGACAAGCAGCTCAGCATCAACGGAAAATCGGTTCCTAGTGCCAATACTGGCACCTACAGCTATGTCGGCAACGGACTGAACTACATCACCGCCATGGTGTACGACGAGCAACTGAACGGCACTGGCCACAGCATGATGACCGAGCCGGGCAAGCCTTCAGTTTTCCCGCCGCAGGTTATGGATTTCCCCTACCGTGAAAACTGCTCATACAATGCCGAGGGCGAAGGCTTTGTCTGCAAGGTGCCGGTGGGTCAGTACTTCATGATGGGCGACAACCGCGATGCCAGCAATGACAGCCGCTACTGGGGCTTTGTGCCAGACAGAAACATCGTCGGCAAGGCATTTTTCATCTGGATGAACTTTGACGAGTTTAGCCGCATTGGCACCACTATTCGATAAGGAGACACCATGCATCATTTACGTTCCATGAAATCGCAACAACGTGGTTTAACCATGTTGGGTTTCCTCTTCGTTGCCGTGATGCTGATTTTTGTGGCCATGCTGGCGATGAAACTGGTGCCGGCCTATATCGAGTTTTTTTCGGTCAAGAAGATTCTGAATACGATGGGGCAGGAGTCTGATCTCAAGTCCAAGAGCAATGCTGAGATTCGTAATGATTTCATCAAGCGTGCCGACGTCGGCTACGTCACGGTAGTCAAGCCGGAAGACCTCACCATCGATCGGCGCGACGGCGGACTGGTCGTTTCTGCTGACTATGTGTTCCGCTCGAAACTCGTTGGCAACGTCAGTATCGTGGTGGACTTCAGCGCCAGTTCGGATCCCAACGCCACAGCCGCCCAGATTGAATAATCCCTTGTTGAACCAGCGCTTGCAGCAGGCGCTGGGTTATACCTTTATTCGTTCCGATCTGCTGGAACAGGCACTGACGCACCGCAGCTACAGTGCGGTCAACAATGAGCGCCTCGAGTTTTTGGGCGACTCTGTGTTGAACTGCTCGGTTGCCCGGGCACTCTACGACGCCTTTCCTGATTTGCCCGAGGGTAGCCTGTCGCGGTTGCGTGCCAACCTGGTGCGTCAGGAAACACTGGCGGACATTGCCGTTATCCTGAAGCTGGGCGAGGTCTTGCGTCTGGGGGAAGGCGAGCTCAAAAGCGGTGGTTTTCGCCGTCCCTCCATTCTGGCTGATGCACTCGAATCCCTGTTCGGGGCCATTTTTCTGGATGCGGGATTCAACGAGGCGCAGCGCGTGGTGCGTGGCCTGTTTGATTCACTGGTGGCGAAGATCGACCCCACGGCTTCGGGTAAGGATGCCAAGACCCAATTGCAGGAAATATTGCAGTCGCGTCGCTTGCCTTTGCCCGAATATCGTTTGATCGATACCCGGGGCGAGGCGCACGATCAGAGTTTTATTGTCGAATGTGTATTGACCCGACCGTCACTCAGCACGCGTGGCGAAGGCAAGAGTCGTCGCGCGGCGGAACAGGAAGCTGCCCGTCAGGCGTGTGGCGAATTACAAAAGTGAACAGGCTGCAAATATGAGTGAATATAAATGCGGCCTCGTCGCGATTGTCGGACGGCCGAACGTCGGCAAGTCTACCCTGCTGAACCGCATCGTCGGGCAAAAAATCAGCATCACCTCGCGCAAGGCGCAAACCACACGTCACCGGGTGATGGGGGTGCATACCACCGATGAAGCGCAGTTTGTCTTCGTCGATACGCCGGGTTTCCAGACGCGTCACACCAACACGATGAACCGCACCATGAACAAGCGTGTGCGTGAAACGCTATCGGATACCGACGTGGTGATGATGCTGGTCGAGGCGGGCAAGCTGACGAATGAGGATCGTCAGGTGATCGAATTGCTGCCCAAGGATCGCCCAGTGATTCTGGTGGTCAACAAGATTGATTACATCAAGGATAAGGGCGCCTTGATGGCTTACCTGCAAGAAGTTTCTGCTGCCCATGCATTCACCGAGATCGTTCCGGTTTCAGCCAAGCAAGCCAACAATCTCGACGAGTTGCTGAAAACCGTGCAGACCCATTTGCCGGAAAATGTACCCTTGTTTGGCGAAGATGATGTCACTGACCAGACCGAACGCCAACTGGCAGCCGAACTTATCCGCGAAAAAGTGTTTCGCCTGAGCGGTGAGGAAATTCCTTATGGCGTGGCCGTCCAGATTGACAAGTTCGAGGAAGTGGGCAATTTGCGCCGGATCTTTGCCACCATCCTGGTCGACCGCGAAGGTCATAAAGCCATCCTCATCGGCAAGGGCGGCGAAAAGCTCAAGACCATTTCCACCCAGGCGCGGCTCGATATGGAACACGCTTTCGACAGCAAGGTGTATCTGGAAGTCTGGGTCAAGGTCAAAGGTGGCTGGGCCGACGACGTGCGGATGCTGAAGTCGCTGGGTCTGGGTTAAACACAGCACTGGACTGATCCGCATGTCCACCGACGCACGCGTTAACAACGAACCCGGTTTCATCCTCCATACCTATCCATTCAAGGAAACCAGCGTGGTGGCGGAGGTTTTCACCCGCAGCCACGGGCGGGTTGCCTTGATCGCACGCGGTGCGCGACGCCCGACCTCGGCTCTGCGCGGCTTGATGCAGCCTTTCACACCGTTGCTGCTGTCGTGGTTCGGCAAATCCGAACTGAAAACCCTGCATGCAGCCGAATGGCAGGGCGGCTTGATGGCGCCGCAAGGACGTGCACTGATGTGCGGTTTTTATCTCAACGAGTTGATGTTGCGACTTCTCGCACGTGGCGATGCGCACGAGAGGCTGTACGACCGTTTCATCGCTACGCTGGAGCAATTGGCAGGCGAAGCATGCAATACCGATTACGAACGTATTCTGCGCCGCTTTGAGAAGAACCTGCTCTCCGAGATCGGCTATGGTGCCACCTTTGATGTCGATGCCGATAATGGTATGCCGGTCGAACCGCATGCACGCTATGTATTTCAGCCTGAACGAGGCGCGCTGCGCGCATCTGGCCAGCCGGGTTGCCCAGTATCCGGCCAGACACTGATTGATCTGGCGGCAGATCAATTCGAGCGTCAGGTCACACTGACCGAGGCCAAGGCGCTGATGCGCACCCTGATCAACCACACGCTGGGCGGCAAGCCGCTTTATACTCGCCAGCTATTGCGCGACCTCACCGAATTAAATCTATGAGCATCTTTCTCGGCGTCAACATCGACCACATTGCCACCCTGCGCCAGGCGCGCAAGACTCGCTATCCCAGCCCGGTCGAGGCTGCGCTGATGGCGGAAACCGCCGGCGCCGACTCGATCACCCTGCACTTGCGAGAAGACCGCCGCCACATCCAGGATGCCGATGTCGCGATTCTGCGCCAGGCGCTCAAAACCAAAATGAATCTGGAAATGGCCGTCACCGACGAAATGCTGGGCATTGCCTGTGCCACGCAGCCCCAGGATGTGTGTCTGGTCCCGGAAAAGCGCGAAGAACTCACCACTGAGGGTGGGCTCGATGTGGCCGGCCAGCAGCCAAAAATTCAATCGGCGTGTGCGCGACTGGCGGAGGCTGGTATCCGGGTGTCGCTGTTTATCGATGCCGACCCGATGCAGCTTGATGCTGCGCGTGCAGTCGGCGCACCCGTGGTCGAGATTCATACCGGCGCGTATGCCGATGCGGTCACCGATGCCGCACGCGTGGTGGAGTTCGAGCGCATCCGCAAGGCCGTGGCCTATGGCTGCAGTATTGGCCTTGCTGTGAATGCCGGGCACGGGTTGACCTATCATAACGTGCAGCCCATTGCGGCACTGCCAGGTATCCATGAACTCAATATTGGCCACGCGATTGTCGCGCAGGCACTGTTTGTGGGTTGGAAAGAGGCCGTGGCGGAGATGAAGCGGCTGATGGTGGAAGCAGCGGTCTGAGTTCGGGCTCTTTCCGCACGGATTCCTGCCTCCCCTGCAAATTTAGGTAATGCGTTGCGGCCAGAAGGCATCATGAACCAGCCTCATCAAAAAATCAGCACTTCCCGCACCCTTGTTCTCGGCGCACTTGGTGTTGTTTTCGGCGATATCGGCACCAGCCCGCTTTACACCATGAAGGAGGTATTCGGTGGTCATCACCTGGCACTCAGCCAGGACAACGTGCTGGGCATTCTCTCCCTGATTTTCTGGTCACTGATGCTGGTGGTGTCTCTCAAGTATGTCAGCGTCATGATGCGGGCTGATAACAAGGGGGAGGGCGGCATTCTGGCCCTGCTTGCCCTCCTTCAAGGTCATGTCCCGCTAGGGTCGCGTGCACGTTGGCTCATAATGTCGCTGGGGTTTCTCGGTGCGTCATTGTTCTTCGGGGATACCCTGATTACGCCGGCTATTTCCGTGCTGTCAGCCGTCGAGGGGCTGGAAATGGGCGCGCCGGCCTTGCACCCCTTCATCGTGCCGCTTGCGCTTGGCATTCTGGTGGGGCTGTTCGTCATCCAGCAACACGGCACCGCTTCCATTGGCAAGTTGTTCGGTCCCGTCATGGTGCTCTGGTTCGGTGTGCTGGGCCTGCTCGGAACGCTCAGCATCCTCCAGCATCCGCAGATTCTCGCCGCACTCCTGCCTATCCATGCCGTGCATTTTTTTGTCGCACACGGCACAGCCAGCTTTCTCATTCTGGGTGCGGTGGTGTTGTCAATCACCGGTGCGGAGGCCTTATATGCCGACATGGGTCATTTTGGACGTCGCCCCATTCAGTTGATCTGGTTCGCCTATGTCTTGCCGGCGTTGGTGCTCAACTACTTTGGGCAGGGGGCATTGCTGCTCGCCAACCCGGAGGCCGTGCGCAACCCGTTTTATATGCTCGCCCCGGAATGGGCGCTTTATCCCATGATCGGTCTGGCCACCGCAGCAACCGTGATTGCTTCCCAGGCGGTCATCTCGGGCGCGTTCTCGGTGACCCGCCAGGTCATCCAGATGGGCTATGCACCCCGTCTGCTCATCCGCCACACGTCGGCTACCGAGGCTGGGCAGATCTATATCCCCTTTGTGAACTGGACCCTGGCGATCGGCATCGCCCTGCTGGTACTGGGGTTCCAGAGTTCGAGCAACCTGGCCGCCGCCTACGGTATCGCCGTAACCGGCACCTTCGCCATCGATACCCTGTTGCTGGGGATGGTCATGCGTGTGCAGTGGGACATCGGGCCGCGCCTGACCTTGTTTACCGTGCTGGCTTTTCTCACGATTGACCTAGCCTTCTTCGGCGCGAATGTGGTCAAAATACCGGATGGCGGCTGGTTCCCCCTGGTCGTGGCGTTGACGATTTTTACCCTGCTGGTGACCTGGAAGCGCGGTCGGGAGATTGTGATGTTGCGCCTGAGCGAAAAGGCTTTGCCCCTTGTTCCTTTCGTGGAAAATATCCAGGCCTATCCACCAACCAGCGTATCCGGGACCGCCGTATTTATGACCGCAGACGCAAATGGCGTGCCCTCGGCGCTACTGCATAATCTCAAGCACAACAAGGTGCTGCATGAGCGGGTGGTAATCCTTAACGTGCGTTACGCTGAAGTGCCGTATGTTGCTGTCGACAGACGGCTTGAAATGACAAAACTGGCCGAAGGGTTCTATCACGTCGTCATTCGTTATGGATTCATGGATAACATCGACATTCCCATGGCCCTGGCGGAGTGCCCTTGCGGGATGAAATTCGACATGATGGATACCACCTTCTTTTTCAGTCGGGAAAACCTGATCCCCACCTACGGGGAAGGCATGTCGATCTGGCGTGAGCATATATTCGCCGCCATGGCGCGCAACGCCGCTAGCCCTATGACTTTTTTCCAGATTCCTGCCAACAGGGTGATCGAGCTCGGTGCGCAGCTTGAGATCTGAGACTCCACGAAGAAGAATGCCAGGCTGCATGGAAGTGGCGACTATCGTGCTGTCTATACCGGGCACGCGCATGCAATTAAGGTGTTGGTGCTGCAGGCAAACTAGCGCAGGATTTTCTTTTTGAGCTTGATGCGAACGTACAGCAAGATGATCACTGCGACCGCACCGAGTGCGGCCAGCGTGACCAGATGCAGGTTTTCACGGATGGCTGCTTCATTATGGCCAAGGGTATAGCCGAGTAGCGCGAGGATGGTGACCCAGATGCCAGCACCAAGGCTGGTGTAAAAACTGAACGCAGCCAGATTCATGCGCGCGAGGCCGGCAGGTAGCGAAATATATTGCCGCACTGCCGGGATCAGGCGTCCGGTAAAGGTTGAAATATGGCCGTGGCGGGCGAAGAAATCTTCCATGCGCTGCAGGCTGTGTTCCTTGAATAGAACGTACTTGCCATAGCGCAGCAGGAACGGTCGCCCGAATTTGATTGCCAGCCAGTAGTTGAACAGCGCGCCGGCAAGACTGCCGGAGATGCCGGACAGAATCGCCAGCACCAGATTCATCTCGCCCTTGTAGGCCAGGTAGCCGGCCGGGATCATCACCACTTCGCTGGGGAAGGGAAAGAAACTCGATTCCAGCGCCATCATCAGGAAGATACCCGGATAGCCCCATGAACCGACTGTGTTGACGATTAATTGAACGATGTCGTGGAGCATGCCGGGACGGTAGTTTCAAGATGCAAGATATAAGTGGCAAGAGGCAAGAACGCGTGTTCCATTCCCTTGAATCTTGTTACTTGAATCTTAAACAACTGCTTCTTCCTTCTTCTCCACTGGCTTGATGAAGTGCTCGCGTTTGATGCCGAACATCAGTAGCAGCGGCGAAGCAACCAGCACCGAAGAGTAGATGCCGAACATGATGCCGATGGTGAGCGCGAGCGCGAAGTTATGTAGTGCCTCGCCGCCGAAGAACAGCATCGATAGCACCATGATCTGGGTCGAGCCGTGGGTGATGATGGTGCGGCTCATGGTGGTGGTGATGGCGTCGTCGATGATGTGCGGGATGGTGGCGCCGCGCATCTTGCGGATGTTTTCGCGGATCCGGTCGAAGATCACCACCGATTCGTTGACCGAGTAGCCCAGCACCGCCAGTACCCCGGCCAGCACGGTGAGGGTGAATTCCCACTGAAAGAAGGCAAATACGCCAAGGATAATGATGACGTCGTGCATGTTGGCCAGCATGCCGGCCACCGCGAAGCGCCATTCGAAGCGCACGGCCAAGTAGGCCATGATACCGAATGCCACCACCAGTAGGGCGAGGGCACCGCTATCGTAGAGTTCCTTGCCAACTTGCGGGCCGACGAAGTCGACCTTTTTAAGCTCCACGCCGGCGTCGGCTGCGGAGAGTGCAGCCATTATCCGATTGCTGGTCTGGGCCGCGTTATCCGTGCCCCTGACCGGCAGGCGGATCAACACGTCGTGGCTGGTGCCGAAGTTCTGCACCGTGACTTCCGGCAGGCCGGTTTTTTCCAGGGTGCTGCGAATCGCCGGCAAGTCAGCGGCCTGATCGTAGCTGACCTCGATCACTGTGCCGCCAGTGAAATCGACACCGAGGTTCAGGCCACGGTCCCACAGCGCCCACACGGAAAAGAGGAAGGTGATCAGCGAAATCGCCGTGGTCGCCTTGCCCCAACTCATGAAGGGGATGGTTTTTTTGAAGGGGAACAGTTCAAGCATGGTTGGGCCTTAAATCGAGACTTTGGTCAGGCGAGCCTTGCGGCCATAGGTGAGGTTGGCCATCGCACGCGACACGGTGACGGCGCTGAACATCGACGTGAGAATACCTAGACATAACACCACAGCAAAGCCGCGCACCGGGCCGGAACCGAGCCAGAACAGCGAGACACCAGCAATCAGGGTGGTGATGTTGGCATCCAGAATCGTGCCCCAGGCACGCTCGTAGCCGGCACTGATCGCTGCCTGCGGTGAGGAGCCGTTACGCAATTCTTCGCGGATACGCTCGTTGATCAGCACGTTGGCGTCGATCGCCATGCCGAGGGTGAGTGCAATCGCTGCCATGCCGGGTAGAGTCAGCGTGGCCTGCATCATTGACAGTAATGCAATCAGGAAGAAACCGTTAACGGCCAGGGCGACGGATGAAAACAGGCCGAACATCCGGTAGTAGATCGAGATGAATATTACGACTGCGAAAAAGCCCCAGATATTGGAGTGGAAGCCTTTTTCGATATTTTCAGCGCCCATGCTGGGGCCGACGGTACGCTCTTCGATGATCTGCATCGGTGCGGCCAGCGCGCCGGCGCGCAGCAGCAGGGCAACGTCTGAGGCTTCCTGGGCCGAATCCATGCCGGTGATTTGTACCCGGCCACCGCCGATTTCCTCGCGGATGACCGGCGAGGTGATGGCTTCGGCGCGGCCTTTTTCGATCAGCAGTATGGACATGCGCTTGCCGACATTTTCACGCGTGGTGTCCTTGAAGATCCGTGCGCCCTTGCCGTCCAGGCTGATATGCACGGCTGCCTGGCCGCTGGTGCTGTCAAAGCCCGGCGAAGCATCGGTGATCGAGTCACCGGTCAGCACCACGTCTTTTTTCACCGCAATCTTGCCGCCTTCACGGCTGGCCACGATTTCATCGCCAAACGGAACCTGGCCTTGCTCGATGGCAAGCGGGTCGGCCTGCTCGTCGACCATACGGATTTCCAGGGTGGCGGTACGGCCCAGAATGTCCTTTGCCTTGGCGGTGTCCTGTACGCCTGGCAATTGCACGACAACACGGGCAGCCCCTTGTTGCTGGATGACGGGTTCGGCTACGCCCAGTTCGTTGACGCGGTTTCTCAGGGTGGTGATGTTTTGTTGCAGGGCAAATTCCTGCACGCGTGTTTCGGCTTCCGGCTTGAGGCGTGCCGTGAGCGTAAAGCCATCGGCCTGGTCTTCCGGGGTGAAGGCGAGATCGCTGAATACCGTACTCAGCTTGTCGACCCCGGCGTCGCGCTGATCGCGGGTGGCGAAATGCACGGTGACGGCATTGCCTTCACGGCTGATGCGGCCGTAGCGGATCTTGTCGCTGCGCAGTTCGGTGCGGAAATCATTTTGATAGCGGATGGCGGCTTTTTCCAACGCTGCTTTCATGTCGACTTCGAGCAGGAAGTGCACGCCGCCGCGCAAATCCAGACCGAGGTACATCGGCAGCGCGTTGATGGCGGTGAGCCAGGATGGCGAGGCCGAGACCAGATTGAGTGCGACGGTGTTGCGGTCCCCGAGGCTGGCCTGTAGTACGTCCTTGGCCTTGATCTGATTATCGGTGTTGGCAAAGCGCACCTTGACGCTGTTGCCCGCCAGTTCCACGCCGGTGTAAGTCAGCTTGGCCGATTTCAGCGCGGCTTCCACCTGCCCCAGTAATGCCGTGTCGACCTTCTCGACGGCGCGCAGAGGGGATAGTTGTACCGCTGGCACTTCGCCAAAAAAGTTGGGCAGGGAGTAGAGAAAAGCGACCACCAGCGTGATGCCGATGAGCACATATTTCCAGAGTGGGAAGCGGTTCATGTTTTAGCCGAGCTGTTAGCGGGGGAAGGGGTGGGCAGCGAGCAGATTACTGGCTGCCCCTTTCAGGAATCTTACAAGCCTTTGATCGTGCCTTTGGGCAGCAGCGTCTGAATCGACGACTTCTGTACATGGGTGATGACGCCATCTGCAATTTCCAGCGAGATATATTGATCGCCGATTTTCGAAACTTTGCCAACTTGGCCGCTGGCGGTAATGACTTCATCGCCTTTGGACAGTTCGGACAACATTCGCTTCTGTTCCTTGGCGCGCTTCATCTGCGGGCGAATAAGCATGAACCAGAACAGGATGCCGATGATGATCAGCGGCAGAAAATCGGTCAGGCCGGGGGTGGCCGCAGCGGCTGTTTGTGCGTGGGCAAGAGAAATCATGGATAACGCTCCGAATCAAAATAGACTAAATAAACCGGCCGATTCTACCACCCGTGTGTCTGTAGCTCATGAAACTCGGCCGTGAACTCGGCAAAGCACTTGGTCTCAATGGCTGTGCGCATGCCAGCCATCAGGTGATGGTAGTAGTGCAGGTTGTGGATCGTGGCCAGTCGGGCACCGAGGATTTCGTTGGCGCGGATCAGGTGGTGGACGTAAGCGCGGCTGAAATGGGTGCAGGTGTGGCAGGTGCATTCCTCATCGATCGGTGCGGTGTCGGTCTTCCAGCGGGCATTGCGGATGCGCATGTCGCCGCGTCGGGTGTAGAGGATGCCGTGGCGGGCATTGCGGGTGGGCAGTACGCAGTCGAACTGGTCGATGCCCTGGCTCACCGCAAATACCAGATCGGACGGCGTCCCTACCCCCATCAGATAGCGCGGTTTGTCTGCTGGCAACTGCGGTGCGGTGTGCTTGAGGATGCGCGCCATCTCGTCCTTGGGTTCGCCAACAGAAAGGCCACCGATGGCATAGCCGTCGAAGGCCATGCCATCCAGTTCGCGCACCGATTCGTCGCGCAGGTTTTCGTACATGCCGCCCTGCACGATGCCATACAGCGCATTGGGATTGCCGGCGTGTGCGGCTTTCGAGCGTTCGGCCCAGCGCAGGCTCATGCGCATCGAGTCGGCGGCTTCGCGTTCGCTGGAAGGGTAGGGCGTGCACTCGTCGAAAATCATCACGATGTCGGAATTCAGCGTGCGCTGGATCTGCATCGAAATTTCCGGGGTGAGAAACAGCTTGTCGCCATTGATCGGTGAAGAAAATTTCACACCTTCCTCGGTGATCTTACGCAGCTTGCCCAGACTGAATACCTGGAAGCCGCCCGAATCGGTGAGGATGGGCTTGTCCCAACCCATGAAGCGGTGCAGCCCGCCAAATTTTTCGATCACCTCCAGGCCCGGGCGCAGCCACAGGTGGAAGGTATTGGACAACACCATCTCGAAGCCGATGTCGGTGAGTTCGGCCGGGGACATGGCTTTGACCGTGCCGTAAGTGCCAACCGGCATGAATACCGGCGTCTGGATGGTGCCGTGCGCCAGAGTGAGTTGGCCACGTCGTGCGCCGCCATCGGTGGTGAGAAGGTCGAATTTCATTCGGCAGGGTTTTCCAGGCGGTTTTTTTCCAAGAACATCGCATCACCGTAGCTGAAGAAGCGGTAGCGTTCGGCAATGGCGTGGGCATAGGCCGTGCGAATAGCCTTCATTCCGGAAAACGCGGAGACCAGCATCAACAGCGTGGATTTGGGCAGGTGGAAATTGGTGATCAGCGCATCCACCACATTAAAGTCATAGCCGGGGGTGATGAAGATATCGGTTTCGCTCGCACCCGCAGCGAGCGGGCCGGATCGAGCCGCCGCCTCCAGTGTGCGCAAACTGGTGGTGCCCACCGCCATCACGCGACCGCCACGGCTGTGGGTTTCATGGATGGCATCCACCGTGTCCTGCGGAATCGTATAGCGCTCGCTGTGCATGGTGTGGTCGGCAATATTGTCGACCCGTACTGGCTGAAACGTGCCTGCGCCAACGTGCAGGGTGACTTCCGCTGTGCGCACGCCTTGCGCACGCAGGGCATCCAGCATGGCGTCATCAAAATGCAGGCCGGCGGTCGGTGCCGCAACCGAGCCGGGTTCGTTGGCATATACGGTTTGATAACGCGACTCGTCCTCCGACGTAGGCGTGTGCTCGATATAAGGCGGCAGCGGCAGCAGGCCGAGCTGGTCCAGCATACTGAGCACCGGGCGGGGAAAGCGCAGCTGGGTCAGATCGTTCTGCTTGGCCAGCACATCGATCACCGTGTCGTCAGCCAGACGGATCTGTGAGCCGGGCTTGGGCGCGTGGCTGGCGCGGATGAACGCCAGCGCCTCAAATTCGCTGGTGACCCGTTCAATCAGCAATTCAAGTTTGCCGCCCGTATCCTTGTAGCCGAACAGACGTGCCTTGATGACCCGGGTATCGTTCATTACCAGCAGATCGTCGGGGCGCAACAGGCTGGGCAGATCACGAAACCAGCGGTCGGCAAGCACGCCGCGTGCATCCACATGCAGCAGCCGACTGCCGCCACGCACCGCAGGCGGGAACTGCGCAATCAGCTCATCCGGCAAGTCAAAATCAAAATCAGCAACATTCATGGGGCGCGATTATAACGGTCCGCCTTGCGGGAGACTGCCCGATTCGGGATAATGCGCGGCTTCTGTCGCTGGATGCGTTCGCACCCAGCCCTTTTGCCGGGATGGCGGAATCGGTAGACGCAGCGGATTCAAAATCCGCCGCTGGTAACAGTGTGGGGGTTCGAGTCCCCCTCCCGGCACCATCTTGTTGTTATCAAACGCGCCACTCATGCTCATTCAGCAGCATTTGGGTGCATTTCTGACTGTTATGCCGATGCAATATTCGACATGCATCATTTATCTTTAATAACGGGCTTGGCGAAAGTCCTGGAACGAATTGTCGTATTCGTTAGGGCGCCGTATGTTTTTGTTTGAATTTCCTATAGTCAGAGATTGTTTTTACACGACTGTGAATGTCTGTGGCACAGTTGTTGCAGCTCAATTGAAGTGCTCGGTGTTTGTGATGCGTGCGGAGGGAGCTGAATGTCTTTAGCAGTGCAGGAGTTTCATGGTGGCATAGGGGAGCCGGGGTCCTTGCACCAGCCGGTATGCAGTGTGTTGCAGGCTCATTTTGAGGAAATGGCCTCGGTTCATATGCGTGACCTGTTTGAAAGTGATCCAAACCGTTTCGAGCGATTTTCGCTGCAGGTAGGCGAGGTGTTGCTGGATTATTCCAAGAATCGCATCACGGACGAGACCATGAGCCTGTTGGTGCGCCTGGCTGAAGAGGCGGACGTGTCGGGCTGGCGCGAGCGCATGTTCAGCGGCGAGAAAATCAACCACACGGAAAACCGCGCGGTTTTACACGTGGCGCTACGCAACCGCAGCAATCGCCCGGTGGTGGTCGATGGCGAGGATGTGATGCCCAAGGTGAATGCGATCATTGAGCGCATGGGCGCTTTTGCCGAACAGGTGCGTAGCGGGCAGTGGCGTGGTTACACCGGCGAGCGCATCACCGATGTGGTCAACATCGGCATCGGCGGCTCCGACCTGGGACCGCAGATGGTGGTTCAGGCATTGAAGCCTTACCGCCATCCACGCCTGAAACTGCATTTCATTTCCAATATCGATGGCGCTCACGTCAAGGAAACGCTGGAGTCCCTCAATCCTGAAACAACCCTGTTCATCGTGTCATCGAAAACGTTCACCACACAGGAAACCATGACCAATGCGCATTTTGCGCGCAGCTGGTTTCTGGCGCAGTCGCAGGAAACGAAACATATCGCGCAGCATTTCGTGGCTGTCTCGACCAACAGCGAATCGGTCGCTGCCTTTGGCATCGATCCGGCGCATATGTTTGAATTCTGGGATTGGGTGGGCGGTCGCTATTCGCTGTGGTCGGCGATAGGTTTGTCGATCATTCTGGCCGTTGGCGCGGAGCGTTTCACCGAGCTTCTGGAAGGCGCGCATGACATGGATGAGCATTTCCGGCATGCGCCGCTGGCACAGAACATGCCAGTGATCCTTGCGCTGCTGGGGGTCTGGTACAACAATTTTTTTGGCGCGGAATCGCACGCAATTCTGCCGTATGACCATTACCTGCGTAGTCTGCCAACCTATCTGGAACAGGCAGACATGGAAAGCAACGGCAAGTCGGTCGACCGGGAAGGTCGGATGGTGGATTACGCCACCGGTTCCATTATCTGGGGTGCGACCGGGATCAATGGCCAGCACGCGTTTTATCAGTTGCTGCACCAGGGCACCAAGATGGTGCCGGCCGATTTTATCGTGTCGATTGATCCACCCACCGATCTGCACAAGCACCACGATATTCTCATCGCCAATTTCCTGGCACAGACCGAGGCGCTGATGCGCGGCCGTACGCGCGAGGAAACCGTGAACGAATCGAGTGCGTCAGGAAATGGTCAGTTCATCCAGCACAAAGTATTTCAGGGTAACCACCCAAGCAACGCGTTTTTATTGCAGAAAATTACGCCGCATGCACTGGGCATGCTGGTTGCACTGTATGAGCACAAGATTTTTGTGCAGGGTGTAATCTGGAACCTGAATTCATACGACCAGTGGGGTGTGGAGTTGGGCAAGCAACTGGCCAGCCGTATCCTGCCGGAGCTGCATGCCGATTTGTCGGTGGCAAGCCATGATGCCTCGACCAATGCACTGATTAATTACTATCGGCGTATGAACCACACCCATCCGGATTGAGTCGTGACAATGGCGTTTATTGCGGGTGATATTGGGGGAACCAAAAGCTGGCTGGCCTGGGTGGGAAGCACTTCAACGGGCGAGCAGCAATTGCGCTTTGAGAGGGTGTATGCCAGCGCGGATTTTTCCTCGATTGAATCCTTGTTGCAGCAGTTCATGCTGGATGCCCAATTGAATTCGCCGCCGGATTTGGCGATTCTGGCGGTTCCAGGACCGGTACTGGATCAGCGGGCGACATTGACCAATCTTGCATGGACACTGGATGCACCTGCATTGCAGCAGGCGTTGGGTATTCCAGGCGTGCGCATCATCAATGACTTCCAGGCGGCGGCGGCAGGCGTGGCCACGCTGACAGAGGCTGACATAATTGCACTCAACCCCTGTGCGTCCGAGCCTGGCGGGGTGCGTGTCATCACGGGAGCCGGTACCGGACTGGGGCTGGCATTCATGCTGCAGGATGCCCATGGCCACTATCAAAGTTTCGCCACCGAGGGCGGCCATATCGACTTCGCGCCGGCCAACGCCATGCAGGCGCGGTTGCTGGAGTATTTGCGGGTGCGTTATGGTCATGTGTCGTGGGAGCGTGTGGCATCGGGTTCGGCGATAAATGACCTGTATTGTTTTTGCTGCATTGAACACAAGCAGCTGCTGCCGGCTGGGATGGTAGAGGGTGCCATGCTGGGTGTCTGGGCAGAGGCGGGTGATGAAGCCGCCGAGTCCGCCCTCAATCTGTTTATCGAGCTGTATGGTGCATGGGTTGGTAATCTTGCCCTGCTCTACCAGCCATGGGGGGGCTTGTATATTGCAGGTGGCGTGTCGGGTCATCTGCAGGAACGAATGCAGGCGCCGCGTTTCATGGCAGCTGCCCTGGACAAGGGCCGGATGCGCAGCGTGGTCGAACGCACCCCGATTGTTTTGATTACCTGCAACCGGCTGGGTGTGCAGGGCGCGATTGCAAGCGCGATTCCGGATACCTTTGAGTTTGACCGCAATACAATGAATTCCAATACAGAAGCAATCAGGAGTGGGATATGACGATTTCAAAAGATGAACAGGCGAGGCTGTACCGGTATTACACCGAACCCAAAATGGTGACGGAACTGACCCGTAAAACTCTGGCATTGGTGTTGGCGGGGGGCGAAGGGTCGCGTTTGAAGGATCTGACCGCCTGGCGTGCCAAGCCGGCGGTACCCATCGGCGGCAAGTACCGCATCATCGATTTCCCCCTGTCCAATTGCGTCAACTCGGGTATTCGTAAAATCGGTGTACTGACCCAGTACAAGTCACATTCGCTGATTCGCCACCTGCAACGTGCCTGGGGTTTCATGCGTGCCGAAATTGGCGAGTTCGTGGAAATTCTTCCGGCGCAGCAGCGCACCACGAAAAAAGAGTGGTACCAGGGCACGGCCGATGCGTTGTACCAGAATATCGACATCATGCAGCGTCATCATCCCGAGTATGTTCTGGTGCTGGGGGGGGATCATGTCTACACCATGGATTATTCGGAGATGCTGCTGCATCACGTCCAGACCGGCGCGGATTTCACCGTGGGCAGTATTGAAGCTCCGGTCGCCGAGGCAAGTGCCTTTGGGGTGATGACGGTGGACGAGTCCATGCGTATCACCCACTTCACTGAAAAGCCCGAGCATCCGGATTGCATACCGGGCAAGCCCGGCATCGCACTGGTATCGACGGGCATCTATATTTTCTCCAAGGATTTCCTGTATCAGACGCTGATCGAGGATGCCGAAAACGAGCAATCGAGCCATGATTTCGGCAAGGACATCATTCCGTCCAAAATCGCCGATTCACGCGCCATTGCCTTCCCGTTTCGTGACAAGAAAGGCCTGCCGGCCTACTGGCGCGACGTGGGTACGTTGTATTCCTACTGGCAGACCAATATGGAACTGTGCTCGGTCGACCCTGAACTGAATCTGTACAACCGCAACTGGCCGATCTGGACCTACCAGCCGCAATACCCGCCTGCCAAATTCATTTTCGATGACGAAGGTCGACGCGGCGAGGCGATCGATTCCCTGATTGCGGGCGGCTGCATCCTGTCGGGCGGACGGGTCAAACGCTCGGTGCTATTTTTTGCGACAACCGTGGAAAGCTACAGCCTGATCAAGGATAGTGTAATTCTGCCCAAGGTCAGTATTGGCAAGCACTGCCGGATTAACCGCGCCATCATCGACAAGGGGACGGTCATTCCGGATGGAACCGTCATCGGTGAAGACCTGGTCGAGGATGCGAAACGCTTCCATGTCACCCCCGAAGGCATTGTGCTGGTCACTCCGGCCATGCTTGGACAAAATCTGTACGCGAGACCACAAAATGACTACGACGGCTAAATCGCTCAACGTGGTGCTGTGCTGGCACATGCACCAACCGTATTACCGCGAGGGAATCCGGGGCATGTACCACCTGCCCTGGGTCTACCTGCACGGCATCAAGGACTACAGCGACATGGCGGCGCATCTTGAGCGCTATCCGGATATGCGTGTCGTGGTGAACTTTGCGCCGGTGCTGCTGGAGCAACTCGACGACTACGGGCTGCAACTCAGCGGATTGCTCAAGCATGGCAAGCCTGCCCAGGACCATATGCTGAATCTGCTGTCCGGCATCGAGCGTATTCCTACGGATGTGGCCAGTCGTCAGCGCATCGTCCAGGACTGTCAGCGTTGTAATGCGCAGCGCATGATCCATCCTTATCCTGCGTTCCATCGTTTGCTGCGCATCATGGGTACCGTTGATGAAGACGCGATCGATCAGGCTGATCTGCAATGGCATCTGGCCTACTTGTCTGAACAGTATTTTCTGGATGTGCTGACCTGGTACCACCTGGCCTGGCTGGGGCATTCGCTCAAACAGCTGCCATTGGTGAAGCGCCTGATGTCGCAGGAAAGAAATTATTCTGCCGCCGATCGCCATGAACTGCTGGCCCTGATCCAGCACTGTATTGCAGGACTCATTCCGCGGTTTCGCCTGCTTGCGGAACGGGGGCAGATCGAGCTGTCGATGACGCCGTACGGGCATCCCATCGTGCCGCTCTTGAATAACTTTGCCAATTTGCGTGATGCGCTGCCCGATGCGCCGGTGCCCGAAGACTCGGCGTATCCGGGCGGCGCGGAACGTGCGCGCTGGCATCTGCAACATGGGATGGCGGTGTTTGAACGCTATTTTGGCATGAAGCCGACCGGCGTGTGGTTATCAGAAGGCGGCGTGAGTGAGGATGCGCTGGCCCAGCTCGATGACATGGGTATTGCCTGGACTGCCACCGGGGAGGGCGTGTGGCGCAACAGTTGTGCCAAATCCGGCTGTTCACCGGACGACATACAATCCAGGCGTACCCTGTTTTCGCCCGCGCAGATCGACGGTTACAAGACGAAAGTGTTTTTCCGCGATGATGGTTTGTCTGACCTGATCGGATTCAAATACAGTGACTGGCATGCCGACGATGCGGTGGCCGATTTTGTCCGGCATCTGGAAAATATTGCCAGTTTCTTTGGCAAGGATGCGGATCAACAGGTGGTTTCGGTCATTCTCGATGGCGAAAATGCTTGGGAGTACTACCCGAACAATGGCCATTACTTTCTGGACGCGCTCTACGCTTCCTTGTCGAGTCATCCCACGATCAAAACCAGTACTTTTGCCAGGCAGGCAGCCGATACGCCCGCCATGCCGATGAAACATCTGGCGGCTGGCAGCTGGGTGTACGGCAGCTTTTCAACCTGGATCGGATCGGACGACAAGAACCGTGGCTGGGAATATCTGGTTGCGGCCAAAGAGGCCTACGACAGTGTGGTGGCGACTGGGACGCTCAACGCCGACCAGTTGGCATTGGCAACGCGCCAGCTCGCGGTGTGCGAAGGATCGGACTGGTTCTGGTGGTTCGGCGATTACAACCCGTCGAGCAGCGTCAGCGACTTCGAGCAGTTGTACCGGATCCAGTTACGCGAGTTGTATCGCTTGCTGGGTGTGGCACCGCCTGCGCTGCTGGATGTCCCGGTATCGAGCGGTGGCGGCTGGGCAGAAAACGCCGGCACCATGCGCAGGAATGCCGGATGAATTTCGATACGCATCGCGCCGGTCTGCTGTTGCACCCGACGTCGCTTCCGTCTGGTACGCTGGCTGATGCCGACCGCTGGCTGGATTTTCTGCACGCAGCCGGGGTGAGGGTATGGCAGATGCTGCCGCTGGGTTTGCCGTTGGTAGGGCTGTCACCTTATCAGTGCGCATCCGCTTTTGCAGTCAATCCTGCCTTGTTTCCCGAGACGCAGGTCGACATGCATCACTTTTCCGGATGGCGCACCCGACAAAGCCACTGGCTCGATGACTATGCACGTTTCATCATCATCAAGCGCGAACACGGTGGGGCGTCCTGGACCGAGTGGCCACGCGCATTGCGCGACCGCGACCCGCAGACCCTGGCGGCATTTGACGCCACCCATGTCGATGCATTGCAAGCCGTGATGGTTGAGCAATATCACGCCGATGTGTGCTGGCAGGCCATGCGCGCCAGAGCGGCGGTGCGCGGGATCCAGCTGTTTGGTGATATGCCGATTTTTGTGGCGCACGACAGCGCCGATGTGTGGGCGCAACGCGATCAGTTCTTGCTGGATGACGATGGCCACCCGACGCTGGTGGCGGGTGTGCCGCCTGATTACTTTTCCGAAACGGGACAGCGCTGGGGTAATCCGCATTACAACTGGCCTGCGATGCAGGCCGACAATTTCACCTGGTGGCGTGCGCGTTTGCGGGCGCATTTCGACTGGTTCGATCTGGTGCGCATCGACCACTTCCGTGGTCTGGCCGCGGCCTGGGAGATCCCGGCAGGCGAACCTACGGCCATCCATGGTGAGTGGGTCAAGGCACCGGGTGCCGAGCTGTTGCAGGCGATTGTCGACGAAATGGGCGATCTGCCTTTGGTGGCCGAAGACCTGGGCATCATCACGCCCGATGTCACCGAATTGCGTCATCAATTCAGGTTGCCGGGCATGTCCGTATTGCAGTTCGCATTCGACGTGCATGCCGACAATCCGCACAAGCCCGAAAACGTCCAGCCCGATACGGTCTATTACACCGGTACACATGACAATGACACCACGCTGGGCTGGTGGCGCACGCAGCCCGAGCCTGCGCGCCACGAAGTGATGCAGCAGCTGGGCGTCGAAAACCCCGAAGCCGTTCCGGATGCCATGATGGCCACGGTGCTAGGCAGCCGTGCTGCGCTGGCCATTTTGCCGATGCAGGATGTACTGGGCCTGGGATCGGAGGCGCGCATGAACACGCCCGGCACCGACACAGGCAACTGGAGCTGGCGGTTTGAATGGGAAGCGATCTCTGCCGATCTGGCATCCCGTTTGCTTGAACACATACAGAAGACCCACCGATGCGAGATTCAACCCAGCCTATGAACGCGCCACTACACGCTTCGACCAGCAACAAGCTGCCCGTAATAGACGAGCCCGTGATGCGCGTGCAGGCCGGCACGCATCATGATCCATTCGAAGTGCTGGGTGTGCATCCCCAGCCAGACGGCGGCACCTTGATCCGCGCTTTCCTGCCTGCTGCCGAAGCGGTGGATGTTGCCGGAGGCCATATGAGCCGGGTGCCCGGAACCGATTGTTTCGAGCGTCGCCTGCCGCCTGGAACCGTGGTTGAAAAGCATCCGCTGCTGCGCTGGCAGAGCAAGCGCAGTAGCGAATGGCACACCGCGCAATGCCCCTACACTTTTGAGCCGCAGTTGGGCGAAATGGATCTGTACCTGCTGGGCGAGGGGCGACATTTTCAAGCCTGGAAAGTGCTGGGCGCGCGACTGAAAACCATCGATGGCGTGGCTGGCTGCCTGTTCGCCGTGTGGGCGCCGGCCGTGCAACGTGTGAGTGTCGTTGGCGATTTCAATGAATGGGACGGGCGTCGCAACCCGATGCGCTGTCGCGGCACATCGGGGATATGGGAATTGTTTATTCCCGGCTTGATCGCCGGGCACGCCTACAAATACGAAATCCTCGGCAGCCATGGTCAGTTGGTGAGAAAAACCGACCCCTACGCCCGGCAGATGTTTTTGCGGCCCGAAACCACCAGCTGTATCGCGGAGGAAGAGACGCACACCTGGGCGGATGACGACTGGATCGATGCCCGCTCCCGTTTTGACTGGCAGCACAGCCCGATCAGCATGTACGAATTGCATGCCGGTTCCTGGCGGCGGCATGCCGATGGTGGTTTTTACACCTGGACCGAACTGGCGGACGAGTTGATTCCCTATGTGCAGGATCTTGGCTATACCCACATCCAGTTGATGCCGATAGCCGAGCATCCGCTCGATGCGTCGTGGGGCTATCAGGTGTCGGGTTATTACGCGCCGACTGCACGCTTCGGCTCACCGGATGATTTTCGTGCGTTTGTCGATGCCTGTCATCAGGCCGGGCTGGGTGTGTTGCTCGACTGGGTGCCGGGGCACTTTCCCAAGGACGACTTTGCGCTGGCGCGCTTCACCGGCGAGCCGGTATACGAGCATGCGGACCCGCGCCGAGGTGAGCACCAGGACTGGGGCACGCTGATCTTCGATTTTGGCCGCAACGAAGTGCGCAACTTTCTGGTCGCCAATGCACTGTACTGGCTGGAGGAGTTTCACATCGACGGCCTGCGCGTCGATGCGGTCGCCTCGATGCTTTACCTCGATTATTCGCGTAAGCCGGGTGAATGGCTGCCGAACCAGTATGGCGGGCGCGAAAATATCGAGGCGATTCAGTTTCTGCGCGAGATGAATACCGAAGTGCATGGCCGCTTCCCCGGCGTGCTCACCATTGCCGAGGAATCAACCGCCTGGCCGGCGGTATCGCGCCCGGTCGAATTGGGGGGGCTCGGCTTTTCGATGAAATGGAACATGGGCTGGATGAACGACAGCCTGGACTACATCGAGAAGGAACCGGTTTTTCGCAAGTACCAGCACAACCAGCTGACCTTCAGCCAGGTGTATGCGTGGACTGAAAACTTTGTGCTGCCGCTGTCGCATGACGAAGTCGTGCACATGAAGAAAAGCCTGCTCGACAAGATGCCGGGTGATACCTGGCAGCGCTTCGCCAATCTGCGCCTGTTCTATGCCTGGCAGTATGCGCATCCGGGCAAGAAACTGCTGTTCATGGGGGGCGAGTTTGGCCAGTGGAACGAATGGAACGAAGCCGCCCCGCTGGACTGGATGCTGCTCGATTTCCCGGCGCATGACAGTATCCGTACCCTGCTGCATGACCTCAACAACCTGTACCGCAATGAGCCTGCCTTGCATGAATACGACTTTGACCCGCGTGGTTTTCGCTGGATCGATTGTCACGATGCCGACCAGTCGGTGTTGAGCCTGGTGCGTCAAGGACGGGATCCAGACGCGCAGATCGTGGCCTTGTTTAATTTCACGCCGGTCCCGCGCTATCACTATCGCATCGGCGTGCCGTCAGGCGCGGCATGGTGCGAAGTGCTGAACAGCGATTCCGAGTATTACGGCGGCAGCAACCTTGGAAACGGTTATCCCTTGCAGCCACAAAACCTGCCGTGGATGGGCTTCGATCATTCAGTCGAAGTGCTCCTACCGCCACTGGGGGGCATTTTCCTGAAACCTTGCAGTTGATGTTTAACCAATAAAAATGACGGACAAAAATAATGAAACGCGGAGCAAAAAAAATTCTGTTTGTGGCCAGCGAGGCCTACCCGCTGGTAAAAACCGGTGGATTGGGTGATGTGCTCGGCAGCCTACCGCATGCCTTGCATGCGGGTGGCGCGGATATCCGCCTGGTATTACCGGGATATCGATCCCTGCTGCGTCAGCTCGATCAGGTGAAAATACTTGGTTGGTGTGATGTGCGGGGTACCGAAGGAACCGTCAGTGCACGTGTCCTGGAAACGCGCCACCCTGACCTGGCTTTTCCGTTGTGGGTGGTAGATTGCCCCGGCTTGTTTGACCGCCCGGGCAATCCGTATGTGAATGCGAGTGGACAGGACTGGCCCGACAACGCCGAGCGATTTACCGTGTTCTCACGGGTTGCCTCCTTGCTGGCGCAGGATGCGCTGGACATTGGCTGGCAGCCCGAAGTGGTGCACGCACATGACTGGCAAACCGGTTTGGTGGCGGCATTTCTGGCCGATCAGCCGGTGCGCCCCAAAACCGTGTTCACCATTCATAACCTGGCTTATAGCGGGTATTTCTCGCATGGCGATTTTGTTCGCCTGCAGTTGCCGAGTCACTGGTGGTCATCCGAAGGCGTCGAGTTTCATGGTGGGTTTTCCATGCTGAAAGGCGGCGTGGTGTACGCAGATGCCGTGACCACGGTAAGTCCAACCTATGCGGCCGAAATCTGCACGCCGGCATTTGGGCATGGGCTGGATGGTTTGCTGCTATCCCGGCAATATAAGTTGCACGGGATACTCAACGGTATTGATACGACTGTCTGGAATCCCGCTACCGATGTGCATCTGCCCGCGCATTATTCGCCGGGACGTATCCAGCCGGGCAAGCGGCGCAACAAACAGGCCTTGCTCGAGCGCTTTCTGCCACAGCCGGATGAAGTTGCGCTCAAGGCCCCTTTGCTGGGGCTGGTTGGCCGTCTCGTTGAGCAAAAGGGAATCGACTGGGTGCTGGCCGCAATGCCGGTGTTACTGGCTGAAACTGATGTCCGTTTCGTGGTGCTGGGCAGCGGCCAGGCAGCGTACGAACAAAAACTCACGCGGCTGGCCCGGCAGCATCCGGATCGTGTATTTGTTGAAATCGGCTACGACGAGCTGCTGGCGCATCAAATCGAAGCGGGCGCGGACATGTTCATGATGCCGTCGCGCTTTGAGCCGTGTGGCCTGAACCAGATGTACAGCCTGCACTATGGTACCCCCCCGATCGTCTACAAGACCGGTGGTCTGGCCGACACCGTGGTCGATACCAACAAGGCCACGCTGAAGGACGCAACGGCCAATGGCTTCGTATTCGAAACGCCCGATGTAGCGGCTTTTCTGGCGGCGATCCGACGTGCGCTCGATGTTTACCGCAAGCCCGCCCAGTGGCGTAGCTTGCAGCAAACGGGCATGCGTCACTCATTCGGCTGGTCCGAAAGTGCCGAGCATTACCTATCCTTGTATTCCAGTTCATCCACCAGGAGTGGCCATGCCCTCGAACCCGCCTGACAAATCACAATGCTCCGTTTCTACGCCACTTGAGTCGCTGCCCGTCAGTGCCGAAGCCATCGGCCACGACCTGGAACGCTATCGCTTCTATCACATGGGGCGGTTGCAGGTATGCCCGCCGGTCTACTCCTACCAGGCGCTGGCCTGGACCCTGCGCGACCGTCTCATGTCGGATTGGATGAATTCCTATGTGGCGCGCGACCAGCCGGGCAGGCGGCGTGCGTACTACCTGTCGCTGGAGTTTCTGATCGGTCGTGCCCTGTCCAACCATGTTCTGAACCTGGGGCTGGATGAAGCAACGCGTGAAGCCTTGCAACGATTCGGCCACACGCTGGAAAACCTGGCCGAAGAAGAGCCCGATGCCGGCCTGGGCAATGGCGGCCTGGGCCGCCTGGCCGCGTGTTTCATGGACAGCTGTGCCACGCTGAATCTGCCGGTGATGGGCTATGGCCTGCATTACGAATACGGTATGTTTCGCCAGCGCATCGAAAACGGCTACCAGAAGGAAGACACGGATCACTGGCTGCGCGATGGCAATCCCTGGGAGATTGAACGCTCGGAGTTCACCTGCCGTGTGCCGTTTGGCGGGCACACCGAACATTTCCAGGACAAGGAGGGGATCGCACGTACGCGCTGGGCAGACACCAATGATGTGCTGGCGATTCCATTCGATATGCCGATTTCGGGCTACCGGAATCATGCAGTGAATACCTTGCGGCTATGGAAAGCAGCCGCAACCGATGAGTTCAACCTTGATGAGTTCAATGCCGGCAGTTACACCGAGGCTGTGCAGCAAAAAAATCACGCTGAGCACATTTCGATGGTGCTCTATCCCAACGACAGCAGTGAAAACGGCAAGGAGCTGCGGTTGCGCCAGCAGTATTTGCTGGCCTCGGCCAGCCTGCAGGATGCGCTGCGACAGTGGCGTTCGGCAGGCAACACCGATCTGCTGAAGTTCGCCGAGCACAATGTATTCCAGATGAACGACACGCATCCCACCATTGCAGTGGCTGAACTGATGCGTTTGCTGCTGGACAACGAAAGACTGGTATGGGACCAAGCTTGGGCGATTACATCGAAGTGCATGGCCTACACTAACCACACATTGCTGCCCGAAGCGCTGGAGCGCTGGCCGGTTGCGCTGTTCGAACGCCTGCTGCCACGCCCGCTGGAAATCATCTGCGAAATCAATGCACGGTTCTTGCATGAAGTGGCGATAAAATGGCCGGGCGACATCGACCGCCGGCGCCGCATGTCGATCATCGAAGAGGGTGATGTACGGCAGGTGCGCATGGCCTGGCTGGCCATCATCGGCAGCTTCTCGGTCAATGGCGTGGCGGCATTGCATTCGCGGCTGCTGAAGGAAGGTCTGTTCCGCGATTTCGTCGAGCTGTGGCCGCACAAGTTCAACAACAAGACCAATGGCGTGACGCCGCGGCGCTGGATGGCGCATGCCAACCCCAGCATGAGCGCACTCATCAGTAGCAAGATCGGCGAGGACTGGGTGGTCGATCTGTCGCAACTGGAAAAGCTCAAGCCGCTGGCCGACCTGAAAAACACGGAATTCCACGCCGACTGGCGCGCGGTCAAGCGCGCCAACAAGCAACACCTTGCGGCGCTGGTCAAGGCCGAGTGCGGGGTCGAATTCAACCCGGACGCGCTGTTCGACGTGCAGGTCAAGCGCATCCACGAATACAAGCGGCAGCTACTAAACGTGTTGCACGTGATTCATCTGTACAACCGCATCAACCGCGGACAGCTGGACGGCTGGGCGGACCGTTGCGTGCTGATCGGTGGCAAGGCGGCGCCGGGCTACGTCATAGCCAAGCGCATCATCAAGCTCATCAACAGCGTGGCCGAGATGGTCAACAACGATCCCGACGTCGAGGGCCGCCTCAAGGTCGCCTTCCTGCCCAACTACCGGGTGACCAGCATGGAAATCATCGCGCCGGCGACTGACCTGTCGGAGCAGATTTCGACCGCTGGCAAGGAGGCGTCCGGCACCGGCAACATGAAATTCATGATGAATGGTGCTGTCACCATCGGCACCTACGACGGCGCCAACATCGAAATTCTTGAGGCGGTGGGCGAGGAGAACTTCTTCCTTTTCGGCATGCAGGCCGAAGAAGTCGAGACGCTGCGTCCGCAGTACCAGCCGCGGTCCTACGTGGAAAATGACCCCGAGTTGCGTGATGTGATCGACCTTCTGGCATCGGGTCATTTCAACTTGAACGAGCCGGGGATCTTTGACATGATCCTCGATACCTTGCTGAGCCCGCACGATCCCTGGATGGTGCTGGCGGATTTCCGCAGCTATGTCGACGCGCAGGAGCGGGTGTCGCAGGCGTGGCAGGATGAAGCGGGCTGGACGCGCATGAGCATCCTCAATACGGCGTCGAGCGGCTTCTTTTCTACCGATCGCACCATGCGGGAATACAACGCCGA
Source organism: uncultured beta proteobacterium (assembly GCA_942493085.1). GTDB lineage: Bacteria > Pseudomonadota > Gammaproteobacteria > Burkholderiales > Thiobacillaceae > Thiobacillus. The sequence continues at coordinate 1,312,321 of OW818664.1, forward strand.
GATCTGGAAACTGAGCTAGGCGCATGCCGCCCATGGATCGCGCTGGGGCCGCGCGTGACAACAAAAAAGCCGGGAATCCCCGGCTTTTTTGTTGTCCTGAAACTGATTTTCAGGCTGCCTGCACCGGAATCTCGTGGCGTGTATCCATGATGCGGTTGCCTTCGCCGATGTACACCAGTTCCGGCTCGTAGCGAGCCAGTTCCAGCTCGTTGTAGACCGCGTAGGTGGCGATGATGACGAGGTCACCCGGGTTGGCCTTGTGCGCGGCCGCACCGTTCACCGAAATGATGCCTGAATCACGCGCGGCGCGGATGGCATAGGTGGTGAAACGCTCACCATTGGTAACGTTGTAAATCTGGATCTGCTCGTATTCATGGATGTTTGCCGCGTCCAGCAGGTTCTCGTCAATGGCGCATGAGCCTTCGTAGTGCAGCTCGGAATGCGTGACGGTTGCCCGATGAAGCTTGGACTTGAGCATCGTTCTTTGCATGACGGTGCCCTCACAAAAAATGGACGATCATTATACCTTTTGAGACCGCGAGCCCAAAGCGGGCAAAGCAGATCTCAAAGCGGGCTCTTGAGGGCAAAATCGAGGTTGTCGATCAGGCGGGTCGTGCCCAGCCAGGCCGCGCCCAGGGCCACCAGCCGGGAGGCGCCTGCTGTGGGCGGCTGCAGGGTGTCGGCATCGCGCAACGCGACATAATCCACGCGCCAGCCCGCCATTTTGAGATGGCGGCTGGCAATGTGGCACAGCGCCTCGAAGTCCCGCTCACCCGTCTGGATGGCCGCGACCAGCACCGCGAGCTGGTTCTGGAGTTGCGAGGCCTGAATTCGCTCGGCTTCGCTGAGATAGCCGTTGCGCGAACTCAGCGCCAGGCCGCTGGGCTCGCGCAGGGTTTCGCCCGCTATGATCTCGACCGGCAGGTTGAATTGCCGTACCAGTTCGCGAATGACGAATAGCTGCTGAAAATCCTTTTTGCCGAACACGGCCACGCGCGGCTGCACCAGATTGAACAGTTTCAGCACCACGGTGGCCACGCCGCTGAAATGGTCGGGGCGGAACGCGCCGCACAAGTCGTTGGCGAGGCTGTCGGGCAGCTGCACGCTGAATGTCTGCGGCACCGGATACAGTTCGGCGACAGCAGGCGCAAACACCAGGTCACAGCCGGCTGCGGCGAGCCTGGCGCAATCGGCATCGAGCGTGCGTGGATAGCGCTCGAAGTCCTCGCCCGCGCCAAACTGCAGCGGGTTGACGAAGATGCTGGCAACGACAGGCTGGCCGTGCTGTCTGGCCAGTTCGACCAGCGACACGTGGCCGGCGTGCAGGTTGCCCATGGTCGGCACATACGCGGTACCGATCTGGCCGGCCAGTGCAGCGCGCAGTTCGGCGGCGGTGTGGACGACCTGCATCAGAACGCGTGGTCAGCGGTGGGGAAGGTGCCGGCCTTGACCGCGGTGACGTAGGCACGTACAGCCGCTTCGATGCTGTCTGCCCCGGTCAGGAAATTTTTCGAGAACCGGGGCGCGCGCGGGTATAGCCCCAGCATGTCGTACAGCACCAGCACCTGGCCGGAGCAGTCGACGCCGGCACCGATACCGATGGTGGGAATGCTGAGACTGTCGGTGACGCGCTTGGCCAGTTCGGACGGCACCATTTCGAGCACGATCAGTCCTGCACCTGCAGCTTCCAGTGCACGTGCATCGGCGATCAGTTGCGTGGCGGCGGCATCTTCACGCCCCTGCACCTTGTAGCCGCCGAGCTGGTTCACCGATTGCGGCAGCAGGCCCAAGTGTGCACAAACGGGGATGCCGCGCTGGGTAAGAAAAGCCACGGTATCGACCATCACCGCGCCGCCTTCGAGCTTGACCATGTGCGCACCCACCGCCATCAGTCTGGCCGCAGAGGCATAGGCCCGTTCGGGCGAGGGCTGGTAGCTGCCGAACGGCAAATCGGCAACGATGCAGGCACGTTCGGTTCCGGCCGCCACGCAGCGCGTGTGATAGGTCATTTCGGCCAGCTTCACCGGCAGGGTCGAGCTGTGGCCCTGGATCACCATGCCGAGCGAATCGCCGACCAGCAAGACGTCCACCTCGGCGGTATCAAGCACGTGCGCAAAGCTCGCGTCGTAGCAGGTGAGTACGGCGATTTTTTCGCCGCGTTCGCGCATGGCCTTGAGAGTAGAGAGGGTGACAGACATATTTATGTTCAGGCCGCCTTGCTGAAAAACTCACGTGGGCCGCGCATCTTGGTCATGCGCTCCAGCAGCAGCTCGAAATCGTCGTCGCTGTCGGCAAAATTGAGATTGCTGGTGTTGATGATAAGCAGGGGAGCGGCGTCGTAGCGATGGAAAAACTCGCTGTAGCTGTTGGCCAGACGCTGCAGATAGCCTGCGTCCATGTCGCGCTCGAAATCCACGCCGCGTCGATTGACGCGCTCATACAGCGCTTCAATCGGTGCCTGCAGGTAAATCACCAGGTCGGGAGTTGCCGTCTGCGGCGCAAGGTCGGCATAGACCTTTTGATACAGCTCGAACTCGTCGTCGTCCAGGTTCAGGCGCGCAAACAGCATGTCCTTGTCGATCAGAAAATCGGACACGGTGCCCGCACGAAACAGGTCGCCTTGCGTCAGTTCGCGCAGCTGACGCGAACGCTCGAACAGAAAATGCAGTTGCGTTGGCAGGGCGTAGCGTCGCGGTTCCTGATAGAAGCGCGGCAGGAAGGGATTGTCGTTGGCATTTTCCAGCAGGGTGTCGGCATTGAGCCGTTCGGCCAGCTTGTGGGTGAGGCTGGTCTTGCCGGCACCAATCGGTCCTTCGATAACGACGTAGCGGTAGCGATCGAGGCTCATGCGTTGACAGCGGCAGCAGGGGGCGGAAGGATGGATACGGACTGAGCGGCACAGGACGCAAGCCAGTCGGCAGCCGGGCCATGGCCAGGAATGACCGTGTGAGGCGCGATTTCCAGCAGCGGCAGCAGCACGAAGGCGCGTTCGGTCATGCGCGGGTGCGGCAGCGTCAACGCGTCTTCATGGAACTGCGCGTGGCCGTACAGCAGCAGGTCGAGGTCGAGCGTGCGCGGGGCATTGCGAAATTTACGTTCGCGGCCGTGACGGTGTTCGATATCCAGCAGCGCATCCAGCAACGCACGTGGGGCGAGGGCGGTTTCCACCTGCGCCACGGCGTTGATGAAATCGGGCTGGTCGACATAGCCCACCGGGGCTGACGCATACAGAGACGAGTGGGCAATCAGCCGGGTGCCGGGCAGACGATCCAGTTCGGCCAGCGCGTATTCAACCTGCGCGGCCGGATCGTTGAGATTGGCACCCAGCCCGATGGTGGCGATGATGTTCATTCGGCAGGGACGGTGCTGGCGGCTTCGCCCGGCTTTCTGCGCTTGCGTTTGCGACGTGGCTTGGGCGAGCTGTCGACCTTGAGCATGGACTCGCGTTCGGCGTCGTCCACTTCCTGGAAACGCGTCCACCATTCGCCGAGTTCGAGTTCCACTTCGCCGGATTCGGCGCGCAGCAGCAGAAAGTCGTACGCCGCGCGGAAACGTGGATGCTCCAGCAGGCGATACGGGCGCTGTCCGCCACGTTGTTCGAAGCGCGGCTGCAAGGCCCAGATTTCTTTCATCATGCCATCGTAGCGGCGCGGAATGGCGAGCTGGCCGCGCTGCGCGTCGAGCACTTCGTCCATCGCAATGAACAAGGCAGGCTGCGGTTTTTCGCCGGCGGCTTCGAGCGCGCGCCAGCGCAGCAATACCTGCGGCCACAATAGCGTGCCAAACAGAAATGCCGGCGAGGCGGGTTTGTCCTGCGCGATGCGCGTATCGGTGGTTTTCAGCGCAGCGTTGATGAAACGCTCGCCGATCGGGTCGTCGAGAATGGTGTCGAGCAGCGGCAGCATGCCGTGATGCAGACCTTCGGCGCGCAACTGGTGTACGCCGCGCAGGGCATGACCCGACATCAGCAGTTTCAACGCCTCGTCGAAAATCCGTGCGCGCGGAATGTTGGCAAGCAGCGGTGCCAGCGTGGCTACTGGCCGGCGGGTCTCGGGATCGATGTGGAAATCGAGCTTGGCGGCAAAGCGCGCGGCACGCAGCATGCGCACCGGGTCTTCACGGAAGCGCGTGTCGGGGTCGCCAATCATGCGCAGCACGCGCTTTTTGCAATCGGCCACGCCACCGAAGTAATCGTGTACTTCCTCGTGCACCACGTCGTAATACAGGGCATTGATGGTGAAGTCGCGGCGTACGGCATCGTCCGCCATGCTGCCAAACACATTGTCCGACAGCAGGCGACCGTGTTCGTCGGTCGGTCGCTCGTCGTCTTCATCGGTGTCTTTCTGTTCGTTGGAACGGAAGGTCGTCACTTCGATGGTCTCGCGACCGCACATCACATGCACGATCTGGAAGCGTCGGCCGATGATGCGCGAGCGGCGGAACAGGCGGCGCACTTCTTCTGGCGTGGCATCGGTTGCTACGTCGAAATCCTTGGGGGTCTTGCCCAGCAGCAGGTCGCGTACCGCGCCGCCCACCAGATAGCCCTTGAATCCCGCTTGCGTCAGGGTTTCGCAGGTTTTCAGTGCGCAGTCGGTGAGCTGGTCACGGCGGATGCCGTGCTTGGCCTGCGGCAGAATGTGCGCGCTGGAGCCGGAAGCGCGGGGTTTACGGCCAAATACTTTGCTGATGAAGCGACGAATCATGGGATGCGCGAAGGCGGGATAGGTGAACCAGATCGCGATTATACAGGCAGGGGTGAGCCCGGTTGCCGCCATAAGCCCGCAGTACCGGGACCGTACAGGGCTTCAAGCCCATCCGGTGTCAGCAATTCAGCCGGGTGCCCCAGTTGCCAGCGCCCGTCGCCGTGCAGAAACAACAGCCGATCGCAGTGCGAGGCCGCCCAGTTGGGGTCGTGCAGCGTCATCACCACGCTGCGCCCGGCATCGGCTTCGCGGCGTGCCCAGGCCAGCAGCCGGGCCTGGTGGGCCGGGTCGAGATGCGTCAGCGGCTCATCCAGCAGGGCAATGCGCGGTTGCTGTACCGCCAGTTGCGCCAGCCGGGCGCGCTGGCGTTCGCCACCCGACAACGTGTCGAGCGGGCGCTGGGCCAGTTCGGCCAGTTCCCAGTCGGCCAGATGCTGCGTCAGGTCGCAGGCAACCGAGCCAAAGGGATAGTGCCCAAGTCCGACAAAATCCAGCACGCTGCCGAAAAAGCCGCCTTCGTCACCCTGCGGCAACAGGCCGATATATTGGGCGCGAGTCAGTGGCGGCAGCGAGTCGAGCGCACGATCATCGAGCGTGACCTGGCCCGAAGCAGGCCGTTCGAGCCCGGCCAGCACAGACAGCAGAGTGGATTTGCCCGCGCCGTTGGCACCGAGAATGCCGAGCACTTCGCCCGGTTCGAGCGCAAGGTCGAGCGCCGCCACCAGCGTGCGGCTTCCCGCGTGCAGTGCGAGTTGGTGTGCAGACAGTCTGGAAAAAACAGGGTCCATGAAGCAAGGGCGATCAGGTATCAGGCCGAGCATAGCAGCATGGTAGTGCGATTGAACGGAAAGGTGCCTGGCGATTGGCAGTTGCTGAAGCGGGAAACAAGTTTATGTCTGCTTACCGGTGCGGATTCAACCGGTGGATAGGTTAGCAAGCGTAATTGGAAAAACGCCCGCTTTCTAAAACCGCGAATATGCATTTCGCTTTAGAAGAAACCATCGCGGCAGGCTCTCTGGGCGTTTTCTTGGCGACACATACCAGCCGTATCAGCGATCCAATAGCCTTCCAGACTTCTGCAACATAGCAAGCGCAGCAGGCGGTTGAAGTTTGGACGAATACGCGGCAGATCCTGTAATGGGATTCCATCAGGTTACATCCCGTCTTGGAGTGGGCTGGTTTTGTATCAACAAAGGTATTGGGACTTTCCATGCCTTCATTGCCTCATCGGCAAGCGTCAGTAAAAAGACCCCGAAAACCGGCGAAACATCCCGGAATGTAACTAAATTGCCAACCTATTCAACTGGTTGTTGTATCTACAACTAAAGTTGTATAGACAAGCAGCAGGACATCAATTCACAGTCCCTTGAAATTTCCGGGCGCAATACCCGGAAATCATAAAACAAGGGGGCGTCATGTATTGCAGATGTAACTTTCGCGTAGGTGTCACGCGGCTAGGCCGGCTGTGTCTGCTACGGCTGTCAGCGTACCGGCAGATGTACGCTGTGCGCTCTACAAGCTTTAACCCCTTCGTCGTCACCGGCAGCAGCGCCCTCTACGACGGCATCAACGCTCACGGCGAACTCGACCTTTACGATCCCGCCACCGGGCTGGGTGAACTCACCGATCAATACCTCAAAGACCGCGCCGCGATGCTGTCGTGGAAGATGAAATACGACGTGGGCGCAGAAGACGCGGACGACGAAGCGCTCTGGAAGGAGGCGGCGTAATGCTCGGACTGGTCGTTTTATTCGCAATAGGCATCTACCTCGCCATCAGCGCGCTGGTGGTGTGGCTCGCCGCGCGCTGGGCAAAAAAGCACAACCGCCGTGGCTGGGTGTGGGGCAGCCTTGCCGCCTTCGCCATGTACAACCTGGTGTTCTGGGATTTGATTCCGACGCTGGTCATGCACAAGTACTACTGCTCAACCGAGGCGGGGTTCTGGGTTTACAAGACACCGGAGCAGTGGGTTAAAGAGAATCCGGGGGTGAGGGAGGCGTTAAAGCCGTGGCCTCGGTCAAAGATTTATGGGGACGAGAAGCTGACGTTTAACCTCGATGGTGGGGCGGTCACGCAGTACAACGAGCGGTTCGGGTATTGGAGTAAATCAAATGCGAACCTTCACGGACTGTTGCTAGATCAGCATGAGAGCGGAATTGTCGATGTCCAAACCAAGGAGTTTCTAGTTCGCTATGTCAATTTTCGATCTGGGCCGCGAGGAGCTGGTGTCATTTGGAAAAGCTGGCTGAATGGCAAGTGTGATGCTCCAAGTAACGTAGTTCCTATTCATCAGATCGCAGTGCAACTAAATATGGGGGATCTCTGAAATGATCAACGCTAACGAATTTTTCGAACTTGCTCAATTGGCTGAGGCTGCCTATGCCGATTTCTCGGATCCAGGATTAAGCCCCAAAGATGCACTGATTAACGATGGCAAAGGCTTCTCCTCCAAGCAAGCAGATGACTTCCTGGCAGATTGGCAGATCGTCTCCGGCGCCCATCAGCCCAACACTGACAGCGGTTTTTCCTCCACTTTGTTCAAGAGCCTGGACGCAGGCGGGGGCTACGTCCTCGCCATCCGAGGCACCGAGGGTGTTAATTATGATGACCTGCTAGCCGCCGATATTGCAGACATTGCCACCGACGGCATTGCGCTCGATCAGTCTGTTGATCTTTACAACGAGTGGAAGCGCATCACTTCAACCGGCGCATACAGTGCCGCCAAGCTGGTTACGCTAACAGACGAAACCGCCGCCTATGCCCTGGCCAAAGCCGGGCAATTCGTCCCCGTTTTCAACATGGCGGCGGACATCTATCTGGCCTATCTGCGCGGGCGCAGCGACATCATCATCGACGAGCCGAGCGGGCGGGTCAGAACCATCCAGTTTGAATCTTCCTCCACCCTGTTCAGCGACGCACGGCAAACCGGCCTTGGCCTGGCAGCAGACATTGCCGCCAAAGGCATCACCGTCACCGGCCATAGCCTGGGAGGTCACTTGGCAGATGCGTTCGACCGGCTGTTTGCCGGGGCGGGAGCGGATGCTTTCAAGATCAACGGCGCGGGCTTTGCCACTGGCGATATCGCTGGACTCTCCGGCAACGCTGCCACCAATATCCGCAACCTATTTGGCATGCTCGGCGGTGCTGCATCGTTCGCTTCCAGCAGCAACCTCAACCTCTACGGCGACAAAAACCCTGAAATTGTCACCATGAATGGCCCCGGCCTGTTTCAGCAGGGTGGACACGAAGCGATTTTTATCGAGCAGGATAGTTTCATACAGGACGCCTTCGGTCATGGCGCAAGCCAGATGACCGACTCCCTTGCGGTTTACGACCTGCTCATCCAGCTCGACGACAGCCTCAAGCACGGCGCGCCTTCCGCCGTGCTTGCCAAGCTCAACCCCCTATTCGAAGCCGCCAGCAACGACACCGCCTTCAGCCTTGAGTCCATCGTTGGCGCGATGGGGCGGCTGTTCATCGGAACCGGATTGATCGCACAGGACGACCGCGAATCGCTATATGGCCTGATCAGCGACATCAAGCAGACCATGCTGTATCAGCAGTCGGAAGGACTGCTTACGATCCAGCCCCTGACTGAATTCAATGGCGCGACCATTGCCGCCAAGGCCCAGGCCGCCACCCCCGATGGCCTCGCCTACCGCTACGCATTGACCAGCCTCAATGCCTTCGTCATCACTGGCGATGCAACGATCTATGCCGGCCACAACGCCAACGGCGAACTCGACCTTTACAACGCCACCACCGGTAGCGGCGTACTCACCGACCAATACCTCAAAGACCGCGCCGCGATGCTGTCGTGGAAGATGAAATACGACGTGGGCGCAGAAGACGCGGACGACGAAGCGCTCTGGAAGGAGGCGGCGTAATGCTCGGACTGGTCGTTTTATTCGCAATAGGCATCTACCTCGCCATCAGCGCGCTGGTGGTGTGGCTCGCCGCGCGCTGGGCAAAAAAGCACAACCGCCGTGGCTGGGTGTGGGGCAGCCTTGCCGCCTTCGCCATGTACAACCTGGTGTTCTGGGATTTGATTCCGACGCTGGTCATGCACAAGTACTACTGCTCAACCGAGGCGGGGTTCTGGGTTTACAAGACACCGGAGCAGTGGGTTAAAGAGAATCCGGGGGTGAGGGAGACGTTGAAAATGAGCCTTAAGCCAAGTCATACAAATACCAATGTCTTATTGGGAGATTCAAAGACTCTACGCTCTTCAAGAACACAACGATTCTTCCAGGACACGACCCGTGAAGTGATTTTCCTTTCTTTAGGCAGAACTGAGGAGAAATTTTATGACGTAGAAACTGGAGACTTAATCGCCCGCTCAGTCAACTTCATTCCTGGCAGCGGTGGCGCTTCTTTTGTATCAGGCGGATCGCTTGAGGCTTGGCGGCGTACGTTCGCATTTGGCTGGTTTGAAAGTGGATGTGGTATTGGCGGCAGGTCGGCAAGGGACGGGGTATCGCCCATAGAGGATGACTTTACGAAATTTGTCTATCAATTTTGGAAATCAGGAGAAGGAAAATGATTAACGCGAAACAATTCTTTGAACTGACCCAACTGGCTGAGGCAAGCTACGCAAACCTTGTTCCCGGAAAGACGCTTTGGAATGAAGTACAGAACACAGATAACAAAATGTCCTTCAGCACCACCCAAGCCGACGAACTGATCTTGCACTGGTCTGTCAGCGCTCACCAGCCCAACACCGCCAGCGGTTTTTCCTCCACCCTGTTCAAGAGCCTGGATGCGGGCGGCGGGTACGTGTTAGCCATCCGTGGCACCGAGCCCCAAGCGATCATCAACTCCACCGACCTGCTGATCGCCGACATAGCCGACATCGTCGCCGACGGCGTGGTCATCGACCAGACCATCGATCTCTACAACGAGTGGAAGCGCATCACTTCAACCGGCGCATACAGTGCCGCCAAGCTGGTTACGCTAACAGACGAAACCGCCGCCTATGCCCTGGCCAAAGCCGGGCAATTCGTCCCCGTTTTCAACATGGCGGCGGACATCTATCTGGCCTATCTGCGCGGGCGCAGCGACATCATCATCGACGAGCCGAGCGGGCGGGTCAGAACCATCCAGTTTGAATCTTCCTCCACCCTGTTCAGCGACGCACGGCAAACCGGCCTTGGCCTGGCAGCAGACATTGCCGCCAAAGGCATCACCGTCACCGGCCATAGCCTGGGAGGTCACTTGGCAGATGCGTTCGACCGGCTGTTTGCCGGGGCGGGAGCGGATGCTTTCAAGATCAACGGCGCGGGCTTTGCCACTGGCGATATCGCTGGACTCTCCGGCAACGCTGCCACCAATATCCGCAACCTATTTGGCATGCTCGGCGGTGCTGCATCGTTCGCTTCCAGCAGCAACCTCAACCTCTACGGCGACAAAAACCCTGAAATTGTCACCATGAATGGCCCCGGCCTGTTTCAGCAGGGTGGACACGAAGCGATTTTTATCGAGCAGGATAGTTTCATACAGGACGCCTTCGGTCATGGCGCAAGCCAGATGACCGACTCCCTTGCGGTTTACGACCTGCTCATCCAGCTCGACGACAGCCTCAAGCACGGCGCGCCTTCCGCCGTGCTTGCCAAGCTCAACCCCCTATTCGAAGCCGCCAGCAACGACACCGCCTTCAGCCTTGAGTCCATCGTTGGCGCGATGGGGCGGCTGTTCATCGGAACCGGATTGATCGCACAGGACGACCGCGAATCGCTATATGGCCTGATCAGCGACATCAAGCAGACCATGCTGTATCAGCAGTCGGAAGGACTGCTTACGATCCAGCCCCTGACTGAATTCAATGGCGCGACCATTGCCGCCAAGGCCCAGGCCGCCACCCCCGATGGCCTCGCCTACCGCTACGCATTGACCAGCCTCAATGCCTTCGTCATCACTGGCGATGCAACGATCTATGCCGGCCACAACGCCAACGGCGAACTCGACCTTTACAACGCCACCACCGGTAGCGGCGTACTCACCGACCAATACCTCAAAGACCGCGCCGCGATGCTGTCGTGGAAGATGAAATACGACGTGGGTGCCGAAGATGCAGATGATGATCCGCTGGGTATTTTTGATCGCGACAACAAGCCCTATTCCGAAAAATGGGACAGTTACAGCATTTTAGGTGACTGGGACTTCATCGATCATGCCGCCATCGTTGGCGGCTCCCCGCTCAAGATCGAGATTGACGGCGTTGACCTTGCCACCCAAGTCAACCATCAGATCGTGTTCGGTTCGCAGAATGCGGACAACCTGACTGGGGATGCACTGCGTGACAACCTCTACGGTGGTGCGGGTGCCGACACCCTCACTGGCAACGGAGGCAACGACTATCTTGAAGGCGGGCAGGGCTTCGACACTTACATCATCAACGCTGGCGACGGCACCGACACCATCCTCGACACCGACGGCTCCGGCACCCTCATCCTCAATGGCGTCACTCTCAACGGCGGCGCGCTCGTCGCCGGTACCACCAACGTCTGGAAAAACACCGCACAAGGCATCACCTACACACTTAAAGGCACAGGTAGCAGTCAGGTATTGCTCATCAGTAAAAACGGCATTAGCGACGGCATCCGCGTCCAGGGCTGGCAGACGGGTCGGCTGGGCTTGAACATGGCCGGTTTGATTGCCCCGCCTGCCGCCGGCCCCATCATCGGCCAAAATGGCTACAGCGATGCCCTCACCGGAACAGGCGGTTCTGACTTGATTCAGGGGCTCTCTGGTAACGACGCCCTCGACGGCAGCGCGGGTGACGACATCATCGAAGGCGGACTGGGCGACGACCTCATTGCAGGAGGTGCCGGCTCAGACCTCATTTACGGTGGTACTGGCAAAGACATGATTCTTTCCGCCACCGGGTTGAACCTGCCTGGGCATCTGGGGCAAAACGGCGAATGGGAAGCACCCGCCGGCGCCGGTGCGATCTGGACCCAAGGCCGGGTGTGGGGTATTTATGCCAACACCGATGGCAGCGAAACCATCGATGGCGGCGGCTCGCTCGCCCAAGACAGCGCGGCCGACATTGTCTTTGCCGGCGACGATGACGACCAGGTGGTGGGCGGACTTGGCGATGACTACATCGATGGCGGCCTGGGTAACGATTTCTTGTGGGGACATGGCGGCAACGACGTCATCGATGGTGGTGACGGCGATGACTATATCCTCGGCGACGGCATCCTTGAGCCCGGTTTTTATCAAACCCTGGCCGAAACCCTGCACGGCAACGACGTGCTCGATGGTGGGGCGGGGGGTGATAGCCTCGTCGGCGGCGGTAAGGACGATGCCCTGTTTGGTGGAACCGGCAAAGACAAGCTTTATGGGGATGACCAGACCGAGGCCGACCTGGCAGGGCAATACCATGGCAATGACTATCTGGATGGCGGTGCGGACGACGATGATCTGCTGGGCGGAGGCAAAGACGACATCCTGATAGGCGGCGACGGTGCCGACAAACTTTGGGGCGATGCCGATGAAGAAGCCGATCTGGCAGGCCAATACCACGGCAATGATTATCTGGATGGTGGCAATGGCAACGACCAATTGGTGGGCGGGGGCGGCAACGATATTCTGATTGGCGGTATCGGCAACGATGTGATGTTTGGCGATGCGCGCAACGGCACCACCTTGGCAGCTCAATACCATGGTGATGACATCCTGTATGGGGAAGCGGGCGACGATCAGTTGATTGGTGGGGGTGGCAACGATGACCTGTTTGGCGGCGATGGCGCGGATGACTTGTTTGGCGAAAGTGGCGTTGATCTCCTTGATGGTGGCCAAGGTGACGACTACCTGGACGGCGGTACGGGAGCGGACATCATGGCAGGCGGCACAGGGGATGACACCTATGTCGTGGACGATGTGAATGATGTGGTGATCGAGGCTGCGGGCGAAGGCAACGACACAATCAATAGTTCGGTCAGCATCACTCTGCCGGACAACGTCGAGTGGCTGAATCTGACGGGAACGGGGGATATCGATGCGACCGGCAATGCCGGGGCCAACAACATCACCGGCAATGCGGGCGAGAACCAGCTGGAGGGCGGCGCGGGCAACGACCAGCTCATCGGCGGAGCGGGAGCGGATACGCTGATCGGTGGCACGGGCGACGATTATTACGAAATTGACGATACGGGCGACACGATTGTCGAGGCCCAGGGTGAAGGCTACGATTTCGTACGCAGCACAGTCAGCCACACCCTCGAAAACCATATCGAAGGCTTGGTACTGGATGGCACGGCCAACCTGGCGGCTACGGGCAATGCACTTGGCAACAGTCTGTACGGCAACCAGGGTGACAACACGCTCGCTGGGATGGGTGGAAACGATTATCTGTCTGGTGATGCGGGCAACGATGTGTATGTCTACAACCGTGGCGATGGTCAGGATTCGATCGACAATACTGATCTGCTGAGTGCAACCGATACGCTGCGTTTTGGAACGGGGATTGCCGAATCGGATGTGCTGGGTTTTCAGGTGGGTACGGACATGGTGCTCAAAATCAAGGGGACCGGAGACCAGATTGCCTTTATCAATTACTACGGTGCGGACGTGGTCAATGGCGGTGCAATTTCAGACCACAAGATTGATCGGGTGGAATTCGCCAATGGGGTAGTGTGGGATCAAGCAATGATCCAGGTAATCGTGGACCGTGCCACGAATAATCATGCGCCAATAGTGAATACTTTCTTGCCTGCGCTGCAGGCCCAAACCGGCAACGCCTTCAGCTATGCCGTTCCTAACGGTACGATTGCCGACCCTGATGCATGGGATTCGATTTCCTATAGCGTGACCATGTCGGATGGCTCGGCTGTGCCGTCCTGGCTGGCGTTCGATGCGGCAACCCAGACGCTATCGGGTACGCCCGAGGCAATCAACCTTGGGAGCCTGCAATTCATGCTCTGGGGAACCGACAATTACGGGTATTCCATTGGCCAGACAGTGACCTTGAACGTTGGTGCGCCCAATCATGCGCCCATATTGTCGGCTGCCTTGCCGGATCAAGAGGCCGTTCAGGGGGCTGCATTTAGCTATACGGTCGCCGCGGCTGCGTTCACCGATCCTGATGCAGGCGATACGCTTAACTACAGTGCCACACTGGCCAACGGCAATCCATTGCCATCTTGGCTGAATTTCAATGCCGTAACGCGTTCTTTTAGTGGCACTCCCAGCAGCCCGGGTACGACGAGCGTTCGAGTCACCGCAAGGGATTCAGGTAATTTAACGGTTGCAGACGTATTCGAAATCACAGTGAGCGCGCCGGGCCTTGTTCTGAATGGAACGAGCGGCGCCGATTTTTTGTACGGGGGTTCTGGCAACGACATCTTGGATGGTGGACCGGGAGACGACGATTTACAAGGAGGATTAGGTAACGATATTTTACTTGGGGGTGATGGGAACGATCGCCTACTGGGGTATCAAGCCTACTCGGTGGATGATGCCGGTGACGACATACTCTATGGTGGCAAAGGGAATGATCGGATGTTTGGCGGGGATGGAAATGATTTGTATCTCTTTGGACGCGGTGATGGTTTTGACTTTGTTGGCGATTCGTCCAATGACGACGGCTCCAGCAGCACAGATATTCTACGGCTGAGCGCAGGCGTGCTGCCCGAGCATGTCACTTTGCACCGGGTGAATACGAACGATTTGATGGTGGTGATTGATAGCTCAAACCAGCAGATACTTCTGAGCAATTATTATTTTGTTGATTACTTGGGGGGAGTGGATCATTCGATAGAACGCATTGAGTTTGACGGTGGTGCCGGTGTGGTATGGACGGCGGCAGAAATTGCCAGCCGCGTGGAAACTGGTGTCCAAAACAGCATGACCGGCACGGCATCGGATGACACGTTTGTCGTGGATCATGAACAGGATGTCATTTCCGAAGCCGCCAATTCGGGAGTTGATACGGTTCTTGCATCACGAACCTATATTTTGCCCAATAACGTCGAGAACCTTACGCTGACGGGCGTTCTGAATATTAACGGTACTGGCAATGCGCTGGACAACATCCTGTGGGGAAATAGCGGAGACAATATTCTCACCGGAAATGGTGGGAACGACATTGCATACGGCGGACTGGGTGATGACGTTTATAAAGGTAGTCAGATATTTGAATTCGAGAATGAAGGCATCGATACATGGCTAACCCGGAGTGGAGGAACTCTGCCCGACCATGTGGAGAACATGAGTCTGGATGACGGTAGCGGGTCGCATAGTATTTACAGTATTTGGGCTATTGGTAATTCGCTTGACAACATATTGACTAGCTCTGGCCTAGGCATAATTGGCGATTTTCTGGATGGCCGTGCCGGTGCAGATACCGTGATTATCAAAGGCTCGGATAAGCCAACCGTCTATATCGACAATCCAGGCGACCGGGTTATTGGCGGCGCCTATGTGATTCGAAGCAGCATCGATTATGTTTTGTCGAAGCCACTTAATTATTACCATAGTAATACGCCTATCCCCGGAAGCGTTACTGATCGCCTGGTTTTGATCGGCAGCGACCCGATTAGTGGGACAGGGAATGTCGTAAATAACGTGCTGGACGGATCCCAGAATGCTGCGGCTAACACGCTAACCGGAGGTCTGGGAGACGACATCTATGTGGTTGGCTTGAATGACCGCGTTGTTGAACTTGTAGGGGAAGGCTACGATCAAGTCAAAATCAAGACGTCATCCATTGATGCTGGCCACGACATCCGTATCGCCGACCTCGGCATGAACAACATTGAGCGCTTTGTTTTGACAGGCGCTGGCAACGTTACGTTATGGGGAGACGAACTAGATAACGATCTTCGTATGGAGCTGGATTTTTCTTGGATTGGCGCCAGTTTAGCGGGAGAGGAGGGGAATGACAGCCTATATGGCAGCAACGGTAACGATACACTGGACGGAGGATCTGGAAACGACACAATGTCAGGGGGGGCGGGCAACGACCATTACTCTGTTGACAGTGCCAGCGACATCGTCATTGAGTACCTGAATCTAGGCGTCGACACGGTCTACTCTTCTACTTCCTATACCCTGGGCGATAACGTCGAGAATCTTACCCTCACAGGAACAGGCAACATCAACGCAACGGGTAATGATCTCGCCAATGTGCTAACCGGAAACGGAGCCAACAACGTTCTGATGGGCGGCGCAGGTAACGACACTTATATTTTTGGAAGGAATTCTGGCCAAGATTCGGTTAACAGTTACGACACGACTGTGGGCAAGTTGGACATTATCCAGCTAGATTACAACATCATCTCGTCCGAAGTGCTTGTTAGCCGTGTGAGTAATGATCTTGTGCTCAGCATCAACGGCACCACGGACACGCTCACTATCCAGAATTATATGGACAATGACGGTGTCAGCCCCTATTCAGTTGAAGAGATCCGGTTATACGACGGCACCAGTTGGAACGTGGCCGCTATTAAAGCCAAACTGCTCAACATCGCGCCTCTGTTGTCATCAGCCCTGCCCGACCAAACGGCAGCTCAAGGGGCTGTTTTTAGCTACACCTTACCCACTAGTTCATTTACGGACCCGGATGAGGGTGCCACGCTCAGCTACCTCAGCTACAGTGCCACACTGGCTGACGGCAGCGCACTGCCGTCGTGGCTTGGTTTTGACGCGGTTTCGCGAACGTTCAGCGGCACGCCGGACACGCTAGGCACGATTAGCGTATGTGTGACAGCGAAGGATACTGGCAACCTGACGGCATCGGACATCTTCGATATCGCCGTCAGCGTGCAGAACCTGACTCTTAACGGCACATCGGGTGTGGACACTCTGAATGGTGGCACCGGCAATGATACCCTCAACGGCCTAGCGGGCAACGATGTGCTCAACGGTAATGCCGGCAATGACCGGCTGGATGGCGGCACCGGTAACGACACCATGGTGGGTGGCGCGGGCGACGACACCTACATCGTCGATAGCATCACCGACGCCATCACCGAGAATCTCAGCGAAGGGTTCGACAACGTCCAGTCCAGTGTCACCTACACGCTGGCGGTCAACGTCGAGAATCTGACCCTGACCGGCACTACCGCCATCAATGGCACCGGCAATACGCTCGACAACATCCTCACCGGCAACAGCGCCGCCAACACGCTTTCTGGCGGAACCGGCGCCGACACGTTGATAGGTGGCACCGGCAACGACACCTACGTGGTGGATAACGTGCTGGATGTTGTAATCGAGAACGCCAGCCAAGGTACCGATACCATCCAGTCATCCGTTACGCGCACCCTGGACGCCAACGTCGAGAACCTCACACTTACCGGTACGGCCGCCATCAACGGCACCGGCAACACCCTCAACAACGTGCTGACCGGCAACAGCGCCGCCAATACGTTGATGGGTGATGCGGGCAATGACACGCTTTCTGGCGGAGCCGGCGCCGACACTATGATCGGTGGCGCCGGCAACGACACCTACGTGGTGGATAATATTCTGGACGTCGTCATCGAGAACGCCGGCGAAGGCACCGATCTGGTTAAGTCCGGCGTTAGCTATACCTTGGGTGCCAACGTCGAGAACCTCACACTTACCGGTACGGCCGCCATCAACGGCACCGGCAACACCCTCAACAACGTGCTGACCGGCAACGGCGCCGCCAATACGTTGATGGGTGATGCGGGCAATGACACGCTTTCTGGCGGAGCCGGCGCCGACACTATGATCGGTGGCGCCGGCAACGACACCTACGTGGTGGATAATATTCTGGACGTCGTCATCGAGAACGCTAGCGAAGGCACCGATGTGGTCAAGGCTGGCATCAGCTATGCCTTGGGCGCCAACGTCGAGAACCTTACCCTGACCGGCACTACCGCCATCAACGGCACCGGCAATACGCTGAACAACGTGCTAACCGGCAACAGCGCTGCCAACACGCTGACTGGAGATGCGGGCAATGACACCCTTGATGGCAAGGCAGGCGCCGACACCCTGGTCGGTGGGGCCGGCAACGACACCTACGTGGTGGACAATGTCCTCGATGTGGTCACCGAGAATGCTAGCGAAGGCACCGATGTGGTCAAGGCTGGTATCAGCTATGCCTTGGGCGCCAACGTCGAGAACCTTACCCTGACCGGCACTACCGCCATCAACGGCACCGGCAATACGCTGAATAACGTGCTGACCGGCAACAGCGCTGCCAACACGCTGACTGGAGATGCGGGCAACGACACCCTGACTGGTGGCAAAGGCAGCGACATCTACATTATGGGACGCGGCTACGGGCTCGACACCATGGTTGAGAACGATACTACTGTGGGCAACACTGACGTCGCCCAGTTCTTGGCAGGCGTCAGTGCCGACCAGATCTGGTTCCAACACATCGGTTATAACTTGGAAGCCAGCATTATCGGCACCGACGACAAGATGGTGGTCAAAGACTGGTATCGCGGTAATGCCTACCATGTCGAGCAGTTTAAAATCGCCGACGGCCAGACCCTCCTCGATAGCCAGGTCGAGAACCTGGTGAATGCCATGGCCAGCTTTGCACCACCGGCTGCTGGCCAAACCAGCTTGCCGAGCAACTACCAGACCAGCCTAGCACCGGTGATTGCGGCCAACTGGCAGTAGTAAGCAGAACTGACGTAACCCCGCCCGCCGATCTCGCTCCCATCCGGGAGGAGACAGGACGGCGGGCATTTCTCCTTACATTGAGCTTCCTATGGCTGAACAAGAAATTCCGCGCGCCGCCAATCTCGACACCGGCCTCGCCTGCCTGGTGATGCTGGCGCGCTTTCACCAGATCGCTGTTGATCCTGAACAACTCGCCCATCAGTTCAAGGTGTCGGGCGAGCCCTTCAGTCGGCCCGACATCCTGCTCGCGTCCAAACACCTTGGGCTGCAAGCCAAAGTCGTCAAGACGACCCTCGAGCGGCTCGACCGCACCCCCTTGCCTGCCATGGCAATCGACAAAGACGGTAGCTATTTCATCCTTGCCCGCTTTGAAGCGGACAAAGCCCTGATCCACGACCCCAAGGCCGAACGACCGGAGGTTGTGTCGCGTGATGACCTGCTGGCCCGCTGGAGTGGTGAGGTCATCCTCTTTACCTCGCGTGCCTCGATGGTCGGCGAGATGGCCAAGTTCGACTTCTCCTGGTTCATCCCCGCCGTCGTCAAATACCGCAAGCTGCTGTATGAAGTGCTGCTGGTGTCATTTGTGCTCAACCTGTTTGCGCTGGTGACCCCGCTGTTCTTCCAGGTGGTGATGGACAAGGTGCTGGTGCACCGGGGCTTGACCACACTCGATGTCATCGCCGTGGGTTTGCTGGTGGTCTCAATCTTTGAAGTCGGCCTCTCCGGTCTGCGAAGTTATGTCTTTGCTCACACCACCAGCCGTATCGACGTCGAACTCGGTGCGCGCCTGTTCCACCACCTGCTGCACCTGCCGCTAGGTTATTTCCAGGCCCGTCGGGTGGGTGACTCGGTTGCCCGGGTGCGGGAACTGGAGAACATCCGCGCCTTCCTCACCGGCAACTCGATCACCGTGGTACTCGACGTGCTGTTCTCGGTCGTCTTCATCGGCGTGATGTTGTTCTACAGTGGTTGGCTCACCCTGGTGGTGTTGGCCTCATTGCCCTTGTATTTCGTGATTGCTTTGTTGATCACCCCGCTACTGCGCGCACGCCTGCACGAGAAGTTCAACCGCGGCGCCGAGAACCAGGCCTTCCTGGTCGAAACCGTCTCCGGCATCGACACCTTAAAGAGCATGGCAGTCGAACCGCAGATGCAGCGTCGCTGGGACACCCAACTGGCAGGTTATGTCTCTGCCGGCTTCAAGTCCGCCACGCTCTCGACCGTGGCGCACGAAAGCACCAATCTGATTGGCAAACTCGTCACCGTCGGCACCTTGTGGCTCGGTGCCAAGCTGGTGATCGAAGGCCAGCTCACCGTCGGCCAGCTCATCGCCTTCAATATGCTGGCCGGTCGTGTTGCGCAGCCCATCATGCGGCTGGCGCAGTTGTGGACTGACTTCCAGCAAACCGGTATCTCCGTGCAGCGCCTCGGCGATATTCTCAATGCCCCCACCGAGGCGGCAGGTGCAAAGAGCAGCCTGCCGCCGATCGCCGGCCGCATCAGCTTCGACCAGGTGCATTTCCGTTACCGGCCCGACACCCCCGAAGTGCTCAAAGGCATCAATCTCGACATCCAGCCCGGCGAAGTTATCGGCATCGTCGGCCGCTCCGGTTCGGGCAAGAGCACGCTCACAAAATTAATTCAGCGCCTGTATGTACCCGAACGCGGACGTGTGCTGATCGATGGGCTGGACCTGACGCTGGTCGATGCCTCCAGCCTCAGACGCCAAATCGGCGTCGTGTTGCAGGAGAACGTGCTGTTCAACCGCACCCTCAGAGAGAACATCGCCCTGGCCGACCCCGGTGCACCATTGGAGCAGGTAATTCAGGCCGCCAAGCTGGCCGGTGCCCATGAATTCATTCTGGAACTGCCCGAATCCTACGACACCATGGTCGGCGAACACGGTTCATCACTATCGGGTGGTCAGCGCCAGCGTATTGCCATCGCCCGCGCTCTAATGAGCGAACCACGCATCCTGATATTTGACGAGGCCACCAGCGCACTCGATTACGAATCCGAACGCATCATCCAGCAGAACATGCAGGCCATCTGCCAGGGTCGAACCGTCATCGTCATCGCCCACCGGCTGTCGGCCGTACGCCATGCCAACCGCATTCTGGTGATGGACCATGGCCAGATCGTCGAGGCTGGGACGCATGCCGAGCTGCTGGAACACGAAGCCGGCCATTACTCCCGATTGCATCGTCTGCAACACGCCTGAGATCAGCATATGAAACGCCAAGCCTTCGCCGACCTGTTCAAGCGTTATGCCAGTGTATTTCGCCATGCCTGGTCGCATCGCAAAGACACCGACAGTCCCGATCTACAACCCCACGAGGCCCAGTTCCTGCCCGCCGCCCTGGCCCTGCGCGATACCCCGCTGCATCCTGCACCGCGCCTCACACTCTGGGCGATCATGGCCTTTGCCCTGATAGCCGTGCTGTGGGCGACCCTTGGTCGCATCGATGTCGTGGCCACTGCGGTGGGCAAGATCATTCCCAACGACCGCACCAAGGTCATCCAGCCGATGGAAACGGCCGTCGTCAAAGCCATCCATGTACGCGATGGGCAGGAAGTCAAACTTGGGCAGGTTCTGGTTGAACTCGATGCCACCACCGCCATGGCTGACAGCGACCGGCTGGATAGCGAAGCGCTGACCGCGCGCCTCGAAGCCATGCGGGCCCGTGCCATGCTCGCAGCGCTGGCGAATGGACAATCCCCCAAACTGGGTGAAGTCAGCGGTGCCGATGCAGCAAGAGCCATCAACGAACAAATCCAGCTCTCCGGCCAGTATCAGGAATACCAGGCGCGCAAGCTGCAGTTACAAAGCGAAGTGACCCGTCGCCGGGCAGAACTCCAGGCTACCCAGGAACAAGTCATCAAGCTGGAACAAACCGTCCCCATTGCCCGCCAGCGTGCAGCGGACTACCAGCGTCTCGTAAAAGAAAACTTCATGTCGCAACACGGCTACCTGGAGCGTGAGCAGGAACGCATCGAACTCGAACAGGATCTGGCCGGCAGCCGGGCCAAAGTAAATGAAATCCGTGCAGCCCTGGCCGAAGCTCAGCAGCAACAAGCCACGCTGACCGCGGAAACCCGCCGCCAGCTGCTGGACCAGCAGAACCTGGCCGAGCAGAAAGCCGCCTCACTGGGTCAGGAATGGGTTAAGGCTGACCAGCGCGGGCGGTTGATGCGGCTGACCGCTCCCGTCGCCGGCACCGTCCAGCAGTTGGCCATCAGCACCGTCGGGGGCGTGGTCACGCCCGCGCAGCCCTTGATGGTGATCGTGCCAAAAGAGAACGTGCTGGAAGTCGAAGCCATGCTGCCCAACAAGGACATCGGCTTCGTGAACCCCGGACAGGATGCCGAAGTGAAAGTGGAAACCTTCCCTTTCACCAAATACGGCGTCTTGCACGGCAAGATCACCCAGGTCTCATCCGACGCAATCCAGGACGAAAAACTGGGGCTGATTTACTCGACCCGGGTGAAACTTGCCAAGGACACGATCCGGGTGGAGAACAAGATCGTGCGGCTGAGCCCGGGGATGGCCGTGACGGTTGAGGTCAAGACGGGGACGCGGCGGGTGATTGAATACTTCCTGAGTCCGTTGATGCAGGTGACGAGTGAGAGTTTGAGGGAGCGGTGAGACAGGCCTGATGCAAGGACGACAGATCGCAACTGCGTAGTTTTCTGTCGATGCCAGATCGGCCAGTGCAAGTTCCCGTATGCACTTGTCCAGTTGAAGGCCGGTTCGAATTGCCCAAATTTCTTTAAGCTTTAAAGGTGCTTTGGCCGATTAGCCAGCCTTTGTTCCAGGGTGCATGACCATATCGGTATTGAAAATGGCATCCATGATGAACTCCTTTGTGGTGTGAAGGAGATTCATTCATAGGAACTACAGGGGCCGGTACCCATAGAAACCATATAAATCACAATAACGACTGCTTCCTGATTGCGGATTCAACCGGTGCATGAGTCGGTGTGCATTCTTCATCTGTACCTTCGCTCTTGGCCGACTTGAGTCATTTACGTACCAGGTTATAAGAAGTGCTCAGGGTTCTATTTGCAGTTGCGCCGGAACAAGCAGTATAAACCGTGCAAAGCGTTCTGCCTTCCTGCTGCCGTCATCACTGACGATGACGATACGCGGTTGGCCATCGATGACAGCAGGGCATATCCCTTCAGCATGTTCAAAACCGGGCAGGCCGGGGACGCTTATACGACGTGCCGGTTCATCAGCTTGGCCATTCCAGAACCAGAGTTGGAACTGAACTGATTCGCTTGATGCAGGACCGCTGATAACGAGGTATCCATTGAGCGCGGGGGCGTGGCATAGCCCCCGAATGCCGTGCCCATCCAGGTCCAGGGTGATCAGCGTGCTTGATATTTGAGGCGCGTCACCGGCTTCGAATATTGCAGCGAGATTTTCAACGCTTGCGATGATGGCCTGGCTGTCGAGTAGCGGACTGCGAAAACCAATCAACAGATGTTCCTGGTCCGGGCTGACCTCCAGTGCCTCGATGTTGAACCCCTCGTCATCTTTGACGTCGCGTATTTTTGCGGCCGCCGTCAGTGTCGGGTGCGCTGCCAGCAAGGCAGGCTTCAGCTCTTTGTCGACGTGAGGATCGGTGATGTGGCCATCCACGATCCTGAATCGCACCAGCTTGTTGCGGGATTTTTTATGGTCGCCATCACTGTCGCGAGAATGTGAGGTGATGGCATAGATATTCCCCAGCCGGTCGAGCGCCATGCCTTCAAGATCATTCAGCTTGTGGAAGCCGCTGCGGTCACCTTGCACCTGCGTGCTCAGCGGCGAATTGCTGACGTGCCCATCAGGGTGAATGGTGACGAGGCTGAATGGATGCTGCTTTTCATCTTCAACCACCAGGAAACGTCCGTCTGGAAGTTGCTGGATCGCGGAGGGCTCATAGATTCCCGTCAGTGGCTGAAATACCGGAATGGAGTTCGTTGTCATGGCGCTATTGTCTGCTATCCCTGTAATCGGTGCGATGAGCCTATAGCCGGTTCAATCGCCACCCCCCATAATTCAATCTTCAATTCAAGACCGGTTTTTCCATGCGCCATCTGCCCATCCTGCTGCTCGCTGTTCTGCTTTCCGCCTGTGTGACTCCACCGCCGGCGCCACCGCCCGTGGTGACTCCCAAGCCGCCCATCAAGGTGGCGCTGGTGCTGGGCGGCGGTGCGGCACGCGGCTTCGCCCACATTGGCGTGATCAAGTCGCTGGAGGCGCAGGGCATCGTGCCGGACATCGTGGTGGGCACCAGTGCGGGATCGGTGGTGGGCGCGCTTTACGCGGGCGGGATGAGTGGTTTCGACATGCAGAAACTGGCATTGCAGATGGAAGAGGGCATGGTGCTGGACTGGACGCTGCCCAATCGGGGCGTGTTGAAGGGCGAGGCTCTGCAGGCATTCATCAACCAGCAGCTCAAAAACCAGTCCATCCAGAAATTGCCCAAGCCGCTGGGCGTCGTGGCGACCGATCTGCAAAGCGGTGAAATGGTGCTGTTTCGCCAGGGCAATACCGGTATGGCGGTTCGCGCTTCCAGCACTCTGCCGGGGATATTCCAGCCGGTTGAAATTAACGGGCGGGACTATGTGGATGGCGGCCTCACTTCGCCGGTGCCGGCCCAGGCTGCACGCACCATGGGCGCGGATTTTGTGATTGCGGTGGATATTTCCAACGTGAGTCGTCGCGAAAAACTTACCGGCACGATGGATGTGATGCTGCAGACTTTTGCCATCATGGGCCATGCCATCAGCCTGCACGAACTGGAGGATGCGGATGTGGTGATCCGCCCGAAGACGGCTGCAATCAGCAGCACCGATTTTGAGGACCGGCATCTGGCCATACTGGAAGGCGAGAAGGCTGCTGCGGCCGTCATGCCGGAGCTGAAAGCCAGACTTGCGAAGATGCGGGCACGTTAAGGAGACGCTGAACAAGTCCACAACGTCATTCCGGCGAACGCCGGAATCCAGCCAGATTAAGCATCTGGACCCCGGCGTTCGCCGGGGTGACAACTTGTTCAGAGGATACTTAACCGCAGCTTGCGCAGCCTCTTTCAAAGGGCTGCCGGCGGAATCACTGAACCAGTCTCTCCAGGATTAACTTCGCAACCTGCTTGTTCGAAGGCAGATACGTATGCCAGGCCGGGATGAGAATTTCTTCGGTAAGCCATGCTGCACGCGCCTCGGCAAACGATACCAGGCCATCGTTTGCCTCACCTTTAAATGGACTCAACCAACCCGTCCAGCCCGATACGCCCACCACACTGATGGTGGGTACGCTTCCCGCCCCGATAGCCGCCATACGGGTGGGGGATGCCAGCAACTGCCCGCAGTCTCCCGCCAGGGCACGAAAGAGCCAGTTGCGCTGCAGCTTCTGCGCCAGGCACGAAGGCTGGATCGGTAGCCGAGCAAGAAGATCTGACGCGGCAGCCGGGTACCCGGCTGCAATGAAGCCACGGCCGCTCTCAACAGCACGCCGCCCAGCGAATGTCCGATCAGCACGTAATCTCCGTGGGCGGATAGCGTGATGATTCTGGCGACAAGCCGTTTGCGAATGGAGGCAACGCTCTGGAACGTGGTGGCATAGCCCAGCGTGTGGGTGTGTATGCTCCGGCCGCGGAGCCGTGCCAGCAGTCGCCACCCTGATATCGGCGAGCGCCCCATGCCGTGAACAAAAAGAGCCTGCATGCGTCTCCTCGATCAACAGAATTGGCCGGGCTGTTCCCGGCCAGCAGTTACTTATTGGCGGCTTTTTGACCGGCGGATGGCTGGGTCGGTTATTGACACCGCACTTCCGGCGTCAGCCTCATCCATTTGATCAGCCAGTTTTTTGCCCGCTCGCGTGCGTGGCGTGCGGCAATTTTCTCTTCCGGCGTCTGGTCAGAACGGAAGTCGAATGCGCGCCGCGCCATCGGGTATTCCTGCCATTCCACCGGCACACCGCGCTCCCACAATGCATAGAATGCGCGTCCGCCGTTCATGCGGCGCAGTTCGTAATCGGCGTCGCCAATCAGATACAGCATGGGTGTGGTGATCTGCATGATTTCGGGCGCGATGCGGAACAGTTGATCCGGTTCGGGGGCGTTGGGGTTCTGCATGTGGCCGTAATAGCTGACGATGGCGGCGATGTCCGGGCCGCGTTTGGCGGCGAGACGGATGGCGTAGTACGGGCCGCGTGACAGGCCCACGATGCCAACCGGTTGTTTGCAGGCATTGGGTAGCGACTTCAGATAATCCAGCCCCGCTTCCACATCCATTTCGGTGTCGGGGTTGTGGGCGGAGGGCCAGCGCTCGATGAAGCGGCCGCTTTGCCAGTCGGGCGCGACGACGAGAAAGCCCTGCTCGGCGAGTTCGCGTACGTGGGCGCGCTCATCGCCTTCGTAACCACGCTTGGCGTGGATGAATAGCACAGGTGGGAAAGGTCCTTTGCCGGATGGAGTGGCGATTTCAACGGGGACCTCGGAACCGTCGGCGGCCTTGATGGTGGTTTTGGCCAGATCGACGGTGTTGGCACAGGCTGCTGCAGCCCACGCCGATGCTAAGATGGCGCTCGCAATGATGCGTCTTTTCATGGTCTTCTCCGGATGTTTTTCTGGCGCTTATTCTAGGCTAGTGAACCCGGTTTCCCACCCCGTCCAAACATACCCTGCCGAGTACCCGTTGCAGTGAATGCCTCATTTGACGAACCGACAATTCCACTCCGGCTGCAGCGGCCATTGGCCGCCATGTGGATTTCGCTGGGCCTTCATGCAGCGTTGATTGCGCTGGTGCAGGTGGCACCGCCTGCGGCAACGAACCTGGGCGGTACGGTGATCGAGGCACGCCTGGTGCCGCCTCATGCCATGACGCCCGATGTCGATGCGCCCGGTCCGCTGCCGGGGGATGTGGCCTTGCTCGAGTCAACCGAAACGGCAGAGGCGGTGCCGGTGCTTCAGCCCGTTGCCGCGTTGCCTGCCAGGATTTTGCCTGGCACTGCCTCGACACAATCAATTCCCTCCACCACAGTCGAGACACCGGCTACACCTGCTTCGCCCGTGACGATCACCAGTTCGGTCGATCTGACTTACTACAGCGCGCGCGAAGTCGATGTGCATCCACGCGCACTGCGGGCAATCGAACCGGACTATCCGGCAGAAGCGGATCGCAGGAAGCTATCCGGCACGGTTCGTTTGCAGTTGAAGGTGGAGGCTGACGGCCGTGTCAGCGATGTGGAGGTGATGAATTCGACCCCGCCGGGTGCGTTCGATGAGTCAGCCATCCAGGCGTTTCGTGCCGCACGTTTTGAACCGGCACAAAAAAGTGGCCGTCCGGTGCGTGCGCTGGTCATGATCGAGGTGGGATATGACTGGGACGGGCGCCTTCCCCAGTCTGTGGGTACAGGCGGGGTCGAGTGAAGACTCAGGTTACCGCGTGCCCCGCGCAGGCCTCCAGCGGCGTAACAACAGCGCGTTGCTGACCACACTGACACTGGAAAACGCCATCGCCGCGCCGGCAATCACCGGATTCAGCAGGCCGGCGGCAGCGAGCGGAATCCCCACGATGTTATAGACGAATGCCCAGAACAGATTCTGGCGGATCTTGGCGTAGGTGCGTTTCGAGATGTCGATGGCATCGGCCACCAGTGCCGGGTCGCCGCGCATCAGGGTGATGCCGGCGGTGTGCATGGCGACGTCGCTGCCGCTTGACATGGCGATGCCGACATCCGCCGCAGCGAGCGCGGGCGCATCGTTGATGCCGTCGCCGACCATGGCCACGGTTTGTCCATTGGCTTTCAGCTGGCTGACCTGTTGGGCCTTGTCTGCGGGCAGAACCTCAGCCATGACCGTGTCGATGCCCAGTGCCGTTGCCGCAGCTTGCGCCGCACCCTGGTTGTCGCCTGTGAGCATGACGGTGGCGATACCGAGTGCCTTGAGGTTGGCCACGGCGTTCACCGCACTGGGTTTGATGGCGTCGCCAAACGCCAGCAGCCCAAGTGCATGATTGTCACTGGCGCGTGCCAGCCATGACACCGTACGCCCTTCTGCTTCCAGTTTGTCTGCGTCAGATTCCAGCGCGGCGGTGGCAATCTGCTTGTCCAGCATCAGCCGGCGGTTGCCCAGCCAGTACAGGGCGCCGTTGACCTCGCCTGCTATACCGCGGCCGGGCAAGGCCTGTTGCGCCCGTGCCGGCATGGCTGCAAGAGAGTCCGCTTCCGCTTCAGCCAGAACGGCACGCGCCAAAGGATGTTCACTGCCAGCCTGCAAACCGGCAGCGATGGACAATACTTCGTTGCGGTCGCTGCCCTCTGCTGCCACGCATGCGGCCACGTGGGGCGTACCGTCGGTGAGCGTGCCGGTTTTGTCGAATACCACGGTGCGGATCTTGTGCGCCAGTTCCAGCGCTTCGGCGTCCTTGATCAGGATGCCGTGACGCGCGGCGACGCCGGTGCCCGCCATGATCGCAGTAGGGGTGGCGAGACCGAGCGCGCACGGACAGGCAATCACCAGCACCGCCACCGCATTGAGGATGGCCTGTTCGGCATCGCCGCCCAGCGCCCACCAGCCTATGAATGTGAGCAGTGCGATCCCCATCACCACCGGCACGAACACCGCACTCACCTTGTCGACCAGCCGTTGAATCGGCGCCTTGGCGGCCTGTGCGTTTTCCACCAGCCGGATGATGCGCGCCAGCGTGGTTTCGGCACCTACTGCCATGGTGCGCGCGATCAGCATGCCGTGGGCGTTGATCGCGCCGCCGGTCACACTGTCGCCGGGTTGCTTGTCGACCGGCAGGGATTCGCCGGTAAGCATGGATTCATCGATCTGGCTGCTGCCTTCCACGATCTCGCCATCCACGGGCACCCGTTCGCCGGGGCGGATGACCACGAGATCGCCCACCCGGATGGCATCGATCGACACATCGCTATCGATCCCGTCGCGGCGCACCCGCGCGGTGGCAGGGCGCAGGGATTGCAGGGCACGGATCGCTTCAGTGGTCTGACGTTTGGCGCGCGCCTCCAGCCACTTGCCGAGCAGCACCAGGCTGATTACCACTGCCGATGCCTCAAAATACAGATGCATGTTGTTGGAACGGGTGAGCAGCAGATACACGCTCAGACCATAGGCCGCACTGGTCCCCACCGCCACCAGTAGATCCATGTTGCCGCTACCTGCGCGCAGCGCTTTCCAGCCGGCACGATAGAAACGTGCGCCGAGCCAGAATTGCACCGGCGTGGCCAGGGCCATCTGCAGCCAGCCGGGCAACATCCAGTGCGCCCCAAACAGATTGCCGAGCATGGGCGCGGCCAGTGGCAATGACAGCAGGATCGCCAACGCTACCGGCCACCAACCCGGCAGGGTTCGTTTTGGCGTGGCAAGGGGGTCGCCCACAGCTTGAGGCCGTTGTGCGCCGTATCCGGCACGTTCGACTGCGGCAATGAGGGTGGCGGCCGCAACGCCCTGGGCCACGTTGATCGTGGCCTGCTCGGTCGCCAGGTTGACGCTGGCATCCAGCACGCCCGTCACCTTGCCGAGCGCTTTTTCCACGCGTGCCGAGCAACTGGCGCAAGTCATGCCGGTGATGTCGAAAGTGAAGGATTCGGTCGGCATGCTGAAGCCGGCTTTTTCGATGGCGCGCTGAATGGTTGCCACATCGGTCTCGCCCGAAATGGCCGCGGTCTCGGTTGCCAGATTGACAGTTGCTTCAGTGACGCCGGGCAGTTGCTTAAGCACTTTTTCCACACGCGCCGAACAACTGGCGCAAGTCATGCCCTGGATACCGACTGAAATGGGTGAAGCGTTGGGGGCGTTCATCGTGTTTCCTGGTTGGATGCGGATGATTGCACCATAGACCTTGCCAGCCTGTGTCAGTTCAGCGCGAGGCGTTGACCAGCGGGTAGTCCCTGGGCAGCAATACCCACATGCGGCCGCGCTGTTTCATGCGGCCAGCCAGTTCGCCGGCCTCGTTGCCAAAACCCCAGAAAAAATCGGCACGCACGCCGCCACGAATTGCGCCACCGGTATCCTGTGCCATCACCAGTCTGTTCAGAGGTTGCGGCGAATTGGGCTGGGTGGTGGCAAGAAAAACCGGCGCGCCGAGTGGCAGAAACCGCGGGTCGACCGCAATCGAGCGGCCGCCGGTCAGCGGCACGCCCAGCGCGCCCAGTGGGCCGGTCAGTCCGTTGGGTAGTTCGCGGAAGAATACGAAGCTGGGGTTGCTGGCGAGTAATTCCGGCAGTTTGTCGGGGTTTTTCGCGCCCCAGTCCTTGATGCCCTGCATCGACGCCTGTTCGAGTTTGAGTTCACCGCGTTCAACCAGCAGTTTGCCGATGGATTGATAGGGATAGCCATTCTGGTCTGCGTAGCCCACCCGCAGGTGCGAACCATCTGGCAACTCGATGCGGCCTGACCCCTGGATTTGCAGGAAAAACAAATCGACCGGATCTTCTGCCCAGGCAATGGGCGTGCCCTTGAAGCCGTTGCCGCTGGTCGAGGGCGATTCGATTTCCTTGCGCGTGAGATAGGGCACGACTTTGTTGCCCACCAATCGTCCACGCAGGCGCAGGTTTTTCAGCTCGGGATAGATGTTTGCCAGATCCACCGTGATGAGGTCATCGGGTGCCGCATAAATCGGGAAGCGCGCGCGCGCTGTACGTACCCGGTCGCCTTTCAGCAGGGGTTCGTAATAGCCGGTGACCAGACCTTCGCTGCTGCCGTCTTCCTGGGTTGACTGATAGGGCTGAAAACGTTGCTCGAAAAATGTGCGCACAGCCGCATCGCCGGGGGCGGCCATGCCGGAAGCCTCGGCACAGACGGCCTGCCATGCCGTGCGTTTGACGAGCGTTGAACAACTGCGCATGAATGCAGCCCAGGCTTCGCTCACCGCATCCTCTTGCCAGAAGGTCACGGCCGACCAGTTCACCGGTTTGAGTGTGGGATAGGTTGCCGCCGGGGTGGGAATCAGCGCAGGAGACTGGCCGGGAGGCGGGGCAGGCGCAGGCGTGGGAGGCGTGGGGAGTGGGGCAGGAGGTTGCACCGCACAGGCGGACAACAACAGGACAAACAACCACGGGCTGGCACGTAACAGCATCACGAGTGAAGGCGGCTCACATCAAAAAGAGGTGTTGAGTATAACAACGCGAGAGATGCCTTAAGTGGCGCTCAACGGCTGGAGACTGGTTCGGACAGCCCTTTTCAGGGGGTGTCGTTCACCTGCAGACAGATTGTGGATGCCAGGACAGATGTTTAATGCAGAACCCGGGGCATCGACAGGGTGAACGAGGGGATTTCCGCGTCAAACTTGTTGCCGTCTTCTGCGGCCATCTGATAGCTGCCGTGCATGGTGCCGACCGGCGTTGCCAGCGCGGTGCCACTGGTGTATTCGAAGCTCTCGCCCGGTTGCAACAGCGGTTGTTCACCGACCACACCCAGGCCTTTGACTTCCTGAACCACGCTTTCTGCGTCAGTGATGATCCAGTGGCGCGAGATTAATTGTGCGGCCACCGTGCCGGTATTGGCAATGCTGACGGTGTAGGAAAACACGTAACGATCGGCCGAGGGATCGCTCTGGTCGGCGAGATACGTCGTGTCGACATTGATGCTGATGTGATATTTAGTGCCTTCTGCCACGGGATTGCTCGATGGGATGGAATGTGTCGAGTGTAACGCAATGACGTGACGGGCTGCTAAAATGACGAGGTTTCCCCAAAATCCCGGAGCTTTCCATGACCTACCGCATCGCCCCTTCCATCCTGTCCGCCAACTTCGCCAAACTGGGTGAGGAAGTCGATCTGGTTCTTGCCTCTGGCGCCGACATCGTTCACTTCGACGTGATGGACAACCATTACGTGCCCAACCTTACCATCGGCCCGCTGGTGTGCGAAGCCCTGCGCAAGCATGGCGTGACCGCGCCGATCGACGTGCACCTGATGGTGAAGCCGGTGGACCGCATCATTCCCGACTTTGCCAAGGCCGGTGCCACCTACATCACCTTCCATCCGGAAGCGTCTGAGCACATCGATCGCACCATTGGCCTGATCAAGGAAAATGGCTGCAAGGCGGGTCTGGTATTCAATCCGGCGACCCCGCTGGACGTTCTGGAATACACGCTGGACAAGCTCGACATGGTGTTGCTGATGTCGGTCAACCCCGGCTTTGGTGGCCAGAAATTCATCCCTTACGTACTCGACAAGGCACGCGCCGTGCGCAAGATGATCGACGACCGTGGCCTCAAGGTGAACATCGAGATCGACGGCGGTGTCGGTCCCGCCAACATCGCCGAAGTGGCGCGTGCCGGCGTGGATACCTTTGTTGCCGGTTCGGCCATCTTTGGTGCCGCCAAGGATAGCGATCCGCAGCGTTACAACAGCGTGCTTGCTGCCATGCGCGCTGAACTAGCGAAGGTTTAACCACCCATACAAGTCGCAAGGCACAGGAGACAAGTCGTTCTCCTGTGCCTTGCGACTTGAAACTTGAATCTCTATCAAATGAATTTTCCTCTCCCGATTAAAGCTGTCGTCATTGATCTCGACGGCACCCTGATTCATACCGCACCCGATCTGGCCCATGCTGCCGAACTGATGATGGCCGACCTGGGCAAGCCTTGCCCCTCGCTGGAAACCATTTCCTCCTACATCGGCAATGGCGTGTCGCGGCTGGTCAAGCGGGTGCTGACCGGCGAAATGGATGCCGAGCCGGATGCCGAATTGTTTAAACAAGCCATCGCGTTGTATCAAAAGCATTACGGCGAACATGTGTCGCTGCATTCACGTCCGTTCGATGGCGTGGTCGAAGGCCTGGATGCGTTCAAGGCGATGGGGCTGCATGTGGCCTGCATCACCAACAAGGCGGAAGCCTTCACGCATCCGTTGCTTAAGGACACCGGCCTGTTCGATTATTTCGAGCTGATCCTGTCCGGTGATTCGTTGTCCAAGCGCAAGCCCGATCCGTTGCCCTTGCTGCATGCCTGCGAGGTATTCAAGGTGCAACCGGCTGAACTGCTGCTGATCGGCGATTCGCTCAACGACACCCAGGCCGCGCGCGCAGCGGGTTCGCCTGTGTTCTGTGTGCCGTATGGATATAACCGCGGTCGTCCGGTGAGCGAACTCGATCTGGATGCGGTGGTGCCAAGTCTGCTTGAGGCGAGCAAACTCGTCTGTAAAGCGAACTGAGCATGGAGGCGATCGTGAACAACAAGCGATGGTGTGAGTGAAGCGCGTACCCCACGTTTCATCTTTCACCTTTCACTTTTTCACGGACCTGCCATGACAGAACAAGACTTTTTCGATCTCGCCCGACAGGGCTTCAATCGGATCCCCGTGGTGCGCGAACTGCCCGGGGACCTGGAAACGCCGCTGTCGGTTTATCTCAAGCTGGCCAATGCGCCTTATACCTACCTGCTGGAATCCGTGGTGGGTGGTGAGCGTTTTGGACGCTATTCCTTTATCGGCTTGCCGGCGCGAACCGTGTTGCGGGTGCGGGCGCATCTGCTGACGGTGGAAACCGACGGCCAGGTGGAGGAGGAGCACAGTCTGCCCGACCCGCTGGCTTTCATTGCCGAATTTCAGGCACGTTTCAAGGCAGCACCGGTGGCCGGTCTGCCGCGTTTTACCGGCGGACTAGCGGGCTATTTTGGTTACGACACCATTCGCCATATCGAAAAGCGCCTGGCGCCGGAGTTCAAGAAAAATCGGCAGCATAAGGATGACGTGCTGCACACGCCGGACATTCTGCTGATGCTGACCGAAGAACTGGCGGTGTTCGACAATCTTGCCGGCAAGCTTTATCTCATCACCCACGCCGATACGATGCAGCCCGATGCCTATGCTGCGGGTCACTTGCGTCTGGCCGAACTGGCCGAGCAACTGCGCGCACCGGTGACGCTACCAGCCGAACCGGTGATGGATGTGGCGGAGCCGACCTCCGAGTTTGGAGAAGCCGAATTCAAGGCGGCGGTACAAAAGGCCAAGGACTACATCGCTGCGGGCGATGTGATGCAGGTAGTCATTTCCCAGCGTATGGCCCGTCCTTTTACGGCCTCGCCTATGTCCCTGTATCGCGCGTTGCGCAGCCTCAACCCTTCTCCGTACATGTTTTATTACGATATGGGCGGATTTCATATCGTGGGTTCGTCACCCGAAATCCTGGTGCGTCTGGAGGGCGATACCGTCACCTTGCGTCCCATTGCGGGCACGCGTCCACGCGGACTCACGCGCGAGGCTGACCAGCGGCTGGCTGATGAACTGATGGCCGACCCCAAGGAGTGTGCCGAGCATCTGCAACTGCTGGATCTGGGGCGCAATGACACTGGGCGCGTGGCCGTTACCGGCAGCGTCAAGGTCACCGAGAACATGCAGATCGAGCGCTACTCGCATGTCATGCATATCGTGTCCAACGTCGAAGGCAAGTTGAAGCCGGGCCTGAGTGCGCTCGATGTGTTGCGCGCCAGTTTCCCGGCCGGAACCGTATCCGGTGCACCCAAGGTGCGGGCAATGGAGATCATCGACGAACTGGAGCCGAGCAAGCGCGGCATCTATGCCGGTGCGGTAGGCTATCTGGGCTTCAATGGCGACATGGATCTGGCAATCGCCATTCGCACGGCTGTGGTCAAGAACGGCATGCTGTATGCGCAGGCCGGTGCCGGCATCGTTGCCGATTCCGTGCCTGACAACGAGTGGATGGAAACACTCAACAAGGCGCGTGCAGTGATTCGCGCCGCTGAACTGGCGCAGGCCCGGTTCGGTGGTGCGGCAGTCGAATAGCGCGTTACTTCGCGAGCATCGCAGCCGGCAGACCGCGCCCGGTCGCGCTACCGCCGGGTTAGTTGTCGGGATAGACGAAGCAAAATGAATCACTACCGCACCAGGCAAAACAGGGGCAGCCATCAGATTGTCTTATGCTGGAGTTGGGCGATAGTTTTGTACAGCAGGCGAGTGACGAAGCCATATCCGCAGGGAAGCGCAAAACAAGGTGGTTCGCTGCGTGGCTTATAAGCCACCACGAACAAAATTAAATACTTACCGTCTGCCCTGAGCCAGCCGAATGGCTTGTTCAGTATTTTCCTGATTTCGGTTAAAGATCAGTGATGTGGGGGAGACGCACACCTTTCGTTATTGGTGAAGAGTGTGCAGAAACCTGAACTTACGCGCGGCGACGAACTGCCGCACCCACCAGACCCAAACCCGCCAACAGCATGACCCACGTTCCCGGTTCCGGTACAGGGGCATAAATGATGCCTGGAGAAAATGTGTTTTGCTCAGGTGCCCCGAAGATAGGCAGCAGGCCAGACAGTGTGGAACCGATGGGTTGCAGGTTATCGGGATCCACGGCTGTGTCAAAAAGCTCAGTTGCCTGCGTTAAGGAGTACTGCAGATACATTTGGTTGAATACAAGACCAGTGTTGAGGTTGATGCCGTTCGTCCCAAGGTGAACTTCTGAATTGATCGCACCGGTCTCGCTGGCGGTGAATACAGGTGAGCCACCATTGCTCAGCGTCAGAGTGAAATCGCCCATCCGATCTCCCGGTTCATTCAAGGCAAAGGCCATGAGCGGGAAAAAATCGCCTCCAGTATCGACTGTCCAGACGTCGGAACCTTGTGCTGTTATTGCCCAGCTAAAGGTGTCTCCGTCAAACAAAGTGACACCCTCGGGGTCATCGCTGCCAGCATTGAGTGTGGCGATGCCTGCACCACTGTATAGCACGTCGAAATTGTAGCCCGCTGCATGGGCGACACCGGACAGGTAGCCTGATGCCATAAAAATGGATGCGAGAATGGAGTGGCTCAGTTTCATTGTGTTCTCCTTATGATTTATTGAGGGGGTTGTTGCCATCGGATGCACTCGATGTGGCGACTTAAGTGTCTGAGAAACGTCAATGACAAACTCAGCAATATCCAGGCCATTGTGCAAAAATATTGTCCAAGCGATTAATTTATTTGAATATTTTTAAATTAATCGGGAGTGGAGATAGGGCGGAATTGTAAAATTTTCCGACATGTCCGGGACGGAGCAGGCACCGGAGAAGGTTCGATCCGGTCGCTGAAATCGAAATAAATAAAGTTTTGTCTTTTCTGTGGACACCCATCCAACGGTTGGGTCTGCGCCGCATGGCGATTTCACCATTCCCCGATTACTTGTTGGCCTCCAGTGACTTTCCTCCACCGCCGTCTTGTGGACACTGGAGAACGATCAGGTTTTTCCCAAGCCGTACAGCTTGAGCTTGCGATACAGCGTGCGTTCGGTGATGCCGAGCGCGGCAGCGACCCGGCTGCGATGGCCGTCGTGTGTGTCGAGCAGCATGCGGATGTGTGACCGTTCGACATCAGCTAGCGGTTGGACGCCTGGTAGAGCCGGTGCCATCACGGTGGGCAGATGCAGGTCGGCAACACGGATCACGCCGTCACGACAGGTCAGCACCGCACGCTGCAACACATTACGCAGTTCGCGTACATTGCCCGGAAACTCATAGGCCTGCAGCGTGGCCAGCGCAGTGGCATCCAGCCGGCAGGCGCGCCGGTTGCCGGCCAGACGTTTAAGCATGAGCGTTGACAAGGCAGGGATGTCATCGCACCGC
Source organism: uncultured beta proteobacterium (assembly GCA_942493085.1). Lineage (GTDB taxonomy): Bacteria > Pseudomonadota > Gammaproteobacteria > Burkholderiales > Thiobacillaceae > Thiobacillus. The sequence continues at coordinate 1,348,209 of OW818664.1, forward strand.
TCGCGCAACGTCGGCAATACCACGTCGATTCCTGCCAGGCGGTAATACAGATCAAGCCGGAAGCGTTTTTCGTCCACTTCATCCAGCAGCTTGCGATTGGTGGCAGACACCAGTCGCACGTCAGCCGTCAGGGTGTGGGTGCCACCCACGCGCCGGAATTCACCAGATTCCAGCACGCGCAGCAGCTTGGCCTGCAGGCCAAGCGGAATCTCGGCGACTTCGTCCAGAAACAGTGTGCCGCCGTCCGCCAGTTCAAACAGGCCTTTCTTCAAGCCGCTGCTGCCTGAAAAAGCCCCGCGTTCGTGGCCGAACAGCTCGCTTTCGAACAGGGTTTCCGGTACGGCGGCACAATTGATCACGATGAAAGGACCACCGGAGCGCATCGAGCGGGCGTGAACAAAACGGGCGGCGAGTTCCTTGCCAACACCGCTTTCGCCGTAAAGCAGAATGGATGCTTCGCTTTCAGCCACGCGTGCGAGATTGTCCACGCAACTCAGGAATACCCGGGATTGCCCCACCATCTGCATGGCATCGCAATCCGTGCCGATATCGGCTTCCAGTGGGAAAAGTTGTTCGCCCAGATAGCGTTCGCCATTCACACCACGCAACGCGTGCCCACGTATGCGGGTGCGTTCGGGTTGGTCGTCGGCGTGAAAGTGTGTGTGCAGCACCTCGACCGCTTCGCCGTCTTCGAACAGGGCGCGATGCGGGCATTGCTCGCCGTTTTCATGACAGGGGCGCGACGCGTGGTGTGACACGGCGTAACAGTTCTGGCCGACGATGGCATCAGACGTGGTTCCGTAGGTTGCGCAATAGCGCTGATTGGCCGCCACGATACGGTAGTCGCGGTCGATCACCACAAAAGGCTGGTCGTTCGCGTCGATGAGGTCCTGCAGTTCGATAGACGGCATGGTGGTCTCCTTTGCTGTCATGACGAATGGTAGCAGTGACATGACAATATCGCCATGTCGGCAAGGAATGTTCTGAATGAATGGTCTGGCACCCAATGATTACGAGGGTTGAACAGCTGGCATGGCTGTTGCGTTAATTTTTGTCATGCCAGCCCATAATTAGGATGGAGTGAAATATGACCGAAAAAAACTGGAAACTGCAGTCCGGCGTGAACCTCACCCCGGAGGTGGTTGACGACGTGGCCAAGATCGCCTGTGCCCTAAAGAGCCTGTCCGCCTACACCACCTTGGCCATGGAGCGGGAGGACTGCCCGGAGGATCTGCAGCAACTCGTGGATGACGGCCTGGAGGCCATGGGCCGCATCTTTCAGTGGTGATCGTCAGATCCACCCAACATCGCATTCCGACATAACATAAGGAGCAACAACAAATGGCACATATCGTGATTCTGGGCGCCGGCATCGGCGGCATGACCATGGCGTATGAAATGCGCGAGCAGGCTCGGGCCGAAGACAAGGTTACCGTGATTTCCAACCTGCCATATTTTCAGTTTACCCCCTCCAATCCCTGGGTGGCGGTCAACTGGCGCACACTTGATGACATTACGATTCCAGTTGCACCGTACCTGAACAAGAAGAGCATCGATTTCATTGGAGTGGGCGCGGCGCGTGTGCATCCGGACCGCAACCAGATTGAACTGACCGATGGCCAGATCGTGGACTACGATTTTCTCGTCATCGCAACCGGACCCAAGCTGGCGTTTGACGAAGTGCCCGGACTGGGGCCTGAAGGCCATACCCAGTCGATTTGCCAAGTTGAACATGCCAAAGCCGCGGGCCGCGTATGGGATAGCTTTGTGGGAAATCCGGGTCCCATCGTGGTGGGTGCAGTACAGGGCGCCTCATGCTTTGGTCCGGCGTATGAATTCGCAATGATCATGGATACCGACCTGCGCAGACGCAAAATCCGCGACCGGGTTCCCATGACCTACGTGACGCCTGAGCCCTACATCGGCCACTTGGGACTGGGCGGCGTCGGCGACTCCAAGGGCATGATGGAATCCATCATGCGCGACCGCCACATCAAATGGATCTGCAACGCCAAGGTTACCAAAGTCGAGGCAGGCAAAATGTTCGTCGCCGAGCACAATGAAAAAGGCGAGGTCATCAAGGAGCATGAGCTGCCGTTTGCCTATTCCATGATGCTGCCCGCATTCAAGGGAATCGATGCCGTGTTCGGGATCGATGGCCTCACCAATCCACGCGGCTTTATCACCATTGATCCTTTCCAGCGCAACGCCAAGTTTCTGAATATTTATTCGGTGGGCGTTTGTGTTGCCATTCCGCCGGTCGAGGCCACCCCGGTTCCGGCCGGCACGCCCAAGACCGGCTACATGATCGAATCCATGGTGACCGCCACCGCGCACAATATTCGTTCGGTGCTCGACGGCCGCGAGCCGACTATGAAGGCCACCTGGAACGCCATCTGTCTGGCTGATTTCGGCGATACCGGAGCTGCTTTCGTGGCACTGCCGCAGATTCCACCACGCAACGTCAACTGGTTCAAGGAAGGCAAGTGGGTGCACCTGGCCAAGGTCGGATTCGAAAAATATTTCATGCGCAAAATGAAAAAAGGCACGACCGAACCGCTGTATGAAAAATATGTACTTGGCCTGATGGGCGTCAAGAAACTCAAATAGTCTCTCCTCGAGGCTTCTGCCTTAAGCGCCTTCGGGCGCTCTTTTTTTGGCCGACGAGGCGTGTCGCACGGCTATAATTCCCCGTTCTTTGCATAAGCCATCACTTTGCCACGGTGCCATGACACCGAAGGACCCATCCATGCTGCTAATGATCGACAACTATGACAGCTTCACCTACAACCTCGTACAGTATTTCGGCGAGTTGGGTGAAGACGTCAAAGTCATTCGCAACGATGAAATCGATCTATCTGGCATTGCTGCGCTGAAACCCGACCATATCGTCGTGTCCCCCGGGCCCTGTACGCCCAACGAGGCAGGCGTGTCGGTGCCGTTGATCCAGGAGTTTGCCGGCAGGATTCCCATTCTCGGCGTCTGCCTTGGCCACCAGAGCATTGGCCAGGCCTTTGGCGGCAGGATTATTCGCGCCAAGGAACTGATGCACGGCAAGACATCGATGATCCATCACACCGACACCAGCGTGTTCAGGGGATTGCCCAATCCCTTTCGCGCCACGCGCTACCATTCGCTGGTGATCGAACGTGAAACCTTGCCGGCATGCCTGGAAATCACCGCGTGGACCGATGACGGCGAAATCATGGGGGTGCGCCACAAAACACTGGCGGTGGAAGGCGTGCAGTTTCATCCTGAGTCCATCCTCACCGAGCACGGCCATGCCATGCTCGCGAATTTTCTGAAAGGTACGTCATGATCACGCCGCAGCAGGCGCTCGCGCGGTTGGTCGAACAGCGCGAAATCTTCCACGATGAAATGCTGTCGCTGATGCGTCAGATCATGCGCGGTGAACTCACGCCGGTGCAGATCGCCGGCATCATCACCGGTCTCAGGGTGAAAAAGGAGACCATCGGCGAGATCACTGCCGCGGCACAGGTGATGCGTGAATTCGCCACCCAAGTGCCAGCACAGAACAGTACCCATCTGGTTGACACCTGCGGCACCGGAGGCGACGCCGCCCACACCTTCAATATTTCCACCACCGCTGCCTTCGTCGCCGCCGCAGCCGGGGCGCGCGTCGCCAAGCACGGCGGACGCTCGGTCTCTTCCAGCAGCGGCAGTGCCGACGTGCTGGAGGCGCTGGACGTGAATCTCAACCTGACCCCCGAGCAGGTGGGCGAGAGCATTGATGGTATCGGCATCGGCTTCATGTTCGCACCTAATTTCCACGGCGCCATGAAGCACGCTGCGCCGGTGCGACGTGAACTGGGCGTGCGCACCCTGTTCAACATTCTTGGCCCGCTGACCAACCCGGCGGGCGCACCGCATCAGTTGCTGGGGGTGTTCCACCCGGACCTGGTCGGAATTCTGGTACGTGTGCTGCAGCGTCTCGGTAGCCGCCACGTCATGGTCGTGCACGGTTCTGACGGCATGGACGAGATTACCCTGAGTGGCGAGACCCTGATCGGCGAACTGAAAGATGGCGAGATCAGGGAATACATGATCCATCCGCGCGAGTTCGGGCTGGAGACCTGCAGCAGCGAGGTGTTGAAGGTGTGGGACGCGACGCAGGCCAAGGACATGCTGCTGTCCGTGCTAGATGACCTGCCGGGACCGGCGCGCGATATCGTGCTGTTCAACGCCGGCGCTGCCATCTACGTGGCCGACCGTGCCGACACCCTGGGCGAGGGCATCGAACTGGCGCGTGCGGCAATTACGAGCGGGGCGGCGCGTGAGAAGTTGAAGCAGTTGGTGGCGTTTTCCCGTCGCGGCACGGGGGTGTAGGCGCGATGTCCGACATTCTCGAAAAAATCCTCGTCACCAAGCATGCTGAAATCGGCGACGGCCAGACAGCCGTGCCCCTGGGCGAGATGCGTGCGCGTGCTGCGGCGGCTTCGCCACCGCGTGATTTTGTCGGCGCCATGCGCGCCAGGCTCGATGCGGGCCGGCCTGCGGTCATCGCCGAAATCAAGAAAGCCAGCCCCTCCAAAGGCGTGATCCGGCCCGACTTTCATCCGGCCGACATTGCGGCAAGCTACGAAGCAGGCGGGGCGACGTGCCTGTCTGTTCTCACCGACCGCGATTACTTTCAGGGCAGCCCGCATTTTCTGATCCAGGCGCGCGACGCCTGTGCGTTGCCAGTGTTGCGCAAGGATTTCATCATTGACCCGTATCAGGTTTATGAGGCACGCGCGATGGGGGCAGATTGCATTCTGTTGATTGTCGCCGCGCTGAAATTGCCGCAGATGCAGGAACTGGAAGCGCTGGCGCATGAATTGGGCATGGCGGTGTTGGTCGAATCGCACAATGCTGAAGAACTCGATGCCGCGTTGCAGCTGACCACGCCCTTGCAGGGCATCAACAACCGCAACCTGCGCACGTTTGAAGTCAGTCTCGATACCACGCTGGCGTTGTTGCCGAAGATTGGAGCCGAGCGCATCGTGATCACCGAGTCCGGCATTCTGACGCCGGAAGACGTGGCGCGGATGCGCAGTCATCAGGTCAACAGTTTTCTGGTGGGAGAGGCGTTTATGCGTGCGCCTGATCCTGGGACAGAGTTGGCCAGGTTATTTGCCGGGTAGCTGTCAGCGTGCGGACTTCCCCCTTTGAAAAAGGGGGATTGAGGGGGATTCAAGGTCGTTGCTTGACTACGGCTGTTTGGCCGGGGGTAGCCCTAAAGGACTCCGATCCACTACGCCCTGAAGGGCGTGTGGAATCTTATGCCCGGCGGCAAGTCACTTTCTTTTGTCTCGCCAAAAGATAAATAACCCAAGAAAAGGCGACCCCACTCATCCCCGAAACCCCGAAAATTAACCAGCGACTTGCCGCTTTAGCGGCTTAGTCGATTGGCTATGCAGAGCCGAGGCTGCCGGGTGGATGGGCGGCAAAGAACTCGCCCCGCTTTTGCTGTTTTGAATTGGTTTTTTGTGAGCGTGACTCAAACACCTTTGCCGCTGATCCACCCGGCAGCCTCGATTTTCGGCGGGACTGAGAGGCGATGAAGGTCAAAACCAGTGCGGCGATGACTGGGCGTGTGATTATTAGCGTTTGCCGCCGAACAGACTGCCAAGCACCCCCCGAATAAGTGACCGCCCCGTCTGACTTCCAATGGCCCGCGCAGCCGATTTGGTAAACGCCTCGAGCGCACCTTCGCGGCGACCGTTGCCGCCCAGCACTCCACCCAAAATGTCGCCCAACCCACCACCATTTGCAGCAGGCTTCGCGGCGGCTTTGGTCTGTTGCATTGCTTGTGCCTGCGTGGCGGCAGCTTGTGCAGCCTGTTCGGCTCGTGCCTTGAGCGATTCGTAAGCTGACTCACGATCAACCGTTTTTTCGTAGACACCGGCCACCAGTGAAGTCTGCATCAGGTGCTGGCGTTGCGCAGCGGTGATCGGGCCGAGCTGTCCTTGCGGCGGCACGATGAAGGCCCGCTCGACCACGCCGGGGCGGCCTTTCGCGTCGAGGCAGGACACCAGTGCCTCACCCACGCCCAACTCGGTAATCGTGCTGGCTTCGTCCAGTTCGGGGTTGTCGCGCATGGTTTCTGCGGCAGCCTTGACGGCTTTCTGGTCGCGCGGGGAAAACGCGCGCAGGGCATGCTGAACGCGGTTGCCTAACTGCGACAGGATTTTGTCCGGCACATCGGCCGGATTCTGGGTGGCGAAATACACGCCCACGCCCTTGGAGCGGATCAGCCGCACCACCTGCTCGATTTTTTCCACCAACGCATCGGGTGCGTCGTTGAATAGCAGATGTGCTTCGTCGAAGAAGAACACCAGCTTGGGTTTGTCGAGATCGCCCGCTTCGGGCAGGTTTTCAAACAGTTCGGCCAGCAGCCACAGCAGCAGCGTGGCGTACATTTTGGGTGCCTGCATCAGCTTGTCTGCTGACAGGATGTTGATCACGCCACGCCCACGATCGGTCTGGATGAGATCGGCGATATTGAGCATGGGCTCGCCGAAAATCTGCTCGCCACCTTGCGACTCCAGCGACAACAGGCCGCGCTGGATGGCACCGATCGAAGCAGGCGAGACATTACCGTAATCGGTAGTGAATTGCTTGGCGTGTTTGCCGACGTAGGCCAGCATCGCGCGCAGGTCTTTCAGGTCCAGCAGCAGCAAGCCGTTGTCGTCTGCCACCTTGAACACCAGATTCAATACGCCGTTCTGAGTTTCGTTCAGATCCAGCATCCGTCCCAGCAGCAATGGACCCATATCGGAGATCGTGGCACGCACTGGATGGCCACTGGTGCCAAACGGGTCCCACAGGGTGACGGGATAGCCCTGATGGACAAAGTCTTCCAGTTTCAGCATGCCGACGCGTTCGGTTACCTTGGCGTTGCCGCCGCCGGCCTGCGATACGCCCGACAGGTCGCCTTTTACATCCGACATGAAACATGGCACGCCGATGCTGGAAAAGTGCTCGGCCAGCGTTTGCAGGGTGACGGTCTTGCCGGTGCCGGTGGCGCCGGTGATCAGGCCGTGGCGATTGGCCATCTGCGGCAGCAGGTGAATGTCTATGGTGACGTTTTTTGCGATGAGCAGGGGGTCGGTCATGACGGTTTCCGTAAGCGTAATGCTGAAATTGTAGCGACTTCGAATGTCGAATTGCCAAGGCCGGCTAATCGTTCCACCCGCAAGGGGTAGGCCGTGGTTGTCCCCGTGAAGGGGAGGCCGCGGTTGCAAAGCAGCTAAAGCGGTAACAACCGCGCTCTAAAGCCGATCAATCGGCAACAACCACGCTCCACAACCAGGCCGCACCACGCACCCCGCTGGAATCACCAAATTTCGGCGGCACCAGTTGAGTGTCGACGCGGTCGGAAAACACATAGCGCGGCCACAGCCGGGGTACGGTGTCATACAGCCGACTAATGTTGGAGACGCCACCGCCGAGCACGATGACGTCGGGGTCGAGCAGGTTGATCACGCCGGCCAGCGCGCGTGCCAGCCTTTCTTCGTAGCGTGCCAGCGTGGCGCTGCAGGGGCCATACCCTGCCTGGGCCAGTTGTGCGATTTCGTGCGTGGGCAGGTCTTCGCCACCGTAACGAACATGGTCTGCTGCCAGTGCGCGGCCGGAGAGCCAGGTTTCGATGCAGCCTTTCTTGCCGCAGTAACAGGCCGCTGCGGCGTCGAATTCGCGCGGGCTGGGCCAGGGGTGGAGCAGGTCTTCGCCGGTGGCGGGATGTGTGCCGGTGGAGGCACGGTCGGCCTGGGCGTGCGCGAACTGGAAGTAGGGCAGCGGGCTATGGCCCCATTCACCGGCAATCGCATTGGCGCCGGTGAGCACCTGACCCTTGACGACAATGCTGCCGCCGACACCGGTTCCCAGGATCACGCCAAAGACTACTGCGGCGCCGGCAGCAGCGCCATCGATGGCCTCGGACAGTGCCAGACAGTTGGCATCGTTGGCCAGCCGGACCGGGCGACCGAGAACGCGCTCGATGTCTTGTTGCAGCGGCTGGCCGTTGAGGCAGGTGGAATTGGCGTTCTTGATCCGGCCAGTGGCAGGGGAAATCGCGCCGGGGGTGCCGACGCCAACGGAGCCGCTGGCGCCCAGCTCGACTTCGGCCTGCTGCACCAGCGTGGCGATGGCTGCAACGGTGGCGGGATAATCGTTTTGCGGGGTCGGGACACGGTGGCGCAAGATTTCCTGTCCGGTGCCGTCGAGCGCAATCAGCTCAATTTTGGTGCCGCCGAGGTCAATGCCGAATCGTAGAGTGGGTGCCAAGGTGTAAAATCTCCGGCTATCTGAATTGCGTTGGAATCAACATGGCAGGACATTCGAAGTGGGCCAACATCCAGCACCGCAAGGGGCGCCAGGATGCCAAGCGAGGCAAGGTCTTTACCAAGCTTATCAAGGAAATTACCGTGGCTGCCAAAATGGGCGGCGGCGATATCGGCATGAATCCGCGCTTGCGGCTGGCGATCGACAAGGCCAAGGCTGAGTCGATGCCGAAGGACAACATTGAAAATGCGGTCAAACGCGGCAGCGGTCAGCTCGACGGCGTGAACTACGAGGAAGCGCGCTACGAAGGCTATGGCATCGGCGGCGTCGCAGTCATCGTCGATTGCCTGACCGACAACAAGGTGCGGACGGTGGCGGATGTGCGGCATGCGTTCAATAAATACGGCGGCAATATGGGCACCGACGGTTGCGTGGCCTTCCAGTTCAAGCATTGTGGCCAGATCATCCTGGAGCCGGGTGCCAGCGAAGAGGCGGTGATGGAAGTGGCGCTGGAGTCTGGCGCCGACGACATCATCCCCAACGAGGATGGCTCGATCGAGGTGCTGACTTCAGCCGACCCAAGCACGTTCGAGGCGGTTAAAGACGCGCTGGAAAAAGCCGGATTCAAACCGGCTGTGGCTGAAATCACCATGCGTGCGGAAGCCGAGACCGAGCTGGCCGGGGATGATGCGATCCAGATGCAGAAAATCCTCGACGCGCTCGATGTGCTCGACGACGTGCAGGATGTCTACACCAACGCCGTGTTGCCGGAATAAGCCTTCCATTGCGCATCCTCGGTATTGATCCTGGTCTGCGACTCACCGGCTTTGGCGTGATCGAGCAGACCGGCCAGAAACTGGCCTATGTTGCCAGTGGCGTGATCAAAAGCGGGGAAGGCAGCCTGCCGCAGCGGCTGGGCGTGTTGTTTGCGGGGCTGAACGAGGTGATTGCCACCTATCAGCCCGATACCTGCTCGGTCGAAATCGTCTTCGTCAACGTCAATCCGCAATCGACGCTGCTGCTCGGGCAGGCGCGTGGTGCGGCGATTTGCGCGGCGGTGTCCAACGAACTGCTGGTGGCCGAATATACGGCGCTGCAGATCAAGCAATCCGTGGTGGGTCAGGGCAAAGCGGCCAAGGAACAGGTGCAGGAGATGGTCAAGCGTCTGCTGAGCCTGCCGGTTGCGCCGACTGCGGATGCAGCGGACGCGCTCGCTTGCGCCATCACCCATGCGCACGGTAGTCGTTTGGGGGCGCATTCCACAGCGGGCTATCGCGTCAAGGGTGGGCGCCTGGTATGACACTGTGACTGTCAATTGAACCTTCGGCAGGTGCCCTGTCACTATTGAAATATTTTGAGGATCGGCTGCATACCATGAACGGACGCACCAAATGATAGGACGGATTACCGGCCTGCTCGCCGCCAAGCAGCCACCGCAGGTTCTGGTGGATGTGAACGGCATCGGCTACGAAATCGACGTGCCCATGAGCACGTTCTACAACCTTCCCGCCATCGGTGAAAAGGTCAGCCTGCTGACCCATCTGGCGATTCGTGAAGACGCGCATCTGCTCTATGGCTTCGGTAGCGACACTGAACGCGTGGCGTTTCGTGAATTACTGAAGGTCTCCGGAATTGGTGCCAAGACCGCCCTGTCCGTGCTGTCCGGCTTGTCGGTCAACGATCTGTCGGTCGCCATTGCCGAGCAGGAAATCGGCCGCATCGTGAAAGTCCCGGGAATCGGCAAGAAGACTGCGGAGCGTTTGCTGCTCGAGCTCAAGGGCAAGCCGGTATTTGCAGGTGCCATTGCCAGTTCGGCGCCTGCAGGCGTGTCGGATGATGTGCGACAAGCGCTACTGGCACTGGGGTATAACGAGCGCGAGACCTCCGAGGCATTGCGGCAGCTTCCCCCCGACCTTTCTGTTGGCGAGGCCATTCGCCTGGCGTTGCGGAGCTTGTCGCGACCCTAAGGCCATGAGGATTACGCCACATGCCCCTAGTCCTAAACTGGTGTCGTTGCGACGCCACTTTTTGTGGCTGCTGATCGGCGTGATTGGCTTGTTTGCAGCGGGCATGGCCATGAGCCTGAAATTCAGCCTGCAATCCAATGAAGACGCCGAGATACGGTTCTTGCAACTGGAGGCCAGACAAACCCTGTCCAATATCGCCATGCGCTGGGGGTATTACCGGGAACTGGCGGATAAACTGGCGCTTGATCCAGAAGTGATCGACTTGATGCTGATGGATTCTCCAGAGGATATGCAGGCCTGGACATTGTCTCGCCAACACCTGCTGCCAGGCATTTTAGGATTGGCTCTGGTCAGCCCGCGAGGTGAAGTGTTTGGTGATGCCAAAATACAGCGCATTGGGCCGAATTGTCAGCGTGACTTGCGCCTGGATGGCTCGCGCAAAAACCAGCAATTGGTGCACCGTGACATGCCGGGATTTGAGCACGTCGACATGGTCGCGGTCGTGCGCGGGCCGAGCGGGAACGAATTGGGCAAGGTGTTTGTAAGCGTGCGGCTCAGCGAACTGCAGCAGGTGGTTGACGAACTGGTTCAGCCAGGACACGCTATTACGATTTTTGACGCGACTGGTCAGCCCTTGGCCAGTAGCGGTGAGTTGCGGGAGGGTGCGCCCGAAATCGGTTTGCCTTTCCAGAAACTGGGGTGGCGTCTGGTGGTGCAATCCTCCATTCACCACTTCGACGATATCGGTGGACGTATTATGGCGGGGATGCTGACCCTCGCAGGGGTGCTGGTTTTACTGGTGGTGGTCGTGCTTCGATTGCGCCAGCCCGTGCTTCAGGACATCGATGCGGCGCTGGACGCGCTTGCCTGTCTGACGCGCGATGAATCTCCTCCGCCTATCGTCACCCGCTACATCGAGTTCGCCCATGCAGCCGAAGCCATCAACCGGATCGCACAGCATCTGTATGATCAGCGTGAACAACTCGACCGACTGAGTCACACGGACTCACTGACCGGATTACCCAATCGCCGTGCATTTGAAACCCGTTTTCCGTACATGCTGGGCCTGGCTGAACGGGGTCGTCCCACGGCGCTGGTGTTGCTGGATCTCGATCTCTTCAAAACCATCAATGATCAGCTGGGTCATGCTGCAGGAGACCAGGCCTTGATTGCGCTGGCCAATACGCTCAAGACGCTGACGCGGAGTTCGGACATGGCGGCCCGTCTGGCCGGGGATGAATTTGTCGTGTTGCTGTCCGGGCTGGATAACCAGGGGATGCTGGCCTGGTATCAGCGCATGGTGGATCACTTCAATAGCGAGCTTCGTGCTGCAGGCTTGAACATCGACAATACGATCAGCGCAGGCCAGACCTGGCTGCAGGATGAAGAATCCGACAACATCGGACAAGCGCTGGCGCGTGCCGACCGTGCGCTGTATCAGGCCAAGGCGCGTGGACGTGGCCAATTGGTGTTCGCTGCTGCATTGCCGGAAAAAGACGCAGAGTAGAATCTGCACCTGTTCGCAGTCATCCGTCTGGCACCATGATCGAAACCGACCGCCTTATTGCCCAAGCCACCATCAGCCCGCAGGAAGAGCAGGTGGAGCGCGCACTGCGTCCGCGCACGCTGGCCGAGTACGTTGGCCAGGCCAAGGCACGCGAACAGCTCGAGATTTTTATTCATGCCGCCAAAAAACGCAGCGAAGCGCTGGATCATGTGCTGCTGTTCGGCCCGCCGGGACTGGGCAAGACCACGCTGGCCCACATTATCGCGCGCGAAATGGGCGTCAACCTGCGTCAGACTTCCGGCCCGGTACTGGAGCGTGCAGGGGATCTGGCTGCGCTGCTGACCAACCTCGAGCCGCACGATGTGCTGTTCATTGACGAAATTCATCGCCTGAGCCCGGTGGTGGAAGAGGTGCTTTATCCCGCACTGGAAGATTTCCAGATCGACATCATGATAGGCGAGGGGCCAGCGGCACGCTCGGTCAAGCTCGACCTGCCGCCGTTCACGCTGATCGGCGCCACCACCCGTGCCGGCATGCTCACCAACCCGTTACGCGACCGTTTCGGCATCGTCGCGCGGCTGGAGTTTTATACGGCGGAAGAGTTGGGCTTTATCGTGCATCGCTCGGCGGGATTGCTGCAGATGAATCTGGAAGAAGCCGGGGCACTGGAAATTGCCAAACGCTCGCGCGGCACGCCACGCATCGCCAATCGCTTGCTGCGTCGGGTGCGCGATTATGCCGAGGTGAAAGCAGAGGGACACGCCACCGGTGCAGTGGCGGATGCCGCCCTGGTGATGCTGGATGTCGACCGAGCCGGACTCGATGTGATGGACCGAAAATTGCTGCTGGCGATCGTTGAAAAATTCATGGGCGGTCCGGTCGGCCTGGACAACCTCGCTGCGGCCATCGGCGAAGAGCGCGACACCATCGAGGATGTGCTCGAACCCTTCCTGATTCAGCAAGGCTATCTGCAGCGCACGCCGCGCGGCCGGATTGCCACGCCGCTGACGTATCGTCATCTTGGCCTTGCCGTACCCGCCGGCGAATCCAGCGCGGATCTGTTTTGAGCGTCAGGTTCAATTCAAGTGCAGGGCCTGATTTGAAAGCCATGTTTCACTGGCCTGTGCGGGTGTACTGGGAAGACACCGATGCAGGGGGCGTGGTGTATTACGCCAACTATCTCAAATTCATGGAGCGTGCGCGCTCCGAATGGTTGCGCGCATTGGGTTTCGAGCAGGATATCTTGCGCGATGAAGCCGGAGTCGTATTCGTGGTTCGGCGGGTGGAAGTGGACTATCTGTCGCCCGCCCGCTTCAACGATCAGCTTGATGTGTCGGTCACCCTGCTGGAACTCGGTCGGGCCAGCCTTGTCTTGACACAGTCGCTGAGCCGGGGGGATACCCGGCTGGTTGAAGCAAAGGTCACGCTGGCCTGTGTCGACGCGACGCGTTTCAAACCCGTTAAAATACCCGCGCCCATCCTTCAAGTACTGGCTCAAGAAACGTGAATCCTGAACTCGGTCAAGACCTCTCCCTGCTCCACCTCATTATCAACGCCTCGTTGCCCGTGCAATTCGTGATGCTGATATTGCTGGGGGCGTCGCTGATGTCATGGTGGTACATCTTCATCAAGATGTTTGCCTTGAAGCGAGCCCAGAAGGTGACCGACGATTTCGAACGTGAATTCTGGGGAGGGGGCGATCTCCAGGTCATGTATCAGCGGGTGTCGGCCGAGCGCGAAAATGCAGGTGAAATGGAGCGCGTTTTCGAGGCAGGCTTCCGCGAGTTCACGAAGCTGCGGCGTCAAGCCGGGCTGCCAGGCAACATCGTCATCGATGGCACCCAGCGCGCCATGCGAGCGACCTACCAGCGCGAGCTGGATGGTCTGGAGTCGCACCTCTCCTTCCTTGCTACCGTCGGTTCAGTGTCGCCTTACGTGGGATTGTTCGGCACGGTGTGGGGCATCATGCTGGCGTTCCAGGGCCTGGCCACCGTGGCGCAGGCCACCTTGGCACAGGTCGCCCCCGGCATTGCCGAAGCCTTGATTGCCACGGCGATGGGCTTGTTTTCTGCCATTCCTGCCGTGGTGGCCTATAACCGCTACACCCATGACATCGATCGCCTGGCCAACCGCATGGAAAGCTTCATGGAGGAGTTTTCCAATATTCTGCAGCGTCAGTCCAGCAAGGCGGTTTAAGGCGTGGCGCGCACCCGAAAACTGGTTGCCCAGATCAACGTCGTTCCGATGATCGACGTGATGCTGGTGCTGCTGGTCATTTTCATGGTGACAGCTCCTTTCATCAACCCATCACAAGTTGAACTGCCGAGCGTGGGCAAAACCTCGCAATCACCCGCACAGCCACTGGAAGTCATCATCAAGGAATCGGGTGAGTACCTGTTGCGCAATCGCGCGACAAAAGGCGAAGAGCAGGTGGTGGCCAAATCGGAATTGGCGGCTGCGATTGCCGAACTGCATCGTGCGCTACCGGATCAGCCCGTGGTCATCGCCGCGGACAAGAATGTGCGCTATGAAGAAGTGATGGACACCATGACTTTGCTGCAGCATGCCCAGATCACGCGCATCGGCCTGCTCGCTCGCCCGGCGCCGTGATTCTGGCTGACGTACCTTTTGTTTCCCGTCCCGCTTCGAATCTCTTGGCGGGTGTGCTGGCGCTGGGCGTGCATGGGGTATTTCTCTTGTTGCTGGTGTTTGGCGTGTCGTGGCAAACCCAGCATCCCGCACCTGTGATGGTCGATTTGTGGGAGGCGCTGCCCGCCGAGCCGGCTTCCTCAAGGCGGCCACCGCCCATCAAGAAAATCGAGCCGGTCAAGCCCGTGGCAGAGCCCGTACCTTCACGTCCGCCCGTTGTGAAAGAGCCGCCGCCCCCAAAGGCACCAGACATCGCGCTGGAAAAAAAGAAAGCCGACGCCAAGCGAATGGCGGAGGAAAAATCCCTGGCTGAGGCCGCACGCATTGAAGCGGAGACAGCCAGGAAAGTGCACGAAAAACAACTGGCTGATCAAAAGAAGCATGAATTGCTGCGCCAGATGGAAGCCGAGGAACTGCGGCAGCGGATGACGGAAGAGTCGGCGGCAAAAGAAGCACGCCAGGCCAAGCTGGCCGAAGCTCAGGCGGCGGCCGGTCGGCGTCAGACCGAACTGACACGTACCGTGGGACAGTATCGCGACAAGATCAGCGCCACGGTGCGCGGCAATACCCGGCTGCCGGACAATCTGCAGGGCAACCCCGAAGTCCGCTGTCTCGTGAGATTGCTGCCTACGGGTGAGGTGCTGGGCGTACGTGTGACGCAAGCCAGCGGCAATGCGGCGTATGACGAAGCCGTGGTGCGCGCGATCGAATTGTCGTCGCCGTTGCCGTTGCCAGTGGATCGTGATGCGCGAGCGGCATTTGTACCGGAACTTTTATTCGTCCATCGACCCAAATAGCGGCTGTGGTTGTTGGCCCGTGAGCATTTCACCGTGACAGCTGACCTTGGTGGCGTGCGCCTGAAACGGGAAGCTTGAGTAGAGTGATGCTGCCTGGGCAGCCTTGCTGGCTATGCTAGACTCGTTTCCCAATCGAATATTTTTGATCGAGATCCTCCTCTTATGTTGCGTGCTGTTCTGTGGCTTCCCCTTTTCTGCCTGACCTTGCTGGGTGCGTCCTTCTCCGCGCATGCGGCAATGGAAATTCAGGTCATAGGCGGGGCGGCCAACAAAATTGCAGTCGCGATCGTGCCATTTCAAAACGCAGCAGGCCAGCCCGCGCCAGAGTTGAACCAGATTGCGGGAGATGACCTCAACCGTAGCGGCCAGATCAGGTTGATTGATCCTGTAGGGGCGCCGCAGTCATTCGATCCGGCACAGATTAATTACGGCATCTGGCGTGGCAAAGGCGCGGAAGCCATGGTGGTGGGTCAGGTCATCGCGCTGCCGGGTGGTCGTTTTGAGGTGCGTTTCCGTCTGCTGGATGTGATCAAGCAGACACAACTGGCAGGCCTCAGCTACAACATTTCGGCGGCGCAGTGGCGTGCTACGGCGCACCAGATCGCCGATATCGTGTATGAGAAATTGACCGGTACACCGGGTGCGTTCAGCAGCCGGATTGCCTACGTGCAGAAGCAGGGCAAGCGCTTTGAACTGCGGGTGGCCGATGCCGACGGACAGAATCCCCGCACGGTGATGCGTTCAAATGAATCGGTGATCTCACCGATGTTTTCGCCCGATGGCACACGTCTGGCCTACGTGTCGTTTGAGGACAAGAAACCGGTGGTCTATGTGCAGTCGCTGCAGGATGGCAGCCGGCGCAAAACCGCCGCGTTCAAAGGTTCCAACTCGGCCCCGGCATGGATGCCAAACGGGCAGCGCCTGGCGGTGGTACTGACACGGGATGAGACATCGCAAATTTATCTGATCAATCCTGACGGAAGCGGTACCAGCCGTCTGACTCAGGGGGGCAGCATCAATACCGAGCCGGTGTTTTCGCCAGACGGGAAAACCGTGTATTTCACATCGGATCGTGGCGGCAGTCCGCAGATTTACCAGGTGGCAGCAAGTGGTGGCGAGCCCAAACGGGTAACCTTCAACGGGAGCTACAACGTCTCTCCAACTATTAGTCCGGATGGGCGTTTGCTGGCGTATATCGGGCGCGAGGAGGGACGTTTTCGCGTGATGTTGCACGAACTGGCAACGGGGCAGATCCGCGTGCTGACCGATACGGCACGTGATGAATCACCCAGTTTTGCACCCAATGGCCAATCCATCCTGTACGCTACGGTGCAAGGTGGCCGTGGAGTTCTGGGTACGGTGAGCCTGGATGGGAAAACACGTGCGCGCTTGTCCGAATCTGGGGTTGATGCCCGTGAACCCGCCTGGGGACCATGAAATAAAGTTGGATTTTGAAACCCGGCAAGTAGAATAAAGGATAGAAGGCTTGTCCAGTCTGGTGCTTGCATGGGAGGGAAGGCTGAATCTTGATGTTGTTTTCTGAATCCTGTGGGTATTACCTAACCAAGCAAGTGCCCGTAGACGTTTGTGTCACCCGAGCTGAACGCTTGTTCGTAGAAACAACCAAAAGGAGATATTGATGAATAAAATTTTTCTGCCCGTCCTGTTGACCCTGATTCTCTCGGCATGCGGCACGACAACCGGCACGCAAGCCACGGTTGAAGACCGTACCGGAGACAAGACCGGTACCTCTGCTGCGGGCGCTGATACAACTGGCGTGGGCACGGCAGGGGTGTCTGGCACCTCGGCGGATGGCAAGCAAGGTGCTTATACGGGCGATCCGCGTAAAAATCCGGCCAGCCCGCTTTCGACTCGCGACATCTTTTTCGATTTCGACAGCTTTGTGGTGAAGTCTGAATACCGTCCGGTGCTCGAAGCCCATGCAGGTTATCTGATGGCGAAGCGTGATTCGCGCGTGATCCTGCAGGGCAATGCCGACGAACGCGGCAGCCGTGAATACAACCTGGCGCTGGGTCAAAAGCGTGCCGAGGCTGTGCGCAAGGCTTTGGCTGTGCTGGGGGTGAATGATTCTCAAATGGAAGCAGTGAGTTTTGGTGAGGAAAAGCCGCGTAACGAAGGCGATACCGAAGAGGCTTACGCCCAGAATCGTCGTGCGGACGTGGTGTACGGCGACGAGTAATGCGTTTGATGCAGCGTCATGTTTTATCTCTGGTTGTTGCGCTTGCGCTGATCCCCTCGGCGCAAGCGTGGGGCCAGTCGATATGGCCCAGCACGAATGAACTCACCCGCAAGGTGGAGGTGCTGCAACAGCTTGTCGACTCGATTAATGTCCGGCTTGGCAAACTGGAAAGCTCGACGCAGCAGAATCAGCAGCTGTTGGGGTTGCTGCAGGAAGTCGAGACGCTCAAATCGGAAGTGGCAAAACTGCGTGGGCAGTCCGAGGTTCAGGTGCATCAGCTGGACACGCTGGGCAAGCGCCAAAATGATTTGTACATCGACCTGGATCAACGCATCACGGATCTGGGTAAATCGGGAAAGCCCGCTGAGGGTGCAGAAGTCGCCCCTGCAGACGCTGCTAGCCAGCCGGCCGCACCGTCATCAGCCACGCTCAAACTGGATGTGGCACCTGTAACTGCCACCGCGTCGAAACCTGATCCTGCGGCAGAGTCGCGCGTATATGAAGCCGCACTCAACCTGTTTCGGGAAGCCAATTATGCGGGGGCTATCGCCAGCTTCAGGGGATTCCTCAAGGCCTATCCGGACGGTGAGCTTGCATCTAATGCGCAATACTGGATCGGCTATTCCTATTACGCACTGAAGGACTATAAATCTGCACTGGCGCACCAGCAAAAACTGGTTGCAGCGTATCCAACCAGCAACAAGGTGCCAGATTCACTGCTCAATATCGCGACCAACCAGATTGCACTGGATAACCTCGTGGATGCACGCAAGACCCTCGAGGAGTTGGTGGCCAAGTACCCCGACACCAACGCAGCCACGCTTGCTGCCCGTCGCCTTTCCGCACTGAAGTAAGCTTCGTGGTCGAGTCTTCAACGCTCCACCCGCAAGGGGCAGGCCGTGGTTGTGAAGACGCCAGGCTGTCAACACTCACGCTCCGCTTGACGGAAACTTTCCTGTCTTTGCAGGGGGAAACCAGCCGGGCGGGGTTGCCCACCGTGTTTGTTCGATTGACGGGTTGCCCGCTGCGCTGTCGCTGGTGCGATACCACTTACAGTTTCCAGGGTGGGGAGACCGTTACCTTGCCCACCCTGCTGGCCCGGGTGGCCGAATATGGCGTGCCCACAGTATGTGTGACGGGCGGCGAGCCACTTGCGCAAAAAAATTGCCTGCCGTTGCTGGCCGCGTTGTGCGACACCGGTTACTCGGTTTCACTCGAAACCAGTGGTGCACTGGATGTGAGTCAGGTCGATGCGCGGGTATCGCGCGTCATCGACATCAAACCGCCCGGATCGGGTGAAGCGGCGCGCAATCGCTGGGAAAACATCACCCATCTCACACCGCATGACGAAATCAAGTTTGTGCTGGCCAGTCGTGCTGACTACGATTGGGCACGAGAGGTGATGAACGCACACGCATTGTCCCAGGTGTGCCCCGTGCTGTTTTCGCCGGTGCAGGGTGAATTGTCACCGTCGCAACTGGCCGAGTGGGTGATTGCCGACCGGTTGCCGGTGCGGATGCAGGTGCAACTACATAAGATCCTGTGGGGCAATGCGCCGGGAAAATGAGCCAGGCAGCCATCATTCTCCTGTCAGGTGGGTTGGATTCCGCCACGGTTCTGGCCATTGCGCGCAAGGCCGGGTATGCCTGCCATGCGCTGAGTCTGGATTATGGCCAGCGCCACAATGCCGAACTGGCCGCTGCCGCGCGTGTCGCGCATAGCCTGGGTGCGGTGGAACATCGGGTGATCAAGCTGGGTTTGGGCGATTTTGGCGGTTCGGCTTTGACCGATTCATCCATTGCAGTGCCGGAAGCGCCTGCCGAAGGTATTCCAGTCACCTATGTACCGGCGCGCAATACCGTCATGTTGTCACTGGCACTTGCCTGGGCCGAGGTGCTGGGGGCACGTGACATATTCATCGGCGTCAATGCCGTTGATTATTCCGGCTATCCGGATTGCCGGCCTGAATTCATTGCTGCTTTTGAGCAGATGGCCAATCTGGCCACCCGCGCCGGGGTTGAAGGCACAAGACTGCGGATACACGCGCCACTCCAGCATTGGTCCAAGGCACAAATCATTCAGCACGGCATGGAGCTTGGCGTTGACTATGCGCAGACGGTCAGTTGCTATCAGGCTGATGCCGAGGGTCGTGCCTGTGGCGTCTGTGATGCCTGCCGCCTGCGTGCGCAAGGTTTTGAGCAGGCAGGCGTGGCGGACATTACGGCATATAAGACAAACTGAATGTAGTTTTGGCCTATTTTCCTCAACGCATGCTTGGGGAATAATCGCCGGTCCAGATGTAAAGCAGCAATCCAATAGCAGCGATCAAATAATAGTCAATTCAGGAGCGGTTCAACATGGAAGGTATCGATTTAATCACTCAAGCGCTCACGGCCATGGGCTGGGACGCAAGTGATGCCCACGTCAAAACGCGCACCGTCGCCTGGTCGGGGTTCATCTTGGCCTTTATTTTTGGCTATGTGGGCAACAAAACCCAGTTCTGCACCATGGGTGCCGTGTCAGATATCGTCAATATGAGCCACTGGGATCGCATGCGCGCCTGGCTCCTGGCCATTGCCGTCGCCACCATCGGGACCAGCCTGCTGGCATATACCGGTGATTTCGACGCAGCCAAGACGATTTACACTGGGTCCAGCTTCTACTGGCTGGCTGCATTGGTCGGCGGCCTGACTTTCGGTATTGGCATGACGCTGGCTGGGGGCTGTGGCCAGCGCACCCTGGTACGTCTGGGCGGCGGCAATCTCAAATCCGTCGTCGTGTTCCTGTTCCTGGGCTATGCGGCGCTGGTGACCCTGTCCGGTATTTTCGGTGCATTCCGTGTCGGCGTCCTGCAGGCAAGTGCCGTCACCATTCACCTGGACGGCATGCAGACGCTACCTGCGCTGCTGGGTATGGCCACGCCCCAGGGCATCCTGACAATCGGAATGGCCGTGGGTGCGGCCTTGCTGGTGTTTGTTTTCATGAACAAGGAATTCCGGAGCAGCTCGGACAACATCCTGGCCGGCGTGGTGATCGGCTTGATCGTGGTGGCGGGCTGGTACGTCACCGGTCGCTTTGGCTTTGGCATGGATCCCGACACGCTGGAAGACGTCTATCTGGGCACCAACTCGCACCTGGCCGAATCCATGACCTTTGTTGCACCGCTGGGCTACACCATGAACCTGTGGGCGTACTGGACCGACAACTCAACCATCGTCACCTTTGGTATCGCCAGCGTGTTTGGCGTAGTCATCGGCGCATTCGTCTATGGTGTGCTGCACAAAACCTTCCGCTGGGAATCGTTCAACTCCCCACAGGACATGTTCCGTCACATTATCGGCGCCACCCTGATGGGTTTTGGCGGCGTCACCGGCATGGGCTGCACCATCGGACAGGGGGTGACCGGCATGTCTACCCTGGCCGTGTCATCGGCCATCGTTCTGGTCTCCATCATTGCCGGAGCCGCCATCACCATGAAAATCCAGCTTTACCTGATGATGCGCGAAGCCTGAGGACATCCCAGGCATCAAGTAACAAAAAGGGCGGGTTTCCGCTCTTTTTGTTGCCGGGCTGAGTGTCAAAATAGACATTCGGGTAATGTGTTTTGCAGTGTGCAGAGAAAAAAACCTGCGCGCCACACAGCAAAAAACTGCCGTAGCACTTTACCCCGGCGTGCGGCATCAGCTATAATCTTGCGCTTTCGTGGATTCGGTTTTGACCTACTCCACGGGTCGGTAGCTCAGCCGGTAGAGCAGTGGACTTTTAATCCATTGGTCGCGAGTTCGAATCTCGCCCGACCCACCACATTCAAAAAGCCACGCGTGTCTGCGTGGCTTTTTTCATGGCTGCGTACGGTCATGCTCCATGCTCTGGGTGACGAAAAATGTCACAACCCGCCCATAAATGGCGGCTGGTTCAAGCATTCATTCGGGTCTGATGTGTGACGCCACCCTCAAGATAGAAATTTTCAATTGCTGAAAGCAAGCATGGGCGCGTGTTTGCAGTCGATTTCTGAATAATTTTGCCGCCGGACTCTAAAGTTGGCACGGCCCCTGCACGTTAATGTGCCAGACACGGGAGGCTCGTGTTCCTGTTGCCCAACCAAAGGAGATTTAACATGCGTAAAGTACAACAAGGTTTTACCCTGATCGAACTGATGATTGTCGTGGCGATTATTGGTATTCTGGCCGCGATTGCTGTTCCGGCGTATCAGAATTACATTAAGAAAGCCAAATTTACCGAAGTGGTCTCGGCCACGGCCCCAATCAAACTTGCCGTCGAAGAGTGCGTTACTGATAGCTCCTGTCTCTCTGGTACGACAGTCACGGGCATTAGCCCGGGTGCGAAAGGGTTCCCCACTCTGCCGACTGCATCTGGTTTCTTGACCAGCATGGGTGTTTCTGGTGCTGGCGTTATTACCGCGACGGGTGTTGCTGCAGTTGACAGCAAAACAAGCGTCATGACGCCTACCGTGGCGCTTACGGGAGCAGGTGGCGCGGCGCAGGTAACCTGGGCTCAAAGTGGTACTTGTCTGGCCGCAGGCTTGTGTAAATAAAGTCAGCCTGCAATTTTGCAGGGATGTAGATTTGAAAATAATGCCTCCTTCGGGAGGCATTTTTTCATGCATTCAGAAAAAGAGTACCAATGCCAATATTTCGTCACGCTCCTGTTTTTGTATTGCTGATCCTTGTCAGCGTGGTATCCGGTTTTGCTGCCACCGGGGCGGTGACAGCCGGCTGGTTATGGTTGTGGCTGGGGGCGGGAGTATGGTTGGCGATTGGAAAGCCCATTTGCTCGAGCAGTGGATTGCCTGGCCTTATGTTGGCCTTTTTACTTTGGATTTCAACCTCGGTTTGGTGGAGTCATTCTCCGTACAGCAGTTGGTATGCTGTTCTAATATTTAGTGCCATCCCCATTAGTTTTATTGCCTGGCATCTCACTCCCGACCCTGACGTGGTGTGGAAGCACCTCAGGAAGGCGTTTATAGCCGGTGTGTGGATTGTTTCGCTTTGGGGGATATATCAAGTTTTCTTCCTCGGTTTGTCGCGCGCGCTGGGCCCAGTTGCCGACCCGAATGTCTATGCGTGCATTTTAAATCTGGCTTGGTTCCCTTTATTGGCCGCTTTCTTCGGTCTTGATGCAAGTAAATCGGATAACCCCCGTGTTAGACAAATGATTTTGGGAGTGAGCTTATTGCTTGTTGGATTGGCCTTTTTTGCTGCGGCATCTCGTGGTGCAACCTTGGCATGGTTGCTGCTGATGCCTCTATCCTTGTGGGCTTTTCGGCATCAACCTAATTTCCGTAACAAGACGTTCGTTATCTTGGTGCTCGTACTGGCAAGCTATTTCATCGTTGCCGCCGTTGCGCACTCCCATTTGGTCGATCGAGCCAGTGCTGATTACCTTGCGCAGGATGCATCAGTATCGTTAAGACTACTGATTTGGCGCACTACATTGGATATGTTCGCCCTGCATCCATGGCTTGGCACGGGATTGGGGACATGGTCAGGGATATACCCCGCCTTTCGCCAGGCTGAAGACAACGGCACCGCCGGCTACTATGCCCATAATGATTATCTGCAAATTGCACAAGAAGGAGGCTTGGTCACCTTCGTTCTGTTTGTATTGATTCTTTGCTATTTTGTCTGGCTTTTGTTTCGTGCAGTTTCTTCAACAAAAGAGCGGCCAATCCAGGTAGAAAATGTTGGGTTGATGCTGGGCGTGATGGCGGCTTGTCTGCATGCTTCAGTCAATTTCATTTTTTATCTTGTATACATCAACATCATAGTGGGTATTTATGCGGCGAGGGTATGGCAATCAAGCTGCGTTTCACGCCGTTTTGTGTTGGCCGGTCCCAAGGCTATTAGCCCCGTGATTCTTCGTCTTGTCATACTGTTTGTTTTTTCGTTCCCGCTCTCACAAATCGTGCTGCACGCGGCCAGTGAGACATTTCTTAATGGCCATAGTCGATTGCTTTCCATTGTGCGCAAACAGTTTCCTCAACTGACACCCTATGAGATCGCGCGGTTTGTTGCGGCTGTCCGGCCTCAGGAGTACATAGCACAGCGATATATAGTGGACAGTGCAGCCCAGACGCTGAATGAAGTCGATCCTGATGATACTTTGTTGAAGCAAACCCTCCTGGCAGAAACCCTCGAAAGATATGATGAGCTTCGTCAAAGTGCGCCGGATTCAGCGGAGATAGGTGCAACAGAAGCAAATTTCCTATTGAGGCATCGCAATCTAATGGCCGGTAATTCTGCCATTCTGCGGGCACGTTCTGTTGCACGTACGTCCTTGAGCCGTGATCCACGCCACGTGGATAGCATTATTGTTTTAGCTGAGACCTATTTCCTGGAGGAAAGGCAACTGGCTGGATACGAGGTGTTGTCCGAAGGAATTTCTAGAATGATTTTTGTAAAAGATCGCCTCATTCTTCAGGCAGAACTATTGAAGCATCAAGTTGATTCAATAGTAATGCTTGAGGATATACAGGGTAAGCTTAGAAAAATTAAGGTTGCCTGCAAGATTGGCGACTGTATGGAGAATTTGGCTTTGGAAAAAGAGCTGCAAGCTCGTCTGGCAGTTTTGGCGCGTTCGGTAGTGCCCGGCGCCAATACTGTCATCGAAAAATCACTCCGTCCCCTCCTCGAGCAACACGGAGACGAATAGACTCGCCTGAAGGGTTTTTTGGCGTTACACCTGCCAAGTCTCCCGGAAGTGGCTTGGGACTGGGCGGACTATTCGAGGCCACGCAATGTTTTTCGTATCGCTCCGGAATACGAATGGCTAAAACAAAAGGGATCCGTTAAGTTCGCCGGGTTGTAGATAGGGCGGGCGGGGTGATTCATGCCAGCCGTCAGATAGATCAGTCAATGGCCAAGGTTTTGTGTATTGTCTCAAGCGTAAAGCCGCGGCCCTGCATAAACCGGATCTGTTTCGCTTTTTCGGCGGTATCGGCGCGAAACAGAAGTCGGGGTCAGAAGTCGGGGTCAGGTCTATAATCGTAGTATTTTACTCAAATACAAATGGATTGATCAGTTCGATGCCGCAATCCTCAAAGTCCTTGATGTTTCGGGTGGCTACGGCAAATCCGTGGGCGAGGGCGATGCCGGCAATTTGCCCGCCCGGCAGGCTCATGGCGCGTCCTGCTTCCCTGCGATGCCCATGATTTCGGCATAGGCGTGGAAAGTCGGGGTCAGGTCTAGACTCGTAGCACTTTACTCAAATACAAATGGATCAAAAACACCGGCCTTACCTTTTGCCAATCAGGAAGAAAATGGGACACGATTATTTCGATCGTTTGGCGTTTGGTATGGTGGGTGTTGCCGGGGTTGACTTCGCTAGTTTGATGGTTATTATAACCACCATGAATAGCAGGCAAGTCATCAAGCAATTGGAAGCGGAAGGCTAGTTTTTGGGGCGGGTTAAGGGTTCGCATCATCAATTCAAGCATTTGAGCAAGCCGGGCCTGGTGACGGTCAAGCATCCTGACAGCGACATTCCCGCCGGAACGCTGCACAGCATTCGTAAACAGGCGGGCTGGAAATAGGAGAGCATTATGCGTTTCCCCGTGGTTTTACATTCTGATGATGGCGTTCGCTATGGCGTAACAGTGCCTGATTTACCCGGCTGCTTTTCGTCCGGCGATACCTTCGATGCGGCACTGGATTCTGTGTTGGAGGCGATTGACCTGCATCTGGAAGGTCTGGTTGAAGAGGGGATGGATATTCCGGTTGCCCATGCCATTGCGGAGCATCGCGCCAATGCGGATTTTACTGATGGAGTGTGGGCGGCAGTAGAGGTTGATCTTGCACGTTTCGAAGGGCGCGCAGAGAAAGTCAATATTACGCTGCCCGCCCGTTTGCTGGTTAAGATTGATTCCTACGCGAAGGCGCATGGGGCATCGCGCTCCGGCTTTTTGGCCGATGCGGCGCGAGCGGCCATGCGCTAAAGATGGATGAGTTGGCAAGGCCTGACCCTGCTCCTATTCGTCGGCTATGTTGCCGATTGCGCGCCTGATCACTTCCCCGGTAAATCCGCGGCTTTGCATAAAGCGGATTTGTTTGGCCTTTTCGGCCGCATTGTTGGGTGGGGCATTAAATTTTTTTCTCCAAATTTCACGTGCCCGGTCGAGCTCGCTGTCGCGGTTGTCATTCAAGACGCTTTCAATGGTTGAATCCGCCACGCCACGCTGCCTTAGATCGTAAGCCAGTTTGATGCTGCCTGCGCGTGCGCGGTGGTCCGCAACGTAGCTCTCGGCAAAGCGCTGGTCGGAGAGCCAGTTTTTCGCTTCAAACGCATCCAGCAGCAAGCCAATTTCTTCACGCGCGAATCCGGCGGCATCGAGTTTGCGGCTGAGTTCGGCACGGCTGTGTTCGCGCCGCGCCAACAGGCGCAGGGCGCGTTCACGCAGGCTTGCCGGGTCAGGCGTCGGCTTCACTTTCGGCGCCGCTGGAGGAGTTGACACCGACCGCAGCACGGACTTTGGCTTCGATCTCTTTCGCGATTTCCGGATGCTCTTTCAGGTATTCGCGTGCGTTGTCCTTGCCCTGGCCGATTTTTTCGCCGTTGTAGGCGTACCAGGCGCCGGATTTGTCGACGAACTTGTGGAGGACGCCGAGTTCGATGATTTCGCCTTCGCGCGAAATACCCTGGCCGTACAGAATATCGAAGAAGGCTTCCTTGAATGGCGGTGAAACCTTGTTCTTGACGACTTTGACCTTGGTTTCGTTACCTACGATTTCGTCGCCCTTCTTGATCGCGCCGATACGGCGGATATCGAGACGGACCGAGGCGTAGAACTTGAGCGCGTTGCCGCCGGTGGTGGTTTCGGGGCTGCCGAACATGACGCCGATTTTCATGCGGATCTGGTTGATGAAGATGACCAGGGTGTTGGTGCGCTTGATGTTGGCGGTGAGCTTGCGCAACGCCTGGCTCATCAGGCGGGCTTGCAGGCCCATGTGTGAGTCGCCCATTTCGCCTTCGATCTCGGCCTTGGGGGTGAGGGCGGCGACGGAGTCGATCACCACCACGTCAACAGAGCCAGAGCGCACCAGCATGTCGGCAATTTCCAGCGCCTGTTCACCGGTGTCGGGCTGCGAAACCAGCAGGTTGTCGACGTCGACACCGAGTTTCTTGGCGTAGGACGGGTCGAGTGCGTGTTCGGCGTCGATGAACGCGGCGGTACCGCCGGTTTTCTGCATCTCGGCGATGACCTGCAGGGTGAGCGTGGTTTTGCCGGACGATTCCGGGCCGTAGATTTCCACCACCCGGCCGCGCGGCAGGCCGCCGATGCCCAGCGCAATGTCGAGTCCCAGCGAGCCGGTGGAAACGGACTGAATGTCGCGCGAGACATCGTGGTCGCCCAGACGCATGACCGAGCCTTTGCCGAACTGCTTTTCTATCTGGCCCAGCGCGGCGCTCAGGGCTTTCATCTTGTCTTCTGCCAATACGGTGGGGGATGCCATGGTGTCTCTCTCCTGTGGGTTAAGTGTCAATGCTGCTCGCCAGACCCTTGAGTCGTTCGCCCTGAACTTGTCGAGGGGCTACCCTGCGACAAGTTCAGGGCGAACGATACAAAGTGGCGCGCCCAAATGAACGGTATTGCGTTAAGCAAGTGTTGCGTGTGCGTGGTAGTGCGTCGACTTGCCATGGACGCAATATAGGCAATACATTTATTAGTGTCAATACAAAATATCACCTACGTATTAAATATTAAGTAATGGTTTGTATTAGGGCGCCATCCCCCTATAATTTCCATGGACAAGAATCCACTCGGAGCGGGGGAGATGATTACAAAAGAGAAAATGCGCCTGGATGTGAAATGGGCGACGCGGCAACGGTTGCACTACATCGAGGTCATGGCCTGGTATACCGGGGTGGTGACGCGCAGCGACGTGGCGCGTGCCTTTGGCTTGTCCGATCCGGCGGCGACCAAGGACCTCAAGCTCTACAGTAATCTGGCGCCTGGCAATCTGGTTTACAACCACAGCGTGTTTGGCTTTGTGCCGGGTAGCGGGTTTTGTGCGGTCTTTGCCGACCTCACGCCAAGCGCTGTGTTGCCGATGATTGCGGCCAATCTGGCGGTGGCGAACGGCCCCTATGGTGCGGGGCTGATTTATGGCCTGCCCACTGCGGCCCTGCCGCTGCCAGCCCGGTTGCCCAGCCAGCAGACGCTGGCGCAGATCACACGCGCCATTTATGGCCGCCGCAAGCTACGTGTGGTTTACCGCTCCCTGTCGGACCCGGACAAGCAGGCCGAGCGCATCCTTGAGCCGCACAGCCTGGTCAATACCGGTATCCGCTGGCATGTGCGTGCCTACAGTGAAGACAGCTGCGATTTCCGTGACTTTGTGCTGTCACGGATCACCTCGGCCGAATGCCAGGAAGCCCCGGCGGAGTCGAGCGTGCAATACGATGACGACTGGGTGGAAAGCGTGTGCCTGGAACTGGTCCCGCATCGCGGTCTGGATGCGCTCAAGCGCGAGAGCCTGCTGCTGGATTATGGCGCGGCGGGGGAGGTGATCGAAGTCAATGTGCGACGCGCCTTGCTGGGCTATGTGTTGCAACGCTTGAACGTGGACACCACGCTGGATCACTCGATGAATCCAAATGCGTATCAACTGATGTTGCTGAACCGGAACGAGATCGAGCCGTTTGCGGCCTGGGCGTTCAATTAAAGATTCAAGTTGCAAGATTCAAGTTACAAGGGGAGGGAGGCCGAGGCTGTTTCTTATTAAGGAGACGCTGAACAAGTCCACAACGTCATTCCGGCGAACGCCGGAATCCAGCCAGATCAAGCATCTGGACCCCGGCGTTCGCCGGGGTGACAATTCTTGCAACTTGCAACTTGCAACTTGCAACTTGAATCTTGAATCTTGAATCTTGAATCTTGAATCTTGAATCTTGAATCTTGAATCTTGAATCTAAGCCAGCAGGTCGATCAAGCCACGCAAGGCCGCAGCCACTGCACGCGAGCGGATTTCGTCGCGGTCGCCACCGAGCCGGCAGGTGGACGACATCAGCGTGCCGTCTGCCAGCGCCCAGCCGTAGCAGACCAGACCGACCGGCTTTTGCGGGGTGCCGCCGCTGGGGCCGGCAATGCCGGAGATGGCGAGTGCGGCCTGGGCGTGGCTGTGGGCTAGCGCGCCCGCGGCCATGGCGCTGGCAGTTTCTTCCGAAACCGCACCGTGTGCTTCGATCATTTCGGCGGGTACGCCGAGCATTTCGATCTTGGCGTCGTTGGCATAGGTGATGAAGCCGCGCTCGTACCAACTTGAACTGCCGGGCTGCGCGGTGACCAGTTGTCCCACCCAGCCGCCGGTGCAGGATTCAGCGGTGGCCAGCATCCAGCCACGGGCTTTCAGTCTGTCGCCCAGTTCGGTTGCCAG
The DNA here is from genome assembly GCA_942493085.1 of uncultured beta proteobacterium. Lineage (GTDB taxonomy): Bacteria > Pseudomonadota > Gammaproteobacteria > Burkholderiales > Thiobacillaceae > Thiobacillus. Next base: position 1,377,008 of record OW818664.1, read on the forward strand.
TTGGTTCAGTTCTTCGTCGCTTACACGAGCCATTGCAGTCCCTTGATGATGGCGATGGCATACGCTGCCGCCAGGAGGTCGTCGAACATGACGCCAAAGCCGTTCTTCATGCGCGCATCGGCGATGCGGATTGGCCAGGGTTTCAGGATATCAAACAGGCGAAACAAGCCAAATGCCAGCGCGGTCCATAGCCAGTCTGCTGGCGTAAACAGCAACACCAGCGCAAAGGCGACGATTTCATCCCATACCATTCCGCCGTGATCGGCCACGCCCAGCGCGCGACCGGTGCGGCCGCAGGCCCACACGCCGAGCAAAAAGGATGCGATCAGCAGAATGATCTGGTTGGGCAAGTCGGGCGCGAGGGCCACAATGAGCCAGAACAACGGCAACCCCAGCACCGTGCCGACCGTACCGGGCGCCTTGGGCGCCAGGCCGCTGCCGAATCCAAAGGCGATCAGGTGCGCAGGATGGGCGAACAGAAATTTAAGACTGGGCTGCAAAGTGGTCATACCCTGTTTGGTCGATGGGGAGGGCCTGGCCGTCGGCATCGAGAACCGTGAGTCCGGGTTCGGCCTGGATGCGGCCAATGCGCGTGACGGCAACGCCTGCGGATTCAGCTGCGGCCAGTACGTTTTCGCGCTTGCTGGCGGGCGCGGTGAAACAGAGTTCGTAGTCGTCGCCGCCAGCCAGCACACAGGTCCGTGCAACGGCTTCGTGCAAATATTGCTGCACGACCGGCAGCGTCGGCAGGGCGGCGAATTCGAGGGCCGCACCCACCTGTGAGCGTTCCAGAATGTGGCCGAGGTCGCCCAGCAGGCCATCCGAAATATCGATCGCGCTATGGGCAATGCCGCGCAGCTCGAGACCAAGTTCGACGCGAGGCATGGGCAGGTACAAGGCGGGCAGCACCCTGGCGGCATCGACCTGTTCCATGAACAAGCGCCCCTGGCGATAGGCCAATGCCATCGCGGCCGAGCCGAGTACGCCCGATACCCAGACATCATCGCCGGCCTGGGCACCGTCGCGGCGCAATGCCTGACCGGGTGGAACTTCACCCATGACCGTGATGCTGATGGTGAGCGCGCCACGCGTCGTATCGCCGCCCACCAGTTCGATGCCATGCAGGTCGGCCATGCGAAAAAAGCCGCGCGCAAATGCAGTGAGCCAGGCGTCGTTGGCTTCGGGCAGTGCGATGGATAAAGTGGCCCAGCGTGGGGTGGCGCCCATTGCGGCGAGGTCGGACAGGTTCACTGCCAGCGATTTGTGGCCGATGCCGGCGGGGCTGTCCTGCGGAGAAAAGTGGCGGCCTTCGAGCAGCATGTCGCTGGAGACCGCGAGTTGCATGCCGGGGCTGGGTGCCAGCAACGCGCAGTCGTCACCCACGCCCAACATGGCGTCGGGGGTGGCGCGCGTGAAGTATTTGGCGATGAGGTCGAATTCCATACGGGCAATCAGGCGTGAACGGCGAGTTGCGGGAGGGCGCGCGTCCCGTTAACCCGGCGCCTGACCTTTGGCTTGCCTGGCGTGGGCGATTTCGACTGCGCGCACGTCTTGCGCCAGCTTGTCGAGAACGCCATTGATGTATTTGTGGCCGTCGGTGCCGCCAAATTTCTTCGCCAGTTCAACGCCTTCGTTGATGGCGACGCGCCAGGGCACGTCGGGACAACTCACCAGTTCATAGGTGCCGATGAGCAGAATGCCGCGTTCGATGGGCGAGAGTTCGGCTATCGGACGATCCAGGCAGGGTGTCAGGCGGGTGCTCAGCAGGTCTTCGTCCTTGATCACGCCATACAGCAGGGTGCGGAAGTACGCCTCGTCGACACGCTTGAACTGCTCGTCCTCCTTGAGGTTGGCGGCGATCAGCGTGATGTCCGCGCCGCCCACCAGCCAGGCGTAGACGCCTTGCAGGGTGAATTCGCGGGCGACTTTGCGGGAACCAGCCATCTCAGAGACGCTTCAGCAGATTGGCCATTTCAACCGCCACACGCGCGGCATCACGGCCCTTTTCAGCCATGCGCTGGTGCGCCTGTTCTTCGGTGTCCACGGTGAGGATGGCATTGGCGATCGGCATGCCGGTTTCCAGTTGTACATCGAGAATGCCGCGCGACGATTCGTTCGACACCACTTCAAAGTGATAGGTGTCGCCGCGCACCACCGCGCCGAGTGCGACCAGCGCGTCAAACTTGCCGGACTGTGCCATTTTCTGCAGCACCAGCGGATGCTCCAGTGCGCCCGGCACGTCAACCAGCAGCACATCGTCCTTGGCGACGCCGAGGCGAGCTAGTTCGATTTCGCAGGCGGACAGCAGGCCTTCGCAAATATCCTTGTTGAAGCGGCTCATGACGATGCCGATTTTGAGTCCCGCGCCCTGATAGACCGGGTCGAGTTCAGAAATGCTGTTGCTGGTTCCCATGATGCGTCCCTCGAAATGTTGTTAGGCTTTTTCAGAATAGCCGGTGACTTCCAGCCCGAAACCATCCATGGCGGGCATCTTGCGCGGACTGGCCAGCAGTCTCATTTTGCCGACGCCAAGGTCGCGCAGAATCTGGGCGCCGATGCCGTAGTCACGCAGATCGTATTTCTGATTGGCAACCGGTGTCGGGTCGATGCGCTGCAGCAGCGCAGCGGCAGTTTCCGGGCGATGCAGTAACACGATGATGCCGCACTGTGATTCGGCGATGCGTTCCATCGCGCCCAGGATAGGCCAGGAATGTCCGCCACCAGTGACGTCGAGAAAATCCATCACCGAGAGGGGTTCGTGCACGCGTACCAGGGTTTCCTTGTCGGCCAGGATCTCGCCCTTGACCAGCGCCAGATGGGTTTCCCTGGCGCAGGTGTCGCGGTAGGCCACCAGGCGAAATGCACCGTATACCGTCTGGATCAGGCGGTCGGCGACGCGTTCGACCAGGCTTTCGGTCTGGCTGCGGTAATGGATCAGGTCGGCAATGGCGCCGATTTTCAGGCCGTGTTCCTGCGCAAACGGAATCAGGTCGGGCAGCCGTGCCATGGTGCCGTCGTCCTTGAGGATTTCGCAGATCACCGACGCGGGTTCCAGCCCGGCCAGTCCGGCCAGATCGCAACCGGCTTCGGTGTGTCCTGCGCGCATCAGCACGCCGCCAGGTTGCGCGCGCAACGGGAAAATGTGGCCGGGTTGAACGATGTCGGTGGGCTTGGCATCGCGTTTTACTGCAGCCAGAATGGTGACAGCACGGTCGCCGGCAGAAATGCCGGTGGTCACGCCTGCGGCCGCTTCGATCGAGGCGGTAAACGCGGTACTGTGCTGCGCCTGGTTGTTGTCCACCATCTGCTTCAAACCCAGCTGGCGACAGCGCTCATCGGTCAGCGTCAGGCAAATCAGGCCGCGACCGTACTTGGCCATGAAATTGATCGCCTCCGGGGTGGCGTGCTCAGCGGCCATCACCAGGTCGCCCTCGTTTTCGCGGTCTTCCTCGTCAACCAGCACGACCATGCGGCCGGCCTTGAGTTCTTCGATAATTTCGGTAGTGGAAGCGAGGCTCATCAGTCTTGGTCCTGTTTAATCTTTGTCCGTGGCGTGGGTGAATTGCGTCATGCGTTCAACATAGCGCGCGATCATGTCGACTTCCAGATTGACGCGGGCGCCGGCTTGCAGATGCTTGAGCGTGGTCTGGTCCAGCGTGTGCGGGATCAGGTTCAGCGCAAAGCGCGCACCGTCTACATGGTTGACCGTCAGCGACACGCCGTTCACTGTGATCGAGCCCTTGCGAATGATGTAGCGCGCGAGTTCACGCGGCGCATCGATTTCCAGCAGGTGCGATTCGCCCACCGGGACAAAGCGGTGCACCGTGCCGACGCCGTCGACATGCCCCGATACCAGATGTCCGCCCAGTCGATCTGCCAGGCGCAACGCCTTTTCCAGATTGACCTCGGCACCCGGCGTGAAGCCCTCGGTAACGCGCAGGGTTTCGGCGGACACATCGACGGTAAAGCTGTCGGGTGTCAGTGCCACGGCCGTCAGGCATACACCGTTGACTGCGATGCTGTCGCCCAGCGCAACGTCCGAGAAGTCCAGTCCGCCACCGCTGATGACCATGCGCGCGTCAGCGCCGCGCGCGTCGTATTCGTGGATGCGACCGATGGATTGAATGATGCCGGTGAACATGCGTGTGGGAGGAGGCTACCAGTAAGACCCGCCATTGTAGGCGTTTAGGCCGGGCGGGAGAACCACCCGCAATGATTAGAGCGTGTTTGCAGGACATTCAGTGCGACAAAACCGTGCTCGTCTTGGGATCGGCAGGGTCAGACTGACTAGCGTCAATATGAAGATAAGCAGGTCCTTAATTTGATACAATCAAAAAATATGAGGACAGAAAGAGCGGTATGAAGACGCCTAGATCATTTGCCATTCGAGGCCGGAGCCTGTTGCCCATCGTGCAGGGCGGCATGGGCGTGGGTATTTCCGCGCATCGGTTGGCGGGAACCGTGGCGCATGCCGGCGCGGTCGGCACGATTGCGAGCATCGATCTGCGCCATCACCATGACGATCTGTCGGAACAGGCCAGGCATTGCCGTGACAAGGACGAACTCAACCGGCTCAATCTCGTCGGACTCGACCGCGAAATCAAGGCGGCGCTCGAACTGGCAGCGGGCAATGGATTGGTGGCGGTCAACGTGATGAAGGCGGTCACCGAACATCCCGCGCTGGTACGGCAGGCGTGCGCCTCGGGTGCGCAGGCCATCGTGATGGGGGCAGGGCTGCCGCTTGATCTGCCCGAGATGACCGAAGGCTACCCCGGCGTGGCGCTGATCCCGATTCTGTCTGATGCGCGTGGCGTCGCCATCGTACTCAAGAAATGGTCGCGCAAGGGCTGTCTGCCGGATGCCATCGTGATCGAACATCCCTTGTATGCAGGCGGCCATCTTGGCGCCCCCAATCCGGCCGAACTGGCCAATCAGCGTTTCAACTTTGCCGAAGTGCTGCCCGGGATCTTCAAGGTGTTCGACGACATGGGTCTTGCGCGTGAGCAGATTCCCGTCATCGTCGGTGGCGGCATCAACACGCACGAAAAGCTGCTGGACACGCTGGCGCTGGGGGCGAGTGCCGTGCAGGTCGGTACGCCATTCGCCGTCACCGAAGAGGGCGATGCCCATCCCAATTTCAAACACGTACTGGCCGACGCCCAACCCGAGGATATCGTCACCTTCATGAGTGTGGCCGGCTTGCCGGCGCGTGCAGTGAATACGCCGTGGCTCGCCAATTACATGAAGCGCGAAGCCAAACTGCAGGCGGTGGCCAAAGCCGATCCCAAGCGTTGCGCCATCGGTCTGCATTGCCTGACGCAATGTGGCCTGCGTGACGGCATCGCAAAGGCCGGACAGTTCTGCATTGATTCGCAACTGGTCGCGGCACTCAAGGGCGAGATCAGCAAGGGGTTGTTCTTTCGTGGCAGCGAGAGCCTGCCATTCGGCAACGCGATCCGCTCGGTGCAGGACTTGATCGACTATCTGCTGACCGGCGCGAAACCCGGGTTGTTGGGGGGCGCAGCGTGAGCGCACTCGCCGACCGTGTCCACACCTTTGGCCGCGCCATGCTGGAACGGCATGGCGAGCGGGTGCACAAGGTCGCGCTCGACGCCGGCTTCACCTGCCCCAACCGGGATGGCAGCAAAGGGATTGGTGGCTGCACCTTCTGCAACAACAAATCGTTTGCGCCGGGCACGCGCGATCCGGTGTCGCTCGCTGCACAGTTCGATCGTGCACGCGGCCGCATTGCACAAGGCACCGGCGCGCGTCGTTTCATCGCCTATTTTCAGGCGTATACCAACACCTATGCCCACGTCGATGAACTGCGCGCCCTGTATGACGATGCACTGGCGGCACCCGACGTGATGGGCTTGTCGATCGGCACGCGGCCCGACTGCGTGCCGCCGCCGGTGCTGGACCTGCTGGCCGAGTATCGTGAACGTGGCCATGAGGTATGGCTGGAGCTGGGGTTGCAGTCGTCGTTTGACGACACGCTGGTGCGGGTGAACCGTGGCCATGGTTTTGCCGAATACGAAACGGCGACGCGTGAGGCGCGTGCGCGCGGCATTCCGGTGTGTTGCCACCTGATCGTCGGCTTGCCGGGTGAGGACGAGTCCCACAGCCATACCAGCCTCGACCGTGTGCTCAAGGTGGGCGTCGATGGCCTCAAGTTGCATCCGCTGCATGTGGTGAAACACACCAAACTGGCCATTGAATGGAAGCACGGTGAATATGAGCCGCTTACCGAGGTGGAATATGCGCGCATCGCTGCCGACCTGATCGAGCGCACGCCGTGGGACGTGGTGTTTCATCGTGTCACCGGCACCGCATCGCCCGACATTCTGCTGGCGCCCACCTGGTGTTCGAAGAAATGGGATGTGTTGAACGGCATTGCAAACGAACTGGAACGGCGCGGCAGCCGCCAGGGGTCGCGTGCGGGCCAGCCATGGAAGGGAGAATTACATGCCGCTTGATTTGATCTGCCCGGCGGGCAGTCTGATGTCGTTGAAAGCCGCCATCGACAATGGCGCCGATGCGGTTTACATGGGATTTCGCGACAACACCAATGCGCGCGCTTTCCCCGGCCTCAACTTCGACGAGGCACAGGCCGCCGAGGGGCTGCGCTATGCGCATGACCGCGGCCGCAAGGTACTGCTCGCGCTCAACACCTATCCGCAGGCCGATACCTGGACGCGCTGGACCGGCGCAATCGACCGTGCCGCCAAACTCGGCATGGATGCGGTGATCCTGGCCGACGCCGGATTGATGCGCTATGCGGTCAAGCATTATCCGGATCTCAGATTGCATCTGTCGGTACAGGGGTCGGCCACCAGTTACGAGGCGGTGAATTTCTATCGTGAACACTTTGGCATCCAGCGTGCCGTGCTGCCACGCGTGCTGTCGCTGCCGCAGGTGGAAAACGTGGTGAAACACACCGATGTCGAGATCGAACTGTTTGGTTTTGGCGGTCTGTGCGTGATGGTGGAGGGGCGCTGCCTGCTGTCGTCGTATTGCACTGGTGAGTCGCCCAATTCTGCGGGCGTGTGCTCGCCGCCGAAAGCGGTGCGCTGGACCGATACACCGGTCGGACTGGAGTCGCGGCTTAATGGCGTGCTGCTCGACCGATACGGCAAGGATGAAAAGGCCGGTTACCCGACGCTGTGCAAGGGACGTTTCGAAGTCAGCGGCGAAACCTATTACGCGCTCGAGGAGCCGACCAGTCTCAACACCCTCGACCTGTTGCCCGAGATGCTGAAGATGGGCATTGCCGCCATCAAGATCGAAGGCCGCCAGCGCAGTCCGGCCTATGTGACGCAGGTGACGAAAGTGTGGCGTGCCGCCATTGATGCCGTGAAGAAGAATGCCGACGATTTCAAGCCCACGCCCGCCTGGCAGGCCGAACTCAACAAATTGTCGGAAGGGCAAAGCCATACGCTGGGTGCGTATAACCGGCCATGGAAGTGAGCGACAAGCAGTGAGCAGTGAGGCTGCCCGCTGCATTTTCTTGAATATTGAACCTTGTAACTTGAGTCTGAAATGAATCTGAGCCTTGGTCCCCTGCTGTATTACTGGTCGCGCGAGGATACGCTCGCCTTCTACGCCGAAGCGGCGAACTGGCCGGTGGCGCGCGTTTATCTGGGCGAGAGCGTGTGCTCGCGTCGCCACTTGTTGCGCCTGCCTGACTGGCTCGCAGTGGCAGAACAACTTGCCGCTGCGGGCAAGGAAGTGGTGCTTTCCAGCCAGACGCTGATCGAGTCGGAATCCGATCTCAAGACCCTGCGCCGGATCGTCGGCGATGGCCGGTTCATGGTCGAAGCCAACGAATGGGGCGCGGTGCGGCTGTTGTCCGAGGCGGGTGTGCCTTTCGTCGCCGGACATACGCTCAATATCTATAATCCGGAAACACTGGATGTGCTGGCCGAACTGGGCGCCCTGCGCTGGCTGCCGCCAGTGGAAATGTCGCGCGTCGCGCTGATGTCGATTCTTGCCAGTGCGCCGGCCCGGATGGAAACCGAAGTTTTTGCCTATGGCCGCTTGCCGCTGGCGTATTCCGCACGCTGTTTCACTGCACGCCATTACAACTTGCCCAAGGACGATTGCCAGTTCCGCTGCCTTGATCATCCCGACGGAATGCAGTTGTCTACCCGTGAGGGTGAGCCCTTCCTTACGCTCAATGGCATACAGACACAGTCTGCCGGGGTCTACAACCTGATTGGCGAATTGCCGTCCCTGCATGAACTCAACGTCGCCAGCCTGCGCCTGTCGCCACAATCGCGTCACATGGGGCGCGTGGTCGAGGCTTTCCGGGCCGCGCTGGCAGGGGAGCCGACGGCTGCCGACGGCCTGGCGCGCATCATGCCCGGTCCCTCGGTTGACGGGTATTGGCATGGCCGCGCTGGGCTGGAAAACAGTCTGGTGCAAGATGCCTGACATGTTGAGATGCCGCCAATGCTGATCACGCGCCGACTGGAATTCGATGCCGGCCACCGCATTCCCCAGCACGCCAGCCAGTGCCGGCATCTGCACGGCCATCGCTATGCGATCGAAATCACCCTGTCAGGCGAGATCATCCGTACCGAGGGCGCGGCTGATCAGGGCATGGTGATGGATTTTTCCGACGTCAAAAACATCGCCAATGCGGTGCTGGTCAACCTGTGGGACCATGCGTTTCTGGTGTACCAGGGCGACCATGCCGTGGTCGAGTTTCTAGCATCGCTGCCCGAGCACAAGACGGTGGTGCTGCCGGTGGTGCCCACTGCGGAAAATCTCGCTACCGAAGCGTTTCGCATTCTCGACGCAGCCTATCTGGATACTTATGGCAACCATCTGCTGTTGCAACGGGTGCGGCTATACGAAACGCCCAACAACTGGGCTGACGCAGAGCGTTAACGAACCGGTTCGATTTTAAGGAATGAAGCCATCATGTTGAATTTTGCCTTCCCACCATCGTTAGCCAATCTGGTCACCCGGCTTCCGCTCACGCCGCCCAGCCTGGCATTCTCCGTGGCAGCCAATCGCCTGCTGTGGCCTGCGCTGAAAACGCTTGACTGGCAACCGCTGGTCGGCCGTTGTTATGCCATTCGCGTCAAGGACCTCGGACTCAATCTGCGCTTCACCGTCAGTCAGCGCGGATTCGCACCGGACAGTGGCGTTCCGGACCTCACCATCAGCGCTACGGCCCGCGACTTTCTGCTGCTGCTCAGCCGCCGCGAAGACCCCGACACCCTGTTTTTCAGCCGCCGCCTGGTGAGCGAAGGCGACACCGAGTTGGGCCTTACCGTCAAGAATCTGCTCGATGCCCTCGACCCAGAATTGGTGCTGGGTCGTTTGCCCGCGCCTTTGGCGCATGTGGCGCAGCGCTGGATGGCTGCGTGATTGCCTGAATGCCACAGCGGGGAACGCTTTGAACTTACGGCACGGGTTTGTAGGTGCCTTGAATCAGGTCAAGTTCAAGCCGGCAGCGCGATCTTCTGGTCGGTGCTGAACTGGTAGTCATTAAACACCTGCTCCGCACTGAGGACCTGATAACTGCCATCCGGCAGTTTCCGGGTGGTGTCCTTGAGCCGGTTGGTGGTTTGACCGCACGTCCAGATATCGAAGTTGCGCATATGCGTGCACAGGCAGGTCTTGTCCTTGACTGAAATTTTCTTCACACCCGGGTGCAGCGCAACCTCACGATTGTAGGAGTCGATGTAGGCACAGTTGCCTTTGGCGTCGAGCAGGTAGCCGTAGGCTTCACAGTTGGGGCGGATGCCGTCGCCGATGCCGGGGCTGTGCTTGATCATTCGCATCGGATAGCCAGTCGGCGAGATGGTGTTGACTTCGATGTCGTCTTCACTGGCCTTGAAGTATTCCTGTTTGACTTTGTCCGGCAGGCCGCACTCGCGGGTGACGGTGAAGCGGGTCGCCACCTGCACGGCAGCGGCGCCCTGTTCCAGGAAGCCGGTGGCGTCGCTGCCGGTAAAGATGCCGCCTGCGGCAATCACCGGGATATCGAGTTGCTCGGTTTTAAGGAAGGCCAGCACCTCGGCCATGATGGTGGCGAGGTCGTATTGCGCCCAGTCCATGCCGAAGCCAAGGTGACCGCCAGCGAGCGGCCCTTCCACCACGACAAAATCGGGCGGGCGGTTGAGCCTGGCATTCTTGCGCAGAAACAACGCCAATGCGCGCGCCGAAGAGACGATGATGCCGAGCTTGGCATCCCGAAAACGCGGATGGTCTTCGATCAACGCGAACGAGCCGAGATGTAGACCGGCGGAGAGGGTGATGCCGTCGACGCCGGCGTCGAGTGCGGCAGACAAGCGCACGCGCAGGGTTTCGCGCGGCGAATTCATGGTGAGCTTTTCCATGCAGTTGACGAAGATCATGCCGGAGCCCTGCTTGGCTTCCATGGTCTTTCCGACATGGTTGCGGGTCGCTTCTTCCAATACGTCCAGGTTGAAATGCACGCCGGATTTGTCGCTACTGGCGACGTTGGCCTTGTACTGCTTGAGCTTCTGGCTGACGAATTTGGTGTCGTAGCGGGTGTCGGACACAGCCTGCACCAAGGCGTCTGAAATATGGCCGATGCCGCCGAGGCGTGCCACCTCGAGCGCCAGTTCGGCGGTCGAAATGTCTACGCCCATGCCACCGATGACGATCGGTACCAGTTCCTGTTTGCCGAAGCGCAGGCGGAAATCATCCACGCGTTTCATTCTAATCCTTTGGTTTTCGTTGACAGGCCTGGCCTGGGCTTGTGCCCAAGACGCCACGCCCTGTATGGGTTCTGGCCGACGGGTGCCTCTGAACCAGGTCGCTGCAAGCATGCCGCGCATCTGGTTTGGCTTCGATTCGTCGTCCGAATGACGAAATTGTATCCGTTGAGCGCCTGAAAGGCACCGGAATGATTCCGGGCAGGCGTTGTAATCACCCACGATTTTTTAAGAAGATTTCAAGATCCGCTTGCTTTTCGGAAAAGTTAATTTATATAATCTTGTGAACAGGTGATCGTATGATCATATGTTTGTTCAACGCCCCCACAATTCTGGAGATCTCATGAAAAAAACTCTGTTCACCCCTTTGATTCTGGCCGCAGCCCTTGCATCGTCTGGCCTCATGGCGGCTGATGCCCCTAAAGGTGCAGCGCCCATGCCGGCCGAAATGCAAAACATGATGAAGGCGTTCACCCCGGAAATGCGCCAGAAGGTGATGGCGTTGTCACCCGAACTCAAGGCCACCATCGTGCAACTGCATGCGGGTCACCCACGTCGCGCCAAAGAGACGACCCTGCGTCAGGTTATGCATGAAATCCTGTCCGAATATCAGAGCATTGCTTCGGCACTGGCGACCGACAATGCCGAACAGGCAGCTGAATCGGCGCGCCGCCTGGCCAGCCACCGCATCCCCAAGGGCGGGTTGCTGCCTTACTTCCCGCTGAACAAGGTCAACGACAATGACATGTCGGTCTTGCCGGCGATGAACACCATCGTCGAGGGCAGTGCACTCAAGCTGGCTGAGGCAGCCGATGCAGGTGACATGCCGAAAGCGGCTTCCTACATGAGCGACATCATGACCGGCTGCGTGGCCTGCCATGCGAAATTCCGTGGCGTGCCCGGCATTTCGGCCAACCTGATGACCCCGCTGTCCAAGTAAGTCTTAACCCCAACCTAGAGGAGATCTGAATAATGAATAAGCAACTTGTATCGGCTGCCGTATCGACTGCCCTGCTGGTGATGGCACACAGCGCCCACGCCACCAACGGCGACCAGATGACCGCCATGTCGGCCGGACAGGCCGGGATGGGGGGGGCAACGGTCGCCCAGGCCCAGGATGCCTTGACCATACTGGTCAACCCGGCCGGCATGGCAGATCTTGGCATGAAGGATGTGCGCATGGACCTGGGTTTTGGTCTGTTGAACCCACCGCGTGAGGTCAATGGTAATGAGAGCGATTCCGACTGGTACATGATGCCGAGCGGTGGTGCGGCGTTCAACGTCAATGACCGGCTGTTTCTCGGCATGGCTTTGGGCGGGGTAGCCGGCATGGGGGTGAACGTGGCTGACATCAATGGTGTGAACCCCGGTACTCCGCCGATGGTGACGACCAAGCAGGTGTTCCGCTTCACACCAGCCGCAGCGTTCAAGGTCAACGATGCCCTTACCCTGGGTGCCTCATTGAATATTGCCAACCAGAGTCTGGCCATGGCCAATGCAAACTTCTCGTTGCCGCAAAACCAGCAATTCGGCTTTGGCGCAACACTGGGTGCGACCTACAAGATCAACCCCAAGTTGCAGGCGGGACTGGTGTGGACGAGCAAGACCGATATGGCCGACATGGAATACAACACCACTGGCGGCCTGGTCAGTTTCGACATGGATATGCCCGCCTCGGTTGCTTTTGGCTTGGCGTTCAAGCCGATGCCGGGTCTGCTGGTTGAGGCCGACGTCAAGCGCATTTTCTTCAATGACGTGATGGATCGGATTATTGTCACTACTCCTGGTGCACCTTACCCGGGTGCTTTGACCTTCGGCTGGGATGACCAGACCGTCTACTCCATCGGCGTGAAGAAGGACATGGGACCGATGGCAATCAGCGTCGGTTACAACTATGGCAAGTCGCCCATCGGCACCGAAGATGTCAATGCCAACCTCGGCTCCACCGCGATTGTGGAGCATCATCTGTCGTTCGGCCTCACGCGCAAGTTCAGCGACAAGGTCAGCGGCAGTTTTGCTTACACCCATGCCTTTGAAAACGAACTGACGCAGAGTGGTGGGACGAATACCATCAAAATCAGTCAGAACCAGTACAACATGAGCATCGCGTACAAGTTCTGATCGGAGCAGTCCGGCCACATGGCCGGACTGCTGGTATTTCCCGCCTCATCGAGGCGGTTATTTAATTGGAGTTTTACATGACTGTAGATCGTACTGTGCATCTGATGACGGGCTTGATGGTGTTGCTCAGCGTTGCCCTTGCACACTTCACCGGCAACCCGGCCTGGCTCTGGCTCACGGCTTTTATCGGCGCCAGCCTGGCGCAAAGCGGCGTAACCGGCTTCTGCCCGCTGGCCTTCATGTTGAAGAAGTCAGGGGTCAAGGAAGGCAGTTGCTGTTCCTGAAAACAAGCTGAATGGTGTACTTTTCGGTGGCGGCCGTTTGTGCTGCTGCTGTTTCCTGCTGACAGGCTGGTCGGGTTGACCGGCCTGTGAGTTACTTGCTGGTAATACTCAGGGCACAAAATTCATAGTGGCCGTAAAAAGAAGAAAATCCGCAGAAGTTCGCCGCCACGACATCATCGAGGCGGCCATGGAAATCATTCGCCATGAAGGCGTGGCCAAACTCACGACCCGCTCGTTGTCCAAGGCGGTCGGCATTGCACAGCCCACGCTGTTTCTCCATTTCGGCAACAAGAGCCACATCCTGGTTGCATTGGTGGATACCATACAGGAACGGCTGCAGCAAGAAATGGCCGGGCTCGGCCTGGCACAGCTGACGCCACTGGAGCAACTGAAGGTCGCTATTCGTGCGCACTTGAATTTCATCCAGAAACAACCGGGCATCCCCCGCCTGCTGTTTTCCGAAGCCTTGCAAAGTGGCGACCCCATCTTCCGTGACCGCATGAATGAACTGGTGATGTTCTTTCTGAACTTTATCGCCGGTTTGATCAGTGCCGCACAGGAAAAGGGGGAAATCCGTCCGGACATCGTCCCGCAGCAGAATGCCTGTATTCTGATCGCTGCGGTGCAGGGGTTGGCTTTCCGCTGGATACTCTCCGACCACCGCTTCGAACTGGCGGATCAGGCCGATGCGGTCATTGCCACCCTGATCGAGGGCTGGGCCCCGAGAGGTTGAGCTTGCTCGGGGCGTGCGGGCTATCTAGCTGGCGTCGGGCACCGGATCATCACGGCATTCGACCAGCGCCGGGTCATCCTGATGATCAATCAGGATACGTTTGACCCGCATTTGCCAGAGCCGGCCAAATTCCGTTCGGTCTGCGTCGCTTGCCGTTCCCGCAAGGATGGCTGGCACCAGTGCCTGCAGTTCGGGCTGCGCGGGCACGACCTCGGGATGGTAGGCGACGGCCAGGCGTGCACCCGTGTCGAGTCGGCTGAAACGAATTTCAGTGATGTTCTCCGCTGCGAAGCTCAGTAAATTACGGCGGCTGAATTTTCCCGCCAAGCCCTTGAATCCCCCTTCGCCCGCCGCGCCGGTCAGCATGCTGACGACGGCAGCGGTGACACCGGTGACACCATCCGTTTGCGCGACGCCGAATTCGACACGAATGCCTCCGCGTTCCGGTGTGTCGCCCGGGTAGAGTCGGGCGAGCGCCTGCAGGGTCATCAAATAGGCACCTGCCACCGTGGGGCAGGAATGCCCGGCGAGTTTGACTGCATCAACATAGCCGTACTCGAACCGTCCACCGTCGGCGGTACCAAGCAGTTCGGCGAGCGGGTCGTGCAGGGTGATGCGGGCGACTGCATCGAAAAAATCGGGATAGCTCAAGACGGATTCCTTTTCTGAAAAAGCAAGGCCGAAGCCAGCGCAGTACAAGCTTGCAGTAGAAACCAGATCAGTGCGGCGAGGCTGGTCAGCAGGCCCCATTGCCAGCCCATTCCGGCTGCGATTCCGCCGCTGCAGAATAGCACCGCGCGGAGGCCGTTGTGGCGCCCCAGGCTGCGGCGCAATTTTGCGTGCCAGTCGCTTTGCACACCGGGACGCAGCCAAACTGGCAAAAGCTGGCTGGCCGCACCGGATACCAGCGGCAGCATGAAGCCGGTGACGAAGGACCAGATTGGCTCGGTGGGGTAAAAGGTACTGACGGTGCCGAAGACCACGCTGATGACGAGTCCAGTCAGTGCGGCAGCGAGCAGTGGCGCCGCACCGTGAAGTGCAAGAATTTCGGCGCGATAAAGCCGTAACCAGCTTGCTGCCAGTCGGCTGATTGGGACCACCCACAATGCGGCACCGATCCAGGCAAGTGGGGTGAACCATGCCGAGCCGATGGCGATCAGTAATACGCCGGACACCGCCCACGGCAGGTCGCGGCGCAGCCGTTCCGCGACCTGCCGATCGGGCCGGCCAGCGGCGGTTGGCAGCAACACGGCAAGGGTGCCAACGGCCGTGAGCCCGATGAAGCCGAGTGTGTTGAGATGCAGATGAAGGCGGCGCAAGGCCAGCATGTGTTGCGGCCAGAGCGTGCCGACAAGAACGGCGAGCAGGGCCAGCACGAGGCAAATCAGCGCAGCTTCGTACCAGGCCAGGCCGGGGTGTGGCCGGCCCAGCATGCCGGTGCGGCGACGTCGGCTCCAGACCAGCAGCGCAATGGCTGCGATCGCGGCCAGCAGTGCGCCTGCAGGCCGTACCCACATCATGTCGGTCGCGCTGAATGCGCTCACGGCCAGCGTGCCGCCGGCCAGCGCCAGCACGGGAATGCCGCGCATCCCGATGGCGGCTGCGCGGGTGCGGGTGAGCACCGGGATGAAGTGAGTCATGGCGCCAAGGATCAGCGGCATGGCACCGACCGCCAGCATCAGATGCACGGTGGCTGTGCGTCCGGTCAGAGGCAATCCTCCCAGCAAGGCTGCGGTAAATGCGGCCAGGGCGAGGAATACCAGTGCCGGCAACATTGAAGCTACTTAGCGGCGGATGAAGTCGATCACGATTTCTCCGGGGTTACGCTGCAGATACTGGATGTCGACGATGTCGCCATAACGGGCGCGCAATTGGTCGAGCAGCGGCAGCGGGTCATGGTCGTTGACGAAGCGCATGCGTTCGCCCGGGTTCAGTGCGTCCAGTGCACCAAAAATGGCAGCGTGACGAAAGCGTTTGGCGATTCCGCGCGCGTCGAACGGATAAATCTGATCCTGCTGCAGATGGAGATGGGCATTCATGATGGTGTCCTATAGATGTATATGGAATACATATTATAAACACGATATATTCATTTACGTGCTTATAATTCGACTTTGAGGTGCACATTCAAGACATGCAGCTTACCCGTTTCACCGATTATTCCTTGCGAGTATTGATTCATCTGGCCACGTATCCAGGCGCCCTGGCCACGGTGGCCGCGCTTGCCAGCGAGCATGGTATTTCGCGTCACCATCTTACGCGCGTGGTCCATCAGCTTGGCGTCAAGGGATATATCGAAACGCTGCGTGGCAAGGGTGGCGGGATTCGACTGGCGCGTCGGCCTGACCAGATCCGTATCGGCGATGTGGTTCGTGACACGGAAACGGGATTCGAACTGGCTGAATGCTTTCAGCCGGGCGAGAGCACCTGCCGCCTGTTGCCCTCCTGCGCGCTCAAGCCAGCGCTGGCAGAAGCCGGGCGCGCTTTCCTGTCCAGCCTGGACCGCTATACCCTGGCCGATTTGTTACCACCTGCCGGTTGACCCTGTTCCACAGCTTTAGCGGTTTTCGCTGAAATCGGGAGGCTTCCCCTGGTTGATGGCAAAGCCTAGAAAAAGCGCCCGCCGTACCCGGAAAAGCGCCGCGCAGCCGACAGCAGATTGATCCACAACAACACGGCCGACAGCGCTAGTACAGCGCCTGCTGCCGCAGTCAGCGATGGCCACCACACGGACGCAATGAGCAATACGCAGGCGGCCAGGTGCAGCCGAAACTGCATGCGCATCCAGCGTGCCGCAATCATGTTCTTCATCGTGGGAATGCTGCCTGCCCGTGCCTGCAACTGTGCCTGCAGGTGAAACCAAGCGAGGAAGGGCACGATTTTGTAGAGCATGCCGCACACTACGCTGACCGCAAAACCACCAATGAACAGTATGCTCAGCAGTAGCGGATAGGCGTCGCTGTCAGCCCACGCAGGCGACCATTGCGCGACGAGCCAGGCAGGTATGCAGAGCATCAGGCTGGCCATGCCGAGACGCCAGTAATCGAGCGTGACGTCCGGTAGCTTTCTGCGGCGCCTGGATTGCAGGCGCAGGGTGGCGAGCGCAAACAGCAGGATGCCGCTGGCGAGGCCGGTATCGATGAGGATGCTAGCAATCGGGGATAGCCAAGGGGTGGCCGCGTGAAGCAGCAACAGGGCAAACAGCACGCTCACCAGCCAGCGGCGTAGAGTCGGCGGGTAAGTAGGTGTGATCTGGAACATCGGCACCACCTGGTAGGCGACACTGATCACCAGCAGCCCCACCCAGCCGAGCAGACCGAAGGCGGCATGGGCAGCGATGGCGGCCTCAATGGTGGAGGATGCCCAGCCGTCGGGGCGTACTTGCACCAGTGCCAGCGTCAGTCCAAGCATGACGGTCATGACCAGGCTTGCCACGGCAAATCGTATGCCGGTGACCGTGACACTGGCCACGGCGCGTGCCAGGCTGATGGCCGCTGCCGCGAGGAAAACCGTGAACCCGATAGCGAGCAAGACGATGCCCGTTTTGAAGGCAAAGGGCGCGGCCGTCAGAAAGCCGGTGATCAGGGCAAGGGTTCCCAGCGTGACGGGTACATGGCTGAACCGGGCCACAAACCGGGGCGCGGGCAGGGTTGAGCCGGCCACCACCGGCAGCATCTGCAGCAATGCCCCCATCATGCTCATCGCGAGGAATCCCAGGGTGAGCACATGCGTGAGCGCAAGCGCATGTGGTGTCCAGCGCGAAGCCAGCGCGTCAGGCGCGAGTGCGATCAGCATGCCTGCAGCCAGCAGGAATAACGGCGCCGTGAGAAAGAAACGCAGCGGCAGCGCGAACGGTGGCGCCTGTTCGAAAGCGAGACCGGCTTGCGGGTTCATGGTGTGTTACACGACTTGGCGCCCCTGTCCGGCGCTGCATCAACGAGGGCTGTCAGGACTATCCGAAACTTCAAGGCGTAACAGCTTCCATGGCGCGGATCAGGTTGTCGCGCTCACTTGCCAACACCTGGTCGGTCATGGGGTAGAGGACGTTTTCTTCCTTCATGTTGTGCTGCTGCATCAGCATGTTGAGGGTTTCGGACAGGCCAAGGTAGCCCTCGTAATCGGTTTTGATCATGGCGTGTGCCATGTCCTGCATGAGTCCGCGCATCTGCTCGTGTTCCATGCGCATGACCTGAGTGGGGCCACCCGTGCTGCTGGTACGGGCCTCGAATGCGGGAAACAGCACGTTTTCCTCCATTGTCAGGTGATGCAGCATCGAGGCATGGAACCGGTCAAATAATGCGCGTGCGCCGCCCCAGTTTTTTTGCCCCACGGATTCTTCGGCCGAAGCGAATAATTCGTCGCAGGAATGGTGATCACTGCCCATAAATTCCAGAATGGTAGCCATTGATTTCTCTCGGTTTTACAGAATGTTAAGTGTAACAGGACAAGCAAACCTCAAATTCTTCTTGAACTTTTATCAACATGTTGTATGGTTTGTATGCGGCAAGCACAAAATATAGATCAATACGGAGGAAAGACAATGGGCGCTGTGGATACGGTAGTGACAATGGCGTTGCGCGAGGTGGTCAAGCGCGACGGGCGGCAGGTGGGGTTCGATTCCGGGAAAATACGTTCGGCCTTGCTGCGTGCAGGCCAGGCGTCAGGCGAATATGGCGAAGCCGAGGCGGACTTGCTGACTGCCCAGGTATTGAAGGTGCTGATTCATCGCTTTCGTGGCGCACCGCCGGACATCGAGCGCATCCAGGACGTGGTCGAGCAGAGCCTGATCGCGGCCAACCACCTGCAAACCGCACGTGCCTACATTGTCTATCGTGAGACCCACAAAAAACTGCGCCAGGACCGCAAGACGGTGGTGGACGTGGAATCGTCGATCAACGAATACCTCTCGCGCCAGGACTGGCGGGTCAATGCCAACGCCAACCAGGGCTATTCACTGGGCGGCCTGATTCTCAACGTATCGGGCAAGGTGGTGGCCAACTACTGGCTCAACCATGTCTATTCGCCCGAGCTCGGCGAGGCGCACCGCGACGGCTCGCTCCACGTCCATGATCTCGACATGCTGGCAGGCTACTGCGCCGGCTGGTCATTGCGCACCCTGCTGCACGAGGGCCTCAACGGCGTGCCAGGCAAGGTCGAGGCGGGTCCACCCAAGCACATGTCCTCCGCAGTCGGTCAGATCGTCAACTTCCTCGGTACGCTGCAGAATGAATGGGCCGGCGCACAGGCGTTTTCCTCATTCGATACCTACATGGCGCCGTTCATTCGTCAGGACGGAATGGCGTACAAGGAAGTACGCCAGTGCATCCAGGAACTGATCTACAACCTCAACGTGCCCTCGCGCTGGGGTACGCAAACACCGTTCACCAACCTGACCTTCGACTGGACCTGTCCGGAGGATCTGCGCGAACAAATTCCGGTGATCGCCGGCAAGGAAATGGATTTCACCTACGGTGATCTGCAGGTCGAGATGGACATGATCAACCGTGCCTACATCGAAGTGATGACTGCCGGCGACGCCAAGGGACGGGTGTTCACCTTCCCCATCCCCACCTACAACATGACGCCGGATTTCCCGTGGGAATCGGAAAACGCCGACCGCCTGTTCGCCATGACCGCACGCTATGGCCTGCCGTACTTCCAGAACTTCATCAATTCCGAGATGAAGCCGAACCACATTCGTTCGATGTGCTGCCGCCTGCAACTGGATCTGCGCGAGTTGCTGAAGCGCGGCAATGGTCTGTTCGGCTCGGCCGAGCAGACTGGCTCGGTGGGCGTGGTGACGATCAACTGCGCACGCCTGGGCCATGAGTACCAGGATGACGAGGCTGGTCTGCTGCGCCGCCTCGATGCGCTGCTCGACATGTCGCGCAACGGTCTGGAAGTCAAGCGCAAGGAGATCCAGCGCCTGATGGACAACGGCCTGTTCCCTTATACCAAGCGCTATCTCGGCACCTTGCGCAATCACTTCTCGACCATCGGCGTCAACGGCGTCAACGAGATGATTCGCAACTTCACCAATGATGAGCACGACATCACCAGCGAGTGGGGTCACGATTTCGCTGTGCGTTTGCTCGACCACATCCGGAGCCGCATCGCTGCGTTCCAGGAAGAGACCGGCCATATGTACAACCTGGAAGCGACGCCGGCCGAAGGCACCACCTATCGCTTCGCCAAGGAAGACAAGAAGCGCTACCCGATGATCCTGCAGGCGGGCACCGAGGACGCGCCGTACTACACCAACTCGTCGCAACTGCCGGTCGGCTTTACCGACGACGCCTTCGAGGCCCTGGAGCGGCAGGATGACCTGCAGCGCAAGTACACCGGTGGCACCGTGCTGCATCTCTATATGTCGGAGAACATTTCCTCGATCAATGCCTGCCGCAATCTGGTGCGCCGTTCGCTGGAGCGTTTCCGTCTGCCCTACATCACCATCACGCCGACTTTTTCCATCTGTCCCAAGCACGGTTACCTCGCCGGTGAGCACGAGTTCTGCCCCACCTGTGATGAAGAAGCCCTGTCCCGCAAGCGCGTTGTTGCAGCCTGATTTAATTAACCCAAGGAGATTGATATGAATGACATGAGTGTTTCCACCCAGATCCAGAGCATTGCACTGAAGGACGAAGAGCGCACCCGCTGCGAAGTGTGGACCCGCGTGATGGGCTACCACCGTCCCACTACCAGTTTTAACAAGGGCAAGCAGAGCGAGCACCGCGAGCGGCAGTTCTTTGTCGAAGGGCGCTGCGCGCTGGGCTGATCGGCATGCTCCGCCAGGAATAATCATGGTGCATGTGGGTGGTCTGACACCGCTTTCCACCACCGATTGGCCAGGCATGCTGGCTGCGGTGGTGTTTTGCCAGGGCTGCCCCTGGCGTTGCGGCTATTGCCATAACCCCGACCTGATTCCGCCACGAAGTGAACATGAAATTCCCTGGGAAGAAGTGATGGCTTTTTTGCGTCGCCGTCAGGGACTGCTCGACGGCGTGGTATTTTCCGGCGGCGAACCGACCCTGCAGGCAGGCTTGGCTGACGCGATGCGTGAAGTGCGCGCGCTTGGTTTCAAGATCGGCCTGCATACCGGTGGCATGTACACGAAACGTCTGGCAGAGGTGTTGCCTCTGGTCGACTGGGTGGGGATGGACGTGAAGGCGCCGTTTGCCGATTACGTGCTCACCACCGGCGTCGCAGGCAGTGGTGAGCGTGCGCTCGAAGGTCTGCAGCAGGTGATTGCATCCGGCGTCGACCATGAAGTCCGCACCACCGTGCATCCGGGCTTGCTGCCCGATTCAGACCTTGTTCAGGTTGGCCGTGATCTGGCCGGGCGTGGCGTCAAGCGTTACGCAATACAGGCATTCCGCAGTCAGGGATGCGGCAATGAAAGCCTGTGCCAGAGTGCAACCCGCGAACGTTCCCTGCAGGATGTGGGGGGAGAAATGGCTGGGTTGTTCGAGGCATTTACAGTACGCACCTAGGTTATTGGCGGCATCCTGCCGCTGAGTTGAACAGGCCCTAATTGAAGTCGCTACCTGGGTAACAGGGTCAGGCGCAGATCGTCGCCAATCTGGCGCACGTCAGATACGCGGAATCGCATGGCCTCAGCGAGCGTGGTCAGCGCCGGTTGCGCGAACAACCCGTGCGCATCGTCCCCTACCGCCATCGGCGCCATATACGCCACCCACTCATCGACCAGTCCGGCAGCGAGCAGGGTGCCGTTCAGCACGGCGCCGGCCTCGACGTGCAGTTCGTTGATGCCACGTTGCGATAGCAGCGTTAGCAGTACAGAAAGGTCAACGCGTCCCTCCGCTCCAGGCAGTTCAACCACTTCGGCACCGGCTTGTTCGAGGGCGGCACGCGCGGCGGGCTCAGCGTGGCGGCAAGCGATGAGCGCGGGCAGAATCACGGCATCCACGGGGGTACGCAAGGTGGAATCGACGATGACTTTGAGCGGCTGCCGGCCGAGGTCGATGTCACGCACATTCATGCGCGGATTGTCGGCCAGCACGGTGCCGCTGCCGGTGAGAATGGCGCAGGCACGGGCACGCAGTTTCTGCACGTCGGCGCGCGCCGCGGCGCTGGTGATCCACTGCGAAGCACCATTGGCAAGTGCAGTCTTGCCGTCCAGGGTGGAGGCCGTTTTCAGGCGCACCCACGGACGCTGCCGGGTCATGCGTGAAATGAAGCCGGGGTTGAGTGCGCGCGCTTCGTTTTCTAGCAGCCCGACCTCGGCTTGTATCCCAGCCAGGGTGAGCATGGAGATGCCGCCACCCGCAACCAGCGGATTCGGGTCGCTCATCGCCGCCACCACGCGCGCCACGCCGGCCTGAACCAGTGCTTCGGCACAGGGCGGCGTGCGGCCGTGATGCGAGCAGGGTTCGAGTGTGACGTAGGCCGTTGCGCCGCGTGCCGCGTCGCCGGCGGCTTTCAGCGCATGGATTTCAGCATGCGGTGTGCCCGCACGTTGATGCCAGCCTTCGCCGACAACACGGTGGTCCTTGACGATGACGCAGCCAACGCGTGGGTTGGGCGTGGTGGTGTAAAGACCCCGTGCCGCGAGTTGCAGCGCGCGTGCCATGTGGGCATGGTCGGCAACGCTGAAACGGTGTGCGGCCGACATGTCAGGGTTGATCGATGTCGCGGATGACGTCGCGGAAGTCGTCGACGTCCTGGAAGCTGCGATACACCGAGGCAAACCGGATGTAGGCGATCTTGTCGAGCTTCTTCAATTCGATCATCACCATTTCGCCGATCTCGCGCGCAGGCACTTCACGTTCGCCCAGGGTCAGCAGATGCTGGCGGATCCGGTTGACGGCGGCATCGACCAGTTCGGTTGAAACCGGGCGCTTGTGCAGCGCACGGCGAAAGCTCTCGCGCAGCTTGGCTTCGGAAAAGTCCTCGCGCGTGCCATTGGTCTTGACGATCTGCGGTGGCCGCAACTCGGCAGTTTCCCAGGTGGTGAAGCGCTTGTCGCAGTCGGCACAACGGCGCCGGCGGCGAATGGCGTCGCCGGCCTCATTGACACGGGAGTCAATGACCTGGGTATCGAGAGAGCCGCAGAAGGGACATTTCATGAAACCCCCTGTAAACCTACTGCGCTTGCCATCTTGAACGCGGGCAGTGCTCGGAATCCTCATGTACTTTTATGTACATTCCGGTTCCTGCGCGCTGGCCGCATCCAATCTGGCTGCGCTCGCTACGGTTTCCAGGAGATTTCATCCAGCCCATTTAGCCGTAAACCGGAAATTTCGCCGTCAGCTTCGTCACTTCGCCCTTCACGCGTTCGATCACGGCTTCATCATTCGGCGCTTCGAGCACGTCGGCGATCAGGTTGGCCAGCTGTTCGGCTTCGAGTTCCTTGAAGCCGCGCGTGGTCATGGCCGGGGTACCGAGACGGATGCCGCTGGTGACGAAGGGCTTCTGCGGGTCGTTGGGGATGGAGTTCTTGTTGACCGTGATGTGGGCGCGACCGAGCAGGGCTTCGGCTTCCTTGCCGGTGAGGTTCTTGGGCTGCAGGTCGACCAGGAACACATGGCTCTCGGTGCGGCCGGAGATGATGCGCAGGCCACGCTCGACCAGCACCTTGCACATCACTTGTGCATTGGCGACTACCTGCTCCTGATAGTGCTTGAATTCCTTGCTCGAGGCTTCCTTGAACGCGGTGGCTTTGCCGGCGATGACGTGCATCAGCGGTCCGCCTTGCAGGCCGGGGAAGATCGCGCTGTTGAGCGCTTTCTCGTGCTCGGCCTTCATCAGGATGATGCCGCCGCGCGGACCGCGCAGCGTCTTGTGGGTGGTTGAGGTCACCACGTCGGCATGCGGTACCGGGTTGGGGTACACGCCCGCGGCGATCAGGCCGGCGTAATGCGCCATGTCGACCATGAAGATGGCGCCGATTTCCTTGGCGATCTTGGCGAAGCGTTCGAAGTCGATGCGCAGGGCATAGGCCGAGGCACCGGCAATGATCAGCTTGGGCTTGTGCTCACGGGCCAGCGCTTCCATCTTGTCGTAATCGATTTCTTCTTTTTCGTCGAGGCCGTAGGCCACCACGTTGAACCACTTGCCGCTCATGTTCAGCTTCATGCCGTGAGTGAGGTGGCCGCCTTCGGCCAGGCTCATGCCCATGATGGTATCGCCGGGCTGGAGGAAGGCCATGAACACCGCCTGGTTGGCCTGCGAACCGGAGTTGGGCTGCACGTTGGCGGCTTCGGCGCCGAACAGCGCTTTCACGCGATCGATCGCCAGCTGCTCGACGATGTCCACGTATTCGCAGCCACCGTAGTAGCGCTTGGCGGGATAGCCTTCAGCATACTTGTTGGTAAGCTGCGAGCCCTGCGCCTGCATCACCGCCGGGCTGGTGTAGTTTTCCGACGCGATCAGCTCGATGTGATCTTCCTGGCGGCGGTCTTCTTGTTGAATCGCTGCCCACAGGTCGGGGTCGGTCTTGGCGAGGGTGTCTTGGCGGTTGAACATGGCAGTAGGGCAGGGCTTGAAAGAGCGCGATTTTAACACGCTGTGGTTTGCTCTTGCGGCTCGTATAATCGTCTGAAACGGAGGAAAACCCATGCAAAGACGAGATTTTCTGGCTGGAGCCGGTGTGGCCGCGATTTTGCCGATGGCGGCCGCGCAGGCAGCAGACCTGCCGGCGATACGCTGGCGGCTGGCCTCAAGCTTCCCGAAAAACCTCGACACCATCTATGGTGCGGCAGAAACCCTGAGCAAGCGGGTGGCCGCCCTCACCGGGGGCAAATTCCAGATCCGTGTGTTTGCTGGGAGCGAACTGGTGCCCGGCTTGCAGGTGCTCGATGCGGTCGGCAACGGTACCGCTGAGTGCGGTCACTCGGCCGGCTACTACTACGTTGGCAAGAACCTCGCGCTGGCCTTCGATACCGCGGTGCCCTTCGGACTCACCGCACGCCAGCAGAATTCCTGGATGTATGCCGGTGGCGGCATCGAGGCGCTGCGCGCGCTCTACGCCAAATACAACGTGCTGCAATTTCCCGGTGGCAACACCGGCACGCAGATGGGCGGCTGGTTCCGCCGTGAAATCAAGTCGATGGCCGATCTTAAAGGCCTGAAAATGCGTATTCCCGGCATTGGCGGCAAGATCATGGCGCGCCTCGGCGCCGTGCCGCAAACTCTGCCGGGTGGTGACATTTACCCCGCACTCGAACGCGGCGCGCTCGACGCTGCCGAATGGGTGGGGCCGTACGACGACGAAAAACTCGGCTTCCACAAAATTGCCAAGCATTACTATTATCCCGGCTGGTGGGAAGGCGGCCCGCAGCTGAGTTTCTACGTCAATCAGGCCAGTTGGAAAGCCCTGCCCGAAGTGTTCCGCCAGGCCTTTGAAGTGGCTACCGCCGAAGCCAACCAGCTCATGCTCGCGCAATACGACACCCAGAACCCGCCCGCCTTGCTGCGGCTGGTGGGACAGGGCGTCAAATTGCACCCCTATCCCAAGGACGTGATGCTTGCCGCACGACGTGCCACCTTTCAGTTGTATGAAGAAGAAGCGAAAAGCAATCCCGATTTCGCCGCCATCTACCGACCGTGGAAGCAGTTTCGTGATACCCAGTTCCAGTGGTTCAAGGTTGCTGAAGCGGCCTATGCCAACTTCAACTACTACGTAAAATGATTTGGAAGCGAAATAAGGACTCATCATGAACAAACTCGACCAACTCATCACCACCTTCGATCTCGGCCTGCGTACCGTCTTCGCCAGCCCGCACGCCAGCCGCCCCTATCCCGGCGCCGAGCCGGAAGCGGACATGGGAGAAGTCGAACGCGCCCAGGCCGCCGCGCTCATGCGCGTCAACCACGTCGGCGAAGTCTGCGCGCAGGCGCTGTATGCCGGACAGTCGTTGACGACGAAAAGTGACGCCGTGCGTGCCGCACTCGAACAGGCCGCCAAAGAAGAAACCGACCACCTCGCCTGGTGCGAGCAGCGCATCAACGAACTCGGCGGCCGCAAGAGCCTGCTGAATCCGCTGTGGTTCGGCAGCGCGTTTGGCATGGGGCTCGTCGCCGGCATACTGGGTGATAAATGGAACCTGGGTTTTCTCGCCGAAACCGAGCACCAGGTCGAAGCGCATCTTGATGGGCACCTACAGAAACTGCCCGAAGCCGACGCCAGGAGTCGTGCCGTCGTCGAACAGATGAAGATCGACGAAGCCCGGCATGCACAGACCGCCATCGACCACGGCGGCGCGCCACTGCCGTCTCCGGTGAAATGGGCGATGCACTTTGCGGCGGATGTGATGCGGCAGACGGCGAGCCGGATTTAACGTGGGCAGGTATGGAAAGAGGCTTCTTGCGCTAAGTGTGTAGAGCTCAACCTTGACCTGGCAGAATGAGGCAGACTGGCTTTGTTCAGTGGCCTCAAATCGGGAAGCGGGAAGGAAGTCATGGATGACGGGAGTTCGCTGAGGATTCAATTTTTGGCTGTGCCCCCTCTTCCGAGCCGATCGATCTGGCGCTGTTGCCTGACAAAATCGGCCAGCTCATCAGGGTGCATTCGGGCTGCATCGACATCAACCGTTGACTACAAACAAGGCGTCAATTATTTGACGCGCGCCGCAAGATACGAAAATCAACCCCCTGCTGATGGAGAGTAATCCTGGATTTAATAGTCTTGGATGGCCAAATCGGCGAATAACTCGTCCCGCTCGGGTGCGCTGGCCTTCGCGGCTCGATCCACCACCTCTCGGGACAGGTGGCTGGCGAATGTCTGGATGAAATCGTAATGACAGGTGCGCAGGAACAATCCTTTGCGGAAGCCGATGCGGGTGATGCTGGGTTCGAACAGGTGGCTGGCATTCAGAAAGTTGAGATCGTTATCGAGACTTTCGTCCAGCGCCATCTCAGCCAGAATTCCCACACCCAGTCCTAGTCGAATGTAGGTCTTGATCACGTCCGCATCGGTGGCGGTAAGCGCCACACGGGGCGCGAGTCCGCGTTGCTGGAAGGCGTCGTTGATGTGGGAGCGGTCAGTGAAGCCGAACACATAAGTGAGGATGGGATAGTCGGCTACTGCCTCCAGGGTTAGTGGCGCAACCGTCTCCAGGGCATGCCCCCGCGGTACCACTACTGCCCGGTTCCAGCGATAGCACGGTAGCATGATCAGTTCATCGAAGAGATGCAGGGATTCCGTGGCAATGGCGAAGTCCACCCCGCCACTGGCCGCCATTTCTGCGATCTGGGCCGGGCTGCCCTGATGCAGATGTAGGCTCAGTTCCGGATACTTGCGCCGGAAGGCCCGGATGACGGACGGCAGTACGTAACGGGCCTGGGTGTGGGTAGTGGCGATGGACAGTTCGCCGCCGCCAGGGTCACTGAACTCGAGTGACACCCGACGGATGGCATCGACATTGGCCAGAGTGCATTCCGCCAGACCCATCACCGCCCGCCCTGCCGTGGTAAACCCGGTGAGTTGGCGCCCTGCACGCTCGAACAGAGGCACACCCAATTCTTCCTCAAGCAATCGGAGCTGTTTGCTCACGCCGGGCTGCGACTTGAAAAGCCGCTCGGCCGCGCTGGTGACATTGAATCCGCTGCGGGCCAATGCCAGGAGATAGCGCAGTTGCTGCAGCTGCATGGGCACAGTCCTCGGGATGACAATAGCAAGATAGCGCCAATCTTTGGCGGCCATAACTTTCAGCCATGAGACCATGACCAATCGTGATTTCACAGTACCACCCCGGTCCGTTACCTTGCAAACTCGATACACCGACAAGGAATGTGCCATGAATATTGCCCTGATCCCGCAGCCCGTTGCAGACGATATTTCCGACTGGTTCGACGCCGAAGGCTTTTTTGCCGAACCCCATCTCTGGGAGCGTCAAGTGGCGGTGCGTATCGCACTGGAGGATGGCATTCCTGTTCTTACCCCCAAGCACTGGGAGGTGATCGACCATGTGCGCAGCCACTATTTCGCGCTGGGCAGCCTGCCGGTGATGCGCCTGATCTGCCGTAAGACCGGGCTGGATCGTTACAAGGCCCACAAGCTGTTCAGCAGTTGCCAGGTACTGTGGCGTGTAGCCGGTTTGCCCAATCCAGGGGGAGAGGCCTCCTCCTACATGAACTGACGCTCCCTTCCTTGCGGGCCACTATATTGCGAGGCCATCCTGCGGATCTACAACCTGCATGGCTGCCGCGATAACGCCTACAAGGCGCGCATCAAAATTCTGGTGAAATCGCTCGGCGTGGCGGAGTACGCGCGCCAGGTGGAGGCCGAATTCGTGCACATTAAGGACGGCACCTCCACATTGACGCAGGCAGAAATAGACCGCGTTGCCGGTCGCTTCAACGCCCCGGTGTTGCCCGACCTGCCGGCCGAAGATGCCGGCTATGCCGCACAACTAGCGGGCAACAAGGCTTTTGCCAACTGGGTAAAACGCAACGTGCGTGCGCACAAGGCGCAGGGTTACGTCAGCGTGATGTTGTCGCTGAAGAAGACCGGCGTCGCGCCGGGCGACATCACCGTCGACCAGTTCGACGCGGTGGCCGACCAATACGCCTTCGATGAGGTCCGCAGCATGCACGAACAGAACCTGGTCTCGCCAGCGTGAGCCAAGTCGACCTGTTTACTGTATGGCAAAAGGCACGTGACCTCGGCCTGGCAACTCCCAACATCGGCCTGCTTGCCGATATGACAGTCTGCTCTGGCGACGATTTCTGCGCACTTGCCAATGCCAAATCGATCTCCATCGCCAACGCTATTCAGGACCGTTTCGACAATCTCGACTACCTGCACGACATCGGCGATCTTGAACTCAGCATCTCCGGTTGCATGAACGCCTGCGGCCACCATCACGTCGGCCATATCGG
The DNA here is from genome assembly GCA_942493085.1 of uncultured beta proteobacterium. Taxonomy (GTDB): domain Bacteria; phylum Pseudomonadota; class Gammaproteobacteria; order Burkholderiales; family Thiobacillaceae; genus Thiobacillus. The sequence continues at coordinate 1,405,681 of OW818664.1, forward strand.
CGTGCTCGGTGTCGATAAGAACGGCGAGGAGTGGTATCAGGTGACGATGGGCGACGACCAGGGCAACAAGGCCGCGCTCGACAAGGTCATCGGCTTGTCCTTTGCGGCCGCGGTAATGCCGGATGTGATCAGTTCGCTGATCAACAACTACATCGACAATAGTCATGCAGATGAGCGCTTCATTGACACCGTGCGTCGAGTCAGAATCGAGTCGTTCAAGACACGCGTGTATGCTGAACGCAGCACGCGCCTCGAAGAAAGGACGCCCGCCAATGTCTGAAATTATCAATAATGGCCGCATTCAGGGTGACGAATGGAGGGTGCTGCCTCTGGCCGAAAGCGATGACGTCGCCACGGTGGTGGTGCCGACCGGTCGTGTAACTGTGCCGCTGACAGTATGGCAGGTTCAGCGCTCGCAACGGCGGCCCGCATCAAAGCAGGCATGCTCGGGGTCTGGCTGACAGGCGACGCAGATCCGGCCGAACTCGCCGATGATCTGTTGGCACTGCAGTTGATTGCGATCGACTTTCAGATGTTCACCGATGGTCGCGGCTACTCGATCGCCACGTTGCTGCGTACCCGCTATGGCTACGTCGGCGAATTACGTGCAATCGGCAACGTGCTATGCGACCAGTTCTTCTTCATGATTCGCTTTGGTTTCAGTACCCCTGCAGCCGCACGAGGGCAGGCACAACCGAGCGCAGATCAAAGCAGCGCTGGCCAGCCTTGGCGACTTCTCCGCTTCCTGCCAAAGAAGGTAGATGGGTCGTCCACAGCCGTGTTCCGTCGTCGGCCAAGCGAGGATGGCCAGGTAAGGGCGACTGCAGAACGCCACCGTGTCCCCGCCACCTGCCGGCCGAAACCTACAGGTCGCGGGTGTCGAGCTTGACATGGCGCTTGATCAACGTCGGCTTCGCCCTTCCTGGAGACACGGTATCGTAGTACTTGCCGACCGCGAACAGTCCTTGGCCGAGGAACAGACATTTATAATCATTATCTCGACTGCCTCAAACAGGCCGATGACATTGGCGGATAATGGCCAGCTTCGCCCATTCAACAGAATTACTCCCCTGCATGCAAAAAGAAGTCAAAGACAAGCCCCAGTACGCCATTGTGGCGTCGGTCCAGTTGCCGGGGGTGAACGACGTCGAGTTCGAGGCGTCGCTGACCGAGTTGCGCGAGTTGGCCAAGACGCTGGGGTTCACGGTGACTCGCACGTTTACGCAAAAACGCTCCGGCTTTGAATCGACGGCGTATCTGGGTGTGGGCAAGCGGCAGGAGATCCGCCATTTTGTGCTGGGCGATGCGGACGATGAATCAGTGCCCGAGCCTGAACCCGATCACGAGCCGATGAATCCCTTGTATCGGCTTTCTACCGTGGTCGAGGGAATGGACGACGAAATCGGGCATGTGTCGGATGTGCCGATCGACGTGATCTTCGTCGATCACGAGATCTCTCCGTCGCAGGCGCGTCATCTCGAAAACGAGGTGGGCTGCCAAGTGATGGATCGCACCATGGTGATTCTCGAGATTTTTCACCGCAATGCGCGTTCTCCAGCTGCGCGCGCGCAGGTGGAGATTGCGCGCCTGGGTTACCTGGCGCCACGTCTGCGCGAGGCGGCGAAACTGGCGGGCCCGCAGGGGCGGCAGCGCAGCGGTGTCGGTGGGCGTGGTGCCGGCGAGTCGGGCACTGAGTTGGACAAACGCAAGATCCGTGACCGCATCGCCGAGTTGCAGCGTGAAATTACCGCGATGGATGCCGACCGCAAGACGCAGCGCGCGCGGCGCCAGGGGCACCAGAGTCTCGCCAGCGTGGCGCTGGTGGGCTACACCAACGCCGGCAAGTCCACCCTGATGCGCGCGCTCACGGGCAGCGAGGTGCTGGTTGCCAACAAGCTGTTTGCGACGCTCGATACCACGGTACGCACGCTGCACCCCGAGAGTATTCCGCGCGTGCTGGTCAGCGATACGGTCGGTTTCATCAAGAACCTGCCGCACGGGCTGGTGGCGTCGTTCAAGTCGACGTTGGAGGAGGCGCTGGATGCATCGCTGCTGCTGCATGTCATCGACGCCAGCGACCCCGGTTTCGAGCGACAGATCGAAGCCACCGAACACGTGCTGAACGAGATTGAGGCGCAGGACGTACCGCGCCTGCGCATCTTCAACAAGATCGATCATGTCAGCGACATGGCGGCGCAAGCCGAGCGCGAAGCCGCGCTGCGCGCCGAGTATCCCGGTTGCATCGTGATGAGCGCGCGCCGCCCCGACGACGTCGCGAAGCTGCACCAGGCGATCGTTGCGTTTTTTCAGAAAGATCTGGTCGAGGCCGAGTTGTTTCTGCCCTGGTCGGCCCAGCAACTGCGTGGGGAAATCTTCGCGCGCTGCGAGGTGCGGGAGGAACGCGCTGAAGAAGAGGGCGCGTATTTCAGTGTGCGTGTCGAGCAGGGAGTTTTGGATAGCCTGCGTGAGCAGCTCGATCAGGTGCGGTGAGCCGGTTGCAGTCGTCCCCGGCTACCTCATCACCCTCACGGCTTCCTTAGCAGCCACAACATCATCGGCACGCCCAGCAGCGCCGTCAGCACGCCCACCGGCAGTTCGCGTGGCGCGATGATGGTGCGGGCCAGTGCATCGGCCAGCACCAGCAGACAGCCGCCAGCCAGCGCACAGGCGGGGAGCAGGGCGCGATGGCCGGAAAATCCCAGTTTCCTCAACGCGTGCGGCACCATCAGGCCGACGAAGCCGATGCTGCCGGCTTGTGCCACGACGAGAGACGTACAGGCACCGGCCAGGGCAAACAGCATCCAGCGCGTGGGAGCGACGGCGACGCCGAGCGAGGCGGCTTTCAACGGCGCCAGTTGCAGCACATCGAGCCGGCCTGACAGCGACAGCGCGGCGGCGACCGCCAGCAGCAAGGCTATCCACAACCAGGTCGACTGGCCGGTCCAGGCCAGGTCGCCCATCAGGAAAAACAGCATGCCCGGCAGACGTTCGGCGGGAGTGACGCTTAACACCAGTGCAATCAATGCGCCGAAGCCGGCCGCCAGCATGACGCCGGCGAGCAGTAGCGGAGTGTGATCGCGTGCCAGCAGACGGCCACCGAGTGCGGCGGCCAATGCCAATGCCAGCAGGCTGCCGACAAAGGCGAGCGCCGACACCCACGGCCAGGCCAATCCGGCCGCCATGCCGAGCAGCGCCAGCAGGCCGGCGCCGCCGGAGACGCCGAGTAGATAGGGTTCGGCCAGTGGATTGCGAAACAGCGTCTGCATCAGCGCACCGGCCAGCGCCAGCAGGCCGCCGCAGGCAAACGCTGCGGCCACGCGCGGTCCGCGCAATTCGGTGAGGATTTGGGTTGCCAGTTCGCGGTCATCGGGCAGGGCGCCGGCCATCAGACCAAGCGCTATGGCCAGCGGTGCGGCCAGCCCGAGCAGCAGCAGTTTGGCGGAAGGAGACAGATCAGACCTTACTGCTTCTGGCCTTCGGCGGGCACGGGCTGAGCAGCGTCAGGGGCGGGTGCTTCGAGCAACAGGCTGACGCGTTGCATCAGGATGGGCTCGATGGGGACATCGCCATGCGGGCCGCGATTGCCGCGCGGCACGGCGACGATGGCGTCCACCACGTCCATGCCGTCGACCACCTGACCGAACACGGCATAGCCCCAGCCTTCGGGGCTCTTGCCGCGATGGTTGAGGAAGGCGTTGTCGGCGACGTTGATGAAAAACTGCGAACTGGCCGAATGCGGCTCGTTGGTCCGCGCCATCGCCAGCGTGCCGCGCAGGTTTTTCAGGCCGTTGTCGGCCTCGTTCTGGATCGGTGTTTTTTCGGCTTTTTCGGACATGTCCGGTAGCATGCCGCCGCCCTGGACCATGAAGCCGGGGATGACGCGATGGAAGATGAGGCCGTCGTAATAGCCGGTCTTCACATAGTTGATGAAATTCTCGGCTGATTTGGGCGCCTGGGCGGGGAACACTTCAACCGTGATGTTGCCCTTGCTGGTTTCGATCAGTACGCGCGGGTTGGCAGGCTGGCCGGCTGCGGGCGCGGTGGAGACCGCCTGCTTGCCGGGCTCGCTGGCGCCGCAGCCGGACATGCCGAGCATGAGCGCACCGATAAACAGGGTGGTGGGAAACAGGGACAAGCGGTTCATCGACAGACTCCAAGTGTAGGGTGGCTGGATTTTACGGCTGGAGGCCAGCGTGTCCAGCGCTGGTTTCCTTAAATGCCAGATGGCAGATGCTGGTTGATCGCATCGCGCACGGTTTCCAACGGCAGGCAGCCGTTGAAAACCGGATGCAGTTGCGTGTCTTGCTGCATGATGATCGATGGAAAGCCAGTGATGCCAGCCTGACGCGCCTGCCTGAAATGCGCCTGGGTGTGGCTGCGGGCGGCGTCACTGTCGAACGCCTGCAGAAATATGGCGGTGTCGAGGCCCAGTCCGGCGGCCAGTTCGGCCAGCACATCGGTCTGCGTCACATCGCGGCCCGCGGCATAAAACGCAGACTGAATCGCCTTGAACATGGCAAAGATCAGCGTCGGGTCCAGGCCGCCCACGGTGATCACGGCCCGGCTGGCCGGTTCGGTATCGTAGACGAAACCGTCCGGCAAGGCGCCTTCAAACTGGAACGGCTGGCCGGTGCGTTCGTGTACGGCGTGCCAGTGATGCAGGATGTCCTCGCGCGCGGAAGCGGTCATCGGTGCGGTTTCTCCCGGCCGTAGTCCGCCCAGCACCAGCGCGATTTTCATGCGGTCGTGAAACTCGTCGCGCAGGGTTTCAAAGGTTGGCGAAAAGCCCCAGCACCACGAACACATCGGGTCGGCGAAATACCAGAGGATGGGGGTGCTCATGTGCGTGCTCCTGCGGCGTGGCGGATGACACACAGGATACGCGAGCCGTTGGCCGGGCGGGTGGCAAAGCTCAGGGCTTGGCGTCGTCTTCGTGTTTGGGCGGGCTGTCGTCATCCATGACGATGCTGTGCGCCGGGCCTTCGAGATCGTCGAACTGGCCGCTTCTGACGGCCCACAGCATGATCCAGGCGATGGCGCCCACCAGTACGAGGCTCAAGGGGATGAGAAGCAGCAGGATGTCCAAGGTTCAGGATTCCGTGGTGAGTGACGGGCGTGCCGGGGCTGCATCAGGATCGCTGTCGTGCTTGAAGTCGGACAGCCGCAGCGCGTTCAGCACCACCAGCAGCGAACTGGCCGACATGCCGATACCGGCGATCCATGGCGTGACGTGGCCGAGTGCGGCGGCGGGGATGGCGATGAGGTTGTAGCCCAGCGCCCAGCCCAGGTTCTGGCGAATGATGTGCTGGGTTTTGCGGGCCAGGGCAATGCCGTCGGCAAGGGTGGCGAGGCGGCCGCCCAGCATCACCATGTCGGCCGCGGCTTGCGCCACATCCGCCCCTTCGCCCATGGCGATGGAGACCTGCGCACCGGCCAGCACCGGCGCATCGTTGATGCCGTCGCCCACCATGGCGACGATGCGGCCTTGTTGTTGCAGCGCCTTGACGTAGGCGAGCTTGTCTTCCGGCAGCGCACCGGCGCGCCATTCGCTGATACCGAGTTGTTGCGCTATGGCTTGCACGGCGGCTTCGCCGTCACCTGATAGCAGGTGCAGGCGCAGGCCCTGTTGTTGCAGCGCAATCAGCGAAGCGGCGGCATCGGCTCGAAGCGAGTCGGCCAGCGCAAACCAGGCGATCAGTCCGGATTCATCGCCCAGCGCCACCCAGCTTTCATCGCCGGTTTGTTCTGGTGGTGCCGGTGGCGACTCGCTACGTGCAGCAAAGTGCGGTGAGCCGATGCGGTAAGTGTGGCCATCGATCATGCCTTCGACGCCGCGCCCCGGCGTGTTGCGAATCTCACTGGCGCTGAACGCCGGGAAATCTGCCATGCGCAGTGCACGTGCGATGGGATGTTCGGAGCCGGCTTCAAGTACCGTCGCCAATGCGCGGACCTCGCTTTCGCTGCGACCGCCCAGCGGTACCACGCGGCGCACGCTGAGCTGGCCGTGGGTGAGCGTACCGGTCTTGTCGAATACCAGATCGGTTGCACGTGCCAGGGTTTCCAGCGCATGACCGCGCGTGGTCAACAGGCCCAGTCGGGTGAGCCGTCCGGTGGCGGTGGTGAGCGCAGCAGGTGTGGCGAGACCGAGTGCGCACGGGCAGGTGACGACCAGGATCGACACCACGATCCACAGCACTTTCGAGGGGTCGATGACATACCAGGCGAGGCCGACTGCAATCGTGATCAGCAGCAGCAGCCCGACGAACCAGGCGGCGGCACGGTCGGCCAGTTGGCCGATGCGCGGTTTTTCGCTTTGCGCGCGGTCGAGCAGGCGCACGATGGCGGCGAGGCGCGTGTCGGCCCCCAGCTTGTCCACCTGCACCACCAGCGGACTGGCCTGATTGAGGCTGCCGCCCACCACCCGTGCGTGTACAGACTTGGACACCGGCAGCGATTCGCCGGTCAGCATCGCCTCGTTCACCGCGCTGTCGCCATCCACCACCACGCCATCGGCAGGCAGGGTTTCGCCGGGGCGCACCAGCACATGGTCGCCCACGGCCAGTCGTGCCACAGGGACCTGTTCCTCGTCGCGTGCAGGCCAGTTCGGCAACCGCGTGGTGGCTGCCGGGATGAGCTTGACCAGTTCTTCCACTGCCGCACCGGCGCGGCGGCGCGCGTTCATTTCAAGAAAACGCCCGGTCAGCAGGAAAAAAACAAACATGGCCACCGAGTCGTAATACACCTCGCCAGATCCGGTTAAACCCGATCCGGAAAACGTGTTGTAGACACTGGCGAGAAACGCCGTGCCTATGCCCAGCGCCACCGGCACATCCATGCCCAGTGTCCTGCGCTTGAGGTCGCGCCAGGCGCCGATGAAGAACGGCCATGCCGAATACATCACCACCGGAATGGTGAGTACCAGGCTGGCCCAGCGCATCAGTATCCGGATATCGGCCGTCATGTCGGTCGCGGTATAGGTCGGCAGCGCATACATCATCACCTGCATCATGCCGAGACCGGCAATGGCCAGCCGCTTGATGGCGGTGTTGCGCTCGCGCTTGTAGATGTCGTCCGAACGGCCGGGGTCGAACGGGTGGGCGATGTAGCCGATGTCCGATACTGCTTTCAGGATCGCCGACAGCTGAACCCGGCTGTTGTCCCAGCGTACCCGCGCGCGGCGGGTGGCGTAGTTGATCTCCACCGACAGCACGCCGGGCAGGGCCGCGATATGGCGCTCGTTCAGCCAGATGCACGCGGCGCAGACGATGTTTTCCAGGATCAGCGCAGCCTCGCGGATGTTGTCCGCCTCGACCCGGACAAAGCTTTCCTGAATCTCGGGCAGGTCGTACAAGCCCAGTTGCGCGAGTTCGGCTTCGGCTTGCTTTTGCGTGGCAGGCAGTACGGTGCGATGCGTGTAATAGGCGCCCTGGCCGCTGTCGATGATGGTTTGCGCGACTGCCTGGCACCCCTTGCAGCAGGCCTGCTTGACCGTGTCTTCAAACTGGATGGGGTAATGCGCGCCGTCCGGCACCGGCAGGCCGCAGTGAAAGCAGCCCGAAAAAGAGGGGGCGTCCATGAGTCTAGGAGAGATGCTCATGAACGACCCCCAGCAAGAACGCAAAGCAGCAATCCGGGAGAGACGGCGTTGCTGCTCGCGTTAGGCGGACACCGGAATCAAAAATCCCTGCCACTGAAAACGCCGGCCATCGGGTTGATGTCGGGTTGGGTGACCTTGGCAGCGTTGCTTGTGGCAAGCCTACCAATTCAGATACTTTTGACGTCCAGGTTGAAATAGCCATTTATTAATACTGCGATGTCCATCCGGCCTTGTCGTCGAAGCTGTTTCCTCGACGTCCGCACCGGCAAGTCGCCCATTATAGGAGCGGGGAGCGTTTCGCCCCCACATCCTGTGCATTCTGTAGCCTGGTGTGGACAGGGAATGTGCCGTGGGTAACCTTAGGTGCTGCCAAGGTGGGCATAGCAGTATTTGAAGATGATCATATCATGATATAGGCATCGGCGGGCAACCGGAATTTGATTCCGCTACCATGGCGGCATGAGCGACCTGCCCTCAAAAACCTCCTTCTTTCCCGCGGTCGAATCCGCGATGCGCGAGCCCAACGGCTTGCTGGCGATGGGCGGCGATCTGTCGGTCGAGCGGCTGCTGGACGCCTATCGCCATGGCATTTTCCCCTGGTTCAATCCCGGCGAACCCATCCTGTGGTGGAGCCCCGACCCGCGCATGGTGCTGGTTCCGCATGAGATCCACGTCACGCGATCGCTGGCCAAACGCATCCGCAATGGCGGCTTCGAGGTACGCATCGACACGGCTTTTGCCGAGGTGATGCGTGCCTGTGCCGGGCCGCGTGATGGGGCTGACGGCACCTGGATCTCGCCGGCGATGGTGGCGGCCTACACCCGCCTGCATCAGGCGGGCTACGCCCATTCGGTGGAAACCTGGCACGACGGCGCACTGGTTGGCGGGTTGTATGGTGTGGCAATCGGGCGCATGTTCTACGGTGAATCCATGTTCAGCCGCATGGCCGATGCTTCCAAAGTGGCCCTGGTGCGGTTGGCCCGGCAACTGCAGCGATGGGAGTTCGGATTGATCGACTGCCAGATGGAAACCCCGCATCTCGCCAGCCTCGGCGCACGCCCCCTGCCACGCGTGGCATTCACAACACGGCTGGCGGAGTTGGTAAACTTGCCGCATCACCCTGGACCATGGCATTTCGATGCACCCGACTGAACCACCGTTCCAGCGCATCCAGTTTTACCTGACTGCGCAATACGACTGCAGCTATCTGCCGGGCGAGCTTGCGCGTTCGCAGGTCGCCACGCCCACCCATCTGATCGACCATCAGGCTTACAGCGCACTGATACGCGCCGGCTTTCGCCGCAGCGGCCAGTTCACCTATCGTCCGCACTGCGGGCAATGTCATGCCTGCGTGCCGGTGCGGGTCGACGTGGCCGGCTTTGTGCCCAATCGCACCCAGCGCCGCTGCCTCAAGCGCAACCGGCATTTGTCTGCGCGCTTTCTGCCGCTGGATTTCAAGGACGAGCACTACGCGCTGTATCGCGCGTATCTCGGCAGCCGCCATGCCGGGGGCGGCATGGATCGCGACGAACCGGAGCAGTACACGAATTTTCTGCTGTCCTCCAACGTCGACAGCGTGCTGGTCGAATTTCGCGATGGCGACACGCTGGTGATGATCTCGGTGGTGGATCAGATCGATGATGGGCTGTCGGCGGTCTACACCTTCTTCGACCCTGCGCGTGCGCAGGACAGCCTGGGCGTCTATGGCGTGCTGTGGCAGATCGAACTGGCGCAGCGCCTAGACCTGCCTTATCTCTATCTTGGCTACTGGATCGAAGCAAGCCGCAAGATGGCGTACAAGAAACAGTACCCGCCGCTACAGGGATTGCTCGAAGGGCGCTGGCAGGTGTTGGACGCGTGAGATGCTGGTTTGCGCTGGTCTGGATGGTGATGTTGCAGGGCTGTGCGCTTACCGTCAGCGATCCGCGTGCGCTGCGCCCGATCGACAGCTTCGTTCCGCTGGCAAGCGATGCGCGTGTCTGGGTCGAGCCGGGTTTTGAAGCCTATGGCGAGCGCGTGGCCGCTGTGCTGCCCGCAGCCATCGCGCAGGTCGAGCTGGCGCATTACCTGCCTTTTGCCCACGCGCCGCGCGTCCATGTGTGTGGTACAGACGAGTGCTTCAAGCGCTATGTGCTGACCCCAAAATTATCCGCTGCCGTGGTGCCGGACAACCGTCTCATCCTCTCGCCCAACCTGGATGGCCGCGAAAGCCATCGTCTGCCCACCCTGCTGACACACGAACTGGCGCACCTGCATCTGGGGCAGCGCATCGGCCACTATCACAGCACCTTGCCGGTCTGGTTCCACGAAGGCTGGGCTTCGCTCACCGCCGATGGCGGCGGCGCGGAATATACGACTGACGACATGGTGTTCGAGGCCGTTCGTTCTGGCCGCAAGGTCAATCTCGACGTGCGCGACACGCCCGATAAACGTCACCGTGCCGGCGCATCCAGTCTTTCCATCCACGAGTTCTATCGCCAGTCGATGCTGCTGGTTGGCTGGCTCAAGGCGCAGGACGAAGCGCGCTTTCGCGCCCTGGCACTCGCCGTACAGGCCAACACTGATTTCGAAATCGCCTTCTGGAATGCCTACGGTCAGGCGCCCGCCACCCGGCTCAGCGCTTTTTACGATAGCGTTCTGGGCGATAATCAACCCGTTCAAGCCGCTCCGGCCCGACCTTAAACCAAGCTAGCCATGAAACCTTATCTCGATTTGATGCGCCACGTGCTCGAGCACGGCACCCGTAAAGACGACCGTACCGGCACCGGCACCCTTTCGGTGTTCGGCTGGCAGATGCGCTACAACCTCGCCGAAGGTTTTCCACTCGTCACCACCAAGAAATGCCACCTGCGTTCCATCCTCCACGAACTGCTGTGGTTTTTGCAGGGCGACACCAACATCAAATACCTGAAGGAAAACGGCGTCTCGATCTGGGACGAATGGGCCGACGAGAACGGCAACCTCGGCCCGGTCTACGGCCACCAGTGGCGTAGCTGGCCCAAGCCGGACGGCGGGACGATTGATCAGATCAGCGAAGTGGTGAGGACGCTGAAGACCAACCCCGATTCGCGCCGCATCATCGTCTCGGCGTGGAACGTCGCCGACCTCGACAAGATGGCGCTAGCACCGTGCCATGCCTTTTTCCAGTTCTACGTCGCCGACGGCAAGCTCTCCTGCCAGTTGTATCAGCGCAGCGCCGACATCTTCCTTGGTGTGCCCTTCAACATCGCCAGCTATGCGCTGCTCACGCTGATGATGGCGCAGGTCACCGGATTGCAACCCGGCGACTTCGTCCACACCCTCGGCGACGCCCACCTGTATTCCAATCACCTCGACCAGGCGCGCGAGCAGTTGAGCCGCGAACCGCGCCCGCTGCCGACCATGACGCTGAACCCGGAGGTGAAGGATATCTTCGCGTTCCGCTTCGAGGATTTCACCCTCGGCGGCTACGATCCGCACCCGGCGATCAAGGCGCCGGTGGCGGTTTGACGGGTGAAGGGTGAAGGGTGAAGGGTGAAGGGTGAAGGGTGAAGGGTGAAGGGTGAAGGGTGAAGGGTGAAGGGTGAAGGGTGAAGGGTGGCGCACCCATCCACCGTTCGGCCTGAGCCTGTCGAAGGCCAGGCATCCGCCAATGTTTAGACAAGCTCAACACGAACGGACTGCTGGATATATCGTGCCGAAGCAATAAAAACAGGGACAACATGAAACAGACAAAACCGCGTGTCAGCGTCATCGCCGCACTCGCCAAAAACCGCGTCATCGGCATCGAAAACCGCCTGCCGTGGCGGCTGCCGGAAGACCTCGCCCACTTCAAGACGCTCACCCTCGGCCATCCCATCCTCATGGGTCGCAAGACCTTCGAATCGCTCGGCCGCCCGCTGCCCGGGCGCACCAACATTGTCATCACCCGCAACTCCGACTATTGCAAGGATGGCTGCCTGGCAGCTGACTCCATCCCCGCCGCGCTGGCCTTGTGTGCCGAGGCTGACGAGGTTTTCTTCATCGGCGGAGCTGAACTCTATGCGCAGGCCATTCCGCTGGCGGATCGTCTGTACCTGACCGAAGTGGACATCGAAGCTGCGGGTGACGCCTGGTTTCCTGAGTATGACTGCAGCGTGTTCAGGGAAGTGTCACGCGAGTCGCATACCGGCGAGAAGGGCGATGTGCTGGGATTTGATTTTGTGGTGTATGAGCGAAAGTAAATGCGCGTGAAGTATTGCTGCTGAATTAACGCTAGGCTCAAGAGGAGCAATATGCCGCGAATAGAAGCCCAACAATTGTCGAAGTACAAGAGTGATATCGCTCTCCAACGTGCCGTACAACAATACAAAAGTTATTGCTCGATCCGTAGAGACCTTCGAAAATCTGACGAAATATGCAACTACATCATTGGCTTGCATGATTCGATCAAGAAGAACGTAATACAGCTAGATCAAGTAGCGGGTACATTATTTTTAGTTCGTGCTTCTGCCATGCACGCCATATTGTTATATACACGCTGGTTCAAAGGCACAAACGGAAAACCAATGTTGAATAACGGTACTTTCTTCTCGGCAGGATCTTCGCTACGAGCTGTACATGACAAGCTCATTGACCATAGAGACAAGTACATTGCTCACAATGAATTAGATCTTCTGGGCGCAGATAGAATTTGGGTGGAGACGGACAGCTCAGGGAGATTTGTGAAGTCTGAAAGCGATTGGGTTGAACAGATGTGGCTGCAGGACAACGAGTTGAATATGAAAAGTTTTCAGGATTGCATCCATACGGTACATAACAAAATTGATGCAGAAATTTTGCCTGGTTGCCAAAGCAAGCTTGACCGACGCCTTCAGGTCTTACTCGGCAACTCGATCCAACAACAATAGCCCAACATCCTCACCGCATGACATGAACAAACAGCAGATAACAGACCACTGCTTACGTGAGTCCTTGTGTGTAGCCCGCGTAGGTTGGGCTGAATGAAATGAAGCCCAACATAACTCCCGCATGACATGCACTACCGACGAGCGCTAATCCCAGGCGGCACCTATTTCTTCACGGTGGCGCTGGCGGACCGCAACAGCAGCCTGCTGATCGAGCAGGCTGACGGATTGCGTGAAAGCTTTCTAACAGTCAAACGCCGCCACCCGTTCGAGATCGTCGCCATGGTTGTGCTACCGGATCATATTCATGCAATCTGGCAACTGCCACCGGGGGATGCGGGCTATCCGACGCGCTGGTCTCTGATCAAGGCGGGCTTCTCACGCGGCATTCCGAAAGGCGAGCAGATTCACCCGAGCCGCGCCGCAAAGCGGGAACGAGGACTCTGGCAACGCCGCTATTGGGAGCACCTGATACGGGACGAGCGGGATTTGCAGGCACATGTTGATTACATCCACCATAATCCGGTCAAGCATGGATATGTGGTTCAGGCATCGGCATGGCCACATTCGAGTCTTCATCGTTATATTCGAATGGGGTGGGTGAAGGAGGACTGGGGTGTTGGCATTGAGGTGGTGGGAGAATATGGCGAGTGTGGTGGGGAGCGTGTTGGGCTTGGCAGCCCAACCTACGAAGGTTCATAACTAAATACGGGGAAATAAAATGAATGTAAAAGACAGCAACGCAACCCTGCAACGGAGTGCAGCATGAGCGGTCTGCCTAAATGCCCGCAGTGCGGCTCCGAATTCGCCTATGAAGACGGCACGATGCTGGTGTGCCCGGAATGCGCGCATGAATGGTCGAAGGATGCACCGGCGGCCATGGAGGACACCAAGGTGGTGCGCGATTCCAATGGCAATGTGCTTGCGGACGGTGACACGGTGACGGTGATCAAGGACCTCAAGGTCAAGGGCTCGTCATCGGTGGTGAAAGTCGGCACCAAGGTCAAGAACATCCGCCTGGTCGAAGGCGATCACGATATCGACTGCAAGATTGACGGCATCGGGGCGATGCAGCTGAAGTCGGAGTTTGTGAAGAAAATCTAGCGGGTCGGTCCCATCGCAACATGACCAAACGGGGCTTCGGCCCCGTTTTTTTAGGACACACTGATTTATTTCGATCTGTATTCCGGCGAAGGCCGGAATACAGTTAAAGCAAGGTGCTGTGTTCGACAATCAATCCAGAACATCGGCCCAGATATTTTTTGCCCAGGCCTGGGCAAATTTGAAGTTGCGTTCGTCGCCGGTGGGGGTACTGCCGCCTTCGGGCTGGCTGACATAACCTTTGCCCGCTTCGTAGCGGAAGACGTTGGCGATGTAGCCGGCCTTGCTGTCGGAAATGGCGGAGTAACAGGTGTTGGCGAGAACCGGGGCGGGATCGGGTTGACGGCCGGCGAGCAGTTCGACGATGGCGCCCGCCGCAATCTTGGCCATGCTGGTGGCAGTGTGGCCGGACTTGGGCAGGTTGGACAGCACGGAGTCGCCGATGACGTGGACGTAGGGGACGGTGGTCGATTCGAAGGTGGCGAGGTTGACGAGACACCATGCCTTGTTGCTGTCGTTGCGCGCCCCGGCCAGGTTGCAGACTTCACCTGCGCGCTGTCGGGGTACGACGTTGAGGACATCGCCGGTGACATCTTCAAAATCGCTGGAGACGATCATTCTGTCACCATCAACGGCGTACGGGGCGTTATTGGGGCGATAGTCGATCATGCCGGCATAGAGTTCTTTCCACGCGCCCTGGAACAAGGCTTTCTTGGAAGCAATGTCGGGGTTGCCGTCGAGCAGGATGATCTTGGACCGGGGTTTGGCTCGTTTGAAGTAGTTGGCGACCAGGCAGGCGCGTTCGTACGGGGCGGGCGGGCAGCGGTAGGGCGCAGTCGGAACCGAAATGACAAAGACGCCGCCATCTGGCATGGCTTCGAGCTGTTTGCGCAGCAAGGCAGTTTGCGGACCGGCTTTCCAGGCGTGGACCACTTTCCCGGTGGCTTCGGCCTCCTGGTAGCCTTGCACGGTGTCGGTGCGGATATCGATGCCGGGGGCGAGCACCAGGCGGTCATAAGTGATGCTGGCGCCGCTCCGGGTTTTGACCACGCGCCTGTCGGTGTCGATGCCGGTTACGCTGTCCCTGACCATTTTGATGCCGTGGCGGGGCAGCCTGTCGTAACGGTGGGTGATGTCGTCCATGGTGCGCAGGCCGCCGATCACCCAGTTGGAAATCGGGCAGGACACGAACAGTTCGTTCGGCTCGATCAGGGTGACATCGATATTCGGGCCCCACTGCCGCAGGTATTTGGCGCAGGTGGCGCCGCCAAACCCGGCACCGACCACGACGACGTGGGCGCGGGCTGTCATGGCAAGGGGGCCAGGCCGGGTGGCGCAGCCGCTGAGTGCGAATGCAGCCCCTGCACTGGAAATCTTCAGAAAATCGCGGCGGTTGATCGTCATGTTGATCCTCTTGATCCGGGGGATGGCCTAGGCCGGCACGTTACTTCAACGTGGAGAAATAGGCGGCCATGGCCTCGAATTCAGCGTCGGTATAGCCCGCTGCATGGCGTTTCATGATGGAGGCTTCGCGCTCGCCGGACTTGAATTCCTGCATGGCTTTCAGGAATTCGGGTGCCGGTAGGCCGGCGAGGCTGGGCATGATTTCACTCTGGCTTGTGCCGCCCGGGCCGTGGCATGCCATGCAGCTGGCCGCGATCACCTGGGTGTGTATGTCTGCTGCACTGCCGGCACTGGACAGAACGAGCGTGAACAGGCCAGCGAACGTTTTGAGAAAGGTTTTGCGCATGCGGTTCTCCAGACGGGGATGGCAAGGGCAGTGCTTGTCTTAATGTTGGCGCAAGCAGCAGGCCTGTCAACAAGGCATCGCTGATATACGGCCGCGCCTGTGGTGAAAACGGCCGTGTCTAACCGGATGCGCCCATCGCCAGCGCGCGGGTTTTGCTGGCCTGTTGGACCTGTTCGGCGCTGTCCTGGTTCCAGCTGTCGCTGATCCAGCCCCCCAGATTGTCCAGCGCGATCTGGCCGAGCGCGGCGATCCATTGCGGATGCTCGTTGAGCGCAGGAATATAGTGAAATTCCTTGCCGCCGGCGGCAAGGAACTGGGTGCGGCCTTCCATCGCCAGTTCTTCCAGCGTTTCCAGACAGTCGGCCACAAAGCCCGGTGCCACCACATCCACCCGCTTCACTCCTGTGCGGCCCAGTTCTTCCAGCGTTTTGTCGGTGTAGGGCTTGAGCCATTCGGTACGACCGAAACGTGACTGGAAGGTGAGCCGGAACTGGTTCGGCTCAAGGCCCAGCGCCTCGGCCAGCAGCCGTCCGGTTTTCTGGCATTCGCAATGGTAGGGATCGCCCTTGTCCAGCGTGTAGCGTGGCACACCGTGAAAGCTCATCAGCAGGACATCGGGGCGGCCGTTCATCTGCCAGTAATCACGGATATTGGTGACCAGCGCCTGGATGTAATCGGGGTGGTCATGGTAGTGCTTTACCGTGCGCAAGGCCGGCTGGTTGCGGGTTTTCAGCAGCCAGGCATAGGCGGCATCGAAGGCAGTGGCGCTGCTGGACGCGGCGTATTGCGGGTAGGCGGGCAGGAGCAAAATGCGATCACAACCGGCAGCCTTCATGCGTGCCAGGGTGTCGGCCACCGAGGGCTTGCCGTAGCGCATGGCGTATTCGACCATGAGCGGCGAGGCGATTTTTTCACCCAGCCAGCCTTTTAACAGTTTGGCCTGCTTTTCGGTATGCACCTTGAGCGGCGAGCCGCCCGTGGTCCAGATCGCCGCATATTTTTCGGCCGATTTTTTGGGCCGGGTGTTGAGGATGAATCCGTTCAGAATCAGCCACCACACGGCACGCGGAATTTCCACCACGCGTGGATCGGACAGAAATTCCTTCAGGTAAGGCCGCAGGGCCTGGGCGGTTGGCGCCTCGGGAGTGCCGAGATTGATCAGCAGAATGCCGGTGCGCGCAGCCTGGCCATGGGTGTGCTCGGGTTCGGTCAAATAGCTCATTTAGGGCGTGTTAACGCTAATTTCGCACTCGCGTTGCCACGAGAAAGCGATGGATGTGAGGCGCACCTCGCCGGCAAGGGCCATCCCTTGCCAAGGGGTGCAACGTAGCAGACGCGCTTTCTCGTGGCAACCCGTAGGGACGGGCCAATTCGAGCGCATCCCTTTGTCGCGTGCCGCTTGCAGTGAATGACACTGCGGCGCGTCCCGCTTCGCGGGCTGCATCTCGAATTGGCCTCGTCGCGGGCGTGAAATTAGCGTTATCACGCCCTAATGGTGGGACAGCGCGCTTGATAAAAGTTTGGCGGTGATGTCGACAATCGGCACCACGCGTTCGTAGGCCATGCGGGTGGGACCGACCACGCCGAGCGTGCCGACCACCTGGCCATCGACCGAATAGGGTGCGGTGACCAGGCTGCATTCGTCCAGCGGCAGCAGTTCGGACTCGCCGCCGATGAAAATCTGCACGCCCGCCGCATTGCGCGAATGGTCTAGCAACTGCAACAGGCCGGTCTTTTGCTCGAACGCATCGAACAGGCGGCGCAGATTAGCCATGTTGCTGGACAGGTCACCCACGTTGAGCAGTTTGCGACTGCCGGACACCACGACATTTTCCTGATTGGCATCGAGCGCCTGGCTGCCGGCATCCACAGCGGCGGCCATCAGCCGGGTGATGTCGTCGCGCATGCGGCCCAGCTCGTCGCGCAGTTTGCTGCGCACCTGGTCGAAGCGGTGGCCGGCAAAATTCTGGTTGAAGTAGTTGGCAGCCTCGGTCAGGGCCGATGCACTGTAGGGCTTGTCGGTGAGGATGATGCGGTTTTCGACTTCGCCTTCCATGGTGACGATGATGAGCAGGATGCGTTTTTCCGACAGGCCGAGGAATTCAACCTGCCGGAATGCAGGACTGCGACGCGGCGTCATCACCAGCCCGGCAAACTGGCTGAGATCGGACAGCAGGGTGGAGGCTGACGTGATCAACTGTTGCGGGTCGGACGGCATCAGACTGCTTTCGAGCTGGTTGACCTCAACTTTTTCAAGCGGACGAACGGTCAGCAATGTGTCGACAAAGAAGCGGTAGCCAAGTGGCGTGGGTACCCGTCCGGCCGAGGTGTGCGGGCTGGTGACGAAACCCATTTCCTCGAGCTCGGAAATGATGTTGCGTATGCTGGCAGGTGACAGGTTCAGGCCGGCGTGCTTGGACAGCGTGCTCGACCCCACCGGTTCGCCATCGGCGATGTAGCGTTCCACCAGGGTTTTCAGCAGGATGCGGGCGCGGTCGTTGAGCATGTTGGGATTATATTGGGGTCAGGGTGGAAGGGTGCAAGCTGTTTTTGATAAAAACCCTGTCGGGGTGCGCCCTGATCACTGAATCCTCAATCCGCACGCTTTATAATCACCTGCCATGCAAACCTCTTTTCCATTTCACACGGTCGGCCTGGTTGGCAAATACGACAACCAGGACATGGAGACTACTGTACGCGGGTTGGGGGAGTTTCTCCGAACCCGTGGGCATGTGGTGTTGCTTGCCTGCAAGACAGCCGAGCATCTTGGGATTACGGATTTCCCTGTCCGTACGCTGCATGATCTGGCGGTCGAAAGTGATGTTGTGGTGGTGCTGGGCGGTGATGGCACCATGTTGTCGATGGCGCGCGAGCTGGCGCCGCATGGCGTGCCGCTGATCGGAATCAACCAGGGGCGCCTGGGCTTCCTGACCGATATCACGGTTGAAGGAATGTACGTAGCCGTGGCAGAAATGCTCAGCGGGCAATACGTGGCTGAAGAGCGCATTTTGTTGAATGGCACGGTTCGGCGCGACGGCGAGAAGGTGTTCGAAGCGACGGCCTTTAACGATGTGGTGGTAGGCAAAGGCGGGTCAGGCCGTTTGATCGACCTGGAAGTCGCCATCAACAGCGAATTTGTCTACAGCCAGCGTGCCGATGGCTTGGTTGTGACCACGCCAACCGGCACTACGGCTTATGCCCTGTCGTCGGGGGGGCCGATCGTGCATCCCACGCTGGAAGCCGTGACACTGGTACCGATCTGTCCGCATACGCTGTCGGCACGGCCGATTGTGGTGAGCAGCCATTCGCGGATCGAAATCAATCTCACGCATGCCGACGATGCGCGCGTCCATTTCGATGGCCAGCATTATTTTGATCTGATTGCCGGCGACCATGTCTGGATCACGCGCATGAACCGGCCGGTGACGCTGCTGCATCCGCATTCCTACAGCTACTACGACACCCTGCGGCAGAAACTGCATTGGGGCAAGAAACTCTAGGCTTGTGAATAAACCTACTGCGCTTGCCATCTCGGAGTTGGGCGGTGCTCGCAATCCTCATGCACTTATGTGCATTTCGGTTGTTGCGTGCCGTCCGCCTCCGACCTGGCTGCGCTCGCTACGGTTTCTTCACAAGTCCTGACCATCATTTCCATGCTGTCGCATCTTTCCATTCGTAATTACTTGCTGGTTGAATCGGTCGAGCTTGATTTCGCACCGGGGCTCACCGTGCTCACCGGTGAAACCGGCGCGGGCAAATCCATCCTGATCGATGCGCTGGCGCTGGCACTGGGCGACCGTGCCGAAGGCGGCGTGGTGCGAAGCGGTGCGACGCGTGCGGAAATCACGGCTGCATTTGCGATTGACGCACTGCCGGCGTTGGCGGCCTGGCTGGAAGAGGCGGGCTACGCGGGGGACGATGGCACGCTGATTCTGCGTCGCGTGATTGATGCGGGCGGGCGTTCACGGGGCTTCATCAACGGCAGCGCTGCGCCGCTGGCGCAATTGAAGGAAGCAGCCGAGTTTCTGCTGGATATCCATGGCCAGCATGCGCACCACGCCTTGCTACGACCGCAAACGCAACGCGAGGTGATCGATGCCTATGCGGGTGCACAAGCCCTTGTTGTAACGGTCGGCACGGCCTGGCATGCCTGGCAGCAGGTGCGGCAACAGCGGCTGGATGCCGAATCTCACGGTCAGGCGCGGCAGATCGAACGCGAAGGACTGACGCAAACAGTAAGCGAACTGCGTGCGCTGGGCGAGGATCTGGCGCGCTGGGATGAGATCCAGACCGAGCATGCGCGTCTGGCGCATGTCACCACCCTGATCGAAGGCAGCCATGCGCTGATCCAGGGGCTGGACGAAGGCGAGACAGCCGTATCGAGCCAGTTGGGTGAAATGAGCGCGCGCCTCGACACCATGCAGGCCGTGGATGACAGCCTGAGCGAGGTGGCTGCCTTGCTGGCTTCAGCCAGTGCCGATGTGTCCGAAGCTGTGCACGCGCTGCGGCGCTATGTCGATAACTTGAATCTCGATCCCGGACGGCTGAGTGAACTCGACCGCCGCATGAGCGAGATGCACCAGCTGGCGCGCAAGCACCGGGTGCAACCGGAAGCACTGGCCGATCTGCTCGGCCAGTTCGAGGCACGCTTGGCCGAGCTGGCTGCCAGCGACGACCTCGATGCGCTGCAGGCCAGGGAGAATGCCGCCTGGGTGCATTACCAGACCGAAGCAAAACGGCTTACTGCCCAGCGCCGCAAGGCCGCCATGGCTTTGTCGAAACAGGTGACGACGGCGATGCACGAACTCGCACTGGCCGGCGGCCAGCTCGACATTCAGTTGCAGCCCGTCAGCGAGCCGCGCGCGCACGGCATGGAAGACGTGAGTTTTCTGGTTGCCAGTCATCCAGGCCTGTCGCCGGGGCCGCTCGCCAAGGTAGCGTCGGGCGGCGAGCTGTCACGCATCAGCCTGGCCATCCAGACAGCACTGTCCGGTGTGGCCGGGGTGCCGACGCTGATTTTTGACGAGGTCGATGTCGGCATAGGCGGCAGCGTGGCCGAAGCCGTGGGCCGGCGCCTGGCAAAACTGGGCGAAACCCGCCAGGTATTGGTGATTACCCACTTGCCCCAGGTTGCCGCACGCGGCGCGCAACATTTACGCGTAGCCAAGCAGGCGAACGGTGGGTTCGTATCGTCCAATATCGAATCGCTCGACACCGATGCGCGGGTAGAAGAAATCGCGCGCATGCTGGGCGGACTCAAGATCACCGCGACTACGCGGCAACATGCAGCGGAGATGCTCGCCGGATGAAGAACACGTTTGCACGAATTCTCTTTTTGACGGCATGGTTGACTGCTTCGTCAGCCTGGGCAACCACCATGGCCGGTGTGGTCTTCGCGGTCATTGACGGTGACACCGTGCTGTTCAAACCCGACCACGCGCCCGCAACGGCGCGGGCTTTCATGAAAATCCGTCTGGCCGATATCGATGCGCCGGAAAAGGAACAGCCGCATGGCGAGGCGTCCACGCGCGTGCTGACGGAGCTGGTGCTGAACAGGCATGTCGAGGTCGACATCGTGGCGACCGATATCTACGGCCGGTCGATTGCACGTATCCAGATGGGCGCAGTTCAGGTCAATGCGGAACTGGTGCGGCGCGGGGCAGCCTGGGCGTCAACGCGTGCCCGGAGCGATACTGATCTGGTCGATGCACAATTGGAAGCGCGTCGGGAGCATCGCGGGCTCTGGAATGCGGCTGATCCGACACCACCCTGGGAGTGGCGCCGGGCATACAAGGAATTGGTTAATTAATCAGGTGCTTCGTGGGGTGCCATCGGGGAGAGCCGCATGGCATTCGCGGAACACGCGTGCCGTACAGGACCGGCAGATTTCGTTGTCCATGCGCGCATAAATAGCCTTAAGGGCATCGCCCTTGTGGCGGAAAATCTGATCCTCTCCCACCGAGTCGAGCATCCCGCTGCGTTTCAGCATTTCACACATGTCGGGCTGCACGCCGACAATGTACAGCCCACCCCCGATTTTGCGCCGCCGCACGGCTTCCTTGGCGAGCAGTTCTGCACCTGCCAGATCGATGAAACCAATGCCGCGTGCAGTCAGCATGAGGTGTTTCTTGTTCGGATCGGTCTCGTCCGCATTGCGGAAATGCTGTTGCACGTGTTCGACTGCGCCGAAGAAAATGGATCCTTCGACGCTCAGGATCGCCATCTGCGGGCACGCCGGCTCATCGCTGGTGATCGGTACAAACTTGCGGCGCTGGTTGTCGCGGTTGGCGTGGGAGGGCACCAGTTCACGGATCGAAGGCTGCGAGGTGCGATACAGGTAGAACATGAGCGAAACAAGAATGCCGAGGAAGATGCCCTTTTCCAGATCGACGAGGGTGCCGACAAAGGTGATGGCGAGCGTGATGCGCTCCCGCTTGTGGCGCTTGATGACCTCACCGATGTGATGGAAGTCGATCAGGCTCCACGCCACAATGAACAGAATGGCGGCCATTGACGGCACCGGCAGATACGCTGCAAGCGGGGCAACCAGCAACACGATCAACAGCAGGAACACGGCCGACATGGCCGCGGCCAGAGGCGTTTTGGCACCCGATGCGTAGTTCACGCCGCTGCGGTTGAATGAACCACTGGAGGCATAGCCGGAGAAAAAGCTGCCCGCGATGTTGGACAGGCCCTGGCCGACGAACTCCTGGTTGCTGTCAATCCGCTGGTCGGATTTGACTGCAACCGAGCGTGCAATTGCCACGGCTTCGGTCAGTGCCAGGATCGCGATGATCATGGCCGGGAATAGTGTCTGCTTGATGGCGGTCAGCGAAAAGTCCGGAACGGACAAGGGAGGGAACGAGGCGACCAGGGCGCCGACTGTGCGTATCCCGGTTTGCTCGGCGCCGTATTGATTGTTGAGCAGGGCTGCGACCGCACCACCTACGACCATGGCGACAATCATGTAGGGCAGCTTGGTCAGGTAGCGTTTGGCAAGAATGCCTGAAACCAGCGTAACGGTGCCAACCGTTAGGACCCAGGGCTGGGTGTCCATGATGTGGGTGCCGAACTGGATGAAGACTTCATGAAAATGCGCGCCGCGCGGAATATCCAGGCCGAAGAAATTCTTGATCTGGCTGGTGGCGATCAGGAGGGCTGCGCCGGCGGTAAAACCGATGATGACGGTGTGCGAAATGAAGTTGACCAGTGCACCCAGCCGCGCCAGGCCCATCGCCAGCTGGATCAGGCCAGCCAGCAGGGTGAGCGTGAGCGCCAGAGCGATGAATTGCGCGCTGCCGGGTTCGGCCAGCGGGCTGATCGAGGCAAATACCACAATCGAGATCGCGGTCGTGGGTCCGGAAACCAGATGCCAGCTCGATCCCCACAAGGCACCCACGATGGCGGGCACCATTGCCGCATACAGACCATATTCTGGGGGCAGGCCGGCGATGGTGGCAAATGCCACAGCTTGCGGCAGGACGATCATCGCGCCGGTAAGGGCGGCAATGGCATCGTGCTTGAAGGTTTGTTGATTGACGCTGGGCCACCAGCGCAGAAAGGGCAGGAGGCGGTAAAGCCAGAGTGGGCAGGCATTCAGGTCAATCACACAAGTTCCAGAAGCATATTAGCGGATGGCATTATAACTTTTGCCGCGAAATATTTTTGGTTGGCTGTGCGTGATTGCCTGGGCCTGTTTTCATAAACCGGGCCAACTGGCATCTGACAGGATTCGAAAAGACTGAAAAAAACGAGGCGGGGCGCCACGCTGGGTCCTGCGTGCCAGTTGATGGATCTGGCCGAGCGGAAGTGGACGCATACTGTTCCAGAATGGGTAAGCAGAAAAAAAGCGGGCCATTCCCGCTTTCTTGCCCTCGGTGCTGAATTCTAATGATCCATTTTCTGCTGGGCTGCCACCTTGTTGCGGCCAGAGTTTTTTGCTGTATACAGGGCTTGATCCGCAATACTGACCAGTGCATCAATGTCGGCTGTATCTGAGCCGCGCGAAGCGACGCCGATGCTGACGGTAATGTTTTTTTCGGTTTGTCCGATCGCAATCCGTTTGGACTCCAGCGCGGTGCGCAGCCGTTCGGCTGACAGCATGACGGCAACGAGATCGGTGTTGGGGCAAATGACCAAAAATTCCTCGCCACCGACGCGGCAGACGCTGTCGCCCCTGCGTGCCGATGCGCGCAGGGCATCCGCCGCCTCACGTAGCACGATATCTCCGGTGGCGTGGCCGTAAGTGTCGTTGATGCGTTTGAAATGATCGATATCGATCATCATCACAGCAAGCGGGAAGCCGGAGCGTATTGCAGCATTCCACGCTTGCTCTAGCTGATCCATGGCTGAACGGCGGTTGGGAAGTCCGGTCAACAAATCAGTCAGAGCTGCATTGGCCAGCCGCCGGTTGGCCACGGCCAGTTCGGCCGCACTCTGGCGTAATTGCGCGCGATCCTTTTCCCATGCATCTTGCAGATGCACCATGCGTTGCGCTGCGTTGAGCCGGGTGCGCAGGCCCTGTGCACTGATGGTGCTGGGGATGAAGCCATCCGCGCCCATATCGAAAGCCTGATTGACCTGGTCCTCGCCATGCTCATCCGCCATCAGCAAAATGTGCATGCGGCGGCCTTCGTCGGTTGCGCGCAATGCCAGGCATAACTCCGTCCCATCCAGACGCGGCAGGTTGTAATGCGCGATGATGACGTGCGGCAGCACTTCCATCGCCAATGCCAGCGCGGTAGTGCCGTTGTCGGCGGGATACACGATGTGGCCGCTGCCTTCGATCAGCAGGGCCATGATCTGTCGGCGGGTGGTGGCATTACCGTCGGCCACCACAATGCGTAGTGGCGATTCGTTATCAGCAACTTTGCTTTCACCCTGACTGATCTCGGCAAACTGCGGCAATACGGTTGTTGGGATCTTCAGCAAGCTGCCCCAGTCCTGCCAGCAGGCGATCACCTGATCGATGAAGTTCCCGGCAGTATCGGCATGAATGTCGAGTTTGGTTGCCTGTTTCATCCATTGCTGCGTGAGCCTGGGTCTTGCATCAGCATCGGCCAGACCGAGGTCAGCCAGTTGATACGCCAGGCGCAACATCAATGTCAGGCTGTTCGAGCGGGAGTCATCTGGAAAGCCGGGCGAGTCCGGGCTTTCATAATGGCTGAGCGGATCGGTGAAAACCTTGGGCAGGCCCCAGTCGGCCATCATCACGATGCCGAGTTCGACATGATCGGTTGCCAGACGGACGCGCTCGTGGCTGACCAGGGATTGCGAGGGGTCGTTGCGGCTGGCCGTCAACACGGTGTGATATTCGGTCGGGTACACGGTTGCCAGGGCCAGTTTTCCGACCTGCGCCAGCAGGCCGCAAATAAACAACTCGTCGGTTGCGCCGACTTTCACTCGTTCCCCGAGCGCCTGCATGGTCAGTCCCATCAGGAGCGAATGCGACCAGTATGATTGATAGTCGAACGACTCACATGTGCCGGCGCGGTACTGGTCGAGCAGTGAAAACCCCAGGGCAAGCTGACGCACGACCGACATGCCCTGGCGCGCAACGGCCTCCTGAACCGAGGCAACCGGCCGTGCGATTTGCGAAGCGGTGTTGGCCAGCTTGATCAGGCGACCAGACAAGGCCGGGTCGGTTTGTACCACCCGGGCGATTTCGCCCAGCGTTGCATTTTCGCGTTGGGATAGCTCAAGGATTGCCAGCGCCACGCCTTTTGGACTGGGTAATTGCCCGCTGATTTTGAGTTGCTCGGTCTGTATCATCAATCAATCTGTTTCATGGGAGCACATCAACCACGCTGCAGCCTGTGTGCAGATTCAAATGTTCATCGCGTGGAAAACAGCACGAATGCCGACGTAGGATGACGCGGGTGTCGTACTTTCAACAGGTTTATCGACAGAATCTCAACAAAATGAAGGCCGCAAGGTATCGACAAACCCAGAATGTTGCGGGTCAGGTTTCACCAAGCGCCTGATCCAGACAGCGCAAATAGGCTGCTGAATCAAACGCTGTCTGATGGCGCTGCACTTGCCAGATCATTTCCGCCAGGCAGTCCATGATGGCGTGCTGGGCGTCCATGGCGTTTCCATGCTGCTTCTGCAAGCGCTGGTAGCGGTCGCGTATCCCCGGCGGCTGGTCGACCGACAGTTGCTCGGCGATGGCCAGATGCATGGATAAGTGCAGGAAAGGGTTGGTTTCACCGGATTCCGGCAGGTAATCCCGTTCCTGGTAGCGTTCGGGTTGATCCAGGATGATGTGGTACTCGGGGTGGGCCAGCACGGTATCGAGCGCGGGTAGTTCGGCGCCTGTAAGCGGCTCGCCGGCACGGTACTTGGCCCATACGCTGAAGAAAAACTGGCGGACCTGATCACGACTGGGATTGAACATGGTCGGAAATCAGGCTTGCTTCGCTGATTCACCGGCGAGATGCAAAGGCGCAAGCTTGCCCTTGTACTCGCACAGGTCGGAAATGATGCATTCGCTGCATTTCGGCTTGCGCGCCGGGCAGACATAGCGTCCGAGCAGGATCAGCCAGTGATGGGCGTCGATTCGGAATTCCTGCGGAATGGTCTTGAGCAGCTTTTTTTCCACTTCCAGCACGGTTTTTCCCGGCGCCAGCCCCGTACGATTGGAAACGCGAAAGATGTGTGTATCGACTGCCATCGTCGGCTGTCCGAAAGCCGTGTTCAAAATGACGTTTGCGGTTTTGCGGCCCACGCCAGGCAAGGCTTCGAGTGCGGCGCGCTCGGCTGGAACCTGGCTGGCGTGCAGATCGACCAGCATCTTGCAGGCAGCGATGATGTGGCGGGCCTTGCTCTTGTAAAGGCCGATGGTTTTGATGGCGTCGGCCAACCCGGTCTCGCCCAGTGCGATCAGGGCTTCAGGGGTGTTGGCTCGTGGAAACAGTTTGCGGGTGGCAAGGTTCACCCCCTTGTCGGTGGACTGCGCCGAGAGCGTGACCGCCACCAGTAATTCGAACGGCGTGCTGTATTCAAGTTCGGTTGTGGGATGGGGATTGGCCTCGCGCAGGCGGCTGAAAATTTCGTGGCGTTTGGCTGGATTCATGTGGCGGGCTTCAAGTGCAGCACTTTATGGTGTTTCAGCCGGGTACTCCGTGCGCGTGTCTGCAACGAGAACGTCACGCGGGTACTGAATTGGGTGCCGGGATGGCTGCGGGCGTGCGTTGCTGGGCGCGCGTCTTCTGCCAGTTGTGTGCAGCAATCAGCAGCCCCAGCGCGATGAAGGCGCCCGGCGGCAAAATCGCGAGCAGGAAACCCTGATAGCCGGGCAGAACATGCAGCACAAACTGTTTGGCGTCTTCGCCAAATACCAGGTCGATACCCGAAAACAGTGTGCCCGTGCCGACGAGTTCGCGCATGCCACCCAGAATCACCAGCACAAAGGTCAGGCCAAGCCCCATCGCGATGGCATCGACCACGCTGTGCAGCGGTTGATTCTTGGAGGCAAACGCATCGGCGCGTGCCAACACGATGCAGTTGGTGGTGATGAGGGGAATGAAAATGCCCAGTACCAGATAGAGCGGATGCACGAATGCATTCATCACCAGGTCGATCACGGTGACCAGCGCCGCGATGATGAGTACAAACACCGGGATGCGGATTTCGTGCGGGACAAAATGGCGCATGCTGGAGACGGCACCGCTGGCCGCCGCCATCACCAGCATGGTGGCCAGCCCCAATGACAGGGCGTTGACGACGGTGTTGCTGATCGCCAGCAGCGGGCACAGGCCGAGCAGCTGCACCAGCCCCGTGTTCTGTTTGTTGAGACCATTTTGAAACAGGCTGCGGAATTCATTCATTGTCATCATGGGGTGTCTCCTTTGCCTGGGCAGGGGGTGGTGCAATGATAGCCGCGCGGTGGCGTGCAAAATAATCGAGTGCGGATTTGACTGCCTTGACCACCGCACGGGGGGTGATGGTGGCGCCGGCTCGTGCATCGAACCGGCCACCATCCTTGGTGACTTTCCAATGCTTGGCGACCGGGGTGGTCAGCGATTTGCCGACAAAGGTCTCGATCCAGGGGGTTTTATTGCGATCGATATAGTCACCCAGACCCGGTGTTTCGCGGTGTGAGGTCACGCGTACGCCGGTAATCGTACCGTTCACATCGATACCGACCAGCAGGTGAATGTCGCCACCGTAACCGTCGGGCGCAATGGCCTCCAAAGCTACAGCGGTGACCGCCATGCCACGACGTGCGATCCATATCGAAGAAAGCTGTCGCGTTCCCAGAAGATCGTCCGGCGGCACGCTTGTGTGGCTGGCGAGCAGGTCATTGTCATACAGTGAATGCGGCAGAACCTGGTCCAGACGCGCCAGTTTCTCGGCTTGCTGGCTGCGCTCGATCGTGGGCTGGGTGCGGGCGAAGGTGAACACCAGCAATGCTGTGGCAACAAGCGCAAAGATGATCAGGATGGCCCCGGTACGCAGTGCATTCCGGCTGGCAGCCTTGAGCAGGGCGTTCATGCGGGTGGATCCTTGTCCGGATGCTTCGCGCCGCCATAAATACGTGGCTGGGTCCAGGAGTCGATCAGCGGCACGGAGAGATTCATCAGCAGGATGGCGAATGCCACGCCGTCCGGAAAGCCGCCCCAGGTGCGGATGATGACGGTGAGCAGGCCGGCGCCAAATCCGAAAATCAATTTGCCGCGCGGCGTGGTGGCACCCGATACCGGGTCGGTGGCGATGAAGAACGCTCCGAGCATGACTGATGGCGCAAACAGGTGGAACCAGGGCGCGCCAAAACGTCCCGCGTCAAAAAAGTGCAGGAAGCCGGCGGCCAGCCAGATGCCGGCCAGGAATGCCAGCGGCACCTGCCAGCTGATGATGCGCAGTGCCCACAGCAGTAGTCCGCCCAGCAGAAACGCCGCGGCCAGCCACTCGAAACCGACGCCGCCGTAATGGCCGAATATGGAACGCGTCATTACTTCATCGACTGTCAATTGCTGCAGCAATCCGGTTCGCAGGGCATCCAGGGGCGTGGCCATGGTGATGGCGTCAAGCGTGGCCTTGGGGATATCGCCACCAAAAATGACCCATGCGCTTTGCGCCAGGCTGAGCGGAGTGGCGGTCAATTCGAGCGGCCCGGCCCATTGCGTCATCTGCAGTGGGAACGACACGATCAGCACGGCGTAGCCCACCATCGCCGGGTTGAATATATTCTGCCCCAGCCCGCCGTACAAATGCTTGGCCACCACGATAGCGAACAGCGTACCGGTGACGATCAGCCACCAGGGCGCGAGCGACGGCAGGGACAGTGCCAGCAGCCAGGCGGTGACGATGGCGGAGAGATCGGCAAGAAAGGGTTTGGCCGGGTAGCCGCGCATTTTCAGCATGGCCGTTTCGGCCGCCAGCGCAGTCACGGTGGCAAGCGCCAGGGTGACCAGAATGCCCGGTCCGAACAGCCAGACGTAGGCTGCCACGCCGGGCAACAGCGCGGCCAGCACCCAGGCCATGACCTGGGTGACGCTGCTGCGGTCGATAATGAAAGGAGCGGGCATCAGGGATTCTTCTCGTTGGGTTCCAGCGGCTTGCGCGCCAGTTCCCGGATTTTAGCCCGGCGTGCCTCGATTTCCTCGATCTCGCGCTGGGTGTCGGGCGACACGTTGTCGAGGTTTTTCGGTGCGGCTTCGGCTTTTTTGGCCTGCGCACGCGCCATCGCGGCGGCAATCAAGGCTTTCTTGGCATCGGCTTCGCTGGGGGGGGCGCCTTCGGCAGGGGGAATTGTGAGTTCGGCCTGCTGTGTTTGATCCAGCGCAGCTTTCGCATGTGCGGCCTGCGCCTTGGCGGCGAGCTTTTCAGCCTTTTCCTTTTTCTCGCGTTCGATCCGGAACTGGCGGAATTCGTGGCGTTCGCGCGCCAGGTCGGAGGCACGCTTTTCCTTTTCGCGTGCCCAGATTTCACTCTTGGCGTAGCGATAGTAATCAACCAGCGGGATATGGCTGGGACAGACATAACTGCAGCAGCCGCACTCGATGCAGTCGAACAGATGGTATTCCTGTGCCCGTCCGAAATCGCCGGTCTTGGCAAAGCGGAACAGTTCCTGCGGTTGCAGTTCGGCAGGGCAGGCGTCCGCGCAGCGAGTGCAGCGGATGCAGGGCATGGCACGCGGCAGGGGCGGGAACAACTCGGCCGATTTCACCAGGACGCAGTTGGTGGCCTTGACCACCGGCACATCCAGACTGGGCATGGGCACTCCCATCATCGGACCGCCCATCAGCACACCGGTGGCGCCATTGCGTTCACCTGCCAGGGTGATCAGCGTGCGCATGGGGGTGCCGATCAGCACCTCGAAGTTCTGCGGGCGCTGCACGTGGCCGGTGACGGTGACCAGCCGTGAAATCAACGGCTCGCCATGATGCACCGCTCGCGCCAGTGCATAGGTGGTGCCGACGTTGAACACCTGGATGCCAATGTCGGTGGACAACTTGCCGGAGGGCACTTCCTTGCCGGTGAGCACCTGGATCATCTGCTTGGCGCCGCCGCCGGGATAGCGCGCCGGGACGGTGACAACTTCCACGGAGAAATCCACCTGGGCGGCAGCGGCCTGCATCGCCGTGATGGCTTCAGGCTTGTTGTCCTCGATGCCGATCAGAATTTCTGTGCTGCCCAGCAGGTGTCGCATCACTGCCACGCCCTGCAGGATGTCATCGGCATGGTGCCGCATCAGCAGGTCATCGCAAGTGATCCACGGCTCGCATTCGCCACCGTTGATGATCAATGTGGGGCAATGGAGCGCTGCACCGGGGTCGAGTTTGACTGCGCTGGGAAATACCGCGCCGCCAAGTCCGGTCAGGCCCATGTCGCGCAACTGCATGCGTAATTCGGCTGGGGCCATGGCCTGGTAATCGAGCGGGGTATGGTCAATCCACTCATCGCGGCCATCGGTTTCGAGAGTGATGCACAGGTCGTGCAGACCGGAAATATGGGGGACCGCTTGCGGATCGATGGCAGTGATCGTGCCCGAGGACGAGGCATGCACGGCCGCTGAGATATAACCATCAGCCGCTGCAATCATCTGCCCTTTCTTGACCAGGTCGCCGACATTGACTATCGGCTTGGCCGGATTGCCGATGTGCTGGCTCAGGGGGATCACCAGATGTTTGGGCAGGGGCGCTGGATGAATCGGCTGCGTGTTCGATTCAGTCTTGTGTTCGGGCGGATGCACGCCGCCCTTGAATGTGGATAGCGTACGGTTCATGCGACGCGTTTCATCATCACGACCGGATGCTTCCATTTCCAGTGGGGCAGGTCTTCGGCGATCGGCACCATCGAAATGCAATCGACCGGGCAGGGCGGCACACAGAGTTCACAACCGGTGCATTCCGCAGCAACGATGGTGTGCATCTGCTTGGCTGCGCCGACGATAGCGTCCACCGGGCACGCCTGAATGCACAGCGTGCAGCCGATGCAGGACTGCTCATCGATGAATGCCACCGATTTGGGCTTGGGCGTGCCGTGGGTTTCATCGAGCGGCTTGGGATCCAGGCCCAGGAGATCGGCCAGCTTCTTCATCCCTTCTTCGCCGCCCGGGGGGCACTGGTTGATATCGGCCTCGCCCTTGGCAATTGCCTCGGCATAGGGCCTGCAGCCAGGGAAACCGCACTGCCCGCACTGGGTCTGCGGCAGGATGGCATCGATTTTTTCGGCCAGCGGGTTGCCTTCCACCTTGAGGCGGATGGCCGACCAGCCGAGAACCAGGCCGATGACGACGGCGATGCCGACCATAACCAGAAGAGCGGCGAGCATTATTTAACCAGCCCGGAAAAGCCCATGAATGCCAGTGACATCAGGCCCGCAGTGATCATCGCAATGCTGGTGCCCTTGAACGGGGCGGGTACGTCACAGGTGTCGAGCCGTTCACGGATGCCGGCAAACAGGATCAGCACCAGGGTGAAACCGATTGCCCCGCCCGCGCCAAAAAACAGTGATTCGACAAACCCGTGCTGCGCCTGCACGTTCAGCAGCGGAATCCCCAACACCGCGCAGTTGGTCGTGATCAGCGGCAGATAGATCCCCAGCACCTGATACAGCACCGGGCTGGTCTTGTGGATGAACATCTCGGTAAACTGCACGATCCCGGCAATCACCACAATGAATGACAGCGTGCGCAGGTAAAAGAGTTCGGTGCCGAGCAGGTATTCGTTGATCAGGTAACTTGCGCCGGACGCCAGCGTCAGCACGAAAGTCGTCGCCAGCCCCATGCCGATGGCCGTCTCCAGTTTTTTCGACACGCCCATGAACGGGCACAGACCGAGAATCTTGGCCATCACGATGTTGTTCACGAACACCGTGGAGATGAGAATGAGGATGTAGGTTTCCAAAGCAGCAGGCCCGAGGCAATGGCGCATTATCCGCTGTGGAGGGCGTGCGCTTCAACCCTGATGCATGAGTAGTTGATAGTGCATTGCCTTATATCTTCCTGGTACACCAGAAAGATATGGGATTACATGTCGCTTTACATCGCCCGGCCGTGAGGCCGGGCGATGCGATACAAGTGACAGACACCATTGATAACCTGATCGTTTCAATCCGCGCCCGGCCGTGAGGCCGGGCGATGCTCAAAGTCGTCGTCTTCTTCGTCAATGGCGTAAAGTTTCAATCCGCGCCCGGCCGTGAGGCCGGGCGCTGCGCGCGCGACCACACAATGGACGCAAAAGATGCTGTTGTTTCAATCCGCGCCCGGCCGTGAGGCCGGGCGATGCCCATGAGCACGAACGCTTGCGGCGCAAGGCGAACGGTTTCAATCCGCGCCCGGCCGTGAGGCCGGGCGATGCGAGCTAGGCGATACGGACGCGGCGCATGAGATTGGTTTCAATCCGCGCCCGGCCGTGAGGCCGGGCGATGCGCTTGGTTGCGGTCATCGCGCTGTATTTCTATATGTTTCAATCCGCGCCCGGCCGTGAGGCCGGGCGATGCGCCGCTACGAGGCCCGGATGCGCCGCACCGACGTGTTTCAATCCGCGCCCGGCCGTGAGGCCGGGCGATGCGGGGGTGGCTATGGCCGCCGGGTTCGGAAAAGAGGTTTCAATCCGCGCCCGGCCGTGAGGCCGGGCGATGCGGCGCTTGGTCAGCCCCGCCAGCGGTTTACCCTTGTTTCAATCCGCGCCCGGCCGTGAGGCCGGGCGATGCTGCCGCCTGACCCGCCCGCCAATCTTTTAACAGGAGTTTCAATCCGCGCCCGGCCGTGAGGCCGGGCGATGCGACTCCCCGCCGGCTGGCGCGGGCAGTGGGGATGTTTCAATCCGCGCCCGGCCGTGAGGCCGGGCGATGCTCGAGCCGAGCGTGGCGCGCTCCAGCGATGCGCCGGTTTCAATCCGCGCCCGGCCGTGAGGCCGGGCGATGCCGGCGACGACACCGATCCAATGTGGTAACCAAAGGTTTCAATCCGCGCCCGGCCGTGAGGCCGGGCGATGCGAAACGCCGGAATGAACGACTCCATCTCGCTGGTGTTTCAATCCGCGCCCGGCCGTGAGGCCGGGCGATGCGCTTTCCCGCCCCGCATGTTCACGATGTCCTTGGACGTTTCAATCCGCGCCCGGCCGTGAGGCCGGGCGATGCGGCTGCCCAAGCGCCAGCTGCACCTCGCGCAACTGTTTCAATCCGCGCCCGGCCGTGAGGCCGGGCGATGCTCGCCTGGCGGAAGCTGTCTCCGGTAACGCTCTTGTTTCAATCCGCGCCCGGCCGTGAGGCCGGGCGATGCCGCAGGCCCGCGGCAAGCGCGGCGCCATTCGCAAGTTTCAATCCGCGCCCGGCCGTGAGGCCGGGCGATGCCTCGGGCGGCACGACAGGAGCCCCGCAATGAGTGGTTTCAATCCGCGCCCGGCCGTGAGGCCGGGCGATGCGACTGGCACCCCCACCGCGCCCACGCCGGCAGGTGGTTTCAATCCGCGCCCGGCCGTGAGGCCGGGCGATGCCCGCGCCGTCAGGTCGGCGTTGTCACGCACCACCCGTTTCAATCCGCGCCCGGCCGTGAGGCCGGGCGATGCCCCAACCCCGAGGGCGGCGACTACCACGCCCCCCCCGTTTCAATCCGCGCCCGGCCGTGAGGCCGGGCGATGCCTGTAGCGCGCGGCCGGCGTCTTTCCACTCCTGCTTGTTTCAATCCGCGCCCGGCCGTGAGGCCGGGCGATGCCGCCGCCTCCCTGTCGAATTGATCCAGCAGCGCCTGGTTTCAATCCGCGCCCGGCCGTGAGGCCGGGCGATGCCTTGGGCGGTGGTCTGCGGCTGCACCGGAAAGGAGAGGTTTCAATCCGCGCCCGGCCGTGAGGCCGGGCGATGCCTTGGGACGCTGCTGATGCTGGGCAGGTTGCGATGTTTCAATCCGCGCCCGGCCGTGAGGCCGGGCGATGCCTCGTCCGGCGACGGCAGCTGGACGCGGGTGGGTGGTTTCAATCCGCGCCCGGCCGTGAGGCCGGGCGATGCCATCATCAACAGCGCCAAGGTTGAGGTGGAGTATTTGTTTCAATCCGCGCCCGGCCGTGAGGCCGGGCGATGCCGTGGAACGGGTCTGCCTTTTGCGCCATCTATAAGTTTCAATCCGCGCCCGGCCGTGAGGCCGGGCGATGCCGTGATTCAGACGGTTTCGACATGGACGACGCGACTGTTTCAATCCGCGCCCGGCCGTGAGGCCGGGCGATGCCCTACACGGCAGAATTGATGATGCTGGTGGATGCCTTGTTTCAATCCGCGCCCGGCCGTGAGGCCGGGCGATGCCCAAAGCCCTGAAGCATTCCTTTCATGCCCTTGTCGTTTCAATCCGCGCCCGGCCGTGAGGCCGGGCGATGCCGTCTGCCATCTGTGATCCCGATGTTTCAAGGCACTTGTTTCAATCCGCGCCCGGCCGTGAGGCCGGGCGATGCCCATAGCACCTTTTCAAGCAACTCACCGTTATCGAGTTTCAATCCGCGCCCGGCCGTGAGGCCGGGCGATGCCCGGCGACGCCGGGATGAGCAGCGCCCTATTACCTTGTTTCAATCCGCGCCCGGCCGTGAGGCCGGGCGATGCCGCGCAAGTCTCTGGATAGCTCGGCTATGGCGCTGTTGTTTCAATCCGCGCCCGGCCGTGAGGCCGGGCGATGCCCCCGCACGTGCAATCTGTTGATTATTCTGTGCAGTGCTAATAGTTTCCGCGAACCTGACTTGCATCGCAATCTGGCAGTGATTTTTCATCTTGGAAAGGCTGTTTATATTGTTAAATAACAATGGGATGCGTTATTTGCGAAGTGGGCGGATTTGTGCCGTTGGTGGAGGTTCGCGCGTCATATCACCAAGGGACCTTCAAAATCGACTGACCGAAAGCAGCCATGTTGTTTAACACGAAGCTCAACGGGCTCAGTAATGCGATAGAAGCGCAGATTGTCTTGGGCCGGGTCTATTTCATTTAGAAGTTCGCGTTCTAGTTGTTCGTACTGCATTTCATTGACGGTGCATTCAAAAACGGACTTTTGCACGCGCTGCCCGACACGTTCACAGGCCTTGGCAACGCGTCGCAAGCGTTTACGACCGGCGGCGGTTTCGGTAGAGACGTCATAGGTAACGATGATGAGCATGGTCTATTTCGCCAAATAGGGTAGATAGCTTTCCATTTCGCCGCGCAGGGTGCGCGCAATAAATCGAGCCTGAACGAATGGCAGCAAGGCAAATGGCAGTTTGGTTTCAGTGAGCGGGTGCGTGATTTCTTCCTGCTTGCGTTCCTGCCAGGCGGTGACGACGGCACGGCGGCCTTTATCGTTCAGCATGACCGCGCCACCTTCGCGCAGATCGAAGTCGGCCGGCCCAACTTGGCCGCGATTGATGAGCGTGAGCGCCAGGCGATCGCACAATACGGCGCGGAATTCTTCCTGCAAGTCCAGTGCGAGCGCGGCGCGGCCGGGGCGCACGGTGTGCAGAAAACCAAGCTGTGGATCGAGCCCGACGGCTTCCAGTGCGGAACGGCAGTCATTCATGAGCATGGCGTATAGAAAGGAAATCAGCGCGTTGAAGCGATCCAGTGGCGGGCGGCGGGTGCGGCCGTTGAGCTGGAAGTGTTCACGCATGGCAGGTTTGATGACGAGATTGATGGCGGCGAAGTAGCCGCGCGCGGCTTCGCCTTCGACGCCACGCAGCTCGTCCAGCGTACCTGCAACGGCGGCGGCACGCAGCGAGGCGGCAAGGTTGTTGGCAGTGCGGGCCAGTTTTTGTGCCTCGGTATCGTCCGCGGCTTCGCGCGCGCCGCGCTGCACGACACTGCGGCTGTTTTTGAGCTTGCCTGCGACCACGGCACGGGCAAATTCGAGCGTGAAGGCTGCATCGTTTGCCTGCCGGTGCTGGGCTTGGCGCAAGAGAATGTTGCCGGACACCGGGCCTTCGAGCCGCGCCTTGAAACGGCCATGGTCGTTCAGCAATACCAGCGATTTGCCTTCGTCCGCCAAGCGGTGCATGAGTGCAGGCGAAACCATGACGTTGCCAAAGCACACCATGCCACTCAGGTGGTGCAGCGGTACTTGAAGCTTCTTTTCGTGTTCAACATCGATCCGTACAGTGGCGTTTTCCAGATGGACGTAAGCCTTGGGCGTCATGATGTAGAGGGTGTTCTGGATGGTATGCAACTTATGCCTCCGGGTCGAACAGACGGTGATGTTGTTGTCGCTGCCTGGTTCGGTCGGCGACGGCTTCGGGCTGGCAAATCTCTTTTAGCGAACATTCCTTGCAGCGAGAATCGTTCACCGGTGGCGGCAGTTTTCCCGACGCCAGCATGGCGCGGATTGCCTCGGCGGTTTCGATTACCAATTGCCGCAGTGCAGAGTTAATCTCCACCTCGCGCCGCCGGTGGCTGCTGGCGTGGAAAATCGCGCCTTTGGATACCGGTCGCCCGAGCATGTCTTCCAGACACATCGCCTGGGCGGCGAGTTGGAGGTCGTCGTGCAGCTTTTGCCGCTTGGCGCCATGTTTGAACTCCACAGGAAATACCGTGCCATCTGGATGAAATTCGACCAGATCGGCCTTGCCGATAAGCCCTAGGCGATCGCTCCATAAGGGCAGCGCGCGCTCCACCCGCACGCCCGACTTGATCTCGTAACCCGGCGTATCGACCAGATGGTGCACCGCCTGCCCGCGCGCCGTATGAATGTTGTCGACGAATACCTGCTCCAGATGAATCAGCCCACATTGGCGTGGACAATAGATCCAGTGCTGGAGGGCAGAGAGGGGAACAGGATCTGTCTCGCTCATGCCGCGAGTGCTACCATTCCAACAAGACATTATTTCTGGAGCGCGTCATGGCAGCGTTATTGAAAGAGATTGAGAACCAGGCCTTGCAGCTTTCGCCGCAGGAACGCGGTGATCTGATCCACCGCCTGATTGTGAGCCTGGAAGGCACACCGCAAGATACGCCAGAGGCTATTGCCCAGGCCTGGGACGAGGAAATTTCCCGGCGCGTGGCCGACATGGAGGCAGGGCGCACACAATGGATTCCGGCAGACGAGGCCATGTCCAGAATCCGAGCCCGCATTGGCGCAGCCAAAGCCGCCCATGCGGATTAGCTTCTCCGGCGAAGCATTGGCCGATTTCGAAGCGGCTACCGACTGGTATATCGAAGAACTGGCATTTTCCGCAGCGGACGATTTCGCTGACGAATTCGAACACGCGCTGGCGCTGCTCGGAAAGTTTCCCGAATTGGGCGTTGCAAGCCAACACAAAACGCGCGCGTTCACTCTGCCAAAGTTTCCTTACTCGCTGATTTATCGGGTGTTTTCCGATCACATTCGCATCATCGCAGTTGCCAACCACAGCCGTCGCCCAGGGTATTGGGCGGGGCGGCGGTAGCACTCAAATCTTGCGCAGCAGCGTCACGCCCGTAGGCATGGCTGCCTCGTCCACCGTCACCTCGTAATCCGTAAAGCTGCGCGGTACGTCCACTTTACGTGTAGCTCTGACGCGTTCGAACAGTGCATGAGCCGGGGCGTTGCCCAGTTCCGAATCGTGTTTAAAGACGTATAGCCCACGCGTGGACATTTCCCCGCGTGCGGCGGAACGGTCGTGTTCGAACATTTGCGTTAGCGACTGCCACAACAGTTCCAGATCGTCTTCTGAAAATCCGGTTTGTTTGGCGAGGAAGCTGGAGACAAAACCGTGGGCGACATAAAGCCCGTAAGGCACAGTGTGCTTGCGACCCATGGTGCGGTTGTCGCCGCCCTGTTTTTCGGCCTCGGCTTCGGTTGCCACCGCCATTCGGGTAATTGAATGCTCCTGCGCGATGATGGGGTCAACCGAGCGTGCAAACGTGAGTTGCACCGGGCCGCGCACTTGGCCGCAGTTAATACCTAGCGACATGACCGCGCCGAAGGTCCGCACGTCGAAGAAGTTTTTACACATCCAGTTGCGTGCCGCACCCACAGCGTCGCCGCCTTTACGCTTCTTGTCGTCGCCTTTCAGTAAGTCGGCCTTACCGATGCCTTCGTAGGCACGTTCGTGGGTCTTGTTGAGGATGGCCTTTTCCTTCACGTAAATCTCGTAAGGCGGTTGTTCGCCTTTGATCAGTCCGACGAAGTTACGCACCTTGCGCTTGAGCGACACGTCCGTCACCAGCCCGTGGCCTGTTTCGGCATCCAGGCGCGGCAGGTTGCCGGCATCGGGATCGCCGTTGGGGTTGCCGTCTTTCACGTCAAACAGCAGCACAAAGTCGTAGCGGTTGGTTAGGCTCATTTGGATTCCTCCGGGGTGGTCGTGGATTTTGTGAAGAAGGCTTGTCTCTGGTGGTAGTAGCCGAGGGCAAAACGGCCCTGATCCTGTAAGGGAAGCTGGTGCGGAAAGTCGGCGACTTCGCCGAGGATTTCGCCGATTAGTTTTTCCATTTGCGTGGCACGACCGGGTGAGAGTTTGCCAATGTGGTGATTCTTCAGCCGCAGCAGGGTGGTGAAAACTGTCAACGGTGTGCTCGATGCTGCGCCGTAGTAACGGTCGCGGATGGTGGCGTTGAGGCTGGGGCTGGCTTCTTCCTGAATTTTTTCAAGTGTGGCGAACAGCCGCCCAAGCCGGTAGGCCGAGTTGGGGTTGGATGGGTCGAGCATGAGGGCGAACTCCTTCTCTTGAGTGTTGCGGGAGCGAATCCGGCGGTTGAGGCTGGCCTTGATCGCGGCAGCGCGCGCGTAAGTGGGTTTTTGCTCGGCACGGCAGCGCGCCACAGCGAGGTTGAGCATGATCGTCGGATAGGGCAGGCCTTCGAGAATCGCCCGCATGACTTCACCGCCCAGGTTGGGCGGGATGTTGTCGGCCTTATTGAGCAGGGCCAGTCCGGTCAGCAAGCGAAACAGTGAAAGGTGTTCTGGCTCGTAGTCGGCGTGGGCGATGGCGATATCGTCGAAGTGCTGCTTAATTCGACGCGCTAAATCGGCGGCTGTGGCGGTTTCCCAGAAACGGATGCTGATGCGCGCGGCGTTGGGGGCGAGACCCAGTACGTGAAAGCGCGTATCCAGTTTGCCGATCGCGAACTTGCCGGATTCGATGGCGGAATACAGTGCCTTAACTGCGTCGATGTTCTGATCCGGTTTGTCTTTTGGCGGGTCGCCGAACAGATCAACCACGGCATTTTCAAGGTCGTGCGGTTCCTCAGCCCAAAACACAGTTGAGGTGTCGCCGACCTGAATGCGTTGGCGTGAATCTCTGTTCAGTAGATGATTGAGCGCCGTGGTGTAGGCGAATACAGCGGCCTTGCCCAGCGGTGCGTTTGCGCCTTGAGCCTTGCCGTAGGAATTGAAGGCATCGAGGTTGAACGAGACGATATTCGCGCCTGAAGTCTGCGCCCCCCACACGCCCTTGATCGCTGGGTGCAGTCGCTCGATGGCGGCCGGCGCACCGCTAACGAGACACACGCCGTCGGGTTCTTCTTCGGTTTGGTTGGCGGTGGCCGCCACCACGGCGGGGCGCTGGCAAATCAGCCCCAGATCGCCATGTAGGCGAAAACTCATGACCGGGTTGGCAGCCTGAATGTCGGCAAACACTGGCAGGCCATTGAGCGATTTCGGGCGAAAGCCATCGAGAAACGCCAGCACGGCACTGATGCCTGCGTCCTCGCGTGCTGCATCGGGCAATGCTTCGATGCGTGCGCGAAACGCCGTGTGTTGTTCGATCACTCGCTCGGGCTTGCCGCGTGTGTCGATGCCCAATGCATACTCCGCCGTATCCCACAGCAGGTTCGCCGCTACACCCGAGGTTTTTTTCACCCCCTGAGGCACCAGAAAACGCTGGCCGATTTTCTTCTTGCCATCCCCGCTGCGGGTGTCGGTGATATTCACCAGTTTCCCGGCGGCGTCGATTTCCAGCACGAAGGGAATTTCTTTGTCTTCCAGTCCAAAGCTCGGCAAGCGTTTGGCCGGGTCGGGGTCGGTTTGCTTGCGGCGGTAGTAGGCGTCGAGTGCTTGCAGGATCATCCCCGCACCTCCGCGCTGTCCCAAGTGGGGATGTGCACCGTGCCGTTTTCAAGCTGCGCGCGGAAAAAGCGCGGCTGTGGATCGGCGGGCTTGGAAAAATCCAGATCGTGCAACATAAAACCCAGGTCGCGCGTCTCGAAAATCGGCGCGGGTTCGGTGGCAGGGTCGGGCACCAGCCGGAAGGCGGCGGCGAATTCGCGGCAGCCGAGGTAGGGTTGGTTGACGCACTGACCTTTGGACGCACGGCGTTCGAACATTTCGTAATATTTGGCTGCGCTCGCCTCCGGATCGCGCGCGGGGAGGAATTCCAGTTCGGCGTGAATGCGATAAGCCACGTCGCGCAGGAACAGTCCGGCACGTTGCTGGCGGTCTTCCTCGATATAAAGCCCTAAATTACCTGTGCCGTTTCGCATGGCGGTTTCGACGTTGCGAGTGGACACCACGCTAGCCACTTCGTTGCGCCGCAGGTTGATCCAGCGGATGGGCCGCAGCACTTCGATTTTGCGCACCTGCCAGCGAATCGCCGGTTTCCACAGAATCGCCTCGAAACAGGCGCGCGCGGCGGATGGCGTCATCACGTCGTAACTCACCCGCTCGACCTTCATTTCTGGGCGAGTGAAGCAGGCGTAGTAGCCGGAAAGTTCCAGACAAAAAGTTTTCAATGAGCCTCCTTATACAATGGTGTTTGTAGGCTTGGGCGGCGTTCCATCCGGGTTCAGCCCTAGGTCAGGATCGTATAGCCAATCGCTAACCTGCACGAACAGCCCCGGCATGATTTCCTCAATGTCACCTTGATTTAGCAAAGCCATGGCCTGCATTCGATGCAGATTTACGGTATAGCGCTGGAGTTTGCGCATAAGCCAGCGTTGCGGTTTTTCGTTGCGTAAGGTGGCGATCCATTTGTCGATGCTGTCGTCTTGTCCGCTCTCACCCCGGTAGAGTACGACGATGGGTGCGCTGTCCTCATCCGCAATGAGTTTGAATTTCTCGGCTGCGCTGCGGAAGTTGACGGCTAGTTCCCTGCCATCCAGTTTGTCATGCGCCATGAATAGGTCTTCACAAATGTCTTTCGCGTCGAGTTCGCAGGCGCGAAACAGACGCTCGAAGTACGCAGCGAAACGCACGCGTGTTAGCGGCTGTTCGGTCACGCCATGCAATACGCTTCTGCAAGCATCTTCGCCTTTTCGCAGCAAGCCCGGCGGCGCTGGATTGGGTGGGACGAAGACTACGACTTTGCCTTTTCCATCCTGCCGTCCTTCTCGGTTACAGCGGCCCGCAGCCTGGGCAATAGAATCCAGTCCGGCGAGCGCGCGATAGACCACGGGGAAATCCACGTCCACTCCTGCTTCGATCAATTGAGTGCTGACGACGCGCGTGGGCACGCCATCTTTCAGGCGCAATTTGATCTCGGTAATAATCTGCGAGCGGTGCGCGCCACACATCAGTGCGGACAGATGGAGCGTGCCTTGTGGCATCTTCTCCCACAGTGCGCGGGCATCCTTGCGAGTGTTGACGATGGCGAGTGCCGAGTCGTGCGCAGATAGTTCCACCGCGAGGTTCTGCCAGTCGGTTGGCATGTGCCAATCGACTGGCAGACGAACGTGTACACGCTCCAGCGCGGTGTAGAGCGCGTCGGGGTCGCTGACGATTTCACGCACGTTGTCGAGCCCGCGCAGGTTCTGGCGGGCGTCGAAATATTCGCGGGTGCTCAGGGCGGGTTGGGTGGCAGTGGAGAGCACGATGGTGACGCCGTAATGCCGCGTCAGCAGATTCAATACGTCAAGAATGGGTTGTAGGAATTCCGGCGGTAGCAGTTGCGCTTCGTCGAGAATCACCACGCTATCAACCAGATTGTGTAGCTTGCGGCAGCGCGAAGTGCGTGCGGCGAACAAGGACTCGAAGAACTGCACGTTGGTGGTGACGATGATCGGCGCATCCCAGTTTTCGCAGGCCAGCCGCGAAGCGGATGTTTCCTGCCCCGGTTCGGACTCGACATTGCTGTGATGCTCGATTAAGGCATCGCCGAAGATGCTCCGGAAAATGTCGGCAGTCTGCTCGATGATGCTGGTGTAAGGGATGACGTGAATCACCCGACGAATAGGGCGCTCCTTTGTGCTATGCGCTTTCGCGTGCGCGAGCGCGAACGCCATTGCGGAGAGCGTCTTGCCGCCGCCGGTCGGGACCGTTAGCGAAAACAATCCTGGTGCGAGTAAGGCATTTTCGCGGCATTGCCGCAGGATGTCTGCACGGATGGTGTTGACCGGCGTGGGCTGAGCCTTGGCCGCAAGATCGGCCATATGGGTGTCGAACAGCGGCGCAAGCTCTATCAGTGCTGGCCAGGTATTACGCTGCGCGAACTTGTCGGAGCTCATGTAGCGTTCGGTGTCGAGAAAGTCTGCATCGACCAGTGCGGAAAATAGCATTCGTATCCACAGCGCAAAGCCGTTCTTGCCGCCAGGAATGGCGCGCAAATCGGGTTTGAAGTCGCCTGCGTCGAGTAACTCGGCAGGTGGATTTTCGGCCAGCGCCTCATTGAGTTCGTCACGGCTGGCGGGCAAGTCAAGTCGCGAGTTCAGCCCATCGAACCAGTCTGCCAATCCGGCATGGTGTCCGGCGATCAAATACGCCAGGATACGTCCGGCATGGCCGAAGCCCGCGTTCTCAAAATGCTCGCAGGCCAGCATGGCACCCGCCGTTGAGTGTGGTGCCTTGCCAGATTCACCTTTAATGTGAGCGTCAACTTCAAAGCCACTGACCAATCGAATGTATTTCTGAAAGCGGGGGCGGTATTTTCCCAAGTCGTGCCAGCGTCCGGCGAGCCGCGCCCAGTCCATGCCAAAGTGCTGCGCGAAGTCTGCTGCCAGTTCACCGACTTCGTGCAAGTGCTCAGCCAGAGCGTGTGGTTCGCGCCAGTTGCCGTCGTTCTCTTGGGCAGCATGTGCGATCGGGGTAAGGCTCTCCATGCGGGCCATCCTACGCGCCTCCGGGCTCAAATCCTGAGCCTGCTCTTTCCCCGCACCGGTACTGGCTTACTGCCATTTCAAGTTGATTTTTCACGGCGTCGCGCAGTTCCGGCGGCGCGGCGACTTCAACGTCCGTCCCATATTTCAGGATGTCCATCAGCAGTTCGCGGTCGTCTGAATACGGCAGGCGCAATTCGTAGCGGCCGTCTTCGAGCCAGCGGCTTTGTTGCTCGGGGTACCAGATTTCTTCGGCAACCCAGCGGGCGCGTTTGGCAGTGAATCGCAGTACGGCGATGGCGTGGGGTTGGCCGGCGAAGATGCCGTAGCTGCTGGCGAGTTCGCGGTTCAAGGTCGATTCGGCGACGGTTTTTGCAGGCTTGGTCAGCGGTTCGACGGCACGGATACATTCAACGGCAAAGATGCGCAGGCCTTTTTTGTCGTGACACCAGGCGTCCAGATACCAGTTGTCGCGGTAATGGGCGAGGCGTTGCGGGGAGATTTCACGGACACTCGTTTCATCGCGTTCGCGGTTGTAGTAGCTGATTTTGAGCCGATGGCGTTGTAGGACGGCGTGGGCGATGGTTTGAAAGTGGTGGAGGTTTTTCTGGCGCGCGGCGGCGGCAAGGATGCGGATGCGTTGCGCGGCCTCGCCCGCGCCCAGGTGGTTGCTGTCCAGCAACTTGTCGATGCGGGCTTGAAGCGGCCGCAGGTGGTCGTCGAGCAGCCCGGGTTCCAGGTTGGCGAGCAGGTGTTTCAGGGTAACGAGGGCAAGCAATTCAGCGGCGGTGAACCACAGGCCGGGCAGAGGATGGCTGCCGTCGGCGGTGTCATAGCGATAGCCGCCGCATTCGCCGTCATGGATGAGCGGGGCGCCGAGGCGGTCGCGCAGATCGGCGATCAGGCGGGTGAGGGTGGAGCGCGAAAAGCCGTGCTCACTGGTGAGAGCAGCGCGCGGGATTCCGGTTCGCCGTCCGTCAATCAGACGGTGCAGGCGATAGAGTTCGTCAAGTTTGCTCAAGTGTGCCGATTCGTATGTTGATCGAATCTCCGCGCGAGGCTTATTTTTTATATTCCCGAGTTTGGTGCAAGTGCGGCAGTGTGGCAAGCGGATGGTTCTGCTTCTGCTGTTTACTACGTTTCAGGTTTAGGGTCGTGCGCCAACCCGATTGGCAGGATGGCTTTCTGGAGGCAGGATCAGGTTGGACACTGCTGTCCCGCCAGATTGTCCGGTGCCCAGAAATCGTAGCCTTTGCTCAAGAACTCGTCCCACGGCAGGTAGTGCGAGCCGTCGCACGAGAAGGTGAGGCCGACCATGCCGTTGAAGATGTTGAGCGAGCCGGCGCGCAGGTAG
The DNA here is from genome assembly GCA_942493085.1 of uncultured beta proteobacterium. Lineage (GTDB taxonomy): Bacteria > Pseudomonadota > Gammaproteobacteria > Burkholderiales > Thiobacillaceae > Thiobacillus. Next base: position 1,449,744 of record OW818664.1, read on the forward strand.
AAGGTTTCGTCCATGAAGCGCAGCGCGCGCAGGCTGTCGAGCACGAGACGAATCTTGTCTTTGGGCACCAGTGCATCCGCAGGGTAGGGGCGGTGCGGGTAAATCAGGCAGGTATCCGGGTCGGTCAGCGCATCGATGTCGAGCAGACGATAGCGATAAGGATCATCGATTTGCCAGATGGTCGCCCGGCTGCTGGAAAAGTGCAGCTTGCCGTGATAAATGCCGTGGTCTTCCATCAATTCGGTCATCACCCCCAGAACGGTGTCCAGATGAAGGTCCAGCTGGCTGTCGCTACGGGTCTGGTGGAATACCGCGCCGCGAATCGCGGGGTCGCCCTTGATCTGCCGCCAGTAGGTGGGTTCGTCGTACAGCTTGCCGGTGATGGGCAGGTCGCGCAGGTCGAAGTCGGCGCCGACGAAGCCGAGCACTTGCCCGTCGTCATCGCGCACGATCTGGATGGCGGTCAGCGAAGGCCGTTTGGCGCGCAGGCTGATGTAGGCCTGTGACAGCAGGAAACCCTGGTTCGGCACCGCTTCGCGCATGTAGGGCCGGTCGGCGCGCTCACGTTCGTAGTCCGTATCAACCAGCCCTTCGTGGCTGATGTTGTCGGAGAGCTGAATTGCACGAGTGTCGAGTGCATACATGTATTTGCAGGCGGGCAGGGTGGTGAGCGCATGCATCAGCGCGGCGTTGAGTCCGGCGCGGCTGGGCCAGGCCCGGCTACAGGCCTGCGCAGCCAGAGCCAGCGGTTCGCGCAGCAGGTTGGCGAGGACGTCACGCTGGCGGGCGACGCTTTCGGCGAGGGTGTTTGAGATAGACATAAAAAATCAATCCAGAGCAATTGTCGCCATTATGAATGACGCAGCGATATCACAGGCCAGGCTTTTTCCAGCGCACGGGCTCTGAGCACGGGATCGGGGTCGACGGCGACGGGTTGCTGGACGATTTCCAGCAGCGGCAGGTCGTTGTGCGAGTCGCTGTAGAACCAGCTGCTGCTGAGGCCATCCAGCCGGGTACCGTGCGCTTCGAGGAAGTGTTCGAGGCGGATGACCTTGCCTTCGCGAAAGCAGGGGGTGCCGGCGACTTCACCGGTGAAGCTGCCGTTGATTTCCTCGGGATCGGTGGCGATCAGGTACGGAATGCCGAATTCCTTCGCGATCGGGCCGGTGACGAAGCTGTTGGTGGCGGTGATGATGGCGACCAGGTCGGCTTCGTCGAGGTGACGTTTCACCAGGTCGCGCGCAGCCTGGGTAATCATCGGCCGAATGCGCGTGTCCATGTATTCGGCATGCCAGGCGTCGAGCTGCGACCGTGTATGGGTGGCCAGTGGTTGCAGGGCAAACGCGAGGAAGGCATAGATGTCCAGCCGGCCGGCCTTGTAGTCCTCGTAGAAGGCCTCGTTCCTGGCTGCGTAACGAGGGCCATCGACGATGCCCTTGGCGATGAGGAACTGGCCCCATTCGTGGTCGGAGTCACCCGCAAGAAGGGTGTTGTCGAGATCAAACAGGACGAGATTCATATCAGGAACAGCTTACAAGGGTCAGGTTACAAAATTTTAACGACGCGGGGCCTGGCCGCGGTCGCGCCAGAATTCGCGCAGTTCATAACAGCTCCAAATTGCCAGTGCAACGTAGTCTTCGCGGCTGGTCTGCTGTTCTTCATCGGTCAATTCTTCGGGTGGTGTCATCAGTACATACAGCGGGTCGAGCAATTCATCGACAAAGGCTTCATCCTTGCTGTCGGGCGGCAGCGCCCAGTCGTCTTCCCAGTGTTCCACCACCTGCAGGAATCCGGATGCCCAGATGATGGCATAAGGTGGCACGCCTGCAGCCTTGAACTCGGCGGCTTCCTGATTCGGCATGTCGTCGAGCATGCCTTCCCAGTCCATGATGAGCGGGGACAGCGCGTGGGGATCGGTCAGGCTGTTGATCGGCGCGGCCAGCGCACGCGATATTTCTTTCCAGCGGCGTGACATCAATCCCTGAAAGCGGCTGTATTCGGCAACATCGGCAAACAGCGCGGCTGGATCGGCTTGGCCGAACAGCACGGGTAAATAATCGGCTTCGGCAATCGGGTGCGGCGCACATTGCAGGGCGGTGATGAATCCATCCAGGCCTTCGAGCGACAGCGGTTCTTCGGTGCGGGAGGCGGCATCATCGATGAGGTCGGCAAGGATGGCGATATCGTCATCATCGAGCGGGGCGTTCTGGTTTTTTGGCGGCATGGCAAGGACTCGATACAGGGCACGGCAGCGGGCAGGGGCATCGCGTAAAATCCGTGGATGGATTTTACCGCGCTTGTCCTTCCGCACTCATTGTATGTGCTCGGCTGGCTGGGGCTGGCTTTTCTGGGCTGGCGCTGGCTGATGTCGGGCGATTGGCGCAGGCTCGCTGATCCCCGACAGATGAACCTGTTTCTGGGGGCGACCGTAGTGGTGCTGGCGCTGTGGCAAATCCGCACCGGGGTGAGGCCGGGGTTGACGTTCCACCTGTATGGCATATCGGCCCTGACCCTGATGTTTGGCTTCTGGCGGGCGAGCTTCGCTGGCGCCCTGGTGCTGTTGATCAATGTCGTGTTCGGGCACGGCAGTCTGATTGCGCTGGGACTCGACATGCTGCTGCAAGCAGCGTTGCCCGCTGCCGTGAGCTGGAGCGTGTTTCGCCTGCTGGAACGTCTTCTGCCGCACCATTTCTTTATTTATATATTTGGTAACGGATTTTTCGGTGCGGCGCTGGCGGTGGCATCAATCGGGCTGGCGACGACAGCCATGATGGCGCTGGCTGGCGTATACCCGCTTGATTATCTGCTGACCCAGTACACCCCTTATGCCGTGCTGCTGGTCAGTTGGTCGGAAGCCTTTCTGACGGGCATGGTGGTGACCATGATGGCGGTCTATCGGCCAGCCTGGCTGGGAACCTTTGATGACATTAAATACATCCAGAACAAATAAATCCTTGAATCCGATTTTGACTATTTCGTATCCCGACCTGCCCGTCAGCGCGCGCCGCGATGACATTATTGCGGCACTGAAAAAGAACCGGGTGGTGATCCTGTGTGGTGAAACCGGCTCGGGCAAGACCACGCAGATTCCCAAGATGTGCCTGGAGCTTGGGATGCGGCCGGGCAAGCTGATCGGTTGTACCCAGCCACGTCGCATTGCCGCGCGTTCGGTGGCGACGCGCATCGCGCATGAACTGGGTGGCGAGCTGGGCGGTCTGGTTGGCTACAAGGTGCGCTTCACCGACAAGGTGCGCCACGACACCAAGATCAAGATCATGACAGACGGCATTCTGCTGGCCGAAAGCCAGGGCGATCCGTTGCTTTCGCGCTATGACACGATCATCATCGACGAGGCGCACGAGCGCAGTCTCAACATCGATTTCCTGCTCGGTTACCTGCAAACCCTGGTGCAAAAGCGTAGCGATCTGCGCGTGGTGATCACTTCGGCCACCATCGATGCCGAACGTTTCTCCCAGCATTTCAACAATGCGCCGGTGATCGAGGTGTCGGGCCGTACCTATCCGGTGGAAATCCGCTGGCGGCCGATCGAGCGCGACGATGAGGAGGAAGGGGTGCGCAAGCCCTCTCCCCAACCCTCCCCCCGCAGCGGGGGAGGGAGCAAACGTGATGCCCAAGGCGATTTAACTGCCGCCATCCTCGACGCTACCGACGAGCTGGCGCGCCTCGGTCCCGGCGACATTCTGGTGTTCCTGCCGGGCGAGCGCGAAATCCGCGATGCAGCTGAAGCGTTGCGCAAGCATCATCCGCCGGGGACCGAAATCCTGCCATTGTTCTCTCGCCTGTCGGTGGCCGAGCAGGATGCGATTTTCAAGCCGAGCAAGGAGCTGCGACGCATCGTGCTGGCGACCAACGTGGCGGAAACCTCGCTCACCGTGCCAGGCATCCGTTATGTGATTGATCCCGGCACGGCGCGGGTGAAGCGATATTCGGCGCGTAACAAGGTTGAGCAGTTGCTGATTGAGAAGATCTCGCAGGCATCGGCCAACCAGCGCGCCGGTCGTTGCGGCAGGGTGGCCGACGGTGTGTGTATCCGCTTGTATGACGAAACGGATTTCGGCAACCGCCCGCGTTTCACCGACCCAGAATTGCTGCGCTCGTCGCTCGCCGGTGTCATTCTGCGGATGAAGTCGCTCGGCCTTGGCGATGTGGTGGGGTTTCCGTTCATCGATGCGCCGAGCACGCGGTTGGTGACCGACGGTTATCAACTGCTGGCCGAGTTGCATGCGCTCGACGAGCAGGGACAGCTCACCGACATTGGCAAGAAACTGTCGCAACTGCCGCTCGACCCGCGCATTGCGCGCATGCTTCTGGCTGCGGACAAGCAGCGCTGCGTACGCGAAGTGTTGATCATCGCAAGCGCCCTGTCGGTGCAGGATCCACGCGATCGCCCGATGGAGCGTGCGCAGGCTGCGGACGAGAAGCACAAGCTGTTCGCCGACGAACGCTCCGATTTCATGGGCTGGCTGAAACTATGGCGCTGGTATGAGGAACAGGTGCAGCACAAGAAAACCAACCGTCAGTTGCAGAACCTGCTGCAGGACCATTTTCTATCGCCGCGGCGGATGCGTGAATGGCGCGATATCCACGGCCAGTTGCATGCACAGACGAGCGAGCTGGGTCTGCGTGAAAATGAGAAGGACGCCGGCTATGACACGATTCATCAGGCATTGCTGAGCGGTTTGCTGGGCAATATCGGTTTCAAGTCGGACGATGGCCGGTCCAATACAGGCGGTGGCCGCGCCAGGTCGGGTGAAGGCAATTATCAGGGTGCGCGGGGCATCAAGCTGTCGATCCACCCGGGTTCGGCGCTGGCGAAAAAGGCACCTAAATGGGTCATGGCGGCCGAGCTGACCGACACCGGCCGCCTGCTCGCGCGCACCGTCGCCGAGGTGCGCCCGGAATGGATCGAGTCGGCCGGCCAGCATCTGCTGACGCGCATGTATATCGAGCCACACTGGGAGAAGGATGGTGCGCGTGTGGTGGCGTTCGAGCGCGTGAGCCTGTACGGCATCACCCTGGCACCGCGGCGCAAGATTCATTACGGCAGCATCGACTCGGAGTTATCGCGCGAACTGTTCATACGTGGGGCGCTGGTTGCGGGGGATTACGACACGCAGGCCCCGTGGTTTGCCCATAACCGTGCGCTGATTCAGGAAATCGAAGACCTTGAGCACAAGGCGCGCAAGTCGGGCGTGTGGCTGGATGAAGAGCGTATTTTCCGTGTCTTCGATGCACGCATTCCGGCTGGACTACACAACGGTGCGGCCTTCGAAAAGTGGCGCGCAGAAATCGAATCCACCAACCCGAAGTTCCTGTTTCTGCAGCGCGAAGACATTCTGGGCGAGGGACTGGGCGCCGATCACAAGCTGTTCCCGGAAACCCTGATGGTGGATGGGGTGACGTGTACGTTCACCTACCGCTTCGAGCCCGGCCATGTACTCGATGGGGTGACGCTCACGCTGCCGCTATACCTGTTGAACCGAGTTGAACCGGCGGTGATCGATTGGCTGGTGCCGGGCCTGATCCGCGAAAAGCTCACCCTGCTGCTGAAATCCCTGCCCAAGGACAAGCGCCGCCCCTTGATCCCATTACCCGATGCCGTGACGGCCTTCCTGAGTGTGGCGAAACCGGGTGAGCAGACCTTGACCGATGCGCTGGCAGCCTTTATCCGCAAGAAATCCGGCGCGGATATTCGGCATGAAGACTGGAGCAGTGAACTGCCCTTGCATCTGAGCATGAATCTGCGGGTGGTGGACGACAGTGGACAGGAACTCGCCAGCAGTCGGGATCTTCCGGCATTGCGGCAGCAGCTTGGTGGGGCCGCCAGCATTACTTACGGCGGCCAGAGCGAGGAGGGTGGGCTTGAACAGACGGGGCTGACCGGCTGGACCTTTGGCGACTTGCCCGAACAGGTGAAGTTCTCGCGTGGCGGACGTGAGCTGATCGGTTTTCCGGCGCTGGTGGATGCTGGGGACGCGGTTGATCTGCGCCTGCTCGACACCGCAGAAACGGCCGGGCAGGAAACCCGACGTGGCGTGGTGCGCCTGCTCAGGCTGGCATTGGCCGCGCAATTCAAGCAGCTCGACAAGGATCTGGGGCGCGAAACCGCATTGGCGATGAAGTACCGGAATTTCGGTAGCGTCGATAATTTGCGCACGGAGTTGATCGATGCAATTGCCACCCGTGCGTTGTTGGGTGAGGACGACCTTCCCCGGACCGAGAAAGCGTTCAACAAGCAGAAGGAACGTGCCAAGCCACGCATTGCCGTCGTCAAGCAGGCTTTGCTGCGCGATGTGGCCGAGATCCTGGATTTGCATGCCCAGGCCACTACCCGATTAAACAGCAAACCGCAGTTTGTTGCGGCCATGCGCGATGAATCCAGCCATCTGGCAGCACTGGTTGCGCCTGGCTTCATCACGGCCACGCCGTGGGGACATTTAAAAGACCTGCCCCGGTATTTGCGCGGCATTCTCAAACGGCTTGAGAAATTGCCCGCCGCCGAGCAGCGCGATTCGCGCGGCATGGCCAATGTTCTGACGCTGCAGAACAAGTATCTGGCGCGACGTTCGCAGGTCATGGGCGAGGCGCCCGTTGCGCTGGACGATTTCCGCTGGCAACTGGAGGAGTTGCGCATCTCGCTGTTTGCACAGGAACTGAAAACGCCTTACCCCGTGTCAGCCAAGCGGCTCGACAAGCTGTGGGAGGAACTTGCCAGACAGCCGCTTAATTGACTAATGTTCAGGCATGCATGAGCGCGTATTCAACTTGCCAAACATCATTACCCTGTTGCGCATTGCTGCGGTGCCGGTGGTGGCGTGGCTGATCTTGCAACAGCGTTGGGAAGCCGCGTGCTGGTTGTTTCTGGTGGCGGCGGTGTCGGACGGTATCGATGGCTTGCTGGCGCGCTGGCTCAATCAGATGACGCAACTGGGTGCTGCGCTCGATACCGTCGCCGACAAGGCACTGGGGGTGGTGACGCTGGTGATGCTGACGCAGGCAGGCGCGATTCCGCTATGGGTGACGCTGGCCATCCTGCTGCGTGACAGCATTATCGTGCTGGGTGCATTGAGTTATCGGGGGCTGGCCGGACATTTGGAAATTCACCCGACCTGGCTGGGCAAGATGCACATGTTTGCCGAGTTCGTATTGTTGACCGTGGTGTTGGCAGGACTTGGGAAGATATTGGTGGTGGATGCCTGGCTGACGCTGTTGTTTGTCAGCGTGTTCGCCATTGCCGTGATATCCGGCGTGCAGTATGTGTGGATCTGGGGCACCAAGGTACGCCGTGAGCGCGAAGCGGTTCGCCTCAAGCCACACTGAAGGGCAGACGGGCCTGGCGGTCGGATTCGCTGCCTGACTTGATTCGATACATCGCTGCGTCGGCGGCACGAACCAGAGAGTCTTCATTGTCGCCGTCGTCCGGATACAGCGCCTGGCCGATGCTGGCAGCGATTTCCACATCAAGGCCGTAGAAGTGGGTGTTCGCATTCAACTCCTGCTCGATCTTGTGAGTGGCGGCGAAGAGGTCGGCGCGCCCTTGCACGCCTTCTAGTAACACCACGAACTCATCGCCCCCGAGACGCGCGACCGAATCGGAATCGCGAATGCTGGCGATGAGGCGTTTTGCTACTTCGGTCAGCACGGCGTCACCCACATGGTGGCCGAGCCGATCGTTGATCTCCTTGAAGCGATCCAGATCCACATACAGGATGCCCACCTTGCCACCATAGCGATTGGCGTGGCGAATCGCCTGCTGTAACCGGTCATAAAACAGCCGCCGATTGGACAGCCCCGTGAGTGGATCATGCGTGGCCTCTTCGTGTAGCGCTTGGCGTGATCGTTCAAGCTCCTCCACCTGGTTGCGTAATTGTTGTGATTTCAGACTCAGTTTTCGTAGCGTGCTCCAGGCGATCAACAGCGCCAGGGCAATCGCCGAGATGCCGAATATCAACGTGAATAGCAAAGTATGCCGATAGGTTCGCTGTGCTTGCTGCAGGGCAGCCAGATTGGCTTGCTGGTACAGGGCACGCATGTCGGCCAGATGCAGGTTGAAGGCTTCTTGAAGCGGGATGGCTTCCTGCACCAGCACCTGGTTTGCTTCTGCGTGGCGTTCGGTAGCGAGCAGATCGATTAGCCGCTCCTGGATGGGCTCAATATCGGCAATCAGACGGCTCTGGGCATCAAAGTTGGGCTTTTCTTCAGCACTCAGACCCATTTTGAGCAGGGCATTACGTCCGCTCCCCACCAAAAAACCGGCGCGGTTGAATTCCATGAACAGCGCATCTCGTTCGAATGGGTCATCAGCCAATGCCATGCGAAACAGACTGTCAGTTCGAATATGTGCTGCCACCTGGATTTGGGTGATGAGATCGATCTTGCGGTTGTGCGTTTCAACTACTGTGTTTATCTGCGTGCCCAGCATTTGCAGTTGCAGCAGGCCATTTAATGCCAGCCCGCATATCAGCACAATCAGCACAGTGAAAGCCATGCCGGTGGTAAACGGGAGTTTGCGCTGTATAGGCATGAGGTGGATCAACTCATGATTGCTATGGGTTGGTCGGCGTCAGCGCGTGGGATATTTCAGACTGCTGCAAGGTTCTCAGTACGCCAGCGACTTCCTGGGCATGGTTCGCTGGATCGACCTTGTCAAAGCGCGCAGCAATCCGGCCATCCGGGGCGATGATGAACGTGTGTCGTCGAGCGAAGCGCACGACCCCCAGGTTGAGCAGGCTGTCGTACGCAGCAGCCGTGCGCCCATCCGGATCGGATAGCAACGGAAACGGTAATTGATATTTGCGGGCGAATTCGGCATGTGATCGGGTGTCGTCGAGGCTGACTCCTATGATGGCCGCATTCAGGTTGCCCAGCACGCCGATATCATCCCGAAAACGGCAGGCTTCACGGGTGCAGCCGGGTGTGTCGTCTTTGGGATAAAAGTACAACACCAGCCAGCGTCCGGCGTAGTCGCTTAAACGATGCGCCTGACCGTTTTGATCCGGCAAGTCGAAACCAGGCGCGACGCTGCCCTCCACCCGATTCGATCCAGGCCTCAGTATCCACATCACCACGCTGGCCAGCAGAAATACCGCCGCCAATCCGCCCAGTATCATTTTGATCATGCGTTCTCCTGAAGACCATCATAGACGTCCTGGTACCAAATGGAGAAGCAGGCACGTTCGGCAATCCATACGGGATTCGGTAGAATGGCGCCCCACGCCCCGGTAGCTCAGTGGATAGAGCAACCCCCTCCTAAGGGGTAGGCCAGACGTTCGATTCGTCTTCGGGGCGCCACAATTTTAATAATTACAATAATTTAACTTGCACTCGCCTGCAGTTTCTTTCTCTTGATTTCTTTCAATGTCACCGTGACGGGTGACAAGCGGGTGTGCTGGGCTCTTCCGTTCATGATGTACGGAACACGCGACAGAATCTCTTTGTCACCCAAGCGTTTGACGTTTTCTTTCTTCTCGGGACGAATTGTTTCGCCCCGCGCATGTTGCGCGTCGAGCCAGTGGCTCCCAGGAGAAACGCATCGCTGCCCTTCGGTGACGCGATCCCCCCCCGGTAGAGAGCCGGGAAGAAAAGAGGGGCGGTGACTCTGCGCTTTCCGCGGTCACCAACCAATCCGCGGCTGGCTCAGCTTCGGCCTGGGCAGTGGCAAGCCGCTCGTTGAAGGCACGCTGGTTGGGAACCCGGTTAACATGTCGTGCAGGGTGTGGTGGTCGAGCAGCGTCTTGGCAGTGTGTTGCACGGTCAGATCCTTGATATAGACATGGCAGATGCCGAGGTCTTCCATGCAATGCACGCTGCACGCTGCACTGCAGCACGCTGGCCCGGTATAGATATTCCCAGTGGTCAACGGCGCGGCCATTGTTGAGCAGGGTGCCGATGTGATCGACGAGATCGGGCGGGAGCACTTTCGCGACATCGCCATGGGCGTGCAAACCCTTCACCAGCAGGTGTGCCGCCGGGTTGGCGTAGCGCACCACCCGGCCGTCGAATGACACGCTCAGCACCGGCTGCGGATTGCGCTCGGGAAATCGCACAAGCCGATGCTGCACGCGCGCAGCGTCAAGCGCGCGGCGCAGCAACGGGCGAGCTGCGAGTGCAGCGACCGCCGCCAGCAGCAGGGCTGGGATGATCACCGCCACGCATATGAGCGTGTCAGGCATGTTGAGCTGCGCGATGGTAAATCTGCTTAGTCTTTCTCGATGCCGATCTATTACATGATGTCCATTATTTCCCCCCGACCTGGGTGACGACCGGAATTAGGGATTGATATATTGTACTGAACGGTCCATAATTATATACATGAAAGCATTACCCGGTCGTCCTATAGAGTTTGACCCCGATGCAGCCCTGACAGACGCGATGCAGTTGTTCTGGCGCAAAGGGTATGAAAACACCTCGATGCAGGATCTGCTCGATGCCATGCGGTTGTCGAAAAGCAGCCTGTATCAGGCGTTCGGCAGCAAGCAGGCTTTGTTTGAGCGTTGCATGACGCACTACGGTGATTTCATGATCGGCCAGCTGCGCCCGGCACTGGATGGTGCGCCGTCCGGCGTTGCGTTCATCCGGCAGTTTCTGGAGAGCGTGCTGGGCGAGGCGCGGGGCGACAGTGAAGCGCGCGGCTGCCTGGTGCTGAATACAGCCAACGAATTTGCTTGCCGCGATCCGCGCATCGCCGAGGCAGTAGCCGAAGGACTGGGTCGTTTCCACGAGGTCCTGCTGGCGGCGGTTCAGCGTGCGCAACGCGAGGGCGACATACCACCTGACCATGATGCCGTGACGCTGGCCAATTATCTGGTCAGCAGCATGAGCGGTCTCAAGACCCTGAGCAAGGCTGGAGCCGATGAGGCAAGCCTGCGCGGCATTATCGGACAGGTGCTGAAATCCCTGATGTAAGGTTTCAGTTTTTTTTTCGACCAATATGTACCATTCGGTCCATAACTATAGGAGTCATCATGCAGGCGGAATATAAACTCACTCTCCCGGCGCTCAATGAAGGCAATGCAGAAGCACTTGCGGCGGATCATTTGCACACGGCCAAAACCAAACTGGGCATGGTGCCCAACATGTATGGTGTCATGGCTAATTCGCCGGGGCTGCTTGACACCTATATTCACGGCTATGAAATTTTTCGCGCAAGCTCCGGTTTCACCCCGGTGGAGCAGGAAGTGGTGCTGCTGGCGATCAGTCGCGAAAACGGCTGTACCTATTGTGTCGCCGCCCACAGTTTCATCGCCGACAAGATGTCCGGCGTGCCGGAAGATGTGACCAATGCCATACGCGATGGTCGCCCCATCCAGGATGCAAGGCTGGCTGCATTACACGACTTCACCCGCACCATGGTGGTGAAGCGAGGGCTGCCAAGCACGGCGGATGTGAGCGCTTTCCTTGCGGCTGGATACAGCGAACGGCAGATCCTGGAAATCGTGCTGGCGATTTCCGTGAAAATCCTCAGCAATTATGCCAACCACCTGTTTCACACTCCGGTTGACGCCACGTTTGCCGGACGAACATGGGCTGATTAGCCGTTTTCTGCGAGCGTTTGAAGCAACGTATGGAACGCGCGCATTTCCTGGTTGTGCAAGACAAATAGTCAGCTGATTTTTTAGGAGAAAACCATGAACTTTGACAAGGAACTCGACGCCCGCGGCCTCAACTGCCCGTTGCCTATTCTGCATACCAAGAAATCCCTGAGCGAACTCGTAAGTGGACAAATCTTGAAGGTGATTTCGACCGACCAGGTTCTGTGAAGGACATGCAGGCATTTGCCAAGCAGACTGGCAACGAACTGTTGTCCACCACAGAAAACAATAGTGAATTCATTTTTATGATGCGCAAGCATTAAGCCGCATTCCCCAACTTTAGGAGAGACATCATGGAAACTAAAAAAATGGCGTTGATCGCTACCAAGGGCACGCTGGACGGGGCTTATCCGCCCTTCATCCTCGCCTCCACCGCCGCTGCGCTGGGCTACGAGGTGCAAATTTTCTTCACCTTCTACGGCCTGCAGTTGCTGAAAAAGGACTTGTCCGGTCTCAAGGTCAGCCCGCTCGGCAATCCCGGCATGCCGATGAAAATGCCTTTCGGACCTAAATGGTTCAAGGAAATCAACTGGAATATCCCCAATGCGGTGCAGTCGCTGGTGCCGGGTTATGAAAACGTCGCCACCGCCTTGATGAAGCAGACAATCAGGAATAACGGCGTGGCCACGGTTCCCGAACTCCGTGAACTGTGCCAGGAAGCGGAGGTGAAAATGATTGCCTGCCAGATGACGGTAGAACTGTTCGGCTTCGATCACAACGAGTTTATCGGCGACATTGAATACGGCGGCGCAGCCACATTTTTCGAGTTTGCAGGCGAAACCGATATTTGCCTGTTTATTTGAAGCCGTTTGTCAGGTAACAATGAGCCTTGATCGACTCGTGTTGATCGAGGCCTTCACACCTTTGCCAGGCAACCGACGGCGTTGGGGGGGCGGGTGCCGTCCCCCGCCGTTGTCGAAAGCGGACATTTAGCCCGAACTTCGTGCCGGAGTCGGCAAGCTACTCCACACCGACCGCTCATCATCTCCAGTGTCAGTGGCCAAGTTTGCAGTAGCCGTCGATCAGCGCGGATGAATAAGGCCGACCCCTGTACCATTTGCCCTTACCTGTACGCTATGAGGAACCCCAATTGCCGAACATTGCATCCGTGCTCAAGGAAGAAATCACCCGACTGGTTCGCAGGCAGTTACGGGGCGAAACCGAAACCCTCAAGAAGGCATCGAGCCGCTACCGTACCGATATCGCGGCTTTAAAGCGGCGCATTGAGGCCTTGGAAAAACAGATATTCCGCCTCGAAAAAATGGCGCCAAAGAAGGTCGCGCCTACCGCCGATAAGGAATCCGAAACCAAACTGAGGTTCAAGTCGCAGGGTGTGCGTGCGCAGCGGACGCGGCTCGGCCTGTCCGCACGGGAGATGGGTGCGCTGGTGGGCGTTTCAGCCCAAACCATCTACAACTGGGAAGCCGGCACGACACGCCCAAGGGCCGAGCAGCTCGCCGTCATCGCGGCCGTCCGGAAGATGGGCAAGCGCGAGGTCAAAGCACGGCTTGACCCGATGCAAGCGGATTGATGGACCAGAACGCACCCGCAGTGGCGACCCCTTCCGCCGTACGAGATCCGCCGCACTCCGGAAATCCTGAAGGACAGCTTATAGCTATTAATTCTGATCCAAGGGCAATTCGCCGCACTGGCCTTGGAATGGCGAGGTTTAGGGCTAGCAGGCTAAACACAGCTAGGTCTTGGGTGACTTGGGCAATGAGTTGATCGGCCAGGGCGTAGTACTGCTTGAAGGTGTTGAGATCGGTCCGGTATTGGTTGCACAACGATCATGAGCATGTTTTTGGCGGATGCTCCGGCGTTTCTGACTGAACGTGACGAGCAACACGTGAGAATGAAAAAGGCAATTTGCCCGGTGCCTTAAATTCTATTTCTTGGATGGCAAATATCATGTACGGCTCTATTGATCACACGCACGACCGCGATTACATCGATGAATTCCCGCTCGATCCCGGGCTGACCTATCTCAACCACGCGGCGGTATCACCATGGCCGCGCCGGACTGCCGTCGCGGTGCAGCGCTTCGCTGAGGAGAACATGCGCCACGGCGCGCAGCATTATCCGCGCTGGCTGGAGACCGAGGCCCATTTGCGCGAGCAGTGCCGCGACCTGCTCAACGCGCCTGCAGCGGAAGACATCGCGCTGCTCAAGAGCACATCCGAGGCGCTGTCCGTGGTCGCTCACGGCCTGGAGTGGCAGGCGGGGGACAATGTGGTCATCAGCGATCAGGAGTTCCCGTCCAATCGCATCGTGTGGCAGTCACTGCAAGACCTGGGCGTCGAAACCCGCTGCGCCGACTTGACTCGCGGCGCGTCGCCGGAACAGGCTCTGGGCGCCTGCATGGATGCGCGCACCCGCCTGTTGGCGGTCAGCTCGGTGCAATACGCAAGCGGGCTGCGACTGGATCTGAATCAGTTAGGCACCCTTTGCCGCGAACGCGGCGTGCTGTTCTGCGTCGATGCCATCCAGAGCCTTGGCGCGCTGCCTTTGGATGTCCAGACCTGCGGCGCGGATTTCGTCATGGCCGACGGGCACAAGTGGCTGCTCGGGCCGGAAGGCTGTGCGGTTTTCTACGTCAGGCCACAGGTTCGGGAGAAACTGCGACTCAGGCAGTATGGCTGGCACATGGTGGAGGATTACCTGAATTTCTCGCGCCAGGATTGGCAGGTAGCTGCCAGTGCCCGCCGCTTTGAATGTGGCAGCCCGAACATGCTGGGCATTCATGCCTTGAGTGCGAGTCTTGCGCTGCTGGCTGAAGTGGGGATGGAGGAGGTGGCAACGCGCGTGCTTTCGAACAGCACCTATTTGATGGAGGCGCTGAGCGGTCTGCCCGATATCGAGATTCTCACCCCGCAGCAGCCGGGCCGCTACGCGGGCATCGTCACCTTCCGTCACAAACACGTCGACCCTGCGGAGTTGCACCGCAACCTGCTCGCACGCAGTGTGATCTGCGCCCAGCGTGGTGGCGGCGTGCGCTTCTCAGCGCACTTTTATGTCACTCGGGCGCAACTGGCAACGGCGGTCGCCGCGGTGGAGGCTGCGACGCGGATCGACTGACGGCCTTCATGCGTCATCCGCCAGCCTGAAACCCTGAAACTGCCAGCGTTCGTGCGGATAGAAGAAATTGCGGTAGCTGGCGCGGATATGGTCGGCCGGTGTGACGCAGGAGCCGCCGCGCAAAACCATCTGGCTGCACATGAACTTGCCGTTGTATTCGCCGAGCGCGCCAGCGGCGGCGCGGAAGCCTGGATAGGGCTGATAGGGCGACGCGGTATGCTCCCAGACGTCGCCGTACATCTGAAGCAGGCCTTCACCCGATGATGCGGCAACGGGCTGCAGATAGCCGCTGTCGCGCAGGTTGCCTGCTACGGCGAGCCCTTGCGCCGCGGCCTCCCACTCCGCCTCGGTGGGCAGCCGTTTGCCCGCCCAGGCAGCGTAGGCTTCCGCCTCGTAATAGCTGACGTGACAAACGGGTTCTTCAAGATTGAGCGGACGCGGCCCGGCGAGGGTGAACTGCCACCATTCTCCATCGATCGATTCCCAATACATCGGGCTGGACCAGTCCAGGCGCTTTACCGTCGCCCAGCCGTCCGAAAGCCAGAATTCAGGGCGGTGATATCCAGCATCCTCCATGAACACCTGGTACTCGCCGTTGGTCACAGGCCGGGAGGCAAGGCGGAAGGCATTCAGATAGGTCCGGTGGCGCGGCGTTTCGTTGTCAAAGGCAAAGCCGCCGCCTTGCTGGCCGATCTCGTGGACGCCGCCGGGGAACGCCAGCCAGCGCGTGGAAGGTGGCGATGCTTTTGGCGTTTCCGGAAGGTCGCTGCGGTAGGCGGGTCGCAGCGGATTCGCGCTGAAATTGCGCTTGATATCAGTGAGCAGCAATTCCTGATGCTGCTGTTCGTGATTGAGGCCGATCTCCAGACGTTGCTGCACGGTCGGCCACACGTCCTCGCTGACGTCATGCAACAGTGTCAGCATGTGTTTATCGACATGGGCCCGGTAGCGATAGATTTCTCCGATGCTCGGCCGCGACAAGAAGCCCCGCTCCTGGCGCGGCTGGTATTTCCCGATCTGCTCGTAATAGGAATTGAACAGAGACCGGTACATGGGATGGAATTCCGGGTAGTGAGCGAGATACTCCACCAGCAGGAATGTCTCGAAAAACCAGCTCACATGGGCCAGGTGCCACTTGGCTGGACTGGCCTCGGGAACTGTCTGGATCACGTAATCCTCGGGAGACAGTGGCGCACACAGTTCCTCGCTGTGTTTACGAACGCTCAGGTAGGCGTCCGCCCAAATGCTTCGCTGTTCCTCCGGGGATGCTGAAGCTGAATGGGTCAGGGCCATCGGTCCTCTTTGTCTGCTTGATTTGCAGGGCACTCGCACGCCTGGTTGCGCCCCGCTGAAGCCATCTGAATACTTCAGCCTAGATGATGTGATGGGATGGCGCAACTTCACTGCTGGTGATGTTCAGGAGGCGGCTATGTGTTACGGAATGGACAATCGGCTCAAGCCATGCCCGTCTTTTTTGGGTCGATGGGACGCGGTTGCGGATATTGAAAGCGGTCGTTCGCGTTCCCTCGCTGTGATGTTTCAATGGCCGGTAACGAATCCATAGCAGAAGTCGTTGGTTTAAATCCCCAGGGACCGCTTCGGCCGAGGAAGTGACGGTTGAATACCCAGCCATGACAAGCAGTTCGTCGGCCGAAGTGGTCCCTCAAACTGACTGTTCAATATGTCCGGTGTTCGGCGCTTACCGGTCAACGTGCGAATTCAGCGGCTGCCGAAGGCAGTCCGTTGGAATGAATTGTTAGCTGGTAAACGAAGGCGAGGGCCAACGAACCCGCGCCAAGCAAGCCAGCATTGATAGGATCACACGAGACCAAACAGACTGCATGCGACGACATGATTGCGCTCCTCGAATCTCTCACAATTGATCTCAGCAACTATTGGCGGAGCTTCTCGGACATGGCGTCCTTGAGTTCATCCACACAGGCGTAGAACTGGTCGACCGACTGCGAACCGATTTCGACCTTGTCCGAATAGATGGTCTCCGCCTTCGGCGTCCAATTTACTCCGACCTGGGTGAGACGCTGGAGACCGATGGCATCGATGACGGCAATGGCGCCCTTGGGGTCGACCACCCGCATGGTTGGTGGGGGCACACGCACACCCGGTGGCAATTCAGTGAGTGGGGAAGCTGGCTTTCTTCCCGGCGCTTTGAGCCAGCCTCCGCAGGTTGGTACCTCCACCATGTTCTCCAGGCCATTCACTCCTGGCGGTAGAGCTCGCCTTAAAAATTTTGTGACCATCGCACCATTGGAAACAAATAGACTGACATCCAGCACTTGTCTCCCCCTGCTTCCGTCGGTGTTGGACGTCACGATGACCCGGTATCCACAGGAGACCGATGAACCGTTTTTGGTCACGTTGAGAAGCTGGCCACCCATCTTGGTTTCATGTACTGACTGCGCGTTGGCAGAACCCGCCACCAAGGCGCAGACCAGCGCAAGAGTCACTGCAAGCAAGGGACTCGCTGGCAAGTGAAGGGAGAAAGGCTCAGGTATCACCCCTGGCGAGCCCACTTCTGTGCCCAGCTTGCCATCTCGCGGGCTTTGTAAGCACGCAGCGATTATGCAAAGCGTCCTTTTCGGCCCGGGGCTTGGCAGCGTGGACAGACAGGCGTTTCGGCATGTTTCTTCTCATAATCACCGACTGTGCATAACCGGCCAAAGCGACTCTGACCGCTACGCATCCAAGATCGGATGCTGCGGAAAAGAATTTGGGTAAATGGGAGAACGTATTCTGTTTCACTATGGAACGCATGAAACATTTTTGTCATGGCGGTCTTTCGAGGTATCGGAGCGCCAAAGCATCTGATTCCGGACTGACCGGAGGTCGCCCTCACTGCCACAGCCCTGAGAAGGTCGAATGACAGCAGAGGACATGCTGTGAGAAGCCGGAAATAGCAACCGAGATGAAATCGTAATGCCTGGCACATGGTTTGCTTAATGTTATTTATCAGTTTTCCGGATTGAAAAAAATGCTGTGCAAGCTGGTTCTGGCGTTGCCATTGTTTTTTGGTCTGCAAGTGGCAGTACACGCCCATTCCGATGCATCCATGTTTGGCGCGCCTTCTGTGGGGGGAGACCACCACGATCACCCGGTGGAAGCCACTATTCGTTACCCCGCCACGCTGAGCTTTGATACGCGCCATCTGGTTGATCTGGTGATCAAGATCAATGCGCGCATCACCAAGCTGAGCGATCTCTATGTCGGCAAGCGTGTCGCCCGCAATGAGGTGCTGGGCGAAATGGAGAGCGCAGAGCTTGAGACCGTGCAAGGAACCTATCTGGCCTTGTTCGGCAACATGGATGCCGTGCGCTCATTTTCCATGACCGGCAACGAGAAGCTTATCGGCGCACGCATGAATCTGACTTGGCGCGGCATGTCTGAGGAGGACATCAAGCAAATGGAAAGCCGTCGCGAACCGTTGAAACGCGTCCGTATCAAGTCTCCGGAAGCCGGCTTTATCTATAGCCTGAACGTGGTCAACAACCAGATTCTTAATACTGGCGGCCAGGTGGGGCAGTACACCGCCTCCGGGACCGCCATCCTCACGATCGCGCGTCCGGCAGCCATCCAGGTGGAAGCTAGTCTGCCGGTCCGGGAGACTGGCAAACTCAAACCCGGACAGCGAGCCACGGTCTACGTCGCCGATGCCCGTCATGGTGAGGTGGCGATTCCGGCGGTCGTGCAGCAGATATTTGCTTTTGTGAATCCGGTTAATCAGCGCCAACGTGTGCGGCTCAAATTAGTCGGCAGCCCACCTGATGGCGTGGCTTTGCCTGCGGGTCTGCAGACGAGTGTGAGCCTGGGGGAGATGGATCATGCGCACTGAGCAGCTTGGACGGATTTCGAAGCCATTTACATGGCGCACCCCATGGTGGCAGTGCGTTGGCCTGTTGGCGCTCATTGGGTTCGGTGCAGCGATGACACCCCTGGCGTCGGGTCATAGCGACCCGCGCATGTTCGGCCAGGCTACGCCGGCAAGCACTGCTCCGACGACAGCGAAAGCGGCCGTCAGTGAGGTGAAGTTGCCGCCCAGCGTGAAGGGGGAGGAAAGTCTGTTCAGCCTGGCTCAGGTCCAGGCCGGCCCGCAGATGTCCACGATCAAGACCTATGGCCTGGTCGTTCCCAATAGCAAGGCCATGGTCGATGTGAACATCGCCGTCAGTGGTCAGGTGGAGGCCGTGTATGTGCGGGTGGGGGATAGCGTGCGCAAAGGCCAGCTGCTTGCCTCTATTTTCAATCCGGAGTTCATCACCACCCAGAGGGGGTACCTCGAATTTCTCAAGAATGAGGAACAATTGCAGGTGCTGCGCGAAGAGGGGCGCTTGCCGAACTACCTCAAGGACGCCAAGGAAAATCTGCGTTGGTGGGGCATGACTGACAAGCAGGTTACTGACCTCATCGAGCACGACAAAGTCGTGGAGCACATTATTCTCGAGGCTCCCATCGATGGTTTCGTCACGGATTTGTTTGTTCAGCCGGGCTCCCTGGTCAACGCCGGCGATGCAACCATGAAGCAGTTCGTGCTGGTGGGCAAGGCGATCGCCCGGATGGTGGCTGCCGATACGCCTCACTGGCTGGAAGGCTATGTGTTTCCGGACCAGCGGACGCTGTTGCAGCCGGGCATGCCAGTACGCATCAGTCTGCCCGACGGCAGTCAGCTGGAGCGTCACATCACCCAGGTGTTGCCGGTTGTGGACCCGATCACCCAACGCGCGCGCTTTCTGGTCGATCTTGGTCGGACCCCGGCGGGGTTGGCGGTGGGTCAGTCCGTGAATATCAGCTTGCAGCTGGGCAAGCGCACGGGTAGCTGGATTCCGCGCCAGGCTGTGTTGGGCCAAGCCATTAACCCGGTGGTGTATGTGTGGATTGCCCCCGGCCGTTATCTACGCAAACCTATTGTGGTGCTCGATGAAACACCCGCGCTACTGCAGGTGAACGGGGTGAACGCAGGAGAAAAAGTGGTGGTAGCCGGAAAAATGATGCTCGAAGGCCTCCACCGTATTTCCGCCGGGCCCGGCGCGGTCGCGGGCGACCATCATCATGACCACTGACTTAATGACGGAATGACATATGTTTGACTGGATAATCCGATGGTCACTCAGGAACCGCATTACGGTGGTTCTGCTGTATCTGATTGTGGCCGGCGCGTCTGTCGTTGCGGCGTTGAGCATGGCGGTGGACGTATTCCCCGAATATGCACCGCCGCAGGTGCAAATCCAGACCGAGGTGCCAGGCTATACCGCCAAGGATGTGGAGACACTGGTTACCCGGCCGATCGAGGTCGTGCTGCTGGGCGCGCCCTACATCGACCAGATCCGTTCCAACTCCTCGGTCGGATTGTCGCGGATCACCATCGTGTTCAAGTGGGGCGTCGACATCTACCGTGCACGCCAGATCATTCAGGAGCGCATGCAAGCGGTACAGGGCCAACTGCCATCCGGGGCGCAGACGCCACAGATGATGCCGGTGACGTCGGCGGTGAGCTGGCTGCTTAAATTTGGGCTGGTGGACTGGTCGGGCAGCAATCGTGAGCACGAACTGCGGACCTTGGTTGATTGGGATATCCGCAACCGCTTGCTGGCGCAGCCCGGAGTAGCTTCGGTGGTCGCGGTGGGCGGTGGCGTGAAGCAGTACCAGGTGTCGCTGGATCCACTGCGCATGCGCAAATACGGCATTTCCACCGATATGGTCACGCAGGCGCTACGCAACGCCAACCTAGTGGCGCCGGGTGGTTTCGTCTATCCCAGCTCCGAAGAAGAGTATTTTATCCGCGCCAACGGCAAGGTGGAAAGCCTGAGAGATGTGGCACAGACGCTGGTCGTGATGCGCGATGGGCAACCCATCCACATCAGCGATATTGCCGACGTGCAGTTCGGCAGCGAAATCAAACGCGGCGATGGTCAGATATTCGGTGGCCCGGCTGTGATTGGAACGGTGTCAAAGCTTTGGGGCGCTGACACCATGGAAACCACGCGCAACGTGGAAAAAGTACTGGCCAGCATGGCGGAGAACCTTCCCAAGGACGTGCAGCTGATCCCCAACGTGTTCCGTCAGGCCAGTTTTATCGAAGCCTCAATCGACAACCTGCGCGATGCGCTGCTGCATTCGTCCATCATCGTCGCCCTGGTTCTGCTGCTGTTCCTGTTCCGCTGGCGGCCGACGGTGATCAGCCTGATCGCTATCCCGACGTCTCTGATGGCGGGTGTTCTGGTGTTGTGGGCGCTAGATATCAGCATCAACGCGCTTACTTTAGGCGGGCTAGTGTTCGCCATCGGTGAAGTGGTGGACGATGCCATCATCGACGTCGAGAATATCCTGCGCCGCTTGCGCGAGAACGCCCGCTCCATGGCGCCGTTGGCGGCCCTGGAAATCGTCTACGAAGGTTCACGGGAAATCCGCAACTCGGTGGTCTTCGCCACCCTCATCATCCTGGTGGCGTTCACGCCGATCTTTTTCCTACAAGGCATTGAAGGCCGCATCTTTCAGCCGATGGCCATCGCCTATCTGGCTGCCATTGCCAGCTCGCTCATCGTGGCCATCACCCTGGTACCTGTGCTCAGTTATTACCTGATGGGCAACGAGCGGCACGCGCGCGAATATGGCCTGGGCCCGATCTCGGAGTTTTTGCTGGTGCGCTATCAGCGCTTGCTTCAGCACTTGGTGGCGTGGCCGTTGGCCGTCGTGGGGACCACGCTGGTGTTGCTGGTGGCGGCCATAATCACCTTCTCGGGACTGGGTCGATCCTTCATACCGCCGTTCCACGAAGGCAATCTGGTGATTGCCACCACCATGATGCCCGGTACCTCTTTGGACGAAAATCTGCGCATGGGCCGCGAAGTGGAAAAACTGATTGGTGAAATGCCCGAGGTCGCGAGCCTGGCGCAGCGTGCCGGCCGCTCCCGGCTGGATGAAGACGCCCAGCCTGTCAACTTCAGCGAATTCGACATCGCACTGAAACCAGGTACTGCAAACGTGCCGGCAATCATGCAACGTATCCGCGAGCAACTGGCGCAGATTCCGGGCATGTCGGTCAACGTCTCGCAGTTCATTACCCATCGTATGTCGGAAGTCCTTTCCGGGGTGCGCTCTCAGGTCGCCGTAAAGCTCTATGGTCAGGATTTTGCGGTGTTGCAGCAGAAACAGCAGGAGATTTATCAGGCCGTGCAGGACGTTACCGGAATCGTCGACCTGCAGATGGAGCCGATGATCCTGGTGCCGGGCGTGGAGGTGCATGTCAACCGGGCCGCGGCTGCGGCCTATGGATTCACGGCCGGCGCCATCGTGGCGCAAGTGGAACAGGCATTCAACGGTATGGCGACCTCCAAAGTATTGGAGCAGGACCGCACGTTCGATCTTTTCGTGCGGGTCAACGAGACCGCACGTGCCGACATTCACACCCTGGGCGAGATGCCGTTTATCTCGCCGGCCGGCATGGTCATCCCGCTGCGGGATCTGGCCCACTTCAATGCCGTGCAGGAACCTTACATGATCAACCGCGACAGTGGTGCCCGCCGCGCGGTGGTGCAGTGGAATACCGAAGGCCGCGACCTGGATAATGTGGTGCGCGACGCGCAAGCCCGTATCATGGAAAAGGTCAAGCTGCCGCCAGGGTATGCGCTTGAGATCGGTGGCGATTTCGAGGGCCAGCAGCGTGCCACGCGCAACCTGCTGATGTCCGGGGCCGCCGCACTGGTGCTGATGACGCTTATCATGTTCCAGGCATTCCGCAATTGGTCGCTGGTGTTGCTGATCATGGTCAACCTGCCGCTGGCACTGATTGGTGGCGTATTCGCGCTCGCCCTGGCCGGCGAGACCCTGAATGTCTCTTCCATGATCGGCATGCTGGCCTTGTTCGGGGTGGCAACCCGCAACAGTTTGCTGCTCATCTCCCGTTACCAGCATCTGATGCAGGCCCAACCCCAACTGAGCCTGGCCGAAGTCTCGGTCAGGGGCGCGTGCGATCGGCTGGTCCCGATCCTGCTGACTGCCTTTACGGCCGCACTGGCCGTTACGCCGCTGATTTTTGGCGACCCCACCGGCAAGGAAATGGAACGTCCCCTCGCCATCGTCCTGTTGGGCGGTATGTTGAGTTCAACCGTGCTGAATCTGGTGGTTATTCCAACCCTGTTCCGCTGGTTGGCTACCCGCTGGTCGGGCCAATTAACGCCGGCCGCCTGAGCATGCAATGGTCTGTAAACGCTATGGTTAGAGCCCGATTCGTCGCGTAAAATCGTTAGAGCCCGATTCGTCGCGTTAAGATCGATACGTTCCATCGGCATGAGGAACAACTATGTTCGTGAAATCTCCTGTTCCGTTTACTGACGTACTGACCACGTTGCAGCGTGCGGCCAGGCAACGGCTGGCGTCCATCAGTCTGCCGGAAGCCGGGATCATGCTCTGGCTGCTGCTGTTGTTGGCGGGGCCTATCCTCGTTTTCTCGCAGCTAACCCTGCAGGACCAGAGTCAAACGCACGTCGAGCCGTATAGCCATCTTCTCATCGAGTCCTTCTGCGGTCTGACGGCGCTGATCATTGCCGGCATGCTCCTCTCCGTATCCCGGAGGCGGCACGACCCGAGCATGATCCTGTTCGGTCTGGCCTTTCTGGTCATGGGCATATTTGATTTGCTGCATGCCTGGACGGATCCCGCGAGTCACTATACGGAGTTTGTTCTCTACCACACGCTGTCCACCTTTCTCGGGAGCGTTTTCATCTTTGCCGGCGTGGTGGTTCGAGTCACGGCCGAACGCAACCATGGGCTTTCCAGAACGGACCTGGCGACGGTCGCAATCGGTTTGGCTGTGGCTGTTGGCCTGACGGCGCTCTACCGCTATTTCATTCCGGGCCTATTCTCGGAGGGCGGTGGCGGCGGGTTGGGCTTTTCATTCCTCAACCATGCGGTACATTATTTGGCAGGGTTGTTTTATGTGCTGGCAGGAATTGCGTTCTATCGTTATTTCCATGCGCGCAACCAGATACTGGCATTGCTTGCATTCAGCCTGCTGGTGGTGTTTGCACAAAGCGCCTATCTGTTCAGTTTGTCCGGCATGTGGAACTTGGCCTGGTGGGTGTGGCACGGCATCAAGCTCCTGTTTTACCTTGGTACCATGTTGATCGTGTTTGTCGGCTTCCTGTTGGCGTTGCGCACGATTGATAAGTCGCGTTATTCACTAGCACGGGCCAATCGTCGACTTGAGCGTTCACAGCGCTCAATCCAGCGTTTCAACCATGAGCTTGAGATACGTAACCGTATGGTCCGGGAGGCCATGCTCACGCTCAATCTGGACAACACGCTGGACGTGGTCGCCAAAGCCATACACGAGTTGTTGGGACTGATCAGTTGCGAACTCATTCTGCGCATACCGCAGGATGAGTTGGACGAGTTTGATTGTCGGGCACGCCGCTTCAGCAAGCACTGGTCAGTGCAAGCCATGCGGGATGCGTCTATCTGCAATTCAACCGCCTGTCATGCCATCCTGCCGGTTGAAGAAGTATTCGAGTGTGGCTATCGCGATGACTGGGGTTGCCAATCTGTGTGCCTGTCACTTACCGCCAACGGACATGAAATCGGCCGCCTCCGCCTGCGGGCGAGTCGTCCGGATATGAATGTCGGTGCGTTAGGCGCGCTGGCGAATGAGGTGGGCGCGATCGTGCATAACGCGCTGCTTTACCATCAATCGCTTGATGCCAATTATTTCAGGCTGGCGTTGCTGCGGGTCTCCAATATGCTCACCTCCACCCTGGATATGGACCGAGTGCTGGAGGCCGTGTGCGAGGAAAGCGCCGCGTTATTGGAGAGCGATGGCGCGCTGGTGTGGTTGCCTGACAATAAAAATAAAGCCGAGTTTTACCTGGCGGCCAAATGGTTCGGACAGACGGAGCAGCAAGGGTCGGGGGAGCTCGAAGCCTGGTGTCGGGACGGAAATCATTGTTCCAAGCTGCTGGAGGGCATCAGCGGTCATTACCAGCCCATCAGCGTCTTGTGGCGCGATGTGTCCCAGCCAACGCCGTTCAGCAAACCCAAGGGCTGCCCCTGGGAAGCGCTTGCCCTGTTTCCGCTGCTGGATGGCGAAAATCTCATCGGCGTGATGGTGCTGATGCGCACCGCCCCGGTACGTTTTAGCGTCGCCAGCCTGGATAAAGGCGTGCTGCTCGCGGGTCAGGTGCGCATCGCCATCAACAATGCACAAAGCTTCACACGGCTCGCCGAGTCCAATCAGCAACTCAAACTGGCAGAGGAAACCAAGATACGCAGCGAACGTATGGCGGTCATGGGTCAGATGGCCGCCTCGGTCGCGCACGAAGTACGCAATCCCTTGTCCGCCATCAACAACTGCCTGGCCGTACTGAGGTCTGACGTGAGCGAAAGCGCGCGTAGCAGTGCCGCATTGGAAATCATTCAGGACGAGGTGGAGCGTTTGACCAACCTCACGAGCAATTTCCTGTCCTTCGGAAAACCCCGTGCATCGGTCAGCAAAGCCATCGTCCTGGAGCAAGTGGTGAAGAAAACCTGTGCGCTGCTGGAGCGACATATCAGTCAGGAGGAACTTTGCATCCAGTTACAGTTGAATATCGAGCCTGTCTCTTCGCTGCTGGTGTTCGATGCCGACGGTCTCGAGGCCGTGTTCTGGAATCTCCTGCTCAACGCGACCCAATCCATCCATGAGTCGGGGCGAATTGAGGTCACCCTGCGGCATTATCCAGGACATTTTCTGCTGGTGGTGGCGGATTCCGGCAAGGGTATTGCCCGTGAAGACCAGACTCGAATTTTCGAGCCTTTCTACTCACAACGGCCTTTGGGCGCCGGCTTGGGGCTGGCTATCGTGCAACGCTTGGTACGGGAGTGGGGCGGCGGCATCCGTCTGCGGAGCCAGGTTGGCCAGGGCACGGCGTTCTTCCTGCGCGTACCTGCCCGCGTCGCGGAAAGCTTTGACAGACGTGAGGTTGCCTGAATGCGTATCCTGCTGGTAGACGACCAGAAAAGTCTGCGCCGTAGTCTTTCCCTCATGCTTCAGAGTGCAGGTTTCGAAACCGAGGAAGCAGAAAGCGGTGAGGAGGCGCTGTCTCATCTGGGCAAGCAGGTGTATGAGCTGGTGATTACCGACTTGCGTATGGAGGGGATGTCCGGCGCCGACTTGTTGCGTGAGATCAAGCGTGTCAATCCGGACTTACCCGTTATTCTGATCACGGCCTACGGCAGCATTGATTCCGCGGTGGATGCCATGCGTCTAGGTGCCTTTGACTATCTGACCAAGCCTTTCCGGGAAGAGGATATCGTTGAGAAGATCTACGCTAGTCAGGCCGTGCCCGTGGGCCCGATCGGGTCGAGCGCTCCGGAGTTGTACCGTGACACGGAGGATATCGTCGCCGAGACGCCGCAGATGCGTGCCACCCTGATCAAGGCAGAACGAATTGCCCGGACCGACATCAGCGTACTCATCACCGGCGAAACCGGAACCGGCAAAACCCGCGTGGCACGCTTCATTCACGACAACAGCGCCCGCCGTCACGCGCCTTTCATTAGCATCAACTGCGCCAGCCTGCCGGAAAACCTGCTGGAAAGCGAGCTGTTCGGCCATATGAAGGGCAGCTTTACTGGCGCCACGGAATCCCGTGTTGGGCTGTTCGAGGAAGCCGATGGCGGCACCCTTTTCCTCGATGAAGTGGACACGCTGTCGCCCGCCATGCAGGCCAAACTGCTTTCCGTCCTGCAGGAAAAAATCATCCGCCGGGTGGGCTCCAACAAAGGCAAGAAGGTCGATATCCGCATCATGTCAGCGAGCAACCAGGATCTCGGCTTACTCATGGAAAAAGGCCATTTTCGCTCCGACCTTTATTTCCGCCTCAACGGGATACGCTTGCATCTGCCGCCCTTGCGCGAACGCGGGCAGGATCTGCAACACCTGCTGCAACGCTTTCTCTCCATCTACGGACACAAGTACGGCCGCAACGGCCTTCGACTGACACCGCGGGCGGAGGCCTATGTCCTGGGATATGCTTATCCGGGCAATATTCGCCAGCTGGAAAGCTTTGTGGAACAGATGGCAGTGTTCGCTGACGATGCCGGACATATCGATACCGACGCCCTGCCCGAGGACTTGCTTCAGCAAACGCTTCCGCCCGTTACAAGAAACGACCCTGCCGGCATGGTTGAAACCGCCGGCAGCATTGCAGATTCGGAACGACGGATGATCGAATCCACGCTGCTTCGTTCCGCCAATATCGGCGAGGCGGCGCGGGTGCTGGGGATCGGCCGCACGACACTGTGGCGCAAGATGCGCGAATACGACCTTCATTTCAATCCAAGCGGACGCAATCGCTGAATATCTCTGTCCCGTCTGCTTCTGGTACGGGGCTTGCTTTCCTAGACGGCAGGGGCCAGAGCCCCACCGTTTTGGAACACAAGAGGAGATCGAAGCATGTCCACCAAGCATTATTTTTCAAGTTGGGGTCTGGCCCTGATTGCGATTTTCTCGCTGCAATCGACCCCCCTGTGGGCCAAAGACCCTGCGATCGTCGTGACCCCGGTCAAATACGAAGTCACCCTCGACGACAAGTTACCGGTGGTGCGGGAGATGTTGATCTCGGCCCTCGAAGCCAGAAATTACGCCGTCATCAATCAGCTCAACGTCCAGGAAGGCCTGGCAAGCCGGGGCATTGAAGCGCATCCGCTGCAGCTAATCGAGTTCTGTAATCTGAGCAAGGCATACACCATCACCCGCCATGTTCCCGACTTCGAGATGTTTGCACCATGCAGGTTTGCTCTCTTTGAAAAGGATGGCAAAACCACGGTCATGGTGCAGCGCCCGGCGCATGTGCTGTCGATTCTGGCCAAAGACCCAAAGCTGTCGAAAGAAGGCCAGACCTCTCTGGAAGGATTTGACCGTGATCTGAAAGCGATGCTGACAGAGCTGGCAAATGGAGGGTTCTGAACACGCCCCATTCCATTTTGAAACATGAGGGAACACATCGCTTAATCAACTCAGGGGGAAACCTATGCATATCTCAAAGAAGTCATTCAATGTTCACGGTCACACAATGCTGCACTTCATTGCGGCCGTCGGTCTGTTGTTTTGTGCCGGTTCGGCACCGGTTATTGCCCAAAACCATGAGTCTAAGATGATCTCCACTGCAGTTCTGGTGGCGACTTCGGGCAGCGCCGTTAGTGGCACACTGAAGTTTCATGAGACCCAAGATCGCGTCGTACATATCACCGGGACCATAGCGGGCCTCACCCCTGGAAAGCACGGATTTCACGTGCATGTGAACGGAAATTGCGATTCACCCGACGGCATGAGTGCCGGCGGTCATTACGCGCCAACCGGCGGTCGACATGGCGCACCAGGCAGCCAGACGCATCACCTGGGCGATCTGGGCAACATCGTTGCAGATGAAAGCGGCCGAGCTGACGTCAATGTCACGGTGTCCGGCATTACGATTGCGCTGATGGGAACAGCATCCATTGGCGACCGTAGCATCGTGGTCCATGCCAAGGAAGACGATTACTCGGACCCTGCCGGCAACTCGGGGGCCCGAGTGGCTTGTGGGGTGATCGAGTCGGACATGATGCGCATGTAGTCAGGCGACCACGTCGTGCGCCTTGCCGTGCAATGCTGCGTCAATTTGCCACATGCCCGCACCCTTGCAATCCAAGTGATGATAGGGCGCTCTTTGATCAAGAAAGAAACAGGAGGCTACCGGATGAATAGATACGTTTTTGTGCTGCTGCTGGCAGTGGGCCTGGCGCCCGTGGCAGCGAGCGCGATGGATCATTCCGTCATGCCACGCCCCGCCAAGGAGGCTCTCGCGGTAGGCGCGACGCTCGATGGCAACGGACGTGTATGGTTGGCTAAGGTGGAGAACCTGCAGCTCTGGGTTTCCTGGTCGAACGATGGCGGGCAGCGTTTCTCCCGCCCGGTTGCGGTCGCACTTGAAACGGAAGATATTGCCGCCAACGCGGAAAATCGTCCCAAGATTGCTGTTGCGCAAGATGGCACGGTATTGTTGAGCTGGAGTCAGTCGCTACCGAAAAGATTCACTGGCAATATCCGCTTTGCCCGTTCCACCGATGGCGGCCACAGCTTTTCAGCGCCGATTACTCTGAACGATGATGGCCGTATCGGTAGCCACAGCTTCGATTCGCTGGCGATCGATGGCGCGGGGCGAGTGACGGTAGCGTGGTTAGACGGACGTGACCGCGATGCGGTCCGTGAAAAAGGCGGTACGTTCGCCGGCGCATCCGTCTACTTCGCGCAATCTGCCGACAACGGTGCGCGCTTCAGCGCCAATCGCAAACTCACCGAGCATACTTGCGAGTGCTGCCGTACTTCACTGACCTGGACAGCAGAGGGGCCGGTAGCGTTCTGGCGCAACCTCTACGGCACCAACACGCGCGACTTCGCACTCGCCAATCTGGATACGGGGAAGATGGATCGCGCCACTGACGACGAGTGGCAGATCGACGCCTGTCCCCATCACGGTGGCGGCTTGGCGGTGGATGGCCACGGTGCCTTACACCTGGTCTGGTTCACTCAAGGCAAAACGCGCCAAGGGCTGTTTTACAAACGCATCGTGGATGGGCGTGAGACATCACCCATGGCGCTGGGCGATTCCGCGGTGCAAGCGGGCCACGCGACGGTGGCAGCAGCAGGCAGCATGGTTCTGATTACCTGGCGCGAATTCGATGGGCACGCTTATGTGGCGCGGGCCATGCACTCGGCCGATGGCGGCGCGTCCTGGAGTGAGCCGTTGCGTCTGGCAACTTCCAGCGGGGCGGCTGATTATCCGCTGCCGCTGACCGACGGCAAGCAGGCGCTGGTGGTGTGGAACAGCGCTGCCGAAGGCGTGCGCGTTCTGCCGCTTGAATTGGGTAACGCAAAATGATCCGGTGTTTCCTGTTCGGCATGATGGCAGCGCTGGTTATCGCAGCGTCGGCTAGAGCGGCAGAACCGGTCCCGTTCACTGTGAACAGCCTTGCAAAAATAAAGGCGCAACACGCCGGTCGCCCATTCATTCTCAGCCTGTGGTCGGTCAACGAATGTAGCTACTGCATCGCTGAGTTGACCTTTCTGGGTAAGTTCGCAAAAACGCAGAAACGCCTACCTCTGGTGTTGGTTGCGACAGATTCGCCTGAATTTGTCCCGGTCATGCAAAAAACCCTGAGTGAGCTTGGGCTCGGCAGGATGGACAGCTGGGTGTTCGACGACGCCTTGCCTGAGCGGTTGCGTCATGTTATCGACCCATCATGGTACGGCGAATTGCCGCGTACTTACCTATACGACGCCCGCCATCAACGCGAAACCGTTGTAGGGATGCTGAACGAGCAGCGCCTGCGCGCCTGGCTCAAGAAGCACAAGCTAGCCAACTGATTTAAAAATAACGGAGGAAGTATGAAGCTGAACCCTATTCCGCTCGCGCTGGCGGGTATTCTGTGCACGCCTGCCGCTTGGGCGGCAGACCCGGCAGAAGCGGTGCTGCCGGAGATGACGGTGACGGGCACCCGTGAAGGCGAGTTGCTGAGCGAGACTCCGGCGACGGTTGGAATCGTCAAGGATCAGACCCTGCGCGAAACCCGACCCACTCACCCGAAGGAAATCCTCAATCAGGTGCCAGGCGTCTGGGTCAGCAATCTGTCGGGTGAAGGCCACTCCACCTCGATCCGCCAGCCGCTAACGACTAGCGCGGTTTACCTCTATCTAGAAGACGGTATCCCGACCCGCTCTACCGGCTTCTTCAATCACAATGCGTTGTACGAAATTAACGTGCCGCAGTCGGGCGGAATGGAAGTTATGAAAGGTCCGGGCAGTGCCCTGTACGGCTCGGACGCAATCGGTGGCACGATCAACGTGCTGACCCGCACGCCGCCAAGACAGGCCGAACTCGAACTGAGCGGGGAAGCGGGATCGTACGGTTGGGGCCGCATCCTGGTGGGTGGTGGTAATGCTCACGGTGACGACGCCTGGCGCACCAGCCTTAACCTGACGCGCACTGACGGCTGGCAGGACAATGCTGGTTATGATCGCCAGACCGGCACCGCCCGCTGGGACCGCGCCCTTGGCGATGATGCGCTGCTGAAAACGGTGCTGTCGTTTTCCAAGGTCGATCAACAGCATGTCGGCAAGCTGAGCGCGGGCGAATTGAATGCCACGCCGCGCGCCAACAACGTACCGTTCTCCTATCGTCAGGTCGATGCTTTTCGTTTATCGACGGCCTATGAAAAGGAAACCGCCAATTCGCTGCTGTCCATAACGCCCTACTTCCGCGACAACAGCATGGAGATCCTTCCCAACTGGAGCGTTGGCTACGATCCAAGCCAATACGTCACGAAGAACCAGTCTTTCGGCTTCCTTAGCAAATTCCGCCGCGATTTCGAGCCTATGCGGGCACGCATCATCGTCGGCCTGGATGTTGACTACAGTCCGGGATCGCGCGACGAGGATTCGATCCGTCTCGATAAACTGGTGAACGCCTATGGCGGGACCACCTATAGCCTCAACGCTGCCGCGCCGGTCCAGATATACGATTACGATGTGACTTTCCGTGGCATTTCGCCTTACGTCCACGGCGAGGCATCGCTCAGCGACAAGCTGCGCCTCAATGCCGGCCTGCGTTACGACGACATGCAGTACGACTACGAGAACAAGTTCAACAACGGGGTGGCGGGCGCGACCCAGGGGGCGGCGGGGGCGTTCCCTGGCAGTGGCTGGTACGGCCACGTCGCCAGCACCAAGGTTGGCTACAGCCACTGGGGGCCGAAGCTGGGTGCGACCTACGCCTTCAGCGACACGCTGAACGGCTTCGCGGCCTACAGCAATTCTTTCCGCACCCCGTCCGAAGGCCAGGTGTTCCGCGGCAGCCGCGAGTCCACGGCAGTCAAGGCGCAGGCCGCCGCCGAATCCCTGCTGAACCTCAAGCCGGTGATCGTCGACAACCTGGAACTCGGCCTGCGCGGCAAATATGGCGTGCTGCGTTACGAGGCGTCTGTCTATCACATGATCAAGAAGGACGACATCGTCAGCTATACGGATCCGGTCACCACCCAGCGAACTGTGGTTAACGCGGGCAAGACCCTGCACCGCGGCATCGAACTGGGCTTGGGCTTGCCGCTGGCACAGGACTGGCAAGTCGATGCCAGCCTGTCGTACGCCAAGCACACTTACGAGACCTGGACCGTTTCCGGAACCGCTGACTACAGCGGCAAGGAAATGGAAACTGCCCCACGCGTGATCGCCAATACCCGTCTCAGCTACTCCCCCGGTTACATGAATGGCGGCCGCTTCCAGCTGGAATGGTTCAGGCTGGGCAGCTACTGGCTGGATGCCGCCAATACCGGAAAATACGGTGGCCACAACTTGGTCAATCTGCGCGCCAATTACCCATTCGGCAAGGGGATGGAAGTCTTCGGCAGCATCAGCAATCTGTTTGACAAAGACTACGCTGAAACCGCCGACGGCACCGGCACTGTGCCGACCTACACTTCCGGCTTGCCACGCGCGGCCATCCTGGGGTTGCAGGCGAAGTGGTAAGACGGGCGAAGGGCAAGCGGATGTCATGAACGGAATCCTGGGGCGGATGGACTGGAATCGTGCGGCTGGCTTGGCGGTGGTGCTGGCCTTGCATGGCGGCGTACTCTACGGATTGTGGAGTGCACGCGTGATTCCGCCTCCGTCCGAGGCGATGACCCTGTTTGTGAACTTCATCAACCCGCCGCCCTCACATCCCGCGCCACGCGTCATCCCACCGTTGGCGCCACCCAAGCCGGTCAAGAGAGAAATGCCGCGAGTCAAACCGCCGCACTACCATTTGGCGGCAGAGGCGCCTGTTGCGTCGCCGCAAGAAGCGATGGAGCCGTTGCCGCCACCCGAGCCCGCAGTCGAACCACCGCCTCCCGTGGCCGTGCCCGCATCCGTGCTGGCACCGTCTCTACCCGCGCCGTCCAAAATGGCCGGGACGGCGGTGCTGGCGTCGGACCTGGCGGTGGCCTGTCCCGAACGCCGGCCGCCCGTCTACCCGTCCATGTCGCGCCGGTTGGGCGAAGCCGGCAAGGTCGTGCTGCGCGTGGAGCTGGACGAAACCGGGCGTGTGAGTACGGCGCAGGTAGCGAGCAGCAGCGGCTCTTCCCGTCTCGACGCCGCTGCGCTTGCGGCAGTCAGGAGTTGGCGCTGCAACCCTGCGCAACGCGACGGCCAGGCCGTCCGCTCGGTGGCGACACAGCCATTTAATTTCACTTTGGAAGGACGTTGATCATGGAAAACAGCCTGGGTTTCGCCCATTTTCTCGCGCAGACTGATACGCTCGGGCGCATCGTGCTGCTGCTACTGCTCTCGCTGTCGGTGGCAAGCTGGTATCTGATCGCGACCAAGGCGCTGGCAAATTATCTGGCGGGCCGCCACGCCGAGGCCTTTCTCAAGCAGTTCTGGGCGGCCGATTCACTGCAGGACCTGGGCGTCGCGCTGCGCCGGCAGCCAGCGGGCAACGCGTTTGCCGAGCTGGCGCAACAAGCGCTTGAAGCTGCCCACGACAACCACCAGCACGGTATTCAGAAACTGGCCGCAGCCGGCGGGCTGGGCGAGTTCTTGACTCGTCTCCTGCGTAACGGCATCGACCAGGAAGCAATGCGCGTTGAGCGCGGTCTTACCGTGATGGCCTCGGCTGGCTCCGCCGCCCCCTACATCGGTTTGTTCGGCACCGTCTGGGGGATTTATCACGCGCTGGTCAATATCGGCCTGTCAGGTCAGGGCACACTGGACAAAGTGTCTGGCCCAGTGGGCGAGGCGCTCATCATGACCGCGGTCGGCCTGGCGGTCGCTATTCCCGCCGTGCTCGCCTACAACGCGTTCAACCGCCGCAACCGGGTCTGGCTGGCCAAACTGGATGCCTTTGCGCACGATCTGTATACGGTGATCACGGTGGGCGAGAAGGCCAACAGTTCGGCCGGCGAGGGGCGCCTGCTGCGTCCCGCGGCGAAACCGGAACAGCGCATCGCTGCGAAGGGGTAACGACATGTCCATGGGAAGCCTCGATCCGCGCCGCCATCAGGGTCCTATGGCGGAAATCAACGTCGTGCCGCTGGTGGACGTGATGCTGGTGTTACTGGTGGTCTTTATCATCACCGCGCCCTTGCTTACTCACTCGGTCAAGATCGATCTACCCAAGGCAAGCAATACGCCCAACATCACCCGGCCCGAGCATATCGAGTTCGGTATACGCGAAAACGGCACCCTCTACTGGAACGGCGCGCCAGTTACCCGGCAAGGACTGGAGGCACGCTTTTCCGTGGAAGCGAAAAAGCAGCCGCAACCCGAGTTGCACATCCGTGCCGACCGCCATGTGCACTATGAAACCGTGGCTCAGGTTATGTCGGCCGCCGCGAAAGCAGGGTTGGTGCGTATCGGATTTGTGACCGACCCGGTGCAACCCTGAGAGAAGGGATGGTCAGAATCTTTTCGCCATTGTCGCGAGGGTTCGGCGTTTCACCGGCTACCCGGTGAATGTTTTTTGAAACAAATTTTGTTTCTGTTTGAAATTTGTTTGTCATTGTTCTGCCGAGTTGCATGCATATCCTATTGATCTGTAATGATGTTGTTATCTGGCATCATTCATGCTCTGTTATGAGTGGACAATGTTCCATGCCAAGTCTGGCACACATTGTCCTCTCCTCTTTTGAACCGGCGTCCGCCGGTTCTTTTTTGCCCGCTATACCAACTGACTTGCGCTGCCCGGATAACCGCCAGCGTGATCGCGTTACGAATGGTCGCTACGGGACTGACATAACCTCTACTTTAAGTGTGCGTGCTCAGGTTTATCGTTGGTTAACGAGAGCATGCATACACTCGGTTCATTTCATACTCAGTTTGAATGTGGGGCGTGCTTGAATAGTTTGCGTTGCAGGGTGCGGCGATGCATGCTGAGCGCACGGGCAGTTCTGGAAATGTTCCCGTCATTTTCAGTGAGAACCTTATGGATGTGTTCCCATTCCAGCCGGTCGACCGAAAGGTGAGCGCTGGTGATGGGAACCGAGGTCATCCCTTTGTGGCGGCTGAGTGCCGAGACAATCTCGTCGGTATTGGCCGGCTTGGCAAGATAGTGTATAGCGCCGAGTTTGATGGACTCGACTGCCGTTGCGATACTGGCGTAGCCGGTCAGCACGACTATACGAGTACTTGAGTCCAGTCCAACCATTTGTTTGACGAGCTCCAGACCGGAAGCCCCCGGAAGCTTGAGATCGACCACGGCATACTCGGGTGCGCATTTTTCTACCAGGTCATATGCGTCTTCAGCACTGGCCGCCTCGGTAACAGCGAAACCCCGGCGGGTGAGCGCTCGCCCAAGTACTTCACGCAGTCCGTCGTCGTCGTCGACCAGCATCAGGCTCGGTAGATTGTCATTGTCGTTGGTATGTTCCATAGGTTGTCTCGATATAAATCAGGCACTGGCAAGGGGTAAACAGATGCGAGTGCAGGCCCCCCCCTCCGGCCGGTTGAGAAGCTCCACTTTTCCGCCGAAGCGCTCGATGGTGGCGTTGGAAAGAAACATGCCGATACCAAGGCCGCCGCGAGCCTTCTTGGTAGAGAAAAAGGCCTGTCCGATGTATTGGGCTGTCGTGACGTCGATTCCGCGTCCTTTATCCAGTATTTCCAGCACACCTTCGCGGCCGCTCCAACGGCATCGCAGCTCAAGGCCGACAGGTGAGGAATCGGCTGCATTGTCGAGAAGATTCAGAAGTGCCTGTTCCAGTGTCCGGTCAGTAAAAATGTCAGGTGCGGGTGTGCCGGCATCAAGATCGAGTTCGATGGCGGCAGAGGGACGGATGACGCGCCATTGTTCGATGATTCCTGCGATCAACTGATCCATGGCGACCAGCGTGCCGCTCTCGCTGCGTGCCTGACCGGCTGCGCAGAGGATTTCCGAGAGGATGGTTTTGCAGCTGCGGACCTGCCGTTCCAAAAGTGCCATGTCGGCATCCAACGCAGCATCTCCCGAGTGGGCGATGCGCAGTTCGTTCAGGACGACTGCCATAGTTGTCAGCGGCGTACCAAGACGATGAGCGGCCCCCGCCGCGAGAGTGCCGAGTGAAAGAATCTGTTCGTTGCGCAAGGCATTCTCTCTCGCCCGGGACAGAGCGGCGTCCCGGTTCCGCAAGGTTGAAGCCATGCGCGTGATGAAGAGCGCAATCAAGGTTGCACTGATTACGAAATTGAGCCACATGCCGAAAACATGAAGCCCGAAGCCATGGCCGGTGGAGTGTGCCGAATCCCCAAGGTCAGCCCCCATCAGCTTGAGTATCACTGTATCGAGCTGGTCGAGTGGCCCATGCATGGACGGCGGCAAGGGTATGTTGGTGACCATGAGTATTGAATAGGCCCCAAGGGCGACGACGGTGATGATGGCAACTTTAATGAGCGGCAGCGTGGTGGCTGCAATGATGATCGGCAGTAGCAGAAGAGAAACGAACGGGTTGACCGCGCCCCCTGTGAAGTAGAGCAACGCCGATAGTGTGATGATGTCGAGTGTCAGGTGTAGCAGGACTGCCCAGCTCGCGTGCACGGGTGTCTGGATCAGCGGGCTGTGCGCCATCAGATTGAGCAATACCATCATGGCGATGGTCACCCACAGCGGGACATAAGGCAGCACCATTTCCAGAGGATGGCCAGCGGCTAAAAGTGCTGCCGTCAGTGCAGCGATCGCGATCCAGCGCAGCTGGACCAAGCGCCGCAGCGTGGTTTGGATCGTGGTTTTATGTGTCGCAGCAGGTGCACTGAAACGGGCGTGTTTCATTCTGAAATCCATTTGGTCGAAATGCCGATCCCTATCATTGAAGAACTGTCCGCAAGGCATCGTGCCTTGGCGCACGGTGGATACCCTGTCCTTATGGGCATGGAGCGTGTAGCCAGCTTCGGGCGCCTTCCTCGCATGGCCTGACCTAACCCGGCGGAGATTCCGGTTTTTAATTCAAGGCAGCAACAGACGTGCCAGTGCTAGCAGTAGATGCGTGAGCCAACGGATACGAAATAAAAATGGTGGGCGTCTTGATTCGATCCGCATTTGCGCCTTCTCATTTGAGGCCCGTGTATGTCGGTGCCTTTCCTGCGGTACCCCACTGACATTCGCCAGATTCCACCTTGCTGTGCGCGCACATGCTTTACGCAACTGTCACTTGACTGACGCCTTCTTGTTATCTGACTGGTTGCTCGAAGCGACGGCGAAACGGCCCGGAAAACGTTTCATCGTGGAACGGAAATCGAAACAATTCGCACTTGGCGATCCTGTAACTGTTTGTATTTATAAATAAATATATCTGGCATGGTAGATGCTTTAGTGGACGTGCGACATGTCGTCGCACCTCAATCCGTTTGTGATGGATGCATTCGCCGGACAGGCGACATAAGTAGGGATGGGGCGAACTTTAGGAGGCGAACATGAAAATTCGAGCAAGTCAAAACAGGGCGAGCGGGCGGATCAAGTCCACATGTACTTTTATGTCTTTGGCTACCCTGCTGGCGCTACCCGTTGGTATGGCGCTGGCCGATAGCAAAGACGGCACTTTCCCCACTGCAGAACAGGTGGGTGGGCAGGTTTACATCGATCCTGTGGCAGTAGGCAAAAAGCTGCCGCTCGACTTCGATGCCTATGGAATGAATGGCGAGAAAGCTGATCTTGCGAGCGTGGTGCAGGGCAAGCGCTCCATGGTGGTGTTCTTTATCTCTGCTGTGCCGGTTTCTGTAAACGAGCTCGTCAAGATAGAAAACTTCACGTCGAAGTATGGTAGCGGCATCAATGTGGTTTTCGTCAATGCGGATACGGTGGGTGCAGCCCTGATGGGTGGTCCCAAGGCGGTTATCCCTAGCTCGGTGAAAACTATGCACACCATCAGGAAGGAACAAAACCTGAAGACCACCTCGATCTTTGTCGCGCCCAACGACGCGCTAAGCGCGGATGGAGTTTCCACCCGTCTCGGCATTCGCGGTTTGCCGACATCGTTTGTGGTCGATGCCAAGGGTGTGATTGAGAAGGTATTCGTGGGCCCGCAAAACTGGAAAAAGGGCGATATCTAAATTGGTAGGTCCAGTTCGACAAATTTAAGGAGAATGCAATGAGTATCAACAGAAGGCAGTTCATGCAGGGCGCTTTTGCCGCCGGCGTTGCCGGAACGGCAGGCCTGCTTGGCTCAGGCAGCGCGTTTTCGGCTGTACACAACCCCGTTGGCGAAGCGCAGGCTGAGCTGTTCGGGAAATTCAAGGGCAATGTCGTGCTGCTGCCGAGCAAGTACGGCGGCTACGTGCAGGCCATGGACTTGTCCGTGCCCGAGACCCTGGCTTGGTACAACTACGGCCTGCATGGCATCGACATGCCGATTCCCCACCACATCGCTGCCATGCCGTCGGCTGATCCCTACAAGGGCTTCGACTTCTACCAGACCATGCAGCCACCGGCATCGCCTTATGTCAACGAGAACTCTCCGGAGTGGCGCAACCGTGGCGACTTCAAGATGTTCAAGATGCGTTACGACGGCAGCGGGAAGCAAAACTCCATCTCCGTGGTCAACGACATCGGTGTCACTACCGGTATGTCGTTGGGCGTGCACGTCTCCATTGGCGTGGGCGAAAACGCCAACAAGTACGTGGCATTCGCGGATGGTCAGAAGGACATGGTGCTGATCACGGATTTGGGCGACAACCCGAAGATCGTCAAGGCCTTCCGCGCCGACTACGACCCAATTGCACGTC
The DNA here is from genome assembly GCA_942493085.1 of uncultured beta proteobacterium. GTDB lineage: Bacteria > Pseudomonadota > Gammaproteobacteria > Burkholderiales > Thiobacillaceae > Thiobacillus. Next base: position 1,488,177 of record OW818664.1, read on the forward strand.
AGCTGAATATCAGCCACGTCTTTCCCGATGCCACCACGGGCAAGTTCGACTACGTGGGCCGCAAGGGCATGAAGACGACCCACGAGGCGATGCTGGGCGAAGAATTGATGCCGGCCGACCCCACTGCGGTGTTTGTGGATGCCTTCACCTGGCACCCCACGCTGCCGTTCGGTGCCATCCTGATCCGCCGTCTCGGCTGCTGCGCCATCATCGATACCCGCACCTGGGAAGTCGTGGCGCTACTGTCGACCGCCAAGGGTTCTCCGGACAACTTCCCGATGGTGAAGCAGACCGGTTTTACCTGGACCTTCGCCGTACCTTCCGTGCTGACGCCGCTGCACGAAGCGGGTTTCATCACGAGCGGTGAATATTTTGTGGCCTGCAACAACGTGTTGCAGAACAACATCGCTGTCTACCGTTCGACGGACGAAAATCCCAACAAGTGGAAGAAGGAGACCTTTGTCGAGGGCTTTGGCACCAAGTACCTGCCGCTGCACATGGGCAACGTGCCTGATTCCCGTTTTGTCTACTTCACCATGTGGGCGCGCAAGCCCAACAACGGCTACATCTGCAAAGTGGATGCCAAGACCTGGAAAGTCGTTGCGAAATGGGACACGGGTCCGGATCCGCACACCTGTGACTGCACCGTGGACGGTAAGTACATGACCACGGTATACAGCGGACACCAGGCAGGCCAGTCGGGTCTCGTGGTGATTAACGTCGCAACCGACAAGATCGAGGCGCGTCTGCCATGCCCGGGTGGCATGCACGATCACGTCGTGGTTCCTGAAAGCTGGGAAGGTCTGAAGTTTTCTCGCAGCACCTCGGTGTAATTGGGTTGTCCCGCCGGCAGCGCGTGCTGTCGGCGGGTTTTCGCTACACGTTGTAAAGGAGTATCGAAATGAATTTTAGAATTCTGAATCCGAGTCATTTGGTATATGCAGCGCGACCACTGGTCGTCATATTCCTGATCGCTTTGTTTAGCCTGCCAATGCTGGCGCGGGCTCACAGTAACGAGTATCTGGCAACAATCAAAGGTGTCCATGGAGGCATGTTGCGCATGGTGGAGATGTATCACTTTGAACTGGTCATGAAAGACGGCGAAGCACACGTATGGGTCACTGACCATGGTGATACACCGCAGTCGACTAAGGGGGCGGTTGCGACCCTGCGTGTTGTCAATGGAACCGATACTTTCTCGGTATATCTGAAGCCGGTCAACAGTAACGAGCTGATGAGCAAGGATGCGCAAATCAAACCACGCAAAGGAACGAGGATGGTTCTGACGGTCAGCATGAATGGTGAAGCGCCGCTGCAGACGCGTTTTTCATTGGACTAGCGGGATCGGCCACGATAACTCGGTATGGCTAGTGTCGTGCCAGCGAGCGGATTCAATTACCCGGGCGATGGTGTTGACCGTTGCGCTACGGGTGGCCATTGAAGTGTTGAATAACCAGTGAATGCACTTATGAAAATCCGAGTCGATTTCCGCCTGCTACCCCTGGCAACATGGGTCAGCACAACGTTTGGCCTGATGGCCGTGTTTGCAACATCGGGCTATGCCCAGTCAGGCACAGCCCAGACAGAAAACCGGAACCGCTTGATTGCCACCAATAGTTGTGTTGCATGCGACCTGAAGGGCGTCAGTTTGGTGGGGCAAAACCTTCTAGGTGCTGATCTGCAGCAGGCAGACTTGTCTCGTGCCGATCTGCGCGGCGCATTTCTTATCGGCGCAAATCTGTCCAAGGCCCGTTTGGTTGACGTTGATCTGAGCGGGGCCGTGATAGGCGGGACGGTAATGAGCGGTGCGGATCTGAGGGGCAGCAATCTGTCCCAGGTGAATGCTAACCGCACGAGCTTCACTCAGGCCGACATGACCGGGGTTGATCTTAGCGGAGCGCTCTTGGAGCGCGCCGATCTGGAAGGCACGAATCTGCACGGCGCAAATTTCAAAAATGCGGATTTATACGAGGCCCGTTTTCTGTTTTCTGGAATGGCGGACACGAATTTTTCAGGCGCGAACCTGCATGCGGCTGATTTTAGTGACGCAGAGGTATCTGGAATGCAGACCGATGCCAGCACCACCTGCCCGGACTTGAAACCAGGACCGTGCGTTTTTCAGTAACACCCGGGTGACAGCACCTGGATACACCAAGGAGCAGACATGTATCAATTTCCAACGAGCATCCGCACTGCTGGCGCATGCTTGATTCTGATTGCCGGCTTTGCGCAGACGGTGCGTGCGGATGAAGCCAAGGCGCCCACCGGGCAGGAACTGGCTTTTGACAACCGCAAGGGCAATTGCCTGGCCTGCCACGCCATTCCTGGAGATTCAAAAGCGGTTACCAGCACCAACATCGCCCCACCAGTGATCAGTATGAAGGAGCGTTTTCCGGATCGCGCAAAGCTCTACGCCCAACTTTGGGACTCAACAAAAGCCAACGCTGACAGCCTCATGCCTCCTTTTGGCAAGCACAAGATTCTGAGCGATGACGAGATCAACAAAGTAGTGGATTACATCTACGGGCTGTAATGGCGCGTATTCACCATCGACACCGTACGGAGAAAAAATGAAGAAACTGATTTGGATTATGTCCTGCCTGGGATGGCTCGCAGTCGCCGCGAATGCGCAGGCCGCACCGGAAGCCCATCGTCTGGAAGTCGTAAAAGCGGTGCAGAAAAAATATCCTGCGATTAAATTCGAAGATTACGTACATGGTGCACTGGCATTCAGCCCCGATTCCAAAGCTCAGTATGACGCCATCATGGCTTTCCCGCCTTACGACGCTGAAATCGAGAAAGGAGCCAAACTGTGGGGAACCCCGTTCAAAAACGGCAAGCGCTACGCGGACTGTTTCCCGCGTGGTGGGAAGAATGTCGCCGGCAATTATCCGTTGTTCGATGACACAACGAAAAAGGTGGTGACATTTGAAATGGCGCTCAACCAATGCCGAATGGCCAACGGCGAAGACCCCTACAAACACAGCGACATGAACACCATGGGGCTGTTGACAGCCTACGCCCGAACCTTGTCCGACGGTATGAAAATGAATATCAAGGTGCAAGGCAAGGAAGCTTTGGCTGCATTTGAAGCAGGACAGCGATTTTTTCATCAGCGCCGCGGCCAGCTCAATTTTTCCTGCGCCGGTTGTCATATCAGCAACGTCGGCAACGTCCTGCGTACCGAATATCTCTCAATGGCACCGGGTCAGGCCACTCACTGGCCGGCATTCCGCGGCGGCGACAACCTGTTCACCCTGCAGCGCCGATATGCCGCGTGCAACCAGATGGTGCGCCTGGCACCGCTTGAAATCGGCGGTGAAGCCTACAACAACCTCGAGTATTACCACAGCTACCTGAGCAACGGTCTGCCACTCCAGGCATCGGTATTCAGAAAATGATCCGCAGCGCATGGCAGGTGCTGCCCATTTATTCAAGGAGAACAGGGATGAATGTATTTCGGGTTGCAGTCCGGATATTGGCCGGGGGAAGTGTGCTCCTTGCCGTCGCTGGTACGGGTGCGTACGCAGCTGAAAACACGGTCGGTGCGGCGTTAACAAGCGATGCGGAGCAAGCGCTGTCGAATGCGGTGTTCGTTGTCGATCTGGCAAGGAGTAAGAACGCGTTGTGGACGACGGCAGCTGACGCCTTGGCCCAGGCTCAGGAAGCCGCTAAAAAACAGAATAGCGAGGCTGTTACCAAGCATGCCGCGGTGGCTAGCGAACAGGCGTTTCTCGGTATGGCCCAGCTCGGTTACCCGCTCACCATCGATCATTGAGGCGGGTTCCATGCGCCAACGGCCAACACCGTATGGTGCAGGATTAATTTTAGGCCTCCAATTGCAGTGGCTTGCCGGGTTCCGGCGCCGCTCCGGGCAACCCCGGGTCGCTTAAAAGCTTATGCCGATGCCGTTGTCTGAGGATTCACAAGTAATGAACTGGGACTACCTGCTTTTCTATCGCTGGCTGGCCTTGAACGCGGTGAGCTTCACCATTCTGTGGTTGTTCCATTTGAATGGCATGGTCGCGCCTGTTTTCCTGGCAGACAGCTCCTACATCGTTTACGTGATCGCAGGCCTGTTCCTGTATGGCATGGTGCTGTGTGGGTTTCGAGTTTGGAAGACGAGCCGCGAACTCAACTACGTCAAGCGTGGCGACAAGGGCAAGCTCAAGGAGTTTGCCGACAAGTGCAGACAGGCCGACCGTGAAAGCGTGAAGGAAGCGTTCGAAATCAAACTGTTTGCGCGTATCTCCTTCATCAAGTACATCTCGTCCAGCTTGGTCATGCTAGGCCTGCTCGGCACGGTGATCGGCTTCATCATGGTGCTGACCAACATTCCGGCTAACGGAGTGGGCGATGCTGCCCAGGTAGGCAAGCTGGTGGGCGCACTCACCAACGGCATGGGCGTTGCGCTCTACACGACCCTAGTGGGCGCCATCACCAATCTGTGGCTGAACGCCAACTACAACATGTTGCGTACTGGGGTGGCCAACCTGATTGCCTCCATCCTGGAGTCGGCAGATCCGGAATAACCGTTCGCGATGAGCAAGTATTTTTCGTTCGATGCCGAAGCCGAAGACGATTCCGATGTTGTTTTTCGCGACGTCATCACCCTCGTGCTGCTTGGGTTTGTGTCGCTGGTCGTCATCATGCTGCCTCACATCAATCCGCCCAAGCAAAAGCAGGTAGAGAGCAAGGAGGTATCGGCGCCCGGAAATGTTATCGTGGAAGCGCGCTGGGACGATCGTGTTGACGCTGATATCGATCTCTGGGTGCAGGCTCCGAGCGACGTTGCCGTCGGTTACTCCAACCTCGGTGGTCAGGTCTTCAATCTGCTGCGGGACGATATCGGTTTCCGCAACGACGCTTCCAACCTGAACTACGAGAATGCTTTCTCGCGCGACATCCCGGCAGGCGAATACACAGTTAATTTGCACATGTATTTCAATCGTGCCAACGTCTGGCCACTCAAGGTCAAGGTTTTGGTGTCCACCATCAAGCCGAGCGGCAGCTCGCGTGTAAGCCGGCAAATACTGGTGTCCAATGTGGTCCTGCACAAGCCGGGCGAGGAGCGCACCGTGTTCCGCTTCAAGCTGGACGACAAAGGCGAACTGATTGCATCCAGCGTTAACGCTGCGCCAAAGGCCCTGCGCACCGACGCGCCCGGTGGCTACAACTTCGATACCTACAAATGAACAACCTGCTCGCCTTGCTGGTCGCTTATTTCATCGTTTCCTTGGGCTATGCCCTGTTTTCGATGAGGACCACCACCAGTCATGTCTTCCGGCTAACCTCGTTGCTTTATCTGGCGGGTTCGGTCGGCTTGGCGCTGTACCTCTTCAACCAGCTGCTGTCCCAGCCCAAACCGATTAATCAGGAATATTTCTCCCAAGCCAAGGAGGCGGTGGTGCTGGCGGTACGCCCTAAGAACGACCAGGCAATCTATCTTTGGCTGCAACTGCCGGACCGGGAGGCACCAGCCTACTACGTCATGCCATGGAATGGACAGGCTGCGGGCGACCTCGAAACTGCACAGCGCGAGGCGGCACAACAGGATGGACTGGTGTTAATGAACCATCCCTTCAAGCGCAGCCAGCGCCATGGAATCAAGGGCGACGAAAAGGATAAGGTGTTTTACGTGTCGCCGCCGGTGCGGCTGCCACTTAAATCCGGGGAAAGAGATAGATCTGGCCAGCCCATGCAATACCGCCCATCGTTGCCTCCTGCTTCACCTGGGTGATTGTCATGCAGTATTTCAGGCTCCAGACAGAATTGACTGGTCAACGTAACGACTCGCAGGAATCAGAGTTGAGAGCAGGAGCAAACAGTGTATAAATCGGTCTATATTTCCTGTTCCAGCGACGTCTCCCCAGTTTCAGTAACACTCGGCTTTAGAGTCATATAACTGCTTTGGTAGCCAGTTGTCTGGCATAGACTGAGGGCGTCAATCCGCCCAGTGCCTTCTTCGGTCTTTCCTCGTTGTATTCCCGTCTCCACGCCTCGATCACCACCTTGGCGTGCGACAGGCTGGTGAACCAGTGTTCATTCAGGCATTCGTCGCGGAAACGTCCGTTGAACGATTCGATGTAGGCGTTCTGGTTGGGCTTGCCCGGTTCGATCAGGAACAGCTTCACGCCGCGCATGTGTGCCCATGTCAGCATTGCCTGGCCGCAGAATTCCTTGCCGTTATCCGTGCGGATTGCCTGTGGCAACTCACGATGCAGGGCAATCCGATCCAGGATGCGCGTCAATCATTGCCCGCTGATCGCTCTCTCCGGCACGATGGCCACTGACTCGTGCGTGGCATCATCCACCACGGTCAGGTTCTTGACCACGCGCCCTTCGGCAGTGCGATCGAACACGAAGTCCATCGACCAGACTTGGTTGGCAGTCTGTGGCCGCCCCAAGGGCTGCCGATCCGCAACCGGTACCTTCTTGCGGCGGCGCCGCTTCACTTGCAGCCGGGCTTCGGCATACAGCCGTTCCACCCGCTTGTGATTGACCTGCTGGCCAGCCTGACGCAGTTTCAGGTAAATCATGCCAGAACCGTAGCGGCGATGCCGCTGCGCCAGGGTGATGATCTGCTCCCGCAAGGCTTCATTACGATCTGGAGCCGTCTGGTAGCGGAAGGAACTCGCGCTCATGCCGATGACCTGCAGGGATCGTCGCTCACTCAAGCCGCAAGTGGTCATGTGGCGCACCAGCTCGCGGCGTGACGGTGCGCTTACCACTTTTTTCTCAAGGCCTCGCGGGTGATCTCGTTCTCCAGAACCGACTCGGCCAGCAGCTTCTTCAGGCGGGCATTCTCGGTTTCCAACTCTTTCAGCCGCTTCGCGTCCGAGACGCTCATGCCGCCGAACTTGCTGCGCCACAGGTAATAGCTGGCTTCGGAAAAGCCGTGCTGACGGCACAGTTCCTTGACCGCTCTGTCTCAGCCTCCCGCAGGAACCCAATGATCTGTTCTTCCGTGTATCGCTTCTTCATCGTCCGATCTCCTGTCAAAATTAGATCGGACTCCAAACTCAAATGCTACTAATTTCGGGGCGCACGTCGACACCATCACAACCGTGGTTCAGCGTGTGCGAAAACAAACACAAGGTCTATCAGGAAGAAGCGGAAGTGGCCGTCCTAGAAGGCATCGGTAAGCAAATCCTGACGCCTGAGGCGGTTGACTACGTTGTTGGGCAGGCGCTACAAAATTTGAAACAAGCTATGAAAAGGCCGGACAATCGGCAGGAACAAATTAAGGGGTTGCAAGCAGACTTAACTGAGTCAAAGAGAATTCTTGAACGACTCTCGCAAGCATTAGTGAATGCCAACACCCCCCTGGATACAGTCTTGGAAATGCTTGCCAAACAGGAGGGCATAAAAAAGAAGCTTGAACTGGAATTAGAGAACCTCCAGCGGGTAATTCGCCCCTCTACGTTTGATGAGAAGCGACTCAGGACGCTTCTGGCTTCAAGGATGGCTGTACTTCCGCGGATTGATGCTTGGCGATGTCGCTACAGCCCGCAAAGCTCTTTTAGAGTTGCTTGACGGTGACATTGTGTTTTCGCCGGTAGCGAGGGACGGCGCAAAAACCTTGGCGTTTTCTGGAAAAACAAAGGCCGGAGCCTTTTGGGCTCCGGCCTTTGCCGTACAACTATCAACTTTACCCGGCACAAGGCCAGATAACCATATAACTATGGCGTCCCCACGGGGATTCGAACCCCGGTTACCGCCGTGAAAGGGCGATGTCCTAGGCCTCTAGACGATGGGGACCCGGACGACGATGTGAACCGTCAACTTTTACTACTCAGGCTTGCGCCTTTCCTGCTTGTTGGAAAGCTGGGTCATGGTGACGCCGAGAAACAATCCGACGAAACCCAATGGTACCAGCGAGATCCAGATTTCGGCGTTCTCACTGCCATTCAGCATTTTCCAAAATCCAACTACCAATCCTGCGACACTCAGTATCAACCCCAGTACTGTGGTGATGACGCCAAGTTTATGCATCGTGCTTCCTGTTTGTTGGTGGAGGTAAGCGGGATCGAACCGCTGACCTCTTGCATGCCATGCAAGCGCTCTCCCAGCTGAGCTATACCCCCAACGAAGCCGCGCATTCTATACATGCATTTCGTGCTTGTAAAGCCTTCACGACGATATCAATCAGGAAAAACCTTGCCCGGGTTCAACAGGTGATGAGGGTCGAACTGTTGTTTGATGCTACGCATCATCGCAAGGGTGTCAGGGCTGATTTCCAGGGAGATAAAACGGCGCTTTTCGGTGCCGATGCCATGTTCGCCCGAGAGTGTGCCACCCAGTGCAAGGACACGGTGCATGAGGGCTTCAAGGGCAATATGTGCACGCGCCATTTCATCCTTGTCTTCTGGGTGCACCATGAAATTGATGTGCAGGTTGCCGTTTCCCGCGTGACCGAACGAGACCACGGCCAGTTGATGTGTGTGGGCGGTCTGGTCGATAAAGTCGACAAAATCGGCGAGCTGCGACACCGGCACGACGACGTCTTCGTTCATCTTGAGCGGGGCGATGCGCTTGACGGCCAGTGACAGCGATTTGCGCGCAGCCCATAGCAGTTTGATGTCGTCGTGCTTGAAGGCGCTGTGCATTCCGAGCAATCCTTCGCCGGTGAGGGCTTCTTCCAGCGCGGCAATCTGGCGCGGCAAATCCTGCGCGGCACCATCGGCCTCCACCATCAACAAGGCCCGGGTGCCGGGTGGCAGGTCGTCGGCTGCGCCGGTCGGGCGGATGGCCTCGATGGAACGATGGTCCATGAATTCGAGTGCGCAGGGTACGACTGCCTGATGCATGACGCGGCTGACGGCATCCAGCGCCGCGCGGTTGCTGGTGTAGCACACGCGCAGGGTGGCGACAGCCTGCGGTGCGGGCAGCAGTTTCAATGTGGCTTCGGTGATGAGGGCAAGCGTCCCTTCGGAGCCGATCAGCAGGCGGGTGAGGTCGTAGCCGGTGACGCCCTTGGTGGTGCGACAGCCTGTACGGATTTCCTGCCCACTGCCGGTGACGGCGCGCAATCCCAGTACGAAATCGCGGGTGACGCCGTATTTGACGGCCCGCGGACCACCTGCGTTCATGGCGAGATTGCCACCGATGCTGCAATAGGCACTGCTGCCGGGATCGGGCGGATAAAACAGGCCAGCGTCACGTGCGATGCGATCGATATCTTCGGTAACCACACCAGGCTCGACGACGATGAACCGGTTGTCGGGATCGAACTCGAGTACGCGCCGCATGCATTCGAAACTGACAACGACACTGCCGGGTGAGGGCAGGGAGCCACCGACATTTCCGGAGCCGGCACCGCGCGGCGTCAAGGCAATACGATGTTCAAATGCAATGCGTGCAAGTGCGAGTACGTGATCGTGCGACGCGGGGAACAGAACGGCATCGGGCTTGATATGACGCGGGGTTTCATCGTGTGCATATAAGGCGAGCGTGGACGCGTCGTCGAAGACGCGATCCGGGCCCAATGCGGAGCGGAATGCAGCAAGCGCGAGTTGGGAGAGCATGGCGAAAAATTAAATAATTGACCGGGTTCTGCTCAGACTGGTCTCTCGGGCGGGAGTTGCGCGAGTAGTTGCGCGGTCGTGTCCGCGTCGAAATCCATGCCGATCTCCCAGCCGGGATTGAGCGAAATCGGCACGCCACCACCGATGCGGCGCAGTATCCAGGACAGTTCGGTCAAAATGCCACCGGCAAATTCCGGATAATGTTCGACAAAGGGTTTGGCGCGTTCGGGGCTGGTGAAAACCACCAGGATACGTTCGCCATCCTCGTCTTCAATGATCAGCGGCTCGGCCTTGGTTGAACGCTGGAATCCCTGTATCGGATTCTTTTCGTCACGCACCGGCATGAATAGTTGCTGGTCCAGCAGTTGAATCACGAAGGTCTCGGGATCGTGGGTGCCGGCATGGACGGCAGCCAGCTGTTCTTCAAGTGTGTTGTGGGGGATGAATTTCATGATGGGAGGCTCTTGCTAAGGTAGAAAACAGTGTAACCGATGGTGAACTGCAGGGGATTGGGGTGTCAGGGCTCCCAGCGCTCGGGGTGGGCCCAGAAGCGGGAATTGAGCCAGTCCGGCACGGTCTTGTAGGCATCGAGGTCGTAGTAATAAACCCGTGTGCGATGGGCCGGGTCGTGCATGGAAAGAGTGAAGCCCAACGCCCGGAAAGACGACTCATCCAGTGCACATCCCTCATGTGTGACGAGCAGAAGCCGCGGAGCAACATACAGTCGTACTTGATTGATCAATTGTTGTGCGTGGTGTGCGTCCAGCTCGTTAAGCGCATCGATACCCAGCGCGAGCCTGCAGGTTTGTGCCGGTTGCTGTTTGTGCATGCTCACCTGTGTGCCGGGGCGTGCGTCGAGGGCCAGTTGATAAGCGGCTGCATCGAGTGCGCACACGCTATCGGGCTGGATGTCCCGTAAACGTGTAACCAGATATTTACGCCAAGTCATTGCTTCAGGTTTTGCGTGGCACGCGGATCAGCCGGGTTCCCGCGATCCGGTCATGCAGAAACTGCTTGTCACGGTCGATGAGTGCCCACCAGAGTCCAACGCCGGCGAACAAAATTCCAGTCAAGGCAAGCGCAAAGCGAAACGCCGCCTGCTTCAAGGTTAGGGGATTGCCATTTTGCTGAACCAGGCGGATGCGCCAGGTTTTCATTGCCAGTGTTTGGCCGCTGCGTAGCCAGAATGTGCTGAAGTAGATAAATAGCACGCTCAGGATGTAGCCCTGAAACAGATGCCGTTGCCAGGGTGCATGCAATTCACCCACCACCGGAGCGATGATGAACGAGGCGACGAACACGACTGCCGTGACCAGCAGCAACTCGTAGATCATGGTAGCGATGCGGGTCATGAATGAGGCGGGTGAGAGGGGGGTTGCGTTGTCTTGCATGGGGGTTCCAGGTTGCGGTCTGATGTGGCAATGCGTCTTGGTGTGCGCCGATGGATCAAAACTCGGGCGTGTTGGTTATATATCGTAAAGCAGTTCAGCGCGATCCCCGATGTTTTGCTGTGGCTGGACAGGCCTGGCGTAGAGCTCTGGTGAGCGGGCAGACGCTGGAGGGCCGTGGGGTCCGATTCTGATGCGGTGAATGCCGTGCGTACGAGAAATTCGGGAACTCAGTCTGCTCCCCCTTTTCACCTGCGACAGAAGGGTTTCTTGTTTTTCGGGACGGGTATCCGTAAAAAGGCCGTTTTGCCGTGATTTCTTGACCAAAACAGGGCAAAACGATTACCCTCACAGGTTCACCAACGAATTGATTTATTGCTAGTTTATGGAAGCCACGGGCGCCGAGATCGTTGTACGTTGTCTGGCTGAAGAAGGGGTCGAGTTTGTGTTTGGCTACCCTGGTGGGGCCGTTCTCAATATTTACGACGAAATTTTCAAGCAGGACAAATTCAAGCATGTGCTGGTGCGCCATGAGCAGGCCGCCGTTCACGCGGCCGATGCCTATGCACGTTCTACCGGCCGTGTCGGTGTGGCGCTGGTGACATCGGGTCCGGGCGTGACCAACGCTGTGACCGGTATTGCCACGGCATATATGGATTCTGTTCCGATTGTGGTCGTCACCGGCCAGGTGCCGACTGCGGCGATTGGCCTGGATGCGTTCCAGGAAGTCGACACCGTGGGTATCACGCGTCCGTGCGTCAAGCACAACTTTCTCGTCAAGGACGTGAAAGACCTGGCGGCAACCATGAAGAAGGCGTTCATCATTGCCGCAACAGGCCGTCCGGGTCCAGTTGTGGTGGATGTGCCCAAGGACGTGACGGCCCACATTACTGATTTCGTCTATCCCGATACGGTCGAAATGCGCTCATACAACCCTGTGGTCAAAGGCCACAGTGGACAGCTTAAGCGCGCCGTGCAGATGTTGCTCGAAGCCAAACGTCCGATGGTTTATGCGGGCGGTGGCGTGGTGCTGGGCGATGCCTCTGGGCAGCTGGTTGAACTGGCACGTCTTCTGGGCTTTCCGGTTACCAACACTCTGATGGGCCTGGGTGGGTATCCGGCCACCGACAAACAGAACCTCGGCATGCCGGGAATGCACGGCACCTACGAAGCCAATATGGCAATGCAGCACTGCGACGTGCTGCTGGCCGTTGGGGCGCGTTTCGACGATCGTGTGATCGGCAACCCGGCCCACTTTGCACGCGAGCAGCGCAGCATCATCCATGTCGATGTCGACCCTTCGTCGATCTCCAAGCGCGTCAAGGTCGATGTGCCGATCGTCGGTGATGTAAAAGTTGTGTTGACCGACATGCTGGCGCTGCTGAAAATGGCCAAGGAGCGGCCCGATCCGGCCGCAATGAATGCTTGGTGGACGCAGATCGAATTGTGGCGTTCGAAGAACTGCCTCAAATACAACAAGCAGAGTCCTATCATCAAGCCGCAGTACGTGGTGGAAAAGCTGTGGGAAGTGACCAAGGGCGATGCCTTTATCACCTCCGATGTGGGTCAGCACCAGATGTGGGCCGCGCAGTATTACAAGTTCGACAAGCCGCGGCGCTGGATCAACTCCGGCGGTCTGGGCACCATGGGCGTGGGCCTGCCGTATGCCATGGGTGTGCAGCTCGCGCATCCTGAGGCGCAAGTCGCCTGCATCACCGGCGAGTCGAGCATCCAGATGTGCATTCAGGAACTCTCCACCTGCAAGCAGTATCGCATTCCGGTCAAGATCGTCACGCTCAATAACCGCTACATGGGCATGGTGCGGCAGTGGCAGGAGTTTTTCTATGGCAGCCGCTATGCCGAGTCCTACATGGAATCACTGCCCGATTTCGTGAAACTGGCCGAAGCTTATGGTCATGTGGGTATGCGCATCGACAAGCCCGAGGATGTCGAGGCAGCACTGAAGGAAGCGTTCTCGCCCGCACTGAAGGAACGTCTTGTGTTCATGGATTTTCAGACCGATCAGACTGAAAACGTGTTTCCCATGGTGGAAGGCGGCAAGGGTCTGTCTGAAATGATTCTGGCGGAGGAGCTGTAATGGTGTGCCGCCATATTATTTCGCTGCTGATGGAAAACGAGGCGGGTGCCTTGTCACGCGTAGCCGGTTTGTTTTCCGCACGCGCCTACAACATCGAGTCGTTGACCGTCGCGCCGACCGAAGACGCGACCTTGTCGCGTATGACCATCGTCACGGTGGGATCGGAAGACATCATCGAACAGATCACCAAGCAGTTGAACAAACTGGTCGACGTGATCAAGGTGATGGACCTGACCGAAGGTCCCCACATCGAACGTGAACTGATGCTTGTGAAGGTCAAGGCAGTGGGGGCGGGGCGTGATGAAATGAAGCGTACTTCCGATATTTTCCGCGGCCGCATCATCGACGTGACCGAAGCAACCTACACGATCGAATTGACGGGTGCCGGTTCCAAGCTCGACGCATTCCTGGAGGCGATTGATTCTGCTTCCATCATCGAAACCGTGCGCACCGGCGCGTCTGGCATCGGACGTGGCGAGCGCAGTCTCAAAGTCTGATTTTTACTAGTCATTTTCAATTTATTACCTGGGATTAACCATGAAAGTTTTTTACGATAAGGACGCCGATCTTTCCCTCATCAAGAAGCGCAAGGTCGCCATTATCGGCTACGGTTCGCAGGGCCATGCCCACGCCTGTAACCTCAAGGATTCCGGTGTCAACGTGACCGTCGCCCTGCGTCCGGGATCGGCTTCTGCCAAGAAGGCCAAGAACGCCGGCCTCAAGGTCAAGACCGTGCCTGAGGCTGTCGCCGGCGCCGATCTGGTGATGATCCTCACCCCTGATGAGTTCCAGTTCAAACTATACCGTGATGAAGTGGAGCCAAATCTGAAGAAGGGCGCGACCCTGGCTTTTGCCCACGGTTTCTCCATCCATTACAACCAGATCGTGCCGCGCGCCGACCTCGACGTGATCATGATCGCTCCCAAGGCGCCGGGCCACACTGTGCGCTCGGAGTACGTCAAGGGCGGCGGCATTCCCGACCTGATCGCGGTGTTCCAGGACGCTTCCGGCAAGGCGCGTGACCTGGCGCTGTCCTACGCTTCAGCCATTGGTGGTGGCCGTACCGGCATCATCGAAACCACCTTCAAGGATGAGACCGAGACCGACCTGTTCGGCGAGCAGGCTGTGCTGTGTGGCGGTGCCGTGGAACTGGTCAAGGCAGGCTTCGAAACCCTGACCGAGGCAGGCTACGCGCCCGAGATGGCCTACTTCGAGTGCCTGCACGAACTGAAGCTGATCGTCGACCTGATGTACGAAGGCGGCATCGCCAACATGAATTATTCGATCTCCAACAACGCGGAATACGGCGAGTATGTAACCGGCCCTCAGGTCATCAACGCCCAGTCAAAAGCTGCGATGAAGGAGTGCCTGGCCAATATCCAGAACGGAAACTATGCCAAGCGCTTCATCCTCGAAGGCCAGTCCAACTACCCCGAGATGACCGCATGCCGCCGCAACAACGCTGCGCACCAGATCGAGGTGGTGGGTGGCAAGCTACGCGCCATGATGCCCTGGATCGCAGCCAACAAGCTGGTCGACCACTCGAAGAACTAATGAGTGAATGAATCAGGGGTGAGGCAAGCGGAACATCGATCCGCTTGCCTCACCCCTTTTTTCTCAGGTATGCCCAAACATATGACACATCCCCTCATCGCCCGCGAAGGCTGGCTTGTCCTGCTGGCTGCGTTTACTGCCGCATTGATTACGACATGGCTCATTGGCTACTGGTCGATCCCCTTCTGGATCTGGGCGGTTTTTGCACTACAGTTTTTTCGCGACCCGGCGCGTGTGCCGCCGACCGATGTCGATGCGGTGATTGCGCCAGCTGACGGCCGCATTGTCGTGGTTGAGAAGGTCAACGATCCGTATCTGGAACGTGAGGCGCTGAAAATCAGCGTGTTCATGAATGTATTCAATGTGCATTCGAACAAGAGTCCGGTTGATGGCGAGATCAAGGGCCGCTGGTACACGCCCGGCAGCTTTGTGAATGCCGACCTCGACAAGGCGTCCACCGAAAACGAGCGTAATGCCATCTGGATCCAGGCTACACGTGGCGATGTCACCTCGGTGCAGATTGCCGGGCTGATCGCACGGCGCATCCTGTGTTATGTGCGTACCGGCGACAAACTGGTGCGTGGCCAGCGTTATGGCTTTATACGGTTTGGTTCGCGGGTGGATGTCTACCTGCCGACGACTGCGCGTGCCGAAGTTTCGATCGGCCAAAAAGTGACTGGCGGGCGTACCATATTGGCTCGTTGGTAACCGATGCCCCCATGTCTGAATTTCATCACGGAAAACCCGAATTGAAGCGCCCGCGCCCACGTATGCGTGACCGTGGCATTTACCTGCTGCCCAACCTGTTCACCACCGGTGCCTTGTTCGCCGGATTCTATGCCGTAGTACAGGCGATGAACGGCCGCTTTGAACACGCCGCCGTGGCGATTCTGATTGCCATGGTGCTCGATGGTCTGGATGGGCGAGTCGCCCGCATGACCCACACACAGAGCGCGTTCGGCGCCGAATATGACAGCCTGTCCGACATGGTGTCGTTCGGCGTGGCCCCTGCATTGGTGATTTATGAATTTGCCTTGCAGGGAATGGGCAAGCTCGGCTGGATCGCAGCCTTTGTGTATTGTGCAGGCGCAGCCCTGCGGCTGGCACGCTTCAACACGCAACACGAAACCGTCACCGACAAGCGCTTTTTCCAGGGCTTGCCCAGCCCCGCTGCGGCGGCACTCATCGCTGGCTTTGTCTGGGTGATGGTTGAATATGGTGTGGCAGGCCAGGATGTGCGCTGGCTGGCAGCGGTCATAGCATTGCTTGGTGGGATCACCATGGTCAGCAATTTCCGCTATTACAGCGGCAAGGAAATCAACCTCAGAAAGAGCGTACCGTTCTTTGTTATTTTGCTGATCGTGCTGGCCTTTATACTGGTTTCGACCAGTCCGCCTGAAGTGCTGTTCGTTGTGTTTGTGCTGTACGGGCTATCAGGTTATGGGGATGCAGTGTGGCGGATGATGCGCCACAAAAAATCGGCGAAAGCCGTTGCCCCTTTGCATGAAGACGAAAAATAGATAGAATTTGGACCATGTCTGATCAGCTTCATCCGTCTTTCTGTTTCTGGTTGTCGAGCGTTCTATTCGACAGCCTGCTGCTGCGCTCTGCGCACGCACATTAATCCCCCCCTCCCTGTAGTACCCTGCGCCGCCTGTTTCTCGCGGCAACCCATTTATAATGCGTCGGCCCGAGACGACAGTACACTCGGCCCCGATTCACCATGGAGCCAGCCATGAACGACCGTTTGTTTATTTTTGACACTACCTTGCGCGACGGCGAGCAAAGCCCCGGCGCGTCGATGACCAAAGACGAAAAATTGCGTATTGCGCGCCAGTTGGAAAAACTGGGCGTCGATGTGATCGAAGCGGGATTTGCCGCAGCCAGCCCGGGGGATGCCGATGCGATCCGCGCGATTGCCGAAACCATCCAGGGCTCAACGATTTGTTCGCTGGCGCGCGCCAACGAGCGCGATATTCATGCAGCAGGCGGTGCGATCAAACCGGCGAGCCGAGGTAATAATCGGGCAGGGGGCCGCATCCACACCTTTATCGCCACCAGCCCTATCCACATGGAAAAGAAACTGCGTATGCAGCCCGACCAGGTGGTCGAAGCAGCAATCAAGGCAGTGAAGCTCGCGCTCGAATATACCGATGACGTCGAGTTCTCGGCCGAAGATGCGGTGCGCTCCGACATGGATTTCCTGGTGCGTATCTTTGACGAGGTGATCAAGGCCGGCGCCAAAACGCTCAACGTGCCTGATACGGTCGGCTACAGTATTCCCGCCTTGTGGGGCGAGCGCATGAAGCAGCTGATCGAGCGTGTGCCGAATGCCGACAAGGTGGTCTGGTCTACGCATTGCCACAACGACCTCGGCATGGCCGTCGCCAATTCGCTGGCTGCGGTGATGAACGGCGCGCGTCAGGTTGAATGCACCATCAACGGTCTTGGCGAGCGCGCCGGCAATGCCTCGCTGGAAGAAATCGTGATGGCCGTGCGCACCCGCAGGGATGTGTTCAGCTGCGATTCGCGCATTGATGCGACGCAGATCGTGCCGGCGTCCAAGCTGGTATCCAGCATCACCGGCTACCCGGTGCAGCCGAACAAGGCCATCGTTGGCGCCAACGCCTTTGCCCATGAGTCGGGCATCCACCAGGATGGCGTGCTGAAACATCGCGAGACCTACGAAATCATGCGTGCCGAGGATGTGGGTTGGCATGCTAACCGGCTGTCGCTCGGCAAGCTCTCCGGCCGCAATGCCTTCAAGACCAAACTCGGCGAGCTCGGTATCGTGCTTGACGGCGAGGAAGCGCTCAACACCGCGTTTGCCCGCTTCAAGGATCTGGCCGACAAGAAGCGCGAGATCTTCGACGAAGACCTGCAGGCACTCGTTTCGAATGAGGGCTATGCGGCCGATCACGAGCGTTTCAAACTGGTGTCGATGAAAGTCTGCTCCGAAACTGGCGAAATCCCGCACGCACAGATTGTATTTACGGACGACGGGGCGGAACAGCGGGCCAGCGGTGATGGTTCAGGCCCGGTTGACGCCACCTTCAAGGCGCTGGAGTCCGTGGTCAACAGTGGCGCTGACTTGTTGCTGTATTCGGTCAACAACGTCACTAGCGGCACCGATGCCCAAGGCGAAGTGACCGTGCGTCTGGCGCAGGAAGGGCGCGTGGTCAACGGCCAGGGTGCCGACACTGACATCGTGGTGGCCTCGGCCAAAGCCTATCTGCATGCGTTGAACAAACTGCACAACAAACGCGAGCGCGCTCACCCGCAAGTGTGAATAAATCAAACCCAGCGCCTTGCGTGGCGTTGGGTTTGTGAATTTCGGGAGTCGAATACAGAAAATGGGTTGCGGATGGAATACCTCGCTGCTATATTGAACGAACATTCATTCTGTATTGGATCGCGCAATGGCCCGCCCCCCCGCCAACGTACAACCGGGGCAAATCAATGAGCGGATCATTGGCGCAGCGCTGCAGCTTTTCACGCAGCGTGGTTACTTCAATACTTCCGTGCCGGATATGGCGCGCGCTGCGCAGGTCAGCGTGGGCTCGATCTATCACCATTTCAAGGACAAGGAAGACGTGGCCCGTACGCTTTATCAGGGCCTGGTGGAACGTTTGCAGCAGACGCTGGCTGGTATTGCGCAAACGCACGCGACGACGCATGACCGCTGCCGGGCCGTCATGTCGATGCTGTTTGAAATGACCGAATCGGACCGCGATGCCATGGACTTTATGCTGTACGCCAAGCATCGTGAATTTCTGCCGGACGAGCGCCCGGTGTGCTCGTCCAGACCATTTGAAACCATGCGGACGTTTGTCCAGGAAGGCATGGATAACGGGGAAATTCGCAGCATGGATGTGATGGTGGCCACCTCGTGTCTTTTCGGGGGCGCCATCCGGCTGATTACTGCACGACTTGATGGTGTACTTGCCGAGCCGCTCCCCGACAGGCTGGATGTGGTGTGGGAATGTGCGTGGCGAGGTGTTGCGGCTTGATCCGGGGTGCGCGTTTGACGTTCAATCAAGATGATTTCAGTTGTTCAATCACTACAGGAATGGAAGCCATAAATGATATTCCGTCCAGTTGCAAACCCACCGCCAAGGCACGGTTTCAATAATCCAAGCAAGTAGGGCGCTGCATGAACCTGTCAGAAAAGATCACTGAACCGCACGAACTGTGCTTCGGCTGCGTATATTTCCCGCCCAATCTTCCCCGGCAGAGCTATGCCGCTGAAGATTGGGACATGCTTCAGGCACGTACCTGTTCGTTTGAAAACCAGCCCGGTGACGCAGGCTGCCAGGCGACGCGCAAGACCAGTTGCAGCCTGGTGGATCTGAGCGCCTTTAATGCTTCAATCACCAACCCCGAGCCATGAACCTGCACACCCCTGGAGACCGGACATGATCATCCAACGCTTATTGATACTTTGCATGCTGTTGTTCGTCCCGCTGCTTCCGGCGCAGGCAGCCACGGCCCCGATAAACGACGCCGCCGCATTGCAGGGCGTAAAGGAAGGCAAGGGCGTGTTCCTGATCGACTTCAGCGACCCGAAGAAAACTGCCTTCTATCTGGAGATCATCCGGGGCACCCATGCCGGGCTGACCCGCCAGGGCGTGAAACCGGATTTCGTGATCGTCTATATCGGGCCGACCGTACGTTTTCTCAGTACCAGACCGGATGATGAACTGGAGCTGGAACAGGGTGACGCCCTCAAGGCGATTGCCGAGCAGGTAACAGAATTGAGCAAGCTCGGGGTGCGGCAGGAAATTTGCGCTATTGCCACCCGGGTATTCAAGGTGCCCAACGAAACCATTCTGCCCGGTCTGACGCTGGTGGGTGATGGCTTTATTTCCCTGATTGGCTGGCAGACCCAGGGCTACAAACTCGTACCCCTGTTCTGATCTGGCAGATTCGGTTCTGACTCATGTGGGAGCACACCCTGTCAGGTATTAAGGCGTAAACGGGAAGCCTCCGCCGGTTAACGGGCTGACAGGTAGCGGGGGAAGGCGTGTTTGTCGAGCAGGATTTCGATAAGGTTGATTCCGCCGGTGAGGTCGGCATCGGCAAACAGGGCGTCGAGTTCCGCTTCGGTTTCGATGCGGACATGTTTGACGCCGAACGACTGCGCGAGCAGACCGAAATCGGGGTTGGTAAAGTCGCAGTCGATGTAGCGTTCACCGTAAAGCTGGAACTGGTTCTTGCGGATGAGGCTGAGCGTGCCATTGTTGATCACCACCACATTGAGCGGGATGCCGTAGTTCACTGCCGTCATCATCTCCATGCAGCACATCTGGAAGCCGCCGTCGCCGAGGATGGCGAAGGTGGGGCTATTCGGTGAAAAACAGCGTGCCCCGATGGCGGCGGGCAGGGCATGGCCCAGCGAGGAAATACCGGTATTCGGGAAATAATGGTTACGGTCGGACACGTCGAAGTAGCTTTGCGCGAAGACGATGTTGTCATCGAATACCAGCGCGTTATGCGGAAAGCATTGGGCGAGTTTGCTGAAGAATAGCCGGATCAGGTGGAAGGCTTCCGGTTGTGCGGCGTGGCTGTCGTTTGCCGGGTGGGCGATTACCGCCTGGTGGCTGGCGAGCCGGGTCATGTTTTTGGGCGGCATGGCATCTGCTTCCAACGTGGCAAATACCTCCTCCACTACGGAACGAATGTCGCCGCAAATGGCCACGTCCGGCTGAAATACACGGCCGAGTTGCGAGGCGTTTCGATCAACCTGGGCAATTTTCTTGTTGGCCATGAGCTTGGCATCCCACAGATAACTGGTGCGCTCGTTGAAGCCTGCGCCAAGGAAAACCAGCAGGTCGGCATGATCAACCAGATAACGATATGCATCACCATTGGAGGTGACGCCGAGGCAGCCCAGTGACAGCGGTGTACCCTCCGCCACCACACCCTTGGCCTTGAGGCTGGTGGTGACAGGAATATTGAAGCGTTCGGCGAATGCGGCGACAAGGTCGCGCGCGCCTGCCTGAATGCAGCCATGGCCGGCGATGATGACCGGTGCCTGGGCCGCACGCAGAAGGTCGGCCAATTCTGACGTGGGGGTGGTGTGGCGGATCACCGCCTGGCGCGGAAAATGAATCTGGTCGAGTACGTTTTCATCGACAAGTTCTTTCTGCACGTTATACGGAATCGACAGCAGCACCGGTCCCGGCTCGCGTCCGAGCAGCGCCTGCGTGGCCTGATTGAGTACCTGGCCCAGATAGTCGGTGCGTTCGATAAGCTTGTGATAGCGGGTGATGCTGGCAAACAGGGCGCCCTGATCGATGGCGCCGCCTTCGCCCGAGCTTTCCTGCAGGCCGCCTTTTCCAAAGATATAGGTGGAAGTTTCACCGGTGATCACCAGTACCGGCAGTCGTTCGGCGTAGGCGTTGGCAATGCCTGTAATGAGGTTGGTTGCGCCGGGGCCGGAGGTCGTGATGCAGGCAGAAGGCCGGTGCGCCATCCGTGCATAGCCGCCCGCCATGAAGGCCGCTCCCTGCTCGTGTTTGACCAGAATGCTTTTCACGCCGGAGTCGTGCAGGCAATCGTAGATCGGCAGCACATGAGCGCCGGGCATGCCGAAGATATGGTCGATTCCCAGGCATTTCAGATACCTGACAATCAGTTCGCTGATTGAAATATTCATGTGTTGTGCTTGTTGGCAGCCAGTGGCCGCACCTGGAAGACCGGGATTTGAGCACAAGACGCCGCGCGGGGAAACCTTGGCCTAGGCGCAGAGTACGGCACATGGGTGAAAAAGCCGTGCCGTACGGGCTCTTTCGGCGAGTCGTCAAGCATCGAACACGCGCGCAACCCCTGCTGTAGCAGAGGCTGCGATTGGAGGTTCAAACGTGAGCGAGTCGCTGTTCGATTTCAGTGAAGGTGTGTGCGACTTCGGCGGTTTCGACAACGACGCCGAGTTGCTTGCTTAGTTGCGACAGCGACAATAGGCCGCGTACCAGCTTCTGGCCATTTGCATTTTCGATCACCAGCGCATGCTGGCGGCCGCGCGCCTTGAGCGTTTCCAGCACATGGCCGACGCGAGCATTGGACAGATCGTCAAAATCGACGGCCTCAAGACGATCGACTGGCGTCATGATGTCGGCCACCAGCACTTCATTACGGCGAATCCCCCGGCTATGCACGATCTGCATCGGCTTTTCGCCGTGGATGTCGGTGCTGGTCACCAGGCCAGCCACACGATCCAGACTGTCCATCACGAACAGTAGCCGCACCTTGCGACGGACCATGCGCTCTTCCGCCTGCTGGATGGTATCGCCGGGGGTGGCGATGAATGCAGTCACGCGGCGGAAGTCGGTCATCACGTCCAGCGCCGGGTTTTCCAGGCCCACCCGTTCGGGCAACACACAGGCGGGTCGCAACAGGGCTGCATTCTGGTCAAGGTTGCTGGTGGGTAAATGGGTATAGCTCATGGCATCTCTCCTCGTATTGTTTGAACGTTGCTATTCGTAGTACGGACGGCAATAAGGTCATCGTCTGCTTCCCGGCGTCACCTGTCTATTCAAGAATTTTTTGCGGGGCATAAACAGGTTCTGGGTTGCGGTTGTCGCTGGCAAAAGCCAGTCTATCATTTGGCCATTGCCTGTGCGTGTAACGTCAGATGCTCGCCGATAAAGCTGGCGATGAAGTGATAGCTGTGGTCGTAGCCGTCCTGCATGCGCAGCGTGAGCGGGATGCCGCGCGATGCGCAAGCGGCTTGCAGGTTTTGAGGGAATAGCTGCCCGGCCAGAAACTCATCGGCGGTGCCGTGATCGATCAGTGCAGGCGGGAGCGGTGCCCCGGCGTTGACCAGGCAGGTGGCGTCCCAGGCTTCCCAGGCCTGTTTGTCATCGCCGAGATAAGCGTTGAAGCAGCCCTGTCCCCACGGGCTGATGACCGGATTGCAGATGGGCGCAAAGGCGGAGACCGAGGCATACATGCCGGGGTTTTTCAGCGCGCAGATCAGTGCCCCATGCCCGCCCATCGAGTGGCCACTAATGGCCCGCTTGCCGGGGGTTGCCGGGAAGTTTGCCTCAATCAGTGCGGGTAGTTCGCGGGTGACGTAGTCGTACATCTGGTAATGCGTAGCCCACGGCGCTTGTGTGGCATTGACGTAAAACCCCGCGCCCTGACCGAGATCATAGCGCTCGGGCACATCGGGTACGGCATCGCCGCGCGGGCTGGTATCGGGCATGACAAGGATCAGACCCAACTCGGCAGCGTAGCGCTGCGCACCAGCCTTGGTCCGCACGTTGTCGTCGGTGCAGGTGAGCCCGGACAGCCAGTACACCACCGGCAGCTTTTGCGTTGCAGCTTGCGGCGGCAGGTAGACCGAGAAGCTCATCGTGCAGTGGCAGGTTTCGGATTCGTGCTGCCAGCGCTCGAGCCAGCCGCCGAACTCCTTGATGGACTCGATTTTCTTGATGCGTTCAACTTGTTTCATCGTTGACCTCAAAAAATAATGACCGAACGGATGCTCTTGCCTTCATGCATCAGGTCGAATGCGGTGTTGATGTCTTCCAGAGGCATGGTGTGGGTGACCAGCTTATCCAGTTCGATCTTGCCGGCCAGGTAGTTGTCGACGTAGCCCGGCAGCTGGCTGCGGCCCTTGACGCCGCCGAACGCGCTGCCTTTCCAGGTGCGGCCGACCACCAGGTTGAACGGCCGGGTGTGGATTTCCTGCCCCGATCCCGCAACGCCAATCACGGTCGATACGCCCCAGCCCATGTGCGTGCATTCCAGTGCGTCACGCATCACATTCACATTGCCGATGCATTCGAACGAGTAGTCGACACCGCCCTGGGTCAGGTCGCGGATGTATTCGACCAGTGAGCCGTTGATGTCGCGCGGGTTGATGAAGTCGGTCGCACCGAGTGCCTTGGCCATCTCGAATTTGTCGGGATTGAGATCGATGGCGAGGATGCGTCCAGCCTTGGCCATCACCGCGCCCTGGATGCAGGACAGGCCGATACCGCCGAGGCCGAACACGGCGACGGTCGAACCGGGTTCGACCTTGGCCGTATTCAGCACTGCGCCGATGCCGGTGGTGACGCCGCAGCCGAGCAGACAGACCTTGTCCAGCGGCGCTGCGGGGTTGATCTTGGCGAGCGCGATTTCCGGTACCACGGTGTATTCGGAAAAAGTCGAGCAGCCCATGTAGTGGAAGATCGGCGAGCCATTTTTCGAGAAGCGGCGGGTGCGATCGGGCATATAGCCGGTCCATACCGTGGCGGCGATTGATTGGCACAGGTTGGTCTTGGGCGAGGCGCAGTATTCGCAGTGGCCGCATTCGGGGATGTAAAGCGGAATGACGTGGTCACCGGGCTTCAGCGTTTTCACCCCGGGCCCGCACTCCACCACGATGCAACCGCCTTCGTGGCCGAGGATGCAGGGGAACGCCCCTTCCGGATCATCACCCGACAAGGTGAAGGCGTCAGTGTGGCAGACGCCGCTGGCGACGACCTGCAGCAGCACCTCGCCCTCACGCGGGCCTTCGACGTCGACTTCCTCGATCGACAGCGGTTTTTTGGGTTCCCAGGCGACAGCAGCACGGGCTTTCATGGATAGCTCCTTGAGAGTTGGACGAATAGGGGGCGCAGTTTAGCCGGTTTGTTGTAACAGTTTTTGGAAGGCGACTTCAAACGATTTGACACCATCGTCCTGCAGCGTGTTGCCAACTGCATCCATGTCAATGCCGCGTTGTGCCAGTTCGGCCAGCTGGGCAGTTGCCTCGACAATGCCGGCCTCGACCCGCAGCGCGGTCTTGCCGTGGTCGTGCAGTGCGGCCAGCGTCTTGCCGGGCAGGGTGTTGATGGTCTCCTGGCCGATCAAGGGCTCAACATACAGTAAGTCATGGTAGTCCGGATTTTTGACACCGGTGCTCGCCCACAACAGGAACTGGGGGCGCGCGCCCTGTTTTTTCAGTTCGGCAAAGGTTCCGCGGTGAAACAGCACCAGATAGCGTTGATAAGCTGTCTTGGCCATGGCCACGGCAGCCTTGCCGCGCAGAGACAGCGCTTCCTGCGTGCCTATGGCCGAGAGTTGCGTGTCGACCAGGGTATCAACGCGTGACAGAAACAGGCTGGCCACGGCCTTGCTGTGGTGCACATCGGCGCCGGCGCGCACGCGCGCGGTGAGCCCGCGAATGTAGGCGTTGAACACGGCTTCGGTTTGCGCCACTGAAAACAGCAGGGTCACGTTGACATTGATGCCGAGTATCGTCAAAGACTCGAATGCGCTGACGCCTTCGGGGGTACCCGGTACCTTGACCAGCAGGTTGCGGCGGTTGACCGCAGCCGAGAGCCGCTGGGCTTCTTCCACTGTGCGTGACGCGTCATAGGCCCAGCGCGGTGCAACTTCCAGGCTGACATAGCCGTCGTTGCCGCCTGTCGCTTCATACGTGGGTAGCAGCAGGTCGCACGCCGCCTGGATATCTGGAATGACCAGCGCTTCATAGCGGCGTTCGGCATCCGGCTCGCTGATTTTCAGGCGCATCAGGTCGCTAGCGTAGTAGGGGCTGGTGGCAAGCGCGTTCTGGAAAATCGAGGGGTTCGACGTCACGCCGGATATCCCGTCTTCGGCGATGAGTTTGGCCAGCACACCATCCTGAATCAGGCTGCGCGACAGGTTATCCAGCCAGAGGCTTTGGCCGAGCGTGGTGACGTGCTGCGTTGGTTTCATGGGTGACCCTCTTCGGATTAAGAATTGTTCAGAATAGAACACCCCCATGGTAGCAAGTTCATCTGAATAGGGTGATTAAGGCTCAAGACCGCGCCTGTGCTAGACTTCGACGCATTCTTTCGGCCCCGCCGGCCCCATTTATTTTCAGGTTATTCCCATGTCAGGCAGCTCACTCGGCAAACTGTTCTGTGTCACCGTATTTGGCGAATCGCACGGCCCAGCCATTGGCTGCGTGGTCGATGGCTGCCCACCTGGTATGGCATTGACCGAGGCCGATATCCAGCATGATCTGGATCGCCGCAAGCCTGGCACCTCGCGTCATGTCACCCAGCGCCGCGAATCCGACACGGTGGAAATCCTCTCCGGCACCTATGAAGGCAATACCACCGGCACCCCGATTGCGCTGCTGATCCGAAACGAAGACCAGCGCAGCAAGGACTACGGCAATATCAGCGAGACCTTCCGCCCCGGCCACGCCGACTACACCTACACGCAGAAATTCGGCACGCGCGATCCCCGCGGTGGCGGGCGCTCGTCGGCACGGCTGACCGCACCCATCGTCGGCGCCGGTGCCATCGCCAAAAAGTGGCTGAGCGAGCACTATGGCATCGTCGTTCGCGGCTACATGAGTGCGCTCGGCCCGATCGATCTCCCTTTCGAGTCGTGGGATGAAATCAACAAAAACGCTTTTTTCTCGCCCAGTGCCGCCATCGTGCCCGAACTCGAAGAATACATGGACGCATTGCGCAAATCAGGTGATTCCGTTGGTGCACGGATCAGCGTCGTAGCCGAGAATGTGCCCCCTGGCTGGGGCGAGCCGCTGTACGACAAACTCGACGCCGATCTGGCGCACGCCTTGATGGGGTTGAATGCCGTCAAGGGTGTGGAAATCGGTGACGGAATGGAAGTCGCGCGGCAAAAGGGCACCGAAAACCGCGACGAAATCACCCCCGAGGGCTTTCTCTCCAACCACGCCGGCGGCATTCTTGGCGGCATCTCGAGCGGTCAGGCCGTCGTGGCCCATATCGCCATCAAACCCACCTCATCGATTCGTCTGCCCGGCCGCTCGATTGACCTGCACGGCCAGCCGATCGAGGTCGTGACCCACGGTCGTCACGACCCCTGTGTCGGCATCCGTGCCACCCCCATTGCCGAGGCGCTGATGGCCATCGTGCTGATGGATCACGCGCTGCGCTATCGCGCCCAGTGTGGCGACGTGGCAAATGGTGTGCCGGTGGTGCCGGTGGTGCCGGTGGTGCCGGGCCAGGCAGCCTGACACGCCTTTCTGGCGAACACTGTGGCGGTCACTCCATGATCGTAGGTTTGTTCAAGCATTGCATTGCGATTGTCCTGCTGGGCTTGTGTGCCAGCTTGTCCACGCTGGCTGCAGAGGCGCCATCGGCGATGGCGATGATCGACAGTCAAATTGGCGCGCACCCGGATCAGACCGGCGTCTATGTGCTGGATACCGGCGAAGAGGCGTTGCTGGCACGTGCCTGGCTGACCGATCATGCACAACGCTCGATCGAGGTGCAGTACTTCATCTGGAGCACCGACAACATCGGCATCCTCGCCACCGAGGCATTGCTGCGTGCGGCGGATCGCGGCGTCAAGGTGCGCGTCATCGTCGACGACCTGCTGATCGACGCGCCCGACAAATCGCTGCTTGCACTCGACAAGCATCCCAACATCGACATCTGCATCTACAACCCCAAGCATCAGGTAGGCACACCGTTCTACAAGCGTGCACTCAACGTGGTGACAGATTTTCGCGGCGTCAACCAGCGCATGCATGACAAGACCTTCATCGTCGACGGCAAGGTGGCGATCACCGGCGGCCGCAACATGGCGGACGAGTATTTCGATTACGACCAGGACTACAACTTTCGCGACCGTGACGCCCTGCTGCTGGGCGAGGCGGTCTTAACCATGCAGGCAAATTTCGAGGCGTTCTGGGCCAATAAATTGAGCGTGCCGGTGGCATCGCTTTACGACGGTTGGGGCCTGATGCAGAAGCATGTCAAGGTTGATGATACCGGCGTGCAGCAGGTCTACCGTGAACTGCACGAATATGCCCGCATGCCGGAAAATTTTGCGCCCGCAGTACGCGCCGCAATCCATGCCACGCCCGATTCATTTGACCGCCTGGCGCGCGAGATGGCATGGGGACAGGTCGAGTTCATCCACGATGTCCCCGGCAAGAATGGCAATCGCTGGCTGTTGAGCGGCGGCGGTCAGACGTCAGCAGCCCTGGCCCGGCTGGTGGAAGGGGCGCGTGAATCCATCGTGATCCAGTCGCCGTATCTGGTGATGTCCGACAAGGCGCTGGCGCTGTTCAGGCAGGCGGTGGCACGCGGGGTCAAGGTGCGCATCCTTACCAACTCGCTGGCCTCCACTGACAACATGCAGGCGTTTTCCGGCTATCGCAACCAGCGCAAGAAGCTGCTGAAAATGGGGCTGCAGATTCATGAATACAAACCTGATCCCGCCAACCGTCAGGCGCTGATGTCGCGGGCGAACCCACCCGCAACGCCGCCGGTGTTTGCGCTGCACGCCAAGACCCTGGTGGTGGATGGCCGGATTGCCTACATCGGTACATTCAATTTCGATCCGCGCTCGGAAAACCTCAATACCGAGGTTGGTGTGGTCGTGCACCATCCGGCGCTGGCGAAGCAGGTGCAGGCGCTGATCGAAACCGACATGCGCCCGGAGAACAGCTGGGATGCCGCCGATGAACCCGACCAGTATGTGCCGCTGACCAAGCGCGGACGGGTGCGCCTGTGGCAGATGATGCCGTTGAAGCCACTGTTGTAGGCGCGGCTGCCCGGCCGGGGCCGATTGACGAATCGGTGGCTTACACTAGGGTTTAATTTATCCGGTTCAACTTGCCGCTCACCAGGGGTTGCCCCATGCGTTTGCCCATCAGCCTGAAAATCTTCAGCATCACCACCGCCTTGCTGGCCTTGATGGTGGTCGTTACCTGGCTCTCGGTTCTCAACTTCCGCCAGCTCAACAACCAGGTGCGGGCGCTTTCCGACTATTACCTGCCGCTGCAGCAGCAGGTGGCCAGTGTGGAAATTCTTATCCGCGATCAGATGGTGCGCATGGAACGGGTGATGGCGGGCATGGAGGCGGCCAAGCCTGACCCTGAATACCTCGCCAAGGAGTCAAGCGCCTTCGACATGCGCGGCATCAATGCGGACCAGATCGTCGATTCGTCGTTGCGCATGCTGGCCGAGGCCGAAGCAGAGAAGGGTATCGAACTCGACCGCGTCACGCTCGCCGTATTGGGCAAGCAGCTGCCCGGCATCCAAACCGCGCGCCAGCACTTTCACATGACCTTCCGTCTGTTCCAGATCGAGGCGGAGGAAGGCACGCCACGCTCGCAGAAGATCGTGCGCGAAGCCCTGCTGCACGAGAAGGACATCATTGATGTCGAAATCGGCAAGACCATCGACATCCTCAACAAACTGACTCAGGACACCGCCACCCAGGCCAAGGCAGAGGAGGCACGCGCCACCACGCTCAACTGGATCGTCACCGCCATTGCCACCGCGCTCGGACTGATCTTTGCCGCCTTCGTCACGCGCTCGCTGGTCGAGCCGGTCAAGCGCCTGCTGGGTGGTACGCGCGCCGTGGAAGCCGGCGATCTCGACGTTGAAATCCTGGTCCATACCCACGATGAACTCGCCACGCTGGCGCATTCCTTCAACCACATGGTGGGCGGCCTGCGCGAGAAGGAGCGCATCCGCGCGACCTTCGGCCAGTACGTCGACCCGCGCATCGTGAAGAGCCTGCTGGAAAAAAGCATCCCGACGGATCGTGGCGAACGCCAGGTGATGACGGTGTTCTTCTCCGACCTGCAGGATTTCACCCGCCTGTGCGAAGGGCTGACGCCGGACGCCGCGGTGCGTTTCCTCAACCGCTATTTTTCGCTGATGTCCGACGTGATCCGCACCCAGCAGGGCATTGTCGACAAGTACATCGGCGACTCCGTCATGGCCTTCTGGGGCCCGCCCTTTACCGACCCCACTGACCACGCGCGGCTGGGCTGCATCGCCGCCCTGGAACAGTTGGCCCAGATGGACACCTTCCGCGCCTGGCTGCCCGAGATGTTCGGCACCCGCCCAGGGCCTGCCCGAGGTGCACGTGCGTATGGGCATCGCCAGCGGCGAGGTGACGGTCGGCAACATCGGTTCCGAAACCTCACGCGGCTACACCGTCATCGGCGACATCGTGAACCTCGCCTCGCGGCTGGAGCAGGCCAACAAGTTCTACGGCACGCGCATCCTCGTCAGCGAGGGCACGCGCGATCTGGCGGGCGACACGCTGGCCTTCCGCGAGATCGACAGCCTGCGTGTCGTCGGCAAGCTGGAGCCGGTGCGGGTGTACGAACTGCTGGGTTATTCAGCCGAGCTGGGCGAAAGCGATAAGCAGCGGGTGCGGGCCTACGAGGCCGGATTGGCGCGCTATCGCGCCCAGGATTGGGATGCAGCCGAAGCAGCGTTCCACGAATGCCTCGAGATTCTGCCGAAGGATCGGCCCAGCCAGGCCATGCTGGAGCGGATTGAGACGTTCCGGCAGACGCCGCCGGAGGCGGCGTGGGATGGGGTTTGGGTGGCGGTGAGTAAGTGAGATTGTGTGGGACTGGTTTGCTCAACGTTTGAGCTTAGGGGAGCCGAAGGCCGCCCGCTGGAATGAAGCGTTATCCATTCTCTGAGTAAAATTCTATACGACTGCAAGCTTCCTCTCCACCGACTTGAGAACTTCGAATGCGATTTGACGCATAGAGTGTAGTTCGATATCTCCAACTCTCTGATCGTCACTACCATTCAAAGAGGCTGTAATGCCTAGAGGATTATCTCGAAGGAGTTCCGCAAAAGCAGCATCAAGCTCCGGGTCAACATGGGCTCCGCCGACCTTATTACTTAATGCTAGGACTATATCTCGACGGGAGAAAGCCTTCTTGCCCGTATGGATTACTGGCTCGTTCCACCACTTTGGAAACAGAATAATCTTGTGTCGAATGCCTGGTGGAGGTGGAATCCTATCGGTAGGTGCACCAAAGCGGACTCCCTCTGGTCCTGCTTTTACCAATACCAGCCTTGAAGCTTGTCCAAAAATCAGATTAGGCGTATCTGGACGGGCAGTGCAGAGGAATCCCATGCTTGGCAGTAGCTTTAACTGGTTAAGAAGTGATCTGGACGCCTTTGTGTCATGCACGAGCACTCGTACTGTCACAGCCAATCGTTTTGCTTCGGCCCAATGCCCTGAGTCAAATGACTCAGCCGATCTGCGAATAAAATCAAGGCTCTCTTGCAAATAACCCTCGAGTTCGTGCTTGGTCAGGTGAGTTTTCATCAACACATTGCTCAACTGCTGAAAGCTTCAGCCATAAATGCATGATGTGGTTTAGTCAGCATGACGGAGGCGGACACCTGCGTGCTACTCGATGACCCCCTCATCCCCGTGACACGTACATCCAGGCTCGTTGCTGACGGTACCGTCGCAGCACACGAGCTTGCCGGCGCGGCAGCCGCACAGGCCTTTGTGACCCTTGCAGCATTCCGTTGTCGTGACCTGGGCGAGGTTCGCGCCGTTCAGGTTGGTCGGACAGGCTTCCAGGTCTGTGGCACTTTGCGCCACGATAGCGGGCTGATTGATCGGTGCGTTCGAGTCGGCTGCGGCGGGCAGCATGATCAACGACTGGGTAAACGCCAGCAGGGCAAACAGGGCAATCGGTAAGCGGATGTTCATGGCGGGCTCCTTGGGGCAATGCGGCGGGTTCCACTATATCTGATCGTGGCCTGGTATTTGAGTTGGCTGAACGGGATGCGTTCCGTTGTTCAGGTTTGCTTAAATCGTAGCCCAAGCAGCAGCGCGGCGGATAGCAGGATCGCTGCCAGCAGGCTGAAGGCGCTGCCGTAGCCGGCGACGCCGACTATCCAGCCGGTGAGCACCGGGCCGATCGACTGGCCGACGTCCATTACGGTACGCAGTACACCCATCGAGGCACCATAGCGGCCGTCCCTGGTGAGGTCGGCGACCAGCGCGGCGGTGGAGGAGGTGACGGTGGCGAAGCCGATGCCGAACAGCAGACTCAGCACCGACAGGCCGATGAAGTTGGACGCGATCGGCAGCAGCACGACGCTGGCTGCGCCGACCAGCAGGCCGGGAATGATGACCTGCTTGCGGCCCAGTCGATCCGACATGCGGCCCATCAGCGGCTTGGCGAAGACGATGCTGACCAGTTGCACGCCGAGGATGACACCGATCTGCCACGCCGGGATGCCGAGTGAGGACGCATACAGCGCAATGAAGGCTTCGATGGCGCCGAACACCAGATACTGCGCCGCCTCGATCCCGCTCACCAGCATGATGCCGCGGTCGCGCAACACGGTGACGAGGCTGGTCCAGAAGGGCGGACGTTCCCGTTTGGCCGTGGGCTTGGGTTCGTCGTTGCTCAATAGGGTGCCGGCGCCCAGAGCCAGCACGCCGCTGATGGCACAGGCGATATACACCGCGTTAAAGCTTGCCAGCGAGATCAGGAAGCCGCCGAGAAACGGTGCAATCGAGCGGCCGACGATGGTGATCGAGGAATAGGTGGATAGCTTGGCTGCGCGGTCGGTGGTGTAGCGTTCGGCAATTGCCGCACTGGCCACGGTGCCGAAAATGGCGGTGGCGAAGCCGTGATAAAAACGCACCGCCATCAGTTGCCATGGGGTTTCGATCAGCAGATACAGAAACGGCGCGCTGGCGAACACGACCAGCGACGCCAGCAGCAAGCGCCGCTTGCCCAGGTAGTCCGACAGTGCGCCGGCGGGATAGCTGATGAGCACGCCGGGCAGGGTGGACGCCATGACGATCCAGCCGATTTCGGCCGGGCTGGCGTTGAGGGCGTGGGCGAACAGCGGCAATACCGGCGTTTTCGACAGCGTGGAACTGAAGATCGCCAACCCGCCGATGAAGGCGATCAGAAAGAAGAAAGAGCGCTGGCCGGATTTCATGCGTCGCTGGATCGAGGGGCTTGTGGGTTGGGGGGATTGTAGGGACAAACTACGCCGGATACGCTTCGGTGTGCCGTGACCTTGCGTTCATAATGGACCGTGTGGTCGCCGCTTGCGATCCTTGATGAAACCCTGCGCCCAGCCCATGCCTATTGCCGCCCTGTTGCCTGCCGACCTTCGCCTGACCATCGACCCCGCCTCACTGGGATTTGTCGATACGTCTGAATTGATTGAAGAACCCTTGCCGTGGATCGGCCAGGCGCGTGCCGAAGCCGCCGCACGATTCGGGCTGGGAATGGATCAGCCCAACTACAACCTGTTTGTGCTGGGTGAAATCGGCAGCGGCCGTTCCTCGTTGCTCAAGCAGGCGATGCACGAGGTGGCGGCGAGCAAACGGGTGCCGCCCGACCTGTGTTATCTGCACAACTTCGATGCGCCGGAGCGGCCACTGGCGTTGCGTCTGCCCGCAGGCGAAGGGCGTTTGCTGCGGCAGTTGCTGGCGCAGGCGGTAAAAACCCTGCAGGCCGATATTCCGCAATGCCTGGGCGGGCAGGAATACAAGGTTGAAAGCGAGCGCATCGAAAAGGCCTACAAGGTCGAGGAAGCACAGGCCTATGCGGCGTTGTCGGCGTTTGCCGAGGCGCGCGGCTTCTCCATGTACCGCGAAGAGGGGCGCATGATGTTTACCCTCACCGGCAAAAAGGGCCAGGCGTTGACCGAGGATGAGGTGCTTGCCCTGCCCAAGGCGCGCCGGCTCGCAATCGAGCAGGCCGATCAGGAACTGCGCGCCGAAATCACGCGTTATTTCGAGCAGACCCAGCCGCAGGAACGCGCCATGCACGAGGCCTTGGTCGTATTGCGCCGCCGCGTGGTGAAGCCGTTGCTGGAGCGTGAATGGCAGGCTATCCGCGCCGGACTGAAAAAGCAGATCAAGGACGCGTCCAAGCTCAATTCGTATCTCGACGCGGTTGCGCAGGACGTGCTCGGCAATCTGGAGCTGTTTCATGGCGCAGCGGGCGACGAAACCCGGCAGGAAGTCCTGAATGCCATGTTGCAGCGTTATCGGGTCAATCTGGTGGTCGACAACAGCGGGCTCACCGGTGCGCCGGTGATCGTCGAGGACAACCCCTTGTTTCGTGCGCTGTTCGGCAGCATCGAATACCAGTCCGAGAATGATGTGCTGGTGACCGATTTCTCCTGCATACGCGCAGGCAGCCTGCTGCAGGCGCATGGCGGTTTTCTGATGCTGCATCTACGCGATGTGCTGGCGGATCAGCTGATGTGGGAAAAGCTGCGGCGATTTCTGCGCAATGGGCGATTGCAGATCGAGGAACCGGGCGGACAGCTCACGCCGATTGCCACGGTGTCGCTGGTGCCGGAAGCGGTGGATGTCGAGGTCAAGATCGTGTTGATCGGCTCACGCGAACAGTATTACGAACTGCAGGACGTGGCACCGGAGTTCACCCGCCATTTCCGCGCCAAGGTGGATTTTGCTGACAGCTTCTCGGCCAGTGCGGATACCCGTCGTGCCTCGTCTGTTTTTGTCGCCCATGCCTGCCACCAGTACGGCTTGCCGCATTTCTCGGCCGCAGCGGTAGCGCGCCTGCTGGAGGAGTCACACCGCGAGGCTGACGACCAGTCGCGTGCGAGTGCGATATTTGCCCGCACCGAGGCGCTGGTGATGGAAAGCGCAGCGGTGTGCCGCGCCCGTGGGCCCGGGCTGGTCGCAGTGGCCGATGTGGAGGCCGCGCTGCAGGCGCATATCGGACGGCATGATTACCCCGAGCAGCGTCTGCGCGAATCGATTTTCGAAGGCGATGTGCTGATCGACCTGCATGGCGACCGGGTTGGCCAGATCAACGGCCTCACCCAGATCGATCTGGGCGATCATCGTTTTGGCCTGCCGGTGCGACTTTCAGCTCGCACCTACGCGGGCGAGGAAGGCCTGCTCAACATCGAGCGCGAGGTGGAATTGTCCGGCCCCATCCACGACAAGGGCGTGTTCATCCTGCAGGGCTATCTGGCCGGGTTGTTTGCCCATCTCGCGCCGCTTTCGCTGAATGCATCCATCGTATTCGAACAGCAATATCACGGCGTGGAGGGCGATTCCGCATCTTGCGCCGAACTGTATGCCCTGCTGTCGTCATTGTCGGGATTGCCGATCCGGCAGGGCATTGCGGTCACCGGTGCGGTCAATCAGCATGGTGAGGTGCTGCCGGTGGGGGGGCTCAACGAGAAGATCGAGGGCTATTTCCGGGTGTGCGAGGCGGCTGGCCTGGACGGCAGCCAGGGCGTGCTGATTCCTGCCCGCAACAGCCGCCATCTGATGCTGGATTCGAGGGTGGTGGAGGCTGTGGCTCAGGGCCGTTTTCACATCCACGCGGTGGAGCATGTCAATGAAGGGCTTGAGTTGCTGACCGAGGTGCCGGCCGGTGAACTCAATGCGGTGGGACAGTATCCCCACGACAGCGTGCTGGGGCATGCGCAGGACATGCTGTTAGCGTTTCGTCGCGCTTGCCAGATGCAGGAACATCCCAGGGCTCCACGCCGGCATTTTCGTTCGAACGACCGTTCCAGGCCTCGTTGACACGCAAACAAGCGGCATGCAGATCGATACAGGTGAACTATAGTGAGACGAGCCAACTGTTTGGAAGGAGCCCGTCATGAATGCACTGCATCGTATGGAACGTTTTCTCGACCAGCACATGATCCCGTTTGAGGTAGTGGCGCACCCACATAGCCAGACCAGCGCCGAAACTGCGCGCGCGGCCGGGGTGACGGCTGATCGGCTGGCCAAGGGCGTGCTGCTCGAAGGCATGGGCTGCCAGATGGTGGCCATGATTCCCGCCGACAAGGAGGTTCAACTCGGCAAACTGGGGCTGGACCATGGCATGGCATTCAGCCTCGCCGATGAAGTCAGCGTGAGCAAATTGTTCAGTGAGTGCGACATGGGTGTGGTGCCCGGTTTGCCCAATGCCTGGGGGGTGGAAATGATATGGGATGACGCCTTGATGACGCAGCCGGATATCTTTCTGGAAGCGGGCGATCACAAGCGGCTGCTGCACATTAAAACCCGTTACTTGCGTGATGTATTCGGTGATGCGCCACATTGTCGCTTCAGTGAACCGCGCATGGATAGGGATCACGGCTAGAACGGTTCCGTTTGGTTCTGTTGCCACCACAGTCTTCTGTGGCGGCGACTGCTGGCTTCCCCTGCTTGTGTGATTTGAATTAGGCTTGATCATCTGGCGCGCTTGAAGCGCTGAACAAAGATCCGCCTGACGGGTCTCACATGTCGTGAATTCAAAAAATCCTGACGAATCGCCCAATCCGCACCGTCCGCTTGGACGGGGTATGGCGCTGGTTGCCAGCCTGCTGGTGCTGGGCATGTTTTATCTCTATTTCGAAAACAGCCTGCAGGCGCGCAACAATCCCAACCGCCAGTTGCAGGTGGCACCCGGAACCGAACTGGTGCTGAAGCGTAGCGGTGATGGTCATTATATTTTCCCCGGCACGATCAATGGGCAGCCAGTCACGTTTCTGCTCGATACGGGCGCCACGCTGGTGTCGGTGCCCGCACATCTGGCCAGCACGCTGGGGCTGGAAGCCGGCGCCTATCAGCAGTCAATCACCGCCAACGGCACAATTGCCACGCGTGCCACTCGTGTGGAGTCGTTGGCATTCGGGCCGTTCAATGTGCGTGGGGTTCCGGCGAGTCTCAACCCGGGAATGGGCGGGGATCAGGTGTTGCTGGGGATGAGCGTGCTGAAGCACCTTGAATTTACCCAGCGCGGAGACACCCTGATACTGCGTGCTCTTGGCCGCTAATGGTAAAAAGCGCTTTGACATCCGAATTTTATGTGTTATCTATACGCCATCTGTTGGATTCAAGCTTTAAATTGCACTACCTCTGGTAAGCCTTTTTCCTTGAAATTCGATTGATAGAGCATGTCGCTCAATTTTTTAGATAGATAGGAAACAAGATGGAAACGGGTACTGTTAAGTGGTTTAACGATGCAAAAGGTTTTGGCTTTATCACTCCGGACAACGGCGGTGAAGATCTGTTTGCGCATTTCTCCGCAATCAACTCCAATGGCTTCAAGTCCCTGCAGGAAAACCAGAAAGTCAGCTTCGAAGTGACGACTGGCCCCAAGGGCAAGCAAGCATCCAACATCCAGGTCGTGTCGTAATTTTTCCGACCTGATGTGAAAAACCCCGGTTCGCCGGGGTTTTTTTATTGCTGCCCTTTGGGCATTGCTGCTTTTCCTGTGGAATACCCCATGGGTATGCGTGGAGTTCACCATGGCACTCAAAGCCACCATCTACAAAGCCGACTTGCAAATCGCTGATATGGATCGGCACTACTATGCCGATCATGCGCTGACCATTGCGCGTCACCCTTCCGAAACCGACGAGCGCATGATGGCGCGCGTGCTGGCTTATGCACTGAACGCGCAAGACGGCATTGCCTTCACCAAGGGTTTGTTCGATGTTGACGAACCGGAAGTGTGGGTTAAAAGCCTGACTGACGAGATCAGGCTGTGGATCGATCTGGGCCAGCCTGACGAGGCACGGATCCGCCGTGCCTGCAGCAGGGCGGACCAGGTCGTGGTGCTCTGCTACAGCAGCAGTTGTGATCTGTGGTGGAAATCGATTACCAATAAATTGACGCGGCTGACTAACCTGACTGTGCTCCAGTTACCAGTCGATACGACTCAGGCTCTGGCGGCATTGGCCGAGCGCAGTATGCGTCTGCAATGCATGGTGCAGGATGGCGAAATCTGGATCAATACCGACAACGCGAACGTGCCAGTGAAGCTGGTTTCCCTTCAGCCTTCGGCATGAATGTGACTATTGATGCCTGAGTGACTGTACAGTCACGGCCTGCTCCTTGCAGGCGGATTCATTTCTCCGCTGGACAGTTCTGGATGCAGATGGTTTCGGTCAGGCGTTGTCCGCCGCAACCGATAAAGCAAACGTCATAAGCCGGCAGGCAATTGCAGTCAGACGGGCAATTGGCTTTTTCCAGTTGCACGCGCACATCCTCCCGCGTCGGCATCACCGGCTCGGGGTACGGGGGCGGGAGGAAATAAGGAGTCGGCCACGGGCCCCAGCCGTACCAGCCGTATGGATGGTGGAAAGGATAGCTGTTCAGCCACTCGAAGCGCAGTTGCATCTCGTAGTGACGCAAGGCCATGGCGTAACGCTTGAGGTCGTTTTCATACTGTTTCAAGGCTTCGGCGTAACGTGCTTCCAGTTGCGGCTCCAGGTCTTTTACACAGGCCTGATAACGGGTCTGGCAATCGGCCTGGCATATGCGCTTTTGTGCTTCGCATGCCTGCACACATTCCCGGCCCTGCGCATCAGCAGGCGGAATCAGGTGGACTTTGGTCTGGTACTGTGGGGTGGCGCACCCCATTAATACGCTGAGCAAGGCCGCAGCAATAAAAGGGCGCGTCAGGGCGAACATTTGCATCGGTCAATCCAGAAAATTACATACTCCAATGCAGCATAGGCTTTTTGTGGATTATTGCGGGCCGAGAAAACGCGCTTCGAGTTCCTGCAGATTGAGTTCCTGCAAAATCTGTTGCAGGCGGCTGCGCGCATTCTTGCGCGGTGCGTCTGTCCGGGTGGCGATGATGAGTTCGTTTTTCATCGAGTGTTCCCAGCCGACCAGTTCGGTAACGGTAAGCTGATAGCCGTGTGATTCCAGTTGCAGGCAACGCAACACGTTGGTGAGATGGCTGCCGAATTCGCGGGTGTGGATCGGATGGCGCCAGATTTCAGACAGCGGGGTTTTGCCGAAGGATTCGTTCTTGTGTTTTCGCAGCACGGCCGCAACCTCGGCCTGGCAGCAGGGCACCAGCACGATATGCCGGGCCTGTTTGGTGAGGGCGAACTGGATGGCGTCGTCGGTTGCGGTATTGCAGGCGTGCAGGGCGGTGACGATATCGATACGCGGGGGCAGGGTGCTGGCGGTGATCGACTCGGCCACGGTTTCATTCAGAAACGACATGCGCGTGAAGCCTAATCGTGTTGCCAGTTCGCGTGATTTATTGACCAGTTCGTCGCGGGTTTCGATGCCATGGATGTGGGCGCCGGGACGGTCTTTCAGGAACAGGTCATACAGGATAAATCCCAGATACGACTTGCCCGCGCCGTGGTCGGCCAGCGTCAGTGTGCCCTGCTGGCTCAGCACTTCGTCCAGCAGCGGCTCGATGAACTGGCACAAATGAAACACCTGCTTGAGCTTGCGGCGACTGTCCTGGTTGAGCTTGCCGTCGCGCGTCAGGATATGCAGTTCTTTCAGCAGTTCGATGGACTGGCCGGGACGCAATACGTCTGCCAGTGGATCGACGAAGGTGGCCTTGGTGGGGGAGGCAGGGTTGGCGCGTTTCATGCTGCACTCGGCAGGCGCACTTCGCGCTGCGGGAAGGGGATGCTGATACGGTGTGCGCGGAAGGTCTTCCGCACCGCCTGGACGATAGCAGGCACTGCGCCATGATCGTCGTCCGCTGAAATCCGTTTGGAGCCAGCCTGGATGGCGAGGTCGATAATGGTTTTCTGGGCGTGTTCCAGGGTTTGCAAGTGTTCGTCCATGGCCTGGCGGGAAAAGATGGAATCCAGAAGAGTAACAAAACCACTGGCAAGTCAGAACCGATTCGTATAATGCCGGCTTGCTGAAGGGTTTACCGTGCCAATCGTCAATATTTCCTGCTACAAATTTGTCACGCTTAGCGATCGTGAGTCGCTTCAGGCTGACTTGAGCGCGCGTTGTGTGGGATTGGGCCTTAAAGGCACCATCCTGCTTGCTCCGGAAGGTGTCAACGTCTTCCTGGCGGGCTCACGCGAGACGATCGATGCCATCATGGCGTATTTGCGTACCGATCCGCGCTTCGCTGACCTGCAGCCCAAGGAAAGTCTCTCCAGTGAGCTGCCATTCAAGCGCATGCGGGTGCGCCTGAAAAAAGAGATCATCACCATGAAGCATCCGCTGATCCGTCCGGAAACGGCGCGCGCCCCGGCCGTGGCGGCGACCACGCTGAAAAAATGGCTGGATCGCGGAACTGATGACGAAGGCCGCCCGGTGGTCATGCTCGATACCCGAAACGACTATGAAGTGGCAGCCGGCACCTTCGCCAATGCCGTCGATTACAACATCGGCATATTCAGCGAATTTCCGCCGTTGATGGTGGCGCATCGCGATGACTACGTGGGGAAAACCGTTGTTTCATTTTGTACCGGTGGCATCCGCTGCGAAAAAGCCGCCATCCACATGAAGGCGATCGGCATCGAGCATGTGTATCAGCTCGAAGGCGGCATTCTCAAATACTTCGAGGAAGTCGGCGGCGCGCATTACAACGGGGATTGCTTTGTGTTCGATGAGCGCGAGACCGTGGGTACGGATTTGCATCCGGCATCGGGGCGGATACACCGGTGAGCTGCCGGGTTATGTAGCAGGGGCCATTGCGTTTGGTGACCTGCTGACGCGTGCCGTCAGATCCGGACGCCGCAAGCGCCGCGTCCATCAGCCGGTTTAAATCCGGTCAACCGAAGTGTACGAGTACACCATTCCTGTCAAAAGCGAGGTATCTCGACAGGTCGCCTCCGTTTTCCACGGTTTGTATCATCATTTTGAGTGGCAGTTCCGCATCATTGGCATTGGGAGCAATCCCGTCGCGTCCAGACAGTGCAGCAGTCAATACGATTTGCCAGTCCTGCCCCATTTTTTCGGATTCGGTTGCCAAATCAGAAAAACTGCCCAGCTCGTCCAGCGGTTTGTCAACGCACATGATGGGGCGTAATGCGCCGCCCTGGCCCGCGTGAAACCGGCTCACCTCTTCATCGTTGTGTTGTTCGGGCAGGGAGGCTTTCAGGAAAACGAACAGCAAGCGTTGCGGTTCGGTTTGTTGTTTTGCAACCGCCAACAGGGATTCATAGTCGGTAATATTGATTTGCATGCTCATTTTGATTGGCTAACGGTAGTTGGAAATTCCGTGGGATCAGGGGGCGGTGGAGAGGCGGCGGTCTGGCCGTTTATTTTGCAGCGGTTCAGCGGTTAATCGTGCTTGATTCGGCCATGACGTTACGACGGGCAAACCGATAGCAGGCTGATTATCCTCCAGTTTTTCCAGGCCCACTATGAGGTAATCAGGTGGTGAACGGGTTATTGAAAGACTGCCGCGGCTATTTCCAGCTTGATCATCATTCAATTCAATGCCCGTATCGACTGCATCGGCGGTACTCGGACGATATGCCGGGTGGTGAGCCAGCCGCTCATTCCGACCAGCAATGCACCGGCCAGCGGCAGCGCAAGCCACAACCAGGGGTGCAGACGAGCGGGGAGTTCGAACAAGCGGTCTGAAATCAGGGCCATGGCGATTTCGGCGCAGGCGCTGGCGAGCAGGCCGGCCAGCAGCCCCAGGGCGAGAAATTCGCTCCACAGGCTTTTGGCCAGATAAGCACGCTGCGCGCCGAGCGTTCGCAGCAGTACAGCTTCCTGTTGCCGTGCGTCGAGGCTGGCCAACAGGGTGGCGATGACGACAGCCATTCCGGCAGCGAGCAGGAATCCCAGCAGCAGTTGAATCGCGCCGATGATCTGGGCGAACACGGCTGAGAGGTTGGCGATGAGCTTGTCGAGTGCGAGGACGGTGACACCGGGGAAGGCTTTGACGAAGCCGGGCAACATGCCGGAAGCGCCGGGCGGCACGTAGACGCTGGCGATGGATGCGGCGGGCAGGGCATCGAGCTGCCCGGGCGCGAAAATGACGAAGAAGTTGGGTTGCATCGAATCCCACTTCACGCTGCGGATGCTGGTGATGCGCGCGGCAAGGGTCTGGTCGCCGATCTGGAAGCCGAGCGTGTCGCCAACGGCAAGATTGAGCCGCTCGGCCATGCCGGATTCGACTGATATTTCCGGGGCACGGCGGTCTCCATGCCAGCGCCCTTCCAGCACGGCATTGTTGGCGGGCAGGGTGGCGGTCCAGGTGAGGTTGAGTTCGCGCCGCAAGGTATTGCTGTCGCGCGATTCCGGCGGCAGAGTGGAAGCGATGGGCGCGTCGTTTTTGGTGGTGAGACGACCGCGCACCATGGGATAGAGATCCGAGGCCTTGAGACGATGCTGCGACAGATAGTCGGCGACGGGCTTTTGTTGATAGGGCGCGATATTCACCAGAAAATAATTGGGGGCTTCCGGCGGCAACTGTTGGCGCCAGCCTTCGACGAGGTCGCTGCGCACCAGCGCCAGCAGGGCCACCAGGAACAGCGCCAGGGTGAAAGCACCCAGTTGCAGGGTGCTGTCGAAGCGGTGGCGCAGCAATTGCGCAAGGCCGAAGCGCACCGGGCCGTGCGACAGGCGCTGTACGCCACGCCCGGCAAACAGCGCTAATCGAGCCAGCAAGATGAGCACCAGAACAAGCCCGATGAGTGCGCCCACGAATACGCCGACCAGCCTAGCGTCACCCGCATACCAGGCAATCAATAGCAGCAGCGCCGATCCACTGGCGGCCGCGCTGATCCATGCGCCGAGTGGCAGCGGCGGCAGATCGCGCCGCAGCACGCGCAGCGGTGACACGCGGATCAAACGCATCAGTGCGGGCAGGCTGGCGCCCGCCAGGGCCAGCAGGCCGCTGACGATGGCGACACCAACTGGCGCCAGGCCCAGCGAGGGCAGGCGGGCGACGGCATCGGGCAGGACCAGAGCGGCCAGCACCTGCTGCATCAGCGCGCCGACGGCCACGCCGATCAGGCTGCCGATGATTCCCAACGTGAGCAACTGGACCGCATAGAGCTTACGCAGCTGCGTGGTGGTGGCGCCGAAGCAGCGCAGCAATGCCGCCTGATCGTAGCGGCGCAGCGCATGACGATGGGCGGCGATGGCGATGGCGGCGACCGACAGCAGCAGGCTGATGAGTGCAGTGAGCTGGATGTAGCGGTCGGCATTGGCAAAGGCGCCACGCAGGGTCTCGACGCCTTCGTGCGAACCGGTCAGGCGCTGGGTGCTGTCGAGGGTGGGCTTGAGTGCGGCACCAAACGCCGTGAGCTGGTCGGGTTCGCCCGCAAACTGGTAAAGATAAGTGACGCGGCTGCCCGGTTGCAGCACGTGGGTGCGCTCGACTTCGTCGGCGCGCATGAACACGCGTGGGGCCAAGCCGAACACACCGCCGAGTTGGCCCGGCTCTTCGGCCACCACACCGGCAATGGTGAAGTACGCTTCGCCAATTTGCACGCGGTCGCCCACGCTGGCCGATAGCAGCGGCAGCAGATCGGGCGCGACATATATCGAGCCGGGTGGAGGCATTGCCGGGCGTGGCGTGCTGGCTTCGAAGGGGCGGGGTGCGATCCGCACGACGCCGCGCAAAGGGTAGGCGGCATCAACCGCACGCAAGGTGGCAAGCTGGAAGGCCTCGCCTTTGGCGAGCATACTGGGAAATTCGAGTGCTCGGCTTGTTGAAAGCGAACGGGTGGCTAGTGCGTCAGTTTCGGATCGGCTGGATTTCAATGCGGGCCAGGATTCGATCTGACGTGGGCTGGTGAGCAGCAGGTCGGCGCCCAGAAAGCTGGCCCCCTGCTCGCCCATGGCGCGCTTCAGGCGGTTGCCGAGAAAGCCGGTGGTGGATACGCTGCCGACGCCGATAATCAGCGCCAGCAGCAGCACGCGCCATTCACCGCTGCGGCGCTCGCGCTGCAACAACCATAGGCCCAGTCGAAGGAATCTCATGCAACGACCGCCTCGCTGGCGTGACCGGCAACCAGATGCAAGCGGCGCTGGCAACGTGACGCCAGCGCGTCATCGTGGGTGACCAGAATCAGGGTGGTGTGGGCGGAGGCGTTGAGCTCGAACAGCAATTCGATGATGCGTGCGCCGGTATCGGCGTCGAGGTTGCCGGTGGGCTCGTCGGCAAACAGGATCTGCGGGTCGGTGGCAAAGGCGCGTGCGATGGCGATGCGCTGTTGCTCGCCACCGGATAACTGGCGTGGCGTGTGGGCAGCACGCGCGGAGAGGCCGACGCGATTAAGCCAATGTGCGGCGCGTTCGCGGCCATCGCTGCGCCCAGCCAGTTCCAGCGGCAGCAGGATGTTTTCCAGTGCGGTCAGTGCTGGCAGCAATTGAAATGACTGGAACACAAATCCGACGCGGCCGGCGCGCAAACGGGCACGTGCATCTTCGTCCAGCTTGCTGAGTTGCTCACCTAGCAGAATGATTTCGCCTGAACTTGGCTGGTCGAGTCCCGCCAGCAAACCGAGCAGGGTGGATTTGCCGGAACCCGAGGCGCCGGTGATGGCGAGGATTTCGCCCGCTTTGACGTCGAGCTCGACATCGCTGAGGATGTCGAGGGTGCCGTCGGCCGTGGACACGCATTGCGACAGGGCGTGAGCGGTGATGGCACTCCCCGCAGGCAATGCACGAGAGGGGCTGGTGGGGAACTGGGCGCTGTCGGGAGGCGTCATTAAGTCAGGTTCAAATTTGGGTGAGTGAATGAATTATCGCGCGTGGATGTTGTTATTGCTGTGGCTGCCAGGGTGGGCGATGGCCAGCCAATGCACCTTGTTGATTGTCGGTGACAGCCTGAGTTCCGGCTACGGGCTGGAAAATGGCTCAAGCTGGGTGGACCGGCTCGATGCGCGTATGAAGCAAAAAGCGCCCGACTGGCGCGTGATCAACGCCAGCGTGAGCGGCGACACCACGCAGAACGGCCTGCAGCGCCTGCAGCCTGCACTGAATCGGCAGCGTCCGCAAGGCGTATTGATCGAGCTGGGCGGTAATGATGCCTTGCGTGGCACGCCGCCGGCGGTGATCCGGCAGAATCTGGTCACGATGATCCGTCAGGCCAAGTCAGCCGGCGCCTGGGTGGTCCTGCTCGATGCACCGGTGCTGCCAAACTACGGCAAGCCCTACACCGACGCCGTGGCCAGGCTGTACGTGGACGTGGCACGCGAGGAGAAGATCGTTCGGGTGCCGTGTTTTGTCTGTGGCGTGGGCGTCAAGTCCGGTTTGATGCAGGCCGACGGCATTCACCCCAACGAAAAGGCACAGGCCAGGATGCTCGACGCGGTGTGGCCCTATATTCAGCCCAAGCTGCGTTGT
This sequence comes from uncultured beta proteobacterium, assembly GCA_942493085.1. GTDB lineage: Bacteria > Pseudomonadota > Gammaproteobacteria > Burkholderiales > Thiobacillaceae > Thiobacillus. Next base: position 1,532,531 of record OW818664.1, read on the forward strand.
CCGGCCAGCAAACCATGAGCGCGGCGATGTGTCCGTGCGGGTCGGGTCAGGGGCTTGAAGCCTGCTGTGGACGTTGGCATGCGGGTGCCCCAGCCCCGGATGCCGAAAACCTGATGCGCTCGCGTTACAGCGCATTCGTGCTGGGCCTGGAGGCCTATTTGCTGGCGACCTGGCATCCCGACACCCGCCGGGCGGGACTGGAACTCGATGCCCCGCCCCGCCCGCAATGGCTCGGTCTGGCGATCAAGGCGCATACCCCGCTGGATGACAGTCATGCGACCGTGGAATTCGTCGCGCGCTACAAACTCAATGGCCGCGCGTTCAAACTGCATGAAACCAGCCGTTTTGAGCGTGTAGACGGACGCTGGCTATATGTGGGTGGTGAAATCCATGAATGACAAAGCCCGCGTCTGGCGCGGGCTTTGTCATGTGCTGTAAATATGTGGGGTGGACGATGGGGCTCGAACCCACGACAACAGGAATCACAATCCTGTTGATCGGTGTTTCCAATTGTTTGCTGTTCCCCATTTGTTTTTGATAAACCTTTGTATTTCATGGTATCAGGCTTTACTATTGTTTTCCATGGTTTACTAATGTAAGCTGAATTTTACTACTTAATGCTTACTAAGCGCTTACTAGAGACCTCAATGCCCAAGCTGACCCGCGCCCTTGTCGCAGACATGACCCGTAACCCTGCGAAAGACACTTTCCTATGGTGCTCGGCCACGCCGGGCTTTGGCGTGAAGCTATCGAAAGCTGGGGCCAAAAGCTTTGTTTTCCAGTACCGCATCAACGGCACCAGCCGCCGCATCAGCATCGGCCGCGCGAGCGACACGCTAAGCTGCGACCGAGCGCGCGAGAAGGCCAAAGTGTTCACCCGCAACCTGCACGACGGCATTGATCCTCTCTTGGCCAAGGTGGCACGCCGGGAAGCGCTGACGGTTGCCCAGTTGTGTGATGACTATCTTGCCTCGCAAACCTTCACCGAAAAAGCGGCATCAACGCAGGGCGTCGACCGTGGGCGCATCGAACGCCACATCAAGCCGCTACTCGGCAAGCGCGTCGCAGACACACTGACGCCAGACGACATCAAGCGTATGCGCGATGGCGTCACAGCAGGCAAAACAGCGGGCGTGTTCAAGACCGACAAGTTACGGGGCAAGGCCAAGGTCAAAGGTGGCCCCGGCGCTGCTCGGCAATGCGTCGTGTTGCTCGGAACCATGTACGAATGGGCGCGGCGTGAAAACAGACTGACCTGCGCTAACCCTGCCGCTGATGTCGACACTGCGCCCATCGGCGAGCGAGAGGTCTTCCTTGATGGCGCGGAGTACGCGGCGCTTTTCAAGACATTGAGCGATATGCCTTTGCGCATAGAGGTTGCCAATGCAATTCGCACCATAGCCCTGACCGGCGCGCGGCGCGGCGAGATTACTGGCCTGTGCTGGCGTCATGTCGATCTGGACAATGCGCGCATCGTGCTGCCAGCCGGTGAACACAAGACAGGAAAGAAGACCGGCAAGCCACGCATCATCAGCCTGCCTGAACCCGTCATCGATATGTTGCGGGAGATGGGTGCCGGTAAACCCGATGAGCTGGTGTTCAAACCCTCCAAGGGCGAGCGCATCTCGCTGTCCAAAAAAATGGCCGATGTGCGTGAGGCAGCTGGGCTGCCTGCCAATGTTGGGCTGCACGGCCTACGCCACTCGATTGCCAGCCATATGGCAATGTCGGGACAGGCTCAAGGCCAGATTGCCACGGTTCTCGGACACCGACAGACAAGTACAACCGAGCGCTACATCCATTACGCCGACAAGGCCCGGGCAGAACTTGCCAACGCAGCAGCAGCGCCGATTCTAGCGGCTATTGAGATGGGCAAGGGGGGCACCAAAGGTGCCGGTTAATCGCAAGCTGCTAGAGGCTCAGGTCGAATTTGGGATGTTCCCGGAATCAGCATTCGTAACCGATGTGCAGGAGGCCATCATTCAAGATGCCGTTGCGCAGCGTGTGGCGCAAGCTAATCTTGCCGAGGGCCGTAGCCAACCCAAGGGACCGCGCCCGGTAAAGCGGGTCATGCAGGCGCTGGCTACGACTCTCAGAGCCGAGCCGACACGCGGCGGCATGACCCTGTGGCAATGTGCCTGCGAGAAGATGGCACTCAATGAAGTTGAAGGTGCCGAGTTCGACCTGAATGCAGAGCAAAGTGCCGAATTGTGTGCGACCTACGACAAGAATGGCTGCGGCGATGTTGCTTTTTCTATCGGCATTGAAATCAATGGGAAACGTCAATTTCTAAAGGCTCGAACTCTGTACGACTATTTTATGAAGCGCGTCAAAACATGATGACGTAGGCTACGTTTTGGCCGGAAACGTAGCCAGGCCCATGAAAGCATTGTTGCTGTCACCAACACAAAGGACAGCGACAATGGACACTCAACCGACCTATATCAACCGCCGTAATGCCGCCCTGTTTGTTCGCGAAGAGCTGGGTCTTTCATGCAGTCCCACTACATTGGACAAACTGGCATCGACCGGTGGAGGCCCGACGTTCTACAAATTCGGCGGGCGTGCTTTCTATGTAAAAGCAGACCTGATCGCATGGGTCGAATCCAAACTGACGAAGCGTGAGCAGGTGGCAGCATGATAGCCACCGACAGCACACCATCATTGCGTCTATCCAGCATGGATGCGGGCATGGGCGCCAGCCTGACCGCAAGGGGAGAGGGCGTCATGGCGGCGGCAGGCAGGCTAGCCAAGGCCGCCGCACCTGTCATGAAATTGTTGGCATCTCAAATCAGCGAGCATGGGGAAGCGGACTTCGATCAAGCCGCCGCCATCGAAGTCGGAACAGACACCTACGAACATGCCTGCCACGTGCTTGCGCGGGTGCTGGTCGCTCATTCGCAACGGATTGCCAACGCGGCAAAATTCAAAACCCCAAAACAATAAACCCCGGTCACTCTCTCGCCAGAGTTGCCGGGGCTATTGCACACACATTACCGGTGCAATCGTAACACCACCTGCTTAAAAACAGGCGGCGACATGGCGTTGAGTGGCTCCAGATACGGAGAAACGAAATGCAGAAAAACACCATCAACATCAGCTTCGGCATGTTTGAACCCGCACCGGGCGCGCCAACACCTGGCAAACATTACGCCCGCCCGGCTAAGAAAGGTGAACCCCTTCATAAGACCCAAGGCGCTTTTGGTGAAGCCATCTATCGCACGGTCACAGTCACCAGCCCGCGTCAGCTAATCGAGGTCATGCAAGCAGCCCCACCGGGCAGCTACTTAACCCAAGGCATTGCCAAGGATGTGGGCGCTTCACGCTGCATCTCGGCTGCAAAGCGCAAGGGTGAGGCAGGTTCATTCGCCCGCAGCAATGAACACATGATCGAGCCTGAAGGTGGTGCCTTGGTCACAGTCGATTACGACCCACCCCAATATCCAGACCTTGCGCCGGGAAACATGCCCACACCTGCCCAGCAGATTTTCGAGATCGCCGGGAATGTCTTCATGGTCAACCGCCCAAGCACCAGCGCATTCATTGCCGATGCTGAGACAGGTGAGATTTACCAAGGGGAGCGCGGCAGGCACATCAACCTAGCTGTTGAGTACGGCAGCGAGCGCGAAGCTCAGCTTGACCTGCTTCACAAGCGATGCGTTCTACATGGCTGGTGCTGGCCGGAGATCGATGGCACTGGCAAGGTCACTGCGGCCACCATCGTTGACCTCGCCCTGAAGCGCCGTGTGCAGCCCCAGTTCCTCGCCCCAGTGCTGGCTGAAGGTTTGGTACGTGACATCCAAAATGAGAACATCCGCACAGGCAACGGCGGCTATCTCAGTATCCCCGCCCTGACATCCGACGAAGAGGCCGAGTACGAGCGCTGCGTGGCGGAGATGCTGGTGCGCCCCGGCGTGGTGGCTCAGGCCGCTCAGAATCGCAGCCTATACGTCGAGAAGCTCAAGGCTGAAGGTTGGGGTGCGGAGAGCATCAAGACCGCGCTACAGACCCTCACGCTACGTGGCGACGTGCCTCTGCACATCAAGGTAAAAGGCAAGAAGAGCATTGTTGCTGTGCGTGATGTCTTGGCTTCGCCAGCCGCATACCACGGGGCAGATGCGCTCGACCCGGTTGCGTACCTTGAGCCGGATTACGCAAACAACTATTGCGCCAAGCTGTACCTCACTGACCAGAAGAGCACCCCGACGATCAACAGCATGGCACACGGTGAACGCGTCTTCATTCTGGTGAACGATGCCTCGGCTGACTTCGCTAAAGCTGTGCCTGAGGGGGCTGCGCCGGTTGAGGGTGGATTGAAGAATGCGGGCGCTGAAGCTTCATTTATCACGCAAGCAAGCGATATTGAAATGGAGGCTGTTGAGTGGTTCTGGAAGCACCGCTTAGCACGCGGTGCATTCCATCTTCTCGGCGGCGTCCCGGGAACTGGCAAATCGACAATAGCATTCATGCTTGCGGCAATCGTCTCATCGGGCGGAAATTTCCCGGACGGGTCGAAGTCGCCGAAAGGACGCGTGCTCATCTGGTCAGGGGAAGACAGCTACAGCAACACGATCAAGCCGCGTTTGGCTGCTGCCGGGGCTGACATGTCGAACATCGGATTCCTGAATGGCGGGAAGGAACTTTCGTCAGGGGAAAAAGTTGAGTTCAATCCTGCGCTTCACATGGCCGACCTATTTGAAGAACTGAAGCGTGGAGCCACGCCACCTGTCATGTTGATAATCGACCCCATCGTGTCTGCGACGAAAGGCGACAACAATAAAAATAACGAGGTGCGTCGTGACCTCCAGAAAATGATCGCCATGCTCCAGTCGTTAGGAACCGTTGGGCTTGGAATCACGCATTTCAGCAAAGGTACGGAGGGGAAGAACCCGAAGGATAGATTCAACGGTAGCGTTGCCTACATCGCGCTTGCCCGCGTCGGGTTCTGCACGGTGCAGCAGAAAGACGCACTGAACGACTTCAACCTGATCGTCGCCAAATCCAATATCGGGCCTGAAGGGGGCGGGTACCGCTATCACATCGATGTCGGTGTTGTTGAAAACAGCAAGGGCATCAAGATCGAGACTAGCCAAATTGTCTGGGACGAAACGCTTGTTGGTGATGCTGGACTGCTGCTATCCAACGCGGAGGGCGGGAGTGGACGAAAGCCGAAGCAGATTGAGGCGGCTGCCGAGCTGATCCGTGAAATGTTAGTGGGAGGTGCTGTACCGGTAAGCGAGTTAAAAGCCCGTGCAGAGAGTGAGGAAATTTCATGGGATACGATGAGCCGGGCTGGCAAGAGAATCGGTTGCATGTCTGAGAAAGTTGATCCGCATAATCCACGTTCAGCCTATCAGTGGCGGCTCAGCTTTGAGGAGTTTTAACGTAAAAGATGTGGGTGGCTTTCGCCCACCGGAAACGCAAGACATCTATGTCACCCTTTTCTTTTGCGTTTCCGGGCTGTATCCACCATATATAGTGTGTTCGGCACAGCAGAAGCTTCTGCGTTTCCGGTGGGTTTGCGTTTCCGGTAGTGTTTGCGGAACCGGTGTTTTTCCACCGGTTCCGCAGAAGCTTCTGCTGTGCCGAAAGGGTTATGGGTAGGGCGTTTCAGCCCGGAAACGCAAAAGAACAGAGAGTAGTAGATGCCTTGCGTTTCCGGGCTGGCGAAAGCCAAACATCCCCCTTTCGTGTCAGCCGCTATACTGCGTCAACACCTGACATAAGGTACTGACGCAAAGTGTCATCGCCCGAATTTGAACCCAACCCTGATTTGGCTAGGTACATCGCTCTGACCCGCCGCCGCGCCGAATTGGAATGGCAGATACTTTGTCGCGAGCGAATCGATATAGCTGAGCGCGTCGATGTCTTTGATGGTGCCGATGAACTTGAAGAACGATTGATCGAACTCGGGGTATGGGCGCAGCAGGCAAAGCAGGTCATCTCCAAGGCAAGACGCGACAGCTGATCAATTGCGCGCATAAATAAAATAAGGGGAGTATTGAAATGAAACTCAGCAGCTTGCTGACCGTTCTGGTCGGCGTGAGCCTCAGTATTGGATTTTCAGGCGCTGCCCACGCTGCCCTGCCTTCCTATACGTTTACCGACCTCGGCGCCTTGGACGGGGCGACGCATAGTGTCGCTACCGGCATCAACGCCAGCGGCCAAGTGGTGGGGTATAGCTACACGCCCGGGAATAATGTCACTAATCGCGCCTTCATCACCGGTCCCAATGGGGCCGGCATGACCGACCTTGGCACCTTGGGCGGGCCGGAAAGTTACGCCACCGGCATCAACGACAGCGGGCAGGTGGTGGGGACAAGCTACACAACCGGCGGTGCCACTCACCATATCTTCATCACCGGCCCTAATGGGGTCGGCATGACTGATCTTGGCACCTTGGGCGGGACGCATAGTGCCGCCACCGGCATCAACGCCAGCGGCCAAGTGGTGGGGATTAGCTACACAACCGGCGGTGGCACTTATAGTCCCGCCTTCATCACTGGCCCCAATGGGGCCGGCATGACCGACCTTGGCTCATTGGGCTGGACGGGAAGTTACGCCAGCGGCATCAACGACAGCGGGCAGGTGGTGGGGTATAGCGTGACGACCAGTAACCAGACTCACGCCTTCATCACCGGCCCCAATGGGGTCGGCATGACCGACCTTGGCACCTTGGGCGGAACGTTTAGTCTGGCCACCGGCATCAACGCCAGTGGGCAGGTGGTGGGGTTTAGCGACACGGCCAATGAACCTGATCACGCCTTCATCACTGGCCCCAATGGGGTCGGCATGACCGACCTTGGCACCTCAGGAGGAACGGGTAGCCGAGCCTACGGCATCAACGCCAGCGGGCAGGTGGTGGGGATAATCTTCGGGATCAACAATTACCCTAATCTCGCCTTCATCACCGGCCCCAATGGTGTCGGCATGACCGATCTCAACAGCTTGGCGAGCTTGGCCGAGGGCGATTATTTTACTGGAGCTTCGGGCGTGAACGACCAAGGGCAGATCATTGCCCGCTCCTACCTTGGTCACGCTTACCTGCTAACCCCAGTCCCCGAACCTGAAACCTACGCAATGCTGCTGGCAGGGTTGGGTTTGGTGGGTGCGGCAACAAGACGGCGGCGTGTGGATGTGATCGCCGCCATGAAGTGTTAAGCCCGTGCAGCGTAGAATCTTCAGCCATCCAACAGGATATTGAGATGATCTACTCGACCGAGCTAAGCGAAGCCCTCGCCCAATGCCTCGAAGTTCAAGCTGAAGATCATGACCCTGAAGATGCTGGGCTGCTTCGCGTGATTGACCTACGCATAGAACAACTGACCGACCGACTGATCGAAGTGGGTGCGTATGCAGCCGAAGCGCGCACCGCCATCAGGCGCGCGATGTTGGGACAGGTGCCGGGTAGGGCGGGATGATTTAAATCGCTCTGCGTCGATCCTATGGGGTCAATTGCTTGGACAACCTTCTTACTGGCTGGCTTTCAGCGTCGGGACAATCCCATTACATCGAACACCTCGCGGACGGTGAAATCGTTATTCTGGCGTTTGGCATAGACCGCCCATTGCTGAACCAGCCACACCGCCCGTGGATACCTATTCGTGGCCGCGTCGGCAATCTGCCGGGCACCTTCAAACAAAATTTCATAATGAATCCACGTGCTAGGCAGAATGCCAAGGGTGCGCCAACCCTCGACAATATCTTCCGTGTACGCCATGCATCGCTGCCTTGTATCGGGGGATAAGGTTTTGTTGGCAGGCTGGATGTTGATCCTCGACAGGGCGAGAAGTGCCGCCGCATTGGCCAACCTGAGTTGCTTGCTTCGGGTCTTTGGTTTGGCAATCACTGCCGCCACCCCTCGATCAAAGCCATCCAACCTTCCGGCGTGTTAGGGGTGTCAGCGCCGAATGAACCGGCGATTGCCATGCGCACGAGACTCATCGGCCATTTCGAGCGTGTCCGCTTCCAAACAGCAAACGTCTCGCCGTGGCATGGCTCGTATCCTTTGAGGGGCGGCGGGAAGGTGCCCGCGCGAACACGCCGCATCAAGCCGTTATGCGTCAAGTTGAGGAGCTTACGGATGACGGCGGTACCCACGACCAGCGGCAACTCCGAGGAAGCGGATTTCTTCTTTATGGCGCGGTTCAGGTTCCGAAGCGTCTGGCGGTCATATCGTTCAGTTTGTGCTTGGTTCACAATTTCGTGCCTCAAAGTGCGATGCACACATTCTATCAATATTTAGATATCGATTGATAATGTAAATTACAAATGCATGCCTTCACCCAGCCTTAGCAGCAAACCTGCACTCCACCAACCACTCAAGAAAATTATTTCCCATCGAGCAATCGACTCTATTCGATAGTGTGAAATTGACCCGTAGCAAACGGATAGAGGGAGACCGATGACCGGCTGTTTCTCGGCGATTCTGTTGAAAACTCTTTGGAGTTCGTTTGCGGAAGAGTTTTGGTGGTCTTCAAACCATCAACTCATTCGCGATCGTTGAATGTGGACAATTCTGAAGGGCCGACTATTTAGAAAGACATGGCAGCCAAGGCGTCGCGGGAATTTTTCAACACAATACGGCCATTCCTGCCGTTCGCATCACGCCAGGAGCGGACACCCAGAAGGCTGATTGAATGTCTGCTATCCGGGCGCGCTGTACAGCCGATTTCGACCCAAAATGAAGCTCAAGCCAGGTTTCCTTATCTCAGATCATTGCTATTCAGAGGTGCCTATGAACTCCATGCCGATTCGGTACGGCCTGCTGTTATTGCTCTCGCGAGCTCAATGAATTCGTGAGACATACATTTGCTGCTGAACATACTGAAAAACAATTTCTGCCCTTAGCTCGATTTCTTCACTGGAAAACGTATCAGGCATGCCCTCAAGCAACCCATCGATAATGGCTGACTTCATCTGGGCCTGGGCAGACGCACGATCGCGCAGATTACCCATCTCATGTCGGCGCTTCTCGACGGTGTCCATGAGTTCCTGCGCCACCTTCTTGATCTTGTCGATGTCGGCCTTGGTGATGCTGGCATTTTCCTTCGACAATAGGTCGTACACAGCCAATTCTTTGTCGCTCTTGAAGCCCTCACGTACATACCGCTTCTCTTCATAATCGAGGGAGTCGTGCAGCTTGAGCAGGTCATCGAATACGCGCTGGATTTCGGCATCATCCTTGTCGTGGTTGTATTCGGCGATGATTTCCTGATAACGCTTGTAGAGGTCGATCCGGCTGGGGTTCAGCGCAAGCATGCGGTCAAGCCGCGCCTGAATGCGCTCCTGCAAGGTCAGGACGGCCGTTTCCTTGAAAGGTGACTTCGCGAACTCAGCCCGCAGCCGTTCAAAGTCGATTCCTGACAGGTCATACTGCTTCGAGGGTTGATTCACCTGCCCCTTTGGAGCCACTTCCAACGATGTGTCGATCACACCGCGAATCTCTTGCATGATCGCGGTGATGTCCACCTTGGGCTTGGGCTTTTGCAGCAGGTTGTAGATTGCTGAGATCGCGCTTTCCTGAGGCTCGTACTTGAATACGCCAGGGTTTGGAAACAACCCTCGGAAGCGGTCTTCAACGTCTTCGGCGAGCACCTGAAAAGTCTTTTTGTTCTCTGCTGAAGTGCTGAGGGCGTTTTGAGCTTTCAGTAGTGCCGCCCAAGATTCTTCGCCCTCTTCGGCGTGAACCAGCACATTCAGGTCAAAGCCAACCGTACTCAGGTGCGCTTGCACCTTGCTTATCGAGGCAGAGTATTCCGCCAAGGCCTGCTCCTCATCAAACAGGGGATCGGCTGGCGAGCCCTTATCGCCCTGAGCATAGGTGGCCAGTGCTTTGCGCAGGCTCTTGAGCATGCCGTTGTAGTCGATTATCAGGCCGTTTTTCTTGTTGGCCGCCACTCGGTTGACGCGGGCAATGGCCTGCATCAGGGTGTGCCCCTTCATCGGCTTGTCCAGATACAGCGTCGCCAACGACTTCACATCAAAGCCGGTCAACCACATCGCACAGACCACGGCCACCCGGAACGGGTGCTTGCCATCCTTGAAACACTCATCAAGGGCTTTGCCACCGATGCCTTTGACCATCACCTCTCGGTATGGACGAACATCAATGCCTTCGGCAGCGAAGTCCTTCACTTCATTCTGCTCAGGGCTAAACACGGGGTGAATCTGCGTATCGAGCATCCATGAAATTTGCGCGCGCAGACGTGTCACAAATTGGGGGGCGGGCTTGCCAGCCTTGGCGAAGTACGCTTCTTCCTGCAATAGCTTGTCTTGCAGCTCCAGCCGCTTGTCCTGCCATTTGACCTTGATGCGCTCGGCCATCTTGGCGCATGTGATCTTGTCGATACACACTAGCATCGCCTTGGCATTGCCACCGTACTTGGGTGCCTCGCCCGCCTTGACTGGCGGCTCCATCAGCCGCCAGCGCTGGTGGTAATGCTCAACAAAGTCTGTCGCCACGTCGTTCAGGTGGGTGTCTGAGGTGAACACCGGGTAGTCTCGTGCCAGTTCACGGTAGAGTTTTTCTTCCTGCTCCTCGGTCAATTCCCCGTCGGCGCGGGCAGCATCAATACGCGCTTCAATGCGCTTGTTCAGTTCGGGGTCGATGATGCGCAGCTTCTCGCCACGGTTCTCGTAATACAGCGGCAAGGTCGCGCCGTCCGCCACAGCACGCTGAAAATCATAGACCGACACGTAGGGGCCAAACACCTTCTCCGTTTCGTTCCGCTCTTTTCCGTCGATGAGCGGGGTGCCGGTGAACGCCATGAACGTTGCGGACTTCAACGCCATACGCATTTGCGTCGCCAGCCGCCCATATTGGGTGCGGTGCGCTTCGTCCGACAGGACGATGATGTCGCGCCGCTGTGTCCACGGCTCCGCCACGCGCTTGTGAAACTTGTGAATCAGGCTGAACACATAGCGGCGGTTCTCATCGCTCAGCAAGCGTTGCAAGCCTTCTGCACCGCTTGCCTTGTCGCTCTTGTTGGTCGAAACGCCGCAGCCTACAAAGGTGGTGTAAATCTGAACATCCAGCTCCTTGCGGTCAGTCAGCAACACGAAGGTGTAGGCTGCTGAAACCTTGCGGTGCACCTTCTGGCAGAAGAAAACCATCGAGTAGCTCTTGCCACTGCCTTGCGTGTGCCAGAACACGCCCAGCTTGCCCGCCAGCACATCAACGTCGCCAGATTTAAGCTTGGTGATTGCCTTGTTGACCCCGATGTACTGGTGATTGCGTGCCAGCACCTTGACCGTGTGTTCCTCGCTGCTATCGAACAAGGTGAAGTTCTCCACGATGTCCAGCAGCTCGCGCTTATTGCATATGCCGCGCAACAGGATCGGCAAGGTGGGCGTGAGCGGAGGCTCGTCGTGCTTGGGTGCCGGGTCTGAATCATCCTCGTTGAGGCGCTTCCAACGGTAGAAATGATCCCAACTGCTGGTGATGGAGCCGAATCGCGCATCCAGCCCGTTCGACACAATCACCAGCGCGTTGTAGTGAAACAGGTGCGGAATCGTATCCTTGTAATCGGTGTAGTTATCGTCGAACGCCGCCTTCAAGCCCTTGTCGTGGCGCTTGAGTTCGATGAATACCAAGGGCAGACCATTCACGAACCCAACCAGATCACAGCGCCGCCTGAATGGGCCGCTGTGCACCCACAGCTCACGCACCACCAGAAAATCATTGGTCTCTGGCGTATCAAAGTCGATCACCTTCACATGCACATCTTCGGCGGCATTGCCCGTCGGCGACTTCAGCGTGATGCCGTCGCGCATCAACTTCCACTTCGCCTCGTTATGTTGCAACAAGGTCTTGGTCGGATCGGCATCCAGCAGTTGATCCCGTGCAATGGTGAGTCTGCCACGCCCCTCGGCGCTCGTTGCCAGTTTTGGATTCAGAGTAAGCAAAGCCTTGTCCAGCTCGCGCACCAGCACAACTTGTGATGCGTCCTTACGGCCAAGCAGCGAATCGGGGCCGAAAGTTTCTGCGTTGAAGGCATAGATCGAGCGCCAGTCCAGGTTTTCCTCGAACAGTTTGGCTGCGGGTTCCTGGACGTTGTTGTCTTCTGAGTAATCGGCGCTGGCCATGTGTTCTTTTTCTCCCTGAGCTTTTTCTTAGACTTGAATCGCGCCAGACATCAGTTTTGGCAGAAGCGCATCACGCGCAATGGTCAGTTGTTCGTTCTGCTTGATGAGCGTGTTTAGCAGTTCCAGCATGGGCAAGCATCGCTCATGAAAATCTTGCAGCACCTCCAGCTTGGGGCACAAGAGCGGCGCTTCTTCAAAGTCTTTGGCCGTGACTGCTGGGTAAGCAGCGCCTGTGGCCCGATTAGTCAGATAGGCAACGAAGTCATCGGAAGTCGTAGCGAAATACAGATAAGAAAACGGGACACTCTTGGCGGACAACACGGCAAACCCAGTTGAAACAACAATGTCGTCATCCGGCTGCCACATGAGCGCATAAGATCGTCGATTTGGTCGGACGCATGACCAGATCACATCGCCATGCTGCACGAGGCGGCGAGCACGCCCCGGAGCTTCAGCAAATAGCATCTTCGTTGCGCCTAAAACGACTCCCGTCTCAACTGATGCAATGTCCACATACTGAATTTCGTTCGGCTGGGATTTGCTGTTCAGACTCGTCCGATTAACCTCGGCGACTTCATTTAGCAACTGCATGTTCCAGCCGTCTGGGAGTGTTCCTTCGCGCGTAGCCGATTCATATCCCGGAAATCGCAGATTCACAAACCACTCGCGGTACAGCAGCCGTGCCGATTCTTCGAGCAACGCAATGCGGCGACGGTTGGTTTCGATCAGGTCGTCGTAGGCTGAGATGAACTCAACAATGCGATCCTGCTCGGTGATGCTCGGAAGTACGAACTCAAAACTTGCGATGTCCTTTCCGCTGATGTGAGGAATGTTGGCGCCAGTGGTGATTCGATCAATGTGCGCGACGAAGTTCGGAGCCGACAAGGCATAGCGCAAATAGTTGGTTCTGACCTTATCAGGAATGCCACGTATCCGTGTAACTCGCTGCACGAGTAGGCTGGGTAGATCTTGTTCTTTGACCCAAGCAAGCTTTAGCCCACCCCCCACAATCGGGCGATCCATCGCCAAGATGACATCATCTTTCTGCAGGTGATAGCGTGCAAAGTCGTCGTAGGCGTCGCTACGCCATTTCATTGCTTTTCCACCCCATCGAAGAAAACCCTGCTGCACGTTGTCGCCACGTACCAAGTTAATGCCATCGGACGCACTATCAAGAAAATCTTTGCTCTTAAAGGCAAAACCACTGAGCATGTCAGTCACCTCACCCAGATTGACAACCTGCACCATCATTCAATGACCTCCGCGAAGGTCGCCTGAATTTTGACCGAAAGATCAGAAGCGATTTCGTTCAACTCTGCTAGTTCGCTATGTATCTCCTTCATGCGTCCGGAAAATGCCTCGCCGTCATCATCCTCCTGCAAGCCGACAACGATACCTACGTATCGGCCCGGAGTCAGCGAATAGTCATTTTCAACGATGTCCACTCTGGTAACTGCTTTGCACAATCCCGGAACATTCTTATAAAGCCCGTCGGGAAATCGGCTCATCAGCCAGTGTCCTTGCGCAATAAAGTAGCTGGCGCGTTTGAATGCCTCGACGACCTGATCACGCACCGTCGGCTTTTCGCGTTTCTTCACATCGCGTGGCTGCATCGCCTTCTTGGCATCGCGCACGGTGTCGCCATCGAAGGTGGCCCACTGCCGCGCTCGAAGTTGCTTCTCGGCCATGTCCAGCAACTTCTGCCAGGCCTTGTGGCGCGCCTCGACAGCAGCCAGGCCAGCTTTCACCTTCGGGTTGATCTCCTCAAGCTTGGCTTGCAAGGCCTTGCGCGCATCAAAAGCCCCTTCGACAAGCTCAGGGCGAACGGCTTTCAAGAAAGGCAGCAGCTCATCGGCGGCAGCTTGCGCCGCTTGAATCGCAACACCCCACTCATCCGTCTGGGTCTGTAACTTGAACAGTTCGTCCCGGTAGCTTGCCAACAATTCATCCGACAAGCCGTGATCGTCGCCGAGTTTTGCGCGCACGCGGGCAATGGCCGCAGCATCAGCCGTGGTCTTGCCAAAGTTGCCGAGTGCGGTGGCTAGGGCAACGACCTTCTCGCCATCCTGCGCCAATCGTGCAGGCAACATCGCCAACCATTCGGCGACCTTGTTTTGATAGCTACCGACCAGCGCCACAAATTTGTCGTGCTGCCCACGATACAGCCAGGTGATGGCACTCAGATTCGCCAGTTGCTCATCGGTAAAAACATGCGAGCGCGCCGACACCACGGTGTAGACATTGCGCGCATCAATCATCAGCACGGTGTCCAGCAGCTTGGCTGGTTTGCCCTTGTCGAAAAACCACAAGGTGCAGGGCAGGCTGCGTGTATAAAAGAACTTGGGACCGATGGATATCATCACGTCTACATGACCGGTCTCCACCAGTTTTTGGCGAATTTCCTTGTCCTTGTTGCCAGCATCCGAGGCGCTGGATGCCATGACGAAGCCGGCGCGTCCCGTGGCGTTCAGGTAGCTGTAGAAATACTGAACCCACAGGCTGTTGGCGTTCGAGATGGCTTCGCCATCGCCGTTGTTTTTGCCCTTGGTTTTTCCCGCAACACCGGGCAAACCAAACGGCAGGCGGCCCGTTTGGTTTTCGCCCACCTGGCTCTTGATCTTGGCGACCTGCACGCCGTCCACGTTGAATGGCGGATTAGCCATCACGAAGTCGCATAAGCCTACCAGCTGGTGATGATCTTCGTAGAAGGTGTTGCCGATGCGAATGTTGCCTTCCAGTCCATGCACCGCCAAGTTCATCCGTGCGAGCTTGCTGTTGAGGTCGGCCTTCTCTTGTCCGTAGAAAGTGATGTCCACCTCATTCGTGCTTTTGTGGCGTGACTCTTCGATGAAGTGGCCCGTTTGCACGAACATGCCAGCCGACCCGCAGGCAGGGTCGAGCACGACGCCGTGGTCTGGCTCGATCACGTTCACGATCATGCGGACCAGGCTGGGCGGTGTGAAAAACTCACCGCCTTCCTGTGCACCGCTTTGCGCAAACTGATTAAGGAAGTATTCGTAGATGCGGCCAAAGACATCGCCTGTCGCCGTTTGCAAGGCTGGCCGGTTGAAAATTTTGATCAGCTCAGCCAGCAGGTCTTGCTCCAAGCCGAGGTAGTCCTTGGGCAAGGCACCTTCCAGCAACTTCTGCCCCTTCTGATCAGTGACTGAGTCTTCAATGGCGATCATTGCATCGCGGATTGCTTCGCCTACCTTGGTGCCAGCGGGCAGAGCAGCCAGGTAATCGTAACGGGCAGTTTCAGGCAGATAGATCGCCGCCTTGCCCTGAAAGCCCAGCTTGATCCGATCCTCGCGCAATGCGCCGGTTGCGCGCGCTGGCACGGCCTTTTCAACATCGGGCAGCAGCGCATGGAAGCGCGTCGTGGCATGTCGAAGAAAGATCAGGCCGAGCACGGGCATGGAATATTCGCTGGCCGTCAGCTTGGAGTTGGCGCGCAATTGGTCAGCCGCCTCCCACAGGTCATCTTCAAGCAGCTTGAGCTCTTGGTAGTCCATCATCAATTCTGGTCGATTAGGTATTCACAACAACCGGCACCCCAACTTGGGCGGCAACCTGTTGAGCAATGGGTGTGTAGAGATCCACTTCCGTCTCGGGAGTGCGGATGGAAACAATAAGGCTGTAACGGGCAGGCAGGTCGTAGCGTTCTTGTGCCTGACGGGTGCGCCACCAGCCTTTGGCTGGGTAAACGGCGATGAAGCCACGGCTTGCCAACTGAGCAGCCGTGCCTTGCCAAATGTCTTGATGGAGTGAGCCACGGTGACGCTTAAGATCACCGAGAATCCAGTTCGGGTCTTTCGAGTCAATGGCATCGTCGTCATCTTCACGTTCGACAGCCGCGTTGATGCGCGCGACAAAATCTTCAGTGGTGGCATCTAGTGGCCGCTGGACATCAAAGCGGAGTCTGTGCGATGGATAGTAAAACTTGGACGACGTGCCCCGCGCTGAGGGGTTTGGTTCAACGAAGTAGGACAGCGTGATTCGTAGCTCGACCTTGGTATCGGGCGGCAAGGCTTGAAGCTGTTCCTTTGGCCAGGGCAGCGAGTGCAGATTCATGTCTCGGCTCACAACACCTTTGCCCTTCACTTTTTGATACGGGTGAACAAGGTCTTCGACAATCAAAGTGAGCGAGTTGCCAGCACTCCACAGCGCTTGATCGATATCCGGCGCACCCCAGCCGCAATGTCGAATCAAATGAACATAGTCCGATTTGGTCGGTGCTTTGTGCATCGGCAGATAGGCCGTTCGCATAGCTTCCGTCCACTCTGCTGAGTGCACGATAAGACCTCGAATGGTCTCGGGTCTCAGCGCAGGGTAGGCAGCCATAAGCTGCGCCGCCATGCGTGCACCCAAGGCGGATGCCGCACTGGTGGCATTGGTGGTTGTAAACAACCGCTGATTGGGCAGATTGTTTGTCGTCAACAGATGCAAGCTTGAAATACCCGCCGAACCAATCGCATCCTTGCCTACATTACCGCCTTCAAAAACCACATCGGGCTTTAATGGCCATGCCTGATTCCAATCGCCAGAGGTGGTGGTGTAAGGGCTCAAACCACCCGCGTCGGCTATAGGCTTGTAGTCCTGGGCGTCAGCTTCGGTGATGAGAACTTTATTGGTGTAGGCCCCTACTGTGATGGCATTCCATGCCTGAGCAGGATCGCGAATCTGGTTGGTAGTCAAACTGGCCGGATACGTGCTCCAAGCATGCTCGTTGTCAGTGTTTCCTGCGGCGAGAACAAACAAGCGAGGAAACTGGCCATTGAAATCGGAGTCGGATGCAAGTTTATCGACCGTGGCCGACCATGCGGATGGTCTGCCGCGATCTCTGTCGTCATCTGATGTGACTGCCGAGGTGAACACGCGTGGACGGTTTGGTGCCGCAACCTCTGGCCGACTGACAGCCTCAGCAAAAAGGTAACCATGTTGTTTCGCATCACCCTGATTCGCACCTTGTTCCGGCGTGAGCTTTACCGATTCCAAACGATGCGCCAACAGCACGGGATCATTTGAGGCAAGCGTGTTGGACAAGTCGCCAAAGGCTGCAAGCCCAGCTAGGCCTGATCCGTGATTGGCCGTGTCGTTGGTTCCCCATGCTGGATTCACAGTATGCAGATCATCGCCACTAATCAGCGGCGCAAGTAACGGGTGCCCTCGGTTGACGCCCGAGTCCAGCAGGCAAACCCGAGGAGTCGCATCGGCATCAGGCGGAAGGGTCAGCCTAGCCAGAGTTTCATCGACCCATTCCTGCTGCTCAGGTGGAGACATGCCGTCAAAAAACTCCGCAGTTTCCTTTGCACGGCGTAACTCAGCCACGCAGTTCAAGGTCATGACGGACTGCGTAAATTGCTGCTGCGATCCGTACATGAGCACCACGGTGCGTTCCGGGAAGTTAATTTGATGTTCACTGACCTCGCACTCGGCCAGTGCGGCTAGCTTTCTAAAGTCCGCGACCACGTCATTGCGTTGCCCTCGTACCGGCAACCAGACCTCCCACCAGAACGGTTCTGTAATGTCCTGCGGTAGCAATGCCGGCTCATCAGTCCAGAGAGCTTGAAGTTCAGCGCTGCGGATTGCAGCAATGGTATTTATCAGTGCATGGTGATCGTATGCATCACCATTGGCTTTCTTGCGTTCCGCCAGATAGTCCTCGATGTACTTTTCGAAGTGAGCAAGCTTTCCGTCGGGGACAAACACGTTTGCATAGGTCGTATTCCCGTCTGTTTTAACGCTCAGAACTTCGATCTGCTTTCGCGGATCACGGCCAAGTTCGCTCCCTAAACTATCGAAAGCAAGAGCGACCCCGGGCAGACCCAAAAACTGAATTTGTAAACCGAGACCGCTTTGAAGTCCTTGCTCCGTTTGAACCTCGGCCGCTTGCGTGGCAATGGGCCTGAGCGCGAGCAGCTGTGCTTGAAGCGCTGCGCCGTGTTGGGCTCGATCAGGTGCGGGAACTTCAGGCGGCCCGCCGCGAGCCGAAGGAGCTGTGAACGATTGAGCCTTGGAGGTATTGGTTAATACTAGGTGCGGGCGCTTATCGTGGGCTTGATCCGTCATGTTTTGACGTGTGATTATTATTTAGTGCTGGCTTTAGTGCTGATGAGGCGGCGCTCGTCTAACGCACTCCCTAGCAAGGCCCGTTGCACTTTGGGTTGGTCATGCATGATCGCCTCTTTGATGGACTCGTCTACGGCACGACAAATCTCGGCGTAGCTCAACCCCTCCGCTTGCTCAGGCAGTCCATCCTTCTTGAACGGCTTAGGAGCGAACGAACCTAATCGCGATCTGATCAGCTCAAGCGCCTGTGCAGACGTAGGTAAGTGGTATTCCACCACGTCATCAAAGCGCCGAAACAGCGCGTGGTCGAGAACTTCGGGGTGATTGGTTGCGGCAATGATCAGGCTGTTGGACTGATCGTGCTCGATCATCTGCAGAAAACTATTCAGCACACGGCGAATCTCGCCAACGTCGTTAGCCATGCCACGCTGAGATCCAATGGCATCGAACTCGTCAAAAAAGTAGACACCGCGAAGGTCCGCCATGGCATCAAAAACCTGCCGCAGCTTGGCTGCTGTCTCGCCCATGAACTTGGTTATCAACGAATCGAGGCGCACCGAAAACAATGGGATACCTAACTCACCTGCCAAGACTGAGGCCGTCATCGTCTTGCCTGTCCCTGGGGGGCCAACCAAGAGCAACTTGCGACGCGGGGAGAGCCCATGCTCTCTAATGCGTGCCAACATGCGCTGCTCTTTGATGATGCGCTGCAATTGGCTGGATGCCTGCGCATCAAGCACCATGTCAACAAGACGATTCGCCGGGTGGGTGACATGTAGCAGGTTCGCAAGCTCACCTTGTGGCTTGGCCGCACTGCCAATGGGCACCAACTTACCCGTTGCGTCTTGCCCGAGCCGCGTCTTACCCGCGTCGATCATATCGCGCAGCTCTTCCGCCAGCTTGCCGTGGCCCAATTTGGCTTCATGTGCAGCAACCTGCATCGCGACGGAATAGAAATGTCCGTCGTCGCGACTGATGTGCGATTTGATGAGTGCCTTGAGTTGTTCTGAGCTAGCCACGGTACGGCGAATCCTGAATAGAGAAACCAGCCAAATTTAAATGGAATTTATTTCGCTCAATTATCGGTGAAACCATCGGTTTATACGAGGCCTAAATCGCCTTATCTCTCGCTTGGCCGCTTAGAAGTCCAGAGCACCAGTTCAGCCCACTCGGAAAGCAGACATTCGATCGAATTACTAGGGAGTGCAGTGGTCGTCCGCAAAGGCCGATTATGCAAAGTGGTCGATTATGAAAAGTGAGATGTGTTAACGAACGGGAAACGCCGATGCGCAGAGGATGGAGTCCATTGTGAACTTTGCATAATCACCGAGCTATTAGGTTGGATACCTGCGAGCAAAGTGGACGATCAACGATGGATCTTGGCTGGCGTTCTCAAAGCAAAAAGACAGGACTTCACCGGCAGGCCAGTAGGCCGGGGATACATCATGATCTGCTGCAGAGTGATGCGGCTCATAACCGACCGCTGAGTGTGACGTCTCAGTTCAGATCACAGGCGGAATTATGCAAAGCATTCCTCGCCGTCAGTTAACGCTAGGACGCGCCCAGCAAGGGTTCCGAAAATACTTCCCTCGCCACTTCACATAATCAAGGACTTTGCATAATCGGCCTTATGTAAAGCTTTACATAAGGCCGAGGACCTGTCAGTTGAGATGAGCCGGGCCGACGTCGCCTCTTCGTTTGCCGCCACTCAAATTCTTCCCAATCTTAGTCAGCAAACGATTACAAAGCTGCCATATGAATAACGCAAATCTGAGACACTCCTGTTACTTGGTCACATGCCCGCCGGTTTTTTCTTTACGGGCTTGTACGTTTTGTGTTTTCGCCTAAACGCAGCTAGGTCCAAGTCTGCCACGTTGATCGAAATTTGATCCGAACCATGTGCATGCGAAATCAATCGATCAAAGTGCTCCCTATACGGGGCCTGAATCGTACTGCCACCGAACTCTCCTTTATTGACGAGAGCTACATGCTGGTACATGTGATAGTTGAGTGCTGACGCCATCGTGTCGAATGTTGCGACATCTTTATTATGGGCACTCACGATGAACAGGTCAGTCTTCCCTTTTAGGTCTGTCGCAAGTTTGAGGTCCGTTGCGTCATAACAAATTGCACCGCTAAGTTTGAACGGTCCTTCACTGTCACCAATGAGCTCAATAATATGCTGGCAAGGCCTGTGTCCAGTAATTCCGAGCCCAATTTCATCGGTTGTCATGTGAGCTTTGCCTTGGTCGCGAATAGTCCAGCGTCGACCAGACTGGCGATAGTCGGGAATAAACCAGCGCGCGATATTGACCAATTTGCCGTCGTGATCAAGAAAGACCAATCCAGCAAAAACAATCGCTTTCGTCTTGTCAGCCAAACGCTTCAGAATATCTTGATCGTCTGGATGTACAGCCACCTCAGGGAAGACAATTAAGTCGGCACCTACTTTCGAATCGTCATCGTCAGCTTTCAACTTGGCGACCAACGTGCGATAGGTAATAAGAGAAATCCGGGTTAAATGATCGCGATCATCAGACCGTGCTTTTGCATTGCTAAGCGTAGGATCAGCCTTAGAGAAGTCACGCGACCTAGGCAGAATCTGCTGTACCGTTACGATTCGGAATCCACCGGACTTGCGTGGTGTGGGTCGTCTTACCGTCGTGATCAGAGTTGGCATGCCGGATGCCCGGCAACACAAAGCATCGAGCTGAAGAAGTCGTGAGCTTAGAACTGATTTAAGCGATTGAAGGTCTTGAATGTCGGCGATTTCTTCTTCTTGGATATAGGTAGCCTCAAATCCTGGCCATTGAAGACATGTCATCAAAAGCTCAGTGAACCAGTTTGAGATGGTGGCATATTCGCCGACGAGTGCCTCAGCAGAATGCATCATTCCCATGCGGCGCTTGTACCAGCCAGTCCTCAAGCCTTTGTAGCTTTGTACCGATCCAGCCTTCCAACGATTTCCCGTGAAATCATTACCACCAACAGCCGCCGCTCGAAGTATCGAGCCAATCCAATACATAACGGCATTGTCGGGCGCGCTATCACTGACCCATTTGGGGACCGAAAATCGAGGATCTTGTGTTGGGCCTTGCTGTGCCGACGTAGAGCAACTGACTTTGATGACTTCGGGTCGCCATATTTCAGCCCAGTCACTACTAGGCTCAGGTTTGACGTCAATCTCGTTGGGCGACAGAGGAAGAATGTCGCGGCGTTCTTCTGCGAAGGCCAACAACCCGAGCGCGAGCTTGATCAGCGCAGCTTCATGCTCAAAGCCATTTTTGTGTGAAGCAATTACCTTTGAAAGGCGCTGTTTTGAGCTTTTTGGATCACCAACAAGCGTTGGTGCAGCCCATTTCAGACGCGCTATCTGAATCGCCCCGGGTTTCGTGGAGGCCATTTGGTTTAAGTTAAGTTGTTTCCACGGTGTTATCGGCGAGTTGCCGATAGTAGTTTGCCTCAGCCTCGGCTGGAGGGATATAGCCGATGGATTCCAGTAGCCGGTGGTGGTTAAACCAGGCCACCCATTCGAGAGTGGCGATCTCGACGGCCTCCCGACTTTTCCATGGAGCCCTGCGGTGTATCAGTTCTGCCTTGTACAGACCGTTGATCGTCTCGGCCAGGGCGTTGTCGTAGCTATCGCCGCGACTGCCCACCGAAGGCTCGATCCCGGCCTCGGCAAGTCGCTCCGTATAGCGGATGGAAACGTACTGTGAACCTCTGTCGCTGTGATGGATCAGGGCATCGCTGCGCTCGGGTTGCCGGGCATATAGCGCCTGCTCCAGCGCATCGAGCACGAAGTCCGTCCGCATGGAACGACTGACCCGCCAGCCGACGATACGTCGGGCGAACACATCAATCACGAAGGCCACGTACAGCCAGCCCTGCCAGGTCGAGACGTAGGTAAAGTCCGACACCCACAGCTGATTGGGGCGATCCGCCTTGAATTGCCGGTTCACCCGATCCAGAGGACACGGGGCCGTGTAATCGGGGATCGTGGTTTGCACGGCCTTGCCACGCCGCACCCCTTCCAGTCCCAGACGCTTCATGAGGCGCTCGACCGTGCAGCGGGCGACGGTCACCTCTTCGCGGTTGAGTTGGCGCCAGACTTTGTCGGCGCCATAGACCTGCAAGTTGGCGTGCCACACTCGCCGGATTTCAGGCATCAGGCCGTCATCGCGTTGGGCCCGCGCGCAACGCAGGCTGGGGTCGCGCTGCTGCGCCGCATAACGCCAATACCCGGACGGGGCGATCTGCAAGACTTTGCAGATCGGCTCGACCCCGTAGGTGTCGCGATGCCTGTCGATAAAATCGCTCAGGACTTGAGTCGGCGGTCGAGCTCCGCCTGGGCGAAAAATGCGCTCGCCAGTTTCAGAATCTCGTTGGCGCGGCGCAGTTCCTTGTTCTCGCGCTCCAAAGCCTTGACGCGTTCGCGTTCGTCGCTGGTAACGCCATCGCGCATACCCGTGTCGATCTCGTGCTTGCGCACCCATTCGTTGAGGGTTTGCGGGACACAACCTATCTTTGGGGCAATCGATTCGATGGCCGCCCACAGCGATGGGTAATCGCCGCGGTGCTCTTGCACCATGCGGACAGCTCGTTCGCGGACTTCGGGGGAATACTTCGGGGTGATCTTCTTGCTCTTCATGGCTTCATTCTCTCAAGAGTTGAAGCCTCCTCAAAACCCGGGGCGATTCAATCAATTCTTTACTTTCGTCACTTTTTTGCAGTCGTTTCCATACGCTAAGCCAGAATATTCCGCCCCGCTTTGCCAACTCCTCAAGCGCTTGATACTTGTCATCTTGATCAAGCGGTTTCATGTATTGAAGTACAAGTAGCACGTACGAATCGTAACGTCCGGTGATCTGCGCTGCCACTTCGAATAGTGCCAAGCGTTGCCTGTTATAGACAGGCAGTCTGTTAACTAGAATCGCATGCAATGCGTGTTGAATACTTTCTTCCGGTCTTTCAAGAAATACCGGCTTTTGTAGGGTGGCTAAGAGTAATAGTGCTTGGCGAGTCAGAAACTTTGCTGCATTCGGGTCTGATACAACCTTCTGGGCGTAGCCACAGGCAATGTCGAAAAGGCCATCAGGCGAGGCAGACTTGGGATAGTCAATACGTTGAAAAAAACCGTTGAAATCGACACAGCAGCGAAATAGATCGGCTAAAAGATAGTCCATCATTGCCATAGTGCAGATGTTATTTGCACTATCACCAAGGCTGCTTCGCCTGAAAACTGCGTCGAAAACGGGCTCGGCAATGACTGGTGATGGGAATATCTCAAGCGCTTTTCGAAGCACCAAACCGAGCGAGGGGTCCTGCATCCATGCCCTAACGAGCTTCTTCGCAAGTAACTCGCTTTCGTTATCGGTAAGATCGTCGACACCAGCGGTTCGTTGGTCATCTACAGCGCTTAACTTTCGCTTGTTGCGCATAATTGACTCTAAACGATTCGCAGCGAAGCGTTTTAACGTATCTGGTCTGATATCTTGATCAAATTTTGCCAAGCGGACTAATGCCAGGTCATGCTTAAAATTTAGCGGTTCGGGAATTTCTTCAGGTTGGATTGTCAGTAATCCTTCCAAGACGGCCGATGCATTTTCTAACATATCCCGATCAGCAGGACCGCTCAGGTCCTGCTGGAGCAAGCAAATCCGCCCGGAAAGGCTTCCCTGGTTGTCGAGATCAGAAAGTGCAGTAATCTTTATTTTTGACCTATTCAGCTTGAGGGCAGGACCCGCATGAATACGTAACTGATCTCCGATCCATGAACTGACCTTTGTCTCAGCAAAATCAATATCAGGATCTTCAATGCTCACAACTAATCGAAGGTCGTCGACATATCGGCAGTAATCGTGAAGAACTATCCCTGCGGTCGATGGGATTCGATCACCAATGTGCTTCCCAACAGCCCTGTCAAAATATGTCATAAAGGCATTGGCAAAAAATCCCGATGCCACAAGACCTTGCGGTAGTCCCTTTTCAAGTTCTATACCAAGTTTCTTGGCCTGTACCTCAGCATCGGGATTCCACTTCCAGTCAGTCAAGTTTTCGACTGCACGCCAAAAGTCGGGGCAAACGGGTTCGTGACCGAATTCTTGCGATATTTTCTTTAAACGCTCCAACAAAATGGTGCGGTCAATGCGATCGTAGAATTTTTCTAGATCGAGATTGATAACGTAAACGTGATCAAGATCGGACTGGCTCTGGGCAACGAGTCGTCCAATCTCGATTGGGCGCTTCAGAAAATTTTGATAATCGGTAAAAAACTTCCGGTAAGTTTCCGAATTCCCCCATCGAAACCACCCATCGCGCTTTGAATTCCAGTCACAAACTAGGCGATTGCCGTAACTGTAAACCTGCCGCTTCTGCGCGACAGAAAATCTAGTTTCGCCACAATCACCTTGGGCGCTTTCAACTGCATCAGCAAGGCACAACATTACCGCCGACGCTAGTGTTTGGTCACGAATCGTGAGGTGGGCAAGGGGCCTAACAGGTGGCCTTTTGTCACGTTCCTCGGGCTTGAGTGGTACCCAGCCTTTTTCCGGAGCAATGGTCCATGACTCGCTTTTGGCGGCAGGTACAAGTTCCATGGGATAAAGCTGAAAGTCATTTTTCTCAATGCCCTTGGCCCACGATGCGGCATTTCCTTCAAGTCCAAGCGCGGAGATGTCTAGCGCAAGAGTATCTGCATACCAGTTATGAGTACGCATGTACTTATGCGTCTTTTTCCACGCTTGCGCGACAATTACCTCGTCATTCAAATACCCGATTTCGGGCTTGAGCTTTTTGTACTTTTCGGCAATAAGTTTCATGGCAGGGGTACTTGTTGTCTTTGAGACCTGAAAGTTTCACGACGTGCTGGGTAACGAGCCGCAGTCCGTTTGCATTGTGTCAGTAATACTGTCGAATGTAGTTAAAGGCTTTCTCGAAAAGCTCTTCATCAGCATGCAGCTTGTATTTGAATAACGCTTTGCGCAACGCTTTCTTGATCTCCCGCTCGCCAGCGAGGGTGTATCAGGCGCGGTGCCGCGTTCTTTTATGGATTTGCGCAACACGCGATCTCGCCCAATTTTGATTTTTTATAATTTTAGGCCCCCCCGTTTTCCTACGCACCCAGCACCAAACCCACCCCGGGGGTGGGCTGGAAATCTTTGAAATCTCTCTAGAGTGATGCCATCCGTAATCCGCACAGCCACCACAGCGGGGTGTATGGGTCTCCGGGCAAAAAAATGAAGAGGGGGTGTGGCGGCGGCGGGGTATTGCTGGAAGGTGGGCGGCATTGAGTGCGGCAGCCACCGGCTGCCCAGCTAGTCGGGTGTGTCACATCATCAATTTATGCGACACATATACAGCGGGCAGGCTGGCGTAAGCCGATGACATCGGCCCGACTTGTCGGATGTTGACTACGCCTTGCTATTAGCAACTGTGCTGCTATAACTCTGGCGACTGAATTGGAGGCTTGGCTATGAAATACGAATACACCGGCATCGTCGAACTTGAGGGTGGAAGGCTCTCGCTGGATATCCCTGATACTGGCGTAGTGTTCTCAGCGCCTATACCAGAGCTTTATTTGGATCATGAGCCGGGCCGGGGCCAGCTTGGGCTTCTCGGCTTGATGCTGGCCCTGCCACTGATAGCAAAGATGGCGAATGACCGAGAACTGATCGACATCCGCGCGTTGCAAGAAATTAACCGAAGCGTCTTCGGCTCCGATCATCCGGGCTAACCACGCCGCATGTGACTAATCTGACCTTGACCAAACCGACCGAAAAATGTCCGCTTGCTTACCGGGTGCTTACTAGCCCCCATCTCGGGTGACCTGCCCAGAAACGAGGAAGCCCCGCAAACCTAATGGCTGCGGGGCTTTTATATGGGGTGGACGATGGGGCTCGAACCCACGACAACAGGAATCACAATCCTGGACTCTACCAACTGAGCTACGTCCACCATTGGTGTCACCAGCAAACTGGCAACGATAAAACTATTTTGGCCTGCCCGACAGGAATCGAACCTGTAACCCCCAGCTTAGAAGGCTGGTGCTCTATCCGGTTGAGCTACGGGCAGAGTGATTCTATTTCGGGCAAATCCACTTTTAGGGGTGGTCGGGGTGAGGGGATTCGAACTCCTGACATCCTGCTCCCAAAGCAGGCGCGCTACCGGGCTGCGCTACACCCCGAAATCCTATTTATGCACAACTGCTGCATTTCGGAGAAGCGAGACTATACATGGGCAAAGTGGGTGTGGTCAATTTTAGCTTGAGTAAAAGGGTCAGTTTCCGGGAAAATCGTGTTTTTTCTTCAGGACGGTCTTGATGAGCGCACGTATTCTTGACGGTAAGGCCATGGCCGACACCATCCTTGCCGTGATCCACGACAAGGTGGCTGAGCGCGAGGTACAGGGCAAACGCCGTCCTGGGCTGGCGGTGATTCTGGTGGGGGACGATGCGGCTTCGGCCGTGTATGTGCGCAACAAGAAGCGTGCGTGCGACCGTGCCGGGGTGACTAGCGTGGCACACGATCTACCCAGTTCAACGACACAGGATCAGGTGCTGGCGTTGATTGCCACGCTGAACGACGATCCGGCCATCGACGGCATACTGGTGCAGTTGCCGCTGCCGGCGCATATCGATACTGAGACGGTAATCGAGTGCATCCGCCCGGACAAGGATGTCGACGGCTTTCATCCCTACAACATCGGCCGCCTGGCGGTCAAAATGCCGACGCTGCGTCCTTCCACGCCGCGCGGCATCATGACCCTGTTGCGCGCCACCGGCGAGGAACTGCGCGGCAAGAACGCGGTGATGGTGGGAGCGTCGAATATCGTCGGTCGGCCGATGAGTCTGGAATTGCTGCTGGCGGGCTGCACCATCACCGTGTGCCACAGTGCCACGCGTGACCTGGAAAGCTTTGTACGGTCTGCCGAAATACTGGTCGTGGGCGTGGGCCGACCGCGCATGATTCCTGGCGACTGGATACGCGATGACGCGATCGTGATTGATGTCGGCATCAACCGCCTGCCGGACGGAAAGCTGGTCGGTGATGTCGATTTTGAACCGGCGGCGGAACGCGCCAGCTGGATCACCCCGGTACCGGGCGGGGTGGGGCCGATGACGGTGGCGACCCTGCTGGAAAACACGCTCGAAGCTGCGCTGATGCACAACCCCTGAAATTAACTTTGGTGCAGGGTCCTCAAGTACGCCACATCCACAAATGGCTGGTTGAGATCGGCGCCGGCGAGCAGCCGGTTGGGCGTGCCGGGTTCGCCGAGGTCGGACAGCACGACCATCGCGCCGGTGAAATCGTGATCCAGCGTGTAGTCGTTGACTGTGACCAGTGTTTTCAGGCCCGCGCCCAGACTTGCGCGCAAGCCGTTTTCCGAATCCTCGAAAGCCAGGCAATCGGCCGGGTTCAAGCCCATTTTTTCCAAGGCGTAATGATAAATGTCTGGCGCAGGTTTTTTGGCCGGCACGATATCGCCCGCCGCAATGACCTCGAACCAGTCCTGAGTGCCTGAACCCAGGCTGTGTTCCAGCAGTACGGTGACATTTTCCGGGGTGGTGGTGGTGGCGATCGCCAGGCGTAGCCCGGCGGTCCGTGCCTCGTTCAGCAGACGTTTGACCCCGGGTCGCATCGGGATGCCCCCCTGGGCGGCAAGCGCCATGTAGTGGCGGGTCTTGGTTTTGTGAAGCTCGGCCACCAGTTCGTCAAAATTATCCGGTTTTCTATAGTCCGGTCGGAAGTGGTCGATGTAGTATTTCATCCGCTCCTTGCCGCCGGTAACCGTGAGCAGTTTGCCGTAGAGGGCGACATCCCAATGCCAGTCCAGTCCGGCATCCTGAAAGGCCTGGTTGAATGCGGGGCGGTGTCCGTCACGTTCGGTATCGGCAAGGGTGCCGTCGACGTCGAATAGCAGGGCAAGTAGTGTCATATGAGTTGCGGCAGTTAAGCGATTCTGATATTAAGTCGGGTCGGGTTTTCCCCGAAATCAACAGAAAACTGAATTTTCGAAGAGAACGAGATGGCTGAAACTTTGATGCGCTTCGAGCCTTACAAGGCGAAAAAAGGCGAAGAATACATGAATGCGAAACAGCTCGCGCATTTTCGCAAAATGCTCGAGGACTGGAAAGCGGAGTTGTCGCAGGATATCGATACGACCCTGCATTCGATGCAGGATGAGCAGACTGTCTTCGCCGATCCCAATGACCGCGCCACTCAGGAATCGGATATGGCGCTGGAGTTGCGCAATCGTGATCGTGAACGCAAGCTGATCAAGAAAATCACCGAAACTATCGCCAAGATTGATGCTGAGGACTATGGTTATTGCGAATCCTGTGGCGTTGAAATCGGCCTGAATCGCCTGCAGGCACGCCCCACGGCAACCATGTGCATCGATTGCAAAACGCTTGAGGAAATACGTGAGCGTCAGGTCGCAAAATAGAGACGGGGTGTCAGTTTGCTCAATGGGCTGGTGCGTCAGATTTCCGCTTGTTTCAGACCGAAAAGAGAGCCTGTGCCATGATAAACACCGACGAATTTGACCGCTATTACAATGGGTTGCTCTACAGCGTGATGCGCTGGGACCAATTGACGACTTTTTGGGAAAAAGTGGATATTGACGCCGGGTGGTATCTCTATGCCGTAGGCCAGAACGTTCCGGATGAACCCTCCACTGCGGACAAGGTACAGCAATTCACGCACGAGATGGATGAGCTGTTACGGCGCGAACACCACGAAGATTACTGCGCGATTGTCTACGCAGACAATCTGGATGCGCCCAACTTCATCAAGATATACGACCCCAATCACCTTGGCAGTTCATGCGGTTCGAGCTCGATGAAATCTTCTGTATTGCCGGGCTGGGTGATGAGCAAGATACCGCCGCGTGAACTTGAAATATCGGGCGTGGTAACCGGCCAGCGCAAACGCTGGTGGCAAACATTTCTTGGTAGTTCAGCATAAAAAGCCGCGCCCGTGAGCGCGGTTTTTTATGGCCAGAAATAATTACTTCTTGGCAGGTGCTGCGGGTGCAGCTGCGGTTGCAGCAGTTTCAGCTTTTTTGGCTTCAGCTTTGGCAGCATGTTGGGCTTTTTTCGCATCCTTGGGCGCGTCGGCAGGCTTTTCAGCAGCGGCGGCGGCAGGGGCCTTGGCAGCATCAGCAGCAACAGCGGACATGCTGAAAGCGCCAACAATCATCGCGGCGACCAGGGAAGACATCAGTTTGTTCATGTATTTCTCCAGAGTATTCATGAGTTGAACATGCAATTGCGAAGTGCAACTACATGTCAGGCACTATGCGGTGCCATGCTTACATGAACCTTACAAATTCAACTTTCTTCACCGCTGGCTTTTGAGGCGTTGCTGGGCGTGGATTGACTGACTTTATGTCAGACTTCGGGCATGAAAATTTTGCTCGTAGAGGATGACATCACCCTTGGGGAGGCCGTCGTGCTGGCTGTCCGGCAGGCGGGCTTTGCGGTCGACTGGACGCATGATGGCGTGCAGGCTGACAGCGCCCTGTCAGCTTATGCCTACGATGCCGTGCTGCTGGATTTGGGCTTGCCTCGGCGGGAGGGGCTGGATGTCCTGCGTAATTTGCGCAAGCGTGGCGCAACCATACCGGTGATGATTCTGACCGCACGTGATTCGGTGGAAGATCGGGTGCGTGGGCTGGATGCCGGGGCGGATGATTATCTACTTAAACCTTTTGCGCTGGATGAACTGCTGGCACGTTTGCGGGCATTGCTGCGGCGGGCGCATGGTTTGGCTGATACCCGGATTCACATGGGACGTCTGGATTTTGACAGCGTCAGGCGCCAGGCTCGTGTGGACGGCGCACCGTTGATCTTGTCCGCCCGGGAGGTGGAGGTGCTCGAGATTCTGCTGAATCATGGCGAACGCGTCACCGCCAAGGAAGCGATCACAGACCGTCTGACAGGCTGGGATGACGGGGTGGGAGACAATGCGGTGGAAGTTTATATTCATCGTTTGCGGCGCAAACTGGAAGGTTCAGGCGTGTTGATCCGCACGTTGCGTGGCCTGGGGTATGTACTGGAAGTTGAACGTTGAATACCCGGATGCAAAAGAGCCTGCGCTGGCAGTTGATCGTTCGCATGCTGTTGATGCTGCTGCCGTTGTTTATTTTGTTGTGGGCCATAGCCTATTATTCCAGCCAGTATTTTATTAATGAGACCTTCGACCGTTCACTGGCCCGCCGAACCTACGCGCTGGCAGACAGAGTCGAGGTGTTGCATGGGAAGGTCTATGTCGACATCCCGGTTGCGGCTCGGGCCATGCTGGCTTTTGACCAGGAAGACCTGTTGTTTCACCGGGTTTTGGACCCGCAGGGCCGGGCGATTGAAGGGGAGGCCGACATGCCTCCGCTGCCCGGGAAGAGCGCTATCAAGCCGGGTCAGTTGCTTGTTTACGATGGAACCAAGGACGGTGAGAAGGTTCGGGTGGCCGCTTTTGCGCTGCCGCTTCGGGGTACCAGTGCGAGCGGCACGGTGCTGGTTCAGGTGGGAGAAACCCTGTCACGCCGATTAGCCATGGCTGATCGCGCCACGTTGGCCATCGTGGTTCCGATGTTGCTGATGACGCTGGCTGCAGCGGCGGCCATCGCTTATGGCGTGGGTCGAGGACTCGACCCACTGAGCCGGTTGCGTGACCGTTTGTCTGCCCGCAAAGCCCTTGATCTGACACCGGTTCCGCTGGAGGGGGCTCCTGCGGAACTGCGCCCATTCCTGGATGAAATAAATTCGCTGTTGCAGCGCCTGGCAGAAGCGGTCGAAGCGCAGTCGCGTTTTGTGGCGAATGCCGCGCATCAACTGCGCACGCCCATCGCGGGGATTCGTGCGCAGGCTGAAGCAGCACTGGCCACTGCGCGTCCTGACGATGCGCAACATGCCTTGGTGCGCATTGCGAAATCGACTCAGACCATGGGCGATCTGGTCCAGAAGCTGCTCATTCTGGCGCGCGTGGATGCTGCAGAAAACACTTTGTGCCTGCAGCGGTTGGATGGGGTTGAACTGGTAAGGGAGATGGCACGTGAGTGGGCGCCCCAGGCGTTGGTAAAAGGCGTGGAAATAGGATTCGAAGCAAGGGGTGACGATGCGGCCATGATGGGAGATGCCCAATTGCTGCAGGAGATGCTGGCCAATCTGATTGACAATGCCCTGCGCTATGGCGGGACGCAGATCATGTTGACGGTGCGCGCTACAGAACAGGGTTCAGACTGGCTGGTGATTGATAATGGCCCTGGCATCCCTGAGTCACAGCGTTCCGCCGTGTTTGCACCATTCCATCGTTTGTCCGGAGGGGTGGATGGAGCAGGACTGGGGTTGACGATCGTGCAGCGTATTACGCAGTTGCATGGCGCGGTCGTGAGCCTGGAAGCCGGGATTGGGGGAGTTGGGCTGGCTGTTCGTGTCCATTTTCCGTCCCTTACGGTTTAGTGCAGCCACACAATAAAAACCGCGCCCAGGGCGCGGTTTTTATTGACGCGGATCAGGCTTAGCCCGCGTTTTCCGGTGTTTCACTGTCGTTGGTGACGGGAGCAGGAGCGGGGGCTTCCAGCAGCGCCTTCATTGACAAACGCAGGCGGCCTTTTTCATCGGCCTCCAGTATCTTCACCTTCACAACCTGGCCTTCTTTCAGGTAGTCGCCGATGGTGTTGACGCGCTCGTGGGCGATCTGCGAAATGTGCAGCAGGCCGTCGCGGCCCGGCAGTACGTTGACGATCGCACCGAAGTCCAGCAGTTTGATAACCGGGCCTTCGTAGACCTTGCCGACTTCGACCTCGGCGGTGATCTCCTCGATCCGTTTCTTCGCCAGTTCGCCGGCTTCTATGCTGGTGCAGGCGATCTTGACGCTGCCGTCTTCCTGGATGTCGATCTGGGTGCCGGTTTCTTCGGTCAGTGCGCGAATGACGGCGCCGCCCTTGCCGATGACATCGCGGATTTTTTCCGGGTTGATCTTCATCGCGATGATGCGCGGTGCGTAGGCCGACATTTCGTGCGTACCCGACGACACCGACGTCTTCATGATTTCGAGGATGTGCAGGCGGCCTTCTTTAGCCTGCTTCAGCGCGGCGTCCATGATTTCTGCCGTGATGCCCTGGATCTTGATGTCCATCTGTAGCGCGGTGACGCCTTTTTCGGTACCCGCAACCTTGAAATCCATATCGCCGAGGTGATCTTCGTCGCCGAGGATGTCTGTTAGTACAGCGAACTTGCCACCTTCCTTGATCAGCCCCATGGCGATACCGGCGACGTGCGCTTTCAGCGGTGCGCCTGCATCCATCAGCGACAGACAACCGCCGCACACTGACGCCATCGACGATGAGCCGTTTGATTCGGTGATTTCTGAGACCACACGCATGGTGTAGCCGAATTCTTCTTTACTCGGCAGCACGGCCACCAGCGCGCGTTTTGCCAGGCGGCCGTGACCGACTTCGCGGCGCTTCGGTGCGCCGACGCGGCCCGTTTCGCCTGTGGCGTAGGGTGGCATGTTGTATTGCATCATGAAGCGATCGGAGTAGGAGCCTTCGAGCGCGTCGATGGTTTGTTCGTCGCGTCCGGTGCCGAGCGTGGTGATGACCAGCGCCTGGGTTTCGCCACGGGTGAACAGAGCTGAGCCGTGGGTACGCGGCAATACGCCGGTGCGAATGGTGATCGGGCGTACGGTGCGGGTGTCGCGGCCGTCGATACGTGGCTGGCCGGACAGGATGCGGTTACGCACCACGCTGGCTTCCAGGCGGTGGAATGCATCCTTCACGCTGTTGGCAGCGACGGTGTCCATGTCGGCAGAGATCAGTTCGGCGAAGGCCTTGCTGCGCACGTCGTCGACCGCGGTCATGCGGGCCTGTTTCTGCTTGATGTTGTAAGCCTGCTGCAGGCCGTCTTCGGCCAGCGTTTTCAGGCGTTCCACCATCGCGACATCCTCGGCCGGCGCCTGCCAGTCCCATGCGTCTGCACCGGCTTCGTCAGCCAGTTCGTTGATCGCATCGATCACGGCACGCATCTGGGTGTGGCCGAATACCACTGCGCCCAGCATGATGTCTTCCGGCAATTCCATTGCTTCGGATTCGACCATCAGCACAGCGGATTCAGTACCTGCAACGACCAGGTCGAGCGCTGAATTTTTCAATTCGGAATGGGTTGGGTTCAGCACGTATTCGCCGTTGATGAAACCAACGCGTGCTGCGCCTACCGGGCCGTCAAACGGCAGGCCGGACAGCGACAGCGCAGCGGACGCGCCAATCAGCGCGGGGATGTCGGCGCTGACTTCGGGGTTGGACGACATTACGGTGGCGATGATCTGCACTTCGTTGAAAAAGCCATCCGGGAACAGCGGACGGATCGGGCGATCGATCAGACGGCAAATCAGAATTTCACCGTCGGACGCGCGGCTTTCGCGCTTGAGGAAACCACCGGGGATGCGACCAGCAGCGTAGGTTTTTTCCTGGTAGTCAACAGTCAACGGGAAGAAATCCTGGCCGGGTTTGACGTCGGTTTTGGCGACGACGGTGACCAGTACGACTGTGTCCTCAATGCTGACGAGTACGGCGCCGCCTGCCTGGCGGGCGATTTCGCCGGTTTCCAGCGTGACCTGTTGGCGGCCGTAGGTGAAAGTTTTCTTGATAGCGCTCACACGAGTTCCTTTCAAAGCAAAAACGCCCCGCGAGTGCGGGGCGTGGGGAAATTCAGGGTGTAACCAAGCCCATCGACCGCGCTGATACAGGCAGATCCGAACCAGCCAGTACCGGCGCAGCAGGCAAAATGCAGCCAGCAGGGTTCAGGATCATCAGAGCGGCCAGGTCGAACTTACTTACGCAGACCGAGGCGCTCGATCAGAGTCTTGTAGCCTTCGAGGTGGGTACGCTTGAGGTAGTCCAGCAGTTTGCGGCGACGGCTCACCATTTTCAGCAGGCCACGACGCGAGTGGTGATCCTTCATGTTGGCCTTGAAGTGGCCGGTCAGGTCGTTGATGCGGGCCGTCAGCAGGGCAACCTGCACTTCGGGCGAGCCAGTATCGGCGGCAGCGCGTTGGTAATTCTGGACGATCTCAGCTTTTTGAGCGACGGTAACAGCCATGGTGTACTCCTTCTAAATCGCGTGGCCTGCGGCTGTGCGGGACACGTTCGGGGGAAACCGCGCATTTTACGCGGAAAGGGCGGCTCGACTCAAGCTTGTTGTGTGGTGATCAAGCGCTGGGGGACCAGTTGACCGGCGTCAGCATGAGCCAGACCGAGAAAGCGGTCCGTGGTCGTGTACATGCGCATCAGTCCTGAATGGGTGCCTGAATAACGCACGCTGCGTCCCTGACACAGGGCCGTGGTATCGGTTTCATCCAGTTGCTGGCGAGGCAGATGTGCAACTAGGCAATCCGCCGGCTGCAGCCAGGATTGACGCTGATTGGCCTCGAGCGCCTCCAGATCGATCAGGGAATGGGCCTGATCCAGGCTGAACCCCCCTGCAGTGGTGCGTGTCAGGGCGGTCAGGTGTGCGCCGCATCCCAACGCAGCACCGATATCCTGAGCCAGGGTGCGGATATAGGTGCCAGCCGTGCATTGCACATCCAGCACCACACGCGGCGGGGCGCATTCAACCAGTACCAGTGCGCGGATGGTGACCTTGCGGGGCGGTCGCTCGATTTCGATTCCTGCGCGTGCATATTCGTAGAGCGGGCGGCCTTGATGCTTGAGTGCTGAATGCATGGGCGGAATCTGCTCGATTTCCCCCATGAAGCGAGGCAGCACGGCGAGGATGTCGTCGCGGCTGGCATTCACCTCGCGGGTGTCGAGTACTTCGCCTTCCGGGTCGCCAGTCGTGGTGGTGACGCCGAGTTGCATGACGGCACGGTAGTGCTTGTCTGCCTCGAGCAGATAGGCTGAAAACTTGGTGGCTTCGCCGAAACACAGCGGCAACAGGCCATCGGCAAAAGGATCAAGGGTGCCGGTGTGTCCGGCCTTTTTTGCGTTGAGCAGCCATTTGGCCTTTTGCAGGGCGGCGTTGGAGGTGATGCCGACCGGCTTGTTCAGCAGCAGCACGCCGTTAATCGGTTCGCGCGGGCGAAGCCCAACGTTTGCCCCCTCCCCCGTTCGGGGGGAGGGTTGGGGAGAGGGTGGGCCGATGGACGGCAAATTACTCGTCTTTCGGGTGTTTGGCGTCTTCGGCGATCGCAGTTTCGATCAAATGGGTAAGCTGGATTCCGTATTCGACCGATTTGTCATAGACGAAGCTAAGCTTGGGTACCACGCGCAGTTGCATGCGGTGCGACAACTGCGTACGCAGGAAACCGCTGGCGCGCTGCAGGCCCTGCAGGCAGGCATCATGCTCGGCCTGACCGCCCAAGGTGGTGAAGAAAACCTTGGCAAATTCCATGTCTCGGTTGACCTCCACCTCGGTGATGGTCAGCATGCCGACACGCGGATCCTTCACTTCCTGCCGGATCAATTCCGGCAGTTCGCGTTGAATCTGGTCTGCGACACGGCGTGCGCGTGGGAAATCCTTGGGCATTACAGTGAGCGAGCCACTTCCACAATCTCAAACACTTCCAGTTGGTCGCCTTCCTGGATGTCGTTGAAGTTCTTGAGCGAGAGGCCGCATTCCAGGTTGGACTTGACCTCTTTGACGTCGTCCTTGAAGCGCTTGAGCGAATCGAGCTCGCCCTGGTGAATGACGACGTTGTTGCGGATCAGGCGCACGCCGGCATTGCGCTTGATCACGCCATCGAGCACGTAGCAGCCGGCAATGGTGCCGATCTTTGATATGACGAAGACCTGGCGGACATCCACAGTGCCGATGACCGTTTCCCTTTTCTCGGGCGCCAACATGCCGGACAACGCGGATTTCACTTCATCCACGGCTTCGTAGATGATGTTGTAGTAGCGCAGATCCACGCCATTGGCTTCGGCCAGCTTGCGGGCTGAGGCATCGGCGCGTACGTTGAAACCAATCAGCACGGCCTTGGAAGCAAGTGCCAGGTTGACGTCGGATTCGGTAATGGCACCCACACCGCTGTGGATGATGTTGACCTTGACCTCGTCGGTGGACAGTTTGGCCAACGCGTGCGCCAGACCCTCGTAAGAACCCTGCATGTCGGCCTTGAGGATGATGGGCAGATGTTGTACTTCGCCCTCGCCCATTTGATCGAACATCGACTCCAGCTTGGCTGCCTGCTTTTTCGCCAGTTGTACATCGCGGAATTTGCCTTGACGGAACAGCGCAATTTCGCGTGCTTTACGTTCATCCGGCAGCACCATCATGTCTTCGCCAGCGCGTGGCACGTCGGACAGACCCTGGATTTCAACCGGGATGGACGGGCCTGCTTCGGTGACCGTATTTCCTGCTTCGTCGAGCATGGCACGAACACGACCGAAGACCTGGCCAGCCAGTACCATGTCGCCACGACGCAGGGTGCCAGATTGCACCAGCAGCGTGGTGACCGGGCCTTTACCCTTGTCCAGACGCGCTTCGATGACGATGCCCTTGGCCGGACCTTCGGTATGTGCCTGCAATTCCAGCACCTCAGCCTGTAACAGAATGGCATCCAGCAGGCCATCGATATTGGTATTGGCCTTGGCCGATACTTCGATGAACTGGGTGTCGCCACCCCATTCTTCCGGGGTTACACCTTGCGCCACCAGTTCCTGGCGAATGCGCTCGGGACTGGCTTCGGGTTTGTCGATTTTGTTCACAGCCACTACCAGCGGTACACCGGCAGCCTTGGCATGGTGGATCGCTTCGATGGTTTGCGGCATTACGCCGTCGTCCGCAGCGACCACCAGCACGACGATGTCGGTCGCCTTGGCGCCGCGTGCACGCATGGCGGTAAAGGCTTCGTGGCCTGGCGTATCGAGGAAGGTGATGACGCCTTTTTCGGTTTCGACGTGATACGCACCTATATGCTGGGTAATGCCACCGGCTTCGCCACTGGCCACGCGGGTGCGACGGATGGTATCGAGCAGCGAGGTTTTACCGTGATCGACGTGTCCCATCACCGTAACGACTGGCGGGCGGGCACGCGAGATCAGTTCGCCGGTAAAGCCGGTATCGATCAGGAAGGCTTCCGGCGTATCGAGCGCAGCCGGTTTGCCGATGTGCCCCATTTCCTCGACCAGAATAATGGCGGTTTCCTGATCCAGCACCTGGTTGATCGTCACCATGCTACCCAGTTTCATCAGAGCCTTGATGACTTCAGCGGCCTTGACCGACATTTTGTGAGCCAGTTCGGCCACGGTGATGGTTTCGGGCACAAACACTTCGCGCACGACCGGCTCGGTCGGTGCGACGAAGGTGGTTTCCTCATTGCTGCTGGATCGGGATTTGCCCTTGCGGCCGCGCCAGCCTGTATCCGGTGCAGCACCGCCGCGGGTCTTGAGTCCGCCTTTACGCTTAGCTGCATCGTCTTTCCAGCTGTCGGCTTTCTTGGCGGGCTTCTTGTCGCTTTTGGCGCCAGCCGGCTTGTCGGGCTTGTGCAGCGTTTTTTCGGTTGGAGCGGGTGCGGCGGGTGCAGCTGCCTTTTCGGCTTCCGCCAGTTTGGCGGCTTCGCGTGCAGCTTCGGCCTGCTTGCGCAAGGCTTCGCGTTCGATGCGTGCCTTGGCATCCGCAGCTTGACGCTCCTGCAGCGCCTGGCCACGGCGCTTTTCTTCTTCGCGCGCCTTGACTTCGGCCTCGTCCAGAATGGAGGCTTTCTTGATACGGGTTGTTTTCTTGACGGCCGGGGCGGGCTTCTCTTCCGGCGCCGCGGTTGCTTCGACAGCGGCAGGAGGGGCTTCAGCTGCGGCTACGGCCTCGACCACGACCGGTTCGACTGCAACAGGCTCGGCTTCGACTTCAGCTTTGACCTCAACCGGTTCGGGCGCTGCGACTTCAGCCACCGGTTCGACCACGGGCACTTCAACGATGGGCTCGACCACGACCGGGGCCTGCTCCTCGACCAGAGGGGCTGCCTGAACTTCCTGTGTGGGCTCTGCAGCAGCCTGGGCATCCGTTGCCAGCGTAGCGGCATCGCGCTTGACGTAGGTGCGCGATTTGCGGACTTCTACCTGAATCGTGCGGGATTTTCCGGTGCTGTCCGTTTTGCGGATTTCACCGGTCTGCTTGCGCGTGATGGTGATTTTGGTTTTACCGGGCTCGGTTGCGCCGCCATGCATCTTGCGCAGATAGTCGAGCAAGTGCGCCTTGTCCGCTTCCGTGACAGGGTCGACGACATTATTTTTGCTGACACCCGCCGCCTTCAACTGTTCAAGCAACAGTTGCGGCGGGAGTTTCAGTTCTAGTGCAAATTGTTCAACGTTCATGCAATCCTCGTGGCGTATCAGCCTTGGGCGAACCAGGGCGCGCGAGCAGCCATGATCAGTTGTTCGGCGCGTTCGGTTTCCATAGCGGCGATGTCAGTCAGTTCATCCGCCGCCAACTCGGCCAGGTCTTCAGTGGTGTGGATGCCTTTGCTGGCAAGCAGACGGGCCGTTTCTGCATCCATGCCCTCAAGCGATAGCAGGTCGCCCGCAGAGGCTTCAACCTGCTCCTCACCCACAATGGCGGCGGTCAGCAGCGCGTTGCGGGCGCGGTTGCGCAGTTCGTTGACCAGGTCTTCATCGAAGGCCTCGATCTCGAGCATTTCGTTCAAGGGAACGTACGCCACTTCTTCCAGTGTCGAGAAACCTTCGTCAACCAGAATCTGGGCGACTTCCTCGTCCACATCGAGTTTTTCGATGAACAGGGCCAGGGTATTGCCGCTCTCGGCCGACTGCTTTTCTTCGGCCGCTTCGCGCGACATGATATTCAGATCCCAGCCGGTCAGTTCGGACGCCAGGCGCACGTTCTGGCCACCACGGCCGATGGCCATGGCCAGTTGTTCTTCGTCTACCACCACATCCATGCTGTGCTTGTCTTCGTCCACCACGATGGAGCTCACTTCGGCTGGCGCCAGCGCGTTGATTACGTACTGCGCAGGGTCGGCTGACCAGTGGATGATGTCGACACGCTCGCCGGCCAGTTCGTTGGTCACCGAGGTGACGCGCGAGCCGCGCAGACCGATACAGGTACCGATGGGGTCGATGCGGGGATCGTGCGACACGACTGCGATCTTGGCACGCAGGCCGGGATCACGTGCGGCCGCCTTGATCTCGAGCAATTCTTCCTCGATTTCCGGTACTTCCAGTTCGAACAGCTTCATGATGAATTCAGGCGCAGTGCGTGAGAGCACCACCTGCGGGCCACGGGCACCGCGGTCGATGCGCAGCAGATAGGCACGTACACGATCGCCTACACGCAGATTTTCACGCGGGATCATCTGGTCGCGGTGCAGGAAGCCTTCGACGCGTCCCGACTCGATGATGGCGTTGCCACGGTCAATACGTTTCACTACGCCATTGACCAGATGTTCCTTGCGGTCCAGGAAGTCGCTGATGATCTGTTCGCGCTCGGCGTCGCGGATTTTTTGCAGAATGACCTGTTTGGCAGCCTGTGCGCCAATGCGGCCAAACTCGATATTTTCCAGCGGCTCTTCGATGTAGTCGCCGATTTCGATATCGGGAATCTTGTCCTGAGCGTCGATCAGCAGAATCTGGTAGCCCTCGGACTCCAGTTCGGCCTCGGTCACCACCAGCCAGCGGCGGAAGGATTCGTATTCACCGGTTTCGCGGTCAATCGATACGCGCACATCCGATTCTTCCTTGAAGCGCTTCTTGGTGGCAGAAGCAAGCGCCTGCTCCAGCGCATCGAATACCACTTCCTTATCAACACTTTTTTCGCGTGCCAGCGCATCGGCCAACATCAACATTTCACGGCTCATAATTTCTCCAGCGCCCGCTTCTTAAACCATGGGTTTGAGACGGGCAACATCCACGTTTCTCAGATCAATCGATACTTCCGAACCATCGACGATCAACTTTACCGTTTCACCTTCCAGGCCAACCAGCTGGCCGCTCAGGCGACGGCGGTTGTCCATTGGTACACGCAACTTCAGGGTGACTGGCTCGCCAGCAAAGCGGACATAGTCCTGCGGCTTGACCAGTGGCCGATCGAGACCGGGCGAGGACACCTCCAACCTGTCGTAATCGATGTTCTCGACCGTGAACAGGTGGCTCAGGTGATTGCTCACTGCAACGCAGTCGTCAATCGTGATGCCATCCGGCTTGTCTATGAAAAGCCGGATGAGCCCACGCCCGGCGCGTTCCAGCGTCACCAGCTCGTAACCGAGTTCGGCAAGCACAGGTTCAAGTCGGGCGGGCAAATCCATCATCGCAAATCCATCGTTGTGCCACAGCGCCAGAAGGTGCAAACGAAGCGCCGCGCGGCACAAATAAAAAATGGGCGAACCGCCCACTGTTAATATTAAAGCGCCGGAATTATACCACTCCGGCTAATAGACTGACAGGAAAGTGGTGCCCGGAACCGGAATCGAACCGGTACGCCATCGCTGGCGAGGGATTTTAAGTCCCTTGTGTCTACCAATTTCACCATCCGGGCGAAGCAGGCAGATAGTTTGAGTCTGGAGGCGCGAGCCGGAGTCGAACCGACCTACACGGATTTGCAATCCGGTGCATAACCGCTTTGCTATCGCGCCGTCGCGGTAAAACGCTTAAACGAAAAGGGGAAAACGTCCGGTCTGTGCCATCTGTTTTCCCCAGAATACTGGAGCGGGAAAGGAGGTTCGAACTCCCGACCTCGACCTTGGCAAGGTCGCGCTCTACCAGCTGAGCTATTCCCGCGTTGAAGGCTGCGCATTATGGAGAAACCGATTTTTTATGTCAACAGTTTCAAGAAGATTTTTGCAGAGCCCGCGAAGCCATGACCAGGTAATACGCCATGGATACCAGGGTGAGCACCGCGGCAATCCAGATTAGCCAGGTACCGATGGTCGCAATGGGCAGGTTGGCAAGCGGGTTGAAATACAGCAGCAGGACGATGGACACCATCTGGGCCGTGGTTTTGAGCTTGCCGACGAAAGATACCGCCACACTGGCTGATTTGCCTGCCTTGGCCATCCACTCGCGCAGGGCGGAAATGGTGATTTCACGGCCGATGATGATGAGTCCGATCAATGGCGCGACGCGGTCCAGGTCAATCAGCACGATCAAGGCGGCCGCGACCATCAGCTTGTCGGCCACCGGGTCGAGGAAGGCACCAAAAGCCGAGGTTTGCCCCAGTTTGCGCGCCAGCCAGCCGTCGAGCCAGTCGGTGATGGCTGCCACGCCAAAGAATGACGCAGCCAGCAGATTGGCCTCAACCGGAGTGATCCAGCCGTCTGGCAGATAGAACACCCCCGCCATCAACGGGATGAAGAGGATGCGCAGCCAGGTGAGCAGATTGGGAAGATTGAGGGGCATCAATGCAAAGCGTAATAAAGAGTTTCCGCCAATTCTCGGCTGATACCGTTGACTGTGGCAAGCGCATCGATACCGGCGTCGCGTACACCTTGCAGGCCGCCGAAGTGTTCGAGCAACTGTTTGCGGCGTTTGGGGCCGATTCCGGGGATGTTTTCCAGGGTCGATTGCACGCGCGCCTTGCCGCGTTTGGCGCGGTGTCCAGTGATGGCGAAGCGGTGGGCTTCGTCGCGTACCTGCTGGATAAGGTGGAAGCCGGGATGGTCCTTGGCCAGCTTCAGTTCGCGGCCATCGGCAAAAATCAGGGTTTCCAGTCCGGGTTTGCGGGCTTCGCCCTTGGCCACGCCGAGCAGCAACACCTCGCCCAATCCGAGTTCGGCCATCGCATCGACCGCCATCGAGATTTGCCCTTTGCCGCCATCGATCAATAACAAATCGGGCAGCACGCCGTTTTCTTCCACGCTTTTGTGAAAGCGCTTGATCAGGGCAGCGTGCATGGCGGCGTAGTCGTCGCCGGGTGTGATGCCGCTGATGTTGTAGCGGCGGTAGTCAGACTTTTTCAGGTCGTCGCCTTCGTATACCACGCACGAAGCGACCGTGGCCTCACCCATGGTGTGTGAAATATCGAAGCACTCGATGCGGTTGAGTTGCGGCAGGTCGAGCGTGTCGCGCAGCGCTGCCAGCC
This sequence comes from uncultured beta proteobacterium, assembly GCA_942493085.1. GTDB lineage: Bacteria > Pseudomonadota > Gammaproteobacteria > Burkholderiales > Thiobacillaceae > Thiobacillus. The sequence continues at coordinate 1,574,715 of OW818664.1, forward strand.
GTTGTGACTGATTGGCGCGATCAGCGCTGCGGCGCTCGGCAGACAGGCGTGCATTGGCCTGGGCCATGCTGATCCAGATCTTACGTTCGCCGGTGACGCGGTGCAGGAGGCTGACTTTCTTTTGCGCATGTTCGCTCAACAGGGTTTCCAGCGTGTCGGTTTCGATGGCTTCACTGATCAGGATGCGTGCCGGAATCGGGTGGTCGAGGTAATGCTGGGCAATAAAGGCTTCCAGCGCTTCGGCCAGCGTGGCGCCTTCGCTGTGTTGTGGGAAAAAGCTGCGATCGCCCAAGTGTCGTCCGCCGCGAATCATGGTGAGGTTGACTGCGATGACGCCCGCGACTTCGGCTACGGCCACCACGTCGGCATCGGCCTCGCTGCCAGTGCTGTCGACGAACTGTTTCTCGCGCAGCGTGGCCAGCATGCGCAGGCGATCGCGCAGCAGGGCCGCGGTTTCAAAATCGAGCGTGGCGGCGGCGGCATTCATCTGCTCGGTGATGTGATCGATCAGCTCGGTGGCTTCGCCGCGGAGCAGCTGCGCGGATTCACTGACATCACGCGCATAGGCTTCGGGCGTGATGCGTTGAACGCAGGGCGCCGTGCAGCGCTTGATCTGGTGCAACAGGCAGGGCCGTGAGCGGTTGGCATAAACCGAGTCTTCGCAGGTGCGCAGCTGGAAAACCTTCTGCAGCAGCTGGATGCTTTCGCGCACCGCGTACGCATTTGGATAAGGCCCGAACGCCTGATCCTTCTTTTTGGGCGTACCGCGAAAATAGGCCAGGCGAGGGAAGCGGTGCCCGGTCAGCAGCAGATAGGGATAGGACTTGTCGTCGCGAAACAGGATGTTAAAGCGCGGCTTCAACCCCTTGATGAGGTTGTTTTCCAGCAGCAGCGCTTCGGCCTCGGTGCGCGTCACGGTGGTGTCGATGTGATCGACACTTTTCAGCATCAGGCGGATGCGCGGGCTCTGGTCGGTTTTCTGGAAATAGCTTGAAACGCGCTTTCTCAGGTCTTTGGCCTTGCCGACATAGAGTACGGCACCCGTCACATCGACCATGCGGTAGACGCCAGGCAGAGTGGGGAGCGAGGCGAGAAAATCCTTGTCGACGCTCAAGGTGAATACCGTTTGAAAATCAGTCTTCGTCCAGCAACTGGCCGGCTATCGCCCAGTTTTCTTCAGGCATTTCTTCGAACGCAATATAAGTATACGACGCCGGTTTGCCGGCATGACGCTCGAGGGTGGCAGTAATCTCCTCGGCGACTTTCTGCTTCTGTTCGCGGCTCAACTTTCCGGCGAGCTTGATGGTGACGACGGGCATGATCAGTCCTTTGGGTCAGCTTGAATCAGCGCAAATATCGCCGCAAACATCTCGGGCGTCAGGCGGCGCGTCTGGGTATTGTAGCGGGAGCAGTGATAGCTGCTGACCAGACGGCGGCCATCGGGCAGGCGATAGTCGCTGGCATGGCCAAAAGGGTAATCCTTGAGTTTCAGGTCATATGCGCGCAGCACGGCCTGATGCGCGATCTGGCCCAGTGCCAGGACGCTGGCGTTAGCGGGCAATCCGGCCAGTTCGGCGGCGAGGAAATGATTGCACTCACGGATTTCGCCTGGCTCGGGCTTGTTGGCAGGTGGCAGGCATTTCACGGCGTTGGTGATGCGGCAGCCGGTGAGTTGCAGGCCGTCGTCAACCGATACTGATTCCGCTGCGCTGGCGTAGCCGAATTGGTGCAGGGTTTGATACAGCAGGATGCCGGCGGTGTCACCCGTGAAGGGGCGGCCGCTGCGGTTGGCACCGTGCATGCCGGGCGCGAGACCGACGATCAGAAGCCTGGGGTGTGGGTCGCCAAACGCCGGTACCGGCCGGGCGTGATAAGTGGGATAGCGTGCGTGGACGTCATCCAGAAACGTGGCAAGGCGTGGGCAGGCTCGGCAGTCGGGATCGAAGTTCATGGTGTCGTCAGGGTGCTGCTGTTTCTTTTGGGTCGGTCACAAATCCGATGCGTGTAAGTCCGGCCCGGGTGGCGTCCGACATCACGCGGATCACATGTTTGTAGGCAAGTTCGCCATCGGCACGAATGTGGAGTTCCGGCTGCGGCGACTGCTGCGCGGCCGCGTCCATCCGTGCCTTCCAGGCGGCAGCTTCCACCGGGTCGGCATTCCAGAAGACCGCGCCATCGGCCTGGATCGAGAGATTGATCGTTTCTGGCTTGGGCGGGTTGGGAGTGCTTGATGCCTGCGGCAGGTCAACCTTGATCGCATGAGTCAGCAGCGGTGCGGTAATGATGAATATCACCAGCAGCACCAGCATCACATCGATCAGCGGAATCATGTTGATTTCTGCCATGTCCTGCGGGCGTGTGCTTGAGTTGAGTCCGCCAAAGGCCATCAGGCGCTCCTGACCGACTGGATGGAAGCAGCCGGTTTGGCGCCTGTGTCCTGGGTTCGCACGCCCGTCGACATGAAGGCAAACAGGTCGTGCGCAAAGCCGTCGAGTTCATTCAGCATCAGCCGGTTGGAACGGTTGAAGAAGTTGTACGCGAGCACGGCCGGAATCGCGACCGCCAGGCCCAGCGCCGTCATGATGAGCGCCTCGCCTACCGGTCCTGCCACCTGGTCGAGGCTGCCCGAGCCGCTCATGCCGATGTTGACCAGCGCGTGGTAAATGCCCCAGACCGTGCCGAACAGGCCAATGAAGGGTGCGCTGGATGCGATTGAGGCGAGCATGGTGTGGCCATACTCCAGCCGGGCGGTGTCCTGGTCGATGGCGCGACGGATGGCGCGGGTGAGGAATTCATCTGCCGAGCCGGATTCGATCAGGCGCTGGCCGGTCTTGTTGCGGTATTGCTCGGCTGCGTTGAGGCCAATTTGCGTGAGATGCGAAAACGGATCGTGCACGCCTGCATTCCTGATGTGGTCGGCCACCGATTCGAGACCGGGCGCATTCCAGAAATTTTCCAGAAACACCCGGGCACTACGGCGCATGCGCCGGTTGGTAATGGACTTGCTGGCGATTAGATACCAGGTGATGACCGACATCGTCAGCATCAAGGCGAGTAGAAAAAGCGCCAGTGCATCGGCTTGCGCCAGAAAATGGCTCAGGCCCAGTTGAACGGGCGCGTTGGGGGTGTCCATGCTTAACTCCTTAAACTGAATTGTATCGGTACGATCACCCAGCTTGAGACCGGTTGATTGCCCTGGCGAGCGGGTACGAAGCGCCAGCGCCTGACGGTTTGCAGGGCCGATTGATCGAGGCGTGGGTAGCCGCTGCCGCGGTGGATTTCGATCTGTTGAACGTTGCCGCCGGCATCGACTGATACCCGGAGCTGGACGACGCCTTCCTCGCCCATGCGCCGTGAAATGCTGGGATAGGGCGGTTTGGGGTTGTCCAGATAATCAGCATTGACGTGCGGCTGGGTCACCGGCAATGGCGGCGCAGGCGCGGGTGTTTCAACCAGGGCCGGTGTCGGCACTGGCTGGGGAGCGAGTTCAGCCCGGGGGAGAGTAATTGGCTCTGGGCGAGGTGTTTCCTCAATCGCTACAGGTCGAGGCACAGGCTGCGAGATCGCCTGGATCCGGGGCGTGGGAGCAGGTTTGATCTTTGGTGGTTGCGGTGCAACAGGCCTGGGTTGAGCCGGCGTGGGTTCAGGTTGCGTCACGGTGGGCTCGATCAGGCGAACGTATAAAGGGGAAGCCGGGTTGATCGGCTGGGTATTCCCCAGGGTATTCAGAACCAGCATCAGCACCAGCGCATGCGCCAGAATCACGCCCATCAGCACAGCCGGAGATAGGCGCACGGATCGATTCAATTGGGCCACTGCGTGGGTTCCAATGGCGACAAGGCGGGATTCATTGCATCAGTCGGCATGAGCCATGGTTTAGCGGATCGTGCACTCGACTGGTTGGCGCTTCAGAAGTGGTATTGACAGCATGTTCACTAAACGGCGTGACCGGGGAGGATGGCAACCCCTCTCCCGGTTACTTGGATGGTGCGCTTGGGCCCGGGTTGGCGGACCGCCGCTCAGTTCGTCAGTTTTCGATGGGGCCTGCGGCAGTTTGCATGTAATTTTGTTCACCCATGCGTTCCAGCAGATCGATCTGGGTTTCAAGGTAGTCAATATGTTCTTCGGTGTCGGACTGGATGCCAACCAGCATGTCACGCGAGACATAATCCTTGACCGACTCGCAATGGGTGATGGCTTCGACATACAGCGCGCGGCCTGAATGCTCCAGTTTGAGATCGCAAGCCAGGCATTCAGCCACATTCTCGCCGATCAATAATTTGCTCAGATCCTGCAGGTTGGGCAGCCCTTCCAGGAACAGAATGCGTTCGATCAATTTGTCGGCATGGTGCATCTCTTCGATGGATTCATCGTATTCATGCTTGCCGAGCGCGGTGAGTCCCCAGTTTTTGTACATGCGCGCATGCAGGAAGTACTGGTTGATGGCTGTGAGTTCTACTGTCAGGGCCTTGTTCAGATACTGGATGACTTTTTTGTCGCCTTTCATGACGTTCTCCTGTGCTTTTGTGACGATCCGTGAGAAGTCTTTGGCTAGGCAAAAGGCTGGCTATTGAGCGGACGGATTAGCTGCCATTCTAAGGGAATATCTGTTCAAAACAAGTTTGTACGCGGGTTGCAGATGAACATGGGCAAGGTACGGGCGCCGGTGCTGTGGTCATGAAAGCATGCTTGACATAGGGAATTCTTAAAATATAATAAGAACCATTCTCATTGATTGTTGCGTTTTTTATATTAAACGGGTGCGGCCAAGCAAGGTGGCGCAGCGTTTGATCAAATTGCGCAACGTGCACGTAACTTGAATGAGCAATGCTTACTTAACCAAGTGAGGTATCCAGAATGTATGTGTGCATATGTCAACAAGTGACTGATCGGGATATCCATCAGGCTGTTGCGCAAGGCGCCTGCACCATGCGCGACTTGCGAGAGCAGCTCGGTGTCGGTACACAGTGCGGGAAATGCGCCGGTTGCGCGCGTGACGTACTGGATGAGGCCCTGCAAAAGCGTGGGCATGCGGCTTGTCCAAGCCGTCTGATGGCTGCCTGAAAGACATATCCGGCTTGGGACTGGTTGAGTCCCGGCAGTGAATTCAAGGCAAGCGCGTCCGTTCTGGATGACGTTGCCGACATCCCCCCTTTGTGATTCACGCCCTGTGGCGCAGAAAAGCCGCTCGAGCGGTTCTATTCCTGGCAGGTCAGTGACTGCTTCTGGCTTTCGATCCTTCGGCAATGGATCAGCCTGCCGGTTCGGTGGCTGACAGCACGATTCTGGGCCTGCGAACTCAAGCTGCCATCGCGCAACATTAATGGATGCCGTGGCGACGGAGAGGGGTGTGGCGAACAATGGATCGGCAATACACCTTGCCGCTTATACCGTTGCCCACATCCGCATCAGGTTGTGATAACAGCTGGTCAACCGTACAGCGGTGTCAGTCTCGCCTTGCTCGCTGCGCAGGGCGACAATACCCAGGTCGAGTTCGTGCAGCAATGCGCGTTGCTGTGGTTCGCGCACCATGCTCTCGAGCCAGCTAAAACATGCCAGTCGCGCGCCATGTGTGACGGGTTCGACACGGTGCACACTGTATGACGGGTAGAGAATGAGATCGCCCGCTGGCAGCTTCACTGCGCGGCCACCCATGCCATCCTCGATGATGAGCTCGCCGCCGTCATAGTCGGATGGGTGGTTCAAGAACAGAGTGAATGACAGGTCGGTACGCACATGCTGGGCGCTGGATGGATGGGTGCGGATGGCGTTGTCGACATGGTTGCCGAAAGCGTTGGCGGTATCGCCATAACGGTTGAACAGCGGCGGATAGATGCGCTTGGGCAGTGCGGCGCTGAAGAACGCGGGGCTTTTCGACAGTGCTTCCAGCACGATGGTGCGCAATGCTTGCGCCACCGGGCTGGCTTCCGGTAATTGCCGGTTGTTTTTCACCGTAGCGGCCTGGCTGCCGGCGGTGACGCGGCCGTCGGCCCAATCGGCCTGCTTGATCAGGTCGGTGCAGCGAGCCAGGGTGGCGGTGTCGAGTACAGCGGGAATATGCAGCAACATGAGTGTCTCCTGTCAGGGATGTGGCGCCGCGCGAGCAGCACCATATCCCTGCCAATGAACGGGCAGGGAAAAGCGGGCCTAGAACTTCAGCTCGCCGGTGAGGATGAACTGGCGGCCAGTTCCAGGTACGGAGAAGGAGCCATTGTCATAGATCGAGTCGTAGTACACCTGATCAAACACATTCTTGATGTTCAGACGCGCGGCCCAACCCTTCTGCTCATAGGCCACCATGGCATCCCAACGCGCATACGCAGGAGCCGTGTTGGGGTGGAATGCGGGGCTGCCGGGCAGAGTGGGAATCGCTCCGGTGCTGCTCGGGTTGTAGCCGAAGCGCTTGCCTTTGGCTTCGACGCCGCCGCCGACTTTCCAGCCGCCACCGAGCTTGTAGGTGCTCCACAAATTGAACGTGTAGACAGGCGTGTTGCGCGGACGCTGGCCAATATAGCCCGGGTTGCCCAAGGTGATGACGCCGGTGATGGCATGGATGTTTTCCGCCACTTCCAGAATCTCCGCATCCATTAAAGCCAAACCGGAGAACACTTCCCAGTTTGCGCTCAGACGACCAGCAGCTTCGAACTCGATGCCATCGGTGCGACGCTTTTTAGTGAGGATTGCCGCGGTCGATTCGAGGTCGGTGTTGCGTTCCCAGTGCTTGATGGCGCGGTAGATCGCGGTGCGGAAGGTGAGGTCGCCGTTGAAGAACATCCACTTCGCTCCGGCCTCGATGACCTGGCTGGTTTCGGCCGGTTGCGGCACCACGGTTAACTGATACAGGTCGGCTGTAGGGCTGAACGAATCACTGTAACCCAGGTAGTAGTGCGCTTCGTCGGTGGGCTGGTACGACAGTGCGGCGCGCGTGCTCCACTCGCCGTATTTCAGACTGGGAGAGGTGGCGCTGGAAAACTCGGCGTCGAGTTCGTCGCGACGCACGCCGAGCGTGGCCTTCCAGAAGGGTATGAATTCGACCGTGTCCTGGAGGTAGAGTGCGTAAGAGTCGCCGGTGAAATTCACCGGGTTGGCCGTTGTCGATTCGACATAGGGCAGGAAATTCGGGGGCGTGCCGCCGAGATTCTGCAGGCCGATGCGGTGGCTGTCCTCGTGCAGATATTCGGCTCCAGCAACCAGTTCGTGCTTCATGCCCAGCGCGCGAAATTGTGTATTGAAATCGGATTGCACGGTGAGCGTCTCGTAGTCCATCGACCGTGTAACGCCCGTGAGGCCGATCGTCCCAGGTGCCGTGGTGGCACTGGGTTTGTGTGCCCAGTAACTGCGTTCGTAGTCGCCGTAGCGAACGGTTGTGCGCAACGCGCTTTTTGGCGAGAAATGGTGCGCCCAGGTACCGGTAGTGACCTGGGTGTCGCTATCGTCGAAGTTTTGATCTATCCCCCAGAAAGTATCCGGCGAGAAGTTGGTGTTTGGTTCACGGGTGGCGCTGTCGAATGAGAAACCAAAGTCCGGAATGTCACGGTTACGCGTGTACTGGTGCGAGAAAATGAATTCATTATCAGTCTGCATGCCGAGTGCCAGGCTCACCGCCGCGCCGCTGCGGTGGACTTCGGGTTCGGCGCCGGTGGCCGGGTTCTCGCGCCAGCTGCCTTCGTCGCGCTTCATCAGGTTGACCCGCAGGGCGGCATTCTGACCGATGCGTTTGTTGAGGTCGGCGGTGATCTCGGTGTAGTCCTCGGTACCGACGCTGCCGGTGAGCGTGTAGGCATCGGCGCGCTTGGGCGTTTTCGATACCAGGTTGATTACGCCGCCCGCCTGGCCACGCCCGAACAGCATCGATGCTGATCCCCGCAGCACATCGACTTGTTCGAGATTGAAGGTTTCGCGGTTGTACTGCGCCGTGTCGCGGATGCCGTCCAGATAGAGGTCGCCGAAGGTATAGAAGCCGCGCAGCATCATGTTGTCGCCGGCGCGGCCACCTTCGGCCGCGTTGAAGGTGAGGCCCGACACGTTGCGCAGCGCCTCGCGCAGGCTGCCCACCTGCTGCTCTTCCATCAAGCGATGGGTGACCGTGGTGATCGCCTGTGGAATATCGTGCGGATCCTGCAGCGTTTTGCCGACGCGTGTCTGCGTGCCCTGGTAGCCGTTATTGACTTCCATCGGGTCGGCGCTGTCCTCGACCTTCACCGTGGGAAGCGTGGTTTCGCTCGTCGAGGACGTTTGGGCCAGCGCGGCGCCCGGTGCCAGCATCATGAAGGCCAGCGAAGCGACGGCTGGCGTTGCGACGACAGGATGAAGACGCGCCAGCAGCTGGCGCAGGATGCCCGAGGGCGGGCGGGGTCGTACATGAGACATGGTTTGCTCCCTGAAAAAATAGATTGGCTGGCGGAGCAAAACGCTTGGCTGGCTGTGGTTGAAAAAACATTTGCTGCTTGCGGGCGGCGGTTATCGTGGCGGCAAATAGCCGCTCAGCGTGCGCCTTTCGGATCGGTAACGAAGCCGAGTTTGGTCAGCCCGGCATGCGCGGCGTCGGCCATGATCTGGGCGACGTTGCGATAGGCGAGGTCGCCATCGGCACGGATATGGATTTCAGGTTGAGGTGTCTGCTGCGCAGCAGCATCCATGCGCGCCTGCCATGCGTTTGCATCAACCACCTCGGCGTTCCAGTACACGGTGCCGTCGGCCTGGATCGACAGGTTCACCGTTTCCGGTTTGATCTCGTTCGGCTGGCTGGAGGCCTCGGGCAGGTTGACCTTGACCGCATGCGTCATCATGGGTGCGGTGATGATGAAAATGACCAGCAGCACCAGCATCACGTCGATCAGCGGAATCATGTTGATTTCCGCGTTGTCGCCGTCGCCGGCATCGTGGGTGAGTCCGCCGAAAGCCATCATGCACTCCTGGAAACGGGCGTGGCGTACACACGTGCTTCGTCTCGGTCGACGCGGGTGTTGTTGCGTACCCCGGTGGACATGAAGGCAAACAGGTCGTGTGCGAAGCCGTCTACCTCGGACAGCATCGAGCGCTTGGCACGATTGAAGAAGTTGTAGGCGAGCACGGCGGGGATGGCGACCGCCAGGCCCAGCGCCGTCATGATGAGCGCCTCGCCTACCGGTCCTGCCACCTGGTCGAGGCTGCCCGAGCCGCTCATGCCGATGTTGACCAGCGCGTGGTAGATGCCCCACACCGTGCCGAACAGGCCGACGAAAGGCGCGGACGAGGCAATGGAGGCCAGCATGGTATGGCCGTATTCCAGGCGCGCGGTGTCCTGGTTGATGGCTCGGCGCAGGGCGCGGGTGAGAAACTCGTTTTCCGAGCCCGATTCGACCAGACGCTGGCCGGTTTTGTTGCGGTATTGCTCGGCAGCCTTGAAGCCATGATGAGTGAGATGCGAGAACGGATCGTTGATGCCGTTGTTCTGTAGATAATCGGCGACCGCCGCCAGCCCGGGCGCATCCCAGAAACGCGCGAGGAAAGCCCGGGCATGCTTCTTCATGCGCCAGTTGGCGAGACTTTTGCTGACGATGAGAATCCAGGTGATGACCGACATCGCCAGCAGCACCACAAGCAGGAAATGCGCGAGCGTGTCAGCCTGCGCGATAAAGTGGGCAAAGCCTAGCGGGGTTTGGGTTGTGGTGGTTTCCATGGTTTTAACTCCTGAGGGTGAACTGAATTGGCACGATGACCCACGCGGCCACCGGCATGCCGGCCAGGCGAGCGGGCTCGAATTTCCAGCTGGACTGCACCGTGACCATGGCGGCGCGGTCGAGGCGCGGATGGCCGCTGCTCTTCGCCAGTTCCAGCCGCGCCACGCTGCCGTCTGGGTTGACCAGAATGTTGAGGCGCACCGTTCCTTCCTCGCCCAGGCGTCTGGAAAGCGATGGATATGGCGGCTTGGGATTGGCCAGATAATCCGCCGCCCGTGGCGGCGAGGGCGGGATCGGTGGAGGTGGCGGTGCTGGCTTGGGCGCTTCCGCAACAGGCGTGGGCGGCGGCATCTCGAGTACAGGTTCCGGCACGGGATCCGGGCGGGGTGTTTCAGCCACGGGCGCGGGTGTCGGCAACGTCCGCTCCGCCACCAGCACGGGCGGTGGTGGCAGCGGCTTGGCGACGGGCCGGGGCGGTGCCGGTCTGGGTTCAGGCTTGGGCTGCGCTTCCGGTTGTTCGACCGCAAACTCGATCAGGTTCACCATCAGCGTGCGCGGCGGCGTGACCGGGGCAGGAGAATCGGGTGCGTATAACAGCAGGCCGAGCAGCCCGGCGTGTGCGAGGGTCACCACGGCCACGGTGGTGCGTGAGGTACGTGGTTGGTTCAGCGCCAACGCGCCGGCGAACGGTGCAGGAGACATGTAGCTCACCAGACAAAAAATTGTTGATACCAGGCCCACAGGGGCAGGGCGGCAGCCAGGGCGACGGCAGTTGGCGCGGCCCAGCGCCGACCGCTGGCCACCGTCAGGCGCCAGGCCAGGGTGGCGGACCAGAGGCCGGCCAGGACCAGCAGCGTCAGCCGGGCTGGAGCGGCCCAGGGCAGCACGATGCCCTCACCGAACAACTGGCCGGTGGTGAGCAGGGACAGCCCGACGAAGATGCTGGTCCCGGCGAAAGGGATCAGGGTCATGGCCAGGCGGGTCCAGTGTGTTCCCGCAAGCGCGGCGGCTAGCCGCAGGCAGAGCCAGATCCAGCTGCCCACGACCAGGGCGGTGGTGCCGATATAGGCCAGCAACAGCCCGCCATCCAGCCAGGTAAAGGTGTCGTTCAATTCCGGGTAGTGGGTGAACAGCCACCACTGGCCAGGAGTGTCCAGCGCCCACCAGAGTTCCCGCTCGATCAGCCATTCGGCCGCCATCTGCTTGGCGGCGATAAACCAGGGGCTGGCGCTCCACTGGAACGCGCCGAGGGCGACGCCCAGCATGCCGAAGGCGAGCAGGCGTGCGGACCAGCGATCCTGCGGCTCAATCGTCGGGCCGTCATCAGGCAGGCGCAGAATTTCCCATTCCGGCGAACGCAAAGCCAATTGCACCGCGTCACGCTGCCCGGCGCAGCGGCCGCACATGTGACAGGCGGAAGCGGACTGCATGCGACGAATATCGATCAGCGGCGCGCAGTTCACCGGCACACCGGATTGGGCCGCGCTGTCCCAGGCCGCCCGGTCCACCGCGTAGTGCACCGGGGCGATGCGCGCCAGCAGGTTGAATACGCCGGAGACCGGACACAAATGGCGGCACCAGACCCGCTTGTTCTTGCCATACAGCAGGCCGACCACGATGGCGGCCAGCGTCGAGCCGCCCAGGATCAGCAGGGCCGGCTTGGGATATTCGTAGACGCTGGTCATCTGGCCGAACAGCGTGGTCAGCACGAAGGCCAGGAAGGGCCAGCCAGCCCACTTCAGCCAACGTGGTACCGGGAGGCCGAGACTGAATTTGGAACTCCATTCGGTCAGTGACCCTTCCGGGCAGAACAGGCCGCACCAGACGCGGCCCAGCGTCATCATTGACAGGATGACGAAGGGCCACCAGATGCCCCAGAACAGGAACTGGGCAAAGCGGGTGAGGTTGTCGAGGATGTGGTCGTTCTCGCCGGGCAGTGGCAGGAAGGTGGGCCAGGCGACCACCACGACGTAGAACAGCACCACAGCCCATTGCAGGGCGAGGATGCTGCCGCGGTGCCGGCGCAGCCAGATACCCAGGCGGCCCAGACGGTCGCCTGCGCCGCTCGCAGACTGGCAGGACGAGCCGCAGGCGCTCATCGCTGCACTCCGGCCGGCTTGGCCCGTAACGCCAGGGCAAAGGCCAGCCCCCACCACAGCGCCAGTGCCAGGTAGCTGAGCCCGGCGGGCTGGGCGCGCCAGCCGGTGAAGGCGGCGATGAGGCCGCCGACGCGGCTGCTGTCATCCAGCAGGAAACCGGCATTCCACAGCGGATCGACCAGCGCCGGCAGCGCCTCCAGACCGATCAGCTTGTCGAGGCCATCGACCAGCAGGGCGCCGCCCAGTAATAGCAACAGAATTTCCGTTGCGCGGAAGAACAGCCGCCAGGAGAACCAGCGTGCACCCCGCACCAGCCCGGCATAGGCCGCCAGCGCGAGCAGGAATCCGGCGACGCCGCCAGCAAGCAGATCGGCGCCGCTGTCGTTGGTGGCGGCGCCGTACAGGAAGATCACTGTCTCGGCGCCCTCGCGGCCTACCGCGAGGGTGGCCAGCAGCGCCATGCCGGCCCAGTGGGTGCGTTCGGCGGCAGCGGACATGCCAGCCTCCAGTTCGCGCTTGAGACCGGCGCCGCGATGGCGCATCCACACGACCATCTGGAAGATCAGCCCGGCGGCGACCAGCGGCATGAGCGCCTGGAACCACTCCAGGGTGGTGTCGTCGGCCCAGGTCTGGACGCCCAGCAGAGTGAGCGCCAGCAGCAAGGCCAGCGTCAGCCCGGCGCCGACGCCGCTCCACAGCCAGCGCAGGGCATGGCGGCGCTGCTCAGGCAGCAGACCTGTGTGGGCGGTGAGCCAGCCGTGCAGGATGCCGACGACCAGCATGGCTTCGATGGTTTCGCGCCAGACGATGAAAGCGGCGTTACCCATGGCTCACGCTCCCTGAAACCGGATGCCACAGAGCGCTCGGCTGAAACAGGCTCGGCCAGGCTGGGGTCGCGCCGGCGAGTCGGGATGGGGGCATGACGGACGTTTTCATTTCGCGACGATGCGGCCTTTGGATGTGTCGGGATGGAATTCGTCGAAGAAATCGTATTCGCCTGGTTTCAGCGGGGCGATGACCACGAAGGAGCGGGCGCCGGGGGCCAGCACCTTTTCCTTCCTGAGTTGCAGGCTTTCAAATTCGATCGGCTCGCGTCCCGCATTCTCGATGACGATCTTGAAGCGCACCCCGGCGGGAACCGCCAGGGTGGCAGGCGTCAACCGCCCGTCTTTCGCCACCACCGTATACGTGGGCAGACCGGCGTGAGCTGTGCCGGCATACAGGGCGGCGGCGAGGAGAAGCGGGCGGATGAGCCAGAGCAGCATGATGTGTGCCTCAGAACGTGAGATTGGCGCGCAGACCCAGGATGTGGGCATCATTCGCGCTGCCATCGGCACTGGCGCGGCGGATGAATTGATAATCCGGAGACAGCTCGAACTGCTGGTTCACACGCCAACGGTAGTACAACTCGGCGAGCTGCTCGGCGCCGGAGCGGGCGGGATTGGCAGTCTTGTAGCTATCCGAGGCGCCGAGCCAACCTACGGCCAGGCCGATGCCGTCGGCACCACGATCCCAGTAGTTGCCGGAGAACTCCGTGCCCAGGGTAAGTGCCTGGTCGAACGCCGGGTTGCCCTGTGTGCCGTGGCCGTAGCGTCCCCACAAGGTGATGCCGTCACCCAGGCGCTGGTCTGCCGACACGCCCCATCCACTTTGCGCCTCCAGGGTGACGCCATCGAGGTGCGTGGCGCGGCCGTTGCGCCAGGCATAGACGCGGTAATTGCCGGCCAGCCCGCCGAAGAAGCGTTGCGTGGTTTCTGCCTGCAGGATGACGAAGGGCTGCTTCAGGCTGTCGCTGAAGGCCGCGCCACTGGCGGAGCCGAACATGCCGAGTGATACGCCCCAGCCCAAGGGGGCCTGGGTGTCGTTGGAATAGGCCAGCCGTACCCCGGGGGTGAAGCCGTAGGCATCCACGCCCGCGGCACCGCCGGCGTCCAGCAGCGGGTTGTGCACGAAGGCCAGATTCATGAAGCGTGCCGTCTCATCGTCGGCAGCGGTGTTCTGGTCGAAAAACAAGAACGGGTCGATCTTGCCGAAATTGAGCGCCAGGCGCTGCCGGCTTTGGTCCAGGGGTTTCTCGTCCAGCGGCACCGAAAGCTGGTACCAGGCCTGGGCCAGGATAGGCGAGGCATCGTCGGGCTGGGTTGCGCCGATCTGGAAGGCGGTGGCGTTGGGCACCGAGAACAGGGGGTTGAGGCTGGCCAGGCCGTTGCCCTGGCCCATGCGGAAATGGAAGAAGAGGCTGCCCTCACTGCTGCCCAGGCTGCCGCCGGGCAAGCTCACCTGGGCGTCGCCGCGCCAGGACAACTGGTCTTCCGCGTCGCCCGTGGTGGTGGCGCCGCCGTTGGCGTGCTGGGCCACGGTGGTGAAGGACACGCCGGCGGCGATGCCCTCCAGGGATTGCACCATGCGCGCCTGCTTCTGCATGCCCAGGGCCTGGAATTCCACTGCCTTCAGGCGCGTGGCGATCTCCGGCTCATCCTGGGACAGACGGTCGCTGGTCACGGCCTCTTCCAGCTTGGCATTGGCGTTTTCCAGCTGCTGCACCCGGGTTTCCAGGGTGGCGGCAGGCGGGGCGGCGAGTTGTTGCTCCAGTTCGGCATTGCGCGCCTCCAGACGGTCGAGTCGATCCTGCATCTGCTGCAGGGCCTGGGCCAGATCGACAGGCAATCCGGCCGCGCCGACGGAGGCGCTGCCAGCCAGCACCATGGCCATGACCAGGGGTCTCAAGGCGCGCATCAATAGCCGCCCCGTTTACCGATGCCGGCGAAGCTGAAGTCCCATTCCACCGCAAACTGCTTGAACCAGGGCCGCACGCCGGTGAGCCGGTCGGTGTGGCGGTGGAAGTGGTGGCCGGCGTGGTTACCTGCATCGTTGGGCGGCAGCACGGTGAACTTGACGCGGTACTTGCCGGGCCCCATCAGCTTGACGTTGTCGCCGTAGTGCGGACCGTCGCTGGCCACCATGGGCAGAAAATCGCCCTTGATGCAGTCGCCGCCCTGCTTGCAGACCTCGTATTTGACCAGCAGGTAGGGGATCCAGTCGCCCTCGGCGAAGCCGTTGGCATTGCTGCCCAGGGCGCGGATGTCGGCCTCCAGGTGCACGTCCGCCTGGCTGGCGGGCAGCATCTGGTGGCCCATCACGGATTCCATCTCCACCGGCTGCAGGTAGACGCCGGCGATTTCCATGCCGCTGCGCTGTTGCGGCGCCCCGATGGGGTATTCCGCTGCCAGGGCGGCACTGGACAGGCTGGCGGCAAGGGCCAGGGTGGCGAGGGGCCATACGATAGTCATGAATTTCTCCGTTTCAGTGAGTGCCAATAAAAAATGTATTGGCTGGCTACTGGGGCGGAGCGCCCTTTGGCTGGCTAAGCGCGTTCAGTCGGAACGGGCCGGGTTATTTCATAGGATCAGCGTGCGTGTCAGACGCAATGCATAGCGTGCGCGAACGTGCCTGATCGGCTGCAGCCGAAAACATTTCGCGTTATCAATACGTGCCGACTGGCAGCACGGCTTCTCATCCAGCCGAGAAACTGTTCGGCCGTGCGGACAAGTGGGTTGCAGCTGGTTTGCGGGTAGCGGCGCATCAGCCACCGTGTGGGGGTGATGCTGTCGGGGGTGTCGTGATATTGCGGTGTGGGCATGCCAGTCTCTTTGGGTTTAAGTGGCTGGCTGGCGCTGGGTGCGTTGGCTGGCGGTGGGGCGGTGACAGATTTACTTGGTGAGAATCAATTTGCCGTTTTTGGTAATGCGCAGACGGTAGTGCTCGCCTTTGTGACTGATCAGAATTTCCTGGTTGCCCTGGAATAAATGGTCCGTCGGGATGGCGCCCGGTCCTGAAGCTCGGGCGCCCGGATCGGGCGGAGAATGGGCGGTTGAAGGTGTTTGCGTGGGCATGTCTTGGGCGCCTGGTTTGGCTGGATCAGATTTCATTCATGCTACCGTTTGTTTTTTGAATGATAACCGTTCTCATTAACATGTCAAGCAGTGGCGGCAAATATTTGCAAATGGGGTGGAGGGATTTCCCTGAGGCGGGTATGGCGGCTGCGCGTGGGGTCGGCACGGAGCATGGGGGGACATGGCTCAGCCGATTAGCCGGGCCTGGAAGGGGGCAGGTGAATGGTTCTATCCTGATTCAGCGCGTGATTGCGTGCGGCCTATAACCGGCAAAGCGGCTGGCGGATAAACGATCTGCGTTTGGCCCCGCGTTTTACTCTGGCGAGCCGTTTGCGCGAGGAGGCCAGTCACCGCGCAGCAGCGGTTGTGCGACCAGCGCCTCGGGCTGCAGGGTGACATGGTGAATACCGTGCTGCGAGTCCATCAGCTGACGGGCGGCGGTCAGAATGGCCGGCCATTCATTCAGATTGCGGATTTCGAGATGAGCCGATAGCGCGATGGTGCCGGATGCGAGCGTCCACACATGCAGGTCATGCACGCGCAGCACGCCATCTAGCGTAGCCAGATTCCGGCCGACATCCTTCAGCCGGATATGGCCGGGCACCCCTTCCATCAGCACATGCACCACTTCTTGCAGCAAGCGCAGGGCCGAGACCAGAATCAGCACCGCCACCAGCAGCGACAGCAGCGGGTCGATCGGTGACCAGCCGGTGGTGACGATGACGATGCCGGCGACGATAGCCGCCACCGAGCCGAGGGCATCGCCCAGTACGTGCAACAGCGCGGCACGGCTGTTGAGTGTGTGTTCGCCGCGCGACAGCACCCAGGCGACGACGAGGTTGATCACGAGGCCGATCACCGCCACACCGATGACCGCGTGACCCTTGATCTCGCGCGGGGTGCCGAAGCGGTCGATCGCTTCGTGCACGATGAAGCCGATCAGCACCAGCATCAGCAGGCTGTTGAACAGGGCGGCCATCACTTCGGCGCGCACCAGGCCGTAGGAGTGTATTGCACTGGGCGGGCGGCGGGCCAGCCAGGCGGCACCTGCCGCCAGACCCAGGGCGGAACTGTCGGTGAGCATGTGGGCGGCGTCGGACAGCAGGGCGAGCGAACCCGACCACCAGCCAGTCAGCGCCTCGATCCCGGCAAACGACAGCGTCAGCAACAGGGCAATGACCAGCGTGCGGCCTTGCCCCGTGTGATGGTGGTGGCCGTGTTCGTGGCCAGCGTGATCGTGCTCAGGAACGGCCACAGTAATCGGTCGGGTCGGGCTGCAGGTTAAGGTCGGCGGAATCCAGTCCCAGCCCGGCGATGTGGTGCAAGGCATCAGCATAGCGCGCCGACTCGCGCAATTGAGTCATTGTCGGCGGATGCGGGTGGCCGTGCATGCGCGCCAGCCGGGCGCGGGCGGGTGCGGGCCAGTCCACTTCCAGCTTGGCCAGCACCTCGTCGGCCAGGTCGGGCCGGTTGCATATCAGCGCCATGTCGCAGCCCGCATCAAGTGCGGCGGTGACGCGCCCCACCACGCCACCGGCCACGCTGGCGGCTTCCATGCAGAGATCGTCGCTGAAAATCGTACCGTCGAATTGCAACTGCTGGCGCAACAGTTTTTGCAGCCACACTTTTGAAAACCCCGCAGGCTGGGCATCAACCTCTGGATAAATAACGTGCGCCGGCATGATCGCGGCAAGCCCGGCCTCGATCATCAGGCGGAACGGCACCAGATCGGTAATCGCGATATCGCCGAGGGTGCGCTCGTCCAGCGGGATGGCAACGTGCGAATCGGCCACCACAAAGCCATGTCCGGGAAAATGCTTGCCGCAGGCAGCCATGCCCGCATCCTTCATTCCCAGCATCACGGCCTGCCCCAGTTCAAACACGGCATGCGGGTCGGCATGGAACGAACGGTTGCCAATCACCGAGGAGACACCGTAATCAAGGTCGAGCACCGGGGCAAAGCTGAAATCGACGCCGTACGCGCGCAGTTCGCTGGCCAGCACGTAGCCGGTTTCGCGTGCCAGATGCCTGGCCTGCTGCGGATGCTCGTTCCAGATTTCACCGAAGACACGCATCGGCGGCAGCCGGGTGAAGCCTTCGCGAAAGCGCTGTACCCGGCCGCCTTCATGGTCAACCCCTATCAGCAGCGGGGCGGACTTGAGCGCATGGATTTCGTCGGTCAATGCCGCCAGCTGCGCGGGGTCGCGGTAATTACGGCTGAACAGGATCACACCGCCGACCAGTGGGTGGCTCAGGCGCCGCCGGTCGTCATCGGTGAGTTCGGTGCCGGCAACATCGAGCATCAAGGGGCCCAGCGTCATGGTTGCTCCAGTTTGAAGGGGGGTGTCACGGATACTACGCCAGGGGAAGAGGGGAACCGGATTGCTCCAGCACGACAAACGCCAGCACAAGATCACCCTCGTCCGACAGCGAAACATGTTGCCCCGTAACGCCACGCGCCACCAGCCAGCTTGCAAGCTCGGGCGCACATTCGATCAGGGGCTTGCCGTGTGCATCGCGCAGTACCGCAATGTTGCGCAGGGTGACTGGTGCACGCAGCCCGGTTCCCGTCGCCTTGGCAAAGGCCTCCTTGGCGGCAAAACACTTGGCCAGAAAGCGCGCCGGGTCGCGGCTGGCGTAATACCCGGCATGCTCGGCCGGAGCGAGGATGCGGTCGGCATAGTGTTCGCCGAAGCGTGCAAGACCGTTGCGGATGCGCTCGGCATCCAGCAGATCGGTACCGATGCCGTGGATCACAAGGTCACCTTCACTGGCAGACCGGCCTGGCGAATCTTTTCGGCAAAAGTATCCAGCCATTCGATGGGCAGTGCCGACAGACGGCTGGCCTGCGCTTGCATCGATGGGCGTGCCAGCCCGTACAGCAGCACACCTTGCACCGGAATCTTCTGTGCGCGGATGCGGCTCACCGCAGCCAGATAGGCTTGTTGTTCAGCCTCGGATGGCGGTGCGCCATCCACTGCGAGTACACAGGTTTGCAGCCAGGTCGGGCACAGGGAAGCCGCAACGGTCAGCCGCTCGAATTGCTTCTCGGGCGAAATCCGGGTCTGGTTGATCGCGCGCATGCCGCTGGCGGTGGCGCGGTCGAACTTGAACCAGACTTCGCCGTTCAGGGCGGCCATTTTTTTCAGGCCCTCCTGCACCCGCGGCCGGTCGGCCAGACTGCCATTGGTGATCAGTACCAGCTTGATGCCGTTTTTCGTGTCCGCACCGACCAGCCCGAAATCTGCCATCACCCGGCCAATCAGTTCGATCACCTGCGGGAACACCTTGGCGCTGGTGGGTTCGCCATTGCCCGACAGCGCGATATCGTTCAGGCGCCGGGCATCCGCCGGAACCCGCGTTTGCATGAAGTCGCCGTGGAGTATGTCGGTGAGCATCGCTCGCAGTTCGGCCTCCAGGCGCACCAGATCAATCTCGGGTGCGGTGCCGCGTACCAGATCCGGCACCTGGCAATACACACACGCCCAGTTGCAGGCATTGTTGGGATTGAGGTTGACCCCCACCGACACGCCTCCCGCGCGGCGCGACACCACGGGATAGACATAGGTCATCCCCGCCGTGTCGCGGTTATGGTCTTCAGGAGTGAGTAACGTGGATTTTTTGATGATGGACTCGCTTCAGGCTGCTTTTCTGCCATCACCCGCCTCGTAAGGCTGGATCAGCACATCGGCTGGCAGGCCAAGACCGGATGACAGATGGCGGATCATATCCAGTGACAGGGGACGCACGCGATTGAGAATTTCCGCCACGCGTGCGCGGCTTCCAATATAAGGCTCCATATCCTTGCGGGTGAGCCCGCGTGCATCCATCACATGCAGCAGAAAAGCGATGGGGTCGGGGTCGGGAATGGCATGATGCCGGGCCTCGTAATTCTGGATCAACAGACTGAGCACTTCCAGGCGGTCGGCCTCGGCGCTTTTCTCAGGGGCATCCCACAGCGCCTCGGCTTCGGCCAATGCCATTTTGTATTCTGTCCTGGTGCGGATTGGTTTCAGTTCCATCGTGTGGCCTTTCATATCGTGCTGGCATCGATGCGGTCATATTCCGCATGGGTGCCGACAAAACGAATAAACATCATGCCCCGGTTGTAATGCACCGCAACCACCAGCCGGTAGTCATTGCCCTTGATATTAAAAATCACGCAGCTATGGGTGAAGACGTGCGCAGCGCGTGCGGGCGCTGTCAGTTTTCTTTCTTCGATTGTGCGGCAGTTATTACTTGCATGGGTATAAGCGCCAGCATCTGTTCGGCTTCTTCCACCCATTTTGGCGTTGTCTGAATTTCTGGATGTTCCTCTCGGTACTGTTTGACCGCCTGATAAAGCAAACCTACCGAGTTGCCGAGTGGTTTATCGCCTTCTTGTGCGATTTTAGTTCGCGGGTTACCGGGGCCGGATTTTGGTCTTACCCAGCAGAGAACCGGGGTTTGCTTCTGGTAAAACTTATTATCTTTGTCATGTTTAAGATTATTCAGTTTGGCAACTGCTTGAACCAGTGAACCATTCCCAATCACCAGACTCACCCCGCGACCGTTCGTCGAACCGATTTCCTGGTCTATTAACTGCCCTTGAACCAAACCACATATACATGATCGCGGCTGTGCGATTACTAGCTTGAAAACATCAAAGCAGCTAGGGCAGAACATAAGCTTCATGATATTCCTCTCCATATAGTTGTTATGGCGATTATGGCAGAGGAAAAAAACCAATCGGGCTTGCCTGCATAACGCTGTGCTGGCGAGGTTTCAGCCCGATTCTGTGGTTAGGTCAGGGACGGGGGGCAGCCTTGCATACTATGTATACGCTAAACGGCTTGCTTTTTTACGCTGCGGAGCCAGTTTATAAACTGGCGAAAAACACACGTAAGCCATTGTTTGTATTGGCGGAAGCGGTGAGATTCGAACTCACGGAGGACTCACATCCTCGCCGGTTTTCAAGACCGGTGCCTTAAACCGCTCGGCCACGCTTCCACGGCCGGCATTGTAGCGGGTTCGCTCTATTTTGTCCGGGGCCGATTGTGTGTTTGGCGTGCCGGACAGCGGTGTCGCGGCTTCGTCATCAGGTGTCGGGTTTTCGATACCCAAGCTGGCGGCATGGTCTCGCCTGCGAAGTAAATTTCAGTAAAACCAATGCCTTGAAAATGGGGATGGAGCGGATGGGCTTGGCATGGATGGTGCTGGTCATTGGGCACCCGATCCTGGATACCCATACCATGACAGAACTGTTTGAGATGCTGAGCGCAATTACCCGCCGCAGAAAAGTCGAAGCGGGATCGCCTTTTGCATCAGCCAAGTCAGCCGAGAAATGGCTGAAAACCCTGTCGTCTGAATCGGATTATGACGCGCACCATGCGCTGGTCGAGGGACTTGAGCGTTTCAACGCGGAGAACGAACCGGCCACGCTGAACCGGATGAAGGCCCTGATGAAGCTGGAAGAGGTCGGTTTACCGTTGCAATTACGCATCGTCGAACAATATGTGCGCAATCAGGGAGCTTTCCGTCTGGCGCGGCAGGCGTTGTGGCGTGAGTCCTGGGTGTTCTGGTCGCTATTGGCAGAAGCCTGGCTGAGCATCCTTAAACAGGCATACCGCAATTCGGCGAGCATCGAGCTTAAGCCTCAGGCCGCGGAGATTGCTGTACGTGCGATTCGTTATGCCGGCCTGGTCATGCGTTGGGATTATCACCAGGCACGCAATCCGGCTGCGTCTGCCTGGCGCCGGATACACAAGATTTACCGTCTGATCGAGCGCGATGGGTTTGCAACCGAGGCCGTGAAAATCCATACACGTTCCACCCACTGTGCCCGCGAATATTCGCTGGTGGTGCTGATGGGGTTGGTGCATCCGCTGGGTTACCGGGCACAGGAAATCGAGGTCATTGCGCAGTTGATTGATGGCTACGAGCCTTTGCCGTTGCCTGAAACCGTGCCGCAACGCGAAGTCCATACGCACATGGTTGATCTGTCGCTGAGCGAAGGCGCCAGCGTGCTGGAAGACGAGTGGGTGCAGGGTCGTCGTCTGCGCTACTTTGCTTTGGGTCCACTGGTCGAATACCTCAAATCGCTGGATCAATCTGCGGACGTGGAAGCTGACAACGGCTTGACCCGTCAGGTGGCGAGCCTGATCGAGCGCGGCGGGATTCGCCGCAATCGCCAGCGCACCAATCGCTTTGGCCGCGTGTGGGTGGCGGCGGGTATGGAAAATATCCTGTCAGCGCTGATCCATCCCGACACGGCCCGGGAGCGCCCGGTCCTGGAGCCATGGATGCTGCGCGACGAGAGTCCGGAAGGTATGGGTTTCGCGTTGCCGGATGCGCCGAAATTGCCGCATGGTCATCTGGTGGCCGTGAGCTGGGACCCGGCGGAGAATGTCTGGCAATTGCTGGCGATACGCTGGAATCGTGAAGAAGAGGGCCAGCACCTGGTGGGCATGCAGCGCCTGTCGCGCCATCCCAAACGGGTTGAAGTCTATTTTGAGGTGGATGTGCCCGGCGCAGTGCAGGAAAAAACCTGGGCCGTATTCCTGCCGATGAGTCAGACCGACCAGGGTGTCAGTAACCTGCTGGTTCCGCGCACCCACTATCAGCTGGGCGCCCCGCTGATGCTGCGCGATGGTGACATGCTGTATCGCCTGCGGCTGGGCGAAGTCCAGGAAAGCCACGAGGGCTGGTTGCGCGTGGGAATGGATGTGCTGGGCCGGGAGCAGATCGCCCAGGCTGCCTGAGCTTGCTGCTGATGTCAGAGCGGGCGGATATCCCCGAAATGAAAATCGAATGATCCGCTGCGGCGGTCGCTGAAGTATTGCTCCAGCGTGGCGCGCACCGTGCGGAACGCCATTTCATCCCAGGGGATTTCCGCTTCGCTAAACAGTCGGGTTTCGAGCGATTCGATGCCGGGCTGGAAATCCAGATCGAGCAAGCGGGCGCGGAACAGGAGATACACCTGATTGACGTGCGGCAGGTTATACAGGGAATAAAGCTTGCCTATTTCGATACGGGCGCCGGCTTCCTCCCAGGTCTCTCGTGCCGCGCCTTCCTGCGTGGTCTCGCCGTTTTCCATGAAACCTGCCGGCAGGGTCCACAGCCCGTATCGGGGTTCGATGGCGCGGCGGCACAGCAGCACCTTGTCTTCCCACTCGGGAATGCAGCCGACGACCATTTTTGGATTCTGGTAATGGATGGTGCCGCAGTCCGGGCACACATGGCGAGGCAGATGATCACCTTCCGGCACACACACTGCCACGACACTGCCACACTCACTGCAAAAATTCATGCTGCATCCAATCAGTCGGTTTCGTTACATACGAATCCATACGTATTTTAGTGCGTAGTGGATCGGCGTTTTTTAGGTAGACGATCTATCAGGAACTTCAGTTCAAGGAAAACCGGCGTTAAGGAAGCGTTGAACAAGTTGTCATCCCGGCGAACGCCGGAATGACGTTGTGGACTTGTTCGGCCCTTCCTAAAGGCACGGTACCAAAATCTCCCCATCCCGATCAAGGCTGAAACTGGCAGCTGGGCGCGTGAGCGATTATCATTTGGCTTCATCTATCGTTGTCCTGATTTGCCCATGCGCCCTTCTCATATTGAAACCATCCTCGACCGCGAGTTTGATAGTGCTGCCGACGGTTACCACACGCCCGTGATGCTATGGGGTCCGCCTGGCGTCGGGAAATCGCAGATTGTGGCCAAGATCGCGCAACAGCATGGCGTGCCATTGATCGATATCCGCCTGTCGCAAATGGAGCCGACCGATCTGCGCGGCATTCCGTTCCGTAACGGCCAGCTGGTTGAATGGTCGATTCCCTCGGTGTTGCCGGATGCCGGGCGTCATGGCCCTGCAGGCATTCTGTTCCTGGATGAAATCACGTCGGCGCCGCCCGCCGTCTCGGCGGCTGCCTATCAGCTGATTCTCGATCGTCGTCTGGGTGAATACACCGTGCCGGAAGGCTGGGTGATTTTTGCTGCGGGCAATCGCCAGGGTGACCGTGGTGTGACCTATGCGATGCCGGCGCCGCTGGCCAACCGATTTACGCACTATGAAGTGGAAGTGAATCTCGATGACTGGGTGGACTGGGCGCACACTGAAAATATCGATCCGCGCGTGATTGCTTTTCTGCGTTTCCGCCCCGATCTGCTGTTCAGCTTCGATCCGGCACACACGCCGATCGCCTTTCCCAGCCCACGCTCGTGGGAATATGCCCACCGTGCGCTGCAAAAATTCGACAAGACGGATCTGCTGGCCGATTCGCTGATGGCGTGCGTCGGCCAGTCGGCCGGGCTGGAGCTGAAAACCTTCGTCGACAACATGGCGCAGATGCCGGATATCGATGCCATCATCAACGGCGCCGACGCCGAGGTGCCCGACGGTATCGACCTGCAATACGGCGTCGCCGCAGCGCTGGTACGCAAGGCTCTGCAGGCTGCTGATGCGGGCAATGCGATGACGGTGTACGGCAACATCCTCAAATATGCACAGCGTTTTCCGCAACGCGAAATGGGCGTCATGCTGGTGTCCGATCTGCACCGTGCCGTAGGCCGGCCGTTGTTCGCCGTGCCGGCGTTTGCCGAGTGGGCCAACAGCATTACCGACCTCGTACTCTACGAGCACTAATCGATGGCTGATGCCAACGACGCTGCACTTCAACCGATTCTGACCAAGCTCGCTGCGGCGCGCACCCGGCTCATCATGGAGCGTCCGTTTCTCGGGGCGCTGGTGATGCATCTGCCGCTGAAAGTGGGTGGTGAATGGTGCACCACCACCGGCACCGATGCGCAGGCGTTCTACTTCAATCCCCAGTTTGTCGACAATCTGTCGCTGGCGCAGACGCAGTTCATCCTCGCGCATGAGGCGATGCACTGCGCCATGGGCCATCCGCACCGTCGCAACCATCGCGTCAAGCGTCGCTGGGATGTGGCCTGCGATCATGCTGTTAACCTGATGCTGATCGAGGAAGGTCTGAAGCCGCCGCTGCATGGCATCCTCGCCGACCAGAATTTCATGACGCTGTCGGCGGAAGAAATCTATCCGCTGATTCCCGAGGACACACCCGAAGAATCGTTCGACCAGCATTTGTTCGACAGCGACAATGAATCGGGCAGCAGCCCCGACGAAAACGAGCGTCAGGACAACCCCGATGCCGGCGAGTCGGGTGGTCAGGGCAAGGAAGGTCAGAGCGAAGCGGAAGAGCAGCAGGGCAGCGGCAGCCAGGCCTCGCAAAAACCCAACGAGTTGTCGCAGGCCGAGCGCGAGGAACTGTCCGAGCAATGGAAGAACCGCCTCGCCGCCGCCGCGCAGGCTGCGCGTCAGGCCGGCAAGCTGTCGCAGTCGATGATGCGCTGGGTCGATGGTCTGCTTGCCCCAAGTCTGCCGTGGCGTGCGCTGCTGGCACGCTTCTTTGTAGTCAACCAGCGCGACGACTATTCATGGCGCCGCCCCTCGCGACGCGAAGGGGATGCGCTGCTGCCACGCCTGTCGAGCGAAGGGCTGGAGGTGGTGGCCGCGATCGACACCAGTGGTTCGATCAGCGACGACGAGTTGCGTGAATTTGTGACCGAACTCGATGCGTTGAAAGGCCAGGTGCGCGCGCGCGTCACCCTGCTGGCCTGTGATAACCATGTGGCAGACAACGCGCCGTGGGAATACGAACCCTGGGACACCATGCAGCTTCCCAGCGATATGGAAGGCGGTGGTGGAACCGATTTCCGGCCGGTGTTCGACTGGGTCGAACAGGAAAACCGCAGCCCCAACATGCTGGTGTATTTCACCGACGCCGAAGGCGATTTTCCCAAGCTGCCGCCGAATTATCCGGTGATCTGGCTGGTCAAGGGCAAAGGCGTGGTGCCCTGGGGCGAGCGAGTGCAACTCAATTGAGCGCAGCGGAATAAATGAATCCAGATGATATGCCCCCGCCTCATTTGAGCCCGACCGATGCCCAAGTCAGCCGGGTGCGCAGCTTTTTATTCGAACAGCTCGACATACGCGGTGCATGGGTACAGCTTGGCGCCGACTGGCGCGAGATGATCGCGGGCCGTCAATATGCCGAACCCGTTCTGGAACTGCTGGGCCAACTGGCGGTGGTGACCACGCTGGTCACAGCCAATCTCAAGCAGGCCGGGCGGCTGACCTTTCAGCTGCGCGGTGATGGCGCGGTGTCGCTGCTGGTGGTGGATTGCGACGAGCAGTTGCGCCTGCGCGGCATGGCACGCGCGACTCCAGACGCGGGGGAGGGCAATGTACCCACCTTGCTGGGCGCGGGCGCCATGACGCTGACCCTGGATGTGGCGGGTATGCCCCAGCCCTATCAGAGCCATGTGCCATTGCAGGGCGACACCCTGGCCGACGTGTTCGAACATTACCTCGAACAATCCGAACAAACCCCCACCCGGTTGTGGCTGGCAGCCAACCATGAGACGGCTGCGGGCCTGTTTTTACAGGCCTTGCCGGGTGCGACCCTGCGTGACGCCGATGGCTGGAACCGGCTGCAGATCCTGGCCGGTACGGTACGGGCAGACGAGTTGCTTGAGCTGGGTTCAATCAAATTGATCGAACGCCTGTTCCCGGAAGAAGACGTGCGTGTATACGATCCGCGTCCGGTGACGTACCACTGCCCGTATGATCTGGCTAAAATCCATGCCATGCTGATTGGCCTGGGGCAGCAGGAGTGCGAGTCCATCATCACCGAACAGGGCGAGATTCGGGTACACGACGACATCTGCAATCATGAATATGTGCTGGACGCAGCGGCGGTGACCACACTTTTTGCTGCGGCTGGCACGAACCAATGAAAGGACGGGCAATGCGTGCAGGATGGATGTTATTGAGTGTGCTCACCCTGTCGACGGCTGCGTTTGCCGAAGACGGGCGCTACCAGGCCTTGCCCTTGTCCGGTGCCGAAGCCAGCAAAACGGGGGCGCGTGCCTTCATTCTGGACACCCGCGACGGCCATGTCTGGATCTGGAGCGAGAATGAACTGATCACCGCGCCAGATGGCCGACGCCGCTATGGTGCAGGCTTTATTTATCAGGGCAAGCTGCGTCCCGGCAGCCAGCCGGGTGAAATGATCGAGCAGCAGGTCAAGTAAAAACCGTTTGGCCAGATTGAATCCGGCCAGGAACCGGCGGGCCAAAATTAAACAGGCCTAAGGAAACGCTGAACAAGTTGGTTTGCTGTGTGGTTCGACAAGCTCACCACGAACGAAATCAACTACTTGCCGTTCGTCCTGAGCCTGTCGAAGGACTTGTTCAGCGTTTCCCTAAATTAAACCTGGCCCGGTTGACACCCGATAAGCCTGTAATGAATCGAAATCAAATCGAGCGCATTCCTCCGAATTGACCTGAGAACCCCATGCAGCCAGAGAATAGCCCGCAGTCGCCAACGCATCGTCCCGCCCCCCAGAAAATCCGTCTGGGGGATTTGCTGGTCGAGCAAAAAGTCATTTCCAGTGCCGATCTGGAAATCGCGCTGGCCATGCAGAAAAAAAGCGGGCGCCGGCTGGGACGTGTCGTGGTCGAAAGCGGGATGGCGGGTGAAAACGATATTGCTCAGGCGCTGGCGCGGCAACTGGCGCTGCCGTTTGTCGATCTGCGGAAATTCAATCCGGATGCCGCTGTGCTGCAAATGTTGCCGGAAACCCAGGCTCGACGTTTTCGGGCCATTCCGCTGGGCCGCCGCGATGGCAATATTTTTGTCGGCATGGCCGACCCCACCGATCTGTCCGCCTACGATGAAGTCGCCCGGCTGCTGAATGAGGAAATCCAGCTGGCCGTGGTTTCGGAAGGCGACCTGCTGGCAGCGATTGACCGGCTCTATCGCCGCACCGACGATATCTCCGGCCTTACCGAAGAACTTGCACGCGACATGGGTGAGAGCGAGGCCAGCATCATTGGTCTGGAAGCGCTGGGCGAAGGCCAGGCCGATGCGCCGGTGGTGCGATTGCTGCAAACGCTGTTCGAAGATGCGCTGCAGGTGAATGCCTCCGATATGCACATCGAGCCGCAGGAAAAACGGCTGATGATCCGTTTTCGTATCGATGGCGTCCTGCACCCACAGACCGAAGCCGATCTCAAGATCGCGCCCGCGCTGGCCCTGCGGCTGAAGATTGTGTCCGGGCTGGATATTTCCGAGAAACGTCTGCCGCAGGATGGCCGTTTTGCGGTCAAGGTTCGCGGCCGCACGGTCGATGTGCGCCTATCCACCATGCCCACGCAGTATGGTGAATCCGTGGTCATGCGTCTGCTGAGCCAGGGCGACGATCCGCATACGATCGATAACCTGGGCATGGCACCGGACATGCTTGAACAGTTTCGCGCCATTCTGCATCGCCCCAACGGCCTGGTGCTGGTCACCGGCCCCACCGGCAGCGGCAAGACCACCACGCTCTATGCTGCGTTGCATGAATTGAACGATCTGGGCACCAAGATCATCACTGTCGAGGACCCGGTGGAATACCGGCTGCAGGGCGTCAACCAGGTGCAGGCCAACGACAAGATCGACCTTACCTTTTCCCGCGTGTTGCGCGCCATTTTGCGGCAGGATCCGGACGTGATTCTGGTGGGCGAGATGCGTGATCCCGAAACAGCGCAAATCGCGCTTCGGGCCGCCATGACCGGCCACCTGGTGTTGTCCACCCTGCACACCAACGATGCCGCCTCCACGCCCGTGCGCCTGCTCGACATGGGGGTGCCCGCCTTCATGGTGGCCACCTCGGTCCAGGGGGTGCTGGCGCAACGGCTGATGCGCAAAGTGTGCAGCCACTGCAAGGCCCCGCATACGCCCACGCCACAGGAACGGGTGTGGCTCAGTCGGGCCAATGCCGGTACACAGGCCGAGGCTGCCTATATCCAGGGCGCTGGCTGTGACCGTTGCCTGGGTACCGGCTACTCCGGGCGGCGCGCCATCCACGAATTGCTTGAAATCAACACGGCCCTGGCTGAAAGCCTGGCACACAACGAACCTGCCCGGTTTGTTCAGGCCGCCCGCACAGTCATGGTCGGGCGCACCTTGCGCGACCAGGCCATCGCACTGGCGCGTGAAGGGGTGACCACTCTGGCCGAAGCCATGCGCGTCAGCGCTCAGGATGAGGCCAGCTGATGCCGCGTTTCAACTATGTGGGCCGCACGGCCAACGGCGAAAAAACGCAGGGTATTCTGGATACCGACAGCGCGTCGGAATGTGCCAGCAGCCTGCTGAAAAGCAACATCACACCCATCAGCATTCGCGAAACCGGCCAGACCGAACGGCGTGATGCCAAAAACGTGGGAGCGGATTTGTTCGCCCCCAGCATCAAGCCCATCGACATCCAGTTGTTTTCGCGCCAGCTTTACACGCTGATGCGCTCGGGTGTGCCTATCCTGCGGTCGCTTGCCGGCTTGATCGAGTCGTCGACCAGCGTCGCACTGGCCAAGGTGATCCGCTCGCTCAAGGAATCGCTCGAAGCCGGTCGCGACCTGTCGTCGGCCATGCGGCAGCATCCCGAAGCGTTTTCGCCGTTTTATATCGCCATGGTGCGGGTGGGCGAGGCAACCGGGCGGCTGGATGAAATCTTCCTGCAGATGTTCAACCACATGGAGTTCGAGCGTGAAACCCGCTCCCGCATCAAGGAAGCCCTGCGCTACCCGAGCTTCGTCCTGATCGCCATGGTGGTTGCGATCGCCATCATCAACGTGTTCGTCATCCCGGCTTTCGCCAAGGTGTATGCCGGCATGGGTGCCGAGTTGCCGCTGATGACCAGGATACTCATGGAAAGCTCACGTCTCACCCTCGCTTACGGCTGGTATTTGCTGGCCGTGGTGGTGCTGGCGATATTCAGTTTTCGGGTGTGGAGCCGTTCCACGGGCGGAAGGCTTGTCTGGGACCGTTTCAAGATGCGGATTCCACTTACCGGCACCATCGTGCTGAAAAGTACGCTCGCCCGCTTTGCGCGCACCCTGTCGCTTTCGCTCAAGAGTGGCATTCCGGCCGCGCAGGCACTGTCGGTGGTGGCCGAAGTCACCGACAACGCCTGGGTGGCTTCACGCGTCGAACAGATGCGCAACGGCATCGAGCGCGGCGAATCGGTGCTGCGCACCGCGCAGACGGCGGCCGTATTCAACCCCGTGGTGCTGCAAATGATCGCCGTGGGCGAGGAAACCGGCAGTGTCGATGAACTCATGCAGGAGGTCGCCGACATGTACGAACGCGAGGTGGACTACGAAATCAAGACCCTTTCCGCCCGTATCGAACCCCTCATCATCGTCGCCATGGGCGGTATCGTGCTGGTGCTGGCCTTGGGCGTGTTCCTGCCGATGTGGGACATGGGCAAGCACGCCATCAAGTAATTTCCGCTTTTTTGGCTGCAAAGCCTGTCCGTTACTCAAGTTGGAATGATTTTTGCCGAAATACAGATCATGGGTCGCCGAGCATGGGCGGCATGTGCAGGCAAATTCATTCCAATTAAGTGAGAGAACGAAATGAAAGCAAAACAACACGGCTTTACCATGATCGAGCTGATCGTCGTCATCGTCATCCTCGGCATCCTGTCGGCAGTGGCCTTGCCGCGCTTTACCAACATCCAGCGCGATGCGCGGATTGCCAAGCTGAATGCTGCACGTGGTGCAGTTCAGGCAGCCGCGACAATGGTGTATGGCTCGGCGTTGGCTCGGGGTGGCGTGCAGGACACGGTCGGCTGTGGCGCAAATATCGGACCGTTGCCAAACCCCGCGAATAACGCTACCAACTTGTGTACTCAATCTGGGCGTATTGCAATTACAAACTTGTATCCTTCGGCGACCTGGGACGGCATTGTTAATGCAGCTGGGTTGACTATGGTTTTTGCAAACACTGAGGCCGCACTGAATGCGGCTCTAGCGACTGAGGGTTATGCGCAAGTCGTGCAGGGAGCGAACAGACGAATTCAGGTGACAGGCGGCACTAACGCGGCCAACTGCCGTTTCCAGTACAACCCGGCGCCTGTAAACGGTGCACCGGTAGTTAGCGCTGTCACCACTACCGGTTGCTAGTATTAAGGTGTTGATCAGACTTTATACAAACCGCCGCACTTGCGGCGGTTTTACAATGGTGGAACTGATCCTGGTAATGGTCATCGCCGGCATTCTTGCGGCGGTGGCCATTCCGCGTCTGGTTGGCAAAAATAGCTTTGACACGCGGGGCTTCACCGATGAGCTGGCCGCCACTGTGCGCTTTGCGCAAAAGCTGGCAATTGCCCAGCGTACCCCCGTTTTTGTTCGGCTAACGGCCAGCGATGCCACGCTGTGCTACGACGCGGGGTGCGCCAGCTTTGCGCCGGGGCCGGGTGGCGAGAAGCCCTACACCGTCACCGCGCCGGATGGCCTGACGATAGTCAGTGCAGTGCCGGCGCTTCAGTTTGATGCCAGCGGTGGCACCTCTACGCTGGCAGCGCAACTCGACATTCGGGTGAACGGGGCGGGTGCCTACCATGTGCTGGTTGAGCGCGAAACGGGGTATGTCCATGACTAAGCCCGTGTTCAAACAGCGCGGTCTCAGCATGATCGAGCTGATGGTGTTCATCGTGGTGGTGGGCGTGGCGGTGACCGGCGTGCTGTCGGTCTATAGCTCGACCTCGCGTACCAGTGTGGACCCGATGGTGCGCAAGCAGGCGCAGGCCGTTGCCGAATCGCTGCTGGAAGAAGTGCTATCCAAGCCTTATACCTATTGCGATCCGGATGATGTCAATGCCGACACGGCCACTTCTCTCACCACTACCCCTCCCGATTTCGTCCCGTGCACAATGCCCCGGGAAGCCATGGGGCCTGAAACAGGAGAGACGCGCTACTCCAACACCACGCCGTTCGATAACGTCAACGATTACGACGGTTTTTTTATGGACGCGAGCACAACCGGGATCAATGATCTGACTGGCACACCTATTCCAGGCCTGGTTGCGTATACCGCCTTAGTCAGTGTTCAGGATGCGGGCGCATTTAACGGCATTCCGGCCGGTGAAACTCTGCGGGTGACCGTGACGGTCACCGGGCCCGGCAACCACAGTATCAGCCTATCCGGCTACCGCACACGCTATGCGCCAACCCTCTAGGCAAAACGGATTCAGCCTGATCGAGATGATTATCGTCATCTCGATTACCGCTATCGTGGGGGCGATGGTGGCGACCTTTTTGCGGGTGCCGATAGACAGTTACGTTGCCCAGGATCGCCGTGCGCGCCTGACCGATTCAGCCGATACTGCGCTGCGCCGGATGGGACGGGATATCCGGCTGGCGCTGCCGAACAGCGTGCGGGTGACGACGGTGGGTACCACGACTTATCTGGAATTTCTCATCACCCGCAGCGGCGGGCGCTATCGTGAGCAGGGCGACGGCAGCTTAGGCAACGACAATCTCGATTTCACCCAAAATGTCCCCGGCGACACTCGCTTCGATATCTTGGGCCCGGCCATCGCCATGCAGGCCGGCGACCGCATCGCTGTGTACAACCTGGGGATACCCGGCGCCGATGCCTGGGCGGGCGACACGCTCGCCGCCTATACCGGTGCCGCCACCAACGTGAACAATATCTCCATTGCGCCCAAGCCGACCCCGCTGACCCCGACGTTTCCACTGGCCTCGCCGGGCAACCGGTTCCAGGTGGTTGAGGGGCCGGTGACCTATGTGTGCGCGTCTGACCCGGTTAACCCCGGCCTGGGTACGCTGACGCGCTATTGGGGATACGCCATTACCGCGGCCCAGCCCACTACCGCCACCTTTCGTACGCCGCAGGCACTGTTGGCCCGGCAGGTTGGGGCCTGCACGATCACCTATCAGCCAGGGATCACCGAACGTGGTGGCTTGGTCAGCATGACACTCGAATTGACCCAGGCGGGTGAAACCGTGCGTTTGCACAGCAACTCCCAAGTGAGCAATCAGCCGTGAAGATCACAGGCTTCAAGCGCCGGCCTTCCGCCGAATCGGGCTTTGTCTTGCCGAGCGCGATTTTTCTGGTGGTGATTCTGGCTGCGCTTGGCGGATACATGGTGACGTTGTCGCGCACCAGCCATATGAGCGGCGCGCTGGACATCCAGGGAGCGCGCGCCTATCAGTCGGCGCGCGCGGGGATGGAGTGGGCGGCTTGGCAAGTGGTCAATCTTCCTCCAGTCGCTGTGCCTAATTCTGTGCCCACACCATGTCCCCTGCCTCTTCCAGGGTCGGTTACGCTAACGGGCACGCTTGCTGCATTTACGGTGACAGTTACCTGTACTCGCACTGCTCATGATGATGGAGGGTCGTTGGTTGAGGTCTACCAGGTCACGTCTACCGCGACGTCGGGCGTGTCTGGCAGCGTGGATTATGTCGACAGGCAGATTCAGGGGAGTTTCTCAAAATGAGCATGAACCAGCTGTATTGGTATCTCGTGAAGTTGAGTCAGGCCGCGCTAAGGATTGTGATCCTGCTACTGGTATCCGGACAGCCTGCGTGGTCGGCTATCTCTCATGTGAATTCGACCTCAGTCGTGACGGGGGCAAGTGGTGCCGCTTCCCTGACGTTGGCCTATCCGTCAGGCTTGGCCGCTGACGACATCCTGATTGCCCAGATTGCAGTGAGAGACAATCCCACTATTACGGCTCCTCCACTAGGTGGTTGGACCTTGATCAATAACAGAAACAACAGCAGCCTGGCCCAGGCGATTTACTGGAAGCGGGCGGGTACCAGCAATCCCGCCAGTGACACATGGAGTTTTAGCGCGCCGGAGCGTGCCGCCGGCGCGATGTCCGCTTATCGCGGGGTTGACTCGGTCGTGCCCGTTAATGTCTTTTCCAGTTCGTCGAATGCCAGTAGTACCAGCGTGACGGCTGGCTCGATAACGCCCACGGTGGCCAAGAGCCAGTTGATTGGTTTGTATGCAGTGGCACGTGGCAATACCACTTTCACCCCGCCTGCAGGCATGGCTGAGCGAGAGGATAACGCCTCGGGTTCTACGAACCAAGGGATTGGGGTCGAATTGACGGACGAGTCTTATGCCGGTGGTGCAACAGCAACCGGTAGTCGGGTGGCGGTTTCAAGTGATTCGGCTGCTAGCGTTGCTCATCTGGTTGCCTTGCAACCTGCTACCGTTGCCAGTTTTCGCATGGACGAACTGACTTGGTCGGGTTTGGTCGGGGAGGTGGGAGACAGTTCTGGGCGTGCTTATCACGCCACAGCAACCAACGGTGCAATCACTTCAAGTGCTACGCCGGCCATTGTGAACAGCCCCGGAACCTGTAATTACGGCGTTTTCGATGGGACGAACGATTATGTCGCTGTTCCGGCATCCTTTCCTGATCTCATCACGGATTTCACTGTGACCGCCTGGATTCGTACCACCAACAATGCAAAAAGCGGACAGCGGATTTTTATCGACGACCAGAATAATACTGGGGGATTTGGCTTCAGTCTGGGGGATGGTGGAACTGGTGTGTTGCGCTTTTATGCACGCTCAACCTCTCCGATCATTCTGGATACACCTAATGTCATCCAGAACAATACCTGGTATTTCGTTGCGGCAACGATGAATACGGTTGCCAAGACCAAAAGCATTTATGTTTATAGCCAGGCCGGTGCACAGCTTGCCTACGTCACGCAAACCTATACGGGAACCTGGGGGACAGATAGTGGTGCAGCCTCGATTGGCGGCGAAAACAATGCGTCTTCAGAAAGTGGGTCCGGCTTCAAATTCAGTGGGAATCTGGATGAGGTGAGTGTGTTCAGTGGGGCGCTTACCGCGTCGAGGTTGAGCCTCGTGATGAATGAGACAAGGCCGTGTAGTGGGTCTCCAACAGTTTTGCCCAGTGGTTTCAATGCCTTCGAAACCAGTACGGCAGGTGGCAGCGTATCCGGTGTGATTAAAACCAAAATTGCAGCCAGCAATTTCAATCTCGCCATCGTGGCCCTCAAGACAGGGGGAACCACCATTGAAACCGCTTTTGCCAGCGACGTAAAACTGGAAATTGTCGATGCGTCTGTGGGCGGCAGTTGTGGTGCTTATGTGCTGATCCGCAATCTGGGCACGCTCACCTTTACCGCCCCCGATTCGGGACGCAAGAACCAGATCAACATCAACGAACCCAACGCCTGGCCGAATGCACGTATCCGCATGACGTATCCGGTAACAGGGGTACCCACGATCGTCGCTTGCTCGACCGATAACTTTGCGATTCGCCCGGCCGCGTTTGCCGGTGTGGCCGTACATGATCTGGATTGGCAGAGCACGTACACAGGCACGGGTACGCCGCGTACGCTGAATAACGTGGTGGTGGCGGGTGGGGTGGTGCACAAAGCCGGACAGCCCTTCCAGATTTCTGCAACCGCGCACAATGCGGCCGGAACCACGACAACCAATTATGTCGGTACGCCCACCCCGAGTCTGGTCGCATGCGTTTTGCCAGGTTCGGGGTGTGTCCCGGGCACGCTGGCGGCGGGTACCTGGTCGGCCGTGTCCGGCATTGCAACGACCACCAATGCCACGTATTCCGAGGTGGGCGCCTTTTCCATGAAACTGGTGGACACCACCTTTGCTGCAGTGGACTCGGCAGACGGTTCCACCGCGAGTGAAAGAAATATCGAGTCGGCAGTGATCAATGTCGGCCGCTTTGTGCCTGATCATTTTGACCTGCTGCCCGCCAGCATTCCCGTGTTCAAGACCTTCAACGATACGGCTTGTCCCAGCACACGCTCGTTTACCTATGTGGGCCAGCCTTTTGGTTATGTGACCACCCCTCAGGCCACGATCACAGCCAGAAATGCGGCGGGCGGACAAACGGTCAATTACACGGGCACGCTGTGGAAGCTTGATGCCCTGGGTGTTGCGCCGTTTTATGCGGCGGTGGTGGGTACGCTGGATGGCGTGCCGGGCGTTCCCGTGGTGAACAGCACGGGGAGCGGAACGGGCACGCTGGCGCTCAACGCCGCCGATACCGTTTCTTTTGCGCGAACCACGCCTGTCGCCCCCTTTAATGCAGATATTTCGCTTTCAATCAGTATTGGCGATACGGCAGAAAATGCTGTCGCAGGAAATGGCATTATCGATACACTCACGCCTGCGGTATTTCCAAGCATGGGTTTAAGCATGGCTTTTGATTCGGGCAACCAGATCCGGTTTGGCCGTCTGGTTTTGTCCAATGCGCATGGTTCGGAAGTATTGAGCTTACCGGTGCCTGCCGAGACACAATTCTGGAATGGCGCGGGATTTAGCCGCAATACGGCGGATTTCTGCACCCAGCTAGCCGCGGCTAATGTGGAGCTATCTAATTGGAGGAAGAATCTCAATGTCTGCGAAACGTCAGTGTCCTTGTCGGGACGCTTCAATGCGGGTAGGGGCAATCTGACGCTTTCCGCACCCGGTGCAAACAACACGGGCAGTGTCGATCTGACAATGAATCTGGCTGCGGCAGGCGCCGGTAGTACTTGCCCGGCGGGTACGGTGACAGGCGCTGATCAAACCTGGCTGCAAGGCGCGTGGACAGGCACGGCATACAACGATAATCCCGCTGCGCGGGGCAGCTTTGGTTTGTATCGCGGCAACAAACCCTTGATTTATATACGCGAGATGTATTGAAACCCTTTGACAACAACAACTTATTTATTTAGTTTAAGGAAAACATTAAGGTTCAATACATGCGGTTCTTTCGACGACCAACCGAGCATGGCCTCACCGCTTATTTGCGCCTTCCGGGCCGCATAGCCTACGCACGCGTTGACCGCCGGGTGCCGGTGCCCAAGTTACTGGCCGTGGGCGTGGTGCCGGTCAAGGGCGAAAACTGGAGCGACGCCCTGAGCGAATTGCGTGGCAAGGGTCCGGCCAGCCTGGTGTTGAGTCCTTCGGCGTACAAGATGCGCATGCTCGACGCCCCCAATGTGCCGGTAGATGAGCTCCGGTCTGCGGTGCGCTGGCAAATTCAGGACATGCTCGATTACCACCCCGACGATGGCACGGTGGATATCATGGAAGTGCCGCATCCGGAGCACTTGAGTCATGCCAAACAGTTGTTTGCAGTAGCGGCCAAGAATAGTTTGCTGGCGGAAGAAACGGCTTATGCCGTTGGTGCCGGCCTCAATCTCGCCATTATCGACATCGTTGAAACGGCACAACGCAACCTGGCGACCCGACTGGAAAAGCCTGGCCGCGCGCTGGCGGTTTTTTCCTTTATTGAAACGGGCAGTCTGCTGACCCTGACGCTGGATGGCGAACTGTGCATGGTACGTTCGCTGGGCGTGACCCAAGCCCATCTGGATGGCGAGGTGGACAGCGTGATCGAACGCCTGACCCTGGAGTTTCAGCGAACACTGGATCACTTTGACCGTCAGTTTGGCGGGGTTCCGGTTGATCGTCTACTGCTGGTTCCTTCGGAGAAAGTTGACGGCCTGCGTGATGGACTCGCCAGAAACCTGGCTTTGCCGGTGGAGGTGATGGATCTTGGCCAGGTACTGGATTTGTCTGCGATCCCGAATGTGAGTGAATTGCCCACCCCGTGTTTTCATGCCATTGGTGCCGCATTGCGCAAGGAAGACACCAAGCCATGAGCCAACAGATCAATCTGGCCAATCCGCAACTGCTTAAAAAGCGCTACGCGCTGGGATTGCGCGAAATGCTCATGGCGCTGGGTGTGATCGTGGTGGGAGCGCTGGCCTGGGCAGGTGTATTGCATTACCAGGCCTATGCACTTGAACAGCAGGCCGGGCAGCAGGAGGCGCTTCAAGCCAGTGCGCAACAGGAACTGGACGAACTGAATGCAGCCGCCAGCCAGACTGTGAATCCTGCCTTGACCAATCAAATTAA
Organism: uncultured beta proteobacterium; assembly: GCA_942493085.1. Lineage (GTDB taxonomy): Bacteria > Pseudomonadota > Gammaproteobacteria > Burkholderiales > Thiobacillaceae > Thiobacillus. The sequence goes on from OW818664.1 coordinate 1,612,150, forward strand.
ACAGGTGCAGCTTCAGGTGACACAACGCGAGGCCTTGCTGGAAACGATCAGCGGCACCATCGAACAGACTTCTGGTGGGTTTTCGCCACGCCTGCGTGCACTGGCCATGAGCACTACGGAAGGGGTGTGGCTGAATGGATTCAATCTGTCGATGAATCACATCGAACTCAGCGGGTCGGCATTGAATGCCGGTTTGTTGGCCACGTATATTGAGCGCCTGGGCAAGCAGACGCCGTTTGTCGGCATCAAGTTTTCCGGGATGACAGCCGCCATGGCAAACACAGGCAATGCTGGCAATAGCGTTCAGCAAGCTGAAACGGCCTCTGCCGCGTTGCCCGAGTATCTGGATTTTTCGCTGTCTGCTGGAAGCCCAGTCGTTTCCGCTGACCAGGAGCGCGCCGATGCTGAGTGAACAATTCCATAAATTGAGCTTGCGCGTGGGGGCACTGAGCCTGCGTGAACGCGTGTTTGTTTTTGCAGCGGCCGTGATTGTGGCTTTTTCTCTGGTTCAGACACTGGCGATTGATTCAGGCCAGCTGCGCAAACGAAATGCAACGGACCGCGTGCAGACAGCCGGGGCAACGATTCAGGAAATCGGGCAGCAACGGCAGTTGCTGGGTGGAGCCGCGGCGCGTAATCCGAACCAGGCAGCGCGCAATATGCTTGCTGCACAGCAAGCCAGGCTGGCTGGATTGAATGCCGAACTGGAAACGCGTGGACGTGCGTTGATTCCGCCCGAGCGGATGCAGCAGATGCTGAAAGACGTCGTACAGACCCAGGGCGGCATCAAGATCGTTGGCTTTAAAACGCTGGAACCGAAACCCGTATTGCTGCCAGGTGCAGCCGAAGGTGCACCGCCCGGATATTACCGGCATGGATTTGAAGTGGTGGTGAGTGGCCAGTATGCCGATCTGGTGTCTTATCTGGAACGGCTAGAGTCCCTGCCCTGGCGACTGAGCTGGAATGAGGCGACGCTCGGTACGGCCAATCGTCCTGAATTGACGCTCACCCTGGTCGTTCATACCCTGAGCCTGGAGGAAACATGGCTGCGCGTATGATGTTGACGCTTGTGATGACGTTGCTGGCAGCGCCCTTGGCTGCCGCTTCGTTGCCAGACCCGACCGCACTGCCGAAAGCATTGTCGAGCCCCGGACCGGAAAATGAAGCCGCCGAGCCCACCCTGGCCTGGGTAAAGGTGAACGGCAAGCGTTCGACTGCCTGGTATGGCGGCGGCACCGTCAAATTAGGGGATACGGTGGAAGGCGGACGGGTCACGGCCATCCGCGAAGATCACATTGTTATTTCAGGGAAAAACGGGCGCCGTTCCGTATATTTGCTTGACGAATCGACTCGCACCCAGCTGCTGGCGCCACCGCGCCCGGCTCGAGAAACCAGGAAGTGAACATGCATAAATCTATAGTCTTGGCGGTATTGATGCTGGCGGGCTGTGCCAGCCCATTTTTTGGCAAGGAAGGCCAGCAGGGCAAGGAAGCGATGAATGCCGAACTGGAAGCGTCGCTTGCCTCCCAGCCCAAGCCGGTCGCGTCGATGCCGCCTGCTGCGGTGCAGCAGGCGATCATGGATGCGGTGCGTGAAACCCCCTCGGCAAAACCGGCCAGCACTGAGCCCCGCTTTAATTTGACGGTGAACAATGCCAAGGCGTCCGAGGTGTTCATGGGGATGGTGACCGGCACCTCCTACAGCATGCTGGTTCATCCGGATGTGACGGGCAACCTGACGCTCAATCTCAAGAACGTGACGGTGCCGGAAGCGATGGAAGCCGTACGTGCGCTGTATGGCTATGAGTATGAAGTGCAGGGCAAGCGGATTATTGTGCCGTCCCCCGCGCTGCAAACCCGTATTTATCACCTGAATGCGCTGGCCATGCAACGCAAGGGTATGTCGGATATACGGGTGGTATCGGGCTCGATCAGTCAGGGAGGCAGCAGCAGTAGCAGCGGCGGTGGATCCTCCTCGGGTGGCGGTTCCACTTCGCAGGAAACCAGCAGCGTACAAACGTCAACCGATTCCAAATACTGGGAAGAAATCGGTGCTGCACTCAAGGCATTGGCTGGGACGGGCGGAGAAGTGGTGGTGAGTCCGCAATCCGGGATTGTCATTGTGAAAGCCGCGCCTGCCAGTCTGTTCATGGTGGAGAAGTATTTGCGGGCGTCAGAGCTGATCAGCGTGCGTCAGGTGATGCTGGAGGCCAAAATACTCGAAGTGCAGCTGAATGATGGTTTCCAGGCCGGCATCAACTGGGCCACCTTGCAGCAAAACAACAAAATATCAATCGGTGTAGATGGCCTCAACACGGGTGACGCGAATGCAGTCAGCTTGGGTGGTACCGTTTTACAGATGCTTCCCGGAGCCATTCCGGGGACTGCTGGTAGTCTTTTCGGCCTGGCGTTCAATGATGGTGACTTTGGCGCAGTGATCAACCTGCTCAAAAACCAAGGCGCGGTGCACGTGCTGTCCAGTCCGCGCATCGCCACTATCAACAACCAGAAAGCCGTACTCAAGGTGGGCACGGACGACTTCTTTGTTACCGAAGTCACGGGGGGAACAGCGGCAGCGGTAGGCGTGCCGGCCACGCCTCCTACAGTGGTTGTGAAACCGTTCTTTTCGGGGATTGCGCTGGACGTCACTCCGCAAATCGACGACAAGGATAATATCGTCCTGCATGTCCGTCCTTCGGTCAGCAACGTTACCGAAAATACCAAGGAAATCCGGCTGGGCGATCTGGGCACCTACATCTTGCCGCTGGCCTCCAGCAGAATTTCCGAAACCGACAGTGTGGTACGCCTGAAAGATGGTCATATTGTTGCCATCGGTGGGCTGATGGACCAGACCTACACGGATGGGAAAAATACGATCCCCTTCCTTGGCGATATCCCGTATCTGGGTCGATTGTTCGGCAACACCAGCCGGGCCAGCCAGAAGCGAGAACTGGTCGTGTTGATCAAGACCACGCTGATTCGCGACAACCAGGACTGGAACAATGACCTGGAGGCAACCCAGCGTCGCTTCCAGGCCTACGAGCTACCCGATTTCCGGCTGTGACCAACTGGTGGGGATATTTCGGCCTGCGTGAACCGCCGTTTGGACTGACCCCGGATACCAGTTTCTTTTTTCCTGCGCTGCCGCATCAGGACGCGCATGAAACCCTGCTTTACGCCTTGAGTGCCGGCGAAGGCTTCCTGGTCGTGGAGGGCGAAGTTGGCACCGGGAAAACCCTGCTGCTGCGTCGTGTATTGAATACCTTGCCGGAACGTTGGCAGGTGGCGTTCGTGCCGAACCCAGGGGTGGACCCGCGTGGCCTGTATGCGGCAATTGCCATCGAATTTGGCGTGCCGGCAAACGGCACCAGCGAAGAACTGTTGCATCGCCTGGAACGTCATTTCATCGCCCTGGCCCAGCAGGACCAACAACCGGTGGTGCTGATCGACGAAGCACAGGCCTTGCCTGCCGCCACGCTTGAAGCCGTACGGCTGCTCACCAATCTTGAAACTGAAAAGCGCAAGCTGCTGCAGGTCGTGCTGTTCGGCCAGCCCGAATTGATGGCGCGTCTGCACGAGAAAGGCACCCGGCAAATTCTCACGCGCATCAGTTTTCATGCAACGTTACGACCGCTTGATCGGGCTGAAGTCGCAACCTATGTGCAGCATCGTCTCAGGGTTGCGGGGCGGGAGAAGGGGCTGTTTACACCTTGGGCCTTGCGGGCATTGTGGCGCGCATCAAGAGGCTTGCCGCGGTTGGTCAATATCATCGCTGCCAAGGCCATGATGCATGCGTATGGTCGCGGCGCGCGCGGTGTGACCTGCCGCCATGTGCGTGCCGCCGCGCGCGACACCCTGGCAGTGCGCAGGGGATGGGGTGCCGGTAGCCTGGTTTGGGGGCTGGCTTTGCTGGGACTGGCCGCCGCAGCGGTCGCCAGTTGGGGGATGCTGGGCTAGGGATGGAAGGAACGGAATAAGATGAGCATCATCAATCAAATGCTGCGAGATCTTGATGCACGAGGGGCGGCGTCTAACGAGCACCCTGCCGCTAATCATCAGATGTCGCCTAAAAAACGCAGACCCGGTGCGAGGTTGTGGGTCGTCCTGTTCGTGCTGTCAGTGGGGGGACTGGCAGGGGTTTGGGTGGTGTCGAACACATTGAATCAAGCGCCGCCGCCCCCTGCACTAGTAAAGGCGCCGCCCAGGATCGTGGCACAAGTACCGCCAGTTGTTTCCAGCCCCCCCCCGCCGATCGAGGTTGCCCCAGCTGTGCTGGTCGATCAACCCGCCATGCCGCCATTGCCGGTAGCCAAACCGGAGATCAAGCTCGAATCGACTCCTGTAGAGCAGAAGCAGGTGGTGGTGTCTGCCGCGCCTGTGGTTCGCCCTTCCGTTGTACCACCTCAACCCATCGTTCAAAAGGCGCGTGACATGCCTGCACCTGCAGCGATACCAGCGCCGGTGATGGCCGAGCCTGCAGTGGTCAAGAAATTAGTGGAGACCACGCCTCAAATGGAGGCCCAGCAACTCTACGATGATGCGCAGGCTTTGCGCCGCGCGGGAAAAGACGAAGCGGCCATGGTCAAATACCGGCTCGCGCTGGAGCGAAATTCCGGCATGCAGAGCGCACGCGTTCAACTGGCCAGGCTCCAGCAGGATAGTGGGCAGCCCGAAGCTGCGCTAGCCCTGCTGAAAGCGGGCTATGAACACAAACCGGATGATGGTCTGGCCATTGCGGCGGGGCGTCTGCTGGCTGACCAGGGACGGCGTGAAGAAGCCTTGGGCTGGCTGGAGCGTGGACGCGACGGTCTGCGGCCAGCGGATCATGCGCTGATGGGTGCCATGCAGTCTCAAACACTACGCTATGAGGCTGCGGTCAAGTCCTATCAGCGTGCTTTGTCTGCCGACCCCAATCAGGGTGGCTGGTTGTTGGGCCTTGGATTGGCCCAGGAGGCGATGGGGCGTATTGAGGACGCGCATGTGACTTACCGGAGCGCGCTGGATCGCGGTGACTTCAAACCTGATGTGGTCAAGTTTTTGCGGCAAAAGCTTGGCATGCCAAGTCTTTGATAATGTCGCTTGTTTACGTGGTTTGCGCTATCTGGTTGTAATTAAACAACGCTATTTTCGCTTAACAGAAGAATTTTGGTAGATAGTGGTTTTCTTTTGCCGATTTGTTAAAATTCCGCGCGTCGGCTGGATCTCAAGTCCCGGACCGATCTCTGGTGTGGGTTTTTATATTGTAAGTAAAGGGAAATCAAATGAAATATTCCGTTCTGTTGGCCGCTCTGCTGGCTGTTTCCATGACCGCTTGCGGCCAAAAAGAAGAAGCTGCTGCTCCTGTTGAAGCACCTGCTGCTGAAGCTGCTGCTCCGATGGAGGCTGCTCCGATGGAAGAAGCTGCTCCTGCTGAAGCTGCTCCGATGGAAGCTGCTCCGATGGAAGCTGCTCCTGCTGAAGCTGCTCCTGCTGCTGCCCAGTAATTCCGGGTTCAGCACTAAAAACCGGCTTTCGGGCCGGTTTTTTTATGTGCTCAAAAAACGATCCAGCCGTGTCATGGCATCGGCCAGGTATGACAGCGGTTGCGTATAGGCAAAGCGGATGTGACGTGCGGGGTGATGTGTACCGAAGTCAATTCCAGGTGTTGCGGCGATACCGGCCTGATTGAGTAGCTGGCTGGCGAACACTTGGCTGTCTGATGTAAAACGGCTGCAGTCGGTATACAGGTAAAACGCACCCTGCGGGGTGACGGGGATATCGAATCCGCGTTCACGCAAAGCGGGCAACAGAAAATCACGGCGTGCGCGAAGTTCATTTTTTCGGGCTTCGAGCATGTCCAGCGTGGCAGGTGCAAAGGCTGCCAGCGCGGCATGCTGTGCCGGGGTGGATGCGGCCAGAAACAGGTTCTGCGCCAGCCGTTCCAGTGCAGGCATGGCCCAGTCAGGTGCCACCAGCCAACCCAGCCGCCAGCCCGTCATCAGGAAATATTTGGAAAAGCTGTTGATGACGAACACGTCGCTCCAGCGTGCGGCACTGTGCTCGGTACCGTCATAAGTCAGTGCCAGATAGATCTCATCGACAATCAGGGCCACCCCTTTTGTGCGGCACCAGTCGTGGATGCGTGTGAGTTCGTCGGCCGGGATGACGGTTCCGGTTGGGTTGGACGGACTCGCGATCAACACGGCGCGGGTGGCGGCAGTGGCGTGGCGCTGGATCAGATCAAGGGTGAGCTGGAAGCCGCTGCTGGCATCGACCGCTATCGTGACGGCGCGGGCGTCGCAGAACCGGGCGAAATGGCGGTTGCAGGGATAACCCGGATCGGCCATCAACACTTCGTCGCCGGGACCGGCCAGCAGACCAAGCGCCAGCAGTAGGGCGCCAGATGCGCCGGGCGTGACGACGATGTGCGCGGGGTCGACTGTGGTCTGCCATCGCGTGTCATAGAACCCAGCAATGGCTTCGCGCAGAGCGGGCAGGCCAAGTGCGTCGGTGTAATGGGTGTGACCGGCACGCAGCGCTGCGATCCCGGCCTCGATAATGGGGGGGGGCGTGGCAAAATCGGGCTCGCCGATTTCGAGGTGGATGATGTCGTGTCCGGCTGCTTCCAAGGCCCGTGCCTGCGCCAGGATGGCCATGACGTGGAAGGGTGCGATACCGTCGATGCGTGCCGCAGGGGTGGGTTCAGGCGTGCTCATGGGGCTCCAGTCGCGCCAATGGATGCTGGCGGTAGAACTGCTGCAGTTGCCGGTAAACGGCCGGGTATTCTGTGTAGAGTCGGTGTGGGGTTTCAAAGAACACTTCGGTCAGTACCGCAAAAAACTCGGCAGGGTCGGTGGTGGCGTAGGGATCGAATTCCGTATTTATGCCGGCGTCAACGCGGGCACACAGATCGGCATAAGCGGCACTGAAATCACGCGCCCAACTTGCTGCATCCATGCCGCGATGCAGTGGCGGAAACCCGTTGGCGTCGCCGTTCAGCATGTCGAGCTTGTGGGCAAACTCATGCAGCACGACATTGACACCATCAGGCTGACCACTGTTTGCTACATCGGCAATCGACAGCACGAGTGGTCCGCCGTGCCAGGATTCGCCCGCGAGTATGTCGCGCGAGTGGTGCACGACACCGGCTTCATCCATTTCCTCACGGGTGCGCAGGAATTCGTCCGGATAGAGAATGATTTCGCTCCAGCCATGGTAGCTGTCTTCACCGAGATTGAGGGTCAGCAGGCAGGCCTGCAGGGCGATGGACAGCTGGATGGCGTCACTGACGTTCGCGCCTCCCGCTGCAGAAAAGGTTTTGTCATGCATGAACAGGCTGGCCGCTTCACGCAGGCGTGTTCGCTCGGATGTGTCGAGGCCATGCAGGATCGGCAGTCTGCTGAATGCAGCATCAAAATCCTGGTGCGGGATGGCGTGCCGCCTGAGGGTGCGGGCGCGCCACCAGCGGCTCAGTATGTTCACCCGGGACAACCCATGTCTACTCGTCGGCGTCGAGCAGTCGAGCCGGGTCGGTGGCGTCCGGGTGGTCGAGTTCAACCCGCTCGATCTGCAGGAAGCGGCGGCTGATCTTGTCGCTTGATATGCGCACTTCACTCACATCCTTGTTGGCCTGCTCGATATGGGTGGCGAGTTTTTTCATGCGCTCGTCGAAACGGGCAAAATCCTTTGCCAGCTTGCTGAGCTCGTCCTTGATGACGTGTGCCATACGCCGGGTTTCCGAATCACGGATGACGGCACGCGCGGTATTCAGTACGGCCATCAGCGTGGTGGGCGAGGTGAGCCAGACGCGTTTTTTCTGCGCGTGTTCGACCAGTTCGGGATGGTAGGCATGGATTTCGGCAAACACAGCCTCGGCCGGCAGAAACATCACCGCGCCGTCGGAGGTTTCGCCTGCGACGATGTACTTGGCGGCAATATCGTCGACGTGCTTTTTGACGTCGGCCTTGAACTGCCGCCGCGAGACATCACGCTCGGCCTGCGGCAGGCTGTCATCGAACATGCGGCGGTAGTTTTCCAGTGGGAACTTGGAATCGACACAGACGCTGCCGGTGGGTTCAGGCAGGATCAGCACGCAGTCGGTGCGTACCCCGCTTTTCAGAGTGTGCTGGAAGGCATAGGCATCGGGCGGCAGACTGTTGCGCACCAGTGCCTCCAGCTGGACTTCGCCGAAGGCGCCGCGCGAGCGCTTGTCGCCGAGAATCTCCTGCAATGACACGACATTGGTTGCCAGACCTTCGATCTTCTTTTGTGCTTCGTCAATCACAGCCAACCGTGTCATCACCGAGGTGAACGTCTCGTTGGTTTTCTTGAAGCCCTCGTCAAGCCGTTCGGCCACCTTGCCGGAGATTTCGTTCAGCCGGCCGTCGACCGTCTGCGACAGCTGCTGCACACGCTCGTTGAATTGCGCGGTCATGCCTTTCAGCGTGTCCTGCAGCATGCCTTGCTCGGCCCGCCCTTGTTCGATCAGTTTTTCCAGCATCGCGGCCTGAAACTGGCTGAACTGGCCAGTGACGGTTTCCCTGGTTTCCGCCAGCCGCTCGGTCTGCGCAATTTGCAGGGCCGATAGCTGGGATTGCATGCGGTCGGATTGCTGCGCGAGGCCCGCGTGCAGGTCAGTCAGCACCGCGCGGTGGCGGGCTTCCATGTCCTGAGTCAGCAACGCAGGCAAGCCTGCCTGTTCGCGCCGCATGGCATGGAGACGTAACAGCAGAAAAACCGTTATCAGGATGAGGGTGGCAAGACCAATGAGAAGGCCGATTTCAGCAAGGCGCATAGCGTTGATTTTACCCGCGCCACACGTAAAAAACCCGGCGCGAAGCCGGGCTTTTAGTCACGCAGCCCCGGCTCAAGGCCGGGTTGGGCTTACGCTGCTGCGCGCGATGCTTTTTTGCGCTCGTGTTCCTGCAGATGACGCTTGCGGATGCGGATCGATTTCGGCGTGATTTCAACCAGTTCGTCGTCGTCGATGAATTCCACTGCGGATTCCAGCGTCAGCTTGATTGGCGTGGTCAGGCGCACGGCTTCATCGGTACCGGAGGAGCGGACGTTGGTGAGTTGCTTGCCCTTGATCGGATTCACCACCAGGTCGTTGTCGCGGCTGTGGATGCCGATGATCATGCCTTCGTACAGTTTGTCGCCGGGCGCAACGAACATGCGGCCGCGGTCTTCCAGTTTCCATAGCGCATAGGCGACGGCCTCGCCGTTGTCCTGGCTGACCAGCACGCCGTTGTGACGACCGGGCAGATCGGCTTTCACCGGGCCGTAGTCGTCGAACACGTGGCTCATCAGGCCGGTGCCGCGCGTCATGGTCATGAAGTCGGACTGGAAACCGATCAGGCCGCGTGCGGGAATGTGGTATTCGAGGCGGGTACGACCATTGCCGTCAGATTCCATGTTGGTCAGTTCGCCGCGACGGCGGCCGATTTCTTCCATGACCGTGCCTTGCGTGTCGTCTTCGAGGTCGATGGTGAGATTTTCATACGGCTCGCACTTTTCGCCATCGATTTCCTTGTACACCACGCGCGGTTTGCCGACAGCCATTTCGAAGCCTTCGCGACGCATGTTTTCCAGCAGGATGGTGAGGTGCAGTTCGCCGCGGCCGGAGACGCGGAACACGTCGGCGTCGCCGGTTTCATCGACGCGCAAGGCGACGTTGACCAGCAGTTCTTTCTTCAGGCGCTCGCGGATCTGGCGGCTGGTGACGAATTTGCCTTCGGTGCCGGCCAGGGGCGACGCATTGACCATGAAGTCCATGTTGAGCGTGGGTTCGTCGACCGGCAATACGGGCAGGCCAATCGGATTGTCCTTGTCGCAAATGGTGACGCCGATGCCGATGTCGTCCAGGCCCGAAATGATGATGATGTCGCCGGCTTCGGCTTCGTCCACCGCTACGCGTTCCAGGCCCCTGAAACCAAGCACCTGGTTGATGCGGCCGCTGGCGACCTGTTCTTCGTGGTTCATCACCACCACCGACATGCCGGGCTTGATACGGCCATTTAGTACGCGACCAACGCCCAGACGACCGGTGTAGGTGGAGTAGTCGAGCGCGGCGATTTGCAGTTGCAGCGGGGCGTCGGGTGAGCCGGGTGGGGTGGGGACGTGTGCGATCACGGTGTCGAACAGTGTCGTCATGTTGTCGGCCGAACCGCCTTCCGATGGCGCGTCCTTCAGATCCTGGCAGGCCCAGCCATTGAGGCCGGAAGCGTAGATGATGGGGAAGTCGAGTTGCTCATCGGTGGCGTGGAGTTTGTCGAACAGATCGAAGGTTTGATCGACGACCCAGTTCGGGCGCGCGCCAGGACGATCCACCTTGTTGATCACGACAATCGGCTTCAGGCCTAGTGCCAGCGCTTTTTTGGTGACGAAGCGCGTCTGCGGCATCGGGCCTTCGACGGCGTCGACCAGCAGCACTACGCCATCGACCATGCCGAGTACCCGCTCAACCTCGCCACCGAAGTCGGCGTGGCCGGGGGTGTCGACGATGTTGATGTGGTATTCACCGTAGGTAATGGCAGTGTTCTTTGCCAGAATGGTGATGCCGCGTTCTTTTTCGATCTCGTTGGAATCCATCACCCGTTCATCAACCGCCTGGTTGTCGCGGAAGGTGCCGGACTGCTTGAGAAGCTGGTCGACCAGGGTGGTCTTGCCATGGTCGACGTGCGCGATGATGGCGATGTTGCGGAGCTTGCGGGACATGATGGGTGCCAATTGCGGAAAGCCCAATATTATAGCATGGTTGTTTTACGGGGTTGGTTGGCGACGTCCCGCCTTTTTAACGTGCCAAAGGGTGTGTACTCAAGCGGGCGTCGATACGGTCGATGACACGCTGATAGCGTGCGCTGCCAATGGGTCCGAAGCGACGGTCGAACTCGGCTTGGGGCATGTATTCAGGCAGGTCGCGATAATCGGGCAGCAAATCGGCATCGTTGCGTACGTTGGCTAGTTGCTGGCGTATCTGTGTGGCTGCAGCGCCCGTGGCGCGTTCACCAAGTTTTACCCCGGCACGGTTGGCAGCCAGATCGGTGAAGCTGAAACCTGAACCCACGTCGGCATCTTCCTCTTCCTTGACCAGGCCGATGGCCGTGGCCAGGCGGCTGCTTCCGTTCACGGTGAGGGCAGCTGAAATCACGAAATGCTCGGCAAAATCGCGGCGTTCATGCAGCGACAGCAGGACAGGTGGGGCTCGGCGGATCGACTGGCTATCGCCTTGCAGCAGTCTGGGCAGGCTGATGCCGGCCAGATAGGCAGCCAGGGCGGTGAGTGCAGCACGGTTTTCCAGTTGAGCATCGCCACCGGCCTGAACGGCTTGTGTAAACAACAGGGACATGATGGTTGCCAGGGGCACGGTGCTGCCGTGCGGGTAGGGCTTGATCAGGGCATCCAGTTGCCTGGCGTAGGCGAGCATGCGCACCTGATCTTCAGGCGCAATCAGCAATTCGGCACTTTTGCGTTCAATTCGGGTCAGCAGTTCCGGGTGCCAGCGGTAGTCCAGGGTGGCCTGGTTTTCGTCAAAGTGTACCTGCGAGAACGCATCGGCAAGCGCTGCATAGGTGTCGTCGCGACGCAGCCAGTGATGGGTCAGGCGTGCAATCCAGTTCGCCATGGTGCCAGGGATTGGCAAACTGCCTAACTGCAGGCCCTGTATCTGGACGCCGCCGGGCACATCCGCCACTTCGGCGGTGATGTTGAGATGGCGTCCAAAGGGGTTGGCCGGTACGGTGAGGGTGGCCGTGAGAGTGGCCAGGTTGGGGGTGAGGTCAGCAGCGATCCCGCTGACGCGTCGCAGTTCAACTGCGTAATTGAGCAGGCGGTTCAGTTCGGTTTCGTCGAGCCGGATGCTGTAGGTGACTTCGGGGGTCTGACGGCGCGGGTCATGTTTCTGGAACAGAGATTTGATCCAGACCAGATCGGTGCGGTGAAATTCGGCAGGCGGCTCGATTGCCGGTTCATCGTCCAGCATCAGCCATGGCAGCACGGTGAGCCCGACCAGCACTGCCAATAATGCGCCTCCAAGGATCAGCCGCCTCATGTCATTGCTGCTGGTTGCGCATGAAATCGGCGGTTTTGAAAAATGCGGCAGTCAGTTCCTGCTGCATGGCTGCTTCGATTCCCACGTCCTGCATGGCGCGCATCATGCAGCCCATCCATTGGTCGCGCTCGGATTCGCCAATGGCAAAGGGCAGGTGGCGGCGGCGCAGGGCTGGGTGGCCGAAACGGTCGGTATATTCCGGCGGTCCGCCGGTCCAGCCACTTAAGAACCAGGCAAGCTTGTTGCGCGATTCCGTGAGGTCTTCCGGATGCAGCTTGCGGATACCGTAGTAATCGGGATCCTCGTCCATCAGGTCGTAAAAACGATCGACCAGTTGACGAATGATGTCGCTGCCGCCCAGGCGTTCGTAATGGGTCTGCATGATCTGGACTTGTAGGGTTCAGGCTTTCAGGGGTTTGATCGTGGCCGCCGCAGCCTTGGCTCGCGTGCGTGCATCGTCGATGGTAACAGCGGTGGCAAGCGCCACCCCCATGCGGCGGTGGACGAAGGCTTCTGGTTTGCCGAACAGCCGCAGGTCGACCCCCGGCATGCGCAAGGCCTCATCAACGCCTTCATAGGCAATGCCGCTTGCATCCATGCCACCGTAGATGACCGCCGATGCACCGGGTTCGCGCAGCGATACATCGACCGGCAGGCCAAGGATGGCGCGGGCGTGCAGCTCGAATTCATTCTGCCGTTGCGTGGCCAGGGTGACCAGGCCAGTGTCGTGCGGGCGCGGGCTGACCTCGGAGAACCATACATGATCGCCCTTGACGAATAGCTCGACGCCGAAAATGCCGCGCCCGCCGAGGTTGCCGGTAACGGCCGCTGCAATTTCCTGCGCCCGCGCCAGTGCAGCGGGGGACATCGGCTGTGGTTGCCATGATTCGACGTAATCGCCCTTTACCTGGAGATGTCCGATCGGCTCGCAGAAGTGCGTTTCCACCTGCCCCGTGCGGCCAAGGGCGCGCACCGTCAACAGCGTGATTTCGTAGTCGAAGTCGATGACGCCCTCGACGATGACGCGCCCCTTGTCGACGCGTCCGCCGCTGGCGGCATAGTCCCACGCCGCCTGCAGCTGGCTCGCGTCGTCCACCCACGACTGTCCTTTGCCGGATGACGACATCACCGGCTTGATGATGACGGGGTAACCCAGTTTTTCGGCTGCTTCCGTCATCCCGGCCAGGCTGTCGGCAAATACATAGGGCGAGGTTGGCAGCCCCAGTGTTTCGGCCGCCAGTTTGCGGATGCCCTCGCGATTCATGGTGAGGTTGGCGGCGCGCGCGGTTGGGATGACCTCGGCCAGCCCGGCTGCCTCGATTTCCAGCAGGGTTTCGGTCGCAATGGCCTCGATTTCCGGCACCACCAGAAGCGGTTTCTCCACCTCGATCAAACGGCGCAAGGCCACGCCGTCGCTCATATCAAGCACGTGTGCGTGATGCGCGACCTGATGGCCCGGGGCGTTGGCATAACGGTCCACTGCGATGACCTCGACCCCCAGACGCTGCAGGGCAATGATGACTTCCTTGCCAAGTTCACCCGCACCCAGCAGCATGACGCGGGTGGCGGAGGGAGAGAGCGGGGTGCCGAGGCGCATGGTCGAGTCCTGGATGGAAAAACAGAATTTTACCGTGACTCAGAGATGTTCCTCGATCGGCAGCGCCTGCAATATCCGCAATAGTCCGCGCTGGATCGGGGTGGTTTCGGGCTCGGTGTCGGAAATGTGCCCGGAACCCAGGTTAACGTCACGCCATCGCAAATGTTTTTCGACACTGCTGCCCTTTCTCTCAATGATGAGTTGTGGCTGGTAACTGCGTTCAGGGCGCATCGCATCCTCGGCGATGGCTGTGACTTGGCGCGCGAGTTCGGGTGAGTGGATGACCAGGCCCATTTCAGTATTGAGCATGGCCGAGCGCGGGTCGAAGTTAAAGCTGCCGATGAATACATGTTTGTCGTCGAAGACGAAGGTCTTGGCGTGCAGGCTGGCACGCGACGAGCCCTTGCCAAGGTCGCGCAGACGGCCACCTGTGGGCTTGGCAATGGGCTTTAATTCATAGAGGTTGACGCCCGCTTCCAGCAGCGGAATACGGTAGTTGGCATAACCGGCATGAACAATGGGAACATCGCTGGCCGCATAGGAGTTGGTCAGTACGTCGACCTGCACGCCCTGACTGCGCCAGTATTCAAAATAAGCCATACCGGTATTGCCGGGAACGAAATAGGGCGACACGATGAGGGCGCGCCGGGTGGGGTCGACCCAGAGTCCGATGAGCTGGCCGGTCAACAGTTTGGAGGGGGACTTGTATTGACTGAGGATTTTTTCCGGCGGATCGACGATCAGGTCGGCGGTTGCGATTTGCCAGGCTGTTCGCCCTGACAGCAAGCCAGGAAGGGGGTCGGCCTCAGCCAGCTCACGGCCTTGTTCACCCCCATTTTGCTGCGCATGGTAGTCCTGCAGAAACTGGACGGCATCGAGCAGCTTGATGTCGCCGGCGATGACCGGCAGCGCCGAGGCGGGCACGGCGGCCTCACTGTTCCAGTATTGGTCGAACGATTGCGACAGGCTGTTGACAATGGCCCCCGCTGCAATGACATCGAGATCGACGAAGGTCAGGTCATGGTGCGCATCGAAATAGGCATCACCGATGTTGCGGCCGCCGGTAATGCCGAGTTGATCATCGGCTATGAAGGCCTTGTTGTGCATACGCCGATTGAGGCGAACACTTTCGCGCAGCGCCTGCCAGCCCTTGACCAGCAGGTTGGTGCTGCGCGTGTGGAACGGATTGAATAATCGCACCTGGATGTTGGGGTGCGAGTGCAAGGTGGCAAGCCGGATGTCCTTTTTGGCCGTGTCGATGTCATCAATCAACAGGCGCACGCGTACGCCGCGTTCTGCTGCAGCCAGCAGGGCTGCAGCAACCAGCTTGCCGGTGGTGTCGTTGTTGAACAGGTAATACTGCACATCGAGTGACTGGGTGGCACGTTGGGCCAGCGCCAGGCGGGCGGCCAGGGCCGAGCGGCCATCCGGCAGCAGATAAAAACCCGATTCCCCGGGCGGAATGTGCGCAGCCAGTTGCGTTTTCAGGGGGTTGTCGGCAAGAGAGGTAAGGGTTTGTGAGGGGGGGCGTCTGGCATCAAGATCGATCGTGGGCGCACAACCGGAAAACGCCAGCAGTGCGGTCAGTCCGAGGCCGGCAAGGCAGAGCCGGTCAGACCGTTTGCTCATGCAATCGGGGCCAGTCGAAATGGGGACCTGGATCGGTTTTGCGGCCGGGTGCAATGTCACTGTGCCCTACCACATCACGAATCGGGTAAGCCTGTTTCAATTGCCGCACCAGCGGGATCAGGGCGGCGTACTGGGCTTCCATGAAGGGGAGCTCGTCCGTGCCTTCGAGTTCGATGCCGATGGAGAAATCGTTGCAGCGCTCACAGCCTTGCCAACTGGATGCCCCGGCGTGCCAGGCGCGCTGGGTGCAGGGCACGAACTGGATCAGGCTGCCGTCACGGCGGATGAAGAAATGCGATGAAACCTTGAGGTCGCGGATTGTCTGGTAATACGGGTGCGCGTCCCAGTCGAGTTGGTTGGTGAAGAGGTCGATGACGGCATGGCCATCGAACACGCCAGGCGGCAAGGAAATATTGTGAATGACGATCAGCTCGATTGCGCAGCCTGCCGGACGCGCGTCGCAGTTGGGTGAGGGGCGCTGGGTTGCGGCGGGCAGCCAGCCAATGGCATCAAGGGCGCAAGCGTCGGTAATCGGCATGGCGCAAGCTTACTCGAGCCGTGACCCTTCGGAAACATCGATCCTTCCTCCTGGCGGGTGAGGTGTTGCCATTAAGTGGTTGACCGCCTCAGCCTGCCGCTTGCAGTAAACTGCCGACATTTCCCTGATGTTAGGTGTGCCATGACCCTGCAGGAAGCCCAATACTTGCTGGACAATGCCGAGCCCATTGCCTCGGAGGAAGCGGTGGCAGCGGTTCTCGGCCGCCTGGCCGATGAAATATCCCAAAAGCTGGCCGACGCGTTTCCGCTGGTGCTGCCGGTGATGGGCGGGGCGGTGGTGTTTGCCGGCCAATTGTTGCCCCGGCTGCGTTTCCCGCTTGAGTTCGATTACCTGCATGTCACCCGCTACCGCGGCAATACCCGGGGAGGGGAGATGGAATGGCGCGTGCTGCCGGGACAAAACGTGATTGGCCGCACGGTACTGGTGCTGGACGACATTCTGGATGAAGGCGAAACCCTGGCTGCGATACGCGACAAGTTGTTGAGCATGGGAGCAGCGCACGTCTGGTCGGCGGTGTTGACCGACAAGGACAATGGCCTGAATAAACCGATCCGGGCCGATTTTGTGGGGTTGAGTGTGCCCGACCGCTATGTGTTTGGTTGCGGTATGGATGTACACGGGCTATGGCGCAACTTGCCGGCCATTTACGCGTTGAAGGATCAATGACATGTTAGGCATTATTGGCGGTACCGGGCTGACGCAACTGGCCAATCTGGAAATCACCCATCGCAAGGTGGCCCGCACGCCGTACGGCGAACCCTCCGGCGCGTTGATCTTTGGCCATATCTGCGATCAGGAAGTGGTGTTTCTGGCGCGTCATGGCTATGGCCACACTATTCCCCCGCACATGGTGAATTACCGGGCCAATCTGTGGGCGCTCAAGGATCACGGGGTGGATCGCGTGGTATCCGTCGCCACGATCGGTTGCATCCATGCCGAGTTGCTCCCCGGCATGCTGGTTATTCCGGACCAGATCATCGATTACACGCATGGCCGGGCAGCGACATATTTTGTCGACAACAGCAAACCCGTCACGCATCTCGATTTCACCTTCCCTTATTGCGAAGCCATGCGGGTCGCGCTGTTGCAGGCGGCAGCCAGCAGCGGTATCAAGCTGCGCGATGGCGGCGTATACGGCGCCGTCCAGGGACCGCGTCTTGAAACGGCGGCCGAAATCAACCGCATGGAACGTGACGGTGTCGACATGGTGGGCATGACCGGCATGCCGGAAGCGTATCTGGCCCGTGAACTCGAACTTTGCTACGCAGCTGTGGGCGCAGTCGTGAACCATGCTGCCGGGCGGGGCCTGTCAGCTGACGGTATCCAGATGGAAGAAATCCAGCCCCTGTTGGGCGAGGTGATGCTGCAGGTGCGGCATCTGCTTGAGCAGTTGGTGACAAATGACGCCAACGGGCTAAGCACCTTTTGATTTAAGAAACGGACGACATGAAACTCTACCGCGCGTTACAGGCGCAGGGCTTTGGTTCACGTAAAGACAGCATTGCGTACGTGAGAGCCGGCCTGATCGAAGTGAATGGCGTGGCCTGCGACGATCCGGAGGCCGAGGTGGACCCCGCTGGCCTGGAATTGACGCTCGATGGCCTGACCCTGCCTTTTCACGACAAGGCCTATATCTTGATGCACAAGCCGGCGGGTCATGAATGCTCGCACCACCCCAGCCATCATCCCAGTGTGTTTGCCTTGTTGCCGCCTCCTTTCATCCTTCGCGGCGTGCAGTGCGTGGGCCGGCTCGACCAGGACACCACCGGCTTGCTGCTGTTTTCCGACGACGGTCAGTTCATCCACCGCATGACCTCACCCAAAAAAGGCGTAGCCAAGCGCTACCTGGCGACCTGTGCCGACCCCATCGGCGAGGCCATGCTGGAGGCCTTGCGGTCGGGCGTGCAACTCAATGACGAGCCCGTACCGGTTGCGGCACTGGCGTGCGAGCAAATAGACGCACACAGCCTGCGGCTGACCCTGAGCGAGGGCAAATACCATCAGGTCAAGCGCATGGTTGCCGCCACCGGCAACCGAGTGGTAAGCCTGCACCGCGAAGCCATTGGTGATTTTGGTCTGCCTGCCGATCTGGCGCCGGGCTCGTGGTGCTGGCTAAGTTATGACGAATTGAAACAATTAGAGCAGCCATGGCGATCCGTGACGTCCTGAAGATGGGGGACCCGCGCCTGCTGGCGCCTGCACGTCGGGTGGAGGATTTTGCTTCAGTCGAACTGGCGCAATTGATTGTGGATATGCATGACACCATGCGCGCCCTCGATGGCGCGGGGCTGGCCGCACCGCAAATCGGTGTCGGGCTTCAAGTGGTGATTTTCGAGGTCAATGCCAACCCCCGCTATCAGGATGCCGAAGTCGTGCCGTTTACCGTCCTGATTAACCCGGTGCTCACGCCGCTGTCCGATGTGATTGAAGACGGCTGGGAAGGCTGCTTGTCTGTTCCGGGAATGCGCGGGCTGGTACCACGCCATGCGGACTTGCGCTATCAGGGATACGATGCGGCGGGACGGCCAATCGATCGCCGTGTGAGTGATTTTCACGCCCGCGTGGTGCAGCACGAGGTGGATCATCTCAACGGCATTCTGTATCCCATGCGCATCCGCGATCTGCGCGATTTCGGCTTCACCGATACTTTGTTCCCGGGGCAAAATTTGCAGGACGATTGACGGACTTTCGACGTTTTCAGGCACGCATTTAGCTTGCCTAAAGTTGTTCTCTTCCTCGCCGCTAACTTGAATCGTAAGCGTGGGCAATGTGCTCCGACTCAAGCAGCAAGGATTTTAAAGATGAACCCGGAACAACAGATCCTGCAGGCCCAATGCCGTATTCAGCACGCTGACGTGATGATGGGCGAAGCGGCCCAGCTCGACGATATCGCCGCCCAGTTGATGACGGTGCAGCGCTACTGGAATGCCCCCCACCGTGAAGTCCACCTGACCGCCGCCCTGGCGGACAGCCGTGCCGTGTGGCATGGCATCCAGACGGCGCTGGCTCAAGGTACGCTGAAACTGCCGCCGGAAGTGCAGCACAACCTGTTGATCTTGTCGGTTTATGCCGACAGCAAGATCTGTACATGCGAGGAAGCACCCAGCGCCGATGTGCTGGGCAGCCTGATTGCCCTGACGCGTACGCTGGCAGGGAGTCTCAAGGAATGGCGGGCGGCGGCATGAGTGATTTGCAGCAGATTGTCAGCCTGGCTGGTTCGACCGGGGTGACTACCTCGGTGCGTCCCGGTCGTGTCCGCAATCGGACTAAAACCGAACTGGATGAGAAGATTAAAAAACCCACTGACGGCATCCGCAAAAAATCACCTCCGGCACGCAAGACGCCGGCACGTGGCCGCTATGTTGACGAGTATGCCCAACCGGCTTGCTAGGGTCGGCTAAAACCGCTCACTTCAGTACTTCACGGACCTCGGCGATCAGCGCTGCGGTTTTTGCAGGATCCTGCAACACCTCTCCCCGTATCAGGAATGCGTCTTCGACCCGCTCTCCCAGCGTGTCGATTTTGGCGGCATAGACGCCTACGTTGTTCCGCATCAAAACCTCAGCCACTTCAAATAGCAGGCCGCCGCGATCCGGACAGGTAATGGACAGCATGTGGCCGTAGCCCGGTACATCGGCTTCCAGGCGTACGGTCGTGGGGTAGGGATGGTGGCGCTGGTGGCGCGACAAGCGACCGCGCGCCGCCGGTTGGAGAGGCCGCGCGGGATCAAGATCGCGTGCCAGTTCGTGTTCCACAAAACTCAGGAAATCACGGTAATGAATGCCACGGTTGACCAGGTCCATGACCTGAAAGCTGTCGAGCGCGTAGCCATGCCGGGTGGTATGGGTTTTGGCTTCGAGAATGGTGTACTGGATGCGCGCAAAAAAACCGCATATCCGGGCAAACAGATCGGAGCGGTCCGGCGTGTAAACCAACACCTGGATACCTTCTCCGGCAGGTGAAAGGCGTGCGCGCACGATGGCGGTGGGGCTTGTCGTATGGCGCCACAGCATGCGTGCCTGCCAGGCCATTTCCCGTGCGTCAAAGCGGGTGAAATAGCGTATGTCGAGGTGCTGCCATAGCGCATCGGCCGCGCTATTGGGTAGCCCATAGAGCGCGAGATTGATGCGTGCTTCAGACTGTTTGCTGGCTATGTCGGAGGCTGCGTCTTCGTCACCGGCAAGCCGGCCCTGTGCAGCGTGGTACAGGTCTTCCAGCAGCTTGCCTTTCCAGGCATTCCATACTTTGGGGCTGGTGCCGCGAATGTCAGCTACGGTCAGCAGATACAGGGCGGTGAGCCGGCGGGTGTTGCCGACCTTGACAGTAAAGGCGGCGATCACGTCGGGGTCGCTGATGTCCTCTTTTTGCGAGGTGCGCGCCATCACCAGATGCATGCCCACCAGCCAGGCAACCAGTTCGCTGTCTGTCTTGTCGAGTTCGTGCTGGTCACAAAACCGTAGCGCATCGACCATGCCCAATTCGGAGTGGTCACCGCCGCGGCCCTTGGCAATGTCGTGAAACAGCGCAGCCAGATACAGCAATTCAGGCTTGTCGAAAGTGACGATCAGCTTGCTGGCAAGCGGGAACTCGTGTGCGAGCGTGGGCACGGTAAATCGTCGCACATTTCGCAACACGGTGAGGATGTGTTCATCCACAGTGTAGACATGGAACAGATCGTGTTGCATTTGTCCGACGATGCGGCCAAATGCCGGGATGTAGCAGCCGAGCAGGCCGTAGCGGTGCATGGCGCGCAAGGCGCGGGTCACGCCGCGCGGCTGGCGCAGCAGGGTCATGAACAAGGCGCGATGCGCCGGGTTGGCGCGAAATGCGGCATTGATGCGGGTGCGGCCGCGCCATAGCGCGCGCAGGGTGGCGGGTTCGAAGCCCGCGAGCTGCGGATGCTGTGCGTACAGGATGATGGCACGCAGCAGCGCGTCGGGTTTGCGCTTGAATAGATCAGGGTCACGGGCTTCAAGCAGATTGGCGCGAACCTGAAAGTCCTCGTCGATGGGTTCTGGCGGAGCCGTCACGGGAAACAGCCGCACGCGCAGCGACTGAATCAGGATGTCATTGGCACGCTGGATCAGTTTGGCGGCGCGGTAATAGCCCTGCATCAGATGTTCGCCGGCACGCTTGTGTTCGGTGGCGGTAAGCCCCAGTCGCGCGGCCAGTTCGGTCTGATAATCGAAAGCCAGCCGGTCGTCGCGTCGTTTGGCCAGCAGGTGCAGGTGAATTCGCAGCGCCGATAGACTCCGTTCAACGTGTGCAATGCGCCGCGCCTCGGCACGGGTGAGCAGGTTGGCGCGCGCCAGTCCGGCCCAGCCACCGGCAATACCGCAGGCCTGCGTCAGCCAGTGAATGGTGTGCAGATCGCGCAGCCCGCCTGGGCTGTCCTTGAGGTTGGGTTCGAGCTTGTAGGCGCTGTCGTCGGAACGTGTGTGACGTGCCTGTTGTTCGGCAAGCTTGCCTTCGAAAAAATGCTGGGCGTTGAAGCGCGCCTGAAAACGAGTCTTGAATTCGTCGAATAACGCGGTGTTTCCCCAGACGAAGCGTGCTTCGAGCTGGTTGGTTTCCACGGTGAGATCGGCGTCGGCCTCGGTGATGCAGTTGTCGATGGTCCGTACGCTATGGCCGATTTCCAGCCCCACGTCCCAGCAGGCCTGTACCCAGCTTTCCAGGGTGGCCTGCTGTTCGGCGGTGGGCTCGTGTGGCAGCAGCAGCAAAACGTCCACGTCCGATCCCGGGAACAGCTCGCCGCGCCCATATCCGCCGACAGCAGCGAGACAGAAGCTGTCGGGCAAGGTGATCCGGGTATTGATGTCCGACAGGACGCTGTCGACCAGCGCGGTGTGCTGAGAGAGGTAGCGATTGACCTCGGATTTTTTCAGGAAGGCCGCCGCCAGGCTTGCGCGTCCGGACTTGAGCCGTTCGCGAAACTCGGCAAAAGGCGGCGCGATCACGCGGCCTGGTTTACGCGATCAGGGATGGCCGGGCTGCCTGCAGAAACGGTCAGAACCTCGAAGCCGGTGTCGGTAACCAATATCGTGTGTTCCCATTGTGCCGACAGGCTGCGGTCCTTGGTGACGATGGTCCAGCCGTCCGGCATCTGGCGGATGTCGCGGCGTCCGGCATTGATCATGGGTTCGATGGTGAAGGTCATGCCTGCTTCCAGCACCATGCCGGTGCCAGGCTTGCCGTAGTGCAGCACTTGCGGGTCTTCGTGGAAATTGAGGCCGATGCCGTGGCCGCAAAATTCGCGCACCACGCTGTAGCCGCTGTTCTCGGCAAATTGCTGGATCGCGTGGCCGATGTCGCCAAGCCGCGCGCCTGGCCTGACTTGAACGATGCCGATCCACATGGCTTCATATGTGATCTGGATCAGGCGTTTGGCTTGAATCGAGGCGTCGCCCGCCGCGAACATGCGGCTGGTATCACCATGCCAGCCATCCTTGATCACCGTGATGTCGAGATTCACGATGTCACCGTTCTTCAGCAGCTTGTCACCGGGTACGCCGTGGCACACCTGGTTATTGAGCGAGGTGCAGATGGACTTGGGATAAGGCGCGTGGCCGGAAGGGGCGTAGTTCAGCGGGGCCGGGATGGTTCCCTGAACGTTCACCATATAGTCGTGGCAGAGCTTGTCGAGCTCGCCTGTGGTGACGCCGGGTTTGACAAAGGGCGTGATGTAATCGAGCACTTCCGATCCGAGGCGACCGGCGATGCGCATGCCTTCGATTTCGGCGCCAGTTTTGATAGTGACAGTCATGGTGCGGGTAGTGGAGGGCAAAACGCTATTCTATCGTGCCGACGCGTATGGAATAACCCTGATGAGCAGGGGGCCGTGTGGCAGCGGGTGATTTACCCGAAAAAAGGGACGCGATCGACGCGTCCCCTGCTGGCCTGCCGCGTGTGCAGCGGGCCAAATGCCCCAACGGCTATTCAGCTGAAGACGAGGTATTTTCGCTGGTCTGCTGTGTGCGGTTTTGCTGGCGGTTCATCTCGCGGGTTTCGTTGCACTGGGCATTGCTGGCATTGCCGCCACCCATGCTTCCCATACCATTACCGCCGCCGCCCCGCGCCACTGCCTGCGCCCGCACCGGGTTTGCTGCTCCCGCCTGTTGTCCCTCTCATCTCCTGATGACGATGTTCGTAGCCTGCGCCATAGGGCAGGTTGGTGGAACGGGCGGGGGTCTCCAGTCTGTTTCCGTTCTGGTATGGCGTGCCCAGGTTGCGCACTACCGTTTCATTGGTCTGTTCTCCCCCAGGCGTGTGCTGCAGCACATCCCGGGGCAGAGACAGGTTGAGGGGGCGAGTTTGTGCGCTGGGTGCCATTTCCGGGCCGGTTTCAGCCCAGACTGGCAGGGCCAGGATCAGGACAGACGGCAGCAGGATCAGTTTGAGTCGCGACATGATGGGTCTCGGTTCGGGGGGTTTACGCTGTTGCTTCGCGGCGCTGGATACATTCTGGGTGTGCAGGATGACCTGGATTTGTCCCTCGGGTGGCAAAGCGTGTCCATGCGTGTCAGTGTGTGTCTGCCTGAAGGAAGCCCGTTGAAGTAGGGTAGGATGATTCGCGACACTAGTGCTTCCAGGCGAGACGGGCTTGTACCCCGGATACCTGTACGATTATTACACGATGCAATCGAGCAAATCTGATCCCCTCCGAGCTGCTGCTTCAAGGCTTGGAGTCCATCCATGACGGAAGGAGTCGCGGCACGCATTCTGGTGGTGGACGATGATCCGGGCATGCGGACACTGCTGGAGGCCTATCTGGGCGACAGCGGGTTTGCTGTGGAAACGGCAGCAAACGGCGCGGCCATGTGGCTGGTTCTGGAGAGAGGCCTGCCGGACGCCATTGTGCTCGACCTGATGATGCCAGGGGAAGACGGCCTGTCGCTGGCTCGCCGGCTGCGCAGCCAGTCGAACGTGCCTATTCTCATGCTGTCGGCGCGTGGCGAGGAAATCGACCGCGTGGTCGGACTGGAAATGGGCGCCGACGATTACCTGGCCAAGCCGTTTAGTCCACGCGAATTGCTGGCCCGCTTGCGGGCGTTGCTGCGTCGCAGTCAGGCACAGGCGATACCTGACAAGTCTGCCGATGGAACGGCTTTCGGGCCTTATCAGCTTGACGTTTCCAGCCATCGCCTGACCCAGGGCGGAATCGAAGTGAAGTTGTCGACGGCTGAATTTGCGCTGCTACGCATCTTTGTCGAACATCCACGCCGCGTGATGTCCCGTGACACGCTGATCGACATGCTGAAAGGCTATGAGCGTAACCCCTATGATCGCAGTATCGACACCCGGGTGACGCGGTTGCGGCGCAAGATCGAGCCCAATCCGGGTGAACCGGTTTACGTTCGCACCGTGCGCGGCGAGGGCTATCTGTTCAACCCGCGCGGCAGCGAGACGTGAAGCTGTCCTCGCGGCTGAGTCTGACGCAGCAGAATGCCCTGCTGCTGGTGGTTTTCTTTATCGTGTTTGAGATGGTCACGGCAGTTGCCGCTGTCTACTTCCTCATGCTGCCGATGGCGCGCCGCTCGGCGGCTGATGTGGCCGGATTGATGAGCCTGTCTGCACAGACCTGGAGTGAATTGCCACCGGCTACCCGTCCTGCCTTTGAAATTGAATTGATGCAGGCACATTCACTGGCACTGCGGGCCGAACCGCCTCGAAGTACCGACGCCCCTGGCTGGGAAGCGCCTTATCTGAAATTGCTGGTTGCGGCACTGAACACACGCACGGGCGAGCCGCTGGCCCATGCGCGTGAGCAGATAGGGGAAGAGGAATGGTTTTGGGTTTCTTTGCCGGCTGGTGGCGGGCGGCTTTCGGTCGGCTTGCCCTATACCCGCATTGGCCCGCGTCCTGTCCATGCCCTGCTGGTGTCGCTGGCCATGGGCGTACTGTTGACGCTGGTCGCGGCCTGGTGGCTTGCGCGGCGCACCACCCGCCCCCTGCAGCGTCTGGAACAGGCCGCGACTTCGCTGGGCCGGGGACAGACACCAGCCCACCTGCCTGAAACCGGTCCACGGGAAATCGCGACCCTGAGCCGTCGCTTCAATGAAATGGCGCGGCAGGTGGAAGACTTGCTGGCTGCCCGCACAGTCCTGCTGGCGGGCGTCTCGCATGACCTGCGTACACCGTTGGCACGCTTGCGTCTGGCGGTGGAGATGCTGGTGCGCAAGCCCGGTCCGGAATTGGTGGCCCAGGTGGAAGGAGACATCGAGGCCATGGATCGCCTGATTGCGAATGTGCTGACTTTGGCGCGCGGCCTGGGCCATGAGGCCGTGCAGTCGGTGATGCTGTCCGAATTGCTGGCCGAGCGGGTGAAGGCCATTCCGGGCGCAGCAGACAAGGTGCAGATCGAATCCGTGGATTTGACGCTTGAGCTGCCTGCCGGTGCCTTGCGTCGCATTCTGGACAACCTGCTGGAGAATGCCCTGCGGTACGGCGAGGGCCAGCCGGTCATCCTGAAGGCCAGTGCCGGAAACGGCTGCTGTCGCATCGGCGTGCTTGACCGTGGCCCCGGGATCCCGGTGACCGAGCTGGAAGCGGTGTTCCGCCCGTTTTTTCGCCTGGAAGCTTCGCGTAGTGTCGAAACGGGTGGCGCAGGCCTGGGTTTGGCCATTGTGCGCCAACTGGCAGCCGCGCAGGGCTGGTCGGTATCCCTGCAGGCACGTGAAGGGGGCGGCCTCGCTGCCTGGCTTGAGATCCCTCTGCAACAGGCGGGTCAGGCCACTAAGTGATGTTTCTCCTTGAAATGAAAGCCTTATCGAATTAGAATCGCGGGCTGTCCGAAATGGTTCGGACAAATTCGCACACCTGCTATTAAAGGGTGGCGGCGCGTTCAGACAAACATACGCGCGGCTACTGGCGGGTGGAGGCTTAACCCTTTAGGAGACTCTCATGTCTGTAACAATGCGCCAAATGCTGGAAGCCGGTGTTCACTTCGGTCATCAAACCCGTTTCTGGAATCCCAAGATGGCTCCGTTCATCTTCGGTCATCGCAACAAGATTCATATCGTCAACCTGGAAAAAACGCTGCCGATGTTCCAGGATGCACAAAAATTTGTGCGCCAGCTTGCAGCCAATAAAGGTAGCGTGTTGTTCGTCGGCACCAAGCGTGCTGCACGTGACATCGTGCGCGAAGAGGCGCAACGCGCTGGCATGCCTTACGTCGACAACCGCTGGCTGGGCGGTATGCTGACCAACTTCAAGACGGTCAAGCAGTCGATCAAGCGTCTGAGCGACCTGGAAGCCTCGCTGGCCGAACCGGGTCGTCTGTCGAAAAAGGAAACCCTCACGGTGCAGCGCGAAATTGACAAGCTGAGCCGTAGCCTGGGCGGTATTCGCGAAATGGGCGGTTTGCCCGATGCGCTGTTCATCATTGACGTGGGCTACCAGAAGGGCGCTGTTGTCGAAGCCAAGAAGCTGGGCATTCCGGTGATCGGCGTGGTGGACACCAACAACAGCATCGAAGGCGTGGATTATGTGATTCCCGGTAACGATGACTCGACGCGTGCGATTCGCCTGTACGCACGTGGCATGGCCGATGCGGCGCTGGAAGGCCGCGCTCAGGTCATCAGCGAGATCGTCGGCGGTGAAGAATTTATCGAAGTGGAAGAAGAAGAGGGTGGCGTCGCCGCTGAGTAATCGCGCCGCGCCGCACATCGCTGGGGCATGTCCCAGCGAGTGTATTTCGAGGAGGGGCATCGGCCCCTCTTTCTGTATGAAACTGGATAGGGAGTAAGAAATGGCAGCAATCACTGCAGGTATGGTCAAGGAGCTGCGCGAGCGAACCGATGCACCGATGATGGATTGCAAAAAGGCACTGTCGGAGGCAGATGGCGACATGCAGAAAGCGGAAGAGATTCTGCGTGTCCGCTTTGGCAACAAGGCCGCCAAGAATGCCGGTCGTATTGCGGCTGAAGGCGTGGTGACGATTGCCATCAGCGCTGACGGCAAATCGGCTGCCATGGTGGAAGTCAACTGTGAAACCGATTTCGTGGCCAAGAATGATGATTTCATGGCGCTGTCCAATGCGCTGGCCACGATGGTGCTGGAGCAGAACCCGGCTGATGTTGCTGCGTTGTCTGCGCTGTCCTACAACGGCACCACAGTGGAATCTCATCGTACCGAGCTGGTGGGCAAGATGGGCGAGAACATGTCGGTGCGCCGTTTTATGCGTCTGGATGGGCAGGGAAAATTCGCCAGCTATATCCATAGCAACAAGATCGGCGTGCTGGTCGATGTGACCGGCGACGAAGCCGTTGCACGCGATATCGCCATGCACGTTGCAGCCTCCAAGCCGAAGTCGCTGGATGCGTCTGGCGTGTCGCAGGAGCTGCTCGACACCGAGCGTCGTGTTGCGATCGAAAAAGCCAAGGAAGCTGGCAAGCCGGAGGCCATGCTGGACAAAATTGCCGAAGGCACCGTGCAAAAATTCCTCAAGGAAGTCACCCTGCTGTCGCAGCCTTTTGTGAAAGACGACAAGCAGAGCGTCGAGCAGGTACTGAAATCGAAAAACTCGCAGTGCCATAGCTTTATGATGTACGTGGTGGGCGAAGGCATCGAAAAGAAAGTGAACGATTTCGCTGCTGAAGTGGCCGCTGCTTCCAAGGCCTGATTGAGTATGGCGCCAGTCCGTCGCATTCTGCTGAAGCTTTCCGGTGAAGCCTTGATGGGGCCGGACAGCTTTGGTTATCACGCTGAAACCATGGCCGGCTTCGTTACGCAGATTCGTGATGTGGTGACGGCGGGTGTACAGGTCGGCATCGTGGTGGGCGGCGGCAATCTGTTTCGCGGCGCCACCGGTGCTTTGTCCGGGATGAACCGTGCCACAGCGGATTCGATGGGCATGCTGGCTACCGTGATGAATGCGCTGGCCTTGAAAGATGCGCTGTTGCAGGCGGGTGTGGATGCGCGGGTGCAGACTGCCGTGCATATTGCGCATGTCGGCGATGATTTCGAGCGTGATTCGGCCGTGCGCCATCTGGAAGCAGGCCGCGTTGTGATTTTTGGTGGTGGAACAGGCAACCCGTTTTTCACGACCGACACGGCAGCCGCATTGCGTGCAGCCGAGGTGGGTGCTGACCTGCTGCTGAAGGCGACCAAGGTTGATGGCGTTTATACTGCCGATCCCAAGAAAGACACGAATGCCACGCGGTATGAGACCTTGAGTTTTGATGAGGCTATCGCCAATAATCTGGGTGTACTCGACACGGCTGCTTTTGCACTCTGTCGCGAACAAAAACTGACTCTGGTCGTGTTCAATGTTTTCAAGCCGGGTGCACTGAAACGTGTGGTCATGGGCGAAAACGAAGGCACACGCGTGACCTTAAGTTGAGGAGCTGAAATGGCTGAAACCAGCATCGCTGAAATTAAACAATCCGCCGAACAGAAAATGGGCAAGTCGCTGGAAGCGTTGAAAAACGATCTGGCCAAGGTGCGTACCGGACGTGCGCACACCGGCATTCTCGATCATGTGATGGTCGATTATTACGGCAGCCCGACGGCCGTGCCGCAGGTGGCAAACGTGTCGCTGGTCGACAGCCATACGCTGGGCGTGCAGCCGTGGGAAAAGAACATGGTGGCCAAAATCGAGAAAGCGATTCGTGATGGTGACCTGGGTCTGAATCCCTCCACTTACGGTGACATCATCCGGGTGCCGATGCCTTCGCTGACCGAGGAACGTCGCCGTGACCTGATCAAGGTCGTGCGCAACGAGGCAGAGGGTACGCGTGTGGCAATACGCAATATCCGCCGGGATGCCAACGGCAGCCTGAAAGACATGGTCAAGGATAAAACGGCGACTGAAGATGAAGAGCGCCGCACTCAGGATGAAGTGCAGAAGCTGACTGACAAATTCATCGGCGAAATCGACAAGATGCTGGCCGAAAAAGAGAAAGACCTGCTCGCAGTCTGAGCAGTTCAATGAGCCTATTCGGCGTGTCTACCCGCACGAAGCCAGAACCCCCATTCAGTTCCGATGTGCCGCAACACATTGCCATCATCATGGATGGCAATGGCCGCTGGGCGAAGCGTCGGCTGATGCCGCGCGTGGCCGGTCATCGCAAGGGTGTCGAGGCGTTGCGCGGCGTGATTCGCTCCTGCGCCGAACGCGGCGTGTCGCACCTCACCGTGTTTGCCTTCAGCTCTGAAAACTGGCGGCGCCCCGAGGAAGAAGTCACCCTGCTGATGGAACTGTTCATGCGTGCGCTGGAAAATGAAGTGGCGCGCCTGCATGAAAACGAGATCCGGTTTCGTGTCATCGGCGATCTGTCCGGCTTCTCGGAGCGCATCCAGGTTTTGATCCGCAATGCCGAAGCGTTGACACACAACAACACCCGCCTGACCTTTACCGTGGCCGCCAATTACGGTGGGCGCTGGGATATTGTGCAGGCCGTGAAGAAGCTGATGGAGAGCGGCATGGCGGCCAATGAGGTGAACGAAGCCGCATTGGCCCAGCACCTCAGCATGGCCGAGATGCCTGAG
The DNA here is from genome assembly GCA_942493085.1 of uncultured beta proteobacterium. GTDB lineage: Bacteria > Pseudomonadota > Gammaproteobacteria > Burkholderiales > Thiobacillaceae > Thiobacillus. The sequence continues at coordinate 1,641,453 of OW818664.1, forward strand.
CCGGACCTGTTCATCCGCACGGGCGGCGAACAGCGCATCAGCAATTTTCTGCTGTGGCAGCTGGCCTATACTGAACTGCATTTTACCGATGCACTGTGGCCCGACTTTGACGCGGCCGCGCTGGACGCGGCAATCGCATCCTACCGCACCCGCGAGCGCCGCTTTGGACGCACCAGTGAACAGGTGCGTACCGCATCATGAGCACTTTCCGGATGTTGCGCCTATGACGCCTCTCCTCAGTCGGATCATGACTGCGGTTGTACTGATGGCAGTGTTTGTCTCGGCTGTGCTATGGGCACCTGCATGGTTGTGGGCGATCCTGATGGCTGTTGTGGTCGGGGTGGCTGCCTATGAGTGGGCGCGTCTGAGCCGGTTTTCTCCACTATCTGCGCGCATCTATGCAGCGCTGCTGATCGGTTGTGCATTGGTCCTGCCGTATCTGGCGGGGGCAGACTGGCAGGTTTTCCAGATGGGTCTGATCGTGATGGCCATCGTGTTCTGGTTGCTCATCGCGCCGCTGTGGCTGCTGGGGCACTGGCAGGCAACATCGACTTGGATCCGGGCAGGCGTCGGCGTTGTGCTGCTATTGCCGACCTGGGCCGCGCTACTGTATCTGCATGCACGTGGCCCCGGCTTTCTACTGGGTGTCATGGCGGTCGTCTGGATTGCCGATACGGCAGCCTATTTCGCCGGGCGGCGCTTTGGCCGTAACAAGCTTGCCCCCATCATCAGCCCCGGCAAGACCTGGGAAGGCGTGGCTGGCGCATTGTTTGCACTGGCTTTGTATGCGGGTGTCTTGAGTGTGCTGATTGGCCTGCCGTTGCTGTCTCTGGGGCTGATGCTGTTCGGCCTGCTGTATCTGTCGGTGCTGGGCGATCTGTTTGAATCTTGGATCAAGCGTGTTTCCGGTATGAAGGACAGTGGCCATATCCTGCCCGGCCATGGTGGCGTGCTTGATCGCATCGATGCATTGACATCGACCTTGCCTATCGCTGCCGGCATGTTGATGTGGCTGGAGCAGGCTCAGTGACGCCGCGCGTGCTAACCGTTCTGGGCGCCACCGGAACCATCGGGGTCAATACGCTGGATGTGGTGGCGCGCCATCCCGGGCGCTTCGAGATTTTTGCCCTGACCGGCGCGACGCAGGTCGAGCGCATGTTTGAGCAGTGCCGTACCCATCGGCCGCACGTGGCGGTGATGAGCGAACCCGGCGCGGCTGCGGCATTGCGTGCACGGATTGCTGAAGCGAAATTGCCGGTGACCGTGCTTGAAGGTGCAGACGCATTGACCGAAGTGGCAACCGCGCCGGAAGTGGACACGGTCATGGCGGCCATTGTCGGTGCGGCCGGATTGCCGGCCACGCTGGCTGCGGCCAGAACCGGCAAACGTATTTTGCTGGCGAACAAGGAAACGCTGGTGGTGTCCGGCCAGTTGTTCATGGACGCGATTGCTGCCAGCGGCGCCGAATTATTGCCGATTGATTCCGAGCACAACGCGATATTCCAGTCGCTGCCGCGTGACTTCAACGGCGATTTTCAGCGCGCCGGCGTGAATGCCCTGTGGCTGACCGCCTCTGGCGGACCGTTCCGCACGCTGTCGGCCGAGGCGATTGCTGCCGCCACGCCTGCTCAGGCCGTGGCGCATCCCAACTGGGTGATGGGCAAGAAGATTTCGGTGGATTCGGCGAGCCTGATGAACAAAGGACTCGAAGTCATCGAGGCGCGCTGGCTGTTCAATGCCCGCCCTGAACAAATCAAGGTGGTGGTCCATCCGCAAAGCATCGTGCATTCAATGGTCGAGTACGCCGACGGTTCGGTGATTGCGCAGATGGGCACACCCGACATGCGTACGCCGATTGCCTATGCGCTGGGCTTTCCTGAGCGCATCGACGCCGGCGTGTCTGCGCTGGAGTTGATGGGACGCCAGCTCACCTTTGAGGCGCCGGATACCGCACGTTTCCCTTGTCTGCAACTGGCCTTCGATGCGCTGCATGCAGGTGGCAATGCCTCCGCCGTACTGAATGCTGCCAACGAAGTCGCAGTGGCCCGCTTTCTGGATGGTGCGGCGCCATTTAACGCCATTGCTGCCAGTATTGCCCACGCGCTGGACGCACTTGCCAGCGGCGCGCAGCAGACGCTTGAAAGCCTGCTTGAAGCCGATCGGCAGGCACGCAGTGTGGCTGAGTCGTATCTGGAGCGTTCGCACGCATGAATGTGCTGCATACCGTGCTGTGGTTCCTGATTGCCATCGGCGTGCTGGTGGTGGTGCACGAATTTGGCCATTACCTTGCCGCGCGCTGGGCAGGCGTCAAGGTTCTGCGTTTCTCGGTTGGTTTTGGCAAGCCCTTGTTGATCCGCCGGGTTGGTCGCGACCAGACCGAGTGGGTGCTGGCCGCATTGCCGTTCGGTGGCTTCGTCAAGATGCTGGACGAGCGTGAGGGTGAAGTGCCTGCTGCTGAAGCGCATCGCAGCTTTAACCGGGCCACGGTCTGGCGTCGTATTGGTATCGTCGCAGCCGGACCCGCCGCCAATTTTCTGCTGGCCATCGTGTTTTATTGGGCGCTGTTCATGCACGGCCTGCCCGCATTGAAGCCGATGATCGGTGAGCCTCCCGCCGGCACGGTGGCGGCACAGGCAGGTTTGGTGGCAGGTGACGAAATTCGTCGCGTGAATGGCAATGACACGCCCTCTTTCCAGGATTTGCGGCTGAACCTGCTGCGAGCGGGGGTGGCAGGTGACACCATCAGGCTGGAACTGGCTGATGGCCGCCGCGTGCAGTTCGAGCCGCCGCCGCTCGAAACCGAAAATCTCGAGCGGGATACCTTGCAGCCGCTAGGTATCGTGCGTTTTGACCCGGAGATCGTACCCGTCATCGGCAAGTTGCTGCCTGATGGTGCGGCAGCCCAGGCGGGCTTTCAGGCGGGCGACCGGCTGATCACGGCCAACGATCAAAAGCTGGTGAACTGGCAGGACTGGGTGCAGATGGTTCGCCAGCACCCGGCCAAGCCGTTGCGCATTGAATACGAACGGCAGGGGCAGTTCAAAACGCTGACCGTGGTGCCGCAGGCCGTAGACGAAGCCGGTCAACGGATAGGCAAGATTGGCGCCGCGCCCCAGGTCGATGAATCGGTGCTGGCGGCGTTGATGACCGAAGTACGCTACGACCCGCTCGAGGCACTCTGGCAAGGCACAGTCAAGACCTGGGACATGAGCCTGTTCACGCTGGAGATGATGGGGCGCATGGTGACCGGGCAGGTGTCGTGGAAAAATCTGTCGGGTCCACTGACAATTGCCGATTACGCCGGCCAGAGTGCATCACTCGGATGGATCAGTTTCGTGGGCTTCCTCGCGCTGGTGAGTGTGAGCCTGGGGGTGCTGAATCTGCTGCCTGTCCCGCTACTGGATGGGGGGCACCTCATGTATTATGTTGCCGAAGTTTTCACCGGCCGCCCCGTGTCTGAACGCACCATGGAAATTGGCGCCCGGATTGGGATGGCACTATTGCTGATGTTGATGTCGTTTGCCCTGTTCAATGATTTGCAACGCCTGATAGGCGGATAAAAATGACCATGACACTGAATCGTTTGACGCTTGCACTGGCCGCTGTGTTCGCCGTGCAATCCGCACTGGCAGAAGAGCCCTTCGTCGTGAAGGACATCCGGGTCGAAGGCATCCAGCGCACTGAAGCCGGAACCGTATTCAGCTATCTGCCGGTCAAGGTCGGGGAAACGATGACCGACGAAAAAACGGCGGCGGCGATCAAGGCACTGTATGCCACCGGTTTTTTCAAGGATGTCCGGCTTGAAGCACGCGATGGCGTGGTGATTGTGACGGTCGAAGAGCGCCCTTCGATTTCCAAGATCACCTTGTCCGGCATCAAGGAGTTCTCAGAAGAGGATTTGAAGGCTGGCTTGAAGCAGACCGGCCTGGCCGAGGGGCGTGTACTGGATCGCGCGCTGCTGGACAAGGCGGAACAGGAACTGCAGCGTCAATACTTTAATCGGGGCAAGTACGCGGTCGAGATCAAATCCACGCTGACACCGCTGGAGCGCAATCGTGTTGCGGTACAGTTCGATGTGGTTGAGGGCGACAGTGCCAGAATCCAGCAGATCAGCATCGTAGGCAACAAGGCCTTCAAGGAAAAGGAATTGCTGGGCCAGCTGACTTCAACCACGCCCGGCTGGCTGACCTGGTATACCAAAAACGACCAGTATTCCAAATCTCGCCTGGGGGGTGACATCGAGGCGCTGCGCTCGTTCTATCTCAATCGCGGCTACATTGAATTCAACGTCGACTCCACCCAGGTGTCGATTTCGCCGGACAAGCAGGGCATCTACATTACCGTCAACGTGACGGAAGGGCCGCAGTACAAGATATCCGACATCAAGCTGGCGGGACAGATGCTGGTCCCGGAAGCCGAATTGCAGAAGCTCATTACGATCAAGCCGGGTGAAGTTTTCGCGCGGGATCAACTGACCGAAACCACCAAGAAAATCAGTGATCGCCTGGGCAACGACGGTTACGCGTTTGCCAACGTCAATGCGGTGCCCGAACTGGACCGGGACAAGGGTGCTGTGGCATTTACCCTGTTTGTCGACCCCGGTCGCCGCGTGTATGTGAACCGGGTGAATGTGGCCGGCAACACCAAAACCCGTGATGAAGTGGTGCGCCGTGAAGTGCGGCAAATGGAAGGCGCGTATTACGACGCCGAAAAGATCAACCGTTCGCGCGATCGTCTGAACCGCCTTGGCTATTTCAATGAAGTCAACATCGAAACGCCGGGCGTGACGGGCACCACCGATCAGGTTGATGTCAATGTCAGCGTGGCGGAAAAATCAACCGGTAACGTGATGCTGGGTGCAGGTTTCTCGTCGTCCGAAGGCCTGGTGCTATCGGGTTCAGTGTCGCAGAGCAACGTGTTTGGCACCGGCAACCGGGTAGCGGTACAGGTCAATTCAGGTAGTGTGAACACGGTGTATTCACTGTCGTTCACCAACCCGTACTACACCATCGACGGTATCAGTCTGGGGTATGACTTGTACCGGCGCGATGTGGATTCGAGTTCACTGGATGATGTCAGTGAATACAAGACCTCCACCTATGGTGTGGGTGCGCGTTTTGGCCTGCCGGTCAACGAACGCGATTTCATCTCTTTCGGCCTGACCTACGAACAGAATTCGCTCAAGATTGATCCTACGATTATTAATGGCGTTGCGACGCAGTATCAACGGTTCGTGGGCTTGGGAAAATCCACGCGCGACGATACAACTTTGCGTCTGGATACTTCCTGGGCACGTGATACGCGCGACAGCTATTTGTTCCCGAGCAGAGGCATGATGCAGCGCGTGTCCGCCGAGATGGGTACACCAGCCGGCTCCCTGCAGTATTACAAGCTTTCATACCAGCATCAGCAGTATTTCCCCTTGGGTAAAAACTTTACCCTGATGCTGAACGGTGAGGCTGGGATAGGCGATAGCCTATCGAACAAGTCGGGGGAGGGCGATCTGCCTTTCTTCAAGAATTTTTATGCCGGGGGCAACAGTTCGGTGCGCGGCTTTGCCAATGGCACGTTAGGGCCGAAGGATGACTATGGCGATGCGTTGGGTGGCGATACGCGGATAATCGGCAATGCGGAACTCTTCTTCCCCTTGCCGGGACTCAAGGATGACAAGTCGCTGCGTATGTCCGCCTTTGTCGATGCGGGTGCCACTTTTGGCCCTAATGATAGAGATGGCTTGTATAAGACATTTGACTTTGGAGATCTGCGCTATTCCGCAGGCGTGGCCGTATTGTGGGTTTCGCCGATGGGTCCGCTCAAATTCAGTTTGGCGCAACCTTTGGTGAGCAAGGATGGTGACAAGACTGAAGTGTTCCAATTTACCTTGGGCAATGTGTTCTGAGGATGGCTGTTAATGGAGTATGTGATGACGAAGTTTAAGCAACTGGCTATTTCCCTGGTTCTGGTATCGGCAGCTGTAGCGGCACCAGCCGCTGTCGCAGCCGACACTAAAATCGGTTTTGTGAATACAGAACGTTTATTGCGTGAGGCACCGCTATCCGTCGCTGCACAGAAAAAACTCGAACGTGAATTCGCTTCACGTGATCAGGAACTGCAGAAGCTTGCGAAGCAGGCACGTGATCTGCAAGCGCAGCTCGACAAGGATGGCGTGACCATGTCAGACAGCGATCGCAAGAGCAAGGAGCGTGATCTGGGCAATCTCAATCGCGACCTGCAACGTCAGGGACGCGAGTTCCGCGAGGACCTCAACCTGCGCCGCAATGAAGAACTGGGACAGATCCAGGAGCGCGCGCGCAAGTCCATTCAGGACATTGCACGGACCGAGAAATACGACCTGATCATCGAGCAGGCTGTTTTTGTTGATCCCAAGAGTGATATCACCGACCGGGTGATGAAAGCCTTGGGTGGAAAATAACCCCAACACGTAAAAACAAGCTCCCGATGGCCGTCACGCTTACAGAACTGGTTGCCCGTTTTGGCGGAGAGCTTGTGGGTGATGGGGCGCAGACGGTATCTCAGGTTGCGCCGCTGGATCGCGCCACGCCTGAAGAGATCGGGTTTGTTTCGCAAAGCAAATACCTGACCCAATTGACCGATACTCGCGCAGGTGCAGTCATCCTGCCCGTTGACGCGCGTGATGCCACCACTCTGCCCCGTATCCTGTCTGCCAATCCCTATTTGTATTTTGCGCGTGTTTCGGCGCTGCTGAATCCGCCCCTCCGGCCCCATACGGGTATTCACGTCTCGGCCGTCGTCGCACCGGATGCGGTGGTCGCGGCAGATGCCTGCATCGCTGCGGGTGTGGTGGTAGGCAGCGGTGCACATATCGGCGCACGGTCAGTGATTGAGGCGAATTGTGTGATTGGTGACGGTGCGCGCGTGGGCGCGGACTGCCTGCTGCATGCCAATGTCACGCTATCCCATCGATGCGAAGTAGGCGACCGTGCCATCCTGCATTCGGGATGCGTGGTGGGCTCGGATGGGTTTGGCTTTGCGCCGAACGAAGGGTACTGGGAAAAAATCCCGCAGATTGGCCGCGTTCTGATCGGTGACGATGTGGAGGTTGGTGCCTGCACCACCATCGATCGCGGTGCGCTCGAGGATACGGTAATCGAGGAGGGTGTCAAACTAGATAACCTGATCCAGGTCGCTCACAACGTGCACATCGGGGCACATACGGTGATCGCCGGTTGCACCGGAATCGCCGGCAGCGCCAAAATCGGGCGCAACTGCATGATCGGCGGGGCGGCAATGATTTTCGGCCATATCGAAATAGCCGACGGCACGCGCATCTCGACCAACACACTGATCACCAAGTCGCTGCCCAAGGCCGGAACATACACTTCGGCGCCGCCATTTTCCGAACACGAAACCTGGCAAAAAAATGCAGTCCATATGCGTAATCTCGACAAGCTGGTGAATCGCATCAAACAGCTTGAAAAACGGCTCAACGAACTCGAAAGCAAATCATGATCATGGATATCGAGCAGGTGATGGAATATCTGCCACATCGTTACCCCTTTCTGCTGATCGACCGGGTAACCGAGCTCGAACTCGGCAAGACCATTACGGCAATCAAGAACGTCACCATCAACGAGCCTTTTTTCCCAGGTCACTTTCCGGTCGCGCCAGTGATGCCGGGGGTGCTGATTCTGGAGGCGATGGCGCAGGCTGCCGCGATCCTGTCGTTCAAGACCAAGGATTATTCGCCAGACCAGATCGGCGTCGTCTACTTTGCCGGGATCGACGGCGCGCGCTTCAAAAAACCAGTTAAACCAGGCGATCAACTGGTGTTGAAAGTGGCGATCGTGCGCGAAATGCGCGGCATCTGGAAATATACCGGCCGTGCCGAAGTGGACGGCGTGATGGTGGCCGAAGCCGAACTCATGGCGACCCTGCGCGACAAGCCCTGACATGGCTGTCATCCATTCCACTGCGCTGGTCGCCGCGGGCGCCCGGCTGGCCGATGATGTTGAAATCGGCCCGTACACCATTATTGGTGAACACGTCGAAATTGGTGCTGGCACCACGGTCGGTGCGCATGCCGTGATCACCGGTCACACCACGATAGGTGCACACAACAAAATTTTTCATTTTGTCTCGCTCGGCGAGGCGCCGCAGGACAAGAAATATGCGGGTGAGCCGACCCGGCTGGAGATCGGTGACCACAATGTCATCCGCGAGTTTTGTACCCTGAATACAGGCACCGTGCAGGATCGGGGCGTGACCACGGTCGGCTCGCACAACTGGATCATGGCTTACGTTCACATCGCGCACGACTGCGTGGTGGGCGACCACACGATTTTTGCCAACAATGCCTCGCTGGCCGGGCACGCCGAAGTGGGCGACTGGGCCATTTTGGGCGGATTTACCGGCGTGCATCAGTTCTGCAAGGTGGGGGCGCATGTGATGACCGGTATTTCCAGTGTGGTGTTCAAGGACATTCCGCCTTTCATCATGGCGTCGGGACAGCCGGCCGCGCCACATGGCCTCAATAGCGAAGGCCTCAAGCGTCGCGGATTCACGACCGAGGCACTGGCCGCCTTGAAGCGCAGCTACAAGATTTTGTACCGGGAAGGCAACACTTTGGCCGAGGCGCAGGCCAAACTGATTCCGGAGGCTGAACAGCATGCCGAAGTCCGGCAGTTGCTCGATTTTCTTGCGCGCGCCGAGCGCGGCATCATCCGGTGAATGATCTGGGTTTGGTCGCCGGTGAGGCGTCCGGCGATCTGCTCGGCGCACATTTCATCAACGCACTGAAACAGGCCCACCCTGATTTGCGCGCAGCGGGCATTGCCGGCCCACGCCTGATCGAAGCTGGCGTGCAAGCGATTTATCCGAGCGAGAAACTGGCGGTCAATGGCTATGTCGAGGTGTTGCGTCATCTGCCCGAACTGCTGTGGATCCGTTCACGGATTGCCCGTTATTTTCTGAACGAACGGCCTCGCGTATTCGTCGGCATTGATGCGCCGGATTTCAACTTTACGCTGGAAGCAAAGCTCAAACGCGCGGGCATTCCCACGGTGCACTTCGTCAGCCCGTCGATCTGGGCCTGGCGGCCCGAACGCATCCACCGCATCAAGCAGGCGGTGTCGCATATGCTGGTGATGTTTCCATTCGAAGAGCGGATTTATCGGGGTGCGGGCATTCCCGTCACTTATGTCGGTCACCCGCTGGCGGATGTCATTCCACTTGAGTCCGATGGGGCTGCGGCGCGTGATGCGCTGGGGCTGCAATCCGGTCCCGTCATCGCGCTGCTGCCTGGTAGCCGGATGAGTGAGGTGGCCCGTCACGCACGACTGATGCTCGACGCGGCTGTGCTCATTCTGAAAGATCATCCGGATGCGCAATTTGTGGTCCCTGCTGCGAGCGAAGCTGCCACCCGATTGATACGGCAGGCCGCGCAAGGTCTTGATCTGCCGCTACACATTCTGGCGGGACAATCGCATACTGCGCTGGCAGCATGCGATGTGGCGCTGGTCGCGTCGGGAACGGCCACGCTCGAAGCCGCGCTGTTCAAGAAACCCATGGTGATCACCTATCGCATGCCCGCACTCACTGCGCGCATGATGCTGAAAAAAGCCTTGCAGCCGTGGGTCGGGCTGCCGAATATCCTGGCGCGCGATTTCGTGGTGCCGGAGCGGATTCAGGATGCGGCTACGCCCGAGGCGCTGGCCAACGACGCATTGGCCTGGCTGGACGATGCGCCGCGCCGTCTGGAATTGCATGAAACGTTTCGCACCATGCATATGAGTTTGCGGCAGGATGCCAGTTCGCGGATTGCCGAAGCTGTTCAACCTTACCTGGCCTGATTGATATGGAACTTCATTGGGGGCCGCTGGGCCTGTGCGGAGTGGACGAGGCGGGGCGAGGGCCACTGGCGGGGCCAGTGGTGGCTGCAGCCGTCATGCTCGATCCCGATCAGCGCATCGAAGGTCTGCGCGATTCCAAAAAACTATCCGCTGCTGCACGCGAACGGCTGGCCGACGAGATTCGCGCGCATGCGCTTGCCTGGTGCGTGGCCGAAGCCAGTGTTGCGGAAATCGATCAACTGAATATTCTGCAAGCCACCATGCTGGCGATGCAGCGTGCCGTGGCTGGGCTGGACCGTGCGCCGGACGAGGTATGGGTGGATGGCAATCGTTGCCCCAAGTGGGCGTGGCGTTCGCAAGCCGTGGTCAAGGGCGACGACAAAGTGGCGTCGATTGCCGCTGCGTCGATCCTGGCCAAAACCTCGCGCGACCAGTTCATGTGCAAATTGCATGAAGATTACCCGGCCTATGGTTTTGCCAAACACATGGGCTATGGCACCGTGGTGCATATGGCAGCCTTGAAGGCGCACGGTGCCTGCCCGCAGCATCGCAGAAGCTTTGCGCCTGTTAAACTCGTTCTCGATCAAGCTATTCTGTTCTGAAAGGAAGCCCTGTGATTCTTTCCCTTTTTCTGCACCTCATGGGTGTTGTTGTCTGGGTCGGCGGCATGTTTTTCGCCTATATGGCGCTGCGCCCAATAGCGGCCAGCGTGCTTGAGCCGCCGCAACGCCTCACGTTGTGGGCCGGCGTGTTCGGCAAATTCTTTCCCTGGGTCTGGGTGTCGGTGGCCCTGATTCTGGTGACCGGCCTGTATATGATGATGCTGCTCAGCAGCGCGACCATGCCGCATCATGTCTGGACCATGCTGGTGCTGGGCGTGGTGATGATGCTGATTTTTGCGCACTTGTTCTTCGCCCCCTATGGCCGACTCAAGCGAGCGGTCGGCACACAGGACTGGAAAGCCGGCGGTGCGGCGTTGATGCAGATTCGCCGGATGATCGGCATCAATCTCAGCCTGGGGTTACTGACGATTGCCGTGGTGTTCCTGGGGCGTGCGTTGATTTAATCAGGGCATACGATCTTTCATGGGCTTCAGCCCATAGAAAGTCGGAGTACCCACAAGGGGCATCGAGATCCTTTAGGGCATACGATCCCACACGTACTTTAGTGCGTAGTGGATCGGAGTCCTTTAGGGCTCATCCTGAGCGGGCTCCTTCAACAGGCGTTGTGCGGTCTGGCGGATGCTGTCCAGTCGCGTTTCGCACTGCAGTTCGGCATGAAACTGTCCGTCGCGATACAGATACACCGTGGGCAGGTGAAAGATGCCGAAATAGCGGGCTACCCCGGTCGCCTCGCTGACGTCCACTTCATAAAACACGCTGGCCTGATCCGACAGCGCAGCCGGGAGCAGTTGTTTCCAGGACCGACACGCGCCGCAGTGTGGCGCGCTGAACAATACCACAGCCAACCCGGAAGAAGCGGCGAGGCGCGCGTGAAATGCACCTTCAGCCAGCCGTTCGAACGGGGCGGTCGCAGATGAATTCTTGCTGGTAGTATCGCGTTTTCCCTGCAGGCTGCTACTCATGTTGTTTCTCGAACTCTTCGGCTATCTACTGCTCATCCTCGTGGCGGCAGAAGTCTTTGTCAACGCGCTCGAACATCTGGGTGAAAAGCTCAAAATATCCGAAGGTGTCACCGGCTCATTGTTTGCCGCAGTCGGTACTGCCATGCCCGAAACCCTGGTGCCGCTATTGGCCATCTTTGCCGGCACCGGCAATAGCGCTGTGAATGAAGAGATTGGCGTCGGCGCCATCCTCGGCGCGCCGCTGATGCTGTCGACCCTGTCGCTGTTTCTGTTGAGCGTGGCCGTGTTCAAGAAACGCGGCATTCAGGGCCACTTCAATCCGGAGCGCACCGGCATCAAGCGCGATCTCGATTTTTTCCTGATGGCCTTCACACTGGCCTTCATCGCCATGTTCATCCCGCATGGAGAAGGCTGGGTCCGTGCCGCACTCGCCTTCGTCATGGTCATGATCTATTTCATCTACGTGATGCTCACCCTGCGCGCCTCGGCCAAACTGGTAGAAGACGGCCACGCCACCGAGGCCGGATCGCCCATGATGCTGACGCGTCTCGGCTTGCCGCAGAACCTGTTCTTCATCATCGTGCAGCTGGCGCTGGGCCTGGGTCTGCTGGTCGCCGGCGCCAAGGGCTTCATCCACGGCGTCGAAGCCGCCGCGCCTATCATCGGCATTTCTGCGCTGCTGCTGTCCTTGATGATCATCCCGATCGCAACCGAGTTGCCGGAAAAAGTGAATTCGATCCTGTGGGTCCGCAAACACAAGGACACGCTGGCGTTCGGCAACATCACCGGCGCCATGGTGTTCCAGGGCACGCTGCTGCCCGCCATCGGCATATCGCTCACGCCATGGGCGCCGCAAAAGGAAGTGCTGCTGGGCGTGCTGGTCACCCTGGTCGCAGCGTTCTGGTTGCGCTGGGCGGCGTTGAACGGCGGCCTGCGGGTGTGGCACCTGATTGTGAATGGTTTGTTGTATGTGACTTATCTGACCGCGGTGCTGGTGTAAGTGGGCAGAATGAAAACGGCGGGTTGATCCGCCGTTTTTTTTTAATGTCTGGAGTGGCTGCTTGAGAATGTTTGGGACGTCCAAGCCAATCCATTTTTTCTTCTGCTTTTCGGCCGGAAGAGACGGTCGAGGCTAGCTCTCCGAATGCCCGTTGATGTGCTGAAAGCGGCCTATTCAGAATTCCGCCCCAAACTTCTCGCCGATAGTTGAGCGTCCTAATCGCGTGCATAATCCTTGAGCCACCGGTCTCCTTTTTCATAACGCTGATAAAAATCATTAAGATAATTCGCCATACCACAGTCCCCACATTAATAAATGCCCGGACCCATGGGTCTCTTGAATACCTATTAGACCTCTCAGCCAATGACCGACGCGCAGCTGCAAATCAACCTTAATCTCGCCGCTCTCTGGTCGCAGTTCTTCATCAAGCTGCAACACCTTCTTGACGGGGTCGGTGTCCTTGAGGCAGGCGCTTCGGTGGTAACCGAGGAGCAGGTTTCTTCCAATCGCGGTTTCATGTCCTTCACGCCAGCTAGTGGCTCGCAGTTGCCGTTCCAGCAAGCTAGGGAGTTTGCTCAAGATTGGCTTCTCCGTGCATTCCTTCGAGACTCGATAGAAATCACAGGGCTCTTTCTCGATGAATGTCTTTCTGTCTGCGCACTCATTCGATTGGCCGCCAAAGGCAAAGTGAGTGGTGGCGAAGTGCAACACGTCATGAACGTCTTGCCCGAGAAGCACCACAAACTGCATTTCCCAGAAAAACTTGCTCGCCTGGAGCGCGAGTTCGGCGTCTCCTCGCCGTTCACATCTCACGTCCTATCGCTGAACCGCGCCCGCACTTGCGTAGTTCATCGGCTTGGCGTTGTCTCACCGCTTGACGTGAACGAGGACAACGACCTTGTTGTGACGTGGCGCACAACCCAGATGGTGGCTCGCGAAATTGAATCTGGAAAGGAGTTGGTGCTCGATCGTCCTGGACTGGTGATAGAAAACGAATCTATGGTTGAGATGAGATTCGTAGAGCATCAGAAGCGATTCGCCCTTGGCGAGCAGGTCAAGCTCACGCCGTTTGAAATTTATAGCTGCATCGTCACCTTCTGGGCATTCGGTACTTACACCGCGGAGGCGATTGAAAGCTTCTCCCGTTCCTTGGGACTTGGACCAAATGCGCCAACCGCAGAGGTCTAGTATTTCGTTCCAGGGGACCGCCGGAAAGCCGCGCTTGCCGGTTCGCTGCGGGCTCGCCCTCCGCCGACCCCTGAACTCAAACGTTTAGGCATTCCAAATACACAGGAGAAACTTTATGGCGAGACCCGAGATTCCAAGTATGCGCACTTGGCCCCGCAATCTCAGCAGCTCTCAAGGTGGTGGCCTTTCGACTTCGCAACACGGAGGTATGTCCACATCGCAGTACGGCGGAGCTTCCACGTCTCAGTACGGTGGTTTGTCCACTTCACAGTACGGCGGAATGTCTACTTCACAGTACGGAGGGCTCTCTACGTCTCAGTACGGCGGCCTTTCGACCTCTCAATACGGGGGGCTATCCACGTCGCAGTACGGGGGGCTCTCGACTTCGCAGTATGGCGGCCTCTCTACTTCAGAGGGCGGCGGAATGTCGACCTCCTCTAACAACGTCTACCGCAGCAACATTCCTCCGTGGCCGTACTTCGTGCGCGAGCTTGAGGTACGGGGCTTTCAAGCGCAGGCCAATCTGATTCGGCAGTACTTGCCGCAGTTCTTGTGGCCTGAGAACTTCTTCAAGTGATGCCTACCTCGTTCCAGCCGGCCGCCCAAACGGTGCACGAATTTATCGAACGAACACTATGGTTCGAAACCGAAGAAAGCCGAGTTGAGCTTCCCCAGAGTGACATACTTAAGCGGACTGAACCGCTAGTCATTCTTGGTGAAGCCGGCATGGGAAAGTCACACCTTCTTGAATGGCTTGCTACCTTTCCGGGCTATTCGCGTTGCACAGCACGCCAACTGATCATTCGTCATGATCCGAAGACACTACTTGGTGATGCCAATATTCTGGTGATCGATGCGCTCGATGAGGTGAGTGGCCAGAAAGAAGGCGATGCTGTGGACGAGGTGCTAAAAAAGCTCGGTGAACTTGGCTACCCTCGCTTCGTGCTGTCATGCCGTGTGGCTGACTGGCGTAGTGCCACCGGCTTGGAGGCTATTCGCGAGCAGTATTCAGATGAACCTCTCGAACTGCACCTTACCCCCTTCGATGATGATGACGCGACAGCGTTCCTAGCCGCCTCGCTTGGCGCCGAGACAGCCAGGGAAGTGGTCGCCCATTTCAATACACGCGGACTCAATGGCCTTCTCAGCAATCCGCAGACTCTCAATCTCATCGCCCGTGTCGCCGGATCCGGAAACCTACCGGAGACGCGTAGTGATCTCTTCGAGCGCGCAATCGAGATTTTGCGGGTCGAGCATCGTGATACCAAGGCATACGATCAACCCGCGCGGGAGGTTGGGCTTGATGCAGCAGGAGCTGCTTTTGCCGGCATTATCCTTACCGGAAGCGAAGCCATTGTCCGAACATCCCCAGCGAACGCTACTGAAGGAGAGCTGCAGCTCGCCGATATAACTTGCCTCCCCGGAGGAGAAGCCATCGAAGTTATGCTTGGCACGCGGCTATTCAAAGCAGATGGTGCCGATCGATTCAGCTATTTACATCGCCGCATTGGGGAGTATCTGGGGGCTCGATGGCTGGCGAAGCAGGCAGATAACCAACGTAAGCGTAGCCGCCTACTTTCACTGTTCCACAGCCATGGGCTCGTGCCGGCAAGCCTTCGCGGAATCCATGCCTGGCTCGCACGAGATCCTGCTCTTGCTCTGGCCGTTATCGCTGCCGATCCAATGGGAGTAATCGAATATGGTGACGCTGATGATCTGACGGTTGAACAGGCTCGCACACTTATCTGCGCACTGGAGAAGCTCGCGGGGGACAATCCTCAATTCCGCGATTGGGGGCCTTATTCAGTTCGTGGAATAGTACAGCCAGCGCTTATTGAAGACGTTCGGCGACTAATCACAGCATCAGAAACGCCGTTCGGTTTAAGCATCCTGGTGCTCCAAGCGATCAAGGGCACCAAGATCGTTCCAGAGCTGGCCGATGATTTGCGAAAGATCGTACTTGACCCACAGGGGATCTACGCGAACCGGAGCGCTGCAGGTGAGGCGCTTGCGGGGCTGACTGGCCAGAATGATTGGCCGCCTATCCTCCGCAAACTCCAAAATCATGGCGATGAGCTTTCGGTGCGACTAGCGATTAAGCTGGCCGACGACATTGACTACGAACAGATCGACGCTGATTTGATTGTCGACCTCGTGGTATCTTGGGCCGCGATTAGTGGTCGTACGGTTGGTGTGTTGATGGGCTTGGAAAGGTATCTCCCCGGGCCTAGGATCGAAGGCGTCCTTGATAGTTTAGTCGTGGCGGTAAAGAAGCTTGGCAAACCACATAAACGCCTCGGAGATGAAGTACTAACCGATTTTGCATATCGCCTGATCGTGCGTGGCGTAGCGGTCGGCAGCGTCACTGCAGAAAAGCTTTGGTCTTGGCTGGAACCATTTGATGCTAGCGTCGGTTACGATCGCGAAACTCATCAAAAGTTAGACACCCTCATCCGTGGCAATGAACATCTGCGCCAAGCCATACAGCGCCTTGTACTGCTCGAACTTCCGGGTGATCAAAATCTCCGGCAACGAGAATGGCGTCTAAGCACGCGGTCAGACGGTTTGGTACCGTCCGCTGCAGACCTCGTCGCGTTGCTTGAGGAGCTTGATCCTACTAATCGCAACGACGAGCGCTGGCGTGATTTGATTCAACTCACTCGGCATGACAACGAAGTAGGCACCGATGTTCGTGCAGCCGCTCGATGTTTTGCTGCGCACCGCCCTGACCTGTTGAAGTGGATAGACAATCTTGCTGTACCCCATGTACCGACTTGGCAGATTAAGCAAGCCGAAAGTGAGCGCAGGCGTAGAGCGAAGCAAGCGGTCGCATGGGCTGAGGATCGCGACTACTATGCAGCGAAGATAGATCAGATGCGTAAAGGCGACTTCGCCGCAATCATCGAAGCCGCCAAAGCCTATCTAAAACTTTTTGCTGACGTTGGGGACGATGAGCCTGCCCATAAACGAGTCTCGCAATGGCTAGGGGTAGACATTGGCGACGCAGCTCATGAGGGTTTCGAGGCTTTTCTGCAGCTCGTACCACCCGAGCCATCAGCACAAGATATTGTGGAAGCCTTGGTGCAAGGGAAGGAGTACCCAGCTGGGTACATCATCGTCGCTGCGCTCGCCGAGCGCCTCAGAAAGGGTATTGGGTTCGATGAACTGACTGATGAGCGACTGATGGCGGGACTATTCGAGTTACGCCGTTCTCGGATTGACGATCACGCAGGAATTGTCGGTCTCCGGGAGGCGATCGAGGCGGCAGTCCAGACGCGTGGTATCTGGCGGGAGGCGATGCGGCTATACCATGAGCCTCAGCTTGATGCGCGGCGCGAGTCAGTAGATGGCCTCTACCAGTTAATGCGAGACGACGCACATCCCGAGCTTGGTGTCGATCTTGCCGCCGATTGGCTGGAGCGTTTTCCCGATATTCCGGTCGGTCCGGAGGTTGAGTTAATCGATAAACTTTTCCGGGCTGGACGTAACGAGGATTTACGCCGCATCGCCGCTGGCCATATGGGCACAAGTGATGTTGAGCGTCGACGCAATTGGGATGCCGTTGGCTTCATCGTCGATTTCCAGCGGACTGTAAAACAGCTTGAGGCTGCTACGATAGAACCAGAGTTGCTCTGGCATATAAGGCAGCGAACTGGTGGCCGCTTCAGAAACAACGCTTATATTTCCCTCAGTACCGCTCAGACCGAGTGGATCATCAAGAATTTCAGATCCCTCTGGCCAGTGGTCGAGCGCACTCATGGAGTTACCCGGGGGGATACAAACCCTTGGGATGCGAGTGAATATATCTTCCATCTCATCCGTCATCTTGGAAATGACGCTAGCGATGGCGCAGTCGCTGCGTTAATACGCTTGAGGGATGCGCCGGCCGACGGCTACTTCGAAATGATCAAGGTTGTCGTCGCCGAGCAAGCACGCATCCGTGTCGAAGCGGCGTATGCTCCACTCACACTCGCGGCAATCAATGCTATTGCACGCAATATCGCCCCAGAGTCCGCCGCTGATCTGCAAGCCTTGGTAGTCGACGAGCTTACGATTGCCCAATCGAAAATCAAGAGCGATGATGCCGAATCATGGCGTGGCTTTTATGACGACGAAGGCGTTCCCTTCGCGGAGGAACGCTGCCGTGACCATCTGCTTGGGCTGCTTCGCCAGGGTTCGAAAGAGATTACGTTTGAGCCCGAAGCGCATGTCGCTGCCGACAAAGAAGTTGATATCGCCTGCTCGGTGGGTACACTTCGGATGCCGATAGAAGTGAAGGGGCAGTGGCATCCGCAACTTTGGCAGGGTGCAGACATGCAACTCGACACGCTCTACACGCGTGATTGGCGGGCAGAGGGACGTGGCATTTATCTAGCTCTCTGGTTTGGTGCCCAGCAACAACCGAATAAATGCCTAAAGAGCCCAGGGCGAAGCGCGAGACAGCCTAAAACAGCGGATGAGTTGCGAGAGATGCTCATTGCTGGAAGCAAATCAGCGCGTGAAGGACGCGTCATCGTTTTCGTTCTTGACTTGGAACGGCCTTAGCCCGAGGCCGTATGGCCGATGGTGACTGACGCGCTGCGGTTGGTTGCACTAGAACGCTTAGCAGGCGCTTTTCTGTAGGGTCGTTGGGACTTGCACATATCCACTTTTGGGGTTCGCGTGCAGCCGCAAAGGCGATCACAAAGCTGTCGTTCGGTGATTCTTTTGTTCTACGTCCGGTAATGAATCCATAGCGGAAGTCGTAGGCTTATAGATTCAGCGGCTGCTTTGGCCGAAGACCAGAAGTACGAGATATTCCGTCCGACTGACTGTTAAGGGCTATGGCTGCCATTGCAAGATAACTCCAGCATCTTACAAGTGGGCGGGGTCACCAGAGAGGTTGTTGGATTCCTGACCCTAGATTTAACTTTCCTTGCCGGTTGGGGTGGGTTCATCGGAAGGGGAAGGCTCACGCCGAAACGGTCCCTCCATCTCATCCATGTAGTGCCCGATGGCGTCGGTTTCGCGTTCCAGAAAACGATCAACCGCGTCGCGGAATTCCGCGTTCTCCAGCCAGTGCCAGGAATGCGTGGCGGTGGGGACGAGGCCGCGGGCGAGTTTGTGTTCGCCCTGCGCGCCGCCTTCGAACACCTGCAAACCATTTGCAATCGCGTATTCGATGCCCTGCTGGTAGCAGGTTTCAAAGTGCAGGCCGGGCACGTATTCCAGCGTGCCCCAATGGCGTCCGTATAGCCGCTGGCTGTCCTTGATGCAGAACGAGCAGGCGATGGGCATGCCGTTTCTGTCTGCCATGATGAGCACCACGTTGTCTGGCTGGTTGGCACGCAGGTCGGCAAAGAAGGCGCGATTGAGGTGCGGGTCGCTGCGGTGGCGGGCGTAGGTGTCGGCGTAGCAGCGCATGAAATGATCCCAGTCGGCATCAGTGCTGTCGCGGCCTTCCACCCAGCGGAACGTGACACCGAGCTTGTCCAGCTTCTTTCTTTCCTGACGGATTTTCTTGCGCTTGTCGTGCTTCATCGCCGCGAGGAAGTCTTCGAAGTCGGTGTAACCCGCGTTCTGCCAGTGGAACTGGAAGCCGGTGCGGTGCATTAATGGGGTCGCGTTGAGCGCCGCATGATCCGGCTCGGTGGGGAACAGGATGTGGAACGATGAAAAGCCCAGATCCTGCGTCAGTTTGAGCGCGGCCTGAATCAGCGTGGCGCGGTCGGCATCGTTTCTTGCCAGCAGGCGCGGGCCGGGCACGGGCGAGAAGGGCACGCAGCACACCAGCTTGGGGTAGTAGTTGAGGCCGTGGCGGCGGTAGGCATCGGCCCACGCCCAGTCGAATACGAACTCGCCCCAGGAATGGTGTTTGACGTAGAGTGGCATTGCCGCTTCAAGCTGGCCGTTGCGGAACAGGGCGAGGTGCACCGGCTCCCAGCCGATGTCGGGGCCGACGCAGCCGGTGGTTTCCAGCGCGTGCAAAAAGGCATGCTGCACGAAGGGCGAATCGCCTGCGAGTGCGTCCCAGACTGCCGGATCGAGGTCGGCCATGCGCTGAATGACGCGAATGACCGTATCTGTGGCTTCCGCATCGGGTGGCTTTGCTTCAAAATGCGCGTTTTGGTTAGCGTCCATCAAACATGAACCTGCACGAGTATCAGGCCAAACAATTATTGCGGTCGGGCAACATTACCACGCCGCGCGGCATCGCCGCGTCGAGTGCCGATGCCGCGGTGGCTGCGGCCACCGAACTGGGCGGTGCGGCATGGGTGGTGAAGGCGCAAATCCATGCTGGAGGGCGCGGCAAGGTCGGCGGCGTCAAGGTCGTCAAAAGCATCGACGATGTGCGGGCGATGGCGACGAAATTGCTGGGTACGCTGCTGGTGACGAACCAGAACGCCCCCGACGGCCAGCCGGTGAACCAGGTGCTGGTGGAAGAAACCCTGCCGATCTCGCGTGAACTGTACTTGTCGCTGCTGGTGGATCGCGAAACCGAACGCGTGGCCATCGTGGCGTCGGCTGCCGGCGGCATGGATATCGAGGAAGTGGCCCACGCCACGCCGGAAAAAGTGCTGACCGAAATCTGTGACCCGCTGCTGGGGGTGCAGGATTTCCAGTGCCGTGCGCTGGCGTTTGCGCTGGAATTGAAGGGCGAGGCCTACAAGGACTTCTGCCGTTTGCTGCCGGCCTTGTATCGCGTGTTCATGGGTAATGATCTCTCCCTGCTCGAAATCAATCCGCTGGTGGTGACTACCGACAACCGTGTACTGCCGCTCGATTGCAAGATGAGCGTGGAGGACAACGCGCTGTATCGCCGCAAGGCACTCAGTGAACTGCGCGACGACAGCCAGATCGACGCCAAGGAAGCTGCAGCCAATGCGGCCAATGTGAATTACGTCGCGCTGACCGGCAACATCGGCTGCATGGTCAACGGCGCCGGATTGGCGATGGCGACGATGGATCTGATCCAACTGGAAGGCGGGTCGCCGGCCAACTTCCTCGACGTCGGTGGTGGCGCTACCCCGGAAACCGTGGCACAGGGCTTCAAGATCATCCTGCTCGACCCCAACGTGCGGGCGGTGCTGATCAACATCTTTGGCGGCATCGTACGCTGCGACGTGATTGCCGAAGGCATCATCCAGGCGGTGAAGGAAGTCGGCGTGAAGGTGCCGGTGATTGTGCGGCTGGAAGGCACCAATGCCGAGTTGGGCCGCAAGCTGCTGGCCGAATCGGGGCTGGCGATTCTCGCAGCCGAGAGTCTTACCCATGCGGCCAAACTGGCAGTGGAGAAAGCAGCATGAGCATACTCGTCAACCAACATACCAAGGTCATCTGCCAGGGCTTCACCGGCAAGCAGGGCAGCTTCCATTCCGAGCAGGCGATTGCCTACGGCACGCAAATGGTCGGCGGTGTCACGCCGGGCAAGGGCGGGCAGATACACCTCGACCTGCCAGTGTTCAACACCGTGCGCGATGCCGTGCGGCAGACTGGCGCGCAGGCGACGATGATTTACGTGCCGGCGGCTTTTGCCGCAGATTCGATTCTGGAAGCCGCCGACGCGGGCATCGAGGTTATCGTCTGCATCACTGAAGGCATTCCGGTGCTGGATATGTTGAACGTGAAAGCAGCGCTGCGTGCCAACGAAGCCAAACTGATCGGCCCCAACTGCCCCGGCATCATCACCTCGGGCGAATGCAAGATCGGCATCATGCCCGGCGTCATTCACCAGAAAGGCAAGATCGGCATCGTCTCGCGTTCCGGCACGCTGACCTACGAAGCGGTGCACCAGACCACGCAACTGGGCCTCGGGCAGTCGACCTGCGTCGGCATCGGCGGCGACCCAATCAAGGGACTTGATTTCATTGATTGCCTGCAGATGTTCGAGGCTGACCCGCAGACCGAAGCGGTCATCATGGTGGGCGAAATCGGTGGCAGCCGTGAGGAAGAAGCGGCCGAGTACATCCGCTCGAACATGAAGAAGCCGGTTGCCGCCTACATTGCCGGGCGCACCGCGCCCAAGGGCAAGCGCATGGGCCACGCCGGCGCCATCATCGCCGGCGGTGCGGGCACGGCCGATGCCAAGATTCGTGCACTGGAAGCTGCCGGCGTGGTGGTGGCACAAAGCCCTGCCGGGCTGGGCGAAGCCGTCCAGGCGGCCATTGCAGCGAAATGACGCGCCGTCAGATAAAGCGCAGCGCATGAAACTGGGTATTGCCCAACTCAATCTCGTCGTCGGCGACATCGCGGGCAACGCGGCCCGACTGCTGGCGGCTGCGCGTGAAGCCTTTGGTGCAGGCGCAGACCTGCTGCTCACCCCCGAGATGTCGATTTGCGGGTATCCCGCAGAAGATCTGGTGCTGCGGCATGATTTCACTACAGCGTGCGAAGCTGCACTGCATCAGTTGGCCGCAGCGGCCCCGCCCGAACTTGCCCTGATTGTGGGTTATCCCGAACGCAGCGGCGACGAACTGTTCAACTCGACCGCACTGTTGCGCGGCAGCCGGGTCGAGACGGTGTATCGCAAGCATCATCTGCCCAACCATTCCGTATTCGATGAACAGCGCGTGTTTGATAGCGGTGACATGCCGTGCGTGTTTGCCTGCGGCGGGTTGAATTTTGGCCTGGTAATCTGTGGCGACATCTGGGAGCCGGGACCGGCCCGACATGCCATGGAGGCGGGGGCAAACTGGTTGCTGGTGCCGAATGCCTCACCTTTCCATCTCAACAAGGAACGTGATCGTGCCAGGGTTGCACGCGCGCGGATTGTCGAAGCTGGGCTGCCTATCGTCTACGCTAATATGGTCGGCGGGCAGGACGAGCTGGTGTTCGACGGCGCATCGTTTGCTATGAATACCGACAGTGAAATTACGGTGCAATGTCCCGCCTGGCGCGAAGGCCTGTTTTATCTGGAAATGGAAGGCGCGACCTGCAGCGGCCCGCAGCACGCACTGCCTGGCGAAGAGGCTGCGGCCTACGATGCTCTGGTGATGGCGGTGCGCGATTACGTCGGCAAGAACGGTTTCAAGGGCGTTCATCTGGGCCTGTCGGGCGGCATCGATTCGGCACTCACCATGGCGATTGCTGCCGACGCCTTGGGCGCTGACAAGGTGCACGCGGTGATGATGCCATCGGACTACACCGCATCCATCAGTGTGGAGGACTCGCGTGACATGGTGGAGCGGCTCGGCGTGCGCTATTCCGAAATCGCCATCAAGCCCATCTTCGATGCGTTCGAGACACAACTGGTGGGCGAGTTTACCGGCCTGCAACCTGACACCACCGAAGAAAACCTGCAGGCCCGCACACGCGGCACGCTATTGATGGCGCTGTCGAACAAGCTCGGCACGCTGGTGCTGACCACGGGCAACAAGAGTGAAATGGCAACGGGCTATGCCACGCTGTATGGCGATATGGCTGGCGGCTTTGCGGTACTGAAGGATGTGCCCAAAACCCTGGTGTACCGGCTGTCGAATTACCGCAACAGCCTCTCCGAGGTCATCCCGCAACGCATCATCGATCGTCCGCCATCGGCCGAATTGCGGCCCGATCAGACCGATCAGGACAGCCTGCCACCGTACGATGTGCTGGATGCGATTCTGGCCGCCTATGTCGAGCGTGACCTGTCGGCGAGCGATATCGTCGCCTTGGGGCACGACGCAGCCACTGTGCGCAAGGTCATCCGCATGGTGGACTTCTCCGAATACAAAAGGCGCCAGGCGCCACCGGGTCCGCGCATCACCCCGCGCAATTTCGGCAAGGACCGTCGCTATCCTATTACCTCGAAATACCGACCTGAAGGAGATTTAATATGAAAAAAATCGAAGCCATCATCAAGCCATTCAAACTCGACGAAGTGCGCGAAGCCTTGTCAGATATTGGTGTGACTGGTCTGACGGTTAGCGAGGTCAAGGGATTCGGGCGTCAGAAAGGCCATACCGAACTGTATCGCGGGGCGGAATATGTAGTGGATTTCTTGCCGAAGGTGAAGCTGGAAATCGTCATTGCCGACAACCTGCTCGACCGCGCAATGGAGACGATCATCAATGCCGCGCGTACCGGAAAAATTGGTGACGGAAAGATTTTTGTCAGCAATATGGAACAGGTGGTGCGGATCCGTACCGGCGAATCGGGCGAAGCGGCGGTCTGATGCCGGTATGTGGCAAAGCCGGATGTGCTGATTCAGCGCAGGCGCCGGGTTACCAGAATCGGTACCAGGCTTTGCCTTCTGTGTTGACTCCCTTGGCGTATTTGCTGTTGGGGAAGTTGAGTGTCAATACCCGCTGCGCATCGTCGCGCAGGTCGGTGAGTTTCAGTTTGTCGTAGGACACCACCAGGATCGCCAGTGCCTCTTCCAGAGCTGGCGCTTCGGGATAGGTTTTCAACACTTCGCGCGCGCGGTTGGCAGCTGCCACCCAGGCTTCGCGTTTCAGGTAATACTTGGCGACGTGCACCTCGTTACCGGCCAGCGCATTGACCAGATAGTTCATGCGGGCGGTGGAATCGGGCGTGTACTTGCTATCGGGAAAACGCGTGACCAGTTCCTTGAACGTGAGGAAGGCATCGCGTGCCGCCCTGGGATCGCGTTCGCTCAGGTCCTGCTCGACCAGATTGCCGAGCAGGCCCAGGTCCTCATTAAAATTTGCCAGGCCCTTCAGATAGTAAGCGTAATCGACGTTAGGGTGATTGGGGTGCAATTTGATGAAGCGGTCGCATGCGGCAATCGCGGAAATTGGCTCGTTGTCCTTGTAATATGCGTAGGCGATTTCCAATTGAGCCTGTTGCGCATAACGTCCAAATGGATAGCGCGACTCCAGCATTTCGAACAGCTTGACCGCACGTTCGAAATTGCCTTCGTTCAGATTGTTTTTGGCTTCGGCGTAGATTTTTTGCGCCGACCAGCCTGCGGTCTCATCCTTGACCTCGGGCAGCAGGCCACAGCCACCCAGGGTGAGGGTGGCTGCCAGCAGCAGACTGCCGACCCCCCGTTTGAGGCCAGGCAGCCGATTGAATGCATTTAAACCAGAAAGACGTTGCTTAAGCATGGGAAAAGACACAGAAAATTCGTCGAGTGATTATAAGGGAAATCCAGAAGGCGACATCCGCCAGCTGGTTATCCCGGATGAACACGGCGGCCAGCGCCTGGATCAGGCCTTGTCTGCCATGCTGCCGGAGTTCTCACGCAACCGCATCCAGAACTGGATCCGTGCCCGAAAAATTGCCGTGGATGACGCCTTTGGCACCACCAAGATGAAAGTCAGCGGCGGCGAATCGGTGCGGGTCGAAGTCGAACCCGATCCGAATGCCACCCCTGACACCCCGGAAGCCATCCCGCTGGATATCGTGTTTCAGGACTCGATGCTGATGGTGGTCAACAAGCCTGTCGGTCTGGTGGTCCATCCCGGCAGCGGCAACCGTCACGGCACCCTGCTGAATGCGCTGCTGCACTGGGTACCGCAGGTGGCCGAACTGCCGCGTGCAGGCATCGTTCACCGGCTGGACAAGGATACGTCCGGCCTGCTGGTCGTGGCCAAGACCCTGAAAGCACATACCGACCTGGTGCGCCAGTTGCAGGCGCGCACGGTCAAGCGTGAATACCTTGCCCTGGTTTATGGCGAGGTCGATCGGGGTGGCACGGTTGATGCGCCGCTGGCCCGCGACCCCCACAACCGGGTTAAGCGCTGTGTGCACTCGATGGGCAAGCAGGCGGTGACGCATTATGAAGTGGTCGAGCGTTTCCCCGCGGGCCTGAGCCTGTTGCGCTGCAAGCTGGAAACCGGGCGCACCCACCAGATTCGGGTGCATATGCAGCATATCGGCCACCCACTGGTCGGGGAGCAGGTCTACAGTTCCAGCCGCCGTGGCCACATGAAAATCCCGTTCCCGCGGCAGGCACTGCATGCCGAGCGGCTCGGCCTGATTCATCCCGTCACGCAGGAATACATGCAGTGGGAATGTGATCTGCCTGCTGATTTCAGATCGCTTCTCGATGCCTTGCGCGAAAATACCGTGTGGGGTCCAGGCCCGAGCGACTAAAGCATGGGTATGCCCGCATCAAACGCTTGAGGCGACTGCATGATTCATCCCGATTGGCCTGCACCCCCTCATGTGAAAAGCCTGATGACCACCCGCGAAGGTGGGGTGAGCCTTGTGCCGTGGGCCAGTTTCAACCTGGGCGATCATGTCGGCGATACCCCTGCCCATGTGGCGACCAACCGTGAACGCTTGCGCCAGGAACTGCCGGCCGAGCCAGAATGGCTGAAGCAGGTTCACAGTGCCCATGTGGTTGAAGTCGGGCGCGAGCCCAGTCCGGAAGCCGATGCTTCGTTTGCCCGTCAAACTGGGCAGGTGTGTGCCGTGCTGACGGCTGATTGTTTGCCGGTGCTGTTTTGTGACCGGGCAGGCAGCGTCGTGGCGGCTGCGCACGCAGGCTGGCGCGGACTGGCAGGTGGTGTGCTGGAGACCACCATTGCGGCGATGCAGGTGCCACCAAGTGAAATTCTGGCCTGGATGGGAGCGGCGATCGGGCCGCGCGCCTTTGAAGTGGGCGATGACGTGCGCCAGATCTTTGTTGCGCAGCATCCCGAAGCGGCCGAGGCCTTTGTGTCGCACCCCTCATCTGGCCCCGCCCCCAAATGGCTGGCGGATATTTACCTGCTTGCGCGCATTCGTTTGGCTCATGCAGGTGTGCATGCGACATTTGGTGGCGGCCGCTGCACGTTCCATGAAGCAGATTGTTTCTATTCCTATCGTCGCGATGGGGTGACCGGACGCATGGCTTCGCTGATCTGGCTGGCTGACGTCTAAAGGTCTTCCCGTACCCGCAGATAACGTGCAAAACGCGGCAGGCCGTTTTTCGTCAGGTGTTGATAGCGATAGGTGATACGGGTGCCTATGGGCGGCGGCTGGCGGCGCACGGCATCACTCAGACCGCTGCCTATCCGGAAGCGCTTTCCGTCCGGCTGTTCCACCGTCAGTGCACCGGTCATGCCCCGATATTTGCCTTTGCCCGGCGTGTACCCCACGACGACCGCTTCGGCATCCAGCCAGAGTTTCAGCTTCAACAGGACGTCGCTGCGGCCGGTCACATACGGCGCGTCGGCGCGGTGCAGCATCAAACCTTCTCCGCCAGTGCGCACGATGACATCGAGCCGTGTTTTCAGTTCGGCGTGGCTGGCCATGCGCGTTTGCTCGACCACCTGTAACCACGGCACATGGGCCTGCGAAACGTACGCCTGCATCTGCCGAATGCGGGCGCTGAAGTCACCCGCTGCGTCCGGCAATTCAAAAATCAGATAACGTACCTGCTGCCATTCGGCATCCACAGGCTCGATCCGGCGCACCGTGCCCGACAGCCGGTCGAACTGGTCGCGTGCGATCCACAATTCACCATCCAATGGCACAGGCGGAAAATGCGCGGTGAACCATGCCGGTGCCGGCACCACACCGCCGCCGCGAAAGCGCAGCGTATGCCCGTCCCATTGCGCGCGCACGCCGTCGAACTTCTCGCTGACCCAATAGCGGGTGACATCGATATGCGCTTCATACACTTCGGCCAGTAGCATCGCCGGCGCGGTGGGGGGAGATTCGGCCCATGCTGGGTGTAACCCAAGCAGCCATGCGACCAGCCACAACCCGGACAAGAGGCGTTTCATTCCAGCCATTTGTGCAGAAACTGCGCCTGCCCCATCGCCGGGTCGAGTTGATAGGCGGTGAAGCCCAGTCGTTGATACAGCGCCCGGGCCGCGGCATTGCCATCCAGTACTTCCAGGGTGAGCTTGCAGGCGCCGCGCTCACGCGCGATGGTCTCGACCTCGGCAAACATGCGAGCCGCAATGCCGCGCCCACGGTGGCTGGGCAGAACCACCACGTCATGCACATTGACCAGCGGTTGGCAGGCAAAGGTGGAAAAGCCTTCGATGGCGTTGATGAGGCCGACCGGCGTGTCATCGTCGAACGCCAGCACGCTGAAGACAAAGGGCCGGGCCGCGAGGGCGGCAATCAGATTGCTGCGTGCGAAATCGCTCAGTGGCTCACCGCCGCCGGCCGGGTCGCGTGCATACGCATCCAGCAGGACGATCAGGGCGTCCGCGTGCCGTGCATCGTCATAACGCACTCGAATGATTTCAGGCATGGGTGTCGATGCGCATCGATAAATCCACGGCACGGATGTGCTTGGTCAGCCCACCGATGGAAATCCGGTCCACTCCGGTTTCGGCAACCGCACGTACCGTGTCCAGGGTGATGTTGCCGGAGGCTTCGAGCAGGGCGCGTCCGTGGGTGAGATGAACTGCGTGACGCATGTCTTCCAGGCTGAAATTGTCGAGCAGGATGAGTGACGCACCCGCGGCGAGTGCCTGTTCGAGTTCGTCCAGGTTTTCCACCTCGATCTGCACGCTGACCTTGCCGTCTGCCAGTGCATATGCCGCCTTTAGTACCTGCGCAATGCCGCCTGCCGCTGTGATGTGGTTCTCCTTGATCAGGATGCCGTCATACAGCCCCACGCGCTGGTTTTGTCCGCCGCCCACCCGCACCGCGTATTTTTCGGCGATGCGCAGGCCGGGGAGGGTCTTGCGGGTGTCGAGGATGGCAGCACGGGTGCCGGCGACGGCTTCGACATACGGCCGGGTGGCCGTTGCCACGGCCGACAGGGTCTGCAGGAAATTCAGCGCCGGGCGTTCGGCAGTCAACAGGGCGCGGACATTGCCCGTCAGTTCGACCAGCACGCTGCCGGCTTCGACGCAGTCGCCTTCATTGATCTTCCAGTTGAGTGTGCTGCCCAGGTCGAGCGCACGGAAACAGGCATCGAACCAGGGCCGTCCCGCGATGACAGCAGCCTCGCGGCTGATGACGCGAGCGTGGGCGGTCTGTGTGGCAGGAATGAGTTGAGCGGTAAGGTCGTTAATCGTCCTGAGCGCGCGCAGCGCAGCGTTTGCTCCCTCCCCGGTGTGCGGGGGAGAGGAGGGGAGAGGGAAACTGGAGTCCTCGTCCAGCGCGCGGGCAACATCGAGTTCAACAGAGGTGGCTATCAATTCAGGCATGGCGGGCTAAATTAAGGTGTAGCGTTAAATTAAAGGCACGGCGGGTTGAAATCAACCGAAATGCCATTACTTGGATGTCAACGAATATACCTTAAGCACGAGGCCCCGCTATGCGATTTGACAAGCTCACCACCCAGTTTCAACAGGCGTTTTCCGACGCGCAAAGCCTGGCCGTCGGCGGCGACCATGCCTACATCGAGCCACAGCATCTGTTGCTGGCCCTGCTGAATCAGGAAGGTGGCGGTGCATCATCGATCCTGTCGCGCGCCGGCGTGCAGACGCCCGCGTTGAAAGCGGCATTGACCCAGTCGCTGACCCGCTTGCCCAAGGTGGAAGGGCAGGGCGGCGAGGTCACCATTTCGCGCGATCTCAACAACCTGCTGAACCTGACCGACAAGGAGGCGATGAAGCGCAATGATGCGTTCATCGCCTCCGAGCTATTCCTGCTGGCGGCGCTGGACGACAAGGGTGAAACCGGGCGCCTGCTGAAGCAGCACGGTGCCCAGAAGGCCGCGCTGGAGCAGGCGATTCAGGCCGTTCGCGGTGGCGAGAATGTGGAGTCGCAGGAAGCCGAAGGCCAGCGCGAAGCGCTCGCCAAATACACGCTTGATCTCACCCAGCGCGCGCGCGACGGCAAGCTTGACCCGGTGATCGGGCGCGACGATGAAATCCGCCGCTCGATCCAGATCCTGCAGCGCCGCACCAAGAACAATCCGGTGCTGATCGGTGAACCTGGCGTTGGCAAGACTGCCATCGTTGAAGGCCTGGCGCAGCGTATCGTCAATGACGAGGTGCCCGAGACGCTCAAGGGCAAGAAAGTACTGGTGCTCGATCTGGCCGCGTTGCTGGCGGGTGCCAAGTATCGTGGCGAATTCGAGGAACGGCTCAAGGCTGTGTTGAAAGAGCTGGCGATGGATCCGGGCCGCTACATCGTGTTTCTGGACGAGATGCATACGCTGGTCGGCGCGGGCAAGGCCGAAGGGGCAATGGACGCCGGTAACATGTTGAAGCCGGCGCTGGCACGCGGCGAACTGCACCTGATCGGTGCCACCACGCTCGACGAATACCGCAAGTATGTGGAAAAAGACGCTGCGCTGGAGCGCCGCTTCCAGAAAGTGCTGGTCGACGAACCCAGTGTCGAATCGACCATCGCCATCCTGCGCGGACTGCAGGAACGCTATGAACTGCATCACGGCGTCGAGATTACCGATCCCGCGATCATCGCTGCTGCCGAATTGAGCCATCGTTACATCACCGACCGCTTCCTGCCCGACAAGGCGATCGACCTGATCGACGAAGCGGCGGCGCGCATCAAGATGGAAATCGATTCCAAGCCCGAGGTGATGGACAAGCTCGACCGCCGCATCATCCAGCTCAAGATCGAGCGTGAGGCGGTGAAGCGGGAAACCGATGAGGCTTCGAAAAAGCGCCTGGGCCTGCTGGAAGCGGAAATTGAAAAACTCGGTCGCGAATCGGCCGATCTGGAAGAGGTGTGGAAGTCCGAAAAGGCCCATGTTCAGGGCAGCGCCCACATCAAGGAAGCCATCGACAAGCTGCGCGGCGAGATGGTTGACCTGCAGCGTCAGGGCAAGCTCGATAAGGTCGCCGAGATTCAATACGGCAAGTTGCCGGCGCTGGAAGCGCAGTTACAGCATGCCGAGTCGACCGACACCAAGCCCGCATTCAAATTGCTGCGCACCGAGGTTGGTGCCGAAGAAATCGCCGAGGTTGTCTCGCGCGCCACCGGCATCCCGGTTTCCAAGATGCTGCAGGGTGAGCGCGACAAGCTCTTGCACATGGAAGACAAACTGCACAGTCGCGTGGTGGGGCAGGACGAAGCTGTGCGTGTGGTGTCGGACGCCATCCGCCGCTCGCGTGCCGGCCTGTCCGATCCCAACCGGCCACTCGGCTCATTCCTGTTCCTCGGCCCCACCGGCGTCGGCAAAACCGAGCTGTGCAAAACCCTGGCCGAATATCTGTTCGATTCCGCCGACCACATGGTCCGCATCGACATGAGTGAATTCATGGAGAAGCATTCCGTGGCGCGACTCATCGGCGCACCTCCTGGCTATGTGGGCTATGAAGAAGGCGGTTACCTGACCGAAGCGGTGCGCCGCAAGCCCTACTCCGTCATCCTCATGGACGAGGTGGAAAAAGCGCACCCGGACGTGTTCAACGTGCTGCTGCAGGTGCTGGATGACGGCCGCCTGACCGACGGCCAGGGCCGCACGGTGGATTTCCGCAATACCGTGATCGTGATGACTTCCAACCTCGGATCGCAGATGATCCAGCAGATGGAAGGGGATGATTACCAGGTGGTGAAACTTGCCGTGCTGGCCGAAGTGAAGTCCTACTTCCGCCCCGAGTTCATCAACCGCATCGACGAAGTGGTTGTGTTCCACGCCCTGGACGAGAAGCACATCGCCAGCATCGCGCGAATCCAGTTGCAGGGTCTGGAAAAACGGCTGGCACAGATGGACATGAAGCTGGAGATTTCGGACGCTGCGCTGGCCGAAATCGCCAAGGCCGGATTCGATCCGCTCTATGGTGCGCGACCGCTCAAACGCGCGATCCAGAGCGAGCTCGAAAATGCACTGGCGCGTGAAATCCTGAGCGGGCAGTTTGCCGCCAAGGACGTCATCCGGGTGGATGCGCGCGATGGCGTGTTCAGCTTTGAGAAAGCGGCGTCACCGCAGGATTGATCCGGCTGGGCAGGACGAGAGAGGGGGTGGGGTTCCACCCTCTCGTTTTTGGGCGGAGTGAAAGAGATCCGCTATGGTTGCATGGTATGTGAGGCTGATGGGTTGAGGGCTGCTTGTCAGCCCCGGTCTCTAGATTCCCGATTCACCGGTAATCCGTTGCCGCTATTCTCCCCATATTCTTTGTCCGATGGCAATGCACCCCGTAAAATGGGCTGCTGACTCTCTGTCTGGATTTTTTTGTCTTCCCCTCTTTTTAAAGCCATGGTGTTTTTTACCGTGCTATGCGCGGGGACAGCGCACGCCTTGACGGTCGAGGTGGTGGCGCCGGACGAAATCAAGCCGCTGCTGATGCAGCATCTGGATACGGCACGGGCGGCGCGGCTGGGTGAAAAACTGGATGCGGAGGAAATTGCGCGTCTGCAGCGTCAGAGCGAACTGACTGCACGCGAACTGCTGGCCACCGAGGGGTATTTTTCCCCTCTGGTGGAAAGTTCGGTGGAATGGCTGGGTGACGATTGGCGCGTGGATTACCGGGTCGAACCTGGCGTGCGCACATTGGTACGCAGCGTGAAGCTGGATTTCGACGGCGCGCTGAAAACCGGTACGAACAGGGACAGACTTCGGGAACGTATTACACGCAGCTTTTCGTTGAAGCCGGGCATGCCGTTTCGGCAGGCTGATTGGGAAAGCGCCAAGCAGGTGGTGCTGCGCCCCCTGCTGTCAGGGGCGTTTCAGACCGCACGCATCGCAGCGAGCGAAGCCCGTGTAGACCCTGCTACTCATACAGCCGACCTGACGCTGACGGTCGATAGCGGGCCGGCATTTTTTTACGGTGAAGCGGTGATCAGCGGCAGTGAGCGCTATCCTGAATCCATCGCCCGTAATCTCAGCTCGGCCAAACCCGGCCAGCCTTATCGCCAGCAGGACATGCTGGACTACCAGACGGCGTTGGAGGCAAGCGGCTATTTTGCGCAGGCCAATGTGCGTATTGAGCCTGATCCCGCACAGGCAGCAGCAGTGCCGATCCAGGTTGAGGTGGTGGAGCACAAGGAAAAACTGTTCAGCGTGGGCGTGGGCGTGAGTACCGACACCGGCGCGCGGGTGCAGACCTCATGGCTGCACCGCGATGTGCTGGATCGAGGGCTGCGGCTGAAGCTGGATGCACGTCTGGAAACCAGCCGACAGACGACGACGGCTGAACTCGCCTGGCCACGCAACACCAAGGGCTACGAAAACAGCCTTGGTCTGCAACTCAAGCAGGAAGACATCGAAGGCCAGGAAACCCGTTCGACCGTTCTGGCGGCCAAGCGCAGCCGGACGCGCGGACAGATTGAAACAACCTTGTCGTTGCAATACCAGACGGAAGAGCAAACCATTGCCAATGTGCTGGACTCGAGCAATCAGGCCTTGAGTCTGAACTACGCTTGGACCCGTCGCAATGTAGGTCGCGCGTTTTATCCGCGTCGCGGTTATGTGTTGAGCCTGCAGGGGGGCGGCGCGCTGGATGCGCTGTTGTCGGATACCAGCTTTGTGCGTCTGCTGGCCCGTCACACCCAGTACTTCCCGGCGGGAAAGGATGGCCGACTGATTCTGCGGGGCGAGTGGGGCAGCGTGCTGGCCGAGTCCCGCGATGGCATTCCCACCGACTTCCTGTTTCGCGCCGGCGGCGACAATTCGGTGCGCGGCTATGCCTATCAGAGCCTGGGGCGTTTACTCTCCGGGAGTATATCGTCGGTGCGTTACCTTGCCACCGGCAGTGTCGAATACAACTATTTTTTCAACCGTGAATGGGGCATGGCGCTGTTTGTCGACGCAGGGGATGCGGCCGATACGCCGGGCGATTTGTCGCCGGTATTTGGTTATGGATTCGGCGCGCGCTACAACTCACCCGTGGGTCCGGTCAATCTCGATCTCGCTTACGGCGAAGCGACCGATGAATTTCGCCTGCATTTCTCGCTGGGGGTGTCGTTTTGAAACGCGCTGCCTGGAGTGTTGCCGCCGTGCTGTTGGTTGTGGCCGGATTGCTCGCGGCGACACTGGGAATGTTGAATACCAGCAGCGGATTTCGCTGGCTGGTGGGGTCGACGAGTACCCTCAGCCGGGGCCTGTTGGCCGTCGAGGGCGTGAGCGGGCATCTGGGTGCACCAATCGGATTTCAGAAGCTGGTGGTCACCACGGAGACACAGCGCATCACCCTGACGGGGGGGCAACTGGAATGGCAGCCGCGTGCGTTGCTGCAGCGCCAGCTCAGGATTGAGTTGCTGGCGGTGCAGCAGGTACGGGTCGAGATCCTCAAAAAAGATCCCACGCCGCCACAGCTTCCTGGCAGCCTGCGTTTGCCGGTGGACGTGCATGTGGCCGCGTGGGACGTGGCACAACTCGATGTGGTCGAGTCCGGGCAGACGCTCAGCTTCAAGCAGTTGCGCGGCAGGGTGGACGATACGGGCGACCGCTACACGCTCGCGGCCGCGATCAGTACGCCGTGGGCCGAGGTGGATGGCCAGCTGGGTATCCAGAAGGATGCACCGTTCGATCTGCAGGGTCGTGTGACTGCCGCGCGGAAATTGCCTTTGCCTGTAGAGGCTGCGCTTGAGCTGACGGGGCAACTGGCAGCGATCCAGTTCCGGATTGATGCCCAGGCTGAAAAAATGAATGTCATGGCCATGGGTGAAATCGCGCCGTTTGCACAGGTGCGCCTGCCCAAGCTGCTGGTATCCGGGTATGGCATCGACCCCCGGCAATTCGCAGCCGATGCGCCGCAGGCCGACCTGGCATTTTCTGGTGTGTTCGAAGGACAACCGGGCGAACGCTTGCTGGGCACGTTCAGTCTCGCCAATCAACAGGCCGGCCGGCTGGATCAGAATCGCCTGCCGCTGGTCGGTCTGACCGGCGCCGTGCTGGGCGACAGCACAAATGCCGATTTCAGCGCATTAACCATCGACCTGGGTGCGGCCGGGCAGTTCGCCGGAGAGGGGCAGTGGCGTGACGGGCACTTCAGTATCAGTTTGAACAGCCCGAGCCTGAACCTGGCGGGCGTGCACCGCGACCTCTATCCCACCCGCATGCGTACAGCCTTGCAGGTGTCGGGTGATGCGGCAGGCCAGACGCTGACAGCCAATTTCGCCGAAACCTGGGGCGAAGGCCGCTTTGTCCTGAGTCATGCCGCTGCGGCAGTGCGCTTGCAGGAGGCAACGTTCAGCGGACAGGTCGGCAAACTGACGGCCAGCGGCAGTGTGCAGCTCGATGCCGGTCGTGCTTTCGCGGCCACCTTCGACGCTACCCAGATTAATCCCGCCCGGCTGGGCGATTTTCCGCGCGCCCGGCTCAATGCGCGAGGTGAGATCAGCGGCGCGCTGTTGCCGGAGCTGCGCCTGCAAGCGCAGTTCACCCTGCCGCCGGGCGAACTTGAAGGCCGGCCGGTCAAGGGGCAAGGCCAGTTGCGCTATGCCAACAAGCACCTCAGTGACACCGATATCGATATCGATCTGGCAGGCAATCGCGCCCAGCTCAAGGGTGCATATGGCCGGGTGGGCGATCGTCTGGTGTGGGATATCAACGCGCCAGCGCTGGCGCGCTTGAATCTGGGGCTGGCAGGGCGGCTGACCAGCAGCGGCAGTGCCACAGGCGAACCGATGCAGCCGCAGATTGATGCGCAACTCGAGGCCAGCGGCTTGCGCTTGCCGGGCGAGGTGACGGCCGATTCCTTGACTCTGCAACTCAAAATGCAGGCAACGGCAACCGGGGTGTTCAACGGCCAGCTGGAAGCACGCGGGATTCAGGTGGCGGGGCAGCGCATCAACGCGGCGCGGGCCAGTGTTCAGGGCCGTCGCAATGCGCATACGCTGGCGCTCGATGCAAAGTTATCTGACTGGAATGTGGTGGCCTCACTGGCGGGCGGGCTGGATGCCGACCAGGTCTGGCGCGGACAATTGAACCAGGCCGAGGTGCTGGGCGCCTGGCCGATGCGTTTGAGCGCACCGGCGGCGCTGGTGCTGGGTCGCGATCAGCAGCAGGTGAGCAATCTGTCGCTGACGCTGGCGGGCGGAAAAATCAGCGGTGTGCATTTCAACCGACAAGGTGCGCAACTGAGCACACGCGGCAGCCTGAACAATTTGCCGCTGGCGCCATTGCTCGATTTTCTGGCGCAACCTCCTCCGTTCACCACTGACTTGCGGATGAACGGCGACTGGGATCTGCGCATGGGCCAAACCGTTGAAGGCCAGGCGCGTCTCGTACGGCAAAGCGGTGACGTGCGCTTGACCGATCCTGTTCTGAATCTGGGGCTGACCACCCTGGGGCTGGATCTTGTGGCCGCCGCCAACCGTGTCACGGCACGACTCAATGTGGCAACTCGTGAAGCCGGATCGGCTCAGGCCGAAGGCAGTGCCACCCTGGTGCGAGTCGGTGACAGTTTCACCTTGCCGCGCAGCGCGCCGTTGACGTGGACCGGCTCACTGAACGTGCCCGACCTGCGGCTGGTCAAGGCATTTCTGCCGGTAGGGGTCCGCCTGGATGCGCGACTGGCGGCGCAACTGGCGGGCAGCGGCAGCCTGGCTGCGCCACGCGTCAACGGCCAGGTGGAAGCCAGCCAGATCCGCTTTGCCATGCAGGAAGAAGGCGTCGCCATTACCGATGGCACCCTGAAACTGGCGCTGATCGACGACCGGGTGCGGGTAGAGCAGGGTGAATTGAAAGGCCAGAGCGGACGCATCGTGGTGAGCGGTGAAGCCCAGCTGAAGAATCCACAGGCCGGGTTGACTCTGACGTTCGAAAAATTTGCTGTCACCAACCGCAGCGACCGTCGCGTCATCGTGTCCGGCGTCACCCAGCTCAATCTGGACACACAGCGCCTGCAACTGACCGGTGAACTCACGGCGGACCGCGCCCGCCTGGAAATGCCAGAATCCAGTCGCCCCACCTTGTCGTCCGATGTGGTGGTCGTGGGCCGTCCGCCGCGCGAAAAACCGGCAGCGCAACGCTATCCGCTGGCGCTCTATCTCACCCTCAAACTGGGCAAGGATTTCCTGTTCAAGGGCGCCGGACTCGATGCGCGACTGGGTGGCCAGTTGCGTGTGTTCACCGTCAACCAGACTTTGCGCGGCGAAGGCACGATCAAGGTGGAGGAAGGGCGCTATGCCGCTTATGCGCAGACGCTGGATATCGAGCGCGGCGTGCTGCGCTTCGGCGGGCCGATCGACAATCCCGGACTGGATGTGCTGGCAGTACGCAAGACGACGACCGTCAAGGCGGGGGTGCAGGTCGGCGGTACGGTGCAGCGCCCGGTGGTGAAGTTGTATTCCGATCCTGCCTTGCCCGATACCGAAAAGCTCTCCTGGCTGGTGCTGGGCCATGGTCTGGATAACGTGGGCCAACAGGAATTCGTGGTGATGCAGGTGGCGGCGGCTGCATTGTTGAGCCAGGCCGATTCGGTGAGTTTCCAGTCGAAGCTGGCCGACACGTTGGGCATCGATAGTTTCGATGTACGTTCCGGTGGTGGCGAAGACCTCACCAGCACCGTGGTCAGCGTCGGCAAGCGCTTGTCTTCGCGCGCTACGCTGAGTTACGAGCAAAGCCTCGACGGCCTGAGCCAGGTAGTCAAAGTGCTGTATCAGCTGACGCCGCGTATCCGGCTGGAAGCGCAGGCCGGGCAGCAAAGCAGCTTTGATGCGTTCTACAGCCGGGAATACGACTGAACCAAACAAAACCCGATGGTAGAATCGGGCGCATGTTTGACGCACGCATCATCGCCATGAATTCCTTCACTCGATTACCTGCCCTGTCCGGGGGTAGCCGCTGATGCGTATCCTGCTTTCCAACGACGACGGATATTTTGCGCCCGGTCTGGCCGCACTGGCCCAGACGCTTGGCACGCTGGCCGACATCACCGTGGTGGCGCCCGAGCGTGACCGAAGCGGCGCCTCCAACTCGCTCACCCTCGACCGCCCGCTGATGCTGCGCCAGGCACCCAGCGGGTTTTATTATGTCAATGGCACGCCGACCGACTGCGTGCATCTGGCCGTGACCGGCATGCTGGACCACCTGCCCGACATGGTGATTTCCGGCATCAATCACGGTGCCAACATGGGTGACGACACGATTTATTCCGGCACCGTCGCCGCTGCAACCGAGGGCTATCTGCTGGGGATTCCGTCGATTGCAGTTTCGGTCGCCACGCACGATGCCCAGCACTTCGACACCGCCGCACGCGTGGTGCTCGAACTGGCAAGGCGCATTCAAGCACAACCGCCCACCGAGCCGATGCTGCTCAACGTCAATGTGCCGGATTGTGCCTGGGACGATTTGAAAGGCCAGCGCGTCACTCGTCTGGGCAAGCGCCACAAGGCCGAATCGGTGGTCAAGACCACCAACCCGCGTGGCCAGACCGTGTATTGGGTGGGCGCGGCCGGCGCGGCACAGGATGCGGGCGAGGGCACCGATTTTCACGCCGTGGCCAATGGCTCGGTTTCGATCACCCCGCTGCAAATGGATTTGACCCGTTACAGCCAGATGGACAGTGTGAACGCATGGCTGAAACCCTGAATTCACGCGCCGGCATCGGCATGACCTCGGCGCGCACGCGCGGCCGCATGGTCGAGCGCCTGCGTGAGCAGGGGATCAAGGATGCCATCGTGCTGGCCGCCATGGGTGACGTGCCACGCCACCTGTTTGTTGACCAGGCGCTGGAGTCGCGCGCCTACGAAGACACAGCGCTGCCGATTGGCTTTGGGCAGACGATTTCCAGTCCCTACATCGTGGCACGCATGGCTGAACTCGCGCGTCATGGCGAGAACGGCCATGGCCGTGGGCTCGGGCGGGTGCTGGAAATTGGCCTGGGCTGCGGCTATCAGGCTGCGGTGCTGGGCAAGCTGGCGCGCGAAGTGGTATCGATGGAGCGCATCGCTGCGCTGGTCGGCAAGACGCGCCCGCGCTTGCGCCAGTTGCGGATCAATAACGTCAAGCCCAAGCATGGCGATGGCATGGTCGGTGCGAAGGACTTTGCCCCATTTGATGCCATCGTGATTGCGGCCGCGTTTTCCGAAGTGCCGCAGGCCTTGCTGGAGCAACTGGCCGATGGTGGACGCCTGGTGATGCCGCTTGGCAATGCCACGCAAACCTTGTGTGTGGTGGAACGCCAGGGCGATACCTATAACGAAAGCCTGCTCGAAGGGGTGAAGTTTGTTCCCCTGCTGCCGGGGGTGGCTTGATGAAGGCAGCCGTTGGGCGGAACGTGAAAAACCTCTGGCTGAGCATATTGTTATTGGGCCTGGCCGCCTGTTCTGCCTATGGTCCGGCACCGGTGAGTGATCGCGCAGCGGCGCAAGTTCGCACCGCACCGCCTGTGACAGAGCAAATCGCTCCATCCACCAATGGCCTGCATACCGTACAGCGCGGCAATACCCTGTATGCCATCGCGTTTGCCAACAATCTGGATTACCGCGAAATCGCTCGTTGGAACCAGCTTGAATCGGCCGACCGCATCCTCGTTGGTCAGGTGCTGCGATTGACGCCTCCGCCGGGTGCGGTTGAAATTCAGCCGCTCGATCTAGGACCTGAACTGAATGCCCGCCCACTGGACGCGCCAACCGCGATGCCGCTTGACGATCCGACTCTGGTCAGCACCCCGCAGGCGATTTTGCTGCCGTATTCCGCAGCCAATTGGGCACAGGTGACGAATCCTTCGACTGTTGCTGCTGTGACGCCGCCTGAGGTCAAACCCGCCGTCTCCCCTGCACCCACACCAGCGGTGACACCTGTTCCGCCTGCGGCTCCAGCCGCAACCGGAACGGCCGGTGCCTGGCTGTGGCCGACGGACGGCACCTTGCTCGGACGCTTTGGCGCTGCGGGCGGCAAGGGCATCGATATTGTCGGCGCACGCAACGCGCCGGTAATAGCCGTGGCCCCCGGCAAGGTGGTGTACAGTGGCAGCGGTCTGCGAGGTTATGGTCGATTGCTGATCGTCAAACACTCGGGCGAGTTTCTGTCGGCCTATGCGCACAATGAAACCATCCTGGTGAAAGAAGGCGATACCGTAACCGCCGGACAAAGAATTGCCCTGATGGGCGACAGCGACGCCGACCGGGTAAAACTGCATTTTGAAATTCGCCGATATGGCAAACCGCTTGATCCACTGAACTATCTGCCGGAGCGCTCATGAACCGCCAACCCAAAGAAGAATCGGATGACCTGACGCCTGAAGAGGCTGAAGCGGCACAGCAGGCCGCGGCGGAAAATGCGGCAGATACCAGCGAGGAACTCGCATCCGCGATTCTGGGTGAATCGCAGGTTGACGTCACCCAGCTATACCTCAATGAAATCGGCAAGGCGCCGCTGCTGACTGCGGTAGAGGAAGCTGCGCTGGCACGGCTCACGGTGAAGGGCGATTTCGAAGCACGCCAGACCATGATCGAGCGCAACCTGCGGCTGGTGGTCAACATCGCCAAGCATTACGCCAATCGCGGGCTGACCCTGCTCGACCTGGTGGAAGAGGGCAACCTCGGCCTGATCCACGCGCTGGAAAAATTCGATCCCGAGCGCGGATTCCGTTTCTCCACTTATGCCACCTGGTGGATACGGCAGAACATCGAACGCGCGATCATGAACCAGTCGCGCACCATCCGCCTGCCGGTGCACATCATCAAGGAACTCAATATCTACCTGCGGGCCAAGCGTCATCTGGAAACGCACGGTGTGACCGATGCAAGTGCCGATGACATTGCTGCGTTGACTGGCCATCCGGTCGCAGACGTGCGCCGCATCATGCAACTCAACGAACGCGTTGCCTCGCTCGACGCGCCTCTGGATGTCGATCCCACCCTGTCGCTGGGCGAGGCCATCGCCGACGATAACGCCCACCTGCCGGATGAAATGCTTCAGCTCGAAGAAATCGAGCATCACGTCCATGAATGGCTGACCCAACTCAACGACAAGCAGCGCTGGGTGATTGAACGTCGCTTTGGCCTGAACAACTGCGAAGCCTGCACCCTCGAGGATCTGGCGCTGGAACTGCAGGTCACGCGCGAGCGCGTGCGTCAGATTCAGATGGAGTCCCTGCGCATCCTGCGGCAGTTGCTGCGACGACGCGGCGTATCGAAAGACGAACTGTTCTAAAGCCATGCCGGGCAGCACCATGATTGACTGGCCGCACGTCGATACCGTCCTGCTCGACATGGACGGCACCCTGCTCGATCTGCATTTTGATAACCACTTCTGGCTTGAGCACATGCCGCGCCGTTACGCCGAATATCACGGCCTGGCGCCGGACATCGCGCGTGCCCGCCTCACCGCCCATTACGAACGTCACGCCGGCACCCTCAACTGGTATTGCCTGGATTTCTGGAGTAGCGAACTCGCGCTCGACATCGTGCAGTTGAAGGAAGAAGTCGCGCATCTGATTGCCGTGCGCCCGGATGTGCCGGCGTTTTTGCAAGCCGTGCGCGCGTCGGGGCGTCGGGTGGTGATGGTGACCAACGCCCATCCCAAGAGCCTGGACCTGAAAATGCGCGAAACCCGTATCGATACCTATTTCGATGCGTTGATCTCGTCGCATCAAGTGGGGTTGCCGAAGGAGCATCCGGATTTCTGGCAGGGGTTGCAGGGAATCGAACCGTTCGACAAGCAACGGACACTGTTTGTGGATGACAGCTTGCCAGTGTTGAAAAGCGCGCAGGCGTTTGGGATCGCGCAGTTGCTGGCGGTGTGCAACCCGGATTCGAAGCAGCCGCACAAGGATTGCGGGGGATTTGCGGCGATCACCAGTTTTGAACAGGTGATGCCGGGGTGAGGGGGGGCTGGTATTACGCGTGCAATGAAGCAACCAGGCTGGTCGCTTCAATACTGATCGAATAGCCCACCAAATTCAGAACCGTTCGCGTTGAGCCCGTCGAAGCGCTGGTCTTTGTAGCCGGGGATTCCGCAAGACCACTGACCGTAGGCCGGGGGTTGCCCGGCGGCAAGTTACTTTCTTTTGTCTCGCCAAAAGAAAGTAACCAAAGAAAAAGCGACCCCGCTCATCCCCGAAACCCCGAAACCCGAGCCTGCCGGGTGGGCGGCAAAGAACTCGCCCGCTTTACTGTTTTTAATTTGGTTTTTTGTAGCGTTGCTCAGACACCTTTGCCGCTGATCCACCCGGCAGGCCCGATTTTCGGCGGGACTGAGAGGGGAAGAAAGTCAAAACCAGAGCGGCGATGACTGAACTGCTGGCGTTACTGCTCAAACTTCACACACCAGACTGCTCGCCCACAACGAATAGGCCTCCTCCACTAGAAATTTTTTAATGGGAGATAGAACTGTGCAATGCCCTGATAAATGGCAGATTAAACTGAAAGCCGAATCTAATCTTCTTGAAAAACTTAGTAGCGAATTCTGCAGCCCAGAGCTGCTCATATTTCATGATTCTGATTGCTGGTTCCTTGAATCAACCTATCTCGATTCAAATGACTCATCCGAAATTTATGCCAACGGCGAGAAACTGATTGACTATCTAAATCACTCGCTTTGGCTCTATGCATATAGATCCAATTCAATTGAATCAAATGGCTACTGCTTGTTGACCGAAACCGGGGAACGGGTAATTAAATTTTTCGCAATCGGGCCAATCATTGCACCAACTAGACTGATTGTTTATTCGAACGATATTCCCAGCAGAAATGGTTTGGATTTATTTTCGCAGCACGAGAAAGTCAGAGAGGCTTTGGCATTTTTTAACAATACGGAAATTGACTGGTTCACCTTATACAAAATATATGAAACCGCGCGTGACGATGAGCCTGACATCCCAACCACGAAAGACGGCATTGCCCTGATTGAAAAGTGGGTTGGAATAGATGAAAACAAACGTTTTTTTGAAACTGCCAATTGGCAGAGGCATTCAGTATTTGGAAAAATCAAGGGGAAGCCAAACGAGCCAACAAACAACCCAATGTCACTTTCTGAGGCGCAACGGTTTATCAGGACGGTGCTGATCAAGTGGCTGGAACACAAAATAACAATCAAGAGACAAACGTAGTCAAATTAATAAAATTTGGCTTCAATACGAATGGCTCTCTCCCATACATCACCGTCCTGGTTTTGACCTTTCTCCCCTCTCAGTCCCGCCGAAAATCGAGCCTACCGGGTGGATCAGCGGCAAAGGTGTCTGAGCACCGCTCACAAAAAATCAATTTAAAACAGCAAAAGCGGGGCGAGTTCTTTGCCGCCCATCCGGCAGGCTCGATTTTCGGGGTTTCAGGGCTGAGCGGGGTCGCCTTTTCTTGGGTTACTTTCTTTTGGCGAGACAAAAGAAAGTAACTAGCTGCCGGGCTACCCCCGGCCAAGGGTCAGTGGTCTGGCGTAATCCTTCACTACTACAGCCAACCCTTCGGCAGGCTCAGGGCGAACGGCCCCAAGTTCCGAAAGCATGTTGGCCATCTCAGGCCACCGTCCTCGGCTCAATCAACACCGCCGCCCCCACACTCCGCCCCTCGGCAATCAAGATGTTATAGGTACGACACAATGCCCCCACATCCATCACCTCCAGCCCAATCTGTGCATCCACCAGGGCCCGCGTCAGCGATGGATGCGGAAACCGCAGCCGGTTGCCGGTGCCCAGCAGCAAAATATCCAGTTCCCGCAGCGCAACCCATTCGAAATGCTCGGCAGTAAGCGCATCGAACCCTAGCCCGGCCCAGGGGGCGATCTCGATGCCTTGTGGGGACAGCAGCAGGCTGGATTCGTGGCGTTGGTCGTTGATGAGGACGTGGTCGTCACCATAGCCGGTGAACAGGCGCTGGTTGGCGCCGGTGTTGAGATGCAGTTTCATGGCCAAACCTTAGCAGATTTCAGCATGGCCGTGAGCGCCGGCATGGGTGTGTGGCCCCCGGTTTCGTTTGCCCGGGCCTCGTGCCTCCGGTAAAATCGCTGGTTTTCCAAGGCGTTGTTTTGCTTTGGTTTTGTGCAGGTTGACCAGGAAGAACGCTGTGACGGCAGAGAAAAATCCACGTTTACGCACGATCAATAAATCCTCCAAGCTCGATAACGTTTGTTATGACATACGTGGTCCGGTGATGGCGCGCGCCAAGAAGATGGAGGATGAAGGGCAGCGCATCATCAAGTTGAACATTGGCAATCCGGCGCCATTTGGTTTTGATGCGCCCGAAGAAATTGTGCAGGACGTAATCGTCAACTTGCCTAACGCTTCGGGCTACAGCGATTCGAAGGGCCTGTTTTCGGCGCGCAAGGCGATCATGCACGAGACGCAGCGCAAGGGTATTGCCGGGGTGCGGACCGATGACATCATCATTGGGAACGGTGTGTCCGAGTTGATCGTGATGGCGATGCAGGCTCTGCTGGACAGTGGCGACG
This sequence comes from uncultured beta proteobacterium, assembly GCA_942493085.1. GTDB lineage: Bacteria > Pseudomonadota > Gammaproteobacteria > Burkholderiales > Thiobacillaceae > Thiobacillus. The sequence continues at coordinate 1,685,120 of OW818664.1, forward strand.
AGGTGCTGGTGCCGGCGCCCGACTATCCGCTGTGGACCGCGGCGGTGAGTCTGGCGGGTGGCAAGCCGTGCCACTATATCTGCGACGAAGGCGCCGGCTGGCTGCCGGATCTGGACGATATCCGTTCCAAGATCACGACGCACACGCGGGCGATTGTCATCATCAACCCGAATAATCCGACCGGTGCGGTGTATCCGGATGACCTGCTGCTGGGTATTCTCGAAATTGCCCGGGAAAATCAGTTGATTGTTTACGCCGACGAGATCTACGACAAGGTGCTGTACGACGGTGTGACGCACACTTCAATAGCCTCACTGGCCGAAGATGTGCTGATCGTGACCTTTAATGGTCTGTCGAAGAATTACCGTGCCTGTGGCTATCGCGCAGGCTGGATGATCATTTCGGGCGACAAGCGCCATGCCTCGGATTATCTGGAAGGCCTCAACATGCTGGCCTCGATGCGGCTGTGTTCCAATGTGCCGGGGCAGTATGGAATCCAGACGGCATTAGGTGGCTATCAAAGCATTACCGATCTGGTTGCGCCGGGCGGGCGGTTGGCCCGCCAGCGTGATCTGGCGCATGAGATGCTCACTTCGATTCCCGGTATCAGCTGTGTGAAACCCAAGGCGGCGATGTATCTGTTCCCCAAAATTGATCCCAAGATGTATCCCATCGAGGACGACCAGAAATTCATCCTCAAGCTGCTGGAGGAAGAGCGGGTGCTGGTGGTGCAGGGGAGCGGCTTCAACTGGCCGACGCCCGATCACATTCGCGTCGTGTTCCTGCCACATGAAGAAGAGCTGGGCAAGGCGATTGCCCGTATGGGCCGGTTCTTTGACCGCCAGCGTGCGCATCGCTGATTTTTATTCTTTCATTCGTGAAGGATGCGAAGGGACACGAAATAAATTCAAAAAAGTCATGTTTTGAGAATTTTTTCAAGGTTTTCTTCGTGTTTCTTCGCATCCTTCGCGGATAACTGTTTTTTGACTGAGATCATTTAAATGAAACCCATCAATGTTGGCCTGCTAGGCCTGGGAACGGTCGGTGGCGGCACGCTTACCGTGTTGCGCCGCAATGCAGAAGAAATCAGCCGTCGTGCCGGTCGCGAAATCCGTGTGGTGCGTGCTGCGGTGCGCAATCTGGAAAAAGCCAAGGCCATGGCAGGCGATCTGCCTTTGTCGACCAACCCGTTTGACGTGGTGGATGATCCCGAAATCGATATCGTGGTCGAGCTGATTGGTGGCTTGGAGCCGGCCAAGGAACTGGTGATGCAGGCGATTGCCAACGGCAAGCACGTGGTCACTGCCAACAAGCATCTGGTCGCCAAGCATGGCAACGAGATTTTTGCTGCGGCCCAGGCCAGGGGCGTGATGGTGGCGTTCGAGGCAGCGGTGGCGGGCGGCATTCCCATCATCAAGGCGCTGCGCGAAGGCCTTACCGCCAACCGTATCGAGTGGCTGGCAGGCATCATCAACGGTACCAGCAACTTTATCCTCACCGAGATGCGCGACAAGGGCGCGGCTTTTGAGGACGTGCTGAAAGAAGCGCAGGCGCTGGGCTACGCTGAAGCCGACCCGACTTTCGATATCGAAGGCGTTGATGCCGCGCACAAGCTCACCATTCTGTCGGCGATTGCCTTCGGCATCCCGATGCAGTTCGACCGCGTTTACACCGAAGGTATCTCCAAGCTCACGCGCGAAGACGTGAAATATGCCGAAGAACTCGGCTACCGTATCAAGCTGCTGGGTATCGCTCGCCGTGCTGAAAATGGCATTGAGCTGCGCGTTCATCCGACACTGATTCCCGAACGCCGCCTGATTGCCAATGTCGATGGCGCGATGAACGCCGTGCTGGTGAAGGGTGACGCCGTGGGCCCGACGCTGTATTACGGCGCGGGTGCCGGCGCCGAGCCGACCGCTTCCGCCGTGATTGCCGATCTGGTCGATGTGACGCGTCTGCACACGGCCGACCCGCACCATCGTGTGCCGCATCTGGCGTTCCAACCGGATCAATTATCGGATACGCCGATCCTGCCGATGGACGAGGTGCGTACGTCGTATTACCTGCGCCTGCGTGCCTTTGATCGTCCAGGCGTGCTGGCCGACATCACCCGTATCCTGGCCGACGGCAGCATCTCCATCGACGCCATGGTGCAGAAGGAACCGGCCGAAGGCGAAGAACAGGTCAACATCATTCTGCTGACCCATATCACGGTGGAGAAAAACATCAATGCTGCGATTACCAAGATCGAAGCGCTCGATGCCGTGGCCGGGCAGGTGATGCGTATTCGCCTCGAAGAGTTGTCAGCGCGATAACATGAACCATCCCGTACCGTTCGGTCTGGCGAGTCCTCGTTTCGCACCATGAACGTCATATCCAGCGACGAGCTCGCATCGGTTGTCACCGAGTCCGTTCGGCAGGATATGGGCCGGTATTTCCAGCAGGCCCGCAACCAGTATGTCGGGCCCTGGCATATCGAGGAGTTGGAGCAACACCGAACCAGCCCCGGTTTCGATCAGAAGGAACTCGTTGATTGCCTGCAGCAGTTTCTGGTCGATCCTGACAGCCCTGCCTGCCGTGAACTGATGACGAGAATATGCGGACAGAATGTGTCTTTCATGATCGTCGCGCACGAGCTTTCGCATCTGCGCGACTTGCTGATCAGACTGGCTGCCGGAGAAGGCAATATGAATGCCGTCGGCGCAATCATGACATTCTTCGATGGGCTGGAGGATTCGCTGGCACAAATTTACCTTGCTGGTTTCCTCGGTGCGCTGGGCCGTCGTAACAGCGTGCGCTTGCGTCATATTTCCACGCTGGCCGAGAAAAATCTGCTGATCCATTTCGAAAAGCATCTGGACTGGCTCAAACAACTGACGGTCGCGGTATCCGGTCGGGACAGGTCGGCCATGCCCGAGGCGCATCACGAGCAATGCGAGTTCGGCAAGTGGCTGCATGGTGAGGGTGCCAAGCTCATGCGCGATCGCAGCCATTACATGCATCTGGTCGAAACCCATGCAGCCATGCACCACGTCGTTGACGAAATCGCCAGTATGGTTGGAGTGGCAAGCGATAGTCTGCCGCTCTATGCCCTGATGAAGAAGGCCGAGAATTATTCGCTGGACCTCGGCAACGAGATATCCATGCTGAACAGCATGGCGATCATGATCAGTTACAACAAGGACCCGATGACGGGTGCACTGACCCGGCGCTCGCTGGAGCGGGTGATGATCAATCAGCTCGAGATATCGCGTGCTACAGAAACGCCTTTCTGCCTGCTGATGTGCGACGTTGATCACTTCAAACAGATCAATGACAGGTATGGACATACGGTCGGCGATTGCGCCATCGTGCATTTCGCGAATGCACTCCGCCACAGCCTGCGCCAATCCGATCTCATGTTTCGCTTCGGTGGAGATGAGTTTTTACTCATGCTGCCGTCCTCCGGTTACCAGCAGGGGTGGGAGGTTGCGGAAAAGCTGCGCAGCGCGGTTGCCGAGCATGCCTTGCCTGCCGGTGCCGGACAGCTGACCTTGCAAGCCAGCTTCGGCTTGCTGGAGGTCAGCGGCAACAAGACCTCCTTTATCGATAGCGAACTTGTGAACAATCTGATCGCGGAATGCGACCAACGCCTCTATCTGGCCAAGCACCGCGGCCGGAACCAGATTGCCTGACGACGCACCAACACACTCCTGGGGAAATCATGAAGTACCAATCCACTCGCGGCAATGCTCCCATCCAGACCTTCACGCAAATTCTGCTTGGCGGCCTGGCCAACGATGGCGGCCTGTACGTACCGGACAGCTATCCCAAACTGAGCGCGGCCGATCTCGAAGCGATGCGCGGCATGAATTACCGTGAACTGGCATTTACCGTGCTGTCGCGTCTGATCGACGACATTCCGCACGACGACCTGCGCCGCCTGATCGACAAGACCTACACTGCCGATATCTACCGCTTTACCAACGCCGGGGAAAACGCCGAAGACATCACCCCGCTGAAAACGCTGGAGCCTGGCCTGCATGTGCTGGGGTTGTCGAATGGTCCCACGCTGGCGTTCAAGGACATGGCGATGCAACTGCTCGGCAATCTGTTCGAGTATGTGCTGGACAAGACCCACGGCGAGTTGAACATTCTTGGTGCCACCTCCGGCGATACCGGCTCGGCTGCCGAATACGCCATGCGCGGCAAGCGCGGCATTCGCGTGTTCATGCTGTCGCCCGTGCACGGTATGACGCGCTTCCAGCAGGCGCAGATGTATGCGCTGCAGGATGACAATATCCAGAATTTGGTGATACGCGGCGTGTTTGATCAGTGTCAGGACATCGTCAAGGCGGTATCGAATGATCTTGATTTCAAGGCTAAACACCACATCGGCGCGGTCAATTCGATCAACTGGGCACGCGTCGCCGCGCAGAGCGTGTATTACTTCAAGGCTTATTTTGCGGCCACGAAAGATAACAAAAAAGCGGGTAACGACCAGCAGGTGTCGTTCTCGGTACCGTCGGGCAATTTTGGCAACGTCTGCGCAGGGCATATCGCGCGTCAGATGGGCCTGCCGATCAAAAAATTGATCGTCGCTTCCAACGAAAACGACGTGCTCGACGAATTCTTCAAGACCGGTGTGTATCGTCCACGTCCCGAGACCAAGCACACCTCCAGTCCGTCAATGGATATTTCCAAGGCCTCCAACTTCGAGCGCTTTGTGTTCGATCTGGCGGGGCGTGATGCAGCCAAGATCCGCAGCTTGTGGGGCGCAGTTGAATCCGGTGGCAGCTTTGATCTGAATACGGATGGCCTGTTCAAGCGCGTCGCCGATTTCGGCATGGTGTCGGGTTCCAGCAATCACGCCAATCGCATTGAAACCATCCGCACCGTGTACGAGGTCTACGGCACCATGATTGATCCGCACACGGCGGATGGCATCAAGGTCGGTCTGGAGCATCGCGAACCCGGCGTGCCGCTGATCTGCATGGAAACCGCGCAGCCAGCCAAGTTTGAAGACGCGATTTTTGAAGCGCTTGGCATCCATCCTGAGCGCCCGGCCGAACTCGCTGATCTGGAAACGCTGCCGCAGAAAAAGCACGTCATGGATGCCGATGTGAAGGCAGTCCAGCAGTTTATTCTGGATCAGGTAGGCTAGATTTAATTCGGCGGCGATGAGTCAGAAGGAGCGTAGGAGCAAAAATCAGGCTTTTGATGAACTGCTGGCAAGGGCACAAGCCTGTACTGTCTGCGCTGAGCATCTGCCGCATGCCCCGCGTCCGGTCTTCCGTATCGCACCCACTGCACGACTTTTGATTGTGGGCCAGGCACCCGGGCGGCGGGTTCATGAAACCGGCATACCCTGGAACGACCCGTCCGGCGACACCTTGCGTGGCTGGCTGGGCATGACGCGAGAGCAGTTTTACGATGTTTCCAATATCGCCATTGTTCCAACCGGGCTCTGCTATCCCGGCACGGTCAAAGGCAGCGACCTGCCGCCGCGCCCGGAGTGTGCGGCGTTGTGGCATCAGCCGATGCGCGACGCCATGCCCGCCATCCAGCTTACCCTGCTGATTGGTGCCTACGCTCAAGCGTATTACCTGGGCAAACGCCGGGGTCGCACGCTGGCTGATACAGTGGCTGCCTGGCGCGAATGCCCGTCGGGTCTGTTCCCGCTGCCCCATCCCAGCCCACGCAATCGCCTGTGGTTCAAACGCCACCCCTGGTTCGAGCAGGAGATTTTGCCCGCTCTGCGCAAACAGGTTGGAGCCGTGCTGGCGGAAATCGATAATGGCGAAGCCGGAAATTATGCGATCACACCTTGTCAGGACATGAAATAACATGAAACTCATCACCTCACTGACCAGCCCCTTCGGCCGAAAAGCCCGCATCGTGTTGCTGGAAAAGAAGATTCCATTCCGGCTTCAGGTTGAAAACCCCTGGCTGCCCGACTCCACCATTTCCACCTTCAACCCACTCGGCAAGGTGCCGGTTCTGGTGCTGGAAGCTGGGGTCAGCGTGTTCGATTCCCGCGTAATCGTCGAGTACCTTGACCATGTCAGTCCGGTCGGCCACCTGATCCCCACCGAGCCGAAAAGTCGCATGGTTGTACGTGGTATCGAAGCGCTGGCCGATGGTGTCATCGACGCGGCAGTTCTGGTGTTCATGGAAAAGAAGCGGGCGCCCGAGCAGCAAAGCAGCGACTGGCTGCTACTGCAGCAAAAAGCCATGTTCCGTGGCCTCGAAGCCCTGTCCGAGGCGCTGGGCGAAAAGCCCTGGTACCTCGGCAACAGCATGACCCTGGCCGATATCGCCTGCGGCTGCATGCTGGGCTATCTGGATTTTCGTTTCAGTGAAATCGACTGGCGCAGCGCGCATCCCAACCTGGCCAAACTGACCGCCAAGCTTGCGACTCGCCCGTCGTTCGTGGAGACTATCCCCATCCTTTAAGCGGAGTCACCCCATGTCCCATGCAATCGTAACCCTGGCCGGCGGCTGCTTCTGGTGCATCGAGTCGGTATTCAACCGGCTACGTGGGGTTGAGTCTGCGGTATCGGGCTACATGGGCGGGCACACCCTCCACCCCACCTACAAGGACATCTGCAATGGCGACACCGGCCATGCCGAAGTGGTGCAGGTGACGTTCGATCCGGCCGAGATTTCCTACCGTGAGGTGCTGGACATCTTCTTCACCCTGCATGATCCCACCCAACTCAATCGTCAGGGCAACGACGTTGGCACGCAATACCGCTCAGCGATTTTCTGGCACACGCCGGAACAAAAAGCCGAAGCCGAAGTGGTCATCGCCGAACTCACTGCCGCCAAACAGTTTGACGCACCTATCGTCACCGAAGTTACCGAAGCGGTGATGTTTTACCCGGCCGAGGATTATCACCAGGGTTACTTCGATCAGAACCCCAACCAGCCGTACTGCCAAATTGTGGTGGCACCAAAGGTGGTTAAGGCGCGAGCGAAATATGCTGGGCGACTGAAAGACTAGAGTTTTTTGATGGACCGGAGGTGGCTGTCTGCAAGCAATTGAAAGCGGCTATCGACCCAAAACTTCCTGTCGGGAAGGAAATCATGGATGGCCGGAATTCAGCCATAGGCAACAGCTGACTTTCGATTGACCGTGTCCGCTGTGCATCGCAAGACTGGTCATTGGTTCGACTCCCTCACCTAAACGGCAGCTTTCTGATATCCATTGCTGCGGGACGCGATTCTGACCGTGTGAACCAGATTCACATGGCCAGTTTTCGGTAAAGAGTGCGTTCGCTGATGCCTAATTGTTCTGCCAGTGATTTACGGTCGCCGCCATGGTGCGCCAGCGCCCATTGAAGGTAGCGCAGCTCTGCAATCTCTAGTGGGACAATGGCACCTACTCCGGGCATGCCTTCTGTCGGGTCCTTCGTCAGTTCGGGCGGCAGGTGCTCCGGCAACAAAACATCACCGTCCGCCATCAGCATGGTGCGTTCGACGATATTGCGCAGTTCGCGAATATTGCCGGGGTAGTCGTATGCCCGCAGTAACGCCAGTGCGGCTTCGCTCAAGGTGTAGGCGCGTCCTGGCGCCAGCCGGTTCAGCAGGGTCGCGGCCAGAAGGGCAACGTCCTCGCGCCGCTCGCGCAAGGCGGGCAGATCAATCGGGAAGACACTCAGCCGGTAGTACAGATCGCGGCGAAAACTGCCGCGCTCGACCATGGTTTTGAGATCACGGTGGGTCGCCGCAATCAGTCGGAAATCGGTGCGCAGGGTTTCCACACCGCCTACACGACGAAACGTTCCGGTTTCCAGCAGCCGCAACAGCTTGACCTGCAGGCTCAGCGGAACATCGCCGATCTCGTCCAGAAACAGGGAGCCACCCGAGGCCGATTCGACCAGGCCGATCTTGCGCTGATTGGCGCCGGTGAACGCGCCCTTCTCATAACCAAACAGCTCGCTTTCGAACAGGGTTTCGGTCAGGCCGGAACATTCCACCACCACAAACGGCCCGTGCTCGCGTCCGCTTTGCTGGTGGATGGCCTGTGCGACCAGTTCCTTGCCGGTGCCCGACTCACCCAGCAACAAGGCTGCGGTGTTGGAAGGCGCCACCCGCCGCACCAGTTCGAGCATGCGGTTGAACGCGGGTGACTTGCCGACCAGACCGCTTTCGGCCGGCAGGCTGCTGGCCCCGCGCACCGTTGTCATACGCTCGACAAAATATTCGATCGTGCCCGATGCACCGACGATTGGTGTCAGTTCGACATCGACATGTTCTTCGCCGCGCGGGGTGTGATGGAGATGCAGCACGCGATGCGGTTCGCCGTTGGCCCTGCTGACGGCGAGTGGACAGGATTCGCCGCATTCATCACAGGGGCGGGTGTAGCCATGCGATACCGCATAGCAATGCTGGCCAAGCACATCCCGACCGTCCGCATACATGCGGCGATAGGCTGCATTGGCCGCCAGAATTCGGTACTCGGCGTCCATGACGATCTGGGCATCGGGATGGGTTTCGAGAAAGCTGATAAGTTCGTTGGTCGGGGACATGCGTGAGTGTTGTGACTGCCATATCAGACATGCAACTCTAGCCGTTATTGACAAATTTGTCAGGCCATCAATTTAAGGCTGGCAATATGTGTGATCTAACTTATTGTTAACAAGTAATAAAATCTATTTCCCACGCAAACTGTAACTGGCATGACCATTGCAACTGCATGACACAGAGACTGCTAATGAAAAAACTCACCTTCACCTTCCTGCAACATCCGCTTGCCCGGGAAATCACCGTGGCCATCGTGATCAAACTGCTGGTTATCGTGGCGATTTTCTATGCGTTTTTCAGCGGACATGCGATTCATCTGGATGCCGACGCCGTATCAGATCGCCTGGCCAACCCACACCAACACACCGAGCAATAACCCCCCTCAGGAGTGATCATGCTGACAGAAGAACTCGTAGACCTGTCCAGACTGCAATTTGCAGTTACTGCGCTATACCACTTTCTATTCGTGCCGTTGACGATCGGACTGGCGCTCATCCTGGTCATCATGGAACTGACCTATGTGATCACCGATCGTCCCATTTACAAGGATATGGTGCGTTTCTGGGGCAAGTTGTTCGGGATCAACTTCGCACTTGGCGTGACCACCGGTATCACCCTGGAATTCCAGTTCGGCACCAACTGGGCGTACTATTCACATTACGTCGGTGATATTTTCGGCGCACCACTGGCGATTGAAGGGCTGATGGCCTTCTTCCTCGAATCGACCTTCATTGGTTTGTTCTTCTTTGGCTGGGATCGTCTCAACAAGTGGAAGCACTTCATGGTGACGGTGCTGATGGCGCTCGGCTCCAATCTCTCGGCGCTATGGATCCTGATCGCCAACGGCTGGATGCAGAATCCGCTCGGTTCGGAGTTTTCCTTCGTCACCATGCGCATGGAAATGACCGACTTCTGGGCCATCGTATTCAACCCGGTGGCGCAGGCAAAATTCGTCCACACGGTGTCGGCGGGTTATGTCACCGCATCGCTGTTCGTGCTTGGCATTTCCAGCTGGTATCTGCTGAAAGGCCGTGACCTCGACTTCGCTCGCCGCTCGTTTCGCATTGCCGCCGGCTTCGGCTTTGCCTCGGCGCTGTCCGTAATCGTGCTGGGCGATGAATCCGGCTACACCCTGGGCGAGTCGCAGCAGGCCAAATTGGCGGCGATGGAGGCGATGTGGGAAACCGAACCCGCGCCCGCCGCGTTTACGCTATTCGCGCTGCCGAACGAAGCAGCCCAGCGCAATGATTACGAACTGCAGATCCCCTATGTCCTGGGGCTGATCGGCACCCGCTCGCTCAGCGAAACCCTGCCCGGCATCCGTGAGATCAAGAAGAAGAACCGCGAACGCATCGTGGACGGTATCCAGGCGGTGGCCGCATTGGAGCAGCTGCGCAAAAACCGCGCCGATGCCACGGCGCTCGCACAGTTCGAAGCGCACAAGGCCAACCTCGGTTTCGGCCTGCTATTGAAGAAATACATTGTCGACGTGTCGCAGGCCACGCCGGACATGATCCAGCAGGCAGTCGACGACACCATCCCGCGGGTCGCGCCGCTGTTCTGGAGTTTCCGCATCATGGTCGCGCTGGGCTTCTTGTTCCTCGCGCTGTTCACGCTGGCGCTGTTCTATTCGATCAAGGGCACCTTCATCGAGAAGAAATGGCTGCTGCGCTGGGCGCTGTGGTTCATCCCGATGCCCTGGATCGCAGCCGAACTCGGCTGGATCGTTGCCGAATATGGCCGCCAGCCCTGGACGATCTACGGCGTATTGCCGACGCACATCTCGGTTTCCAATATTTCCGTCGCAAATGTCTACGGCTCGCTCGCGGGCTTTATCGGCTTTTATACCGTGCTGCTCGTCGTCGAGATGTATCTGATGACGAAATACGTACGGCTCGGCCCGGCCAGCCTCGGTACCGGAAAATACCATGGCGAGCAGGCGGCGGGCAGTGCATTGCCCGCAGGCGCTACATCAAACAGGGTTTAAGGAGCAGACATGGATTATGAAACGCTGAAACTTGTCTGGTGGCTGCTGGTTGGCGTGCTGCTGATCGGCTTTGCCATCATGGACGGCCATGACATGGGTGTCGGTACCCTGCTGCCCTTTGTCGGCAGGACCGACCTTGAACGACGCGCTGTTATCAACACCGTCGCCCCACACTGGGAAGGCAACCAGGTCTGGTTCGTCACCGCCGGCGGCGCGCTTTTCGCCGCCTGGCCACTGGTCTACGCCACGGCATTCTCGGGTTTTTACTGGGCGATGATGGCGGCATTGTGGGCACTGTTCTTCCGCCCGGTCGGCTTCACCTACCGCTCCAAGATCCACAACGCCACCTGGCGCAGCACCTGGGACTGGGGACTGTTCATCGGTGGTGCGGTGCCGCCGCTCATCTTTGGCGTAGCCTTCGGCAACCTGCTCCTGGGCGTGCCGTTCCACTTCAACGACCTGATGATGTCGACCTACACCGGCAGTTTCTGGGCGCTGCTCAACCCGTTTGCGCTGCTGGCCGGTGTGGTGAGTCTGGGCATGCTCACTTTCCAGGGTGCGAACTACCTGATGATGCGAACCGAGGGCGGCATCTACCGCCGCGCCCGTACCGCAAGCCTGCTGTTCGGCGGGCTGACCTTCATCGCTTTCGCGCTGGCCGGCTGGTGGGTGGCGACCGGCATCGACGGCTATGTCATCACCAGCACCATCGATCCCAACGGCCTGCCCGATCCGCTCGCCAAGACCGTTGAAACCGCCGCTGGCGCCTGGATGGCTAACTACTACATCTATACCTGGGCGAAATGGGTGCCGATCGTTGCCTTCGCCGCCCTGGCGGCAGGTATCCTGTTCGGGCGTCTCAACAAGGCGGGCCTGGCATTCTGGTCCTCGTCGGCAGCGTGTGCCGGCATCATTGGTACTGCCGGCGTATCGATGTTCCCCTTCATCATGCCGTCGTCGACCGATCCGCGCTCCAGCCTCACTGTGTTCGATGCCGTGTCCTCGCACCTCACACTCGGCCTGATGCTCGGTGCCACCGTGATCTTCATGCCACTGATCATCGTTTACACCTCGTGGGCCTACAAGGTGATGTGGGGCAAGATCACGACGGAATACATCGCCGCCAACGACAAATCGGTTTACTGAAAGGAATCGCCATGTGGTATTTCGCCTGGATACTCGGAGTCACCCTGGCCGTACTGCTCGCCTCGATGAGCGCGATGATGTGCGACGCCAGGGAAAGCGCACTCGACGAGGCGCGCACGCAAGACGGGAATGACGCAACATGAGTGCACACATCGTCCTCCTCGGCTCGGGATTTGCCGCGCTCACTGCCGTGCGCGAACTGCGCAAACGGGACCGCAAGGCGCGCATCACGCTCGTCGCCCCCAAGGCCGAATTGATGTATTACCCGAGTCTGATCTGGGTGCCCTCCGGATTGCGGCGCGGCGTCGATCTGCAGATTGATGTGTCCGGTTTTCTGGCCAAACAAATGGTCGAACTCCACGCCGGCCGCGTGACCGGTCTCGCCGACGGCGGCCGCACGATTCTTACAGATAGCGGCACCTTGACCAACGATGCGCTGCTGATCGCCAGTGGCGGTCGCTTCCTCAAGGCCATGTCTGGCATCGAGCACGCGCTGACCATCTGCGAAGGCGCGCCCGCCGCCGAAGCGATTCGCGAACGGCTGGAAAAACTTGACGGCGGCACGATCGCATTCGGATTCGGCACCAACCCGAAAGAGCAAGGCGCGATGCGCGGCGGTCCCATGTTCGAGTTGCTGTTTGGCATTGACACGCTGCTGCGTCGGCAAGGCCGGCGCGATCGCTTCAAGCTGGTGTTCTTTAATGCCGCGAAAGAACCGGGCAAGCGCCTGGGTGCAAAAGCGGTGACCGGCCTGCTGCGCGAGATGAAGAAGCGCGACATCACCACCCACCTCGGTCACAAGATCACGGGCTTCGAGGTGGACACGATCAAAACTGAAGGCGGCGATATCCCTGCCGACCTGATCCTGTTCATGCCTGGCATGAGCGGCCCGACCTGGGCAGTCGAATCCGGGCTGCCGCTGTCAGATGGCGGTTTTTTCCAGGCCAACGCGCATTGCCAGGTGACTGAAACCGATAAGGTTTACGTCGCTGGCGACTCCGGCAGCTACCCCGGCCCCGACTGGCTGCCCAAGCAGGCGCACATTGCCGATCTGCAGGCGAAAGCCGCTGCCGAGAACCTGCTGCTGGCGCTGCAGGGCAAGCCGCCTGTCGCCCGCTTCAAGGTCGAATTGATCTGCATCGTCGACACGCTTGATCGCGGCATTCTGGTATATCGCAACGAAAAACGTGCCCTGATTCTGCCACCCTGCCGACTGTTGCACTGGGCCAAACGGTTTTTTGAATGGCAGTACCTGCGTCCCTATCGTAAAGGCTGACCTGCATGGACCGGTTCTTCAATAGTGGCTGGGCGCAGGGGATATCACTGCTCACGGCACTTGCGCTGATGTTGCTCGTCACCCTGCTGCCGCGCGCGCTCGCCACGGCTGACGGCAGCCCGATCAACCACGGCACGCTCATGCTGATCATGTGGGGCCTGTCGGCGGGATTCGTGCACGGCGTCGGCTTCGTGCCACGTCATCCCGTGTTGCGCTTGTTGCTCGGTCCCGTGGTTGCCTGGCTGTTGATGGGCGTGGGGCTTGTTTTTTATATCCAGTATTTTTTGAGGTGATTGCATGCAAGCAATACATTCTGCTGAGGTGTCCGACTATCAGCGCATCGGCGGCGACACGGTGGTCCACACGCTGGTCACCCGATTCTATGAACTGATGGATGAACTTCCGGAAGCCTATGCCGTGCGCAAGATCCACCCGGCCGACCTGAGCGAATCCGGCAACAAGCTGTTTGATTTTTTATCGGGCTGGCTCGGTGGTCCGCAACGCTATATTGAGAAGCACGGTCATCCGATGCTGCGGCGGCGGCATTTTCCCTATGCCATCGGTCCGCAAGAGCGCGACCAGTGGCTGCTCTGCATGAAACTGGCGCTGGACGAAACAGTGGCGGATGCCGTGTTGCGTGAAACCCTGCATGCCCGGTTTGTGGCATTGGGCGAACACATGCGCAACCAGGGCAGCAATGCGCACGCCTGCGACCATGACCACGCACGCGCCCAGCAGAACCTGTAGTCAATTCATGCTGTGTGAGCAGCACACACACCGTCATTAGCGGGCAAATGAAGTGGCAGGTCGTTTTCTGCCGCAGAGAAAATCAGAAAGCTGCCATTTAGTGAAATTTCCTGGCCCACGTCTAGTACGAATCCATGGCGGAAGTGACCTGCTTAAATTTCCAGCTGCGGCTCTGGCCGAGTAGCGGCTGTACACGGCATCCGCCTTAGCAGACTCCTCATGACCGATTCCGAAAATGCTACTTTCCAGCCTTCGCCCAAGAATCCTTCAATGTTACCGTGCGGTTGAACACGGGTGCACCGGGGTTGGAGTCAACTCGATCTGCCACAAAGTAGCCGTGCCGTTCAAACTGGAAGCGATCTTCCGCCACAGCATCCTGCAGCGCGGATTCCAGTTGTGCGCGGATGCTGCGCACCGATTCGGTATTGATGTCGTCGAGAAAGTCGCCGGTTTCCTGTCCCGGCTGGGAGGTCTTGAACAGACGGTCATATAGCCGGATTTCGGCTTCGTAGGCGTGGGCTGCGGATACCCAATGGATGTTGCCTTTGACCTTGACAGAGTCGGAACCCGGGGTGCCGGATTTGGTGTCGGGCAGGTAGTCGCAGTGCACGGCGATGATGGTGCCGTCGGCATTCTTTTCGCAGTCGGTGCAGGTGATCACATACCCATAGCGCAGCCGCACCGAGTTGCCGGGGAATAATCTAAAGTAGCCTTTAGACGGGACTTCCATGAAGTCCTCATGCTCGATCCACAGCTCTTTTGAGAGCGGCACGACGCGCTTGCCCAGGTCGGGCTGCTGCGGGTGGTTGGGGGCAAAGCAGTCTTCCGACTGGTCGGCCGGGTAGTTGTCGATGATGAGCTTGACCGGGTCGAGCACGGCAATGCGGCGCAGCGTGGTGTCGTTCAAGATGTCGCGCTGACATTCCTCGAACACGCTGTAGTCGATCCAGCCGTCGGATTTGGATATGCCGATGCGGTCGGTGAAGCGCTTGAAGCCTTCGGCCGTATAGCCACGACGGCGCGCGCCGACCAACGTGGGTAAACGCGGATCATCCCAGCCGCTGACGTGCTTTTCATCAACCAGTTGAATCAGTTTGCGCTTCGACAGCACGATGTAGGTGAGGTTGAGGCGCGCGAATTCGATCTGCTGCGGCAGTGGGCGGGTGAAAAAACCGCCGTCAGCGAGTTTGTTCAGCAGCCAGTCGTAGAACGGACGCTGGTCCTCGAATTCCAGGGTACAGATCGAGTGCGTGATGTGCTCGATCGCATCTTCAATCGGGTGGGCGTAGGTATACATCGGGTAGATGCACCATTTGTCGCCGGTATTGTGGTGATGCGCGCGTTTGATGCGATAGATTGCCGGGTCACGCAGGTTGATGTTGGGCGAGGCCATGTTGATTTTGGCGCGCAATACGTGTGCGCCATCGGCAAATTCACCTGCGCGCATCGACCGAAACATCGCCAGGTTTTCTTCCACGCTGCGGCTGCGGTAAGGGCTGTCCTTGCCCGGCTCGGTCAGCGTGCCGCGATGTGTGCGCATCTCGTCGGCAGACAGCGAGTCTACATAGGCGTGGCCGGACTGGATCAGGTATTCGGCGCAGGCGTACATGGTGTCGAAGTAGTTCGACGCGAAGTACAGGTGCTTGCCCCAGTCGAAGCCCAGCCATTTCACCGATTCGGTGATGGCATCGACGTATTCCTGGCTTTCTTTTTCCGGGTTGGTGTCGTCGAAACGCAGATGGCACACGCCGCTGTAATCACGCGCCAGACCAAAATTCAGGAAGATCGACTTGGCGTGCCCCAGGTGCAGGTAGCCGTTGGGCTCGGGCGGAAAGCGCGTCTCGACGCGGCCATTCCATTTTTCGGCGGCATTCTGCTCGTCGATGATGTTGCGGATGAAGTTGGCGGCAGGGGCGGGTGCAGTGTCGTGCGGCATGATGGGGTGTATATCTGGAAAGCGTGAATTGTAGCGGGTTCAGGTGATGATGCCGCCGCCAAGACAGACTTCGCCATCGTATAAAACAACGGACTGCCCCGGCGTAACAGCCCACTGCGGGCTGTCGAACGCGAGTTCGAGCGTGTCATCGTTCAGCGTCAGCACACGGCAGGATGCATCGGTCTGGCGATAGCGGGTCTTGGCGGTGTAGGGCTTGTCCGGGTCGGGCGCTTCACCGCTGATCCAGTTGAGCTGGCCGGCAGCGAGCGTTGAACGCTGCAGCAGCAGATGGTCGTGTCCCTGCACCACGACCAGCGTATTGCTGGCCATATCCTTGGCGGCGACAAACCACGGATCGGTGTTGCCGTCCTTCTGCCCACCGATACCGAGGCCCTGCCGCTGCCCCAGCGTGTAATACATCAGCCCTTGATGCTCACCAACGACTCGGCCCTCCGGCGTTTTCATATCGCCGGGGTTGCGCGGCAGGTAGCGCTCGAGAAATTCGCGGAAGTTGCGCTCGCCGATAAAGCAGATACCGGTGCTGTCTTTTTTGGCCGCGTTGGGCAGGCCAATTCTTGTGGCGATTGTGCGCACCTCGGGTTTCGGCAGATGCGCCAGAGGGAACAGCGCAGGCTGCACCTGGGCCTGACTCAGGCGGTAGAGAAAGTAGCTCTGGTCCTTGTTGCTATCCGCTGCGCGCAGCAGGGTGGCGCGGCCGGCAGCATCCACCCCCTTGCCGACGTAATGACCGGTGGCGATGAATTCGGCCCCGCGCGCAATCGCATCGTCGAGAAAGGCCTTGAACTTGATTTCGGCATTGCACAGCACGTCGGGGTTGGGGGTGCGTCCGGCCTGGTATTCGGCGAGGAAATAGCTGAACACGCGTTCCTTGTACTCGGCTGCAAAATTGACCGCCTCGACCTCGATGCCGACGATATCGGCCACCGCCAACACGTCGAAAAAATCCTGACGCGCGGTGCACTGGTCGGTGTTGTCGTCGTCATTCCAGTTTTTCATGAACACGCCGAGCACGTCGTAGCCCTGCTGCTTTAGCAGATAGGTGGCGACAGCAGAATCGACCCCACCCGACATGCCGACGACGACGCGGGTGCTCATAGATGGCTCACGAAGTCGAGCGGGAAGCGTCGCCCGGCCAGATAGTCCTGCACGCAGCGCATCACAAGCTGGCTGCGGTGGGGTACAGCGCTGGCAGCGAGTTCGTCTGCCGTCAGCCACACGGCGCGCACGATGCCATGGTCCAGCGCGCGTTCCGCATCCAGATGGGTGGCTTGGCAGATGTAGGCGAAGCGCAGATAGGTGATGTCGCGCCGGGCATGGTAGGTGCTGTAACAGCCGAGCAGCGCGAGTGGTTCGACGTGGTGCGCGGTTTCTTCCAGCGCCTCGCGGCGCACGGCGTCGAGCAGCGTTTCGCCTGGCTCCCAGTGGCCGGCCGGCTGGTTGAGACGCAGACCTTCGGCGGTGTGTTCTTCCACCAGCAAAAACTTGCCGTCGCGTTCGACGATGGCGGCAACAACAACATGGGGTATCCAGATATCTTCAGACATGTAGTTCTTTCCATTCTCCGGGCTGCAGTGTGCCCAGGGTCCAGTCACCGATGGCGGCGCGCACCAGGCGCAGGGTGGGGAAGCCCACTTTCGCAGTCATGCGTCGCACCTGGCGATTTTTGCCTTCCTTGATGACAAGTTCGATCCAGTGGGTGGGGATACTCATGCGAGCGCGGATCGGCGGGTTGCGCGGCCACAGGCCAGCGGGTTCGTCGATGAGCCGGACCTGCGCGGGTTGGGTGACAAAATCGCCGAGGTCGACGCCGCGCCGTAGTGGTTCCAGCGCTGTGTCATCCGGTGCACCTTCAATCTGCGCCCAGTAGGTTTTGGGCAGTTTATGCCTGGGATCGGCTATCCGGCTCTGCAGGGCGCCGTCATCGGTTAAAATCAGCATGCCTTCGCTGTCTGCATCCAGACGCCCGGCCGCATATACGCCAGGCAAGTCGAGATGATCCCGCAAACCCTGCCAGCGCCCCTCGGGGGTGAACTGGCTGAGTACGCCGTAGGGTTTGTTGAAAAGAATCAGGCGCGACACGCTTCGGAGGGACAAAGTCCCATTTTACCCAAACAGGGCCCAAGTACCTCAAGGGCATCAGCAACGTTTCGAGACACCATGAGCACACATATCCAGATTCCCGCCGCAGGCCAGAAAATCACTGTCAACGCCGACAATACCCTGAACGTGCCCGACATGCCGATCATCCCCTTCATCGAAGGCGACGGCACCGGCGTCGATATCACCCCGGCCATGCGTCTGGTGGTGGATGCGGCCGTGGCCAAGGCCTACGGTGGCAAGAAGCAGATCGCCTGGATGGAAGTGTTCGCCGGCGAAAAAGCCGTCAAGGTGTATGGCGCCGACCAGTGGCTGCCGGAAGAAACCGTGCAGGCGGTCAAGGACTATGTGATTTCGATCAAGGGTCCGCTCACCACGCCGACTTCGGGCGGCATCCGCTCACTCAACGTGGCGCTGCGCCAGATGCTCGATCTCTATGTGTGCCTGCGCCCGGTGCGTTATTTCACTGGCGTGCCCAGTCCGGTCAAGGCACCGGAAAAGGTCGATATGGTGATCTTCCGCGAGAACACCGAAGATATCTACGCCGGCGTCGAGTGGGAAGCCAATTCGCCGGAAGTGAAAAAAGTCATCGAATTCCTGCAGAAGGAAATGGGCGTCACCAAGATCCGCTTCCCCGAGACCTCGGCCATCGGCATCAAGCCGGTGTCGATCGAAGGTTCCGAGCGTCTGATCCGTCGTGCGATCCAGTATGCCATCGACAACAAGCGCCGCTCGGTGACCCTGGTGCACAAGGGCAACATCATGAAGTTCACCGAAGGTGGCTTCAAGAAATGGGGCTACGAACTGGCCGCGCGCGAATTCGGCGCCAAGCTGATCGGTGAGGGTCCGTGGATGGAATTGCCGAACGGCATCGTGATCAAGGACGTGATCGCCGACGCCTTCCTGCAACAGATTTTGTTACGCCCGGACGAATACGACGTGATCGCCACGCTCAATCTCAACGGCGACTATGTGTCGGATGCGCTGGCGGCGGAAGTGGGTGGTATTGGCATTGCACCGGGCGCCAATCTGTCCGACAACGTGGCCATGTTTGAAGCCACCCACGGCACCGCCCCCAAGTACGCGGGCAAGGATTACGTCAATCCGGGTTCGTTGATTCTGTCGGCCGAAATGATGCTGCGTCACCTGGGCTGGCTCGAGGCCGCCGACCTCATCATCGCCAGCATGGAAAAAGCGATTGCCGACAAGACCGTAACCTACGACTTTGCACGTCTGATGGACGGGGCCACCGAGGTCAAGTGCTCGAAATTTGCCGAGGTCATGGTCGCCAAGATGTAGGCTTGTATTCGCCCACAAAAAACCCCGCTACGGCGGGGTTTTTTGTGGGCTCAAACCACTCAGCCTTCGGGCTGGATGTTGGAAGCCTGCTTTCCCTTTGGCCCCTGGGTTTCTTCGAAAGACACTTTCTGGCCTTCTTTCAAGGTTTTGAAACCATTGCTCTGGATGGCGGAAAAATGTGCGAACACATCCTCGCCGCCGTTATCGGGAGTAATGAAGCCAAAACCCTTGGCGTCGCTGAACCACTTGACTGTACCTGTTGCCATTTAATACTTCCTCCTGCGGACAAAACAAACACAACCCCCAACAAAACCGCGAAAAGCAAATTGCGCTGGTGGATGACTGGACGGCCTGGTTTTTATTGCCGCCGATCTGAATTCAAGTGCGCTACCCGGTGTTCTCCTTGGTAATGCCAAACCTGACGGTTCTTGAAATCAAACTTTTTGCTTTTTACTACCGTACATGAATTTTTACAAGTAAAAATCGCTTGAAAACAAGGGCCTTGGCTGGATTGTGGTTTTTATTTCAACCTGGAATGGCAAGAAACGAGGCGCTTTGAGATCCCATGAACTGTTGCTCCGCGTGGCGGCAATCGCCTCCCGACAGCGCGAAGCGATGCGTTAGCATGCGTGCTATGCAAAAAACCTGGGACATCTTCTGCAACGTCATCGACAACTTCGGCGACATTGGTATCGCCTGGCGTCTGGCGCGCGGGCTGGTTCGGGAGCAGGGTTTGGTGGTGCGCTTGTGGGTGGATGATATGCGGGCGTTTCAGCGCATCTGGCCTGCCGTCGATGTGAATACGGATCAGCAAAGTTGTGAGGGTGTGATGATCTGTGCATGGCGCGCGCCATTCAGTCTGGTTGAACCGGCTCAGGTAGTGATCGAGGCATTTGGCTGCGCCCTGCCGGAAAGCTATTTGACGGCGATGAGTGAGCGAACGCCGCCGCCGGTATGGATCAATCTTGAATACCTGAGCGCCGAGTCCTGGGTGGCTGAGCACCACGGCCTGCCATCGCCACATCCGCGTTTGCCGCTGACCAAATATTTCTTTTTCCCCGGTTACACCCCGGACACGGGTGGCTTGCTGATTGAAGCCGATTTCGATGCACGGCGTACGGCCTTCCTTAAGTCGGATGTCACGGACTATTGGCGCGAGCTTGGACTGGCTGCCCCACAGGCAGGCGAGTTGCGGGTGTCGCTGTTCGCTTATGAAAACCCTGCACTGCCGGCTTTGCTCGATGCCTGGGCAGCCGATGCGCATGCCGTGACGTGTCTGGTACCCGAGGGTTGTGTGATTCCACAACTGGCTGCATGGCTGGATGTCCCCACGTTGGCCGCTGGCGACGTGCATCAGCGTGGCGCGTTGCGGTTGCAGGTATTGCCGTTCTCCGATCAGGACGCATACGACCACCTGCTGTGGGCGTGCGACCTGAATCTCGTGCGCGGCGAGGATTCCTGCGTGCGGGCGCAGTGGGCAGCGCATCCCTTGGTGTGGCAGGCGTATCCGCAGGCCGAGCATGCACATTGGGACAAACTCAATGCGCTGCTGGCACGCTACCATGATCACATGGATGCAGTGGCTGCGCAGGCGGTGAGTCACATGTGGCAAAGCTGGAATGGAATGCCAGGCCCGGATATGGCTGTTTGCTGGGCTGAATGGCGGGCGCAACAAGGCGTGATCGAGTCACACGCCGACGTGTGGCGTGATCGCCTCGGTCTGGTAGGGAAACTGACCGGGAAGCTGGTGGAATTTGCAGAAAATACGCTAAAATAGCGAGCTTTCTCAACCTCTTAGCGCTCTCGCAGCAGGATACACCCATGAAAACCGCACAGGAACTCCGCGCCGGCAACGTCGTGATGATCGGCCAAGACCCAATGGTGGTCGTGAAGGCTGAATTCTCGAAATCGGGCCGCAACTCATCCGTCGTCAAGATGAAGCTCAAGAATCTGCTCAATGGTTCCGGTACCGAAACGGTTTATCGTGCTGACGATAAATTCGAAATGGTGTCCCTGGATCGCAAGGATTGCACCTACTCGTATTTTGCCGATCCGTTGTATGTGTTCATGGATGCTGAATACAACCAGTACGAGATCGAAGCTGACAACCTCGGTGACGCGCTGAACTATCTGGACGATGGCATGCCGCTGGAAGTGGTGTTCTATGACGGTAAGGCGATTTCGGTCGAAATGCCGACCACCGTGATCCGTGAAGTTGAATATACTGAGCCGGCTGTCCGCGGCGACACCTCTGGCAAGGTGATGAAGCCGGCCCGCATCAAGCCCACCGGCTACGAATTGCCGGTCGCTGCTTTTGTCGATATCGGCGACATGATCGAGATCGACACCCGCACCAACGAATTCAAGCGTCGCGCAAACTAATTCCACTCCACATAGAAACCGATACTTTGTCGGCTGCGCCTCACCCGCAAGGGGTAGGCCGTGGTTGTACAGCCGATGAATCGGCAACAACCACGCACCGCCGTGCCATAGCACTGTCTTCGGCTGGTCTTCGCGTCTCGATTCCTATCGGAGCGGAATAGCATCCCGCTGATTCAAACAAAAGGCAGCTGCGGCTGCCTTTTGTTTTTGGTCCCCCGTCAGCGGCGTTAAAATAGCGGTCAGATTTCTCGTCGCGTACCCATGACCGATCCGCATTTCATCCACCTTCGCCTGCATACCGAGTATTCCGTCGTCGATGGCCTGGTGCGCGTGGGCGATGCGGTCAAGCGGGCGCGCGATATCGGGATGCCTGCGATTGGCCTCTCCGATTTGTCCAATACCTTTGGCTGGGTCAAGTTTTATCGGGCGGCACGCGGCGCAGGCATCAAGCCGATTTTCAGCTGCGATGTGTGGGTCACCAATGCGGCGGATCGCAACCGGCCCTCGCGGATATTGCTGATGGTGCAACACCGCGAAGGCTATCGCCGCCTGTGTGAATTGCTGACGCGTGCTTTTCAGCACAATATTCATCGGGGTCGTGCCGAGATTGATCCGGCCTGGCTGGCCGAAGGCACCGACGGCCTGCTGGCCTTGTCAGGTGGAGATTTCAGCAATGTGGCGCAGGCGATTCTGGATGACAAACCTGACGCCGCGCGCGCAGCTGCCGAGGCCTGGGCCACGCTGTTTCCCGGGCGCTATTACCTGGAGCTGCAGCGTTTTGGCCAGCCGCATACCGAGCGGCTGATCGATGGTTTGCTCGATGTCGGGGCAGCGCTCAATTTGCCATCCGTGGCCACCCATCCGATTCAGTTCATTGCGCCGGATGACTTCAAGGCGCATGAAGCGCGGGTGTGCATCGCCGAGGGCATGATGCTGGGTGACCCGCGTCGGCCACGGCCGTTTACCGCCGAGCAGTATTTCAAGACGCCGGAAGAAATGGCGGAGTTGTTTGCCGATTTGCCCGAGGCGCTCGTCAACAGCGTGGACGTGGCCAAGCGTTGCAATCTCACGCTGGAACTGGGCAAGAGCAAGTTGCCGGATTTTCCGACGCCCGGCGGCATGAGCCTCGACGACTACATGCGGCAGCGCTCACACGAAGGCCTGCAGGAGCGCATGGCGACCCTTTATCCCGACGAGGCAACCCGCGCCGCCAAATTGCCGGAATACCTGGAACGGCTTGAATTCGAGCTTGGCACCATCATTCAGATGGGCTTTCCAGGCTACTTTCTGATCGTGTCCGACTTCATCAACTGGGCGAAAAACAACGGCGTGCCGGTGGGGCCGGGGCGCGGTTCCGGCGCCGGCTCGCTGGTGGCGTACAGCCTGTTGATTACCGATCTCGACCCGCTGGAATATGACCTGCTGTTTGAGCGTTTCCTCAACCCGGAGCGGGTATCGATGCCTGACTTCGATATCGACTTTTGCCAGGATGGTCGCGACCGCGTAATCCAGTACGTGAAGGACCGCTACGGCCATGATGCGGTGTCGCAGATCGCCACCTTTGGCACCATGGCGGCAAAGGCGGTGTTGCGTGACGTCGGACGCGTGCTTGATTTGCCGTATCTCTTTGTCGACAAGTTCGTCAAACTGGTGCCCAATGAACTGGGAATTTCACTGGCCGAGGCGCGCGAGAAAGAACCGCAGATCGACGAGCGCGCACGGAACGAGGAAGAGCTTGCCGAGTTGCTGCCGTTGGCTGAAAAACTCGAAGGCGTCACCCGCAACGTCGGCATGCACGCGGGCGGCGTGCTGATCGCACCGGGAAAACTCACTGATTTCTGCCCGCTGTATCGCGCCGAAGGCTCGGACGCGGCGGTGTCGCAGTTCGACAAGGACGACGTCGAAGCGATTGGCCTGGTGAAGTTCGACTTCCTCGGCCTGCGTACACTGACCATTCTGGCCGAGGCGGTGCGCTTCGTGCAGCGGCACGAAGACCGCAGGGACTTTCGCCTGGAAGACCTGCCGCTCGACGATCCGGCGGTCTACCGGCTATTTGCCGATGGAAACACCACCGCCGTGTTCCAGTCCGAATCGCGCTCGGCCAAGGATCTGGAAAAGAAGCTCAAGGGTGACTGCTTCGAGGACATCATCGCCCTGATGGCGCTCAACCGGCCGGGCCCGCTCGGCTCGGGCATGGTGGATGACTTCATCGCGCGCAAGCAGGGCAAGCAGAAGCCGGAATATTTCCACCCCGATCTCGAGCCGGTACTGAAATCGACCTATGGCATCATCGTCTACCAGGAGCAGGTGATGTTGGTGGCGCAGATTCTGGCCGGCTACAGCCTCGGTGCCGCCGACATGCTGCGGCGCGCCATGGGTAAAAAGAAACCTGAGGAAATGGCCAAGCAGCGCACCATTTTCCTCGAAGGCGCCGCCAAGCGCGGCGCCGATACCAAGGTCGCCGAGCGCCTGTTCGATCTGATGGAGAAGTTTGCCGAATACGGCTTCAACAAGTCGCACTCGGCTGCCTACGCGCTGATCGCGTATCACACAGCCTGGCTCAAGGCGTATTACCCGGCCGAGTTCATGGCGGCGACGATGTCGTCCGAAATGTCGGATACCGACAAGGTGCGGATCTTCTTCGAAGATAACCGCGCTAATGGGATGACGCTGTTGCCGCCCGACATCAACCAGTCCGGTTATCGCTTCGAACCCGTCAGCAAGACCGAAATTCGTTACGGGCTGGGGGCGATCAAGGGCAGCGGTGAGGCGGCAATTGGTGCGATCGTCGCCGAACGTGAAGCCAACGGCCCGTATCAAGGCTTGTTCGACCTGACGCGCCGTATTGACAAGCGTTA
The DNA here is from genome assembly GCA_942493085.1 of uncultured beta proteobacterium. Lineage (GTDB taxonomy): Bacteria > Pseudomonadota > Gammaproteobacteria > Burkholderiales > Thiobacillaceae > Thiobacillus. The sequence continues at coordinate 1,709,377 of OW818664.1, forward strand.
TTTGAATCGTCGTGTACTCGAAGCCTTGGTGAAAGCAGGCGCATTCGATCGGATCAATGATCATCGCGCCAGCTTGATGGCCTCGGTCGCGGCCGCGCTGGAAACGGCGGACCGAGTGGCGCGCAGCGGCGGGCAAGTCGGCCTGTTTGGTGAAGCGCTCGAGGACGGCGAAGATCTGGTCGATGTGCCGGTATGGTCGGACCAGGAAAAACTGCAGCAGGAAAAATCTGCGCTGGGCTATTTCTTCAGCGGTCATCCCTTCACCTCATATCTGGCTGAAGTATCGAGTTTCGCCAAGAAACAGCTCGACAGCCTGGAGCCCTCGCGTGATCCGGTGATGCTGGCCGGTATCGCCGTGTCGCTGCGCGCCCAGATGACCCGGCGCGGCAAGATGCTGATTCTGTTACTGGATGACGTGACCGCACAGGTCGAGGTGGTGATTTTTAATGAACTCTACGAGCAGAACCGACACCTGTTAAGAGATGACGCGCTGCTGATCATCGAAGGCAAGGTCAATCGGGATGATTACTCGGGTGGCGTGCGGGTGACGGCGGAGCGGATCTACGACCTGGCCGGCGCACGCACTCGTTTTGCCCAGGGATTGCAGTTGGACTGCAGCAGCCAATGTCATACCCAGCCCAATAGCGGCCGCAAACTAACGGAATTACTTGCCCCATACAAGGTCCAGCAGGATGGTTGCCCGGTGTGGGTGGATTACCACACCCCGCATGCGCGCTGCAGGGTTCGTCTGGGCGAGGACTGGCGGGTGAAGCTGGATGACCGTCTGCTTGAGTCGCTCGGGGGATGGTTAAAGCCCGAAGCAGTGCGCGTCATTTACTGAGTGTTGCGTTTACGTGGGTAGGTCGCTGGAATAATCGTACCAATTGAGGGTTTTTTGTTAAAGGAGTATTGACATGTATACCGTTATATTAGAAACTACTTATAACGCTGATGTGGCCGCAATGGCACATAGGTGTTGTCTCCTCCAATCCTCCTCCTTTGGTGGATATTCAGCCCGACTTTAATAAGTCGGGCTTTTTTTTGCTCGAGAGCTTGATTGGTGCAGGTACGGGCGTTCTGGCGCTATGCCGCCCGTTTCTCGAATGCGCTAAATCGCTCCTGCGTCACGATGCTTGTCCGGATAACGTGCTGTACGTGCGCGAGCGGCGGACCTGAGTGAGCCCATTCGATCAAGGTATTGACCGCTTCAATCGACCCTTGAAGCGTGGCTTCGACCGAGCCGTCCGGCCGATTACAAACCCAGCCATTGACACCTAGACGCATGGCTTCGAGGCGCATGGATTCGCGAAACCATACCCCCTGAACGCGGCCCTGAATCTTCAAATGGAGCGTGACCACCGGTGATTCATTTCACTTTCATGCCAGGCTGGGCGCCGTGATCCGGTGACAGGATGAACAGGCCCGGCTCGCTGCCGGAAGCGGCCAGCACCATGCCTTCACTCATGCCGAATTTCATCTTGCGCGGCGCGAGGTTGGCGACCACTACGGTGAACCGGTCGATCAGGGCTTCGGGCGCGTAGGCCGATTTGATGCCAGCAAACACCTGACGCGTGCCGAGATCGCCGAGGTCGAGTGTGAGGCGCAGCAGTTTGTCGGCGCCTTCAATGTGTTCGGCATTGGCGATTCGCGCGATACGCAGGTCGATCTTCGCGAAGTCGTCGATGCTGATCGTGTCGGCAACTGGATGGGTGGCGTTGACCTGGGCTTCGGCATGGCGGGCGGGCGTCGGCGCGGGGGCGGATGTTGGTTCAAGATTCTGCTGGTTGGCGTCTACCATGGCTTCGATGGATTTGGGGTCGATACGGGTCATGAGGTGGCTGTACTCGTTGATTGTATGGCGGATGAACAGGCTTTGCGCGTCTGCCCAGGTCATCGGCTCGATATTGAGGAAGGCCTCGACTTGTTCGGCAAGTTTGGGTAGCACTGGTTTCAGATACAAGGCTAGCAGGCGGAAGCAATTTAGCGAGACCGTGCAGACTTCGTGCAGGCGATAGATCGCTTCGTCTTTCTTTGCCAGTTCCCACGGTTTTTCATCCGCCACATATTGGTTGGCGCGGTCGGCCAGCGCCATGATTTCGCGCAGCGCCTTGGCAAAATCACGTGATTCATAATGCGTAGCAATCGAACTGGCGGCCGCCTGGAATTCACCGATGAGCTCGAGGTTGGCAACGCCATCGGCGAGCTTGCCGTCGAATTTCTTGTGGATGAAACCGGCGGTGCGGCTGGCGATGTTGATGAACTTGCCGACCAAGTCAGAATTCACTCGCGCGACGAAATCGTCGAGGTTGAGATCGATGTCTTCCATCGTGCCGTTGAGTTTGGCAGCGTAGTAATAGCGCAGCCATTCGGGGTTGAGGCCCTGTGTCAGATAACTGTCGGCAGTAATGAAGGTGCCGCGCGACTTCGACATCTTCTGCCCGTTCACCGTCAAAAAGCCGTGCGCATACACGGCAGTCGGCAACCGGTGGCCGGAGTATTTCAGCATTGCCGGCCAGAACAGCGCGTGAAAATACAGGATGTCCTTGCCGATAAAGTGCACCAGTTCGGTCTTGGCGTCGGCACCCCACCAGGCGTTGAAGTCGAGGCCGTTGTCCCTTGCGTATTTGGAGAAGCTCGCCATGTAGCCCACCGGCGCATCCAGCCACACATAAAAATATTTTCCTGGCGCGTTGGGGATTTCGAAACCGAAATAGGGGGAATCGCGGCTGATATCCCAATTGTTCAGGCCTGAGGCAAACCATTCCTGCATCTTGTTGGCGGCTTCAGCCTGCAGTGCGCCCGACGTTGTCCATTCGCGCAGGAAGGCTTCGCAGGCACCGAGTTTGAAGAAGTAATGTTCCGAATCCTCGTGTACCGGCGTCGCGCCCGATACTGCCGATACCGGGTTTTTCAGTTCGGTCGGGCTGTAGGTCGCACCGCACACTTCGCAGTTGTCGCCGTATTGATCGGCTGCGCCGCATTTGGGACATTCGCCCTTGATGAAGCGATCCGGCAGAAACAGGTTCTTGACCGGGTCGTACAGTTGCGCAATGGTTTTGACGTCGATCAAGCCGGCTTCCTGCAGCCGCAGATAAATTTTCGACGCCAGGTCGCGGTTCTCGTCCGAGTGTGTCGAGTAGTAATGATCGAAGCCGATGTTGAAACCGGAAAAATCGCGCGTGTGTTCATCCCACACCCGGCCGATCAAAGTTTCCGGGGTGATGCCTTCCTTTTCTGCACGAAGCATGATTGCCGTGCCGTGCGTGTCGTCGGCACACATGTAGCGGCAATCGTGGCCCTGCATTTTCTGGAAACGCACCCAGATATCGGTCTGGATATATTCGACCAGATGGCCGAGGTGGATGCTGCCGTTGGCGTAGGGCAGGGCGGAGGTGACGAGGATTTGGCGGGGCATGGACAGCAGGGGGAACCCGGTGGGCACAAGAATCCGCCATTTTACCCGGAGGGTATGAATACAGGCTAGAAGCGCGAGCCGGGTTGCCTCAGGAACTCAAGTTCGTCATCCGTGGAAGGTCGTCCCAATAGTGCGTTGCGATGCGGAAAGCATCCGAAGCGCGCCACCACGTCGCGATGCTTGCGCGCATAGTTCAGGAAGTCGTCGAACAGGGCGCGTTCGTCCGCAGCTGCTGCATCGGCCAATTTCTCAAACAGCAGAACAGACTGGTCCTGCATGGCATTCGACTCGGCATGTTCCAGCGGCAGATACAGGAACACCCGTTCGATGGGCGCAAGTTGCTGGTCCTCGCCTGTGGTCAGCGCGGCCAGACACAAGTCCAGCGCCTGCGGGTCAGTGGCAAAAGACTGGGCCTGATTGCGATAAATGTGGTGCGGAAACTGATCCAGCACGATGATCAGCGCCAACCGCCCTCGTGGCGTATTGGACCAATGGTCAAGTTGGCCCACCGATGCCGCCAGCAGCGTGGCAGCGAATTGCCTGGCTACCGCCTGGTCGTTTGCCGCTGACTTGCCGAACCACAGTCTGCGCTGTCGTTCGGCAATCTCAACTGCGCTACCCGATGGGCCAAACCAGAAGTTGAGTACGTTTTCAGCTTGTGTCGTCATGGATGATTTGAAAAGTAGGCCAGCTGAATACGACGGGAGCCGGTCTGGAATGGAACCCGTAACGACCGGTTAATTTCCTTACCGTGATTAATCTGGTGTGAGACGGCTGCATTCCGGGTTGCTTATTGTCAGCCTAACCGGTTTCTGTGTCGATTGTCGGGCCTGGCGAGTCGAACTCAGAAATACTGGACAAGTTGGTTCGCTGTACGGATCGGTAAGCCTGCCCGGAGTTGAGAAATATATAAATAATTATTTGTTAAATCAAATTGTTGTACTTAATTGTAAGCACTCTAAAGGACATGTTTGGTGCCTCCTGTTCCGCTTAAATTTGATTTGTTGAAGTTTGATAATAATGTCGAAAATATATGTTGAATAATCGAAAATATTGGCACCATTTTTCGTATTTAATGATGGATTAAATACTGATTAATGTGATTTGGTATAATGTACATATTAGCTTGTGTACTTGCCTGCATGGCAGTCATAAAAAATAGATTTTCATAATTAATGTAAAGATTGATTATTTGACAAATCATTGCAAAATAAAATGTCTATACTGATAGTAGGTAAATGCTGTTTTCTGGCTTTCTTCTGGTCGATATCTTGATTCGTTACAGAAGAATGGATGTGTGGATTATTTCTGCTGTTTAACTGTAAGGAGGAAAAAATGATTAAAAGCACTGATCGACTTTGGCTGAATCAAACAATGCGAGGAATAGGCGTGGCTGTGGTTGCCGCAGGTTTCATGATGGGTTGTGCGAGCAATCAGGCGCCAACGGAACAGATGGCGCTTTCCAAGGCTGCGGTAAGCAATGCCATGAGCGCAGGAGGCAATGAGTTTGCTCCAGTCCAGCTCAAGTCCTCGATGGATAAGCTGGATGCGGCCGAGAAAGCCATGGCAGCAAAAGATTATGAGCTGGCCCGGCAGTTGGCTGAACAGGCCGAAGTCGATGCCAAGCTGGCTGGCTCAATGGCACGCTCGGCACGGGCACAGAAAGCAGCGAACGCATTGCAGGAAGATATTCGCGTGCTGCGTCATGAAATCGAACGTAGCGCACAATAATCAACTAATGGAGCTAACTATGCAAAAGAATCGATATTTCCCCTTGAGCCTGGTTGCAGCTGCAATTTTTTCGGGTTGCAGCACGCTGCCGCCTGAAAATACAGCCCTTATGGAGGCGCGTAGCAGCTACAACAGCGCGCGAGCCAATGCCCAGATTACCAATCTGGCACCGATTGAACTGCAGGAAGCCGGTGAGTCGCTGAACAAGGCGGATTCTGCATTGAGTAAAGGCGAAAGCCCGGCCACGGTTAATCAGTTGGCCTATCTGGCCAAGCAGAAAGTGGCAATCGCACAGGAAACGGCCAAGCGTAAAACAGCCGAACTGGATGTCGCCAATGCCAGCGTCAAGCGTGATCAGATTCGCCTTGAGGCGAGGACGGCCGAAGCCGATGCCGCCAAGAAGCGGGCGATACTTGCGCAGCAAATTGCCGACCAACGTGCCACGGCATTGGCTGAGGCCAGCGCCCAGTCGAAACATGACCAGGCGCTGATTGCGGCAAGGCTTGCCGAACTCGAGGAAGCCAAAAAACAGGCGGCGATCGCGCAACTGGCTGCTGATCAGCAGGCTGCGGCCTTGGCTGAGGCTGCAGCCAAGGCCGAGCGCGACCAGGCGCTGATTGCCGCCAGAATGGCCGAAGTCGAAGAGGCCAAAAAGCAGACGGCGATGGCGCAGCTGGACGCAGATCAGCGCGCCGCCGCTTTGGCAGACGCCGCAGCCAAAGCTGAGCAAGCTCAGGCACTGATTGCGCAGCAGGAAATGCAGCTCAAGGAATTGAACGCCAAAAAGACCGACCGTGGCATGGTGATCACACTGGGTGACGTGTTATTCAATACCAACAAGGCGCAGCTGTCGGCGGGTGGGATTAACAACGTTACAAAACTGGCTGATTTCCTCAACAAGTACCCGCAGCGCAAGGTCATGATTGAGGGGCATACGGACAGCACAGGCAGTGCCAGTTATAACCAGGCGCTTTCTGAGCGACGTGCAGAAGCCGTGCAAAAAGCATTGGCGGAACAGGGGATTGACGGTGGCCGCATTGCAATGCGCGGTTATGGCGAATCCTCTCCTGTTGCCAACAATGAAACTGCTGCCGGACGTCAATTGAATCGGCGCGTGGAAATTGTCTTGTCTGATGATGGTGGCAACATCGCTCCACATAAGTGATACTTGATTGAACAGCATCCGGTCGGTTGATCGCTTGCTGGTACCAATAAAAAACGGGGCGTGAGCCCCGTTTTTTATTGGTTGCCTGCTGCTTTTATTTTGCCGGTTTGACAGTGGTCAGGCCAAGCGCTTCCCATTCCTGCATGCCGCCCCGATACCACTTGATTTTATCTGCCGGGTAGCCAATTTTCAGCAAGCCCTTGATGTTGGTCGGTGATTGACCACACCATTGGCCGTTGCAGAACATGACGACGGTCTTGGCGTTGTCGAACATGTAGAAGCCATCCTGGCTCTTGACGTTGAAATGCTTCTCAAGGATGTCCTGAACGGTGATGGGATCGGATTTACCGATATTGAGTTTGTCCCACGGAATGTTGACTGCACCGGGAATCGTGCCTTTTTCGACCCAGTCCGGGGTGCGGGAATCGACCACCATGATGGTTTTGTCGCCATCGCTCATTTTCTTCAGGTAATGAATGACTTCCAACTCCCCGATGGTTTCCACACCAGGGGCCAGAACTGCAGGTTGAATGCAGAACGGCGGGCATTTGCGTGAGGTCTTGGCAAATGCCGGGTTGACGTTGTTGTCCTGGTTCTGATTGCGCATGATGGTGGCTTTTTGGCCACCATGCATGACATCGACAGAAGACAGGCCAGCGGTGAGGGCGACTTCCAGGGGTTTGTCGGGCGTGGTGGCGGTGTTGCCATTGGTAGCACAGCCAGATGTACCCATTGTGACGGCCAGCGCCAAGGCAAGACCGGAAAGCTTGAGCAGCGTATTTTTCATATGTGTCATTCCTCTAAATTTTGTGGGTTCAAATCAACTCAAGGCTTGATGGTGGTCAGGCCGAGCACTTCCCAATCCTGCATGCCGCCCCGATACCACTTGATTTTGTCTGCCGGGTAGCCGATTTTCAGCAAACCCTTGATGTTGGTCGGCGACTGGCCGCACCAGGGACCGTTGCAGAACATGACGACGGTCTTGGCGTTGTCGAACATGTAGAAGCCATCCTGGCTCTTGACGTTGAAATGCTTCTCAAGGATGTCCTGAACGGTGATGGGATCGGATTTACCGATATTGAGTTTGTCCCACGGAATGTTGACTGCACCGGGAATCGTGCCTTTTTCGACCCAGTCCGGGGTGCGGGAATCGACCACCATGATGGTTTTGTCGCCATCGCTCATTTTCTTCAGGTAATGAATGACTTCCAACTCCCCGATGGTTTCCACACCAGGGGCCAGAACTGCAGGTTGAATGCAGAACGGCGGGCATTTGCGTGAGGTCTTGGCAAATGCCGGGTTGACGTTGTTGTCCTGGTTCTGATTGCGCATGATGGTGGCTTTTTGGCCACCATGCATGACATCGACAGAAGGCATGTCGGCGGCGATGTTGACGTCCAGCGCACTGACCGCTGTGGACATGGCAAACGTGGTGAGCAGGGTGGATGCAGCAAGTAATGTGCGAATCTTCATGGTGTGTCTCCTAAAGTTTTATTCGATGTGCGATCGGATTATTAATTGCATTCCGGTTCTGGTTCTGCAGCTTTAGTTCCACTGCTTTGCGATGGTTGTGTGCTGGCGGCTTCCTCCTTAGGTTTTGATTGATTGGTTTGACTGTTTGTTGCGTCGGGCGTAGATGGAGTCGTTGCAGCGGCATCGGCTTGTGGTGCCGGAGAGGTGTCTTCTGCAATGACATTGCCCATCGTCATGCAGAATAGAGCTGCCATCAAACAAGATGATTTGATTATTTTCGTCATTCAATTTCCTCTTTGAGTTTGGCTATATCAATAGTCCCTGGAAGGTTATGTTCTTGCATATTGCATGCCAGATTTTAACAATTTGCATGTAACATCTTGTTTTTATTTGTATTTATAGCGTGCTTGGCAACATCCGGCAGAAGCGCAGCCTGACATGGGCGTCATGTTTGTTGGCAGTTTTGTCATGACAGGTATCTGGTTCGAAACTATTTATTGTTGGGCTTTTGAATCGCAACCAGATTGTCTCCGTACGGGTATTCAGATCTCCTTATAGATAATTGGTGGGTGAATGGCAATAGCACGATGGCACCAAGTCGTGTAATTCGTTTCCCTGGCTGTAGTTTTCAACCCGTCCGGAGGCTGATTACTCCTGCTGAGCGACCTTGCGATACGCAGGTTTTTTGTAGTGATGCCTTAAGGCGTTTTGGCACATCCCGCATGCGGCACGGTCAATTCATATCAACTCAGTTTGAGATTGCTGGCCTGGAGAAAGGAGCGGCTTTTGTGCGACCAAGGTGCAGAGAATCAGGTCTGACCTGGCTGATGCGGCGGAAAACATGCCGGATTGGTTCTGCTGCTGCATGAAATTGATGCGGACAATTCATGCTGAAAATCCGCCTGTATGCAAGGCCGCAAATACTTACTCTTATTCGCGCATAGAAAACTTCGATTGAATTTGCGCACATGCCCGTGGCGGTGAGTATGGTCTTCGGAGTACCATTTGCAGGATTAACCCGGTCGTATGGCCGGTTATCCGGGAGGACCCAAAGCCTTGAGTCCCGGATAATCCAAGTTTGGCTTTGCATCCATCGGATGGAGGAAACTAATGACGGAGCATGTTGCGACCAACGAGACGATACTCGTGGTGGGCGGCGGGATTTCCGGCATGACCGCTGCACTTGAAGCGGCCGAAACCGGCAAGAACGTTGTTCTGGTTGAAAAAAACCCCGCGCTGGGCGGACGAACCTCCCAGTTGTATCGCTACTTTCCCAAGCTGTGTCATCCCATCTGCGGGTTGGAAATCAACCAGCGCCGTCTTAAGGGCAATCCGCGCGTGCGCGTGCTGACGATGGCTGAAGTCAGTGGCATTGACGGCAGCACCGGCAATTACACCGCCACCATCAAAATCAAACCCCGCTATGTGAATGAAAGCTGTACGGCGTGCGGCGACTGTGCGCGTGCGGTCGAGACGATGGTAGACGATCCGTTCAACTACAACCTCGGTCAGCACAAGGCCGCTTTCCTGCCAAGCGCGATGGCCTACCCGCAGCGCTACGTGCTGGACCCGGCGATCATCGGCACGCCAGATGCTGATAAAGCCAAGGCGGCATGCAAATACGGCGCGATCGATCTCGACATGAAAGAAGAGACGATCGAGGTCAAGGCCGGGGCGGTGATCTGGGCAACCGGCTGGCAGCCCTACGATGCCGCAAAGATTCAACCCTACGGCTATGGCCGCTTCAAGAATGTCATCACCAGTGTCGAATTCGAGCGTCTGGCTGATATTCACGGGCCCACGGGCGGCAAGATCCTGCGTCCCTCCGATGGCAAGGAAGCGAAGAATATCGCCTTCATTCAGTGCGCCGGTTCACGCGACGAAAACCATTTGCGCCACTGTTCGCGCATCTGCTGCATGGCTTCGCTGAAGCAGACTCATTACGTACGCGAAAAATATCCGGAAGACGGCAAGTCGACCATCTACTACATCGACATCCGCGCGATCGACCGCTTTGAAGATTTCTATCAAAAAGTGCAGGCTGATACGTCGGTGAGCTTCATTAAATCCAAGGTGGCCAAGGTCACCGAAGACGAGAGCGGCAATCCGGTGTGTCATGGCGTTGACACCGAAGGCTACAAGCGCTACACCACGCCACATGATCTTGTGGTACTGGCAGTGGGGATGGAGCCTTCGGTCAAGGGCATCAATATTCCGGGTCATATCGTCGCCGACTCCAGTGGCTTTATCGAAGCTGATCCGGCCAACGGTGCCGTGTTCGGTGCGGGTTGCGCAACGAATGCGCTGGATGTGAACCGTGCAGTGCAATCGGCCACCGCTGCCGCCTTGCGTGCGATTCAGGTAGTCAACAAAGTAGCAAAGGCGGAGGCATAAATGGCAGACATCAAAGTTGCAGCGTATATCTGCAAAGGCTGCGGTCTGGGTGAGCGTCTGGACACGGACGCGCTGGTCAAGATTGCCCAGAAAGACGGCAAGGTGCCGATGGCGAAGTCGCACGATTTCCTGTGCAACGCCGACGGCGTGGCGATGATCAAGAACGACATCGCCAACGAGGGCGTGACGCACGTCATGATCGGCGCCTGTTCGCGCCGCGCCAAGACCGAGGCGTTTTTCTTTCCGGAAAATGCCGTGGCACGCGCCAACCTGCGTGAAGGCGTGATCTGGATTCGTCCTGATGACGAAGAGGCACGCGAGACCACCCAGGAAATGGCGGAAGACTATATCCGCATGGGCTGTGCCGAAGTCAAGGCGATGACCGCACCCGGTGGTAATGCCAACACCGGCACCAACAAGACCCTGCTGGTCGTGGGCGGTGGCGTGACCGGCATGACGAGTGCGATTGAAGCATCCAAAGCCGGTTATCCGGTGGTGCTGGTCGAGAAAGCCGGTGCACTGGGAGGTTGGGCAAGCAAACTCTACAAGCGCGTGCCGGTGCACGAGCCGTACAAGTCACCTGCCGACACCGGCGTCGACGATCTGGTGTCGCAAGTACAGGCCGACAGCAACATCAAGGTGTATCTGAACGCGACGCTTGCCAAGACGGATGGCGCACCGGGACGCTTTGTGGTGGATATCGCTACCGAATCGGGTGCGACCCACACGGAAGACATCGGTGCCATCGTTCAGGCGTCCGGTTTCACCTTGTACGACATGAACAAACTGCCGGAACTCGGTGGTGGCAAGTCACCCAACGTGGTGGATCAGGCTGGCCTCGAAGCGCTGGCGATTGAAGCCGCCGGCAAGGATGGCGTGATCCGCCGTCCGTCCGACGGTCAACCGGTCAAGTCGGTTGTGTTCGTGCAGTGTGCCGGCCAGCGTGACACTACAGGCAAGCATCTGTCGTACTGTTCGGGTTTCTGCTGCAACGCCAGCATCAAGCAGGCGATGTATTTCAAGGATACGAATCCGGCGGTCGACACCACCATCATCTACACGGACCTGCGCACGCCGGGTAACGGCGAAGACTTCTATCGCAGTGCGCAGGAAAAAGGCGTCATCTTCACCAAGGGCAAGGTGGCCGAGGTGGTACCCAACGGTGCTACCAGCACGGTGAAATTCCACGACCTGATTCTGGATGACAGCAATGCCGCCATGGCAGATGTCGACCTGGTGGTGCTGGCCACCGGTCAGGTGTCGAATTCGGGTATAAACATTGACGCTCCCGCCGCAGTTGCGACGGCAGAAGGTGTCGAGGAAGGCGCCGAGCCGAAGGTTGAGGTCAAGCCGATTTCCATCCTCAACCTGACCTATCGTCAGGGCAAGGACGTGCCGCAGCTGAAGCAGGGTTTCACCGATTCTCATTTCATCTGCTTCCCGTATGAAACACGCCGCACCGGCATCTACACGGCCGGCCCGGTACGCCGTCCGATGGATATCGCGCAGGCGCGTGAGGATGCCACCGGTGCCGCTCTGAAGGCGATCCAGGCATTGGAGAATGCCGAACTCGGCCGCGCCGCGCATCCGCGTTCGGGCGACTTGTCCTTCCCGAAAGTGCGTCTGGAAGGCTGTACCCAGTGCAAACGCTGTACGGTGGAATGCCCGTTCGGCGCCATCGACGAAGATGAAAAGCGTTTCCCGGTATTCAATGAATCGCGCTGCCGCCGTTGCGGTACCTGTATGGGCGCCTGTCCGGTGCGCGTGATTTCCTTCGAGAACTACTCGGTTAACACCGTCGGCGCGCAGATCAAGGCGGTCGATATCCCGGACGAGTTCTCGGAAAAACCGCGCATCCTGATTCTGGCCTGCGAAAATGACGCGTATCCGGCACTCGATATGGCAGGCATGAGCCATATCGAATACTCGGCCTTCGTGCGCATCATTCCGATCCGTTGCCTGGGCTCGGTCAACACCATCTGGATTACCGACGCGCTGAACGCCGGTTATGATGGCGTGATGCTGATGGGCTGCAAATCAGGTGATGAATATCAGTGCCACTTCGTTAAGGGTTCCGAACTGGGCCGGGTGCGCATGTCCAAGATCGACGACACACTGAAAACACTCAACCTTGAATCGGAGCGCGTGCGCGATCTCGAAGTCGCCATCGCCGACATCCAGCGAGTGCCCGAGATGATCAACAAATATGCCGCAGAGCTGGTTGCTGTTGGCCCCAGCCCGTTCAAAGGCTTCTAACAGGAGACCACCATGAGTGCAAATACTGCAGTGGCGGATAAATACCGCAACAACTTCCTGAAGGAAATCGAAGAACAGGTCGAGATGGGCGACTGGGTGAAGATGTGCATGCAATGCGGCGTCTGCTCCGGTTCCTGTCCGACCAATTTCCAGAGCGCGTGGGAACATCCGCCGCAGGAACTCTTCATGATGATTCGCGCCGGCAAGCGTGAGGAAGTGCTGACCTCCACTTCGATGTGGAACTGCACCTCCTGCTACAACTGCATCGTGCGTTGCCCGCGCAAGCTGCCGATCACGCACATCATGCACGGCATCGCCGAGTATGCGCACCGCATCGGCATGGCGCCGAAGATGCAGCCGACACGTTTCTTCAGCGGCCTGTTCTGGAAGAATGCCACCCATACCGGGCGCGTCAACGAGCTCAAGCTGTCGATGGGCCTGTACTTCAAGGACGGTTTTGTGCAGGGCATCAAGAACGGCATGGCGATGCAATCGGTTGCGCTGGGCCTGGTCAAGGCCGGGCGCCTGAATGTGATGGAGCTGTTCGGCGGCCACAAGTGCAAGGATCAAAAGAAAATCCATGCCATGCTGGCAAAAGCCTACGAAATCGAACGCAGCCGCAAGGCCGCCAAAATGGCGGGCTGAGGAGGGAAATATGGCTAAACATGAATACGCGTTTTACCCCGGTTGTTCGTCGCAGAAAGGCGCTTCCGCATCCAACTACCTCACCTCGGTCGAGTCGATGTGCAAGACGCTCGACGTCAAACTGACCGAGATCCCCGACTGGAACTGCTGCGGTGCCTCGATCGGTTACGCCGAAGCCGGCGAACTGCCGCGCCACGTGCTGAATGCACGCAACTTCGCGCTGTCCGAAAAGAACCTGCCCGGACAGGAGATGGTCGCCACCTGCGCCGCCTGCTGGCTGGGTGCACGCGAGACCCGTGAGCGGCTGACACACTCCGATACGCTGATGGCGGACACCCGTGAAGCGCTGAAGGAAGCCGGTCTTGAAATCAACGAGATGCCCAACATCCGTCACATGGTCGAAGTCCTGATCGAGGACCTCGGCTTTGACGAAATGAAAAAGCATGTCGTGCGCCCACTGGAAGGTGTCAAGATCGCGGGTTATGTCGGCTGCCAGACCAACCGTCCGTTCGGCGTGGATGGCGAGTCGTTCGAAAACCCGCAGTACCTCGACAAGATGGTCGAAATGGTCGGCGCCGAACCGATTCCGGAATACGAGCAGAAGGTGACCTGCTGCGGCGGCGCGCTGGCATTCTCCGAGCCCGAAAAGGCGCAGGCGCAGATCAAGGACATCGTCGAGTCGGCCTACGACCATGGCGCCGAAATGATCGTGACGCCGTGCCCGCTGTGCCAGGCCAACGTCGAGATCTACCAGGGCCAGATCAACAAGAAATACGGCACCAAGTTCGACATTCCGGTGATGTATTACAGCCAGCTCATGGTCGTCGCCTACGGCGGCAGCGCCAAGGAAGCCGCGTTGAATGGCCAGCTCATCAAGGCGCGTCGTCTGGAAGAGATTGCAGCCAAACCCGTCAAGCGCTGAGCGTTTCGGATTAGCAATCAAACAGGGGCTGCGTGCCCCTGTTTTTTTGCGTAACGATGCGCTGTGTGCTGACCGCGATCACCCTGCTTTGATGTCGTGCTGTCAATCCTGTCGTTAGGTAGGCTCAGTGGAAGGTGCTGCGGCTTTACTGGAGGGCACCTCGGTGGATGCCTTTTCTTCATTCTGGACTTGGGGTGGCTTGGGGCCGCCATGCAAGGCGACTTTACGCAGAAAAGCGCATAACGCATGGCTGGTCTGGTCGAACGTCCCAGCCGAGACAAGCGCCTGGCGCGCGGCCGCGAAATCCTTCTGCTTGATGTTGTGGACAATGTCGCCGGCTGCCTGATGAAACTGGGCATGCAGTTCGCAGGTTTTTGCGTGGTTTTCGGATGACAGCATGCGCTGCCCGCCATCTTCAAGCCACTTGCCCAGTTTGCAGGTATCGGTATGGCTGACTTCCGACAAACTCATTCCTGCCTTGCCGTTCAGAAAATCCCGAAATTTGGCCTTCCAGGCACCGTGCACCTGGACGGCATCTTCGATATCGCTCTTGATTCCCATAACTTCTCCACTACGCAGATGACTCTTGTAAGTAGTATCGGCGCCAGAGCGCGTTATTTTAGGGTGCAGCAGACAGGCGGTCGTCAGGGTTTGGCGATTACATAGCGATCGCGCCCCGAATGTTTGCCTTCGTACAGTGCTGCATCGGCGCGCTTGATCACGCTGGACAGTTCCTCCTGATCGCCCACCTGGGCCAGGCCGAGGGTGACGGTCATCCTTACGGGAGGGGCATCGGTAATCGGGATCGGCGTCATGCGGATGGTGGTCAAGAGGCGGTCCGCCGAATGCTCGGCCTCATATACAGACTTGCAGTGCATGATCCAGAGAAATTCCTCTCCGCCAAACCGGTATAGCGGTTCGTTGCCCCGTAGGCAGCTTTTCATCGTGACAGCCAGGTGACGCAACACCATGTCGCCCACGGGATGACCATAGTTGTCATTGATGCGCTTGAAGTGGTCGATATCGATCATCGCGACATACAACAGGTTATGGTTGCGCTGGGAATCCTTCTGGTACAGGGCGAGGTCACGCTCAATTCCATAACGCAGTGGCAGTCCGGTAAGCGGGTCGTGCCGCACGGCACTGGACAGAATCAGTGTCTTGAAGCGGGCAATGAGATTGAGCAATTCAGTCTGCGACTGCTCGTAGGTATCCAGGTGGGCGTCCTCGATGGAGTGTCCAGCCAGTGTTTTGGAGCAAATCGCACGTATCGCATCATGCATGACCTGATGGATGACTTCAGCACGGATTGTGGCCTGGGCATCCAGTGCCTCGAATTCTTTCCGTTGCGCGGTGAACCAGTTCCCAAACCGGCAGAGCGTATGGGACTGGGGGTCGAGCACATCTTCACCTGGGGGCGTACGCAGCGCGACACAGCGCAGGATGCGGCGCGTCCAGTCCATGTGTGCCTCAACTGCAGCATCCAGTTCGGCGATGACGGCATCGGTTTCGGGAGGAAGGTCAGGCATGATCATGGTTCCATTATGTGTTTAATCAGCCATTCGTGGTCCTGTCTGAATGGCTCAAGACCACTACGGCGCATCCGGCAAGACGGAGCGATCCTGTGTGGCCAGGATCCCTTCAGGGCAGGGGCAATGGGAGGCTGCCGAGTGCTGGATATACAGCTTGCGCCGCAAGCGGGGGCACGTTACATTCAAATCATGCATTGTTTCCGCATTTTTCTCTTCCTGTTGCTGGCCATTGCAGTTCCCGTTCAGGGATACGCACATTTTGCCATGCTCAAGGCGCCCTGCCCGATGGAGCAGGATGCCACGATGGATGAGATGCATGCTGCTGCCGCGCACGATTGCTGCGATGATGCAGAGACCGCAGCCAAAACCGGGAAAGCCTGTAAATCCGGCCAATCATGCCAGACGTGCCAATCCGCGGGGCCGCTGCCTCTGATTCCGAAGCTTGCTGATTTACCTCGGAACCCGGCGTCTTCCGTGCACTTTCCGCACCTTGTGGAAATCGATTTCACATTTGACCCGGCCGCCACCTGGCGGCCCCCTGCCCAACTCTGATTCCTGTGTCGAGTGCTGCGCTACGTCTGTCTGATCAGGCGTTAGTGCGGCTACCTGGCGTCATCAAGCCGTATTTGACGGATTTGATGGCGCACCTGCGTAAGGAGTTGCACCATGTTTGTTCCCCAATCTGCCGACCGTTCGAGTTGGCTCTCACACTGTCGTCTGGCCATGCTGCTGGGGTTGGTGGGCCTTGTCGGCTCAAGCTATGCCGAGCCGCTTTCCTTTGATGCTGCATTGGCGCTGGCGGTAGGCGAAACGCCCGCGCTTCGTGCGGAAGCTTTCCAGATCGATGCGGCGCGCCAGGCAGCCATTCCGGCTGGCGCGTTGCCCGACCCACGGCTGGCTTTGGGGCTTGATAACGTACCCATCGAAGGCGCCAATCGCTTCAGTCTGGGCGACGAACCGATGACCATGCAGCGCATCGGCGTCATGCAGGAATTCCCCAACACCGCCAAGCGCAGTGCACGCGTTGAAGCCGCACACGGACGGGTTGCGCTGGGTGAAGCGCAGACGCAGATTACCCGGCTCAGCGTGCTGCGGGAAACGGCTGTGGCCTGGATTGCACGCGATGCCGTCGAGCACCAGCTTGCCCGCATCGAGGCACTGGACACCGAAAACCGCCTGTTCGACGCTGCGGTACGGGCTCGCATTGCCGGCGGCAAGGGCGGCGCGCTGGAGGCCGTGGCGTCACGCCAGGAAGCCGCGATGATCGATGCCCGTCGGGATGAGCTTGCCGCACGCCGTCTGCAAGCCATTGCCGCACTTAAGCGCTGGGTGGGACCGCGTGCAGAGGCGCCGTTAAGCGGCACGGCACCCGATTGGTTGATTGCCCGCGACACCCTCGAACACGCACTGCATGGTCACCCGGAACTCGAGATATTCAACGCCAGGGGGCGCGTGATGGATGCGGAGGTGGCCGAGGCCCGTGCCGACAAGAAGCCGGACTGGGCGCTGGAACTGGCCTACTCGAAGCGCGGCTCGCAGTTCGGCGACATGGCCATGGTGCAGGTGAGCTTTGACCTGCCGGTGTTTGCTGCCTCCCGGCAGGACCCCCGGATTGCCGCCAGGCTTGCCGAACGCGAAGGGCTCGATGCCGAGCGTGAAGCGGTGCTGCGTGAGCACGCGGCCATGCTGGAAGCCGGTTTTGCCGAGTACCAGCGGCTCGACCGAGCCGTTAAACGCCAGCGCGACGTGCTGTTGCCGCTAGCCGCTGAAAAAGTGGATCTGGCCATGGCTGGCTGGCGCGGCGGCAAGGGTGAACTCGTCGATCTGGTGATGGCGAGACGCGAACGCATCGATGCCGAACTGGCGGCCATCACGCTTGAAGGTGAGCATCGACAGATGGCTGCGCGTCTGCACTATGCCTATAGCGGACATGCTGATAACCAATCCGTTGCGACCGGAGAAAAACAATGAGCCGTCAAACAATCAAGAAAATAGTGCTGGGTCTTTTCGTTGTGGTGGCGATGCTTGCCGTCGGTGTCGCGGCCGGCTTGTGGTGGGAAAGAAACAAGGTTGCGGATGGCAGCATGGACATGCCTGCCGGCACTGAGAAGACCGGCCGTACCGTGCTGTACTGGTATGACCCGATGGTGCCCACGCAAAAGTTCGACAAACCCGGTAAGTCGCCTTTCATGGACATGGAACTGGTGCCGAAATATGCCGACGATGGCGGCGATGCCGCGACCGTGAAAATCGATCCGGGCGTGGCCCAGAATCTGGGCGTGCGTCTGGCTACCGTCACGCGTGCCACGCTGGATACGGATGTCATGGCGACCGGTATCGTCGATTTCAATGAACGCGATATCGCCATCGTACAGGCGCGTAGCGGCGGGTTTGTGGAACGCGTGGCCAATCTGGCGCCGAACGATGTCATTCAATCCGGCGCTTTCATCGCCGAGTTGCTGGTGCCGGAATGGGCC
This sequence comes from uncultured beta proteobacterium, assembly GCA_942493085.1. GTDB lineage: Bacteria > Pseudomonadota > Gammaproteobacteria > Burkholderiales > Thiobacillaceae > Thiobacillus. The sequence goes on from OW818664.1 coordinate 1,727,387, forward strand.
GCATTGCAGGAGGAATATCTGGCGCTCAAGGCATTGGGCGATCCTTCGCTGGAAAGCGCAGCCCGTAACCGGATGCGGCTGGGCGGCATGCCCGAAAGCCTGATTCGTGACGTGGCCAAAACCGGCAAGATCCGGAATCGCATCTCGATCACCGCCCCGCGCGGTGGTGTGATTCAGGCACTCGAGGTGCGGCCCGGCATGACCTTGATGGCGGGCCAGACGCTGGCACGCATCAACGGCATCGGCACGGTGTGGCTCGATGTGGCGGTGCCGGAAGCGCAGGCCGGTTCGGTGCGGGTGGGGCAGACCGCCGAAGCTGCCTTCGCCGCGTTTCCGGGCCAGCCGGTGCAGGGTCGTGTGACGGCCCTGCTGCCGACGCTGAACGATGCCGCGCGTGCGCTGCGGGTGCGCGTTGAACTGCCCAACAAGAATGGTCAGCTGCGACCGGGATTGTCCGCACAGGTCAGTCTCAAGGGTAGTGGCGGCGAATCGGCGCTGCACGTGCCGACCGAGGCCGTGATTCGCACCGGTCGCCGTGCGATTGTCATCGTGGCCGAAGCAGAAGGGCGCTATCGCCCGGTTGAGGTCACCTTGGGCGTCGAGTCCGGCAAAGAGACGGTCATCCTGTCCGGGGTGGAAGAAGGTCAAACCATCGTCGCCAGCGGTCAGTTCCTGATTGATTCCGAGGCCAGCCTGCAGGGGATCGTTGCGCGTGCAGCCAGTGTGGATGCCATGATGCCGGCACCGGTTGCGCTGCACGAGGCGGATGCCGTGATTGATGACGTGTCCGACGCCTATGTCACGCTGTCGCACGGCCCATTCAAGACGCTGTCGATGCCCGGCATGACCATGGAGTTTCCGCTGGCCAGTCCAAAAGTTGCCAAGGGCTTGAAGGCAGGCGACCGGGTGCGAGCCGGTGTGCGTGAAACCGATGAAGGTCTGCTGGTTGAAAAACTCGACAAGACCGGAGGCGTCAAGTGATCGCGCGCCTGATTCACTGGTCGGTCGCCAACCGGTTTCTGGTTTTGCTGGCGACGCTGTTCACCGTGGCCTGGGGGATCTGGGCGGTGAAGACCACGCCCATCGACGCGCTGCCTGATCTATCCGACGTGCAGGTCATCATCCGCACGCCTTATCCGGGACAGGCGCCGCAAATCGTCGAAAACCAGGTTACCTACCCGCTCGCCACCACCATGCTCTCGGTGCCGGGCGCGAAAACGGTGCGTGGTTTTTCCTTTTTCGGTGACAGCTTCGTCTACGTCATTTTCGAAGATGGCACCGATCTCTATTGGGCGCGCTCGCGAGTGCTGGAATACCTCAGCCAGATTCAGTCCAGACTGCCCAAAACGGCTGCACCGGCGCTGGGCCCGGACGCCACCGGGGTAGGCTGGATTTATCAGTACGCATTGGTTGACCGCACCGGCAAGCACGACCTGGCACAACTGCGCACCCTGCAGGACTGGTTCCTCAAGTACGAGCTGAAAACCCTGCCCAACGTGGCCGAAGTGGCCACCGTCGGCGGCATGGTCAAGCAGTATCAGGTGGTGCTCGATCCGGTGAAACTCGCCAGCTTCGGCATCACGCATGACGAGGTGATCAAGGCGATACGCTCGGCCAACCAGGAAACCGGCGGCGCCGTGCTGGAACTGGCCGAAACCGAATTCATGGTACGTGCCAGCGGTTATCTCAAGAGCATTGCTGATTTTCGCGACATCCCCTTGCGACTGGCGGGAACCACTCCGGTCAGCCTGGGTGAGGTGGCACACATCCAGATCGGCCCCGAAATGCGGCGCGGCATTGGCGAACTCAACGGTGAGGGTGAAGCGGTGGGGGGCATCGTGGTATTGCGTTCGGGCAAGAACGCGCGCGAGACCATTGCTGCGGTCAAGGTCAAACTTGAGTCGCTCAAGGCCAGCCTGCCGCCCGGCGTGGAGATTGTGCCGACCTACGATCGCAGCAAACTGATTGACCGTGCGATCGACAACCTGACCGGCAAGCTGATCGAGGAATTCATCGTGGTGGCGCTGGTGTGCGTGCTGTTCCTGTGGCATCTGCGCTCGTCTCTGGTGGCGATTGTCTCGCTGCCGCTGGGGGTGCTGATCGCCTTCATCATCATGCGGCAGCAGGGGGTCAACGCCAACATCATGTCGCTCGGTGGCATCGCCATCGCCATCGGCGCCATGGTCGATGCGGCGGTGGTGATGATTGAAAACGCCCACAAGAAAATCGAGCTGTGGAATCACACTCACCCCGGCGAAACACTGGAAGGGGAGACGCGCTGGCAGGTGATCACCAACGCAGCGTGCGAGGTCGGACCGGCACTGTTCTTCTCGCTGCTGATCATCACGCTGTCCTTTATTCCGGTGTTCACGCTGGAAGCGCAGGAAGGGCGCTTGTTCGGCCCGCTGGCCTTTACCAAGACCTACGCCATGGCAGCCGCCGCGGGCCTGTCGGTCACGCTGATTCCGGTGCTGATGGGCTACTGGATTCGTGGCAGGATTCCCGATGAAAACAAAAATCCGCTTAATCGCGGGCTTATCCGTATCTACCAGCCATTGCTGGATACCGTGCTCAGGCATCCCAAAATCACGCTGATCGCGGCCGCGCTGATATTCCTCACTGCGCTGTGGCCTGTGACCCGGTTGGGCGGTGAATTCCTGCCGCCGCTGGACGAAGGCGATTTGCTGTACATGCCGTCGGCTTTGCCGGGCTTGTCGGCGCAAAAGGCCGCCGAGTTGTTGCAGCAGACCAATCGCCTGATCAAGACCGTGCCCGAAGTGGCCACGGTCAACGGCAAGGCCGGGCGTGCCGAAACGGCTACCGATCCGGCGCCGCTGGAAATGTTCGAGACCATCATCCAGTTCAAGCCACGCGAGGAATGGCGGCCGGGCATGACGCCGGATAAACTGGTCGAGGAACTGGATCAAGCGGTCAAGGTACCGGGACTCGCCAACATCTGGATTCCGCCCATCCGCAACCGCATCGACATGCTCGCCACCGGCATCAAGAGCCCGGTCGGGGTCAAGGTTGCCGGCAGCAACCTGGCCGATATCGACCGCATCGCGCAGGACATTGAGCACATCGCCAAAACTGTGCCCGGCGTGAGCTCAGCGCTGGCCGAGCGACTCACCGGCGGCCGCTATATCGACGTCGATATCGACCGCGCCACCGCGGCGCGCTACGGCATGAACATCGGCGATGTGCAATCGGCAGTGGCCAACCTCATCGGTGGCGAAAACATCGGCGAGACGGTCGAAGGGCTGGCGCGTTATCCGATCAACGTGCGTTATCCGCGCGAATGGCGCGATACACCGGCCAAGCTCGCCGCGTTGCCCATCCTCACGCCCAACGGCAGCCAGATCACACTGGGCACCGTGGCGACCGTCAAGATCACCGATGGCCCGCCCATGCTCAAGAGCGAGAATGCGCGGCCCTCGGGCTGGGTCTATGTCGATGTGCGCGGGCGCGACCTGGCATCCACTGTGGCCGATCTTCAAGCCGCCGTGGCGGCCAAGGTCAAGCTCGAGCCCGGCATGAGCCTGGCCTATTCCGGCCAGTTCGAGTTCATGGAACGCGCCAACAAGCGGCTCAAGCTCGTCGTGCCCGCCACGCTGCTGATCATTTTCGTGCTGCTCTATCTCACCTTCAGTCGCTTCGACGAGGCCGTGCTCATCATGGCCACATTGCCATTCGCGCTGACCGGCGGCATCTGGTTTCTCTACGCCATGGATTACCAGTTGTCGATCGCCACCGGCGTCGGCTTCATCGCGCTGGCCGGCGTATCGGCCGAGTTCGGTGTCATCATGCTGCTGTATCTGAAAAACGCCTGGGACGCGAAACAGGAAGCCGGTAAAACCGGCGAGGGTGACCTCGTCGACGCCATCCGCGAAGGCGCCGTGCAGCGCGTGCGCCCCAAGGCCATGACCGTCGCCGTTATCGTCGCCGGCCTGCTGCCCATCCTGCTGGGCAGCGGTACCGGCAGCGAGGTCATGAGCCGCATCGCCGCGCCCATGGTCGGCGGCATGCTGAGTGCACCGCTGCTGTCGCTGTTTGTGGTGCCGGCAGCCTATCGGCTGATGCGCCACCGCAGGCAGCCAGCGTCTGGTCCGGTGCTGTCGCAGACTGAAGTGGTTTAAGGAGATTGCACCGCGTATCGCCAGGCAGAGGTTCCCCGCAGGGGAGGCTTGGCGGTATCCTTGCGTTTTGCCTTAATCAATGACGAACATGAAAAAAGCTGCCAACCTCACCGCCCTGATCGACATGGTCCACGAAGCCGTCTACGAAGTCGACGAACTGCGCGCCTGCCTGGAACACGACGACGAAGAAGCCGCCACCTACACGCCGTATCTCGATCCGCTCGACGCCATGCTGCGCGAACTACACGAATCGATGGCGTCGGGGAAATATCAGGGCGCAGGCACGGGCGAGGATCTGGCTTTCATGCCCCTGTTCAAAAAGCACGAGCGCAGTATTCCGTTCCGCGAACTGCTGCGCATGATCAATGCGACGCATCGGGAAGGGTATGAGGCCTGAAAGAAGGTGGCATAGAGTATTTATCCTGTTTATTGGCCTATGCACTAGCTCCCAGAACGATTGGCTTTAGAGTGTCGAACCATTGAACTGAACAGGGGATAAATGTGGAAAGCTTGTTGAATGCAGAGGTAATCAAGGCAGCGGCGACCAGTCCGCTTGGTACGCTGTCGCTGATGTGCCTGATTCTGGGCGTGATCGCCATGGCATTTTCAAGAATGCGCCAGTCCGGGCGAAGGTGGTGGTGTTCGGACTCATGCTGGTAGGCGTTGCCGGATTCGGCTATTCCATTACAAGTCAAAAGTCGGCGGAACAGGCGGCTGATGCGGTGCCTGAGGCATCACGTGAATTTGTCGTCGGGCGTTGGCAGGTCGAGCAAAAAATAGCAGGAGTTGAAGGCGGAACCTACATCGACTATTTGGCGGACGGCAGCTTTTCGGGTCGGCAGGAAACATTCGTGAACGGGCAGGGTGGGCGCGTGCCAGTCAGCGGGGAATGGGATATCGGGAAACTGGCCAGGGATGAATTCAGGCTGGTGTTGAATTTCGACTCTGGCGAACAGTGGCAGGGAAATTTCAGGATTCTTGGGCGCGACCGCATTCACAACAAGGACGAGAATTACGTTGCGGTGCGGGTGCCGCATTAGGCACCTGGCATCAGGGTTGTTCCAAATCTGGCTGGGCCAGAAGGATTTTCCTGAACGAAATCGAAGGAGTGGGACACGATCGACTTGTTCAGGATTGCAGCGATGTAAATCGATTAGCAGGCATTTACCCGATCATAAAACCTGGTCCTGAACAGCAGGCGCTGCGTGGCCGGGTCTTCGCTATCTACGAGCTTTTCCCGGGTGTGCTGCACATTGTTCGAAACCAGTCCTAGCCCGGATTCCAGGCGGCCTTCAATCACATACTCGGATCCGTCCAGGATCAAGGATTCCAGCACGTCCTGAGCCGCTTTGACGTCACTGTCTTCCGCCCAGGCCATGTCCATTTTCCTGAATGAGAAGCGGTGGCACAAATGCCCCTCTGGATTGGTCCAGAACACCTTTCCACCCAGGTGATCGCCAATTTCACCGGTCTTTGGGTTTTTGTACTTGAAGCAATCCTTGCTCATCAGCACCCTGAGTGCATCCGGGTTCTTATCGCGCAGCAGGATGTAGAGGATTTCGTTGTCCAGGACCTTGTTGCTTCCGCCTTCAATGGCCGGTCGTTTGCACAGCAGGAATAAAGCCTGGACCGTTTTGTCGGACCCGTAATAGGTGGCGTCGGTATGCCAGCGGACATGCCGTGTCGTGAAGGGGATGGCCTGGTTCAGGATGCCCGAATTGGTCAGCTCGTCGGAATTGGAATGACGGCGGGATTTGTCGGTGTCGGATACGCCCAGCTGTTTTCCCAGGCTCAGCAGGGAATCCATGCTGAGTTCGGCTTTGCCCGCTGTGTAAACACACATGTTGGCCAGTTCAACGCGCTCCATTATTTTGGTTTTTTCGGCATTCGTGATCGCCGTCATGTCGCCCAGTTCGACGACCAGATCACCCAGGTTCTTGGGATAGGCTGCCAGCTTCTCGTCACGCCATTTCTGATAGTCGTCGCTTGAATCCAGATTGAACCGGTTGGGGTACTGGGTGTTCCAGTGATGCATACATTCTCCTTATAAAAAACAGCTACATTCATGACCACACGCCGGGGCGGGGCGAAAAACTGTCCAGCACGCGCAGGTAACTGGCGCGTGCCACGATGGACGGGTCGGGCAAATTCTTCTGGCTCATGCTGCCTTTCAGCTGGGCGACCGATTCGTATTCCTTTTCCTCCATCCAGTGTTCCACTGAGGCGAGGATTTCAGTCAGCTTGTCCGGCCCATGCTGCAGCAGGCAGGAGGCGAGATGCACCACGTCGGCACCGGCCAGCAGCAGCTTCAAGGCTTCGTCCGGACTGTGGACGCCGCCAGTGGCGGCCAGGGTGAGGCGGGTGCGGCCGTGCAGAATGGCGATCCAGCGGATGCGCAGCAGGGCTTCGTCGCGATTCGACAGCTGCAACTGGTCGGCCATCTGCAGCTGATCCAGATCGATGTCCGGCTGGTAGAACCGGTTGAATAGCGCGACGCCCTGTGCGCCGGCTTTTTCCAGTTGCTGCACAATATGCGGCAGCGACGAAAAGAAGGGCGACAGCTTCATGACGATGGGCAGGCTCACGACCTTGCGCAGGTCGGTGAGGAGTTCGATGTAGCGCGCCTCCACTGCGTCACCCGGGGTGAGCATGTCGGCAGCGACGTGATAGACGTTGAGTTCGAGCGCATCGGCGCCGGCCTGTTCCAGTGAGCGGCCCAGTTCCACCCAGCCGGAGGGCGAGACGCCGTTGAGACTGGCCACCACCGGGATCTCCAGCCGCCGCTTGAGCTGATGCAGGTGCGACAGATAGCGTTCGTGGCTGCTCTGGAATTCTCCATCATCGGGCATGAATCCATTCGTCTCGCTGTAGCCCAAATCGGCATTCACAATGAAGCGCTCGGTCATGGCGTCTTCTGCCTGCAGTTCCTCTTCGAACAGGGAATGCATCACCAGCGCGGCCGCACCGGCATCTTCCAGTCGCAATGCCGTGTCCAGATTTCTCGACAGAGGCGAGGCAGAGGGCACCAGCGGATTCTTGAGCGTGATGCCGAGGTAGTCGGTGGAAAGGTCGATCATGTCATTCTCCCGATTTGGGTTTGTCGGCAGGGTTCTGGGCCATGCCCTGATACACCTTGAAGCGCTGATCGGCTTCTTGCTGCGCTTCTTCGGCGAAGCGTTGCGCGGCTTCGGGATGGCTGCGTGCGAGCATGGCAAAGCGGGTTTCCGATTCCATGAAGGCCTTGATCGGCTGGCTGGGGGCGGCAGAGTCGAGCTTGAATGGATGGGTGCCGGCTTCCTTCAGCCGCGGGTCGTAGCGGAACAGTGGCCAGTGCCCGCTCTTCACCGCCATGTCCTGCTGGCGCTGGTTGTAGAGCATGTCGTAGCCGTGGGCGATGCAGGGGCTGTAGGCGACGATGAGCGAAGGGCCGGGATAGGCCTCGGCCTCCTGGAACACGCGCAGGGTCTGCGTGTCCTTGGCGCCATAGGCGACGGTGGCGACGTAGACGTGGCCGTAGTCGCTCGCCAGCCGGGCCAGATCCTTCTTCGCCGTGGCCTTGCCGCCGGCCGAGAATTTGGCCACCGCGCCGATCGGCGTGGCTTTGGAAGTCTGACCGCCGGTGTTGGAATACACCTCGGTGTCGAGCACCAGGATGTTGACGTCGTAGGGCAGGGCGAGCACGTGGTCGAGGCCGCCGTAGCCGATGTCATAGGCCCAGCCGTCGCCGCCGATGATCCATACCGAACGGCGGATCAGCCATTCGGCCACGCTGGCGAGTTCCTTGGCGCGCGGGTGGCTGGAGCGGGCCAATTTGTCGAGCAGCAGGGCGACGCGCTGACGCTGTTCATAGAGTGCGGCCTCTTCACGCTGGTCGGCACCGAGCAACGCATCGGCCAGATCGCCACCGATCTCGCCGGCCAGCTCCTTCACCAGTTGCTGCGCGTAGCCCATCAGCTGGTCGGCGGAAAGGCGCATGCCGAGACCAAACTCGGCGTTGTCCTCGAACAGCGAATTGCTCCAGGCGGGGCCGCGTCCGGCGCCGTTGACGGTGTAGGGCGTGCTCGGCAGGTTGCCGCCGTAGATTGACGAACAGCCGGTGGCATTGGCGATCAGCATGCGGTCGCCGAACAGCTGGGTGGCGAGGCGGATATAGGGTGTCTCGCCGCAGCCGGCGCAGGCACCGGAAAATTCGAACAGCGGGTCGAGCAGCATGGCGCTGGGAATGGTCCCGTGCTTGATCTTGCTGCGGTCGAACTCGGGCAGGCGCAGGAAGTAGGCGAAGTTGTCGCGCTCCTGATCACGCAGCGGATCAACCGGTGCCATGTTCACCGCACGCCGGCTGACGTTGGATTTATCGTGGATCGGGCAGGCCTCGACACAATCGCCGCAGCCGGTGCAGTCTTCCGGCGCCACCTGGTAGCTGATATGGGTGCCGGCCGGAAAATCCTTGCTGCGTGCCGGAACGTGCTTAAAGGTTGGCGGCGCATCGTTCACCGCCTCGCTAGCGAAGACGCGTGCACGGATGGCTGTGTGCGGGCAGACCAGTACGCACTTGCCGCACTGGGTGCACAGGTCCGCATCCCATGCCGGGATTTCCAGCGCGATGTTGCGTTTTTCGTATCGCGCGGTGCCAAGTGGATAGGTGCCGTCCACGGGGAAGCTCGATACCGGTAGTTGATCGCCCTTGCCCTGATAGATTGGCAGGGTGAGGTCGCGCACGAAGTCGGGAATATCGGGTGTGGCATCCGTTCCGACAGCAGCGAGCGCAGGCGCCTTCTCGTCGTCTTCTTCCGGAATGGCAATCTGATGCAGCTTGGCCAGTGTGGTGTCGATGGCGCGGTAGTTCAGTTCCACCAGGCGCTTGCTCTTTTTGCCGTAGGTCTTGTCGACTGCGTGCTTGATTGCGGTGATGGCTTCGTCTTTTGGCAGGATGCCGGAGATGGCGAAAAAGCAGGTCTGCATGATGGTGTTGATACGGCGCCCCATGCCGGCTTCGGCGGCCACTGCATAGGCGTCGATAGCCCAGAACTGCAGGTGCTTGTCGCGAATCTGCTGGCGCATTGTTTCCGGCAGCGTGCTCCAGACCTGATCGGGGGCTGTCGGGGTGTTGAGCAAAAAGACGCCATCTTGTTTGGCGTGCTCCAGCAGGTCGTAGCGCTCGACGAACACCGGCTGATGACAAGCGACGAAGCCGGCCATGCCCGCTTCTACCAGATAGGTCGAGCGGATCGGTGCCGGGCCAAAGCGCAGATGCGACACCGTGACGGCGCCGGATTTCTTGGAGTCGTAGACGAAGTAACCCTGCGCCTGCAGGTCGGTGGCTTCGCCGACGATCTTGATCGAATTCTTGTTGGCCGACACCGTGCCGTCGGCGCCCAGCCCCCAGAACACGGCGTGCTGCAGCTTGTGCGCAGCATCGGTACGGTAGGTCGCATCCCACGGCAGCGACAGGTGAGTGAGGTCGTCGTGGATGCCGATGGTGAACTCGCGTTTGGTCACGGGTTGCGCCAGTTCGTCGAACACTGCCTTGACCATGCCGGGAGTGAACTCCTTGCTGGCGAGGCCGTAACGGCCACCGATGACGCGCGGCATGCTGCGCATGCTTTCTGCTGCCGCCAGCGCCAGCGCAGTTACCACATCCTTGTAGAGCGGCTCGCCATCGGAACCGGGCTCCTTGCAACGGTCGAGCACGGCGATGGCTTTTGCACTGATTGGCAGGGCGGACAGCAAGGCATCCGCAGCAAACGGCCGATACAGCCGCACCTTCAGCACGCCCACTTTTTCGCCGTGGGCCAGCAGGTGATCCACCGTCTCGTGCACGGTCTCGGCCCCTGATCCCATGAGCACGATCACGCGCTCGGCGTCGGGCGCGCCGACATAGTCGTACAGGTGATAGTGGCGTCCGGTGAGTTCGCCGAAGCGGTCCATCGCCGTCTGCACGATCTGCGGAAACGCGTCATAGAACGGATTGACGCGTTCACGCGACTGGAAGAACACGTCCGGGTTCTGCGAGGTGCCACGCAGCACCGGATGTTCGGGCGAGAGCGCACGCACGCGGTGTTCGGCAATGTGGCCGGAATCGAGCATGGCACGCACGGTGTCTGCCCCCACCGCGACGATCTTCGCCACTTCATGCGAGGTGCGGAAACCGTCGAAGAAATGGATCACCGGAATGCGTCCTGCCAGCGTTGCCGCCTGCGCGATCAGCGCGAGGTCCTGCGCCTCCTGTGGCGAGTTGGATGCCAGCAGCGCACAGCCGGTGGCACGACAGGCCATCACGTCGGAATGATCACCAAAGATCGACAGCGCATGCGTCGCCAGCGTGCGTGCCGCCACGTGCAGCACGAACGGCGTCAGTTCGCCGGCGATCTTGTACAGGTTGGGAATGAACAGCAGCAGCCCCTGGCTGGCGGTGAAACTGGTGGCCAGCGCGCCTGTCGTAAGCGCCCCATGCAGCGCGCCGGCCGCACCGGCTTCCGACTGCATCTCGATGATTTTGGGCACCGCGCCCCATAGATTGGGCTTGCCCTGCGAGGCCCATTCGTCCGCCCATTCGCCCATGTTCGATGCTGGCGTGATGGGATAGATCGCAATGACCTCGTTGCCGAGATAGGCCATGCGGGCAACGGCTTCATTGCCATCGATAGTGAGCGTGGTTGTTGCCGATTCATCGGCTTTACAACCACGGCCTGCCTCTTGCGGGTGGAGTGTGGTGGCCATGGCGACCCTTTCAGGATAAAACTGTCCTTTATTTTAGCCCGGAGTCATGAATCTGCCAGCCCCGACAGGACTTTGTGCACCTGCGCGGTGATTTTCAGTGTGGCTTATTCGTCGCGCAGCGCCTCCACCGGGTTCAGCCGGGCAGCGCGCATGGCGGGAATGACGCCCGCCGCCAGTCCGATCAGCATCGATACCAGCAGGGCGCCGAGGGCGTAATCCCACGGCGTGTTGACGGGCAGACCGCTTACCGTGGCTTTCAACAGCGCGGCAATGCCGCTGCCGACAGCCAGCCCGCCGAGTCCGCCCAGGGTGGACAGCACGGTGGATTCCATCAGAAACAGGGTGCGAATCTGCGCCCGCGTGGTGCCCATCGCAGTGAGCAGGCCGATCTCGGCGACGCGTTCGGCCACGGCAATGTGCATCAGCGTGACCATGCCGACCGCACCCACCAGCAGGGAGATGCCGCCGAGTGCGGCGACGGCGAAGGTCAGCACGTCGAGCACGGTGGTAAGCGTGTCCAGCATCTGCTGTTGCGGCGTCAGGGTGAAATCTTCGCGGCCGTGGCGCGCGATCAGAATGCGCTTGAGATCGTTGACGACTGCCTGCAGTGGCGCACCGGGCCGATAGGCAATATTGATTTCCATCACGCCTTCGCGGTTGAAGACTTCAAGCGCGCGTGCGGTGGGAATGTAGACGGTGTCATCAAGATCGAATCCCAGTACCTGGCCCTTGGGCGCCATGACGCCAATGATCCGGAAGCGCGACGTGCCGACCTGCAAGGTGGCGCCGAGCGGATTGGCGCTGCCGAACAGTTCGGTGCGCACCTTGGCGCCCAGCACCGCGTAGGCGCGCGGATTGCGCGGATCGTCAGCGGGCAGGAACTGGCCGACCGCGACCTGCATATTGAAGGCACGGGAAAAATCCGGGCCTTCGCCATACACGGTCACGCGCCGGCTGCGGCCCTGGGCGCGTACTTCCGCATTGCCCATCACGCCGGCATTGGTGTATTGCGCGTAGCGCGAGGTTTGCAGGGCCAGTGCGTCGTCCACGGTCAGCAGTCGTGAACTGCTGATGGAGCCGACCGAGGAGCCGTGTGTGCTGACCTTGCCCGGCGTGACGGTGATGATATTGGTGCCAAACTGAGTGAATTCGGACAGGACAAAACGGTGGATGCCGTCGCCGATGGAGGTGAGCAGGATTACCGCGGCAATGCCAACGCCGACGCCCAGCGCAGACAGGAAGGTGCGCAAGCGGTGGGCAGTGAGCGCGTGCAGGGCGAAGCGGAGGGTGTCGGCGAAGCTCATTTTCCGCTCAGTGCGTTGACCGGATCGAGCCTGGCTGCGCGCGAGGCGGGCAGCAGGCTGGCGAGGATGCCGGTGATGAGCGCCGTGGCCACGCCGGCGACACTGGCCCACACCGGCGGCCAGGCAGGCAGGTCCGGGTAGGCGAGCCGGATCAGCCAGGCACCCAGATGCCCCAGTCCAAAGCCGATGGCGCCACCGGCCAGCGACAGCCACAAGGCTTCGGCAAAGAACAGGCGGCGGATATCGGCGGAGGGCGCACCGATGGCTTTGAGCAGGCCAATCTCCGCAGTGCGCTGCGCCACCGCTACCAGCATCACGTTCATCACCAGTATCCCGGCCACTGCCAGGCTGATCGCGGCGATGCCGGCCACGCCCAGGGTCAGTGCGCGCAGGATGCGGTCGAAAGTGGCGAGCACGGCGTCCTGAGTGATGACCGTGACATCGTCTTCGCCGTCGTGGCGCAGCTTGAGCGTGTGCTGGATGGCCGACTTGGCCGACTCGATCGTGTTGCGGCTGCGTGCTTCGACCAGGATGCGGAATAGTGTGGAGGTGTTGAACAGTTCCTGTGCGTACTCGACCGGAATGATGGCGATTTCATCGGAATTGAAACCCATCGATTCGCCTTGCGCGGCGAGCACACCTGACACCATGAAGCGGCTGTCACCCAGCCGGATACGCTGGCCGATCACGTTGCCGTCGGGAAAGAATTCGTGCGCCAGTTCGCTGCCCAATACGATTTGCGCGCTGCGCTCGGCGCCGTTGGCGAGAAAGCTGCCCTGCGACAGTTTCATGTGGCGGATCGACAGCAACTCGGCCGTGCTGCCCATCACGGTGACTTCACGCAGTTTGCCGCCGGAGGTGAGCTCGGCCACGCCCACATTGAGTGGCGCCAGGCGGCGGACCTGCGGCAGATGGCCGACGAAGCGCGCGTCTTCCAGCGTCAGGTCGCGCGGCGTCTGGCCGAGCGCCGCGCTGACCAATCCGCCCGAGGTTTCGGAGCGTCCCGGCAGCACGATGATGAGGTTGGTGCCGAGCGATGAAAATTGCCCCACCACATAGTTGCGTGCGCCGTCGCCCAGCGCCGTGAGCACGACCACCGCGGCCACACCCAGCGCCATCGCCAGCACGATGAGTGCGGAGCGGGCGCGATAGCTCACCACGGTGGTGAACGAGAGAGTCAGCGTGTCGCGAAGGTTCATGTGCGCTCGTCGCCGATGATCTCGCCATCACGCATCGCAACATGACGATGCGCACGCGCACCGAGTTCGCGGTCATGGGTGACGACGATGAGCGTGGTGCCTGCGTGATGCAGCGCCTCCAGTAGTGCAACCACTTCGGCACCGGTACGGTGGTCGAGGTTGCCGGTGGGCTCGTCTGCCAAGAGCGCAGTGGGCTTGAGGATGGTGGCGCGGGCGATGGCGACGCGCTGGCGCTGCCCGCCGGATAGTTCGGCGGGGCGATGGTGGGCACGGTCGCGCAGTTCGAAGGCGTCGAGCGTGGCGTCAACCTGAATTCTGCGTTCGGCCGGCGCGACGCCTTCGAGGATCAACGGCAGCTCCACGTTTTCGGCTGCGGTCAGGCGCGGGATCAGGTGAAACGACTGGAATACGAAGCCGATCTTTTCGCGTCGCACCCGAGCCTGTTCGGTTTCGGACAGCGCAGTGACATCGGTGCCGTCGAGTTCGTAGCGGCCGCTGTCGGGGCGGTCGAGCAGTCCCACGACATTGAGCAGGGTGGATTTGCCGGAACCGGACGGCCCCATGATCGAGACATATTCGCCCGACTGGATGTCGAGATTGATGCCATTGAGCGCGCGCACTTCCTGGTCGCCCATCTGGTACACGCGGGTGATGGTGGTGAGGCGAATCATTTTGCAGTTTTGGGCTTGACCTGGACGCCCGCTTTCACGTTCTCCTGATCAAAGGACAGCAACACCTTGTCACCGGCCATCAGGCCGCTCACCACTTCGGTGAATACCCAGTTGGCGAGGCCGGTCTTGAGGTTGCGCACTTCCAGCTTGTCGTCGGCGCCGAGCACCAGCACGGTGCCATCCTGCTGAATGGCCTGGGTGGGCACGCGCAGCACGTTGTCGCGGCGTTCGATGATGGCTTCCACGTCGGCGCTGTAGCCCACCAGCAAGGCCTGTTTGGGCGGCGTGTCGAAGTCGGCTTCGACATCGACCGTGCGCGCCTGCTTTTCCACCTCGGTCACATACGGCGCAATGCGTCGCACTGTGCCGCTGAAGGTCTGGCCAGCCATGGCGTCAAGCGTGATGCGTGCGAGCTGGCCCGGCTTGATTTTGGGCGCATCGACTTCGTCCATCGGTGCGCTGACGTAGAGGCAGGTGTCGTCGATCAGATCGATCGCCGGCGGGGTGGCAACGCCGGGCGGCGAGGGCGTGGTGTATTCGCCGACTTCCCCAGTGATGCGCGCCACGATGCCGGCAAACGGGGCGGTGAGCGTGGTGCGCTCGAGCCCGGCAGCGCTGACGCGAATCTGGGCCTGCGCCCGCTTCACATCGGCGGCCAGCGCGTCGCAGTTGGCCTGGCGGGCACGCGCGTCGGCCCGTGCAGTCTCGCCGCTCTGCGGGCTGACAAAGCCCTGGTCGGCCAGTTGCTGCGTACGATCGGCATCGCGTTTGGCGTTGTCGGCCATGATGCAGGCTTCACGCCGGCGCGCTTCGCTGGTGCTCAACTGGCGCGTGACCAGGTCCCGCTGCGCGGCCAGATCGCGGTTCCATAGTTCCAGCAGCGGCTGCCCGGCCTTGACCCGGTCGCCTTCCTTCACCCACAGCTTCACGATCTGGCCGCCCGACGTGGGCGAGAGCTTGGCGCGCTGGCAGGCCTTGATGGTGCCGGCGCGGGTGTTGACCACGGTGGATTCGACGGTGCCACGTTCAATGGTGGCGAGTTCGACTTCGGGCGGCTGCGGGCGGGTGAAATGCCAGATCGCATAGGCCAGCGCTGCGCCAATCAACACAAAGAGAACAAGGCGAAACCAGGTTTTGGATTTGGGCATGGTCAGTGGGAAAGCAGCAGGGAACCGAGCCAATGTACCATTCGACCATGCTGAAAACCATTGTTCCCGCCCGCCTCGAATTCAAGGACGGCGTTCCCTATTCCAGCCTGTATGGCGATATCTATCATTCGACCGACGGTGGCGTGGGCCAGGCGAATCATGTGTTCCTGCAGGGCTGTGGTTTGCCGCAGGCGTGGGCGGGTCGCGCCACATTTGTCATCCTGGAAACCGGCTTTGGCACCGGCCTGAATTTTCTGGTGACCTGGGCAGCATGGCGCGCCGATCCGCAGCGTCCGGCGCGGTTGCATTTTCTGTCGGTCGAGAAGCATCCGTTCACGGCAGACGATCTGGCGCGGCTGCATGCGCAATGGCCTGAGTTCGCTGAGTGCTCGCGCGAACTGCTGGCGAACTGGCCGACGTTGACTCCGGGATTTCACCGCATTTCGCTCGACGGTGGCCGGGTGCAACTGACCCTGATGCTGGGCGAGGCGCTCGACTGCCTGCCGCAGGTGCAAGCCGGGGTGGACGCATTTTATCTGGATGGCTTTGCCCCCGACCGCAACGCCGATTTGTGGCAGCCCAAGTTGTTTTATACGCTGGCGCGGCTGGCCAGAGCGGGTGCAAGCGCGGCGACCTACACCGTGATGGGGGCCGTGCGCGAAGGCCTGGCGCGTGCCGGTTTCACCTGCGAAAAACGCACCGGCTTTGGCCGTAAACGCAGCTGTCTGGCAGCACGCTTCGAGGGGGCGGTGCGTCGGGTCACTTCCATTGTGCTGCCGAAGCATGTTGTCGTGATCGGTGCCGGGGTGGCAGGTTCGGCGCTGGCGCATGCCTTGGCGCGGCGTGGCGTGGCCGTCACCGTGCTGGAACGTGCCGAGCAGGCTGCGCAGGGCGCATCGGGTAATCCCATGGCGGTGTTTCGCCCGCTGGTCTCGCGCGACGACAACCGTGCCAGCCGTCTGACGCGCGCGGCGTTTCTGCACGACCTGAGGGCGTGGGCGGCGCTGGGCAAAAACCTGGAATGGTCGCGCTGTGGCGTGCTGCACCTGCCCAAGAATGCGGAGGTTGCCGCGAAGCAGAAACGCGCGCTGGACGACACGGAGCCCCCCACCGATTTTGCGCGCTGGGTGGAACAGGACGAAGCCTGTGAACTGGCGAACTGGCCCGTAATCGGCCCCGGCGTGTTCTACCCGACGGCAGGCTGGGTGGTGCCGGGCGGACTGTGCCGCGCCTGGCTCGATCATCCAGCCATCCGGTTAAAGACCGGTTGTGCGGTTGTTCGTGTGCAGGCCACGTCAACTGGCTGGCAGGCGCTCGACGGCGAAGGGACGGTGTTGGCCGAAGCCGATGCAGTGGTGCTGGCCAACGCGCGGGATGCCCTGAGTCTTGCGCCCGCTCAGGCTTGGCCGCTTCATGTCGAACGCGGGCAGATTACGCAGTTGCCGCCAGGCAGCCTGCCGGAAATCCGGCGGGTGATCACCCGCGAAGGCTATGTGGCGCTGGGCCCGGACCGGCCATTGGTCGGCGCGACCTACGAGCACGATGATGAGGACACCACACCGCGCCGGGAAAGCGATTTTGCCAATCTGGCACGGCTGGAAGCCATCCTGCCGGGGGCAGGATCGCGTTTTTCAGCGGATGCCGTGAGCGGTCGTGCTTCCTTGCGGGCTTTGCTGCCAGACCGGCTACCGATGGTGGGTGCGGTCAGTGGGCAAGCCGGTTTGTACGTGGCGACGGGCTATGCCTCGCGCGGCGTGGTGTGGGCGGGACTGTTCGGTGAGGCGCTGGCCGATCAGATCACCGGTCAGCCTGTGGCGCTGGAGCTTGAACTGATGCGGGCGATTGCACCGGAGCGTTTTGTGCGCAGGTGAGCGGAATCTGGTGTTATAAGCCGCGAATGTTGAGGCGATTACGTGGAGTGGGGTGGCAGTGTTACGCGCTGTCGCTAAGGGGCGCTGTGCTTCTGCGGCATCTCGCAGGGTTGGACTACAGATGACTACCAATATTTTGGATACTTGTCATCGCGAGTTGCGTTGTGATAGATGAGCTCGACGGCCGCCAAAACCAGAGCACCGATCAGGGTGGGGAATAGCAAGAAACTCCACGAGGGCTGGATTAAAAAGATAACTGGATTCGAGTCAGCAAGTGGGTGTACGGTGCGTGTAAGCATCATGAGCGCAATCGCTGTGCCTACGGCAAGAGCAAGAGCCCATTTATCGAGAAACGACATACAGACTCCCTTGCGGTCTAACAAAAAAACCGGCGGCACTTTAGCACCCTCCAGCGACCAGAGGAAGCGAGGTTGAGCGCCGGGTTGTGCATCAGGCTATCCATGTAGTACGGCCTCGGCAATTTACTGAATCCTGGTCATTTTGGTGCCGTGCTGCTGCTCAAGCGAGAATGGATGGTCATTCCACAAAAACAAAACACGCCTCGCGGCGTGTGGGGGAAGGCTGGGTGAGGCGTGGGCCGATCAGATGGCCGGTCAGCTTGTGGTGCTGGAGCTTGTATGGATATGGGCGATTGCGCCGGAGTGTTTTACCCGGACAATCTCAGACGGCAGTCAGGGGGCTGCCGTTGCGTGTGGCCACTGACAGGCCGGCCTGGTCGTACAAACCGCCCTGGCTGGTGGCGGAATGAATCAGCACATTGAGCGCCTGGCGGGTGGATCCCAGGCGCAGGTCGATCAGCGAACCGATGCGCTGGTTCAGCGCCTGGGCTTCGTGCTCCATGTTCAGTAAACGCTGCCAGCAGAGGTGATGTTCGGGCTGGCCATATTGCGCGAGCCAGGCATCCATTCCGGCGCGGTTGGGGGTGAGTCCTTCGGCCACCAGTTCGTCATTGCGTGCGCGCACCAGATTGCTGAGTGTTTGCAGTTGCGACAGCTTGGAGGTATTCAATTCCGGGAGTAGATCGGCGTTGCCGTCTGTCAGCACCTGTTCTTCCTTGCTCATCACATTCAACAGCGCCTGCCAGGCGGCGTTTTCTACTGCTAGTTTGGTGATGACAGCGTTGTCCACTGTGGAGGCTTCACTTGGCGACATGGAGCATCTCCTTGACGGAATCGATCAGGTTTTCGGCAATGTTCCCGGTGTTGACGGCGTATTGCCCGCTGGAAATGGCTTCCTTGATGCTGTCCACGCGTGCGCGGTCAACGACCGGGATCGCGGCAAGCTGGGCTTCCAACTGTTTTAAATCGGCGGCCCGAGAACTGAGGGTGACATCGGTCTGCTCGGGTGTGGCGCGCGCATCAACTTGTTGTTTCTGAGCCGGACGGTTCTCAACGGAGGTCGGTAGCGTAACCTGCTTCAGACTGGGATCAATTTTCATGGCAGCTTCCAGTGTCGGGGCGGTTGAAGGGAATATTGCCCATCACGTTAATAATCGTATCGGCAGTTCAGAAAACTTCTGAAGCCCTGTCGCAAAATTAAAATGCAACGATTACCTGCTGCCCGTCCTGGGCGATGCCGCTGACCACCTGGCCGGATCGGGTCTTGACCCGTACCTGGTCGCCACGGCTGGCATTGGCCAGCGCCTGACCTTCGCTCTGTACGGAGAACCCGGGCCCGTTCAGCACCACCCGGGTGATCTGGCCCTGCTGGACTGCGAGGGGCGCGCGCACCATGGCACGGCGCAGGGGGGCGTTTGCGGCCAGGCCGGAAACGGTACGATAGCCCAGCATATCGTCGATATTGGTGATGACATCCACGGGCAAATTGCCCAGGTCGCCTTCGCGCAGGGTAACGTCGTCAGCGGTCAGGGTGTGGTTGGCGGGCAGCGATTGGCGGGTGACGGCATACAAGCCTTCCACACGTATCTGCGCCTGCAGGTAGATTGTCCACGGCGAGGGCGCCAGGCAGCGCACGCCGACCGTGGTTTTACCCATGCGCCGGCTGCCCACTGGCTGGAACGCGTCGAGTGCGGCACATGCCGGCAATTCGCTGCGTGGCGCCGTGACCTGGATCGACACTTTTCCCGGCAGGCTTGCGGTCTGGGTTTTCAGATAGCGTTCAGCATGCGCCTGCAGGGCGGCAGGATCCTGGTTTTGCGCGTGAACAAGCGTCGACAGGCTCAGACATGCGACGGCCAACCATCGCCAGGAAATCAGACGTGTCTCAAACGTTTGTTTACCTTCATGGTTGGGTCTTGTTGCCATGTGCGGCTCCTGGATTCACTTTTGCGCTGTGGCTTATTTTAAGAAGCCAGCTTCCAATTGAAACGTCGAAGTAAGCGGACTTTTTGCCGCTTATCGTGCGATTGAATTGACAGCAGCGTGTCTAGGATGCAGTCATCGCAAAAAGGCTTTGCAGCGCAGGCGGCAAGGCAAGAGGTGACGAACATGATGACTCAGCTGGACAACATGCTGAATTTCCACGCGCAGGCGCTGAAGGTGCGCGAGCAGCGCCAGCAGGCGCTGGCGTCCAACATCGCCAACGCCGACACGCCCAACTACAAGGCGCGTGACCTGGATTTCAAGACAACGCTGCAAGGCGCACTCAAGGGCACGGCCGCATCCGGTGGTGTTGCCATGGCCACCACGGCGCCGGGACACCTGAAAGGCAATCCCGGGATGACGGCCAGCGCGAGCCTGCAATACCGCAACCCCGCGCAGGGCAACATTGACGGCAATACGGTGGACATGGATGCCGAGCGCGCAGCCTTTGCGGAAAACACCGTTCACTATGAATTCAACCTGACGCGCCTGGGCCAGCAGATCAAAGGCTTGCTGGCTGCGATTCAGGGATAAGGAGTCTGACGCATGTCTCTATTCAATATTCTCAATGTGGCCGGTTCTGCCATGAATGCCCAGTCGCAGCGGCTGAATGCCGTTGCCAGCAATCTGGCCAATGCGGATAGCGCAACCAGCGCCAATGGCGAGGTCTACAAGGCCAAGCAGGTGGTGTTTTCTGCCGTGCCGATGGGCGAAAACGGTGCGACTGGCGTGAATGTGTCAGCCGTGGTCGAAGACCAGTCGCCGATGAAAGTGGTGTACGACCCCAAGAATCCCCTCGCCGATGAAAAAGGCAATGTGACCATGCCCAACGTCAATGTCGTCGAGGAAATGGTCAACATGATTTCTGCCTCGCGTTCGTATCAATCCAACGTGGAAATGATGAACACCACGAAAACCCTGTTGCTCAAGACCCTGACGCTGGGTCAGTGATCAGCCTGAACGATTAATTAAGGACACGTCATGACAACCGTACAAGACAGCAGCAATGTCACCAGCTTGTTTGGAGCAGGATCAACAAGCGCAGCCAAGAGCAGTGCCCAGGAAACAGAGGACCGTTTTCTGAGCCTGCTGGTTGCGCAGATGAAAAACCAGGACCCGTTGAATCCGCTGGACAACGCGGAGGTCACCAGCCAGCTGGCCCAGCTTTCGACCGTGCAGGGTATCGAGGACATGAACAGCAAGATGGAAGCGCTGGCGGCCAGCCTGGGGCCCAATCAGATGTCGCAGGCGGCCAACCTGATTGGCCATGGCGTGCTGGTGCCGGGCGACACGCTCAATCCTGCGCAATTCCAGGATGTCATGGGCTTTGACTTGTCGCGACCGGCTGACAGCGTCAACCTCAGTATTAAGGATATGTCGGGCAATCTGGTTCGCAGCCTGAATCTTGGGCCCCGCGATGCGGGCGTGAACACGCTGGTCTGGGATGGTTTGACCAACACGGGTGCCACGGCTGCAGCAGGTGAGTATCAATTCTCGATCGAAGCCGTTCAAGGCGGACAAGCTGTCAGTAGCACACTCTTGAATCTGAATGTGGTGGGCAGTGTTTCGCAAAACAGCCAGGGCGTGCAGCTCAATCTGGCAGGCAACAAGAGTGTGGGTTACGCCGATATCCGGCAAATTTTCTGAGTTGATCAGAGTCGGTCTGGTGTGATCCACCAGCAGTCTTCATTAAGGAGCAGAACATGAGTTTTCAGCAAGGTTTGAGCGGCCTCAATGCCGCAGCCAAGAATCTGGATGTCATCGGCAACAACGTGGCCAACTCCGGCACGGTCGGATTCAAGCAGTCGCAGGCCCAGTTCGCTGACGTCTACGCCAACTCGTTGACCGGGGCGGGCGGCGCGCAGGTCGGTATCGGCACCAAGGTGGCTCAGATCGCTCAACAATTTACCCAGGGCAACATTACCGCCACCAACAACCCGCTCGACATAGCGGTCAACGGCAGTGGCTTCTTCCGTATGGACAATAACGGCGAGATCACCTACCAGCGCAACGGCCAGTTTCAGCTCGACCGCCTAGGCTTCATCGTCAACCCGAGCGGCGCGCAGCTGACCGGGTATACGGCGAATGCCAGCGGAGTGTTGTCGACCGGTGCGCCGGCGCCACTGAGCATCAATACGACCGACCTGGTACCGCAGGTTACCTCGGACGTGAATGCCGTGCTCAACCTGGATTCAGGCAGCACGCCTCTGCCGGCGGCGGGGTTCAACATGAACGATCCGACGACGTTTCACAGTTCAACCGCGGTTGAGGTTTACGATTCCCTGGGTAATTCCCACACGCTGCAAACTTACTATCTCAAGACAGCGCCGGGGGTCTGGGACGTACAGGCATCCATGGGTGGCGGTGCGTCGTTTGCAGTCGGTACGCTTACCTTCAACGCGAACGGTGCGCTGACCAGCGGCTCGCCGATCACCATCCCGCCGCAGGCATTAATAACGGGCGCGGGTGCTCTCGGGTTTCCAATCGACTACACCGGCACCACCCAGTTCGGCTCCGTGTTCAGCGTCAATACGCTGAACCAGGATGGCTACACATCAGGGCGGCTGGCCGGGTTCAACATTGGCGCCGACGGCACCATTCTGGGCCGCTACACCAATGGCCAGTCTGCCGTGTTGGGGCAGGTGGTGCTGGCCAATTTCGCTAATCCCAATGGCTTGCAGCAACTGGGCAACAACATGTGGTCAGAATCTTCGACCTCGGGTTCGCCACTGGTCGGCACGCCCAATTCGGGCGGCCTGGGTGTACTGCAATCATCGGCGGTGGAAGATTCAAACGTCGACCTTACCGCCGAACTGGTTAATCTGATCACCGCCCAGCGTGTGTATCAGGCCAATGCGCAGACCATCAAGGCGCAGGATGCAGTCCTGCAAACCCTGGTCAACCTGCGTTAAGCATTGACCCGCTGATCGACTAAAGGAGGCAGCATGGATCGCATGATCTACACCGCCATGACCGGCGCGAAGCACATCCTGGAAAAGCAGGCGACGACTTCGAACAATCTGGCCAATGCCACGACCACGGGTTTCCGCGCGCAGGTCGATCAGTTTCGGGCGGTGCCGGTGCAGGGTGCACCGCTGCCGACCCGTGCCTTTGTGGTGGATTCCACCACCGGCAGCGATTTCCGGGCGGGCGCCATCCAGCATACGGGCCGCGATCTGGATATGGCGGTACAAGGCCGGGGCTGGCTCGTGGTCCAGGCTGCAGACGGGTCCGAGGCCTATACCCGAAACGGCAGTTTGCGCATGGATGAGAACGGTATTCTGCAAACGCACAATGGCCTCAATGTGCTGGGTGATGGCGGCCCGATGTCGATTCCGCCGGGGAGCAACCTCGCCGTGGCCAAGGACGGCACGGTGTCACTGGTGCCGGACGGATCGGCTGCAACCGGTTTGACATCGATAGGCCGCATGAAGCTGGTCAATCCGAAAGAAGCCGATATGGTTCGCGGGGATGACGGCCTGTTTCGGATGAAAGACGGAAAATCGGCGCCGGTTGATCCCAACGTGACGCTGATGAGTGGCTCGCTGGAATCGAGCAACGTCAATGTGGTCGATGAAATGGTCAACATGATTTCGCTGGCGCGCCAGTTTGAGATGCAGATGAAGTTGCTGCAACACGCCGAACAGAACGATAGCAAGGCAGCCCAGCTGCTGAGCATGAATTGATTTTTAAAAGGAGCTGACATGATTCGCTCACTATGGATTGCCAAGACCGGTCTGGATGCGCAGCAAACGCAGATGGACGTGATTTCCAACAACCTCGCCAACGTCAGCACCAGCGGCTTCAAGCGTGCGCGGGCGGTGTTCGAGGATTTGCTGTACCAGACTGTTCGTCAGCCTGGTGCACAGTCATCGGAACAGACGCAATTGCCATCCGGTCTGCAGATTGGTACCGGGGTGAAGCCGGTGGCGACCGAGCGCATCTTTACCCAAGGCAACCTGCAACAAACGGGTAATTCCAAGGATGTGGCGATTCAGGGAAACGGCTTCTTTCAGGTGCTGATGCCGGATGGATCCACCTCCTATACGCGCGATGGTTCGTTCCAGTCCGACGCCAACGGCCAGATGGTTACCGCCAGTGGTTATGCGGTGCAGCCCGCCATCACCATTCCGGCCGATACGCAAAGTCTGACCATTGCACGCGACGGCACGGTGTCGGTAGTGCAGGCCGGGTCAGTCACACCGGTTACGATCGGCACCCTGCAGCTGGCGACCTTCATCAACCCGGCTGGCCTGCAAAGCCTGGGCGAAAACCTGTACGGCGAGACTTCGGCCTCGGGGACACCGAGTTCCAATACGCCTGGCAGCAACGGCGCGGGGCTGCTCAACCAGGGCTATGTCGAAACCTCGAACGTCAACGTGGTGGAAGAACTGGTCAACATGATCCAGACCCAGCGTGCTTACGAAATCAACAGCAAGGCGATCCAGACGTCCGACGAGATGCTGCAGCGCCTGACCCAGCTTTGAGGTGAATCATGAACAGGCTGAGTAAATTCGGACTGGTTGGTGTATTGCTTGCCTTGGTGGGGTGTGGCACTACGCCGTCTTCCATCGTGCAACAGCCAACCACCGCACGTCCGCAGGCACAGCCTGTCCAGGCTGTCAGCAATGGCACGATTTATCAGGCTGCGACTTATCGGCCGATGTTTGAAGATCGCCGCGCACGCCATGTCGGTGACACCTTGACGATCGCCATCAACGAAAAAACCCAGGCTAGCAAGAAGTCCTCGTCCACGGGTGAAAAAACCGGTGAGGTCGATACGTCGATTGGCAGCATTACCGGGCTGCCACTCAAGATGCTTCAGGGGCTGGGCGTGAGCGCCGAATCGTCGAATACCTACGACGACAAGTCCGAGATCAATTCGGGTAACAACTTCACCGGCAATGTGGCTGTGACCGTGATTGAAGTGTTGCCCAATGGCAATCTGGTTGTCGCGGGTGAAAAGCAGATTGCACTCGACAAGGCTACCGAATTCATTCGCCTGTCTGGCGTGGTGCAGCCAGACACCATACTGGTGGGTAATACCGTTCCTTCTTCCAAAGTGGCAGATGCCCGTTTCGAATACCGCACCAGCGCCAATATCGACAAGGCTGAAATGATGAGCTGGCTGGCGCGTTTCTTCCTCAGTGTTTTACCTTTATAAGGGGGTGCGAATAATGAGCATTCCACGTTTGATTCTTCTCGCGGCGCTAATAATCAGCGGTGGCGTACAGGCTGAGCGCATCAAGGATATCGCTTCCATTCAGGGTGTACGGGTGAACCAGCTTGCTGGTTATGGCCTGGTAGTCGGTCTTGACGGTACGGGTGACCAGACCACGCAAACGCCGTTCACCACCCAGAGCATCGTCGCCATGCTGGCACAGATGGGCGTCAACATGCCGCCGGGCATCAACATGCAGTTGAAGAACGTGGCTGCCGTGATGGTGACTGCCGAGCTGCCGCCGTTCTCACAATCCGGGCAGACAATCGACATTACGGTGTCGTCGATAGGCAATGCCAAAAGCCTGCGTGGCGGTACCCTGGTGATGACACCGCTCAAGGGCGCGGATGGACAGATTTACGCCATGGCGCAAGGCAGTCTGGCAGTCAGCGGCGCAGGTGCGGCGGCGAACGGCAGCCAGGTGCAGATCAACCACTCAAGCGTGGGACGCGTACCTGCTGGCGCGACGATTGAGCGCCAGGTGGCCACCGCGCTGGGCGATTCGGGCTCGATTAATCTGGAATTGCGGCAAAGCGATTTCACCACGGCCAGCCGGGTAGTGGATGCCGTGAATACGCGTTTTGGCAAGGACACCGCCCGTGCGATTAATGGCCGGGTCATCCAGGTGCGCACGCCAGTTGGCGAAAGCGAACGTGTCACGTTCCTCGGTGCAATCGAAAGTCTGGATGTCAGCCCGGCTCAGGCCATGGCCAAGGTCATCATCAACGCCCGTACCGGGTCGGTGGTGATGAATCGTGCCGTGACGCTCGATCACAGCGCGGTCTCGCACGGTAATTTGTCGGTGATCATCAGCTCCGAGCCGGTAATCAGCCAGCCGGCGCCGTTCTCCAGGGGCGAAACGGTGGTAACTGCGCAATCGCAAATCGAAGTCCGCCAGCAGCCGGGTGAAGTCATGCTGCTCAAGAATAGCGCCGCGCTGTCCGACGTGGTGAAAGCGCTCAACTCCATAGGCGCCACCCCGCAGGATCTGCTGGCCATTCTGCAGGCACTGAAAGCATCGGGCGCGCTGCGGGCCGAACTGGAGGTAATTTAAGTGGCTATCGGCGGCGCTGACCTCTCGTCCAAGTTTGCGCTCGACGTCCAGGGCGTCAACCAGCTCAAGCTCGAGGCCAGGCAATCCTCACCCGAGGCGCTGAAACAGGCCGCGCAACAGTTCGAAGCGGTATTCATGAACATGCTGATGAAAAGCATGCGCGAGGCCACCCCGCAGGATGGCATGTTCGACAGTGAACAGACCCGCATGTACACCTCGATGCTGGATCAGCAACTGACCCAGCGCATGGCCAGTCGGGGCATTGGCCTGGCCGATGTGATGGTGCGCCAGCTGTCCACCGCACTGGGGACGCCTCCTGCTGACGCGGGCGAGATGCCGGACACGAACGTGACCACTCGAGGGTTCCCCCTGAATACGCCGGCCGCTGCACAGCCTTTGCCCTATGTTTCAGCGCCAACACCTGATGTGTCGAAGGGAGACGCTCCTCCTCATGTTGAAGCCTTTGTGCAGCGTGTCTTGCCTCATGCACAGGAAGCCAGCGCCAGCACCGGTATCCCGGCCCAGTTCATGATGGGCCAGGCTGCGCTGGAAACTGGCTGGGGACGGGCTGAAATTCGCGGTGCGGATGGCCAGAACAGCCATAACCTGTTTGGAATCAAGGCGGGAAGTTCCTGGCGCGGCCGTACGGTCGATATCGTCACAACCGAATACGTCAACGGCAAGCCACAGAAACAGGTCGATACCTTCCGTGCCTATGACTCCTACGCCGATTCCTTCCGCGATTACGCCAACCTGCTACGGTCCAATCCACGCTATCAGAACGTGATTGCGCAGGGGCAGGATGCGGCAGGCTTTGCCCAGGGCTTGCAACAGGCAGGCTATGCCACCGACCCCAAGTACGCGCAAAAGCTGATGGGTGTGATCAGGCAATTTGACCAGGTCTGACCTGTCGGGCTCAAGAAACCGGAAAACGCACCGATTCAACAGACAAGCATCATGCCCACTTACCCAGAAACCCACCGGCACAGATAAATGGCTACCAGTATCCTCAGCATCGGTCAGACAGCACTTGCGGCCGCGCAGGCAGGAATCAGCACGACCGGCCACAACATTGCAAATGCCGCCACGCCTGGATATAACCGCCAGGTCGTGATTCAGGGCGCGGCCCAGCCGCAGAGTTTTGGTGTGGGCTTTCTGGGACAGGGTACCGAAATTGCCAGCATCAAGCGGGTTTACAACGAGTATCTGGTGGCTCAGGAACGTTCCTCCCAGTCTGCAAAAAGTGGGCTCGATAGCTATTACGCTCAGATCAAACAGATCGATAACTTGCTGGCGGACCCGGTTGCCGGTCTGTCGCCAGCCATACAGGGCTTTTTCAGCGGCATTCAGGAAATGGCTTCGAATCCCGGTTCGATTCCAGCGCGCCAGGCGGCGCTGTCATCTGCCGAATCGCTGGCTTCCCGTTTTCAAAGCCTGTCCGGGCGTCTCAACGAGATTGATCAGGGTGTCAACAGCCAGATTACATCCAGCGTTGATGTCATTAACTCCTATGCGGAGCAAATCGCCACCCTGAATGACACCATCGGCCGCCTACAGCATGGATCAGGCCAGCCGGCAAACGATCTGCTCGACCAGCGCGACCAGTTGGTCCTCGACCTGAACAAGGAAATCAAGGCGACCGTCGTCAAGCAGGATAACGGCGATTACAACGTTTTTATCGGCAATGGACAGCCACTGGTGGTTGGGGGGAGGACCTCCCAACTCACTACCATGGTCACTCCCCCCAACCTGCAGAAAGTCGAGGTTGCTTATGTGACCAACAGCGGTCCCGTTCTTATGGGCGAGTCCAGCCTGGTCGGTGGAAAATTGGGTGGATTGGTGACATTTCGCAGCCAGACGCTTGAGCCGACTCAGGCTTCGCTCGACGGTCTGGCAATCGGGCTGGCCGCTTCGTTCAACGCGCAACACCAGCTTGGCCAGGATATTGATGGTAATCTCGGTGGTGATTTTTTCTCGGTTACGGGAGCGTCCGATTTTTCCGTGGCAATTACGGATCCCCGGCTGATTGCGGCGGCCGCACCGATCCGGACTGCAGTGGGAAATACTAATACAGGCACAGGAGGCATCACAGCAGGCACTGTGAATCCATCACTGCCACTCGACGTTAATCTGCAGCAGCCTGTAACGATCAGGTTCACTTCAGCAACGACTTTTGATGTGCTTGGAACGGGGACCGGGAATCCGACCGGGTTGACATATGCGCCGGGCGGCACCATCACGTATAACGGCTGGAGCGTGGCTGTTAATGGAGTACCCGCAGCAGGGGACGAGTTTAGTGTGCGTTCCAATGCTGGTGGCGTGGGTGACAACCGCAATGGTCTGCTGCTGGGTGGATTGCAAACCAGCAATACGATGAACGGTGGTACTACCACGTATCAGGGGGCTTACTCTCAGGTCGTCAGCCAGATTGGTAATAAAACGCGGGAACTTGATGTCACCAGCAGCGCGGCGGGCAAGATGCTGGCCGAAACCACGTTGTCGATACAAAACGAATCCGGGGTAAACCTCGACGAAGAGGCAGCCAACCTGTTGCGTTACCAACAGGCGTATCAGGCGGCTGGCAAGGTCATGCAGATTGCCAGCGAGATGTTCGATGTGTTGTTATCTATTGGACGGTAAGCATCATGCGTATCAGTACCCAAACCCTGTTTGATACCGGCGCGGCCAATATCGGCGATTTGCAGTCCAGACTGGCGAAAACACAGCAGCAGATATCTACCGACCGCCGCATGCTCACCCCATCGGACGACCCGGTTGCAGCCGCGCGTGCACTGGAAGTGACGCAGTCACAATCGCTCAACACTCAGTACGGCGTCAACCGTCGGTACGCCACAAGCGCGTTAAGCGAAATGGAAGGCACGCTGTCGAGCGTGACCGAACTGCTGCAGGACGTGAAGACCACCATCCAGTCGGCCAGCAACAGCATGCTGGGCGATACGGAGCGCGACTTCCTCGCGACCGGATTGATTGCGCGCCGGGATCAGTTGCTGAGTCTGGCCAACAGCCGCGATGGGTTGGGCAACTACATGTTCTCGGGATTCCAGACCACAACGCCTGCATTTTCTGAAGACGCGTTCGGTGTGGTGACATATGAAGGTGATGCGGGACAGCGCCTGATTCAGGTCGATGCCTCGCGCCAGATGGCGGCCGCGGCCCCCGGTTCGAGCATATTCCAGGGTGGAGGACAAGACGTATTCGCTACCCTGAGCAATCTCATCAGCTTGCTTCAGACACCCGGAACCGCAGGATTGACCGCAGGACTGGCAACCGCCAACACCGATATGGATCTGGCGCTGGACAATATGCTTACTATCCGTGCCTCGACCGGCTCGCGCCTGCAGGAGCTCGAGGCGATCGACTATGCGGGCGAGGACCGCCATATCCAGTACAGCCAGGTGCTGTCGGAATTGCAGGATCTCGACTACACCGAAGCCCTGACCAAATTATCGCAGCAGCAGACCACACTCGAAGCTGCGCAACGCTCCTTTGTAACCATTTCAAAATTGTCGCTCTTCAACTTCATATAAGCCTGTGGTTACGTTCAAAACCTGTAATCAATTGCGCGGCAGGCCAGCAGTTTTAGACCAAGGCTGGCGAGAGTGAATCTCAATCCCTCGATACATCACGTGTGCCAGATGCTGCGTGGAGAGATCAACCCGCATGCCCCTACAGTAATGACTGGATGTGTGTGGGCAGTTCAGTGAAATTAGCAGAAACTGGAAAACGGGAATCCCCAGCTTGATCAAAGCAAGCAGAAGGACATGCACGACCACGGAATTGAGCATGCTCGCAGCAGGACACAACCATTCTCAAATGACATCCACGGCGAATGATTTCGGGCCGCCTGGCCGGAGGGCGACTTTCAATTTGAAACTGGCCAGCCTCAATGTGATTGAGGCAGTGGATGGGCAGGACGACTGCATAAAGTCTGGAGCAGCGGGTTGATCAGGTGCTCCCCGATCAGAACATGCCAAATAGGTGGTTTGAGTCTGATAAAGGCATGTCGGACCATGAAGAATTTCCAAAATCTGCCGATAGTAATGTCAACAATCGAGCTTGACGACGGCTCAAAGTCCTAAATAGAGCAGTAGGAATTATTGGATGGATGGGCAAGCGCTTCGACCTGGTACGTTTATCTGAATCTGTCGAGGAAGTGATTGGTTTTGAACACGGCAAACAAATGGAATGGCAGTCGGATATGACGGAGCATAAATATGACTATTGATATGAGCCAGTTTTACCAGGTGTTCTTCGACGAGGCAGATGAACTGCTTGCCGAAATGGAAAAGCTGTTGCTCGCACTCGACGTGTCTGACCCGGACAGCGAGGATCTCAATGCGATTTTCCGGGCAGCGCACTCCATCAAGGGGGGAGCGGCGACCTTTGCGTTTAACGATATCACTGAAGTGACACACATACTGGAGTCGTTGCTCGACAGGATCCGTAAGGGGGAGATGGCGTTGACCCCGGAGCATGTGGACGCTTTCCTGGTCTCCAAGGATGTGCTGACCATGCTGATGGGTGGCCATCAGCATGGTGCCAGCGTTGATCAGACTTCGGTTGACAGCGTGTGCCAGCGGCTGAAGGTCTTGTCGCAAGGGTTGGTGGAAGCCTCTGCCGCCTCGGCTGCATCGACGCCTGCCGTCCTCATCCAGGAGCCAGTGCAAGCAGAAGCAGTACTGGTACCCAATGAAACGGGTGAGTTTTGTTTCCGCATCGAATTGCCCGAAGCATCGCAAAAGGATGTGGATGCGCTGGCGAGCGAATTGGGTTTGCTCGGCACAATCAATCCGGACAAGCTGGATGACGGGCGTGCAGTTTTTATGTTGACCACGTGCGAGAGTCAGGACGACATCATCGCGATTTGTTCTTTCGTGCTCGATCCGGATGATCTCAAAATCACGCATGCGGCAACGCAGCAGGCAGCTGCCCCGGCAAAGGGCATGGCGGATTTGGAAACGGACGAGCCCCGTGCAGATATTGCTGCACCTGCAGCCACGGATGCAAACAGTCTGGCTCTGCCTCCTGATCCGGTAGCGCCGGTCAGCACGCCTACACTCACAGCAGAAGCCAAAAATCTCGGACGGCGTGCAACGGATAAGGAAGGATCGGGCCAGGACTCTTCATCGATTCGGGTCGGGGTCGAAAAAGTTGATCAGCTGATCAACCTGGTGGGTGAGCTGGTCATTACCCAGGCCATGATCGAACAGCGGGTCGAAGCGCTTGATCCCATTCTTCATGAGCGCCTTCTGAACAGTGCCAGCCAGTTGGCACGCAATACGCGTGATCTGCAGGAAGCGGTGATGTCGATCCGCATGATGCCGATGGATTACGTGTTTTCGCGCTTCCCACGCATGGTGCGCGACCTCGCCGGCAAGCTCGGAAAGAAGGTGGAATTCATTACGCGTGGCGCCGCCACCGAGCTCGACAAGGGCCTGATCGAACGCATTGTCGATCCGCTGACCCATCTGGTTCGTAACAGCGTGGACCATGGATTCGAGATGCCGGAAAAGCGTCGTGTCAGTGGCAAGAATGAAACCGGCAGGCTTACGCTTTCTGCTGCGCATCAGGGTGGCAACATCGTGATCGAGGTCAGCGATGATGGCGGCGGACTGAATCGCGACAGAATTCTGGATAAGGCCAGGCAGCAAGGGCTGCCCGTGTCTGATGCCATGCCGGATAGCGAGGTCTGGCAACTGATCTTTGCACCCGGCTTCTCGACAGCGGAAGTGGTGACCGACGTATCCGGGCGCGGCGTTGGCATGGACGTGGTCAAACGCAATATCAAGGCGATGGGTGGCACGGTCGAAATTCGCTCGGTTCCTGGATCAGGCACGACCATCGCCATTTCACTGCCGCTGACCCTGGCCATTCTCGATGGCATGTCGGTCAAGGTGGGCGACGAGATCTACATCTTGCCGTTGGGTTATGTCATCGAGTCCCTGCAGCCTGTGACTGCCGACGTGAAGGAAATCGCCGGCCAGGGCAAGGTAGTCAAGGTGCGCGAGGAGTATCTGCCGCTTATTCCCCTGTATCAGATTTTTGCGATCGAGCCCCGGTTTGCCGAGCCCTCGCAAGGCATTCTGGTCATTCTTGAATCCGAGGGCAAGAAAGCGGCTTTGCTGGTTGACAGCCTGGTTGGTCAGCAGCAGGTCGTTGTCAAAAACCTGGAATCAAATTTCCGAAAAGTAGCAGGTATTTCAGGCGCGACGATTCTGGGTGATGGCGGCGTGTCCCTGATTCTTGATGTGGCCGCACTGCTGAGATCGAGTCGCCAGCTGAGTACCGATCCTGTTTTTTTCTGAGACCAGAGAACCCCCATCGAGCACAAGAGGATTCAATCGATGTCCTACACCACGCAAACACAAACCAGCCTGAATCAAGCCGGTGACGATTTCTGCAGCGAGTTCCTGGCTTTCACACTGGGTCAGGAAGAATACGGTATCGATATCCTGCGCGTACAGGAGATTCGCGGTTACGAGCCGGTCACCCGAATTGCCAATGCGCCTGAATTTATCAAGGGCGTGGTTAATCTGCGCGGAACCATCGTCCCCGTGGTTGATATGCGCATCAAATTCGAGTTGGGCACGCCTACTTACGACCAGTTCACAGTGGTGATTATCCTGAATATATCCGGACGCGTGGTGGGTATGGTGGTCGATAGCGTGTCCGACGTGACCACGCTTGTGCCGGAACAGGTGAGGCCTGCTCCAGATATTAAAACGGCATTTGACACCGATTATCTGATCGGACTGGGCACCATCGGTGAACGGATGCTGATTCTGATTGATATCGACGGGCTCATGTCCAGCAGCGAAATGGGACTGCTGGAAAAAGTCGCAGCCTGACCGGTCACCGTTGTTAATACAAACCATTTCTAAAAATCCTGGAGTTTTAAATGTTTAGCAACCTGAGCATCAAGACACGTTTGATCTTCATTATGTCCTTTATGACGACCCTCCTACTGGGGGGGGCCGTCATTGGCTTATATGGAATCAGTGAAAACGGAAAGGGGATCAAGGCTGTTTACGAGGATCGCACCGTTCCGCTGGTGGATCTTGGACTCATCATCGATATGGTCAACCGTATTCGTACCAACGCGGTGGTCATTGTTAATGCGGGTTTGCCAGAAGTGGCTGAAGCCGCCAATGCGGAAACGATCGTGCTGGATGGCGAAATCGGTAAGCTCTGGACAAAATACATCAGCACCCAGCTAACCCCGGATGAAAAGCTACTGGCAGATGAATTCAATTCCAAATGGAAAACTTACCAGACATCACGCAACGCCACCCTCAAGCTGGCGATGGAGCAAGATGACATTGTCGCAGCCCAGGAACAGGCCATCAACGATGCCGGGCCGAAATTTACCGCTGCGCGTGAAACTCTGTTCAAACTGATCGAGTTGCAGGGCACGGTCGCCAAGCTGGAATACAACCAGGCACACGACCGTAGCGTAAGCATCCGCAACTTTGCCATCATTGCGGTCATCGTTGGTCTGGCCCTGGCAGCATGGCTGAGCTTTTCCCTGATTCGTGCCATCGTGCGTCCGCTGGACAAGGCGGTGAAGCTGGCACGTGCCGTTGCTGAAGGCGACCTGACGCAACGCATTGAAGTCCACTCGACGGATGAAATTGGTCAATTGATGCAGGCGCTGCATGACATGAACGATAGTCTGGTGAGGGTGGTTGGCCAGGTACGTTCCGGAACCGATACCGTATCCACCGCAACGACTCAAATTGCCGCCGGCAACCTTGATTTGTCATCGCGCACCGAAGAACAGGCGGCTTCCCTGGAAGAGACGGCCAGTTCGATGGAACAGCTCACCAGCACCGTCAAGCAGAATGCCGAGAACGCGCGCCAGGCCAATCAGCTTGTTTCCTCCACAGCTGATGTAGCCGTTAAAGGTGGTCAGGTTGTGAGTCAGGTCGTCGACACCATGGCTTCGATTAAAGACAGCTCATACAAGATTGCCGACATTATCGGCGTCATCGACGGCATAGCCTTCCAGACCAACATCCTGGCCTTGAACGCGGCGGTTGAAGCTGCCCGTGCCGGTGAGCAGGGTCGCGGCTTTGCCGTCGTCGCTTCCGAAGTGCGTAACCTGGCGCAACGTAGTGCCGGTGCCGCCAAGGAGATCAAATCACTGATTGATGACTCCGTCAGCAAAGTGGATGCCGGTGGCAAACTGGTCGACGAAGCTGGCAAGACCATGGGCGAGGTTGTTACTTCAGTCAAGCACGTCACCGACATCATGGGCGAGATTGCCGCTGCGAGCCAGGAACAGAGTGCCGGTATCGAGCAGGTTAACCAGGCCATCGCGCAGATGGACGAAGTGACCCAGCAGAACGCAGCACTGGTGGAACAGGCTGCGGCTGCAGCCGAGAGCCTGCAGGAGCAGGCCAGTCAGCTGGCCCAGGCGGTGAGCGTGTTCAAGCTGGATGGCGGAACGTATGGCATTCAGTCTGCGCCTCCAGCACTGAGAAATGTGGTGACTCCCTTGCAGAAAGCCAGCCCAAAAGCGGTATCTGCCAGGACTGCCGTGCCGTCGAAAAAGCTGGCCGCCGCCGGTGGAAGCAATGAGGAGTGGGAAGAGTTCTGAGTGTTTGCAATGTCATGGGGATACTGAAATGGAAGCAAACAGGATCTCCGCAGTACTGACGTGCCAGGTCTCGGGGTTGATTGGTTGAATGGCTATGAAGGGCTTGAAAATGTTAGCAAATCTGAGCATCAAATCGCGTCTGACCTTTGTGATTGGGTTTCTGTCCGTGCTGCTGGTAGGGTCCGGGATCATCGGCCTTGCCAGCCTGAGTTCCACGAATCAGGCGCTGAAAACCGTCTACGAAGACAGGATGGTCGGCTTGGGGAAACTCGAAAAAATTTCTGCCCTTATCAACAAAAATCAGATTCTTATAGGCGAATCGGTATCCAGCCAGTTATCGGCTTTTCCTGAAGATATATCGGCGGTCGACCAGCGGGTGGTTGAACTCAAGAATGGGATTGAGGAGATCGACTCTATCTGGAAATCCTATCTCTCGACCAGGCAGACAGCTGAAGAAACCGTGCTCGCAAAGGAATTTGATACCAATCGTAGAAATTATGGCGGCCAGGGACTGCTGCCAGCGATCGCCGCCTTGTCAGCCCATGATTTCCAGCAGGCTGGCGAGGTTCTGCAAGGGGCCATGAAAGAAACTTATCCTGCGGTCAGGAGCAGTGTGGAGTCGCTTATTCGTCTTCAACTTGATGTGGCGCAAGGTGAATTTGAAGCATCGCAAGACCGATACGATACGGTACGTATTGTTTCGGTTGTGATAACACTTGCAGGAGTATTGCTGGCGGCGCTGATCGGTTTCTGGTTGATCCGTGCCATTACGCGGCCCTTGAATGAAGCGGTCCGGGTTGCCCAGAGTGTGGCTGCGGGAGATCTGACACAACGAATCGACGTACGCTCCAAGGATGAAACGGGTCATCTCATGCACGCCATGAAGGACATGAACACGAGTTTGGCAAGCATTGTCAGCCAGGTGCGCACCGGTACCGAAGCCATTGCCATTGCCTCACGTGAGATTGCGTCTGGCAATGCTGACTTGTCGAGCCGCACCGAAGAGCAGGCCGCGAGCCTGGAAGAGACAGCCAGTTCGATGGAACAGCTCACCAGCACCGTCAAGCAGAATGCCGAGAACGCGCGCCAGGCCAACCAGCTGGTTTCTTCCACCGCCGACATTGCGGTCAAGGGGGGACAGGTAGTAAGCCAGGTCGTCGACACCATGGCGTCGATCAAGGACAGCTCTCGCAAGATTGCCGACATCATCGGCGTCATCGACGGCATTGCCTTCCAGACCAACATCCTGGCCTTGAACGCTGCGGTTGAAGCTGCGCGTGCCGGTGAGCAGGGTCGTGGCTTTGCCGTCGTCGCCTCCGAAGTGCGTAACCTGGCGCAGCGCAGCGCCGGTGCCGCCAAGGAAATCAAGGCTCTGATCGAGGACTCGGTCGGCAAGGTGGATGCTGGCGGCCAGCTGGTCGACGAAGCCGGCAAGACAATGGGTGAAATCGTTAGCTCCGTCAAACGGGTTACCGACCTCATGAGCGAGATTGCTGCGGCCAGTTCCGAGCAGAGTTCCGGCATTGAACAGGTCAACCAGGCTGTTGGCCAGATGGACGAAGTGACCCAGCAGAATGCGGCACTGGTGGAACAGGCTGCGGCAGCGGCCGAGAGCCTGCAGGAGCAGGCCAGTCAGCTGGCCCAGGCGGTGAGCGTGTTCAAGCTGGATGGAGCCGGGTATGCCGTACAGCCGGCCCCGCAGGCACCGCGCGCTTCAGTTGGAAGCCGGTCACCCGTCAAACTCAAGTCCACCCACAAGCCGGCAGCCCGGCCAGGGGCGCTGGCAGTCGCCGGTGGCGGCAATGGGGAATGGGAAGAGTTCTAATTTGTCGTCCGGGTGAAGCTGGCGTTGTGGCACTCCAGATTAAGGCTTGCCGGCCGTTATTAACAAGCGATGAGTAGTTGATGGGAAAGGAAACAGACAATGCGTTCCAATATGCCAGTATCAAACGTCGAGCGCGTACTTCATGATGCGGAAGCCATCGTGTCGAGGACGGATCTGCACGGCAATATCACGTATGCAAATCAGGATTTTATTAACGTGAGCGGATTCAGCGAGGATGAACTGATCGGGGCCCCGCAAAACATCATCCGCCATCCGGATATGCCGGTTGAAGCTTTTGCCGACTTCTGGAGCACGCTCAGGAGCGGCAAGGCATGGACTGGCATGGTGAAAAACCGTTGCAAGAATGGTGACCATTATTGGGTGTTGACCAATGCGGCCCCCATCATGGAAAAGAAGGAAATCGTCGGCTATGCCTCGGTCCGGACCAAACCCAGCCGCGAGCAGATACAGGCGGCAGACAGCGCCTATCGCGCGATCAAGGCGGGCGACACCTCGCTTGAAATACAGGAGGGAAATGCAGTCAAGCGGTCCTTGATACAGCGCTGTCGCTTGCTGAAGAATATTTCGCTCAAAAAAATGCTGACCCTTGCAGCCGGCTCGGTTGGCACCCTGTTTGCGGGCCTGGGCGTGCTGGCGTGGCTGGCCACAACGGGTGACAGTGCGTTCTACCTGAACTGGCTGATGGTTGTTTCGGCTTTGGGCGTACCGCTGGCTGTGGTGTTTGGCGTGGTGTCCTATCGCAGTGTGATCAAGCCGCTTGAAAATGCGCGGCATGATATTGCGCGGATGGGAAGCGGCGATCTGACTGGCCGGATTGTTGCGGGCGGTATCGCGGAGCTGGCTGACCTGACGCAGTCGTTGCGGGTGTTGCAGATCAACACCAAGCTGCTGGTGGGGCAAATCAAGGAAGTGACGGAACTGGTTACTGCGGGAGCGAGCGAGATCGCATCGGGCAATGCCGATCTGTCTACGCGAACTGAATCACAAGCGGCCAATCTGGAAGAAACGGCCAGTTCGATGGAGGAATTGACCAGCACCGTCAAACAGAATTCCGAGCACACCGAACAAGCCAGCAAGCTGGTCTCTGCGACGGCCGATATTGCGGTCAATGGGGGTGAGCTGGTCGGGCAGGTGATCAACACGATGGGGTCGATCAAGGACAGTTCGCGCAAGATTGCCGACATCATCAGTGTGATCGATGGCATTGCCTTCCAGACCAACATTCTGGCCTTGAATGCCGCGGTGGAAGCTGCTCGGGCAGGCGAGCAGGGACGCGGCTTTGCTGTGGTTGCAGCGGAGGTCCGCAATCTGGCCCAGCGCAGCGCGGGTGCGGCCAAGGAAATCAAGTTGCTGATCACCGACTCGGTGGAAAAAGTCGAGTTGGGCAGGAAACTGGTGGATGAGGCAGGAGAAGCCATGGATGACATCGTGACCTCGGTGCAACTGGTGGCTGAAATTATTGGCGGTACCGCCACGGCCAGTCGGGAGCAGAGCGCAGGCATTGAGCAGGTGAGCGAGGCTGTCGGTCAGATGGATGAAATCACACAGCAGAATGCGGCACTGGTGGAACAGGCCGCGGCCGCGGCAGAAAGCCTGCAGGATCAGGCCAAGAAGTTGTCGCAACTGGTGGGTACATTCAAGCTGGTCCAGGTTGGGCATTCATCCGGGGCGATCCGGAATGTTTCAATCAAGGCCTTGCCAGTAGAAGTCGTATCCAGGGCAGTGGCCTGAAAATCGAGGGATGGGGAGGCTCTGTGACACGGCGGGTTTAACCTGTGTGCGGTAGTTTTTGCAGGAAAAAGCTTCAGATCTTGCCGGAGTGATCTGAATACAGCCGTTCTCAGGTAACGTGGCGTTGAGCAATTCAAAGTATTTCAATATGAAACCCGTAAGCAAGGCTCAACCGGAATCATCCAGGGTTTTCGAATTCACGCCGCGTGATTACGCCCGTGTTCGGGCCTTGATCTATAAACAGGCGGGAATCTCGCTTAGCGAAAGCAAACAGGAGATGGTCTACAGTCGACTGTCGCGACGCTTGCGCGCTAAAAACATGAATTCATTCGAGGCTTATCTTGATGAACTGGAAACCGGTTCGGATAGCGGAGAGTGGGAAGCCTTTACCAATGCCCTGACGACCAATCTGACGGCCTTTTTTCGGGAGGCCCATCATTTCCCGATTCTGGCTGAGTATGTTCTGAACACTCAGGGTTCGATTTCAATCTGGTGTTCAGCCAGCTCGACGGGGGAAGAACCTTATTCAATCGCCATGACCATATGCGAAGCATTGGGTACCCTGACGCCGCAGGTCAATATTGTGGCCACGGATATCGATACGCATGTGTTGAATACGGCGTCGAATGGGGTTTACCCGATTGACCGCATAGACAAGATGACACCGGATCGTATCAAGCGTTTTTTCCTGCGTGGAAAAGACAGCCAGGCCGGTCTGGTTCGAG
Organism: uncultured beta proteobacterium; assembly: GCA_942493085.1. Taxonomy (GTDB): domain Bacteria; phylum Pseudomonadota; class Gammaproteobacteria; order Burkholderiales; family Thiobacillaceae; genus Thiobacillus. Next base: position 1,765,975 of record OW818664.1, read on the forward strand.
TGCGCCCTGAATTGCGCAATATGATCACGTTCAAGTCCCTGAATCTGCTTGCCGGCGCCTGGCCTGTCAGCGGGCCATTCGATGTGATCTTTTGCCGCAATGTCATGATTTATTTCGACAAGCCAACCCAGAGCAAGATACTGTCCCGATTCGCGCCCTTGATGAAAGCGGATGGCCTGTTGTTCGCAGGCCATTCCGAGAATTTCCTGCATGTATCCGATGCATTCACGCTGCGCGGCAAGACGGTATATGAATTGAATCGTCGTCATCGGACGGCAAGCCCAAGGGCGGGATAATGAATCCGGCGATAGAAGAACAACTCGCAACCAATCTCTATTACGACCAGAACTTTGGTTGTGAGGCCGCCAAGATTCTGCCTGGTGAATATTATTTCACCAACAAGCCCATGCTGATCGTGACGGTGCTGGGCTCATGTGTTGCGGCGTGCATTCGCGATCGTGTTTCGGGGATCGGCGGCATGAACCATTTCATGCTTCCCGATGCGGGTAGCGAGAGCAGCAGTCCATCATCGGCATCGATGCGCTATGGCGCATATGCGATGGAAGTGCTGATCAACCAGTTGCTCAAGGCGGGTGCGCGACGTGAGAACCTGGATGCCAAGGTATTTGGTGGCGGCAACGTGTTACGCGGTTTTACTGCCATCAATGTGGGTGAGCGCAACGCGCAGTTCGTACGGGATTATTTACACACCGAGAAAATTCAGATCATGGCGGAGGATCTGAATGACGTGCATCCCCGCAAAGTGTATTTCTTCCCTAAAACCGGCAAGGTTCTGGTTAAAAAACTCAAGCAATTGAACAACTACACACTGGTGCGGCGGGAGCAGGATTACGCAAGCCGTCTTCGTGCCAACGCAGTGGACGGTGATGCTGATTCGCTTTGATTGTCATTGTGGGCGTCGCCCAGGAAGCATGGATTCATGAAAATAAAGGTTTTGATTGTTGATGATTCGGCGCTTATTCGTGGCGTGATGAAGGAGATTATCAATAGCCAGCCGGATATGGAGGTTGTGGGTGTGGCGCCAGACCCTCTGGTGGCACGTGATCTTATCAAGCAGACGAATCCTGACGTTCTGACTCTGGACGTCGAAATGCCGAAAATGGATGGCCTGGATTTTCTTGAGCGTCTGATGCGCCTGCGCCCGATGCCGGTGGTCATGGTGTCATCACTAACTGAGCGCGGGTCGGAAGTCACCATGCGTGCATTGGAATTGGGGGCGGTGGACTTTGTCACCAAGCCCAAGGCTTCCATTCAGAGTGGTTTGCTTGAATACACTGAACTCATCACCGATAAAATTCGCATTGCTTCGCGAGCCAGGGTTAAAGCGCTTTCGGCCACGGCGGGGAAATCGGGAGTGGCGGAGATTTCTCTGGCGCATGTGCGCAATCCCCTGACCAGTAGCGAAAAGCTGATCATCATCGGGGCATCAACCGGCGGGACCGAAGCAATCAAGGAGTTTTTGGTGCAGTTGCCACCAGACTGTCCTGGCATTCTCATCACCCAGCATATGCCCCCGGGATTCACCCGTTCTTTTGCCAACCGGCTCGACAAACTCAGCAGGATTTCGGTCAAGGAAGCCGAGGGCGGAGAGCGGGTGTTACCGGGACATGCGTATCTGGCACCCGGAGATGCGCATCTGCAATTGGTTCGCAGTGGCGCAAATTACATGACCAGGCTTGACCAGGGGCCGCCGGTCAATCGCCACCGTCCCTCGGTGGATGTCCTGTTTCATTCGGCTGCAGTCAGTGCGGGCAAGAATGCAGTGGGCGTCATTCTCACCGGTATGGGCAAGGACGGTGCGGCCGGCATGCTGGAAATGAAAAATGCAGGCGCCTATAACCTGGCACAGGATGAGGCTTCGTGCGTGGTGTTTGGCATGCCGAAAGAGGCGATTGCAATCGGTGCCACGCATGAAGTTGCGCCGCTACATGATTTGCCGGGCCGGGTGCTCGAATTCTTTGCATCCCAGGGCAGCCGGGCGATGCGGGTTTGAGGTCTGCTTGATGCGTGTTGCCGGGCATAAGTCATGCTTAAGTTTGACCTTGCAGTGCCGATTAACCGATTAACGATGAATTGTATTAATGGAGTTTTGCATGGCTGACCCGAACACAAGATTTTTGGTGGTTGACGATTTTTCAACGATGCGACGTATCGTGCGTAATTTGCTCAAGGAATTGGGATATGCAAACGTCGAAGAGGCAGAGGACGGTGTGGATGGACTGGCCAAGCTACGGGCCAGCCAGTTCGATTTTGTCGTTTCCGACTGGAATATGCCCAATATGGATGGGTTGACCATGCTGCAACAGATTCGTGCAGATGCAGCCTTGTCCAAATTGCCGGTATTGATGGTGACAGCCGAGGCCAAAAAGGAAAACATTATCGCAGCAGCTCAGGCAGGTGCGAGTGGCTATGTGGTCAAGCCGTTTACTGCCGCGACGCTGGACGAGAAGTTGGCCAAGATATTCGAAAAACTTGAAAAAGCAGGTGCCTGACGTGGATATCCAGCAGCTCCAACCTGCGAATTCCGTTTCTACCGATTCGGATATGTCTGAAAACATGGCCATGCTGATACGTGTTGGCCAAATGACGCGGAATCTGCACGATAACTTGCGTGAGCTGGGGTTCGATAAAGTCCTGGCAACCGCGACCGTGGATATTCCCGATGTCCGCGATCGCCTGAACTATGTGGTGAGAATGACCGAGCAGGCTGCGCAGCGCGTGCTCAATGCGACCGATGCCGCCATTCCCTTGCAGGATCGGGTGGAAGCAAGTGCGAATGAAGTGCTGGAAGGCTGGCAGGCCACGTTGAATGCGCCGTTTTCGGAAGCGAACTATCGTGATATGGCCACGTTGTCCATGCAATGCCTGTCATCCATATGTGGCGATACGGCCGCGACCAAGCAGCAATTGCTTGACATCATGATGGCGCAGGATTTCCAGGATTTGACCGGACAGGTGATTCGAAAGATTGCCGACCTGGCCCAGGGGCTGGAAAAGCAACTGGTTCAGCTGCTGGTTGACTATGCGCCTGAAGAGGTCAAGCGTGAAGCCAAATGTGGTTTGTTGAACGGCCCCCAGATCAATCCAGCGAATCGGAATGATGTCGTGGTTGATCAGGAGCAGGTGGACGACCTGCTGGATAGCCTCGGGTTCTGATTCAATGTCACATCAGGCGATTTAGCCTGAGCGGAAACTGGCCTGCCTGACAAGCAGGCCAGTTTTATTTGCGCAAGTGGTTTGTTGATTACGGATGTGGTGCAGGCAGGATGCAGCATTACCATGACTGGATCAGGTGCCGCCGGCATGGAGCGTGTTCAGCACCATGAGCATGGCCTTGAACCCGTTCTGAACCATGCTTTCGAACTGGGGCGCGAAGTAGGGCAGGGTCAGGTCCAGCATGATCAGGCCCACCCCCAGGGTGATCGGAAAGCCAATCGCGAAAATATTGAGCTGTGGCGCGGAGCGGGTGAGGATGCCGAGTGCCAGGTTGGTCATCAACAGAATGGCAATCAGCGGCAATGCCAGCTGGAGGCCGACCACAAATATGGTGGACCCAAATGCTGCCACATTGTAGAACCCGGCACTCGCCAACGGTTGGGTGCTGACGGGCAGAATCTGAAAGCTTTCAACCAGCACGCCGAGCATCAGCAAGTGTGCGTTCACAGCCAGAAATATCAATACTGCCAGCATGTTTAAAAATCGGCCTATTACCAGTGTCTGCCCCGCACTCTGCGGATCAAAAAATGAGGCGAACCCCAAGCCCATTTGCAGACCAATGATCTCGCCTGCAGCATCCACTGCCGCAAACACGATACGCATGATGAAACCGATGGCAATGCCGATGAGAAATTGCTGAACCAGAATCAGCAGCCCATACCACGACCCCAGACCGACATCCGGCATGGGGGGCAGGGTGGGAGAAATAATCAGGGCGATAAAGATGCCGAGCCCGATTTTGACTCGGGCTGGGACTGAGCGGTGACCGAACACCGGAGCCACCATGAGCAAGCCGAGAATGCGGGTAAGCGGCCAGATAAAGTTGATCAGCCAGGCGTTGAGCTGGGCATCGGTCAGGCTGATCATGCGGGGCTGGGGGCGGCCAGGTTCAGCCGATAATGCCGGGCAGCTCGGTCAACACGCGCCGCATGTAGTCCGTCATCACGGTCAGCATCCAGGGTCCGGCGAGGGCAAAGGTGGCCAGTACGGCAAGCACCTTGGGGATGAAGGACAGGCTGGGGTCGTTGATCTGGGTGGCAGCCTGAAACACGCTGACGGTCAGACCGACTACCAGTGTGACCAGTAGAACAGGAGAGGCAACCAGAACCGTGATTTCCAGTGCGGTTCGGCCTATGGTCATTACACTTTCTGGTGTCATGGTGGGCCTTTCAGCTAGTAGAAGCTCTGTGCAAGCGAGCCCAGCAGAAGATTCCAGCCATCGACTAGCACAAACAGAATGATCTTGAATGGCAGGGACACGATGGCGGGCGACACCATCATCATGCCCATCGCCATCAGAATACTGGCGACGACCATGTCGATGATGATAAATGGAATGAATACGGCAAAGCCAATCTGGAAGGCGGTTTTAAGCTCGCTGGTGATGTAGGCCGGGATCAGGACCCGCATGGGGATATCGGCCGCTGTTTCCATCGGGGCCGCCCCCGACATTTTCACGAACAGGGCGAGATCGGTTTCGCGGGTTTGCTTGAGCATGAAGGCGCGCAGGGGCCCGGCGCCTTTTTCCAGTGCTTCCCCCATCTGAAGGCGGTTTTCGGCCAGAGGTTGATAGGCTTCGACATAGATCTTGTCCAGTGTGGGTCCCATCACGAATAGCGTCAGAAACAGTGCCAGACCGATCAGCACCTGGTTTGGCGGTGTTGATTGCGTACCCAGCGCCATCCGCAGCAGCGACAGCACGATGATGATACGGGTGAAGCTGGTCATCATCAGCAACGCAGCCGGCAGGAACGACAGCGACGTCAGGAACAGCAGGGTTTGCAGGCTCAGGGTGTAGCTTTGTCCACCGCCTGCAGCCGGAGTACTGGTGAATGCGGGCAAACCTGCCTGCTGCGCCAGCGCCAGCGAAGGCAGCGCCAGCGCAATGAGCATGAATGCAGCTTGCATCAGCTGATGCGACTTACTTGTCACGGCGTTTCTCGATCATGTGTTGCAGACGTGTAGCAAAATTGGTGTTGAGTGCAGAGGCTTTCGGCGATGGGAGTTCGCCCTTGGGCAAGGTCATCAGGCCGTTGATGCTGCTGGGCGTCACGCCGACCACCAGCCAGGATTCGCCGATTTCAACCACCACGACGCGCTCGCGTGCGCCGACGGATGTGCTGCTGACGACATGCAATAGCCCCGATGAACTGCCGCCACTGACGCCCATGCGCTTGGCCGCCCAGGCCGTGGCCGCGATGAGCAACAGTACTGCCACCAGACCGATGAACACCTGAAGCAGGCTGCCGGCAGATGAAACGGCCGGCGCGGGCGTGTCGGCTGCTTGGGCCAGCAGCGGGAGACCGAGCAGCATCCAGGCGGTACAGGCGCGCCAAATCATTTGTTGAGTTTCCGGATCCGCTCGGCGGGTGTGATGATGTCAGTCAGACGCACGCCAAACTTGTCATTTACCACGACCACTTCGCCCTGGGCGATCAGGCAGCCGTTGACCAGTACATCCATGGGTTCGCCGGCCAGTCCGTCAAGTTCGACGACCGAACCCTGGGCAAGCTGGAGCAGGTTCTTGATGGCGATTTTGGTGCGTCCCAGCTCGACGGTCAGCAGGACCGGGATATCCAGAATGAAGTCGATATCGTGGGTGGCACCGCCAGGTGCGGTTGTTCCGGAGAGTTCCTGGAAGACATCCGTACTGGCAGTTGCGGTTGCGGCAGGTACGGCCTGTTCGGCCATCGCGGCCGCCCAGTCGTCCTCGGCGATGGTTTGGGTGTCTTCAGACATGTTGGTCTCCTGTTTGCGAGGTAGGCGCAGAGTTGGATAAGAGCTTCTCGACGCGCAGGGTGTATTGGCCGTTGAACTTTCCGTAGGCGCACTCCATCACGGGTACGCCATCCACGGTGGCTTCAACTGTTTTGGGAATTTCCAGGGGAATGATGTCGCCCACTTTCATGTTGACGAGGTCGCGCAGACTGACATCAGCCGTACCGAGGTTGGCAACGATTTCAACCTCGGCCAGTTGAATCTGCTGCCGCATCAGCTGGATCCAGCGTTTGTCCACTTCCAGGTTCTCGGCCTGCAGGCTGCTGGTCAGCAGATCCTTGATCGGTTCGATCATCGAATAGGGCATGCAAAAATGCATCTCGCCGCTCACTTGGCCGAGCTCAATGGCAAAGGTCATGCTGACCACCACTTCGTTCGGCGTGGCGATATTGGTGAACTGGGTGTTCATTTCCGAGCGGATGTACTCGAACTCGATCGGGAAAATGGGTTCCCACGACTTGGTATACGCTTCGAACACGACATTCAGCACGCGCTGGATGATGCGCTGTTCGGTTTGCGTGAAATCCCGTCCCTCGACGCGAGTGTGAAACCGGCCATCTCCACCGAACAGGTTGTCGATAATCAGAAACACCAGATCCGGATTGAAAATCATCAGTGCCGTGCCACGCAGGGGTTTGATATGCACCAGATTCAGATTGGTCGGAACGACCAGGTTACGGATGAATTCGCTGTACTTGGTGACCCGGATGGGGCCGACCGATATTTCCACGGCGCGCCGGATAAAGTTGTATAGGCCGATGCGAAGCTGTCGTGCGAAGCGCTCGTTGATGATTTCGAGCGTGGGCATCCTGCCCCGCACGATACGTTCCTGGGTGGCGAGGTTATAAGGCCGTGCAACCGAAGGATCCAGCACTTCGGCCGGTGCCTCGTCGGCCTCCCCCGTGACGCCCTTCAGCAGGGCATCGACTTCATCCTGAGAGAGAAAATTGTCGGCCATGAGTGTGCTTTACTGGATCACAAATGAGGTGAACAGGACATCATTCACCGCCTGGGTTTTGCCCTTGGGATGAAACGGCTTATTTATCTGCGCAATGATTTCCTGCGTCAGTTGTTTCTTGCCTTCCGTTGTGGACAGGTCGTCCGCCTGCTTGCTTGAAAGCAGACCCAGAAGGCGGCTGCGAACAATCGGCATGTACAGTTTTATGGTATCGATCTGGGCCTGATCCGTCATTTGCAGGGTGATGTCGATTTGCAGGTAATGCTCACTGTTCTGAAGATTGACGGTGAAGGTTTCAAGCGGCAAAAATACAGGTGGTTTGGACGGTTCAACCTGGGCTTCCTTGTCGCCATGGCCACCCTGGGTCATGAACCAGGCAGCCGCGCCCCCACCACCCAGAAGCACAATGATTCCAATGATGCTGAACAGCATTTTTTTCGACTTTTTGGCTGGAGCAGCTTCGGCAGATTCGGACATCTGTAAAAATCCTCTACATGAATATTGGTGTACTGATGTTTGTCATTATTGAAAAAAACAAGCTGCTTCGATGCGTGGAAAAGAGGGTGAAAAGGGACGCATATCGTTTATTCCCTTCTCCGGCCAAAACGGGTTCTGTTGCCTTGCCTGATGCACTGCAGCACACGCTATGACTCGGTTTTGGGCTCATTTTGATTGGGAAGGGAAGCGGTCAGACAGCGCGTCATGTCAGGCAAAGGTATCGACCAGGCCCCGCCCGGAGTGCTGAGTCACCGTGTGAGGTGATATCTGGCCGATGGCGACCCCGTCGTCTGTCACGTTGAACGGTGCAGCTGTCCGTTGAGCCTGACGATCAGATGGGTTGTTCTGATGGGGGTTCTCGGCGCTCACCGTTGCCTGCCCCAGCTGGATGCCGGCTTCGTTCATCATTTCACGCAGTTTGGGGAATGCGGCTTCCAGTGCCTGGCGAACCTCGGGCTGGGCCGAGAAAAAGCTGGCCGTGGCCTGGTCGTTGGTGATGTTCAGCACAATCTGCAACGGACCCATATTGGGCGGATTCAGCGTCAGTGAGGCCGTTTGCTGGGCACCTGCTGCCATCCATACAACCTTGTCGCCCAGCGCCTGGCTCCATGCGCTCGTACCCACCGACGGGGTCAGTGTGTTGGACTTGAGTGGATCGACGCCAGGAAGGTTGAACGAGGCTTGCGTTGCCGGACGCATGCCAGCCTGGCTCATGAGGTCAACAGGCAGTTCTTTGGTTCTCAGCGCATCGGCTGCAGCCAGCTGTCCGGCAAAAGCCGTGGCTGGAGACGTGGCCTGGGTCTGCGCTGCCGCCACTGCAGCTGCCTGAGCGGCCGCTTGAACTTTGACTTTGCCGCCTGGCGTCGCGTCGGGTTTTTGTGCATCCGCGAGCTCGTCGGCGAGCTGCCCGGCCTGAAATGGTGCGGATCGACTCTTGCGACCGGATGCTGAAGCATCCGCATCCAGGGACAAGGGTTGATCAAGAGGGATGTCGCTTTCGCTGACCGGCGTGGCTTTCAGCGTATCAGGGGGAACGGCCTGCGCAAGCAGTGTTTCAGGCATCACCGGGAAGATGAACGCTTGAGCTTCCTGTGCCTGCTGTGCATCGGATGCAGGCACATCGGCTTCTGTCGTCGATGTTGCAGGCTTCGTGCTGGAATCGGTTGCGTCGGGCTTGACGTCGGTTTTTTCCCGGGAGCCATTCTCGCTGTGTTTTTGTGCCATTTCGTTGGACAACACCTGTTTGAAGGGTACGTCTGCAGCCGCGTCCTGAGACTTGCCTGAGGCAGCCGGCTGAGCTGTATTGATCGGGTTGATATTGATCGATGGCGTCGTGTTCATGATGGCTGTCCGATTTCAGGAATGGTTGGGCTTGTGCTGCATGCGACGGGCGGCGTGCTCGTCATTCTGCTTCTGGTCGCGCCACAACTCGCGGCGGGCGACTTCCTTGTTTGCGCGATCAGACAAGGTGACGAACGACATTTTCTTTTGCTCACAGGCAATCCAGGCGGTACGTGCCGATTCGGCCCGCTGGGCCGAATCGGCCACGACTTTTTGCTGGCCGGCAATCGCGTTGTCGAGCTTGTGGATGAAACTCTGGTAGTTGTTGATTTGCGTCGCGCTGATACCGGTGGCCATCGTGGCCTGATAGCGCTCCGCATAGTCATTGCGGTATTGCAGCAACAGATCGAGTTTCTGGCTGGCCTCTTCGCTCAGATGCAATGCCGCCCCCAGCCGCTTGGCGGCTTCATCTGTTTCCTTGTTCGCAAGCTCGATCAGGGTGCTGAGGGCAGAGGGACTGGCCATTTAATATCGTGCTCGTCGAGGTTAATGGAAGACTGCAGCGAGTTCGTCCAGACTTTCCTGGACGTCTGACCGCTCGTGGATGTTTTGCTGGAGAAAGGCCTCAATGCTGGTCTGCAGCTTGATGGCTTCATCCAGCAAAGGATCGGTGCCGCTTGCGTACGCACCGACATTGATCAGGTCGCGGCTGCGCTCATAGCGTGAATACAGTTTCTTCAGGCGGCGTGCGAGTTGCTGATGTTCCATCGTCGTGATGCTATGCATGGCGCGGCTGATGGATTGTTCAATGTTGATGGCGGGATAATGGCCGCTTTCAGCCAGGGCGCGATCCAGCACGATGTGGCCATCCAGAATGGCGCGTGCCGCGTCGGCGATCGGATCCTGCTGGTCATCTCCCTCGGTGAGCACCGTATAGAACGCGGTGATTGAACCGCCCCCTTCCTTGCCGTTGCCGGCCCGCTCGACCAGGGCCGGCAGCTTGGCAAAGACCGAAGGCGGATAGCCTTTGGTGGCCGGTGGCTCGCCGATGGCCAGGGCGATTTCACGTTGTGCCATGGCATAGCGGGTGAGCGAATCCATGATCAGCAACACGTTCTTGCCCTGATCTCGGAAATGCTCGGCGATGGAGGTGGCATAGGCCGCACCCTGCAGCCGCACCAGCGGAGGTGTGTCGGCGGGTGCGGCCACGACAACCGCGCGGGCCAGGCCTTCCTCGCCCAGAATCTGTTCGATGAATTCCTTGACCTCGCGTCCGCGTTCGCCGATCAGTCCGACCACGATGACATCCGCACTGGTGTAGCGGGCCATCATGCCGAGCAGCACGCTCTTGCCCACGCCGGAACCGGCGAACAGGCCCATGCGCTGGCCACGGCCCACCGTCAGCATGCTGTTGATGGCACGTACGCCGACATCGAGCACATCGACGATCGGGGCACGCGACAAGGGGTTGGCCGCGCGGTTGTTCAACGGGGCAGTGGTCGTTGCGGCGAGGGGGCCCAGGCTATCGAGGGGGCGCCCGCTGCTGTCGAGCACGCGGCCCAGCAGCGCATCGCCGACTGGCAGATGGCGTGCACGATCGCTTGGCCGTCTGCGGGGGTGCTTGACCTGTCCCAGGCCGGGCAGGGTGGGGATGACCTCAACCGGAAAGACACGTGAGCCCGGCACGATGCCTTCAACGTCGCTTTGCGGCATGAGGAACAGACGGTCTCCCGAAAAGCCAACTACCTCAGCCTCGAGCTGCGAGCCATTGGGCAGAGGAACGGTGCAGGCGCTGCCAACCGGCAGTTTGAGGCCGACCGCTTCCATCACCAGACCGGTCACGCGCGTTACGCGGCCCGACACCTGCATCGGTTCGGCAATGGCCAGCAGTTCGCTGCAATCCTGCAGGTAGGCTTTCCAGCGGGTGGTATGGGTCTGAGTGTCCATCAGGCAACCAGCCAGTCCGATTCCTTGCCCAGCGCGGCAGTCAGGCGCTGCCAGCGGGTTGGCAAAGAGGCATCAATTTGATTGTTGGCGGTTTCCACGCGGCAGCTGCCGGGTTCCAGCTGCATATCGCTGGTGAGTTGCCAGCCTATCTTGGTCAGCTCGTCGCCCATGCCATCCTGAACCAGAACCATATCGCCTGGATTCAGGTACAGCATGGCTGGCTGGCTGAATGCCGGCAGGTAGCGCACGGCTTCACGGACGATGGGAATGATCCGTTCGGGTTGCAGCGACAGCGTGGATTTGAACAGCGCCCGGGCAAGGTCGATCGACAAATCCAGCACCTGTTGGGAGATGGCTTCATCGGCCTGGTTGATTTCAGCGGAGAAGGCATCAACCAGGTTGCGCAGCCGGGCTGTTTCAAGGGCAGCTTCCTTGCGTCCTTCGTCGAGGCCTTCGGCACGACCGGCGTCGTAGCCTTCCTGCCGGGCCTGCTCCTGAATGGCGCTGACCTGCTCGATGGTGGGAAGTGAAACGCCGTTGTATTCGCCTGTGTTTTCGGATTTTTCGTCTGTCTCGAAGCTGTCCAGCTCCCAGAGCTGACAGCTCGTCTGATCTTCCTTGAGGATGACACAACTAGACATATGCTTCTTCTCCCTTTGCCCCAAGTGAAATCTGGCCTTCGTCAGCCAGTCGACGGACGATCATCAGTATTTCCTTCTGCTGGGTCTCCACTTCGGACAAACGGACCGGGCCTTTGGATTCGAGGTCCTCCCTCATCATTTCTGCGGCACGTTGCGACATGTTCTTGAATACTTTTTCACGCATCTCTTCCGATGCACCCTTGAGCGCGATGATGAGCGAGTCGGACTGCACTTCGCGCAGCAGCAACTGGATACCGCGATCTTCGATCTCCAGAATGTTCTCGAATACGAACATCTGGTCCATGATCTGCTGGGCCATGTCGGGATCGTAATTTTTCAGGTGCTCCATGGCGGAGGACTCGTTGTCGCTCCCCATGAAGTTGAGGATGTCCGCGGCCACGTTGACTCCGCCCATGGCCTGCTTCTTCATGACGTCGTTGCCGGACAGCAACTTGATCATCACGTCATTCAATTCGCGTAGCGCAGAGGGCTGCACGCCACTCAGCGTGGCGATGCGCAGCAATACGTCATTGCGCAGGCGTTCGGTAAAGTTGTTGAGTACGTCGCAGGCCTGGTCGCGCTCGAGGTGTACCAGGATGGTTGCGATGGTCTGGGGATGTTCGTTATGGACGAGATCGGCGACAGATTCGGAGTCCATCCATTTCAGGCTTTCGATGCCGCTGGCATCGCCGCCGCCGCCCAAGATCCGGCTCAGCAGCGAGGACGCCTTGTCATCGCCCAGCGCCTTGGTGAGGACGCTGCGGATATAGTCATCCGAATCCACGCCCAGCGATGAATTCTGGTCGGCGATCTCATTGAAATCACGCAGCACCGTTTCCACTTCATTCTGTGCGATGGATTTCATGTTGCTCATGGCCTCTCCCAGTTTCTGGACTTCCTTGGGGCCAAGAAATTTCATCACTTCAGATGCGCCTTCCTCGCCCAGTGCCAGCATCAGAATTGCACCCTTGACGACGCCGCTGTTGTCACTCATGGCCGCCTACCCAGGTTTTGACGATATTGGCGACCACGCGTGGATCTTCGCTGGCCATTTTTTGTGCGCGCGACAGGTTGTCCTGATAATTCCGCTGACCACTCGGCAGGCTCATCGCTTCGCCATTGGCACCAATCTGCAGGTGTTCATCAGGGTTGAGGCCGGGTGGCGGCAGCAAAGGCGTTTCTGATATTTTCTTCAGCAAGGGCTTGAGCATGCGCAGGTACAGCAGCAGGAGCACGATTGCCATCAGGAGATATTTGCCGACGTCCTTGGCCATCTGAATATTCCCCGGTTCTTTCCATAACGGCAGCTCGGGGATGGCTTCCTGTTCTGTGGTTGCAAAGGGGCTGTTCACCACGTTGAGGGTGTCGCCTCGCTCCTGGTTGAAACCCATGGCTTCCTTGACCAGATTGGTGATCTGGGTGGTTTCGGCTTCGCTCAAGGGCTTCATTGAAACCTTGCCGGCCTTGTCGGTGGTCTTCTTGTAGTTGACGACGACGGCAACGGACAGGCGCTTCAGGCCGCCGCTGCCTTGCTGTACATATTGAATGGTCTTGTCGATTTCATAATTGACCGTTGCATCCTTGCGTATGCTGGTATTGGGTGAGGCAGCCTGGCCTGTACCTGCGGCGGGTCCCGCTGCGCTGATCGGCGCGGTGGCTGGAGCAGGAGGCTGGTTGGTGAGGGCACCCGGCACGCCGCCGGTACCGGCACCGCCGTTGGTGGATTCACTGGTCTGCTGGCTACGGACCACCATGGCCTCCGGTGTCTGATTCGGCTTGTAGGATTCCACTGCCTGTTCGCTGCGCGAGAAGTCCACATCGGCCGTCGCCTCGGCCCGCACATTGTTGGGGCCCACAATCGGCGTGATGATGGATTCGATACGCTTGGTGATGTTTTGCTGCAGATCCTGCACGTATTTGATCTGGCTCGGGTCCATGCCATTGATGCTGGCTGGCTTGCCGGTCTCGGACAGCAGATTGCCGTTCTGGTCGACGATGGTCACGTTCTTGGTCGGCAGCTCAGGCACGCTGCTGGCGACCAGATGCACTATGGCGCTGACCTGTTGTGTATCCAGGGTGCGTCCGGGATGGAGGTTGAGCAGTACCGAGGCCGTGGGTGCTTTCTGCTCGGACACGAAGACCGAATCTTTGGGCATGGCCAGGTGTACACGAGCAGCCTGTACTGAAGCGACCGACTCGATCGAGCGCGCCAACTCGCCTTCCATGGCGCGTTGAAAATTGACCCGTTCGATGAACTGGGATGAGCCCAGTTTCTGGTTTTCCATCAGCTCGAAGCCGACATTACCGCCCTTGGGCAGGCCTTGCGATGCAAGCTTCAGGCGGGCGTCATACACATGATTGGCCGGTACCAGCACGGCACCGCCGCCTTCTGCGAATTTGTAGGGGATATTCATTTTCTCGAGTTCGGCGACTATCGCACCGCCGTCCCGGTCGCTGAAGTTCGAGAACAGCACGCGGTAGTCCGGTTGCTGGCCCCACATCCAGACTGCCCCCATCACCGCGACCACTGCAGCCACGCCGAGCATCATCAAGATTTTTCGGCCGCCTGTTGTCCGGGTAAAGTCCATGACATTGCCCGAAGCCACCATTTCACCTGCACCCGCCATTATTTATTCTCCCTCGTTCCGGCGTCATGGCGCGCCCTGTTTCTGATTGCCTGGATATCGAGTGTTGATTGCACGTCGTATTGCCCCATGAGGATGTTTCTATGTGATCAAATTATCGGCACTGGCAGATATTTCAAAAGCGGGAATAGACGCTGCTTTCCAGCGCTTATCGAGCTTATGACTTGCCGCCGGGCTGATAAGGTGAGCACGTGGAAAACCGCCTGAACAGGCGACCGGATGAGCAAGGGAGGGCAAGATGAGCGTAGGCATGATCGATACCAGCAGGATTGAAGCAATGGTGGCGCAGCTGAAAACGGCTGCGGCACGCGCCAACCCTGCCAGCGCCAACCCGCTTCAGGCCAAGGAGACTGCGGGTGCGGTCGACTTCCAGTCGGCCCTGAAATCCTCGATAGATCAGGTCAACAAGGTGCAACTGCAGGCACAGGACACGGCCCAGCGTTTCGAAATGGGTGATGCTTCGGTGAGTCTCTCCGATGCCATGCTTTCGCTGCAGAAATCCACCATCGCCTTCCAGCAGACCGTCCAGGTACGCAACAAACTGGTGGAGGCCTATCAGAACATCATGAACATGGGCGTTTGATGCAGGCCGGGGCTGACAGTCCGGCAAAACGTATAACCTGGCCCAAAAATGGCAGCGGGAATGCTGCCATTTTCGTGTTCGGGTCTTTTCAGGTCTTATTCAACGCGTAGCGCCTTGCGCAGAGCATCGGCCAGATCCTCGGCCACAAACTTGGCCACATAGGCGTCCGCGCCTACTTTCTTGACGTGGGCCTCATTGGCCGATCCGGTCAGCGAAGAGTGGATCACCACGGGAATCGTACTGAAACGTGGATCCTGCTTGATGTTGCGCGTCAGCGTGAAACCGTCCATTTCAGGCATTTCCAGGTCAGTCAGTACCAGCGCGACCCTGTCTCTGACCGTGTGTCCATCGGCTTGCGCTTTGGCAGAGATGGCCTGCAATTGATCCCAGGCCTCCTTGCCGGTTTTGCACATGATGTAGGGCAGGCCCATGGCATTCAGGCCTTCCTCGATCATGGTGCGTGCGACAAGCGAGTCGTCGGCGGCCAGGATCACGGTGCCGGGTTTGAGCAGGACTTTGGGTCCGATGCGCTCGGGATCAACTTCCAGCGCATTCGAGGGCATGACCTGACGCAGGATGGTCTCCACATCGAGCACCTGGGCCAGTTGGTCGCCGTTGTCGCCGGTGATTCGGGCGATACTGGTGACCATGCCGTTGGCGGCGTTGCCCTCGGCTGATAAAACCTGTTTCCAGTCCAGGCGTACGATATCTTCCACCGATTCGACGGCGAATGCCTGGGTTGTGCGCGCGTACTCGGTGATCAACAGAATGTTGAGCCCGGTTTTGGGTGTGCAACCCGCCACGCCAGGCAGATCAATGACCGGCAGGATTTGCCCGCGCAAATCGACCATGCCCATCATGTGCTGGGTGGAGCCTGCCACTGCGGTGACCTGGGGCATCGGGATAATTTCCCTGATCTTGAATACATTGATGCCGAACAGTTCGGCACGATCAAGCGCGGCGTCATGGCCAAGGCGAAAGAGCAACAATTCCAGCTTGTTGGAGCTGGTCAGGTTGGTTCTTTCGTCAATTTCCTGCTGGATCGTTTGCATGGGTGAATCTCCTTGAAGCTAGTGTTTGAGTGTTGGGTATCAGAGACTGTTGCGTCGCTCTAGCTCGAGACTCATGACGAAGCGCTGCAGGGTGGCGGCCATGTCCTTGGGCAGGTCGATGAACTTGCAGCCCAAGCGGGTCTGGAAAGAACCATTTGCCAGGCGGATTTGTGCCGAATTCCGGACTTCCATCGGGGTGACGATCACGTCCATGTCAGGCAGCAGCAATCGGCAATCCGGCAGGGTTCGTCCTGTTTCCGTCCCCAGGCGGCCACTGGATTCGGCGATGGCCACACCGCCGCCGCCAATATCGACAATGTCCGTGTGGATCGGCCCAGTGTCGCTTTCCGACGTCGATGGCACGATGCATTTAACGGCGCTCGACATGGGCACATGCACCCTGAAATGCTCCCTGCGCTGCAGGCGGATGATCGATTTGGGCAGCGCGATACGCAGTGCCGGCAGTTTTTCATAATCGCATAAGGTGACCACCCCGGTTTTGAACGAGATGGATACGCCCTCGAGCTGGGTGATGAACTCGGCGTTTTTTCCAGACAGCAATTCATGGTTGAGCGCATCGCCACGTGCCACGTCGAGTATCAGCGTATTGGTGCGTTCGTTGACCGCGATGATGGAGGTGACGACGATCTGCCGGCTGTTTGGCAGATCCAGGTTGACCAGCAGACGGCGTTGCTGAATCGCACGCAACAGGAAAAGAATTTCCGTGCGCGAATGAATGGCGTAGTTTTCCAATATCTTTTCGCGATCCAGGTGGGCGTCGTTGTGCTGCGTCGTGGGTGAAGACATATTGATCAAACGTTAGGATTCGGCAAAGCCTGTTTATCGGTTTCTTCCAGGTGATAGAGCCAGGCCAGCAGCTCGGCTACCGCGATATACAGCTGTGGCGGGATATGGCTGTCCAGATCAATTTGCATCAGCAAGGCCAGCAACTCTCGCGATTCATGGACATACACCCCCGACGCACGGGCTCTCTCTATGATGTTGTCGGCTAAAATTCCCTTACCTTTAGCGACCACACGCGGTGCAGTGTCGCCATTGCGGTAGGCGAGGGCGGCTGCGGCACGTTGTGGGTCAGGGTTTGGCATCGTTTTGCACCGTCACGGCATGTAACTCGCAGCCCGCTGTGGTGAGTTGCTCGACCAGCCGCGCCTGGTTGGCCTGCAGCAGCGGCATGATTTCCGGCTGCTCCGGCACCATGCGGATGCTGAACGCCTGTTGTGCATCCAGCTTGATATAGACCTCCACATTGCCAAGTCTCGGCAGGCTCAGCTTGAGATGCGATTCCCAACCTGTCTGGTCCTCGGAAGGACCCACGGAAGCGGAGTCGCCGGATGACGAATTGGTTTCCTGACGGATCTGCCATTCCAGCATCTGGCCCGGCCAAAGTTCTCCACGCCAGGCGAACTGAGGCGACTCCAGAACCTGCAACTGCTGCGACAGCAGGGTATGCATGGGATTGACGGACCGGTCAGCCAGGTTGCTGGAATTAAGCTGGGCCAGCGCGGTGGCTGTGCGCGCCGTTTCACCTGCCTGCCGGTTTTGCGGTTCCTGCATCAGGCCATCCAGACTGTCCTGGCCGACCACCCAGTTCGCCAGGTGTGATTCATAAAACAGTCCGCTGCGTACCAGTGCAGTGCGCAGTGCAAGCGCCAGTTCGGCGGGTACGGCAGGGGGCCGGTTCAGCAGGGCGGCGGCGGGAGTCAGCGTGGGCAGGGCGCGCTCGGGTACGTTCTGCATGATGTCGCTCAACATGCGTGCAGTCTGGCTGAGTTGCGGGGTGTTGGCAGCGGTGGCTGCCGCTGTTTCGAGCAGAAAAACCGGCTGTGGCAGATGCCCGGCAAAGCGCAGCCGCAACGTATCGCCGACCGCTGTTTGCGGCGGCAGACGCATGGCGACGGTCTGGCCATCTATTTCGACCAGTGAAATGCCCTTGCTCAGGCTTTTCACCTGGCCGGTAAGTGTCTGGCCGACAGTCAGGTGTGCGAACGTGAGGCGTGGTGCGGCCTGGTCGCGCTCAGTGGCATTCTGTACGGGTTGTACGCCTACCAGTCCGGCTACCGGGCGGTTTGGAGCGTCCCGCGTGAGCGGGATGTCCAGAACACGTGCCAGGTACTGAACCGGAAGCATGGGGCGGAGACAGGCCTTATGCCCGCTGTTCTCCGTAGGCATGCACGCTACGCTGGCCGGTTCGTGTCATGTGCAATTGCTGCTGCAGTTCATGCATGCGAGGTTCGGTCAGGGCACGAATTTTCGCGTCGTTTTGCAGGATCAAGCGAATGATGGCGATTTTGTTACGCTGCTCTTTCTCGTTCAACCGCACGTGTGTGGACTGCATCAGGCTGCTGACATGGGTCTTGCATTGCTGCTCCAGTTCGGTTAGCTGGTCCCATTCGCCCAGTTGTGCCGCATCCAGCATGCTGCCGGTCAGTTCGGAGAGCGATTCGTAGGTGGTGAGCATTTCGTTGCTGGTCATGGTGGGCTCCGAGTCAGGCGGCAATAGTGAGGGAAACATGAGGCGCGGCGTGGTCTGCATGATCGATTTTCTCCCAGGCGCCGTGCAGTTCGCGCAGCAGGCCCAGTACTTCTTCCAAGGGCTCGGTCTGGTTGTTGATGTGCGCGAGCATCAGGCGCTGATTCATGTAGGTATACAGCGAATCCAGGCGTAGCGCGATGTCACCGCCTTGTTTGGGATCGAGCGCGGCGTGCAGGCCTTCCAGGATGATGGCGCTGGCCTTGGAAATGGCGGCAGATTTCTTGGCGATATCGCCCTCATTCATGTGCTTGATTGCCATCCGCACTGCGAGCTCGGCGCCTTCGTACAACATGATGATGAGCTTGAGCGGGTTGGCAGCGATTACACCGGTTTCCAGACCGATGTTGGTATAGGTATAGGCGGCGTTTTTTGAATTCGCGTACACGATACTCTCCTGTTTTGCTAGCTTGAAGTATTAGCCATGCCGGCCAGTTGCTGAGTCAAAAACGCGCTGGTGTTGTTCATGTTGTACAACAGCGTGTTCAGATTCGTATATTCACGGGTCAGTCTTTTCTCAAGAGCCGACATCTTGTTTTCCAGCTTGTCGATTTCGTTGTTATAGTTTTTGATTGATTGATTCAGGCTTTGTGAACGTGTGTCGATCAGTCCACCAGACGCAAGCGAAGATTTGCTCCAAGCTTCCAGCCGGGTGGCATAGCCTGTCGATCCCGAAAACAGATTGCTTACATCTCTGAAATCGGTCGCGATTGCGCTATTCAGTTTGCTGCTATCCAGCGACATCGTGCCATTTTGCTGGATTGAAATGCCGACCTGGGAAAGCAAGGTCAATGTGCCGCCACTTGCGGGCGTCATGAAAATTCCGCGCAACTGCTCCTGCATCACGCGCAAGGTGCCGTCGCCAGCCAAAGCGCCTCCTGCTGCAGTGCTGGTGCCATAGGCCGAGCGGGACTTGAGCTGGCTGGACAGGGCGTTATAGGCATCGACGAAACTGGCGGCTGCGGTGTTGATTGCGGTTGTGTCACGTGCGACCGTCAGACTGGCCGGAGTGGCCGTGGTGTTTTTGAGTGTCAGGGTGACACCCTGAATAGCCTCACTGACCGTGTTGGACGCGCTGGTGATCGCGATGCCGTTCACCGTCAGGTTGGCATTCTGTGCGGCCAGGGTCTGGGTCAGGTTTTGCGTGCCGGCAGGGTCGTAGCCCAGCAAGTTGTCGATGGAGCCATCACCGCCGCTGGTGGTGATTTTAAAGCTGTTGCTGGCGCCGGAGCTGGTCGAGGTCAGTGCCAGGCGGTAGGGTGTGCCGCTGCCGTCGTTGACGATGGTCGCGGTAACGCCCAGGGCAGCAGTATTAATCGCATCACGTATGCCTTCTAGCGTGTTGTTGCTGCCATCGATGGTGATGCTGGCGGTGCCATTGCCGTTGGACGCGAAGGCGGCGCCGCTGTATACCCCATTGGTCAGCGTGCCGCCGCTAATGGTGCCCAGGTCGAACGTGACCGTAGTAGCGGTTCCGTTGCCAATGGCCGTATTGCTGCTGGTTTGCCCTGTGGCCACCAGGTTTTGTGGTTGTGCCAGCTGGCTTACGTTCACAGCATAGGTGCCCGGTACTGCAGTATTGCTGGCAGTGGAGGAAAGAACGCCGGGATCGGACGGCGTAGAGGCGATTTTTTGCAGGCTGGTGTTCAGGTCTGTCGATGCGGTTTGCAGGCTCGACACCAGACCACTGATCGTGCCAAAAGAAGAAATCTTGGTTTCGTAGCTGCTGATCTTGGCATTCAGATTGTCGATGGGCCGGCGCTCGACCGCCATCAGTTGCGAGACGAGTGCGGGAACATCCAGTGCAGACGTGGTTGAAGCCGAGATGGTTGACATGGTTAGCCTCCCGGCTCAAGCCTTTTGTGTGAGTAACTGGCCTTGCTGGAATTGGTCGATTCCACGCGAAATGGCCAGCGTTGCTTCGGATGGATACTGGCGAATCAATTCGCCCGTGCTGGTATCCACCATTTTGACCACGGTTCGATTGGAATCACTGTCCACGCTGAACTTGAGGTCAAGGTTTGCATTCTGCATCACGTTATTGATCGCCGCGACCGCGCTATTCAACGCTTCAGTGGAAGGCTGCGGAGCACTCTGGACCTGGGGGATAGCGACAGGCCTGGCAGGCTCGGCACGGTGAGCGAGCATGTCAGGCTGTATGGCGGCCTGACTCGTATTTGAGGTGTTTTGGATAATCATGACGACATCCTTTCGCAAAGCCCCTGGCCGGCTATGCCGGTCAGGGTTGAGTTAGCTAATTAATCAACTGCTTAACGCAACAAGCTCAGTACGTTTTGGGGCGTCTGGTTCGCTTGTGCCAGCATGGCCGTCCCTGCCTGTTGCAAAATGTTGCTGCGGGCAAGAGCGGTGGTTTCTGCGGCATAGTCGGTATCCATGACGCGGCTGTATGCAGCCGACAGGTTCACTGCGCTGATCTGCAGGGTGGCCACTTCGGATGCTTTGGACGCCATGGTGGCGCCGAAAGTAGCACGTGAAGTGCCTACCGCAGCGAGGTCGGCGCTGACTGCCGCAGTGGTGACAGTGCCAGAACTAGTGGCGGTAATGGTTGGTGCACCACCTGTAATAAGGCCATTGATCCGCTGGTTTTCAGCGCCAAGCGCATTGGTTTCTGCATTGGTATTACCGCCAGTTGCAGCCAATACTTCCGACATGCGTTGCAGGTTTTCGGTGATTTGACCCAGATAGCCATCCATGGTTTGTGCCGTCGAAATGGCGTCATTGGCGTTACGAATTTTCACGTTCGTGGTACGAATCTGGGTGTCGTAACCGGTGGCAGTGGCCAGGCCGGTTGCATCGTCCTTGGCGCTGTTGATGCGCAGGCCGGATGACAGGCGTTCCTGGGCGGTTTGCAGGCTGATTGCCGACTTGTTCAATGCTGCGCCGGCAAACAGGGCGCCGACGTTGGTGTTGATTACTTGTGCCATGGTATTTCTCCTTAAGAGGTCGATTGATACGACGCTGTGGCGCCGTATCAATTAATCGTTTAACGCAGCAAGCTCAGTACGTTTTGGGGCGTCTGGTTCGCTTGTGCCAGCATGGCCGTTCCTGCCTGTTGCAAAATGTTGCTGCGGGCGAGAGCGGTGGTTTCTGCGGCATAGTCGGTATCCATGACGCGGCTGTATGCAGCCGACAGGTTCACTGCGCTAATCTGCAAGGTGGCCACTTCGGATGCTTTGGACGCCATGGTGGCGCCGAAAGTAGCGCGTGAAGTGCCTACCGCAGCGAGGTCAGAGGCGACAGCTGCAATGGTACCTGTCAGGGTTGGTCCGCCGGTAACAAGGAGATTGATCCGGGTGTTTTCAGCGATAAGTGCATCGGTTTCTTTATTGGCAACACCGCCCGTTGCAGCCGATACTTCCGATATGCGTTGCAGGTTTTCGGTGATTTGACCCAGATAGCCATCCATGGTTTGTGCCGTCGAAATGGCGTCATTGGCGTTACGAATTTTCACGTTCGTGGTACGAATCTGGGTGTCGTAGCCGGTGGCAGTGGCCAGGCCGGTTGCATCGTCCTTGGCGCTGTTGATGCGCAGGCCGGATGACAGGCGTTCCTGGGCGGTTTGCAGGCTGATCGCCGACTTGTTCAGGGCTGCGCCGGCAAACAGGGCGCCGACGTTGGTGTTGATTACTTGTGCCATGGTGTTCTCCTTAATGTGGGTCGATTGTTCCGGTCTCTGATGCCGTCAACTTTGGTTTCGCCGCTGGGGCTACATGAACCTCCGTTGTGAGAGGAATCGTCGGGGGTTGGAGAAAGTTAAGGCCGCTTTGCAAAAAACTGCATTTTCTTGATGTGTTCGTTCATTTGTTTGCCTCGCCGGGAACGTCCAGTGCCGTGCACACGCGATTTTTGCCGGTTTGCTTGGCCTGGTACATGGCCGCATCGGCACGGGCGATGGCGGCTTCCTGCGGTTCGCCTTCTGCGCGCAGGGCCACACCGGCGCTGAAGGTGATCAGCACTTTCTCGTTGTTATCAAGAAAGTATTTCTTGGTGAGGCTGCGTTGCAGGCGGGTGATGATATTGACGGCGCCATCGATGGGGGTGTTGGGCAGGATGATGAGGAATTCCTCGCCACCCAGGCGCGCAATATGGTCAGTGAGGCGCAATTCTTCCTTGGCGATCTTCACCAGGTGGATCAGCGCCTCGTCACCCGTCCGGTGCCCGCGCGCGTCATTCAAGGCCTTGAAGTTGTCGATGTCGAGCACGGCAATGCAGAACGGATGCTTGTAGCGATCGGCACGCGAGGATTCGCGTGCGAATTCATCGTCCAGTCCGCGGCGGTTGAGGCTGCGGGTGAGTGGGTCTTCGCGTACCAGCGTACTCATCTGGGCGAGTTCGGTTTCCAGTTCCTTGATGCGGTTTTCAGCCTGCAGGGCTGTATCACGTTCATGCGTCAGCTGGTCGTGAGCACGGCGGGTATGGGCCTGTGCCATCCGGGTTTCATCGAGCAGGTTTTCGAGGATGCGATTCAGCTCAAGCACGTCTTCGGTATTGCTGATCTGCTCGATGTGGCTGGCGATCTTGTCCTGATATTCGTCATTGGCCGCCACGGCTTCGCTCATGCGGCTGACGAAGGTTTTCATGGTGGTTTTCAGCGTGGCCGTGGCCTCGCGCAAGCCGTGCTTGACCATGCTCTGCTTGAAGATGACTTCCTTGAGCCGCATTTCGGCTTCCTGCAGCGATTTGCTCTGCAGTGGGCTGGCCAGGACATCCTGCACCATGTTGAGCTGGCCGCGTAGCCAGGTGTCGTCGTCCAGCAGTTCGCCGATGTTTTCCACCAGCAGCAGCAGGATGCGCTTGAGCGTTTCCTGCTGATCGTGGGCGTCCGAGGCTTGCATCTCGATGCCGACCCACAGGGTTTTCAGACCGGATGCGGCGTTACGCAGCTTGGCGGCGCTACTGGCTTCTTGAACGGCGGCAGCGAGTTGTCGGGCCTTCTCAGACAGCTTGGGGTCATGTGCCAACAGGGTAACCACGCCATATTCCAGCGTTTTGGCCAGCAGATCGCGCAGCAGGGCAACATCTTCGGATTGCGTCCGGGATTCGTTGTCGCCTTCGGTCAGTTTTTTAAGCTGGCGGGTGATCTGGCCTAATTGCTTGCGGGTCAGGCTCCAGTCATTCTTGCGTATGGACTGGTTCAGGGACTCGACCGGCTCGGCCAGTTCGGGATATTGCAGATTCAGGTCCATCACCAAGCCCGCCAGCGCGGTTACTGCGGAGGGCTCGTTGGAATTGGCCGCGGCGATGGGTTTGCCGACGATTTCCTCATACAGCGTCTGGTAGTTGTCGGGGGTGGGTGCAATCCGGCGCATGGCGAGGCGGCGCAAGGTTTCGCGCGCAACTTCGGTCGGGTTGTTCAGATTGATTTTGTCGGTCGGTTCAGCCACGTCTTTACCCCAGCCCGGTTTGGACTATTTCCATGCATGCATGGTAGGCCGGGAGCGGGAAGGCTAAAGACCGGATTAAGGCGGCAAAACCCCGGTATTTCCAAAACAGGAACGGGTTACAAGAAGCAAGACCAAGAAGCAAGGCTCAGACTTTTTGTGTTTTGTAACCTGAAGCTTGCAGTTCAATCCAGAAGTCCGTTCTTGATCGCGTAATGCGTCAGTTCGGCATTGTTCTTGAGCTGCATTTTTTTCAGCAGGCGGGCACGGTACATGCTGATGGTCTTGACCGACAGCAGCAGTTTGTCGGCAACAGCAGAGACCGGCAGCCCGGAGGCGATCATGCACAGGGTCTGGTATTCGCGATTGGACAAGCCTTCGTGTGGCAGGCCGACACGCTCGCCACTGATTTCGCTGGCGAGTTCCTGGGCCAGTTCGGCACTGATGTATTTCTTGCCCGAGGCCACCAGGCGGATGGCATCGACCAGTTGATCCGGCGCGCTTTGTTTGTTGAGGTAGCCGGCTGCACCGGATTTCAGTGCGCGCACCGCATACTGGGTTTCACGGTGCATGGACAGCATCAGCACCTTGATGGCGGGGTACTCTTTTTTCAGCAACTCCAGGGTTTCGATGCCGCTTCGATCGGGCATGGAAATATCCATCAACACCATGTCCCATGGCTCCTGTCGTGCCATTTTCATGGCCTGGGACGAGCAGTCGGCTTCGCCGGCCACTTCGATGTCGTCGACCTCGGCAAGGATTTGCTTGAGCCCCTCACGGACAATGGCATGGTCGTCAACGATGAGGATGCGATACGGTTTGATGGCTGCCACGGTGGAATCGGGTTCTGAACGGTTGAAAGGATTATGCCGTTATTTTGTCGTATTGGCCGGAGTGTCGGCCAAAGGAACACGCAGGCTGATCTGGGTGCCGCGGCGCTTGGCAGGCTGGATGGTCAGCGCGCCGCCCAGCGCGGTGGCGCGCTCGCTCATGCCGAGCAGACCAAACCCGTTGCCGCTATTTTTGCTGCGGGTTGGCTGGACACCCTGGCCGTTGTCGGTAATGGTCAGCAGCAGCGCTTCGTCCTGCAATGTTAGCGCAACGCTGACCCGTGTGGCACGCGCGTGCTTGGCCACGTTGGTCAAGGCTTCCTGCACGATGCGAAACACGGTGATGGCAGCGTTTGGGTCGAGCGGGATGTCTTCTTTCGGCGCACTGAATTCAATGGCAAGGTCGGCATTGCGGCCAAAACGCTGGAGCTGCCAGTCGATGGCGGACACAATGCCAAAATCGAGAACGGGTGGGCGCAAGCTGGAGGCAATGCGGTGGGTGGATTCGATGGTCTGGTCCACCACGTTGTCCAGATACAGCGTGCGGGTAAGCAGGCTCTCGTCGTCGGCAGGCAGGCGCCGCATCAGCCAGGACAAGCCAATCTTGATGGCCGTTAGATTGCCGCCGAGGTCATCGTGTACTTCGCGCGCCAGATGCAGGCGCTCGCGTTCCTTGACCGATTCCACGTGTGAGGTCAGTGCGCTGAGTTGCGCCTTGGAACGCCGGATTTCAGCTTCGGCCAGCTTGCTGTGCGTGACATTCAGCATGATGCCGTCCCAGATGGGGCCGTCCGGCGTGTCGCGCTGACTGACACGGATATTCACCCACTTGACGTCTTTCCAGGCTTCCATCCAGATGCGGCCTTCCCAGTTGAAGGTCATGTGCCCGCCGCCCGCCTTGTCCCGTTTGGCCAGGTAATCGACCTTGTCTTCTTCCATGATCAGCTCGAAAAAGCGCTCGGGGTCGGCGATCAGGGCAGCGGCCTTGATGCCGAGCAACTGGGCCGATTGCTCGCTGACATAGCACAGCGCGGTGCGGCCATCCGGCTTGCGCAGCGCCTGGTAGGCCATGCCGGGAATATGCGCGACGATGGCACGCAAATCCATGCCGGGATGATCCGGCGCCGGTGGCGTGGTTTCATGCGCGCTGAGGTCGGTTGCGGCCCAGATGAAAACCGGTTTGCCTGCTCCAGCCGAGCGGGAGAGTTTGATTTCTGCCGGATACAGCGTGCCGTCACGACGGTGGCAGGTGGCATGGAGCGTGGCACTGCGCTTTTGTCCGCTTTGCAGCGCGGCCAGTCGGGCCGTGAAAAGGGAAGCATCCTGATCGGTCAGGCAGTCCAGCGGGGTGAGCTGCAGGATGGCTTTGAGTGGGTGTTGCAGGTTATGGACAGCGGCGGGGTTGGCCTGAATGACACGCAGCGAATCTGCATCAAAAATCAGGATCTCGGCCACCGATTCCTGAAGAATGGCTTTCAGCAACGCGTTGGTGTCAATGGCGTTCCGGAGTGCGGTCATGTCTCTCCCGAGGATTAAGTGACAGTCTTTTTCATCTTGGCCCGTCATTATGGCGAGATTTGGTTGTCTCAGGATAGCGGATCGTTCGTGCAGAATTGAATGCGGCTTGATTCAGGCGAGCCTGCCCACATCTACTAAGCTGTTAGGAAGACGCTGAACAGGTCCACAACGTCATTCCGGCGAACGCCGGAATCCAGCCCGATCAAGCATCTGGACCCCGGCGTTCGCTGGGGTGACAACTTCTTCAGGGTTCCTTGGATGAAGGACATGCCATGCCGACTATTCGACCCGCTGCCGTGGCGGGAAGCTTCTATCCCGGTCAGCCGGGCACGCTCAAACAGGTGGTTGACGCGCTGTTGGCGTATCCCCATGCCATCAAGCTGGTGCACCCGCCCAAGGCGCTGATCGTGCCGCATGCTGGCTATATCTATTCCGGCCCTGTGGCGGCCAGTGCCTACTCGCAATTGGGCGCGCTGCGTGACCGCATCCGCCGGGTGGTGCTGCTGGGTCCGACGCATCGCGCCTATGTGCGCGGGCTGGCATTGCCTGAAGCGGATCGGTTTGCCACCCCGCTCGGCGAGATCCAACTGGATGCCGAGGGGATGGAGCGTATATCCGGTTTGCCGCAGGTGACTCAAAGCGCGGCGGCGCATCAAATGGAACACTCGCTGGAAGTGCAGTTGCCGTTTCTGCAGCAGGTACTGGGCGATTTTCAGTTGCTGCCGCTGGCGGTGGGCGAAGCGACTGCAGACGAGGTGGCCGAGGTGCTGAACCGGGTGTGGGGCGGCGATGAGACGCTGATCGTGATCAGTTCCGATCTGTCGCATTTTTTGCCCGATGCGCTGGCGCGCAAGGTGGACGGCGGGACGGTGGATGCCATCCTGGCGCTGAATTCACACCTTAACCACGAGCAGGCTTGTGGCGCCACGCCGATCAACGGTTTGCTGCTGGCGGCACAACGCCATGGCTTGCGCCCGGTGCTGCTGGACGTACGCAACTCCAGCCAGACCGCGGGCGATCCCGAGCGGGTAGTGGGGTATGCCGCTTTTGCTTTTCAGACCGAGGAAAATTAAATGCAGCTGAGTGATGATCAAGGCACCACTCTGCTGAAACTAGCACGTGCAGAAATTGCCGTGAAACTGGGGTATCAGGCGGATTTCCCCATCGAAGCGGATTGGCTGGCTGAACCTGGCGCCAGTTTTGTCACCCTGACCCGGCAGGGTGAATTGCGTGGCTGCATCGGCACGCTGGAGGCACATCGGCCGCTGGGGGTGGATGTACGGGAAAACGCGGTGGCGGCAGCTTTTCGCGATCCTCGTTTCATGCCGTTGACCCTCGCGGAATTTGACGATGTCCGGGTCGAGGTGTCGCTGCTTTCGCCTAGTGAACCCTTGATAGTGGCGAGCGAACAGGCTGCACTGGCCGCGTTGCGGCCGAACATCGACGGCGTGGTGTTCGAGTATGGGCAATACCGCAGCACCTTCCTGCCGCAAGTGTGGGAGCAGCTGCCCGAGCCGGCCGAGTTCATGGCACACCTCAAGCGCAAGGCGGGCCTGCCGGCCGATTTCTGGGCAGAACAGGTGCGCTTGTCGCGCTATACCGTGAGCAAATGGAAGGAGGGGGCACGTGAGCATTCCTGAATCGCACACTCCGGCGCGCTGGTGGCACGCGCTGCCCGATGGCCGCATTCAGTGCGACCTGTGTCCGCGTGACTGCAAGCTGCACGAGGGCCAGCGTGGCCTGTGCTTCGTGCGCAAGATGGAAGGCGGGCAGATGGTGCTCACCACCTACGGCCGGTCGTCCGGTTTCTGTGTTGACCCCATCGAGAAGAAACCGCTGAACCATTTCTATCCCGGTTCGTCGGTATTTTCCTTCGGCACCGCCGGCTGCAACCTCGCCTGCAAGTTCTGCCAGAACTGGGATATTTCCAAGTCGCGTGAAACCGACACCATGGTGGACCAGGCCATGCCGGATGAAATTGCTGCTGCGGCCGAGCAGAGCGGCTGCAGCAGCGTGGCCTTTACCTACAACGACCCGGTGATCTTCGCCGAATATGCGATGGATGTGGCCGACGCCTGTCGGACGCGTGGCATCAAGACCGTGGCGGTGACGGCGGGCTACATCCACGATGCGCCGCGCCGCGAGTTCTATTCAAAAATGGATGCGGCCAATATTGACCTCAAGGCATTCACCGACGCGTTTTACATCAAGCTGACCGGCGCGCATCTGCAGCCCGTGCTCGACACGCTGATTTACCTGAAGTGCGAAACCAATGTCTGGTTCGAGATCACTACCTTGCTGATTCCCGGTCAGAACGATTCCGACGCCGAACTCTCAGCGATGAGCCAGTGGATCATGCGCGAGCTCGGTCCCGACGTGCCGCTGCATTTTTCGGCGTTTCATCCCGACTGGAAAATGCAGGACGTTCCGCCCACACCCGCTGCCACGCTGACCCGTGCGCGGGACATTGCGCTCAAAGCCGGGCTGCATTATGTCTACACCGGCAATGTGCACGACACGAGTGGCGGCACCACATCCTGTCCGAACTGCCATGAACCGCTGATCGTGCGCGAC
Organism: uncultured beta proteobacterium; assembly: GCA_942493085.1. Taxonomy (GTDB): domain Bacteria; phylum Pseudomonadota; class Gammaproteobacteria; order Burkholderiales; family Thiobacillaceae; genus Thiobacillus. The sequence goes on from OW818664.1 coordinate 1,794,470, forward strand.
TGGTACCGCATCGAGCAGTACAGCCTGACCCTGGAGGGGCATTGCCCACATTGCGGCGCGGGCATCGCAGGCCGTTTCGGGACATTCAGCCATCCCTTCGGCAACCGCCGCATTCCGATAGCGATGCATCGCGGCGATCACACCTGAGCCGATCCTGCCTGCTCCACATTCCCGTCGGTAGTGCCACCATCGAAGGTTGCTGGAGATTCCAGAGGGCGTTGCTGAACTTGTGCGGTTCCTGGTTAAAGTTTCTGACAGGTACAAGGTGCCGTATTCCATGCAACGCTATTGGCTACGAAAGCGTAAAAATTAGCAGCCCTCTGTCAAGCGGGTCTTCTTGAATCCATTATCAAGGAGGCAAATGACTGAAATCGATCCATTCTGACGGGCTGGAAATAAAAAAGGGTGCAAGGCGTTCGCCGAGCTTTATGGTTTTCAGCAATTCAACAAATCTTTAAAGAACCATTTATTATCGAACGGTGGGCCTCACTCATACCGAGGGAAGTATACGGAATGCCGTGTCTGAACTGTTCGGAAAGTCGGGTCCACTCGAAGTGGCGCATAGGCCCATGAGTACTCGTGTTCTTTATGTGGCAAACGATTGATTGATACATTAAGGTTAAGCGATGAGCGCCGATCCAAAGAAAATTTACGTCACGCAACCCTATCTGCCACCACTGGATGAGTTCATTCCTTATCTGGAGAAGATATGGGAGAGTAAGCAGCTCACCAACAATGGTCCTTTCCATCAACAACTGGAGCAGGCACTGAGTGAATACCTTGGCGTCGAGCACATTGCGCTGTTCACCAACGGCACAATCGCCTTGATCACGGCATTGCAGTCATTGCGAATCACGGGTGAGGTCATCACCACCCCTTATTCCTTCGTCGCTACCTCACACTCGCTGCTGTGGAACGGCATTAAACCCGTATTCGTGGACATCGACCCCAACACGCTCAATCTCGACCCGGCGAAAATCGAAGCCGCCATTACGCCGCAGACCACTGCCATCCTGCCCGTGCATTGCTATGGTCGTCCCTGCGATGTCGGGGCCATCCAGAAAATTGCTGACAATTACAACTTGAAGGTTATCTACGATGCTGCGCATGCATTTGGCGTGCGCGATGCTGGCGGCAGCATTCTGAGACATGGGGACCTATCGGTGTTGAGCTTTCATGCCACCAAGGTTTTTAATACCTTCGAGGGTGGGGCAATCGTCTGTCCGGATGCCAAAACCAAAATCCGTATTGATCATTTAAAAAACTTTGGTCATGTGGGCGAGTTGGAGGTGGTTGCCCCGGGCATCAATGGCAAGATGAGTGAGATCAACGCAGCATTTGGATTGCTTCAGTTAAAGCACGTCGACAAGGCGCTCGCGCGGCGCAAGGAAATTGACGCCGCTTACCGTGAGCGCCTGGAAGGCGTGAAAGGCATTCAATGCATGCCGGTTGATCTGAAAAATAATGCCAATTTCGCCTATTTCCCGATTCTTGTAGAGGCCGATTATTCGATCAGCCGTGATGAATTGAACCAGAAGCTCACAGACAACGGTATTTACCCTCGCCGCTATTTTTACCCCCTGATTTCCAGCTTCCCGATGTATAGGGGGCTGCCATCGGCGCACCAGGACAACCTTCCCGTCGCTAGTGCTGCCGCACAAAAAATACTTTGCCTGCCGTTCTATCCAGATCTGGAGATGGCGCAAATAGACACCATCACCCGACTGATCGCAGCGCAATAATGCACTCGGGATGCATCGTTTTTGAGCGTGCTGCATGAAGGTCGCCATCATGCAGCCGTATTTCCTGCCTTATATCGGCTACTTCCAGCTTATTGCAGAGGCGGACGTGTTTGTCGTCTACGACAACATCAAATACACCAAGAAGGGCTGGATCAACCGCAACCGCATGTTGTTGAACGGCGCGGATGAAATGTTCTCGCTACCTTTGAAGAAGGATTCGGATTCCCTCGACGTGGTTGGACGGGAACTGGCGGCTGATTTCAACCGCGACAAGCTGCTCAACCAGTTCAAGGGAGCGTATGCCCATGCGCCGTATTTAGCGCAAACCTTTCCGCTGATCGAACGGATTGTGCGCTACGAAGAGTGCAATCTGTTCCGGTATATTCACCACGCCATCGTCAAGGTTTGCGAGCATCTCGGACTGACGACCGAGATACGGGTTTCTTCGGACATTGCCATCGATCATGAACTGAAAGGACAGGACAAAGTCATCGCCCTGTGCGATGCCCTCGGTGCGAATGGCTACGTCAATCCCATCGGTGGGGTGGCGCTTTACTCCAAGGAGGCATTCAAGTCGCGCGGTATCGACCTGAAATTTATTCAAGCGAAGCCTTTCGAGTACAGGCAGTTTGACAATGCGTTCGTGCCCTGGCTTTCCATCGTTGACGTGATGATGTTCAACCCTGTGCATGCGATCACTGCAGGGGCCTTGCGCGATTTTGATCTGCTTTGAGGTTGCCTGACGGCGTTAACTTGAAAAGGACTAAGAATGGGAAATACGCTCGATGATCATGTGCGGGCCTATCAAGGCGAAAACATCTATGATTTTGACAACCTGATACAGCTGAAATGGTATCCGGAACGGATAGCACAATTCTCCAGCGGAACGGATTCTTTGCTCGAACTGGGGTTGGGACACGGAATTACTGCTGATGCCTTTGGACGGCACTTCAAACGTCATGTGGTGATCGATGCTTCACCTGCCGTGATCGATAATTTTCGACAGCGCTTTCCAGAATCGAAAGCTGAGATTGTCGAGTCCTATTTCGAGTCGTTTGAGACCGATGAGAATTTTGACGTGATTGTCTTTGGTTACATTCTGGAACATGTCGATGATCCGGTGCTGATCCTGAAACACTTCCGGCAGTTCCTGGCGCAGGGTGGGCGGATGTTCGTCACTGTGCCGAATGCCGAAGTGCTGAACCGCAGGCTGGGACAGCTTGCGGGAATGTTGCCAGACATGCAGACATTGTCGGAACACGATTTGCTGCTCGGGCATAAACGCTATTACACCGTCGAGACTTTGAAGAAGGATGTCGAAGAATCGGGCTATGAGATAAAGCGCCTTGAGGGCATCTATCTCAAACCGCTGACGACCCATCAGATGATATCGCTTGATCTGGACGAAAGAATTATTCAGGCACTATGCGAGGTGGCGATTAATTATCCGGAATTGTCCTGCGGCATTCTGGCGGAGCTGACCATATCGAATGCCTGAAAAAATGAGCATTAAACACAATGTATTGATCTTCCCGGCCGGTTCCGAGATCGGATTGGAGATTTATAACGCGTTGAAATACAGTCACCACGTGGAGGTGTTCGGCGCATCCGGCAAGAGCGACCATGCCGCTTTCATTTATGCGGAAGGCCGTTATGTGGAAGATGCGTTCCTGTATGTGGATCAGGCGCATTTCATCGAACGCTTGAACGGGCATCTGCGTCGCCTGAACATCGAATTCATTTACCCGACACATGACACGATTGCTGTGTTCCTGGCTGAGAATCAGGCACAGCTAGCCGCACGGGTAATCACATCCTGCGCCGAGACGAACCGGATTGCCCGCTCCAAGCGAAAAACCTACACGCTGCTCCAGCCGTTCAATATCTGCCCTCGAGTGTTTGTCGCGCCTTATTCCGATCTGCCGTTCCCGGTCTTTCTGAAACCCGATGAGGGGCAGGGAGGAAAGGGGACTGCCAGGGCAGATGACGAGCAGGACCTGGCGTTCTATCTACGCAAGTTGCCGGCCTTGCTGGTGACCGAGAATTTGCCGGGCGAGGAGCTGAGTGTCGATTGTTTCACCGATTTCAATGGCGAGTTGTTATTCGTCGGTCCGCGCACGCGCGAGCGGGTGCAGATGGGCATTTCGTTTCGCTCCTCCACGGTGGAAGTCACCGATGAAATACGGCAAATCGCGCAGTCGATCAACGCCACAGTTTCCCTGAATGGAGCCTGGTTCTTTCAGATTAAGCAGGACAGTAGCGGACGTTTCAAACTGCTGGAGTTTGCGCCGCGCCAGTCCAGCACCATGGGACTGTATCGCCATGCCGGAGTGAATTTCGCTTTGTTGAGCCTGTTCAACGCGTTGGAAATACCAGTGCGGATATTGATGAACGACTATCCCGTTCAACTTGATCGCTGCTTGCACAATCGCTACAAGGCCGACCTCTCCTACAGCCGGGTGTATGTTGATTTTGATGAGACTGTGATTGCCGAAAACCGGGTGAATGACCGCGTGATGGCCTTTTTGTATCAGTGCCGCAATCACGGGATAGCGCTTGTCTTGCTGACCAAGCACCGCTACGACATCAAGGAGACGTTGCACCGATTCGGCATAGCCTGGAATCTGTTCACTGACGTTGTCCAACTTGCCGACGATCAGCACAAATGGGATTTCATTGATCCGGAAGGGGCGATATTCATCGATAACTATTGGCTTGATCGACGCGACGCGAAGGAAAATCTGGGAATTCCGGTGTTCGACGTCGATGCCGTCGAATGTCTTTTGCGCTAGTTGAATCGGCAGGGGGCTTGGATGTTCAAGTGGGAAAAGCTGGGCAAGCTGTTTGATCCAGGAGAATGGCAGGGTGGGCTATGGATGCACGCATTTGCACAGTCGCCTTCCGTCGTGGTGTACGAGGATCATGTCAGAGTGTATTTCTGCACCAGACTGAAGCCAGGCACGGACGGAATGTATTTGAGCTACCTGGCTTACATCGATCTGGATCGGCAGAATCTGCTCAATATCGTGAATGTCTGCAAGGCACCGGTGTTGAGCCTGGGGGCGCACGGAACCTTTGATGAATTCGGCACCAACCCGATCTCGGTGATACGCGATGGCGACGAGATGAGAGTGTATTACGCAGGTTGGACTCGCTGCGAATCGGTGCCAATCAATGGCGCCATCGGCATTGCGATCAGCCGGGACAGCGGCGAATCTTTTGTTCGCCTGGGCGATGGCCCCGTGCTTTCCTATAGCCCGGATGAGCCATTCATGCTGGGCAGTCCACGGATACGGAAGTATGGGGAGGCCTGGTATCTGTGGTACGTGAGCGGAAAAGAGTGGCTGAAAACGGAAGGCAAGCCCGAGCCGGTATACAAGATACGCATGGCATCCTCCGATGACGGAATCAACTGGGTCAAGCATGGCCGCGATCTTCTGGAAGACCGACTGGGTGAACAAGAATGCCAGGCCTGCCCCGATGTCCTCTTCGTCGACGGCAGGTATCACATGTTCTTTTCCTACCGCTACAGCCTCAACTACAAGAGCAAGGAAGGCGGATACCGAATTGGCTATGCCTTCTCGGACGACATGGTGAACTGGCAACGGTGTGACGAGATGGCCGGAATGGAGGTCTCGGCAACCGGATGGGATTCGCAGATGGTCAATTATCCGCACGTGTTCATGCTGGACGGCGAAACGTACATGCTCTACCAGGGAAACGACATGGGGCGCACAGGCATCGGGCTGGCAAAATTGATTTTACCCCGGGATTGGAGCCGTCATTGAAGTGGTTGAAGCTGGGAAAGATATTTGACCCTGCCGAGCATGAACTGCCGCTCGACAGCGTTGGGTTTGCACAGTCTCCGCAAGCGCTGGTGCTGAACGATCGGGTGAGAATCTATTTTTCGACGCGAGAAAGAGACCTGAGCGGGAAATATCTGAGCCACATTGCATTCGTGGATTTTGATAAAGGCATGCAGCGCATTCTTGATGTGTCGCGCCGGAAGGTGATCGAGCTGGGCGGACTGGGTTGTTTCGACGAGCACGGGATATTCCCCATCAATGTGCTGAAAGATGGCGATAGGGTGCTCGCCTACACTACGGGCTGGAACAGGAAGGTGTCCGTGTCGGCGGATGCTGCCATTGGCCTGGCGATCAGCCATGACCAGGGGCTGACCTTTGAGCGGCACGGCAGCGGACCGATCATGGCCGCAGCCCTGAATGAGCCGTTTCTGGTCGGCGATGCGTTCGTGGCCAAGTATGGCGACGTCTATCACATGTGGTACATCTTCGGCATCCGCTGGATACGGCATTCAGAGGGAGAGCCGCTGGACAGGGTTTACAAGATTGCGCACGCCTCGTCATCGGACGGCATCAACTGGTGCAGGGATGGGCGGCTCATCATTCCGGATAAGCTGAATGCCGACGAATGCCAAGCCTTACCCACGGTCATTCATCTGGATGGGGTGTATCACATGTATTTCTGTTACAGGGAAGCGCATGGTTTCAGAAACCAGAGCAGCAAGGGTTACCGGATCGGCTATGCCTGGTCGGATGATTTGCAACACTGGACGCGCGCCGACGAGCAGGCCGGCATCGATGTTTCCAGCGAAGGCTGGGACTCGCAGATGCAATGCTATCCGCATGTGTTCGCGTGCGAGAACAAGATTTATCTCCTCTATAACGGCAACGAATTTGGCCGGCATGGGTTTGGCCTGGCTGTGCTGGAGCAATAAGCTGAAGTGCTCCGCCGAAGAGTTGGCGGTTGGATGGGACAATACGGGAGAAAAAGTAGTGTCGGAGAGAAATTACGATCAGGAACTGGACGATACGGGCAATCGCACTCACGAGAAATACGCCTATACCTTCGATTTCGATGTCCTGCACCCTTACATGATCCGCTCATTCGAGCCCTTCTTCAGGAAGGGCAGCCTGCTCGAACTGGGCAGCTACAAAGGTGATTTCACCCAGCGGCTGTTGCCCTATTCCGATGCTGTGACCTGCGTGGAGGCATCCGACCTGGCGATCCAGGAGGCGCAGCGCAGGCTGGGCGACAAGGTGAGCTACGTCCATTCCCTGTTCGAGAGCGTGGTTCTGCCCAGGCGCTACGACAATATCGTACTGACGCATGTGTTGGAGCATCTTGACGATCCGGTGCGGGTGCTGAAGCGGATCAATGACGAGTGGCTTGCCGAGGGAGGGCGCCTCTTTCTGGTGTGCCCGAACGCTAACGCGCCATCGCGCCAGATCGCCGTCAAGATGGGATTGATTTCCCACAACACGGCAGTCACCCCGGCCGAGGCCGAGCATGGCCATCGCTGTACCTATGCGCTGGATACGCTCGAGCATGATGCCGTCGCCGCCGGCCTGAACGTGGTTCACCGTTCCGGCATCTTCTTCAAAGCGCTGGCCAATTTCCAGTGGGATCGCCTGCTGAATACCGATATCGTTTCCAGGGATTATCTGGAAGGCTGCTACAAACTGGGGCAGCAGTATCCGGACTTGTGCGCCAGCATCTTTTTGATGTGCGAAAAAGGTTCGCCGCGTGGCTAAGCGCATTCTGATTTTTCCGGCAGGTATGCCGCGCTCGCTGTCCTTTCTCGACCGCGCACTGGCGGAAGGACAAAGTGTGATCGGCTCATCTTCATTGGGCCATGACCCAGCTCGTGAACGCTATCCGCTGTGGGTGCACCTTCCTTACGTGGGTATTCCCGGTTTCGACGAATCGCTCCGGCAGGCGATTGCGGATTACGACATTGGCGGGATCTACACACCCAATCCTGTGGTGTGGGACTACCTGCAACGCTGTATGCAGACGTCCTTTCCTGGCGTGACGCTGGTCAACGGTTCGCCGGTCGATAGTGAAATGGCGCCTTATCACAAGGCCCTTGAATTCGGGCGCTCGGTGTTCACCCAGCCCTTGGAACTGACAGGATTTAGGCCGTCGCACCTGTCCATTCCCGCTCTGGAAATCGCCGCGTTGTTCCGTCATGCCGAAACCATTCCCGGCATGTGCGACCACGAAAAGATACGCGCCCTGTGCGAGATTTTTCGCAACACCTCGATGGGCGATATCGTCGAGATAGGAAGCTGGTGGGGGAAGTCGGCCTTTGTGCTGTCACGCCTGGCGCATTGCTACGGAACAGGCAGCTTGTTGTGCGTCGACCCCTGGTCGAACGCGCATTTGATTCAGAACGATGAGCGCGGATTGCTGGACAGGGTACCGGTCAACGCAGATGAGGCGCTGACTGTATTCCAGATTAACCTGCTGCCTTACTCGAATGGTGCGGTGAATTACCTGCGGATGCCCTCGGTTGAGGCGTCCGCCGAATATCGCCGCAGCCGTATCGTGGCGACACCGGTTTTTGGCGAAACGGCGTATTCAGGACGTATTGCCATCCTGCATATCGACGGTAACCACAGCTATGCCAATGCCCAGTCAGACGTGGCGTCCTGGCATGACCTAGTCATGCCAGGCGGATGGATCGTCATCGATGACTACACGTGGCCCTATGGTGATGGCCCGCAACGGGCTGGAGACGAGTTTCTGGCGGTGCATCATGAACAAATCACCTGCGCATTCGTCATGGGCGGCGCCTTGTTTATTCAATTGGCCTGGGTGTAATCCACGCTCGGCGATGGGCCGGGAATAGTCAGGTCGCGCACCACTTCCGCCACATATCCCGGTAAGCCATCTCAAGATGGCGGGTGATGTTTCCCAGTTCGCAGTTTGTCCCATTCATCCGATCGCGCAGCGATTGGCGGACGCGGCCCAGGCCGGACAAATCCTGGGCGATCTGCAGGGTACGTTGCAGATATTCTTCCTCGCTGCGTGTAATGAATGCGTCCAGGCCAAGATGCGTCAGCACCGAAACGCCCACCCGCGAAACCATGTGCCCACCGGCCAGCGTGATGACCGGCACCCCCATCCACAGCGAGTGCATCGTGGTGGTGCCGCCGTTGTAAGGAAAGGGGTCGAGCGCCAGATCGACCTGATGGTGCATCGCCAGATACTCGATGATTGACATGCGTGGTAGCAGGATCAGGCGCTCATCTGCCACACCCGCCTGGCCGAACTGCTCAATCAAGCGTTGCCGGATTCCGCTATCCGTTGCGTTGCCAAGCATCAGCCTGGCGTGCGGTAGCGCTTTTAGAATTCTTGCCCACAGATTGACGACCGACGGGTTTATTTTGATCAGGTTGTTCAGCGAGGCAAATATGAACTCGCCGCTGCCCTGGGCGGGCAATGGATTGACAGGCGGACAATCCGGTTCCGGACGGTACGCCACGCCGGTGTCTGGCATGCGTAGCAGTGACTCACTGTGATAACGCTCGGTCAGTCCGGGAGGATCCATTCCTTCATTCGTAATCCGGTAATCCATCGCGGTCAGTCCGGTGGATCCTGCGTAGCCGATCCAAGTGGCTTGTACTGGCGCGGGCTTGCGGGCAAACACGAGCAGGCGGTTGTAGCCGGTATGCCCGGACAGATCAACCAGGATGTCGATGCCGTCGGCACGAATACGTTCGGCGAGCTGCTCGTCGCTCATTCTCGCGCAAGGCAGCCAGTGGTCGGCGTAAGCAGCGATCCGCTCTGTATGGCTATCGTGCTTGGTGTGGTTGTAGTAACAATAAATCTCCACCTGAGATTTATCGTGGCTGGACAGAATCGGCTCGATGAAAAAAGCTACCGCATGATTGTTGAAATCTCCAGAAACATATCCGATTCTGAGTCGTCGCTCGGGATCACGATTGTTCTGGTGCGGCAGCCAGTTTGCCTTGAGAGGGGCTTCATACTGCTCGGCATAGTTCTGGTGCTCGCCAAATACCTCCGCCGGTGTGACTGTGCTCATGTATTGCATGGTAAAGAGCAGATTGCTGTACGCTATGGCCAAGTCCGGCTGGATCGAGAGCGCCTGCCGGAAGCAGGCGATTGCCTCATCCAGCTTTCCTTGATCCCGGAGTGAGTTCCCCAGATTGCTGCATGCCGCAGCATTATCTGGCTGGATCAGAAGTGCCCGTCTGCCGCATGCGACTGCCTCGTCCAGTTGACCGAGTGCTCTGAGCGCACTCCCCAGACCATCCAGCGCCTCGACATAATCCGGATTGAGTCGGATGGCCTCTCTGCAGGAAGCAACTGCTTCTTCCACCTGGCCCTGCTCATAGAGCGTGTTCCCCAGATTGTTGTGTAGTTCGGCCAAATGCGGCTTGATCGAAACAGCCTGTTGGTAGCAGGCAATCGCCTCTTTCTGCTCCCCCAGCTTGTTGAGCACATTCGCCAGATTGTTATAGGCCTCGACATAGTCCGGCTTCAGTCTGATTGCCTCCCGGTATCGGGTGACGGCCTCTTCCAGTTTGCCTTGTTCCTTGAACACTCCCCCCAGGTTGCTATGTGCCTCGGCAAAATTCGGCCTGATCGAAATGGCCTGTTGGTAGCATGCAATCGCCTCTTCCTGAGCACCTAGCTTATCGAGCACAATCGCCAGGTTGTTATATGCCTCGGCAGAATCCGGCTTGAGTCTGATTGCTTCCCGGTATCGGGTACTCGCTTCTGTCAGCTTGCTTTGCCTCTGGAGCACATCCCCCAGGTTGTAATGCACTTCTGCCAGATTCGGGTTGATTTTGAGGGCCTTGCGGTAACTGGCAGCCGCTTCTGTCAGCTTGCCTTGTGTTTGGAGCGCGTCGCCCAGGTTGTTGTGTAGCGGGGCGTTATCAGGTGTGAGCAGAGCTGCTTTCTGGAAACTGGCAACCGCTTCTGTCAGCTTGCCTTGATCCTTGAATGCATTCCCCAGGTTGTAGTGGGCATCGGGGTGTTTGGGCTGCAATGAAATGGCTTTCTGGTAGCTGGCGGTCGCTTCTACCAACTGGCCTTGCGTCATGAGCACAACCCCCAGGTTATTGTGTACATCGGCGTCATGTGGCTTGATCTCGGTAACCTGGCCGAGAAAGACGGCAGCCACATCATGCATGCCTATTTGATAAGCGATCATTCCAAGCAAATACAAGGCATCTGGATGATTGGGCGATTTCTTCAATATTTGCTGGCAAACAGTCTCAGCCTCAATCAATCGCCCAGCCTGATGGTGCTCGGTTGCAATCTTCAAGGCATGGGTGGTTTCCCTCACTCCTGAGGAAGCGCTTGCGGGGTGCGCCGACTCTGATTGTAAGCAACACTGCTTGTGCTTTTTTCCACTTCCACATGGACAAGGATCATTACGAGCAATTTTTTTAATTGTCATGGCACATTGATGGCGGTAGCAGTAGAGGCTGTTCAGTGCTCATTGAAGCTATTCGTGGCCAGCCCTTGGTCTTTGAGTAGCCTGCCAGACAAGCATCCATCTTCAGGTCGAGGCAGACATGTATATAAACACATGGATAACGATACATGATTTATGCTGTTGCATACTTACTCGGAGACGAGGAACGGGCTATGCGACAGCCCGAATTACATCTTACCTCTGAGGATCGCGAGTTGATCGAATCATACTGAGCCAAGGGTCTACACCATGCGCAGGAAGTCAATCGGGCGGGCGCATATTCTTTCAATCTGTTCGTGGCGGTGGAACCCAAGGGCGGGCGGCGAACAGTCTTGGTCACCGACCGCCGCGCCAAATTCTAGTTCGTGGCCTTCGTCCGGCACCTGCTCGAACAGGTCTATTCCAAAGCACGCCGTATTCATTTGGTCATGGACAACCTCAATATCCACTTCCGCAAATGCTTCGAGGAAGTACTCGGCATCAAGGACGCGCAGAAACTGCTGCGTCGCATCGACTTTCACTACACCTCGAAACACGCCGGTTGGCTCAACATGTCTGAAATCGAAATTGGTATTCTGGATCGCCAGTGTCTGGATCGGCGCTTGCCAGATCGAGCCACGCTCATTGCTGAGGTCGATGCCTGGCAACAACGCCGCAATGCAGATTAGCGAGATATCGTGTGGACGTTCACTCGACAGGGGGCAGATAAAAAATGGCGCAGCATTCGTACGCGACCCGCAACGGGGGGATCAATGTTGCTCTGTTCACACCCCAAGCCTTCGCCAAAAAGGTGCCCGTGTTGCAGGAGGCCTGGCTGTGAGAACTGATCGGCGAGCGTGTTCGCTTTCGTGCAGCCTGGGGCCGCGACCCCCATGATTTTCCGCTTGCCTTGTTCCAGGTGGAAGGCAGGCTGCCGTGGCCGGCCTGGTCTTGAATGTGCTTTGCTTCGGTTACACTCGGCGGCAAAAGTGCTGCATAACCAGGATATCCATCGGCTGGCCGATGCCCTGAGCATATATTCTGAAAGCAATACGAGCCTATCCAAAATATGACCCCAACCAACGCCAAACCCTGTCCTTTTTGCCATCTCGACCCGCTTCGTATCGTCGCCGAAGATGAGCTGACCGTAGCCTACCGTGATGGTTTTCCTGTCTCGATCGGCCATACGGTCATTATCCCGCGCCGCCATTTCGCCACCCTGTTCGATGCCACTGAAGCCGAGCAGGCAGCGTTGCTCAAGATGCTGGCGCAGGCCCGGACAATTCTGGACAAACACCATCAGCCGGATGGCTACAACATTGGCATCAACCATGGCCAGGCCGGCGGCCAGACCGTGCCGCACCTGCATATCCACCTGATCCCGCGTTACCGCGGTGACAAGGAAGACCCACGCGGCGGGGTGCGCTGGGTGCTGCCGGACAAGGCGAAGTATTGGCCGTGATACGCGTTTGTCAGTACAAGTATTGACGCATGGGTTTGACTAAACTTGTCGCCTGAGCGTTGTGGCAAATCACTTAAATTGCGGCCACAGGTATTGAGTTCAGGAAATGAAAAAAGCCTCGCATTGCTGCAAGGCTTTTGGAATATAGCTCCCGACCTGGGATCGAGCCAGGGCTTGCGGACTATAATTGCCCGGTACCAACGCCTCGTAGCATTTCGACATACAGCGATTCCACACGCTCCCGTGCCCATGGAGTCCGACGCAGAAACTTGAGGCTCGATGTAATACTGGGGTCATGGGTAAAGCAGCGGATCTCAATTTTCTGTCCCAAAGCATCCCAACCATAGAATGCAACCAGCTCGTTTAATAACTGTTCGAGTGTGACACGGTGGAGTGGATTGTTGGGCTGAAACGTTTGCATGGTTCTAACCCTGTCAGACTGGTGAGATGGCTTGTACGGCCTTGGGCGTCTTGTTTGACCATTGACTCAGATTGAACCAAAGCGCTCTTGTACCAAGGCATTCTTTTCAGCGGGTTTTTATGGTCGAGGCAGACTAGACTTCGGGTTGGTTCACTGGGTTAGCGCACGCATCCGGTCCAACTTCTCGACTACAGCCTGATAGAGTTCCACGTCGGAATCAGGGTTGCGATCCGGGTGGTGTGCGCTACGGATCTTTTTCAGTGCAGTCATATCGTCTGGCAGGTCGTGCACCTTGGTCACCCGGTCGCCGTTCTTGGCCATCTCGCGCTGAACCTCTGCCTCTGCGCCTTCACGCGTGTCATGCAACCGTTTGCTGCCAAGACGCCAACCATCCTGGGTCTTGCGCGGGGATTGATTTTTCTCGCCATCAAACCAGATCCATTTGCCGCTATCAGTATCCAGTTCAAAACGAACGGTGGTGATGCCATAGGCGTAAACAGGCGGTTTTCGGTCCTTGGCGAACATCTTGAACGTGCCGACAGTATTCACGGCAGCAAGGTAATATGTACCATCCTCATGGGGGCAGAACGTGCTGCTGAGTGTTGGCTTCGGCGTTGCTTCAGAGTTGCTGTCGTTAGGCAGCGAACCCATTTCAGCCTTGTGGCGGGCGTGCCATGCTGCTCGCCGTTGTGCGTTGGTCACTGGTGTTGCTCCTGATATTGGTTGAAACCCACTGGGATCACCCCTCGCTGAAGGGATCACCCGCGGGACTTCTGGACCGTTACGATAGCTTTGCAGCACGCAAATGCCTTGCACCCGAGTCCGTTTTGAATTCAACAACGCTGACGGTCCGGGCCTTGGGCCGCTTCACTCCGGCATGCCATTCAATGGCTGCCTTGTACTAGTCGGATGAGGTACTTTTTCCGGCCTTTCGACCTGGTGCTACAGGCGGTACATAGCCAGAAATTCTGCACTGAATGCCCTCAATACGCTTGTCGCCATTGAAGTGGGTGACGCTGCACTGGGATATTTCTTTGCGTGCCGTTAAGTCAGCCAGCGACTTGCGTACTTGAGACAGTGCAATGCCGGTTGCTGATGCTATCTCCAGATCGAGAAGTTGCCCATGTTTTTTCAAGTGGTTTAGAACTTGGTCTGTCTGCATGTCGATTCCTTTGACGTGTGGATGAGCGATCGACTCGATACCGAGCCCTGGAGCGGCCTGTACAGGCCAATGAAGCACAAAAAGACCACCCCTAAGGCGGCCTAAGTGCTTGAATTCGTGGCTCCTCGACCTGGGCTCGAACCAGGGACCTGCGGATTAACAGTCCGTCGCTCTACCAACTGAGCTATCGAGGAATAGGAGAGCGCGCATTTTAGTGTCGGCACGCGTTTCGGTCAAGTATCAACCGTCACTTTCTACTTGTAATTCCGGGACGTGGCTGAAGGCGATGCGCATGGGGGCTGCACCACGACTATTGTGCGCACCGCCAAAATAGAGGGTGTTGGGACCGTAGCGCTGATTGATCTGGTCGAGCACATGATTTAGTTCTTCGTGCTGATTGTCCGTGGCAAATAAATCGCGCGTGAGCCGGTTCTGGTCGGTGAGATGGGACAGGGTGACGCCGACTTTTAGCGGCGGGGCCAGATCGGGTGGGCGGCGTTGCCATAATGCTGCCAGGGTCTGATTGAAGGCAAAGCTGTCGGCATGCGGCGAGAAACGGGTCTGATCGGACCAGTGGGTCGGCTTGCCGCCGTGAGCCTGTAGATAACTGAGATGCAGGCCCAGCCCGCCCGCGCAAAAACCATAATGCCGCAGCCGCATTGCAGCCTTGTGCAACAAACGATGCAGTACGGCCAGGGCCGAGACGGGGTCGCGCAGTTCGGGGGCGAGTACATGCGAATGGCCGACGCTGGATCGCAGCGTGGGGGCAGATGCCATGACCTCGCCGCGCAATTTGGCGTAAAAGCGTTCGCCTTCGATGCTGCCCCAGGCATGGTGCAGGGTGTCTCTGCTGGCAGCGCACAGTTGTTCGACGCTGTGGATGCCGTGTTGATTCAGACGCTGTTCGGTGGCACGGCCAATGCCGGTGAGTGAGCCCAGTTTCAGGCCGTACAGGCACTCGGGCAATTCATTCTGGCGGATCACGGTCAGCCCGTTTGGCTTTTGCATGTTGGACGCGGTTTTGGCGAGAAAGCGATTGGGTGCGATGCCGACCGAACTATGCAGAACCTCGCCGACCTGGTCATAGATGGCCTGCTTGATTTGCTTGCCCAGTACGACGGCATGGACCTCTTCGCGGTCGCGCCCCATCAGTTCGCAGTTCATTTCATCGATCGATAGCACGGCACTGACGGGGGTGCAGGATTCCACTGCAGCCACGATGCGGTGATGGAGTTCCACGTAAGCGGCTGGGCGTGCCTGCACGAACACGATGTCCCTGCACAGCTTCCTGGCTTGCCAGACGGGTGTGCCGGTCTTGATGCCGAAGCGTTTGGCGTCGATGCTGGCGGCGATGCAACAGGTGGTATCGGCCATCACCGGCAGCACGCCGACGGGTTTGTTGCGCAGTTCGGGCCGCAATTGCTGTTCGGCTGATGCGAAATAGGAATTGAGATCGACGTAAAGTGAATGCAGGACCATGGCGTGTTTCATCCGTTACTCCGGCAGTGCATGGTTGTTGTTGCTCGCGCGGTTTGACAATGCGGGCTCTTCCCATGCGAGGGGGGCCGAGTCCAGTTCAATCAGATTCTGGATTCTGGCTTTCCCGCATTGGGGGCGTCGGGATAGATTTCCTAATATAGTGTATATCCATACACTACTTCTGGTCAATTCAACTCAGGTTCGTCAGGTTCATCCGCTCCAGCCGCTTGCACAGGGTGTCGATGATGCGGCGCGACAAGGGGGCGGAGTGCTGCATGAGTTCTTCCATGATGTGCGGCGGCAGGGCCAGCACGGTGAGTTCGGTGTCGGCCACCACTGAAGCGGTGCGTTTTTCATTCAACAGATAGGCCATTTCACCAAACAGCTGGCCTTCGTTGAGTTCGCCCAGACGGCGACGGCCCTCTGCGGTGTCTTTATAAACCAGTGCGTGTCCGGCATAGAGGAAATACGCGATGCGCGAGTCGTCGCCTTCCTTGATCAGTTCATGACCTGCGGGATGGATTTCGCCGTATTTCGCCAGCAGGTGGTGGTTGTCTCCAAAGACATAGGCCTCGAGCTTGCTGGCACCTTCGCCACTACCGCCGAGAAACAGCTTTTCCAGCGCGGCGATATCGACCTTGCCGTAGGCATAGAGCGCCTGTGCCCACAGATACAGCAGCCAGAAAGCGAAATAGGCGCCGATCAGTACAAACACCACGCCGCCCAGCGCACCATAGAGGCTAAGGTAGTTTTCCAGCTTGAAAAAGGCGCCAAAGACGGTAATCAGCAATCCCAGGCTCACGATGGCGGCGAGCGAGAAGGCGGCGGCATCGCGTGCGCGTGGGTGCCGTCGTGGCAGCCGCCAATAAGCGGCAAATAGCAGCGCCCACACCATGGCAAAGCCGAACAGCGAGTTGAGCACCTGCAAAACCTGGGCGTTGCCCGTGCCGATGAAGTTGTTATGCGCCAGGAAACCCAGCGTCACCTGCGCCAGGGCCGCCACGCTCATCAACAGGAACAAGGCCGGCAGGATGATGAGCGGCAGGATCCACGACACCACCAGATTACGTTTGCTCTGGTCGGGAAAAATGATGCGAAATGCGCCATGCACCGCGTTGACCAGGCCACGTGAAGACAGTACCAGGGTGATAAGGCCGACTCCACCCGCTGCGAGCTGAGCCTGGCGTGGAATGAAGCCGAGCGAGGTGAGGCTTTCCAGTTGCAGCTGGTTGTACAGCGCGGCCATCAGGATGGTGGCGGGGACCGAGTTCTCGGCGATTTTGCCTAGCAGTTGCAGGGCGTAGCTCAGCAACAGCAGCAGCGGGGTGGCGGATAACAGAAAGTAAAACGCAGTCGCCGCAGCGTGGTTCTTAAGCCCGTTCTGGCCGAACAGGCGCAGGGTGGTGTAGGCAAGCTGTATCAGCCAGCTCAACGAGCCATGCACGGGAGGTAGGGCCGGAATGCGCATGGCGCTAGCCTACCTGCTCGCGTAGCGGCAGGCCAGCGTTCAGGCCAGCGCCTGGGCGATGCGTTTGAGAGCCTTTTCCAGATTGGCCTGCGAGGTGGCAAACGACAGGCGGATATAGCCTTCGGCGCCGAAGGCCGAACCCGGCACCACGGCAACATCGGCGCTTTCCAGCAGATATTCCGAGAAGGCGATGTCGGTGCCTTCCTCGATGACGTCGCGCGCCAGCAGATTCTGGATCGCAGGACGCACGTCGGGGAAGGCATAGAACGCGCCGCCGCTGTCCACGCACTTGAAGCCGGGAATGGCATTGAGCGCATCGACGACGTAGCGATGGCGTGTTTTGAAGGCATCGAGCATCGGGGTGATGCAGCCCTGGTCGCCGTTCAATGCGGCTTCAGCAGCCACCTGCGAGATCGAGGTGGGGTTGGAGGTGGACTGCGACTGCACGTTGGTCATGGCGCGAAGGATGGCTTCCGGGCCCGCGGCGTAGCCGATGCGCCAGCCGGTCATCGAGTAGGCTTTTGAAACGCCATTCAGCACCAGCGTGCGCTCGTACAGGTCAGGGCACACATTGAGAATGTTGACGAACGGCGCGCCATCCAGCCGGATGTGCTCATACATGTCATCAGAGGCGATCAGCACCTGCGGGTGTTTGCGCAGCACCGCACCCAGTGCGGCGAGCTCGTCGCCGGTATAGACCGCGCCGGTCGGATTGGACGGGCTGTTGATGACGAACAGCTTGGTCCGGGGCGTAATCGCCGCTTCCAGCTGCGCCGGGGTGATCTTGAAGCCTTGCTCGATACCGGCCTCGACGATGACCGGCTTGCCGTCGGCCAGGATCACGATATCGGGGTACGACACCCAGTAGGGCGCCGGGATGATGACTTCATCGTCCGCGTTGATGACGGCCTGCACCAGATTGAAGAAGCTCTGTTTGCCGCCACACGAGACCAGAATCTGTTTGGGCGTGTAATCGAAGCCATTGTCGCGCTTGAGCTTGGCGATCACCGCTGCTTTCAGGCTGGGGGTGCCGTCCACCGCCGTATACTTGGTGAACCCCGCGTTGATGGCGCCGATCGCCGCATCCTTGATGTGCTGCGGGGTGTCGAAATCGGGCTCGCCCGCACCCAGGCCGACAATGTCGCGGCCATGCGCCTTGAGCGCAGCGGCACGGGCAGTGACAGCCAGGGTGGGCGAGGGTTTGATGGCCTGTACGCGGCGTGAGAGTTCCACAATGATTCCTTCATGCACCCGTCGAGGGGATTCAAGACCGTGACGGATGCTACTATCGACAAGTTTAAGCCGCGCGATTTTACCTGTGTTCGTCACCTTCCCCAATAGCCCGTTCCGTTTGTTTCAGCCGTTTCCGCCGGCAGGCGACCAGCCGACCGCCATTGCCCAGTTAATCGAAGGCATTGAAGACGGGCTCGCCTATCAAACCCTGCTGGGGGTGACCGGTTCCGGCAAGACCTACACCATGGCCAATGTAATCGCGCGAACCGGTCGTCCGGCCCTGGTCATGGCACCGAATAAAACCCTGGCAGCGCAGCTGTATTCCGAAATGCGCGAGTTTTTTCCGGAAAACGCGGTCGAGTATTTCGTGTCCTACTACGATTATTACCAGCCCGAAGCCTACGTGCCGGCGCGCGACCTGTTCATCGAGAAAGACTCCAGCATCAATGAGCACATCGAGCAGATGCGGCTCTCGGCGACCAAGTCACTGCTTGAACGGCGCGACACCATCATCGTCTGCACCGTGTCGGCGATCTACGGTATTGGTGATCCGTCCGACTATCACAGCATGATCCTGCTGCTGCGCGAAAATGAAAAAATGGCTCAGCGCGATGTCATTACGCGGCTGACGCAGATGCAGTACGACCGCAACGACATCGAGTTCAAGCGCGGGGTGTTCCGCGTGCGTGGTGACGTCATCGATATTTTCCCGGCAGAGCATGCCGAAACTGCAGTGCGGATCGAACTGTTCGACGACGTGGTGGAAAGCCTGCATTTGTTCGACCCTCTCACCGGGCAGATTTTGTCCAAGGTGGCGCGATTTACCGTATTCCCCTCCAGTCATTACGTGACTCCGCGTGCCACCATCCTGCGCGCCATCGACGCGATCAAGATCGAGTTGCGCGAGCGACTGGAGTGGTACTACGCCAACGGTAAACTGGTCGAGGCACAGCGGCTGGAACAGCGTACCCGCTTCGACCTGGAAATGATGGCCGAGCTGGGTTTCTGCAAGGGCATCGAAAACTACTCGCGGCATTTGTCGGGGCGCAAGCCCGGCGAGCCGCCGCCGACGTTGATCGACTATCTGGCGAAGGACGCGCTGATGTTCATTGACGAATCGCACGTCACCGTGACGCAGGTTGGCGGCATGTACAAGGGCGATCGTTCACGCAAGGAAAACCTGGTCGATTATGGATTCCGCATGCCGTCGGCGCTCGACAACCGGCCACTCAAGTTCGAGGAATTCGAGGCGCTGATGCCGCAGACCGTGTTCGTCTCTGCAACGCCGGCAAAATATGAAGCCGAGCACGCCGGGCAGGTGGTCGAGCAGCTGGTGCGTCCAACTGGCCTGGTTGATCCTATTGTTGAGGTGAGGCCGGTGGCCACCCAGGTCGATGATCTGATGAGCGAAGCGAGAAAGCGTATCGCCATCGGTGAGCGCGTGCTGGTCACCACGCTGACCAAGCGCATGTCGGAAGACCTCACTGATTACCTCGCCGAGCACGGTATCAAGGTGCGTTATCTGCATTCTGACATCGATACTGTTGAGCGGGTCGAAATCATCCGTGACCTGCGATTGGGCGAATTTGACGTGTTGGTAGGCATCAATCTGCTGCGCGAGGGCCTGGATATTCCCGAGGTTTCGCTGGTGACGATACTGGATGCCGACAAGGAAGGCTTTCTGCGCTCCGAACGCGCACTGATCCAGACCATCGGCCGCGCGGCGCGCCATTTGAACGGCACGGCAATTCTGTATGCTGACAAGATCACCAATTCGATGCAGCGGGCAATGGACGAAACCGAGCGCCGCCGCATCAAGCAGACTGCATACAATCTTGAACACGGGATTACTCCGCGCGGCGTGACGAAGCGGATCAAGGACATCATCGACGGCGTGTACGATGCCGATGCGGGCCGTCAGGAACTCAAGGCCGCCCAGATCGTGGCCGAGTACAAGGTGCTGGATGACAAGGCACTAACCAAAAGAATCAAGAAGCTGGAAAAAGACATGCTGGATGCAGCGAAAAATCTGGAATTCGAAAAGGCTGCGGAACTTCGCGACCAGTTAAGGGAACTCAAACGAGTGTTATTTGGTGTGGAGGAACATGACTAAAGTACGAGTGTTAATGGTCTGCATGGGCAATATCTGCAGATCGCCTATGGCAGAAGGTGTATTGCGAAAAGCGATCCAGGATGCGGGCCTTGAACGGCTTGTTGAAACCGATTCGGCAGGCACCCACGCTTACCACATCGGGTCATCGCCCGATCCGCGGGCGCAGCAGGCAATCAGCCGGCGCGGGGTGGATATCAGCCAGCTACGCGGGCGCAAGGTAGAGGATGCGGATTTTGAAGCCTTTGACTACATCCTGGTGATGGACAGCGACAACTACAGCAAGCTGATCCGACGCGCGCCGGCGGAGTATCACAGCAAGATCCGGCGTCTGTTGTCGTTCAGCCGCAAGTATCCCAATCTTGATGTGGTCGACCCTTATTACGGCGGGCCGCAGGGCTTCGAGGAAAATCTGGACATGATCGAGGATGCGGTGCGCGGGATCATCCGGGAAATTACCGGTGACATGCAGGCGAAAGCCACTTCAGGAACCTGATCCCCGAGGACGTTGCCGGACGGCTTTTCAAACGACACGGGCCGCAAATGCGGCCCGTGTCGTTGTGCGATCGCGGTTTAATGCGATTGTGTTTCCACTTGTACCAGCGGCTCCTGGCTGTCATTCACCTGCGGGCGTGAGCGCCGGCGGGTGGGATGCGGCGCCCCGGACTCCGTGACTTCGACCGGGCTGGCGCTTGCAGGTGTTGTGGTCTCCACCTGCAGCAGGCTGGACGGGGTTGATTCAGTCTTGGCCGAAGGACGACGGCGACGGCGCGGGCGGCTGCTTTCTCCGCTTTCAGGGGGGCTGACGACTGCGCCCTGGGTCTCGACTTGTTGCAGGTTGGTCGTTCCGCTGGTCATATCCGCGAGGACGGCAGCCGGTGTGGCTGTCACAGTACCAGGTTGTGATGCTGCGTCAGATTGTGGTGCCGGGGCGGTTTCCAGTTGCAGTGCATGCTGGGTGGGGGCAACAGGTGCCGGTGCAGCCTTGGGCTTGCCTGCGATTTCGATGATCGCGTGAAAACCGGCGATTTCGATGATTGCGTGCGATGTGTCGGCCCCATTGTTCGCAGCCGCTTCCTGGCGGCCATCGCGCGGACGGCGATTGCCGCGTCCACGACGGCTGCGTGGTTCGCGCTTCTCTTCACTTCCCGCTTCGCGTGGGGTGTCAACAGCCTCGACAGCGCGGGGTGCAGCTTCGACTTCGGGCCGTGGCTTGGGCTGACGCGGCTGGCGTGGCGGCTTGGCCGATTCACCATTGCGTGGCTCGGCGCGGCCTTCGTTCTGGCGTGGTTCGGCCTGACGCGATTCAGACTGACGACCTTCGCCGCGCTCGCTCCGTTCGCTGCGGTTATCTCCTCTGCCGCGACGTTGGCCGGGCTTGCGGTCGCGACGTGGCTCGCTGGAGCGTTCGCTGCGTGTGATGGCGGCAACCGGTTCGGTTGTGGCAGCGCTTGCAGGTGTGTCATCACTCCGTTTCTTGAACCAGCCAAAAATGCGTTCGAACAGACCGGACTCCGCCTGTGGTTGAGCGGGCACAACTGGACGCGCAGCTGGTACCGGCTGCGGCGGTGCAATGGATTTGACTGCGGCTTCGGGACGCGCTGGAGCGGTAGCCTGAGCGGTCTGGTAAATGGACTCGCTTTCAGGAACAACCGCCATTTTGTAGCTGGGCTCGTTGGCATCACGCTGGTTCAGTTCGTCATGACGCAGGCGGGTAATCGTGTAGTGCGGGGTTTCCATGTGGATGTTGGGAATCATCACCACATTGACCTTGAGGCGCGTTTCCATGGTGTGGATGTCGATGCGTTTCTCGTTCAGCAGGAACGTCGCGACATCGACCGGCAGTTGCACGTGTACGGCGCCGGTGTTTTCCTTCATTGCCTCTTCTTGCAGGATGCGCAGAATGTGCAGCGCCGACGATTCGGTACCACGGATATGGCCGGTACCGTGGCAACGCGGGCAGGGCGTGTAGCTGGTTTCGCCGAGCGAGGGCTGCAGGCGCTGGCGCGACATTTCGAGTAGGCCGAAGCGCGAGATCTTGCCGGTCTGCACGCGGGCACGGTCGTGGTGCAGGGCATCGCGCAGGCGGTTTTCGACTTCACGCTGATGCTTGGGCTCTTCCATGTCGATGAAATCGATCACGATCAGGCCGCCGAGGTCGCGCAGACGCATTTGGCGGGCGACTTCGTCTGCGGCTTCGAGGTTGGTGTTGTAGGCAGTCTGTTCGACGTCGCTGCCCTTGGTGGCGCGTGCCGAGTTGACGTCGACCGAAACCAGCGCTTCGGTATGGTCGATCACGATGGCGCCGCCGGACGGCAGGTTGACCTGGCGTGAGAATGCGGACTCGATCTGGTGTTCGATCTGGAAACGTGAGAACAGCGGCACGTCGTCGTGGTACAGCTTGACCTTGTGTACGTTGTTCGGCATGACGTGTGCCATGAACTGCTGCGCCT
The DNA here is from genome assembly GCA_942493085.1 of uncultured beta proteobacterium. Classification (GTDB taxonomy): domain Bacteria; phylum Pseudomonadota; class Gammaproteobacteria; order Burkholderiales; family Thiobacillaceae; genus Thiobacillus. The sequence continues at coordinate 1,817,235 of OW818664.1, forward strand.
GCTCAAAAATTTCTTCGGTATCGATCAGCAGTTCGCCAATGTCTGCGGAGAAATAGTCGCGAATGGCACGAATCACCAGACTGCCTTCCTGATAGATCAGGAAGGCGCCTTTTTGCGAGCTTGAGGCACCGTCAATGGCTTGCCACAGGCTCAGCAGGTAGTTCAAATCCCATTGGAATTCTTCAGCCGTGCGGCCGATGCCGGCGGTGCGGGCAATCAGGCTCATACCCTCTGGAATTTCAAGCTGGGCCAGCGTGTCGCGTAGTTCGTTGCGTTCTTCGCCTTCAATACGTCGCGATACGCCGCCGCCGCGCGGGTTGGTTGGCATCAGCACGACATAGCGGCCAGCCAGCGAGACATAGGTGGTGAGCGCTGCACCCTTGCTGCCACGCTCGTCTTTTTCGACCTGGACCAGGAGCTCCTGGCCTTCTTTCAGCGCATCTTGTGGACGGCCATTGCCGGGTAGGCAGGAACGGGCGATTTCCTTGAACGGCAGGAAACCGTGGCGTTCGCAGCCGTAGTCGACAAATGCGGCTTCCAGACTGGGCTCCACGCGGGTGATGACACCCTTGTAGACATTACCCTTGCGTTGTTCTTTGCTGGCGGACTCGATGTCAAGGTCGACGAGCTTTTGGCCTTCGACGATGGCAACCCGGAGTTCTTCCGCCTGGGTTGCGTTGAAAAGCATGCGCTTCATGTTTACTCCCGCGCGCGTGCATACGGGACAGGCCAAACTGCCGCTTTAACGCAGACAGTTCATGCGATCACAGTTGTGTTGAATGGCATGGCTTGATTAGGGTCCTGTTCCTGGAGAGTGTCACCGGCCGGGCCGGGTGGTCTTTCCGATTCCCGCTGGGTTAACCCCGAGCGTGAATGTTTATTTCGTATGCTTGTTGTCGCGTCATTGATAATATCGCTGCTTTGCCGACTGGCGCGGGGCGGGTGGTTTCGACTGTCGGCACCAACTTGAAGGTGCTGAGCGGCAGGAATCCAGACGGGCCTGGCAGGCGGCGGCCGGTGAGCGTTGTAACCGGCTTGATGTCTTGAATGGTCAGGCAAAACAGGGCCTGAACCGAATATAGTGTATATGAAAAAGAATGACTTAGAGAAAGATTCGGCGCGGCGCGTGAAGATTGACGATAGCGCGGATGGGCAGCGCCTGGACAACTTTCTGATGGCGCGCCTGAAAGGCGTACCTAAAAGTCGCATATACAAGCTGGTGCGGGGCGGTGAGGTCCGAATCAACGGCGGTCGCGTCGAGGTGAGCTACCGGCTGCAATTGGGCGACGAAGTGCGCATTCCACCTGTGCGCATGGCGGCACCCGTCATCACCCCGGCGACCCATTTGCCGCAAGGCGGGATCCGGCTGGTGCCGCACATCCTGTATCGCGACGATGCCCTGCTCGTACTGAATAAACCTGCTGGTATGGCGGTACATGGCGGCAGCGGTATTTCGCGCGGGGTCATTGAGCAAATGCGACTGGAACTGTCTGAATGCCGGTATATGGAACTGGTGCACCGGCTCGACCGTGAAACCTCGGGTGTGTTGATGATTGCCTTGAAGCGGCGCGCGCTGGTCGGGCTGCATGCGGCAATGCGCGACGGCAAGATCGAGAAACGCTACCTGACGCTGGTGGCCGGGCGCTGGCCGAACCCCACGCAGCACGTGAAGCTGCCGCTGCACAAACGCGTGGACGACAACGGCGAAAAGCGTGTCACCGTGCGCGATGATGGCCAGACTGCCCACACCATCTTTCGCCGCCAGCAGGCCTATGCTGATTTCACCCTGCTGGAAGCGGAACTGAAAACCGGTCGTACGCATCAGATCCGCGTGCACACCTCGTATCTGGGCTTTCCGATTGCCGGGGACGACAAATACGGTGATTTCGAATTGAATAAACGGCTGGCCAGGCAGGGGTTGAAGCGCATGTTTCTGCATGCCGTCAAACTGGTGTTCGACCATCCCATTTCAGGCGAAAAAATGCTGGTTGAGGCCCCCTTGCCCACCGACCTGGCTACTTTTTTGAATACATTACCAATCAATGCGCTATGACTCATCAACCCAGACGATTTGACCTGCTGATTTTCGACTGGGATGGCACCCTGATGGATTCCGCTGGTGTGATCGTCGATTCGATCCAGCGCGCTTGTGAAGATATCGGCCAGCCTGCTCCGAGTGAGCGCGCCTCGCGCCAGATCATTGGCCTGGGGTTGCTCCTGGCCTTGCAAACCCTGCTGCCTGAATTGCCTGAGGATGACTATCCGAGGCTGGTTGAGCGTTATCGGCACCATTATCTGGGTCGAGACGCCCATATCCCGCTGTTTGAGGGCGTGCTGAGCGGCATTCAGCAGTTACATGCCGATGGTTTCCAACTGGCCGTGGCTACAGGCAAGAGCCATCATGGGCTCAGTCGTGCGCTTGAAGTCAGCAAACTGGGACCCTGGTTTGCGGCCACCCGGTGCGCCGATCAGACACATTCCAAGCCGCATCCGGCGATGGTGCTGGAACTCATCGACGAACTGGATGCCGACCCGGCACGGACCCTGGTGATCGGTGACACCAGTCATGACTTGCTGATGGCGTCGAATGCCGGGGTTGCCAGTCTGGGCGTGACGTACGGGGCGCACGAGCCGGACGACCTCCGCCCACATGCGCCACTGGCCCTGATGAATAGTTTTGCCGAGGTGCATGCATGGCTGAACGCGAACGGCTGATCTGCGCCGCGAGCGATCTCGTCGAGCAGGGCAAAGGCGTGCGTTTCGAAATGAACCGTTCTGGCGAACTGCAGCCTGCCTTCGCGGTGCGTTTTGAGGGGAAGGCGCACGCCTTTCTCAATCAGTGCGGCCACGTGCCGGTGGAACTCGATTGGCAGGAAGGCGAATTCTTCGATGACTCGCGGCTATACTTGATCTGCGCCACCCACGGCGCGCTCTATCATCCGGCCAGCGGACAGTGTGTTGGCGGACGTTGCGCCGGACGCGGACTGATTCCCGTGCCGGTTGTCGAACGTGACGGCCGCGTTTATTTGATTGAAACAGCTATGACGGAAACAACATGAACGAACAGCAACCGAACTGGGAACGCGAAGTCCTTGAAAAGCTGGCGATGTCGGCCATCCAGGAGCAACGGCGTACCCGCCACTGGGGCATTCTGTTCAAAACGCTCGGCTTCCTTTATCTCTTTATTGTGCTGTTTCTGGTGGCAGGATGGTTTGGTTCGGACGGCGTTTCCATCCCCAAGGCACACACCGCCTTGATTGATTTGCAAGGGGTGATCTCGTCTGACGAAGCCAGTGCCGATTCGGTGATTGGCAGTCTGCAGGGTGCATTTGAAGACAAGAAAACCAAGGGCGTGATCCTGCGCATCAATAGCCCCGGCGGCAGCCCGGTTCAGGCCGGGCAGATCTACGATGAGATCAAGCGCCTGCGCGCTTTGCACCCGAAAATCCCGCTCTATGCCGTGGTCGATGATATCTGTGCCTCGGGTGGTTATTATGTTGCTGCCGGTGCCGATAAGATCTTTGTCGACAAGGCCAGCATCGTAGGCTCTATTGGCGTGTTGATGGATGGCTTTGGTTTCACCCACACCATGGAAAAACTCGGCGTTGAACGGCGCTTGTTGACGGCTGGCGAAAACAAGGGCTTCCTCGATCCCTTCTCACCGGTTGATCCCAGGCAGCAGGAATTTGCAAAACAGATGCTCAAGGAAATTCATGGCCAGTTCATCGCCGTGGTGCGGGAAGGTCGTGGCAAGCGCCTCAAGGAAACGCCCGAGATGTTCAGCGGCCTGGTGTGGAGTGGTGAGAAAAGCATCCAGCTCGGTTTATCCGATGGTTTGGGTAACGTTGAATCCGTCGCTCGCGACGTGATTAAAGCTGAAGACATTGTTGACTACACACAGCACGAAGGACTGGCCGAACGTCTCGTCGGGCGATTGGGCGTCACGCTGGGCAAAGCCTGGGCCCCGTTCGAAAAATCAGGTGTTGTCCTGCGTTGAGCGACTATCGTTCAATTGCCTGTGCCGATCACGAGCAACTCGAGTTTGCAGTGCTGACGCGGCAATGGCTGGAAGTGAACATGACAGCAGGCGATCGGCCAGGGCGTCAGCGGCTGCTGCCGGTGGATGTGTACACCCGCGATGGGGCAGAGTGGTTGGTGGCAAACACGGAAGCCGGCGAGCAGTTGACGTTGCGGCTTGACTGGCTTGAATTGGAAGCACAAAGGAAACACCGTTGAACGGCAGGTCAGCAGCATTACCATTTCTGGTGAAGGATTCAGCGTAAAGCAGACCACGTGACCGGGCTGAAGCCGGGTCAGGGCAAACAAATAATAAAGATGTCTATGTTGCATTTCCAATCTACGCCTGGCCGAAACTGGTTCGGCCTTGTCAAAACCTTTATTCGCACACGTCTGGTTGCCGACACTCCAGTGCTCTCGCACGCCGAGAGTGCGCGTTCGGCGCTGGGTGCGCTGATTGGGCTGGGCCTGGCGGGTGCATTGCTGCATCTCAATGCCGACGCCTCGTTCTGGCTCATCGCACCGATTGGCGGCAGTGCCATCATTCTCTTTACCTTGCCGCACAGCCCGCTTGCCCAGCCGTGGTCGGTGTTCGGCGGTTACCTCATGGCCATGAGTGCGGCCTATTTAAGTGTTTTTCTCCTGCCGATCCCCCTGCTGGCAGCTGCGGCAGCGGTGGCGGGAAACATTTGGCTGATGGCGCGTTTTAACTGCATGCATCCGCCGGGTGGCGCACTGGCCCTGTTTATCGCACTTGCAGGTGCGCCAGGGTTGGCCAATGCGGGTAGTGAGATCGTGCTGGTAATAGGAAATGTCGTGGTCATTCTGGCCGCTTCGTTGCTGGTGAACAACCTGATGCCGGGCCGCAGCTATCCCTACCGTCGCGTCGAGGACAAGGAGAATGTGCACCGTACGGGGGACGCCTCGCCGATTGTCCGTGCTGGTCTGACGCACGCCGATCTGGACGCAGCGATCCAGTCCATTGGCACCTACGTGGACATGCAGGAAAACGAACTGGTCAGACTATACAACCTCGCGGTGGACAATGCCTTCAACCGTCATCTGGCTTTATCCTGCGAGGACATCATGTCGCGCAGCATTGTCACGGTGAGCTTCGCAACCGAACTGGAAAAGGCATGGAGCCTGTTGCGTGCGCACAAGATCAAGGCCTTGCCGGTGGTGGACAGCTTTGGCCGGCTGGTTGGCATCGTTAGTGTGGCTGATTTTCTGCGCCAGCTTGACGACACGACGGCCGCAGGGCTGGCTGTGCGCTTGCAGGGATTGTTGCGGCGTACACCTGGGAAAAACTCGGAAAAAGCCGAAGTGGTCGGGCAGATCATGACGTCGAACATCTTGAGCGCCCGGGCCGACACCCCCATCTCTGAATTGGTGCACCAGCTTTCGGAGAGCAATCTGCACCATGTTCCGGTGCTTGATGAAGAAAACAGGGTGGTCGGCATGATCACCCAGTCCGACCTTATTGTGGCGCTCTATAAGCGCATTGCCATGGCGGTTGCATGATGATCAGCGTGAAGAATCGGAGCGAATGAGCCACAGAGATTTCAGCCTGTCAGCTGAAGAGGGAAGATCGGGCTCCCAACAGATAATTGATTCGACCTTACGCAGCTTGCCGTATCCCGTTGCATGATTGGCGACAAGCCGAATATCACTGGCGGATACGCGGCATATTGGAAAATACTGCTGTAGGGCTTGCCGATGTCAGGACCATTTCCCGCGCATGCGTGACAAACTGTTTCAAGGCTGCACATTTTGCATCACATGCACTGGTTCGATCATCAATCAGCCGGGATACGGTGACGGCAAGGGCATCACATGCATTCATCAAGCGTTCCATGCCCGCCATCCCTGCACACTCACGTACCTGCAACAGGGCAAGGGCATAAACCAGGATTTTATCCTGGGTCAGCTTGTCAGGATGGTTAAAGCAGCCTTCGGCTACGATGCCCTCAATTTTAGCCAGCGCATCCATGGTCAAAGCAACAGAATCAGCCTGTGGGTAAGTCGTTACCGTGCGCTTGCGCTTTGAATTGTCTAGAGCATTGCCATGAATGAGCGCAGTCATATCGACGCGCTGTCCTGCATTCAGATGATTAATATTGCGCACAGTGATCCTCCTGTCAAAAATATAGAAGCGACACGCTGTGGCTGTAAATGCCGTGTGCCGACATGATTACTTATCCGCCCTAACTCAAGGTTTTTATCGTTATGTAGACCACTTTAAGCTGTTTGCGTTCATGGGTGAACGAGGTTTAGCAGTAACGGTCAGAATAGCCTAGGCTTTAATTTTTGTACTATCTTTTATAGTAAATTTATACCATCTCAACTGTGGCGAACGATAACACTGATCGGGTGCGGAGTGCACGCTCATGGCCTAGCCTAGGCCATGGTCTATAGGAGTGGCGAGTCATCGTAAGCCTTGACCGTGGCTCCTGGTCCGAATCCCGCTTGCTCCCCCCGTATAATCCGGCATGACCAATCAGCAACGTTCCGCTCCCAATCCGCCTCCCATAGAGTTCTCTACGGACAGCGCTTCTTTCGACCAACTTTCGCTGGCACCTGCCATGCAGGCCAATCTACGGCAGTTGGGTTACCTGAATATGACACCGATTCAGGCGGCCAGTTTGCCCATCGCGCTGACGGGCCATGATCTGATTGCACAGGCCAAGACTGGCAGCGGCAAGACCGCAGCATTTGGCCTCCCGCTGCTGACCAATCTGAATGTGCGGTTTTTTGGGGTGCAGGCGCTGGTGATGTGCCCAACGCGTGAGCTGGCGGATCAGGTGGCGCAGGAGCTGCGTCGATTGGCGCGCTGTATGGAAAACATCAAGATCTTGACGCTGGTCGGTGGCTCGACGATGCGCCCGCAAATGGCAAGCCTGGAGCATGGTGCCCATATTGTCGTCGGTACGCCGGGTCGTATCATGGATCATCTGCAACGTGGGAGTTTGAATCTCGACGGGCTCAATACGCTGGTACTCGACGAAGCCGACCGCATGCTGGACATGGGCTTTTATGACGATATGGCCTTCATCGCCCGGCAATGCCCGGCCAAACGCCAGACTTTGCTGTTTTCTGCGACTTACCCTGAAGGTATTGCAGAACTGAGCCGTCGATTCATGCGTCAGCCGCAGGAAGTGAAGCTGCTGGAACGGCACGAGAACGACAAGATTCGCCAGCGTTTCTATGAAGTCAGCAACGACGAACGCCTGCAGGCGGTGGCACTGCTGCTTAAGCATTACCGCCCGGTAAGCACGCTGGCTTTTTGCAATACCCGCCAGCAATGTCGTGACCTGGTTGACGTTTTACGCGAGCAGGGCTTTTACGTGTTGGCCCTGCATGGCGAACTGGAGCAGCGCGAACGCGACCAGGTGCTGGTGCAATTCGCCAATCGCAGTTGTTCGGTGCTGGTAGCGACCGATGTGGCTGCGCGCGGTCTGGATATTGCCCAACTCGAAGCCGTGATCAACGTTGATGTCACGCCCGACCCCGAGGTGTACATCCATCGCATCGGCCGCACCGGGCGCGGTGATCAGGACGGCTGGGCGCTGAGCCTGGCCAGCACCAACCAGATGCGGCGTGTGGCCAATATTGTTCAGGAACTGGGATCGGAAGTGGAATGGCACCCGCTTGGCGAACTGCAGACTGCAAGCGATGAACCGCTGGTGCCGCCGATGGCGACCTTGCAGATTCTGGGCGGCCGCAAAGAGAAAATTCGTCCCGGTGACGTACTGGGCGCACTGACCAGCGGCGCCGGGTTTACCCGCGAGCAGATCGGTAAAATCACCGTGACCGACATGTCCACCTATGTTGCAGTCGAGCAAGGGATAGCCCATGAAGCCCAGCGCAGGCTGACTGCGGGCAAGTTGAAGGGGAAAACCATCAAGGTGCGCATCATGGATGTCTCGGATGACGCGCCGCCACGTGAAAGAGCACCCGCCGGGGACCGGCGCAGTCGCTGACCGCATTCCGGGCGTTTAAGCGCCGATCCCGAATACCACCAACCGATCCTTGACCGCGTCGGTCTGGCCCCGCCAATTTTTTGCGCTACGGGTCTGGATCAATTGCCCCGGCAGGCTGAGATCCGCACCGACGCTGATATGGGTGTTGGGTGATAGCGTGATGGCCAGTGCATCCATCAGTGCCACGCTGCGGTAGGGCGTTTCGATGAACAATTGCGTGGCCTTGTCGCGCCGCGCAGCGATTTCCAGCTCGCGAATTTTCTGGCCGCGCTCGGGTTCCTTGGCGGGCAGGTAGCCATGGAAGGCAAAACGCTGCCCACCCAGACCCGAAGCCATCAGGGCCAGCAGAATTGACGACGGACCGATCAGCGGTACCACGGGAATATTCTCGCGATGTGCGGCCATGACCAATGCCGCGCCAGGGTCGGCCACCGCAGGGCAGCCGGCTTCAGACAGCAGGCCGACATCGCGTCCGGCCTTGAGCGGCGCCAGTAGCGGTGGAATTGCGGCGGCGGGGGTGTGTTCGTTGAGTTCCTCTATCTGCAGCGACTGGATGGGCTGCGGATGCCCCATGGCCTTGAGGTGCGCGCGTGCTGTTTTGGCGCGTTCGACGACAAAATGGTCGAGCCGACGTGCGACCGCAAGCGTGTCCGGTGGCAGGCAAGTGTCTGGGCTGACGGGCCCGAGCGGCACGGGGATCAGGTAGAGGGTGCCACTGCCCATCAGGATGCTTGCGGTGCGGTCAGTACGTCCACACCTTCGTTCAGCAGCATCTCGGTCAGTGCCATCAGCGGCAGGCCAATCAGCGCGGTAGGGTCAGGACTGTCCATGCGGGTCATCAGGGCGATGCCGAGGGCTTCGCTTTTGGCCGAGCCAGCGCAGTCGTAGGGCTGCTCTTTCTCCAGATAGGCCGTGATCTGCGCATCGCTGAGCGGGCGGATGTGGACTACGGTGGGGATGTCGCGTGTTTGGGTGTTTCCTGTGCGGCTGTTCAGTAGCGTCAGCGCGGTGTGAAACACCATGGCCTTGCCCTGCATTTTCTTCAGCTGGACAAAGGCCTTGTCGAAATTACCGGGCTTGCCGAGCTGTTCGCTATCGAGCATCAATACCTGGTCGGAGCCAATGATGAGTGCATCGGGATAGGTCGCGGCGGCGGCCTGCGCCTTGAGTACCGACAGGCGCAGGGCCGTGGCCGAGGGGGGCTCGCCTGCCAATGGGGTTTCGTCGACATCGGGTGAAAGCACATCGAACGGCATGCCCAGCCGTGTCAGCACCTCACGCCGGTAGCGTGAGGTGGAAGCCAGGACAAGCTTGGCGTGGCCGGATGGAGCGTGGCCCAAGGTCATTCCGGTTGAATCTCGACCAGCGCCATGTCAGGCGTGACGGCATCGCCTTTTTTAGCGTAGATGCTGATGACGATGCCGGCAATCGGCGCCTGTACTTCGTTTTCCATTTTCATCGCTTCAATCACCAGCACGCCGTCGCCAGCCTTGACGGTTTGTCCGATGCTCACCAGCACATCGACGACGGCGCCAGGCATGGCGGCGGTGACGTGGCCGGGATGGTTGGGGCGTGGTTTTTGCCCGGGGGCGACCGTTGCAGCGGCGGTCTTGCGCGGCCCACTGTCACCACTGGTAGACAGGGCGACCTCATTCAGGGCTTCGACCAGGACTTCTTCCGTAACGCCATCAACCGATACAAAGTAAGGCCGTTGCGCGGCATCTGCGTGGCCACTGCCTGACAGCTTGATGTGGTAGGTCTCGCCATGCAGCGTGATTTTGAATTCGTCGGCGGCGTAGCGCGGACCGTTGTCCTGTTGCGCCGTGGAAGGCGGCAGCAGTTGTTCGGGCTTGAGGCTCCCGGCAGCGCGCTCCTGCAGCCAGGCCTTGCCGATTTCGGGGAACATGGCGTAGGTCAGCACGTCCTCGTCGGACTTGGCCAGACCCTCGATTTCGCCGCGTAGCTTGTCGAGTTCATCGCCGAGCAGGTCGGCCGGGCGGCAAGTGGTGACTTCGAGGTTGCCAATCGCTATTTTCCGTACTTCCTCGTTGATGTGGCCCGGTGCCTGGCCGTAGCGACCCTGCAGGTAGAGCTTTACCTCGTTGGTCACCGATTTGTAACGCGCGCCGGTAAGCACATTGAGCGCGGCCTGGGTACCGACAATCTGCGAGGTCGGCGTTACCAGCGGCGGGTAGCCGAGGTCTTCGCGCACGCGCGGGATTTCCTCGAGTACGGCGTCCATGCTGTCGAGTGCGCCTTGCTCTTTCAGCTGGTTGGCAAGGTTGGAAATCATCCCGCCTGGCACCTGGTTGATCAGCACGCGGGTGTCGGTTCCGGTGAAGGCGGACTCGAACTGCCAGTATTTCTTGCGTACGTCCTTGAAGTAGGCCGAAATTTCCTCGATCAGCGGTAGCGACAGGCCGGTGTCGTGTTCGGTGCCGGCGAGTGCGGCAACCATGCTCTGCGTGGTGGGGTGGCTGGCACCTTCGGCAAACGCGCCGACGCAGGTGTCGATGATGGTGGCACCGGCCTCCACCGCCTTCAGGTGCATCATGTGTGCCAGGCCCGAAGTGGCGTGACTGTGGGTGTGGATCGGCAGGTCGGTGGCGGCGCGGATTTCGCGTACCAGTTCGAATGCTGTGTAGGGCGTGAGTAGCCCCGCCATGTCCTTGATCGCGATGGTGTCGCAGCCCATCTCCGCCAGGCCGCGGGCAAGCTCGACGAAGTGCGGGATATCGTGCACCGGGCTGGTGGTGTAGCAGACTGTGCCTTCGGCGTGCTTGCCCGCGGCCTTCACTGTCTCGATCGACACGCGCAGGTTGCGCAGATCGTTCATCGCGTCGAACACGCGGAAGACATCGACGCCGTTGTCGGCCGATTTCTGCACGAAGGCCCGCACCACGTCATCGGAATAGTTACGGTAGCCAAGCAGGTTCTGCCCGCGCAGCAGCATCTGGATACGCGTGTTGGGCAACGCGCGGCGCAGTTTGCGCAAACGCTCCCACGGGTCTTCACGCAAAAAGCGTACGCAGGCGTCGAAGGTGGCGCCGCCCCAGGCTTCCAGCGACCAGAAGCCGACCGTATCGAGCTTGCTGCAAATGGGCAGCATGTCGGTGGTCTGCATGCGGGTGGCGATGAGCGACTGGTGGCCGTCGCGCAGGACGAGGTCGGTGATGTGTACTTTGGCCATGATTACAATCCCTGGTGTGCGGCAATGGCGGCCGCAATGGCGGCTGCGATCACTTCCGGCGGTTTCTTTTCGGTGTATTGGGTGAGTTCGGGGTGTTCGTCGACAAAGCTGGTGTTGAAGCGCCCGCTGCGAAATTCAGGGTTCTTGAGGATTTCCTGGTAATAGGGAATCGTCGTTTTCACACCATACACCAGCATATCGTCGAGTGCGCGGCGTCCGCGTGCGATGGTCGCCTCCCAGTTCAGATTCCATACTGTGAGCTTGGCGCACATGGAGTCGAAGTAGGGCGGAATCACGTAATCAGTGTAAATCGCCGCGTCCACCCGCACGCCGGGGCCGCCCGGCGAATAGTAGCGGGTGATGCGGCCGAGGCTGGGCAGAAACTCATTTTTCGGGTCTTCGGCATTGATGCGGAACTCGATCGCATAGCCACGGTGCTTGATCTCGTCCTGCCTGTACTGCAGCGGCAGGCCGGACGCGATGCGGATTTGCTCCTGCACGATGTCGACGCCGGTGATGGTCTCGGTGATGGGATGCTCGACCTGCAGCCGGGTGTTCATTTCCATGAAATAGAACTGGTTGTCCTGGTCGAGCAGGAATTCGACTGTGCCGGCATTGACATAGCCGACCGACTTGGCAGCACGCACCGCCAGCTTACCGATGTATTGCCGCTGCGCTTCGGTCAATTGCGGGCTCGGCGCGATTTCGATCAGTTTCTGGTTGCGGCGCTGGATCGAGCAGTCGCGCTCGAACAGGTGAATGACATTGCCCTGCGCGTCGCCCAGGATCTGCACCTCGATGTGCTTGGGCTGTACCACGCATTTTTCGACAAAGACCTCGGGCTTGCCGAAAGCCTTGCTGGCTTCCGACACCACGCGATCGTAGTTCTTCAGCAACTCTTCTTCGCTGTCGCAGCGGCGGATGCCGCGCCCGCCGCCGCCGTTGGTGGCCTTGAGCATCACCGGATAGCCGAACTTGCCGGCCAGCACACGCGCTTCCTCGACGTTTTCCAGGTTATGGTCCGAGCCCGGTATTACCGGAATACCGGCCTGGATCATGGCGTTGCGCGCCTCGATCTTGTCGCCCATGCGCCGAATGACATCGGGCGAGGGGCCAATGAAGCGGATGCCGCGGCGCGCGCAAATGGTCGCCAGATCGGGGTTTTCGGAAAGAAAGCCGTAGCCCGGATGCAGCGCGTCGCAACCTGAGGCAGCCGCCAGGTTGACCAGTGTGTGCGCGTTCAGATAGCCAAGAATCGGATCCTTGCCGATATGGTAGGCCTCATCGGCTTTCTTGACGTGAAGCGCGTGACGGTCGGCATCGGTATAGATCGCGACCGACTTGATACCGAGTTCGGCGCAGGCGCGGACGATGCGGACAGCGATCTCGCCCCGGTTGGCGACCAGTATTTTTTTAAGCATGGGTTCGCCTGTTGTTGGGAAAACGTGGGTTTCTTTGACAAAAATAACGCGAAATCATATCATTGCGGGCTAATGTTTCACCGGGTGCGTCATGTTGACGCCATCGCACGTTGCCCCGGTACGTAATTTTCCGGGAGCGCCGTGTTGCAACCTGCCAAGCAGCTTCAGCCAATCGAGGTTGATCCCCGGCGTTTCTGCAAGGATGCGCAGTCGTGGGAAATGCAGTCAGATGTATCTGCGTTTCCACGATTAGCTCATGAATTTACGCAAGGCGAGCTGTTCTGTCGAGTCACTGGGCGGGCAGACCAGTTGGGAGGCTTGTCCTTGAAGCTGAGCGTGCATGGGCAGGTGGAGATGACATGCCAGCGTTGTCTGAGTGGCATGCAGCATGTGGTTGAGATTGAGCGCATGGTGTATCTGGCGCGTACCGAAGTTGAATTGGAACGGTTGGACGCGATGCCAGATAGCGATGCGATTCTGGTTGGCGAGACCTTGAGTCTGGTTGAGTTGGTGGAAGACGAAGTGTTGCTGGGCCTGCCGCTGGCGGTCATGCATGCAGAAGGTGAATGTCCTGTCTCTGGGGCACAATAGGTTTTTGGGCGTCATCAGCTATGATGGCGCCGCGATTTTATTTAGGAGCAAGAAATGGCTGTTCAGCAGAACAAAAAGTCCCCGTCCAAGCGTGGCATGCATCGTTCGCACGATTTTCTGACCAATCCGGCCCTGGCTGTTGAACCCACCACGGGTGAAGCCCATTTGCGTCACCATATCAGCCCCAATGGCTTTTATCGTGGCCGCAAAGTCGTCAAGGCCAAAGGCGAATAATTTCTTGGCGCGCTGTCGTTTGGCGCACCTTGCTCAGCCAACCCTCCCGGCTGTATGAGAAATATCACCGTCGCCATTGACGTCATGGGGGGCGACCACGGCCCCCATGTCACGGTTCCTGCGGCGATTCGCAGTCTTGCGCAGCATCCCGACCTGAATGTGATTCTGGTCGGTCCGCAGGACATCATCGCTGCCGAACTCAAGGCGCGCCGGGCTCAGCCCGGACCGCGCCTGATTATTCGCCATGCCAGTCAGGTGGTGGCGATGGACGAGGCGCCAGCGCTGGCGCTGCGCGGTAAAAAAGACTCTTCCATGCGTGTTGCCATCGACCTCGTGAAATCAGGTGAAGCCGAGGCCTGCGTGTCCGCAGGCAATACCGGTGCCCTGATGGCGACTGCGCGCTTCGTCCTGAAAACGCTTCCTGGTATTGACCGTCCCGCCATTGCAGCCGTGATGCCGACCATCAAGGGCCATGCGCTGGTGCTCGATATGGGCGCCAACGTCGATTGCACGGCCGAGAATTTGCTGCAGTTCGGCATCATGGGTGCGATGCTGGTGTCGGCAGTCGAGCACAAGCCGAATCCGAGTGTCGGACTGCTGAATATTGGTGAAGAGGATATCAAGGGCAATGAAATGGTGAAGCGTGCAGCAGCATTGCTGCGTGAGAGTCACTTGAACTTCTATGGCAATGTTGAAGGCGACGACATTTTCAAAGGCACGACCGATGTGGTGGTGTGCGATGGTTTTGTCGGTAACGTCACGTTGAAAGCATCCGAAGGCCTGGCCAAGATGGTTGCCACCACGCTGCGCACCGAATTCAAGCGTAACTGGATGACTCGCATCGCCGGCCTGATTGCGTTGCCAGTGCTGAAAGCATTCAAGAACCGGCTTGATCCGCGCCGTTATAACGGAGCCACTTTGCTGGGCCTCAAAGGCGTGGTGGTCAAAAGTCATGGCTCGGCCGATTGCTTTTCGTTTGAGCACGCCATCGAGACGGCCAGCGATGAAGTTCGCAACAATGTGCTGAAGCGTATTACTGACCAGATTCAACTCCTGCAACAGGTGGCTGCTTGACCTATTCCCGCATTCTCGGCACAGGCGGTTATCTGCCTGCGCGTATTCTTACCAACGCCGATCTCGAAAAACTGGTTGAGACAAACGACCAATGGATCGTCGATCGTACGGGTATTCGTGAACGGCATATTGCCGCCGAAGGCGAACTGACCAGCGACCTGGCAACCCAGGCGGCACGTGCCGCGCTGGACGTGGCCGGGTTGGTGCCTGATGACATTGATCTGCTGCTGGTGGCAACCACGACGCCTGATCTGGTGTTTCCCAGCACGGCCTGCATTGTGCAGTCCAAGCTCGGCATGACCAATGGCAAGCCGGCATTTGACCTGCAGGCAGTGTGCAGTGGTTTTGTGTATGCCTTGTCTGTGGCAGACCAGTTCATCAAGACCGGTGCGGCCAAACATGCGCTGGTCATCGGTGCCGAAACACTCTCGCGCATTACCGACTGGAATGACCGCGGCAACTGCATCCTGTGGGGCGATGGCGCCGGCGCGGTAGTGGTGGGCGCATCGAGCGAGCCGGGCATCATCGCCACACACATTCATGCGGATGGCCGTCACAAGGAATTGCTGCGCACCACCACAGGTACTTCAAGCGGCATGACCGAACCTGCGTTGATGCGCATGGAAGGCAATGCCGTGTTCAAAATGGCAGTCAACACGCTCGACCGCATTGTCGATGAGACCCTGGAAGCCAATGGCCTGCAGAAATCCGATATCGACTGGCTAGTACCGCACCAGGCCAATATCCGCATCATCTCGGCCACCGCGAAAAAACTCGGCATGAGCATGGATCATGTCGTGACGACTGTGGCAGGCCATGGCAATACCTCGGCTGCTTCGGTGCCGCTGGCGTTTGACGTGGCGGTGCGCGATGGTCGCATCCAGCGCGGCCAGACGGTGCTGATGGAAGCCTTCGGTGGCGGTTTCACCTGGGGCTCCGCGCTCCTTAAATATTAATTTCCCGAACAGGCAAAAAAGGAACACGTACGTGGCTGTCGACACTCAAAAATTGGCTTTTGTTTTTCCTGGTCAGGGATCGCAATCGGTCGGCATGATGCGGAGTTGGGGTGAGCGCTCCGAAGTGCGCTTCACTTTTTCGGAAGCCTCGGATGCACTGGGTCAGGACCTGTGGGCCCTGGTGACCGATGGCCCGACTGATCTCCTCAATCAAACCATCAACACGCAGCCTGCCATGCTGGCGGCCGATATTGCCGTCTGGCGCGTGTGGCGGGCGGTTGGGGGTGTTCAGCCCGCGTTGCTGGCGGGTCATAGTCTGGGTGAATATGCCGCTCTGGTCGCATCGGGTGCGCTGGGTTTTTCCGATGCAATCAGACTGGTGCGTTTTCGCGCCGAGGCCATGCAGACTGCCGTACCAGAAGGTGTCGGCGCGATGGCTGCGATTCTGGGACTGGATGACGATGCTGTCCGTGCGGTGTGTGCCGAAGCGGCCGCAGGTGAAGTGGTTGAAGCGGTGAACCTGAATTCACCCGGCCAGGTGGTGATTGCGGGCAACAAGGCCGCTGTTGAACGCGCCATGGTGCTGGCAAAGGAAAAGGGCGCCAAGCGCGCCTTGCCGCTGCCGGTCAGTGTGCCGTCGCATTCGACATTGATGATGCCTGCGGCTGAAAAGCTGCTGGCGCACTTGCAGACCATCACGATCAAGGCGCCCTCGGTCCCGGTTCTGCACAATACGGACGTGATGAGCCACACCGAGCCCGATGCGATACGCGTAGCGCTGGCCAGACAGCTACATACACCGGTGCGTTGGGTTGAAACCGTTCAGGCCCTGAAAGCGGCCGGGATGGAAACCGTGATTGAGTGCGGCCCCGGCAAGGTGCTGGCCGGTCTCGGTAAACGGATCGACGACAGTTTGCCTGCTTTGCCGCTGGTGGATGAAGCCAGCCTGCAGGCTGCACTGAACCTGTGATGGGAGGCAACATGCTGCAAGGACAAATCGCGCTGGTGACCGGAGCCAGCCGGGGAATTGGCCAGGCCATCGCGCTTGAACTGGGACGGGCCGGAGCGACCGTGATCGGCACGGCAACAAGCGACAAGGGTGCCGAGGCCATCGGCGATTACCTTGCTGCCGCCAGCATCAAGGGTGGCGGGATGAACCTTAATGTCACCAGTGCAGCCGAAGTCGAGGCAGTCATGACCACGATCAATGCGCTGCACGGAGACGTCAGTATCCTGGTCAACAATGCCGGCATCACCCGTGACAATCTGTTGATGCGCATGAAAGACGAGGAATGGGACGACATCATGGCGACCAATCTGACCTCGGTGTTCCGCCTGTCGCGCGCAGTGCTGCGCGCCATGATGAAAGCCCGCACGGGCAGGATCATTTCCATTGCTTCGGTGGTTGGCTCGATGGGCAATGCCGGTCAAACCAATTACAGCGCGGCCAAGGCCGGCATCATGGGTTTTACCAAGTCACTGGCACGTGAAGTGGGCAGCCGCAACATCACGGTCAACTGTGTGGCACCGGGCTTCATCGATACCGACATGACCCGCGCATTGCCTGATACACAGCGTCAGGCCTTGCTGGCTCATATCCCGTTGGGACGCCTGGGCTCGGCAGAAGATATTGCCCAGGCCGTTGCTTTTCTTGCCTCTCCTGCTGCGGCTTACATATCGGGTACGACCCTGCATGTAAATGGCGGCATGTATATGGCGTAATCGTCGCTGAAAGTTTGGTAAAATCGGTCGGTTTTAATTTTCCGGCTTCAAAATTATATTGAAGCCACATTTCAAGAGAGGATTGGTAATGGATAACGTACAGCGTGTAACTAAAGTCGTCGCCGAACAATTGGGCGTCAACGAGGCAGACATCAAGAATGAGTCTTCCTTTGTTGGTGACCTGGGCGCTGACTCGCTCGACACCGTTGAACTGGTGATGGCGCTGGAAGAAGAGTTTGGCTGCGAGATTCCTGATGAAGACGCAGAAAAGATCACCACCGTTCAGCAGGCAATTGACTACGTCAACAGCCACTCAAGCTGATTGTTCACTCGTAAATAAGGACTGACTTTTGTCCAAACGTCGCGTCGTCATCACCGGACTGGGGATAGTTTCTCCAGTCGGAAACACCATACCGGAAGCCTGGGATAACCTGGTTGCAGGCCGTACCGGAATCGCCCGGATTACCCGTTTCGATCCTTCATCCTTTACCTCGCAGATGGCGGGTGAGGTGAAGGGTTTTGACGTCGGGCAATATATCAACCCGAAGGAAGCCCGCCGCATGGATGTCTTCATCCAGTTTGGCATGGCGGCAGGTATTCAGGCGATACGCGATTCGGGTCTCGAGATCACTGAGGCCAATGCCGAGCGTATTGGCATCAATATTGGTTCCGGAATCGGCGGCCTGCCGCTGATCGAGGACACGCACACCCTGCTGATGGAATCCGGGCCACGGAAGATTTCTCCCTTCTTTATTCCGGGTTCCATCATCAACATGATTTCGGGCAACCTTTCGATTCACTACGGAATCAAAGGCCCTAATCTGGCAATTGTGACTGCCTGTACCACCGGCCTGCATGCCATTGGTTTGTCCGCCCGCATGATCGAACACGGCGATGCCGATGTGATGGTCGCAGGTGGGGCCGAGTGTGCCTCGTCGCCATTGGGCCTGGGTGGATTTGCGGCAGCACGTGCACTGTCAACGCGCAACGACGATCCGGCCACGGCCAGCCGTCCCTGGGATAAGGACCGTGACGGCTTTGTGCTGGGCGAGGGCGCAGGCGTGCTGGTGCTGGAAGAATACGAGCATGCCAAGGCACGCGGCGCCAAAATCTACGCCGAGGTGGCGGGCTTTGGGATGAGCGGCGACGCCTATCACATGACTGCACCGAGTACTGACGGTCCCAGGCGTTCGATGCAGAACGCGATGCGTGACGCTGGCGTGAATGCCGACCAGGTGCAGTACATCAATGCGCACGGCACGTCCACGCCGATGGGCGACAAGAACGAAACCGAAGCGATCAAGCTTGCAATGGGTGCTGCGGCTTACAAGACCGTGATCAACTCGACCAAGTCGATGACGGGCCATCTGCTGGGCGGTGCTGGCGGCGTCGAATCCGTGTTCACCGTGCTGGCGCTGCATCATCAGATATCACCACCAACCATCAACATCTTTTCGCAGGATCCGGAGTGCGATCTCGATTACTGTGCCAACACGGCACGTGAATTGAAGATCGACGTGGCGCTGAAGAACAACTTTGGATTTGGCGGCACCAACGGTTCGCTGGTGTTCAAGCGCGTCTGACCCGCGCGGCGGATTGTCTTGAATACGCTGGACATCCGGGAATGGCCGTTGCCGCCTCACCTGGAGCGGCCTGACCTGGTTGGGCTGCAGGCGTCCAATCCGCAGCGTTACCCAGGCTTGTTTCTTGGCAACGGCGATGCCGGTTGGGATATCCTGTTTGCATTTCCACAGGACACCGCGTGCGTGACCGCACGCGAGGGACTGCAAGGCCTGCGGTCGCATCCGGCGATGCAGATCAAGCCGGCTCAATCTGTTCAATCCGATCATGGCCTGCCCTTTGCAGGCGGCTGGTTATGCGCGCTTGCATATGAATTGGGCGGCCTGTTTGAACCCAGTGTGGGCATGGCCGCCGATAACGATTTTCCACTGGCCTGGCTGACGCGTATTCCGGCTGCAATTCTGTTCGAGCGTGAAAGCGGACGTTGCGTGCTGGTGGCCGAGCCGGGGCGGCACGCATTGATCGATGCGATGGCGGATGATCTGGCACGATCACTCCCCTCTATCCCGCCTATGCTGGAGCAGATCACACTGCAGGAGAATGATCCGGATGCCTTCCTGACGGGAGTGGCCCGCATTCAGGCTTACATTCGTGCGGGCGATGTGTTCCAGGTGAACCTGTCTCGCGGCTGGCAGGCCAGCTTCGCCGATGCCGTGGTGCCTTCGGCATTGTTCAAGCAGCTGATGCAGAAAAACCCCGCCCCATTTTCGGCGCTGGTGCAGATGGATGCATGGTCCATCGTCAGTTCGTCCCCCGAGCGGCTGGTTCGTCTGGGGCGTGACGGTGTTCTGGAAACCCGGCCAATTGCGGGTACGCATCCTCGCAGTGACGATCCCGTAGAGGATGACGCCCTGCGTGCCCGGCTGCAGGCGCACCCCAAGGAGCGCGCTGAACATGTCATGCTGGTCGATCTGGAGCGCAACGATCTGGGCCGGGTGTGCGAACCTGGCAGCGTGAAAGTGGCAGCGCTGATGGACATTGCCAGCTACCGTCATGTGCATCACATTGAATCAACCGTCTGCGGTCAGCTGCGGCAGGGCATGCGCGTACTCGATGCCCTGCGCGCAGTATTTCCCGGCGGCACCATCACCGGCTGTCCCAAGGTCCGCACCATGCAAATCATCCGTGAACTGGAGCAGTCGCCGCGCCGCAGTTATACCGGCAGCGTTGGTTACATCAATCACGATGGCAGCTTCGATTTCAATATCCTGATCCGCAGCTTTTTGTTGCGTGGCCGCGAATTGGCGTTCCGGGCGGGTGCCGGCATCGTCGCCGATTCCATTGCGCAACGTGAACTCGATGAAACCCGAGCCAAGGCGCGCGGCCTGCTGTGCGCACTTGATCCCGCATGATTCTGGTCAATGGCGAAGCCGTGGCTGTGGTGGACGCGCTGGACCGCGGTCTGGCTTATGGCGACGGCGTATTCCGCACCCTGCGCACGCAGGACCAGCAGCCCGTGTGGTGGGCGGATCATTTCGCCAAACTGGCTGCTGATTGCGCGGCGCTGAATCTGGATTGCCCTGATGAAGCGCTTTTGCACAGCGAAGTGTGCCGGGTATCGGAAGCCGGGCAGGGGGTCGTCAAAATCCTGATTACCCGTGGGGCGGGCACACGCGGCTATGCGCCGCCTGTGGGTCAGCGCGGCAACCGGATCGTGTTGTCCGCCCCTCTACCATCCCATGCGCAAACCGGGATGCCGGACGAGATCGTGGCGCGCTGGTGCACCTTGCGCCTGGCACGCCAGCCCAGGCTGGCCGGAATCAAGCATTTGAACCGGCTGGAAAACGTGCTGGCGCGTGCGGAGTGGGACGATCCGGCGATATTCGAAGGCCTGCTGTGCGACGACCGGGACGAAGTGATCGGTGGTGTGACAAGTAACGTGTTTTGGGCCAAGGACGGCACGCTATACACGCCGGAGCTGAGCGAATGCGGCGTAGCCGGGGTGACGCGTACGCGTTTGCTGCGTGCCATTGCGCGCAGGGGTATCCCGACCCGTATCGGCCACTGGCTGCCTGACGCTATACTCGCTGCAGATGAAGTCATGATCTGCAACAGCGTGATCGGCGTGTGCCGGATCGCCAGACTGGATGACAGGACATGGCTGCCCGCCGGCTGGACAACAACCTTGAATAACGCCTTGCATGAAGAAGTGGATTAAACGCCTGGCCCTGCTGGCCATCCTGGGTACGCTGTTGGGCGCAGGTGGACTGGCCTGGTACGCCAATCAACCTTTGCGCATCGAGCCTTTGCCAAAAACCATCAGCGTGGTGCCCGGTACCCATTTGCGGAGCCTGAGCGTGATGCTGGCGCGCGAGGGGGTGGTTGGCAATGCGCAGGTGTTCTGGCTGCTCGGTCGCGTGATGGCGAAGTCGGGAACACTCAAGGCCGGTCTGTATACACTGGACAAGCCGCTTACTCCACTGGAGCTCTATGCCAAGATTCAGCGTGGCGAGGTTTCACAAGCCGTTTTGCAGTTCATCGAAGGCAAGAACTGGCGCGAAGTACGTGCGGTACTCGCGGCACAACCCCTGCTCAAAAACGACAGCGCCACGATGAGCAACGCCGAACTGATGCAAGCCATCGGCGCGGAAGAACGTCACCCGGAAGGCCTGCTGTTTCCCGATACGTATTTTTATGCACCGCATACATCCGACATCCCGGTATTGCGGCGTGCCTACCGCCTGCAGCATGAAAAGCTGATGGCCGCATGGGACAAGCGCGCGCCGGGACTTCCCTATCACACGCCGTATGAGGCTCTGATCATGGCTTCAATCGTGGAAAAGGAAACCGGTGCGGCGTTTGAGCGTCCGCAGATTGCCGGTGTCTTCCTCAACCGCATCAGGTTGGGGATGCGTCTACAAACCGACCCCACCGTCATCTACGGACTTGGCGAACGGTTCGATGGCAATTTGCGCAAGATCGACCTGCAAACCGACACGCCCTACAACACCTACACGCGGGGTGGGCTGCCGCCTACACCGATTGCGATGCCCAGCGAGGCGGCGATACAGGCTGCGCTCAACCCGGCCAAAACCGATGCGCTGTATTTTGTGGCGCGTGGCAATGGCACCCATGTTTTTTCCAGTACGCTCGAGGCACACAATCGGGCAGTAAACCGCTACCAACGATGACGACACCCGGAAAATTTATCACGCTGGAAGGCGTTGATGGCGCAGGCAAAAGCACCCACGTTGGGTTCGTTGCCGACTGGCTGCGGCAACAGGGTAGGGAAGTCGTCGTCACGCGTGAGCCGGGCGGCACCCCGCTTGGTGAAAATCTGCGCGAACTGCTGCTTCATCGCGACATGGATGCCGATACCGAGTTGCTGCTGATGTTTGCTACACGTCAGGAACACCTGGCTGCGCTGATCTGTCCGGCACTGGCGCGCGGCGCGTGGGTGGTGTCCGATCGCTTCACCGATGCCAGTTATGCCTATCAATGCGGTGGCCGCGGGATAGATTCAACGCGTATTGCCGCGCTGGAAACCTGGGTGCAACGCGGCTTCCAGCCTGACCTGACCCTGCTGTTCGACGTGCCGTCCGAGGTCGCGGAAGCGCGCCGCTCGGCTGCACGCACGGCCGACCGTTTCGAGCGTGAAGCCGACAATTTCTTCAACCGTGTACGGTCTGCCTATCTGGACCGAGCACAGGCCGAACCTGCCCGCATCCGGGTGCTGGACGCGCGTCACAGCATTGCCGAACTGCAGCTTGAGATCGGCCGCTTGTTGCAGGACATGGCGTGAACGCACCTTATCCCTGGCTGGAGTCCACCTGGCAACGACTGTTGTCGACCCGTGCACGACCGGCACAGGCCCTGCTGCTGGCCGGGCCGCACGGAGTGGGCAAGGGCGCATTGGCACAGACTTGGGCGCAGACCCTGCTGTGCGAAGCCCCGTTGCCGGGAGGCGCGGCTTGCGGTGGCTGTCCGGCCTGTCACTGGTTCGCGGCGGGGACGCATCCCGACTTCCGGTTGGTCACCCTGCAGGAAAAAACCAGCAAGGAAGGCGAAGTCAAAATGGCGACGGGAATCGAGGTTGATCAGGCCCGCGAGGCTGTCGACTTTGTCCAGTTATCGACTTATCGTGCCGGATTGCGCGTGGTACTGGTCAACCCGGCAGACAGCCTGAATCTGGCGTCGGCCAATGCCTTGTTAAAGGTGCTCGAGGAACCGCCGTTAAATACGGTGTTCGTACTGGTGTCGGATCAGCCACGGCGTTTGTTGCCGACGATACGCAGTCGTTGCACGCGGCTGGACATTGGCTTGCCGACCACCGATACGGCGATGCAGTGGTTGAACAGCAGGCAGGTTGAAGAGGCCGCCACCTTGCTGGCCTTGTCTGGTGGTGCGCCGCTGGACGCCTTGAACTGGGTCGATGGTATCGAACTGGATGAGCGTCGCAGCATGCTGGAAGGGCTGGCGCAGCCCAGGCAGCTTGATCCGGTCAGCCTGTCTGATCGCTGGAAGGCGATCAAGCCGCAGACCTGGCATACCGTGACCTACAAATGGCTGGGGGACTTGCTGGCCGTGCGGCTACAGGGCAGGGTGCAGTTCAACCGTGATTTTGCCAAGGTGTTGGCGCAGTTGGGAAGTCAGGTGGATCTGGCGAAATTGCTGGCCCTGACCAGAATGCATGCCGAGTCCGGCCGTACGCTGACGCACCCGCTAAACCGGGCATTGCAGCAGGAAGCCTGGCTGATTCAGTATCGGCACTTGTTTGATTGATGAGAGTGAACCATGAACGCAGCAGCCAATGACATTACCGGACAGGTTCGACCAGGGGTGCTTTCCCTGTCGATCAAGGAAAAATCCGCGCTTTTTGCCGCCTATATGCCTTTTGTCAAAGGCGGAGGGCTGTTTATCCCTACCAGCAAGAGCTACAAGATGGGCGAGGACGTGTTCATGCTGCTGTCGCTGATGGACGAGGGCGCCAAGTTGCCGGTATCCGGAAAAGTCGTGTGGGTCACGCCTCAAGGCGCGCATGGCGGCCGCACCCAGGGCGTGGGGGTTCAGTTCGCTTTCAATGAGAGCGGCAAGGCGGCGCAAAACAAGATTGAGGTTTTGCTCGGTGGTTCGTTAAAATCGGTACGACCGACCCACACCATGTGACAGGTGCAAGATTCAAGTTACAAGAACGGCGCTGAACTTTTCCAAAAGACAGGGCGCCTTCAAGAAACTTGCATCTTGTAACTTGGATCTTGCATCTGAAATGTTCGTCGATTCCCACTGCCACATCAATTTCCCCGATCTTGCCGACAAACTGCCCGAGATGTTCGATCTCATGGCAGTCAACCAGGTAAGCCACGCGTTGTGCATCAGCGTGGAACTGGAAAAATTTCCGGAGATCCGTGCGCTGGCCGAAGCGCATCCCAATGTATATGCGTCAGTCGGGGTGCACCCCGATCATGAGGACTGTACCGAGCCTACCGTGGATGAACTGGTGGCGCTGGCGGATCACCCCAAAGTCGTGGCGATAGGTGAAACCGGTCTGGATTATTTCCGGCTCACCGGCGATCTCGAATGGCAGCGCGAGCGCTTCCGCACCCATATCCGCGCAGCGCGCACCAGCAACAAGCCACTGGTGATTCACACCCGTGCCGCGGCCGAAGACACCTTGCGCATCATGCAAGAGGAACAGGCGGGTGAAGTGGGTGGGGTGATGCATTGTTTTACCGAGAGCATGGCCGTGGCCGAAGCGGCCATCGAGCAGGGGTTTTATATTTCGTTTTCCGGCATTGTCACGTTCAAGAATGCCAGGGATCTGCGCGAAGTGGCCGCAGCCATTCCGATGGATCGACTCCTGATTGAAACAGACTCACCGTATCTGGCGCCGGTTCCGCATCGTGGCCGGACCAACCAGCCAGGCTATGTGAAGCACGTGGCGGAAGAAATCGCGCGGGTGCGGGGCATCACAGCCGAAGCGGTGGGCGAGGCCACGACGCAGAACTTCTTTCGACTGTTCGGTGCGGCGCACCCATGAGCGGGAAAATAATGGTGTTTGAGCTAACCCAGGTCTGAAAATGGGACATGCAACAGCCAAACAAACCGGGGGCCTGGGAGCCGGTCCACTCGCCACTGGCTGAAGGAGGTCTCCCAGACGCCGGATCAGAGGTCCGCAGTTTCCAGTTCGAACTGGATTGCCTGGATTCCGGCACGGGCACAGGCTTCATCCTGCTCGCCGGTCGCCGCGCCGGAGATGCCGACAGCGCCGATGATGTTGCCGGCGGCCTCGATCGGTACGCCGCCGGCGGAAAACACCAGACCATCGACCTTGCCGACCGAGAACGGCTGAGTAAATCGGTTTTCCATGCTTGAGGTGGCCGCATTGAAGTTGACCGCCGTATAGGCCTTCTGCCGGCTGATCTCCAGAGTGATGCGCGGTGCCAGCGTGTCGCGTAGCGTCACCATGGCGTCGCCGCTGCGGTCGACCACGGTTACGCCGATCTGGATGCCGCTCTTGCGGCAGGCCTCCATCGCAGCATGGGCAATTTTCCCCGAGGCTTCGACGGTGAGTCTGGGGATTTTGATAACGACGGGCACCTCTGCCGCGATCGCGGGAAAAGTGAACAAAGCAGCGCAGCTCGCCGCGATCAATGAAGATTTGCACATAAGCCATCTCCTCCTGTTGGTAGATGTAGGAAACACCCTGCATAACGGGCCGGTTGGCAATCCAACCCGGCCAGGACATCAGGCACCATCGCCATACTAACTGCTCCGGGCCGCAGATGGCCCAGAACCTGAGGGCTTGCTACTCGAAAAACGCTTTGACCTTGTCCATGAATGACTGTGCACGCGGATTGTTGTTGCGTCCGGGGCTCAGTTCCTCGAACTCACGCAGCAACTCGCGCTGCCGTTCAGAGAGATTGACCGGAGTTTCCACCAGCATGTGACACATCAGGTCGCCTGGCGCGTGGCTGCGAACACCCTTGATGCCCTTGCCGCGCAGACGGAACACCTTGCCTGACTGGGTTTCGGCCGGGATCTTGATTTTGGCGTGGCCCTCCAGGGTCGGGATTTCCAGCTCGCCGCCAAGTGCAGCAGCGGCAAAGCTGATCGGCATTTCGCAATGCAGGTCGTCGCCGTCGCGCTTGAAGACGGGATGACTCTTGAGATGAATGACAACGTAGAGATCGCCCGGCGGTCCCCCGTTGACGCCGGCTTCGCCTTCGCCACCGAGACGGATGCGGTCGCCATTATCGACCCCGGCCGGAATCTTGACCGACAGGGTTTTATGCTTCTTGACGCGGCCTTCGCCGTGGCAACTGCTGCAAGGGTCGGAGACGATCTTGCCGGTACCACTGCAGCGCGGGCAGGTTTGCTGGACCGAAAAGAAACCTTGCTGAATGCGGACCTGGCCGTGGCCGCCACAGGTGGTACAGGTGGTGGGCTGAGTGCCAGGTTTGGCGCCACTGCCGTGACAGGTGCCGCATTCTTCCAGTGAGGGGATGCGGATTTTGGTTTCTGTGCCGCGTGCGGCTTCTTCCAGACCGATTTCCAGGTTGTAGCGCAAATCGGCGCCGCGGTAGACGCGGTCGCGACGGTTGCCACCACCCCCGCCACCAAAGATGTCGCCAAAGATGTCTGAGAATGCGTCAGAAAAGCCTGCGCCGCCTCCCATTCCGCCCTGCTGGTCGATGCCGGCATGGCCGAACTGGTCATAGGCGGAGCGTTTATCCGAGTCGGACAGGACTTCGTAAGCCTGTTTGGCTTCCTTGAATTTCTCCTCTGCACCCTTATCGTCCGGATTGCGGTCAGGGTGGTGCTTCATGGCCAGCTTGCGGTAGGCCTTCTTGATGTCTTCGTCCGAGGCGTTTTTGGCGACGCCGAGAACTTCGTAATAATCGCGTTTTGACATGGGGTGATAAGTAATGGGGGAAGGGTAAAGGGGGAAGGGTAAAAGGGAAAAGGGAGACCGGTTTTACCCTTCTCCCTTGAGTGCCGCAGGTGCGGCCCCTTTCCCCTTCACAAACTTACTTGTCCTTGACTTCTTCGAACTCAGCATCGACCACATTGTCATCAGCGCCAGCGGCATTGGTGCCGCCAGCTGCTTCGCCCGGCTGGGCCTTGGCCTGTTCGTCCTTGTACATTTGCTCGGACAGCTTGTGGCTGGCGGTCGCCAATGCATTGGTCTTGGCTTCGATGGTGTCCTTGTCGCCTTCATGGACGGCTTCTTCGGCTTCCTTGAGGGCAACCTCGATTGCCTCCTTTTCTTCAGCCGACACCTTGTCGCCGTATTCGGTCAGCGATTTCTTCACCGAGTGAATCATGCCGTCGGCAGCATTGCGTGCCGTGGCCAGTTCGACTGCCTTGTGGTCTTCGGCTGCGTTGGCTTCGGCATCCTTCACCATGCGCTGGATTTCCTCTTCACTCAGACCGGAACTGGCCTGGATGCGGATGGTGTTTTCCTTGCCGGTGGCCTTGTCCTTGGCCGATACATGCAGGATGCCGTTGGCGTCGATGTCAAACGTAACCTCGATCTGCGGCATACCGCGCGGCGCGGGCGGGATGTCGGACAGGTTGAATTGGCCGAGACTCTTGTTGCCTGTGGCGACTTCACGCTCGCCCTGCAGCACGTGCACTGTCACTGCATTCTGATTGTCATCAGCAGTGGAGAACACTTGTGACGCCTTGGTCGGAATGGTCGTGTTTTTCGGGATCAGCTTGGTCATCACGCCGCCCAGGGTTTCGATACCCAGCGACAATGGGGTGACGTCGAGCAGCAGCACGTCCTTCACTTCGCCCTTCAGCACGCCGCCCTGAATCGCAGCACCGACGGCCACGGCTTCGTCCGGGTTCACGTCGCGTCGCGGATCCTTGCCAAAGAAATCCTTCACCGTGTCCATCACCTTGGGCATGCGGGCCTGGCCACCGACCAGGATGACGTCGTCGATCTGCGAGGTAGTGAGGCCGGCATCCTTCAGCGCCATCTTGCACGGCTCGATAGTGCGCTTGATCAGTTCTTCGACCAGGCTTTCGAACTTGGCACGGGTGATCTTCACCGCCAGGTGCTTGGGCCCGGAGGCGTCCGCAGTAATGTAGGGCAGGTTGACTTCGGTCTGCTGGCTGGAGGACAGCTCAATCTTGGCCTTTTCAGCGGCTTCCTTCAGGCGTTGCAACGCGAGTACGTCCTTCTTCAGGTCGACGCCTTGCTCTTTCTTGAATTCTTCCGCGATATAGTCGATCAGGCGCTGGTCGAAATCCTCACCGCCGAGGAAGGTGTCGCCGTTGGTCGACAGCACTTCGAACTGGTGCTCGCCGTCCATTTCGGCAATTTCAATAATCGAAATATCGAAGGTGCCGCCGCCGAGGTCATACACGGCAATCTTGCGGTCGCCTTCCTTCTTGTCCATGCCGAAGGCCAGCGCGGCCGCAGTCGGCTCGTTGATGATGCGCTTGACTTCGAGGCCGGCGATGCGGCCGGCGTCCTTGGTGGCCTGGCGCTGGCTGTCGTTGAAGTAGGCAGGCACTGTGATGACGGCCTCGGTCACTTCCTCGCCCAGGTAGTCCTCGGCGGTTTTCTTCATCTTGCGCAGGGTTTCGGCCGACACCTGCTGTGCGGCCATCTTCTGGCCGCGCACTTCCACCCAGGCGTCACCGTTGTCGGCCTTGACGATCTTGTAGGGCATCAGACCGATGTCTTTCTGTACTTCTTTCTCTTCGAAGCGACGGCCGATCAGACGCTTGACCGCATACAGGGTGTTCTTGGGGTTGGTGACCGCCTGGCGCTTGGCCGGGGCACCGGTCAGAATCTCGCCGTCTTCGGTATAAGCCACGATGGACGGTGTCGTACGTGCGCCTTCGGCGTTCTCGATCACCTTCGGCGTGCCGTTTTCCATGACTGCCACGCAGGAGTTGGTGGTGCCCAGATCAATGCCAATAATGCGTCCCATGATGCGTTCCTTCTGTAAGTGTTTGGATTAGTTCGAATGTGGGGTGAATGCTGCCCATTTCAAGGCTTTAGCCAGCTAAGCCTGGCTAAACCGCATGAATCAGTCCTTGCCCTTGGCGACCATGACCAGCGCCGGTCGCAGTATCCGTTCGTGCAGACGGTAGCCTTTCTGCAGCACGGTTACTACCGTGTTGGCCGGCTGGTCGGATTCAAGCATCTGGATGGCCTGATGCTGGTGCGGATCAAATTTCTCGCCCATTGGGTCGATGTCGTGCAGATTGAACCGGTTGAACGCGGCGATCATTTGCTTCAAGGTCAGTTCAACGCCATCCTTGAGGTTTTCCACACTGGGCGACTCAGCCGCAAGTGCTGCTTCCAGGCTGTCCTTCACGGTGAGCAGGTCGCTGGCGAAGCTTTCAGCCGCGAATTTGCGCGCCTTGTCCACATCGTCGGCGGCACGGCGGCGCAAGTTCTCGGTCTCGGCCTTGGCACGCAGCCAGGCGTCGTGGTGCTCGGCTGACTGGAGTTCGGCTGCCTTCAACAGCTCTTCCAGACTGGGCATGACTTCTTTTTCATGTTTTTCATGCATGGTTGCAGATGTATCGGTGTTGGTGTTGAGTTCGTCCTGCATGTTTACTCCCAATTGGTCCTCGCGGTGAGGTGGGGGCGAATACCGTGTCTTCAAGAGGGGAATATCAATTTCCCCTGTTTATTTACAGGCCGCGTCATGCTTCCGGCAACTTCAATTTGCCCCGCACAGGGCCTTCCGGTATGATGCGCCGCTCCCGGAGAGGTGGATGAGCGGTTTAAGTCGCACGCCTGGAAAGCGTGTTTAGGTTAATGCCTAACGCGGGTTCGAATCCCGCCCTCTCCGCCACACACTAGCGACCACACATACGCGCAATGCCGAAATATGCCTACCACGGCAGGCTGTCCGTGGTTGTACCTGTCAAGAACGAACAAGACAACGTCGAACCGTTGATCCGTGAAATCGCGGCCGCGCTAACCGGCAACACCACGTTCGAAATCATTTATATCAATGACGGCAGCACCGATGCCACGCTGCCTCGCCTGCTTGCGCTGAAGGCCGCGTTCCCGATGCTGCGTGTCATCACGCACCGCGCTTCGTGCGGTCAAAGCCGGGCAGTGACGACCGGGGTGACTGCCGCGCGCCATGAATGGATTGTCACGCTCGACGGCGACGGACAGAATGACCCGGCCGATATTCCAGCGCTGCTGGCCAAACTGGCCGACCCGGCGCAACCTGCCAATCTGGAACTGCTGGCAGGCTGGCGCGCCCAGCGCAACGATACCTTCCTGCGCCGTATTTCTTCAAGAATCGCCAATGGCGTGCGTTCACGCCTGTTGAAGGACAACACACCGGATACCGGCTGCGGCCTCAAGGTATTTGCCCGCGAGACTTTCCTACTGTTGCCCAACTTCGACCATGTGCATCGCTTTCTGCCTGCGCTGGTAATGCGCAATGGCGGCGCGGTGGTGTCGGTGCCGGTGCATCACCGCGCGCGTGAACGCGGCACTTCAAAATACGGCGTACATAACCGTCTGTGGGTCGGCATCGTCGATTTGTTTGGCGTAGCCTGGCTGCAGCGACGCGTGCGTTTGCCAATGATCGAGCCCGACTCTGATCTTTAGGGCGTGAACGTTCTCATTTCAGGTACACAATGAAAGCACGCGTCATCCTCAAAGGTCTGGCGCTGATGCTGAGCCTGGCGTTGCTGGGCTATCTGTTCAAAACCAGCGATCTGGGCAATAGCGTCAACGAGGCGTGGATTGATGCGCGGGTGCGCGACCATGGTTTGAATGGCGCTTTGCTGTTCTTGCTGATGGGCGGGGTGTTTACAGCCATTGGCCTGCCGCGCCAGATCATTGCCTTTCTCGGCGGCTACGCATTCAGTATCGGATTGGGCACATTGCTTGGAGCGCTGGCAGCGCTGCTGGGCTGCATGCTGAGTTTTGCCTACGCCCGTTTTTTTGGCAAAGGCTTGCTGCGGGCGAAACTGGGCGA
Organism: uncultured beta proteobacterium; assembly: GCA_942493085.1. Taxonomy (GTDB): domain Bacteria; phylum Pseudomonadota; class Gammaproteobacteria; order Burkholderiales; family Thiobacillaceae; genus Thiobacillus. Next base: position 1,847,913 of record OW818664.1, read on the forward strand.
ACGTGCCGGACGTTTTGACCGGTTTATTCACGACCACCCGTTTTCCATGACGGTTTTGATCCGCCTGCTGCCAGTGGGCAGCAACCTGCTGACCAATCTGGCTGCGGGTATTTCCAGTATCCGTGCCATGCATTTCTTTACTGGAACTTTTCTCGGCTACCTGCCGCAGACGCTGGTATTTGCGCTGGTTGGGAGTGGCGTTCACATCGCGCCAGCACTCAAACTCGCTTTGGCTATTGGGTTGTTCATGATCTCGGGCGTGCTGGGGGCCTATCTATATCGCCGATTCCGGCATGGGCAGAGCCTCGACGATCGGATTGACGCCGCGCTGGAAGAAACCGATGCTTCAAACCATGAATCCACATCCTCACGCTGATACACCTGGACGGGGTCTGCTGTTTTTAAGCCTGCTTATCCTGGTGGCGCTTACGACGGTGGCATTGCTGACCCGCCCGCTCACCCCCATCGATGAAACGCGTTACGCCAGTGCAGCCTGGGAAATGTGGCTGCGCGGCGATTTTCTGGTGCCGTTCAAGAATGGCGCGCCTTACAGTCACAAACCGCCTTTCATGTTTTGGATGATCCATGCGGGCTGGGCGGTATTCGGCGTCAACGACTGGTGGCCACGCCTGGTCATGCCGTTGTTTTCTGCTGGCGCGTTGCTGCTTACCTATTGGTTGGCGCGCCGCTTGTGGCCACAGCACACGGGCCTGGGCGGTCAGGCCACGCTGGTGCTGGTGAGTTCGCTGCTGTGGGTGGTCTTTTCCACTTCGCTCATGTTCGACGTGATGCTGGCGTTCTGGGTGCTGTTGGGCATGCACGGGGTGCTGATGGCCGCCGATGGCAAACGCCGCGGTTTTGTCGTGCTGGGCATCGCCATTGGCATGGGCGTGCTGACCAAGGGCCCGGTTATTTTACTGAACCTGATGCCGGTTACTGTGCTGGCATTGTGGTGGAACCCGGATCTGCGCTGGGGCCGCTGGTTTGGCGGCGTGTTGCTGGCGGTGCTGCTCGGCGCAGTTATCGCGCTGGCCTGGGCGCTGCCGGCAGGCATGGCAGGCGGCGAGGCCTACCGTAATGCGATTTTCTGGGGACAGACGGCTGATCGCATGGTCGACTCTTTCGCCCACCGGCGGCCGGCCTGGTGGTATCTGCCCCTGTTGCCGATCGTGCTGTTTCCATGGTTTGTCTGGCCTGGATTGTGGCAGGCACTGGCACGTCACTGGCGCGATGGTCTGGACCGTGGAACGCGTTTTTGCCTGGCCTGGATGCTGCCGGTGTTCATCGCGTTTTCCTTCATCAGCGGCAAGCAGCCGCATTATCTGGTGCCGATGTTCCCCGCCTTCGCGCTGTTGTTGGTGCGCGTGCTGGCGGATCGTGAAGCGTTTCGCGTGGGCGTACCGGCCTTGCTGGCTGCGCTGTTGGGAGGCGCGTTGATCCTGGCGGCCAGCGGTCAAATCCCGGCGTTGCATGGTCAGGTTGCGGCGTTGCCGCCTGTGTGGCCGGGGGTGTTGCTGGTGCTGCTGGCTCTGGCCAGTTTCATGGCGGGTCGACGAGGCATCAAACCAGTTGTGAATCTGACCCTGTTGGGTGTGGGTCTGATGGGCATGGTGTTTCTGGCAGCCTGGCACTCGATCGAACCCCTGTACGACATCAAGCCGATGGCGCGGGCGATCAAACAGGTGCAGGACGAAGATCGGCCAGTCGCCAACATCGCGACTTACCATGCGCAATATCAGTTTCTAGGCAGGTTGGAAGCCCCGTTGGCTGAACTGCGCGGAGCAGAGGTGGAGTCGTGGCTCGTCACGCATCCTGAAGGCTATGCCGTGATGTATCTGAAAGATACACAAGCCCTGGCAACAATCACAGCACGCCACAAGCAGGCGTATCGCGGTGGGGCAGCGGTACTGGTGGACACACAAACTGCGGCCAGACTGCTGGCCGCCCATGCCGAGTAAAGACGCAGATCAAGCTTCGGGTTCGCGGTGCGGTAGGATCACTTCGCGCGAGGGCGAGATGGTCGAGATGGCATGTTTGAAAATCATCTGTGCGGCCTGATCCTGGCCTTTCAGCAGCACCACAAACTGGTCGAACGATTCGATCCGCCCCATCAGTTTGATGCCGTTGACGAGAAACACCGAGACCGGAATGCGGTCCTTGCGCAGGGTGTTGAGAAAAACGTCTTGTAGGTGGTTATGTTCTTTGCTGGCCATGATGGCTCCCCGTCAGATGAAGGCAGGGCTGTCGCCCTGCTTGGTATTGATTATTGGCGAACTACTCAATTTTCGCACTGGCACGAATAGACGTAATGGCGTCGCGTACGCGTTCTTGTTGCAACTGCTTGATGATTTCTCCTCGTACAGCATCCAGTGGCGGCAACTGCAGTTGGCGTGTGTCATCGAGACGAATGATGTGATAGCCAAACTGTGACTTCACCGGTGTTTTTGTAAATTCCCCTTTTTTCAGGCTGGCCATCGCGTCGGAAAACTCCTTCACGAATGCACGCCGGTCGGACCAGTCAAGTGCACCTCCATTCTTGGCCGATCCCGGATCTTGCGACAGCTTCTTGGCCAGATCTTCAAACTTGGCTTTCTTGCCGAGATCCGCAATGATCTTTTTAGCTTCCGCTTCGGTTTTTACAAGGATATGACGTGACAAATATTCCGGGCCGACTGCTTCGGTCTTGGCTTTGTCATACGCAGCCTGGATCTCGGCATTGGTCACCGGATGTGCTTTGACGTAGTCTTCCAGATAGCCTTTGGCCAGTTGATCCTTGCGGCGGATGTCCAGTGCGGCCGCCAGGCGAGGCTCCTTGTCGAGGCCTTTGTCGATGGCGGCACGCGACAGCAACTCCAGGTTGATCAGCGATTCGCGTACGCGGAGGTCGATCTCCGGGGAATCAGGCTGGCCCTGGGCCATTTCGCGTTTGACCAGCTCGCCGTACAAGGCAGGGATTTCCTTGCCGTTGACGGTGGCCAGCGGCTTGCTGGTGTCGGTAGCGGCGGGCGCAGGCGCTTGTGCCAGGGCCAACGGGGACAGGGCCAGCAGAATCAGGGCGGAGAGAGGGGCGAGGCGCATTCGGATTCCTTTTCAGAGTTCTTCGGGGGTTAAAGCGGTAACCGACAGGGCGTGAATGTCGTGCTGCATGAGTTCACCCATGGCTTCGTACACAAGCCGATGGCGGGCGAGGGTGGTGAGATTGCGGAACCTGGGTGACACGATGGTGAGGCGGAAATGCCCACCACCCCCGGCAGCACCGACATGGCCCTTGTGCTGGGCACTTTCGTCTTCCAAGGTGAAGGTTTCGGGTTCCAGCGCGACGAGGCGTTCGCGAATCAGATCGGCTGTGCTCATGCGGGCAATACTTTCTTGAAGGGTTTGACGTGGACGCTGGCATACACGCCAGTGGCTGCATAGGGATCGGTATCGGCCCACGCTTGTGCGTCGGCCAGTGAGTCAAATTCAGCGACAATCAGGCTGCCGGAAAACCCGGCTGCACCGGGGTCATTGCTGTCGATAGCGGGAAACGGGCCAGCCAACAGAAGGCGTCCAGCCTGTTGCAGCGCCTGGAGGCGATCCAGATGTGCGGGACGCGCAGCAAGCCGCTTGTCGAGGCTGTCGGACACATCCTGTCCAACGATGGCATAGAACATTATTGCTTTTCTTCTTTCTCTAGATCTGCTTTGTCCAAATACTTGGTCAACATCATGCTCTGGCCAATCACGAATATCAGCATCAGCCCCAAACTGCCAAACAGCTTGAAATTGACCCAGGCGTCAGTCGAGAAGTTGAAGGCGACATACAGATTTGCAACCCCCATGGCGGCAAAAAATCCGCCCCAACTCGCATTCAATCGACTCCATGCCGGCTCGGGAAGTTCCATTTGCTCGCCCATGACGCTTTTAATAATGTTGCGGCCAAGCGCTGCTGCACCAAAAATGATGCCGGCAAAAATCCAGTAGAGCACGGTCGGCTTCCACTTGATGAAGCTTTCGTCATGCAGCCACAGCGTGGCGCCACCGAACACGGCGATGATGCCGAGGCTGACCCACATCATGGTTTCAACTTTGTGGCCGCGCAGCTTGACCCAGGCGATCTGTCCAAAGCTGGCCACGATGGCAATCAGGGTGGCGAGGTAGATGCCTGGCTTTTCACCCACACCCGCAGGTTGCGGCAGGCCCAGGCTTGCCATGAAGGCACGCGTGGCTTCGGCATTGGCATCGCCCAGCTTGTAGGCGATGAAAAAGATGATGATGGGGAAAAGGTCAAACAGCAGTTTTTTCATTATGGTTCGGCTCTGCAGGGGGCTAAATTCAGGAGGCTGCTTATTTTGCTATGATTCCCCCTCCTGACCAAGCGCTTTTGGCCTTGGTTCCCTGATCCTGATCATCGATGCTAAATATCGATCTGCATTGCCATTCCAACGTCTCTGACGGTGTACTGTCTCCCGCCGATGTGGTCGCGCGTGCTGCGGCCAATGGCGTGGATGTGCTCGCGCTGACCGACCACGATGACGTGAGTGGGCTGGCGGCTGCGCAAACGGCAGCTGTCGGGACGGACCTGACGCTGATTCCGGGAGTTGAAATCTCGGTGACGTGGGGTGGGCAGACGGTGCATATCGTTGGCCTGCGCATCGATCCGCAGCACCCTGATCTGGTTGCGGGCCTGCACGGCATTCGTCTTGGCCGCATCGAGCGGGCTCACCGCATGGCTGAAGATCTGGCGCAACATGGCATTGCGGGGGGGTATGAAGGTGCCTATGGCTACGCCGCCAACAAGGAAATGGTCGGGCGCACGCATTTTGCACGCTGGCTGGTGGCGCAGGGTCATGCGCCCGATATGCGCAGCGCATTCAAGCGCTATCTCACCCGCGGCAATCCCGGCTATGTTGAACACGAATGGATTTCGCTGGAAAACGCCATAGGCTGGATTCGCGCCAGCGGCGGCATGGCGGTGGTCGCCCATCCCGGGCGCTACGCTTTCAATGCACACAAACTGCTTTTGCTGCTGGACACTTTTCGCAAGCTGGGTGGCGAAGGTATTGAAGTCATCACCGGCAGCCACCATTCCACCGAATATGGCAAGTTTGCCGATCTGGCACGGGCTTTCAGTCTCAAGGCTTCGCGCGGTGCGGATTTTCATGCGCCGGGTGAGGGCGTTGATATCGGACGGCTTCCGCAATTGCCGCATTACTGTAAACCTGTCTGGCAAGGCTGGCCCGAGCTTGCACGGCATTCTTCCCTTTCCACTGTCTGAGACTGTATGGCTCAATTTTTCAATATTCATGCGGAAAACCCGCAAATCCGGCTCATCCAGCAGGCTGTCGATATCCTCAAGCGCGGCGGCGTGATCGTGTATCCAACCGACTCGTGTTACGCGCTCGGTTGCCGCATTGGCGACAAGGAGGCGGCGATGCGACTGCTCGCCGTGCGCGGTCTCGATGGCGAGCATGACCTCACACTGATTTGCAGCGATCTGTCCGAACTCGGTCGTTATGCCCAGGTGGACAATCTCCAGTTCCGCCTGCTGAAAGCGCATACCCCTGGCGCCTACACCTTCATCCTGCGCGGTACGCGCGAAGTGCCGAAGCGGCTGCTGCACAAAAAGCACGACACCATCGGCCTGCGCGTGCCGGCCCATCCTGTGGTGCAGGCGTTGCTGGCCGAACTCGGCGAACCGATCCTGTCGTCCACGCTGTTGCTGCACGGTGAGGATGTGCCTTTGACCGAACCGTGGGAAATGCGTGAGCGCCTGGAGCATCTGGTCGATCTGGTGATCGATGGTGGCGCCTGCGGGCTCACGCCAACCACCGTGATTGATCTCACGACCGACACCCCCGCCGTGCTGCGCTACGGCAAGGGCGACGCATCGGACTTCGAGTTCTGATCCGGCATGGAACTCAGCCTGATCCAGAAAATTGCCGTGTTTGCCTTGCCGGTGATTTTTGCCATCACCCTGCACGAGGCCGCGCACGGTTATGTTGCGCGTTACTTCGGTGACATGACTGCAGCGTCGCTCGGCCGCATTACCCTCAACCCGCTCAAGCACATCGATCTGATAGGAACCATCCTCGTTCCCGCAATTTCGTTAGTGCTGGGAGGTTTTCTTTTTGGTTGGGCCAAACCAGTTCCGGTCAATTTTTCTAATCTGCGCCATCCCAAGAAAGACATGCTGTGGGTCGCTGCCGCAGGCCCGGGCGCCAATTTGTTGATGGCAATTTTTTGGGGGTTTGTGATTTTCATGGCGCAAATTGTCCCCACCAATTTTTATACAATTCCTCTTGTATTAATGGGGCAGGCGGGGGTTTTGATCAATGTCATATTGATGGTGCTGAACCTGATTCCATTGCCTCCACTGGACGGCGGGCGCATCGCAGTAAGCCTGCTGCCACGTGCGCAGGCATTAATGCTGTCACGTATTGAGCCTTATGGGTTGTTCATCCTGTTGGGTTTGCTGATTACGGGCCTGCTAGGCCGTTTACTGTTTCCAATCGTCGATTTCGTCATCAGAATTGTTGGCGCAATTTTTAGTTTTTAAGGTTAACTTTCCATGTATTCCAACCGCGTTCTCTCTGGCATGCGTCCCACCGGACGCCTCCATCTTGGTCACTTCCATGGCGTGCTCAAAAACTGGCTACGTCTGCAAAACGAATACCAGTGCCTGTTTTTTGTCGCCGACTGGCATGCGCTGACCACCCATTACGACACGCCAGCGATGATCGAGGATAACGCGCGCGACATGGTGATCGACTGGCTTGCTGCGGGCGTGGATCCGGCACAGGCCACGCTGTTCGTGCAGTCACGCGTAATCGAGCATGCTGAATTGCATTTGTTGTTGTCGATGATGACGCCGCTGGGCTGGCTGGAACGCGTGCCAACCTACAAGGACCAGCAGGAAAAGCTGGCCAGCAAGGACCTTTCAACCTACGGCTTTCTCGGCTATCCGCTATTGATGAGTTCCGACATCCTGATCTACCGTGCCAACCTGGTTCCGGTAGGCGAAGACCAGGTGCCACATATCGAGTTCACCCGCGAACTGGCGCGCCGATTTAATCACATGTATGGCCGCGAGCCGGGGTTCGAGGACAAGGCGCGTGCCGCCGTCAAGAAGCTGGGTTCCAAAAAGGCCAAGCTCTACGAAGAATGTCGTACCGCCTATCAGGAAAAAGGTGACGATGAAGCGCTGGAATCTGCCAAGGCATTGCTCAATGATGCGCAGAACCTGTCACTCAATGACCGCGAGCGTCTGTTTGGTTATCTCGAGGGTTCCGGCAAGATGATTCTGGCCGAACCCGATGCCCTGCTGACCGCGGCATCGAAAATGCCAGGGCTCGACGGTCAGAAAATGTCCAAGTCCTACAACAACACCATCGCCTTGCGTGAAGACCCGGAAATCGTCAGCAAGAAAATCCGCACCATGCCCACCGACCCTGCGCGCGTGCGCCGCACCGACGCGGGCAATCCGGCCAATTGCCCGGTGTGGCAATTCCATCTGGTGTACTCAGACGACGCCACCCGCCAGTGGGTGACCGCAGGCTGCACCAGTGCGGGAATCGGTTGTATCGAGTGCAAACAACCCGTGATTGACGGCGTGCTCGCCGAACTCGTCCCCATTCGTGAGCGCGCACAGTATTACGAAGAAAACCCCGATCAGGTGCGCAACATTCTCGCCGACGGCAGTGAAAAAGCGCAGGAACTGGCACGCGACACCATGCGCGATGTACGGGAAGCAATGGGGCTGACGTTTGGGTGAGCGACCTATCTCAGGCCCTGAGGACACGCTGAGCAAACCAGCGTGTTCGGCATCTCCCTAGCGCCTCCCCCTGAACTCCCAGGGCGGGACAGGATTGGTCTCGCCCCACAACCCCATTCTTCTCATTTTGGCCATCAATTCTGAGCTTTCATACGCAGACTGGTCGTCGGTGGACTGGGCATGGGCATCTTGCCTGAGCCACCAGGCCATTCCCTCCCTGATTTGTTGCAGACCTATATCAATGTCATTCACTGTGACCTGGCAGGCTTGATGATCCAATCGCTCAAGCCTGGAGCAGTTGGCGACAGCCGTGCGATTGAGCGTTAGCCTGCTGAGATTGGTTCTCGATTGGTCACCCCATGTTTGATAACGCTCAGGCGCATCGATGGCGACGATTTGTATTTTGTAGGGCTGTCGTCCAACCAAAAGCGTCAGGGTGTCGCCATCCGCGATGTCGATTACGCGTCCTGTGAGGGTGTCTGCACTGGCCGCTGTGCCCATCAGGGTGAGTGCAATGGCAATCAGGATTTGGTTCCGGGTCAGGTGGTTTGATTTCATGTCGGGATTTCACTCCGTGGCTGATCATTTCATTGTCCAATGATGACTATCACTCCGGCTGGTTAATTTCCTTCCTTCCGCACGTCAGTGTTCCGTCCCTGGTTTCAGCCCCCGCAGCTTCTTGGTTTCGCCCCGTCGTTGTTTCCCCTCCAGCCGCCGTTTTTTGGAAGCCAGGGTCGGGCGGGTAGGGTGGCGCGGTTTGTCGACTTCGCAGGCTTCCTGAATCAGCGCGATCAGCCGTTCGAGCGCGTCGTCGCGGTTGCGTCGCTGGCTGCGGTAGCGTTCGGCCTCGATGATCAATACGCCTTCTTGCGTGACGCGGCGGCCAGCCAGTTTCAGGAGTCGCTCGCGTACCGGATCGGGCAGCGAGGGCGAGTGAGCCACGTCAAAACGCAATTGCACAGCGGTGGAGACCTTGTTGACGTTTTGTCCACCGGGCCCGGAGGCACGGACGAAATTTTCCTGAATGTCGCGCTCGTCGAGTTCGATTTGCGCGTTGACCCGGATCATGCTGGCTGGAGGGCGATTACCACTTCACCAGATGCACGTTGTTGAGCGTGCGTCCGAGAAAGCGCTCGCCGATGGTCTGAAAGCGCAACGGCACGTCGGTGACGTGAAAGTCGTAGCGCGGCTGGGCTGGGCCGGGATTGGCCAGATTCTTGTCGGCGAGTAGTTGGGCGACCTGCTCGGCCATGGCTTCGGCGGAGTCGACCAGATTTACGTCCTGGCCTGCCACCTGGCGCAGCAGCGGCTTCAGGAGCGGATAGTGGGTGCAGCCGAGCACGAGGGTGTCGATGTGTTCGGCCAGCAGCGGCTTCAGATAATCCTGCGCGGTGAGGCGGGTGACTTCGTGGTCGAGCCAGCCTTCTTCCACCAGCGGCACGAACAGTGCGCAGGCCTGCGAATGGATGCGCGAATCGGGTGCGTATTCGTGGATGGCGCGCGCGTAGGCGTTGCTGTTGATGGTGGTGGGGGTGCCGATGACGCCGATGCGTTTGCCGCCGCGCGCAGACGCCGCACCGGCGTCGATCACGTCCAGCACCGGTACGGACGACAAATCCTTGACCACCTGGGAGGCCACTGCCGCCATGGTGTTGCAGGCAATGACCAGTAGTTTGACGTCTTTTTCCAGCAGGAACTGTGCGATCTGGGTGGTGAAGTGGGTGATGGTCTCGACCGACTTCACACCGTAGGGCACACGCGCGGTATCGCCAAAGTAGACGATGTTTTCGTAGGGCAGGCGCTCCATCAGGGCGCGTACCACGGTCAGCCCACCGATGCCGGAATCGAATACGCCGATGGGGGAATGTGCATTCGTGGACATGGGTGGCAAGATGAGGCGATGGAGAAAACGATATTTTACCTGCAGGGTTGCGCTGTGCTGCTTTCTTTGAGACGGCATTCATCATGAGCGGCTGCGGTTGCGATTCGGTGTGCGATGCGACGCCGCCTGATCCGCGCTATCGGCGTGCGCTGTGGATAGCCCTGGTATTGAATGCGCTGATGTTCGGTGTGGAACTGTTCGCCAGCTTTGCGGCGCAGTCGGTATCGCTGCTGGCCGACGCGGTGGATTTTCTGGGCGATGCCGGCAACTATGGCGTGGCCCTGTTCGTGCTCGGCCTGGCGCCGGTGTGGCGCTCGCGCACGGCGTTGTGGAAAGGCTGGCTGATGGTGGGCTACGGGATCTTCGTGCTCGGCAAGTCGGCCTGGCAGTGGTCGGCTGGCGTGGTGCCGGAACCGGTCATCATGGGCTGGGTGAGCTTGCTGGCGCTGGCGGCCAACGTCGGCGTGGCGGTGCTGTTGTATGCGCACCGTCAGGGCGATGCGCAGGCGCGCTCGGTGTGGCTGTGTTCGCGCAACGATGCGCTCGGCAATCTGGCCGTGATGGGTGCGGCGGCCGGAGTGTGGGCGACTGCGCACGGCTGGCCCGATATTGCGGTGGCGCTGCTGCTGGCAGGGTTGGCGTTGAGTTCGGGTACGTCGGTGATCCGGCATGCGCAGCGTGAACTGCAGACTGGTGCCTAACCGGGCTGCTGGCGCGAAAGCGCCCATGCGACATGCTCGCGTACCACTTCAGACGAATGATTCAGGTGGGACCCCAGTGCGGATTGCACTTCGACCGAAGGCGGGGCATTGCCCAGTGCCACGGCGATGTTGCGCAGCCAGCGTTCATGGCCGATGCGGCGTATCGGCGAACCCGCCAGCCGTTCGTTGAAGTCGGCTTCGCTCCAGGCAAACAATTCCACCAGCTTTGCGCTGTCGAGTCCGTTTCTCACTTCAAAATCTGCCAGTTCGGCAGTCTGCGCAAAGCGGTTCCACGGACACACCAGCTGGCAGTCGTCGCAGCCATAGATGCGGTTGCCCAGCAGCGGGCGCAGTTCCAGCGGAATACTGCCCTTGAGTTCGATGGTGAGATAGGAAATGCAACGGCGCGCGTCGAGCGAGTAGGGCGCAATGATGGCCTGGGTCGGACAGATGTCGAGGCAGGCCTGGCAGGTGCCGCAGTGATTGGCTTCGGGGGTGTCTATCGGCAGTGGCAGGTCGGTATAGATTTCGCCCAGAAAGAACCACGAGCCATGTTGCCGGTTCAACAGCAGAGTGTGTTTGCCGCGCCAGCCGAGACCGGATTTTGTGGCGAGCTCGACTTCCAGCACCGGGGCGCTGTCGGTAAAGACGCGGAAATGATGCTCGCCGATTGCCTGGCCGATGCGTTCGGCCAGCGTTTGCAGACGGTTGCGCAGCACCTTGTGATAATCGCGTCCCAGCGCATAGCGGGAAATATAGGCAGCATTGGCATCGTCCAGAATCGTGTGCGGGTCGGCGGACGCAGGCGGAAGATAATCCAGCCGTGCGCTGATGATGCGAACCGTTCCGGGGATGAGTTCGGCGGGCCGGCTGCGCTTGGTGCCGTGCGCCGCCATATAATCCATCTCGCCATGAAATCCCTGATCCAGCCACGTTTGCAAACCGGCTTCGGCCGCACTCAGGTCGCTGTCGGCAATGCCCACGGCGGCAAAACCGAGTTCGCGCCCCCATTGCCTGATCTGTACGACCAGCTGGTCTAAATCAAAACCTGAGTCCTGTTCATGCATAAGTCCGATGATACCGCGCGCTGCACCTGCCATCTGGCCGATGAGGCCGCGACGCTGGCATTTGGCGCGCAACTGGCGCGGGAACTGAAGCCGGGAATGACGTTCTACCTGGAGGGCGACCTGGGCGCGGGCAAGACCACATTGGTGCGCGGACTGTTGCGTGCACTGGGTCATGATGGACGGGTGAAGAGTCCGACCTATACTCTAATTGAGTCATACAGCGTGTCCGGATTTGAGGTATTCCACTTTGATCTGTATCGTATGCATGACCCGCGTGAATGGCTGGATGCGGGCTTTCGCGATGTGAGCGATGGGCTGGCGGTAAGTTTGATCGAATGGCCGGAAAAGGCAGCAGGCTGGTTGCCACCGCCGGATGTGATCATTTATTTACGCATCAACGACGACAGTCGTGAAGTGGAATGCGAGGCACGAAGCCCGCGCGGAAACCATTATCTGGAGACATGTTGCACGCCTTGTTGAGAATTTTCCTGTTGTGTAGTGTGCTGGTGTCGGGTATGGCCCAGGCGCTGCAGTTGAGTGCGACGCGCCTGTGGCCGTCGCCCGATTACACGCGGATCACGCTGGAAGCGACCAAACCAGTCACACACAAGTTTTTTATGCTGTCGAATCCCGAGCGATTGGTGATCGATCTCGAAGGCGTTGAGCCTGGATCCGCACTCGATGCACTGGCCGGACAGCTCACCGCAGCCGACCCGTATATCAGTGCAATCCGGGTGGGGGTCAATCGCCCGGGCGTAGTGCGTGTGGTACTTGACCTTAAAACAACGGTCAAGCCTTCTGTCTTTCAGTTGCAGCCGCTCGAACCCTATGGCCACCGTCTGGTAGTGGATATCTACCCTGCGCAGGCAGCCAATATGCCGGGCAATGCGCTTGCCGTGCTGCCGCCCAATGCGTCCGATGCTTCCAATGCGACCGAGCCGGCCAGGCCCAAGCCGGCGGTGCCGCAATATGTGCGGTTGATCACGGTGGCGATCGATGCCGGTCACGGCGGCGAAGATCCGGGCGCACTCGGCGCCAACGGTTCGCGCGAGAAAGACATCACGCTGGCACTGGCGAAAAAGCTCAAACAGAAAATCGACGCACAGGAAAACATGCGTGCTGTGCTGGTACGTGACGGCGATTATTTTGTGCCGCTCGGACAGCGGGTGGTCAAGGCGCGCGGAGCCAAGGCCGATCTGTTCCTGTCGATTCATGCCGATGCCTTCATCAAGCCGGAAGCACGTGGTTCGTCGGTGTTTGCGCTGTCGGAGAACGGTGCCACCTCGGTGGCCGCACGCTGGCTGGCGAAGAAGGAAAACGATGCCGATCTGGTAGGCGGCATCAATGTTGACGTCAAGGATCCTTTTCTCAAGCGCACGCTGATCGACCTGTCGCAAACCGCTACCATCAACGACAGCCTGAAGCTGGGGCATGCGGTGCTGAAGGAAATCGGCGGTATCAACAAGCTGCACAAGGCGCATGTCGAACAGGCGGGATTTGCCGTGTTGAAGGCCCCGGACATTCCCTCGATCCTGATCGAAACTGCGTTCATTTCCAATCCGGAAGAAGAAAAACGTCTCAATGATTCCGACTACCAGGACAAACTGGTGGATGCCATCATTGGCGGTATTAAAACGTATTTCGACAAGCATCCTCTGACTTCGCCCGCGCGGCTGACCCTCAATCCATGACCGCCAGTTTGCTGGGCGCAGCGGCCCCGGGGTTCGACCGGCCGCTGGATGTGCTGGAGGCGTGTCATGGTCGCATCATCAAGCAATGCGACACGCTGGACAGGCTATTGACGCATTTGCCGGTACACGGTGCCGACACCCAGGCGCAACAGGCTGCACGCGCGGTGCTGAGGTACTTCGATACCGCTGCAGTCCACCACCATGACGATGAAGAGCGCAATCTGTTTCCGCTGCTGGAGCAGGCGGGCGCAGCGGGCGCCTGCGATCTGGTTGAAACGCTGACACTGGAACACGACGAGTTGGCGTTGCTGTGGCGGCGGTTGCGGGTGAGCCTGCAGCGGATCGACTCCGGTGAATCTGCTTCATTGGATGAAGTACTGACGCAGCGTTTTGTCAGCCTCAACCGCACCCATCTCGAATTTGAAAACACCCACCTGTTGCCGTTGGCGCGGCAAATGTTCGCCGCTGCGGACGTCGAACGGCTCGGTCGTGCCATGGCCGCCCGGCGTAACCTGCACCCCACTCCGGGTGAACAAACCTGACTGGATGTGGTCGTGCCGATACGTGTCTTGCCTGATGTATTGATTTCGCAGATCGCGGCCGGCGAAGTGGTCGAGCGCCCGGCCGCTGCCTTGAAGGAAATCCTGGAAAACAGCCTCGATGCGGGTGCCACCGATATTCAGGTTGAACTGGAGCAGGGCGGCATCAAGCGCATCCGGGTCAGCGACAACGGTTCGGGCATCAGCCGTGACGAACTGGCCTTGGCGTTGACGCGTCACGCCACCAGCAAGATCGCCAGTTTGTCGGATCTGGAGCAGGTGGCGAGTCTGGGCTTCCGGGGCGAGGCGCTGGCGTCGATTGTCGCGATTGCGCGGGTGCAACTCACCAGCCGCAGCGCCAACACCAATCACACCGGTTCTAATCATACTGGCGCCGATCATGCCTGGCGGGTGCAGGCTGAAGGCGGCCGGCTGGATGCGCCTGCGCCTGCAGCGCGCGCAACGGGGACGACGATCGATATCCAGGATCTGTTTTTCAATACGCCGGCACGCCGCAAGTTTCTCAAGACCGATGCCACCGAATATGCACATTGCGCTGAAATGGTGCGGCGGCAGGCGCTGGCGCATCCCGGCACCGCATTCACGCTGAGCCACAACGGCAAGGTGCAGCTGCGTCTGAATGCCGAATCGGCTGCAAGTCGAGTGCGTCGGGTGCTGGGCGATGCATTCGAGCAAAACACGATTGCCGTCGAATCGGCGGCAGGTGTGTTGAAACTGTCGGGCTGGGTGATCCGCCCCGGTGCCGCAACGGCCAGTCGCGATAGTCAGCATGTGTTCGTGAATGGCCGCTATGTACGTGACAAGCTGATCGTTCACGCCCTGCGCGAAGCCTATCGCGATGTGCTGCATCATCAATTGAACCCGGCGTATTGCCTGTTCATCACCTTGCCGCCCGATCTGGTGGATGTGAATGTGCATCCGGCCAAGACCGAGATCCGCTTCCGCGACAGCCGGGGTGTTCACCAGTTTCTGTTTCATGCGGTAGAGCGCCTGTTGTCGGCACCGGTCGAGGCGGATGTCGCCGCCACGCAGGGTGACCGCACGTTTGCGCCGCAGTCTGGCAGCTATGCGCCCCCCAGGCAGACGCTGATGCCGTTGCAGGTCAACGAGGCCATGGCGTTTTATACCCCGCTGGGCACAGGCACGGACCCCCAGGGGCAAACGTCAGGGCATGAACTGTCGACGGTGGATGCACCACCGCTGGGCTATGCGTTGGCGCAGCTGCATGGTGTTTATGTGCTGGCGCAGAATGCGCAGGGGCTGGTGCTGGTCGACATGCATGCCGCGCATGAGCGGGTCGTCTATGAAAAGCTGAAAACCGCGCTGGATGCGCGTGCCGTCCCGGCGCAAGCCCTGCTCATCCCGGTCGTACTGACTGTCGATGCCAGCGATCTGGCTGAAATGGCATCGCATCTGGATACCCTGCGGGAGATCGGGTTTGAACTGTCGATCACCTCACCCACGTCGGTGGCGGTGCGCTCGGTGCCGTGGTTGCTGAAACAGGCCGACCCGGTTGAGTTGACACGCGCGGTGCTGCGTGAAATTGCCGAGTTTGGCGTGGCGCGCCTGCTGGCCGAGCGCCGCAACGAGTTGTTGGCGACACTGGCGTGTCACGGTGCGGTACGGGCCAATCGGCACCTGACGATTCCGGAAATGAATGCCTTGCTGCGCGAGATGGAAACCACCGAGCGCGCCGGGCAATGCAACCATGGCCGGCCCACCTGGTTTCAGGTCAGCCTCAAGGAACTCGACGCCATGTTCATGCGCGGCCGTTGAGTTTTCCTGGACGTAAATTTTACGTGGCGTGCTTTTGAATATAAGCTTGAGCTAATTATTGATTCGGCCCGATGAGGTTTGAAGTGATATTAAAGGCTGGCTTGCCCCGGCTGTGTGAGGCAGTGTGGGAGGCCAAATCAATAACCATTTAACACAGCGTTCTATTGGGGCGGCTCAACGGACTGACCCACTCAAGACGACGCGAAAAACATTTTCCAGATTCAAACACTACTTGGCCGTCTCAATAGTCAGGCTTTATCGAGATTCTTATGAACGAACAGACCGAACGCAAGACCATTCCGATCCAGGATATCAACGAAGCCAGCAATTGCGCTAGCGCCGAGCCCTATGCGCTGATGGTGCTGGGAGATTCGATGATGCCGGAGTTCGAGGAAGGTGAAATCATCGTGGTTGAGCCGTCCGGCTTTGTTAGGGATGGCTCTTTCGTGGTGGCCTTTGTGAATGAAGAATACATTTTCCGCCAGTTGGTGAAGCATGCCGACGGCTGGATGCTGAAACCGCTCAATCCCTTGTACGAGAACATTCCCGTTGCTGATCCGGATGTGGCCAAAGGGGTGGTCATCATGAAAAAGCGGCCCGGCAAACGCAGCGAGCAGAAGAGCTATATTTGATGGCGCTTCAGTTAACTGATTGATTCTAAAAAACATCGGCTTTTTAATGTGCTGATCCATTAACAATGGTAAACAACCCATCAATTATTTGAATGTAATTGTTGACTAATCTACTCGGGTATATACACTGTGAGTTCTGCTAACCCTTTTCTACAGGAGAATGACCATGAGTGGACTGATTACCAATTTCCCGGCTGACGGTATCGTGACCATCAACCGAATGATTCTGAAGCCTGAATACACGGTGGATGACCTGCAGGAACGTGTGGCGTTCCTGTGCGAAAACGTCAAGACCTATCATTCCGATACCGGCTTCATCGGCGGTTTTGTTGCGCTGAACTCGGGTGCGGTATCCAACGAAGGTTCGACCATCGGCCAGCCGGTCGAGAGCCCGAACAAGGGCAAGGAAGCCCTGGTCGTGACGTTCTGGACCGACTTCGAAAACCACGAGCAATCGCACCGCTCCGACACGTTCCAACCCTTGTTCCAGAAAGTGCTGGACCTGTGCGAGAACGGCAACGAGGAAATTGCCTACGAAATGCTGTGGTCCGGCAAGGCCTACGGCCCGGAAGAAATCGAGGCTGCGCGGAAGGCCAAGGAGCAGTACGCTGCGGCCTGAGGGCTCAAGGCATGATCAACGGCGGGGAAACCCGCCGTTTTTTTATGCGTTCAGACGACAGGAACGTCTACATTCAACGCCACGATTACGCGGTGATTGGCACCATTCCGGCAGGCGTTATAGATGATGTGGGTGACGGCGGCGGCATTTCAGAGTCGAGTGCGTTTGTTGCCAAACCGCGAACCCCATGAGCCACACCCATCAGCAGAGAATGCTACGCTTTCAACTGGCGGGCGTCTTCCATCAATCCGATGGTAGACGCCATTTTTCTCCCAACTTGACACTGTATGGATGATTCTTCCATGGCCGCACTACTGCGACGTACCAAGATCCTCGCCACCGTCGGCCCGGCAACCGACGCGCCAGGGGTATTGGAATCGATCATCGCCGCCGGCGTTGATGTGGTCCGGTTGAACTTTTCCCATGGCGATCTGGACTCGCATCGGATCCGCGCCGAAGCAGTGCGCGCGGCCGGACATCGGCTGGGGCGTGAGGTCGGGATTCTGGTGGACCTGCCCGGCCCGAAGATCCGGATCGGCCGTTTCGTTGGAGGCAAGGTCCATCTGACGGCGGGCGACCGCTTCGACCTGCTCGCCCGCGCTGATGTCGCTCTGGGTACTGCGACCGAGGTTGGCGTCAGCTACCTCGGGCTGCCCGGCGATGTCGCGCTGGGTGATGTGCTGTTGATCGACGACGGCATGATGCACTTGCGGGTGACTTCGGTGAACGGCCAGCGGATCGCCACCGAAGTGCTCAACGACGGCGAGTTGTCCGACCGCAAGGGGCTGAACAAGCAGGGCGGCGGGCTGTCGCTGGGCGCGCTGACCGAGCACGACGCGCACCTGATCAAAATCGCCGCGCAGATGGGCGCCGACTTCATCGCGGTCTCGTTCTGCCGTACCGCCGCCGACATGCACAAGGCGCGCCAGTTGGCCCGCGCCGCCGGCAGCGACGCCTACCTGGTGGCCAAGATCGAGCGCGCCGAGGCGATCGAGAATCTCGACGAGATCATCGATGCCAGCGATGTGGTGATGGTGGCCCGCGGCGACTTGGGGGTGGAGATCGGCGACGCTGAGCTTCCCGGCCAGCAAAAGAAGATCATCCGCGAATCGCTGGCCCGGCACCGGGTGGTGATTACCGCGACGCAGATGCTGCATTCGATGGTGGAAAGTCCGATTCCGAGCCGTGCCGAGGTACTGGACGTGGCCAACGCGGTCATCGATGGCACCGATGCGGTAATGCTCTCGGCCGAGTCCGCCATCGGCCGCTTCCCGGTGCGCGCGGTGGAGGCGCTGGCGCGGATCTGTCTCGGGGCCGAGCGCCAGTTCGACCACGACACCGACTTCGAGGCCGCGCCGCGCAATCTGCAGCGTGCCGACCAGGCCATTGCCATGGCGGCGATGTTTGTCTCCGAACACATCGGCGTGCGCGCGATCATCGCCATCACCGAGTCCGGTGGGACTGCCGGATTTCTGTCGCGGTACCGCTCGCCGGTGCCGATTTTCGGGTTGTCGTGGCATCCGGGCACCCGCCGCAAGATGGCCCTGATGCGCGGCGTCATCCCGTTGGATTTCGACAGTCGCGGCATGGACACCCGCGGCGCGATTCACAATGGCGTGCGCCGCTTGTTTGACGCCGACCTGTTGGCCATCGGCGAACGGGTCATATTCACCAGCGGGGACCAGATGGAACTCCGCGGCGCGACCAATACCATGCGTCTGCTGCGGGTCGACGAGACCGGCAATGCGGAGATCCTGGGGGGCTTGTAGGGCGCCTAGGGGGTGCCATCCATGGTTCGGGCATATTTCCCTGCCCGGGCCAGGCCATTCAGATGGCAACGGTTCAACAATGCATTCTGCGCAGCGGCGACGTTATCTTCCTGACCCTGCCAGGCGGCCAGCACGGGCGCCTGCAGTGCTCGCCCATATGAGAAGCTGACCTGCCACGGCTGCGGCTCCATCGCGTTCATCGCGTTCAGATGATCGGTCGCATCCTCGGCGCTCTGCCCGCCGGAGAGGAACACGATGCCGGGAACCGCCGCCGGCACGTAGCGCCTGAGGCAGCGCAGCGTGGCTACTGCAACGTCCAGCACGCTGGCCTGCTGCGCGCACTGCTTGCCGGCAATCACCATGTTTGGCTTCAGCAGCATGCCTTCGAACAGCACGTGATGGGCATTTAGTTCGGCGAACACCGCCTCCAGTACCTTTGCCGTCACCGCTTCGCAGCGCTCGATACCGTGGGCACCATCCATCAGCACTTCCGGCTCCACAATCGGCACCAGGCCGACTTCCTGACAGAGTGCGGCGTAACGCGCCAGCGCGTGGGCATTGGCGCGGATGCCATATGTGGATGGGATGCCGTGCTCGTTGATATCGATCACCGCGCGCCATTTGGCAAATTGTGCCCCCAGTTGCTGGTACTCCTCCAGTCGTTCACGCAAGCCGTCGAGACCTTCGGTCACCCTGTTACCGGGACATAGCGCCAGCGCTTTGGCCCCTTTGTCTACTTTGATGCCGGGAATGATTCCCCGGCTGGCCAACAGTTTGGGGAAGGGGATGCCATCCTGGGTACGTTGGCGCAAGGTCTCGTCAAACAGAATGACCCCGCCGATCGTGTGCTCGATGCCGTCTGCCGTGAACAAAATCTCACGGTAGCGCCGGCGCGTTTCCTCAGTGGACTCCACCTTGATGGGCTCAAATCGTTTCTTGATGGTGGGGTTGCTTTCGTCTGCTGCCAGTACGCCTTTCTGATTGGCGACGATGGCAGCGGCCACGGACTTGAGTTCTTCGATGTTCATGATTTGAGCCCTCAGGGACATAGGGAAGCGTTCATTATGGGAGAGGTGGCGTGCACAAGCATGCCTCAATCTCTTACCTACACAATGTAGACCCTTATCTCAACGCAACGAAAGCTAAGGGATAATCCCGGACCATGTCTGTCACTTCACGCCCCCCCGCCATATTCCTGATGGGCCCGACCGCATCGGGCAAGACTGCGCTTGCCGTCAGTCTGGTCGAGCGCTTCTCGCTGGAAGTCATCAGCGTCGATTCGGCACTGGTCTATCGCGACATGAACATTGGTACGGCCAAGCCCGACGCCGCCACGCTGGCACAGGCACCGCATCACCTGCTGGATATCCGCGACCCCACCGAAAGCTATTCGGCTGCTGCATTTTGCGAAGATGCGCATCGCTTGATGGCGGACATCGTCACGCGCGGCAAGGTGCCGTTGTTGGCAGGCGGCACCATGCTGTATTTCCGCGCGCTGTTGCAGGGGCTGGATGATTTGCCGCGTGCCGATCCGGCGTTGCGGCAAGCGCTGGAAAAAGAAGCTGCAGACCGGGGCTGGCCGGCTTTGCATGGCGAACTGGCGCAGGTTGATCCGGTGACCGCTGCGCGACTGGCGCCGAATGATTCCCAGAGAGTGGGGCGCGCACTGGAAGTTTTCCGATTGACCGGACAGCCCATGTCGGCACAACTCGACAAGGCGCAAACCACCTTGCCCTATCGCGTGCTGCAACTGGCCCTGATCCCGTCTGATCGCGCTGTCTTGCACCAGCGCATTGCCACACGTTTCGATGCCATGCTGGCCGAAGGCCTGCTCGATGAAGTGGCAGCCCTGCGTCGGCACTATGCGCTCACCGCTGGTCTGCCTGCTATGCGTGCGGTTGGCTATCGTCAGGCGTGGGCGTATCTCGAGGGTGAAACCGACCTGAATTCCCTGCGTGAACAGGGCATTGCGGCTACCCGCCAGCTCGCCAAACGCCAGCTGACCTGGTTGCGTTCATGGCCTGATGCCGTGGTGCTGGATGCGCTGGCGGACGATCTGGACGCGCAAGCCTTCGAGCGGGTTGCGCGTCATCTGGCAGCAGATGGGGATGTGGATCCGGATTAATCCGCTGTAGTGGATTTGACCGTGGCGCGCACGTGCCCACGGTGTAGCCGGATACCGATGCTGTCACCTGACTCGAGTGTGGCGGCATCCTGGATAACCGTGCCGTTTTCCAGCTGAACGATGCTGTAGCCACGCGCCAGCACGCCTTCGGGGCTGAGGTGGTCAAGGCTGCTGCTGAGGCGCGCCAGATTGAGCTGACGCTGCATGAGGCCATTCTGAATGGCGCGTCGCGATCGTGCAGACAGTGCATCCAGCCCGAGTTGCTCACGCCGGATGGCACGCAGCGGCGTCACCAGGCGCTGGTTCAGTTGCGTGATCTGTCCCTGTTCACGGCTCAGGCGGGAACGGACGGCATGATGCAGGCGCTGTGCCAACTGGCTTAACCCAAGCTGCTGGCGGCGCAGCAACTCGGCGGGGTGCACCAGACGCCGTGCCAGGTAATCCAGGCGCTGGGTTTCGTTCTGCTGCCGGCGAATCAGGTGATGCTGAAGCTGGCGCGCCAGTTGCTCCAGCTGCAACAGCAATTCCTGCCGCACCGGGCTGGCAAGCTCGGCGGCTGCAGTGGGCGTGGGTGCGCGTAGATCGGCGGCAAAGTCGGCCAGCGTGAAATCGGTTTCATGGCCGACCCCGCTCACCACTGGTATCGGGCTGGCGGCTATTGCACGTGCCACCGCTTCGTCGTTGAACGCCCATAAATCTTCCAGTGAGCCGCCTCCCCGGCATACCAGCAGCACATCGCACTCGGCCCGCGCACCGGCGGTGCGGATGGCTGCGGCGATCTGTGCGCCTGCGCCAGTGCCTTGCACCGGGGTCGGGTAGAGGATGACCGGCAAACCCGGCATGCGCCGCGCCAGCGCGGTCAGTACGTCGTGCAGGGCGGCAGCCTGCGGCGAGGTGACGATACCGATGCAGCGCGGGAAACGGGGCAGGGCGCGTTTACCGAGTGGATCAAACAAGCCTTCGGCTTCGAGTTTGGCCTTCAGCTTCAGAAACGCTTCATACAAACGCCCGGCCCCGGCGCGGCGAATGGATTCGGCACCGAGCTGGAATTCACCGCGTGCTTCATACAATGAGGGCAGCGCACGGACTTCAACATGATCGCCGTTGGCGGGGGTGAAACCGGCAAACTGATTGCGACCGCGAAACATCACGCAGCGCACCTGTGCATGGGCATCCTTCAGTGAAAAATACCAGTGGCCGGACGCGGCGCGGATGAAATTGGATATTTCGCCTTCGACCCACAACAAGGGGAGTTGCGACTCCAGCGCGCGGCGCGCCATGCGGTTCAATTCGCTCACCGTGAGTACAGGCAGGCTGGGTGTGCTGCCGGAGAGGTCGTCCAGTAAATCCATGGCGTGCAGGATAGCGGGTTTACATTCGGCATGGTTCATGCACAGGCTGAAAAATGTCATCAAAAAAATATTCAAAACCCTATTGACGACTATTGTGTTTTTATAACTATATGTTTTATATGTAAAAAGTGGATTGGTTACTTTTTGGGCCAAACTGCTTTTCCCTTTGTGTACGGGCATTTACGAATTGCGGCAGGTAGTTCCACACAGACTTATCCACACCATCTGTGGAGAAGTCATGCGCTGGAATGGAGATGCCTGCCAAAAACTGACACTTGCCGAAACCGGTGTGCGGGCGCTACATTCCGGTTGTTGTGTTTATTGGAGTGGTATCGAGTGCTTGCCATTATTGAGGCGGCCGGCTGGCCGATCTGGCCATTGATCCTGGCGTCGATTATCGCCGTGGCCATTATTATCGAACGTGCCTACAGCCTGCGTACGCAGGAAGTGGCACCGCCGGATTTATTGCTGGCAACCATCAAGATTTATCAGGAACGCGGCGTAACCCCGGAACTGATCACCCGGCTGGCCGAAGGCTCGCCGTTGGGGCAGATTTTTTCTACGGCGCTGAAAAATGCGCATAACTCACGCGAGGTGATGAAAGAGTCCATCGAGGAAGCCGGCCGGGCCGTCACACACGAGCTCGATCGCTTTTTGACGTCGCTGGGCACCGTGGCCAGCATGGCACCGTTGCTAGGCTTGCTCGGTACCGTGATCGGCATGATCGAAATCTTTGGCGCCCAGACATCAACCGGGACCAACCCCGGGCAACTGGCGCACGGGATTTCGATTGCGCTGTACAACACGGCTTTTGGCCTGATTGTGGCCATCCCCGCGATTATTTTCTACCGTTATTTCCGCGGCAAGGTTGAGTCGCTGGTGGTGGACATGGAGCAGCAGGCGATCAAGTTGGTGGAAATCGTCCACGGCGATCGGAAATAATTCCATCATGAATTTTCGTAGAGGCCGTCGTGAAGATTATCCGGAAATCAACCTGATTCCGTTTATCGACATTCTGCTGGTTATCGTGATTTTTCTCGCGGTGACGACCACTTACGCGCGCTTTGCCGAACTCAAGATCAACCTGCCCACCAGCAGTGCCGAGCAGACTCCCAGCCAGCCCAAGCAAATCGAAGTGGCCGTGGCTGAAAATGGCCGCTACCAGATCGACAGCACCGCGGTGGGGGAGGCCTCGGTTGAGGAACTGGCCATTGCACTGAAACAGGCTGCGGCCGAGCAGAACGAAGCGGTGGTGGTCATCAATGCCGATGCGCGCGCAGCCCATCAATCCGTGGTGAACGTAATGGAGGCAGCCCGCCGGGTTGGCCTGACCCGCATTACCTTCGCTACCCAGTCCGCCCCTTAAGCGGGCGTAATCGTGTTGTCCATTCAGCATCTTTGGGCGCGTACAAGCGTCCTCACGGTGCTGCTATTGCCTTTGGCTATGTTGTTCGCTGTGGTGTCCGGACTGCGCCGTCTGGCGTACCGGCGTGGCTGGCTGCGTTCTGTTGCCGTCGGCGTACCGGTGATCGTGGTGGGCAACATCACCGCGGGTGGCAGCGGCAAAACCCCGCTGGTGATCTGGCTGGTGCAATGGCTGCGTGACCAGGGCTATCATCCAGGCGTGGTGAGCCGGGGCTATGGTGGAACGGCACAGGGCTGCGTGGACGTGCGGTCAGACAGTTCGCCGGCAGAAATGGGCGATGAACCGCTGCTGATCCGGGTTAAAACGAATGTGCCTGTGGTGGTAGGCCGCGACCGGGTCGCGGCAACGCAGCATCTGCTGGCCCGCTATCCCGAGGTTGATCTGATTGTTTCCGACGACGGTTTGCAGCATTACCGTCTGCAGCGCGATATCGAACTGGTGGTCATCGATGCGGCGACCGGACTGGGCAATGGCTGGCCGCTGCCGGCTGGCCCCCTGCGTGAGCCGCGCAGTCGCCTTGGCAGCGTGGATGCCGTGATCCAGGTGGCGCGGGGAATCGCCCAGCCGCGCACCAATTTATCCGTGAAAACCTGGCGGGCGGATTACTCGATGGGCCAGGCTACGCGCTTAAACAATCCGGCGGAAAAAAAAGCGCTGCAGGCATTGCCGCGCGCCAGTTGGCTTGCAATTACGGGCATTGGGCGCCCGCAGGGGTTTTTCGATATGCTGCGTAAGCAGGGCCTGGAATTCACCTCCCGCAGCTTTGCCGACCACCATGCTTTTCAGCCGCATGAACTCCCGGCCGACGGTCATGTGCTGATGACCGAAAAAGACGCGGTAAAATGCGCAAGGTTTGCAGGGTCAAACTGGTGGGCGGTGGAGCTGGACGTTGCCCCGGAATGCGGATTCATCGAATGGTTGGGGGCTCGTCTCAAACAATAACAAGACCAAGGCAGGCGCGCCAATGAAAAGGGAATGGGTAATGCAGAATGCTGACTGGAGTGACCGTCGCCACCCGTGCCGGTGGGAAACCGAAGCCGGTGAGACGGGCTTCTGGGCACCCGACCGATCGGAAATCGTGACCCAGTTTTTTACCCGTTATCTGTTCTTCTCGCTGGCAGTGATCTATTTTTCGACACTGGAATCGGTGTCTTCTGTCCTGTTCAGTATCGAGCAGTTGCTGATCGCGCTGGGTGTGTATTTCATCCTCAACAGTTGGTTCTTTCGCCAGGCGCTGCAGCATGTCACGCTGCTGGGGATACGCAGTGCCATGGCGGCCGATCTGCTCATCGTGACCCTGTGCGTTATTCATGACCCGAATTCCATTCCTCCCTCTGCCCTGGCCTTCCTGATGGTGCTGCTGGGAAATGGCATGCGCTATGGCATGCGCCTGTTCGGCGAAGTGCTTGGCGGGGCTTTTCTGGGCATGGCGATTGCGTTCGCGTTCCGCTATCGTCTGGGTGGATTCGAGATCAACGCGGGCGACGTGTTTTTTGGTGTGTTCTGGATCACGCTGGCGTTGTATGCCTATATTCTGATGGGGCGCATCGATGGTCAACGCCGCCAACTGGATTACCGCAGCCGCTTCGACATGCTGACCGGGTTGCTCAATCGCCACGGCCTGCTGGCGGCCGCTGACTGCATGTTGAAAAAGGCCGGGGAGGGCAAGCCGGCGACCGTATTGTTCGCCGACCTGAACCAGTTCAAGGAAGTGAACGACCGCTATGGCCACGGTGTGGGCGATCGAGTACTGGCCGAGTTTGCGCAGATATTCAGTGAGTCGGCCGAACTGGGCGTGTGCGGCCGCTGGGGCGGAGACGAATTTGTCGCCATGCTGCCTTATCGTGACGAAGCCGCCATCCGCCAGATATTCGAGCGCATTGAATCGCGAACTCTGGCCTGGAGTCATGGCAATGGGCTGCCCATGGCCGTGAGCCTGGGCGTGAGTCATGCGCCCCAGGATGGCCAGGACCTGGTGACTTTGTTGTCGGTCGCCGATATCCACCTGTATCAAAATAAATCACAGCAGCAGGACAAGGCTGATGCCCCATCGTTTTATAGGAATCTGACTGATGAACCCCAAACTTCTTGAAATTCTGGTGTGTCCGGTCTGCAAAGGGCCGCTCGAATGGAAGAAACCCGTCCATGAACTGGTGTGCCACGCATGCCGCATTGCCTACCCCATCCGTGACGATATTCCGGTGATGCTGCCGGAAGAGGCCCGTACGCTGGACGTCAACGAAATTCACGGCCAGCGTTGACGATGCACTTCCGTGTCGTCATCCCCGCACGCTACGCATCCAGCCGCTTGCCGGGCAAGCCGCTGGCGGATATCGGCGGGCGCCCCATGGTGATACGCGTGCTGGAGCGTGCCTTGCAGGCGGGCGCTGAAACCGTGGTGGTTGCTACGGACGATGTGCGGGTGCAACAGGCGGTTGAAGCCGCCGGTTACCAGGCCTTGATGACCTCGCTGGACCACCAATCCGGTACCGAGCGTCTGGTTGAGGTGGCCGAAACCCTGGGCTGGCCGGACGATACGCTGGTGGTCAATGTCCAGGGCGATGAACCGCTGATCGATCCGGAACTGATCCGTGAAGCGGCGCGACAACTGGTTTTACACGACGATGCGGTGATGGCCACGCTGGCGCATCCGATCCACGATCACGCCGATTTCATCAACCCCAACGTCGTCAAGGTGGTGGCGGATGAAGCCGGTTATGCGCTGTACTTCAGCCGGGCGCCCATCCCCTGGCCGCGAGATGCCTTTGCAGCATACGATCCCACAGGGGCTTCATCCCATAGTGGGTCGGAGTCCTTTAGGGCACAGCAAGCCATACCGCATGCACTGGATGCGTTGCGGCATATCGGGTTGTATGCGTATCGCGCGGGGTTTTTGCGGACTTATGCCGGTCTGGCCGCTTCACCGCTGGAACGGTTCGAGATGCTTGAACAGTTGCGCGTGTTGTGGCACGGTTACCGTATCAGCCTCGGCATGGTGGCCACTACACCAGTGCCGGGCGTGGATACGCCGGAAGATCTGGCACGTGTCCGCGCGTTGTTCGGGGCGACATAGCAGCCTCTTGAATCCCCCAATAAAAATATTTAAGTGTTGCTTGAATCCCGCATGGCTTAGGCTAACGCGGTTTTGTCATATTCATAGTTAAGGGAGATACGTCATGCGTTTGATTCTGTTGGGTGGTCCGGGTGCGGGTAAAGGTACGCAAGCCAATTACATTAAGGAAAAGTACAGCATTCCCCAGATTTCCACCGGCGACATGCTGCGCGCGCAGATCAAGGCCGGCACCGAGCTGGGCATGAAGGCCAAAGCCATCATGGATGCGGGTGGGCTGGTGTCGGACGACATCATCATCGGCATGGTGAAGGCACGTTTGACTGAAGACGACTGCAAGAACGGTTACCTGTTCGACGGCTTCCCGCGCACCATTCCGCAGGCTGAGGCGATGAAAGCCGCCGGCGTGCCGATCGACTTCGTGGTCGAGATCGATGTCGCTGACGAAGAGATCGTCAAGCGCATGTCGGGCCGTCGCGTGCACGTGGCTTCCGGCCGCACCTACCACGTCGTGTTCAATCCCCCCAAAGTGGCCGGCAAGGATGACGCCACCGGCGAAGACCTGATCCAGCGCGACGACGACACCGAAGAAACCGTGAAGAAGCGTCTCGACATCTACCACGCACAGACCGAGCCGCTGGTGAAATACTACGGTGACTGGGCGGCACGCGGCGAAGCCGGCGCACCCAAGTATGTGAAGGTTGCAGGCGTAGGCAAGGTCGACGGTATTCGTGATTCGATCTTTGCTGCCCTAGGTTAATCAACCAGGTTTCCTGCAGCAATGCCACGACAGATTGCCCCGATGACCGACACCGAACGCTGGATTGTTGCCAGCGCGGTGAAGGAGCGCTATGGCAGGGACGTCGTGATTCAGGATGTCGAAACCGAGATTCGGCTATATGTCGACGATCGTGAATTGACGCTGTGCCCGGGCTTGTACTGGAACGAGCATGGCTGTCATTTCGTGTTGTCGAAAACGGATGATTCACGTTATCGCAGCATGTTCTTCTACCGTATACGCGATCGCTTCGCGACGGGCCGCGAGGAATATGACGACATGGGTGACTGTGTCACCACGCTGCTGAGAATGCAGGCTGACGAGGAAGTGAAGCGTCTGTCCGAAAGCCCGGTCGACAGTGATAATTGAACTTGAGAAGCCAGCCTACGTGCTGGCTTTTCGTTATGTGATTTGTATGTGATTTGCTGGTCCGGCACGGTCCGGCAAAAAAACTGAGGAGACAGCAGCATGGCAGTAAAAAAAGCAGCAGTGAAAAAGGCAGTAGTTAAGAAGGCAGTAGTTAAGAAGGCGGCAGTTAAGCAGGCGGCAGTAGTAAAAAAGCCAGCAGCTAAAAAGCCAGTAGCAAAAAAGATGAATGCTTTTTACGCGCAGTCCGGTGGCGTGACCGCCGTGATCAATGCGTCGGCTTGTGGCGTGATCGAAACCGCACGCAAGCACAAGGACAAGATCGGCAAGGTCTACGCCGGTCGCAACGGCATCATCGGCGCGCTGACCGAAGACCTGATCGATACCACCAAGGAATCCGCAACCGCCATCGCCGCACTGCGTTCCACCCCGTCGGGTGCATTCGGTTCCTGCCGCTTCAAGCTGAAATCACTGGAAGCCAACAAGCGCGAATACACACGTCTGATCGAAGTATTCAAGGCGCATAACATTGGCTACTTCTTCTATAACGGCGGCGGCGACTCGGCTGACACCTGCTTCAAGATCAGTCAGTTGTCCGAGCAGATGGGCTATCCGATCCAGGCCATCCATGTGCCGAAGACCGTCGACAACGATCTGCCGATTACCGATTGCTGCCCGGGCTTTGGCTCGGTTGCCAAGTACATCGCGGTGTCCACGC
The DNA here is from genome assembly GCA_942493085.1 of uncultured beta proteobacterium. Classification (GTDB taxonomy): domain Bacteria; phylum Pseudomonadota; class Gammaproteobacteria; order Burkholderiales; family Thiobacillaceae; genus Thiobacillus. Next base: position 1,876,197 of record OW818664.1, read on the forward strand.
TGGAAGCCAGTTTTGACGTGCGTTCGATGGCCAAGACCTCGACCAAGGTGTTCGTGCTCGAAGTGATGGGTCGTCACGCCGGCTGGATTGCCGCTGCAGGCGGTCTGGTGGAAGACCACGGTATTCCGGTCGTCATCCTGTTCCCGGAAATCGAGTTCGATCAGAAGAAATTCCTCGCTCGCGTCAACAAGCTGGTGAAAGAGCATGGTTACTGCACCGTCGTGGTATCCGAAGGCTGCCATTACCCGGACGGTACGTTCCTGGCCGAGCAGGGCACGCGCGATGCCTTTGGCCATGCCCAGCTGGGCGGCGCCGCACCCGTGGTTGCCAACATGATCAAGGAAGCACACGGTCACAAGTTCCACTGGGCGGTGGCCGATTACCTGCAGCGTGCTGCACGCCACGTGGCCTCGAAAACAGACGTCGAGCAGGCCTACGAACTGGGCCAGAAGGCCGTCGAACTCGCGATCAAGGGCCACAATTCGGTGATGCCGACGGTCGATCGCCTGTCTGATTCGCCCTACAAGTACAAAATCGGTATGGCTGATCTGAAGGATGTGGCCAACGTCGAGAAATTCATGCCGCGCGATTTCATCACCAAGGATGGCTTTGGCATCACAGCCAAGTGCAAGCGTTATCTGACGCCGCTGATCCAGGGTGAGGACTATCCGAAATACAAAGATGGTCTGCCGGTGTATGTGACGCTGAAGAACATTGCGCTGGCGAAGAAGCTGCCGCCGTTCAAGGTGTAAGTCATGCAGGAGATCAGGGACACACAGACATGACACTTGACCGCGCGCGGCAACTGCTCAAGGTGCAGGCTGACTTTGGGGGGTTCTACAACGGCAATTCAGCCAAACTGATTTTGTCCGAAGTGCAGCGCGAACATGGCCAGGCGGCAGTCGATACGTGTATCCGTGATCTCCGGCTCGATGAAATATTTGGGTTTCAGCCGGGCACCCGTTTCGAGGGTGGATTGGCAATGGGTAAGGAGTAGGGGAAGAGACGGTGGCAAAGACTACTGTCTTTTTTTGGAATTTTTAATCGTGTTTCGGATATTTTTAAGGAGATATAACAATGAATGAAGGTTTGCTGTTTGCTCTCGTGGCGGCTGTATTTGCGCTGCTGTACGGGATCATGTCGATCAAGTGGATTTTGGGGTTGCCTACCGGCAACGACCGCATGCGTGAAATCGCGGCGGCGGTGCAGGAAGGCGCGTCTGCGTATCTGAATCGGCAATACACCACCATTGGCATCGTCGGCGTGATTCTGCTGGTCGCGATTTTCTTTGCATTGGGCTGGCAAACCGCAGTCGGCTTCGCACTCGGCGCCTTTCTCTCCGGTCTGACCGGTTACATCGGCATGAACGTGTCGGTGCGTGCCAACGTGCGTACTGCCGAAGCCGCCAAAAACGGCCTGAATGCTGCCCTTAACGTCGCTTTCAAGGGTGGCGCCATTACCGGCATGCTGGTCGTGGGCCTGGGTCTGCTGGGCGTGGCTGGCTACTATGCTGTGCTGACCCTGGGCTTGGGTGAAACCACTGAGCAGGCAACGCACGCGCTGGTCGGCCTGGCCTTCGGCGGTTCATTGATCTCCATCTTCGCCCGTCTCGGCGGCGGCATCTTCACCAAGGGCGCTGACGTCGGCGCCGACCTGGTGGGCAAGGTCGAAGCCGGTATTCCCGAAGATGATCCGCGCAACCCTGCCGTGATTGCCGACAACGTCGGCGACAACGTCGGTGACTGCGCCGGTATGGCCGCTGACCTGTTTGAAACCTACGCTGTGACCATCATCGCCACCATGCTGCTCGGTGGCCTGATGATTACCGGCTCCCCCGAAGCGGTAATTTATCCGCTGGTGCTGGGCGGTTTCTCCATCGTCGCCTCCATCGTCGGTACCTTCTTCGTCAAGGCACGCGACGGCGGCAAGATCATGAACGCGCTGTATCGCGGCCTGATCGTGTCGGGTGTGCTGGCAGCGATCGCGTTCTATCCCATCACCACCTGGATGATGGGCGAGGGTGTGATGATCGACGGCGTGCTGGTGTCCTCGTTGAACCTGTATTACGCCACCCTGATCGGCCTCGGTCTGACCGCAGCCATGGTGTGGATCACCGAGTATTACACCGCGACCGAGTTCAGCCCGGTGCGTCACATCGCAGAAGCATCCACCACCGGTCACGGTACCAACGTGATCGCCGGTCTGGGCGTGTCGATGAAGTCCACCGCTGCACCGGTTCTGGCCGTCTGTCTGGCCATCTGGGGCGCATATGAACTGGCTGGCCTGTACGGCATTGCCATTGCTGCGACCTCGATGCTGTCGATGGCTGGCATCATCGTGGCACTCGACGCTTACGGTCCGATCACCGACAACGCCGGCGGTATTGCCGAGATGGCCGGTCTGGACGACAGCATCCGCAATATCACCGACCCGCTCGACGCGGTGGGCAACACCACCAAGGCCGTCACCAAAGGTTATGCGATTGGTTCGGCTGGTCTTGCTGCGCTGGTGCTGTTCGCGGACTACACTCACGCCCTGAACGCTCAGGCGCTGGCACTGGACCCGACGGCACTTCCCATGACCTTCGACCTGTCCAACCACATGGTCATCATTGGTCTGTTCATCGGCGGCATGGTGCCTTACCTGTTTGCTGCCATGGGCATGGAAGCGGTCGGTCGCGCCGCCGGTTCGGTGGTGGTGGAAGTCCGTCGCCAGTTCAAGGAAATCCCCGGCATTATGGCGGGAACGGCCAAGCCGCAATACGGCACTTGTGTCGACATGCTGACCAAGGCTGCGATCAAGGAAATGATCGTTCCTTCGCTGCTGCCCGTTGCGGTTCCGGTTATCGTTGGTCTCACCCTCGGTGCGCAAGCGCTGGGCGGCGTGCTGCTCGGTACCATCGTCACCGGCATCTTCGTGGCTATTTCGATGACCACCGGTGGTGGCGCATGGGATAACGCCAAGAAGTACATCGAGGAAGGCAACTTCGGCGGCAAAGGTTCGGAAGCACACAAGGCAGCCGTTACTGGCGACACCGTGGGCGACCCCTACAAAGACACCGCCGGTCCGGCTGTGAATCCGCTGATCAAGATCATCAACATCGTGGCATTGCTGATCGTTCCACTGATTGGGTAAACTGCGTTAAGCTTGCGCGGGTCCCGGGCCGCATGCCCGGGACACAGGCAGGCGAACACATTCAAACTAATTCAAAAGGAGGAACCATGGCAAAGAACGTCGGAGGAGTGGATCGCATGATCCGGGTAGTGGTAGGTGGTGGACTGATCTATTATGCGATGTCGAATTTGCCGGGAGCCGATACCTGGATGGTTCCTGCAGGCATCGCAGGCTTTATTGTGCTGCTCTCTGGCATCTTCGCATGGTGTCCGACTTACCTGCTTTTTGGCCTCAATACCTGCAAAACGAAGTAAACTTTCGCAGCGTTGCAAGGTCATTTAAAGTGCGCCCACCGGGCGCACTTTTTTTTCGGGATATTTAATCTATGCGTGTATTGATTTTGCTGGCGGCACTGGCGTTGAGCAGCGTGGCCCATGCGGGCGGCATCGAACGTCTCAAGGCCTTTATCGCCGGCGCCAAAACCGCCGAGGCCGACTTCAGCCAGATCGTGTCGGACAAGTCCGGACGCATCACCCAGCAGGCCAGCGGCAAGATGGCATTTGCCCGCCCCGGTAAATTCCGCTGGGACTACACCCAGCCCTATGAACAGGTCATCGTGGGCGATGGCGTCAAGTTGTGGCTCTACGATATCGATCTGGACCAGGTCACCGTCAAGCCGCTGGGCGAGGTGATCGCCGGCACGCCGGCGGCCTTGCTGGCGGGTGACGATTCGATTGATAAATATTTCAACCTGAAAAACGCAGGCGAGCGCGACGGCCTGGAATGGCTGGAAGCCACCCCGAAAAACCGCGACACCACTTTCGAGCGCATCCGCATGGGGTTCAAGGGCGATGTGCTGGTGCAGATGGAAATGTTCGATTACTTCGGCCAGCGCACCCTGTTGAAGCTGTCGCGTTTCTCCCGTAATCCCGACATTGCCGCGTCGCGTTTCAAGTTTACGCCGCCCAAAGGCGCCGACCTCATTGGTGACTGACGACCTGTTTCAAACGGACGCACCCCAACCGGCGCTGGATCCCCATGCGCCGCTGGCCGAGCGTCTGCGCCCGCATACCCTGGCCGATGTCGTCGGGCAAACCCACCTGCTGGGGCCGGGCAAGCCGCTGCGGCTCGCGTTCGATTCCGGCAAGCTGCATTCGATGATCCTGTGGGGGCCGCCGGGCGTCGGCAAGACCACGCTGGCACGGCTGACCGCCGAAGCCTTTGGCGCCGACTTCATCGCCATTTCTGCGGTGCTGGCCGGCGTCAAGGACATCCGCGAAGCGGTCGAGCGCGCCCGCATGAACCAGAAACTGGCCCGCACCACCATCCTGTTCGTCGACGAAGTGCATCGCTTCAACAAGTCGCAGCAGGATGCGTTTTTGCCGCACGTCGAATCTGGCCTCTTCACCTTCATCGGTGCCACCACCGAAAATCCCTCGTTCGAAGTCGTCGGCGCGCTGCTGTCGCGCGCCCAGGTCTATGTGCTGAAATCGCTGACGCCGGACGAACTCGGCCTGCTGATGCAGCGTGCGCTGCAGGAACTGCCGCACCTGAAATTGCTGGAAGGCGTGGGCCCCATGCTGGCCGCCTACGCCGACGGTGATGCCCGAAAACTGCTCAATCTGCTGGAACAACTCGACACCGCCGCCCGCACCGCGCAGGTCGAAGCGATCGACACTGCCTTTGTCGAAAACGCGCTGGCGCAATCGCTGCGCCGCTTCGACAAGGGCGGTGAAGCCTTCTACGATCAGATTTCTGCGCTGCACAAAAGCGTGCGCGGCTCCGCGCCCGATGCCGCGCTGTACTGGCTGGTGCGCATGCTCGATGGCGGTGCCGATCCGCGTTATCTCGGGCGGCGGCTGATCCGCATGGCGAGCGAGGACATCGGCCTGGCCGATCCGCGCGCACTCGGCATCACCCTCGACGCCGTCGCCACCTATGAACGCCTTGGCAGCCCCGAAGGCGAACTCGCGCTGGCCGAAGCCTGCCTGTATATGGCCTGCGCACCCAAGAGCAACGCCGCCTATGTGGCCTACAACGCCGCACGCGCGTTTGTACAGGCCAACCCCTCCAACGATGTCCCCATCCACCTGCGCAACGCCCCCACCAAGCTGATGAAGGAACTGGGCTACGGCCGCGCCTACCGCTACGCCCACGACGAGCCCGAAGCCTACGCCGCCGGCGAACGCTACTTCCCCGACGACATCACGGAACAGCATTTTTACCAGCCCACCCCGCGCGGCCTCGAAGGCAAGATCGCCGACAAGCTGGCGCATCTGCGGGCGCTGGATGACGAGGCCGGTGAAGCCTGAGCCGCTTCCACGTCAATTAGTCGCCATATTGCGCGAATTAAATAAAAACTAAAATTCGCTTTACATGGCGAATTAAGTACAATAAAACCTTATTAATCGTCATAAGTGACGGATTATGAAGATATCAAATCAGGTTGTGGACGAGCTGATCCTGCGTGAACTGGGTGAGCGGCTTGCGCGTGTCCGGCTCGAGCGCAACCTGACCCAGGCCGGGCTGGCTGAGCAGGCCGGCGTGTCCAAACGCACTGTCGAACGGATGGAAGCGGGCGGCGTCACGCAACTGGTCAACCTGGTGCGCGTGTGCCGCGCGCTGGACCTGCTCGAGCGCTTCGAGGAACTGATACCCGAGCCGGTGGCCAGCCCGGTTGCGCAACTGAAGCTGCGCGGAAAGGAAAGGCAGCGCGCCTCATCGGCCAAGGCCACGACCGCACCCACCGGCAAGTGGCAATGGGATGACAAGCCATGACGACACTGGCTGAAGTGAAGCTCTGGGGCCGGACCATCGGTGCGGTTTCGCTGGAAGACGGGGCTGATGTCGCGGCGTTTCAGTACACCCCGGATTTCGCGGCGAGCGGCATCCAGCTCTCGCCGGTCGTCATGGCGCTGGACAATCGCGTCTATCGTTTTTCCAGTCTGCCGCGCAACACTTTTCATGGCTTGCCGGGCCTGCTGGCGGATTCGCTGCCCGATAAATTCGGCAATGCCCTGATCGATGCCTGGCTCGCAACCCAGGGCCGCTCGCCCGCAGATTTCAATGCCGTCGAGCGCCTGTGCTACACCGGTGCGCGCGGCATGGGCGCGCTCGAATTTGCGCCGGCCGCCGGACCGGATGTGCGGCCGGCCAAAAAAATCGAAATCGAGGCGCTGGTGCAACTGGCTTCGGATGTGCTCACCCAGCGCAACCACTTGCAGGCCTCGTTTGCCGACGCCAGCCGCGCCGAATCCCTGCAGGACATTTTGCGTGTCGGCACCTCGGCCGGCGGCGCGCGCGCCAAGGCGGTCATCGCCTGGAACCGCGACACCAACGAAGTGCGCTCGGGACAGGTCGCATCCGGTGCGGGCTTTGATTACTGGCTGCTGAAATTCGATGGCGTCAGCGGCAACAAGGACAAGGAACTCGACGACCCCAAGGGCTATGGCGCCATCGAATATGCCTATTCCCTGATGGCGCGGGCCGCCGGCGTGACGATGAATGAATGCCGGCTGCTCGAAGAAAACGGCCGGCGCCATTTCATGACCCGGCGCTTCGACCGCCTGCCCGGTGGCGCCAAGCTGCATGCCCAGTCGCTGGGCGCGCTGGCGCATTTCGACTACAACGCGCCCGGTGCCTATGCTTACGAACAGGTCCTGCTCATCATCCGGCAACTCAAGCTGCCGATGGCTGCGCTCGAAGAGCAGTTCCGGCGCATGGCCTTCAACGTCATCGCGCGCAACCAGGACGATCACGTCAAGAACATCGCCTTCCTCATGGATCAAGGTGGCAACTGGTCGCTTTCGCCCGCCTTCGACGTGACCTACAGTTACAACCCCGCAGGCACCTGGACCGCGCAGCATCAGATGAGCCTCAACAGCAAACGCGACGGCTTCAGCCTGGAGGATTTTCGGGCCTGTGCAAAAAGCGCCCTGCTGAAACGTGGCCGCGCCGATACCATCGTCGAGGAAGTGCGCGCAGCCGTGGCCGACTGGCCGCAATACGCCGCAGCGGCGCGTGTGTCCGATGCCTGGCGCGACCAGATCCAGCGCAACCTGCGTCTCGACCTGCCGCAGAAATAGCCGCGCAGAAGCAACCGGGCAGAAGTAACTGGCCAGTGGGTGATACGCTCGCCGTGCAAACACGCTGTCCTGCCCTAAACGAAAGCACGGGCATGCAACCACCTTGGCTTTATCAGGAGACCCCGCCATGATCAAACGCATACTGCTCGTCGCCGCACTGGCCCTCAGCCTGCCCGCACTGGCTGCCGACACCGCCCCCTGGGGCAGCGCCAAGGTGCTGGAAATCGAATACTCGAAACAAAAAGCCGTCTACGATGCCGCCGTCAAATCCGAGGCCGCGCTCACCAGCGTCCTGGACCGCGCCAGCTACCTCAGCGCCATCAACGGCGCCGATCCCTTCGACAACAAGATCGTCATCGTTTTGCACGGCGATGAAATCAACTTCTTTGCCACCAAAAACCTCGCCAGATACAAAGCCCTGATGGAGCGCGCGCAAAGCCTCACCGTCGGCGGCATCATCGAATTCAGAATGTGCAAAATTGCCGCCCAGGGTCATGGCTACCAGCCCAAAGACATCCACGGCTTTGTCTCCATGGTGCCCATGGGCGATGCCGAAATCGTGCGGTTGCAGCATGAAGGGTTTGCGTACATGCGCTAGCCGCGCAGGCACTGTTGATCGCAGGCGTGCTACTGGCGCGCTGTGGCTTTTGGCGTGTCCTGTAACGCCGCCCGTTCCAGATTCAGCGCCAGCAGGCGCTTGAGAATTTCCTCGTCAGCCATCTCCGGCGTGTAGTCGGTCCAGCCGTAGGCGGCCGCCACCGCCGCGTCGAGTACGCGGTGGGCGTGGTCCAGCCATGCTGCCTGGCCGGCGGCGCGGGCATTGTAGAGATGGGTCAGCGTGCGTTTTTTCAATTCGGCTTCGTGGCCAGGCTTGGCCACCGGGCGCAGTGGAAAACCGGCCTGTTCCTCTTCGGGTGTGCGCACCCAGTTCACCCACTCCGGCGGGTTGAGCCAGGTTTCGCGCAGCGTGTTGAGTTGCGCAGCAGCGGCGGCGATGTTCTCCGCCAGCGCAATCTCCGCGTAGCAGGTGGGCGAGGCGCGCTCGGGCGCGGCGGCGGTGTCGCGCGGCGTCAGGCCGTCGGGGAAAGGGAAGGTTTCGAAGCAGGACTTGGCGTTGTAGGTAGGGTCATTGCCAACACCGTGCATGCTCGCTTGCGCCAGTGACCAGACTTCGTGGATGCGGCTGGAAAGGATGCCAAAGATGGTGTCGGAATCGGAGGCGATGACGTTGAGCCGGGTGTCCGGCAGTGCCCCGGCTGATAACCAGACAAAGAAACGGTGTTTGGCTACACGCGGTGTGACGACGAAGCGGGGGAGCTTGGTCAAGGCTTTACGTAAGGAGACGCGGGCTTCTTCGTGAATCCACCAGTTACGGCGGGTGCGCTCACGTTTTACGGTTTCCCGGTAAGGGCGGACATGTTGATTAAGGTGTGCAAAAGGCACTTCAAACTGAGAAGCATCGGTTTCGGGCATATCGGTACCGAAATCAATAATCCAGGTATCCGATGGCCGCGCCGTGATGTCCCTGCCATTGGCCCAGGGCTTGATCACTTCGCTACTGCGTCGACCGTTTGGATTGGGTTGCTTGAGCCATTGCCGAGCAAGCTCACCTGGAATATCGAAGTCACCGTATTTTTTTGTGCCTTCGAAACTCGTGCCGGTATTTTCTGCAAGTGATTTGGCCTGTGTTAAATCCAGATCACTGCCCGCCGACAGGTCAGCATGAATTGTGGCTACTGGCTGGCCGTCGAGCATTGCCGTTCGTGCTGAGCCTGTCGAAGCACTGACTGGCCCTTCGACAGGCTCAGGGCGAACGGGGCGGTGGCCAAAGCACACCAGCGACACCCGTACCGCCGCACCATTGTTGATCCAGGCTTCGTCGCTCCAGGCTTCGAAGATGGGCGCGGTGTGCAGAATACGTTCCAGCACCTTGCGATTGCTGCCGCTACGAATCGCTTGGGTGGTGACCAATCCGGCACGCTGCGCCTTGCCCGCTTCGATCTGTGCGCGGGCTTTCTCGAACCAGTAGGTCACCAGATCGGCGCCGCCGGGCACGCGATCCTGATACACGCTGTTCAGCGCATTAAAGTAGTCATCGCCGAGTTCACCGCGTTTCTTGCTGCCACCAAGAAAGGGCGGGTTGCCGACGATGGCATCGACGGCGGGCCATTCGGGTTCGCACGCATCACCCTTCACCCTCAACCCTTCCCCCTTCACATCCAGCACGGCATCGCGATTTTCGATGTGGTCAAGCGCCTGCAGGATGGGGCTGTTCTTGATGGCGTAGCCGTGCGTGAGCATCCACTGGATTTCACCGATCCACACGGTGACGCGCGCGAGTTCGGCGGCGTAGGGGTTGAGTTCGATGCCCTGGACGTTGGCGGGGCTGGTTTCGATGACCAGTTCGCGATGCAGGCCGAGCGCTTCGGCTTCGTAGCCAACGCGGTGTTCCAGGTCTTTCAGGGTTTTGAGCGCGAGGTATAAAAAATTGCCACTGCCGCAGGCCGGGTCGAGCACGCGGTAGGCCTTGAGCCGCTGGATGAATCCGGCAAACGCTTGCTGGGCGTCGCGGTGCGCGGTTTGCGAACCTTTGCCGCCCTGGATGTAGCGGTCCATCAGTTCGGCGATGCGGGCCTTGACCGGTTGCCACTCGGCCAGCAGCGGCGCTTCGATCACCGGGCGGATGAGCTTGAGAATGGTGGCGGGGTCGGTGTAGTGCGCGCCGAGCTGGCTGCGCATGTCGGGGTTGAGGCCGCGCTCGAACAGGGTGCCCAGTATCGCGGGTTCGATCTCGCCCCAGCCCATGCGGGCAGCGTTGAGCAGTTGCACGACGTCTGCGGTGGTCAGCGGCGGCACGTCGATCTGTTTGAATAGGCCGCCGTTGAACCAGGGGACGGTTTCCAGCGCGAAGTCGCCGCCGCTGCGCATGGCCTCGAACAATTGGGTGAGCCGGGATTGTGCCTTGGCGCCGTCGGGGTTGGATTTGTCGAGTACGGTTTCGAACAGTTTTTCCGGCAGCAGGCGGGCGTCTTCGCTGAACATGCAGAACACGCACTGGATCAGGAAATGGGCGACCTGCTGCGGGTCGAGGCCTTGTCCGGTGAGGCGGGTGGCGAGTTCGCCCATGCGCGCGGCGGCTTCTTCGGTGACGGCGTAAGTCGTGGTGCGGGGCTTGAAGCGTTCGGGTGCGTCGAACAGCCAGCGCAGTTTTTGCAGGTTGTCCGGCTGGCCGATGGCTGCCAGTTCAATGCTGTGGACTTCGCTCGGGGTGCCGGTGAAGTGGGTGTGGATTTCGATGCGGCTGCGGTCGGACACCACCAGCAGCGGCGGGTTGTCGAGCGCGAGCGCGTAGGTCATCAGTTGCTTGAGCGCGAGGCCGAGGTCCTTGCCCGGTGCCTTGCTTTCCCAGGCGAAGCAGTTGCGCTTCCAGACATCGGCCCAGCCGCCGCCTGCGCCGGTGCGCGTGGCGCCGCGCTCGAAACAGTAGTTGTCGGGATCGTGCGGCTTGGCCACCCCCAGCAGGTCGCACAGATCGAGAAAGAATGGCTGCGCCCCGGCCTTTTCGGAGAGTGAATTGCCGTGCCATTTGGCAATAAAGGCTTGCGGGGTCATGGCGAGATGCTACCAAACAAGCGAAAATAATGGCGATTGATGATTGGGGGCGGATTAATCGGAAGTCCTCACAAGAAAATACCGAACACGTCCCCGACACTTGAAAACCATGGCTAGACGCAAACAGACCTACCTTGATGATCTGATCCGCATATGCAGCAAGCTTCCCTGGTGGGTGGGCGTGGCGCTTGCGATCGCTGCGTATGTCGGACTGCATGGCGTGGCCAGTCGTGACGTGAGCGCGGTGACGCTGCCGGGAATGATCAGTGGGTTTGTCAGCCCGGATGGGTTCCAGTCGCTGGTTTCGGTTGGGCAGTACGGGGTGCCGCTGATTTTGCTGATTGGCGCGGCGTTGTCTGTCTATGGCCGCAGCCGGCGCGGGATGTTGAATGATCCGACGACGATGAGCCCGGACCGGGGCGGGCTTGGCAATATGAGTTGGCAGCAGTTTGAATTCATGGTGAGCGAGGCTTTTCGGCGCAAGGGCTATTCGGTGGCGGAAAAGGGACGTGGCGGCACGGTCGGGGTATTTGATCTGGTGCTGAAGAAGCAGAACGAGACCTTTCTGGTGCATTGCAAGCAATGGCGCGCGATCAAGGTGGGGGTGCGCGCGGTGCACGAACTGCATGAAACGATGGCAGCCCGAGGCGCGAAGGGCGGGTTTGCGGTGACAGCGGGGGTGTTCACCGATGAGGCGCAGGCATTTGCCAAAGCCAGGAATATCAAACTGATGGATGGCAAGGTGCTGCGCGGGCTGGTGCGCCGGGTGCGTCAGCCTGTCCGGGTGTCCTTGCGCGACCCGCTCAGCGTGCTGACGACAGGCGCCCCTTTTTGCCCGGAGTGCCAGGGCCGAATGATGAAACGTCGTTCCAGGCGCGGTGAACATGGCGGCAAGGAATACTGGCGCTGTTTGCGCCACCCGGATTGCCCGGGCAAGCGCCAGGCTTGATGTATTAGACCTGCTGTCAGGAGATCGATCATGCCCCTATTCGTGAAATTCATGCTTGCCTGTCTGATCTGCCTGACGGTTATGGGCGGAATGATCGGGCTGTTCAAGTGGCTGGCGGGATGAGGGCGGGGCCGGCTGAACACCAGGGGATGGAGATGCGCGATCTGGCGGGCAGGTTTCCGCGCCCGGGCCGGATCGAGGCGATTTATCTGCGGCCACAACGCCGCGCGGCGGTGACCGCGGTTGAATCCGTGCGCGCGATGGCGGCGTGCGGGCTGGAGGGCGACCATTACGCGCAGCCTTCGCGCAGCCGGGTGGAGGGCGGCTCGCGACAGGTGACCTTGATCCAGGCCGAGCATCTGCCGGCAGTGGCGGCGTTGATGGGGCAGGGGCGTATCGACCCTGCCGGATTGCGACGCAATCTGGTGGTGTCGGGGCTGAATCTGCTGGCGGCGCATGCCCTGTTTCGCGACCAGCCGCTGGTGCTGCGCATCGGCAGCGAGGTGGTGCTGGAGGTGACGGGACATTGTGATCCGTGCTCGCGCATGGAAGCGGTGCTGGGGCCGGGCGGCTATAACGCGATGCGCGGCCACGGCGGCATGAAGGCGCGTGTGCTGGTGGGGGGGGTGATCCAGCTGAACGATGCGGTGTACGGTGGACTGGCTGAGGGCGCGGGGGCCGTGGCTCCGGTATGAGGAACGCGCCAGCGATCCCTTTCGCAACAGATCGTGCCGGTACTGGCGGGCGGTGGCACACGCCTGCCGGCGCGATGGGGGTGAACAGCAATGCGTTTTCCACGGTCAGGAAACACGCGATCAGCCGTGCAATGGCAGTAAGATGTCTACACGCATCTTGAAAGAGCGGCTCCATGGCACAGAGAGAGGAAATCTTATGAAAGTTTGGTTGATGATGCTGCCGTTTGTGTGTGCAGCCAGTGTTTCGATGGCGGATGGAATCGAGAGGGACACTGCAGATCAGGCCGCAGCCACTGCAGAAAAGACCCCGGCAACCACAACGGCATCCAGGCAGCGGGGGAGAAGTCTGCCCCACGGCGATATGCGCCATTGCCTGGACCTGAAGTCGAGCAAGGACATCATTCGCTGCTCGGAATCACGGCGCAAAAAATAAATTCACCGCGTGCGCCTGACAGATGGGCGGCTGCTCAAGTCGTTGGGTGTGCGGGGTGCTCCACTTGTTCAGGTAATTCGGATTAATTGCCGGGACTATTCTGGGCTGATTTAGCCTGCTGCCATTTGAACGATCCCCTGTAAACGTGCGGCTGGACCGGCGTTGGGGCTGTTTTCCACGGCTGAAACCGTGGCCGTTTTCCTGCTTTTTGTTTAAGCCCTACTTCTGGCGGGCTTGAAAATTCCTCATATCACATCAAAATAAGGCCTGTAAATCAGGCTTATTCGGGCTATGGCAACCAAGAGAGAAGGCAGTACCCTACTGGAACCGACTGCGGCTAAAGCGAAGCCGCCGCCCCTGTTCAAGGTTTTGCTGCTAAATGACGATTACACCCCTATGGAGTTCGTGGTGCATGTCCTCAAGAAGTTTTTTGGCATCGACTCTGAACGGGCGACACAAATCATGCTCAAAGTGCATACTGAGGGTGTAGGCGTGTGCGGGGTGTACCCGAAGGATATTGCCCAAACCAAGGTTGAACTGGTTGTGGATTTCGCACGGCAGCATCAGCATCCGCTGCAATGTACGATGGAGGAAAGTTAGATGATTGCCCAGGAACTTGAAGTCTCATTGCACATGGCCTTTATGGATGCGCGCCAGAAACGCCACGAATTCATTTCGGTGGAGCACTTGCTGCTGGCGATGCTGGATAACCCGTCGGCGCTGGATGTGCTGCGTGCGTGTGGCGCGAACATCGACACCCTGCGTGAGCAGGTTGCAAATTTCATCGAGGAACACACGCCGAAAGTGGGGGGTGAGGATGAAGTGGATACCCAGCCTACACTGGGTTTCCAGCGGGTGATTCAGCGGGCCATTCTGCATGTGCAGTCGTCAGGCAAAAAAGAAGTAACCGGCGCGAACGTGCTGGTGGCCGTGTTTGGCGAGAAAGATTCGCATGCCGTGTATTTCCTGGGGCAGCAGGGCGTGTCACGACTCGATATCGTCAATTTCATTTCCCATGGCATCGCCAAGACACCGCAGGGCGAGCCTGCACCGCGTTCCGATGAGCCGGTCGAGGCGCATTCCGAGGCGCCTGCCACTTCGCCGTTGGACAGCTTTGCACAGAACCTGAATGTGCAGGCGCTGGCTGGCAAGATCGACCCGCTGATCGGGCGTGAGCACGAGCTGGAACGTGTGGTCCAGACCCTGTGCCGCCGCCGCAAGAACAATCCGTTGCTGGTAGGCGAGGCGGGAGTAGGCAAAACCGCGATTGCAGAAGGCCTGGCGCGCCGGATCATTGAAGGCTCGGTGCCCGAGATCCTGGCCGAAAGCACGGTGTATGCGCTGGATATGGGCGCCTTGCTTGCTGGAACCAAATACCGGGGCGACTTTGAGCAGCGCCTGAAGGGTGTGCTGAAGCAGTTGTCCGATAACGCCAAGGCGATTCTGTTCATTGACGAGATTCACACGCTGATCGGCGCGGGCGCCGCTTCGGGCGGTACGCTGGATGCTTCCAACCTGCTGAAGCCGGCGCTATCGTCCGGCCAGTTGCGCTGCATCGGCGCGACGACCTACACGGAATACCGTGGCATTTTCGAGAAAGACCATGCCTTGTCGCGGCGTTTCCAGAAGGTGGATGTGCCGGAGCCTTCGGTCGCCGAAACCGTGGCGATTTTGCGTGGCCTGAAATCGCGCTTTGAAGACCATCATGGCGTCAAATATTCCGCTGCCGCGTTGACCACGGCTGCGCAGTTATCGGCCCGCTATATTAATGACCGTCATTTGCCAGACAAGGCAATCGACGTGATCGACGAGGCGGGTGCGGCGCAGCGCATCCTGCCTAAATCCAAGAAGAAGCGCGTGATTACGCCGCGCGAAATCGAGGACATCGTTGCCAAGATCGCGCGCATTCCACCGAAGACGGTATCGTCCAACGACAAGAACTCGCTGAAAACGCTGGACCGTGATCTGAAGTCGGTGGTGTTCGGGCAGCACGCGGCGATCGATGCGTTGACGGCTGCGATCAAGATGTCACGCAGTGGTCTGGGCGATCCGCAGAAGCCGATAGGCAACTTCCTGTTCTCGGGCCCCACCGGGGTCGGCAAGACCGAGGTCGCACGCCAACTGGCGTACGTACTGGGGGTCGAGCTGATCCGCTTCGACATGTCGGAATATATGGAGCGCCACGCCGTATCGCGTCTGATTGGCGCACCACCCGGTTATGTCGGATTCGATCAGGGAGGGTTGTTGACCGAAGCGGTGACCAAGCAACCTTATTCCATTGTCTTGCTGGATGAAATCGAAAAGGCGCATCCCGATATTTTCAATGTGCTGCTGCAGGTGATGGATCACGGTACGTTGACGGACACCAACGGACGCAAGGCCGATTTCCGCAATGTGGTGCTCATCATGACCACCAATGCCGGGGCGGAAATGCTCAGCAAGTCGAATATCGGCTTTTCCAACTCACGCGAGAGTGGCGACGAAATGGGTGAAATTCGTCGGATGTTCACGCCGGAATTCCGCAACCGCCTGGATGCGATCATTCCGTTTGCCGCCCTGACCGAGCCGGTTGTGCTGCAGGTGGTCGACAAGTTCCTGATGCAGTTGGAAGAGCAGTTGCATGAGAAAAAAGTCGAGGCCGTGTTTACCGATGCCTTGAAGGCCTATCTCGCCAAAAATGGCTTTGATCCTTTGATGGGTGCACGCCCGATGGCACGTTTGATCCAGGACACAATCCGCAAGGCGCTGGCCGACGAGTTGCTGTTCGGCCGGCTGGCACATGGCGGCCGGGTGACCATCGACCTCGACGCCAGCGGCAAGGTGGCGCTCGAATTCGAGGAGGCCGTGCCTGCATAAATTGCTGTAAAGAATTCGACGTTTCTGGCCGTTAATCGTCACGTTCAGTAGGTGTTTTTTTGTTTCTGACCATGTTTGGATCTCGCCATGCGGGAGGCAAACACGTCGGGCAGTACCTACGCTTGATTGTTGATACGGAAGGAATGCCCATGAAATTCCCCTACGCAGCGCATTTCGCTGCCGCTGCCCTGATTGTTTTGTTTCCCTTGAATACTTATTCAGCTGAAAGTGATGCGACATCCCTTTCAGCTGAAGAATTGTCCAATATCAGCAAGCGCATCCGTGAAACCGGCGCGCAGATGAAAGAAGACCTGAAACAGGCTCGGGCGCGTATGGAAGCCAAGAAGGCTCAGGAGGAAGCGGATCGCAAGCACGAGGCAGAACTGGCGCGCCAGCGTGCAATTCAGGAAGAGAAACAACAGCAAGCTCAGGAAGCGGCCCAAGCGCGGGCGCGCCAGGAAGCCGCCGCTCGAGTCGCACAAGCTGAACGGGACCGTGTAGAGGCCGAGCGCGTGAAACAGAAACTGGCTGCCGAGAAGGTCGAACGCGAGAAACAGAAACTGGCTGCTGAGAAGGCCGAACGCGAGAAACAACGCCCGCCCACAAAAGAGGAAAAGGCAGCAGCTGCCGCTGCGGCCAAGGCCAGGGCAATGGCCGCTCTCAAGCAAGCGCGCGAATCGTCAGATGTGAATGCCTTTGCTGATGAGAAAACCGAGCGTGAGAGACAACTCGCGTTGGCGTCAGCGGCCGCAAAAGAGGAAAAAGAGGCTCAAGCCACAGCCAAGGCCAAGGCCATGGATGCGCTCAAGAAAGCGCGCGAGTCGTCAGGGGTGAAGGCCTTTGCTGAATAATCAACCTGAGCAGGCAAGCGTAGTCGCCATGTGTGTCGGCGCGTGTTTCAGGTAATAGGGTGTCTGGTCCGGTACGGGCCGCTTGCATGAGCGGCCCGTACGTTTGTGCGCTCGGCTGACGCTGGATGCTATCGTTTTGTTGACGTTGTCTGGCTGTGATAATGGAAAAGGCTGAGACAATGAAAAAGTAGCGGCAAAAGAAAAGCGGCGCCAATGGCGCCGCGAAAGGCCCGGTGTGGCAGGAGGAGGAGAGCCAGGGGCTGAGCCCCAGTACCGGGTGATCTACAAGGGAAATCTACTTAACTTCTGTATAGACCAATAAACGATTTGCGACATCGGTTATTTCGTACAGTTGCAAGCATTGAGAATAATAACGGTGTCGGACTTGCTTTCTTTAGGGTTTCTGGGGCGATTGGTACAAACTTGCCGTATGGCTGGTAATCCCGCACCATGCTTGCCTATTATTTCCAATGACCGGAGCGTTGATGAATATCCGCCGTGCCCCGCTGATCGCTGCCCTGTCACTGTGTGTGACCTTGGCCGCTTGCGAGCAGCCCACATCGAATGCCAATGAGAAAATTGTGGCGACAGTGGGCAGCGAACTGATTACTGAAAACGAGCTGAACCAGGCATTGTCGCGTCTGGGGCCGCCCAACGAGGCGGTAGCAGCCGAGGTCCGCAGCAAAGTGTTGGAGGCGTTGATCGACCAGCGGTTGGTGGCGGAAGCAGCCAAAAGCACCGGGATGGACAAGCAGCCTGAGGTTGCACGGGCGCTGCAGCAGGTGCAACGCCAGGTGCTGTTTGATGCCTATATGGAACGCGTATACAAGGACATGCCCAAGCCTGCTGATGCTGAGGTCAACGACTATTATTCGCTGCACCCCGAGCTTTTCTCGGCACGCAAGCTGTATCGCATTCAGGAAATCGAACTGCGAATGCCTTCATCACGCCTGGCTGAGGTGGAGGCCCGCTTGAAGCAGGATCACAGCCTGGCCGGGTTCTCTGACTGGCTGAAAGCGCAGGAGATCGAGAGCAAGTCCGGTGTCGGGGTGAAGCCTGCAGAACAGATCCCTGGTGTCCTGCTGGCGCAGATCAAGGACATGAAAGATGGCCAGGTTACCGTGCTGGCGACCGGCCCCGAGAGCATCAGTGTGTTGCAGGTGCTGGGAAGCCAGGTGCAGCCGGTTACGCTTGAACAAGCGCGGGCGGCCATCGAGCGGGTGGTACAAAGCACGAAGCGCAAGACTTTGCTGGGAACCGAGATTAACAAGCTGCGTGGCCAGGGAAAAATCGAATATGCCAGCGGATTTGCCCCGATGGACCCTGGTGCCAAGGCGCATGCGCTCACGCCCCAGCCTGGGTCGTGAGCCAGATGTGAACAATGGGGTAGGCCGGTATTTTCATACCGGATGAGCAGGCGCAGCTTGCCCGTACCAGGAATAACAATTGCATTCATCGATAAAACGACCATGACCCAAACTCTCGACATGACCAGCATTTATCCCGTGATTCTTTCAGGAGGCTCGGGCACCCGCTTGTGGCCTTTATCCCGTGCGGCCTTGCCCAAGCAGTTGTTGCCGCTTGCCAGCGACCATAGCCTGTTGCAGGACACGGTCAGTCGCTTGGCCGATATGCCGGAAATCGCCGCACCGATGATGGTGTGCAATGTGGAGCATCGCTTCATGATTGCCGAGCAGATGCGTCAGATCGGGGCGACGCCGCGTGCGATCGTGCTGGAGCCGGTGGGGCGCAATACGGCACCGGCCATTGCTGTCGCCGCGTTGATGTTGTCGCGTGACGATCCGGATGCCCTGATGCTGGTATTGCCAGCCGATCATCTGATTGGCGATATTGACGCTTTTCATGCTGCCATCCGGATGGCAGCAGAGGCCGCCAAAAAAGGTCATCTCGCCACATTCGGCATCGTAGCCGCCACGCCCGAGACGGGCTACGGCTACATCCGCAAGGGTGAACCGCTGGCTGATAGCACCGGCGCGTATCAGGTGGCCGCGTTTGTCGAGAAACCGGACCTGGCCACCGCGCAGCAGTATGTCGATTCCGGCGATTATTTCTGGAACAGCGGCATGTTTCTGTTCCGGGCAGCGGATTTCCTGAACGAATTGCAGGCCGCACGTCCCGATATTCTGGAGGCCAGCCGGGCGGCACTGGATGCGGCGACGCTGGATCTCGATTTTGTGCGGCTGGATCCGGCGGCGTTTGAAGCCTGTCCGTCCGAGTCGGTCGATTACGCCGTGATGGAACATACCCGCCATGCGGCCGTGGTGCCGGCTGACATGGCCTGGAACGACATTGGCGCCTGGTCGGCATTGTGGGATGTGGCTGAGAAGGACGCGGACAACAACGCCACGCGTGGCGACGTCATGCTGGAAAATGCCCGTAATAACTTTGTCCGTGCCGAAACCCGCATGGTGGCCATGCTGGGCGTATCGGACCTGGTGGTGGTCGAAACGGCTGACGTGGTATTGGTGGCGCAAAAGGACCAAGTGCAGGACGTCAAGAAACTGGTTGACCGCCTCAAGGCCGAAAAACGCTGCGAGCATCTGGTTCACAAGCAGGTTTATCGTCCCTGGGGCTGGTATGAGGGGATCGACGAGGGCGAGCGCTTCCAGGTCAAGCGCATCATGGTCAAACCGGGCGAGAAGCTCAGCCTGCAGATGCACCATCACCGTGCCGAGCACTGGATCGTGGTGTCCGGGACTGCCAGCGTGTCCTGCGGCGACGAAGTTCTGCTGCTGACTGAAAACCAGTCGACCTATATTCCGCTGGGCACGTCGCACCGGCTGGAAAACCCGGGCAAGATTGATTTGCACATGATCGAGGTGCAGTCGGGCTCCTATTTGGGCGAAGACGATATCGTGCGTTTTGAGGATATTTACCAGCGCACCTGATCTGCTTCATCGTTTGGCAGATGCTGCGGGTGCAACGCCCGCAGCAATATGACCAACCGTATCTCCTGTAATCACCTGTTTTTATTGAATTATTTGAAGCAGCATTGGGTGTTGGCCCAACTCTGTCGGGTGAGCGCACCATGCGCAAGCCATCAAATGTAAGACAAACACCTACATGATAAATCGCTCATTTCCGACCGCGAATACAGTGTGTGTCCACATTAACTTTCCCGGGTGTCGTCCGAAAACGAATCTACCACGCTGACTTAAGTGTGAGTTTGAAAATAAATTGGACCAAGAGGGCAAGTCAAATGAAATTGGACGAAATGCTGGACGAAATGCGCGACGTCAATCTCAACTATCTGATGCTGGCTCAAAGCATGATCCAACACGACAAGGCGACTGCCGTCTTCCGGCTAGGCATCAGCCAGGACGTTGCCGAACTGATCGAAGCGCTGACCCCGGCACAAATTCTCAAGCTCGCTGCTTCCGGCATGATGGTGTCGCGCTTCCGCTTCGACGACGGCGTGGTGCTGAACATGCTGACCAACTACACCAAGGATCGCGCACTGGCACAGTCTCATGCCGCCATCCTGATGGCCGGGCAGGCTGTGGAAGCCTTTGCCTGAAACTGTACTTCAATCGTTGTATCGCACCACATAAAAACCGGGGAGTGTCCTGATGAGCAAGAAAAGTCTGTTGACCGAAATGCGTAACACTCAGCTGGCGATTGATCTGATTGAACTCGGTGCCCGTCCGCAGGTGCTGGAATCCGAAACCACCTTGTCCCGCGAGCGCCTGCTCAAGCTGTACAAGGAAGTGAAGGGCGTTTCACCGCCCAAGGGCATGCTGCCGTTCTCGACCGACTGGTTCCTGACCTGGTTGCCCAACGTGCACTCCTCCCTGTTTGTCAATATTCACCGTTACATCACGAAGAACAGTGATTGCACCGGGATCGAAGCCACGCTTAAAAGCTATCGTCTGTATCAGGAATACCTGCACACCAACCAGATCGAGGCGGTGCTGAGCTTCACCCGTGCCTGGACCCTGAATCGCTTCTTTGAAAGCCGCATGCTTGAAACGGCTGTGTGCAGTGGTTGTGGCGGTCACTTCGTGGTCCACCCTGACGACTTGCATGAGCAGTATGTCTGCGGCTTGTGCAACATGCCGGCCCGCGCCGGAAAAACCCGCAAGGCCAAGGCAGCCGCCCAGGCCGAGTTGGCACAGGCGGAGTTGACGGCTGCTGCCTGAACCCGTTTGCATGAAAGGCCGGCAATGACACGTCTGCCGGTCAGCCTTCAGTCCCTTGTCATTCAGTGCATCGCGCTGCTGCTGGCAGCCCTGCTAAATCCGCTTCTCCAATTCCTGTTTTCCCATCAGCCTGCCCTGTGGCAGTTGGCTCTGGCACAAGGCAGTGTTGCTGCGATGCTGAGTCGGGTCTGGCGGCAGCCTGTCTGGTGGCCTCCGCTGCATTTTGGTTTTTTTCCTGCGATTTTGCTGGCGCAGCAGGTGAGCCTGTCGGCTGAGCTGTATCTGGGCGCTTTCCTGCTGCTGGTGTTGTTTTACTGGAGCACCTTTCGCACGCGGGTGCCGCTGTATCTGTCCGATCGCAAGGCCTGGCAGGCCCTGACCTCGCTGTTACCGGAATCCCGGGCGTTTCGTTTTATCGATCTGGGAAGCGGTCTGGGTGGGGTGCCGTTCTATCTGGAGCAGCGCTTTCCACAGGGCCTGTTCTTTGGAACCGAGATTGCGCCCGCACCCTGGTTGATCAGTCGCGTGCGCGCCTGGTACAAACGCAGCCGCGTGGTGTTCATGCGGCGTGATTACACGGCCATCAATCTGGCCGAATTCGACGTGGTATTTGCGTTTCTGTCGCCTGCAGCCATGCCGGATTTGTGGCAACAGGCGCAAGCCCAGATGCGCAGCGGAAACCTGTTTGTCAGTTTGTCTTTCGCGGTCGACGTACGGTCACCCGATCAGGTCGTGAGTTTGGCTGAAGGTGCGCGCCATACCTTGTATGTATGGAAAATGTGAAATAGCGTCATGTCGAAATACTCGCGCTGTGCCATCAAGTTTTCTGCATTTTGGTCGAATTCTCATCCTGTGAGCTTCGCATTCGTGCGCAGTAGTATCGGGCAGGATGTACAGATATTGCTTGCGGATTTAACCAAAAGGACAATCGCTTGTGCTAGTCATCGTTGGATACATCATTGTTCTTGTAAGCGTTTTCGGTGGTTTTGCTCTGGCAGGAGGACACGTCGCCTCATTGTGGCAGCCAGTGGAACTGCTGATGATTGGTGGCGGTGCAACGGGCGCGTTTCTGGTTGGCAATAACAGCAAGGCGATCAAGGCGACATTGAAGGCGTTGCCCACTCTTTTCAAGGGATCGAAATACAACCGCGCGCTGTACATGGACATGATGGCGCTGTTGTATGAATTGCTGACCAAAATCCGCAAGGAAGGTTTGATGTCGATCGAGGGAGATGTCGATGCACCTGAAAGCAGCCCCCTGTTCTCAAAATATCCTTCAATCCAGGCAGACCACCACATTATCGAATTCCTCACCGACTATCTGCGGCTGATGGTGAGCGGCAGCATGAATGCCTTTGAGATTGAAAACCTGATGGATAACGAACTCGAAACCCACCACCACGAAGGTGCGGTTCCAGTGCACTGTCTTGCCAAGCTGGGTGATGGTCTGCCGGCATTTGGTATTGTGGCGGCTGTGATGGGAGTGGTGCATACCATGGGGTCAGTCGGCATTCCGCCAGCGGAATTGGGAATCCTGATTGCAGCTGCCCTGGTTGGTACCTTCCTTGGCATTCTGCTGGCCTACGGTTTTGTGAGTCCACTTTCCAGCCTGCTTGAACAAAAACTGCACGAGTCGTCCAAGTTGTTCCAGTGCGTCAAGGTCACCTTGCTGGCCAGCATCAATGGTTATGCGCCGGCCATTGCAGTCGAGTTTGGGCGGAAAGTCCTGTTCTCAACCGAGCGTCCATCGTTCATCGAACTGGAAGAGCATGTGAAGAGTGCGAAATCGCGCTGATACCTAAGCTACGTTATTCAACGGTATAAAGCACATTTATGAGCGAGCAAAAAGCGCCCATCATCGTCAAACGCATCAAGAAGGTGACCGGTGGCCATCATAGTGGCGCGTGGAAGATCGCCTATGCTGACTTTGTGACGGCCATGATGGCGTTCTTCCTGCTGATGTGGCTGTTGGGCTCGACCGCCAAGGGCGATCTGGCCGGCATCGCAGAATATTTCAAGACACCGCTCAAGGTGGCTATGCAGGGCGGGAGCGGGAGCGGCGACAGTTCCAGCGTAATCAGGGGCGGTGGAAGCGATCTGACCCGCAAGGATGGCCAGGTCAATAAAGGCGCCACAAAATCCGAGAAGAGATCCTACAACCTTGAAGCGGCCAAGGCTGAGCTTGAACGAGTCGAGGCGGACAAGCTCAAGCAGTTGAAAGCACGTCTGGAACGCGCTATCGACAGCAATCCGACCCTGAGGCAGTTCAAGCGCCAACTCTTGATCGACATCACGGACGAAGGATTGCGAATCCAGATCGTCGACGAGCAGAACCGTCCCATGTTCAATCTGGCCAGTGCTGAATTGCAGCCCTATACCAAAGTCATCCTCCATGAAATTGGCCTGGTGCTGAATGATGTACAGAACCGTGTCAGTCTGTCTGGCCATACCGATGCCAAACCTTATGCCAACGCCGGGCGTGGCTACAGCAACTGGGAGTTGTCGGCTGATCGGGCGAATGCCTCGCGGCGTGAACTGATTGCGGGCGGCATGGCTGAGGAAAAGATGTTACGGGTGGTGGGGCTGGGATCGTCGGTACCGTTTGGCGAGGCGGCACCGCTGGATCCGGTCAATCGTCGAATCAGCATCATCGTCATGAATAAACGTACGGAAGACAACGTGACCAAGCAGGCCAGCGGCGTCAATGTTGCAGATGAAGCTGCGGTGCGTGATGAAGCAACACGAGTCAATGCTCCCGTGGATGTGGAACAGGTCCCCGCACCACGTTGAGTGAGGGGCAATTTGTGGCCAGTTTGTCTGGCTTGGCTGTTTTCCCCGTGCATGTTGTTTCCTTGATCACGTAATGACTTACCTGTCCCGGTTTGCATGAACGGGAAGCCATTTCTTTTCCTGCCACTCAGCCCCTGATTCAAGTAGCGTGACACTTGAATCTAAATAAGGGCCCAAATCCACCCTTATTCCCCTGATCGTCTGCCCTGGACGTGGCCAATAATTCACCCTAAGAAATCCCGTTTTGAGCCGTTTGGCCAGGACGGGTCCCAACTAACAGGTGAATCAGGATGGCTGAAGAAAGCGATCAAGAAAAGACCGAATCCCCATCGCTCCAGCGATTGGAGAAAGCGCGCGAAGAAGGTCAGGTCCTTCAATCGCGCGAGTTGGGTACGTTCGTCGTGCTGATGACCGGTGGCACGGTCCTTTGGTGGATGGCAAGCGGACTGGGACAGACCATGTCGCAGATTGTGCGCGGTGGACTGCGGTTTGATCCGGGCGTTGCCCGCGATAGTTCGTATCTGATGGATCAGTTGTCGGTTCAATTCTTTGATGCAGCGCTGGCCCTGCTGCCGTTTCTGGGGATGGTGGCCCTGGCCACCGTCGCCTCGCCGCTACTGTTGCGTGGCTGGTTGTTCAGCACCAAGGCATTTGCACCAGATTTCAAGCGCATGAACCCGATGTCAGGCTTCAAGCGCATGTTTTCCAGCCAGGGCTTGATCGAACTGGTCAAGGCCCTGGCCAAGGCGGGTTTGCTGGGTGGTGTGGCGGTCTGGTTGATCTGGAGCAATCTGGGATCCATTGTCTCGCTCAGTATGGAATCGCCGTCCAACGCGATTCAGCACATGGGCGATCTCATCGGAAAAATCTTTCTGCTTATTTCGGGTGCGATGATTTTCATCGTCGTGATCGACCTGCCGTATCAGATCTGGAGCTTCTACAACAAGCTCAAGATGACCAAAGAGCAACTGCGCCAGGAAAACAAGGAATCGGAAGGCGACCCGCACGTCAAGGCGCGTATCCGTGCCCAGCAACGTGAAATGTCCCGTCGCCGCATGATGTCCGAGATTCCCACGGCTGATGTCGTGGTGACCAACCCGACCCACTTCGCCGTGGCTCTCAAGTACAGCGAAGGCAAGATGGGTGCACCACGCGTGGTCGCCAAGGGGGCGGATGCGGTTGCCGCGCGTATCCGCGAAATGGCAGCCGAGCATAACGTTCCCATGCTGGAAGCCCCGCCGCTTGCACGTGCCCTGTTCCGTCATACCGAACTTGGTGATGAAATTCCGGCCACGCTCTATGCCGCGGTGGCTGAAGTGCTGGCCTATGTGTTCCAGTTGCGGCACTTCCGCCAGGTGGGTGGGGCGTACCCCAACGCACCGACCGATTTGCCGGTCCCGTCTGAACTTGATCCGCTGCAGGCCACCGCATGAACGGCGCGCTGACCCTGTCGAACATTTTCAACCCTGCCAACGCCCGCGCGATGGCCGCACCTGTTTTCATCGTCCTGATTCTGGCGATGCTGGTGCTGCCGCTGCCGCCGTTTGCGCTGGACATGCTGTTCACCTTCAATATCGCGCTGTCCATCATGGTGTTGCTGGTCGGCCTGTCGACCAAGAAGGCGCTCGATTTCGCAGCCTTCCCCACAGTGTTGCTGCTCTCCACCTTGCTGCGCCTGTCGCTCAACGTGGCCTCCACCCGGGTGGTGCTGCTGGATGGCCACACCGGCCCGGATGCTGCAGGCAAGGTGATCGAAGCCTTCGGCCACTTCCTGGTGGGCGGCAACTACGCGGTGGGCATCATCGTGTTTGTCATCCTGGTGGTGATCAACTTCATCGTAATCACCAAGGGTGCCGGCCGTATCGCCGAAGTCAGCGCACGTTTTGCCCTGGATGCGATGCCAGGCAAACAGATGGCCATCGATGCCGATCTCAATGCCGGCCTGATCGATGAAAACGAGGCGCGTCGGCGTCGGGCCGAGGTTTCCCAGGAAGCTGATTTTTACGGCTCGATGGACGGTGCGTCGAAGTTTGTGCGCGGCGACGCCATTGCCGGCATTCTGATCTTGCTGATCAACATCATCGGCGGCCTCATTGTGGGGGTAATGCAGCATGACCTGTCGCTGGCCGATTCTGCCCGCAACTACACGCTGCTGGCGATTGGCGACGGCCTGGTGGCACAGATCCCGGCCCTGGTCATCTCGATCGCAGCCGGCATCATCGTCAGTCGTGTCAGCACCGAGGAAGACATTGCCGGCCAGATGCTGTCCAACGTCTTCAGCAAAACGCATGCGCTTTACATCACCGCCGCGATCCTGGGCATGATGGGCATGATTCCGGGGATGCCGAACTTTGCCTTTCTGCTGCTGGCGGGTGGGATGGTCTGGCTGGCCTACCGGCGCGGCAAGGAAAAACCTGAAGCGGCGCTCGAAGTCGAATCGGCCCCGGTCGCCGCGGTCGAGTCGCAGGAAGCCAGTTGGGAGGATGTCGCACCGATCGATACGCTGGGACTGGAAGTGGGCTATCGCCTGATTCCGCTGGTGGACAACGCTGCAGATGGTGAACTGGTACGACGCATCAAGGGCATCCGCAAGAAATTCGCGCGCGAAATCGGCTTCCTGCCGCCGGCCGTGCATATTCGCGACAACCTTGAAATCAATCCGAACAGTTATCGCATCACCCTCAAGGGTGTGGAAATCGGCAGCGGCGAAGTGCGTATCGGACTGTTCCTGGCCATCGATCCTGGCAACATCACCGCCACCCTGCCAGGTGTGGCCACACGTGATCCCGCATTCGACCTGCCGGCCGTGTGGATCGAATCGACGCTTCGCGAACAGGCCCAGTCCCTGGGCTACACCGTGGTTGATCCCGGCACGGTGGTGGCGACGCATCTGAATCATCTGGTGACCCAGCATGCAGCAGAATTGCTCGGGCGTCAGGAAACCCAGGCCCTGCTTGACCACTTGGGCAAGAGTGCGCCCAAGCTGGTGGAGGATCTGGTGCCGAAAATGCTCACGCTGTCCACGGTGCAAAAGGTATTGCAAACCCTGCTGATCGAAGGCGTGGCCATCCGCGACATGCGCAGCATCATCGACACCTTGCTTGAGCATGGCGCACGGGTTCAGGACCCGCACGAGCTGACCGCGTTGGTGCGGGTGGCACTGGGCCGTTCCATCGTGCAGCAGATTTATGGTTCAGTCAGCGAATTGCCGGTCATTGCCCTGGATCAGGGACTGGAACGCCTGCTGCTGCAAACCTTGCAGGCAGGCAATGAAGATGCAGGCATGGAGCCTGGACTGGCCGACACCATCCTGGAGCGTGCCCAGACCTCAACGCAACGTCAGGAAGCACTGGGCCATCCCCCGGTGTTGCTGACGCCGGCGGTATTGCGTCCGCTACTTGCACGTTTTCTGCGGCGCGCCGTGCCGCAGCTCAAAGTGCTTTCACACGCTGAAGTACCCGAAGGCAAACAGATCAAAGTCACTTCCCTGGTAGGAGGAGCAGCATGAACATCAAACGTATCGTAGCTAAAACATCCCGTGAGGCCATGCGCCAGTTGCGCGAGGAACTCGGACCCGATGCAGTCATCCTCTCGAATCGAGCGGTCGAGGGCGGCGTCGAGGTGCTGGCCATGCCGGCCGAGGATATCGCGGCGTTTGCTCCCCCTGTCGTGGAAAAGCCTGTTGCCCCGCCAGTCGCAAGAACAGCGGAGGTCATCACCCAGGCATTTACCAATCGTGCGAGCAAGGCACCTGATAGAAGGCTCGAACCGGAACCCGAGCCCGCAGTCAGCTTCAAGCGCCGGTTGGTCGAGCGCGTGGCGGTGCCGAGTGAAGACAGTGCGCATCTGGCACAGAGCGTCATCAGTGAAATCAAGGCCATGCAGAGCAGTCTGGAAAGCCAGATTTCGGATATGGCCTGGCGCAATCTTCCGGGTCGTGACCCGTCCGGCGCTGCGGTGATGCGTGACATGCTGGCGGCAGGATTCAGTGCCACCCTGTCGCGTGACCTGCTGGAAGAACTGCCGAAAAAAGGTGATGTGGAACAAGCCCAGGCCTGGATGCGCAACACCCTGATGAAGCGCCTGCAGGTGATGCAGAACGAAAACGACATGCTTGATGGCGGCGGGGTGTTTGCCTTGATGGGGCCGACCGGCGCGGGCAAGACCACCACCACGGCCAAGCTGGCAGCACGCTTTGTGGTGCGCCACGGTGCCGAGAAACTGGCCTTGCTGACGACCGACAGCTACCGGATCGGTGGCCACGAGCAACTGCGCATTTACGGCAAGATTCTGGGCGTGACCGTGCATGCCGTGCGCGACGCAGCTGATTTGAAACTGGCCCTGTCCGAGTTGCGCAACAAGCACACTGTGTTGATCGACACGGTGGGAATGAGCCAGCGCGATCATGCTGTCGCCGAACAGGTCGAAATGCTATGCAATGCCGGCAAGCAGATCAAGCGCCTGCTGCTGTTGAATGCCACCAGCCATGGCGACACCTTGAATGAAGTGGTGCAGGCCTACCAGACGCGTGGTCTGGACGGCTGCATCCTGTCGAAAGTCGACGAAGCCGCCAGCCTGGGAGCCGCGCTGGATTGTGCGATTCGTCATGACCTGAACGTACATTACCTGGCGACCGGTCAGCGTGTGCCGGAGGATCTGCACCTGGCCAATCGTCAATACCTGATTCACCGTGCTTTCAAGACCCGTTCGCTGGCTTCACCCTGGCAACTGGACGATAGTGAACTGGCATTCGCCATGAGCGGCATCCAGTCTTCCTATCGTGAAAGCGCGGTGGCCCATGGATAAATTCTCCAGCGATCAGGCTGCCGGATTGCGCCGCCTGCTGGGACAGTCCGGTTTTCAGGTCATAACCGTGATGTCCGGGCAACAGGGTTCGGGAAAAACCGCCGCGACAGCCAATCTGGCGGTCGCCTTGGGCCGCTCCGGGCGCGATGTGCTCATCATCGACCAGGACCAGTACGGCCGGGGTGCGACAGCCGCACTGGGCTTGACGCCACACTATGACGTGGCCGATGTGATCGAGGGCCGCTGCACGCTGGAGTCCCTGATTCTCAATGGTCCCAACAATGTGCAGGTGTTGCCCATTGGGGGCGGATTCAGCCGCCTGGGGAAATTGTCCGAGCGCGATCAGGAATGGCTGGCGCAAAGTTTCAATCGCCTGCAGTGTGGCGTCGATGTGGTGCTGGTGGATATGGAAGAGGCCACCGATCCCGACGCCCTGCCGCTGGGCCTTGCTGCATCCGAAATCATGGTGGTGTTGCAGCCCGGCAGTGCGGCGATTACCCAGGGCTATACGCTGGTCAAGCGTCTGGCGCACAACTTTGGCAAGCGTCAGTTCCGTCTGTTGCTCAACCGCATGGTGTCGCCCGAGCAGGCACAGGCCGTGGCGCGTAACTTTTCCGAGACGGCCGAGCGCTATCTGAATGTGTCGGTGGATTACCTGGGCTACATTCCGCTGGACGAGCGGCTGACGCGTGCCGGCCGCTTGCGCACTTCGGTGGTGGATGCGTTTCCTGTGGCGGTCTCCACCTCGCAGTTTCGCAAACTGGCGGATGGATTGCTGCGCTGGCCGCAACCAGCCAGCCTGGGCAGCGTGGGGGGGTTCATGCAACGCGTGATACAGGGTGGGCAGCTGGTGGAAGCCTATAGAAGGGGATAAAGCAGCATGTACACCGCAAGTGGCAAAAGCGAAAAAAGCGATCTGCTGACGCAATACATGCCCATGGTGAAGCGGCTGGCCCATCACATGATGGGGCGGCTGCCACCCAGCGTGGAGGAAGACGATCTGGTTCAGGCCGGCATGATCGGCCTGCTGGATGCGATCAGCCGCTATGACGAGGCGCAGAGCGCCCAGTTCGAGGCTTATGCCATCCAGCGCATCCGCGGTTCGATGATCGATGAACTGCGTCAATCCGACTGGATGCCGCGCAGCGCACGGCAGTCGATGCGCAAGATTGAACAGGCCATCGGCAGCCTGCAGCACCGGCTGGGACGACAACCGAGTGAAACCGAAATCGCCGAACATATGAAACTCCCGCTGGACGAGTACCAGGGCATGCTCGGCGATGCGCGTGGTCACCAGTTGCTGTATTTCGAGGACTTTGGTGACTCGGAAGAAGATGATTCCTTCCTCGACAAGCAGTCGGCGAACGAGGCGAGCATGCCGTTGCCGCAGCTGCTCGATGCCAATCTGCGGGCCTGCATCATTGCCGGGATCGAGAACCTGCCCGAGCGTGAGCAACTGTTGATGTCGCTGTATTACGAACAGGAACTCAACCTGCGTGAAATCAGCGAAGTGTTTGGCGTCAGCGAATCCCGCATTTGCCAGCTGCACGGCCAGGCGATTGCGCGTTTGCGTACCAAGCTCAAGGAGGACGCATGGATCGCGGCAGTCTGATCGGCCTTGCGCTGGCAGGGGCGGCCATCCTGGGTGGTCAGGCCCTGGAAGGGGGGCACCTTGCCCTGTTCCTGCAGCCGACGGCATTCATCATCGTGGTGCTGGGCACCCTGGCGGCAGTGTTGCTGCATTACCCTTTACCGGTTTTCATGCAGGGCATCCGCATGGCAAAATGGGCCTTCCACCCGCCCGAACCGGAAGGCAATACGCTGATCCGGCGCGTGGTGCAGTGGTCGCATACTGCACGACAGGATGGTGTGCTGGCGCTGGAAAAACATCTCAATATCACGCGCGATCCGTTTCAGAAATCAGGGCTGCAACTGTTGATCGACGGGGCCGACGCAGACAAGCTGCGCGATACGCTCGACGTACAGATCATCAATTTCGAAACAGCCGAACGGCAGGCTGCGCGCGTGTGGGAATCGGCTGGAGGCTATTCACCTACGCTCGGCATTCTGGGGGCGGTGATCGGTTTGATCCACGTCATGGAAAACCTGACCGAACCCAGCAAGCTGGGGCCTGGTATTGCCGTGGCGTTTGTCGCCACCATCTACGGCGTCGGCCTGGCCAACCTGGTGTTTCTGCCGATTGCCAACAAGATCAAGTTTTCCATCGCCCGCCGTGTGCGCGAGCGTGAAATCATCTGTGACGGCCTGGTGGGCATTGCGCAGGGTGATAATCCGCGCATCATCGAAGCACGTCTCAAAGGCTATCTCTGATGCGCAGACGTCGGCGCATCGCCTACGATCACGAGAATCATGACCGCTGGCTGATTTCGTATGCCGATTTCATCACGCTGTTGTTCGCTTTTTTTGTGGTGATGTACGCCATCTCGGCAGTCAGCGAGAACAAGTACCGGATCCTGGCCAGTTCGCTGGGCAATGCGTTTGGCAAGCCTGGGGAGGCGAGCGATATTCCGGTGCCGCAGCTGCCCACGGCCACCCTGCCGCCCGAAGTCAAACAGCGCACCCTGAAGCAGCAGCAGGCCATCGAGGAACAGGCCCACATGACCGAGGTGGCGAGCAATCTGCTTGCTGCGATGGGGCCGTTGGTGAAGGAGGGCAAGGTCAAGGTGACGCAAAGCCGTCGCGGCGTTAGCATCGAAATCAATGCGAACGTGCTGTTTGCCGCAGGACGGTCCGAACTGGAGCCGCAATCGCTGACGGTGCTGCGGGCGGTGGCGGAACAATTGCGCAAGGAACCCTTCAATCTGGAAATCACCGGCCATACCGACAACATCCCGATCAGTAATACAGCTTTCCCTTCCAACTGGGAGCTGTCTGCGGTGCGTGCTTCCAGCGTGGTGCGGTTGCTGGCCGAAAACGGGATTGCGCCATCGAGGCTGTTTGCCATTGGTCGCGAGGCCAGTCAGCCGCTTGTCTCGAATGCCACGGCGGAAGGACGGGCCCGCAATCGCCGGGTCGAGCTGATGATTCTGTCCTCCATACCGGACGTGGTTGAGGAAATTCCGGTGCGTCCGAATCAGAACAAACCTTGAAAATCGACAGATAAGCCCGATACTTCCTGTTCGGGTGTGGTGTGAGGCATCCGGATTTTTCGTGTTGACCGGATAGAGAAGACCAGATCATGCCCAATGACCCCGTACTGGAAGGTGAAGTCCTACCGGAAGAGCGCTCGCTGCCCACCACGCCGGTGGCGCCGGATGTACTGTATCTGCTGCCGCTGACCGAAAAGCCATTTTTCCCGGCGCAAACCCTGCCGTTGCTGATGAACGAAGCGCCGTGGCTGACGACTGTGGAAGCCATCGGCGAGACTGAGCACCACATGGTGGGTCTGGTGGTGGTCAAGCCCGACAACACCGATGACGTGAAGCGCACGGATTTTCGTACTGTCGGCACCACGGTCCGGATTCATCACCCGGTGCGTGCCGACGGCAAGATGCAGTTCATCGCCGAAGGTGTGCGCCGCTTTCGTATTGTCGAGTGGCTGTCCGAGACCACTCCCTACAAGGTCAGGGTCGAATATCCGGGCGAGACGGGTAAGCCGGATTCCGAGGAAATCCGGGCCTATTCAATCGCCATTATCAACACGATCAAGGACTTGCTGCCGCTTAACCCGCTGTATTCGGAAGAGCTCAAGTTCTTTCTCAATCGTTTTGGCCCGAACGAGCCTTCGCAGCTCACCGACTTTGCCGCCAGCCTGACCACCGCCTCCAAGCAGGCCTTGCAGGAGGTGCTGGAAGCCTTTGCGCTGAAGAAGCGGATGGAAAAAGTGCTGGTGCTGTTGAAAAAAGAGCTTGATGTGGCCCGCCTGCAGTCGGATATCCGCGAAAAGGTCGACGAAAAAATGACCGAGCAGCAGCGCGAGTTTTTCCTGCGTCAGCAGCTCAAGGCCATTCAGAAGGAATTGGGCCTGGCCAAGGACGACAAGACCGCCGAACTCGACAGCTTCAGCGAACGCATTGCCAAACTGGTGCTGCCTGCACAGGCAAAGAAGCGCATCGATGAAGAGATGCACAAGCTTTCGCTGCTGGAAACCGGGTCGCCGGAATACACCGTTACGCGCAATTACCTGGACTGGCTGACGGTTCTGCCCTGGGGCGTGCATACGCAGGACAAGATCGATCTCAAATACGCGCGCGAGATTCTCGACCGTGACCACGACGGCCTTGACGATGTGAAGGACCGCATCATCGAATTCCTTGCAGTAGGTGCCATGCGCGGCGAAATGGCAGGTTCGATATTGCTGTTGATCGGGCCGCCCGGTGTCGGCAAGACCTCCATCGGCAAATCCGTCGCCGAGGCACTCGGCCGCAAGTTTTACCGCTTTTCAGTCGGCGGCATGCGTGACGAAGCCGAGATCAAGGGCCACCGTCGCACCTACATCGGCGCGATGCCGGGTAAGTTCGTGCAGGCCCTGAAAGAAGTCGAGTCGGCCAACCCTGTCATCATGCTCGACGAGATCGACAAGATCGGCGCCAGTTTTCAGGGCGATCCGGCCTCGGCGCTGCTGGAAGTGCTCGACCCCGAGCAGAACGCCGACTTCCTCGACCACTATCTCGACGTGCGCTTCGATCTGTCGAAGACGCTGTTCATCTGTACCGCGAATGATTTTTCCATTCCCTCCGCGCTGCTCGACCGCATGGAAGTGATTCGTCTGTCGGGCTACATCACCGAAGAAAAAGTCACCATTGCCAAGCACCATTTGTGGCCGCGCGTGCTGGAGCGGGCCGGGCTGAAAAAGAACCAGCTCGCCATCAGCGAAGCTGCAATCCGCCACGTCATCGAGGGCTACGCGCGCGAGGCAGGCGTACGCAACCTGGAAAAGCAGCTAGGGCGGGTGGCGCGCAAGGCCGTGGTGAAAATCCTGGCCGGCGTAGCCACGCCAATCAAAATCGGCGTCAAGGAAGTCGAGGCCTACCTCGACAAACCGGTCTTCACGCGTGAAAAACCGATGAGCGGCGTCGGTGTCGTCACCGGCCTTGCCTGGACCGCGATGGGCGGCGCCACGCTCCCGGTGGAAGCCTCGCGCATCCATACCCTCAACCGCGGCTTCAAGCTCACCGGCAAGCTGGGCGAGGTGATGCGGGAATCCGCCGAGATCGCCTACAGTTACGTCGCCTCGCACCTCAAGCTCTACGGAGCTGACGAAACCTTCTTCGACAAGAGCTTTGTGCACCTGCACGTTCCCGAAGGCGCCACGCCCAAGGACGGTCCCAGCGCCGGCGTCACCATGGCGACCGCACTGCTGTCGCTGGCGAAGAACCGTAAGGTCCCGCGCCCGCTCGCGATGACCGGCGAACTCACGCTGACCGGCCAGGTGTTGCCGGTCGGCGGCATCCGCGAGAAGGTTATTGCCGCGCGCCGCATCGGCCTCCACGAACTCATTCTTCCCGAGGCCAATCGGCGCGATTACGACAAGCTGCCCGAGCACATCCGCGCCGGGATGACGGTGCATTACGCGAAGCGATATCAGGACGTGGCGGAGGTGGTGTTCGGGTGATGGGTTGAACTGATACGCGAACGTCCGTCCGCGTTTTTTCAGGTTTGTCCAATCGGGAGGACAAGGGGTAGAGTTCCATCTAGTCAAACCATTACAGCGCACCCTTCGATGAACGCGTCGATTTAGCGCGGCGTATTGTGTCAGAAGTTGCGCCGTCTAAATTACGTTAGGCCTCATGAGCGAAGCTTCCTTACCACCAACGCTCACACCAGACGACCTCGCCATCGTGCGGCTCTTGAACAGTGAGCCAGACGACTGGACGAAGAAGTCTTTTGGTGCTTCGTTTGTGCATCTGTCTCTCGCGCATCGGATCCGAGAGATTGATCCAGCAATGGCGCTACTTCGTGCAATTACAGCTGAGGAGGAGGCAGCGAGCGGGTTGCTTCGCGCGTTGAGGGCGATCAAATATTCAAAGTCAGACGAGCTACGAGCCAAAGATCATCTGCAGAAAGCGGCCGTCTAACCGCACCGCTCTCCCTATTTGTGAATTCTTTCACTTGAGTTATCTACATATTGGTGTAGATTTATAGTGTCCTTACAACCTATCAGGAGTGCCACCATGACCCAATCCCAAACGGTTGATATGTTAGTTCACGTCGACCAGCCCGAGGCCAAAGCCCGTCTGGCCGCTCGGTTGGCTGAATGTCCGGGTGTATTCGAATCCCATATCAATACACCCAAGGACAATTTGTTATTCGTCAGCCACGATCCCGCACGCTTCGACATTAGTTCCGTAGTGGCTATTGCCAAAGACCTCGGCATCGAGGCGCGTATCGTCGAGATCTGATCCATGAAAATCGGTGAAGTCGCAAAACGAGTCGGGGTCTCGGTTTCTACATTGCGTATGTACGAGCAGCGAGGGTTGATTGAAGCTAGTCGCACGCCGGGGGGGACGCGTACATATAGCGACTCGGAATTGGCGCGCTTCCAAGCCATCGTTGGTCTGACCCGCGCCGAGGTGCCCATTGATACGCTGGCACGCTTGTCGCACATCCGCCAAGAAAATGCTACGGGCGATGCGGCCAGTCGCCAGGTTGATGTCGTGCTCAAGGAGACCGAAACCGAATTAATGGCCCGTATCGCGACTATGCAGTTTGCTCTGTTTGATCTGCGCCAAGCGCAAGGCGGACTTGTTGGCTGCCACGGTTGCCCACGCCAACCAACAGTTAAAAACTGCAGTGGATGCCCAGTGGCAGAGAAACTGCTGGCCTGCCCGGTAATGCACGTGATCTGGGACCAAGAGGTCGCCAATGGCTAAGGTTAGTGTGCGTGTGCCAGTCACGTACCGCGCCGAATGGCAAGACGGTTATGGCGCTCGAGGCTGGAAGCTGGATGCGGCACTCGACGACCCGGAAGTGATCGCGACCACAGCGGAAACGGGGCGGCGATTACCCACTTCCGTTCTGGTGCACGACATCCTCGACCATCACCTCTGTGGACTCGCGCTGGGAGGTCACCGAAATGAAGCGATCGCCTTGCACCAACTCGGCCTGCGCACGGGTTCTGACCCACTGCCGGATCTTACGCAGATGGTGGATGAAGATCTGATGCACAGTGGAATTGTAGGGGAGACCATGTCGGCCTTTCTGCCCGAATGCTTGCGTGCACTATTGCCGGATGGCCTGGAAGACAATCAGGCGGTCGTCCCTTATCTCATCGCCGAACTCGGTCGGGAAAATCTGCGCGAAGCGTTGGTTCAGCATATGACTGATATTGGTCACAATGGTGCATGCTTGGCGCGGGCGCGTTATCAGCAAAGCGGCCTCGTTCACGAACAGCGCGGCCGCCTTGGCTTGGCATTGCAGGGGTTGTTAGCACGCATAGACGCCCGGGCCGTGAACGATGATTGGGAAATCGCTCACGGCGTGTTTGAACTGACGAATGACCAGTGTTCGTTGCACGTTGACCATCCGCAAGACGTTTATCTCGGAATCAGTTATTGATGAGCTGGTAGGCCGATGTTCGGAAAAAATCCCGAGCATGTACGTCAGTTGCGGTAATGGCCTAAAGAAGAACCGATCACCGCAATCGGCATGAATTCCCTATTGGACGATTTCGGCCATGATCAAGCATGACCTGAGTGTCCATGACTCTCAGGTGGTCAGCGACAAATACAAGTTGGACAAAATCAGACGGCCGGCGTGCCAGACTGGCATCTGACCGCTCCAAAGTGGCGGATTCAACCGGTGGATGCAACACACTAAATTCTACGTAAGCAGAAAGAGTGTTGCAGATGAAATACAGGGCTCGGACCAACTACTCAGATAGCCAGAAGGCCCTGATGTGGGACCGCTGGCAGAAGGGGGATAGCCGAACAGGTCCACCGTCATCTGGCAGGCGAACAGCTTGTCGGTTGCGATATTCAAGTGTCGCGTCTCAGTAAACCGACCGGTCAAATGCAGGCAGCCCACTGTTTCGATCCGCAGCAGGGCGCCCGGCTCCGCTAAATCCCATGGGAGGGAGGCTGTCGAGTCGGGTAAAATGCCGTCATGAGCGCCACCGAGCTTCTTCAGCCCCCTCTTCACGACACCCCTGCTGCGCCTGTCATCAAGGTGAATGGTGAACTGCTGACTGAGTTGCCGCAGGATCTCTACATCCCGCCGGATGCGCTCGAGGTCTTTCTCGAGGCCTTCGAAGGGCCGCTCGACCTGTTGCTCTACCTGATCCGCCGCCAGAACCTCGATGTGCTCGATATTCCGATGGCGGCACTGACCAGGCAGTACATGGCCTACGTCGAGGCGGCGCGCGCGACGCGGCTGGAGCTGGCGGCAGAATATCTGCTGATGGCGGCGATGCTGATCGACATCAAGTCGCGCATGTTGCTGCCGCGTCTGCAACAGAGTGAAGAAGCCAGCGAGGGCGATGATCCGCGCGCCGAGCTGGTGCGCCGTTTGCTGGAATACGAGCAGATGAAGCTCGCCGGGCAGCACCTGAACGAGATGCCGCAGTCGGGGCGCGATTTTGACACGGTCAGCGTATTTCTGCCTGCCGCAGCCAAGCATTTGCCCAGTCTGCATCCGGAAGAGCTGGCCGCGGCGTGGCTGTCTATTCTGTCGCGCGCAAAGAACCGCACCCACCACCGCATCGGCCGCCAGGAACTGTCGATACGCGAACACATGAGCCGGATCCTGAAGCGTTTGACTCCCGGAGAATTTATGGAATTCAAAGACTTGTTTCCTGAATCTTCCACGGTACATGAACTTGTTGTGACCTTCCTGGCGGTGCTGGAACTGACCAAGGAAACCTTGCTTGATGTGACCCAGGCTGAGCCGTTTGCCCCTATTTACGTAAAGCTCCATGAACTTACAACCGAATGACAATCCGGACGATCTGAAAGTCGTGCTGGAGGCAGCCTTGCTGGCAGCCATCGAGCCGCTCTCGCTGGCTGATCTGAAACGCATGTTCGAACAGGATGAGCCCAATCAAGGCCTGTCCAATGATGTGCTGCGTCGCGCGCTCGATGAAGTGCGTGCGCAGTGGCACGGTCGGGGTGTGGAACTGGTGCAGGTGGCAGACGGTTGGCGCTTTCAGACGCGTGCCGAAATGCAGCCCTGGCTGACGCGGCTGAAGAACGAAAAACCGCCGCGCTATTCGCGTGCGGTGCTGGAAACGCTCGCCATCATTTCCTATCGCCAGCCGGTGACGCGCGGCGATATCGAGGATATTCGCGGCGTGTCGGTCAATCCCAACATCATCAAGACACTCGAAGAACGCGGCTGGATCGAGGCGATTGGTCACCGCGATGTGCCCGGCCGTCCGGCCTTGTTTGGTACCACCAGCCACTTCCTGAGCGATCTGGGGCTGCGCACGCTGTCCGAATTGCCGCCGCTGGAAGAGTTGGGCCAACTCGTCACACCGGATGAAACTGCATTAATTCCTGAACTTCGTGCGGAATTGCTGGACAATGACGGTTCCCAGACGTTTGGCGCGGTGATTGAAATTGTCCGCGTCAGCACCCTGTCTGTCAGCCCTGTCGTTGATGACACCGCCACCGAGATTCTTTGAATATGTCCCGCCCCAGTTCTCCCATTCGTCGTTCGCCCCATGCGCCCATGGGGCGTGCGGCAGCACGCCTGCAACAAGCCATGGCCCCCGAGGCGGCCAGCGAGCGCCTGCAGAAAGCGCTGGCCTCAGCTGGGGTGGGCTCGCGGCGTGAGATGGAGGAATGGATTGCCGAGGGCCGGGTGCAGGTCAACGGTGAAACCGCCTTGATCGGCAGCAAGGTCGGCCCAAACGATATCGTCAAGGTCAGCGGTCGCCGGGTGTATCTGCGTTTTGATGAAAAGCGCACGCGCATCCTGATTTATCACAAGTCGGAAGGCGAAATCGTCACCCGCGACGATCCCAAGGGCCGGCCCACGGTGTTTGATGCGTTGCCCAAGATTCGCGGGGCCAAGTGGATTTCCATCGGTCGACTGGATTACAACACCGACGGTCTGATGGTTTTCACCACCTCGGGTGAACTCGCCAACAACCTGATGCACCCGCGCTTTGAAGTCGAGCGTGAATATGCCGTGCGCGTGCTGGGCGAATTGTCCGAGGACATGATTGCGCAGTTGCTGGCCGGCGTGGAACTTGAAGACGGCCCGGCTCAACTGCAAAGCTGCTTTGCCGGCGGCGGCGAGGGCGTGAACCACTGGTATCGCGTGGTCATCAAGGAAGGCCGCAAGCGCGAAGTGCGCCGGCTATTCGAACATTTCAACCTGACCGTGTCGCGTCTGACGCGCGTACGCTTTGGCCCGATCGTCCTGCCGCCGCAACTGCGGCGTGGCCAGAAAATGGAGTTGGACGAGGATCTGGTCGCACGCGTGCTGGCGTGGGCAGAGATGAAGCCCAGTCCGCGCCGGAAAATGCGCGGCGTGCCGGATAAGCACACCCGCAAACCACGGATGCGTTAACCGGGGCGTGGCATAGAAAAACGGCAGTTTGGTTCGCTTAATGGCGACCAAACTGCCGTTTTGTTTGCATGGCTTCTTATTTGTACAGTGGCGGATTGCCGCCCTGAATTTACTTCTCGGTCAGCTTCTTGATCACCCCCGCCGCCCATTCGCGGCCACCGAGCCCGAATGCCAGCGCCAACGCCAGGCCAATTGCGCCAAAGCCGATCTGGAAGGCTGCGGTCAGCAGGGTGGTGCCGATGGCCAACTGCTCGAGCGCCACAAACACCACAAAGATGATCACGCCATATTCCGCCAGGGTGCTGATGGTGAGTGCACCTTGCACACCAATGTTATTGAGGTAGGCGAACACCATGCGGTTGATGAAACGCGCTACCAGCACGCCAAATACCAGCACCAGGATGGCGACGATGATGTTGGGGATGTAGAGCACGATCTTGTTGAACAGATCCGCCACCATGTGCAGGCCGAGACTGTTGGCCACGGTCACGATGACGATGAAGATGATGATCCAGTATGCCAGTTTGGCCATCAGACGCGCCAGCGACACGTCCAGGTTGCCCTGCTTGAGGAAGGCCTCGATGCCGGTTTTTTCGGCGAGCATGTCGAATTTCAGTACGTCGAGCAGTTTCATCACGCCGGTGCGCACCAGATTGGCGAGCAGCCAGCCAACGAACAGCAGCAGCAGGGCCGCCAGTAGCTGCGGCACAAAGCTTGCCAGTTGTGTCCAGAAAGATGTCAGGGAAGCGACGAATACATCCAGTTGTTGCTGCATGGCAGATTCTCCATTACCGCTTGAAAAACGCATTATAACGAAGCCATCGTGCGGTGCCTGATTACCGGGTGCCTATAGTCAGGCCGTGTCTGCAGGCCCTGTCTTGATCGTGGGTTTATGCATACACTGTCAATATGACATGGAACCGTGACACCGTGACTCCCGGGTTTGAGCGTGCAGGGTTTTTGCCCATTGCACATTTGACTTCGCTGCTGGCGGGTTTGATGGCGGACGGTTATCAATGCCTTGGGCCATCCGAGGTGAATGGCGCGATCGTCATGCGTGAACTTCATGCGCCCGACGCCCTGCCGCGAGGCTTGCAGGCCGATCAGGCACCGGGGCAGTACCGTCTGACCCGGGACCCGCACAATCGCTATTTCGCCTGGGCGAACGGGCCGCAGGCAATCAAGCCGTACGCCTTTGCGCCCAGGGAGTCGTTATGGCGTGCGGAACGGGATGCGTCGGGCGCCCTGCAATTCGTTGCCGTATACCCCAAGCCCGTCAAGCAGGCCATCATTGGCGTGCGTGCCTGCGACCTGGCGGCGCTGGCTTTGCAGGACGCCCATTTTCTTCAGGACAGCCGGACCGATGCGCACTATGCCCGGCGGCGTGAGCACCTGTTTCTGGTAGCAGTGCAATGTGCGGTACCGGCCGCCACGTGTTTTTGTGCATCGACCGGGGACGGTCCGACCCCGACCGCGGGATATGACCTCATGCTGGTGGAATTGGCGGATGGCTTCGTCGTCGTGCCGGGAAGCGACAAGGGTGAGGTGGTATTTCGCACGCTGGAATTGTCGGCAGTCACGCCCCAGCAGATCGAGGACGCACGACAGCAAGGCATGGAAGCAACCGCAGCGCAGACGCGCAGCCTGCCCAGCCACAATTTGCGCGAAGCCCTGATGAACCAGTTGGAACACCCGCGTTGGGACGAGGTGGCGACGCACTGTCTGGCGTGCGGCAACTGCACGGCGGTGTGCCCCACCTGTTTTTGCCATGCCGAGACCGACACTCCCGCGCTTGACGGCCACACCAGCGAACATGCACGCATCTGGGATTCGTGTTTCGGCGAATCGCACGGCCACTTGCATGGCTTCAATGTGCGCCCCGACATTCGCAGCCGCTACCGGCAATGGCTGACCCACAAGCTGGCTACCTGGCACGATCAGTTCGGCCGCAGTGGCTGCGTTGGTTGTGGCCGTTGTATCGCCTGGTGCCCGGCGGGGATCGACCTGACCGAAGAAGTTGCCGCATTGACCGCCGGCGGGGCGCTGCCATGAAAAAGCACTCTCCAATCGATGCCGGACCGCCGCATGCCGCCACGGTGGTGGCGCGTACCCAGGAATCGCCGACGATCTTCACTCTGAAACTGCGGCTCGATGATGAGGCGGCGCAGGCGGCGTATCGCTTCGCCCCCGGCCAGTTCAACATGCTGTACCTATACGGCGTGGGCGAAGTGCCGATTTCCATCATGTCCGACCCGGGCGATCACAGCGGGATCGGCCATACCATTCGGGCACTCGGACGCGTCACTCAGGGGCTGGCTGCGCTGCAGCCCGGTGACAAGGTGGGGCTGCGCGGCCCGTTCGGCCGAGGCTGGCCGCTGCAGGAGGTGGGCGGCAACGACATCGTGTTGGTGACCGGCGGACTGGGGTGCGCGCCGGTGGTGTCGGTCATTCATTACATCCTGAAAAGGCGCGAGCGCTACGGCAAGCTGGTCATCATCCAGGGCGTGAAACACGCCGAGGACTTGATCTGGCGCGAACAGTACGACCGCTGGGCCAAGTTGCCCAACACCCAGGTGCTGGTGGCGGCGAGTCACGGAGCGGCACTGTGGCCCTGGCATGTCGGTCACGTAGCCGATTTATTCAGCCTGACCCGCTTCAACCCGGCATGTGCGACGGCGATGATGTGCGGCCCGGAAGGCATGATGCGGGCAGCGGCCGACTCTCTGCTGCAACGCGGGCTGTCGCCAACACGCCTGTTCCTGAGCATGGAGCGCAACATGCAGTGCGCGGTGGGGCGCTGCGGCCATTGCCAGTTTGGCGGCGCGTTCGTCTGTCGCGACGGCCCCGTGTTCGGCTGGAACGAGGCGAAACCGTTGCTTGAGCACCGGGGGTTCTGATGGCCGCGACCATGAAACCATCCATCAAGCCCCGCGTGGCGGTCCACAAATTCAGCTCCTGTGACGGCTGTCAGCTGGCCTTTCTGAATCTCGGCGAGGATTTGCTCGCACTCGCCGAGCGGGTCGAACTGGTGCATTTCGCCGAAGCCGGCGCGCTCGATCCGGATACCGACGTTGATGTGGCATTTGTCGAAGGCAGCGTCTCCACACCGGAAGACCAGATACGCATCCAGCACGTTCGCCAGCACAGCCGCATGCTGATCGCCATCGGCGCCTGCGCCACCTCCGGCGGCATCCAGGCCTTGCGCAATGGCGTCAACAGTGCGGAATGGGTGGCACAGATATATAGCCATCCTGAAGCCATCGACAGCCTGGAGCGCTCCACGCCGATAGCGAACCATGTCAAAGTGGATTTTGAACTGTGGGGCTGTCCTGTCAGCAGCCCGCAAATCGTGGCGGTGGTGAATTCCCTGCTGCTCGGTGTGGCGCCGCACGACAACGCCGACAAGGTCTGTACCGAATGCAAACGGCGCAATCTGACCTGCGTCATGGTCAGCCACGGTGTGGCCTGCATGGGACCGGTGACGCGGGCCGGTTGCGGCGCCTTGTGTCCCAGCCTGGGGCGCGACTGCTATGGCTGTTACGGCCCGGCCGAGAATGCCAATACCGATGCACTGGCAGTTCAATTCCATGCCTTGGGACTGACGCCGCAAGCGATCGTGCAACGCTTCCAGTCGATCAACAGCCAGGCACCGGTCTTTCTGGCGGCGGCCGACAAAGTGAGGGGACGTGATGACTGAACAGAAACGCTCAGTTGCGATACACGTGCCCGTGCTGACCCGGGTG
Source organism: uncultured beta proteobacterium (assembly GCA_942493085.1). Taxonomy (GTDB): domain Bacteria; phylum Pseudomonadota; class Gammaproteobacteria; order Burkholderiales; family Thiobacillaceae; genus Thiobacillus. Next base: position 1,918,764 of record OW818664.1, read on the forward strand.
GAAGGCGAGGGCGCGCTCGACCTGCGCATCGATAACGGCGAGATTGCCGAGTTGCGCCTGCGAATTTTCGAGCCGCCGCGCTTCTTCGAGAAGTTTCTCGAAGGCCGCAGTTACACCGAAGTCCCCGACATGGTGGCGCGCATCTGCGGCATCTGCCCGGTGGCGTATCAGGTCACTGCCGCGCAGGCACTGGAAAAACTGTTCGGTGTCGAACTCGACCCGTGGGCGCGCGACATGCGCCGCGTGTTCTACTGCGGCGAATGGATCCAGAGTCACAGCCTGCACATCCACCTGTTGGCCGCGCCGGACTTTTTTGGTTGCAGCAGCGCCATCGAACTGGCGCGCATTGCCCCGGACGAAGTGCGACGCGGGTTGCGGATCCAGGCGTTGGGCAACGAACTGATGGAACTGTTTGGCGCCCGTTCGGTGCATCCGGTGGGGATACGCGTCGGCGGCTTTCATGCTGTGCCCGAGTTGTCTCGCATCGCCGCCATTCGGGAAAAACTGCGTGCCGCGCTGCCGGAGGCCGAAGCCTTGATCCACTGGGCGGCCAGTATTCCAGTACCGCAGGACAACCAGGCGTTTGTGTCGGTTGCGGTGCAGCATGCAAGCGACTATGCCATCGAGCGCGGGCAGATCGGCGCCAGCGACGGGCTGCGCATCGAACCCGAAGCGTTCGATACGTATTTTGCCGAGCGCCACGTGGCCTTTTCCACCGCGCTGTTCAGCACCTACCGGCAGCAGCCGTATCTGGTCGGCCCACTGGCCCGGCTCAATTTGAACCACGCAAACCTGCCCGAGCGGGTCAAAACCCTGCTGGCCGAAACGGGGTTCGCGCTGCCCAGCCGCAATCTGTTCCACAGCCTGATGGCGCGGGCGGTGGAAATTCTGCTGGCGCTGCACGAAGCGCTTCGCCTGCTTGATGCCTACCGCCTGCCGGCGTCGCCCTATGCAGACGTTATCCCGTGTGCGGGTGTAGCCACGGCCTGTACCGAAGCGCCACGCGGCCTGCTGTGGCATCGCTATGAAATGGATGACAGCGGCTGCGTGGTCAATGCGCGCATCGTGCCGCCTACCAGCCAGAATCAGGGCCGTATCGAGGAAGACCTGCGGCTGTCGCTGCTCAATTTCGGGCTGGATCAGCCGGACAATGCCTTGCGGCTGCACTGTGAAAAAGTCATCCGCAACTACGATCCCTGCATTTCCTGCGCCACCCATTTTCTGAACCTGAACGTCGAGCGGACGTGAGCCGGATACGCATTCTCGGCATCGGTTCGCCGTCGGGCGATGACCAGGCTGGCTGGCTGGTCATTGATGCCTTGTCGAACTGCGGCTTACGGACGGAAGACGATCTGCGCATCGAGAAACTGGACCGCCCGGGCGTCAGCCTGATTCCCTTGCTGGCCCAGGCTGACTGGGTCATTCTGATTGACGCGATGGTCAGTTCCGCCTGGTCAAACAAGCCTGGTGAAAGCCGGGCCCAGGCAGGGCAGATCCGTCATTTTGACAATCAGCGCTGGCCGGATTACCGCCATGGCTTGTCCAGCCATGGTCTGGGTGTGCTCGAATCCTTATCCCTGGCGCGGGAACTGGGGGAACTCCCTGCCCGGATGGATGTTTATGGGATTGAAGCGGAACAGGTACAGGCAGGGTGTCCGGCCGGAGAAATTGTGCAAGCCAGTGCGCAGCGGCTCGCCACATACATCGCCGGAAAACTGTCGCGGAACAGTGTTCAATAAAAACCGGGGTAATGGTTTTTATTGAACGGCATGCACGCACCGATTCGGTTGTACCTCAGCAAGCATGGTTTCTGGCTGTTAAACCGCCAGTTGGTTTGCTGGACATAGTGCACGGGATTCAGAAGTGTTCTGGCAATTTAGCGAGGCTGTACTGGAATGGGACTTGAGTTGGCTGGATTGAGCAGGGAAAACGGAGCATGTCATCATGAACGTGTCGGCATAGGGTCCGCAAACGGGGTCATGCGCCATCTCTTGTATGGTTTTCATCGAAAGGAATCTTATGCGTTTAGCACTGATCGGTTTGGGAAAAATGGGGGGCAACATGACGCGCCGTATGCGTCGCTCGGGTCTGGAAGTGGTTGGATTTGACCGCAACCCTGGCAAAGTGGCCGAGTTGGTAGACGAAGTCGGCATGATTGCGGCAAGTTCGGCGCTGGATGCGGTCGACAAGCTCACATCGCCGCGCGTGGTCTGGCTGATGTTGCCGAGCGGCGATCCTACCGAGAAGCAAATTCAGGAATTGGCCCCCAAACTTTCCCGGGGCGACATCGTGGTTGATGGCGGCAATTCCAATTACAAGGAAAGCCAGCGCCGTGGCGCCTGGCTGGCGGAACAGGGCATTGGCTTCATGGATGCCGGCACCTCGGGCGGTGTATGGGGGCTGGAGAATGGCTACTGTTTGATGGTGGGGGCGACCCCTGAAGTTGCGCAAGCGCTGGAACCAGTACTCAAGGCGCTGGCCCCGGCGGCTGATCACGGCTGGGCGCATGTCGGTCCGATCGGAGCGGGACACTATTCCAAGATGATCCACAACGGCATTGAATACGGAATGATGCAGGCGCTGGCCGAGGGCCTTGATCTCCTGAAGGGCAAGCAGGAATTCAACTTCGACCTGGCGCAGCTCACCGAGCTGTGGCGCCACAGCTCGGTGGTCAGGAGCTGGCTGCTCGACCTTACTGCCGATGCCTTGAAAGGCGATCAGGAACTGGCCAATGTTGCGCCCTATGTGTCCGACTCCGGGGAAGGGCGCTGGACCGTGATCGACTCGGTCGAACAGGGCATCGCCGCGCCGGTGTTGACCCTGGCCCTGCAGATGCGCTTCGCCAGCCAGGACGACCGGGGCTACAACTATCGCCTGCTTTCGCTGATGCGCAATGCCTTTGGTGGGCATGACGTGAAGAGCCTGGGCAAAACCAAATAACCTGACCAGCCTGGATAGGGAGCGGGAATCCATGCGCCATGGCCTGGGTGCCTGCTTTATCAAAGGTTTTTTATAACTCGCATCAAGACTGCTCCATATCTTGCCGATATAACTCGTATCGTGTCGCTTCAGTCATGCTGAGCCTGAAGATGCTGAGTTATATGCATACAAAACCAAACCTGCCGGACGCGAACAGCATGCCTGCCCAAACGGGTGACCGGATGCTGTGCAATCCTGCCATCGGCCAGGGTTTTTCTGTTCGCCGCATCCAGGCGCTTCTGTTCTGCCTTCCTGTGCTGGCGGCCTCTTCACTGGCGAATGCCGTGGCCACCGACATTACCGACTTGAGTCTGGAGCAACTGCTCGAAGTTTCCATCATCGGCGCCTCCAAATACGAACAGAAACAGGGTGAAGTTGCTGCTGCAGTCAGCGTCATCACCCGCGGTCAGATCAAGACCTTCGGCTGGCGTACGTTGAGCGAGGCACTGGCCAGCCTGCCCGGCATCTATACCACCTATGACCGCCAGTACAGCTATCTGGGCATGCGCGGGTTTGGCCTGCCGGGTGATGGCAATACACGGATCTTGCTCACCGTCGATGGCAACCGATGGAACGATGTGGTGTACGACGGTGCATCGTTTGATCGGGCATTGCCCCTCGACCTGGATCTGATCGAGCGCATCGAATTCATTCCAGGTCCGGGCGGGGCGGTGTATGGTCAGAATGCCTTGTTCGGCGTGATCAATCTGGTGACTCGCAGCGGGGCAGATGTGGATGGGGCGGAAGCGGCGGTTGCCTACCAGAATCCGGGGGCGGCACGGGAAGGGCGGGCGACCTGGGGCAAGGTGCTGGATAACGGAGTTGACGTGCTGCTATCCGTCTCCGCCTACAAGGCCGAAGGGGAAGACCGGTTCTTCGATTACCCCGGTGCAGGGCCAGGCGACACCGATGTGTCTGGCGTAGCCGCCAACATGGATGGGGAAAAGGACAAGACGTTTTTCACCCGCCTGAGTCGGGGACCATGGTCATTCGACTTCAGCTACGGCGATCGTCGCAAGGATGATCCGACTGCTTCTTATTACGGCGACCCGCTGGTGCCTGGACAGTATCAGCGGGATCGCTTTCTGCTGACGCAACTGCAATATCAGGACAACGTGGGCGACACCCTGCAACTATCGGGTCGCGTATTCATGGGCAGGGCGCGCTACACCGGCCTGTTTTTTTATGAGGACGTGCCCAATTTCGCTACTGGTTCCAGTGATTGGCAGGGCTTCGAGGCGCGTCTGCTATCCACCGCCTGGGCTGGTCACAAACTGATGCTGGGGATGGAATTTCAGGACAATTCCCGGCAGGACCAGACCAATGAGGATCTCGTCGATTCATCCAACAACCTTGTGATACCTGGTTCAGGCTGGCGTGCGGGCGTATATGCCCAGGACGAATGGACGCTCGGCAACACAGTGACCGCGACTCTGGGGCTGCGACTCGATCGCAACAGTCTCACCGGCACCGATCTCAGTCCGCGCGCGGCACTGATCTGGCAGGCGACATCCGACACAATTGTCAAAGCGCTGTATGGCCGCGCCCATCGTGCGCCCAACGTCTACGAGCGTGAATTCGATGATGGATTGTCCCTGGTCGCCAACCCGACCCTGGGCGGCGAAACGATCGACACCCTGGAGCTGGTTATGGATCAGCGCATTGACCCTAACCTGCGCGTGCGCGGCTCGGTTTATCAATGGTCCATGAAGGGGTTGGCCACGCTGGGAACGACTACGGTAATCGACCCCGGAACGGGGGATCCGGTAGAACGCTCACAATTCCAGTCAGGTGAGGATGTAGAGGCCAGAGGGGTAGAGTTGTCCGCCGACAAGACCTGGGAATGGGGAGGGCGCATGCGCGGCAGCCTGTCCTATCAGGATCTGGCCTACAAGAGCGGGGCCGGGCTGGATAACGCACCACAGTTACTGGGCAAGTTCAACGTCTCCGGTCCGCTGGCCTCAACCGGTCTGCGCTTTGGCTATGAACTTCAATATTCCAGCGAACGCCAGTCCATCGACGGCACGGATCTGGACGCTTACTGGCTCTCCAACCTCCAGCTCAGCACGGACAAGTGGACGAAAGGGCTGGAGGTGTCGCTCGGGCTCTACAATCTGTTCGACACTCGCTATGCGCATCCGGGATCCGATACCAACTGGCAGAACGTTCTGGAACAGGATGGCCGCAGCGTCAGGCTGAAGCTGGCTTACCGGTTCTGACAGGCAGCTCGCATCGTGACAGCCATCAAGCTCAATATCGCACTGTTACTGGCCATAGGCCTGGTGCTGCCCAGCAGTCACGTATTTGCCCAAACCACGCCGGAATACCGCGCCAAGGCCGGCTTTCTTTACAACTTTATTGCCTTCACCGAATGGCCGCCAAGGGTAGGCAGCCCGCTTACCCTGTGCGTGTATGGTGCCGATCCCTTCGGTGATGAACTCAATGCGCTTCAGGGCAAAAACGTGGGGGGACGCAGCCTCGCCACGCGGCGGGCTGGCAGTGTGGCGCAACTGAAAGCTTGTCAGGTGGTGTTCATAGCAAGCTCAGCCATGAGTGATCTGCCGCGCATTCTGGAAACCTTGCAGAGTGAACCCGTATTGATCATTGCGGACACCTCGGGTGCGCTCGACGCCGGCGTTGGCATCAACATGGTGCTCAACCAAGGCAAGATCAGTTTCGAGGTCAATCTGGAAGCGGCACGTAGTGCCCAGCTGAATCTCAGTTCAAAGCTGTTGCGTCTGGCAAGCAGGGTGCGTCAATGAAAAACATGCTGGCGAGCGCCAACCTGATGACTCTGGGAGACAGGCTGCGGCGCGTCAACCGGATTACCCTGGGCATCGCCTTGATTATTGTTGCGGTGATTGTTATCGCCAGCAGCTTTTCGATCAGTTTCTTTTCCCTGGTGGATACGAGCAGGCTCAAGGCCAGAGTGCTGGCCGAAAACGCCAGTGCCAGCCTGATGTTTCAAGATACCCATTCGGCAAAAGAGCTACTCCAGTCGCTTCAGCAGTCACCAGATGTCCATGGCGCCGCGCTCTATGGAAATGATCGACAACTGTTTACGAGCTTTGTCGTTGCCGGGCACGATATGCCCGCAATACTCGGATCGTTACAGGAACACACAGCCTACGGATTTGAGTATTTAAATATTGTGCATCCCGTTATTCACGATGGTGAATTAATCGGAGGACTTTACTTGATGGTCGATCTGGAGTTTCTGTACATACAGGTGGCCTGGCAGATGCTGGTTACACTGGTAGCAGCCTTGCTGGCGATGCTGGCTGCCAACATACTGCTACGACGATTGAATCAGTCAATACTGCAACCGATCAACGGGCTGTCTGCCTTGATGAAACAGGTTTCCGGTCCGAATGATTATTCGGCTCGAGCAGCCCCCAGCGACATAGCCGAACTGAATGCGCTGGCTGATGGTTTCAATGGCATGCTGGGGCAAATTCAGCAACGCGATATCGAACGCGAGGAAGCAGAAAACAAAACCTTCAAGCTCGCCTACTTTGACAGTCTGACCGGGTTGCCCAATCGGCAGTCCTTCCTGGAAAGACTGGGCCGCGAGGTTCGAATTGCGGAGCGAGAGGGGACTCGGCTTGCGATTCTGTTCATGGATCTGGATGGCTTCAAACGCGTCAACGACAGCATGGGCCACAATGCCGGTGACCTGATCCTGCAATGGGCGGCCGACCGGTTGCAGCAGGGTATCCGTCCTTATGACGTGGTGGTGCGTGCCAATGTCGACGAATCTGAAGTTGAACTCGCCCGCCTGGGGGGGGATGAGTTCACTGCCTTGATCCCCAAAATAAGAAAACCAGAGGATGCCTTGCTGGTTGCGAATCGCATCCGTGAACTGATGCGTCGCCCCTTCCTGTTTGACGGGCGTGAACTGGTATTAACGGCCAGCATCGGCATCGCGGTTTACCCGGATGACGGCGAAGATGCTTCCAGCCTGCTCAAGCATGCAGACACGGCCATGTATCACGCCAAGGACAAGGGTCGTGACAATTGTCAGTTCTACAGTGAGTCGCTCACGCAGCGCGTGCAGTATCGGCTCAATCTGGAAACCAGCCTGCGACATGCGCTTGCCCGCAACGAATTCAGTCTGGTCTACCAGCCCCAGTTTGATCTGATAAGTGGGAGCATCCAGTCGGTTGAGGCCCTGATTCGCTGGAATCATCCCGAACAGGGTGTTATTTCACCGATGGACTTTATCCCGCTGGCTGAGGAAAACGGCCTGATCGTGCCGATCGGTGAATGGGTGTTGCGCACCGCCTGTACGGATGCGGCTCGCTGGCGGCATGAGGGGCATGCTTTGCGCATGGCCGTGAATCTGTCGCCCATGCAGTTCAAGGATCCAGAACTGGTCAAGACAGTGCTCGACATTCTGGGCCAGACCGGATTGCCGCCGGAATTGCTGGAGCTGGAAATCACGGAAGGCGCGGTGATGGAGGACAGTGGCGCCACGCTGGCCACCCTGGAGGCATTGAGTCTGCAGCGGGTGCAGATTGCGCTGGACGATTTTGGTACCGGTTATTCATCCATGAGCTATCTCAAGCGCATGCCGTTAAACAACCTCAAGATAGATCAGAGTTTTGTGAAAGGCTTGCCAAATGACCGCGACAACCATGCCATCGTCCGGGCGATTCTTTCCATGGCCCGGAATCTGGGGTTCAGCGTGACGGCCGAGGGCGTGGAAACGCTGGAGCAGGCCGAAGCCCTGAGACAAATGTCTTGCGATATCTTGCAGGGTTACTACTTCAGCAAGCCGGTTCCCGCTGTGGAAATTCCCGCGCTCTTGAGCCGGAAGTGGCTGACAGACGGACCGAGCATCTGTTGTGCTTGATCCAGCATCCGCTGCCGTGTCAGGCTAGCCCCCAATACCCTGGTGATCAGAGATCTTCGCGCCGCAGCATGAAAACGAACTGATCGCCGCTTTCCGTATCCAGCCAGGTAAAGGGCAGGTCGGGATAAGCCGCTTCGAGGACGTCACGGTTGTGGCCAATTTCCACCACCAGCAGGCCACCCGGATTGAGATGGGCTTTGGCCTGACTCAGGATTTCCCGGGTGGCATCCAGGCCATCTTCGCCTGATCCCAGCGCCAGCGAAGGTTCTGCCAGATATTCGGGCGGCAGCGCCGCCACCGACTCGGCGTTCACATAGGGTGGATTGCTGAGGATGACATCGTAGGTGCGGTCATCCAGTGCGGTAAACAGATTCGATTCGATGCGCTCGACACGCTCATCCAGTCCGTAATCTGTAATGTTGCGGGCGGCCACCTCCAGCGCATCCCTGGAGAGATCAACGGCATCGACCCGGGCATGGGGGAAATTGAGCGCAGCCAGAATGGCCAGGCAGCCGGAACCCGTGCACATGTCCAGCACGCGGGTGACTTCATCCGGGCTTTCCATCCACGGTGCAAGCTGCTCGTGCAGCAATTCGGCGATGTGGGAGCGCGGCACGATCACGCGCTCATCGACATAAAAAGGATGGTCGCCCAGCCAGGCTTGGTGGGTGAGATAGGCCGCAGGCAGACGTTCCCTGACCCGGCGTTCGATCACGGCCTGCACCTGTTCCGATTCGCCATGCGTCAGGCTGGCGTCGAGAAAGGGGTCGAGCCGGTCGAGCGGCAGGTGCAGGGTATGCAGGATCAGATAGGCCGCTTCGTCGAAGGCGTTGTCCGAGCCGTGACCAAAAGACAGCTTGGCTTCGTTGAAGCGCGACACTGCAAAACGCAGCCAGTCGCGCACGGTGATGAGGGATTCGGTGTCGTCGAAATGATTCATTGCATCGGAGCCGGTCAGGCCAGCAGTTTTTCCAGTGTCTTCTGGTAAATCGCTGACAGTTGTTCAATGTCTTCCACTGCAACGTGTTCATTCAGCTTGTGGATGCTGGCGTTGAGCGGGCCGAATTCGACCACCTCGCGGCAGATGTCGGCGATAAAGCGTCCGTCCGAGGTGCCACCGGTGGTGGAGAGTCCGGGGGTGATGCCGGTGACTTCCTGGATGGCCTCACTGAGCCGATCGCATAGTGGGCCGCGCGGTGTCAGGAAAGGCTTGCCCGACAGGCTCCAGTCGATTTCAAAATCGAGACCGTGGCTTTCGAGGATCTCGTTCATTGCGTCCATCAGGCCGTCGGCCGTACTGGCGGTTGAAAAACGAAAATTGAACTGGATCTCGATCAGGGCGGGGATGACATTGGTGGCGCCGGTGCCACCATGAATGTTGGAGATCTGCCAGGTGGTGGGCGGGAAATAGGCATTGCCCTCGTCCCACATGGTGTCGGCGAGTTCGGCAATTGCCGGTGCGGCAAGATGGATGGGATTCTTGGCCAGGTGCGGATAGGCGATGTGGCCTTGCACGCCCTTGATGCGCAAGGTGCCAGACAGGGAGCCACGGCGTCCGTTCTTGATACTGTCGCCGAATTCGGCTGCGCTGGTGGGCTCGCCCACGATGCAATAGTCGAGCAATTCGCCGCGGGCTTTCAGGGCTTCGACCACGCGCACCGTACCATCGATGGCGGGGCCTTCTTCATCTGCGGTAAGCAGGAAGGCGATTGAGCCCGTGTGATCGGGATGGTCGACAATAAAGCGTTCGGTCGCCGTGATAAACGCGGCAATCGAGCTTTTCATGTCGGCGGCGCCGCGTGCGTACAACTGGCCGTCGCGGATGGTCGGTTCGAACGGGGCGGACAGCCATTGATCCAGCGGCCCGGTCGGCACGACATCGGTATGGCCGGCAAAGCAGACCAGCGGTGTGCTGGTACCCAGGCGAGCCCACAGATTATTGACACCGTTGTGATTCATGCGCTCGATGTGGAAGCCGAGTGCTTGCAGGCGTACGGCGACGATATCCTGACAGCCCGCGTCATCGGGCGTCAGCGAATGTCGCTTGAGCAGTTCGACTGCAAGCGCCAGGGTTTCATTCTTGGGCATTTCGTTGGCCATGCAGGGTCACACTCCAAAAATGGCTTGATATTGGGCTTCGGTAAAACCAAGGTGATAGTGGCCGTCATATTCCAGCACGGGCCGCTTGATCACGCTGGGCTGGGCCTGCATCAGGGCAATTGCGCTGGCGTCGTCGCGGACGGCGACTTTTTCCGCGTCCGTGAGTTTGCGCCAGGTGGTACCGCGCGTGTTGACCAAAGCCTGCCAGCCGGTTTCAGCCACCACTTTGCGCAACCAGGTCGCATCGACGCCCTGTTTCTTGAAATCGTGGAAAGTGACATCTAGCGCATGTCCGGCAAGCCAGGCGCGTGCTTTCTTGACGGTGGTGCAGTTGGGAATGCCAAAGAGTGTCATGCCATCCGGTCGTCGGCTGCAGAATCCGGCCGGGCGACGTAAAATCAGGAAAAGAACAATCTGCGATTCTAACCGACCTGATGCATCCTGACGTCCATTCCCATGCCGCCCCGCCACCGATTGGTGATCCCAGTCTGCGTTCGATTGGCCGCCTGTTTCCCTATTTGTGGGAGTTTCGTGGTCGGGTGCTGCTGGCGCTGGCGCTGCTGGTGGGAGCCAAGATGGCCTCGGTGGCGGTGCCACTGGTGCTCAAGGAAATCATCGATGCGCTCGACAAGCCACGCCCCGAACTGATCTTGCCGCTGGCTTTTATCCTGGGCTACGGGGTGCTGCGGTTTGCCAGCACCACCTTTTCCGATCTTCGCGATGTGATCTTTGCCAAGGTGACGCAGCGCGCGATGCGTCGCATCAGCATGGCGGTATTCAAGCATCTGCATGCCTTGTCGCTGCGCTTTCATCTGGAGCGTCAGACCGGCGGCATCACGCGTGATATCGAGCGCGGTTCCAAGGCCATGTCGAGCCTGGTGGGCTATCTGCTATTTCGGATCACGCCGACGCTGCTAGAAATCCTGATGGTCGCGGCCATTCTGTTCGTCAAACTGGATTGGGTGTTCGGGGTGATCACCCTGATTACCCTGGCAGCCTACATCGGCTTCACCATCACCATCACCGAATGGCGCACCCAGTTTGTGCGGCGTGCCAATGCGCTCGATTCCGAGGCCTATGGCCGCGCCGTGGACAGTCTGCTGAACTACGAGACCGTCAAATATTTCGGCAACGAACGATACGAGGCGCAGCGTTACGATAAGAGCCTGATCGAGTGGGAAGAGATGGCGCTGAAATCGCAGCGCTCGCTCGGCATGCTGAATGCGGCGCAGGCGCTGGTGATTGCGATCGGCGTCACGCTGATGGTGTTGCGCGCGGCCAATGGCGTGGTCGAAGGCACACTGACGCTGGGCGATCTGGTGATGGTCAACGCCTTCCTGCTGCAGATGTTCCAGCCCTTGAGCTTTCTCGGCGTGATGTATCGCCAGATCAAGGAATCGATCACCGACGTCGAGCGCATGTTTGCCTTGTTGAACCGGCCGCGCGAGGTCGAGGATGCAACCGATGCGCGCGAGTTGGACGTGGCGGCGGGAGAGGTGAAATTCGAGTACGTGGATTTTGCCTACAATCCCGACCGGCCGATTCTGCATGACGTGAGCTTTACCATTCCCGCCGGCAAGACCGTGGCGGCAGTGGGCTCCAGCGGCGCCGGCAAATCGACGCTCGCCCGGCTGCTATTCCGCTTTTATGACGTGGGGACGGGAAGCATCCGCATCGACGGCCAGGACATTCGCCATGTCACCCAGGACAGCCTGCGTTCTGCCATTGGCGTGGTGCCACAGGACACCGTGCTGTTCAACGACAGCATCTACTACAACATTGCCTACGGTCGGCCCGAGGCCACGCGTGATGAGGTGATCGAAGCCGCACGCGCGGCGCATATCCTGAATTTCATCGAAATCCTGCCGCAAGGGTGGGACACCGTGGTCGGTGAGCGGGGCCTCAAGTTGTCTGGGGGCGAAAAACAGCGTGTAGCCATCGCCCGCACCTTGTTGAAAAATCCGGTCATCCTGATTCTGGACGAAGCTACCTCGGCACTCGACACCAAGACCGAAAAAGCCATCCAGGCCGAACTGCTGGAGATTGCCCGCAGCCGCACCAGCCTGATCATCGCGCACCGCTTGTCCACAGTGGTCGAGGCCGACGAGATCCTGGTGATGGAAGGTGGCCGCATCGTCGAGCGTGGACGCCACCCCGACCTGCTGGCACAGAACGGTGTGTACGCCAACATGTGGGCGTTGCAGCAGCAAGCCGAGGACGAAGCCGGCTGATGGCACGCCCCTCGGCTCGGCTCAGGGCAGACCTGTTGCAGCCGGGCGTGCGGCGACGCGAGGTGTGGGCGTGGGCCATGTACGACTTCGCCAATTCAGGCTACACGACCGTGGTGATCACCGCCGTGTTCAGTGCTTATTTTGTAGCCGCTGTCGCAGGCAATGCACCGTGGGCCACCTTTGCCTGGACGCTGGCCTTGTCCGTTTCCTATGCACTGGTGATGCTGACTGCGCCGTTGATCGGCGCCTATGCCGATGCCCATGCCAGCAAGAAAGCCCTGCTGTGGCTGACCACGCTCGGCTGTGTCGGCGCTACCGCGCTGCTGTTTTTTGCCGCGCCGGGCGCACTGGGCTTGGCCATCGCGGCCCTGGTCGTCTCCAATTATTTCTTTGGCACCGGTGAGAATCTGGTGGCTGCATTTTTGCCTGAACTGGCGCGCCCGCGCGCGCTTGGCCGTGTTTCCGGCTGGGGCTGGGCCTTGGGATATGTGGGCGGTCTGGTGTCGCTGGGGACGAGCCTGGCTTATATCAGCTGGGCGCAGGCCGCCGGGCAGGGCGCGTCCGAGTTTGTTCCGGTCGCCATGCTCATCACCGCTGCGATTTTTGCACTGGCGAGTTTGCCTACACTGCTGATGCTGCGCGAGCGCGCCACGCCCCAGGCTCAACGCACCGCACGCAGCGCCTGGGTGCAGGTACGGCATACCTTGAGCCATTTGCGCCATCTGCCTGATTTGAAGCGTTTTTTGATTTGCACGGTGCTGTACCAGGCAGGCACCCAGGCCGTCATCACCCTGGCCGCAATCTACGCCAGCCAGGTTTTCCATTTCGATACCCAGCGCACGATCCTGCTGGTGCTCGTGGTCAACATCACTGCGGCATGTGGCGCTTTTGTATTTGGCCATGTGCAGGACCGCATCGGCCATGTGCGGGCCATCGCGCTGACGCTGGTCATCTGGATAGTGATGGTGCTGCTGGCGTGGGCCGCACCTGATGAGCGCATGTTCTGGGTGGCGGCCAATCTGGCCGGGCTCGCCATGGGTGCGTCGCAATCGGCCGGGCGCGCCATGGTGGGCTTGCTGGCGCCGCCGGCGCAGCAGGCCGAATTTTTCGGGTTGTGGGGGTTGGCCGTCAAGTTCGCCTCCATCATCGGCCCGCTGACCTACGGTGTCGTCAGTTGGGTCACACAGGGCGACCATCGCCAGTCGCTGCTCATAACGGGCAGTTATTTCGTTGCCGGCCTGTGGGTGCTGCGCGGCGTTCAGGCGGCGCGCGGCCATCGTGCTGCCCGGCGCTTTACTCGGCCGGCAGACTGATTGATGGCCGATTTCAGCATCCACGAAACCGACTGGGCGCGCGATGCAGCAGACTTGAGTGCGGTACGCCGAGCGGTTTTCATCGAAGAGCAGAACGTTCCCGAAGCGCTGGAATGGGACGAGCACGACGCCGTATCGGTCCACTTGCTGGTGCGGGTAAGCGGCGGCGTGCCGATTGGCTGCGTCCGTTTGCTGCCCGATGGCCATATCGGCCGCATGGCGGTATTACCGGCCTGGCGCGGGCACGGCGTGGGCCGCGCCTTGCTGGAGGCAGCCCTGAAAATGGCGCAGTGGCACGGTCATCGCGCGGTGAAGCTCAGCGCACAAACCCATGCCGCCGGATTTTATGCGGCAGCCGGGTTTGTCGTGGAGGGGGCCGGGTATGAAGAAGCCGGCATCCCGCATGTGGCGATGTCGAAAACGCTATGCTGATCAAACCCCGGGATACGTATTAAACGCTCATGCCGCTGCAGGCCTGGGCGGTATAACCCTGGCGGCGCACCTCGTCCAGCAGCATGCCCATGTGGGTTCGATCGGAGTTGTAGGCCACGATCATCAGATGCGTTTGACGGTCGTTGAAGCGCGGCGCGATCACGCCGTCGATATCGCGCATACGGTCTTCAAGCGCGTGCCTTGCCCGTGGGTCCAGCGATTCATTTACATGGATGACTACGTCGTTGATGTCCATGATCCGCTCCTTGCATTCCTGCAACATTGAGGGACTATTCATCATAGACTTTGCCTTTAATCTTTTTGAGGATGAATGCGAACAAGAAACCTGGGGGGGCCGGGGCAGGTATCGGCGGCGGATTCAACCGATGGATTCAGCAACACCTATTCCAAACAGGATTGCATCACGTTCGCGATTTTCTGGTATCGGCGCGGTGCTTACAGCAGTAGCGTTGCTTCCTCCATTTCTAAATAGCACGTGGAGACGTCAGTGCGCGAACCGCTTCTCAGGACGGCCGAATACACGTTTAAGCAACCGCTTGACGATTTAGAGACAGCAGCAAGTGCGGATGCTAAGACTTTCTAGAAGAGTACGATTTTTGAATTAATACGCTTTGAATTTGATCTCACGGTCAATTAAAAATTGTTATTAGCAGATATTGTTCCTATTCTTCTCTCAAGGCGTGGTTGACACTGAGGGGGGACGAAATGCAAGTGACTCGAAGGCAGTTCTTCAGAATTTGCGCAGCGGGGGTGAGTAGTTCCAGCCTTGCTGCGTTGGGTTTCGCACCCGGGACGGCGCTGGCGGAGGTACGTGAGTTCAAGCTGGCGCGTGCCACTGAAACGCGTAATACCTGTCCCTACTGCTCAGTGGGCTGTGGAGTTTTGATTTACAGTTTGGGCGACAAGGCAAAAAATTCCCATTCGGAAATTATTCATATCGAGGGAGATCCAGACCATCCGGTGAACCGCGGTACGCTCTGCCCAAAAGGTGCTGGTTTGCTTGATTTCGTGCACAGCCCGAACCGGCTCAAGCGTCCGGAATACCGTGCGCCCGGAGGCAAGGAATGGAAACCCCTATCCTGGGACGAAGCCTTCACTCGTATCGCCAAGCTGATGAAGGACGACCGAGACAAAAACTTCATCGTCAGGAATGACAAGGGCGAAGTA
The DNA here is from genome assembly GCA_942493085.1 of uncultured beta proteobacterium. Lineage (GTDB taxonomy): Bacteria > Pseudomonadota > Gammaproteobacteria > Burkholderiales > Thiobacillaceae > Thiobacillus. Next base: position 1,933,862 of record OW818664.1, read on the forward strand.
GTGAATCGCTGGGTATCTACCGGTATGCTCGCCGCCTCCGCCTCTAGTAATGAAACAGGCTATTTGACGCAGAAAATCGCACGTAGCCTGGGGATGCTCGCATTCGATAATCAAGCGCGCGTCTGACACGGCCCTACGGTGGCAAGTCTTGCCCCGACATTTGGCCGCGGTGCCATGACCAATCATTGGGTCGACATCAAGAATGCCGACCTTGTCCTCATCATGGGCGGCAATGCCGCCGAAGCGCACCCCTGCGGCTTCAAATGGGTAACCGAGGCCAAGGCACACCGCAAGGCCAGGCTCATCGTGGTCGATCCGCGCTTCACGCGTTCGGCTGCGGTGTCGGATTACTATGCGCCGATCCGCTCCGGGTCCGATATCGCCTTCCTCGGTGGCGTCATCAACTATCTGCTCAGCAACGACAAGATCCATCACGAATACGTCAAGAATTACACCGACTTCAGCTTCCTGGTGAAAGAGGAATACGGTTTCGAGGACGGCATCTTTACTGGCTACGATGCGGAGAAACGCAAGTACGACAAATCCACCTGGGGCTACCAGATTGGCTCTGACGGCTACGTGATGACCGACCCGACGCTGCAAAACCCGCGTTGCGTGTACCAGATGATGAAGTCGCACTACTCGCGCTACACACCGGAGATGGTGTCCACCATCTGCGGCACACCGAAGGACGCTTTCCTCAAGGTATGCGAGATGATTGCCGAGACTTCCGCGGCCAACAAGACCATGACCGTCATGTATGCCCTTGGCTGGACACAGCATACACAGGGTTCGCAGATGATCCGCACCGGTGCCATGGTGCAATTGTTGTTGGGCAACATCGGGGCGGCAGGGGGTGGCATGAATGCATTGCGCGGCCACTCCAACATCCAGGGCCTTACGGATCTGGGGTTGTTGTCAAATTTGCTGCCAGGCTACATGACCCTGCCCAGCGATGCGGAGCAGGATTACAAGGCTTATATCGAGAAGCGCGCGTTCAAGCCGCTGCGTCCAGGCCAGATGAGCTACTGGCAGAACTACAGCAAGTTTTTTGTCAGCAACATGAAGGCATGGTTCGGTGATGCGGCCACCACGGAAAACAACTGGTGCTACGACTGGCTGCCCAAGCTCGACAAGGGCTATGACCTGCTTCAGGTGTTCGAAAACATGAGCCATGGCGAGGTCAACGGTTACATCTGCCAGGGCTTCAATCCATTGGCTTCTGCACCGTGCAAGGTGAAGGTTTCCGGCTCCCTGGCCAAACTGAAATACCTGGTAGTGATCGACCCTCTCGCCACAGAAACCTCGGAGTTCTGGCAGAACCATGGCGAGTACAACGACGTGGACCCTGCCAAGATTCAGACCGAGGTGTTCCGCCTGCCCTCAACCTGCTTCGCGGAAGAAGACGGTTCTCTGGTCAGCTCCAGCCGTGTATTGCAGTGGCACTGGAAAGCCGCCGAGCCGCCGGGCGATGCCAGGGGCGATCAGGAAATCCTGGCGGGCATCTTCCTCAAATTGAGGGAGCTATACAAAAAGGATGGTGGCGCCTTTCCTGACCCTGTCCTCAACCTGACCTGGAAGCATCGTCAACCCGATGCCCCTGCGCCGGAAGAACTGGCGAAGGAGTTTTCCGGCAAGGCACTGAAGGACGTGACCGATCCCAAGGATGTAACCAAAGTATTGGCCAAGTCTGGGGAGCAACTGAACGGCTTTGCAGAATTGCGTGACGATGGCAGCACCAGTTGCGGCTGCTGGCTCTTCGCCGGCAGTTGGAGCGAGAAGGGTAATCTGATGGCACGGCGCGATAACGCCGATCCGTATGGCATCGGGCAGACCCTCAACTGGGCGTTTGCCTGGCCGGCCAACCGGCGCGTACTGTATAACCGTGCGTCCTGCGACGTGGAGGGCAAACCCTATGATCCCAAACGCAAACTGATCGGATGGGATGCTGGCGCGGGCAAGTGGACCGGATCAGACATTCCGGATTTCAAGGCCGACTCTGCGCCGGAAGAGGGCATGAATCCTTTCATCATGAACCCGGAAGGCGTGGCGCGCTTCTTCGCGGTGGACAAGATGGCGGAGGGTCCTTTCCCCGAGCACTATGAACCGATGGAGTCGCCGCTTGCTGTCAACCCTTTGCACCCGAAGAACGGCAAGGCAAAGTCCAACCCGGCAGCACGGGTGTTCAAGGAGGATTGGGCAACCTTCGGCAAGCCGGACAAGTTCCCCTATGTGGGGACCACCTACCGGCTCACCGAACACTTCCACTTCTGGACCAAACACGCACGGATCAATGCCATCCTGCAACCGGAGCAGTTCGTAGAAATTGGTGAGGAACTGGCCAAGGAAAAAGGCATCAAGGCCGGCGATCACGTGCGGGTGAAATCCAATCGAGGTTTCATTGTCGCGGTAGCGGTGGTCACCAAGCGCATTCGCACGCTCGATGTCGCGGGTCAGAAAGTGCATACCGTTGGAATGCCCATCCACTGGGGCTTCATGGGCCTGGCCAAGAACGGCTATATCACCAACACGCTCACCCCCTTCGTCGGCGACGCCAACACCCAGACGCCGGAATTCAAATCGTTCCTCGTGAACATCGAGAAGGTATAGGGAGGCGAGCATGGCACTGCAATCACTCGATATCACGGCACGATCTGCCACCACTACCCCTTCTCCTTCTGTTCGAGGGGAATCGATCAAGGTGGCCAAGCTGATCGACATTTCCAAATGCATCGGCTGCAAGGCCTGCCAGGCTGCCTGCATGGAGTGGAATGACCTGCGCGACGAGATTGGCACGAATGTCGGCGTCTATGACAACCCGCCCGATCTGAGTGACCAGTCGTGGACCGTCATGCGCTTCTCCGAGGTGGAAATGGAGCAGGGCCGGCTGGAATGGCTGATCCGCAAGGATGGTTGCATGCATTGCGCCGATCCGGGCTGCCTCAAGGCCTGCCCGTCGCCGGGGGCGATTGTTCAATACTCGAACGGCATCGTGGATTTCCATGAGGAGCACTGCATCGGTTGCGGCTATTGCCTCACCGGCTGCCCCTTCGATATCCCGCGCATCTCGAAGAAGGACAACAAGGCCTACAAGTGCACGCTGTGCTCTGACCGGGTGGCGGTGGGCATGGAACCGGCCTGCGTGAAAGTCTGCCCAACCGGGGCCATCGTGTTCGGCTCCAAGGACGATATGACCTACCACGCCGAAGGGCGCATTGCCGACCTCAAGGAGCGTGGCTACAGCAATGCGGCGCTATACGATCCGCAGGGCGTGGGTGGCACCCACGTGATGTATGTGCTGCAGCACGGCGACCAGCCCGAGTTGTATGCGAATCTTCCCAAGGATCCGAGCATCAGTCCGCTGGTCAGCTTGTGGAAAGGCGTGACTAAACCGTTGATGAGTCTTGGCATTGGCTTGGCCGTGTTTGCCGGCTTCTTCCACTACGTCACGGTCGGGCCCAAGGAAGTGGAAGAAGTGGAAGAAGTGGAAACGGATTAACTCGATCCGCATACTTCCTTTCCAAAGACACCAAGGAGCAATCATGAGGACGATGATCCAACGCTACACGGCCTGGGAGCGCGGCAACCACTGGGTAGTGGCCATTACCTTCATTCTCGCCGGCCTTTCCGGGCTGGCGCTATTCCACCCGGCGTTTTTCTTTCTCACCAATCTATTCGGCGGCGGCCCTTGGACTCAGATACTGCATCCCTTCATCGGTGTGGTGATGTTTTTGTTCTTTATCGCCATGGCCGTGCGGTTCTGGCGTTTCAACCATTTCACGCCAGCCGACCGCCAGTGGATGAAGCGTATTAGAGATGTCATCAGGAATCGTGACAAGGGTCTGCCTGAGCTGGGTAAGTACAACGCCGGACAGAAATATGTGTTCTGGATCATGGTGGTGAGTATTCCCTTGCTGCTGATTTCAGGCATTGTTGTCTGGCAGCCGTGGTTTGCGCCGTACTTTCCAATCTGGCTACTGCGCGTGGCCGTTGTCGTCCATGCGCTGGTCGCGTGGATCATGATCCTCGGCATCATCGTGCACGTTTACGCGGCCATCTGGGTCAAGGGCACGATGGGAGCAATGACGCGGGGAACGGTTTCCAGTGCATGGGCCAAGCACCATCACCGGGCCTGGTACCGCGAGACGACGGGCAAATAACCAATCACCTTTTTTGTATAGGAGCCCTCTAGCGCATGACGACAACCCTCCTGCAACCCGGTGAAATCGAAGCGGCGGCCGGCGACATTCCTGAACTGCGGTTGCCGCCAGCAGACGTGTTTCTTGCGCGCGCCTCCCGGCTGGAACAATTGGCCGAGCAACACACTTTGGCGGACTACCTGCGCTTTGTTGCCCAACTTGCAGGGGCACAACATGCGCGCCTCGCGGAAGGCCCTGAATCGAGCTTGCCCGCGTCCGAACAGCTGGCGCAATGCCGTGAATATGGCATGCCGCCGCTGGCACCTGCCGGGTTGGCCAGGCCGGCAGGCTGGCAAGAAACGGCCCGGCATCTGGCCCGGGCGGTTCTTTCCTCATTGCCAGCAGCCGGACAAACCGCGCTGCAGGCAATTCTGGATAGTCAGGATGCCTGGCTGGACGAACAGGCTGGGCGGCTATTCGAGGGCAACACGTCAGATATGGACGCCGCTGTGGCACCGGTGATCGGCGCCGCTCTTCAAGTGCATTGGACACACCTCGCCCGTCAGCTTGAGCCCGCTCAGGTGGCACGACCCGAACATCCCAATCTATGCCCGGTGTGCGGATCCCATCCCGTCAGTTCGGTGCTGCGAATTGGCGGCGCCGAGAGTGGCCTGAGGTATTTGCATTGCACCCTGTGCAGTTCGGAATGGCACGTGGTTCGCGCCAAGTGCAGCAACTGCGACAACACGCGCGGCATCGCCTATTATCATCTGGAAGGCGATGACAACGTGGTGCGCGCCGAGAGCTGCCCGGAGTGCCAGACCTACCTCAAAGTTGTTTATCAGGACAAGAACCCGCAGGTTGACCCCGTGGCCGATGACCTCGCAACCCTGACGCTCGATCTGCTCATGGATGAAGCGGGGTTTGCCAAGAGCGGGGTCAACTGGTATCTGATTCAGGGCAACCCGTAGAAAAGATCTTTACTGCTTTAAAACGACGACTCATAAACGCAAAGGGATTGTCTATCGTGCATAGCGCCCCACCTCGCCCGCCCTCGATTGACCGCGTCCTTAACTGGACAGCTGTTATTCCCCTGATCGCTGAGTACGGCCGTGAGCCGGTACTTGCCGGCGTGCGCGCGGTGCTCGACAACGCCCGCCTGGCTGCGCGCAATGGCGACTTGGTGGATTACACCGAACCTACTGTGACGTCCCATCTCACCGTGCATCTGACGCAGCACTGCGCCAACCGCCTGAAACGCGTGTTCAACCTGACCGGCACCGTGTTGCATACCAACCTCGGGCGTTCATCCCTGCCGGAAGAGGCGGTGGAAGCACTGCTGATGGCGGCACGCCATCCCTGCGCACTCGAATACGACCTCGAAACGGGCGGGCGCGGCGACCGTGATGATGTGGTGGAGGGCGTTTTGTGCGAACTCACTGGTGCAGAAGCGGCCACTGTAGTCAACAACAATGCCGCGGCGGTTTTCCTGCTGCTTAATACCCTGGCCATGCGCAAGCAGGTGATAGTCTCGCGCGGGGAACTGGTGGAAATCGGCGGCGCCTTTCGCGTGCCGGATATCATGAGTCGCGCCGGCGCGAAACTGGTCGAGGTGGGCACCACCAACCGCACTCACCTGCGCGACTTCGAAGGTGCCATCGGACCGCGCAGTGCCATGCTGATGAAGGTACACACCAGCAATTATGCGATTCAGGGATATACCGCCAGCGTGCCGGAAGCCGATCTGGCGCAACTGGCCCATGCCCATGAGCTGCAGTTTGTGGTGGACCTGGGCAGCGGCACCCTCACCGACCTGACGCGTTTTGGTCTGCCGCACGAACCGATGCCGCAGGAATCCATCACGGCAGGTGCGGACCTGGTCACTTTCAGTGGTGACAAGCTGCTGGGCGGACCACAAGCCGGCATTCTGGTAGGAAGTAAGGCGCTGATTCAGCGCATCAAGAAAAACCCGCTCAAGCGCGCGTTGCGTGTCGGCAAGCTCACCCTGGCCGCGCTGGAAGCGGTGCTGCGCCTGTATCGCGATCCGGACCGGCTGGCCGTGCGCCTCACCACCTTGCGGCTACTCACCCGGCAACGTGCCGAGATCCAGGCGCAGGCCGAGCGTCTGCTGCCGTCCGTGCAACAGGCGCTCGCTGGTTGGCCGGTGAGCGTGAGCGTCGAACCGGCCCTGTCTCAGATCGGCAGTGGCTCGTTGCCGATTGATCGGTTGGATAGCTGTGCCCTGGTGATGCGGCCAAGTACCCGAAAAGGGGGCGTGCTGCACGATATTGAGGCCGCATTGCGTGGTTTGCCGGTGCCGGTGATTGGTCGCATCACCGATGGCGCGCTGCGCCTGGATTTGCGTTGTCTCAGCGAAGAGACAGTTTTTCTTGCACAACTTTCAGGTTTAAGCACACCGTGATCGTCGGTACCGCCGGGCATATCGACCACGGCAAAACCACGCTGGTGCATGCTCTCACTGGCGTGGATACCGATCGCCTCAAGGAAGAAAAAGTCCGGGGCATTTCCATCGAACTGGGTTACGCCTATCAGCCGATGGATAACGGCGAGATACTGGGCTTTATCGACGTGCCCGGCCATGAGCGTTTCATCCACACCATGCTTGCCGGTGCGGCGGGCATCGACTTCGCGCTCCTGGTGGTGGCGGCGGATGACGGCGTGATGCCGCAAACGCAGGAGCATCTGAATATACTCGACCTCCTGGGAATCAAACGCGGTGCGGTGGCGCTGGCCAAGACCGACCGCGTGGATGACGCGCGCATCGCGCAGGTCGAGAGCGATCTGCACCACTTGCTGGCCGAGACGCATCTGGCCGGCATGCCGATTTTTCCAGTCTCCGCGGTGAGCGGGCAGGGCGTCGATGCATTGAGGCGGTACCTGCACGAAGCTGCACATACCCTGCCACATCTTGGCACCGAAGGCGGGTTCAGGTTGGCAGTGGATCGCAGCTTTTCGCTTAAAGGGACAGGGACGGTCGTCACGGGCACCGTGTTTTCAGGCAGGGTGCAAGTAGGGGATGAGTTGAGGACCAGCCCATCGGGCAAAACGGTGCGTCTGCGAAGCCTGCATGTCATGAACCAGGCGGCGCAATCGGGCGTGGCCGGACAGCGTTGCGCACTCAATCTGGTTGGGGTTGGCAAGGAAGAGATCCAACGGGGTGATTGGATCGTGACGCCACGCCTGCATGCTCCCAGTGGGCGATTCGACGTGCGGATTACGCTGTCGGGTCATGCGCCACACGCCTTGCACCACTGGGCGCCCATTCACCTTCATCTGGGGGCGGCCCATGTCATGGCCAGGGTTGCGCTGCTAGAGGGAGAAAGCCTGGCACCCGGGGACACCGTACTGGCACAGATTGTCACCGATCACCCTATCGGCGCACAGCATGGCGATACTTTTATCCTGCGTGATGGCGACGCGCGCCATACCCTCGGCGGGGGTCTGGTACTGGACCCGAAAGGGCCGGCGCGCAAACGAAAAACACCGCTGCGACTGGCCGAACTGGCTGCGCTGCAAATCGACGACACGGCACAACGTTTGACCCAACTGCTTGAACTGTCCCCGCATGGACTGGATCTGGGCAGTATGGCGGTGAACTGGAATCGGGAAAACCTCGCAGATGATTTGCCGCCCAGCAGCAAGCTCGTCTGCGCCAGTGGCGAGCGCTGGGCTTTTTCAGAACGACACTGGCGCAGCCTGCACAACAAACTGCTGATGGATATTGAAGGCTTTCACGCGCTGTTCCCCGACGAGTTGGGACCCGATGCGGCCCGAGCGCGGCGGATGTTTTTCCCTCGCTTGCCGAGCATGGCCTTCGCTGCCTTGATTGAGGAGTTGATGGCGGAGGGAACGCTGCAACGCAGCGGTGCATGGCTGCATTTACCGACGCATCGCATCACGCTTAACCCGCAGGAAGAGGCTCTGTATCAGCGCATCCGGCCCTGGCTGGTAGAGGCGTCTTTCAATCCACCCTGGGTACGTGATCTGGCCAGGCTGAGCAGTCATGACGAAGAGTCCATGCGTCGCTTGCTGCAGAAGCTGGCGCGCCAAGGCAAGTTGTATCAGGTGGTGCGCGATCTCTTTTATTTACCGGAAACGGTGGCCTGGCTTGCAACAGTGGTGCATGAGCTTGAAAATGCGGAAGGCGAGACACGCGCAGCCGAATTTCGCGACCGAACCGGCCTAAGCCGAAAGCGCGCAATTCAGGTGTTGGAGTTTTTCGACCGTGTAGGCTTCACCCGCCGCGTGCGTGAAACGCATCGAGTGCGCAATCCGGAGATATTCAGCAGGGATGAGCACATTGTTTGAAATGGAAGGGAAGCGTGCCTGGTGGTGCGGCCGGACTTCAAATTCGGTTGGGGGTGTCAGTCGCTCCCGGGTGGGTTCGACTCCCACTTCCTTCCGCCATTATTTGATATGCGGGCGCTACGCTTCGAGACCACATAGAAACAAGCGCTCGCGGCCATCGGTTGGCCTGTGCTCTGTCTGGGACGTAAACCCGATCTGGCTAGCGGACGAGTTTGAAAAATCAGTATAGGCAATGTCATGATTTGGACCCATTGATTAAAGGCTGTCAGCTTGGGCGCGACCTTGAAATCAAATGGCATTTCGGCCTCTCGCAGACGGACTGGCGTCTGTAGGCAATCGCTCGCTTAGTGAATTGCTGCTAAAAGACTGTTCCTAGTCGACAACTTCAGCCCCCGGACAGACAGGAGAGTCTGCTTCCGCTTGCATTGCGGACGGTGGATTAGCAAACCATGACAGGCAGCTTCGGCCGAACTCCGGCCTGATGGCATTCTCACCTAGCCGTCTCAAAGTCGGCCATTGCAGCCGGTGGCGTCGCCTCGGCTGAATGACCGGTATCGCGCAGGTTGCCGACGTTTAGTGGGTATGCCGCCTGCATGACCGCTTTCGCTAGCAGCGGAGGACGGCCCCCGACCCTGAGCGGACCGTCATCACTCGCTTACCGACCGTCTGCTCTGGCACAAAGAGTGCAGACCATCTGGCGCAAAGCCTTTCCACAATTTCTTCCACCGTTCCCTTGGCGGCCCCTGACACCCTGAAACAATCGTTGCAGTTTGTTTGTCGGGAAACCTTACACTTGGGTACGTTCCTTCCCGATCTTCCCATATGCTGTTATTAAGTTCCTTATCGAATCATCGTCTTGCCCGTTATGGTGCGGTTACGGCCTGAATCCTGCTTAATACGCCCGGACAACAAAGTCGAAGGAGATTCACCTTTGGCAGTAATGCGGAGTGTTCATTTACAGGCTATGCAAACATCAAATCCGAGGAGAGCCCCTTGACTATCCGCACCACACTAATCACGTCCAGCCTTGTCGCCGCCGTCGGTACTTTTGCTTTCGCGTACCACACCGAAGTTGTGGCCGGGCCGATTACCACCTACACCATTGACCAAAATCACAGTTACGTCAGTGCCTATGTTCCCGACGAGTGGGTTAATGGGGGTAACAGTTGGGTCGGACTTGATGGCGACGGGTACGGGTACGGCAGTGTGTACTGGAGCCGCGGCTGGAAACTCCGGGACTTCAAACTGTCCGGATCGTTCAGCTTCGAGACAGTGCTTTCCGAATGGGAGCCGACGCGCAGCCGTCTGTATCTGAGAGAGCAAGCGATCGTCACAAATGCCCCGGACTACGCAGGCTTCGCCCTACCCTACTTCTTTGCCGAGCAGAACAATGGGATCAGCAATTCGAGTGGTCCCTGCTTTGACTTCGGTTTCTACTTCGATCCTTCCATGATGTGGTCCTGTTCGGGTTGGTCAATGGGAGGCTCGCGGTCGGATGAAGGCACGCTCAAGGATGGCGTTCTGTCCATCGACGGCCTAGCCACCGGCAATTGGTTGTTCACCGAATTCATCCAACTGCCTCTTGGGGTCGAACCCGATCCCAACGCACCAATCGACTACGGCCCCGTGACCGGCGAGTTCCGGTATCGCCTGGTCGCCGTGAAAGAAACAGCCGTGATTCCGGAACCCGCAACAGTCTCGCTGATCTTGGGAGGGCTTGGCTTGATAGGCGTCATGGCTCGCCGGCGCAAAGCGACAACTGCCTGAATTCCTCGACAAAACGGGGTCTTGCCTTTTGTCCTCCATGCCGCCCAAGCTATCAAATTTAACTCGGTGGCAGTTTTAGCTCAAACAAGAGCCACTGACGTTGGGCTAGCCTGAACTTCCGCTATTGGCCGGTGGCACTTATTGGGCGACGTTCCGCATTGCAGTCATTGGATAGCAAGCATCATTTCCCAGAGGCTGCTTTGGGGGGGCATTGACTCAACCGTCACTACCAGCCAGAAGCAGCCAGTCGATGTCACTTGGGACATAGCGCGATCGGCTATCTCTTGTACGTGTAATTGATAGGCTGGGTTAGTATTTAAAATTAGACAGCGTTTACGCGCTGGTTAACTGTCTTGGGAGTAAATGCGCATATTGAGGCAAGTATCGATATCTCGTTTGGGCTGGAGTTTTGCCTTTCCGTTGTTGCTGAAACTTTCAACATTCTGGAGGTGAATATGAATAGCTCAATCAGCCTTGTTAGTTCTTGCATGGTAAGTGTTTGGTGCGGAGTAGCGTTCCTGCGGAGACCTGTTGGCAAAGCTCCAGCCCAGATGAGAGATAGATACGCGTGGATATATGTTGCATCCAAGAGAGAACGCGAAGGGTTAGATTCCCTTCCTCCGCACCTTCTTTCGGTTGACGGGTTCCCCGATGACCATTTCCCGCAGGAAAAGCGGTCCTGACGGGCCGTGGCCTCAACTTAAAGGAGCCGCTGCCAGATGCCGTTCGACGACGCCCCTCGTACTGACCACGCGCCAAAACGTGCGACGGAAACAGAGTTCGCATTCTTGAACAGGTGTGCCTGGCCAGCCGCCGCTAGGGTCCGCGAGCTACTCGAAGAATGCCTAACGCAGTATCCGGCAGACGAGCTACCGGAACTGCTTGCACGATTGCGCTCGGGGAATTCCCGGCATTTCGCGTCAGCGACGTTCGAGCTGTTCTTGCATGAATATCTCAGGCGGCTGGGCTTCCATCTGACCCCCCATCCAGTCTTGCCAAACGGAAGACCCACGAGGCCAGACTTCCGTGTCACATGTCCCGACGGGCAATCACTATATCTTGAAGCAGTCTGCGCCTCTGACAATGATGGCCGCAATTTGGCTGCGGAGGCTCGAAAGGGCGTCGCGCTGCAGGTACTTGATTCCGCTACGCATGCCAATTTCATGGTTGCGGTAGATTCTGAGGGCGATCCAACTACCCAACCCAGTGGCAATCGACTAGCGGCTGCGGTCGTCCGTTGGCTCGACACACTCGACGCAGACGCCCTTCTGGAACAGGCGGCCGATGGCCACGAGACGCTTCCCGAGATGTCGTGGCAGCACGAGGATTGGCGGGTGCGTATCCGCCCAATCCCGGTAAGGGCCGAGGTGCGAGGAATGCCCAGACGACTCATCGGTGTGCGCAACTTCGGCGCAAGGTGGATTGATGGTTGGGCGCCGATCAGGGATGCTGTCCTGTATAAAGCCCGTCGCTACGGAGAGCTCGACTTGCCGTTGATCGTTGCCGTCAACGTCGACACTTTCAACCTTGATCCCATTGATGAAGCTCAAGCGTTGTTCGGGCAGGAGCAGTACGCCTTCAATGTGGGTGCCGGACAACCGGAGCCACGGTTTGAACGTGCCCCTAATGGTGCCTGGCGGGGGCCATTTGGCCCGCGTGGAAGAAAATGTAGCGGAGCCTGGTTGTTCAACAATCTGTCGCCCTACACCGTCGCCCAGCGGAACCAAACGCTCTATGTCAATCCTTGGGCGCATATCGCGCCGCCGACGGCATTCCTACAGATGCCGCATGCCTTCGTCGTCGATGACCACATTCAGCATGTAGAAGGACGTAGCCTCCGTGAAGTTTTTGCTCTTGAGCAGGCGTGGCCAGAGTGACGGCTCAAACGTTGATGGGCACTGTGACTGCTTAGCGCTGATAAGCCTGACTAACCGGTATGGGACGGAAGGGTGAGTTCTGCGTTTTCGTAAGCAGCCATACAGCTGGATTTCTGGTCAACAGCCGGTCTACGGCGGCAGATAGCAGACCTGATTTGCTATGAGCGCCACTGGCAGCAATGACCGAACTCCGGCCTGATGGGATTCTCACCTGGCCGTCTCAAAGTCGGCTGAAGCCGCTGGTGGCGTGCCGTGCCAGCAAGGTAAGCTATACCCCCACATAACGGTCGCCGATTCAAATTCAGGTTGAAGGCTTGTGCGGCGTGGCGCATTCCCCAATGAGGATTGAACCACTCGGGCAGGCGTACACTACGAAGGCGCTGTGCATCTTGGCCAGACCGGCCCCCAGGTCATCCAAAAGAACAATAGGGAGGAAACTGCGTGACCGCTCAAATTGGAGAGTTATTGATCTACGAAGGTGAAGAAACGTCCATGACGTTTTGCCCGCCTTTTCCAGAAGACCATCCACGCATCAAGACGCTGCAGGACGATGAAGCCTGGGCTGCTGCCGGCTCGTCTGGTGGAGAGGCCGACTTTGTTTTCTCCACCGCATGTTGGCGAGGCTATATTGGCAAGTGGGAAATCAAAGATAGGCGCCTCTACCTTGTCCACATCGTCGGCCAATATCAGCTCGAAGGAGACGAGCCACTCTTTGCAGATTGGTTCAGCGGCGTGCTACGGGCCCCAAAGGGCGAGATGCTTGAATACGTTCACATGGGATTCGGTTCTGTTTTCGAGCAGGAGACCCATATTAAGATCGAGAACGGGATCGTCACAAAGACAAGGACTATCGACAACCGCGGTAAGCAGCACGATGAAAACGATTTGGGATGGCGCAATCTTCCCGGGATGGAGAATCACTTTCCGGGCGATGATGATTTATGAGTGAGGGATGCCATCGCGTTGGGGGCGTAAGCGGATTCCACCTGACGTTCATACGGCGCAATATCAATTGCGACCTACAAGTGCTATCCCGGATCAGCAAGAGCTTGCGACATGCGCGGTACTCGGCGCGACGCCCGCAAAGGTGTTCGACCGGGAGATGACGGCTATTCCTGGTGTTGTGTATCGTGATTAACCCTGTATTTTTGCCATGACTGAGGCAAATACGCTTCTAGAAAGGGGAATTTATTCATGCTAGAAAAACGTACTGTAATGCTAATTGCCCTAACCATACTGAATGCATCCTCGCCAAGCTTTGCAGCAACAGGGCCCGGGCCAGAAGGTGTCATGGATTTTAGGTTTGACATGAAACCCGAGTTTTTTAAGAAAAACTCCGGGGTTAAACAATACGATTGTTTCAAAGATATGGGCTTTAAGCAGTGCTTCGAAAAAACTGGTGTGTTTTACGGCTTTCCGGCAAGGCTCTCAGCATTGTTCAGGCCAGAAGATAACAGCCTAAAGACCATTCACGTGAATTTCGAATTGCGACCCCCAGATAGCAATTCCTGCTCAGAGAGTCGCTCAACATTACTTGAACTGCTGATAAAGAAGTACGACCAGCCCATGTTGAAAAGGCTCGCTGGCTTTCCGGTATTCATCTGGCATTTCTCTGACGGGGCCATGATCTCGGCATTCAGCATGTGCTTTTCAGAGAACGCCGGATTCCTTCGGCTGGAGTACGAAAAAACGAACCCACTCTAAGCAGCCAATTCTGGCCTACCCGGGGCGATTCAGTATGCTTGATGAGTGCATCGAGAAATCTAACGTGAAGATGGGGGTGCCGCGTTTAATCAAAATTTCGGTAACGCTCCATGGCTGCGAATTCCTCTAAGTCTTTAGCGATAGATTCCGGAGTGGAAGTGTCTTTTAGTTTCATCCTGCGAAGCTCCAGTGCTTCCCAAATGATTCGCTCCTTTTCTGTCAGAAAACCCATTTCTTTTAATCTTGATTGGATTTGGGTGATACGAAATAGAACCTCACCCATTTTCATATAGGAACAAACTCTATTTGCCTCTTCAATCTTCTCAAACTGAATTCTTTGATTTTCGCGCTTCAAATACACGTAAACCAACGCACCAAGACCGATAAGAATGTAGAGCTCCATCTTTCCTCCTAAGCATAAATGCCCCCCGGCGGAGCCGGGGGGCATTGGTTTGTGATGTGCTCAAAGCCGCCAAGGGTCAATCACGCGGCCCTAAATTTCGTGGGCCATCGTTTCGGTGGCTAACTTTACACGGGCTGGTCATTCGAGGTTCTTGAATGCTTATTCTTCAGCCAGGTGCCGAGTCGAAATAGTCCCAAGCCCAGTAGCATAGAGGTGAGTCCCCTGAAAAAACTACCTGAACTGGCCTCGAGAAATGCCAAAATGATACCGGCGGCACCGTTAACCAGCCAGAGTATTGCGATGATCCTAAGTGCTGTACCAACGATTGCTTTCATACGGTTGTGATGCTTTGGAAAGATGATAGAAATTGCCTGATGATGCGCCACCGATCTACTGATGCTAAAGGGAACGATGTCGAGAGGCATGAAGGTTACCTACTCCGCTCCGATAAAACTACCACTAGGAAGTAGTTGGCAGCTTTTGCCGGGATAGTAATTACCATCGGGGCACAAAACCATTGATCCTGTATTGGGAATGTATCTTCCATCGGGCGCCAGACGAGTGCCGCCCCCATAATCTGGAACATAATTTCCATCTGGTGCAAGCGTACAACGGGGGGCTGTTGTCCATGATCCATCGGGGCACAACTCGCACTGACCGTCGGCATGGAACTGTCCGTCCGGACATATAGTGGAACTGACTGCCCCGTATGAGGTGGCCGAAAGAAAAACGAAGAGAAGACGTTGTAACTGGCTCATGAGGCCACCTGATTTAGTTGCCCAACATTGGAGTTCAGCGGACGGCAAAAGCGAAGATTATTGACGTTCCGCTGGAACGATTTGTTAGGTATTGTCCGCAAGATACTTTTCTTTAAGTTGCTCAACCGTTAAAAGTGGGTCACCCCGGTGCAACATTCGATGGCAGTTTGAGCAAACAAGTGCCAAATCTTCGATTTTGGTCTTTCTTGTCCCGGCGAGCTGTGAGACGGGAGTTCTGTGGTGAGCTTCAATGAAACCTCTACCGATTTCTCCGTAACGATCAGAGAAGTCTAGCTGACAAACCTCACACTCAAGTTTTCCTGTCTTGGCAAGCCGTTGCGCTTTTGCACGCCTAGCAATTTGGCCGTCACGTTCAAGATACCGATGTTGTTTGAATTTTTCCTTTCCTTCTGGAAAGGCTGACTCATCATCCTCAATGACGATCTCATTTTCCGTCGGCAATTCATCAGTAGGATCAGATGGCGGCTTGACTTGTTGTGGGTGAGGTCTGCGTGTCCCGTCGAAGTAATGACCGAGTGAGCAGCCAGCATGGCCCGGCCTATGCTCGGCATGTGCACGAGTTGTGTTGTTGCGACCTGCCTGCATTAGGACTATTGGGCCATGACACTCAAGACAGCGCACGACAATAGCGGGGCGAGTACGTGCAGCCTGAACGGATACCACTGTCCACGCGCCATTTATCCAAGCTTCACAGTTGAATCGCCCCGGGTTTCGTGGAGGCCATTTGGTTTAAGTTAAGTTGTTTCCACGGTGTTATCGGCGAGTTGCCGATAGTAGTTTGCCTCAGCCTCGGCTGGAGGGATATAGCCGATGGATTCCAGTAGCCGGTGGTGGTTAAACCAGGCCACCCATTCGAGAGTGGCGATCTCGACGGCCTCCCGACTTTTCCATGGAGCCCTGCGGTGTATCAGTTCTGCCTTGTACAGACCGTTGATCGTCTCGGCCAGGGCGTTGTCGTAGCTATCGCCGCGACTGCCCACCGAAGGCTCGATCCCGGCCTCGGCAAGTCGCTCCGTATAGCGGATGGAAACGTACTGTGAACCTCTGTCGCTGTGATGGATCAGGGCATCGCTGCGCTCGGGTTGCCGGGCATATAGCGCCTGCTCCAGCGCATCGAGCACGAAGTCCGTCCGCATGGAACGACTGACCCGCCAGCCGACGATACGTCGGGCGAACACATCAATCACGAAGGCCACGTACAGCCAGCCCTGCCAGGTCGAGACGTAGGTAAAGTCCGACACCCACAGCTGATTGGGGCGATCCGCCTTGAATTGCCGGTTCACCCGATCCAGAGGACACGGGGCCGTGTAATCGGGGATCGTGGTTTGCACGGCCTTGCCACGCCGCACCCCTTCCAGTCCCAGACGCTTCATGAGGCGCTCGACCGTGCAGCGGGCGACGGTCACCTCTTCGCGGTTGAGTTGGCGCCAGACTTTGTCGGCGCCATAGACCTGCAAGTTGGCGTGCCACACTCGCCGGATTTCAGGCATCAGGCCGTCATCGCGTTGGGCCCGCGCGCAACGCAGGCTGGGGTCGCGCTGCTGCGCCGCATAACGCCAATACCCGGACGGGGCGATCTGCAAGACTTTGCAGATCGGCTCGACCCCGTAGGTGTCGCGATGCCTGTCGATAAAATCGCTCAGGACTTGAGTCGGCGGTCGAGCTCCGCCTGGGCGAAAAATGCGCTCGCCAGTTTCAGAATCTCGTTGGCGCGGCGCAGTTCCTTGTTCTCGCGCTCCAAAGCCTTGACGCGTTCGCGTTCGTCGCTGGTAACGCCATCGCGCATACCCGTGTCGATCTCGTGCTTGCGCACCCATTCGTTGAGGGTTTGCGGGACACAACCTATCTTTGGGGCAATCGATTCGATGGCCGCCCACAGCGATGGGTAATCGCCGCGGTGCTCTTGCACCATGCGGACAGCTCGTTCGCGGACTTCGGGGGAATACTTCGGGGTGATCTTCTTGCTCTTCATGGCTTCATTCTCTCAAGAGTTGAAGCCTCCTCAAAACCCGGGGCGATTCACAGTAGCTATTTGAATGTGTGACAGAAACCATTGATACCTAACAGCTATTAAAGAGTCCCATGGGGCCGGACATTTATTCATAAGATAGATTATGCACCTGCTCAGGACGCTCAACCATCTACTAGAAGTTTGGGATGAGATTTGGATTAGGCCGCTTTCAGCTCCTCAACAGAAATTCAGTGAACAAGCCTCGATCGTCTCTTGTGGGTCGCTATGTAAAGCTTTGCATAGCGACCCCTATGCATAGATCTCAACTAGGCGTAGTTACGTCCAAGGAAACGCGTCAATCCCGCGCTACCACTGATCGGGAAGTGGCGCGTCCTTCGCATAGTTTCAGCAATTAAAAGGAAATTCATGAGGGGCCTTGGCACGCTGTATCCACATCGTGATCGTTGCGTGAAGGCCAGCCTGCGTTTCGAAGGTGACGCCGTGAACTCCCGGCGCTGGCGCAGCAAGGCCCTTGTGTAAGTCAGTCGATGGGCGCAAGCCGAGTTATATGAGTTCCCGATGACGGTCGCCAGGCGTGGCGCCTTCACGGGTCTCTACTGCAAAAACTATGGCAAGAAAAATTCTGGCTGAGCTCGCCAAGAACCGCTCTGTGCATGATTGGAACGATTCTTCACCGCACGATCTATCCCTAGTTGAGATCTATGCATAGGGGTCGGGAGCCGTCCCCCGCCGTCGACGAAAGCGGCCATTCACGCAGTCAACGCTTCAACGTCGGCAACCTGCGCGACACCGGTCATTCAGCTGAGGCGACGCCACCGGCCGCAAAGGCCGAACTCCGGCCACCTGGATAGCATGACGCGAAGGTCTGCTTTGGGTTGATAGCCGCTATGTGTTATTTGCCAGTCAATTTGACTGAAGCCGATTTGACTTGGGTTACCGTACCTTCTCGGCGTGGGTCGGCTGCACCAGAATGTGCGCCGGTGGCAAGTTCGATTGCCACTGCCTGGACGGACCCAATGACTTGCAGGCAGCCATCCGTTTCCGCATCCCCCAAACCGCCATGCCCCAGTCTGCGCAGGGTGTCCTGCGTGGCAATGTTGAACCGTGGTTGCATGAAAGCTGCACCGCCTTCGCAGCTTATCTGACCGGTTGCATGGGTGACCGACAGGCGCGGGGCATTGATGGCCTGTTGCAGGCTCATGCCGTGGTCGATCAGATTCAGCATGACGTTGAGCACCGAGTTGATGATGGTCGAACCGCCGGGTGAACCGAAAGCCACCACCGGCTTGCCTGCCTTGAACAGCAAGGTGGGAGCCATGCTGGAGCGCGGACGTTTGCGGGGGGCGACGTCGTTGGCGCCGGGGTTGTCTGCTGCGGCGCTGGCGCTGGGGGAGAAGTTGAAATCGGTCAGCTCGTTGTTGAGCAGGAACCCATAGCCCGGTACGGTGATGCCCGAGCCCCAGGTGTATTCGATAGTGCTGGTGTAGCTCACCACATTGCCCCAGCGGTCGATGATGGAAAAGTGCGTGGTGTGGGGACTTTCCTGCCGGGCGTACGAGGGTGTCGGCTGTATGGGCAGCGCATCCCAAGGCCGGGGGTCGCCTGCCGCTGCGGACTCGATACGGCTGTCTGGCTGGATTTGCGCGGATCGCGATGTCAGGTAATCGGGATGCAGCAGCCCATTGCGCGGCACCGGTGCAGCATCGTCGTCGCCGATCCATACCGTGCGGTCGGCAAAGGCCAGTCGCATCGCCTCTATCATCACGTGCAGGGTTTTGGGGCTGCCAAAGCCGTAGCCCTGTGCAGCATCGCCCAGAGGAAAGCGCTCCAGCAATTTCAATATCTGGAAAGAGGTCAGCCCACCGGAAGAGGGCGGTGGCATGCCGGCCAGCGTCCAGCCGCGATAGTGGCCGATCAGCGGCTGGCGGATGGTGACCTGGTACTGCGCCAGGTCAGGCAGCGTCATGCGGCCTTTGCCGGCCGTGCCGAGTTCATCCCGGCTGCGCTGCTGGGCTTTCACAATGGCCTGCGCCATGGGGCCACGATAGAATGCATCCGGGCCTTTGGCCGCCAGCAGTTTCAGGGTTTTTGCCAGGTCGGGCTGTATCAGCCAGTCGCCTTCAACCAGCGGTATGCCGCCGGGCCGAAAGATTGCGGCGGTTTCCGCTTGCAGTTGGGTGCGGCCGTCGTCGTTGGCGATGTCTTCCGCCATGAAGCGGTTGACGCGAAAGCCGCGCTCGGCCAGTTCGATCGCCGGGGCCAGGGTGTCGGCCAGCCGCCGTGTGCCCCAGCGGCGCAACGCGGTATCGATTCCACGCAGGGTGCCGGGCACGCCGACGGCGAGGCCACTGGTCGATGCGAGAGGGAAGGCCATCGGCGTGCCATCGGGTGCAAACATGTCGGCACTGGCAGCAGCGGGTGCGCGCTCGCGCGAATCGACGATGAGGGTCTCGCCGGTTTTGGCCAGATGAACCATCATGAACCCACCGCCGCCGATGCCGGACGATTGCGGCTCGACCACGTTGAGCGCGAACTGCACTGCAGCAGCGGCATCGATGGCATTGCCCCCCTGTGCCAGCATGCGTGCGCCGGCGGCGGCCGCTGCGGGGTGCGAAGCCGCCACCACGCCGTCGGGCGAGGCGGCCAGCACCGAGGATGACAACAGGCACAGGACGAGCCAGCGGGTGCAGTGCGCGATTGTATTCATGTGAATTATTGGAGAGCGGGATTGGGCAAAGCCTGCGCCCACCTGGCTGCATGCGTCAATGCATGCAGCGTGAAGAAGGGCTGTTCAGCCCGGCTTGCCGTCGGCACGCGGGCGCAGCAGTTTGGATGCATACACCACGACAAACACGCCGAATGCAGCCATCCATATCAGTCCGGCAATGACCATTCCCGATGCATAGGCTGCCGGGAAAAATAGCGGCAGCACCACGCGGATCAGGGCTGCGAGATTGATGGCCACGAAGGCCAGCGTCATCACCGGTGCGGGCTCCAGCGGGTGGCCGGTGTGGCCGAGCGATACCCGTGCCATCATGCCCAGCGTCAGCACACCGACGCCTCCGGCGGTGAAGGCGTGCAGTGCACTGACGGCCGCTGCGCTCATTCCCGCCGCCGACAATGCGAGTAACGCGAAGCCGAGCGTGATCCAGGCGTAGCCCAGATGCAGCATCCACAGGAGCGGCACCGCCCAGTACTTGCGCGTGTACCAGCCCGCCAGCCGGATGCCATGCACGGTCGCTGCAATGGCGGCGAGCAGCGCGGTGACCAGTGAAGCGGGGGCGATCAGCGCGGCGATCAGGGCGGCGAGGGTGACGGCCGGAACCAGCCTTTCGATGAGGTTCCAGCGGCGGGCACAGGTGCCCAGCTTGTTGTCAGTGAAACTGGCGATCACCCGCCCGCCCATGATCACCATGATCGCCACGATGACATAGGTCGCCAGGTACAGGCCGAGGCGGGCGGAGCTGGTCCAGCCGAGCGCTTCCAGGTGAACCAGCGCATTGGCTGCTGTCAGAGTGAGCAGCAGGACGGGGAAAGGATAGTTGTGTAGCTGCTTCGCCCTGTGGATGGGCAAGGCGAGTGCCAGTGCCAGCAGCGGCAGGAACGACAGGTCGACGAGCGCGACCAGTCCCACGGGCAGGCCGGGAACCAGAAACCCCAGCCGTCCGGCCAGCCACAGCAGAAACAGTGCAGCCAGCGGCCGGCCCGAGGGCATGGGAATGCCGGTCCAGTTCTGCGCGGCAGTCAGCAGGAAGCCTGCAATCACGGCTACGGCAAAGCCGAACAGCATTTCATGGCCGTGCCAGACGGGAGGGGGCAATGCACCGAGGCTAAGGTGCCCCTGAAGGACTACCAGCCACAACCCCATCAACAGCACAGCATAGATGCTGGCGGCGAGGAAAAATGGGCGGAAGCCGAGCGCAAACAGCACCATGCCGCGTGGCTTGGAGGGTGTTTCGGGGTAGGGATGGGTGACAGACATGAGCGTTGGATAAAACAGGCTGACAGAAAAAGTAGTGTGAGTATAAACGGGATCGGGTACCGCTTCAGCGCCTCAGTCCGTCGGATGGTCGCTGCATTCCTTCGCAAGAAAAAACCCCGGTCCTGCGATAACAGGGCCGGGGCCGGGATGGGTGGTGCACGGGGAAGGTTTAGTGCTCACCCTTGGTCTTGCGGATTCCTGCCAGGCGGTTGCCCTGCTTCTGCGGACCGCCCATCGGGAAGATTTCATGGAGATAGTGGTTGTTGCCACGTTCCGGACCCCAGGCTTCGCGGAAATGCTTGAGCATGTCACGTACCTGTGCCTGGACACTGTGATCTTCGTAGTACGCGCGGATGAAGCGGATCACGTCCCAATGTTCGTCGGTCAGAACCAGTTTCTCCTGCTCCGCCTGGGCGCGGGCAAATTCTTCGCTCCATTCGTCCATGTTCAGGATGTAGCCTTCCTGATCGGTCAGCACTTCCTTGCCATTGACCAGCACCTTGCGGGTATAGATGGCGTAGGGGTTGGTCGTGTTCTGGGTGTTCAAACGGTCATTGTTTTGGGTCTCGTGGCTCATGTCGCAATCCTTCCTGTGTTGATTTCGTAAACGCTTTCCGGTTGATATTACTGTTTCAGGCCTGTTTTAAGCAGCCTGCCTTATAAAGCCTCAACGTATGCCGCCAGGTTGCTGATGTCTTCATCGGTCAAATCGGCTGCCCAAGGTGCCATCAGATTGGTTAACGGACCCCTGTGGGTTCCGCTACGGTACAACTTCAACAAAATCTCGATCTGTTCTGCGGTCCTGCCGACAATGGGGGGGGTGAACTTGCCCCCATGACCGGTACGGTGATGACACAGACGGCAGGTGGATTCGTATTTGACCATGCCGGCACGTACCTTGGCGCCGTGAACCGGGTCAGCAGCTTCCAGTCGCGCCACTTTTTCCAGGTCCGGGCCTTCGCGCATTTTCGCATCGCCACTCTGGATAATTCCCTGCAAGGCAAAGTGCACGCCAACAATGACTGCAATTACCAGAACGATCCAACTGAACTTACGTAACATGCAGGTCCCTTTTCCGGATCACGGTCAGGTATTTGGTGGCACAGAGATCAGTCATGACAACCAGGCAAAAAATGGCTTGCTACCAACCGTCAAGGTCAGCAGCAAGCCCGGTTCAGCCAGCCTTATCGGGCAGGAAGGCGGCGCTTGGTGCGAACGATCTGGTAGGAACGCGTCAGATAACCGATCGGGAAGCTCCAGACGTGGACCAAACGGGTGAACGGGAACAGCAGGAACAGTGTCATGCCGAAGGTCAGGTGCAGTTTGAAGACCGTTTCAACATTGGCCACCAACTCCGGCTTCGGGCTGAACAGCACAACGCTCTTGGCCCACTGCGCCATTGCCATCATGGTGTCGGCACTGCCTTCTGCGGCGTGGTGCGCCGTGGTGAAGGTGGTAGCCAGACCGAACCCCAGGGTGATCAGTACCCAGGCCAGGATGACGATATCCGACGTACGGCTGGTTGCACGTACGCGCGGGTTGGTCAGACGGCGCCACATCAACATCAGACCGCCAATCATGCACAGGATGCCAAGGAAGCCACCACCGTACATGGCGATGCTTTGCTTGCCAAGCGAAGACAAGCCGATGGTTCCCCAGATGGCGTAGGGTGCCAGCAGGCCGACCAGGTGGCCAAAGAAAATGCCGATCACGCCGATATGAAACAGGTTGCTGGACAATCGCATGCCTGCCGTGGAGAGCAGTTGACTGGACGCGCTGGTCCAGCCGTACTGTTCGCGGTCAAAGCGCACCCAGCTTCCGATAAAGAATATGCTCAGGCAGACATAGGGAAAAATGCCAAAAAGCAAATTGTTCAGGTTGAAAAACTCTTCGTTCATGTTGTTCCTCCTTAAGCCGCCAGACGGGTGAGTGTGGCGCGGCTTTTGACGATGGAAAGCAGCGGAGCATAGGGGCTACCGGACTTGATCAGGTTGTCGGTCAGAACCGTCAGTACCTTGTTGGCATCGGCCAGAAAGGTTGTTGCCTCGTTGTCTTCCAGCATGGCAGCAAACTCCAGGATCAGCGGCAGATAGTCGGGCAACTCGTTGGTTGTCGTCTGTATGCCGTAGTCCTTGTACAGCTCGCCCAGGTCGATCAGTGCGGGGCCGCGATTCCGGTCATTGTCATCACCAAACAGATGGTGAGTCAGGTGCAAGCTATGCTCCGGCGTCAGATCGAACGTCTTCACGTAGCTTTCCTGCAGCTCGATCAGCGGTGTGTTGGCCAGGAAATCAATCAACTTCAGCAAGGCATCCTTTTCCGCCTTGTCGATAGCCGGGCTTTTTCCAATTTCCGCACCAATCTCCGGAAGATGATCAAGCAACTCCTGATCCGGATAGTCCAGTAGTACTGCTAATAATTTGTAGATAGGCATGATGTTTCCTTTCAGCTTTTATCAGCAGTCGGAGCGAGTTCAGCAGGTTCCGGCGTTTCCTTGCGGCGACGCGGGAACAGGGTGATCTTGCTGATACCTGCCGAAGAGTTGTTACCAAAGGTGAAGCCGTTCTGGCCCTGGAAGCCATAGGCATCGTCCATCCGCTCTTCTTCGTGGCCAGTGGGGATGACGTAACGATCTTCGTAGTTGGCAATTGCCAGGTAACGGTACATCTCCTTGGCCTGATCTTCGGTGATACCCGCAGCTTCGAGGGCGCGTGTATCCGCAACGCCTTCGACATGGATCGAGCGCTGGTAGCTGCGCATGGCGATGAGACGGCTCAAGGAACTGCGAATCGGCTCTTCCTTGCCGGCGGTGAACAGGTTGGCCAGGTACTTGGTTGGCGTGCGCATCGCGCTGGCCAGGGGAATGGCACCATCCGGACCGACCGGCAGGTTGCCCTGGTCGATCTGGGACTGAACTGGCGAGAGCGGGGGTACGTACCAGACCATCGGCAGGGTGCGGAACTCCGGGTGCATCGGGAAAGCAATCTTCCACTCGATCGCCATTTTGTAGATCGGCGATTTTTGCGCTGCAATGATCCAGTCTTCGTTGATGCCTTCGGCCTGGGCAGCAGCAATCACTGCCGGGTCGTGGGGGTCGAGGAAAATGCTGCACTGTGCTTCGTACAGGTCCTGCTCGTCGCTGGTGCTGGCCAGGGCTTCGATCTTGTCGGCGTCATACAGCATGATGCCGTTGTAGCGGATACGGCCGACGCAGGATTCCGAGCAGATTGTCGGCATGCCGGATTCGACGCGCGGGTAGCAGGCGATGCATTTTTCGGCCTTGCCGGATTCCCAGTTGTAGTAGACCTTTTTGTACGGACACGCACTCATGCAGAAACGCCAGCCGCGGCACTTGTCCTGGTCGACCAGAACGATGCCGTCTTCTTCGCGCTTATAGAGCGAACCGGATGGGCAGGCTGCGACACAGGCTGGATTCAGGCAGTGGTTGCAGATGCGCGGCAGATACATGTTGAAGGTATTCTCGAACATGCCGAGCATATCCTTCTGGATGTTGTCCAGGTTCTTGTCCACGCTTCGCTTGGAAAACTCGCCTGCCAGATCGTCTTCCCAGTTCGGGCCCCAGGTGATTTTTTCCATGGGGTCGCCGGTAAGCATCGACAGCGGGCGTGCGGTCGGCGCCGCCTCGGACAACGGCGCATTTTGCAGACGCGCATAGTTGTAGGTGAAGGGCTCGTAGTAATCGTCAATCTGCGGCAGATCCGGGTTGGCGAAAATGTTGAGCAGCTTGGATGCGCGTCCGCCGGATTTCAGTTCCAGCTTGCCGTTGCGAAGCTCCCAGCCGCCTTTCCATTTCTCCTGGTTCTCCCACTGCTTGGGATAGCCGATACCGGGCTTGGACTCGACGTTGTTGAACCAGACGTATTCCACACCCTTGCGGTTGGTCCACGTGTTTTTACATGTCACCGAGCAGGTGTGGCATCCGATACATTTGTCCAGATTGAAGACAAATGCGAATTGAGCACGTACTTTCATGGGTTTCTCCTAATTTAACCTGTTCACGCGACGATCAACGCTTGCCGATACCGGGCGGGTTGAGCTGGGCTTCGCGTTCTGGCGTAAGCGGGCGCTCCAGCCAGTCGATGTCTTTATCCGCCACTTTGCGCATGATGATCTCGGTGTCGCGGTTACTGCCCACCGTGCCGTAGTAGTTAAAGCCGTAGGCCAGTTGCACGTAACCGCCGATCATGTTGGTCGGCTTCATGACGACGCGTGTCACCGAGTTCAGAATGCCGCCGCGTTTGCCGGTGGCATTCGATCCGGGCACGTTCACGATTTTTTCCTGGGCGTGATACATCATGGCCACGCCGCGCGACACGCGTTGCGAGACAACAGCCCGCGCAACCGTCGCACCGTTGTGGTTGATCGCCTCGACCCAGTCGTTGTCCTCGATTCCTGCTGCCTTGGCATCGATTTCAGAAATCCACACATATGGGCCGCCACGGAACAGGGTCAGCATGCGCAGATTGTCCTGATAGGTTGAATGGATGCCCCACTTCGAGTGCGGCGTAATCCATTTCAGCTTGATGTGCTTCTCGGCCAGGATGCTTGGTGAGAGCTTGTCGAACGAATGCATGTTCTGTGGCGGCTTGTGCACGCAGAAGCCTTCGCCGAAGTCCAGCATCCATTCGTGATCCTGATAGAAATGCGCGCGGCCGGTCAGGGTGCGGAACGGAATGTGCTCATGAATATTGGTGTAGCACGAAGTGTAGGACACCGTTTCGGATTCGATCCCCGACCAGGTCGGCGCGGTAATGATCTTGCGCGGTTGTACCTGAATATCAGCGAATGTGATCTTGTCTTCGTGGCGGGCCGAGTACAGGTGATGGTGGTCGATACCGGTCTTCTTGGACAGTGCAGTCCAGGATTTGTGCGCGACTTCACCGCAGGTTTCCGGTGCCATGCGCAACACCGAATCGCACACCTTGATGTCTTCCTCGAGTGAAGGCATGCCAAAGGACACGCCCGGCACTTTCACCGTGCCGTTCATCACCTTCAGCTGCTCGTACTCTACCTCGGTATTCCAGTCGATGCCCTTGACGTTGTTACCGATCTTGACCATCAATGGGCCGATGGCGATGTACTTCTTGTAGGTGTCGGCAAAGTTGCGCTCGACCACCTTGAGCAGCGGCATGGTCTTGCCGGGAATCGGATCGCACTCACCTTTGCTCCAGTCCTTGACCTCGCCGAAGGGCTGAGCCATTTCGAAAGGTGAGTCATGCTGCATTGGCAGGGCAACGATGTCCTTGCGTGTGCCGAGGTGCTTTTCGGCCAGGGTCGAGAAGGTTTCAGCGATGTTCTTGAAAATCTGCCAGTCAGACTTGGACTGCCAGCCAGGTGACACCGCTTCCGACAAGGGATGCATGAATGGATGCATGTCGGTGGTATTGAGGTCGTTCTTCTCGTACCAGGTGGCCGTTGGCAGAACGATATCGGAGTACGAACCGGTGGAATTCAGACGGAAGTTGATATCGACCATCAGGTCCAGCTTGCCGATGGGCGCTTCTTCGTGCCATTTGACCAGTTTGTTTTCGGATCCGGCACCGGATTCCTGCAGTACGCCGTTCTGCGTGCCGAGCAGGTGCTTGAGGAAATACTCATGTCCCTTGGCGGATGAGCCGATCAGGTTGGCGCGCCAGACAAACAGATTGCGCGGCCAGTTTTCCGGGGCGTCCGGATCGGCGAACGCCACATCCAGCGAGCCGTCCTTGAGCTTGCCGATCACGTGCTGGGCGATGCTCGCCTCGTCGGTGGCACCCGCTTTTTCAGCCTCGGAAACCAGATCGAGCGGATTGGTATTCCAGTGCGGGGCGGACGGCAGCCAGCCCATACGAACCGCGGCGACGTTGTAGTCGGCCAGCGAATAGCCCTTGTACTTGCCTTTGCCGGCGGGCGAGGTGAGATCGTCGCCACGCAGCGTTTCGTAACGCCACTGGTCGGTGTGGAAATACCAGTAGGAGGTGGAGTTCATGTGGCGCGGCGGACGCTGCCAGTCGAGCGCGAAGGCGATCGGTGCCCAGCCAGCCTGCGGGCGCAGTTTTTCCTGGCCCACATAGTGTGCCCAGCCACCACCGGATTGACCCACGCAACCGCAGATGTGCAGCAGGTTCATCACGCCGCGGTACATCATGTCGTTGTGGTACCAGTGGTTGATCGCAGCACCCATGATCACCATGGACTTGCCGTGGGTCTTGGAGGCGTTGTAGGCAAACTCGCGGCCGGTGCGCTCGATGTCGGCAGCTTTCACGCCGGTGACTTTTTCAGCCCAGGCCGGGGTATAGGCCACGGCGGCATCCTGGTAATCCCTGGCCACGTTGTCGCCACCCAGACCGCGGTCGATACCATACTGTGCAACCTGCATGTCGAACACGGTGGCAACCAGCGTTTCTTCGCCGTTGGCCAGCTTGATCTTGCGTACAGGGACATTGCGGTACAGCAGATCGCCTTCTCCCGGCTCGAAGTGCGGGAAGCCAACCGAAATCACCGCATCCTTGCTGTCGATGCAGGACAACTCGGCCAGGATTTCCTGCTGGCTGGAGGCATTCTTGGGCAACAGGTTCCACTTGCCTTCTTCGCCCCAGCGGAAGCCGATCGAGCCATTGGGCACGACGAGCGACTTGGATTTCTCGTCAAAGACGATGGTTTTCCAGTCGGGATTGTTGGTCTCGCCCAATGCACCGTCCAGATCGGATGCGCGCAGGCAGCGGTCGGACACATAGCCTTCGCCATGCGGACGCAGCATCACCATGATCGGCAGGTCGGTGTACTTGCGTGCGTATTCGGAGAAGTAGGGGTCCTGCTTGTCGATGTAGAACTCTTTCAGGGCCACGTGTCCCATCGCCAGGAAGGCGGCGGTGTCGCTGCCCGGATTGACCGGCATCCACAGATCGGAGGCCTTGCAATACTCGGCGTAGTCGGGCGCCATCGAAATGACCTTGGCACCCTTGTAGCGCACTTCGGAGACGAAGTGGGCATCCGGCGTACGCGTGGTCGGCAGGCTGGAGCCGCAGACGATGATGTAGGTGGAGTTGTACCAGTCGGCCGATTCCGGCACGTCGGTCTGTTCACCCCAGGTCTGGGGAGACGCTGCCGGCAGGTCGCAATACCAGTCATAGAAGGAACCGCAGGCGCCGCCGATGAGCGACAAGTAGCGTGCACCGGATGCGTAGGAAATCTGCGACATGGCCGGAATCGGCGAGAAACCGAAAATCCGGTCAGGACCGTATTTTTTGATGGTATAGACGTTGGCAGCGGCGACGATTTCCTTCACTTCCTGCCAGTCGGCACGGACGAAACCACCCAGGCCGCGCACGGCCGTGTATTTCTTGCGCTTGTTTTCGTCGGCCTGAATGGCAGCCCAGGCTTCGACCGGATCTTTGCCGGACTTGCGCTCGGTGCGGTACAGATCAAGCAGGCGGCCGCGGATCAGCGGATATTTGATCCGCTGCGGGCTGTACAGATACCAGGAGAACGAGGCACCGCGCTGACAACCACGTGGCTCGTGATCAGGTAAATCCTCACGGGTGCGCGGATAGTCGGTCTGCTGCATCTCGAACGCAACCAGACCGTTTTTGACGAAAATTTTCCACGAACAACCGCCGGTACAGTTCACGCCATGGGTGGAGCGAACCACCTTGTCATGCGCCCAGCGATGGCGGTACGCATCTTCCCACTGGCGATCTTCATTGGTGACGATGCCGTGGTTGTCGGAGAAGGTCTCCTTGGTTTTTTCAAAAAACTTTAAACGATCTAGAAAGTGACTCATGTTTGTCTCCAGTAAATCCGGTAATTAAGGGTTGCGAATCTCGGAACTCTTGCGCAGATAGAACCACCAGTTGATGACCAGGCAGACCGCGTAGAACGCAGCGAAACCGTACATGGCCATCTGGGGCGTGCCAGCCTTGATCTGGCCACCGATCACCACCGGAGCGATGAAGGCGCCATAAGCTGCCACGGCCGAGGTCCAGCCCAGCACGGGACCGGCCTGCTGACGGTCAAAGATGATGCCGACCGAGCGGAAGGTGGAACCGTTGCCAATGCCGGAGGCAGCGAACAGGATCACAAAGGTGACCATGAACTGGGTGAAGTAGATTTCAGGTGTGGCGGACTGATAGGCCTGCATCATGATGTAGCCGGCGTAGACCGAAGCCAGCACCATGGCCGCAGAGATGATCTGGGTGACAATGGCGCCGCCGACCTTGTCAGCAATCCAGCCGCCTACGGGGCGAATCAGCGCGCCAACAAACGGGCCGATCCAGGCATAAGTCAGGGCCGAAGGACCGTTGGGGTTCTTCATGTGCTCCCACACGCCTGCATCGTTGAGGATGTGCATGTCGCCGAAGATCACCTTGATCGACATCGGCACTGCCATCGAAAAGCCGATGAAGGAACCGAAGGTGACCAGATAGAGCGCGGTCATCGACCAGGTGTGCTTGTTCTTGAAAATCTCGAACTGCTTGGCGATGTTGCCCTTCATCTCACCGAACGCAGCCAGTTTCATCACCAGCAGGGTTGCCACGATGATCAGCGGCAAGGCGGCCCACATGTTGAGTATTCCCAGACCGGTCGGTGCGGGCAGGTAGAGGTAGAGCCCAACAATGGCCGTGAGGAAAGCCAGGCCGTACAGCCACAGCACCTTGATGAAGGCAGCGATGGTGCCGCCGATGCTGGGGGAGATCACCAGCAGGTTGTTCATGCCGAAGAAACCCATGAAGCCCAGCGGGATCAGGAACACCAGCCAGATGAAACCGGCGTTCTGGACCCAGGTCATGGTGCCGGCTGTGATCTTGCCGAGAATCCAGCCCGAGTCCTTGGCCAGGGCGGTGGGGTCACCGGCGAGTGCACCAAACACGCCAGCGGTCATCACCAGCGGGATCAGAATCTGCATGGTGGTCACGCCGAAGTTGCCCAGACCGGCATTCATGCCCAACGCCGTGCCTTGCAGACGCTTGGGGTAGAAGGTGCTGATGTTGGACATGGAGCAGGCGAAGTTACCGCCGCCGATGCCGGACAGTAGCGCCAGCAACTGGAAGGTCAGCAACGAGGTGTGCTGATCCATCAACGCGATGCCGGTGCCAGCAGCCGGAATCATCAGCAGTGCCGTGGTCAGGAAGATCACGTTGCGCCCGCCCGCCAGGCGAATCATGAACGAGGCAGGAATGCGCAGGGTGGCGCCGGACAGACCGGCAATCGCGGTCAGGGTGAAGAGTTCATCCTGGGTAAAGGGAAAACCCAGGTTGCCCATTTGCACGGTGATGATCCCCCACATCAGCCAGATGGCGAATCCCATCAGCAAGCTGGGGATGGAAATCCACAGATTGCGGCTGGCAATTTTCTTGCCGGTCGTTTCCCAGAATTTTGTGTCTTCCGGGTTCCAGTCCTTGATATTGGTGGACATTCGTTGCTCCTGGTTGGAAAGGGGTGAGGTTATTCGAGGGTGTCGGGTGCGGTTGACTTGATCATCGGGGACTTGCGTACTTCGGTCAGGTACATCCAGATCAGTGATATCCAGGTGACGCCGTAGAGCAGCATGAAGATGCCGCTGTTGAGGCCGGTCAGGTCAACGATCATTCCGAACAGAATGGGGAGAAAGAAACCTCCTAGCCCCCCCATCAGTCCGACGATGCCGGAGATGACGCCAATATTGTCGGGATATTCGTCGGAGATGTATTTGAATACGCTGGCTTTGCCGAAGCCCCAGGCGAGGCCGAGGGTGAACAGCAGGGCAGTGAATACCCAGACATTCAGGCCGAGGTGTAGCGACATTTCGCCCCTGGTGGTCTGAATGACCATTTCGGTCTGCGGATACGACAGCAGGAACAGGCAGATCCACGACACCCACATCACCCACCATGTCATTTTGTGGGCGCCGACCTTGTCGGACATCCAGCCGCCCATGGCGCGAACCACACCGGAAGGCAGCACGAAAATGGCAGCCATCAGCGCTGCGGTCTGCATGCCGAATCCGTATTCGGTGATGTAATACTTGGTCATCCACAGGCTCAGCGCGACATAGCCGCCGAACACGATGGAGTAGTACTGGCACAGCTTCCACACATTGGGATCCTTCAACGCGGCAAGTTGCTGCTTGATGGTTATATGGCTCGAGACATGGTGGCCGGTATCGGTGTAGGTGAACATCCAGAACAGAATGGCCATGATCAGCATCGCGACGGCATAGACATGCGGTACGCTCTGCCAGCCGTAGGCCACCACCAATGAGGGTGCGACAAATTTGGTGACTGCCGCGCCAGCGTTACCGGCGCCAAAGATGCCCATGGCAAAGCCCTGGCGCTGCTTGGTAAACCAGCGAGCGACGTAGGCGATGCCGATCGAGAAGGATGAGCCTGCTGCACCGACAAACAGACCGAGCACCAGGAATTGCCAGTATTCGGTTGCGTAGCTGATGAGCCAGATCGGGATGACGGTGCAGATCATCAACACGAAGAACACGATGCGTCCGCCAACCTTGTCGGTCAGCATGCCAAGCGGCAGGCGCAAGAGCGAGCCAGTCAGAATGGGGGTGGCTGCGAGCAGACCGAACTGGGTTTCATTGAGCCCAAGGTTGGTCTTGATCGGGATGCCGATGATGGAGAACATCACCCATACGGCAAAGCACACGGTAAAGGCCATTGTGCTCAGGGAAAGCACGGAAATCTGTTTCTGGGTCTGCGTCGCCATGATGCTCCTATCCGAGATTTCTAATACGTCTTATCCGAAATGTTGAGCGCACTATATCCCCGTGAAATTCGGATGAAAAGATATGATATTCCTGTTTTTCTGTGTGCCGTACCACCAAAGAGGTATAGGTGATATGCGGATAACAACTTGTTATTAAAGAGATATTTAATATTTGATCGGCTGCTGAAGGCCTGCTTGATGTATTGGGGGTACTCCCTCAATTCTTAAATGGCTTGGGAAGGTGTGCTATATTTCGCGCGGTAGCAAAGCAACTGACCGGCAGCAAAATTAGAGCTGGCCACTCATCAGACAGTGGCAATCCATTGAACGACTTTATCCATCCAGGGCCTTCAACAAGGCCCCAACTCAACAGGAGATTTAAATGAAGATGACCTCACTCGTACTGGCCGTTTCACTGGCGGCTTTGCTGAGTGCTTGCGGGAAGCAGGAAAGTGCTGCGCCGGAAGCCACTGCGCCGGCAGTTCCCGAAGCTGCAGCACCTGCAGCCGAACCTGCAGTGGCCGAGAACACAATCGGCAAGGGCGTCTTCAACAAGACCTGCGCGCTGTGTCATGCCGCGGGTGTGGCCGGTGCACCGAAGCCAGGCGATCAGGCCGACTGGGGCCCGCGTATCGCACAGGGCAATGACATGCTCTACAAGCACGCGCTTGAAGGCTTTACCGGCGCTAAAGGCATGATGCCGGCACGTGGTGGTGCTGCTACGCTGTCTGACGACGAAGTCAAGGCCGCGGTGGACTATATGGTCGGGCTGTCAAAATAATGGGCAAGTAACAACTGTTACGGTAGCGTGAACAGTGAAACGGGGGGAGATGAAAATTTCCCCCCGTTTTTTTATGTGTGTTTCCAGTAGCCGGTTATTAGTGGAGGTGATGTACGTTGCGGTTCATCGACTGGATCAGTTCGGGGGTGATTTGTATGAAAATCAGCACCTTGCCGTTGCGGTTTCGGGTAAAGGCATCTGCCGATTGACGTGTCGAAAAGGCAGGCAGGTCGGCCGTGCGCATCGGACCCAGAGCCGTGGAGCCGTGCACAAAGAAGGCCTTGCCGATCTCGATCCATTGCCCGGTTTCAAGGTCGGTGACATAGCTGACGGCGATGTCTTCCTGGGTGTAGCTTTTATTGAAGCGATCGATCTTTTGCAGGAAGGCGATCAGGTCAACCGGCGAATCAAAGTAGTGGGACGCGCCATCCTTGAATACGGTTTGTGCAGCCCAGCGTGGAAAGCGGGTCGGGTACATGCCGCATACCAGGCAGCGCGCGTCAGCCGGGATGGATTTCGGCGCGAGCATGTCCAGGCCCGATGCGGCATCGTAGGGCGTGGCGGGAGCGACGATGCACAGCTCGTTGGTGACCTGATCAGGGTTGCGCACCGCCTGCTTGTCAGGGGCGCGCAACAGGTAGGCAGCGATGGCAACTGCGGATACGCCCCCCGCCAGCAATAACAGCTTCACTGGCAGGCGCATCAAACGAGATCCCTGGCTCCGAGCATGGGATCGTCGATCAGGGCACGGATCAGGTTGTGCAGATTGTCTGCCGGAGATGCGTCGGGGCGCGTGATCGGGTCCGCCATGACATGGCCGCCGGCTTCGTGAAGATGATTGGGGAAGGTCGCCAGATCACGGTGCAGGGGCGCGGTGTCGATTCCGGATTCGGCATCGCCATAAGTCCAGCGCAACGAATAGGCATCGGCGGCGGCATAGCGCACATTCAGTACCACGCCATTTTTCAGGCGAACGATCATGGCATCCTGCTTCTGCTCGACCGGGGAGTCGAGGTGGTCTTCAAAGTCGGCGTCAATTGTCGAACCAAGTTCAAGGTGCAGGCTCATTGCCGATTGGCCTCCTTCAAGCGTTCAGCAAGCGCTGTACGGACTGTTTCGCGGGTGTCGGCAAGTATCCGGGCAGCCAGATAATGCTCATAAGCTGGATGCTCAGCCACTTTTCCGGTCTGGATATGCTGCAGGAGCGTTGTTTCATTCTCAGCGCCATGGTGATTGAGAATGGCGTTGTGGTTTTCTCGCAGTTCATAGGCCAGTCGGGACAATTGTTCGATTTCTGTTGCGGTCTCGAAGGGGACGTGTTCAAAAAAATCGACCATGGTTTTTACATACTTTTGTCGTGAAGGGCGCCGCCGTCCAGCACCACCATATCGGGTGTAACGTCGGCGAAACGATAGAGCTTGCCGCCATACTCGGCGGCAAAATTTATGGCATCCTTTTCCTGCGCAAAGCTGGCGATCGTCGGGCCCATGGAACCGTGCCGTTTGCTGCCATGAATGTAGTAGGCAGTCTTGGCGTCAATCCAGTGATCGCGTGGTTCGTCCCAATCGGCGCGGCCCATGTCCTGCACAAAGAGGCCCTTCACGGCCCTGATCTGTTCCGGGTTGAGATAGGTATGGAACATTTCCACGGTGTCGCAGAAAAATTCCGGCTCAGTCTGGCCGGCATAATGAATCTGTGCCTTGGGGCCGGGATAGTCGGCGAGCAGCATGCCGTCGAGGCTGCAGGACGTGTTCTGGCTGATGGTCAACGGAGCTACGGTGGTTGCGGTATCGGGTTGCCCGCAGCCTGCGAGCGCAGCTACAGCCAGGGTGGCAAGAATAAGTACAGGTCGTGCAAGCTTCATTGACGGAATCTCCAGGTGGCAATACCCAACGGCGCAGCAATCCAGGCGAACATCACCAGACCCAGCATCCAGGGATTGGCCAATGCAGGTGGGAAAACAGTTGTCAGTCCGTACAGGGTGCGAACGTCGTCGAGGGAAAAGATATTCAGAATACGGAATACGTCTGCCGGGTTCGCCAGCAACAGATAGGGGAAGATCTCGCCGCCCCACTGGCCACCGGTGGCGACCAGTGCGCCGAGCAGTAGCAGGTCGAACACCAGCACGAAGAAAAACCACATGGCGATGGCCAGCCCCGATGCGCGGGTGCGGTCGGTGGCGAATACCGAGAGCATGACTGCCAGACTCAGAAAGGCGCAGCCTAGCAGCACCGAACTGAGCATGAAGCCGAAGTAATGGAATAGGGCGTTGATGTCGAGTTGTGACGACAGCACGATTGCCACCAGGCCAAATCCGGCAACGGTGGAAAAGGTCAGTGCGGCGGCGAGGCCGAAGTATTTCCCCAGCAGGAGTTCCAGCCGCGTGATGGGCATCGACAACAGCAGATCGAGCGAGCCGCGTTCGCGTTCACCGACAATGGCATCGAAGCCCAGAATCAGCGCAATCAGCGGGATCAGATAAATGACCAGGCTGACCAGGCTGGCAATGGTGACGTCGATGGAGTGAAAACCGACGGAGCCCTGCTGCGCGGCGCCAAAGTAGGCGATGACCAAGGCAAAGGCGGTAAATACCAGCGCCACGGCCAGTACCCAGCGATTACGGATACGGTCCCAGAATTCCTTGCCGGCGATGGTGGCAATTTGTGAAATTTCCATATTCGCCTCTTAATCCGAAAAGCCGAAGAATACGTCTTCGAGCGAAGGTTCACGTACTGTCAGGTCGCGCACCCGGCCATTCAGCGTGGCCAGTGCTTCGATTACCGCCATTTTGACTTCGCGCCGGCACTGCACCGCCACATGATCGTCGTGTGCCTCGATCGCGCCCACCGGCAGGTGGCCGAGGGCCGCGCGCACCGCCTCGAAATCTTCACGTGCAACACGCACGGTGAACCACAGCGGCAGGTCCATCTGTTCGCGCAGGGCCTGCACCGTGCCACAGGCCTGGATCTTGCCGGCGGTCATGATGGCCAGGCGATCCACCCGTTCCTGGATTTCGGCGAGGATGTGGGAGGTGATCACCATCGTCACGCCTTCACTCCGTAGTTGGCGGAGAACTGCGTAGAAGCTGCGGATGGCTTCTGGATCCAGGCCGGTGGTGGGCTCATCGAGGAACAGAATGCGCGGCTTGCCGAGCAGGGCCTGGGCAAAGCCGAGACGTTGGCGCATGCCCTTGGAGTATTCGCGGACGCGTCGTTTAGCCGCATGCGCCAGACCGACGCGTTCAAGCGCCGGGCCGCATTCTGTCGGTGACGCGCCTTTCAGGCGCGAGAAGAAGTGCAGCGTCTCGAGACCGGTCAGATTGTCGTAGAGCACGACATTTTCCGGCAGGTAGCCGATCGTGCGCCGCACGGCGCGAAAATTACCCCCGCTCACCTGCGCACCGTCAATTCGGATTTCGCCTGCAGTGACGGGTATCAGGCCAAGCATCATCTTGAACATCGTGCTCTTGCCGGCACCGTTGTGGCCGATCAGGCCAAACAGTTCGCCGGCGCGAATGTCGAGGTCAACCCCATCGACCGCATGAATCGGCCCGTAGTGCTTGTGCACGCCGTGCGCGACGATCACCGCCGTATCTGTATCGGTATTAGTTTGCATAGTGGAAATAACGGCCACGCCATTGGCTCCAGTCAGGTTTGTGCGGCTGCATATGAGGCTTGGGATCGACAACACTCGTTGCGCGCAGCAGTGGAAACTGCTGGCTCACTAGTCGCAGTGTCTGCACCGCCGGGCTGGCGAGCAGCAGTTTCATCATCGGGTGTTGCCAGGACAGGCGGTCGACCAGGTCGTTGGCTTCGTACTGCACGTCACCGATGCCATCGCCGTTGCGATCCCAGCCCACATAGTTGCTCCAGTAGTTGCCTCTGTCGCCCCCCCAGACCACGTCCCGGCTGGCTACGTATTTGATCTGGGTGCGGTTGGAAATGAAGTCATTGCCTTCGACCCGGTTGCGATATGAACCTGCCGCCAGGTGTATGCCAACGAAGTTGTCGATCACCTCGTTGTCGCGAATGGTGTTGTACTCGGCATCGTAGATGAAGAAACCACGCTCATTGCCGGCGACGATATTGCCCTCGATGACAGAGTCCTGGATGGTGCGCAGCATGATGCCATGATCCGAGTTACCCCATGCGCGATTATTGCGAACCACCTGGTTGCGCGTCATCATCAGGGCGAGGCCACCACGGTTATGGTACGAATCGTTACCTTCCCATACGTTGTAATGGGAGTTCATGTAGTGGGTGCCGTAACGCACATGGTGGATGCGATTGTTGCGGAATACTGCATGGTGCGATACGTCCACGTAGATGCCGTCGCGCACGAAGCTGATATTGTTGCCGACGATCTGCGCTTCTTGTGAATTGTAGAGTTGGATACCGTTGCCGCGCCGGGGCGATTTGTAGTCGCGCTTGCCGGTGATGACATTGTTGCGGATTTCGACTTTTTTGACCGTTTGAATATAGATTCCAAACAGATTGTAGGTCAGATCGCAGTTGCGAACGATTGCACGATGCGCGTGTGGCCGGATGAAGATACCGGAATTCTGAGCCTGCAGGTCATCCCCCGAATCGCGCACGATCAGCCCATCGATGGTCACATCCTCGGCGGTGACCCGGATCGTGTCGCCTTTGAAGTCACCGCTGATCGTAGGTCGATTGATTCCAATCAGGGTCAGGGGCTTGTCAATCAGCAACTGCTCTCGGTAGTAACCCTTCTCGATCCGGATCACATCGCCGGGTGCAGCTTGTGCAATGGCTGCGGCGATGGATTGGCCTGCGTGCACCGTCAGTTCGCCGGCCCATCCACTGCCGGAAACCAGCATGGAAAGCCATGCCACAACCAGGAGAAAACAAGCGTCGGACTTTATCTTGGTGGCGGATAAAGTCCGGCGACGCGCTAGTACAACCATTGCAGCGACGGCAAGCCTTGCAGGAAATCCAGCACGCCCGCACTTTTCATCGTCAGGAACAATACCGCGGCAATCAGCAGGTTCTTGAATCCCACATAGGCGGCCATGTCAGCCCAGGATGCCGGACGCAGTTCACGGCCCCACCATGGACCTTCCTTGACGTAGGGTTTGCAGCGCATGCGGACCACCAGTTCATAGGCGCTCCACGCCAGCCACCAGCCCAGCACAATGCCGGGGCCGACACTGCCGGCTGCACCGAGTACCCAGACCCAGGTCACCAGCACTGCCAGGGCGAGGCTGATCGCCTGCAACAGACGCGGTTGCTGTGGTGCGTTGCGGCTCCAGGGGAACAGGTGGTCGAAAAATTCCTGTCCGATGAAGGCGGGCAGGCTTTGCCGTTCCGTGACGACGGGCGCGGCAGCGACTGCGGCCACCGGTATGATGGGAATGAAGTAACCGTCCGCACCGATCGGGGTCAACGGCTCTCCGGCTTTGGTGCGGCGCTTGCGTTCCTGTGCCAGCGGCGGACACGCATGGTCATCGTAGTACAGCACCTGGCAGTCCAGGCACAGCAGGCATTCACGCTGGTCAATGCGACCGGCCTGGTCGATGGCCTGAGAGCCGCAGCCGACAGCACACGCGGCGCAGGGACCACATTCCTTCTTGCGCTTGAGGCCCCACCAGCGGAACGTGGAGGGGATCGCCAGGGCGGCTCCGAGTGGGCACAGATACTTGCAGAATGGGCGCTCGAAAAAAGCCGAAGCGACAATCAGGACCGTCCAGAAAGTCACGAATGGCCAGGAGCGGTTCCACACGCCAACCAGGAACGTGGTCTTGAAGGGTTCGATTTCGGCGAGTTTTTCCGCCAGTCCGATAGAGTAGAACGAAACCACGAGCAAAATGACAAAGACGCCGTACTTGATCCATTTCAGGCGGTCGTGCCAGTTTTGCGGCAGCAGATGACGTTGATAGCGTTTGAGCCCCAGTTTGCCTGCAACATGATAGATCAGCTCAGCGAGCGAACCGTAGGGGCACATCCAGCCGCAAAACATTCCGCGTCCCCAGAAAAACACGGAAATGATGATGAAGATCCAGAACAGGAAGATGAACGGATCAGACAGGAACAATTCCCAGCGCCACTCAAACAGGATGGAGTGGAACCAGGTCAGCACCTGCGTGATGGACGGCACAGCCAGCAGGTAAAACCCGACGAAGCCGATCGATGTGATCCACAGCAGATACTTGGGGTAATCCTTCCAGCGCGTGTCTTTCATTGTTGAGCGCCGAACCAGTTTTTCACGCAGCGCATACACCGTTCCCGCCGCAGTGAGCCAGAGCAGGAATAAAACAACTTCGATTTTGCGGGATTTCCACACCGTTACCCAGGTGGCTTCCGGTTTGATGATTTCCGGACGGCCTCCTTCAAGATAGCGGCCGGGCAGCCAGTACTCCTGGCTAAAGTTGACAAAGGTCCGTGAACCCGTCTGCGGGTCCATCTTGTTGGCCAGGAATATCAGGCTCCAGGGATAGGCGCCGCTGAAGGTCGGTGAACGGATGATGAAGATGGCCGATTCTTTATAGCTGGGGGCTCCGGGCGCAGCGATCCCGTAAAGGTTGAGGTAATCCAGATCGCGGAAGGTGGAGGTATCCATGTCCTGGGCTACCTGCACCCGGTCATAAATCCCCCCGCGCACGAATCCCGAACCCTTGAACGATTCCAGCCCGTTGGCGATCAGAAAGATGGCATGTTCATCCGGCTTGAGTCTGGACATCAGGCTTTGGTAAACGGCGTCGCCAAGTATGCTGCGCCCCACTATGGGTGCATTTAAATAGCCAAAGTAAATGTCGATATAGGGCTGGTTCGCGCGCGGCATGCCGACTTCCGCCGTATTGATCTTGAGCCGATGGACACTGCCATTCTTGACCAGCGCATCCCAGTCCAGTTTGTTCTCCATCTTGGTGAACCTCGCCGGTGCGCGAATGGTGGGCTCGATGATGCCCACCTGTCGTGCAATTGCCAGTCCGCTGCGCAGGACGACCTGGTTTTCTGCGATCACGGTCACCGTGGCACCGGTGATCGCATCCAGCCCGATCGCCCCTTCTCCCGTGCCCGCACCCACTTCGATTTTTGAACCGACAAACTTGCCGACGTATTGCTTGATGAATTTGGTGAGTTCCGACTCGGGGATGCCCAGCAGCAGGATCGGTTCGGAGTGCTTCAGAACCCGGACACCGGTGATAATGCCCTTGGTATCCATGCCGATCAGGGTCACCACCGGCTTGCCCGAGTAGGCGGGGATATCCACGATATCCGTGGACAGGAATACGTAACCGATCAGTTCACAGTCGCTCTTCTTGTCGCAGTCGTGTTTTTCGCCTTGATCGTCCTTTGCCTGGTCGCCTTTTTCGTCGCGATCATCTTTCTCCGTATGGTCGCTTTTCTTTTTGCGGTAGGCCTCGACGTAAGCCGGTTTGCCCATACGGTCGGAAAAACTGTTGGCACCCGGCATGACATCCTTGCACGGGACATAGGCGCAGAGATCCGGATCGGTCGATAACTCTACCGGCAACGGCGCTTCATAGGAGGCACCCGGTGCAGCAGCTGTAGCCAGTCCGCTGATACAGAAAAGAAAAAGAGTCGCCAGGGAACGAACGAAGAGGGCGGAAGAAAATTTCATGATAAACCCGCAACAAATTTACAAAACGGCGTCGGGGATTGCCGATATCCCCGCCGATTAAGCGCACTCATTATAGTGCTGGATATCTCCACTCAGATTGATCTCAAGCGGACAAATAAAACGCCCCCCTCGCTTTTTGACGAGAGGGGCGAGGTCACTACCGTTCGCAGATCTTAGGCCTCGACTATCATGCGGCTGCGCATTTCCAGGTGCAGAGCGTGACAGAAGTTGGTGCAGTAGCACCAGTAGACACCGGGTTTATCGACCGTGAATGTGACCGACTTGGTTTCCTGTGGATTGACGATGAACTGGATGTCATGCTTGGGAATCGCGAAGCCGTGGGTCAGATCCTCCACCTTGTCGTGGTTGGTCAGGATGAGGGTGACCTCATCGCCTTTCTTGACGGTGAATTCCCGCAGACTGAAGGCAGGTGCCTGGCTGGTGAGTTTGACGGTCACCTTTTTGCCATTGCGGAAGACGCCCGAATCCTTGGGGTCTTTCACAGCGTTCGGAAACTCGTCCAGGTCATAGATCTGACGTGTCTTGATGATGTCACGGCGGACGATGATTGAGTCGTGCGGCTCGGAGTAGACCGAGTGATCGGCTACCAGCTTCATCTTGTCGCCGCTGATGTCGATCATTTGGGCGGTCTCGGCATGGAGCGGGCCGACAGGCAGGAAGCGGTCCTTGGAGAACTTGTTGTCCGAGATGAAGAAGCGGCCATCCGATTCCTTGGTCTCACCCATTGAAGTGAAACCATGGCCCGGCTGGTAATGCACGTCGATGCGGTCCACCACAGCCTTGGCAGTCTTGTCGCCTTTGAATGCCTTGATCGCGGCTTCCACGTTCCACTTCACGATCTGGCTGTCAAGGAACAGCGTGGTGTAGGCGTTGCCCTTGTTGTCGAAGCCGGTGTGCAGCGGGCCCAGACCAATTTCGGGCTCTGCGACCACTGCATCGCGCGGATTGGCCAGTTCACCGTCGAACCATTT
The DNA here is from genome assembly GCA_942493085.1 of uncultured beta proteobacterium. Lineage (GTDB taxonomy): Bacteria > Pseudomonadota > Gammaproteobacteria > Burkholderiales > Thiobacillaceae > Thiobacillus. Next base: position 1,974,890 of record OW818664.1, read on the forward strand.
CAGCACCAGGGCATGCTCGATCACTGAAGCGGTCGGCGAAAGCTTGCCAGAGCAGGCGTAATATTTGCCGTCGGGGCTGATGTTCACGCCGTGCGGGTTTTTCGGGATCGGCACGGTACAGATCAGCGCGGTTTTCGGATCCTGATTGGAGGCACGGGTGCCGTCTACCACTGGCACTTTGGAAGTACCGTAGGTGGTGAACTTGCCTGCCTTGACTGCTTCTTCGATGCGGGCCACGTTGAAGAACAGGCAGGCGTCCATTTCGGCCGCCATCATGTCTTCGTAATGGACACCATTCTCGGTGTTGTACTGGTTGGTCGCTGCCAGTTTGCCGTCGTAGGAACTCGCCACCAGATCGCAGTTACCGTCGATCAGCACCTGCCAGCGCATTTCCATGGTGTTGGAATCGACACAGCTGAACAGTGCTTTGTATTTGCTGCTGTCTTCCATGCCACGGCCATCATTGGGTAGCGGAATCGTGAATTCGGCACCGCAGAACACGCGGGTGGTGTGATTGATGCTGCTGTCGACTGGGTCGCGCTTGTCGGTGAAAGTGCCATGAAAGCCCTGGATATTGGGGATTTCGAGGATCTTGTCACACTCCATGGTGTCCATGCGGATACGTGCCAGACGGCCATGGATCTTGTCGTTCACGAACGTGTATTTACCGTCGTAGGTGCCGTCGGTGTAGGACTGGTGTACGTGGTGGGTGTCACCGGTTGTGTATTTCAGTGTGCCGTTAGGGTTGGTGCCAAGAATGGCCTTGGATTCGTTGGTGATACCCCATCCCACCAGGGCATCCGTGTTGAAAACCGGGATACGTTTCAGTTCGCGGCCGGACGGCAGGCCATAAATGCGCACCTCGCCCGAATGGCCACCGCTGGAAAATGAGTAGTATTCATCGAGTTGGCCAGGCGGCACTTCGTATGGGCTGTGTGCTGCGGGTTCGGCGCTTGCACTTGCACCCGGAGCCGCTGTGGGGGCCGATTCCTTGTTACAGGCAGACAGACCCATCGAAAGTCCCACGCCGGAGAGTCCCACCAGTGCGGTAGTGTTCAGAAACTTTCTGCGACCGAGGTCGAGTTGCGTATCGGGTGATTTGATGTCGTCCTGCTTCATGATTGCCTAGCTCCCTGTGTAAAATTGATTGCTGCTTAAAAATTGCTGCTTAAAACTTAAAATCAGAACCGCTCTAAAAGACTGGACTGTGGCGACTGCCTGTTACTGCGACAATTTGTCATGCGACAATCCGCCGCACTTGCACTTTAGCAAAACAAAAAAAGACAAGCAAATCTATTGATCCTGGCAAGGAGGCGACAGGGCTTGATGTATGGTGACCACTATCCTGACATGACTCGGAGAACACGTTGTTCGCGTTCTGCTTCAAGGGGTTAGTCGTTAAATAGCTGGCTGCTTGCACCTCTGAATCCGGGGCATGGCACATTAGAGGTATTCCTTAATATTCCTGGCGATCCATTCTGGCCAAGAGGCGAAATGAAAGAAAAACGCGGGTTTTTGCAGCATTCACTGCTACTCAAGCTGGGCGGCGCACTGGCGCTTATAGCCAGCTTCGCCGTGCTTGGCATGGTCAGCTCGGCCATCATCGCCGAGTCGGTTCAAGGCAGCGGCGAAGCAATCAATCTGGCGGGCAGCCTGCGCATGCAGACTTACAAAATGACCAGTCTTGTGCTTTCAGCACGCATGCCAGGAGGGGACAGCGCTTTGGTTCCGTTACGCAAGGCAGTCGACACGTTCGATGTCACCCTTCAGGACATACGCATCACTTCAATGATGACGAAACGGACTGAAACGCTTTTGTCTGGAAGCTACGCGACGGTTCAGGATGCATGGAACAATCGGATCAAGCCAAGCTTCCTTGGGGAGGCCCGAAACGAGCTTTCTGGCGAGACAAACAACATGCCGCTGATCGAGGAGATCGCAGTGTTTGTCGATCAGATCAACAATCTGGTCAAACAGATCGAGCGCGATACCGAGGCCAAGATTCTGGTGCTGCGCATGGTGCTCGGCGCCGCCTTGCTGATGACGCTGCTGGTCGGTGCACTTACCCTGTATCTGGCACGCAATGACTTGATCCTGCCGCTGCGTGACCTGCTTGCATTCGCCGCCAACGTCGGTCGCGGCAACCTGGCGGCGCGTACCGAGCACACAGGCAGTGATGAATTGGGGCGTTTGGGACAGGCCTTCAATCACATGGCAGAAGATCTCTCCAAGCTGTACCAGAATCTGGAAGCCCGGGTCGATGAAAAAACCGCCGAGCTGACCATTGCCAACCGCTCGCTGGAGCTGCTCTACCATTCCATTACCCGGCTCTATAACGGACCGGTGGCACCGGATGCCTATGCCATCCTGTTGAAGGATCTGGAAACCGTGCTGGGCGTGGGGCATGGATTGGCCTGCATGGTGGAAACCGGCGACGCGAGGGCGCGGGTGATTGCCAGCACGCTGCGTCCGGAGAGCGGCGATGCGGACATGTGCGGCCTGATGAACTGTAGCGAATGCCTGGCCCATCCTTCACAGGACATCTATTCGCTCAAGGATGGGCGGCACATCCTGTCGCTTCCGCTCAAGGACACCGAACAGCAATATGGCGTGTTGCAACTGGAAATGCCGCCTGGCAAGGAACTGGTGGCATGGCAGTCACAGTTGCTGGATGCGCTGTCGCGCCATATCGGTATTGCGATCGGTACTGCACGTCGCTCCGAGCAGAGCCGACGGCTGTCGCTACTGGAAGAACGCGCCGCACTGGCGCGCGAATTACATGATTCGCTCGCGCAGTCACTGGCCTACATGAAAATCCAGGTTAGCCGCATGAAGCCACTGGTCGACAACCCTCAGCGCAGCGATGAAGCGAAAGAGGTACTGGAAGAGCTGCGCGAAGGCCTCAACAGCGCCTATCGTCAGTTACGTGAATTGTTGACTACTTTCCGGCTGCGCATTGAAGGAGAAGGGTTGGGGGCCGCACTGCAAACCACCGTATCCGAATTCAGCCGCCGCGGAGAGATTCCGATTACGCTGGATGTTGATCTGGTAGGCTGCAAGCTTAGCCCAAACGAGGAAATCCATGCCTTGCAAATCGTGCGCGAGGCTTTGTCAAACGTGCTGAATCATGCGCAGGCCCACCATGCCAAAGTGAGTGTGAACCATGAAAGTGATGGCTCGGTTGTGGCCACGATTGCCGACGACGGAATCGGTATTCATGAAGCCGCTGGTGCCCACCATTACGGCATGACGATCATGGAAGAGCGGGCGAATAATCTGGGCGGTCAATTGACGATTGAGAATTTGCCTGACGCGGGAACGCGCGTCAGGCTTCGCTTCATCCCGGGCACCCGACACGAGGCTTCCATTGCCGTCCCATCCCTACACGTAACTGCAAACACATGAATCTGCCCCAAACCATCCTGGTCGTTGACGACCATCCCCTGTTTCGCAAAGGCGTGATCCAGCTGATCCAGGCCGAGCCGGCATTCCGGTTTGTCGGCGAAGCCGCCTGCGGCAAGGACGGCATCGCCCTGGCACACCAACTGCATCCGGACATGATCCTGCTCGACCTGAACATGAAGGACATGAGCGGAATCGAGGTGCTGAAAGAAATCAAGGACACCGACCTGGATTCCCGCATCATCATGCTTACCGTGTCGGATCAGGCGGAAGACCTGATGGCTGCACTGCAGGGCGGCGCCGACGGCTATCTGCTGAAGGACATGGAACCGGAAGACCTGATGCGGCAACTGGCTGAGGCGGCACGCGGCAAGATCACCATCAGCGAAAGTCTGACGCAATTGCTGGTGAATTCTCTGCGCGAGAAAAACCGTCCTACAAGTTTGAATGAAGCGGGTCTGACCGATCAGGAAGGCCGTATTCTCGACCATCTGGTCGAGGGCAAGAGCAACAAGCTGATTGCTCGGGACATGGGGATAGCTGAAGGCACGGTGAAAGTGCACGTCAAGCACCTGCTGAAAAAACTCAACCTGCGCTCGCGGCTGGAAGCCGCCGTGTGGGCGGATCGTTGCCGCCGCCAGGGCAGCACCTGACCCGCCTGCTACATGCCGACTTTGACCCCTGTTCAGCAAATGCGCGGCAGCGGGTCGTCTTCCAGTTCGTCCAGAACACGTCGGCCGCCGAGGATGGTTTCCAGGATCACGAGGCCGTCACCGGCTTCGACGCGTCCGATCAGGCAGGCATCGCGGCCTTCAGGCAGGGCCTGCCAGCGCGTGAGGATTTCAGCTGCGGCGGACGCGTCGGCCACCGCAACGACGCGGCCTTCGCAGGCCAGATAGTAGGGGTCGTACCCGAGCATTTCACACACCGATACGACTTCCGGACGCAACGGCACCGCAGCCTGATCGAGCGCCACATTGTGGCCGCAGGCACGGGCGATTTCATGTGCCACGGTGGCGAGTCCCCCGCGCGTCGGATCACGCATGAAGCGCAGGCCGGGCAGGTCGCGCACCGCCTGAGTCAGCGGCAGCACGGAAGCCGAGTCGGAGCGCAGTTCACCTGACAGTCCGAATTGCTCACGCGCCAGCATCACGGCGATGCCGTGATCGCCCACCGGACCGGACACCAGCACCATGTCGCCCGGCGCGATGGATTCGATGGCCAGTTTGGCCCGGGCGCGTTTGACGCCAATGCCGGCGACCGACAGGTAGAGGCCGCCGCCTTCACCGCGCCGCACCACTTTGGTATCGCCCGCCACCACGGCCACACCGTTGTGCCGCGCGGCCTCGGCAAAGCTGGCGATCAGCCGGTCCAGCACCTCGACTTCCAGCCCTTCCTCGATCATTGCCGACAGCGTGAAATAGCGCGGATCCGCGCCCGCTACCGCCAGATCGTTGACCACGCCATGCACTGCCAGCGAACCGAGGTTGCCACCGGGAAATTCCAGTGGATGCACGGTGAAGCCATCGGTGGTGACCATCAGTTCACCGTCCAGCGACGGTAGCGTCACGGCGTCAGCGTCGGTGTCGAGCAGGGGGTTGGACAGATGGTGGGCGAAAACGTCGGCGATGAGTTCGCGCATCAGGCGGCCGCCATTGCCGTGTGCGAGAAGGATGCGGGTATCGTTCATAGGGGTGTAAAGAGATGCTCGATGATTTGGCCGAAGCTGAGTCCGGCGTCGTTGACGGGAACACGTTGAGGCAGATGCACGTTAAACCCTGCAGCTTCAAGCCGCGCGATGGCAGCCTCGGCCAGCAGGCGATTCTGGAACACGCCGCCGCTGAGGCCGATGGCCTGAATCCCGGTTTGTGCGCGTAGTTGCTTTGCCTGATCGGCCAGTGCTTGCGCCAGGCTGAGATGAAAGCGGGCTGCGCGATCGGAAAGTGCGCGCGTGGTATCGGTCAGCATGGGCAAAAGCGGTGCCCAGTCGCTGCGCCAGATCCCAAGCGCGTCGCGTTCGAGCGGCAGGGCAAGCGCCTGGGCGTCCGAAGGTGACGCTGCGATCGCCTCCAGTCGCATCGGTCCTTCGCCCTCGAAACTGGCGTGGGTGCAGACGCCGCACAAGGCGGCGGCGGCGTCGAACAGACGTCCGGCAGATGAACTGGCCGGACTGTTCAGCCGGTGCGACCAGGCCTGGTGCAGGGGCTCGGGGGCAAACGGCGCGGGCTGGCCGGTTTCCCACAGCAACGCCGCTGCGGCGCGCCACGGTTCGCGTCCGGCCTTGTCACCGCCGGGCAGGTGAAATGGCCGCCACGCGGCGGCGTGCTGCCAGCGGCCGGGTGCACCGGTGAAGGCTTCGCCGCCCCACAAGCTGTGGTCCCCGCCGAATCCGACGCCGTCCCAGGCAAACACGATCCAATCTTTTACTTCCGGAAACTCCCACGCCACTGCCGAGGCGTGGGCATGGTGGTGCCATATTTCTGACACAGGCAAACTGCTGTCGCGCACGTAGCGCCGGTAGCCATAACTCGGATGTCGGTCGATCAGCATGCGAGTGGCCTGTACCTGATACAAGGCCTGCAGGTCGGCGGCGACCTGCGCCAGCGTGCCGAGACTGCGCAGGGTGTCGAGTTCGCCGATATGCGGCGAGATCACGGCACGCGTGCTCCAGGCAAGGCAGAGCGTGTTCTTCATGTGACTGCCAAGCGCCAATACCGGTTCAGGCAGCGGTGCGGGCAATTCCAGTTCCAGTGGTGCGATGCCGCGTCCCAGGCGCAACGGTCGCGGCTTGCCATCGATGATCCGATACACCGGATCATCGGCGGGGCGCACGATGGGTCGGTTGTGGTGCAGGAACGCGTCGGCGAGGTGGCTGAGGCGAGTCTGCGCTTCGTGGTTGTCGGTCAGGACCGGCTCGCCGGAGAGGTTGCCCGAGGTGGCGACCAGCGGCCCGCCGAAGTCGTTCAACAACAAGGCATGCAACGGCGAATAGGGCAGCAGACAGCCGATTTCTTCGAGGCCGGGCGCGATCAGCAGCGACAAGGCCGCATCGCTGCGTTTGGGTAGCAGCACGATGGGGCGCGCAGGCGCGGCGATGAAGCGTTCCTGTTCCGGCGCAATGTGCACGATGGCGCGCAAGGCATCAAGATCACGCACCATCACCGCCAGCGGCTTGGCCGGGCGTGGCTTGCGTTCGCGCAGCGTGGCGATGACGCTGTCTTTACGGGCATCGCACAGCAGGTGGTAGCCACCGATGCCTTTGACCGCGACGATTTTTCCGGCACGCAGGGCAGTGACGGCAGCGGCCAGTGCGGCTTCATCGCTGTCGTGGATTTCATCTCCCGAAACGAACTGCAGATGCGGACCGCACACCGGGCAGGCAATCGGCTCGGCATGAAAGCGGCGGTCGAGTGGGTTTTCGTATTCACGCCGGCAATCCGCGCACAAGGGAAAGTCGCGCATCGACGTATTGGGGCGATCGTAGGGCAGGGCGGTGATTAGCGTGTAGCGCGGGCCGCACTGGGTGCAATTGATGAAGGGATAGCGGTGGCGGCGGTTGGCCGGGTCGTGCAGTTCGGCCAGGCAGTCGGCACAGACGAATCCATCGGCTGGCAAATGGATGTCGGCGGCAGAACCCGATTGGCTGTCGAGGATGGCAAACGTTTCGGCGTGTTCGGATGGGCAGGCAGTGAAGGAGAGCGGTCCGGGGGCCGACAGCGGCGGCGCTTCGCTCAGCAGCGCATGACTGAATCGCTGTAATTGGGCCGATTCGCCTTCGGCCTGGATTTCCACCGCGCCGTTGACGTTGCGCACCCAGCCCTTGATCTGATGTTGCTGCGCCAGGCGGTAGACGAAGGGCCGAAAGCCCACGCCCTGCACCCGGCCGCTGAGGGTGATGCGCTGTGTGATGGTCTCAGTGACCTGCTCAGGCATCGACGGCTTCGCGTACGCCGCCCGCCCACCAGATGCGGCAGGCGCCTTCATCCGACACCATGCAGGGACCGACCGGATTCCTTGGGGTGCAGGCCTTGCCATAGATGCGGCACTGGTTGGGATAGATTTTCCCCAGCACCACCTGCGCGCAATCACAGCCGGGCGGCATTTCTCCGGCGCGGCGACGGCTGGGGTCGGTGTGGTCGGGGAATAGCCGCCGTGCGTCGTGTTTGGCGTAAGCGGACTTCAGCGCATAACCGGAACGCGGAATGATGCCGATGCCGCGCCAGTTGGCATCAACGATATCCAGCGTGTCATGGATCAGGCGCAACGCGGTGGGGTTGCCACCCGGATGCGCGACTTCACGATAGCAATTGTCGAGAAAACGCTCGCCGCTTTTCAGCTGGCGCAGTACTGAATAAAACGATGCCAGCAACGATTCCGGTGCAAAGCCGGAAACCGCGGCAGGGATGTTGTGCTGATCGACGACGAAGGTCCATTCCTCCGGCCCCATCACGGTGGAGACGTGGCCGGGGGCGACCAGCGCCTCGAAGCCGGGGGTGCCCGATTCCAGCAGCATCGCTACCGCCGGCCAGGTCAGCCGGCCGGACAGCAGGATGCTGAGATTGTTGGGCAGGCCTTCAGCCAGCAAGGCTGCCGTCGGCGCGGTGGTGGTTTCGAAACCGGCGGCGAAAAACACCACCGGGCGATCCGGGTTTTCCAGCGCGATTTTCTTCGCATCGAGCGGGCTGGCGATCGGCCGCACGTCGGCACCGGCGGCCTGCGCCTCGGCCAGCGAGCGCACCTCGCCTTTTTTCACGTTCACCGGAACCCGCAGCATGTCGCCATAGGCAACCAGAATCACCTTGTCCTGCAGCGCGAGCTGGATTGCCTGGTAGACATCCTCTTCCGGACAGACGCACACCGGGCAACCGGGCCCGGGCACCAGTTCGACCCACTTGGGCAAGGCACCGCGCAGCCCGGCCTGGGTGATCGAGCGTTCATGGCCACCGCACACGTTCATGATCTTGATCGTGCGGTCGAATTCGAGGGCGTGGATTTTTTCCAGCCAGGCGTGGGCTTCGTTCATCAGGCGGTAGCGCTGTGGAGTTGCTGACCGTCGCGTTGAATCGCGGGGCGGCGGGACTGACCGAGGGCGACACGGGCGCGCTGCGCAGCAAGTTGTTCGCGCAACCAGGTGAGCCAGGCATCCATGCCCAGATTCTTGCGTGCAGACAAGCGCATCACCGGTGCTGGATTGGCCAGATTGCGCAGGTGGGATTCGGCCTTGTCCGAGTCGAAATCATCGAGTACGGCGAGCAGGTCGGTCTTGGTCAGCAGCATGACATCGGCTGCGCGGAACATCACCGGATATTTGGCCGGTTTGTCGTCGCCTTCGGTGACCGAAAGCAGCGTGACATTGAAATGCTGGCCAAGGTCGAAACTGGCGGGGCATACCAGGTTGCCGACATTCTCGATGAACAGGATGTCGATGCCGTCGAGCGTCATGTGATGCAGCGCATCGTGCACCAGATGGGCGTCGAGGTGGCAGGCGGTGCCGGTGACGATCTGGTGCGCCTGCACGCCCTTGGCGCGGATGCGCTCGGCGTCGTTCTCGGTTTCGAGGTCGCCCTCGATTACCGCACAGGTGAATTCATCTTTCAGCGCGGTGAGCGTGGCTTCCAGTAGCGCGGTCTTGCCGGAGCCGGGCGATGACATCAGGTTGATCGCGAGGATGCCGCGTTTGTCGAAATGCTCGCGGTTGTGTGCGGCCTGGTCGTCGTTCTTCGCCAGCAGGCCCTTCAGCACGGATACTGCAGTTGCGCCCTTGGCGACGGGCTTGAACGCCAGATGCTTATTGCCGGGAGTGAGGTTGCAGCCGCAGGTATCACACATGATGGGGGTCCGAGATCGGGGCAGGGGAGGTTTCGAGTTCGACGCTTTCCAGCAGCAGTTCGTCGCCGGACAGGATCTGGGTGTGCCAGTCACCGCAGTCGCCGCAGATCAGGCGGTTCATTGCGGCCTCGGTGTCGGCACCGCAGGTCTGGCAATGCACTTTAATCGGCGCGTGGCTGAATTCAAGTAGCGCGTGTTCCATCCGGCTACCGGCTGCCGCCAGCGGAAAGGCGCTTGCCAAAAGCTCAGGCACCACGCCGGCCAATGGGCCGATGCGCACGCGGATGAGGGATGCACAGTTCGCCTGATACTGTTCGATCACGGCATCCACCTGTTCCACCAGTGCCTGCGCAACGGCCAGTTCATGCACCGCTTTCCTCCAGAATCTGGTCCAGTAGTTCCCAGGTGGTGCGAGCATCGGATTCGGCGATTTTCTGGATGGCGTAGCCGACGTGCACCATGACGAAGTCACCCACTGTTGGCGGCTCGTCCTGCATCATGAACAGGCTGACGTCGCGCCACACGCCCTTGGCCTGGCAACGGGCGGTGTAGCCTTCGATTGATTCGATCTGCATGGGTATGGCGAGGCACATGAGCGGTTATCCGTAATAAGCTTGAGATCAATGCCAATGATAAATGGACAGTAGCATCCTTTAATTGAGATGCAAAACTGGCATTGATAATTCAAATGACCAAGCCGTTGGCTGGCTTGTTATTCACAGGTTGTACTGATAGATTGAAGCCATGAAATGTCTCGTGCTGGGTATCGGCAACACATTGCTTACCGATGAAGGTGTGGGGATACATGTGCTGCAGGCACTCGATGACGAGTGGGGACAAGCTTCCGATGTGACCCTGCTTGATGGCGGCACGCTGTCTTTCACGCTGGCGGGGCCGATCCAGGACGCTGATGCACTGATTGTCGTCGATGCGGCCAATATCCAGTCCAGTCCGGGCACGTGGACCTTGCTGAAGGGAGACGAGATGGATGCATTCCTGATGGGCAATCGTAAATCCACCGTGCATGAGGTCGGTTTGACCGATCTGCGCGCGATTGCGATCCTGGCAGGGCACTGGCCTGAGCAGCGGGCAATGCTTGCGATTCAGCCTGATGTCGTCGATTGGGGCGAAGTGCCTACGCCTGCCGTCGCTGCGGCCATTCCTCCAGTCTGCACGGCAATCAGCAATTTGATCCGGGAGTGGCAGCATGTCGCTTGATGCGATCCCCGTACACGTCATCCATACCCAGCCAGCCGAATCTGGCCTGAGCGGAAATGCGCTTCCGCTATTGCGCGAAATATCCGAGCTCTTGCGCCGCCTGCTTGAAACCGGCGAGACCGGTGCCATCGACCTGTCCGCGCTGCCGCTGACGCCAGCCGATCTGGACTGGTTGCAGGAAAAACTGGGGGAAGGCGAAATTGCCGTCACCCTGCAGGCCAATGGTGAATCCAGCCTCAACGAAACGGCCTGTCCCGGTGTGTGGTGGATCGAACATCGCAACGTGCACGGCGCAGTTACTACGCAGTTAATAGAAGTGGCATTCGTACCCGATCTGGTCAGGGCACATCCCAAGGATATTGAAATCGGATCAGAATATCTTGATTTCCTTATATCCGACCTCTATGCTGAATTGAGCACTGATATATAACCTGTTTTAACGTGAGGAGGCAGGCATCATGCAGGGTCCGCTGATCGACACACTTGTGCGGCAGGGTATTACCCGCCGCACCTTTCTCAAGTACTGCGCCACGCTGGCTTCGATGATGGCCTTGCCCCCTTCGGCCGGTCTTGCCATGGCTGAAGCCATGGCCGCAGCCAGACGTCCCTCGGTGATCTGGCTGCCGTTCCAGGAATGCACCGGCTGTACCGAGTCGATCACGCGCTCGCACTCGCCCACCATTGAAGGCATGATTTTCGACATGATCTCGCTCGATTATCAGGAAACTCTGATGGCTGCGGCGGGTTTCCAGGCCGAGGAAGCACTGCACAACGCGATGAAGGACAACATGGGCAAATACCTGCTCATTGTCGACGGTTCGATTCCGTTGGGTCTGGACGGCGCGTATTCCTGCATAGCCGGACGCTCCAACCTGGAGATCCTGAAAGAAGCCGCCGAGGGCGCGGCAGCGATCATTGCCATGGGCACCTGTGCCGCTTACGGCGGCATTCCAAAAGCCAATCCGAACCCGACCGGTGCCGTGTCGGTATCCGACATTATCAAGAACAAGCCCATCGTCAATATTCCGGGCTGTCCGCCCATTCCGGCAGTAATGACCGGCGTGCTGGCGCACTACCTCACCTTCGGTACGTTGCCGGACCTGGACGACAAGGGGCGGCCCAAGGCTTTCTACGGTGAAACGATTCATGATCGCTGCTACCGGCGCCCGTTCTACGATCAGGGCAAGTTTGCCAAGACTTTTGACGACGAAGGTGCGCGTCGGGGCTGGTGTCTGTTTGAGCTGGGCTGCAAGGGCCCGGTGACCTACAACGCGTGCGCCACCGAGAAATGGAACGGCGGAATCTCCTGGCCGGTGGAGTCCGGGCACGGTTGCATCGGTTGCTCCGAACCGGATTTCTGGGATGCCGGCGGATTCTACAAGGCGCTGTCGATGCCGGCCGACCCGCTCAAGATTGCAGGCGTAGCCTCGGTGGCGGGAGCGGTTGTGGGCGTGGGCATCAGCGTGGCCAACCGCGCCAAAAAGGGTGCTGCCAAATCGGCACATGAAACGACCAGCCTGGCCGATCTGGAGAAATAATCATGAATGATTTGCAATTTCTGACTTGGGTTCGGGGAACGGGCCTTGATATCGCCGTCGGCATTTTTCTGCTGGGCGTGTTATGGCGATTGTTCGAGATTTATTCACTGGGCCGCAAGCCGGACTTGTCCGCGCCACGGCATGCACCCGGCGCATCCGGTTTGCATACCGTGTTCCGGCGTTCGCTGCCGCCCCCCGGCATGCTGAAGCTTTCGCCGGTGAGTTACATCGGTGGATTTGTCTTTCACATCGGGCTGGCCATTGTTGTGTTCGGGTTTGCGCCGCACATTCTGCTGATCACGAATCTCACCGGATTGTCCTGGCCGGGGCTGCCCTCACAGTTCGTGGATCTGGCCGCGGTGGTGACGATGGCGGCGATGGTGGTGATTCTGGCTGACCGCATCAACAAGCCGGTCAAGCGCTTTCTCAGCACCTTCGAGGATTGGTTCACCTGGGTGGTGACCTTTCTGCCGGTGCTGACGGGCTGGATGGCGGTGCAGCATCTGCTGCTGCCTTACACCCTGATGCTGGCGATCCATATTCTGAGTGTGGAGATCCTGCTGGTGGTGTTGCCCTTCACCAAGCTGTTTCATGCCTTCACCTTGTTTGGTTCGCGCTGGTACAACGGCAAAGTTAACGGACACAAAGGAGTGCCGGTATGAGCAGGGAGCAGGACGACCGCGTAAGGCGGAGCAGGGGCCCCACGCAGTGGGGATGTGACCCTGAAGCGGGATGCGGCGCACTTGGCAAGGTCGTCGGCATCCCCTTCACTGGCCGATCCCGCTACGCGGGTCCCTCGTCCTCCGTTCCGGGGCGCCCCCACGCAGTGGGGATGCGAGCGGCCGCGAATACCGGCAGCGCCCGACACGACACCGTCGGAATTATTGTGAGAATGAAGGAGGAAGCGGTATGAGTGCATCACTCGAAAAAGGTATCCGCGTTCTCAAGGAAGTCATCGACGCGCCCATCGCCAGTTACTTCAGCAGCTGCGTGCATTGTGGCCTCTGTGCCGAAGCCTGCCTGTTCTATACGGAAACTGGCGACCCCAAATACACGCCGATCCACAAGCTGGAACCGCTGCGCCGTATCTACGAGCAGGAATACACCCTGCTGGGACGTTTGAAGAAAATGGTTGGCCTGTCCAAACCGGTCACCGATGGCGAACTCGATGAATGGCAGGAACTGGTCTACAACAGCTGCACGCTGTGCGGCCGCTGTTCTGCCGTTTGTCCGGTCGGCAACGATATCGTCTACATGGTGCGCAAGTTCCGTGAGGGCATGTCCGCGTCCGGCCACGCACCGGAAGGCATCAAGGGCGCGGTCAATCGCACCATCACCATCGGTAGCCCGATGGGGGTCAAGCTGCCTGCCGTGCAGGCGCAGATGAAGCATGTGGAAGAGGACTACGGCCTGCCCATCCCGCTCGACGCAGAAGGCGCCGAGTACATGGTGATGCTGTCGTCTATGGAGATCATGAACTTTCCGGAATACCTGGCTGCGGTCGCCAAGATCATGCATCAGGCCGGCAAGACCTGGACGCTGTGTTCAACCGCGTTCGAAGCCACCAACGCCGGCATCCAGATCGGCAACTCTGACCTGGCGCGTGTGATCGTTTCGCGCATCGTCGAGGGCGCGGAAAAGCTCAAGGTCAAAACCGTGATCAGTCCAGAATGCGGCCATGCCTACACCGCGCTGCGCTGGGACGGCGCCAATCTGATCGGGCGGCCGTTCAGCTTCGAGGTCAAGCACATCATCGAGGTACTGGGCGAATTCCAGCAGCAGGGTCTGCTCAAAACTGAAGGCTTCGAGACCGACAAGCTGACCTTTCACGATCCCTGCCAACTGGTGCGTCGCGGTGGCGTGATCCAGCAGCCGCGCACATTGATGAACATGGTGGCGAACAACTTCGTCGAGATGCCGGATGCCGGCTACATGAACTGGTGCTGCAGCGGCGGCGGCGGCGCATCGGCCATCGAAGAGGGCGAGGCGCTGCGTCTACAGGCGTTCAAGAAGAAAAAATCTCAGTTCGAGGCAGTCAAGCCCGATCGCGTGGTGACGGCCTGCGCCAACTGCCGCATCGTGCTGGAAGAAAGCCTGGAACACTATCAGATGGATCTTCCGGTGATCGGCCTGACCGAAATGATCGCCGAACACATCCCGGATCAAGTGCCGCAAGCGGTAACCAAGTCGTAAGGAGCCTCATTCATGACCACAGCACAACGCGTCGTCGTTGACCCCATCACCCGCATCGAGGGTCATCTGCGCATCGAGGCGGAAACCGATGACACAGGCAGGATCACCAGCGCCTATTCCGCCGGCACCATGGTGCGCGGCATCGAGATCATCCTGCGCGGCCGCGATCCGCGCGATGCTTGGGCGTTCGCCCAGCGTATCTGCGGCGTCTGCACCCTGGTGCACGGCATTGCCTCGGTGCGTTCGGTGGAAGATGCGCTGCATCGCGCCATCCCCAGCTACAGCATCCCGCAGAATGCCGAACTGATCCGCAACCTGATGATTGCAGCGCAATTTGTGCACGACCACGTCATGCACTTCTATCATCTGCATGCGCTTGACTGGGTCGATGTGGTGTCGGCGCTGAAGGCTGATCCCAAGGCTACCTCGACGCTGGCGCAATCACTTTCCAACTATCCCAGGTCTTCGCCGGGCTATTTCGCCGATGTGCAGAAGAAGGTGAAGACCTTCGTCGAGCAGGGCCAGCTGGGTATTTTTTCCAACGCCTACTGGGGGCATCCGGCCTACAAATTGCCGCCGGAAGCCAACTTGATGGCGCTGGCGCACTATCTCGATGCGCTCGCCTGGCAGCGTGAAGTGGTCAAGCTGCACACTATCTTCGGCGGCAAGAACCCGCACCCCAACCTGGTGGTGGGCGGCGTGCCGTCGGCCATTTCCATCCAGTCCGGTGACGGCCCGGGTAAAGGCCCGCACTATCGCGGCGGACAGTCCGCCACCGCGCTCAACATGGCGGGCCTGCAGACGATCCAGAACGTGATCAAGCAGATGCGTGACTTTGTCGATCAGGTCTACGTGCCGGATACGCTTGCCATCGCCGGCTTCTACAAGGACTGGGGCGGGCGCGGCGAGGGTCTTGGCAACTTCCTGTCGTTTGGCGATCTGCCGTCGAAAGGCTTCTGGGATACGGATTCCTATCTCATCCCGCGCGGCGTCATTTTAAATCGTGACCTGACCAAAATTCACCCGATCGACCTCGATGCCGACACCGAGATCCAGGAGTTCGTCAGCCACTCCTGGTACAAATACAGCCAGGGCGACGGGCAGGGGCTGCACCCGTTCAAGGGCGAGACCGAGCTCAACTACACCGGGCCGAAGCCGCCGTATGAACACCTTGATGTCAACCAGAAATATTCCTGGATGAAATCGCCGCGCTGGCAGGGCAAGTCCATGGAAGTGGGGCCGCTTGCCCGTGTGCTGATGCTGTACGCCAGCGGCAACGCGCAGGCCAAGGAACTGGTGGACTACACGCTGAAGACGCTGGATGTGCCGGTCGATGCGCTGTTTTCCACGCTCGGCCGTACTGCCGCGCGCACGCTGGAATCCAAACTTCTGGCCGATGCCATGCAGGGCTGGTACGACCAGTTGATCGCCAACATCAAGGCAGGCGATCTCCGCACCTTCAACGACCAGTACTGGGACCCCTCCACCTGGCCCAAGCACATGCAGGGCGTGGGCCTGATGGAGGCCCCACGCGGCGGCCTGTCCCACTGGATCGTCATCGACGACGCCAAGATCAGCAACTACCAGGCCGTGGTGCCGAGCACCTGGAATGCTGGCCCGCGCGACTCCAAAGGCCAGCCGGGCGCCTATGAAGCGGCCCTGCAGGACAATCACGTGATGCACGATCCAAAACAGCCGATCGAGATCCTTCGTACCATCCACTCTTTCGATCCCTGTATTGCCTGTGCCGTGCATGTGACCGACCCGGATGGCGAGGAACTGGTGCAGGTCAAGATTAAATAGAGCCGATGGCAATCAAATCTGGAGAGCATGGAATGAAACGGATCAATCTTTTCTTGTTGGCAGCCCTGTCCCTGTTTGCAGGAACCGCATCTGCGCACACGGGCGACCACACTGCGTCCGGTTTGGTCGGCGGTCTGGCACACCCCTTTATGGGGCTGGATCATGTGCTCGCCATGGTGGCGGTGGGCCTGTGGGCTGTGCAGCAGGGCGGACGGGCACGCTGGGCCGTGCCAGCTGCCTTTGTTGGCGCAATGGGTGTGGGCGTGGTGTTGGCGGGTTCGGGCTGGATCGTGCCACAGGTCGAATCGGGCATTGCCCTGTCGGTGCTGGTGCTGGGTCTGCTGATCGCGACACAGCGTCATGCTTCGATGTTCGCGGGCATGGCGCTGGTCAGCGTTTTTGCACTTTTCCACGGTACTGCTCACGGATTGGAAATGCCGCAGGCCGGGTCATTCATGCTGTATGTCATGGGTTTAATGCTGGCCACGGCGGCGCTGCATGGTGTGGGCATTGCCGGTAGCTTGATCGGTCGCCATGCGATGCGGGTGGCCGGGTTGGGTATCGCAGCAACAGGGTTGGCGCTGATGCTAGGCAGTTGACCTGTGGTGTCGGTCCTGTGACCCACCAACCTGAACGGACACCGGAGCGTAAATGACCGATCCCTTGCATCGCCTGCTGGAGGCCGAGGCGCGTGCCCAGGCAGTGATAGACAGCGCTCAGCAGGAAGGCCAGCACATGATAGACGACGCGCTGGCCGCAGCGCGTAAAGCTGAAGCGCGCTTCGAAGCAGACCGCTCCGAGTTGCGGGCACCCTTCATGAGTGAGGCGCAGGGGCGTGCCGAACAGGCAGTAGCCGAACTGTCGCGCAAGATCGGCGAACGTCAGCGCACCCTGCGTGAACTGGCGTCCCGACACGAGACCGAGGCCGTGGAGGCAGCGCTGGCCCTGTTGCTTGACCCAACCGTGTGACACCACCATGACGGGAAACAGGGGCAGAGAATAGCCACTAAGTTCGCTGCCTGATAAATCATCATGTCCGCCTATCTAAATACTCGTGTCAGTTTGTATGCCAGCCGCCTCTGGCCGGATGCAGCGCTCGACAATCTGGTCGCTGCGACAGATGATGCGCTGGCCGTGGCGCTGGCACAGCGTGGCCTGGGTCAACTGGCTCCGAACGGGGATCGCCTGACTGGCCGGGCGCAGGCGTCCCGCTCGCTGGAACAACGCATCATCATGCAAATACTGGATGAGACCCGGGTGCTGATCCGCCCGCTGTCCAGTGATGCACGTGCATTCCTGACGTTCTGGACCGCCCGTTTCGAGATGTCCAATGTCAAGACACTGCTTCGCAGCAAGATGGACGACGAGCGGCCCGCTGTCGTGCTGACCCGGTTGATGCCGATGGGCGCGTTTGGTCGGCTGGATAATCAGGACCTGGCCCATGCCGAGGATGTCGGCGAATTGCTGCGCCGACTGGAAACCGGCCCCTATGCCGGGATTGTGCGCCATGCCCGGCGTGCCTTTGAACAGAGCCACGATCCGTTCAATCTGGATGCGGCACTGGATAGTGCGTATTACGATGGCCTCGTGCAGCGCGCCCAACTTCTGGAGAAAACAGCCGGTGCGCCATTCCGCCAGCTGATGGCGAATCATATCGACCGCATCAACCTGGTCTGGCTGCTGCGCTACCGTTTCAACTACCAGTTGCCGCCGGCACAGGTGTATTACCTGCTGGTGGGGTCACACTACAGTTTGTCCGGCCCACGATTGCAGGAACTGGCTGCGCTCGAAAGCCTGGAAGCGGTTCTGGCAGCGTTGCCCTCGACCTGGAAAGAACGCCTGTCCGGGCTGACCGATATTCCCGGCGTGTTTGCGCGCATGGAGCATGTCGCCGCCGAACAGGCATTGCGGATATTGCGTGCCGATGCCCCCGACATTGCCCGTGCCTTTGCCTACCTTGTCCTGCGCGAACGCGACCTGCGGGCTGTCCGGGCGGTTTTGCGTGGACGCCATCTCGGTCTTGCCGCCGCCGACATCCGGATGGCGATGCGACGCAACCCGGCCGAGCTGAACTGATGCTGCGCGCCGAACCGCTGCTGAAAATTCAACTGATGATGCTGGCGTCCGAAGCGCAGGATGCTGCACTGGCGCTGGCCCGCTTCGGCGTATTCAATCCTGCGCCCTACACGCCGGATGCTCTTGCCGAATCGCCTGCCGCCACTTATCGAGAAGCCTGGCTGGAAGCCGAATCGCGCTTGTCCAAACTGCTGCAGCAATGCGGTGACACCGGACCTTTAGATGTACCCGCCGATGCCGAGGCCCCCACGCTGGCTGATTTGCAGGAATTGAACCGCTGGTTGAAGGAGGTCTGGACCGCCTGCCTGTCATGCCATGAAAGTGGTGTGCAGGCCGCAGACGCACGCGAGAATCTCGATGCGCTGGAAGAAACGCTCGTCAAACTCGAGCATCTGAATGTGGACCTGGCGCAGCTGTTTCGCACGAACAGCCTGCTGGCGGTCAACGTCGGCAGCCTACCCGCATCCGGATTCAGGCGGCTGACCGAGGCCTTGTCGATGACCGGCCATCTGGTCTCCCGTTTCGATCAGGTGGGTGATCAGGTTTTTGCAGTGATTGCCGGCCCCCGGGCGCGTCAGGCAGAAGTTCGCAGTTTGCTGGTCCAGGCTGGTTGGCGTGAATTGCCGATACCGGAAGAATTGCGCACGCGACCCCAGGAAGCACGTGCCTGGCTGCAAGCCGAACGTGCGCAGTTAGATAAACAATCCGGGGTGGAATGCCATCTTCTGGATGAGTTGCGGCAACGCTTTGGGCCGCGTTTGCACGAAGCGCGCCTGCGCCTGGCATTGGCCCGACCGCTGGCTGAGGCTGCCCTGGCCGGGGTGCGCGGCAAGGGTGGGCTGGCCGCCTTGTCGGGCTGGATTCCCCGACGTCAGCTGGACAGTTTGCGTGAAATGCTGGAAGCGCGGTTTCATGGACGTTACTGGCTGGACGCGCGCGCGCCTACAGCCAGCGAGGCCGCCGACGTCCCCTCGCTGGTGCGCTATCCGGTCTGGCTGGCACCTTTCGTGCCGCTGGTGAAAAGCTATGGCGTGCCGCGCTATGGCGAATTCGATCCAGCGCTGCCTTTTGCATTCACCTATCTGCTGCTGTTTGGCGCGATGTTCGGCGATGTCGGTCATGGCGCAGTCATCCTGCTGCTGGCGGCCGGCCTGTATCGACGGCTGGGGTGCATGGCCTGGGTCGGCATGGCCGCCGGTGCCGTGTCGATGGGCTTCGGTTTGTTGTATGGGAGTGTTTTTGGATATGAGGATGTCTTGCATCCGCTCTGGTTGTCGCCGCTGCATGACCCGCTGAAGATGCTGATGGTGGCGGTCGGGTTCGGTGTGGCCTTTATCGGTTTCACGCTTCTGGTCAGCGCACGCAACAAATGGGTGGCTGGACGGATTGGCGAAGCCTTGTTTGATTCCACCGGACTGGCCGGGCTGCTGTTCTATCTCGGTGCCATCGGCCTGCTGGCGAGTCTGGGTGGGATGATGGATATGGCCCAGCCTGCCTGGATGCTGGCGGGGGCGGGAATTGTGATGGTGGCGGTATTCAAGTTCCACGCCACCCGGGCCGGTCTGGGCGAACGGGTGCTGGTTACGCTGATCGAGACCCTGGAAACGGCGACCAGCCTGTTTTCCAACACCCTGTCATTCATGCGCGTGGCCGCTTTCAGCCTTAACCACGTGGCGCTGGCGCTGGCGGTATTCACCCTGGCGAGCGGACTGGAAGCGACCGGTCACGGGTTTACCCTGATACTGGGCAATATCATTATCATCGTGCTGGAAGGCGCGATCGTCGCGATTCAGGCGTTGCGTCTGATGTATTACGAAGGTTTCTCGCGTTTTTATAGTGGGGATGGCAGGGAATTCATGCCGCTGCGGCTGGTGTCGGAGCAGGCCAAGGCTGGAGTCTGATTTTGATGGGAGACAACATGACGGGTTTGATCGTATTGATGGCCTTGCCAGTAATGGCAACCCTGGGCGCGGGTATCTGGCTGACATTGAAACCAGTGCCATGCCCGACAGCCTGGCTCAAAGGCGGCCTGCTGGCCAATCTGGCGCTGTTTGGTCTGGGATTGGCCGGGGTCATGTTGCTTGGCGTGCAGGAAGTCATGGCGGCCGAACCGGTGGCGGGAGCCGTCACCGAGATCACGCTCGGCAAGGGCTTGGCGCTGCTGGGGATCGGGTTGCCCACGGGCCTCGCCGCCATAGGTGCCGCCATCGCGCTGGGGCCTATCGGTTCCGCGGCGCTGGCCGTGATCGCCGAGAAACCCGAAATGTTCGGCCGTACGCTGATCTATATGGGCCTGGCCGAAGGAATCGCGATTTACGGTTTGGTCATGTCGATTCTGATGCTCGGCAAGCTTTGAGGCACCCCGGTCATGCATGAAACGCCCAGCCCGACCGGTAGTGCGCGCCTGGTGGTGCTGGGCAGTGCCGGACTGGTGCAGGGCTTCCGCCTGATCGGTGCCGAAGCACATGCCGATGCGGATTCGGATACGGTCGAAGCGGTGCTGGCGCAACTGGTCAAGGATGGTGACGAAGCGTTGGTGCTGCTGGAAACCCATTTGGCGCATGCGGGCGGCCCCTGGCTCAATCGCTTGCGCAACGAAAGCGGCCGCATCGTCATTACCGAACTGCCGCCGCTGCCCGCACCGCAAGATTACGCCCCTGCCGTGGATGAGGTGGTGCGCGCCGTGCTGGGACCGAAAGCGTTAAAGTGATTTCTCGAATTATTGTTAAAGTTGTTTTTTATAAATAAACCATATTTTATTGATTATTAAATAATAAATGGAACCGGATACTCAGGTTGTTCAACTCGAACAGGCACTCGTCCAGCAGGCCGAAACACTGGCACGTGAGCATCGTCAAAATGCTGCATCAGCATGTGAACGTATCCAGTCCGAATCAACGAAAAAATTGAAGCTGGCCAGCGAACGGGAAGTTCTGTTGGCCAAGGTCGAGGCTGAGCGTCAGGTCCGCCGACAAATCCAGACGGCTGAAACCCGGTCGGCTGCTGAACTGGATCGCTTGCGCTGGGCGCTCACTGAAGCCGCCCTGTCTGAAATGAAAACAGCGTTTCAGAAACTGGTACGTGATGATGCACGCTACCTGGCCGTGCTCGAAGCCTGGCTGGCGGCAGCGGCACAAGCCCTGCCAGCGGGCGACCTGGTGGCCGAAGTCCGCCCCGAGGACGAAAAGCGACTGGCCCCGGCGTGGGTAGCGATAACCGCGCGTGCCGCGCCAGGTCGCACGGTTGCGCTTACTCCTCACAGCCATCCAAGTGAAGGCGGCTTGCGCGTGCGCCTCGCCAACAATCGCGTGCAACTGGATCAAACCTTTGAGGCCCGGCAGGCGCGTCTGGCTGATGAGCTGGCGCACGTGGCGATGGAACGCCTGTTTGCCGGCGCGCCGGGTCTCGCCGCCCTGGCTCACGCTTAACCCTGGAAACGGCAAACAATGGGAAAAATCCTCGAAATCAACGGCCCGCTGGTCAAACTCGAACTGCCGCAAACCGTGATCGGTGAGCAGGTACGGGTCGGACGCATTGGCCTGATTGGCGAGGTGATCGGCCGCGATGGCAACACCGCGCTGGCGCAGTTGTACGAAGACAGTGCCGGCCTATGTCCCGGTGAAGAGGTGGAAGGCCTGGGCTGGCCCTTGTCGGTGGAACTCGGGCCCGGCTTGCTCGGTGCCATTTTCGACGGGGTGCAGCGCCCGCTGCAAGCGGTGCGCGAGCTGAGCGGCGACCGCATCGCACGCGGGGTATCGGTGCCCGCACTGCCGCGCGACACACGCTGGCATTTTGTGCCCAACCCGGAGCGGTGTGCAGGTTCGACCCTTGCTGGCGGCGACGTGCTGGGTACGGTGCAGGAAACCGAATCCATCCAGCACCGCATCCTGACGCCGCCGCAGATCCACGGTGAATTGCTGGAACTGGCACCGGAAGGCGACTACACAGTGGAAGAGGTTATTGGCCGGGTCAGGCTGGCCGACGGCTGCATCGAAAAACTGCATCTGTTCCAGCGCTGGCCGGTGCGCACGCCGCGCCCTTACACACAACGCGACCATGCCGTGGTGCCGCTGATCACCGGGCAACGCATCCTCGATACCTTCTATCCGCTGCTGAAAGGCGGCAAGGCGGCGATTCCGGGCCCGTTCGGCGCCGGCAAAACCATGCTGCAGCAGCAGATTGTGCGCTGGTGCAACGCCGAAATCGTCATCTTCGTCGGCTGCGGTGAACGCGGCAACGAACTCACCGACGTGCTGGAGTTCATGCCCAAGCTGAAAGATCCGCATACCGGTCGTCCGCTGATGGAACGCACCCTGATGGTGGCCAATACCTCCAACATGCCGGTGGTGGCGCGCGAAGCCTCGATCTACGTTGGCATCACGCTGGCCGAATATTTCCGCGACCAGGGCTATGACGTGGTGATGGTGGCCGACTCCACCAGCCGCTGGGCCGAAGCGCTGCGTGAAGTCTCCGGCCGCCTCGGGCACATGCCGGTGGAAGAGGGCTATCCGGCCTACCTCGGCTCGCGCCTCGCCGCCTTTTACGAGCGTGCCGGCCGGGTGGAAACCCTTGCGGGCGACCATGGTTCGGTCACGCTGATCGGTTCGGTATCGCCCCCCGGCGGCGACTTTTCCGAACCCGTCACCAGCCACACCAAGGAAATCATCCAGACCTTCTGGGCCTTGTCGAAAGAACTGGCCGACGCCCGCCATTACCCGGCAGTGGACTGGCTGGAAAGCTTCTCCGGTGATGTGCGTTCTGCCGCGAAGTGGTGGGCGGAACACGTTGATCCGAAATGGGAATCCGTGCGTGCCGAAGCGCTCGATCTGCTCGCCGCGTCCGAGGAATTGCAGCGCATCGTCAATCTGGTGGGGGTCGAGGCGCTGTCTTCCGAGCAGCGCTGGACCCTGGAATCCGCCGACCTGATCAAGCAAGGCCTGCTGCAACAATCGGCAATCGATGACGCCGACAGTTTTTCCACCCCGGAGAAGCAGTTCACCTTGCTGGCAGCCTTGCTGGAAATCAATCATCAGGGCATGAAACTGGTGAAGCTCGGTGCACCGGCACGGCGCCTGATCGAGATGCCGCTGCTGGCGCAGGCGCGGCGCTGGAAAAACCAGCACGGCTCGGCAGACATCGCTGGTTTGAAGGCCAAGGTTGCGGCCATCCCGGATGCGTTCGAGCCGCTGTTGCAGGAATATGCTCAAACCCCCTCTCCCTTTAGGGGAGAGGGGCCAGGGGAGAGGGTGGGCGCGCAAGCGCCGGAGTCTCAGACATGAATCAACTTGAGTTTGCCCGCCAGCTTCGCAGCAAGCAGACCGACACCGAAAGTCTATTGTGGTCACGCTTGCGTGCGCACCGCTTGTTCGGATTGAAGTTTCGTCGCCAACAGCCTATCGGTGTCTATGTCGTGGATTTTCTCTGCCCGGAAAAGAGGCTGATCGTGGAACTGGATGGTGGGCAGCATCAGGAAAATATCGCATATGACAAGGAACGTGATGCTTGGCTGATATCGGAGGGCTACACCGTGCGCCGATACTGGAACAACGAGGTGATGGGAAATCTGGAGGGGGTGCTTGAAGATATTGGCCAAGTAGCGGGTGTATTCGCTGAAATATCACCCTCTGATGGAGCTACTAGCCATTCGACTAAGCCCGCAAGCGGGCAAGTCTCTGGTTATCCCCAACCCCTCTCCCCTTATGTCCCGCAGGGACGGTATCCCTTGGGGCAAGGGAGAGGGGCATAAATTGAAAAATCTCGAATTCCGCACCGCCACTTCCGCCCAGGGCGGCCTCGTCGTGATGGGCGGGGTACCCGGTGTGGCGGCGGGTTCGCGTGTGCAATTGCGCGACCATACCGGCCGCGTCCGCTCCGGCCAGGTCATCCGCACGGCCGACGATGCCGTGCTGGTTGAAGTGTTCGAGGGCACCGATGCGCTCGACCTGGAGCGCACCTGGGTACGTTTTCTCGACGAACCGTTCAAGCTGCCGTTGTCGCGCGACATGCTCGGTCGTGTATTCAACGGCAGCGGATTGCCGCGTGATGGCCGTCCGCCGATCATTTCGGCCGATCGTCGCGACGTCAACGGCGAGCCGCTCAACCCGGCTGCGCGCGCTTATCCACGCGAATTCATCCAGACCGGCATTTCCGCCATCGACGGCATGAATTCGCTGACGCGTGGGCAAAAGCTGCCGATCTTTTCCGGCGGCGGCCTGCCCCACAACCGGGTCGCGGCGCAAATCGTCCGCCAGGCCAGGCTGCTGGGTGAAGATGCCTCGGATTTTGTGGTGGTATTTGCCGCCTTCGGTGCCTCGCATGCTGATGCGCGCTTCTTCCAGGAAAGCTTTGAAGAAAGCGGCGTGCTGAACAAGGTGGTGATGTTCCTCAACCTCGCCGACGAGCCGGTGATCGAACGTCTGTTGACCCCGCGCGCGGCGCTCACTGCAGCTGAATATCTGGCCTTCGACCTCGACCACCACGTGCTGGTGGTGATGACCGACATGACCGCCTACGCCGAGGCGCTGCGCGAAGTGGCGGTGCTGCGTGGCGATGTGCCGGCGCGCAAGGGCTATCCCGGTTATCTCTATTCTGACCTGGCTGAACTCTATGAGCGGGCCGGGCGCATCCAGAACCGGCGGGGCTCGATCACCCTGATTCCGGTGCTGTCGATGCCGTCCGACGACATCACTCACCCGATCCCCGACCTCACCGGCTACATCACCGAAGGCCAGATCGTGCTCGGACGCGAGCTGGCCAATCAGGGCGTCTACCCGCCGGTGACCGTGCTGCCGTCGCTGTCGCGTCTGATGAAGGATGGCATCGGCAAGGGATTTACCCGCGAGGATCATCCGCACGTCGCCAGCCAGCTCTTCGCCAGCTATGCCAAAGCACTGGAGGTGCGCGGCCTGGCTGCCATCATCGGTGCCGAGGACTTGTCCGATGCTGACCGCCGTTATTTGCAGTTTGCCGAAGCCTTCGAGCGCCAGTTCATCGGCCAGAGCGAGGACGAAGACCGCAGCGTGCATGAAACCCTGAACCTCGCCTGGGACCTGCTCTCCATGCTGCCGCCCGACGTGCTGATCCGGGTGTCCGAGGAAGAATTGGCGAAATACCACAAGGGGGCAGGCGCGTGAACAGGCGCGTGAAGGGGGAAGGGATCGCGCCATGCGCTCAAGGGGGAAGGGTGCGCACTGCGTGCGCAACACGGACACCCTTTACCCTTTACCCTTCCCCCTTCACCGCCCCGAAGCCATGAAAAAACACCTGTCGGTGCCGCCCACCAAGAGTTCACTGCTGCAGGTGGGGCGGCAGGCGCGCTTTCTGGAGCAGGGCAGGCAGATGCTGGAGAAGAAGCGTGATCTGCTCACCCGTCTGGTGTACGAGCGGCTGGCTCAATATCGTGAACTGCGTGCCCAGACCGCGCTGGAACTGACCGAGGCCTATCACTGGCTCGGCATCGTGCAGATGCGCATGGGCGAGCAGATGCTGCGGCAGGCGTCGGTGGGGCTCAAGCCCGCCGTGGCGATCAAGGTGACGGTGCGCTCCAGTGTCGGGGTGGAATACCCCAGCGTGTCGGCCGAGCCGTTGCCGTTGCAGCCGGTGGGGCTGATGTGGACCGATGTCAGCTTCGACGAAGCGCGCCTGCGGCTGCGCGACCTGACCGTCACCCTGGCACGACTCGGTGAGGCGGAAAACGCCCTGTGGCGCCTGCTGGCCGCCAGCCGCAAAACCCAGAAGCGCGTCAATGCCCTGAAATACAACATCATTCCGCGCTATCAGGCGACAGTGCATTTCATCCGTGCCGCGCTGGAAGAAGACGAGCGCAATGCCTTGTTCCAAGTCAAAGTGTTGCGGGCGCGCCAGTCAGCTTGAATTCACCTTGATGGAGGGTTTGAAGTGTGCCAGTTCAGATTTGGCCGGGCAGAACGAGCACGTTCAGGTCGTGCTTCTCTGGCAGCTACCGCCAAGAGCGGTCAGCCAGGGTTTTCACCACGAGTGGCCGTTTCTCGGCCTTTGCGGCCGGTGGCGTCGCCTCAGCTGAATGACCGGTGTCGCGGAGGTTGCTGACGTTTAGGGAGCACGCTGCCTGAATGGCCGCTTTCATCAGCAGCGAAGGACGACACCCGACCCGAAGCGGCTGGTCATGGCGTACTCATCGACCGTCCGTTGAGGTAATAAAACCGGCCATCTGACAATCCGCGCCACTTAACTCCACTTCTGGCGACTGCTCAAAATGGGGGATTACCGCCTGACCTACGGCTTCTGGAAGAACCACATCGCCCCATGGGACCACAAAAGTGCGTTCAGGCTGTCTTAAGTTTTGAAGTTCAGAGTACATGGACAGTCAGCGTTGACTGGAATCGATCGAAAGGAAGAATCATGAAGCCAAGCATTATTGCCGTGGTGCTGAGCGTCGCAGCAACCATGATGAGCATGCCTTCGCATGCAGACGATCCTCGCAAGGAGGCAGGAGACAGTCATCGGATCGACTCAGGCATGCAAGCCGTCTCCAATGACTCAACGATCGGGCAGCCGGGCTATGGCTGGCACTACTTTGTCGATGCACGCAAAGGCAGAGCAGTCGCGATCAGCCCTAGTGGAGACTATTTCTACGGTCACGGGAAAGCTCCCACCCTAGTGTTCAAGGCAACCGGCACCGACTAACCTTCCATCGAGAGGACGTGCCCCGGCAATCCGGGGCACGCCTCTCATGTCAAACGTTGACCGCTTAGGGATGTGGGGCGTACCTTCCTATTTGTTACTCAGGCCGACCGTTCCTGGCCTATTGTGTGAGTTCGATGTGGTGCCCGTAAGCAGACAGAAGCGCTAACGTACTGAAGAGGAGCTTTCCATGAAACACCAGCACCGCAAATCGTTTGTCATACATCCCTCCCTGCGCCGTGGCTTGCTGGCCCTGTCACTGGGCCTGACCGCCCTGCCCGCATTGGCCGATGAAGATTGCGATGCGCCGGTAGAGCACTGGCAGTCACGCGAGGCTGTGCGGCAGATGGCAGCCCAACAGGGCTGGCAAATCCAGCGGCTGAAAATCGACGACGGCTGCTACGAAATTCGCGGCACAGACTCACAGGGCCGCATCTTCAAGGCCAAAATCGATCCGGAAACCCTGAAGGTATTGAAGATGAAGCAAGGGGACCGCCAGCGTTCCCGAGAGCGCGACCGTGAGCATGCCGCGTCGCAACCAGACGGCGCCGCCGCACCATCGTCCCCATTCACCCCTGGCACCGCACCGCGCGGCCAGATCGATTAATCCCCCACTGGAGTATCACCATGTCCAAACTACTTTTGACCACTTTGGCCGCCGCCTGCGCGCTGGCCATTCCCGCCCTGGCGCACAGCCGCCAGCTCACGCTGACCGCCCAGTTCAAGAATTACGGCGGCGACGGCGCCTACCTGGCCGCGTACCTGACCGACGCCAAGGGCGCCTATGTGCGTACGCTGTGGGTGGCCGGCGGCAAGGCCAAGTACTACAAACACCTGTCGAACTGGAATCGGCTGTCCGCCGGTGACGCCAAGCGTTTGAATGGCGTGACCGGCGCCAGTGTGGGCGCGGGGCGCACGCTCAAGGTCACGGCCGACCTGGCAGATGCACTGATTGACGCAGGCTACGAAATCCGCATCGACGCGGCCGTGGAAGACATGCGCGACAGCCCGTCGGAAGTGCGCGTGCCGCTGTCCACCGGCAACGCCGGCAAGCCGCAGGCCGGCAAGCAGTACATCCAGGCGCTGACCTTCCAACTGCGGTAAAGGACGCGCACATGGGATGGAAGTCAATCCACCGCTGGCTGGGCCTGACGATAGGCACCCTGGCCGTGGTGCTGGGCATTACCGGCGCCATCTTGGCGTTCGATCCTGTGCAACAGGCGTGGCAGGCACCCGCCGCGCCGGACGACCTGTCGGTGGCCACGCTGGTGGAGCGCGTGACACGCACCGTCCCGGGCGCTGAGGAAATCCGCCACCTGCCCTCGGGCGCCATCGTGGTGTTCGGCTTTGTCGGCGACCAGGCGCAGGCGCACTACGTGGACCCGGCCGATGGTCGCGTGCTGGGCGCTTGGCAGCCTTCGGCGCTGCCGCGCTGGGTGAAGAACCTGCACCGCTCGCTGCTCCTGGGCGACGCCGGGCGTTGGGGTGCGGCGGGCATTGCGCTGGCCATAGGGGTGTTGTGCGTCTCGGCCCTCGTACTGCTGCTGCGCCGCATGGGCGGCTGGCGGCGGCTGGCGGCAAGGGTGCGTGGCTCGCTGGCGCAGCGCATCCACGTGGTCACGGGCCGGGTGGTGCTGGCGGTGCTGTGCCTGACGTCGCTCACGGCGCTGACCATGAGCGCCTCGACCCTGGGACTGGTGGCGCTGGACGCCGGGACCGAGCCCGACGTGGTCTCCGTGGCCACCGGCCAGACGGCTCTGCCCGTGGGGCAGCTTTCCATGCTGCAAAACCTCGCCGTGCAGGACTTGCGCAAGCTGAATTTCCCCTACGCTGCCGATCCTGAAGACACCTGGAAGGTGGCCACCAGTCAGGGCGAAGGCTGGATCGACCGCTACTCAGGGAAAACACTAGCCTGGCAGGACGTCACCCTGGCGCAGCGCATCTACGACTGGGCGCTGGTGCTGCACACGGGTGAAGGGGCTTGGCCCTGGGCCGTGGTGCTCGCGCTCGTGGGCGCCAGCGTGCTGTTGTTCTGGCTGTCGGGCGTCTTCATCTGGTGGCAGGCACGCCGCCAGGCGCCGCACATCACGGGCAACAACCCGCTGGCACAGGCCGACGTGCTCATCTTCGTTGCCAGCGAAGGCGGCAGCACGTGGGGCTTTGCCCAAGCGTTGCACGATGCGCTGGGCCATAACGGTCACCGCGTGTACACCGGCGCACTGGAACTTTTCCAGACCACGGCCGCCACGCGGCAGGTGTTTGTGTTCGCCGCAACCTATGGCGAGGGCCAGGCCCCGGCCCACGCCAGCCGAGTCCTGGAGCACATGGCAAAGCTTAGCGCCAACCCTGTGCCGGTGACGGTACTGGGCTTTGGCGACCGACAGTTCCCGGCGTTCTGCGCCTTTGCCGAGGCGCTGGAGAAAACGCTGCGTACACAGGGCTGGCCCGCGCTGCTGCCGCTGGAATGCATCCACCAGCAATCGAGCCAGCAGTTCGCTCGCTGGGGCCTGGCCCTGGCGCAGGCGCTCGGCGAACCCCTGGTGCTGGAGCATGTGCCGCGCATGCCGCCCACCACTGAACTGACGCTTGTGACGCGCCAGGACTACCCAGGGCTCGTCGACCAGCCCACGGCGATCCTGCGCTTTGCGTGGCCCGCGCAGAGCGGTGGGGAGCGCCTGCACGGGCACGGTCTGGCGCACTTTGCAGCAGGCGACCTCGTGGGCATCGTGCCGCCGGGCTCGGCCGTG
This sequence comes from uncultured beta proteobacterium, assembly GCA_942493085.1. Classification (GTDB taxonomy): domain Bacteria; phylum Pseudomonadota; class Gammaproteobacteria; order Burkholderiales; family Thiobacillaceae; genus Thiobacillus. The sequence continues at coordinate 2,004,357 of OW818664.1, forward strand.
CCCCGCTACTACTCGCTGGCGTCGGGCTGGGAGGACGGGTTTCTGGAAATCTGCGTGCGCCTGATGCCCGGCGGCCTGTGCTCTACGCACCTGCTGGGCCTGCAGCCGGGCGACCACATCGCAGCGTTCATCCGATCCAACCCCGGCTTCGCGCTGCCGCGTACGCGACGGCCCGTGCTGCTGATCGGGGCGGGCACGGGGGTGGCGCCCTTGGCAGGCTTCATCCGCCGCAACGACCGGCACACCCCTATGCACCTGTACTTTGGTGGGCGCAATCCTGAGCGGGATTTCTACTTCGGCCCCGAGATCCAGCACTGGCTCGGCGAAGGACGCCTGGCCAGTATGCAGACGGTGTTCTCGCGCATACCGGAGGGTGGTGGCTATGTGCAGGACGCCCTGCGCCGCGACGCCGAGCGCGTGCGCGACTTGGTGGCCCAGGGCGCCATCGTGCGTGTCTGCGGCAGCCGCGCTATGGCGCGCGACGTGGCCGAGACGTTGGACGCCGTGCTGGTGCCGCTGCAGTTGAGCATATCGCAGCTCAAAGCGAAGGAACGCTATGCCGAAGACGTCTTCTGAACCTGCTGTGCTCTGCAGGAGAACCACCCTGCACGGCCCGACCATGGGCACGCGCTGGTCCGCCAGTGTGGACGCCGACGCCAGCCTGGACCTGGCTGCACTGCGCCGGGACCTCGCCGCCGCAGTGCAGCAGGTGGACGAGCAGATGTCTCCCTGGAAGCCCGATAGCGACCTCATGCGCCTGAACCGTGCGCCCGTGGATGCCTGGGTCGAACTGCCCGCCGAAATACTGGAGGTGCTGGCCTGCGCGCTCGATATCAACCTCCTCAGTGCCGGCGCGTTTGATCCGGGCGTCGGCGCGCTGGTCGATGCCTGGGGCTTTGGCGCTGAGCGCGATGCGCCCGACGCTGGGGCGATCCGCGCTGCACGCCAGCTCGCGCCGCACCCTACGCACGAGTGCCTGGAGCTCGACCGCCCCGCAGGCCGCGCCCGCAAGCACGCCCCGTTGCAGCTCGACCTGTGCGGCATTGCCAAGGGCTACGGAGTAGACCGCATGGTCGCCGTGCTGCAGCAGCACGGGGTGCAGCATGCGCTGGTGGCGCTTGATGGTGAGCTGCGCGCAGTGGGCAGCCAGGCCAGCGGTGCGCCCTGGGCCGTGGCGCTGGAGCAGCCCGAGGTTGGGCGTCGCGCGGTGCACGGAGTCATCGAACTGCAGGACCTGGCCGTGGCCACATCAGGCGACTACCGGCGCTATCTACAGGTGGGTGATGCGCGCCTCGCACACACCATGGACGCGCGCCGCGCTGCGCCCGTGAACAATGCCGTCGCATCGGTCACCGTGCTGGCGCGCACCTGCATGCACGCGGACGCCTGGGCCACCGCACTGCTGGTGGCCGGCCCTGGAGAAGGCTTGGGCCTGGCACAGCGCATGGGGCTGGAAGCACTATTTCTGCTGCGCCGTCCCCAAGGGCTGGTGGAAATGGGGCTGGGGCGGTTCGGCGCCTCCACCGTGCCGGGAGACATTGGGGGCTTCGCTGAATAAGTACCCTCGAAACACCAACGCCAAAGCATGACAGTACGATTTAGGACAATGCTGAACCGCCTCCGGGCCTCGTGGAGGCTCGCCGTCAGTATCCGTCGCCTTCGTGCCAAGGCAGGCTCCGTGGCAAAGCTCTGGCCCTGAATGGCCGCCTTGTGGTGGCATCACTCGACACATTTCGTGGCTGCTTCGGGTCGGGTTCTAACGCCCGAACCGGGTAAAGCAGTCGTTCAGGAACGAGAGGCACGTCAACGGCCGGTCTTGCGAGTACAGCGGATGTAGTAAGTTAAGAGGCCGGTGGCGCCTTTGGCCGAACTGCAGCCGTCTGTGACTTTCTCTCCGACCGGCTGCTCGGGTCGTTATCGGACGCTGGCCAGGAAATCTAACTGAACGGCAGCTTATTGATTTCCTATGCAGCAGTACATGTTAAGGCTTGTCCTACGCCTACTATTTGGCGGCACGGTTTTCGGGAGAACTGTCTTGGCAGGCACTCATGACTACCTCACTCAAGCCGCGCTTTATTAAGCAGTCTGACCAAATCCTTTATTTCCTTCTCCGACAATTTTCCCTTGATCGCGGCGCTCATCACGGTCATCAATTCAGACATTGCCTGTTCGATCAATTTGACGGCCGCCGGTGAAAGGTGAACCGGCTTGCTGCGGCGGTCGGCCTCCGAGGTGGAGCGGGTGATCAGTCCTCTGGTTTCAAGTTGCTGCAACACTTTGGTCAGCCCACCCGAGGTGATGAGCATCGCGTGCTGAATCTCCGATGGGGTCAGTTCACCTGGGGGCGGTGACCTGCGAAGCGTGGCCAGCACATCAAACTCGGCGGGAGACAGGCCATGTCTTGCCATGACCGCGTCCGCGTGTTGCCGATCCGACTCATGAGTACGGTGCAGTGCAAAGGCATAAGACATCCAGAGTCCATCAAAGGATTCCGGCCAATTGATTCTGTGCCTGTCGAGAATAGCAAAATGAGTATCGGTCAAACGAGGTAGGTCCTTCGCATCATCGGTTAAGTTCAATTATTTATCTTTACAGATAATTAATTGAATCATAGTATATAAAAACACTCGGAAATATTCGAGTTTGTTTGAGATGCTTTCCATTGAATCGCCACAACGATCCATGTTCGCCGCGAGGAATACCGTGACGCCCAGCTTCCATCAACGCACCGTAACGACCACGGCTTTTATCACCATGGCGCTCATCGCGTGACGGGCGGGCTGATCCCAGGCCAGTAAAGGACATTCGGCACGGGTGTCCGGCCTGTATTTCTGTGCAGGTCGGAACGTTCGGGCAGATCCGAGTCCAACGGGGTGCCTTCATTGCATCAATTCAATATCGATTACAGATCACCATGCGGATAATTGTGTGAACACCCCTTGCCGAAGATCATTCAAGTGTGAGATGCATCCAACCCGATCGTATCAACGCCCAGTCCTCACCCTGAAAAATGCTGCGCGCGCGCCTGCTGATGCGGACATTTTTACGTGTTTTTACGTGTGCCCATGGTCCATTTCCCATGGTCTGAACCTATCATGAAGGCAATGAAGTTCATGCGTATTCCCTTGTTGGACCGTTCTCTTGCAGTGCTTCCACCCCGGCGGGCTCGATCCAGTGTGCGTCATGGATGCTCTGAAATAATGCCTGTTGAATTGGCCAGCCGCCTGATGTCGAAGCGTTGCAGCATATAACCTGATGCCTAATCCATTGAACGCGATGTTTCCTACCCGCTCGCTGATCCTGCTCGCCAGCCTCGTCCTCGCGGGGTGTGTCACCGTCGGCCCGGATTACACACCCCCGGAACCGGATGTGCCCTCGACCTGGAGGCAGATCGATACCACAGCCAAACCGGCGATGCATGCCGCTGTGACCGGCGACATCAGCCAGTGGTGGCGTGGCCTGAACGATCCATTGCTGACTGGATTGATCGATGAGGCCCTGCTGGCCAACAACGACTTGCGCAGTGCGCAGGCAAGGTTGCGCCAGGCCCGGGCACAACGCACAGTGGCCGTTGCAGGGCGTTACCCCGCCGTAACCGCTTCGGGCAGCGCCAGCCGCAGCCGTTCGAGCGAGGAAGCCGGCAGCGGTACGACGCGCAATTATTTCAGTGCTGGTTTCGATGCCAGCTGGGAGGCCGACGTGTTTGGCGGCGTGCGCCGCGGGGTCGAGGCCGCCGAGGCCGATCTCGAGTCGTCCGAGGCGAGCCTGGCCTACACCCGGGTTACGCTGGCGTCCGAGGTGGCGCTGGGTTATGTCGAGATGCGCACGCTGCAGAGTCGTCTCGGCATTGCCCGCGACAACCTCGCCAGCCAGTCGGAGACGCTGCAGATCACCGAGTGGCGCGCCCAGGCTGGGCTGACCAGCAGCCAGGACGTCGAGCAGGCACGCAGCAACCGGGAGCAGACCCGGGCGCAAATCCCCACGCTGGAAACCAGCCTGGCCGAAGCGGAACACAGCCTCGACATCCTGCTCGGCAAGGCACCGGGCACGCTGCATGCGCGTTTTGTCGAAGCCGCAGGACTGCCGTCCGTGCCGGCAGAAATCGCCATCGGTATCCCGGCCGAGACTCTGCGCCAGCGCCCCGATGTACGTGCGGCCGAACGCACGCTGGCCGCTGAGACTGCGCGTCTGGGCGTGGCCGAGGCGGCGCGCTATCCGTCCTTCAACCTCTCGGGCTCGATCGGGCTGAATGCGTTGACGCTGGGTGCGCTGGGGAACAGCAGCGCCGCTGCATCGTCGCTGCTCGCCGGTATCACCGCCCCGATATTCGATGCCGGTCGTTTGCGCGCCCAGGTCGACATCCAGGATGCAGTGCGCGAGCAGGCGCGGATCGCGTATGAACAAACCGTACTCACGGCGCTGCAGGACGTGGAAAACGCTCTGGTCGAGCTGGCGCGCAGCCAGGAACGCGTCGAGGCACTGGGCAATGCCACCGAATCCGCACGCGTGGCGGCCGAACTTGCCCGGCAGCGCTACAGCTCCGGCCTGATCGATTTCCAGTCGGTGCTCGATACCGAACGCACGCTGCTGTCGAACGAGGACAGCCTCGCCAGCGCGCGCGAATTCGTCGTGCAGGCACTCATCCGCTTATACAAGGCACTGGGCGGCGGCTGGACGCCCGACAGCGCATCCGGCGCCCCCATCACCACGACACAACACACCGACACGCCATGAACGATAAGAACACCGCCCCCCCCGCCGACCTGCAGACCCTGCTAGGCGAAGACCATCCGCCACGCTGGTGGCAGCGCAGCACGCTCTGGATCGGTCTTGGCGCGCTGCTGGTCGTGGCCGTCGGCATCTACTACTGGCAAGCGCAAAACGCGAGCAAGGCCGCGCCCGCCTACGTGACCACCGAACTGCGCAAGGGAAGTATCACGCTCAGCGTGTCGGCCAACGGCACGCTGCAGCCCACGCGCTCGGTCAACATCGGCAGCGAACTGTCGGGCACGGTCACGCGCGTGCTGGTGGACGTGAACGACCGCGTCAAGGCCGGCCAGGTGATGGTGGAGCTGGACGCATCGAAATTCAACGACCAGGTGATCCGCTCGCGCGCGTCGGTCGCCGCCGCGCGCGCCCTGCTCGCGCAAAGCAAGGCCACTGTCGCAGAATCCCGCGCCAGCCTTGTGCGCCTGGAGGAAGTCTTCAAGCTCTCGGGCGGCAAGGTGCCTTCGGCCACCGAGCTCGACACCGCGCGCGCCGCGCTGGCCCGCGCCGTGGCCACCGAATCGAGCGCTGCCGCCAACGTAGGCGTGGCCCAAGCCACGCTCTCGACGGATGAAACCAACCTCTCCAAAGCCTCGATCCGTTCACCCATCGACGGCGTGGTGCTCAGCCGCTCGGTGGACCCGGGCAACGCGGTGGCCGCCTCGCTGCAGGCCGTCACCCTGTTCGCCGTGGCCGAGAACCTGGCCCAGTTGCAGCTAGAAGCCAGCGTGGACGAGGCCGACGTGGGCGCCGTGAAAGTGGGGCAGAAAGCCAGCTTCACCGTCAGCGCCTACCCCTCGCGCAGCTTCCCGGCCACGACCAGCCGTGTGGCCTTCGGCTCGACCACCACCAACAACGTGGTGACCTACGTGGCCACGCTCGACGTGGACAATAGCGACCTCAGCCTGCGCCCCGGCATGACGGCCGTGGCTACCATTATTGCCACCGAACGCGAGGGCGTGCTGCTCGTGCCCAACACGGCGCTGCGCTTCTCGCCCACCGCAGCAGCCGTAGCGAGCAAGTCCTCCGGGAGCAGCAACATTCTGTCTAAAATGATGCCGCGCCCGCCGCGCAGCAGCGGCACCAAAGTGGCTGGCGACGAGAGCAAGGCCCCGGGCACGCGTCAGATCTGGGTGCTGCAGCAAGGCCAGCCGGTGGTCGTGCAGGTGCAGACCGGCATCAGCGACGGCCGCATGACCGAGGTCAGCGGCGACAAGCTCGAACCCGGCATGGCCGTCATCACCGACCAGCGCAGTGCGGGCGCCTCGTCATGACGGCGAATGAAAACCGCCAGGCACCACCGCTAATCCGTCTGCGCGGCATCACCAAGGTCTACGGCACGGGTGGCACGGCGTTCCAGGCGCTCAAGGGCGTGAATCTGGACATAGAGAAGGGTGACTTCGTGGCCATCATGGGACCCAGCGGTTCGGGCAAGTCCACTGCCATGAACATGCTGGGCTGCCTGGACATCCCCACCACCGGCACCTATGAGTTCGAGGGTGTGCAAGTGCAGTCGCTCAGCCGCGACGAGCGCGCCCGCTTGCGTCGGCGCTACCTGGGCTTCGTGTTCCAGGGGTTTAACCTGCTGGCACGCACGTCGGCGCAGGAAAACGTCGAACTGCCGCTGATCTATCGCGGCGAGCCCACTACGCAGCGCCACGCCATGGCCGCGCGCGCGCTCGAGGCTGTCGGCCTCAAGGGCTGGGAGCACCATACGCCGGGCGAACTCTCGGGCGGCCAGCAGCAGCGCGTGGCCATCGCGCGCGCCATCGTCACCGAACCGGCCGTTTTGCTGGCCGACGAGCCCACCGGCAACCTCGACACCGCGCGCAGCAAGGAAATCATGGATCTGCTCTGGGGCCTGAACGCCGACCAGGGCATCACCGTGCTGATGGTCACGCACGAGGCCGAGATGGCCGCCTACGCACGGCGCATCGTACACTTCGTCGACGGCGTGGTGTCGAGCGATGAGCGTAACCCGGACCCGGTCGGGCTGCAGGTGGGACACGTTGCCATGGCCATGGGAGCGGGCTGACCATGTGGCTTAACACCCTCCTGCTCGCCTTGCGCTCGATCCGGCGCAACCTGATGCGTTCCTTCCTCACCATCCTGGGCATCGTGATCGGCGTCAGCGCGGTCATCACCATGGTCACGGTAGGCAATGGCGCCACGCTAGCGGTGCAGAACCAGATCGCGGGGCTGGGCACCAACCTGTTGCAGATCCGACCGGGCCAGCGCATGGGTCCGGGCAGCGGCAGTTCCAGCGCGCCCTTGTTCAAGGAGGACGACGCCGAGGTGATCGCCACCCAGATCGGTGGCGTCGCGGCTGCCGCGCCGCAATCACGTACCGGCGGCACGCTGGTGGCCAACGGCCGCAACTGGACCAGCATCATCACGGGGAGCACGAACGCGTGGCTCACGATCGGCAACTGGACCCTGGCCCAGGGCCGTGAGTTTACCGACGCCGAGCTGCGCGCCGGCGCGGCAGTCTGCATGATCGGTGAGACCGTGCGACGCGAGCTCTTCGGCAGCAGCCCGGCGCTCGGCGAGTCGCTGCGCGTCAAGCAGATCAGCTGTGAGGTTATCGGCGTGCTTGGCGCCAAGGGCCCGGGATCGTTCGGCAACGACCAGGACGACCTGGTTCTCGTGCCGATCAAGACGCTGCAGCGCCGCATTACCGGCAACACCCAGGTCAACGACCTGCTCGTTTCCATGGCCGACGGCAGCGACAGTACGCGCGTCAAGGCCAGCCTGACGCAGCTGCTGCGCGAGCGCCGCAAGCTGGCCGACACCGACGAAGACAACTTCAACGTGCTCGATACCAAGCAGCTGGCTGACACGCTCTCGGGCACCACCAAGGTGATGACGACGCTGCTCGGTGCTGTGGCCGCAGTGAGCCTGCTGGTGGGCGGTATCGGCATCATGAACATCATGCTGGTCAGCGTGACCGAGCGCACGCGCGAGATCGGCCTGCGCCTGGCCATCGGTGCGCTGGAACGCGAGGTGTTGCTGCAGTTCCTGATCGAAGCCGTCGTGCTGTCCAGTCTGGGCGGGTTGACCGGCATTGCCCTGGCCACCGGCGCGTCCATCGCCCTGTCCAGCCTGATGGGCATCCCCTACCTGTTCGATGCAGGCATCAACCTGATGTCCTTTCTTTTCTCCGCTGCCATCGGCGTCATTTTCGGCTTTTTCCCGGCACGTCGGGCGGCGAGCCTGAATCCGATCGATGCCTTGCGGCATGAATGATGAACGTAATGCGCCTTATCCAATGAAGGCCCGTGAAGGACAAGACTGGTAATGACCCTTACCGAGCACGCTCCAAAACCTATCCAAAAAGGAATTGTTATGTCCATGCAGACTAGCCTCGTGCTGCTGAGTGTCTTTCTTCTTGCTGCTTGCAGTGGGAACGAGCAACAAAACACCGCACCAGGCGGCGGGGATCCGGGTGCGCCCTCTGTTACGGCTGTGACGGTTGTGACGGTAGAGCGAGGGGCTGTGGCGGTGACAACTGAATTGCCCGGGCGCACCTCGCCTTACCTGATTGCCGAATTGCGGCCGCAGGTGACTGGTCTCATCAAGCAGCGACTATTCAAGGAGGGCAGCGAGGTCAAGGCCGGTCAGGTGTTGTACCAGATCGACCCGGCTACGTATCAGGCGGCTTTCGACAGCGCCCAGGCCAACCTGGCACGCGCTGAAGCGAACCTTTATGCGGCGCGGCTGACAGCTGGGCGTTACGCCGAACTGGTGAAGATCGATGCGGTGAGCCAGCAGGCCAATGACGAAGCCGTCGCTGCACAGAGGCAGGCCCAGGCCGATATCGGATCGGCGAAGGCGGTGCTCGACAAGGCGCGGATCGATCTCGGTTTTACCCGCGTCACCTCGCCGATTGCGGGGCGTATCGGCCGCTCGACGGTGACCCCGGGGGCGCTGGTTACCGCGAACCAGGTGGCGGCACTAGCCACCGTGCAGCAGCTCGATCCGATCTATGTTGATCTGACGCAGTCCAGCACCGAACTGTTGCGCATGAAGCGCGACCTCGAATCCGGCAAGCTGCAGCGCGCCGGCGCCGGCGGCAGTGTAGTGCCGGTCCAGTTGGTGTTGGAAGACGGTAGCGTTTACGGTGCCGAGGGCAAGCTGGCTTTTTCCGAAGTGACGGTCGACCAGGACACCGGCAGCGTCACCTTGCGCGCCGTGTTCCCCAATCCAAAGGGCGTACTGCTGCCCGGCATGTATGTGCGTGCGCGGATGGCGCAGGGTGTGCAGGACAATGCCATCCTGGTGCCACACGCGGCAGTGACCCGCGACCCGAAAGGCAATGCAACCGTGATGCTGGTAAACGCCGAAAGCAAGGTCGAGGTACGCGTCGTCAAGACCGGGCAATCGATTGGCGGCAAGTGGGTGGTGAGCGAAGGGATCGCCCCGGGCGATCGTGTCATCGTCGAAGGCCTGCAGAAAGCGCGCCCGGGCAGCCCGGTACAGGCACAGGAGGCGGCAGCCGCCGCTCCCGCAGCACCCGCCGCCGCAGCGAAGTGAGGTAGCGCACCATGGCCCATTTTTTCATCGACCGCCCCATCTTCGCGTGGGTCATCGCCATCGTCATCATGCTCGCCGGCGTGCTGTCCATTCTGGAGCTGCCGGTATCGCAATACCCGGCCATCGCGCCGCCCACCGTCGCCATCAACGCCAGCTATCCCGGCGCCTCGGCGAAGACGGTGGAGGATTCGGTCACTCAGGTCATCGAGCAGAAGCTGACCGGCCTTGACGGCCTGCTCTACATGAGCTCGCAGTCCGATTCCTACGGCCGTGCCACGGTGACACTCACCTTCGACGCCGGTATCGATCCCGACATCGCGCAGGTGCAGACGCAGAACAAGCTGCAGCTCGCGCTGCCACTGCTGCCGCTGGCGGTGCAGCAGCAGGGCGTGCAGGTGGTGAAGTCAACGCGCAACTTCCTCATGATTATCGGCTTCGTCTCGAAGGACGGTTCCATGAGCCGGACCGACCTCGCCGACTTCCTCAACTCGACCGTGCAGGAGCCCTTGTCGCGCGTCACCGGCGTCGGCGAGGTGCAGGTGTTCGGCTCCCAGTACGCCATGCGCATCTGGCTCGATCCGGCCAAGCTGAACAACTTCAGGCTTACGCCTGAAGACGTGCAGAACGCGATCCGGGTGCAGAACAACCAGATCTCGGCCGGCCAGCTGGGTGGCACGCCGGCGGTGGCGGGGCAGGGTTTCACCGCCTCGATCACCGCGCAGAGCCGGCTCCAGACCGTCGGGGAGTTCGAGCAGATCCTGCTGCGAAGCTCGGCGCAGGGCGGCGAAGTGCGTCTGAAGGACGTCGCCCGCGTCGAGATTGGCGCGGAGAACTACGGCATCGTCGGCCGCTTCAACGGCCAGCCCGCCTCGGGCATCGGCATCAAGCTCGCCGCAGGTGCCAACGCGCTCGAGACTGCGGAAGCCGTGAAGGCCAGGATCGAGCAGATGAAGGGCTTCTTCCCGGCTGGAGTCGAGACCGTTGTGCCGTACGACACCACGCCCTTCGTCAAGATCTCGATCATGAATGTGGTGCAGACTCTGGTCGAGGCAATCATCCTGGTGTTCCTGGTGATGTACCTCTTCCTGCAGAATTTCCGCGCGACGCTGATTCCGACCATTGCCGTGCCGGTCGTCCTGCTTGGCACCTTCGGCATGATGGCCGTCTTTGGCTTCTCGATCAACACGCTCACCATGTTCGGCCTGGTGCTCGCGATCGGTCTGCTGGTCGACGACGCCATCGTCGTGGTGGAAAACGTCGAGCGCATCATGACCGAGGAGGGCCTCTCACCCAAGGAGGCGACGCGGAAGTCGATGAGCCAGATCACTGGAGCGCTGGTCGGCATCGGCCTGGTGCTGTCCGCCGTGTTTGTGCCGATGGCTTTCTTCGGCGGCTCGACCGGGGTGATCTACCGCCAGTTCTCGATCACCATTGTCTCGGCGATGGCGCTGTCGGTGCTGGTGGCGATCATCTTCACTCCGGCACTGTGCGCGACGATGCTAAAGCCCGTCTCCAAGGGGTGCAGCCACAGCGAGGATGGCTGGTTCAGCGGCTTCTTCGGCTGGTTCAACCGCATGTTCACCCGCAACAGCCAGCGCTACGAGTCGGCGGTGAGCAAGATCCTCGCGCGCAGCCTGCGCTTCCTGGTGATCTACCTCGTCATCATCGGTGTTTTGGTGTTGCTGTTCCTGCGCATGCCGACGTCCTTCCTGCCGGAGGAAGACCAGGGCGTGATGTTCACCCAGATCATCCTGCCGGCCGGCGCGACCCAGGAACGCACCGTCGAGGTGTTGAAGAAGGTCGAGCACCAGTATCTTGAGAACGAGAAGGGCAACGTGCGCTCGATCTTCGCCGCCGCCGGCTTCAGCTTCGCCGGCCAGGGCCAGAACATGGGCATCGGATTCGTCAATCTCGAACCCTGGGACCAGCGCAAGGCGCCTGGGCAGGACGTGAAGTCGATCGCCGGACGGGCCATGGGCGCGTTCTCGCAGATCAAGGAGGCGATGGTGTTCGCCTTCGTGCCGCCGGCCGTGCTCGAACTCGGCACTTCCAGCGGCTTCAACGTGCAGTTGCAGGACCGCGCAGGCCTCGGTCACGACGCCCTGATTGCCGCGCGCAACCAGTTCCTCGGCTTGGCCGCACAGGACAAGCGTCTGGTTGGCGTGCGACCCAACGGGCAGGAGGACCTCCCCGAATACCAGCTCGACATCGACCACGCGAAGGCCGGCGCGCTCGGTGTTTCGGTGGCTGACATCAACGCGACGCTGGCCACCGCCTGGGGCGGCACCTATGTCAACGACTTCATCGACCGCGGGCGTATCAAGAAGGTGTATCTGCAGGCTGACGCCGACGCACGCATGAAGCCGGACGATCTGGCCAAGTGGTATGTACGTAACAAACAGGGCGAGATGGTGCCGCTGTCGGCGTTCACCAGCGCACACTGGGTGTACGGCTCGCCGCGTCTGGAACGCCACAACGGCCAGCCTTCGGTCGAACTGCTCGGTCAGGCGGCGCCGGGCCTGTCGTCGGGCGACGCCATGACCGCAGTCGAGGAAATCATCGCCAAGCTGCCGACCGGAATCAGCTACGAATGGACCGGCTCTTCCTTCGAGGAGCGTCGCTCCGGGGCCCAGGCACCGGCGCTCTATGCGCTGTCGCTGCTGGTGGTGTTCCTGTGCCTCGCCGCGCTGTACGAGAGCTGGTCGGTGCCGTTCGCGGTGATGCTGGTGGTGCCGCTTGGCGTGTTCGGTGCGGTGCTTGCCGCCAGCGGGCGGGGACTGTCGAACGACGTGTATTTCCAGGTCGTCTTGCTCGCCACCATCGGCCTGTCGTCGAAGAATGCGATCCTCATCGTCGAATTCGCCAAGGCGCAGATGGAAGAGGAAGGCAAGGAGCTGATCGCCGCCACGCTGACCGCGGTTCGCATGCGCTTGCGCCCCATCCTGATGACTTCGCTGGCCTTCGGCTTCGGCGTGCTGCCGCTGGCCATCGCCACCGGCGCCGGTTCCGGCGCCCAGAATGCCGTAGGCATCGGCGTACTCGGCGGCACCATCGCCGGCACCGTGATCGGCATCTTCTTCATTCCGCTGTTCTACGTGATGGTCAAGCGTATTTTCAAGGACAAACAGCAGGCGGAATCCGCAGCACCTGCTGCCCCGCAGGAGCTCAAGTGATGACCCCGTTACGCACCCTGACCCTTGCATTGGCCGCCGCACTGGCGAGTGGCTGCACCATGATCCCGAGCTACGAGCGCCCGGCGGCGCCAGTAGCAGCCGATTTCCCGAATGCGGCTCCGGCTGCTGCAGCGACACCGGCCGACGCCATCGCCTGGCGCGACTACTTCGCCGACAATCGGCTGCGTGAGGCGATTGCGCTGGCGCTGACCAATAACCGCGACCTGCGTGTCGCCGCGCTCAACATCGAGAAAGCGCGCGCACAGTACCGCATCCAGCGCGCCGATCTGTTTCCTGCGGTCGGCGCGACCGGCAGCCAGAACGCGGCGCGCCTGCCGGGGGATCTGACCAGCAGCGGCGAAGCCGAGGTCAACCGCAGCTACAGCGCCACCATCGGCTTCTCCGCCTATGAGCTGGATTTTTTCGGCCGCATCCGCAGCCTCAACGCCCAGGCACTGGAAACCTATCTTGGCACCGAGGAGGCACGGCGCAGCGCGCAGATCAGCCTGGTGGCCGAAGTCGCCAACACCTGGCTGACGCTCGCAGCCGATCGCGAGCGTTTGGCGCTGGCACGCAGCACGTACGCGGCGCGGCAGAAGTCCCACGACCTGACCCGCCGCAGTTTCGACGCCGGCGCGGTGTCGGCGCTTGACTTGCACCAGGCGCAGACGCTGATGGAAAGCGCACGCGCCGATGCTGCCCGCTACCGTAGCTTTGTCGCTCAGGATGAGAACGCGCTCGCGCTCGTCGTCGGCGCTCCGGTCCCGGCCGAACTGCTGCCCGACACGCTCACCGACAGTATCAGTGCGGTGGCCGAATTGCCGGCCGGCGTGCCGTCCGAAGTGCTCACCCGCCGCCCCGATATCCTGCAGGCCGAGCGTGCGCTACGTGCGACCAATGCCAGCATCGGCGCCGCACGCGCAGCCTTCTTTCCCAGTATTAGCCTGACAGCCGCCGCCGGCAGTGCGAGCAGCACGCTTGGCGGCCTGTTTGATGGGGGTTCCGGCACCTGGAGCTTCATGCCGCAGATCCGCATCCCGATCTTCGAGGCTGGCCGCTTGAAGGCAAGTCTGGAGGTGGCCGAGGTACAACGCGACATCAACATCGCCCAGTACGAGAAAGCCATTCAGATTGCGTTCCGCGAAGTGGCAGATGCACTCGCCGAGCGCGCCACCCTCACTGAACAACTCGACGCCAGGCGCAAGCTGGTCGAGGCTACCGCAGCAAGCTTTCGCCTGTCGGAAGCGCGCTACAAGGGAGGAGTGGACAGCTACCTAGGTCTGCTCGACGCACAGCGTACGCTTTACAGTGCAGAACAGGATCTGATCGGTGTGCGCCTGTCCGAGGACGCGAATCGCGTCACGCTATACAAGGTGCTGGGAGGCGGCTGGAAATGACCTATGCACGGGCCTTGTTGACAGCGCCTGAACAGCGAAACAGGCGAGTTCCGCATCCAGCTCGATAAGATCAATGCGTTGCGTTAGAGTAACGCTGATTAATTCGTCACCCCGGCGAAAGCCGGGGTCTGGCGCCTTGGTTTAACTCGCCTTGATTTAACTGGATTCCGGCTTTCGCCGGAATGGCGAATTCAACCGGCAGCTTCGGGTAGATGACTACCGAACAAGGTAAATCTGACACATACTGACCAATCAGATCTGAGCTTTTAAATTTGATGAAATACCCGATTGTTGTCCTTGCGCTCGCGGCCGTGTGCAGCGCGCATGCCGAGGCCGGTCATGATGCGGAGCGATGGATGGCTTTTCAGCCTATCGCCGGTTCGGCCTACGGTCGGGAAAACGATGCCGATATCGACATCCTGCCTTTCCTGATTCCCGCGGGTTATCAGCAGCGCGTGGCGTCGAGCGAACGCGACCTGAACCTGTATGTCGGTTCCGACATGCTCGATATGAATACCGTCAACGAAACCGGCGAGCAGGCGGGCCGTTATCTGTATCGCACCCATGAAGTTCGTCCCGGGGTTTTTGGCAACGATAAAAACGCACGCCGCCGCGACGGCGGCAGCGGCGGTGCCGTATCCGTGATTGATTTGCAAACGGGCGCAGCCCGGGAGCTGGTTGGCCGGCCGGATTGGGAGGCGCTGGACGGGATTGTCTGGACGCCTTGGCATACTCTGCTCGTCACCGAAGAGGCGCATACGACGGTCCGCCCCGATCCCGCCGTGCCTTTGGCCACCAGCGGTCTGGTGTATGAAATCCGGCTGGCGCCTGGCAACCCAATGGTTGCCGCCAGCGTGGCGGTGCGCCCGCTGCTGGGTGCGCTGGCGCACGAGGGCATCGAAGTCGATGCGACGGGCAACGTCTATGTCATTGATGAAACGTCCAATGGATCGATCTACAGGTTTGTTCCGCAACACTACGGCGATCTTTCGCGCGGCCAGCTATATGCCCTGAAAGTGGGCGGACAAGCCAAAACCGGGCGCGCCGAATGGATCGCGCTGGACAGGGCACAGGTTCAGGTTAGCGCGCGCGAAGCCGCTACAGCGGTGGGCGCCACGCCATATTGCCGGCCCGAGGATATCGAGCGTATCGACCAGACCCTGTATGTGGCGCTGACCTGCGAAGACGTCGACGATGCCGCCAATACCCGTGGGCCCGGCGCCATTCTGGCCATCGACCTGGATGCGCCGCCTGTCGTGCGCTATGTGGTTGCGCCCGGCAGGAATGCGCCGTTTGAAACCCGCCCCGGCCTGTTGTCGGCCGGCGTGACGGGATTCAGACATCCGGACAATCTGGCCCGGGGTCCCGATGGCATGCTGTGGATTGCAGAAGACAATGCGTGGAGCGACATCTTGGTCTATGACCCACACGCCAAAGATGCCAATGGGGATGGTTACCGGGATGGGGTCACGCTGTTTGCATCGCTGAAAGACAGGGCCGGGGAGGCAAGCGGTATTTATTTTGGGCCGGACCCCGGCACTTTATTCGTGAATATCCAGCATTCCGGAACGGGAAACGACAAGACCGTGGCCATCAGCCGGAGTCGGCAAGGCCAGTAATCACGTTTCAGGAAAGGGTTTTTCGTGTTGGGCCGAATGGCCCGGGGCTGACCAGGGAAACATAGAGCAACGTGCTTGTTGAGTCGGCAGCTTCGCCGCGGAGTACTCGAGACGGGGCGGCATCTCCAGCCCGTATCCCGCCAATCCAGCCGGATTATCGGTTGCCTGTCGGCCGTGGCGAGGAAGTATACGATTCCTTGTGGCGGAAATTGATGCGGCCTTTGGTGAGGTCGTAGGGAGACATTTCGATGGTGACCTTGTCGCCAGCCAGGATGCGGATGCGGTGCTTGCGCATTTTTCCGGAAGCGTAGGCGGTGATTTCGAAGCCGTTATCGAGGGTGACGCGGAAGCGGGTCTGTGGCAGCACTTCGTTGACGACGCCTTCCATTTCTACAAGTTCTTCTTTTGCCATATTTTTATTCCTTAAGGTTGACCGATAGCGCGACGGCGCGTTGCGCCAGCGTGAATGGGTGTTCGAAAGTGTGCAGGATGGGCGCACAAATCGCCCGGTTTGCGTGGTGCGGCTTGCCTAGCTGGCAAGCCGACAGGACGCCCTTCAGGGCAGAAGAGGGCGATACAAAGACCAATTCATACAAGAAGTATGGCCGGGACGGCCTGATCTGGCAAGGTTGGTGGTCCAATACCACGCCAGGACGTGGATTCAGCGGGGTGGGGATGCGATCTGGCTGCAAAATGCCGCCAAAACCACCTGATGTTGTTTGTTATGAGGCAAACGTGTCGTCAGGCAGAAGCGGGGGTCTCATCGGCTGCCGATTCGATATGCAGGGTGCGCGTGGGGAAGGCAATTTCGGCGCCGTGTGTCTGGATGATGGCGGCGACTTTAAGCAGCACATCCTGCTTGACCTCGTGGTAATGCTCCCAGACAACCGTCCTGGTGAAGGTGTAGATGAAGAAATCCAGCGACGATGCGGCAAACGCGTTGAAATTGACGATCAGCGTCGTGTCGGTGTCGATTTCAGGGTGGGCCTGCAGCATGGCTTTGACGTCGGCGACGATGGCCCCCATTTTATCGAGATCGGCATAGCGGATGCCGATGGTTTCCTTGATCCGCCGGTTGGTCATGCGCGTGGGATTCTCGACCACGATGGTGGTGAAGAGCGCGTTGGGGACGTAGATCGGGTTCTTGTTGAACGCCCGAACCCGCGTGTGGCGCCAGCCGATGTATTCCACCGTGCCTTCGATCTGGTGGTCGGGCGAGCGAATCCATTCGCCCACGGCAAACGGGCGGTCCAGGTAGATGGTGAGGCCACCGAAGAAGTTGGCCAGCATGTCCTTGGCCGCAAAACCCACGGCAATGCCGCCGATCCCGCCAAAGGCCAGCACGCCGGAGACGCTGAAGCCCAGGGTTTGCAAAACAACCAGGGCGGCAACGACGATGACCGTAAAGCGGCCAAGCTTGGACAGGGCATCGACGGTTGTGTGGTCGACAGCATCTTCCACCGTCTCGTTGCGGGCGAGGATATTGCGCGCGGCCTGGCTGATGAGCCGCGACAGAAACCAGGCCAGCGCGATAATGATGATCGTGTCACGGGTGGGAACCACAAAATCCATGACGGGCGTGCCGAGGTGTCGGTGCACGATTTGAATGGCGAAGTTTGCGCCAGTGACCCACAGAATCAGCGTCAGCGGTTTGCGGGTGGCCTTGATCAGGGCATCGTCCCAGACCGAGGAAGTTCCAGACGCGATCTTTTCGATTTTGTGCAGAAGATGATAGGCAACGATGTTGACCGCGACGATGGCGGCAATCACCATCAGGACCTGAGGGAGCCAGGGCTCGGTCAGAAAGGAAAAACCGAATTGCTGTACCAGATTATTCATGAGCGGGGCGCGGAATAGAGTTGATCAAGGGGATGGCAGGACACCTTAATAGTGAAGGTCAAGCGCGTTTTCTGCGCGTGGCACGGAGCGCCAAGCGTGAAACAGACGCTCCGGGTAACGCGGGTAAGGATAACAGCATGGCCGGATTGGGCCATGCACACCCAATTCGGCAGTTTTTCCCGCTACCGTGAACCGGACGTAGCGAATCCGCCAGACAAGCAGGGCATACAAGCTGTGCCATGAAACAAGTGATTCATTTGTACTATATCGGGGCGTGTTTTAACGGTACACGTGACGGCATCTGTCATCTATGATTGCACAGTCTAAAAATATTGATTTCAGCCTGTATGGCACGCTCTGTTTCTCCTCTAACCGATAACCGCATCCACCAGGCCAGGCCGACAGACAAGCCGACTAAACTGGCAGATGGTGGTGGCATGTATTTGCTGCTGCGGCCGGATGGGTCGCGCTATTGGCGGCTGGATTACCGTTTTGACGGCAAGCGCAAAACCCTGGCGCTGGGGGTGTACCCGGAAATCTCACTGGCCGTGGCACGCAAACGGCGTCAGGCAGCCAAGGAATTGCTGGCCAGCGGACACGATCCTGTCGCGGTAAAAAAGGCGAGCAAGGCCATCCACAAGTCGATCTCGGTGGGAGATGAACAGGCCTACGCCCTGGCCATCATCGGCGAAGGCGTGTGGGATTGGGATCTGCGCAGCGAGCGGGTTCGGCATAACGCGCAGTGGGCGCGCCTGATGGGGCTGGATGCGCAGCAGGCTGCGCACACTAGGCAAGAGGCGCTTGACTGTCTGGTTGAGGACGAGTGCGATGCAGTGAGGCAGGCCATCCAGGACTGCCTGGCAGGCCGGGCGCCATTCGAACAGGAACATCGCATTGTGCACGCGGATGGCCGTGTGGTCTGGGTGCTGAACCGCGGCGAAGTGGTGGAGCGCGATGCGCATGGCAAGCCTGTGCGCATGGTGGGCAGCCTGCGCGAGATCACCGAAGAAAAGCGCAAGAGCCTGGTCATGCAACGGCGTAACTCGCTCCTGCAAACGATTGCAGCCGTGAACGAGATGCTGATGGCTGATTTGCCTGATCCGGAACTGATGTCGCGCGTCTGCCTGGAACTGACTCGGGACGATCTGTTTTGTATGGCCTGGATCGGCATGCTGGATGCAGCAGGCGTGACGGTGCTGCCAGTCGCCGAGGCCGGTTTTGTGCAGGGTTACCTCGATCAGATGGATATCCGTTGCGATGGTTCGCCGCAAAGCCAGGGCCCGACCGCAACTGCCATTCGTATGGGCATCACTGTCATCAATGACGATACGCTGAACAACCCGCAGTTTGCACCCTGGCGCGAACGCGCACGTGAACAGGGATACGGTTCATCTGCCGCCACACCGTTGCGGCTTCATGGCCGGATTGTGGGCGCGCTCAATGTGTATGCCGCCGAGCCACACAGCTTTGGTCCGGACAAGGTCATGCTGCTGGAAAAACTGGCCACTGATCTTGGCATGGCGATTGGCCATCGTGCCTCACTGGTGGCGCTGCGCGAGAGCGAGGCACGATTCCGCTTGCTGCTCGATGGTTCACCCGAGGCCATTTTCGGCGTTGACACGCAAGGCGTATGCACATTTGTGAACCCGGCCTGCCTCAGGATGCTGGGTTACACGGAGGAAGAACTGATCGGCCATTGTTTGCATCCGCTGATCCATCACACCCATCCAGATGGGCGGCCCTACCCCAAGGAAGAATGCAACATCCGTTGTTCCACCCTGCAAGGCAAGCCTGTCCATATCGATAGCGAAGTGCACTGGCGCAAGGATGGCAGCAGTTTTCCGGTCGAATACTGGTCGCAGCCCATGTACCGCAATGGGGAACTGGTCGGTGCGGTAGTCAACTTCGTTGATATCACTGAGCGCAAACACGCCGAGGAAGCGCTACGCGAAAGCGAGGCGCGATTCCGCGCCATGGCGGAGCACTCTGCCGACTGGATCTGGGCCATCGATACGCATAATCAGTACACCTACAGCAACCAGCGTGGCGTAAACAATATTGGTTATACCGTCGAGGAATTTCTGTCACAGGATTGTATGAGCCTGGTGCATCCGGATGACTTGGTGCTGTTTCAGGAAACAATCGATACGGCCACGAATGCCAGACAGGGGTGGACGAATATCGTACTGCGCTGGCGGCACCGTAATGGCCAATACCGCACCCTTGAGTCCAATGCCTCGCCCCTGTTTGACGATGCCGGGCTATTAATGGGCTTTCAGGGCGTGGACCGTGACATTACCGAGCGCAGGCAAGCCGAGGAACGCATTGAATTTCTGGCGCACCACGATGTACTGACCGGTTTGCCCAACCGCGTATTGCTGCGTGATCGTTTCGAACATGCCGTGGCCATGTCCGAACGTGCACGTTCGCGGGTGGCCATGTTGTATATCGACCTGGATAATTTCAAGGTCGTCAACGACACGCTGGGGCATGCGGCAGGCGACCAGTTGTTGCTGGAAGTCGTGGCGCGCCTGTCCCGCTGTACGCGTGAAAGCGACACCATCAGCCGCCAGGGGGGAGACGAATTCATCCTGTTGCTGAACAATGTGTCGGACCTGGAAACGGTGGAACGGATTACCAACGATATTCTCGGCCAGCTGGCCGAACCGATAGAGATCAACGGCCATGTCCTCAATGCCGCCAGCAGTATCGGTATTGCCATTTATATGGATGACGGCAACGATTTTGACAGCCTGCTGCAAAAGGCCGATGCGGCGATGTACAACGCCAAAGGCGCTGGCCGCAATACCTACCGGTTCTTCAATCAACAGATGAACGCACAGGCACATGAGCACCTGCTGCTGCAGAATCGCCTGCACCAGGCACTGTTCCGGGCCGAATTTTATCTGGTGTACCAGCCCCAGCTTGAAACACGCACGGGCCAGGTCATCGGTGTTGAAGCGTTGCTGCGCTGGAAAAATCCTGAATTGGGCGAGGTGGTGCCGGCGCGTTTTATTCCGGTGGCCGAGGACTGCGGACTGATCGTACCGATCGGTGCCTGGGTGCTGGAGGAAGCGTGCCGTCACGCACAATCGTTGCGCCAGGGCGGATGGCCCGATCTCACCATGGCGGTCAACCTGTCGGCCATGCAGTTTCGCCGGACCGGGCTGATCGACACCGTATCGGGCGCGCTCGAACGAAGCGGTTTGCCAGCCCATCTGCTGGAGCTGGAGCTGACCGAATCCATCCTGCTGCAGGACGTGGAAAACAACCTGGACATGGTGCGTCAACTCAAGTCGTTGGGTGTGCGTCTGTCGATCGACGACTTTGGTACCGGCTATTCATCGCTGAGTTATCTCAAGCGCTTTGCGGTAGACCGGCTGAAGATTGACCGTTCGTTCGTGCGCGACATCAGCACCGATCCGGATGATGCCGCCATCGTTCGCGCAGTGATCCAGCTGGCGCGCAGCCTGCGTCTGGGCATCATCGCCGAAGGCGTGGAAACGCAGGAGCAACTGGCATTCCTGAGGGAGGAGGGGTGCGATGAAATGCAGGGCTTTCTGTTCAGCCGCCCGTTACTCCCTCATGCCCTGAAGCTGTTCCTGCGCGATCATCTGGCAGGGTCTGGAACGACGGACACCCCGGCACACTGACGCCCTCGCGTTGTGGTCAGTCACGCCCTATGCTGAAAGGGTTGTCGTTACCGTGAGGAGGCACCATGAGTCACAAGCACGAGAGCCTGTTGCGTTCCATTTTTGAGGGGCCGGTCAGCGGCAATGTGCATTGGCGCGAAGTCGAGGCCATGCTGACGCATCTGGGCGCCAAGGTCGAACCCCATCACGGCGCACTGTTTCGGGTCGAACTGAATGGCGTCGAGGGATTTTTACATCACCCGCACAACAGCAACACCTGCAGCAAACAGGAACTGCGTCATGTGCGCGATTACCTGTCGTCGGCAGGCGTGAGCCTGTCGCAGAACCATGTCGGCCAACAATAAGCTGCACCGCAAACTGCTTTCCGGCGTGTTGGCCGGGGTGCTGTTCGTGATGCCCGCCTCTTCCGTCGCCCAGTCGGATGGCACGGTCAGCGGCGACAAGGCCACCGACATGGTGGTGGACGTGGTGGTGATGCGGCCGCTCGGGCTGGCGGCGACTATCGTCGGAACAGTTCTAACCGTGGTGGCGTTGCCGTTCACGATTCCCAGCGGCAGCGTGGAAGCCTCCGCGCGCGAACTGATCATCAAGCCAGCCGAATACACCTTTCAGCGGCCGCTCGGTGATTTCAGCGGCAATGCAGACTGAACGGTTTGCGCAGGGTGGCTAGGCGGACTCACCGGTGGCGACCACATCACCTGCTTCATCCCCGGCAAGCGGATCTTCGGTATCGAGTTGATGCTGCAACACCGCCAGATTGGCTTCGGAGGCGTCCCTGCCTGCCTGGGCGCGTTTGAGTATGCGCTCGCGCAACACCGCCACCGGCACCTGGAAATCCAGAATATGAAACGCCACGTTGCGTGATTGCGCCTGGGTGCGCAGCAGGTCACGCTGCCAGCGCACCGTGAAGGTGGCATCGACGATGACCGGCCAGCCCGCATCGAGCACCTCGCCGGCAAGATGCGCCAGGTGGTGATAGGTGCGGCGCGTGGCATCGGCTGCATACAGTTGCCCACCCACTTCCGAATCGCTATGCGCCAGGGCATCCAGGCCGGCCAGACGCTTGCGCTCGACATCGGAACGCAGGCGGATGGCGCCGGGTGCCTGCATCAAGGTCCGGGTGACGGTGGTTTTGCCCGAGCCCGACAAGCCATGGGTGATATCCAGCCGCAAGGGCAGGGCATGTGCCAGGGTGGCAGCCAGTTGCAGGATGGTGCGCGCCTCTGCATGAGCTGATTCGTGTGCGGCCTCGGTGGTCTGGCTGCCCCGCAGCAGGACTACCTTGACGCGCACCAGCGCCCGATACACTGCGTAGTAACGAAGCAGGGGCAGCCCACCATGGTCGCCGGTGTGTTCCAGCCAGAGGTTCAGAAATAGCCAGGCCCAATCGGCATGACCATGTTGCAACAAGTCCATGAAGCAAAAAGCCGCCTCGGACTGGATGTCGATCCAGCGCAGTTCCGGGTTGAACTCCAGGCAGTCGAATACCAGCAAGGCCTCATCCACCCAGGCCAGATTTCCCAGATGCAGGTCACCGTGGCATTCACGAATAAAACCATTGCATTTGCGTGCCCGCATAAGCGGCGTCAGGCGTGCGTGTTCGGTCTCACTCCAGCTTTGCAGGTCGGCAAGTTGCTGGCGGTCGGCGGGATCGCTGAGCAGAGGGGTGATTTGCTGGAAATTCTGCAGCACGGGATGCCAGATTTTTTTCGGCTCACCCCATGGGCTGTCATTCTCTGCATGTGCGCAATGATTCAGATGAAAATCCGCGACCATCCGCGCGATGCTTTCGACCTGCTGCGCTGTCAGACGGTCCTGGGTGTCCAGATAGTCCAGTGTGGCGTCCGGGGGAAACTGGCGCATTTTTACGGCGTACTCAAACGCCAACCCGGCACCGTTGATATGCGGATCATCGGGACTGCCCGTAAGTGGCACCACATCCAGGTAAATTTCGGGTGCCAGGCGTCGATTCAGGCGCACCTCTTCCTCGCAGGCAAACAGACGCTTGTCGAGCGAACTGAAATCCAGAAAGCCGAGATTCAGCGGTTTCTTGATCTTGTAGGCATATTCGCCGGTGAGCAGAATGTGGGAAATATGGGTTTCCAGATGCTGGACCGGGCCGGCCGGATGGTCATAGCAGGCCGGTTTGTCCAGATTGCGGATCAATCTGGACAGATCGTATGACGATTTTTGCATCGCGTTCGCCTCACTATGCGGTCAGCGGCAGGCACAGCTGACCGCCGGCCTGCGTTCTGGTTTGACTGCAGGACTACAGACTGGAGTGCCCTTCATGGGCATGGTTTTTTTCGTGCTTTTCCTGACATGCGATACAGCGCTTGGCCGTGGGATAGGCTTGCAGGCGTTCGAATGCAATATCGCTGCCGCAGTCGATGCATGCACCGTAGGCTTTGTCCTTGACCCGCAGCAAGGTCGTTTCAATATCCCGCATTTCCCGAATATGCCGATCCAGTCGGGCCACATTGATGTCGGCCAGCGCATTGGCCATCGACTCGTCGCCGCTGTCGCCGGGCTCGGCATTGAGCAGGTCGATGCGGTGCTGTTCGTCTGAATTCTCCAGTTCGGCACGTACGTCGATCAGAAGTGCCTGGTAATCCTTTTTCAAACCCATGACAAGCTGCTCGAGTTGGGACTGCTTGAGTGCGGCCATCAGACCTCCTGTATCTATGCAATTGAAGAAAACGTCTGCTACTTATATTAGGATTAAATGATCTTGTTTCAATGACGAATACAGATCTGGCTGCAGAGGGAGAGGCGTTGGCTTGCGAGGGGTAGGGCTGTCTGCCTGGTTGACCGGTGCTTGTGAATGATCTCGTGACTTTATGTGAGAACGTTCATATCCGAGCTGCCCGACGTCGTTGCCGATATCCGCCTGGTTTTTGAAATCTGGATTAGCTGCAAATGGAGGCAGCGCGTACCTGTTTTAAACATCCCATGACCGTGAGCATCAGACTCGCTCACGGACCGTGTTTTTCAGGTTTCAGCTTCTTGGCGAGCTGTTCCATCCATCTCCAGACCTTGCCGCCAGGGGCATCCTGCCCGGTGAGCAGATAACTCAGTACGTTGAAATTGTAGAGTCCCAGAGACTGCAGGTTGCGTGCCTGGCGTTCGCCGCAGAACAGGAGGCGATCTCCAGCCAGCAGCAGTGTTTCCGGATCAGGCATGAGGGTTTCCGTCTCCCCGCGTTTAAGCAGCAAGGGAATACAGGCCAGTGCTTCGCTTCGGTCGGTTGGGTGGGTCATGAAGGCACGCAGGGGGATCGGCGTGCCATCACGCATGGCTTCCAAAACTGCTTCGGTCTGGCTGCTGGAAAATGCCACGTCCCAGACTTCCGGCACCGTATTTTCCAGCACAGCGGCAATGCGGCTGATCAGCACATCGACCCAGGCATCGTCGTGCGCCCGAATCAGGTTGAAAAAGCGTGAAAGCAGGGGGGTGGTGAGCAGCGACAGGAACTCATGAGCCACAATGCTCGAAGGCTGCATGGTGACGCTGGCCTGAAAGTGCTGGAACAACGGCGCATTGGTATGGCGGTTCTGGCGCAGTACGGTAAACAGTCCGGGGTTGAGTTCACGTGCTGTCATGACGATCGACAGATTGTTGATGTCATCGTCCGTGCCGGCAACAATGCCCACCGCCTGGTCGACACCGGCTTCCAGCAAGGTGTGGGCTTCGGTGCCGTTGCCGACGATGCAGTCGTCGCAGCCGGTTTCGTCCGGCTTGGCTTCAACCACTACCAGTTCGATGCCGACCTGTTTCAGGTGATGCGTGATGGCCTTGCCGAAACGCCCATAGCCACACATCACCCATTTCCCACGAGGCGGTTCCAGGGGCTCAGTCAAGGGTTCGCCAGGTACGCCTGTCAACCATTCGTACAGCAGATGGTGTCCCGGCGAATTGACTGCCATGGCGAGATGTTCGCCAAACACCTCGAATGCAACCACCACTTCATCCGTGCCAAACGAGGCCATGTTGGCTGCCGTTTCCAGCGAGTCGGCCCGGCACAGTACAGGCAATTCCGGGCGCAGCAGCTTGACCGTTACCGCCACGCTCAGATTGGCGCGGTCGTCATTGGTGAGCGCAATGACGCCGGCGCAATGGGGATTGAGCAGGCCCGCTGCAAGCAGGTTTTCCGGCAAGCTGGCATCGGCAGTGAGCGCGGGGATATCAAGATGGTATTGCCCCAGTTCCAATGTGCCAACGCGTTCCGGGTCGATGTCCAGTACCACCGCCTGCTGATTGCGGTTGTCCAGCGCATGCATGAGCAGCGAGCCTGTCTCGCCGCAACCGGCGATCAGGTAAAAAGGTTGACGCAGATGTCTGATCCTGGCCAAAAAACGGTTGTACCTGGCCACGCGCAACAGGGCCGGATCCTGCAGCAGGCTCAGAATGGAACCGATGCTGTACAACCATACCGTGACCGTCATATAGATGACGACGGTGATCCAGGCGCGCTGGGCCTCGCTGAAGGCGCCTGGTAATTCGCCAAACCCGATGGTGGTGGCCGTATACGTGACCACATAGAAGGCATGGAAGAAATCCATGGGCGGCGCAGGTTCGCCTGCGGCGTCCACACCCGGCACCAGCGTCATGCCCAGAATGGAAATCGCATGGCTGATGATCAGGAAGATCAGCGGCGTACGCATGCGCCGCAGGATCATGAACAACGTGTTGTGCATCTCAACGCCGGAACATCACGGTTTCCACCAGCAACATGATCACCGACAGGATATTGGCTGCCAATGCGCCGGCAGACAGCGAAACAATGCTGGCGGTGACATCTGGTGTGAGTCCGGTGGCATCGATGTGGACCGCCAGAACCCATACCCAGGCAGCTGCCAGCAACCCCAGATCGGCTACCAGACTGCTGGCAAGATGGATTGCGCCGATTTGTGTACGCTCGCCAAATTTCAGTATCGTGGCAATGAGATTGACGACGATGGCAAAAAACAACTCATATATATGATGGTGCGCAGGATTGTCTATGTCGCCGATCACGAAGCCAAAATTGAGTGTCATCGCCAGGATGATGAAAAAACCGAACACGACCTTTTCAAGGTTCATGAGTAATCCGATAGGTATTGGGATGAGGGATTATAGGGACAATAAAGTGTGTTTTTACACACAATCAGGTTGCAGACACAGGAACAGTCAGCCAGTTTGGATGGTGTGAAAATACATTATTGTGTTATCAGCACGCTCACACGGGCGATGGTTTTATCTGTTTTAGGAGGTGGTCACCATGAGGAACAAAAAGAAGCTGACCACCAGTGCCGGTTACCCGGTCGTAGACAATCAGCATGTGATGACATGCTCGACCACGTGCTCCCAACTGTTGCAGGAGGTTTGGTTTCTGGAAAAGCTGGCGCACTTTGATCGTGCAGCCATTTCGGAACGGCGCATGTATGCCAAAGGTTCCGGCGCTACAACACCTTTACCGTTACCCACGGCCCATTTCATGGTTCGCATAAAAAAAGCCCGCCCCGAACGCGGGGCGGGCTTTGACCGTCGTGGTTACAGCGACTTCGTGCAGAAATACCAGTCAGTGCATTCGTAGCCTTCACCCATGCGTGCCTCGGCTGCATTCACATCAGCCGGTGGCGGTACGATGACCTTGTCGCCGGGCTGCCAGCCTTCTGGCGTGGCGACCTTGTTCTTGTCCGCGGTCTGCAGTGCGGCGACCAGACGCAGGAATTCCGGAATCGAGCGGCCGTTGGTCATCGGGTAGTACACCATGGCGCGCAGGATGCCATTGGGGTCAATGACGAAAGTCGCGCGCACCGCCGAGGTGTCGGCCGCACCCGGGTGGATCATGCCGTAGTCGTTGGCGACTTTCATTGACAGGTCTTCGATGATGGGGAAGGGGATCTCCACTCCGAATTTTTCCTTGATGTTGCGCACCCAGGCGACGTGCGAATAGTAGCTGTCGATCGACAGGCCAAGCAGGTCACAGTTGAGCTTCTGGAACTCGGGATGGTGCTTGGCGAAGGCGATGAATTCGGTGGTGCACACCGGTGTGAAGTCAGCCGGATGGGAGAACAGCACCAGCCACTTACCCTTGTAGTCAGCCAGTTTTTTCACCCCGTGGGTGGTCTTGGCTTCGAAGTTGGGAGCCGGAGCGTTGATCTGGGGCAGGGAGCGGCAAACGGTCGTTTCGGTCATGGGACTTTCCTTTTGGTGGTTGGTGTATATATATTAGAAATATCTAATATGTGCGTATTCTAGATTTGGGTTGGCATTGCGTCCAATTGATTAAACTTAGATGATCGATTGAAGTTGTCAATCGATAGCGGCAGTCGGAGCAATTTGATCGAATCAGGTGGCAGGGTGGCGGAAGCCGTACCCTGTACGGCTCAGCCCTTGTTGCGCAACCCTGTTGCCCAGGCTTCCATGGCATCGTTGGCGGGTTTCATCGGTGCCTCCATAAAGCTCACCACGAATTTGCTACCCATATCCGCCACCCCGATGGAACGGGGACGCACCGCCAGTACCTGGGGGTTGGGCAGGGCAAAACCGAAGCAGAAAATCACGTCCACCGCGGCCTTGATGTCGGCGTTGATCTCGCCTTCGATGCGCTTGGTATGAGCGTAGTGATCGAACACGCCGATGAATTTCACCTTGGGGTTGGCGGCGATCTTGTCCTTAAGATAGCTCACTATTTCATCGACGTTTTGGTAGCGGGTTTCGGCCTTGTCGATCTCGGCGACGAAGACCGGATATTTTTCCAGCAGCATGGTTTGTTTCATGAGGCTTTCCTTCTTGGTTGGGGTTGACTGAAGCAGGCGCGCTCAGTGAGGGTCGTGTCCGTCGGAGTGATCGTGCCCGCCATGAGCCTTGGTTGATCCTGGCGGCAGGCTGCCCTGCAGGTAGGCCGCGACGGCATGGTCGGGATCGGTTTCGGTGGTGACGAGGCCTTCGATGCCCATGCTCGCCAGCCGCCGGGTCAGACCCTCGCCCATGCCGCCGCTGATGAGCATCTGCACGCCTGCGAGCGGGTGCGGTTCCGAGCCGTGATGCTCGTGAAAGCTTTGCTCGCGGGGAAGTTCCAGCAGGGTCTTGTTCTTCACTGTCCTGGCTTCGATGTCATAGATCCAGAACTTGCGGCATTTGCCGGTATGTCCGGTTACGTTCTTGCGGTTCTGGCTGGCGACGGCGATTTTCATGATGGTTTTCATTTTAGTATTTATCGTCCCAGCCGGTGATCATGGCCTTGATGTGGGCGAGCGGGGTATGACCGGTGGTGGTGAGGTAGACGTGGGCGATGAGGAAAATCAGCATCATGAAGGCGCCCAGCGTATGGGCCAGGGCGACTTCCTGCAGCCCCACCCAGGCAGGCGCGAGATCGCGCCAGTTAGCATAGAACAGGTAGGCAAGACCGCTCACCCAGATTAGCGGATTGATCATCAGCTTCAGCCACAGATAGGCCAGACGCTGCAGCGGATTGTGCTTGCGCTCGGGCACCACCTTGTAGGGATGCGGGCGGCCGAGAAAGATGCCGTAGCTGTAGTGCAGGATCACGGCGCCCATCTGGTCGAGACTGGGAATGTATTGCCGCCATTCGCCGGTGGTGAAGTGCCAGAAGATGGCGAAGATCCACAATCCAATCAGCAACCAGGCGGCCAGGGTGTGGATCGATACCGCCTGGCCGAAACCGAACAGGCTGTAGCTGCCGTGAATCTCGAAGCCAGTGATCAGCATGGCGATCACGAGTGCGGCCTGCGACCAGTGCCAGAAGCGCTCGAAGCGTTTGAAGAGGTAGATGCGTTCAGCCATGTCAGTGCTCCTTGCGCTTCTTGCGGGTGACGATGCGCAGCGCGCCATGCCCCAGCACACCGAGGAAGGCGAGCCCCGCTATTGAATAGCCCGCCAGGTCCAGCCATTCGCTGCGGTCGCGACCGGGAATATAGATGCCGCCGATGTTCTGCAGGCGCCCCTGGCGGCTGTGGCATTCGACGCAGTTCAGCGCTTTCTCCTTGGGTGCGACCATGTGGGTGATCGGCCAGCTCATCTCGGTTTGCACGAAACCCCATTGGCCGCTGAAAGGTGTGCCGCTGGCCTCGGCGCCGGCGCGCAGGGCTTTTTCCCAGTCGAAGTTGTACCAGTAGGCCGTGTCGTCCGGGATGGCGGTATGCGGCAGCAACAGGGTGCGATGCACCTTGTCGTAGGGCTGGTTGCCGTGGAACAGCTTGATCGGCCAGATGCGCGCATCGGGTGCGCCGGGCGTGCCATGGAAGGTGTTGATCGACACGGTGCGGCCGGAATCGATGCGGTCGGACTGCAGGGTGTAGGTCACCGTGCCGTCGAACCAGCGATATTCGGGCACCACGTTTTCGCCCAGGACGAAGTCGCCCTTGCGGCTGTCGTAGACCACATGGCCGTTCGCATCCAGGGTTTTGATCGGCCTGCCGGCGGCGTCGAGCCGGCCGGCGGTGGCGTAGTTCCAGCTCATCTTCGTTGGCACACCGCCACGTGCAAATTGCGGGATATGGCAGGTTTGGCACGCCACGCTGCGGGTGTGGTCGTTGAGCTTGGCGACGCTTTGCTTGTGCGGCTTGTCGCCGTGGCAGGCCTGGCAGGTGGCGGGGTTACGATCACCCTGCTGGCCACGCATGATGGGCCCGTGCGGGTCTGCGGCGGTTGGCGCATAGCGGCTGCCAGCGACTTGGTGACCATCCGTCTGGTGGCAGGTGGCGCAGCTGAAATTGAGACCGTTCTTGTCCATGTGCACGTCCAGCTCACGGTTGGGCTGGTTCAGCGAACTGTCGAGATCACCGTGTTTGACGCCGTCGCCACCACCCCCTTCGTAGTGACAGACCCCGCAGTTTTCGCGTCGCGTCTTGCCGACGTGCGAGGCGGCGGAGACGAGATCAACCGGCTCGATGAATTTTCCGGATTTTGCCGGAAACTCCATCCGCTGGTAGGCCGGGTGTCCGGCGAGTCCCGGGACTTTCCTGTATTTGCCGGTGGTGTCGTGGCAGACCAGGCAATCGACATTGCGCTCGGACTTGAAGTCGAATTTGTCGTCCTTCCAGCCGTAGCCGATGTGGCAGGCGGTGCAAAAGGCTTCGTTGGAGCGGGTGCCGATACAAAACGGGTTGAGCACGTTTTTCTTGCCCAGGCGCTGGCCACTATGCACCTGCTGGAAATCCCAGGTCCAGTGCTTGGTTGCCATCACCTGCCTGGCCGCCTCGGTATGGCAGGACAGGCAGGCTTCGGTCACTTCCTCGCCGGTCTTGAAGGGCTTTTGCAGCTGGGTGAACTTGCTGTGGTCGGCCGTGGAGCGTTTCGTCTCCGCCTGTGCAGACGAAGCGTTCGGCGCAGCCGGGGGCTGTGCCGCGGCGCTCAGCATGGCTCCCAGCAGGCAGGCAAACACGATACGTCGGGCCAGGCGGACATGGGTTCGAATCAGGCAATTCATCCTTGGGTGCTCCCTGTTTTATCAGACCGTGCAGACGACTGTAGCAGCAACAACATCACGCGTGCTCACCCCGGATAAGTGCTTTATCGCGAGTGAGTCTTGCGATAGGGACGCAGGTACTGCCATTCAAAAAACCGCTTGGCCCAGTGCAACAGACGGCAGGGCGGCAGGATCAGGGCACGTTTTTCGTTGCGATATACCAGAATGCCGCGATCAAGCGTGTCGACGATGCAGATCAATTCGACCTTGAAGCGGGCGACAGGCGGCTTGCCCTGCAGCGCCAGCAGCAGGTTCTCGGCAGCGGCTTTCGCCTGCAGATCGGCAATGTGCGCCTGCTTGGGCAGCCAGTCGGGGCCGGGGTAGCTGCCGGAGTCGCCGGCGACGTATACCTGGTCAGCCCCGGTTACCTGGCAATGTTTGTCGGCCTGGAAAAAACCGCCCTCTGACAGCGGCAGCCCGGATTCGACTGCCCAGGTCGGGCCGCTCATGCCAGGCATGAACAGGATCAGGTCGGCAGGGATATCGCCGCCTTCAGTTTTGATCGTGTCCACCTCGAAGCCCGTGATCTTGTGACCGAGGTGGGTGGTGATGTCGCGCTTCTTCATTTCGCGCAGCAGTCCGGTCACCGCTTTTGCACCCAGGCGCTTGCCGGGTTCTTTCGCGGCATTAAAGAACACCAGCTTGAAGCGATCGCGCCGGCCTTGCCGACGCAGCAGCGTGTCAATGCCAAACAGCAACTCGAACATGGGACCGCCGCGCATCGCGCCTTGCTCTTTCGGGTTGGTGCCGAATCCGAATGCGATCGTGCCGCCGTCAAGTTTTTCCAGCCGTTCGCGAATCGCTTCGGCGGCGGGCGCGCCTTCGCAGATGGTCAGCGCGTGCTCGATGCCAGACATGGCCTTGAGGAAGCGACCGCCACTGGCGATCAGCAGCGCATCGTTGGTCAAGGTGCCGCTATCTGTAAGAATCGTGCGGCCGCCGTCGGCGAGACCGGTCACGCGGCCGGCGTGGAGTTCGACCATTTGTTTGGCCAGAAAACCGGACACATCAATCTGCAGATCGACGCCGCGCCGCAATCCGGAGGGCACCCAGATCAGACTCGGGTAATACATCAATTCGGCCTTGGGGGCGACGAGCGTGATGCGCGCCTTGCGGTCCCGTTTGCGCAGTTCGCGCACGGCAGTGAGCGCGGCAAATCCCGAGCCGAGGATGACGATGTGTGGGGTGCTCATGATGTGTTCCTGTGTAAGCGTGTCAATCCACGCGGTAATTGGCAAAGGGTCCGGCCTGCGCGGTTCAGATCAGGTCTTCGGCAGAATAAATCAACCCTGCCGGGTATCGTGTCTGCGGTATTGATGTGCACTTCAAAGTTGAACTCGTGGTTGTGTTCAGGGAAATTCAGATGGATTATTTTTATCTCGATTCTCTGATTCCGAAAGCCGTATAGCCAGCCAGGCACTGACGCCACCACCGACGCGCGGCTTGATGGCGACGGTCCAGCTTTGGGTTTCGGCCAGTTGGCGGGCGATGGCCAGGCCCAGGCCGCTGCCGCCGGTGGCGCGGTTACGCGAGGGGTCGACGCGAAAGAAAGGCCGGAACACGGCTTCGCGCAGGGCCGCGGAGATGCCGGGGCCGCGGTCGCGTACACCAATCAGGATGCCACCCATGCAGCGCCGCCGCACCAGTTCCAAACGCCCCGGCCCAGCGTAACGCAGGGCGTTCTCCAGAAAATTACCGAGGATGCGTCTGAGTGCCAGGGGGGCGATAACCGCATGGCAAGGTGGTCCGTCAGTACGCAGATGTGTCTGGCCGGGTGATTGGGCCTCTGCTGCTTCGATCAGCTCGCCCAGGAGGCCATCGATATCGGTGATAACGGCGGTCTCGCGCTCCTGAGCACGGGCGAGCTCCAGTTGTGCGCCGATGAGCGTTTCCATCTCGGCGACATCCTTTTCCATACGCATGAGCAACGGCGAAGCGCGTTCCTCGGCAAGTATTCCCAGCGCCATCTTGAGGCGGGCTAGCGGGCTTCTCAAGTCGTGCGAGACGCCCGCCAGCAGGGTGCTCTGGTTTTCGCGCCGCGCGGCCAGCTGGGTTGCTGTCTGGTTAAAAATTCGGGCCAGCTCAGCCAGTTCGTGCTCACCTGACTCCTGCAGCCGCAGTGGCTGTTCGCCGCTTCCGATCAGACGTGCAGCTTCCGCCAGGCGTGCCACCGGTGCGGTGATCCGGCGCGCGAGCAGCCAGGCGGTAATCAGGATGACCAGCAGTCCTGCCGCGACACTCCAGGCAAGGGCAAAGGAAGGACGCGGTACGATCAACTCCTTGGCAAAGCTGAAGCGCAACACATGGCGGGCCATGGGGATATCTGCATGAAAGCGGCCATCCGCTGTTTCGGCCACGTGCAAAGTGGTTCCGGAGTCGAGGCGGGAAGCGAGCGAGGTGCGCAGGAAGTTGACGTAGGGGAGATGTTTGACATCGTTGCCCAGAGGCGTGCCAGTCTCTGTTAATTCAATGTTGTGGCTGAGCTTCAGTTCTTCTTCGAAAGCGGGACGCGTCGTTGCGGGCAGTTCCACCCAGGTACGCGCGGACAGCACCAGCAGGGCAGCCAGGTCATCGGCCGAGCGTTTCGCGAGCGGCATGGTGATATACCAAAAAACCGCCGTGCCCGATGCGATCTGGAATACGAGCAGGCCTGCTGCAACGATGAGCACCGTGCGACGAAACAGTGAGCTGCGCGGTTTCACGCCGTGGTCTCGCCTCCCGGCGAGAACAGATAGCCCTCGCCCCAGATGGTGCGCAGGTAGATCGGTGCTTCGGGATTGGGCTCGATCTTGCGGCGCAGGCGGGTCACCCGTACGTCGACGCTGCGATCAAAGGGGGAACGGTCGTAGCCCTTGACCAGGGTGATGAGGTGATCACGCGTCAGCACCTGGTTGGGATGTTCGAGAAAAATGCGCAACAGGGTGAACTCGCCGGATGTCAGGGGGATTTCACCGCCGTCATGCGTCAGGACATGGGTGGCGAGATCGAGCCGGAACGGGCCAAAGGCCTGTATGCCGGTCTCTTTGGGAGCGGGCGC
This sequence comes from uncultured beta proteobacterium, assembly GCA_942493085.1. Classification (GTDB taxonomy): domain Bacteria; phylum Pseudomonadota; class Gammaproteobacteria; order Burkholderiales; family Thiobacillaceae; genus Thiobacillus. Next base: position 2,037,850 of record OW818664.1, read on the forward strand.
ATTGCCACCATGGCGCCGCAGCACTGCACGTACGCGGGCAAGCAGTTCGCGTGGGCCGAACGGCTTGGCCAGGTAATCGTCGGCGCCGACTTCCAGCCCCACCACCCGGTCCACCTCCTCGCCCCGTGCCGACACGATGATGACCAGCGGGCCGCCATCGGTGCGCAGCCATTTGAGCAGGCTCAAGCCGTCCTCGCCCGGCAGCATCAGGTCGAGTACCACCAGGTCGGCGCCCTGGCGCGTCATGCTGGCACGGAAGGCGACACCGTCGCCTACACCCTCCACCTGGTATCCGCTGGCAGCGAGATACGACGTGACCAGCTCACGCAGTGCGGTGTCGTCGTCCACTACCAGGATGCGTTGCGCTGCCTCTTCAGCCATTCAGCTTGACTCCGTCCCAACCGGAATGTGGGAGCACAGCGCTATATTACCGGCAGCAATACCATGGATTATTGTCATGAAACAACTTGTAACAACCTGTAGCAGCTGTGAAAGAAGCAGGAAACGCCTGACCGGGATACTTCGTCCATTGTCAGCGGACCTGGCGTGCTGATACTCCGCTCCCCGGATAGGCAGCAAGGTGTCGTACAACACCATACAAGGGGCAAGGAAAATCGCCAGAAACAACAGGCGTCGCCAGCAGACCAGATGGCGACAGCGCAGTAAGTCGGACATTCACCCTGGCAGATGGGTACGCGTGTTCGTGACGGAATTGGAGGTTGATCATGAATATAGGTGATACAGACAAATTTAACCAAGCACATTTGGCGCAATGGCTGGAAACCAGCCGCCATTATTTTTTCTCCGATAACGATGGGAGAAGCCCGGTGGAGGTGGCTGCATCACAGGGAGATGCAGCCAGTCAGCCTGCCATTGGGCAGCGCAATCAGCCTGGTGCAGACCCGGTGGAGCGTGGTGCGGATCCGGCTGAGGAAGCGCTGCTTCAGTTGCAGCTGGATACGCATGGTGCACGGGTCCGCTTCATTTCCCGGCTGCGCGGGAAGCTGTTGTGCCGTGTGAAACGCTCGGCGCAGTGGAACGTAAATCCGCTGCAGGAACTGGAGCATGTGTTCTTCTCTCATGTCTCATTCATCGCGCGTAACCCTGATGTCGCCAGGCGCATGCTGGCCTGGCTGTTGCCGCGCGGCGATATCCGCATCCAGCGACGCGTCCAGGCGGTCGTTGATTGCTACGCATCCCGCCTTGCCCGAAGAATCGAACATGCCAGGGGCCAGGATTTCATCAGAGCCGACATCAGCCCTTATTTTGCCGCGAACTTTTTCGTCAGTCTGATTCAGGGGCTGGCACTCGGCAAAGAGGCGGGTTTATCCGCACGCGATGAGCTATTCAGGAAGGCGGCACATGCCTTTGCGCTTTACCGGGACTGGCTGGCTGCGCCGGCACCAGGTGCGATTCTGCCCAGTATTTATATCCCCGCCTATTTCGGATGGAATCGAACATGAACCCCCTGTCACGCGTGTTGACTGCCCTTTTTCTGGCCGCTGCGGCAACGTCCAGCCTTGCCGAGCCGCTCTCGCTGTGGGATGCAATGGAGCGGGCCGCTCAGGCCAACCCGGCGCTGCGCAGCCAGCAGGTCGAGCTCAGCCGGCAAACGCTGGAGCAGGACATTGCACACGGACAGCGCCTGCCTAAACTGGATCTCAATGCCGGCTATACCCGTTATGCCTATCCGTCGCTTGTACACTCGATCCGCGAAGTCAGTGTGTTCCCGCCGCTGGACCGGGATGTGGCCAATATCGGCCTGGCCTTGTCGCTGCCGCTCTACAGTGGCGGCAAGCTGATCGCCGGCGAAGCGCTGGCCGCGCACAACCGCGAGGCGTCGGCCCAGGCACTGCGTGCCAGCGGCCAGGATCTGCTGTTCAACGTCGTCGCCACCTATACCAAGTCACTGCATTTCAGGCAGCTCGGCAAGGTGCTGGATGCCCGCATCAAGACGCTGCAGCAGGAGCAAAAGAATATCGGCTTGCGCATCGAACAGGGCCGTGCCGCGCGACTCGAATTGATCCGCCTGCAGACCCAGCTGTCTCAGGCACACTACGACAAGGTGTCGATCACGCAGGGCGAGAAGGATGCTTTGTCGCTGCTGGCATCGCTGCTGGGAGAAAGCGGGCTGGACCCGACCCTGACCGAATTGGGCAAGACCGCCCCGGTTTTGCCGGCTTCGATAGAAGAAGCGAAGAATCAGGCTGCGCAGCACCATCCGGACATGCTGGGGCTGATCGCCAGCGGCAAGGCGGCACAGGAAAAAACAGCGATTGCCCGTGGCGAACGGCTGCCGCAAGTGAACCTGGTCGCCAAGGCGCAGGAAACCGCCGGAAGCGACTGGAATGGCTACTCGGATTGGCAGATGGGCGTGCAGCTGTCGATGCCCCTGCTCGATGGCGACATTCGTAAGCACCGTGTAGAACAGGCCAGTCTGGAACAGCAGAAAAACGCATTGCAGCAGGACGATATCCGTAACCGCCTTGCCAGCGAGATTGAGCAGGCATTCGGCGCATTGTCCGAAGCGCGTGCCCGACTGGGAGCCGCCACGCAGGGCGAAACCGAAGCCAGGGAAGTGCTGCGCATCGAAGTCCTGCGTTACCACAACGGAGAGAACACCATCACCGATCTGCTCAGTGCGGAATCCGGATTGTGGTCTGCCACGGCGAGTCGTCTCCAGGCAGGATATGACATTACCCTGAGCCAGGCACGACTGCTGCGCACGATAGGCATACTCGCTACCGACAGCTTCAAGCCTTCGCTGCGTGCCCCTTCGCTGCCGGACAGTAAAAAAGACGCCACAGACCTTTCCGTCTCCGGTCGTACCCAATCCAGCCTCACGCACTACCTTGCATGGCACCGTTGGGGCGTGACCGGCAGTAATGATCTCGTCACACCAGGCAGCGCAGCGAGTTCATCTCACCATTCCGGCTTCGCCGGTGCAAGTCTTTCAGGGCATTTCGTCAAGCAGGGAGCGAAACTATGAATAAAAAACTGATCATCATCGGCGCATTGATAGTAGGTATTGGCGGTGCTGCCTTGGTGTATTTTGCGCCCTGGGCAACCCCCCCGGACGACGGTACGGTGTCCGGTTCGGGCACGGTGGATGCGACTGAAATTGCTGCTGCATTCCGGGTGCCGGGCATTCTGAGTCAGCGGCCGGTCGAGGAAGGCAGACAGGTCAAGGTGGGCGATCTGCTGGCCGCACTCGACGAGCGGGAGCCTGTCGCCCGGCTGCATCAGGCACAGGCTGCGGAGCAGACCGCCGAGGCGCACCTCAGGGATCTGGAACAGGGCTACCGTCCGCAGGAAATCGCCGAAGCCCGTGCCCAGGTTGAACAGGCTCGCGCCAACCAGGCCAATCTGGAAGCGGAAGCCAGGCGTTCCGACGTACTCTTTCGCGGCGATGCCATCAGCCAGCAGCGCCGTGACAAGGACGATACCGCTGCCAAGGTATCGGCCCAGCAGCTCAGTGCCGCGCAGGAACGGTTCAAATTGCTGCAAAGCGGCTATCGTCCCGAGACGATCAAGGTCGCGCGGGCGCAGCTCGATGAAGCGCAGGCAGCCGTGGTGGCCGCCCGCGTGGCCTGGGAAGATTTGCAGGTCAGAAGTCCGGTGGCGGGCGTGGTCACCCGCACTCATGCGGAAGTGGGCGAAACGCTGGGTGCGGGGCGCCCGGTGGTGACGGTCACTGATATTTCCAAACCCTGGGTGCGGGTCTACATCCCGGAAAACCAGATCGGCAAGGTGCGCCTGGGCGCTGCGGCAAAAATCCGGATTGATACTTATCCGGATCGTGAATTCGCGGGCCGGGTGAGCTACGTCTCCTCACAGGCAGAGTTCACGCCCAAGAACGTGCAGACCCAGGAAGAGCGGGTAAAGCTGGTGTTCGCGGTGAACGTGACCCTGGATAACCGCGACGGCACGCTCAAGCCTGGCATGCCGGCCGATGTCTTTATCACGGTTGAGGATGGGGCCGCCCGGTGAGCTTTCCGGCCAGTCTTTTCAATCATGACGGGCAGATGCTGCAGCATCTGGAGCGGCGTGATCGCACCGTGCTGCTGTTCTACCTGATTTCAGGTGCAACGATTGTGGTGGTGGGTGAGGCGGGCGCTTTTTATCTGGGGATGGCCGAACGCTACGGACCCATGCCCATGCTGGTGCGCGGTATCGTATACCTGATGCTGACCATGCTGCTGTGGGCGGCTTTGCTGCAGTCCAACCGGCGCATGGTGATTGGCCTGATGCAGGAAAACCGCCAGGGGTATGAATCCGTGCTGCTGGCTTATGACAGCGCGCTCGTACTCAAGGATGCCTATACCGGCGGCCACGGACACAGGGTTGCACGCTACGCCCGCCTGATTGCCGGGGCCATGAATCTGCCGGCCGCCGAAATGGACGCGGTGGGCGAGGCGGCACTGCTGCATGACCTGGGCAAGATTGGTATTCCCGACCATATCCTGACGAAACCAAGCCAGCTCACGACCGAAGAATTTTCTGAAATACGGAAACACCCCGTTGCCGGAGCGGAGATTCTTCATTCCATTCCGACCTTGCGCCGTCACGCCATGGCCGTGCGCCATCATCACGAGCGTTTTGACGGTAGCGGCTACCCGGACGGCCTGCACGGCACCCGCATTCCTCTCGCGGCACGCATCATCGCCGTGGCGGACGCATTCGACGCACTGACAAGTAAACGCAGTTACCACAGCGGGGTCAGGGCTGACCAGGCGCTGAGCGAAATCGCCAAGGTCGCGGGCAGTCACTTCGATCCTGCAATTGTTGCCTTGATCAGCCAGAGTCCTGTGCGTGAAGCCCTGTTTGCGGCCCGAGGAGACGTGCCATGAGCGATATTGTCATTCAGACCAATGGCCTGGGCCGCGCCTTTGGAGACATGTGGGCGGTGCGTGGACTCGATCTTGAAGTGAGGCGCGGCGAAATATTTGGCCTGGTCGGCCCGGATGGTGCCGGCAAGACCACCACCATGCGCATGCTGACCGGCATTCTCGCCACCAGCGAAGGCAGTGCGACCGTGGCGGGATTTTCCATCCAGGGCGATGAGGAACAGATCAAGGCCCGCATTAGCTACATGTCGCAGCGCTTCGGCCTGTACGGCGATCTCACGGTGGAGGAGAATCTGCGCTTCTATGCCGATCTGTACGAAGTGCCGCGGCGCGAGCGCGAACCGCTGGAAGAGCGTCTGCTCGGCTTCTCCAACCTGACCCCATTCAGGAAGCGCCTGGCGCGCAATCTTTCCGGCGGCATGAAGCAGAAGCTCGGCCTGGCCTGCGCCCTGATCCACAAGCCGGAAATCCTGTTCCTCGACGAGCCCACCAACGGCGTCGATCCGGTATCGCGGCGCGACTTCTGGCGCATTCTCTACGCCATGCTCAAGGAAGGGGTGACGATCTTCGTTTCCACCGCCTACCTCGACGAAGCGGAGCGCTGCACCCGCGTCGGCCTGATGCACCATGGACGGCTGATCCAGTGCGACACGCCGCAGGCACTCAAGCAAGGCATCCCCGGCCTGCTGCTGGAACTGGAAACCGCGCAACCACGCCTCGCACGGGAGGTGCTCACCACCCGACTGGGCTCCAATCGCGTGAGTCTGTTCGGTGGCAAGCTGCACCTCTACGCCGCTGATGAGGCGGAGGTGGAGCAGGCTCGCACCGTGTTGCGTGAGGCCAACATCTCGATATTGGGCGAAAAAACCATCACCCCATCGCTTGAGGACGTATTCATTTATCAGCTTACGCGAAACACAGAGGAGGCGACGGCATGAGCGTGGACTCCGCTGTAGAAGTGCGTGACCTGACCCGGGTGTTCGGCGATTTTGTCGCCGTCGACCGTATCTCGCTCACGGTGGAAAAGGGTCAGGTGTTCGGCTTTCTCGGCCCCAATGGCGCGGGCAAGTCCACCACCATCCGCATGCTGTGTGGCCTGCTTCTGCCCAGTTCCGGAGAGGGCCGGGTGGCGGGGTTCGATGTCATGACCGAGTCCGAGATCATCAAGCGCCACATCGGCTACATGTCGCAGAAATTCTCGCTCTACGACGACCTCAGCGTGGAAGAAAACATCGACTTCTATACCGGCATCTACAATGTGCCCCGAGCCAAACGCAAGGCGCGCAAGGACTGGGTGCTGGAGATGGCCGGGCTGACCGACAAGCGTAACAACCTGACCGGTTCGCTGGCCGGCGGCTGGAAGCAGCGCCTGGCCCTGGGCTGCGCGGTGCTGCACGAACCGCAGATCCTGTTTCTCGACGAACCGACCTCGGGCGTGGATCCGCTTTCACGGCGTCAGTTCTGGGATTTGATTGCACAGATGTCGCACGGCGGCACCACTGTTTTTGTCACCACCCACTACATGGAGGAGGCCGAATACTGCGACGAGCTGGCGCTGATTTACCACGGCAAGATGATCGCCAAGGGCAAACCTGCCGAACTCAAGACCCTCATCCCCGAGGACATTCTTGAAATTCATGTCGAACATCCATTCGATGCGCTGGAACAGCTGGAAGCCTCGAAACTGGCACAGGAAGTCGCCCTGTTCGGCGACGCCCTGCACGCCGTGGTCAGCGATGCGGCCACGGCAAGCGTCGCGCTGAACGACTTCCTGGTGCAGCAAGGCTTCGCCGTGCAGTCCATCAAGCAGGTTACCCCTTCGATGGAGGACGTGTTCGTTTCCCTGATTGAGCTTGACGACCGCCAGCGCACGCAGGGAGAACAAGCATGAAGCAGGCTAATTTTTCGTGGATACGCCTGTGGGCGCTGGTGAAAAAGGAGTTCATCCACATCATCCGCGATCCGCGCTCGCTGGCGATGGCATTCCTGATGCCGCTGATTCTGCTGATCCTGTTCGGCTATGCCATCACCATGGACATCAAGACGCTCAACCTCGTCGTCTACGATCAGGACAAGAGCGCCGCCAGCCGCAGTTACCTGGAAGGTTTCCCGGCCTCCAGCTACTTCAGCGTGGTGTCGGCGGTTGAAAGCTACAACGGTGCGCGCGCGTTGATCGACCAGGGAAAGGCACATCTGGCGCTGGTGATCCCGCCACACTTCGCGCGTGATCTGGAGCAGGGACGAACGACGCAGGTGCAGCTGATCGCCGATGGCTCCGACGCCAACACCGCAACCATCGCCATGGGCTATGCCGAGGCCATCACCAACCGTTTCAGCACGGCACAACTGGGCAGCACAATCGAGCTCGCCGTGGATAACCGCCTGCGGGTCTGGTACAACCCCGAGCTGAAAAGCCGCTGGTTCATCATCCCCGGCCTGATCGCCGTGATCATGACCGTGATCACCGCGCTGCTCACTTCGCTCACCGTCTCGCGCGAGTGGGAGAGCGGCACCATGGAACAGCTGATTGCCACGCCGGTGCAGCCGATCGAACTGTTCCTCGGCAAGATGGCGCCGTATTTCGTGATTGGCGTGCTCGACGTGCTGTTCTCGGTGGCGATGGGGGTATGGGTGTTCGACGTGCCCTTGCGCGGCAGCTTTCTGTTCCTGCTCGGCGTCACCGCGATGTTCCTGGTGGGTGGCCTGAGCCTCGGCATCATGGTTTCCACCATCGCCAAGTCGCAGCTGGTGGCAAGCCAGCTGGCGATGGTGGTGACCTTCCTGCCGGCCTTTTTGCTCTCCGGTTTTCTGTATTCCATCGACAACATGCCACGCTTTTTGCAGGTGGTCACCCACGTGGTGCAGGCGCGCTATTTCGTCGAGGTGCTGAAGAACATTTTTCTCAAGGCCAGCCCCCCTTCGTTTGTGGCGGGCGACCTGATTTTCCTCGGACTGTTTGCAGCGGTGGTGTTCGCCATCGCCTTGGGCAAGTTCCGCAAAAAACTGGCCTGACGGAGGGAATATGTGGGAACGAATCTATCGCATGCTGGTGAAGGAATTCATCCAGGTGCTGCGCGACCCACGCATGAAGGCACTGATCTTCGTCATGCCGGTGATCCAGCTGATCATGTTCGGCTATGCCGTGACTACCGATGTGGACCATATCAAGACCGCAGTCTGCGATCTCGACAAGAGCCCGCAGAGCCGCGCGCTGATCGAGCGCTTCACCGCTTCCGGCTATTTCACCGTGGTGGACAGTACCAACAATCCACAACGGCTGGGCGAACTGCTCGACCGCGGCAAGGCCACCATCGGCATCCAGATCAACCGCGGCTTCGCCGACGACCTGCGTTCGGGCAGGCAGGCGGCAATCCAGACCATTGTTGACGGCACCGACTCGAACACCGGCACGGTGGCGATGGACTACGCCCAGCGCATCACCCAGGAATTCTCCCGGGCGCGCTCTGCACCGATCGAGCTGACCACGCTGGCGCAGCCGACACAAACCAATCCCATCGAGCTGCGCTCGCGCGCCTGGTTCAACCCTGACCTGAAGAGTCGCTATTACAACGTCCCCGGCGTGATCGCCGTGGTGGTGCTGCTGATTTCGCTGCTGCTTACCGCCATGGCGATCGTGCGCGAGCGTGAAATCGGCACCATGGAGCAACTGATGGTGACGCCAATTCGCTCATTTGAACTGATTCTCGGCAAGACCCTGCCGTTCGTGCTGATCAGCTTCATCGACGTGCTGGTGGTGACCGCAATCGGGGTCACCTGGTTCAATGTGCCGATCCAGGGCAGCCTGGGGCTGTTGCTGTTCGGCGCTGGGCTGTACCTGATGTCCACCATCGGCATCGGGCTGTTCATCTCTACCATTTCGCAGACTCAGCAGCAGGCGCTGATGTCGTCGTTCTTTTTCTATCTCCCCGCAGTGCTGCTGTCCGGTTTCATGTTTCCGATTTCGAACATGCCCGAGCCGGCGCAGTGGCTTACCTATCTCAATCCGCTGCGTTATTTCCTGATCATCATCCGGGACATTTTCCTCAAAGGCAGCGGACTGGAAATCCTGTGGCCCCAGTTCGCCGCCCTGGCGGTGCTGGGAGCGGCACTGTTATTGGTTAGCTCGCTTCGATTCAAGAAAAGGATGGTCTGACATGAAACACCCTCGCACGATGATTTTCAATTTCCTCGCCGCTTTCTGCCTGCTGTTTGCGGCAAGCGGCGCACATGCAGCCGAACCGCTGGCCCTGCAGAAGGTAATGAAGGACCTGGGCAAGAACATGCAGGTCATCACCGATGGCATTTCCCGCGAGGACTGGGAACTGGTCGAAAAAACGGCACCCCTGATCGCCGATCATCCCCAGCCACCGTTCTCCGAAAAAATGCGCATCATGGGTTTTGTCGGCACCAACATGGCCAGGTTCAAGGCCCATGACGGTGAAACCCACGATCAGGCGCAGGCGGTGGGCAAGGCTGCCAAGACCCGGGACGGCCAGGGCGTCATCCTCGCATTCCAGAAGCTCCAGACCAGTTGCTACAACTGTCACAGCGAATTCCGCCAACCTTTCGTCGCACATTTCTATAGCCGGAAAGCGGCCGCACAGTGATCAATTTCCAGATGAACACCACAGGAGTATTTACATGAACACTTCAACACAACCGCGCGGTATTCGTGTCTGGGCGATTTCCCTGGTCGCGGTCGCATTCGGCCTGCTGACCCTCAAGGAAGGCGGCACCGTCCTGTTCGGCGACGAAGCGGCACGCGCTGCGGCAGGCAACTTTGTACCGTTTGTACTGTGGTTCAATTTTCTGGCGGGCTTCGCTTATGTCGTGGCCGGTGCCGGCCTGTGGCTGCAGCAGCGCTGGGCCGTGTGGCTGTCAGGCGCCATCGCCGCTGCAACGGCGCTCACGCTGGTGGCGTTTGGCCTGCACATCTATTCAGGTGGGGCCTTTGAGCTTCGCACGGTGATCGCCATGACGGTGCGGATACTGATTTGGGTGACGATCACAGCCATAGCCTGGCATGGGCTGTGGAGCATGAAGTCGGCCATGCCAGCAACAAAAAGCGTGCGATGAAACCACCAGAATGGGTGAGACACGATGAACATACATTGCTTGCAGCACGTGCCATTTGAAGGGCCTGGAAGCATCGAGGACTGGGCCCGGCGGGAGAGGCATACGCTCAGTACAACGCGATTCTATCGTGGTGAGCCTTTGCCACCGGTGCAGAAAGTGGATCTGTTGCTGGTGCTGGGTGGGCCGATGAATATTTACGAAGCGCTTCGCTACCCGTGGCTGGTGGACGAGAAGCGCTTCATTGAACGGGTGATTGCCGCCGGCCGGCGCGTGCTCGGCATCTGCCTCGGAGCGCAGCTGGTCGCCGATGTGCTCGGTGCAAAGGTGTATGCCAATGCCGACAAGGAGATCGGCTGGTTCCCGGTCGAAACGACCGAGGCCGCATCCGCAAGCAGCCTGTTTGCCACATTCTCCCGGCAACTCGAGGTCTTCCACTGGCATGGCGATACCTTTGATATCCCGTCCGGCGCGGTGCACGTCGCACGCAGCGCCGGCTGTGCAAACCAGGCCTTCGTCTACGACGAGCACGTCGTCGGCCTGCAGTTCCACCTGGAGACGACGCCGGCCAGTGCAAACCAGATCATCGTCCATGGCGCCGACGAACTCGTCGCAGGCCGCTACATCCAGACGCCGCAGACCATGCTTGCAGACGCGCGCCGATTCGACGCCATCAACCAGGAAATGCAGGGACTGCTTGATCGCCTGGCGGCAGCCCCGCTGCGGACGATGAAAACAGGGGGAAGGGCATGAAAGTCACTTTTTCGGTGCGGCCCGCGCGGTCACGGGTTCATGCACGGGTTCATGATATCTGATCGAAGCCGGAGCAATCGTTGCAGGCGCGTTTACCGAGTGCCTGCGAATCGGCAACGACTGGACGGCATGAGTGATTCCGGCGACGCCCGGAATCCAGTAACTCAAGGCGCTGGACCCTGGCTTTCGCCGGGATGACGAATTAATCAGCGACCTGACAAGGAGAGCAACATGCAAGGCAAGAAAAATATCGAGGCGGGTTTCCAGTTTCCCGTCGTATTCATGGTTTACGGTTTTGTCCTGATCTACCTGGGTGATTTTGCGACCGCGCTCCATCTGAATAGTGACGGGGAACGATCATGAGTACTGACCGAGATCCTGCCAGCGCCAGCGACACGGTTTCCGATAGCGAACGTGCGGCGCTGCTGCAGGCAATCAACAAGAGCCCTTCCTACCAGCTTGCCTATGAGGCCCCGGATTTCCTGACCAGCGATGTCTTTCGGGTGGGCGAGGTCCTGCAACTGAGCACGCCCTGTCTGGCGGCACAGTAATTAATTGCAATGTGGTTTCAGAAGGTCCCAAAAATGAAGTCGATCAAATGTCGCCTCCGCAGTTCTGCGGCGATATTCATGTGGGGCGGTCTGTTTGGCGCCATGCAGGGATATGCCGCCGAGGCTGCTCCGCTTGCCAGTCTCGAAACATGTTCAGCCATCAAGCAGGATGACCAGCGGCTGGCCTGCTTCGATCGGCTGGCCAGTCCGAATACGCCCCCGTCACAATCCGCACCGCAGGAACCGGCGCTGCGCCAAGTGGCTTCGGGAGTGACTCCGGAAACGGTTTCAGCCTTGTCGCGTCATTGGGAACTGGACAACGTGGCCAAGCAGGGCACCTTCCAGCTCAAGCCACACGGCCCCAATTTCGTTCTGCCGGCCAAATACAGCGACTCGCCCAACAATACCCCGTTGCAGGGGAGTCTGCTGCAACCTGATCAGAACCTGGATCCGGTTGAAGCCAAGCTGCAATTGAGCTTCAAGGTCAAAGCTATTGAAGGCGTGTTCAGTGACCGTGCCGATTTGTGGATGGGTTTCACCGGGACGTCCTACTGGCAGGCTTACAACAGCAGCATTTCCGCTTCGTTCCGGGAGACCAATTATGAGCCCGAGGCGATGCTGGTGTTTCGAACCGATTACAACCTGGCGGGCTTGCGCGGGCGTTTTATCAACCTGGGCCTGGCACACCAGTCCAATGGCCGCCCGGAAGGCTTGTCGCGCAGCTGGAACCGGGTTTATGTGCAGTGGGGATTCGAGCGCGGCAATTTTGCGTTGCTGGTCAGGCCGTGGTACCGCATCCCGGAAAGCGCAGCGACTGACGATAATCCGGATATTGAGGACTATATGGGCAGCGGCGATCTTCTGGCGGCCTACAAGGACGGCGGCCACACTTACTCTGTATTACTGCGCAACAATCTGAAAGGCGCATCCAATCGTGGCGCGGTGCAGGTGGACTGGAGTTTTCCGATCAATGGCCGGCTGCGGGGATATGTCCAGTACTTTAACGGCTACGGTGAATCGCTCATCGACTACAACCACAGCCAGCAATCACTTGGTGTCGGCGTGAGCCTGATGGACTGGATGTAGGCACGGCCATCGCATGGACACGAAACAACCTGAAACAAGCTGTAACGGCTGTGAAAAAACCGGGCAATGCTCGTGCGGCACACTTTGTTTCATGCTCAGCAGAGTCCACATGCCATGCGCTTCATAACCAGACAATTCATCGTGTTGACGTCCCTGTTATTCGTCATGGCCGTCCACGCAGAACCGAAAAGCCAGCTGACGCAGAACGGGAAACCGGCAGCGCCGATGCAGGCTCCAGCGTCTCGTACCTCAGAGACGGGCGGAGCCGCCAATTCAAGCGGGAATCCCGGCTTGAAGGAAATCATGACCGGCGTCGGCCGCTACGGCATCGGTTTTGAAGCCCGTCAGGCTATCGGTTCTGACGAACCTGGGTATCCCGCCAGTCGCACTGAACGCCTGGAACACGACAGTCGCGCACGATAGTGGCCGGTATCTGGTGTGAGTTATCACCATCAGCCTGGATTTTGAGCATTTTGCTGGTTCGACTAAGTGGCCAAGACGCGAAGTCCATCCCTGAAAAGGGAAGGCGATGCTGCCCCTTTTAACTACCGGTCATGGCCGTAGCGGCGGACGTGAAGTAGCCGAAGCCTCACTGCTGTGTCTGCAAGCGCTTGATGCTTCGGTCACGAAATATTTCAACCAGGGCTGAAAGGTTACGAGATGAGGGATCAAGTCATGTCTGACTTGGCAGAATACAAAGACTGGCATAACTTCAATGAAATGGGCCGGGTGATCAATTTTGTTTACCGGGAAGTTGAACGCGACAGTTTTTAGCACCACCGGCCGCATGATCCCGCACCACCTCAATAATTTCGGAACCAGGGGCCAAGCATGAAGATACCCGACCTCCCGCAAGATGAATCCTGCCGGTTGGAGACACTCCGGTCGCTGGATATTCTCGACACCTCGCCGGAGGAACGATTTGATCGCCTGACGCGGATGGCGAAGCGGATGTTTCAGGTACCGATCGCGCTGGTCAGTCTGGTCGATGCAAACCGTCAATGGTTCAAATCGTGCGTGGGACTGGATGTGGCCGAAACACCGCGCGATATTTCGTTTTGTGGCCACGCGATTCTGGGCGACGGGATATTCATTATCCCCAACGCCAGGGAAGACGAACGGTTTGCCGACAATCCGCTGGTCACGGGTGAGCCGCATGTGCAGTTTTATGCCGGGTGCCCGATCCGGGCCTGGAACGGACAGGCGCTGGGCACGCTGTGCATCATCGACCATCAACCCCGCAGTCTGTCCCCGGATGAGATCGAAGCCTTCAAGGACCTGGCCTCGATGGCAGAGCGTGAGCTGGCGGCGGTGCAAATGGTGGCGCCGATCCGGCGTTTAATGAAAGGCACCCGTGCGGTCGAGCAGGGGGATCTGGCGGTGGAGATTCACTTCAAGACCACGGACGAACTTGCCAGCCTGGCAAAATCATTCAACCGCATGGTGGCGAGCCTGCGTGAAAAAGAACGCATCAAGGAAACCTTCGGCCAGTATCTGGATCCCCGCATCGTGCACGACCTGCTGGCCAACCGCGAATCGGAAGAAGGCGGCGAGCGCCGCGTGATGACCGTGTTTTTCTCCGACCTAGCCGACTTTACCGAGATGTGCGAAGGGCTGTCGCCGGATGCCGTGGTGCGTTTTCTCAACCGCTATTTCTCGCTCATGTCATCGGTGATCGGCGAAGAGCACGGCATCGTGGACAAATACATCGGCGACTCGGTGATGGCCTTTTGGGGACCACCTTTCTCCAGTGAAACCGAGCACGCCGAGCTGTGCTGCCACGCCGCACTCGACCAGATGGAACGCTTGGAAACCTTTCACGATGCCTTGCTGAAGCTGCTTGGCTCGCCTGACAGCTTGCCCAGGGTCAGCACTCGCATGGGCATCGCAACCGGCGATGTAACCATCGGCAGCATCGGTTCGGAAAGCGTCCGTGGCTACACCGTGATTGGCAACACGGTCAATCTCGCATCGCGCCTGGAGCAGGCCAACAAGCTGTATGGCACCCGTATTCTGGTCGCTGAAGAAACCCGGCGGCAGGCCAGCAACCAGTTGGCCTTTCGCGAGATCGACAGCCTGCAGGTCGTCGGCAAGACCATACCGGTGCGGGTGTACGAGCTACTGGGTTACGAACAGGACCTGACCGACGCCCAGCGCGAACTGGTGGCGGAATTCGAGCTCGGCCTGGCCGCCTATCGCTCGTCGGATTGGGACACCGCACAAGCACATTTTGAAACCTGCCAGCAGATCGTTCCGGCCGATGGCCCCAGCCAGGTGTTTCTGGCCCGAGTCGCTGCCTTTCGGTTCAGCCCGCCGGCCGCAGACTGGGACGGCATTTGGGTCGCTGACAGCAAGTAAACTGATCAGCTCACCAGCGCCAACTGCTCACACAGGTTATCAAACCAAAGCAAGCTAAAGGGGGCGGTTTGTTTTCTGGATCAAGGTGTCAGCGCCATCCTTGTGAAATGAAAACCGGCGCAAGGAAAAACGATGCGACTCCCTGTAAACTGGTGCATGCGCTCCGCATCCACCCTGCACCCTGGGATCATTCGAGTTTGTCTGCTTCAACACCCGTAAGGCCGGTACTGGCTAGCCCACACGCATCCAATGGCGCGCGCAGCCTGCCGCCCACCTCGCTTGCATGGCTGACCTGGGGCCTGATTGCCAGCCTCTATTTCGTCGGCTTTTTTCAGCGCGTTGCGCCGGCGGTGATGGTCGACGAACTGATGCGTGACTTCAGCATTGCCGCGACGATGCTCGGCAATCTCTCTGCCCTTTATTTCTACACTTACGCCGCCATGCAGATTCCCAGCGGCATGCTTGCCGACGCCGTCGGCCCGCGCCGCGTGGCGACGGCGGCGGCTGTGGTCGCTGCGGCCGGGATTGTGCTGTTTGCTTTGGCGAATTCCCTGTGGATGGCCGGTCTTGGACGGGCGCTGATTGGGGCCTCGGTCGCCGTGGCCTTTGTCGCCTGCATGAAGCTCGCCGGCCACTGGTTCCCCACCAACCGATTTGCCACGGTGACCGGGGTTTCGCTACTGATCGGCAATCTCGGCGGGATGCTGGCTGGCGTGCCGCTGTCCGAAGCGGTAGCCGGCTTTGGCTGGCGCACCGCCATGCTGGCCAGTGCAGGCGTCACCCTGGTGCTCGCGGCGGTCGTCTGGCTGTGGGTGCGCGATGATCCCGGCGAACGCGGCTACGTCAGCCATGCCCATGCGGAAGCGTACAACAACACTGCGCTGTCGCCGTGGCAGAGTTTGAAACGGGTGCTATCGGTGCGCGACACTTGGCTGCTGTTTTTTGCCGGCGGCCTGATCGCAGCGCCGGTGCTGACCTTTGCTGGCCTTTGGGGGGTGCCCTATCTGGTTCAGGTGCACGAAATGGCACGCAGCCATGCCGCCGGCTTCACCACCATCATGCTGCTCGGTTTCGCCGTCGGTGGCCCGCTGCTGGGTGCATTGTCCGACCGCATGGGCCGGCGCAAGCTACCCTACCTGGGGGCGGCACTCGCCCACACCCTCGGCTGGGGGATATTCCTGTCAGTCGACAACTTGTCGGCCAGCGCGCTCTATTTTCTGTTCGGCCTGATCGGCTTTTCGGCCGGCGGGCTCATCATCGGCTTCGCCTTCACGCGCGAGGTCAACCACTTGGGCGCGGCCGGCACCGCCACCGGCGCCGTCAACATGGCCGTGCTCGGCTTTGCTGCCATCCAGCAAAGCGCAATAGGCTGGATCCTCGACCGCAACTGGCACGGCGAAACGATCAAAGACACGCCTATTTATGATGCCGCGGCCT
Source organism: uncultured beta proteobacterium (assembly GCA_942493085.1). GTDB lineage: Bacteria > Pseudomonadota > Gammaproteobacteria > Burkholderiales > Thiobacillaceae > Thiobacillus. Next base: position 2,053,955 of record OW818664.1, read on the forward strand.
ACCATGCCGCTTTTTTGTGGCTGGCGATCAGCGCCGTGGGCGCCGTGGTGTTCGTGGCGCTGACCCGTGAGACTTACTGCCGGTTGCGCTTCGACTCGAGCGATTGATAATGCAGAACTAAAGGGGTCGGCTTCGGGTTGTTTCCTGATCAGGGTACCAAAGACGCACGCCCAGCTCCGGGCTGCGTATCTGTCGACAAGACAGGGCAGATCAATCTGTCCAGAGCCTGCTCGCCACCATCCCTTTTTCGAGGAGGCTGCCTTTCTTCGCTCGGTGGGCCCGGTGGCGCTCCAGGTTCTCACCCGACAGTTTGAGCTTGCCGCTGCGTTTGCCTTTTGCGGCGCCTTCCACCATCAGGGTCAGGCCGTCGAATACGGCGAGCGCCATCATGGTTTCACCCGCGTCGAGCTTGATCAGCTGCACGCCTTTGCCGCCCGTGCCTTCCTTGACTTCTTCGATGGGGAACACCAGGGCCTTGCCGTTGCTTGCCGCAACCGCAACCCAGTCGTCCGTTGCAGGGACCGGGGGCAGGGGAGTCTGATCGTCCTCGACCGTCATGAACGCCTTGCCAGCACGTTGCCGGGACACCATGTCGGTACACTTGGCAATGAATCCGTAGCCCAATGTGCTTGATACCAGCCAGCGGGACTCGAGAGGTGCCGAAAGGGCATGTACCAGCTTCGCGCCCTTGGCCAGATCCACCAGACTGGTGAACGGCGTCCCGTCGCCGCGACCGGAGGGCAGGTCGGTGATGCGCAGCGTATAGGTGCGGCCGCTGCTGTCCATGAGGATGAGCGGATGCACCGTCCGGGTTTCGATGACCGCCATTTCACCATCTCCCGCCTTGTACTGGATGGATGCCCGGTCGACGCCATGGTTTTGCCGGGTACGAAGCCAGCCATTCAGTGACACGATGACGGTCACCGGTTCGTCCACGATGGATGCTTCGCTCGTCGCCGAGGCGGTCACCGACTGCGCGGCCTCGATGCGGGTGCGGCGGTCATCGCCGTATTTCTTCATGTCCGCGCGGATCTCGTCGATGACGAGCGTCGTCAGGGCTTTGCCATCACCCAGGATGCGGTTGAGTTCGTCGCGTTCGCTCAACAATTCCTTCAGTTCCTTTTCGATCTTGATGGATTCAAGCCGGGCCAGCTGACGCAGGCGAATGTCCAGAATGTCGTCGGCCTGCACGTCGGAGAGATCGAAAGCGGCGATCAGGTCAGTCTTCGGATCGTCCGACTCACGAATGACCCGGATCACCTCGTCGATGTTCAGGAGGATGGTCAGTCGGCCTTCCAGGATGTGGACGCGCCGGTTCACGACTTCGAGCCGATGCTGGCTGCGGCGGCGCACGGTGTCGACCCGGAAGCTCGCCCATTCGGCGATCAACGCCACCAGACCCTTCTGGCCGGGACGACCATCGCGGCCGATCACCGTCAGGTTGACCGGAACATTGGTTTCCAGGCTGGTCTGGGCCAGGAAGAAACGCATGAAGGTGTCGGGATCATGGTTGCGCGAGCTGGGTTCCAGGACCAGGCGAACCGGATTTTTCTCGTCGGATTCGTCGCGTGTGCTGTCCACGAAGGCGAGGATCGCCTGCTTGAGGTTCTTCTGCTCCGGCGACAGGTCCTTCTTGCCGATCTTGGGTTGCGGGTTGGCCAGCGCCTCGATCTGGGTCAGCACCTGGGCCGTGGACACGCCAGGCGGCAGTTCGGTGACCACGATGCGCCATTGGCCGCGGGCAAGCTGTTCCACCGTCCATTGCGCACGCACGCGCACACTGCCTCGGCCCGATTCATAGACCGCGCGAAGATCGGCGGAAGAAGTAATGATCTGCCCGCCGCCGGGGAAATCGGGGCCGGGCACATGCGCAAGCATGGCGTCGAGACTGATCTCGGGTTTTTTCAGGATGGCGATGGCCGCGGCACCGAGTTCGCGCAGATTGTGCGAGGGAATCTCGGTGGCCATGCCGACGGCGATGCCGGACGCGCCGTTGGCCAGCAGCATCGGCAGCCGGGCCGGAAGCAGGGCGGGTTCCCTGAAGGCGCCGTCGTAGTTGGGCACGAAGTCCACCGTCCCCATGTCGATCTCCGACAGCAGCAATTCGGCGACGGGGGTGAGGCGGCTTTCCGTGTAGCGCATCGCGGCCGCGCCGTCGCCATCGCGCGACCCGAAGTTGCCCTGGCCGTCGATCAGCGGATAGCGCAGGGTGAAGCCCTGGGCCATGCGGACCATGGCGTCATAGACGGACTGGTCGCCGTGCGGATGGAGCTTGCCGATCACGTCGCCCACCACCCGGGCAGACTTGACGTGCTTGGTGCTGGACGTCAAACCCATCTCGCGCATCGAGTAGAGGATGCGGCGTTGAACGGGTTTCATGCCGTCCTCGACGTAGGGCAGCGCACGGCCCTTCACCACGCTCATCGCATAGGCGAGGTAGCAGCGTTCAGCGTAGATGCCCAGCGGAAGCCCATCGTCACCACTCAAACCGCCGTCACCGGAAGACGGCGGAGGAGGGGGCGTGGACGGGGAAGCAGGCTCATCCGGGTTCGCGAAGAGATCCATTGTCTGGACTTTAACGGCCTTACTCATACGTCAGCCTCCACCAGATCGCCATTCGCTTCCATCCAGTCGCGCCGATCACCGGCAGCGCTCTTGCCCATCAGCATGTCGAACAGCTTCAGCGCCGCGTGCATTTCATCGGAGGTGGCGAGCACGGGCAGGACGCGCCGGGTGGCCGGGTCCATGGCGGTTTCCCGCAGCTGCGACGGGTTCATCTCGCCCAGACCCTTGAAGCGTCCGACCTCAATCGCCTCCGGCTTGATCCCGTCCAGCGCGAGGCGGTCCTTGATCGCCGTCAGTTCGCCGTCATCAAGCGCGTATTGGCGTCGGGCCGGTTTCTTGCCCTTGGCCGGCGAGTCCACCCGGTAGAGCGGCGGCTGCGCCACATGGATATGGCCCAGTTCGACCAGCTTCGGGAAGTGACGGAAGAATAGGGTCAGCAGCAGGGTGGAAATGTGCGCGCCGTCGACGTCGGCATCGGTCATGATCACGACCTTGTGGTAGCGCAGGCCGCTAAGGTCCGGGTTGTCACCCAGGCTGTGCCGCTCCACCCCGAGCGCGACCGCGATGTCGTGGATTTCCTTGTTGGCGTAGAGCGCGTTGGGGTCGGTTTCCCATGAGTTCATCACCTTGCCGCGCAACGGCAGGATGGCCTGGGTTTCGCGGTCGCGTGCCTGTTTCGCACTGCCGCCGGCGGAATCGCCCTCCACCAGGAAGATTTCACGAATCACCGGGTCGTCCGTTGCGGCGTCCGACAGCTTGCCGGGCAGGACAGCAACCCCGGAGGTTTTCCGCTTCTCGGTTTTCTGGGCCGACTTGAGACGGGCCGCTGCGGCCTTGGACGCCATCTCGGCGATGGCCTTGCCATACTCCACGTGGCCATTGAGCCAGACTTCAAAGGGATCGCGGATCATGGTCGATACGAGCTTCACCGCCTCGCGGGAGTTGAGCTTTTCCTTCACCTGCCCCTGGAACTGCGGGTCAAGCAGTCGGGTGGAGAGGACGAAGGACATGCGCCCCGCGACATCTTCCTGGCGCAGTTGCACACCGCGCGGGAGCAGGGCGTGGTGTTCTGAAAATGACTTCACCGCATCGAAGACGCCGGCGCGCAGACCGGCCTCATGGGTCCCGCCCTGCAGGGTCGGAATGAGATTGACGTAGGATTCAGAGAAGCTGCCGGTTTCCGCCCAGGTCACCGCCCAGGCCGCACCTTCGCCCTTGGCAAACCCGTCGGACCCGTCCGCGTAGACCTCGCCCGCGAAGACAGGCACCAGGGCTTCGTCAGGGGGAACCTGTTCGGACAGATAGTCGACCAGCCCGCCGTGGTAGCAATAGACGTGCTCATCGACCGCGTTGTTACGCTCGATCTCCAGCCGGAAAGTCACGCCAGGCAGCAGGACAGCTTTGGCGCGCAGCAGACGCGCGAGTTCACGCTCGGGGATTTTGGGCGAGTCGAAAAAGACCGGATCGGGCCAGACATGCATCGTTGTGCCCGTTTCTTTCTTGGCGCACTTGCCGATGACAGTGAGCTTCCTGCTGACCCTTCCGCCATCCGCAAACTCGACTTCGTTGATCTGGCCGTCGCGTTTCACCGTCACGGTTAGACGGGTGGCGAGGGCATTGGTCACAGAGACGCCGACGCCGTGCAGACCGCCGGAGAACGCGTAAGCCCCTTCGCCGGAGGTTTTGTCGAACTTGCCCCCGGCGTGCAGACGGGTCAGCACCACCACGACCGTGGGCTCGTTTTCCTGGGGATGAAGTTCGACAGGGATGCCGCGTCCATCATCGCTGACCCTGACAGAGCCGTCCACACACAAGCGGACATCGATCCGGGTGGCATGCCCCGCCAAAGCTTCGTCTGCCGAGTTATCGATCACCTCCTGGATGACATGAAGCGGACTGTCGGTCCGTGTGTACATGCCGGGGCGTGCCCTGACAGGCTCAAGTCCTTTAAGAACTTTGATGGAATCTGCGTTGTAATTCTTGGCCATTCTTTGCTTGTCTCGTGAATCAAAAGTGAATCGCCCCCTAGTTTACTAGACACGCTTGAGCCTATCAGTTTGGTTTCAAGGACACGCTGATTCATTCGTCACCTTGGCGAAAGCCGGGGGGCAGTGCCTTGATTTAACTGGATTTCGGCTTTTGCTGGAATAACGAATCGTGAATAAATCAGTGTTACCTTGACGGAAGGGGTATGACGAGCAAGCGTTATACGGAAAAATCCAAGCTTGATGTGGTCAAGCAGGTTACGGAACGAGATCACACAATAGCGGATATGACAGCGAGCTTTGCAGAAATTGAAAAGGACGTGCCCAACTGATGCAACCCCTACCCGATACACCGACGAAGCATGACCAACACGGCAATTATCCCGAGGCCGCCACCGTGGAGGATTTCCGGCACAACCTGGCCGCCGTGCAGGCGCGCATAACCGCCGCCTGTCATCGCGTCGCGCGTGACCCCGCCAGCGTACGCCTGCTGCCGGTCAGCAAAACAAAATCCGAAGCCCGTATCCGTCTTGCCTATGCGGCGGGCTGCCGTCTGCTGGGTGAGAACAAGGTGCAGGAAGCGCACGGCAAATGGCAGGCCATGCAGGACCTGGAAGATCTCCGCTGGTCGGTCATCGGTCACCTGCAGACCAACAAGGCCAAGCTGGTGGCACAATTTGCCGCCGAGTTCCAGGCGCTGGACAGCCTGCGCGTGGCCGAGGCGCTGGATCGCCATTTGCAGATCGAGGGCCGTTCTCTGGACGTGTTCGTGCAGGTGAATACCTCGGGTGAAGCCAGCAAATACGGACTTGCGCCCGAGGAGGTGCCGGACTTCATCGAAAAACTGCCGGCGTTTTCAGCGCTGCGCGTGCGCGGACTGATGACGCTGGCGTTGTTCTCCAGCGAGGCTGAGCGGGTGCGCCGGTGTTTCGTACTGCTGCGCGATTTGCGCGATCGATTGAGGCAGCGCGCGCCTGCGGGTATCGGCCTGGATGAATTATCCATGGGCATGTCCGGCGATTTCGAGATCGCCATCGAGGAGGGCGCCACCGTGGTGCGCGTGGGTCAGGCTATCTTCGGCGCGCGCGCCTTGCCAGACAGCTACTACTGGCCCACGGATGCTGATACCGAGGAGCCAAAATCATGAAGACCGCTGTCACCATCCAACACCAGCCCGGTATCGAGGCTGACCGCCAAGGCGGACGTCATGGCTGAAATAACGCCAGGCACAGCAAGACAGCCGCTGCTCCTCGATGTGGTCTCGGTGCAGTCACAAGTGGTTTATGGCCGGGTGGGCAACAACGTCGCGCTGCCGACGCTGGAAGCACTGGGCCTGTCGGTGGCCGCCGTGCCGACCGTCGTGTTCAGCAACACGCCGCACTACCCGACGATCCATGGCGGCGCTTTGCCCATCGAATGGTTCAGCGGCTATCTGGAGGACTTGTCGGCGCGCGGCGCGCTGCGAAGCCTGAAAGCCATTCTGACCGGATTTCTGGGCAATCCGGCGCAAGCCGTGGTGCTGGCCCACTGGGCCAGGCGGCTGTTGGCCCAGCACACTGAGTTGCGGCTTGTCGTTGATCCCGTGATGGGTGATCACGACCACGGCATCTATGTCGATGCCGGTATGGCTGATGCCTACCATCAGCACTTGTTGCCACTGGCCCATGGTTTGGCACCGAACGGTTTTGAACTGGCACACCTGACAGGGCGGCCGGTAAATGATCTAGAAAGCGTCGTTGCCGCCGCTCAAACCCTGTTGACAGGACATACCGAATGGATCGCCGTGACCAGCGCGGCCCCCGATACTTGGGTGACTGACGAGATGCAGGTCGTTCTTGTCACCCGCACGCAAGCCCATGTCATCACGCATCAGCGCATTGATGCCACGCCCAAGGGAACTGGTGACCTGTTCTGCGCCGCCTTGACCGGATATTGGCTCACTGGCGCGACTTTGCCGGATGCCGTCGCGAAGGCCTGTCAGCAAGTGATGTGGGCGCTTCGCCAAACCGAGCACGCGCAGAGCGCCGAACTGCTGTTGCCTATCCGGCCGGGCGTCCATGACGCAGACAAAATTTCAGTCCGCGGACTTGTGTTCGAGCCAACCGGGACGCCCCCCATATCAGACTAGCGGCATCACACATGCAGCACACCACCTCCCGGCCGATGCGAGCCTATAGCCTTGGCAGGCGAATAGCCATCGCGCGGTATAAATACTTGTCGGGGTTCCCGCCATTGGCGTTGACGAAGGCTACCCCAGCTTCCTGCAACGACACGTTGTTATTCTTCGAGAAGTACAGGTCGGAATCTCGAATCAGTCCAATCTCGCTGTTGCCTTCGCAGACAATTACCATTCGCGCCAAAAATGCTTCTGGGTCGTTTCGAAGCGTGCTTTGCACCTCATTTGAATTCTCCACAAGCTGTGCGACGTGCTTGGCTCCTTCCTCGCGCAGCATGTACAACTGAAGCCCACTCAGCTCTCGCACCGCCACCGGCGAGTGAGTCACTGCAGCGTATCGCCGTAAGCAAGTCCGGAAACCAATGTGTTGACGTTAGCCCATAGATCAAGGAGGCTAGCGCAGCCAGCCTTGGGAATCTACCTATAGTGTCTGAATTGATTTATGCATTTTATAAGCCTTGCTCCGGTTAAAGGACAACAATCGTGCCCGAATATCTCGTACCCGGCGTCTATGTGGAAGAAACCAGCTTCCGCTCAAAATTGATCGAGGGTGTAAACACTGTCACTACTGCTTTCGTGGGCCCGACTCGTAGGGGCCCGAAGGGCGGCACCCCTCTGGTTCTTACCAGCCTCGGCGACTTCGAGCGCATCTACGGAGGGCTAAACGATCTGCACTACAGCCCAAACTATCTCGCTCACGCAGTTCGCGTTTATTTTGACAATGGTGGCAAGCGACTCTATGTATCACGTGTCGTAGGCACTGATGCCACCATGGCGGTCTCAATACCCGTTGTGGCTGGCAGCGGCGTAACGGCAAGGGCACGCTTCGTGGCACTTGCGCCTGGCGAAGCCGGAAATGGGGTTGTCAGCCTGAATCTCATCGCCACCCCAGTCAGCGCTGGCACCCTGCCACGCAGCCCGTCGGGAAGTCTGCTGCGGATCGGATCCGTGCTCGCGACAAGGCAGGGCAATAGCTGGCATGACGCGAGCGGCCTGGTCGTGGATGTCACCAGCTTGGCGAATGGTGAAGTGCTCACCATGAAGGTGAGCCTGGCCGGGCAGAACGAAGCCGCCGTGATAATCGAGGATATCGGTTTCGATCGCGAGCACCGACGCTGGATCGGCCATGTTTTGCCTGGCGTTCCCTTCGCCCATGCTGACCAGTTGGAAAATCCATACGCGCTGGAAATGGATGATGACGTCTCCGTCTTCGAATTGTTCGAAGGGCTCTTTGGGCGTGATGCCAAATGCAGTTTTGTATTAACTGGCGGCAGTGATGGCGCAACGCCAGACCGGGCTGCCTATGAAGCGGCTCTGACAGAAATAAGTAGCATGGAAGGCATCGCTACAGTCGCCGCACCGGGACATTCGGCTTATGCCGATCATGTCGGCATCCAGCAAGCGCTCATCGCCCATGTCGAGGCTGCCCATGCCAACCGCATGCTGGTGCTCGATACGCCTCCAGGTCAATCTATCCAGGAAGCAAAAGACTCGCGAGGATGCATCGACTCAGCGTACGCTGCGCTCTACTACCCTTGGGTGGTGGCGAGCAACCCATTGTTCAAACCGGGTCAGATGGGGATACCAAGCGAGGTCACCCTGCCGCCATCTGGATTCGTATGCGGGATTTTTGCTCGTAATGATATCGGACGGGGGGTGCACAAGGCACCCGCAGACGAGGTGATACGTAGCGTTTTACGCCTCGAGCGGGACGTGAGCATTGCTGAGCTGGAGATACTTAATCCAATCGGTGTTAACTGCCTTCGCCACTTACCCGAACGGGGTTATCGGGTATGGGGCGCGCGCACCGCCAGCTCTGATCGAGAATGGAAATACATTAATGTACGGCGCTACGCAAACTACCTGGAAGAATCGATAGAGCGCGGCACCCAGTGGGCAGCGTTTGAGCCGGTTGACGAGCGCTTATGGTCCAACGTGCGTCGGTCCATCTCGGATTTCCTGTACAACGAATGGAAGATTGGCGCACTCTTGGGAGGCAAGCCTGAGGAAGCTTTTTTTGTGCGTTGTGACCGATCAACCATGACCCAAGCCGACCTCGACAACGGTCGGATCATCTGTCTGTTCGGCGTCGCAATGATCAAACCAGCCGAATTCATCATCCTCCGCGTCAGCCAGAAAACTGCCGATGACAATAGGTGATGACCCTGGCACCACTACCGGTGCTGTGGCTTAGGCTTCAGTTTCCGCGAATGAAAACTCCCTGTCCGGAAGCGTCGTTCAGGGCATGTTCGTAGAATTTCCGTTGATGCAACGATAGTGATTTATTCTCAATTCTGGTCCAGACATTTAGCCAATAGTTGTAGAGCCTTGATCAGGAACAGAAACCGTCTGCCACCAGTCTCCTTTTGCAAAACATTATTTGGAGATCAGGCACTGAAAATTCGGGTAAGACGCCGTTCGGGTGGTTCTGCTAGCATCCTGCGTTGGCTAGGCTAGTCTTGCTTAGATATCAACCATGATTGGAGTTGGCTGGATGGACGGTAAATTGCGTTACCCAATAATCTATGTTCGCGGCTACGCGATGACAAAGTCCGAAATAACCGAAACCACGTCGACGCCGTATATGGGTCTCGAACTTGGCTCAACCAAGATGCGTCAGGCATGGGATGGCGGGGTGCGCAAGGTCTTCTTTGAATCACCCATTGTTCGGTTGATGAAGGCTGGCTATAGCGATATCTATCAGGATGGTTTACAGATCGTAAAGGGGCAGATCCCCCTGCAGAGCGTCATCATCCATCGCTACTATGACAAGGCAGATCCGGATTTCGGGGGCGGTGAAGTCCCCACGATTGAAGACGCAGCAAAGGAACTGAGCGATCTGATTTTACGCGTGCGCGACCAGGTCTGTCTGGGCGGCCAGATAAAGCCAAGTGACTTCAAGGTGTATCTGGTTGCGCACTCGATGGGTGGCTTGATATGTCGTTGTTTTCTCCAGAACAGCGCGGCCGGCAGTGACGTGGCACGCAAACTGGTTGACAAGGTTTTCACGTTTGCCACGCCGCACAACGGCATCGTGATGGCCGGGATCAATGTCCCGAGCTTTTTCAGTCCGTGGGATCTGAACAACTTCAACCGCGAGAAAATCCGGAAGTATCTTGATATCCGGGACGAGAAAGTTGGGGTTAATTCGCTCGACGGAAAATTCGACCCGAGCCGTTTTTTCTGTCTGGTTGGCACGAACAGCAAGGATTACGATGTGGCAGGCGGAGCTTCTCGGCTACTCGCCGGTGAACTGAGCGATGGTCTGGTGCGCATTGAAAACGCCTATGTGGAAGGTGCGCCGCGTGCCCACGTGCATCGCAGCCACAGTGGGCCCTATGGGATCGTGAATTCCGAGGAGGGCTTCCAGAACCTTACCCGATTCCTGTTTGGTGACGTCAGCATCGACGGCGTACTGGCAATCGAAAAGTTGCCGCTCCCACCCACGACGATGTTGCAGAAGCTGTTCGGAACGAAGATTGGGTATTATTTTGAAGCCACCGTCGCCACGAGAGGGGCGCTTGATTTCGACCTCACGCGTCGTACGGTGGCCAATAACAGCGCCATGCTGCGTCCGCGTTCGGATATATTTGATAACGATGATGGCACCTTGAAAGCGAATGCCCGCCATCCCCACCTGTTCTCCATCTTCCTCGATTCGTCAAAGCGACCGCAGAAAAGTCCGGAGATGATGTTCACTGTTCAGCTGGCGGTATCCATGATCACCTACACGGGGCGGGACGCACCCAGCGATGAACACTACGTTCCTGGCGAGTACCTGTTCCGCGACACCGTCGTAATCAGTGCCATTTCGCCGACGGACAAGGATGGGTCCTGGCAGATCGCCTTTGTGCTGGCCGATAGTGGGTGGTCAAGTGCAGAAAGAACGCCGGCAAAAGGGGCTTTGGACGAGAAGGGACGGCCGTATGTTGCGATTCCCCTTCAAAACGAGAAAGGTTTCAAGGCGACTTTCAGGTTATACGGCTCACATTGGGTATAGCCGATACAGATACAAGCCAAGGGTAGGGACAACGGATCATATGCATCCGTTTCAGACCGCGCCCAATTTGCCCGCGCCTCCAGTGATTCCGAATACTGCCTGGCTTCCTGGTGGTGGAGGCGGCGGTTCGCCGATTGGTTCTTGTGGCCATCCGTACTTCAAGTTAATTATGCGGAGTTACAGTACGAAGCCGAGCGCTTACGCGCAAAGAGCAACGAATCATTGCGTGCTCGGCTTAGCATGAGGAAACCCAAACGGCCACGGCCAAATGAACCTTGCTGGTGCGGTAGTGGCGTCAAATATAAGCGATGCCATGGGCTTCAATGACATTAAGCAAAGCCTACGACTCGGCCGTTGGACCGATAAGTAGTCAGTTGCATTCTGGAGGTAGTCAGTTGCAGCGCGCAGGTAGTCACACCATGGCGGCAGAACTTGCCGCTCTGCATTATCGACTTCGCATAATGTATATTAGCAAATCCTGATATACTCCTCTATGGAGAACGCGTAACTCAAGCCTGCTGCGGGATCGCAGCATCCAGACTGGTTGTGTCCATGTCCCTCGTTAAACCTTGGGAGGGATATGATCAAGTTCACTGTACTGAGTACGAAGGGTGGGGTCGGCAAGACCACATTGGCAGCAAATCTTGGAGCACTCATGGCGGACATGGGGCTGAGAGTTCTTCTTGTCGACGCTGATGTGCAGCCAGCGCTATCAAAATATTACCGTATTAAGCGCGAATCCCCGTTTGGCCTCACAAAAGTCATCACCACCGGGTATGTCACAGAGGATTGCATCTCTCAGACGGTAATCGATGGGCTCGATGTAATCCGGTCGGACGATCCAGATGGCAGTCTCCAAACCTGGCTCCTGCATCGGATTGATCGCGGCGAACGACTTGGCAATGCCCTGAATTCCCCCGCAGTATCCGAAGACTATTACGACTGCGTCTTAATCGACACGCAGGGAACCGTAGGCCCACTGCAAGACACCGCCGCACTCGCCGCCACTCAGATCATTTCTCCAATCAAGCCGGAAATTCTGTCGGCACGTGAGTTCAAAACGGGCACGATGGAACTGCTGGCGCGGCTTGAGCCCTCACCAAACTCGAAATACAGGGTAGGGCCGGTCAAAGCAGTCATTTCGATGCAGGACCGGACTGCCGACGCGAGAATCATCGCGGAGTCGATCAGACAAGACTTCATCAAGCTTGGCGGACGGGTCACGGTCCTCGATACGGTTGTCCCTGACGCTAAGTCCTACAAAGAATCGGCCACCCTGTGCATCCCCGCGCACCGGCATGAGCCGTCGCGCAAGGGCACGATGCCATCTGCCTATGAAACCATGCATGCTCTCCTCTGGGAGTTGGTGCCGAGCCTCGCAGGGCATTACGCCGGATCGGAGGCAGCACAAGACCTAGGCCGTGACGGAGCTGAAGCATGATGGCGGGCGGCAAGAAAAAGCCCCCACTCATGAACATTCCGAGTTCGATCAAGATGGTGGACTTGGCGGCCAAGCATGGGTTTACCCCAAAGTCCGATTCGGAAAAGAGGACCGTACGGGATCGCCTGAAACTGGAGGTGTCCAACAGCCTGAACGTGCCGGCGCCAAACAGCGGGAGCGGCCTCAAGCATGACACTGAAGTAGATGATTCGTGGGCGAGCCTTCCCGTAACCGCCGTCCACTTCTATGAGCGAAATCCCCGCAAGGCGAACAACGAAGCCTACGCTGAGCTGAAGGAGAGCATCCGGGTCAACGGAATCCTCCAACCCATGACCGTCACCAAGCGGCCGGGAGAAACCCATTACATCCTGTACGCAGGTGGCAATACCCGCCTGCAGGCCATCCGGGAGTTGTGGGAAGAAACCGGGGATCCGAGGTTTCGCGAAACCCGCGTCATCATCAAAGCCTGGCGCGGGGAGGCATCCGTTCTGCTTGCCCATATGGCCGAAAACACCCAGCGCAACGACATGACCTTCTGGGATCGCGCCAACGGGACGCTGGAAATAAAGCGGCAGATGGAAGAGGAGAGCGGTAAAACACTCTCACACCGGGAGTTTGAAGCCGAGATCAAGAAATTCGGCCTCCAGACTGATCTGCGCACACTCAGCATGTACCGATTCGCAGTCGAAAAAATTGCCGAGGTCGGTCCGTGGCTTTCCGGCTTGTCCGTGCGAAGCATCCAGCCCCGCCTGAACCTGTTGTTGAAGCTGGCTAATCATCACGATATTGAGGAAAGTGCCTTCTATGCCGAGGTGGTCACGCCAACCGCAAAGACCATAGCCGGCATGGTTCTGGAAGATGGCCATGCGTTTAGCGCAGACCTATTTCTTGGTCGATGCGAAGCCAGCTTGTCTGCCCGGCTGGAATTGAACGAGCGGGACATCGGCAAGTTGCTCACTGCTATGGAGCGCTTCCCTGACATGACACTGGAAGGTCTGCAGCGGATATGCAAGCCCCAGCGTCCGGTCGAACCTTCTATTGGCGGAACCCAGACTCAATCCACACCAGAGTCCGTCGGCCAGGAACTGGGGGGATTGTCTCAGCCCATTTCTCTTGCTCCACGATTGCCTGGGATGGCCACACCCACTAAGCCGGCCGCAACAGAGCACGGTGAACGAAGCCAAAGAGTGAGTTCAGCGGCTTCCCATTCCACAGTCAGTTTTCCCCCGATCCCAGTTGATAGTGGAGAGCCGGACCGGTTGATGACAATGATTCAGCAAGTTCTTGTCTCCGCCGGCCTCGGCTCCTGCTATGAGCCTGCACTCGGCATGCCCATGGGGTATTGCATGGGATTCCCCAAGGATGGCCCACTGGATTTGAAAGAGAACGCGCAAAGCCGTCAGGCTGCCTGGTGGGTGCTTGCGATGGCAAGCGGGCAATTTGAACCGGACGTATGTCGGTCTGGCCTTGACGACTCCAATGAGTGGCGCTCCTTGATCCTGGAAGAAGGTAACCAGGAAACGCTGGGAGGCTTGGAACTCGCCATCCAGCACAACATTGGTGGCCAAGGTGAGTTTCTCCCGATTCCATGGCTGCTGAACCCGGACAACCCAATTGCCGGCGTGTGCCTTGAGTTGCTCTCGGTCATTCGCGGAGGGGCTCGATCATGATGATGGTTCGCGTCACCGACAATACGCTGAGAGCCTCGCTGCTTATGCACTTGATCGAGCAGCTTGAGCGTGGCGACCTTGCCGTCCTGCTGGAAAAGGGCACTTGTCCGAGGTCCATGGATCGGTTGCGAGGTCTCGCCATCAATGAAATTCTGCACCTGGCCTCATCAGGCCATCCCGACATCCATTTCTCGATCGATGAGGGCGGTTTCGAACTCGGAATCGAAACCCTGTTTCGGCGCAAGCAGGAAACCGAGCATCTGGTGTATTGCATCCAGAATGGCGCCAGCCAGTCGATGCTGAACCAATTGTTCCCGTCGACCGACCCGCGTGTCATCCAGACCTACCGCAAGCTCCTCAAGAATGACCGCAAAACCGGCCGTGTCGCGCTACCCGATGAAAGCGTCCGCGACCTGATCCACCAATGCTGGTTCGGGATGAATGAGGAATACCCCGAGATCACCACCCTCCGCGAAAAACTCATGCTTCTGCATGGGTTTTTCATCAACTATTCCCTCGACGGGCTGTATGCCACCGTCAATGAATTCAACGAACCCCCAAGGAAGCACCATGGCCAGAAATAAAAGCCGTGCCACTCCTCCGGACAGTCTGCCAATGAATCCATCGACAGACGATCAGGCCGTCTACAACACGATCAGCCCAGCAATGTTGCTGGACATATTCGATGAGCCAATCGTGTTCCAGCGTGCCTATGTGGGTCTGACAGGCAGCGCTGTGGCAGCACTGTTCCTGTCTTATGCGATCTACACGATAGACCGTCTTCCGAAAGACGCGGAAGGCTGGTTCAGAAAGAGCGGGGATGAATGGAAGGCTGAAACGGGACTGACCCGCTTCGAGCAACAAACGGCTCGCCGCATCCTGCGGGAGCTGGATGTTCTGATTGAACGGCGGGCGGGCTTGCCGGCCGAGCTTTGGTTCAAGATTCGAATTGATCGCATTCTTGAGTTGCTATCCGATCAGGCAGAAGCCAAGTGGGGGCAGGTCATCTAGGACCAGAAGATGCCCCACGCATACGCCATAGCCGCAGAATCGAGCCGGGTGAACGAAAACCTGGCCCAGGGGGTGAAAGACCTCCTGTCGGCGCTTGGTAACCGCTACGTGGCGTATTACCCCTCCCTCGCCGAATTGACGGGTTCTCCCAAAGCCGCCCTGATGCTTGGACACGCAATGTTTATGACCCGTGTGGTCCTGGACAAGCAGCCCAATCGCGGAGGGTGGTTCTGGAAGACCTCGAAGGAATGGAAGCAGGTCGCCGGACTGAGCGTCCGGGAGATTGAAACGTCTCGCAAAGTGCTTTTAAAAGACGGCATCTTGCAGGAATCAAGACGTGGAATGCCAGCAAAACTCTGGTTCAGGGTCGATCTTGACCGTTTGGCTTTGAGGCTGTGCCAGTATGCCAATACCACCTACCGTCCCTGGTCATGGGAAGACCGGGTGCTGAAAACGCTGCTCGGTAAACCGGTGATGTTCTACGCCCCTTTTGCGTGGACGGCGGACAGCGCCTTGGCGGGTCTCTACATGTCCAGCCTGTTCAATCGGCTGCGGCAGACATTATCCCGGAACGAAGTTGACAAGGAAGGCTGGTTCAGCAGCCCGACCAGCCAATCACTGATCCATCTCCATTTTGGCCGTCGCATGTTGATGAATGCCCGAGCCAAACTGATCGAGTCCGGCATGATGGAAGAGGTGCGGGAAAGCCGTATGCAATCCCAGTTGTTGTCACGCATTATGTTGACAACTCTGCCGGCCAAAATCTGCCTGGAAGCCAATGAATTCCACAGTTTGTCGGAATCCAACAAACCAGATTGTCGGAATCCGACAAACAAGAGTTGCTCAAAACGCGTAACAAGAGTTGCCGGAACCGTAAAACAAGAGTTGCCGGAACCGCAAGTCAACAGTTCACCTTTCCGCGAAACAAGTTCTGCGGAAACAGCAACTCACTCTAATAAGGAAATAAATACTCCATACCACCCCCTCCATAACAGCCTGGAGGGGGTGGGCGTATTCGATTTCCCCAAAACCATCCGGACTGCGCCAGCAAGCGCTGATCTGGAAAACCTGATCTATCCGGACAAGCTGCTTCCCGGCGAGAAACAGACCGCACGGCAGATTCTGCACGGCAGCCCCAATCCTCAAATCATCCTCGATGAGCTGGCAGGCCAGATGCAGGACGGCCACGTCAAGAACGCAATCGGCTACCTGCGAACCCTGAAAACCAGACAACAGGCTGGGACATTTGAGCCTGAGTATGCCCATCGGGTGGAAGCAGATCGAAAGCGCCGGCAGGAAATACTGGAACAGCGAAAGCGCCTGATCGATGAGCCACAAGCGCAGGTTGCGACAAACCGCGACTCAGCTCGGATCAAGCTGACCGAACTGCGCCAGAGCATTTGGGGAAAGAAATGACCAGAACCATGACCACAGGAAGTGTGGGTGATGGCAGTGCCGTCACCGGAACAGCCAGCCGGAAGGTGGCGCAGCAGGAAGTGGGAGTGATGGTAGTGCCATCACCGAAACAGGCAACCGCAAGGTGGCGCAGCAGGAAGTGGGAGTGATGGTAGTGCCATCACCGAAACAAGCAACCGCAAGGTGGCGCAGCAGGAAGTGGGAGTGATGGTAGTGCCATCACCGAAACAGGCAACCGCAAGGTGGCGCAGCAGGAAGTGGGAGTGATGGTAGTGCCATCACCGAAACAAGCAACCGCAAGGTGGCGCAGCAGGAAGTGGGAGTGATGGTAGTGCCATCACCGAAACAGGCAACCGCAAGGTGGCGCAGCAGGAAGTGATGACTTATAGACGGAGACATTTGATGGCAACACCGAAATCGAAAAACAAGTTCCCGACCTCGGCGGATTCGCCGTTCGAGGATGGGTATGACATTGCTGGGGAGCGAGATGCTCTGAAGGATTTGGTCGAGGCGGAGGAACCGGACGAGAAAGATCCTCGCTGGGAGCGTTTCATGGACCTGCTCGAAAGGGAAGAGCGCCTGCGGCAGGAACAGGCGAATCGCCAGCAACGCCAATACGCTGACCCGATCGTTCCCGATCATGAGGCACGCGCACTGAAGGCTATCGGCAGCCTCGTTGCTGATGAGACGGATGTGATGGCAATCCATACCAAGGAGGCCTACCGACTGTTCATCGGCAGGACGCGTGATGAAAGCCCGCGCGGCTACGGAATCACTAGCGGGAAGAAGGTTGCAGCAGTACTCCGGTCAATCTGGAATCTGTCAGCCAATGACAATCCCTTTGCAGACTGGATTCTGGTGCAGGTGACGGATCGGGTCGGCGAACTGCGCCAACAGCTTGAGCATGCGGGAAAGCATTTCCAGGACGATCTGGACAAGTTGCAGGCGCGTGGTCTTCGCGTGTCCGTATTGAAGAGTCGTGCGCCAGTGGAAGTGGAACTGGGTTTCCGTAGTCCCTATGGCTACATGATCGTGGATCTGATCCTGGACTTTGACTGGTATGCGCGTGTGGTCAAGACGATGGTGCAGAAGAATCGTCTGGGCGACATCGAAGGGAAGGAAGACTTGTACCAGATGACCAAACGGATTCGGGCGTTGTTCGAGTCCACCTTGCCCTATCAGAAGTATCTCCTCCGTGAGGAACTGCGCCTGCTATCCAGGAGCGATTTCCTCCCTGGCGCCAGCGATGAATCAAGAAAGCGGGTTGAAGCTGCGGTAGGGATATTCGGGGCTGTGCCGCAGCCGATCTTCACCGGTGAAGTGCGACCGCGTCATAGCCGTCGTCGGGCGGATGTGAGTGAGGCAGAGATGCGATTGCTGGTGGATGTGGCGCAGGGGAAAGTGGATGCGGCCGGAAGTGATCTGAACCAGGAAAACACGCTCCTATGAGTGGTTTGTCATCAATCCAGATGGATAAAAGGCCTTTTAAGGGTAAGGGGGCGGATGAGTGGCTGGCGCGGCTCCATCGTGACTACCGGAAGGTCGTGGTTGAAATGGAGGAATTGTCCGAGCACTCGAAGCGTGCCGCAGGCAATGCCTGGTATGTGTATCTGCATCACCGGAAATCGACTGGGCAACGCTTCCTGATGTGGCGCAGCTTTGGCGTGAAGCATGTCCACCTGACATGGGACAGCATCCAGCCCACGCTGGGCCGAATGACACGGTCACAGCAGGACTGGTTTGAGGAGATCAATGCGGCAGTGCGGTTGCTGAATGCGAAGGAAGTCGTGACCAGGAAGGCAATACGCATGGCACAGGAACTTGATCATTGAGGATTGAAGCAATGAAGTGGGTACGCCACCCCTTGGCGTGGGTTCTTTTTAATCAACCGAAGGAGAAGAGGCAATGAGCAATGAATTTCGTGGCACGGGCAATTTGGGCGACAACCCTACGCTGAAGACCGTACTGGTCAAGGGCGAGGACAGAAAGGTCGCGGAGATTCGGGTGTTTTTCGACGAATACAAGCCGGATGGTCAGGGCGGTTTCGAGCAGTCCGGTGGGTTCTGGATGAATGCTTCGGTGTGGGACAAGCGCGGCGAGGATGTTGCCCAGCATCTGCGCAAGGGGGCGCGTGTGCATGTCGCCGGCCGCCTGGCCGAGCAGGAATGGACAGACAAGGAATCTGGCGAAGTGCGGAAGACGATGCAGCTCAATGCCGACGATGTCTACCTGTCGCTGTCTCGTCTGGAGGAAGTGAAATTCAGGCCGAAAGCGCAGGAAGTGGGTGCTTGATGCGAACAGTCCCCTCTCTGCTGCTTTCATCAGCGCTCATGCTCAATACCTCAGCATTTGCTGCTGAGAGTCACGAGCTGATGATGTGCAACACCTATTCGGGTGGCGGAGGTGTCGGCGTCAAGGGCAGAACCCTCAAGTGCGAAGGCGAACCGGATGCTCGCGGCTACAGCAAATTCTGGACTACGAGTCTAACGGACCTGTACGGCCAGGGTTGGAGGGTTGAGTCCATGTCGACCTACCCGGCGAGCTCATCCGGGGAGGCGACGGTGATTTTCCTGTTGAACCGGACAACGACATCCGGCCCCGCTTCACCTGCCCAGAAATAGGAGGCTTCATGAGACACCCAACACAGCCTGAGGAAAACATGATTGCAGCGGTGCTGCAATCGGTGTCGGAAGACGCGTGCCGGCATGGGATGGGCTCGGGATGTTTTCATGGGTTCGAGTTCAAGGCCATGAGACTTGGGCGGCGTGGTCGGCCAGGTGCAATGGCAAGAGTGAAGATTGTGGTCAGTCAGGATGGCGAGGTGATCGAATCACGCTTACTCGATGTTCTGAATGAATCGTTGTAGGCCGCGGCTGGGTTGAGTCTGGGATATGAGCCAGCACTATTTCAACACGACGTTTGACGGTGAACCCGTGACCGTCATTCTTGGATGGGACGCAACGGTTTGTTCAGGGAGGTGATGCAGTGATAGACAAGAACTGGCAGGAAATTGCCCCGGATCCTGATTGGGTGCGGCAGGAAGTAGCCCGCCTGAATGAGGCAGTCGATGAATTTGCCGGCGCCATGAAGGCGAAGCTCGCGCAGAAAGCGCATGAGGGCTGGACCGGCTGGGACAAGCCTGAATCTGGGATCAAGATCTGGAATGCCATGCTTGCCCAAGGCGCTGCGGTACCGCTGGCCAAGGGGCAGGAAGTGGATATTGCCAATCTGGCGATGATGCTATGGCGGACAAATGGGCGGATGGAATGAATGCCCATGCGCACTGGGGCCCGATGATATCGACCGAGCTGGCATCTTTCATTGATGTGTCTGCGATTTCAGGAGGGCTTGAGTGAAGCTCTACCTCTGCGAAAAGCCCTCACAAGGCAGAGAAATCGCCAGCCACATCGGTGCTCGGACACGTGGGGATGGATGCATTACTGGCAACGGTGTAACGGTAACCTGGGGCATCGGCCACCTAGTTGAGCAGGCGAAACCGGAGCACTACAACCCGGCATTGAAATTCTGGGACATCGCGCACTTGCCTGTGGTGCCGGATGAGTGGCACATGGAGGTGAAGCACCAGACCCGTGATCAGTACAAGATCGTCTCGAAGCTGTTGAAGCAGGCAACTGAGGTTGTCATTGCCACCGATGCCGACCGTGAGGGCGAAGTGATCGCACGGGAGCTGATGCAGCTGAACGGTTACTGCGGGAAGGTTTCGCGCCTTTGGCTTTCAGCGTTCGACGATGCGTCGGTGAAGAAGGCTCTGGCTAATATTCTGCCGGGCGAGAAGACGCTGCCGATGTATTTCTCCGGGATGGGCCGAAGCCGGGCGGACTGGCTGGCCGGGATGAATCTCACCATGGCCTTGACCAAGGCGTTCGGTGCCGGCTGCAAGGACGGAACCTTGCATTGTGGTCGTGTACAGACGCCTGTGTTGGCTTTGGTGGTGCGGCGCGAACGGGCCATCGCCGCGTTCGTTCCAAAGGCGCACTTCGGGGTCAATGCGACCTTCCTGATGGGCGGGGCATCCGTGCCGATGGCCTGGATGGCACGAGCGGCGCTTCTCGACGATGAGGGGCGTCTCCTCGGCCGCGGAAGTGCAGAAGCGGTGGTCAAGCGGGTCGCAGGGCAGACCGGGAAGGTGAGCCTTGTCGAGACGACACAGGAACGCGAAGTCGCGCCGTTGCTGTACAGCCTGGGATCACTCCAGCGGGAGGCCTCGGCGCGCTTCGGGATGAAGGCGCAGGCCGTACTCGATGCTGCGCAGGCACTTTACGAGAAACATAAGGCGACATCGTATCCACGAACGGATTGCGAATACCTGCCGCGCTCGATGCTGGCCGAATCGAACGAGACGCTGCAGGCCATCGCCGGAGCGAAGCCCGAACTGGCAACACAGGCCACGGTTGCCGAGTCGGCGCTCAAGGGTGCCGATGAGCGTTTCCGGGGCAGGGCATTCAACGACAAACAGATCACGGCCCACCACGCGATCATTCCGACGCGAAACCCGAACATCGATGTGTCGGCCATGACGCCGACCGAGCGGACAGTCTTTGACATGGTTTGTCGACGGTATCTGGCGCAATTCCTGGGGGATTACCAGTACAGCAAGACGGTGATCGAAGTGATCTGCGAGGCAGAGAAATTCAGGGTGAGCGGCAAGACGCCGCTGGTCCCCGGCTGGCGGCAGACCCTGCCCGATCCGACGAAAGCACCCACGGACAAGGACGATGACCAGGAGGAGGCGGTAACGCTCCCGAAGGTACGTGTCGGCGAGGATGCTCGCAACCTGCGTTGCGAGGTGCAGGACAGAAAGACCTCACCGCCCAAGCGTTATACCGAGGGCACGCTGTTGGCTGCGATGGAGTCGATCGACAAGGAGATCGAGGATCCGCGCTGGAAGGCGGTGATGAAGAACAAGGAGAAAGCGGGCATCGGAACGGATGCAACGCGTTCGGCCATTATCGAGGGGTTGTTCAAGCGGGACTACATCGTCGCCAAAAAGAAGGAGCTGCTGCCGACCGAGAAAGCTGTCGCGCTGATTGGACTGATCGAGGAGGTTTCGCCGGAAATTGCAGATCCAGTCTTGACTGCTCAGTGGGAAGATCGACTGAGCCAGATTGAGAAGGGCGAGATCGAGTTGTCGCAGTTTGAACGCAGTCTTGGCGAGTGGCTGGTGCAGGTGATAGACGGCATCAAGAGTCAGAAGGGCACGCGGCAGATCTCGTCTGGTAAGACTCGTGATTTGCCGGCCAAGGGTAGTGTGGTCGTGGCGTGCCCTGCTTGCGGCAAGCCAATGCACAGAATTGATGGCCAGAATGGCTTCTTCTGGGGTTGTACGGCGTACCGGGAAGGGTGCAAGTCGACGCTTCCCGATGTCGATGGCAAGCCCGGCACCGCCAGAGAGGCGTCGCTTCCGAAATCGCAGGCAGGGCCTTTCTATCCATGCCCCAGATGCCAGAAGCCCTTGCGCCTAGTGCAAGGCCCCAAGGGGCCATTCTGGGGATGCACAGGCTACCCGGCATGCAAGCACACCCAGCCGGATGACGAAGGGAAACCGGGTGTGCGGACTGACGAGGTGGCAGGCAAGGTTCAGCGACCCGAGGTGGCCGTGTCGCGAGGAACACCCATGCGTACCGCCAAGGCAGGTGCAGCCTGTCCGGACTGCAAGACTGGCCTGCTCGTCAGCAAAACCATGAAGGATACCGGTAAGGCATTCGTGGGATGCAATCGTTTCCCTGCCTGCAGATTCTTTGCATGGCCAGCGAAATAGCCGGACGCGAGTGATGCACACCACACGGATCGAAATTCCCTGCGCCGAGCCGGTATGGCTGGTTGCCGAATGGCCAGACGGCACCTGGTGCGATCTTCATGAGCTGCGTGAAATGACACACATGAGCGACGACTACCAGATTGTTCGAGTGCTGACGCACGACGAAGGGTTCACCCCAATCCAAACTCAACGATGGAGCCCGAATTGCAAATGACAGAAAGTGAAATCCGCCACGCAGTGAGTGACGAGCTGGTGAGGGATGTGCTTCGTGAGCGCCGCTCAGAACGGCGCTGGCGACTGATCAAGCGCGGAATAATGGTCGCGGCCGGCGTGGTGTTCTTTGCCTTGTATCTCTTCGGCTACGCGAAGCAGATGGGATGGAAAATGATCCCCAACAACGAGATCACGGCGGTGATTCATATCGATGGGGAGATTTCCGCTGGCGCCACGGCCTCGGCGGAGAAGGTGGTTCCCTTGCTCAGGAAGGCCTTCGAGACGAAAAACGTCAAAGCAGTGGTTCTGAGTATCGACAGCCCAGGAGGCGCTCCAGTTGAGGCCGAGCGAATTTACCAGTCGATCAAAACCTTCAGAAAGAAGCATCCAAAACCGATTGTTGCGGTGATCAACAACGTCGGTGCGTCGGCCGCCTACATGGTGGCGCTGCATACCGACAAAATCTACGCTGCGAATTATTCGCTTGTCGGATCCGTAGGCGCGGTTCTGACAGGTTGGGACTTCCACAAGGCGCTTGAGAAGCTCCAGATCAGCCAGCGGGTGTATGCCTCCGGCAATCTGAAATCCATGCTCAATCCCTATATGCCCATGACGCCAGAGGCCGATCGCAAGGCGCAGGAAATGGTTCAGAAGATGGGCGAAAGATTCAAGGCAGAGGTTCAGGCTGCCAGGGGGAAGAAGCTGCAGAACGGGGTGGATTACACCACCGGTGAAGTCTGGGATGGCGTGCAAGCCAAGGAGATCGGGTTGATCGACGAAATCGGTACGCTCGATACCGTGGCGAGTTCATGGGATAGGGCGGTGCACGATTTTGGGCCGCGCGCGCCAGGGGCGGGGTGGCTAAGTGGCATGGCCACGGCTTTTGAATGGCTGGCACGCTTTCAGAATGGTTTGCATTGATCGTTACCGATTGATGAAAAAATAATCGCGTGGCAAGGATGCTTGATCGGACTGAGATTTTGGGTGAAATGCTAAAGTCTTATCCACAGAAATTGTGGATGAATTGTTATGGAGCCGGATATGAGTAATGTGGTGGATCTTGCGGGGTTTCAGTGCCCGGTTGGCAGCATGGCCATGCATGCCGTGTATGGCCTGGTTGAAGTATTTTCCCAGGATGGGTGGATGCGTGGTGTGCTCTATGAACACCATGAAGAATTGAGCCTTGCCCATGAGAACGATGACGTGGTTTTTGCTGAGCACATCGAGATGCGTGAGGCATGGGTTCATGTTCGCGAGCTTACCGAGGCGGATCTTGCGAAAGACATCGAGAGCCTGCGCAAGCGTGGTCAATTTCTTTTCAATCCTGTCGACTGAAGTGAGATCGACGTGCTCCCGTACCCATCATTCCCCTTGACCGCATCCCGACGCTCAGATCCCGCCAGAAGTGGATGCACAAAGCAGTCTGTTCAGGGTTGATTTGGGCCGCTGATCATCAGTTCCAGTACGGCCAATTCTAGGCTGTCAGGTTTTTAAACCGTGACCATCCGAAACTTGCCCATAAGGATGACTTCGTCATGTGCGAGCGGCTTGTTAATGGGGTTGTTGGGTATGGAAAATTGAGCCCAGCAAGGGCTTGCGCCACATACAAATATTTGTATAATTACGTTAATGATAGATATTAAGCCTGTCGAGTTCCGGGGCAGCGCCCTTGATGATCTGCGCGCCTTCCCCATCTCGGCTCGGCGCGAAGCAGGACACCAAATCGACCTGGTACAGCAAGGCGGCGAACCGGACAATTGGAAATCGATGACAACGGTAGGCCAGGGCGTGCGGGAAATCCGGATTCGGGACGAAGTCGGCGCGTACCGGGTGATCTATGTCGCCAAGTTTGCCGATTCCGTCTATGTGCTGCACTGCTTTCAGAAAAAAACACAGAAAACCAGCAAGGCAGATATC
Organism: uncultured beta proteobacterium; assembly: GCA_942493085.1. GTDB lineage: Bacteria > Pseudomonadota > Gammaproteobacteria > Burkholderiales > Thiobacillaceae > Thiobacillus. Next base: position 2,078,128 of record OW818664.1, read on the forward strand.
GACTTGGCAGCGAAACGCTACCGGGATTTGTTGAAGGAGATAGAACAATGAGCAATAAACGATTTTCCAGCGTGTGGGATGCCATCGAGGACACCCCCGAGGAAGCGGAAAACATGAAGCTCCGCTCGGTCTTGATGATGGCCTTGAAAAATCATATAGCCCGCGTCGGCATGAGCCAGTCGCAAGCTGCCAAGCTGTTCGGTGTGACGCAGCCGCGCGTCTCCGATCTCATGCGCGGCAAAATCGACTTGTTTGCCCTGGATGCCTTGGTCAACATGGCGACAGCCGCAGGCCTGCACGTCGAAATGCGTGTACTGGAAGCTGCATAGGGCAAGTTGCAACGTTTGCCAGGCTTTATTTTCCGATTCCCAAATGAATCCTGCTTGCAGAAAGTGGCTTCGTCTGCCTGGGGCGGTTGTCGCCCATGAAAAGACACTAACGAGGCGGGGAAAAGCGTTACTGGGCGGCAAGCAGCGGTCAAGCCGCCCAAGAAATTCAAGTTTGCGGGTCAACGTCTACCCTATGGCCACAAACACCGACACGTCGCGGATAAAGGTGTCCCTTATGAGTTTAAGGACGCTTACCAGTTAATGGCCGCCTTTTTCATCGAAGTGGATCGTGTATTAAAGGAAGCAAAGCAATGAAAAAAATCGCCATTGGGATCATGTCTCAAGAGAAAATCCGCGAACGCATGCTGGCCATCGCCAAGGGCGAGTACAAACCCAAACCCGGCGAACCTAAAATCTGGTTCACCTCGATGAAATCCCTGGCTGAAGTCCTGAGTGACGACAATCGCGCCCTGCTCAAGACGATCCGTGATTTGCAGCCTGAATCCATCAGCGGTCTGGCCGTTATCACCGGCCGCAAACCTGGAAACCTTTCGCGCACCCTAAAAACCATGTCCCACTATGGGATAGTGGAAATGCGCCGGGAGAATCGCCACGTGCGGCCCATTGTCATGGCAACCGAATTCCAAATTCTTGCAGCGTGAAATTTGGCGCTGCATCGTTACCACTCAAGGCCACACTCCTAATCGATGGAATCCATCTTTGCGGTGTATCAACTTACGAGACATCATCTCGTGTAAAGCGGTTGCGACCGGCTCTAGTCGGCCATTGGTCGTCACTGGCTGAGTGGGGGAATGCGTTACTGGGCGGCCGGTGTAGGACTGTAAACTGCCAGCCGTGAAATCGGCGCGTACTTCTGTTGATCGGCCATAGGCGACATCGGCTTTTCGATTGACTGCGTCCACTGTACTTGCAAGACCAGCCGTTGGCTTGCATCTCGCACCTGAACGACCGCTTTCCTTCGTTTGGACGGCAGAACTCGACCCGTAGGAGACCGTCGACCTTGGCTGCTCAACCTTACTGACTACAATATCCGCCTGCGCGGCGGTATAGGAGAAACCGTGCCCCCAATGCTGTTCCTACATCAGCCAGGTGCTACGGGTGTTGGCTTGGTGTGCATAAAACTTAAACAAGAAACGCAAGGGCTACAGTTTTCTCTTCTGGTACCGCAACGTTATATTGTGAGGTCAACTGGGGTGGAAAGCCGTTGTCCGCTGCGGCAGGCAACACGCGCACACGCTTCTTCTTTACACCTGTGGGAGACGAGAAATTGACAACTATCATCAAGCAGAATTTGCACAAGAAGATTAAGAAGACACTTCAATTCTTCTCAAGAATTGCTCCTCTACTGCAAATACCAATCAAGGTCATTAAATTGATTTTTATTTTGCTGGCTTTTGCTATTGGGACTTCTACGGCTTATGCCGATGTTTATAAATGTGTCGTAAATGGAAAAACTGTATATTCGGACTCACGGTGTGCTTATAAACCCGACACAATCAAAATCGATCCAAATCAGAATGTCGTTCAAGGAGAACGTTCTTCTGTAAACAATGGCGCTCAACCCAATGCGACAGCCCGGTCTAATGATCCTAAATGCGCAGAATTGTCAGATCGATTGAGCCATGCGCGGACGATTGGTGATTTGGATAAATATTCTAAAGAATATGAGTTCCGATGCGTGGCAGCCAAATCTAATAACCCTAAATGCGCAGAATTGTTAGATCAATTGAGCTATGTGCGGTCGCAGGGTGACTTGAATAGGATTTCCCAAGCATATGAGTTGCAATGCATGTCGCCTGGCGATAGGGAAGTTAGTGCTCAAAAGAGAAATAATCAAGAGATGCAACGCAAACTAAACGATATTCAGCGGACGCAACAAGAGATACAGCTCAGACAGCGTGGAATTGGTTATTAATAGTGGAACAGCATTGGGAACAGACCAGCTTATCGGGCGTAAGTTAAACCCCATCTGGATCAGGCGGCTAGACAACATCTTGATCTGTGAAAATATGACGCTGACCCCATTTGATTGCTTTGATTACTAAGTCCAAGGGTGCTACAGGGCTGATCGAAGCAGAATATTGCGCAAGGAGCAAATCATATTCTGGCTGAAGTTCTACGGCGCCGTTGCGCTTTCCCTTTGGGCATTGTCGGCGATGTTTCCGCCGACAGCCCAACAAGTCGAAGCCGACCGCGCCCATTTTCTTGCGGTTAGCGCGTCTGTGAATGCAGCTTGCGGGGATGATTATGATGCCCCTGGTTATGATGGCTGCGTTAGTAAGTATTGGGAAAGTAGGAAACCATGAACACCTTTTTGAAAATACTTGGGATTGTGTTGCTCTGTTGGACCTTCATACTCGCACGGGAAGGTTCACCGATCCGGGATTGCAGGCCGTAATGTACGCCCAAGTGCCAGCACACTGCTCCTTGCGCAGCACGTCCAATCGCAGATGGGGTTGCCCGATCCGTATGCCAATCTCTCCATCGGATAGTTCCGCTGCAAACGTAGTGGCACAGTAGGCTTCCACGAGTTCACGTTTATTCATCGGCAACCTCGGCTTTCGGGACTTCCGCGGCAACCAGCCACTCCGCCAATTTCTCCAAAAGAAACTGCCTTTCTTCGTTCTTGGCTGTCCGTTCAATCTCGGGGTGCCAACGTATGGCTGAGGCGATGCGGTAGCTAGCCCCGGCCTCATCCGCTGGCAATACGATCATGCCAGACTCAATTGCGCGATCAACCGCGGCGTATGCGGCGGCAGAGACTGCATGGTGGATCACCGAGCTGGCTGCGACCCGAGCGTTGTCATCAGCCGTGTGCCAATCGGCAATCTGTGCCAAAGCGGATGGCATGCATCGCGGCACACCATTGCAACCTGCACCAGCAATTCCTCCCGCCCGCTCTTTTTGGAGTATTTTGACTTCGGTGAAAGTCTTTTCGCCGCAGAGATATTGTTGAACTGCCAACGCGACTCCTTCACTTCCATGGTTGCTCGCGTGCTGCCATGCGCGGCGCGCGGCCCAGCACGCAAATCCGCGATAACGCAAATCCAGTTCTGATTCGCCATTGCGTTGTCCTGCTGCATGCGTTGGCGCTCCCGCCGCAATACTACGGGCCACCCTGTTGAGTATCTCAGACCTGTCGGTGCGCTCCCAGGTAAACTTCGGAAGCTCCCGCCCGAAATGCCCATAGGCTGCAGTTCGTTGATAGATCGGCTGGCGCAGATCGAGCATTTCAATGATCCCTTTCGGCGTCAGCCCGAACACCACCGGGATTGCCTTTTCGATGGCAGTTTCATCTATGGCGCCTGAGCCGTGCAAATCGATGCGCACGGATACCGGCTCTGCCGTGCCAATCGCATAAGCCAACTGGATGGTGCAACGCTCAGCAAGCCCGGCAGCCACGACGTTCTTTGCAATGTAACGCGCCATGTAAGCGGCCGAACGGTCAACCTTGGTCGGATCCTTGCCGGAGAAAGCGCCCCCACCATGCGGGCAACTGCCGCCGTAAGTGTCGACAATGATCTTGCGACCGGTAAGACCCGTATCACCCTGCGGCCCGCCGATCTCGAAACGGCCAGTCGGGTTGACGAGATATTGGATGCCCGGTGCGCGTAGCTCCACCAGTATTACGGGTTCGATGATCTGCCGAATCACTTCGCGCCGAAGTTCGTCGGTGCTGATGTCCGGCGCGTGCTGAGTCGAAAGCACCACCTTTTCAACATAAACGGGTTTTGTCCCATCGTAGCGCACAGTGACTTGGGACTTTGCGTCCGGCCTTAGCCAGGGCAACGCGCCGCTCTTGCGCAATTCGGCCTGACGGGCCATCAGCCGGTGAGCGAGGGCGATGGGCAGCGGCATCAGCTCCGGAGTTTCGCGGCAAGCGAATCCGAACATGAGTCCCTGGTCACCCGCGCCAATTTCGCCACCGGCCTGATCAACACCCTGGTTGATATGATCCGACTGGCCGTTGATGGATGTCTTGATTTCGCACTTGCCAAGATCGAAACCCCTTGTCGCGTCGGTGTAACCGATTTCCCGAATGACTTGCCGGGCAATCTGAGGGGTGGCAGTTTCAAGCTCGGCGAGGAGATTTGGGACAACGTGGGACTTGAATTCGCCAGCAACCACGACCAGCGAGGGCGCGATCAGGGTTTCGCATGCGACTTTCGCATCGCAATCCTTCGCCAACACCCAATCGAGGACGGCATCTGAAATCTGGTCGGCAACCTTGTCCGGGTGACCCTCGGAAACCGATTCAGAGGTGAATAAATAACTTTTGCTCATGCTGCTCTCCTTGCCCCTGTCTGGCCGGCGAGGCCAGCTCATAGGGGCGAAGAGCGGGCGACGCTTTAGCAGCATTTATGCGTCGCCCTGCAAGTTGTCGTTTAACTCGGCGACCGTCTCCGGGGACCCCGGAAACAAAAAACCCGTTCAGCTCTGTGGCTAGAACGGGTCACTTGGGAACCGCTTTAGCCGTATTTATAAAGCGCCCGCAAGCTGAAATTCAAATCGGCGCAGTCATCATACTAATCCAAAGCCAAAACGATGTGAAGACAGACAAATGTTACGGAAACCTTTGCAGGCAGGATCAAAGGTAAGACCGACAACCGGACACTTGACGTGGCCAGCTTGGATGACCTTAACGGGTCGGGGCCAGCCGACTGACTTCACCAAAGCAGCTGTTCGCGTTGCCCATACAAGCCAGTGTCTGGTGCTATTTACTGCGGACGGAACGAATCGTAAACTCGTTGTCTAGAGGCTTTAGCTTGGTGCATAAAGACGCAAACAAGAAACAGCAGGGTCTACAGTTCTCACTTCTGTTACCGCAATGTATTAATGCAAGCCCAAGACGAGGTGGAAAGCCGTTGCCCGCTACGGTTGGCAACACAAGCACACGCTTTTTCTCTAATTCGGTGGGAGACAAGGGATTGCCACGTAAGAGGAAGCATGCTTGGACAAGATGTCTGAAAGGGATGGGGTGGAAGCATGAACAACGCTCTCAAGATATTTGCAGCGCTGCTGGTAGTTTGGGCTTTTTTTCTTGCCCGCGAAACAGTGATACTCAGAAACGCACCGTATGAGCAATATGTGCGATCCACTAAGGCCGCTGATCCAGCGCTAAGGCCGTGCATCACCCTGGAAGCCTCGAAATTAGCATCAGGAAACCAGCCTGGTGAGCGCGGATTTGTGGACGTATTTGCGCCAGATTACAGGCCTATCTGTCCAAAGCCGTGGTATTCGCGTGCGCTTGACTGGATTCGATAGCTCAACGCCATCCATACCTTGGGAGATAAGAAACAAAAATGGGGGCAGACACGGGGCAGACACTCATTCCAGTCAACGCCATGCACACTAAAAACGTTCTTTGCCAGGTCGATTCCTACGTGTCGTAATATCTATGACGGGCTCTCCTTCTCTTTCGATTGATCGGTGCTCCACCAGTCAATCTGGCACATCAGGTGCCGTCAGGGGCGGGGGAGTCCATTTCATTCGTTACCCGGCGCTTTTTCTCAATTTGAACATTGGATCTGCAGGGAGAGAATACATGTACAGACTGAAGCAGATGACAGCATTAGCAGCTTTGGCGCTAGCAGCAAACGCAGCCTTCGCTGCAGACCCTACGCACGGTGCAATTTCAAGATGTTTCTTTGTTTACGCACAGATATTTGAAACAGCAAAGAACCTAGAGAATGTGCCCGTCCTCATCTACGGACAGAAGCGTCTCGCTTGGGTGGGAGGCTACGTGCAGGCCCAGCAAAACAATCCACAGTTCAAAAGCGTGTTTGAAGGCAACCTTAAGGCAAACAAGCAAGCTGGCGTCGCTATCGGAGCGCGCCTGACTGGAGCCATTCGCTCGGGTGATGTGCGGGAGTACACAGCAGTAATGAACATCGCACGAGAATGCGATAAGCAGCTTGAGTTGCCAACAAATGACATCCCACTGCCGTGACCACGAAAAGACACTCCATGAAGATTACTATTGGCGCAACCTTCCTGGTTCTAGCGGGTTGGTTCTGGGTATTGTTCTTGTTTGGCATCTTCGAGCCGGCCAGCCCCTTCGCATGGCCAGCGTTTGCTGTCCTGTACATCGCATCCTGCATCGGTCTCGATCAAATGCGCAAGGCAGGCAGGATGCTCTCTGTTCCCATCCTCGCCATGTGCGCATTCATTGCTGTCTTTGTCACGTTCACGATTTGGGGAATGATCCTGGGAAACATTTCCCTGCCGCCATTACCAGATCAGTGGCCGAAGTTCCTAAAAATTGGTGTGTTCTTCCTCCAAGGCCCTTTTGTTGCGCTAGCGTTGGGGCTAATTCTTTTTTATCCGCTTACAGAGCTGTTCCCCAGGCACTTCTGGACAATCCCGTTGGCTGCGGCCGTCATTGTCGGCCTCATTCAGTACGAGGGCTTAATTGACGCGAGCGGCAGTACGATCAGTCGCGGGTTGATTCTGTTTGAGCTTGCGTGCCTGATTTTTCTGGTTCCGATATTCATCTCCATCTTCCGGCACTCATGGGTCTCCGCAAAGCGCAGAATTGCATAGGCCGGATCAGATGAAGGCATGATCCGGGCGTCCTGTCGGGTAGAAACATATGGCGATTTCGCCATGTGACTGGGTAACAGACATTGCTCTTGCCTCAACTTTGCCATTTCGATCTATGCCAGGCTGCAGAACTGGTCGGCTCGGTCAATTCAAACTGTACCGAACGTTGGGGCTTTCGCTGTACGACCGCCGGCTCGAGAGGGCAGCGAGGACCGACGCAGCCACCCAGACGTCTCGGCGGCATGTGCCAGGTGGCCGAAGGGTTACCCTCTGAACTGAGCAAAGTGGACGTTCAGGATCGAGAGTCAAACCATCGACCGGTTTTGCGCGTACAGCAGACACCGTCAATCGAAAGGCCGTTGTCGCCTTTGGCAGACTTTGAGACGGACCATCGTCAACGACTGGCTCTTCTCGGCCATTAGAGACGCATGGAGGGTTGCCAGTGCCCGTTTTACGGCACCGGCTCCAAAGGCAGTCCCCGACCAGTTTGAGACAGTCGATCCCTTTGACTGTTAATCCTTCAAGTACCTGAATGAGCATCGAAACTCAGCGGATGGCTCCCATTCGACCAGCACCACATCGCCATCTTTTATTGCCGAAACGTCGCCATGGCGGATCTTGGGACGAACACCGTCAAGCTGAACCTCTATGTTTGGCATCTTAATCGTCTGGCCAAAAGCAACAATCTCTTCACCGTTATCGGTACGGATAGCAATTGTTTTATCGATATCATTTTCAGTCAGATAACGAATATTACTAACGCCATCTTGCGCGATGAGATGACATGTTGGATTCTCATTCAACGCCAATCTATCAAAGACACGCCGGCCTTCAATTATGTCGACCACTTCCATTATCCGCAGGAAGTCAGCTTGGGTGATTGTGTATCCTGACACATACATTACTGTTGTATCCATGTACGCCGCAATCTTGCGAATGAGCGAAATATGGCTAAGGACTAAATGTGATGATGCCCAGACATCATTCGCCTCTGCTGGAAAATTCGCCTTTGCCCTCAGTACCGGCAAACCTTCGATTTCTAGACCAATATCAATTTGCCAATCTGCCACCAGCATCTCAAATAGTTGTAGTAGCTTGTCGAAATGAGGCAAATAGCGCAGGTCGACCTTATCCCATTCGTCGAACCGCACCATCAAGTTGAAGGTTATGCCGTGCCCAAACTGCTCCCAAGGAATATTGAGCGATATAAGTATTAATCCACTGCAAGCAGCGCCCTCAAAGGTAAGCGACTTGCAGCCAAATGACACATTGCCAACGATGTCATCGAAGCGCTCAGACTGTTGGGTGTCAGGTTTCAGCAGCTTTAGCTTCTGCACTGCCGGTTTCTTGTAACTCTCAAGCCTAATACAGGCGCTATCTTGCATCAGGTTTGAGAGCATCTGTTCTAAGATTGGAAGCCCAGTTACCTCGACACCAGCTGCTGGCAGCTTCGCGTCTTGACCATGGTCGAGCAAGTTTTGTATCGCTTCGTGCCACTCCTTGGCCAAAGGAGCCGGAACGTTGAGATTAAAGTTGACGTTCTCAAGCGCGTGAACGATATAGGTAGTTGATTTTTGGTTGTACGCGGTCTCAATACGAAGCCTGGAATCGATGCCATGCAACGCCTGTTCAGTGGCACTGTGAATATTATGAATGGCAGTACACGTGAAGGGCGCAGGCATGCCGCTCAACGCTGCAACAAGTTGGTTACGTGCATCATCAGGATGCGGGGGGCGCTTTCCCTTCTCGGCGTCCGCCGCGTGCTCAGCCAATCGTTTCCACTCGTGCAACAACGTGATTGGATATTTATCTTGGTCTACATCGATCCTTGTGGCGCAGTTGGAACATAACCAAATAGCGTTGTAGATCGAACTGCGCTCACTGGCACCCATAGTGGCAACGTAGCGAGGACCTCCAGGAGCCGCTGCTGCGATGTGCGCAGCTTTCCCGATATTGGCGACTGCAAGCGGCTCCTTACCCGGACCAACAGTAGGTACGCGACAATTGGGGTTGGAGCATTTGTGAGCCACACGCGTACGCAGGCGATCAACAACCTTGGCTGAAAAATTGTCTCTCGGCATGTTTACACGAACAAATGGGGTCGGACTGGCATAACTATCCAGCCCCCAGCCCTATACGTTCATTAATAATCACTGCCCATTTGTCTTGCCAGTGTTTGCACATTTTAACTTTCATCGCCGATGACTTTTTTGGCTGGATGTGATTGTGACGATCTAACCATATCCATCTGATTTCGTCAGAGACCAAACATTGCCCTAATCATATTTGAAATAAGATGCGACGGGCCGGCAATATTGATCTACGTAAAGTGGCAGCTTTCTGGTTTTCCCGGCAGTAGGCCAGTTATCGTTCTCTGGAAGCCACTGTTTTGCGAATAGCCCCATGACGCTGAAGGGCGAGAGTAGAGCCAACGACTGGTCTTGTGAGCTCAGCAGACGTAGTTAATCGAATAGCCTTTGTCGGCTTCGACCGAGTAAGCGACGGAGCCCTTCCGGCGCATCGAGCAGGTCATGCCGTATTCCTTGAGCTTGTCCTGGAAGGCAGTCGCCAAGGCAAACTATCGACCGGTTCAGGCTGGTTGCTGAAGCCTTAGAAGTGGTAGATGGAGAACCTGGCTGCGATTCACCCTAGGATCGCTTGCAGGCCTTAAGCAGAGACTCGGGGACGAACGTCAGGTTACCCCGCGCCCTCGAACAGGCAACATAGAGTTTGTTGCGTGTCTCAGCGTTGATGTCCCGAAAGCTTCCTTTTTGCCAAGCTTTCACGTTGGCAGGGTTTAGAACCACGCAGACGTCCTGATACCGGTCCACGCCCTTCGACGCGCCCCAGTTTTGGGAGTGGCAGGCGTACTTGTGGTGTCCCTTGTAAAACAGCTTCACCGTCCCAGGATCGTTATAGAGTGCGAGTACCTTCGCAGGGTCATCCTCGTACCTGACGACACTTTCCCGATCATCGTGGGCTTCAATCGAGATGCCGATCCTCTCTGTGATGAAATCGCAGACGCTTTTGCTGCATCTACGGCTCTTCTTGAGGCTGTCCGTGTCGACCTTCAGTTTGGCCGCTTTGAACTTGGCTCTGTAGGCGTTGTAGTCGCTATGAAGACTTGCGTTCACATTCCCGTCGCGGCTCGTGTCAAACGTGTGCTGGAAAAAGTCGCCCACAAAGGTGACGTTCAACTTGGCAGAGCTGATTGCCATCAGGAAATTGAAGTCATGCCCCGCGAAGTCCTGGACTTCGTCCACAAAGAAGACATCGAAATACTTCTCCATGCGCGCCACTAAAGCGCCGACCAGGTTGGATTGTTCGATGAACTTGGCGAGCCGGTTGGCGTAGAGCCGACGACTGGAGGACAAGTAGCGCCGGTCGTCTGTCAATGCATATCGAGGGAATGTCGGCGGGAGATTAAAGGTCACGCCTTTGGTATTCTTCTTCGATCGAAGGAACGGCCGGTAGCAGAAGCCGTGCAGGTATCTGAAGTAGGTATAGAGAGTGATGTTCGCAGGAAAGTAGCCAAACCGCTGGATGATCTTGCTGCGCAGATTGTCGTGATTTGACTCCGTGTACGTAACGATGAGGAAGCGTCTGACCTCATTGAGGCCCGCGACGAGGTGGGTGGTCTTGCCGGACCCCGCAACAGCAAAAACTACGCTCTTATCCATGCGACAGCCTGCTGGATATACCCCGGCGCGACAAGCTCGGCGCCCTTTTTTTCGAGCAGTTGGAACGCGGCGTCCGTCTTGTTCTTCAACATGTACTCTTCTACGGTCAGTTTCTTGCGGCCCGCTGCGAACTGACCGTCACAAATGGCCTGGTTGTCTTGGTACATGCAGACTTCGAAGGTGTACCGCGTATCGTTGGCGTCCGCGAAAACCTGGATGGAAGCCGAGGCGAAGTCAGCGTAGTTGGCGACACAATTTACCTGGTAGTCGCCATCGTTGTCCCGGATGGCGGCGACCTTGATGCCGAGCAGCTCGGCGAGTTCAAGATAGCGCTTGAAGCTCGTGCCGTCCACAGAAATTACATGGATACCGTCTGCGTCGGTGCTGGCACCTTTGGCGCTGTTCTTGTACAGGGCATCCATGAGGATGAACTCGGCGTCGCCCTCGACAAGTATTGCCTTCTTGCAAAGAGCAAGTTCCAGGACGTTATTGTCGGGGGCCTTCATGAAGAAGTTGGCGGTCCCCTGGCTGAGATCCTTGAGGGATGCCGGTCTGGATGGATTCTCCTCGCTCAATATCAGAACCTTCTTGAGGTTTAACCGTGTCGCGATGAAGCTGCTGTGCGTGGCGATAAAGAGTTGCTTCTTGACAGATTCCCGGATGCGATCGATGAGCTTGTGCATGTGGACATGGCTCAGATGGTTCTCGGGCTCTTCAAGCAGGAGAACATCGAGAGCGTGCTCGCGGTTGCGTAGGGCGAACTCCGTCTTGATGAAACACTGACGGCCCTTACCCTTGCTGTCGATCGGAATGTCGCCCTCCGTGATGATGATGTCTGTTTCGACACTGGCTTTCGGGCTAGTGCGGACATCGAACTTATAGGTGTCCAAAGCGTCATTCATCGCCTTGAAGACATCTTCCTTGAACTTCGATTTGGCCTTGCGGTACTCGAAGCTGTGAAGATTGCGCTGGACGACGTTTGCATGGGTGGCGTACATGGAGCGGGTGTACTCGCGCGTCGCGTACTCATTGTTGATCTGAGAACTGTCGATGAGCAGGTGCTTGATCGGCTTCCTATACGGAAAGATGGGCTCGTCCGTGAAGGTCAGGAAGTGGACGCCGTAGTACTCGAAAGGAAAGCTCTCGTGCTTCTCGGCTAGAATGGCCTGAATTTCCTTGGTGTACTCGTCAACGGGTTTGCACACCATCTTGATGCCTAGGTGGTCAGCGCCCTTGGTGTTGTTTCGACCGTCTAGTTCGTGGTGACCTTCAATCCCCTCGAGGTATACCTCTACCAGAACCTCGGGGAGATCTATGATCTTCCTCTCGCCGCCCAGGAAATCAGCTATGCAATCCGCATTGAAAAAGGTCTCGAGACCTAGCGTCTCCACCTTGCTCCGGCTGGCACTGAGCACGATGTCCAGTGCCTGGAGCACGGAGCTCTTGCCGGCCTCATTGCCGCCAACTAGGATGTTCAACTCTGGATCAAACTCTAGTTCAAGCGTTTTGAACCGCTTGAAGTTCCTCAGCACCAGTCTCCCTATTGTCGCCATCCGCTCCCCCCCCCAATAAGAAATTTGATTTTCTGTTCTAAGTCTAAAGATTAACGCCCCATCATTGGCAGAAATGTCTTCTGACTGCTTGACACCAGTAAACTCTTGAATAGTGATGCCGTGCCATCACACACGGCGGGTAGGTCACGTGCAGTTGAGCTCCGCACCAAGGCACATGTCACTGAGCGCTTCGCTGCCAATTCGTCGCTTGCGTCTGAAGGCTGAACTTCCGTTTCGGATCAGCTGCGGTAGTAGCCAATAGTGACAAGCGGTCACTCGGCCAGAATTCCAGGGCTACGACGGCTGGCGCCTGCACATTGCGGCTATTGGTGACGACACACTCAAATGGCCGTGGCCGATTATCGGAAGTACACGGCGAGATCACATCTGGCAGCTTACTGGCCTACAGCGGCCGCCCAATAAAGTATTTTCCCCGCCCAGTGGCTGTGTTTCTGGCCGGTAGTGACGGTTGAGCTAATGCTCCCCAAAGCAGGCTCTGAAAATGATGCTTGCATCCCAATAGGGGCTCTCGGTCATTTTGAGATGCTGCATGGGCTTGACGGTCAGGATTGGCCAGCTTTTCGACGACAATCTCAGCCGAACCGAGAGTGACCGCATGCATGCACAGACCTCATGCACAGGCGGTTGACGTTTCTCCCAAAATGGGAGAAACTAGTATTAATGAGGGTCATCGCAAAGAGCAGTCTGAAGAACTTTTGGGACAGGCCCGGCTGCGGTGATGCGCGTGGCCCGCTGCACAGTTGGTACGACGAGGCAGTCAAGGCGACTTGGAGATCACCGCAGGACGTCAAGGACCAGTACGCCAGTGCCAGCATCTGCGGCAACAACCGCGTGGTATTCAACGTGGGCGGCAACAAGTACCGCCTGGTGGTCGAAATGCAGTACCGGGCGGGCATCGTCTGGGTGAAGTTCGTCGGTACACATGCCCATTACGACCGCATCGATGTGGAGAACGTGAATGACTATTAAACCGATCCGAAACGACGACGACCTGAAGGCGGTGTTCCGCCGGCTCGAATCCATCTTCCAGGCCGAGGAGCAGACTCCGGAGGCGGACGAGCGGGACGTGCTCGTGACGCTCGTCGAGGCCTATGAGAACAAGCACTATGACTTCGGCCCGGCCGACCCCGTCGATGCCATCAAGTTCCGGATGGAGCAACAGGGTCTGACCGCGCGCGACCTCGAGCGTTTCATCGGACCGAGCGGCCGGGTCTCCGAAGTGCTCAACCGCAAGCGGCCCCTGAGCCTGCGCATGGTCAAGCGGCTGCATGACGGACTGAATATCCCCTACGAGAGTCTGATAGCCGAGACTTATTGATTACCGAGGCGCGTCGATGGCACCCGCACATCTGCGTCGACTATTCCGGTGCCCATACACCCGAGGCCAGTCTGAATGGGTTTCGAGTCTATTGCGCCAACGGCGGCTTTGCGGCCGAAGAGGTGCAGGCTTTCGAGCCTGTTAATTCTCCCCGGCCAAGTATTGACACACCATTTGAAAATTGGCAACCTAAAGCCTGTTTTGTTGGCTCATGCAGCCCGATTGGCTTCCCGTAAGGAGCCGCCTTTTGCCGCAAGGCGCGCATTAATGCCGTTCAGTTCCTGAAAACGGCGGGTCTTCGGATCTGGAATTCCATCGCAGTTCAATCACCCCATGGGGAGCCACGCTCCCTTTGGGGAAAGTGCTCCCCTTTTTTATTTTTTAAGGAGAGCATTATGTCTGAATCCAAATTCTACGATCTTCATGTCACCGGCCTTGGTTACCTGAACCGTGTTCGCATGGTCAAGCCCAACAAAGGTGAAACGTTCCTCGCCTGCTCCATTTCCGCTCTCCGTGGTGAGTGGAACAAGGACGGCTCGGTCAAACCTGAGTCGACTAAATTCGATGTGCGGGTTTATGGTCAGGACGCGATCAAAGCGATCGAGGTACTCAAGCCGCATGGCGATGAGAAACGGAAAGTAATGATCCAGTTCAAGCTGGGTGACATCTACCCTGAAGTGTTTGTCTACGAAAAAGACGTGGGCACGCGCAAGAAGGGTGATACCGGTGTGATGATCAAGGGACGCTTGCTCAAGATCACCAATGCCTGGGTGGACGGTAATCCGGTTGTCCTGCCTGCAGGCTCTTCGCAACAGCAAGAGGCTGTAGCAAGCGGCCAGTAACGTCCGGTTTCACAAACCCGACCGGGGAGTTTCACGCTCCCTGCCGGGTGTCGTGGACTCCCCGGTTTTCATTTTGAAAACCAGGAGTCCACGATGAAAGAAGCTTTTCTGAATGTTCTGTTCGATTTGCGCATCATGAGTCTGTGCGTGATGGTGTCACAAGTCATCGCCTTGGCGAGCACACTGTCGAATTGATGGAGTCAAACTGAAAACCTCCTGCGTGGGGTTTTCACCAGAGGGCCAACCCTCCGGTGAAAACCCCGCAACCAACCACAGGAGACATCCATGAGTCACCAACTCTCACTAAACTTCCTTCAATTGATGGCCAAGGCTGAAGTGCCGATCGAGGACGCGAGGTGGTTTCACTGCATTGCGCGTCGTCGTGGATTGCTTCGTGAACGGGATGTACTCCGGTTCCGTCGCATCCAATCCATCCTGGCTGATAGAATCTGTTTCGGTTGATAGAAGGAAACGTCCAGCCTCTGGGCGTTTACCCAAGCAGGCTATGTCTGCTTCGGTAAACACAGTTTCTCGTTTGCTGAGTACAGCAGGATTGGCGCCCTAAGCGCTGGCTTTTAGTCCGGGCAGCCCCTCATACCGGATTGGGATTCCTCCGCAGGTTTCCCAGGGGTTACATTGGCGACGGATGCATCCCCATCTGCTTGCCTCATCCCTGAGACGGACCGATACCCCGTCTTCCCTACACCCGCCAGAAGGCTTGCCCGAGACCAGGTTTCGGGCAAGCCTTCTGGGCATCGATCAGATCATGGGTTGTGACGGCCAGAACGGTCACGGCTTTTGCGGTTTGCCGCATCCCAAAATTCGCGCCGAGCCCCTCAGTGCGGTGCGTCGCTTCCTTTATGGAAGAGTTGAGCAGGGGTTCCATTTACCAACCACATTGAATCATGACCAACCCATCCTGCCCCGCGAGCGGGGTATCCAAGAGAACTGGCCATCTTGGATAAGCCGTTTGCCAAAGTTTCACTGCTGGCTGTCAGTATCAGCCCGACCGATGCGCGTCATGCATCGTCCTTTAATGCCGTTCAGTTCCTGAAAACGGCGGGTCTTCTGACCTGGAATTCCATCGCAGTTCAACCACCCCATGGGGAGTCACGCTCCCTTTGGGGAAAGTGCTCCCTTTTTTTCTGTTTCTCAAGGAGAGCATTATGTCTATTCGCATCAATGGAACGCTTGTAATCAAGGAAATCAAAGGTGCCAACGGCAAGTTCTGCGTCGGCGACCTGACCACCCCGATCGGAGAATTCAAGGTCAAGGAGTCCATCCTCGATCAGTTTTCGGAAGGCCGATACGAGGGTGAGTTTCTTGTCGAGAACTTTTACCTCAGTTCGTATATTTGGCGCGGGAAATCGACCACCGACATCCGTGCGAAGGTAATGGAAATATTTCTGGACACGGTTGATGAGGGCAAGGTTGATGACGTGCCGAGCGAACCCGATCCAATCGCCACAGAGCCCGCACCGGCAGCGAATCAAACCGGTTTATCCGATATTCCTATTCCAGCTGCGCTGGTTCATGAGCATGCAAACCAGGATCCGGTTTTCCAGGAATTGCTGGAATTGTTTGGGGCCGACCTTGCCGATCTTGTCTGGGTTAGCAAGGACGTGAAACTTGACCCCACTGTGGATCGAGCGGTCTTTCGCAGCCAGCGTGACCGGCTGAAGGAGATGGGTTACGTGTTCGATGCCAAGTCCCAAGGATGGTCCAGGAAAGAAGAGTGAACATGAAATCGAGCATGCCTCCTCAGGATGAGATTCTTACCATCACAGTTGACGATTTCCGTGCCCAACAGGCTGGGGAAGTCGCCCACGATGTGTTCCTTCAGGCAGAGCAGATTCTGCGAAGTTATGGGGATACGGGTGGTGGAAGAGCGTTGGCCAGGCTCATCAAGGCGTTGCATGGTAAAGGCGGCTTGAAATTCAATGACCTCCTGCCCCTGGACAGTGGGAACCGCTCGATTGCGTTGGCGCTCATCAAGGAATTCCTGGATGAGTGCCGTTCATTTGATGAGTGGTCGTCACTGGCCGAATTGGCTGATCGTTGCGTATTTCATGGTGAGTAGTGCCATGAAGCGGAGTTTCATGATGGCTTGAGTCCGGTCAGTCCCTGAAGCCGGAACGCCTCGCAAGAGGCCGGGATTTAGTTTCATCAACCACCCCATGGGGAGTCACGACTCCCTACCGGGAAAGTGCTCCCCTAACTTTTTTATTAAGGAGAGCAATATGTTATTTGGTCTTGGCATTACAGACGCAGAAGCCGCTCGTCAGCTTGGCATCAAGGATCCAGATGGTTACGGGATTATCCTGGCGACGACAGACGTTGAGTATGTGGATGCAGCAGAAGCCTTCCAGGCGGAGTGCGGTGAAGAGTGCCATCTTGAGAGGGATGACTTCGAGGCTGCAATTGAAAGGCAAATGAAAAATGGCCGACTTGCAATGGGCTTCCTGTTCATCGGAATGGCCAAGATCGACACTGGCACGAAAAAACCTATTCCCGGTACTGAGGCCTATGGTGTCGTGTGCCTGCCTGTTCAATTCAGCTGGGTCAAGACGCAGGACGCACTTCCGGGTGAACAACAGCCGGTGGTCGTGATCTCTGCGTCAGGGACGATGTCGTTTGGGCAGATGATCGAAGGAAGATTCTGCGAGTATCACCCTGACGTAGACCGCTTCGTTGAAAGTGAAATGGAATGGGGCGGAACCCGGGGTATCCAGCAATGGATGCCGATTGATCGGCCTCTGCCCTGATTTTTTTTAAAGCCCCCACCCGGGGGCTTTTCTCGAACACGCGGCTGCGGCCGGCGTATTGGAGAAAGGCTCCGGGCCTTTGAAGTGTTTCACTGCTGGCTGTCAGTTTCAGCCCGACCGATGCGCGTCACGCATCGCCTTATGAGTCCGGTCAGTCCCTGAGGCCGGAACGCCTCGATGTCCTCACAAGGACATGGAGACCGGGATTCAATTCATCAACCCAGCGGGGGCGTTTTCACTCCCTCTTGGGGAGTATGTCCCTTCATCGAAGGAGAAAGGTGTGTACGGTCAACTGGCAAGACGGTGGTGCAAATTGGAGCTGCCGCTTCAAGTGCTTCAAAGTAATTCGGGCTTCTATATCGGCACGGCCGATGGGGATGACCCTGTTTCAAAAGAGAGCGTTGAGTATTTTCAGACGCATGCCGCTGCTCAACAGGCACTGCAGGATGGTGCTTGGACGCAGGACGTAATTCTTTAAGCAATTGCTGCTGCAGCGTTTGTCTGCTGGCTGTCAGTTACAGCCCGACCGATGCGCGTCATGCATCGCTTTATGAGTCCGGTCAGTCCCTGAGACCGGCACGCTTCTACGGAAGCCGGGATTCAATTTGTTATTTCAACCCAGCGGGGTGCAACCACCCCGCACTGGGTTCGGCTGCCTCCGCGTTTTTATTTAGGAGAGCAGCGCTATGAATTTCCGTACCCGCAAAGTATCCGAGATTGACGTGGATGGATTGACCGCCGAGTTGAGCTTCGAGCCTTCCTGCGTCATGAGCTACGTGGAACACAAGATCGAAAAGCAGGGTGGCCTGATCGCAGTTGGCTACCTTGTTGACGATCATGATGTAGAAAATCCTTTAGACGACTGTGACGGAATGGGACATATCTATTCATCGCACCGTCATTCGGACCAGCACGCCAGGATGCAAGCCGCACTTGGCCTGGATTCGGACTGGCAACGTGATCTATCCCTGCAAGTGGTCGAGCGCGAGGCGGAGTCTGCCTTGAAGGAGTTGGTCAGAACCAGGTTCCAGGTCGATCTGGTTGCGTTCATCCTGGAGTGCGCCAATAACAATGGACTGAGCCGCAATCAGGCGCTTGAGTACTTCGTCGGGGACTTCACAGGCCAGCTTCCCTATCACCGGGAATCCTGGCTCGCGGAGAAAGTACGTGAGCACGTCACCTGGGAGAGCCTGCTTGATGAGGCTTGGCAATTAGCCAGGTCGTCAGGCCAGGTAGGAGAGCCCTACACCGTCATGCTCGATTGCTATGAGCATGGTGGCCAGGTTTGGTCTGTGACAGGCTCGGGACAGCAGTGTCTGTTTGATACGGCTCGCGGTGCTGGTGTTTGGGTGCCCGATCAATGCTTGCGTGATGAGCTTGATTCGATCAAAGAAGAGGGTGGCCTTGATGCAGCGCGCACCAAGGCAGTCGAGTTTGCGCGTCAGGCACTTGAGTCGTACAACGCCTGGCTGGCGGGTGACTGTTACGGAGTGGCGGTCGACGTGTTTTCGGCCGAGGGTAACCGCCTGAAACTGATCGACGAGTCTGCGGTATGGGGCTATGTCGGCAGAAAATGGGCGGAAGAATCGCTATCTGAGGAGGTCAGGGCAGTGCTTGGCGATGCTGTCCTTAAATCTGCATGAACCCTATATCTGGTATTCCCCTGTGGGCATTTGAATGGGCCGGCGCATTTCTTGGTCTGGCTGGCGCTGCATTGCTCTCGCTCAATGTGAGGGCAAGCCGCTTCGGCTGGCTGCTGTTCCTGCTGTCCAACGGTGCCTGGATTGCTTATGGAATCAAGGTTGGCGCGCATGGACTGGTTGTTATGCAGATCGGCTTCACGCTCACAAGCCTGATGGGTGTTTATCGCTGGCTGGTGGCAGCGAAAATGTAGTTTCAACTGAACTCCGCTCAATGCGGCTACCCGGAGGGTGTAATCCCCTCCGGGGGATTCCCCTCCTTTTTTTGATTGAAAGGGAGAAGGAAATGGATGCAAACAAGCACACGCAGTTCTATCTTGACCAACTCAAACCCTTGGTTGGCGGGGTCATAGAGGATGCCGTTCGTACTGACGGGGATGAGTTCGGCGACGAGTTTTTCGGACTGGCCATCAGATGCAAGGATGGCGAAGTCAGGCATTTGATCATCCTGGCGGACGATGAAGGCAATGGCCCTGGCAGCTTCGAGATTGTTAAAGGAGAGAGCCACCTTTCAGGTTCAACCAGTACAAACAAAGGCACCGCAGGATCGGAAGCGACACCAACGGTTGTGGCGTGGATTGAAGGCGGAATCGTGCAATGGATGGCATCGGATCATCCCATGCGCTACCTGGTGCTCGATGCCGATACGGATGGTAACGACAGCATGGAAGTCACGATGGAGAACGGAAGCGTGGCGGAGGTCATCCGGACTTCTTCCACAGTGCTTGCAGATCACCTTCCTGAGTGGGTGACGAAATTGGTGGCGGAAGTCGAAGGCCAGTAGCAAAGCGGTCGATCAAATTTTCTTAACCCTGTCGGGGCATCCCCGTCAGGGGGTGTCTCCGGATTTTTTCTAGGAGATGCAAATGGAAATGATGAGACATTATCTGGTGACCTCAATTGGGGAGAACAAAGGAGCTCCGCGCGTGTGGCTTCAAGGATCCAATCTGGATCATGCTGGATTCAAGCCAGGCACCCGATTCGACATCAAGCTGGACAACGCGAGACTGGTGCTCATTCGATCCGATCAGGGCATTCGTGTGGTCTCGCGGAAACGGCGAGGCGAAAGCGAGTATCCGGTCATCGACATCAATAGCAGGGAACTGCTGGAGATGTTCGAGGGTATGAGCGCGGTACGGGTGGTGATGCTGGAGGAGGAAATTCATATCCTTCCGCTTGCATCCG
Organism: uncultured beta proteobacterium; assembly: GCA_942493085.1. Classification (GTDB taxonomy): domain Bacteria; phylum Pseudomonadota; class Gammaproteobacteria; order Burkholderiales; family Thiobacillaceae; genus Thiobacillus. The sequence continues at coordinate 2,098,085 of OW818664.1, forward strand.
AGCTGCGTCGCCAGGAGAGAGTCGAGCGAACCGCCGCCAGGATGGGGCAGGGTGACCCGCTGGAAATCGGGTCGCTTTCCCATGGCGGCGGCATCATGTGCCATGCGATTCATGCGGGGCTATACCGCGAGGGGCTGGATTCCAGGCTGGTTTTTGCCAACGAGATCAGACCCGAGCTGCTCGATCATGCCAGGGAAGCCAATGACTGCTGGGAATCCGACACCGTAGGCATCGCGGCTCCCATGCAGGAACTGGCCTTTGATCGCTGGGCCATGGCCAGGCTTCCAGGCGTGGACATTCTGGAGGCCGGGATCCCGTGTTCTGGCGCCAGCCTCTCCGGCCGCTCCAAGCGCAAGCTTGGCGTGCCGGAGGATCATCCCGAGGTAGGCCATCTGGTTGTTGCCTTTCTGGCGATTGTCGCAGCGGTCAACCCGTTGGTGGTGGTTCTGGAAAACGTGCCCCAGTATCGGGATACGGCCAGCGGCGCCATCATCCGATCGCAGTTGCGGGACCTTGGCTACGCAGTCCATGAAGTGGTGCTGTCTGGCGAATCCTTCAATGCAGTCGAGGACCGCAAGCGCTATTGCATGGTGGCCGTGACCAATGGGGTGAGCTTTTCGATGAACGACCTGGTGGTGCCGGAAAGGATCCCGGTCACCCTGGGAGATGCGCTGGATGAGGTCGACGACGACGACCCAAGATGGTCGGCCATGCCGGGTTTGAAAGCCAAGCAGGAACGCGACAAGGAGGCCGGCAAGGGATTCATGATGCAGGTTTTCGATGGCGGTTCTACCCGGATCGGGACAGTCACCAAGGGTTACGCCAAGGTGAGAAGCACCGACCCGAAGATCCGCCACCCGCGCAACCCTGACCTGCTTCGTCAGTTGACCGCAGGGGAGCACGCCCGGGTAAAGCAAATTCCCGAGCGGCTGATCGATGGGCTTTGCGAAACAACTGCTCATGAAGTCCTTGGCCAGTCGGTGATCTATGGGCCGTTCATGGCGATCGGCGCCTTGATTGCAAGCGCGCTCAAGCGCTGGGCAATCGAAGAGCCGAGCGGTTTCCAACAAAGCGATGCAGCACCGCTGATTGCTTGCGGTTAGTTTTAGCCCTCCCTCCGGGGGGGGCTTTTCTCGAACGCGCGGGCTGATGCCGGCGTGTTGGAGAAAAGCTCCGAGCTTTTGTGGTGTTTCACTGCTGGCTGTCAGTTACTACAGCCCGACCGATGAGCGTCACGCATCGCCATATGAGTCCGGCCAGTCCCTGAGACCGGAACGCCTCGATGTCCCCACAAGGGCATGGAGGCCGGGATTCAATTCATCAACCTAGCGGGGTACATCCACCCCGCAAGGGGACGGCTGCCTCCGCGTTTTTTAGGAGTGCAGCAATGAGATGTATCAACGAACAACTGACCAAGGCAAACGACTGTTTGCGATTTGCGACCGATGATCTGCGTGGCGCACTGGCTGACGCCAACGCGGTGCAAGCACTTGTACTGTTGCCGCTGATCGCCGACACGACCAGACTGGCGCAGCAGGTCAGCGCACTGATCGAAGCGATGGGGGCTTGCGAAAGTGAAGCTCAGCATAAGCTCGACTGGGACCTGATCGGGAAAGTGATGGCGAAGCACGGTATTCCGGGTGACATCGCGCCACTGGAATCAGAAAGCGAGTTCATCGCCAGGCTTCTTGACGAGGCATGTTCCAGATCCTCGTGGACTCAACATGCATCTGATGACGTGGACGGCTTGATATCCATCGAGATGAAGCGCCATGTCCTGCATCTCGACGACCTTGAAGAGGCTGTGTCCCTTTACGCAGATGATGTTGACCCCGGGCAAGGTGGCGTTCTTCAAGGAATGCTGAGGGGCTTTTCCGGCTGTACCCATGTGTCGTTGATTCGGAGTGACTGGATCACCTTGGCAGCCTGTCTGCGGTATGCAGACAATCACAGCGCGGCGGCATATATCGAGGAAATTATCGATACAGGAGATGGCAATTAAGTGGGCGGGGCCAGGCTTGTAAAGGCTCTTGAAACGCGCATAATTAACGCAGTTGCACCTGCTGGCTGTCAGTATCAGCTCGACCGATGCGCGTCATGCATCGCCCTTGAATGCCGTTCAGTTCCTGAAAACGGCGGGTCTTCAGACCTGGAATTCCATCGCAGTTCAACCACCCCATGGGGAGCCACGCTCCCTTTGGGGAAAGTGCTCCCCTTTTTTTCCAGGAGCACGCCATGCTTTACAAAATATCGGAACTCTCTGACCTGTATGCGGATGCTTGCATCCGGGACGAATCGGGTGAGTTGATGTTCCTTTCCCTGTACGGTCGGGACACTGCAATTCAGCAGCTTCTCGCCGCATTCACCCTGAAGGAAAACTGCGGAGGCTTGTCTGGATTCCGCCTCACGCCACTCAATGACGGCGATGGCCGCTTGGTCGAGCAAGTCCATGTACGCAGTCCTGACCGGCTCACCAAATTCAGCGGTCGATTACCCAGGGACAACCTCTTTGGGAATCTTGTCCATACTTGGATATACGATGCAGCCCTGCTAAAGCCTGACAGGTCTACCAAGACGGCGTGGTTCATGCTGGACGCGCCATTTACACCGGATGCAAGGCCTCGATTGCTGCAGGGGATATGGTCTTTGTACAAGACCCTCTCACCTGTTCCGTTACTCGATAGCTGGAGGGACGTAGTCATACGGGCAACCCATGCCGAGTGTGTGAGTTTTCTGGAAGACAGCGTCCATCCACCGATCGGAAAGGTAACCGCAGCCAAAGTCATGTTGACCGAATCATTTTCGGACGACGTGTCGAGAATGGTTCAGGCAGGCATGATCGGCCTGAATGGCGAGGAAGAGGCTTACCTCGAACAGGCTCGAAGCGCCAACGTCATGGCAGCTTAGCGTCAGCGATTTATCAACCCAGCGGGGCGCAACCACCCCGCAAGGGGATGGCTGCCTCCGCGATCTTTTGGAGGGTCGTATGGTGGCTACCAGCACCTATCAGATCACTCGCCGTGAGGCAGGAATGTATGAAGTTCGCCTTTTGGTGGACGGCACCCCATGCCCAGGGCGAATTGGCATGCTGAGCGGGCGTCCAGGGCATTGGGAAGCAGAGTGGGTGGATGGCTCCCGCATTGGGTCATTCATAACACGCCTGGAAGGTGCCAAAGCACTCGAAAACTACAGATACTTCGTTTGAGGCATCTGGCTATATGCCCCGCCAATTAGGGGGGCTTTTCTCGAACGCGCGGGTGATGCCGGCGTGTTGGAGAAAGGCTCCGGGCCTTTGTGGTGTTTTGCTGCCGGCTGTCAGTTACAGCCCGACCGATGCGCGTCACGCATCGCCTTATGAGTCCGGTCAGTCCCTGAGACCGGAACGCCTCGATGCTCCCACAAGGGCATGGAGGCCGGGATTCAATTCATCAACCCAGCGGGGTGCAACCACCCCGCAAGGGGTTCGGCTGCCTCCGCGTTTTCATTTAGGAGAGCAGAAATGGTATTTCCAAAAACGATTCAGTGGCGCGGACAGACGTATCAGGTGCCGTCAATGTCCGAAATCGAGGAGTGGGTGCTCGATTCGGTATGTGAAACCCCGGAAGGGGATTGTGTCGAGCCCGACCACCCAGATAGCTGGCTCAGCCTTCTGGGCATTATCTAAAGGGGATCATCATGATGAGAGAAGCGTTCTCGGAGTCTGAGGTGAACCTGATTGCCCAGGGGCTGGATTTGCTACTTGCAGATAAGCGAGAAGCACACAGGTGGGCGGATGAGTCGTACCGCTACGGTGGCAGCGAAATTGCTTACACAGAAAGCGATTTCGGCATCCCACAAATCATGACTCTCCTGGGCAAAATCGACGGGGCTCTGGTGTTGGATGAGCCGGAAAGCGAGGTGTTGGCATGAGCCTCATCTTTCCGCGTTTGGCCCAGAACTTTATCAAGAACGGATATTTCCCGACGGACGAAGTGACGCTGGCCCGGATTCTCCAGGCGCTCGACATTGGTGGTGGGCAACTGCGTATTCTTGACCCGTGCTGCGGCGAAGGAACGGCATTGGCTGAAGTTAAGCACTACCTGGTTCAATGCGGAGCATCTGTCGTGGCCAATGGCATCGAGTTCGATGCGGAGCGCGCGTGGCATGCCAAGGGGATACTCGACACAGTCGCGCACAGCGATGTGAACGACGTGTTCGTGTCGGCACGCAGTCAGGGGCTGTTGTTCCTGAATCCACCGTATGGCGATGTCGTATCGGACAAGGCGGCCACGGGAGATCGTTCCCGGGGTGATCGTCTTGAGAAGGTGTTCTATCGCAAGACGGTTGCCTGGCTGCAGTTCGGCGGAGTCATGGTGCTCATTGTTCCGCACTACGTTCTGGACAAGGAGTTCTCCGGAATGATTGCCCGGCACTTCGAGCAGGTTCAGGTCTTCATGGCGCCGGAAGCACGGTTCAAGCAGTGCGTCGTGTTTGGCGTGAAGCGTCGTGCGGATGGAACGGATCCAGGCGTGCAGAAGCTGCTGGAGGCCTGTGGTCGCGGGGAAGTGCCAGCCGTATTGCCGGAGTATTGGCAAGGTGAGCAGTACCTGGTGCCACAGATCAAGGAGGCCGAAGCACGCTTCACGTCAATTCGCATTGACGGTCCCCAACTCCAGGCTGAGCTTGAGCGTGTTCGCAAGAATACGCTCTGGCCGATGTTCGGGACGCACTTTGTGCGTGCTGACGATACTCACCGCCGGCCCTTGCGCGCGCTTTCTGACTGGCATTTGGCGCTGGCGCTGGCAGCGGGGCAAATCTCGGGTGTGGTGGAGTCTGGCAATGGAAGGCGTCTCCTGATCAAAGGTGACACCTTCAAGGAGCGTGATCTCAAGACGACATTCGAGACCCGGGCCGATGGCTCCGTGTCAGAAATCCTGACCTATACGGACAAGTTTGTGCCAAGCATCACCGGCATCGACTTCACTCCGGGTCCGGGTTTTGGGAAAGTCGTTTCGATTCGTTGAGTTTTTTCAAACCGCCTTGCGGGGAACATTCCCGCAAGGGGTGTTCCCCTCTTGGATTATTCAAGGAGGAACACCATGCGTTTATTTGAAGACAACATTCAGATTGAAATACCCGGACGGCCGACTCCATCGGCCCGTTCTCCCGAGGCAGAACCCAGCCTTGATGGAAAAGTGAACTCTGTCAGTCGACGAGATGCAGTTGAAGCATTCCTTCGTCTTCGGCTGTTCATGCCAGAGAGACAGAAGCAAATCGTGGCCACATGTATGAATGGGGAAGAACGGCAGTATTTCTTCGACAAAATGGTTGAGATTGCGGCCACTGTCGAAGGCATGCCGGTAACGTACCAGCAAGACGGAAAGGGCGACGAGGCCATTGCACATCTTCACTATTTTCTGGGTGATTGCCACTGGTACATCATCGAGAAGGACAGGGAAGGGGAGGTCGAGCAGGCTTTCGGATATGCCATCCTGCACGGCGACTTGATCAATGCCGAGTATGGATATATTCCGATCACGGAGCTTGTTGATACAGGGGTCGGCGCCGAGTTGGATTTCCACTTTAAGCCCATCCCCATGGCTCAGATCAAGCAGGCGCTGGAGGATCGGTATGGATGATTCTTCGCAGGCAATGTTCTGATTCTTAACTGCCCCCTCCGGGGGCTTTTCTCGAACGCGCGGGCTGCGGCCGGCGTGTTGGAGAAAGGCTCCGGGCCTTTGAAGTGTTTCACTGCTGGCTGTCAGTTTCAGCCCGACCGATGCGCGTCACGCATCGCCTTATGAGTCCGGTCAGTCCCTGATGCCGGAACGCCTCGATGTCCTCACAAGGGCATGGAGGCCGGGATTCAATTCAACCCAGCGGGGTGCAACCACCCCGCAAGGGGACGGCTGCCTCCGCGTTTTTTAGGAGAGTGATCATGGAAGCAGTCATTGAAGTATCGCAGCAGGAAGTCATTCCTTTGAGCGATTTCATTCACGAGTTCGGGGAAGGGCTACTGAGCGCGGTTCAGAAGCAGAATCCGCCAATCTACGATGGTGTGCCGAATTCCAGGCATGCCATCCTGATGGAAGCCTTGCTTCGCAAGCCTTTTCCGCCTCAGCAGGATGCAGTCCAGGCTGTAACGCGCCTTCTGGTCGACGAAGCCCAGCCCGCAGCGATCATCAACGCTGAAATGGGTACGGGTAAAACCATGATGGCGATTGCCGCCGCGGCAGTCATGCACGAGGAGGGCTATCGCCGCACATTGGTGATCGCGCCACCGCATCTTGTCTACAAGTGGCGGCGCGAAATCAAGGCGACGGTGCCTAATGCCCGGGTCTGGATTCTCAACGGCCCAGACACGTTGCGCAAACTCCTGCAGTTACGGGAGTTGCGTGAGAAGCCGGTCGTTCCAGAGTTCTTTGTCATGGGACGTGTGCGCATGCGCATGGGATTCAACTGGAAGCCTGCCTACACCCATAAGCGGACTATCGTGGGTGAGGGCCATGACAAGCAGGTGAGAACCTATGCAGCCTGCCCAAAGTGCGGCGCTTTGCTGGTGGATGACGAGGGCAACCCCTTGCCAGCGACCTTGGCTGAAAGCAGGCTTAATCAGACGCGATCCTATTGCACCAATCAGCAGTCGGTGAAGCGGGTAGTGGATGGAGCGCTGTTAGAAGGCAGGGTGTCATGCGGAGAACGTCTTTGGACGCTGGTATCGAAACGTGGAAACACCCAATCCCGGCGTGAGCTGGTTATGGAGAGCCTGCGTCAGATACCGACCATCGGTTCCAAAACAGCCGACAAGTTGCTTGATCGGTTCGGCGAGGACATGCTGTCCGGGATGCTTGAGGACAATGTCTATGAGTTCATCAATCTGATGGACGACAAAGGCGATCTATTCTTTACTGACCGGCAGGCGCGCAGAATGGAGCGTGCAATGGCCAACACCGAGTTCTCCTTCGGCCAGGGCGGCTACCAGGCAACCGAGTTCATCAAGCGCTACCTTCCGCAGGGGTACTTCGGCCTTCTCGTGGTGGATGAGGGGCACGAGTACAAGAACGAGGGGTCCGCGCAAGGGCAGGCGATGGGGGTTCTTGCACGCAAGTGCCAGAAAACCCTGCTCCTGACCGGCACCCTGATGGGCGGCTATGCCGACGATCTGTTCTACCTCCTGCACCGGCTTAACCCGGGTTTGATGATCGAGGATGGTTTCGGCTACAACAACCGCAATTCGCTGGGACCTGCCGGCATGTCGTTTATGCGTGATCACGGCATCCTGAAGGACGTGTTCAAGGAGACTGAAAGCGAGTCGCATCGCACGGCGCGGGGCAAGAACATCACGCACCGCACCTCCAAGGGACCAGGATTCGGCCCGAAGGGCATCATGCGCTATGTGCTGCCACAGACGGTGTTCCTGAAGCTCAAGGATATAGGCGGCGATGTTCTGCCGCCTTACCGAGAGCATTTCACGGAAGTGCCGATGACGGAGGCGATGTCCGGGATTTACCGCGAGTTGAGTATGAGCTTGCGCGAAGATCTCCGAGAGGCGCTCAGGAAGGGCGACACCAGCTTGCTGGGGGTAGTTCTGAACGTGCTGCTTGCCTGGCCGGATACGTGCTTCCGTGACGAGCTGGTTCGCCATCCCCGATCGAAGCAGCAACTCGCTTTCGTGCCGGCGTTGATGAACGGTACGGAGGCAAGTCCGAAAGAGCTGGAACTGCTGCGTATCTGCAAAGCGGAGAAGGCACGCCGCCGGAGGATTTTGGTGTACTCGACCTACACCGGCACTCGTGACACCACCACCCGACTGAAAAACTTTCTTGAAAAGGAAGGTTTCAAGACGGCGGTGTTGAGGGCAAGCGTCGATGCGTCAAAGCGGGAAGATTGGCTGTTCGATCAGGTTGACCGCGGTGTGGAAGTGATTATCACCAACCCTGAGTTGATCAAAACCGGGCTCGACATGCTGGAATTCCCGACCATCGTGTTCATGCAGAGCGGTTACAACGTCTATACCCTGCAGCAAGCCTCCCGTCGCAGTTGGCGGATTGGCCAGAAGCAGGACGTGGATGTGCATTTTTTGGGCTACGCAGGATCGGCCCAGATGGGATGTCTGGAACTCATGGCAAAGAAGATCGCCGTGTCACAGTCGACATCTGGCGACATGCCGGATTCCGGCCTGGACGTTGTGAACCAGTCGGGGGACAGCATTGAAGTTGCCCTGGCCAAGCAGTTGCTTGCTTGATCACGTACTGGAGCCACCCTTCGGGGTGGCTTTTTTGTTATGCATTCGTAATCTCGTGTTGAATATGGCACGTAACACGTAGTCAGTTCGCTGCCATTAGTCGGAATGATATGTGGGGATTGGCAAAGCGAGATGGATCGGGTTCGGCCAAGGCCAATCACTGAAGACAATTACGCCCAATCGCCAGGTTATGCGAAAATTCAACAGATAATTATTAAAAAGGAGGTATACATGGGTGACAGCGTGCAGTTGGAAATATTAAGGTGCTGCTGAAGGCGGTAGGCTGGCACGTCTACGATGCCGCTGCTGCCAGAATCCATGCCGCGCGTTGCGTGGCCATCCACGAATTCATTCATATCTCATGTCACGGTTTAGCTGACGTCTTCCCATGCAGTTAACCGATTACCACGCTAAATACTTCGCCCATGAACTGACTCGTCGCTGCCCGGTTGATAGTGTTGAGAAGCTGGCCGGGGCGCTTGTTGATGCGCAGGTTGATCTGAATCCACATCAGGTTGATGCAGCACTGTTCGCTTTCAGCTCCCCCCTCTCCAAAGGGGCGCTACTGGCGGACGAAGTGGGTCTGGGCAAGACCATCGAGGCGGGCCTGGTGCTTTCGCAGAAGTGGGCGGAGCACAAGCGGCGGATATTGGTGATAACGCCGTCCAACCTGCGCAAGCAGTGGTATCAGGAGATGGCGGAAAAGTTTTTCCTGCCGTGCCGGATTCTTGAAGCCAAGTCCTACAACGCTGCAATCAAGCAAGGCCAATTCCGCCCCTTCGAGGCACCCGAAATCGTCATTTGCTCCTATCAGTTCGCCAAAAGCAAGGCAGCCGACGTGCATGCCGTGCCTTGGGACTTGGTAGTCATCGACGAAGCGCACCGGCTGCGCAACGTCTACAAGCCAGCAAACGTCATTGCCAATACGCTCAAGTTGGCGCTGGCCGGCAAGCACAAACTGCTGCTCACGGCGACACCGCTACAGAATTCCCTGTTGGAATTGTTTGGCTTGGTGAGCTTCATTGACGAGCACGCCTTCGGTGACTTGAAAAGCTTCCGTGAACAGTTCGCCAACCTCAATCAGGAGCAGGTATTCAATACCCTCAAGGCCCGGCTGAAGCCTATTTGTCATCGCACTCTGCGGCGGCAGGTCACGGCGTACATCCCCTACACCAAACGCCTACCCATGGTGGAGGAATTCACCCCGGAAGAAAGCGAGGACAGGCTCTACCACCTCGTTTCCGAATACCTGCAACGGGACAACCTGCAAGCCCTGCCCGCTGGGCAGCGCAGCCTGATGACGCTGGTTTTACGCAAACTGCTGGCCTCATCCACATTTGCCATTGCGGGCGCGCTAACTTCGATTTCAAACCGGCTCAAGGCCAAGCTACGCAAGCAGACACCCGCTGAATCGCTTGAAGACGAGCTGGATCAGGACTACGAAGCACTGGACGAAACCGCCGAGGAGTGGACTGAAGACGAACCGGTTGAATTGTTCACCGCAGCAGACCGCCAAGCACTTGAACAGGAAATCGCCGACCTCGATGCCTTCGCACAGCTTGCCACCGGCATCACACACAACGCCAAGGGGACAGCCCTGCTCAAGGCGTTAAAAATTGCCTTTGCCAAGGCCAAGGAACTTGGCGGCGCGGAGAAGGCCATCATCTTTACCGAGTCGCGTCGAACCCAGAGCTACCTTCTGCGCCTTCTGGCCGATAGCCCGTTTAGTGAAGGCATCGTCCTGTTCAATGGTTCAAACACAGACGATGGTTCCAAGCTCATATATAGCCAGTGGCTGGAACGCCACCAAGGCAGCGACCGGGTTACAGGCTCGCGCACCGCAGACATGCGCTCGGCGCTGGTAGATTTTTTCCGCGAGCAGGGCCGCATCATGATCGCCACCGAGGCCGCGGCCGAGGGCATCAACCTGCAGTTTTGTTCGCTGGTGGTGAATTACGACCTGCCTTGGAATCCGCAACGCATCGAGCAGCGCATCGGCCGCTGCCACCGCTACGGCCAAAAGCACGACGTGGTCGTGGTGAACTTTCTCAACCGCAAAAACGCGGCTGACCAGCGCGTTTTCGAGCTGCTATCCGAAAAATTCCAGCTCTTCGAGGGCGTTTTCGGAGCCAGCGACGAAGTGCTGGGAGCCATCGAGTCTGGCGTGGACTTCGAAAAGCGTATCGCCGCCATCTATCAGGATTGCCGCAAGCAGGATGAAATCCAGAGCGCCTTCAATCAGCTCCAGCTCGAACTGAGCCTGGAGATCAACGAATCCATGACGCGCACCCGCCAGCAGTTGCTGGAAAATTTCGACGACGAAGTGCGCGAAAAGCTCAAAGTGCGCGACGAAGCCTCCAAGGCTTATCTCAACCGCTACGAACGTCTGCTCATGCAGCTCACGCAGCATGAATTGAACGGCCAGGCCGAATTCATGGGCGACGCAACCTTCAGCCTGAAAACGCAGCCATTCCCAGATCAAGCCGCCGTTATCCCGATGGGACTGTATGAGCTGCCACGCCGTACCGGCGAGGCGCACCTTTACCGGTTGAACCATCCCCTTGCCGAATCGCTGGTGGCAAAGGCAAAGGGACGGGAACTACCAGCCGCCGAGATTCATTTCGACTACGGCCTACACGATGGGAAAATCACCCCGCTGGAGCCACTCATCGGCAAGTCCGGTTGGCTTACCCTCACGCTTTTCAGCGTTGAGTCTCTCGAACAGGCAGAAGACCACCTGATCTTTGCAGCAACCACCGACGACGGCCAGATACTGGACGATGAAGTCGCGGCACGTCTGCTGACGCTGCCTGGTACATCCACCCCCCTGTCACAGGCGGGTGAGGGTGCGGAAACACAACAACTTGAAACCCACACCCAGCAACGCCAAGCAGTCATCCAGCGTGATATTTCCGAGCGCAATGCCCGCTTCTTCGAAGCCGAAGCCGACAAGCTCGACGGCTGGGCCGACGACCTCAAGGTGGGACTGGAACGTGAGATCAAGGAACTCGACCGCCAGATCAAGGAAGCACGCCGTGCCGCCACTACCGCGCTGACGCTGGAAGAAAAGCTTGCCGGGCAGAAGCTGATCAAGTCACTAGAGGCACAGCGCAATCAGAAGCGACGCTCGCTGTTCGACGCGCAAGATCAAGTAGACAAGCAGCGAGAAGTGTTAATTGCAGCGATAGAAGGCAAGATGAGCCAAAACACACGGTCTGAGAATCTGTTTTCGATAGGCTGGGCAATTTCGTAGGTTATCTGTGGGTAAGGAAAAGTAATGACTGAGCCAACCATCACCTGTCCAAACTGCAAGACGGAAATCAAACTTACCGAATCGCTGGCCGCACCGCTGATCGCGGCAACACGCCAACAGTTTGAGCAGCAGTTGGCGCAAAAAGACAGCGACATCGCCAAGCGCGAACAGGCCATGCGCGACAAGGAAAAGCAGCTCAACGATGCCAAGCACAAACTCGACGACCAGGTGGCCGATCAAGTTGCCGAACAGTTGAAAGCGGAACGCGCCCGCATCATTGTCGAAGAATCCAAGAAAGCAAAACTTGCCAGCGCTGCCGAGTTGGAGAACAAGGTGCGTGAACTGGGAGACTTGCAAGAGGTGCTCAAGGCGCGCGACGAAAAGCTCGCTGAAGCGCAAAAGGCGCAAGTGGAACTCATCAAGAAACAGCGTGAACTCGATGATGCCAAGCGCGAACTGGATCTCACTGTTGAAAAGAGGGTGCAAGAAGGCCTCGACGCTACCCGCCTGAAAGCCAAAAAAGAAGCCGAGGACGAACAAAGACTCAAGGTCATGGAGAAGGAGCAGACCATTGCCGCGATGCAGAAACAGATCGAAGACCTTAAGCGCCGGGCCGAACAGGGCTCACAACAATTGCAGGGCGAAGTGCAGGAGTTGGAGCTTGAGAACCTGCTGCGCAGCAAATTTCCTTTCGATGCAATCGATCCAGTACCCAAGGGTGAATATGGCGGGGATGTGTTGCACCGTGTTGTCGGCGCAGGCGGCCAGTCTGGCGGCACCATATTGTGGGAGTTCAAGCGCACCAAGAACTGGAGCGACGCCTGGCTGGTAAAACTTCGCGATGATCAGCGGACTGCAAAGGCAGAAATCGCCGTGATCGTGAGCCAGATATTGCCGAAAGGCGTTGAAACCTTCGAAATGGTAGAGGGTGTATGGGTCACTCACCCCCGCGCCGCATTGCCGGTAGCCATGATTTTGCGCCAGTCATTGCTGGAGCTTGCCCTTGCACGGCAGACCACCGAAGGCCAGCAGACCAAGACCGAAATGGTCTACCAGTACCTTACCGGCCCGCGTTTCCGTCAGCGTGTGGAAGCCATTGTCGAAGCCTTTTCCACCATGCAGGAGGACCTCGACAAGGAGAGAAAAGTCATCATGAAGCAGTGGGCCAAGCGCGAAGAGCAGATCGAGCGCGTGATGGGGGCCACGGTGGGAATGTATGGCGATTTGCAGGGGATTGCGGGTAAGTCGTTGCAGGAAATTGAAGGGCTTGATTTTCCAGCCCTTGAATCCGAAATCGCTTCCGGGGAGGCACTGACAAAGCAATGAACACCACAACGCATTGCCCGTATCGTCAATCGACGCTTCTCCAGCAAGCACTAGCGCCTGACAAGATGCGTATCGCTTTTCTTCTCGGCGCGGGGTGTCCCGTTTCAATTCGACTTCCGAATGATGTAGGGACAAAACCGCTAATCCCCGACATTCGCGGACTAACTGCTGTAGTGAAGGATGGACTCAAGCAGTCGGCGGAGCACAAGGAGAACTTCGCTAAGGTACTGAACAGGCTCGCAGCCGATTCAACCATCGAGGACATTCTGAGCCATGTGCGCCTATTGCATGAAGTCGTAAGGGACGGAAATATTGATGGCCTAAACAGGGCTGCTCTGGCGGGCCTTGATGCAGAAATTTGCGCAATAACGACAAGGGTGGTCAATGTTGATTTACCTACACCTCTAACTCCTTATCACCGCTTAGCTACCTGGGTAGGAGGAATCCACAGAACCCACCCGGTTGAGATTTTTACGCCAAATTATGATTTGTTGATGGAGCAGGCTTTCGAGGCCAACAAGATCCCATATTTCGATGGCTTCATTGGATCCCGGCAGGCTTTTTTTGACTTGGCCTCGATGGAGAATGAATCGCTTCCGGCACGCTGGGGGCGCTTGTGGAAGGTGCACGGGTCAGTTAATTGGTGGCGTAATGCAGACGACGAAGTTGTGCGCAGGGATGCAATCGTTGCTGCCGCCGCAGGCGACCGGCAAATGATTTACCCATCACATCTTAAGTATGACCAAAGTCGACGAATGCCATATCTCGCAATGCTTGATCGACTACGGTCGTTTCTTGCTCGTGGGCAAGCAGTTCTCGTGACCAACGGATATTCGTTTTTGGATCAGCACCTGAATGAGGTCATTCTTCATGGTCTGAGGAGCAATCCAACCGCGGTTTGTTTCGGCTTGCTGTTTGGCCCACGATCCAACTATTCCGATGTGCTAGCCAAAGCGAGAATGCATCCAAACCTTAGCCTCCTTGCTGCTGATGGTGCTGTTCTAGGCACTATCGAGCGAGATTGGAGACAGGATGAACAGACAGGGCACCCGCTTCACGGAATTGCCGTAACTAAAAAAGACCCTAGCGATGGTGCTGACCCATCGGCAACAAGCTGCGAATTCCTTCTTGGAGATTTCCAGGCTTTTGGTGAATTCATGGCACGGCAATTGTCACGTTTTGATGATGAACAGGCAGGCAGCGATGTTGCATGACCCTACTTTCATCGGAACGGTTCAGGATGTTCACGGTGCGACCATAACGGTTGAGCTGAGCAACGAAACTGTAACAGGGCTTAGTTTTGTTAATGGTGAAGGTTATCGCATCGGACAAGTCGGAAGCTTTGTTCGTATCCCGCTGGGCTTTGTCGATCTCTATGGCGTGGTTTCACAAGTTGGTGCGGGAGCTGCACCTGAGCGTGAAAGAGAACAGCAAGTATTCGGCAATCGTTGGATAACGGTACAAATGGTTGGCGAAGGTCAGCGGGGAGGCCACTTTGAACGTGGAATATCCCAGCATCCGACGATAGATGACCGAGTTCATATCGTTACCGAAGCCGACCTGAGAGCAATTTATGGTGCCGGAGACCCGGATGATTTCGTGGCAGTTGGTCATCTCGCAAGTGCCGAATCCATTCCATCCTTGGTCAACATCAATAAACTGCTGACGAGGCATTCAGCAGTAGTAGGAACCACAGGCTCGGGTAAATCTACAACAGTCGCTGGACTATTGAGTTCGCTTTCGGACCCAGTTCGATATCCTTCATCGAGAATCGTAGTTTTAGATATCCATGGCGAATACTCGAAAGCACTGGCTGATAGAGCAACCGTTTTTCGTGTCTCGGCAGATGCATCCAAGAACGAGAAGTCCTTGCATGTGCCATTCTGGGCGCTGAGCTTTGAAGAGTTGGTCGCCTTGGCGCTGGGGAAACTGAGCGATTCGCAGACGGCAGCAATTGCTGATGCGATTGTCCTGTTAAAAAAGGAATCTCTGGCAGGTCAGCCTATAGACGGCATCGATGACCCGCAAGTAACGGTTGATACGCCGACGCCGTTTTCGCTTCACAAGATGTGGTTCGAGCTTCATAAGCGCGAGCATCACACGTTGATTCCTCGGCCCGGTGGAGCTGCGGATGAGGTTGATCCAGCATACGTTGTGAGACCCGATGGGCAGCCTGTACAGTTGGGTGCCCCGATGTCGGTAACGCCACCTCTTTATCGAACCGTAAAAACAACTGGGCCTGCGCCTGAGCGAGTTCAATTGGGAAGGGATCCGCTGGGCATTCGGCAGCAACTTGCCGGTTTAGCCTCGAAACTGAGAGACCCCCGACTTGCATTCCTGTTTAGCCCCGGGGATTGGTTGCCGGATGCTCAAGGCAAGACCGCAAAAGACCTCGACGCTTTGCTGGAAGAATGGATTGGAGGGCCGCAGCCAATCACGATTCTGGACCTCTCAGGAATTCCTTCGTCGATTCTTAATGATTTGATTGGCGCGCTTCTTCGTATTCTGTACGACGCGATATTTTGGGCTAGAAACTTGCCAGAAGGTGGGCGTGAGCGCCCCTTGCTACTCGTGCTTGAAGAGGCGCACGCCTATTTAGCGAAGGAAAATTCGGGATCCGCTGCGACCGCAGTAAGAAGGATCGCGAAGGAAGGTCGCAAGTACGGAGTTGGCATGATGATCGTGAGCCAGCGACCCTCCGAGATTGATTCAACGATACTGTCTCAGTGCGGGACGATCTTCGCTATGCGGCTCTCAAACGATGCGGACAGAGGTCATATCACAAGTGCGGCGTCAGATAACCTCAAGGGACTGTTCGATATGCTGCCTGTCCTGCGCACTGGTGAAGCCATAATTGTCGGTGAAGCGGTTAGCTTGCCGGTTCGCACCCTGATTTCTCCGCCTACGAAAGACAAACGTCCTGACAGCGTTGATCCGCGTGTGGTTGTTAGAGGAAATATCAACGATGGCTACGACGGACCTGGCGGTTGGAGTCAACGTCGCGATCCACCAGATTATTCAGCGATGGTGCGGCAATGGCGCAAGCAAAGCCCTCACTATGAGCATAATGCCGGTAACGATGTTAACAATCCTGATGACAAGGAGTAAATGATGGAATGGATAGAGACCCCGCAATCTTCAAATATTGCACGCTTTGCCTACGAAGCGCCGTCACAAGTTCTAACGGTCGAGTTTAAGACTGGCGGGACGTATAACTACTTTGATATCCCTGATGTAATTTTCGAGCAAATGACGGCTGCGTCGTCAAAGGGCCAATTCTTGGCGCAAAAAATCAAAGGCCGCTTTCGGTACGCAAGAGCCTAGTAGAGCCGGGGGCGATTGAATATATGGCAGATGAAAATACCTGTAGTGATCAAGAGCTCCGTCTAAAGCTTTATGCAGATACACGTGCGGATTTATTAAAGCGTCAGCTATCAAATAGTGAAAATGCAGATCGTGCGATTCTCAGTGTGTCAACGGCGGCGCTTGGTTTTTCTCTTGCATTTTTAAAGGATATTGTTTCCTTGCAAGGGGCAATGCTGTCCTACTTGCCTTATGTGTCCTGGGCGCTATTCGTGCTGGCTATCGTAGTGACGCTACTCTCGTTTTTTACCAGTCAAAAAGCTATCGACGAGCAGTTGGGCGTGGCGCACAGGTATTACATTGACCGTGATGATGCAGCAGCTACGCAACGATCAAAATATGCAGGGGCTACGGATACTTTGAATAAATCTGGTGCCTTTTTGCTTGTGGTCGGCCTGTTGGTCACGTGCATGTTTGTTGGAATTAACCTTTGGAAAGGAAAACCCGTGAGCGATAAAAAGCAGATTAACGAAGGTGCTTCTGTGCCGTCGATACAGCGTATCCCACAGGGGGGTGAGATACAACAAAAAGGAGCACCGATTCCGATGCTACAAACAATCCCAGCAAATCCTCAAAGTGGTGCTCCCGTACCTTCGTTGCAAAGAGTGCCTTCGCCACCCGCACCCGCACCGGCTCCAGCAGAGAGTTCCAAAGACAAATAATTTGAGCCACTCCTTTCCCGCAGGAATGGTTAGTGAAGTGCGCGAGATATAAAGAAATGAGCAATAAACAAAAATTAGAACTTACATGGATTGGCAAGGATGCGCGGCCCAAGCTGGAGCCGCGCATTCTGCTGGAAGACCCGGCGCGGTCATATCACGCAAAGCATCGGGTGATGGAGAACGACATCTTCGACAACCGGCTGATCTTCGGGGACAACCTATTGGCGCTGAAGGCGCTGGAGGCGGAGTTTGCGGGCAAGGTGAAGTGCGTGTTCATCGACCCGCCATACAACACCGGCAGTGCCTTTACTCATTACGACGACGGGCTGGAGCATTCCATCTGGTTGTCGCTGATGAGGGACCGGCTGGAGATCATCCGGCGGTTGCTGGCGGAGAATGGGTCGCTTTGGATCACGATTGACGACAACGAAGCGCATTACCTGAAGGTATTGTGTGATGAGGTGTTTGGGCGGGTGAATTTCATTGCTTCGGTAATTTGGCGAAAGAACTACGCACCGAAATCTAGCGCCAAGCACCTATCTGTCGATCATGACTACATTTTGATTTACGCCAAGAGCGAAAATGCATGGAAGCCTAATCTAATGCCGCGCTCAGATAAGCAGGATAAGGCTTACAAGAGCCCAGACAACGATCCCAGAGGACTATGGAAAACGAGTGATCTATCTGCACGAAATCCATACAGTCTCGGAATTTATCCGGTTACCTGTCCTTCAGGGAGAATCATTGAAGGACCACCAAAAGGACGGTATTGGTCAATTTCCAAAGTAAAACTACTGGAGCTTGATGCAGACAATCGAATTTGGTGGGGAAAGAATGGTGACTCAATTCCGCAGTTCAAGCGGTTTCTATCAGATGTTAAACAGGGTGTCGTCCCACAGACCATTTGGCCATACGAGGAGGTTGGTCATACTCAGGATGCCAAGAAGGAGATTGTCGCTTTGTTCGGTGAAGATGTTTTCGGTACGCCGAAGCCTGAACGCTTGATGAAGCGTGTTATTGAAATCGCCACAAATCCCGGCGACCTCGTCCTTGACTCCTTCGCCGGTTCCGGCACCACTGGCGCGGTCGCCCACAAGATGGGCCGCCGCTGGATCATGATCGAGCTGGGCGAGCATTGCCACACGCACATCATCCCGCGCCTGCAAAAGGTCATCGACGGCGAAGACCAGGGCGGCATCAGCAAGGCGGTGAACTGGCAGGGCGGTGGCGGCTTTCGCTATTACCGCCTGGCGCCTTCGCTGCTGGAAAAGGACAAGTGGGGCAACTGGGTCATCAACCACGACTACAACGCCACCATGCTGTCCGAGGCGCTATGCAAACTGGAAGGATTTACCTACGCGCCCTCGGATGCGGTGTACTGGCAGCACGGCCATTCCACCGAGCGGGATTTTGTCTATGTGACCACTGCCAGTCTCACCCACGAGCAGCTCCAACAGTTGAGCGATGAGGTAGGGCCGGAGCGTACGTTGCTGGTGCTGTGCACCGCCTTCCGCGCCAAGGCGGATGCCTACTCCAACCTGACAGTAAAGAAAATTCCCAGGCAGGTTCTGTCGCGCTGCGAGTGGGGCCACGATGATTATTCGTTGCAGGTTGAGAGTTTGCCGCAAAGCCCCCCTCACCCCAACCCTCTCCCAGAGGGAGAGGGGGCAAAAACAAAGGGGCGCAATGCTGCGAATGCGGCGCAGGGCGGGCTGTTCGATGGGGTGGAGAAATGAACGGACTGATCAATCTGGAGCCGTTTCGTCGCTTCTATCTTGAATACCCGAAACGTTTGCCGTGGGTAAATTCCGACGCAGTGAGTCGGAAATCTTTTCGGTCGGTAATTTCCGAGACGGTGTCTCGGAAATTTGGCGCATCAGTGAGCGCTCTGGAAATTCATCACGCAGTGCGTGATGAATCATGGCAGTCGAGCATATTGAAGACAAGGGGGGCTGCATGATGGGCGAACCTCAGACAACTGGCGAGTTTCTGCTCTATCAAACCGAGGATACGCAAACCCGCATTCAGGTGCGGCTGACCGATGGTGCTTTGTGGCTGACTCAAAAACAACTTTCCGATCTCTATCAGAAAAATGTTCGCACCATCAGCGAACATATCCGCAATATTTATGCGGATGATGAATTAAGCACTGATTCAACTATCCGGAAATTCCGGATAGTTGCCCCGGAAGCCGCACGGAATGTGGAAAGACTGGTTGATCATTACAGTCTGGAAATGGTGTTGGCAGTCGGTTATCGGGTGCGTTCGCATCGCGGTGTGCAGTTCCGCAGGTGGGCAACTGAGCAACTCAAGAGTTATCTGGTGAAGGGGTTTGTGCTTGATGACGAGCGTTTCAAACGCGCCGGGGATGATGCCTACTTTGACGAACTGTTGGCACGTATCCGCGACATCCGCTCTTCGGAGAAGGTATTCTGGAGAAAGGTGCTGGACATTTATGCGACCAGCATTGATTACGACCCTTCTGCGGATGCCTCACAGCGATTTTTTGCCACCATGCAAAACAAGATGCATTGGGCAGCGCATGGGCATACGGCAGCGGAATTGATTTCCATGCGTGCCGATGCGGCTGCACAGAACATGGGGCTGACCAGCTGGGCGGGGGCATCCAAAGGGGGCGCAGTGCGCAAGGCCGACGTGAGCGTGGCGAAGAATTATCTCAACGAGGAAGAGTTAGGCACGCTGAATCGGGTTGTGAACGCTTATCTGGAATTTGCCGAGCTGCAGGCACAATCCCGGCGCGAGATGACGATGAGTGCATGGATTGCCAAGCTGGACGATTTCTTGCGCTTGTCTGATCGCGATGTGCTGACGCACGCCGGAAAAATTTCCGCTGAATTGGCGCAAGCTAAAGCAGAAGCAGAATTCGCTATCTTCCAGCAACGGCAGTTAGCCGCACCTAGCCATGCAGAACAGGATTTTGAGGCAGCGGTCAGCAAGCAGGTTAAAGCCATTGAGCAAGTGAAGTGTGTCGCGAAAAAGAACAAGGGAAAAACCGAATGAACCGCCATGTGAATGCCATTGCCGGCCGTTTGAGCTTGCGCCATCCGCAACGCCGCTCGCTGGAAATTCTCGACCGCATTACGGAGATTGCGCCACCCGGCAAGAACACCGATACCGCCGCCGTGCTGGAGATTATCCGCAGCGAGTTTCCGTCGGTCGCGGACTTCGAGCGCGAGTTCCCGTCGCTGTGCTTTGCACTCGCCACCGGCGTAGGCAAGACGCGGCTGATGGGCGCTTTCATCAGTTATCTGCATCTGGCGCATGGCATCAACAACTTTTTCGTGCTGGCGCCGAACCTGACTATCTACAACAAGCTGATTACCGACTTCAGCGACCGCAATCACCCCAAATATGTCTTCAAGGGCATTGCGGAATTCGCCATCGACGCGCCTTCCATCATTACCGGCGACAACTACGACCAGCGCGACCCCTTAAGCGGATCACTGTTTGGTAGTGTCCGGATCAACATTTTCAACATCTCGAAGATCAATTCCGAGGTGCGTGGCGGCAAGTCACCGCGCATCAAGCGGCTTTCGGAATACATCGGCGAGAGCTACTTCGACTATCTGGCGGGCCTGCCCGACCTGGTGATGCTGATGGACGAATCGCATCGCTACCGCGCCAGCGCCGGGATACGGGCGATTAACGAACTCAAGCCGATTCTGGGGCTGGAGCTGACGGCAACGCCCTACGTGGAAACCGCCAAGGGTGCGCTGGCGTTCAAGAACGTGATCTACGACTACCCGCTGGCGAAGGCGATGGCCGATGGCTTTGTGAAGGAGCCGGCGGTGGTTACGCGCAAGAATTTCAACCCGGCTGGCATGTCGCCGGAAGAGATCGAGCGCCTGAAATTGGAAGATGGCGTGCGTCTGCATGAGAGCGTGAAGGTGGAGCTGGAGACTTACGCCCGCGAGAGCGAGAACCCCATCGTCAAGCCCTTTGTGCTGGTGATCGCCCGTGACACCACGCATGCGAGCCAGCTATTGGCATTGATCCAGTCTGACGGCTTCTTTGAAGGGCGTTACAGGGACAAAGTGATCCAGGTGGATTCCAGCAAGACCGGCGCGGAAGAAGAGGAAATGATCACGCGCCTGCTCAAGGTGGAACACACCGAAGAGCCGACGGAGATTGTGATTCACGTCAACATGCTGAAAGAGGGCTGGGACGTGACCAACCTCTATACCATCGTGCCGCTGCGGGCGGCCAATGCACGCGTGCTCATCGAGCAATCCATCGGACGCGGCCTGCGCCTGCCTTACGGCAAGCGCACCGGGGTGACGGCTGTGGATCGGCTGAACATCGTCGCGCATGACAAGTTTCAGGAGATCATCGACGAGGCCAACAAGCCGGATTCCGCCATCCGCTTGCAGGCGGTGGTGCTGGATACGGACGAACTCGGCCAGAAAACCGCCACGGTGGTATCGCAATCGCAATTGGCCACCAAACTGGGATTCAAACCCGTGCAGGTAACCAGTAGTACGACACTGGCCGGGCAGGATGTGGCGCCGGTTTTCACCAAGCCGGAAGAGCAAAAAGTGGCACAGATTGCCTGGGAGGTGATCCGCAAGCTGGAAAACCAGCCGCAGACGCTGCCCACCATCGAATACCTGAAAAAACCGGAAATCCAGGCAGCCATCGTCAAGGCAGTCGAAGAGCAACATCAGCCGTCCCAACTGGAACTGGAAGGCGTAAGTGAGAAACCGGATTTTGCCTCCGTGGTGGCGAGAACGGTTGATCTGGTCACACAACAGAGTATCGACATACCGCGCATATTGGTTGTGCCTAAAGGCGAGGTGAAATCGGGATTCAAGCCCTTCACGTTAGAGCTTGGTACGTTGAAGTACCCAGCAGTGTCTGACGAGCTTTGGATTCAGCACCTGCGCACAAATGAGCTTGAAGTGGTTTCATTGGGTCGCGGCAGCATAGAGGAAGCGCGGCTGGAAGATTACGTAGTCGGTGGCCTGGTGGACTTCGACGACATCTCCTACGACGACCACGCAGATCTGCTTTACGACCTTGCTGCCCAGACTGTGCAGCATTTTCAGACCTACCTTTCCGAGGATGACACCCGCAAGGTGCTGCGCTGCTATCAGCGCAACATCGCGCAATTCATCCATGCCCAGATGCAGGGCCATTACTGGGAGGATGTGGTTGGCTACGAGGTGAAAATCAGCAAGGGCTTTACTGAGCTGAAACAGAGCGCTTATACCTACTCCGTGCAAGAGCCGCCCGCCGACTACCGGATTGCACCTGCAGACAAGAGCAATATGGCGAAGTACCTGTTTGGGGGGTTCGCGCGCTGCCTCTACCCAGTGCAGAAATTCGATTCCGATTCGGAACGCAAGCTGGCAGTGATTCTGGAACGCGACGCCGAGAAGTGGTTCAAGCCGGCCAAAGGCCAGTTTCAGATTTTCTACCGGAAGGGGGCGGATCACCTGGAATACCAGCCTGATTTCGTTGCGGAGACTGCCGATATGATTTACATGCTGGAACCCAAGATGCGCAAGGAAATGGAAGACCCGGATGTACTCGCCAAAAAGGAAGCTGCCACCCAATGGTGTGTATATGCGTCAGACCATGCGGCAACTTATGACGGCAAGCCATGGCGTTATTTGTTGATCCCGCATGACGAGATTGCTTCCAACATAACCTTGTCAGGTTTGGCGGATCGGTTTACTGCGCCTAAATGACCTCTGCATGCTTATTTTTAAAGACACCACAGGCCAAGCGCGCGAGTCTTGTCCCCTTGCTATAAAACAGCATCGTCCATGTTTCTCGGGTGGAACCTGGAATGCAGCGTTACTAACCGCTTGGTTGCGACGAATGTGTATATCTGAGTTGTACTGATGCACGCATGACCCAATAGCTCCTGGATCACCCGCAAATCGGCACCAGCATCCAATAAGTGCGTGGCAAAGGCGTGCCGGAGGCTATGAGTACTGAGGGGTCTTTCGATCCCCTTGTTTGAGGCGTGCTTCTTCACCACCAGGCGGAGTACGCCAGTGCTTATTTTCTTCCCTCGAACCGAGAGGAACACATGATTGCAAAGGTAGTCCCGTCTCAGGGCGGGTCTTGACCTACTCAGGTACAGATCGAGCCAGAATGCAGCCTCTTCACCATAAACCACCAGCCGCTCCTTGTTTCCTTTTCCACAAACTCGAATCACACGGTTTTTGAAATCAAAGTCTTCGAGCTTGAGATCGGATAACTCGGTGGCTCGTATCCCGGTCGCATAGAGCAATTCGAGCATGGCCTTGTCACGCATGCCTTGGTGAGAATTGAGATCAGTAATATCAAGCAGTGACGCCACCTCATCCTGTGTCGGCGTGTTCGGGAGGCGGTGGGGTATTTTGATCTTGCCAAGGCGCATGGTCGGGTCCTTCGCAACCTGCCCATTGGTCGTGAGATATTGGTAAAACCGACGGAGCGAAGAGGTATAGCGAGCCACGCTCCGAGCGCTGATCTTTCTCTCCAGCAGGCTTGCCAGCCATGCCTCAATGTCCAGATTCTGGGCCTGGAGTAGCGACTGGCCGTTATGCTGGGTCAGCCACGATCCGAAATTGACCAGATCCGCCCGATAGGCGTCGATGGTCTTGTCGGCGAGACCATGAACAAGCCATAACTCATTGCTGAACTGCTCCACGGATGGGAGCAGGGAATTTGATTTTGCGGAACCCATTTATTTTGCCTTTCTTGGTTTAACCCCTTCGGCTCCGCAACTGCAGGGGAAATTTTCAGCTTATTATTTTCGCCGCCACTCCCATGACGGTATTGCATTCAAGTTAGCTCATCCCGTGTGCATTCCTGAATCGTTTTCCGATCGAGCCTGGAGGCACGATCCACAACAGACTTCAAATTTTAATATTTCATGACGTGCCATGCCACCCCCAGCTTGATGAGCAGGTTGGTATAAGACTCTTCTTGCCTTCAGACGTCTAACCTCAAGGGCTGTTGTCATTAAGGCAACGTGGCAGGCTTCTTCTGCCGACTTGCCTTCCTGTTTGTTCGATCATTCATGGCCTTACCGATGTCCGATATATGTATACAATTAACGGACATGGAGCCAGTCATCAAATCGCAGGTGGTGCAACGCATCAACCAGGCCCCGGCAGCCAAAGTGTGGACGCCGGTGGATTTTCTCGACCTGGGTAGCCGCGACGCGGTGGATAAAACGCTCCAGCGCATGGTCGCCAGCAATGATCTGCGCCGCATCGACCGAGGACTGTACGACCAGCCCCGGATGAATTCCCTCACCGGCCAGCCGATCGCCCCTGATTATCGCAGCGTGATCGATGCCGTCGGTCGTCGCGACCAGGTGCGCGTATTGATCGACGGGTTGACCGCCGCCAACGATCTGGGCCTGACCAATGCGGTCCCGGGGCAGGTCATCGTACATACGGATGGTCGGCTGCGGCCGATCCAGTTGGGCAAATTGACCCTCCAGTTCAAACTGACGGCGCCAAGCAAGCTCTACTGGGCCAACCATCCAGCCATGCGGGTGGTGCAAGCCCTGTACTGGCTTCGCGATGGCCTGAGGGATGGCATCCAGGTTGATCAGGATGCGATTCAAGCCAAGCTCATTCGGCTATTGCAGGACTCCAGCCAGGGAAGCGCGATTCGTGATGATCTGCGATCCGGTTTACACACTGTGCCGTCGTGGATGCAACAGTGGATTCGCGATCTGCTTGCTTGGTCCAAGCAGGCAAGCACAAAGGCTTCACCATGAATGCCGATTTCATTCGCATCATCGCCGCCTCGCCCTGGGATCGTCGCGGCCTGTTCCTGGCGACCGCCAACCGGCTCGGCACACTGATCCAGAATGTGGAGAAGGATTTCTGGGTATCCGGGTTCAGCGTTCTATCGTCTGCCAGAGTCCAACATAATTGGCATGGTCATTCAGCTGCCCCTGCTGCCCGGTTGTGTTTCTATTTTCAGGCTGTCATCCAGTAGCAGAAACAGCGTCTCGTCGTCCGTCGACGTGTAGATGCTGGTAGTGGCCACGCTGGCGTGTCCGAGCAGGCGCTGGATCATGTTGACTGGCATCGTCTCTGCGGAATGCGCGCCGCGCGTGTGTCTAAGCCAGTGCGTCGAGGCTTTCGCCATCTTTTTAGCGTCGTCATGATGCCCCTGCGTGGCAAGCACCGCAGCCGCTTCCCTGAAGAACACCTTCAAGGTCTTGTACAGCGTCGTGGGATCCAGGGTGCCCGTATCCTGCCCAAGCCGCAGCCGTGCGATCAGGGGAATGTCTCCAGGATTATCCAGCGGGTCGGCATTCAGGCCCCGCCAGGCCAGGTAATCGCGTAATGCATCCATCACCATGCCGGGCATCGGGACTGCACGCCATTTGCCCCCCTTGCCGAGCACTTTCAGCATCCAGCGGACACCCAGGTCACGCTTGAGCGGGACCGAATAGAGTCTCCCCAGGCGGGCATCCACCAGTTCGGTGAGCCGTAGCCCCGTGGCATAGGCGAAGGGGAGTATGAAGCGCAAGCGCCGGACGGATTCATCCATAGGCTGCCTGTGCAGATATTCCATGAGAAATGCCCACTGGCTGCGTGTGAACGCGTGCGTCAGTTCCAAGTCAGGTGCGGTTGCCGCGTCCATCACCCGCTGTGGCGGCGGCACGCCGTCCCATGGATTGCTGTCGAGGTAACGCACCTTGGCAAGCCACTCGAACAGGGATTTGAGGATGGTATGGGCCTGGATTTGGCTGCGCAGCGAGGCGGCTCCTTCAAATGGCCGCCAGTTGGCTGACCAGCGCGGTGTGCTGCGTTTTCCCATCCAATCCGCCTGAGGGAGGCGCCATGGCCAAGCCGCGGGCAATGTGCGGCCGAGCCCGCCCAGCCAATCCCGGTAGGCAACGGCATCCTCGATCGACAGCGACGACAGGGCGCGTCCGCGCTCCATGATCGACCAGATCAGAAGGCGCTCCGCCTCACGGCGATAGGCGCGCTCGGTATGCGGATTCGACGCGCGCGCTTTCAGCCAGGCCTGGATCGCCTGATGGTCATTTTCAGCGGAGATTCGGCTGCGGCCGAGGCATCGATTCTCGCCAACCGAGCCGTCCAGCTCCGCCGGCGTCGAGAATGACTCCAGCGGCATGATGGCGGTGGCCGAGGGCCGGGTCAGTTCGATCGGCGACAGCGAACGCAGCGGGGCGAGCCCCTGTGGCGCCATGACACCCAGACTGCCTTCGTGGGTGGCAAGCCAGGTCACGAGCCGGCGCGCCCCTTTTTCGCCGAGGCGGGGAACGGACACCCACCAGCGGTAGCCCTGGGTGCGGACGCGCTGATGCAGCGTCTCGATGGTGGGGATGCCGGCGAGGATGAGCCTGGCAGCAAGTCGATCGTCAAACCAGGCGGCAACCGGATCCTGCGGCTGCGGGTCGGTGGCGAGCAGTTCCTCCACCCACACCAGCGCTGCCAGTTGGCGCTCGACCAGACGAGCGTAGCGTCTCGCGCGGCGGTCGATACTCTGCGGATAGGCCTCGACGTACATCGCGGCCAGTTCCTTCTCCGAATAGAAGTGATCGGGGTCGTGTGCTTCGCGGAAGGTTTCGAGCGAGGGGAGGGCGGTCGTCGACCGTACTGCCTCGGGCAGGGTGCCCAGCGGCAGGCGCAGCAGCCGAGCCAGCGCGTGCCGGCCATGCCGGCGGGCGGCCATCGTCAGAGCTTGCTGGATCCAGGCCAGCGTGGAGCGCGCGATGCGCTGATCGAGGCCGGATTCGAGGTAGCGGTCCGCTGCGACCTTGAGGTCGAGGCCCTGCAACCAGCCGCGGTAAAAGGCGAGGTGGTGACGTCCGATTTTGCGAGTGGATTCCATGGCTAACTGGCTGAAATCAAGGGGAAACCGGAAATGTAGGCCATAACTCCATGAGATAAATCACAAAATCAGCATTCTTGATAATTAACCTTATCATGAATTACATACAATCTTGGGGGTCGATCGCTGGCTGGCCGAAACGAGCTATTACTGTGTCCGCCTTGGACAGGATTTGCGGGGCGACTGGGTGCTGACCTGGATGTGGGGTGGCGGCGACCTATCACGCTTCATTGAAGAAGCAGTACGGGCACACATCCTCGAACTGACGGCCGAGCAGGTCAAGACCACCAATGCCAATGTGAGCGAAGTAGATTTGACCTCCATGGTCGATGAGGCGCTCCAGTGGGCTCGTAAGAACTGATGCGCGGGTTGTTCTGGATAGCAACATTCTGTTCAGCGCTCTGATCTCTCCGCATGGGGTTCCCGATGCGATCTATCGTGCCTGGCGTGCTGCGCGCTTCGAGGTGGTGACATCACGAGCGCAGCTCGACAAAATTCGCCGAGCCAGTCGTTATCCCAAGCTCCAGGCTGTTTTACAGCCTGCCAAAGTAGGGGTCATGGTCAACAATTTGCAGCGTGCCGTGGTACTGGATCGCCTGACCATCGAGGTTGAAACCGATGATCCTGACGATGCATTTCTGCTAGCCATGGCTATGGCCACGGCTAGCGATGCGGACTACCTGGTGACAGGTGATCGCCGTGCGGGCTTGCTGCAACGCGGGCATGTTGGGCGCACCCGGATTGTTACGCCCGCCGTTTTTTGCGCCGAGGTGTTGTAAGTGCTCTCCGCTGATGCCATCAAATCCACCGCATTAATACCGAGAGTTATGCGCTATGCATCAGGCCCGAGATGATACACATTCAATGAAACTGCACCGGGTAGCTGCCATTTAAGTCGGTGCGGGCTGTGCAGTTAGAACTGACCGAGCAGCCCCGAGATTCTGTCTCCACCTGGATCACCAAGGTACAACCCAGGCAGAATCATGCCCCACCTGGACCCAACGCATCATCGAGCCCCGCCGGTGTTAGGTACGCGGCCTTGCCAGAAGCCCCACCAGCGCCGCCGTGGCAAGCGCGGCGCTCGCGTGGAAGGTCGCCGCCGGCCCGAATACCGTCCAGAGCCATCCGGCGATGACGCTTGCGGCGAGCAAGGCTACTCCGGTGACGAGGTTAAACACGCCGAAGGCCGTGCCGCGCAGATCGGCCGGCGCGGCATCGGCCACGAGTGCCGACAGCAGCCCTTGGGTCGCACCCATGTGCAGGCCCCACAGGGCCGCGCCGGCACCCACCAGCCAGACGTTGCCGGCCAGAGCCAGGATGAGGTCGGCGGCGATGATGCAGCCCACGCCCGCTGCCAGCAGGCTGCCACGGTGGCGCCTGAAGGCCACGCCGAACATCGTCGCGCCCGGCATTGGTCGGGGCCGAGCCCGGAACATCCCTTGCCTGCGGCGGAAAACGCACCAAACTCCGCATGCCATCAGTCTTTGGCGAACTCGAGAGTGTGATTCGCCGGTGCATCAGGAAACACTTCAAACCTGGCATATCTCAGTCTCTGGTTATCACATATATCGCTGCCGCCGCCACGACGATCGCAATCACCATCATGACTATCTCGGAACCGAAGCCGAAGCCATATTCGGACAGGATCCCCCAGATGGTCGTCTGCACACTGTCGGGAGCTTGAATGGAGAACAAGGCAGGTCCAACATCAAACCCCGGAAAAGTGAACCCGGATTCCTGTACGGGAACCGCGACAAGGCAAATATTGAGCATCATCCAGCCCCCACCAGCTCGATAAGCGTAAGTTCGGGCGGCGTACCGAGCCGCATGGGCGGCCCCCAAGTGCCGGTACCGCGGCTCACGTACAGGTGGCCGTGAGGGGTGAGCGACGTGAGGCCGTTGCGCATCCGATAGGCTATGCGTACCAACAGGCCGAAGGGAAAGATCTGCCCGCCGTGGGTGTGGCCGGAAAGCTGCAGGTCGAAAAGCCCCAGGCTGTTGCGGTCCACTACCGGCTGGTGTTTGAGCAGCAGGGTAAAGCGCTCGCGCGGTAATGCGGACAATAGTGCTTTCTCGTCGGTACGGACGGGCACACCCATCCATCTCCCGGCCGGATCGTCCACGCCGGCGATCGTGAGCACACCCGCGAGCGATGCGGCTTCGCCGCGCAGGACGGTGAAGCCGGCGCGCGCCGTGAAATCGAGCGCCCGGTCAGCCCCGACAAAGAACTCGTGGTTGCCGGTCACGGCAAACTTGCCGAAGCGCGGATGCAATTCCTGGAACAGCCGGGTCAGCCCGTCCAGATGATCGCCCTGACCATCGACCAGGTCGCCGGTCGAAAC
This sequence comes from uncultured beta proteobacterium, assembly GCA_942493085.1. Taxonomy (GTDB): domain Bacteria; phylum Pseudomonadota; class Gammaproteobacteria; order Burkholderiales; family Thiobacillaceae; genus Thiobacillus. The sequence goes on from OW818664.1 coordinate 2,127,098, forward strand.
CAGCAGATCGGCATCAAGCGCTTGTATTTGCGCCACGATCCGGCGCAGTTGGCGCGCGCCGATCAGATCGCCGAGGTGCACATCGGCGATCTGGACAATCTTCAATGGGCTCGATGGGCCAAAAGCAGCCGGCAGCTTCGTGGTGCGCAGGCGGATGCGCTCCACGCGGACCACACGCGCCTCGAAATAGCCGTACACGGTTGCGCCTAATGCCAGGGCCGTGGTGGCGTAAAAGAGGGATGAATCCGTGAATCGCAAGGCGCCGGGATTCCAATGCAGCACAGTGCCGACATAGGCTGCCAACAGCCCGAGCACGTCGAATGCCAGCGCGATCCAGAAAAACAGGAATATGAAACCCATCCAGATATAGCCGACCCACGCGCCGACCCAGACCAGCGCATGCCACTGGCGTTGCTCCAGCCACCAGACGATGAGCGGCAACAAGGTCATCAGCGCCATCCAGGCCGCAACGGCGAGACCGCCGACCGGTGCAAGGCCCAGAGCGGCCTCTAGCTTGACGAAGACATACGCATGCATCCCGCCATAGAGCAGGAAAAAAATGGACAGCATGGCGACCATGGTGCTTGATGCGCCGGTGGCGCTGTTCGCATTGCGGTCTTGCGCCATCGAAGCCTTTCTTATCCGAACTGCCGCTTGAAGCGCCAGACGCCGAAGCCGAAGATCACCATCCCCAGCAGCGCCAAGCCCAGCAGCGAATCCCACAGCACATCCAGCCCCGCGCCTTTCAACAGGATGCCGTAGCCCATCTCGATGAAGTAGTAGAGCGGCGAGAGAAACATCGCTGTGCGCATCCCGGCGGGCATGGCTTCCGGCGGGGTCCAGGCGCCGGAGAGAAAGATCATCGGCATCAGCACGAGGATCGCGAGCATGGCCGCCTGGGCGAGGTTACGGCTCAGGGTGGCGATGTAGAGGCCCAGACCCGCCGTGGTGAAGGTGTAGAGCGTGGTTACGGCGAAGAAAAGCGCGAGGCTGCCCTTCATTGGCACATCGAACATCCCGTGCAGCACGAAGAACAGGCTTACCGCAGTGCCCAGCAGAATCACCAGGGTCATGGCGATGACCTTGGGCAGCAGGATCTGGATCGGCGTCAGGGGAGACACCAGCAACTGTTCGATGGTGCCGCGCTCCTTCTCGCGCACGGCGGCGGCGGCGGGCAGCATGATGGCCATGATGGTGATGACGGTGAGCAGTTCGGCGATGGGCATGAACCAGGCATCTCTCTGGTTCGGGTTGTACCAGACGCGGTGCTGGCTCTGGATCATGGGGACGTTCTGTATCGAACGCTCGGTGACGCCCAGGCGGGAGAGCGCCTGATCGAAACCATACTGGCCGATGATCTGCGCGCTGTAGCTGGCGGCAAGAAAGCCCAGCACGGTATTGCTGGCATCCACCTGCACCTGCACGTCAACCGGCTTCCCCTTCCTGATGTCATGCTCGAAATCGGGCGGGATGTCGAGCACCACCAAGGCTTGCCCCTGATCCAGCAGGCGCTGTCCTTCGCGGTTGTCCAGCACTTCGCCGCCCAGCTTGAAGTAGGGTGGGCGGAAGCGATAGACGAGCTCGCGCGAGGCAGCGCTGTGGTCGGCGTCATGCACCACCACCACGGCGTGATTCAGCTGCATGCTGACGCTGCCCGCCATATAGATGTCGAAGATAAACAGATAGGCGATGGCGATCAGCAGCAGCGTATCGCGCCCGAACTGGATCAGTTCCTTCGCCGTCATCGCTGCGAGTCGCGACCACCACAGGTAAAGCCGCGCGCGGCTTTCTGCCGGGTCGCCGTTCATGATTTCGGCCTCTTGTGAAACATGAGGAAGCTCGCCGTCCACAGCCCGACGGCGTAGATCAGCAGCGCCAGCACCTTGCCCCACAACTGCTCCAGCCCGACGCCCTTGAGAAAACTGCCGAGCACGATGTCGGTGTAATACATGGCGGGGAACAGGTGGGCTTCGAACTGCCCGGCCGCATCCATCGAGGCAATCGGCACCAAAAGCCCCGAGTACAGCACCGACGGGACAATGGTGACGATGACGGTGAGCATCATCGCCGCCACCTGGGTGCGCACGAAGAGCGACACCAGCAGGCCGATGCCGGTGGTGCAGGTCACATAGATCACCGAGGCGAGCAAGAAGAACAGCGGATCGCCTTTGAAGGGCGCGCCAAAGAGTTGCGTGGCCATGAGCCAGAGAATCAGAAAATTGATCACCGAGATCGCCACGTAGGGTGCGAGCTTGCCGATCAGAAACTCGCCGCGCGTCACCGTCGAGGCATAGATGTTGTAGATGGAGACATTCTCCTTTTCGCGCACCACGCCCAGCGCGGTCAGGAAAGGCGGGGTAATCATCAGCACGAACATCATCAGTACGGCCGCGATGGACCAGACGCTCTTCACCTCCTGGTTATAGAGGTAACGAAGCTGCACCCCGACTGGCTGCGCCATGGCTTTCGCAGTTTCCGCAGACACGCCGAGCCGGCGCGAAATGTAACTTCCCAGCAGTTCGCCGTTGAAAGCTGCGTTGATGGCGACCACGTAACCCTTGCTGCTGGACGTGCGGAACGGGAAGGTGCCGTCGATCAGGGTCTGTACCTCCACCGCCCGCCCGGACATCAGGTTTTCCTGGAAGCGCGGCGGGATAACGATGGCGAGCCGGATGCGGCTGTCGGCGAGCAAGGGTTCGATCTCGCGCTCGCTTGCCACGTCCCCTTTGTAGTCAAAGTAGCGCGAGTCGATGTAACGATGCAGATAATCGCGGCTCATGGCGCTCTTGTCGTGATCGACCACCGCGAACGGGATGTGCTCCACATCGAGGGTGAGGCCGTAGCCGAATATCAGCATCAGGGACGCCGGCACCACGAAGGCCAGAGCAAAAAACAGCCGGTCACGCAGAATCTCGCGCCATTCCTTGTAGGCCAGCGCGACGATGCGACGGATCTTCATGCGGATGCCTCCTGTTGTTCCTGTTGCAGGATGCGATGCACGAACACATCTTCCAGGGTCGGAGTGCGCGGGGCGATGTCACGCAACTGGATGCCCCGTTCGGCAAACAGCGTGCGGATGCGCGCCTCGGCTGCTGTGATATCCCGTGCCAGCAGATGGATGCGTTCGCCGAACAGGGCCGCATCAGAAAATCCCGCCTGCTCCAACGCTTCCAGTGCCGGCAGCACCGGCTCAGCGCCGATGTCGAGCACCTGCCCGGCCTCCTGTTGCAGCGCGGCCTTGAGCGCGGCCGGGGTGTCGTCGGCGATGATGCGGCCGGCGTGCATCAGCGCGAGATGGTCGCAATGTTCGGCCTCGCTCATGTAATGGGTGGTGATGAGAATGGCCACCTGCTCGATGCGCGCCAGATGCACCAGGATCTCCCAGAAACGGCGCCGGCCGATGGGGTCCACGCCAGAGGTTGGCTCATCGAGGAACAAGACGCGCGGCCCGTGCACCAGGGCGCAGGCCAGCGCCAGACGCTGGCGGATGCCCATCGGCAACTTGCTGACAAGCTGGGCTGTGACCCCGGAGAGTCCCGCCAGCGCCACCACGCGGCCAATGCGCTCAGCCAGACGACTGCCCGGCACGCCGTAAATGCGCGCAAACAGACGCAGATTCTCCTGCACCGTCATGTCCTGATACAGGGAAAACGCTTGAGACACATAGCCGATACGCCCTTTGATGGCCAGGCCGGCCCGGCGCATGTCCGCGCCCGCCACCGTACCCGCGCCGCCCGTGGGGGGCAGGATGCCAGTGAGCATCTTGATCGCCGTGGTCTTGCCGGCGCCGTTGGCGCCCAACAGGCCGAAAATCTCCCCTTGGCGTACCTCGAAACTGACCCGGTCGACGGCGCGAAAGTGGTCGAAATCGCGGCTCAGTTCCCGCGCTGCGATGGCGATGCCGTCGCCCTTGGGCGGATCGCCATCCAGCCAGACCTGTGTCTGCCGGGCATCGTCCTGCCCGGCCGGTTGCCGCTGCTGCAACAGGGCGATGAAGGCGTCTTCCAGCTCGGGCGCCACGGCCTGCATCTCGCTCACCATCAGCCCCTCAAGCTGCGCTTCGACCTGCGCACGGGCAAGCTGCGGCGTCGCCCCCGGCACAAACACGCGTAACTTTGGTCCCACCGCTTCCGCCTGCGGGAAGCGCGTTTTTAACCGCAACAAAGCCTCGACCTGCGGCTCGGCCACCAGTTCGACCAGCGCGCCCGGCACCTCGCGCAGGATCGTGTCCGGCTCACCCTCGATCAGCACCCGCCCGTCGAACATCAGGGACAGGCGGTGAAAACGCGCCGCTTCGTCCATATAGGCGGTGGAGACCAGCGCCGTGACGCCGCGCTCGCGCAGCAATTGCGTGAGGATCATCCAGAAATCCCGCCGCGACACCGGATCCACGCCGGTGGTCGGCTCGTCCAGGATGATCAGCTCGGGCTCGTGGATCAGCGTGCAGACGAGGCCGAGCTTTTGCTTCATGCCGCCGGAGAGCTGCTTCATCGGCCGGTCGCGGAAATTGTCCAGGCGCGTCATGGCCAGCAGCTTGTGCTTGCGCTGGGCAAGTTCCGCGGGCGGCACATCGCGCAGTTCGGCGAAGAAATCGATGTTCTCCTCCACCGAAAGTTCGGGGTAGAGATTGAGGCCCAGGCCCTGCGGCATGAAACCGAGCCGGCCCTTGACCCTTTCGGCAGCAGCTTCGGAGTCGATCTTTTCGCCGAAGATGTGAAGCGTGCCGCCATCGAAGGAGAGCACACCGGCGATCGCTTTCATCAGACTGCTTTTTCCTGCGCCGTCGGGGCCGATCAGACCATAGATTTCGCCGCGGTCAATGCTGAGGCTGGCGCCGTCGACCGCCATCTGTTTGCGATAGCGTTTGACGAAATCCTGCACCCGCACGACGGGCGCGTCCTTACCTACCATCGCGGCCTGGCCCATGGCGCGTCCTCTTTCCAGCGGATCACGGCATCGGCCGGCAAGCCGGGCGTGGCGCGATGTTGCGTGTTGGCGTCCAGATAGAGCTTGACCGCGTACACCAGCTTGACGCGCTCATCCGGGGTTTGCACCTCCTTGGGGGTGAACTCGGCCCGGGCGGCGATGTAGCGCACCGTGGCGGACAGGGGCTCGTTCGGAAAGGCATCGGTGTAGATTCGCGCCGGCAAGCCCAGACGCACCTTGCCGATCTCGTTTTCCGGGACATACACCTTGAGATAGAGCCGGTCGAGATTGACGATGTCGAACAGCGGCGCGCCCGCCGCCGCCACCTCGCCCACGTCCACCAGGCGCTGGGTGATGACGCCCGCTGCCGGGGCGCGAAGGGTGAGATCGTCCTGCACGCTTTGCGCCTCGGCCAATGCGGCTTGCCCCTGCTTCAACTGCGCCGCCACTGCCGCCACCTCATCCACTTTGGCTTGAATCCGCTCCCAACCCAGGCGAGCCTGAGCCAGTTGCTTCTCGCCGCGCTCGACCTCTTTTTGCGCGGAAATCATCTGGTTTCGCGCCACCTGCCAGGCCAGCTCCATCTGCTCGTAACGCCGCCTATCCACCGTGCCGGTCTCCACCAGCCTGCTGAAACGGCTGGCATCGCGCCCGGCCTGCTCCTCGCTGGCGCGCGCCGTGGCCAGTTGGGATCGGGCCAGAACCACAGTGGCTTCGGCAGTCTGTACGACCAGCGGCACTTCCTTTCTCGATACCGCCAGCGCGGTCTGGGCCGCCTTCAATTGCGCCTCCATGGCGGCGGCCGCCTGCCGAGCCTGATCGACCCGGGCGCGGGTCTGCGCATCGTCGAGCCTGAGCAGCACCTGCCCCTGGGTCACATTGTCGCCCTCGCGAGCCAGCAGTTCGGCGACTTTGCCCGGGATTTTGCCGGCCACCGCATAGTGGTCACCCTCGATGCGGCCGTTGGCCTGGATCAGGCCCTCCGGCAGGGGCGGCTGGCGCAGCCACAGCCACCCGGCGGCGAGGGCGACGACAGCGATCACTGCCAGGGCTGCCAGGGCTGCCATCGGCAGTTTGGGCGATAGTTTCATGGTCGGTTTCCTTTTCACATTCTCATATTTCGCCCGCCGCGCGTTTCAGCCGCAGTCCGGCCAGTACGGCGTCGTAGAGTGCATTGACGTGGTTGTTCTGGCTGACCAGGCGTAGCGTCTCCGCCGTGAGCACCTCGGTGTTGGTGGCGAGTCCGTTGGCATAACGATCCCGATTGACCCTGAGGTTTTCCTCCGCCTGCGCAATCGCGCTTTGGGTGACTTCGACACGCTTGCGGGTTTCCTGGATATCCAGCCAGGCCTGGCGCACCTGCAGCTCGATGACGGTAGCAAAATCGTCGCGCCGCTCCTGCAGCGCCGCCTCCTGGCGATTGACGGCATCCGCGCGGTGATTCGCCATGCCGCCGTCGAACAGGTTCCAGCGCGCCCCCAGGGTGGCTGACCACTGCCCCGGATAAACCTGATAACGGTTCTCCTGATAACCATAACCGCCGCTCAGCGCGACCTGCGGCGCGGTTTCAGCGCGCACGGCGGTTGCCTGGTGGCGCAAGGCGCGGATTTGATCAGCCAATGCACCGAGTTCCGGCCGTTGCCTGAGCGCCCGTTCCGTCACGGCGGGCAGAGGATCATTCGCCGTTTGAGGGGCGATCTCGTCCAGCGTAACCCCTTGATCCAGCGGCCGCCCGAGCAGGCGGTTGTAAGCGGCGCGGGTAATATCCACGGCGTTCGCCGCCCGGATCGCCTGCTGTCGAGCGTCAGCCAGGGCGACCTGTGCGGCCAGCAGGTCGTTGCGGGCCACCACACCCTGCTCGAACAGGTTCTGCACATCGGTGGCGTGGGCCTGCAGGCTGGCGACATGGCTGTTGGCCACCGCCAGCCCCTGCGTGGTGCGCAGCACGGTGGTAAAGGCCTCGGCGACGCGCAGCTTGAGTTCCTGCATCTCGCCCGCCTCGCCGTAGCGGGCCGCATTCAGACTCGCCTTCGACGCCTCGATACCGCTTGTAATACGGCCGCCGGTGTACAAAGGCAGCGTCGCCATGGCCCGGTAGGCGTAACTTTCCCGCTGCGCCACGGCAAACTGCTGGGAGGCGCCGCCCAGCTCGACGCGTGAGGTCGGCGCATTGTCGAGTGCGGTATATCCCGCCTCCAGCGACACGCCGGGAAGACGGGCGGCCTCGGCGGCCTGTACCAGGCTGGCAGCGGCGGCGGTGTTTTGCTGCGCCGCCCGCAGGCCGCGATCAGCCGTCAGAGCGGCCTCCCAGGCCTGTTGCAGCGTCTCGGCGCCGGCACTGCCGGAAAGCAGGCAGCCGACTAGAAGCGCATGCCGTAATTGCCCTAGGCGAATGGCTGCGGTTGTCGTTGACATCATGAATTTTCCTCTTTGAGTGTTTCTGCCGCATGGCCTCCGGGCGAGCGGCGTTCGAGCAGTAAATAGAACAGAATTGGTACCACGATCAGCGTCAACACCGTGGCGGCCAGGGTGCCGAAAATCAGCGAGATCGCCAGCCCGCCGAACACGGCGTCGCTGAGCATGACCATGCTGCCGAGGATGATGGCCAATGCGGTCAGGAGGATCGGCCGCAGACGCACCGCCCCTGCCTCCAGAATGGCTTCCCGCAAGTCCATGCCCTGGCGCCGATAATCCAGCACAAAATCGATAATGAGCAGGGAATTGCGCACCACCACACCGGCCAGCGCGATGACTCCGATCATGGAGGTGGCGGTGAAGGGTTGCCCCATCAGCCAGTGCCCCGGAAAAACACCCGCCAGCCCCAGGGGAATCGCGGCCATGGCGACCAGCGGAATGGCGAAGGACTGGTAGTAGGCCACCAGCACCAGATAAATGAAGGTAAGGGCGATCCCCAGCGCACCGAGCATGTCGCGGTAGGTGTCCAGCGTCATCCGTATCTCGCCATCCCACAGCAGACGGTAGCCGTCGATGGTGTCCGGTATCGCGGGATTGAGGCGCAGATTGGCGGTGCCGAGGCGCTCGCCGTTCGCCAGGGGCATCCCGTCCAGCCGCTGGTCCAGGTCGAGCACGGCGTATACCGGGGCGGTGTGGCCAAGCTCGCCGCCGATGAACACGACCCGCTCGCCGTCCTTGTGCTGGATGGGTCGGTCGGCCCAGGCCGATTCGATGCGGACCAGCCCGGATAACGGCACGCTTTTTCCCTCCCGGCTGGTCAGGTAGACCCGCGACAGCAGCGCCGGGTCGATCTGGTGGCGGCGCGGGATTTGCAGGCGGATGGGGACAGCGTTCTTTTCCCCTGCAATATGTACGCGCCCGAGTTCCTCGCCGTCCAGCAGGCGGCGCAAGGCGATGGCCACCTCGCCCGTGGTCACGCCGGACAGGGCCGCCTTTTCCCGATCCACCACCAGCCGGTACTCCTGCACGTCATCCGGTTCGGAATCGTTCACTTCGACCATGTCGTAGGTGTGCTTGAAAGCATCCTTGACCTGCTTGCCGATTGCCCTGAGTTGCCCCAGCTCCGGCCCGTAGATTTCGGCCATGACTGTGGCGCGTACCGGTGGTCCAGGGGAATCCTCGAGCAGCTGGATGACGCTGCCGGGATAACGCGACTGGATCGCCATCAGGCGCTGGCGCAGTTCGCGCACCATCTCGATCGAAGTCTTGCTGCGCTGCGCCTTGTCGATCAGGTTGACCCGGATCTCCGCTACGTTTGGCCCCGCCTTGTTGCCGGCGCCGCGCAACAGCCCGTTGAAATCGATCACCCCGGCCTCGCCGATCCAGCTCTGGTAATTGAGGATCAGCGCGTTCTCCCGCAACACGGCGCCGATCTCGCGCAGCGCCCTGTCGGTGGTTTCCAACGGGGTGGACTCGGGCATGTCGAGAGTGATATTGAAGGTATTCTTGTTGTCCTTTGGCAGCATGGCCATCTCGACGCCAAGCCAGGATTGCGCCCCGCTTATTCCACCGGGCCGCACGAACTGCCACGCGGGTTGCAGCAGGGAAAGAAGAATAACGGCGACCACGCCCAGCAGGACGCCCCGGCGCAACCGGGGGCGATCGATCATGGGCGCCATCAAGGCATGGTAGAAACGGTGCAGCCGATCCTTGGGATTGTGGTCTTCAAGGTCATGCCCCTCGCCGGGTTTGAGCCAGCGGTTGGCCGCCCAGGGGGTGACGGTGTAGGCCACCAGCAGCGAGGCGAGCATGGCAATCGGCACGGTGAAGGCGACCGGGTAAAAATATTGCCCCGCCATGCCGGTCACCATCAGGAGCGAAACGAACACCAGCATCACGGCGATGGTTGCCAGATTGGTGGGGCTGCCGATTTCATTGGTGGCCTGCACCGTGACCGCGCGCTTGTCGCGCCGGCCCAGGCGGGCGTAATGGCGGTGGATGTTTTCGATGACCACGATGGCCGCATCCACCAGCAGGCCGAGAGACAGGATCAGGGCGAACAGGGTCACGCGGTTGATGGTGGGGCCGAACAGGTAGTTCGCACCCAGGGTCAGCCCCAGGATCAGGGGCACGCTCAGGCCCACGATCAACGCCTCTTTCAGGCCGAGAAAGAAGACCATCACCAGGAACACCGAGAACACCGCGATGCCCAGATGCTCGATCAGCACATTCACGGCGGCGTCGGCCTTTTGGCCGTCGTTGCGGGTGACGACGAGTTCCACCCCGGCGGGGATGAACTGCTGTTTCATCCGCTCAATGCGAGCGAGCACCTCGTCGGCGACAACAACCGCATTGGTGCCGGGTTTTTTGGCGACCGCTAGGGCGACCGCCGGAATTTCCGGATCCAGGCCCTTGCCGAAACGCGGATCTGCGGGGCCGAAGGCAAAGCGCGACAGCCTGGTTCGCTCCTCGGGCGGGCCATCGATGATCGTCGCCACGTCACCGAGATAAATCGGGCGACCGGCGTGGCTGCCGACAATCACCCGTTTCAGGTCGTCCGCCGAGGTGAGAAACCCGTCCAGGAACACACTCCGGTTTTGCCCCTGTTGCACCACGCTGCCCAAAGGTGCCGAGACATTGGCGGCGGCGAGGACGCCGCGAATCTGATCGACCGTCACGGCGAACGCCTGCAAACTATCCGGCTCCAGTTCCACGCGCACTTCCCGGTCGCGCCCGCCTTTTACGTAGGAGGCAGAAACGGATTCCAGGCTGCGCAAGCCGTCAAGCAAGCGATCGGCCAGCCGCTTCAAGGCGTAATCGTCATACGTCTGCGAGGCCAGGGTAACGGTCACGATTGGCACGTCGTCCACGTCCACGCTGACGATGAGCGGGGCACCGGCATCGGCGGGCAGGCGGTCGCGCTGACCGAGGATCCGGTCGTAGAGCTTGACCAGGGATTTTTCCTTGTCCTGCCCCACCTTGAACTGCACGGCGAGGATGCCGACAGAGTTCATCGCTGTGGCGAAGGTATGGTCGACACCGGGAATCTGCTTGACGATGCCCTCCAAAGGCCTGATCACCAACTGCTCCACCTCTGCGGCGGAAGCACCGGGAAGGAACACCCGCACCTGCGCGCCGGGGACGATGATTTGCGGGTTTTCCTCGCGCGGGGTGAGGGTGATGGCGAGCGCGCCCAGCAAGGTGCAGGCCAGCATGAACAGCACCGTCAGCCTGGAGGTGACGAAGGCTTCAGCCAAGCGCCCGGCACTGTTGAGTTTGAGTTTGCTCATGGACGAACCTCTCCGGCGATGCGGTCGCCCTCGCGCAAGCCGGGATCGACTGCCGCCACGATGCGCTCGCCAGCCGCAAGGCCAGCCGTGACCTCGATGCGGTCAGGCCACTCGCGCCCCGTGCGCAACCAGCGGAAGCGCGCCAGGCCTGCTTCGTCCACCAGGAACACGCCGCGCAGCCCGCCCCGTTCCACCAGCGCCTGCGCCGGAACCAGCAGCGATGGGCTATCTCCGACGGCAAAGCTGGCGCGCCCGAACATGCCCGGCATCAGGCCCGCCGTTTCGGGCAGCGCGACCTTGACCAGATAGCTGCGGGTGACCGGATCGCCCGACGGCACGACACGGCTGACGGTGCCTTCGAAAACCTGGGTCAGGGCATCGATCTTGACGCGCGCCCGACTCCCCACGGCAATGGCGGCCACATGGGCTTCGCTGACGGAAGTTTCGAACAGCAACGCGCGCCCGACCTCCAGCGTGAGCATCGGTGCGCCCGGTGCAGCGAGATCCCCGGCCTGCTTCAGGCGTGCCACCACGACACCATCGTCGGGGCTCCTGATGTCGACGTAGGCGCGCTGCGCATTCGCCGTGTCCTGCGCGGCTTGCGCCTGATTCAGCGACTCCCTGGCAGCGTCACGCTTGAGGCGGACTTTGCGCCACTCATTCTCGGAAACGCTGGCACGCTCATACAGGCGCTGGAAGCGCTCGAAATCGATCTGGGCATCGGCTAGCGCCGAACTTGCCGCACCGACGCCCGCCCGGCTCTGGCGGATCGAGCCTTCGACGTCGGCGCCGTCAAGCCTGGCGATAATCTGTCCGCGCCGCACCCGGTCGCCCTCGCGCACCAGCAACTCGTGGATGTAGCCACTCATCCTGGAAGTCACCTCGATGCGCTGGTCGGACACTACGGAACCGACGGTCGTATAGTCGATCGGGAGTCCGGCCGTAGCCACTTTGACTACGGCGAGGTCCCAACTTTTTGGGGCGGGCTGGGGCTGTGCCTCCGGCGCTTTGCCGCAGGCGCTCAGGAGCGCGGACAATGCAAGTGGCGCTAGGAAGGTAAGTAGAAGTTTTCTATTTTTTTCCACGAGAGGGACTTTCATGATGATGTCGATGTACAGATTTTTGGATTGCATTTAGATGCCTTCGCGCCGATTCTTGCCGCGATCAGTTCAGCCAGTTCGAGCGGACGCCCGTTCCCCGTGGCCGTCATGATGGCCCACGCTTCCTCCGTCGCCAGGAGGCACAGATCGAGCGCGGCGCCATGGAGGGCCGTGCGCGCCTGGGAGGGTGCCATGTCATCGGCTTCTTGACGCAAAACGTAGCTTGAAACGAGATATTCGGCGTAACGCCGGGCCGTGCCGACAAGAAGCTCTGGATAGCCCGCGAGGGTGGCGCCCGTGGTGCCGGCCGCCTCACCTAGCGGCGCAGCCAGTAGCCTCAACCGCGACGGGTCGTATGGCGAACGTTGATCCAGTCCCAGACTGGCTGCCTCCAGCTCCGAAGCCCGGTTGACCGCATCGGAAACCAGGGCCAGAACTTGCCTGTCAGTGCAGCGGACCAGCAAGCGAAAGGCCCCGGTGGTCAAGTAGTCACCCGCCAAAACGGTCGCGCCGGTACCGAGTAGCGCGGACGCGCCGGTTGTCGCGTCAACGCGTGAATGCAATTGCTGCAGGCCGATGTGGATGAGGTCCAAAGCCGTACCGGCGTCGATGCCCGACTGCTCTGGATAGAGGCTGCAGGTCACCAGCGCCCTGATCGGAATATTTTGGCCAGATAGCAACAGGAACAAGGCATTGCGAACCGGTAACGCCTCACAGGGCAAGGCACTCGCTACGGCGGTGTGGACGCCGGCGATCACGGTCTCGGGGAAGTTCATGGGATGGTCATCATTCATGGGCTTTTCGTTATTGGCCAATGGGCCAGTTGTTCGGCTGCGCTGCAGTAGCCGATTTCGATGATTTCTTCGGCGCGGTCGAATTCCAGGAAACGGATGTGCCCCAGCGGCGGCTGGATGATCACATCCGGCTGATCGAGACCCAGACGGGATTGGGTAATGCGGGTTTCCATGATGTTGATCGAGGCGAGCAGCACTTCGAAAATGCTGGGCAGCGGCTCTTCGGTCGAGGCCCAGCGCGAAAACTGCGCCGAGACCGGATTATTTCCGGCGAGCAGCTTCTGCTTGATGTCTTTCATCGACAGGCGATAGTCGTCGACCCAGCGCGAGAACACACCCGCTGGATTGTCGCCTTCGCTGTTCGCTTTGCCTGTGTTCAGCAGCGGCTTCAGGTTCTTCCCGGCGACGATCTGGTGGTTGAGATCGACCGCGATCACGAACTCGGCGCCCATGGCGCGTACGGCGCTCACCGGTACCGGGTTGGTGAGTCCGCCGTCCACCAGAATCCGTCCGTTGCTGCGCACCGGCGTAAAGATGCCGGGCACCGAGATGCTGGCGCGCACTGCTTCGATCACGTCGCCTGACCGGATGACGACCTCCTCGCCGCTGACGATGTCGGTTGCCACGGTTGCAAAGGGCTTCGGTAGCGATTCGATAGCGTCGGCATGAACATGCGCACGCACCAGTTCGCTGACCCTGGCGCCGTCGAGCAAGCCGGACTTGGGCAGTACGACGTCGAAGAAAGAAAGCGTCTTTTTCCAATCGAACGCCTGAAACGTGGCTTCCAGTTCATTCAGCTTGCCGGCGGCATGGATCGCCCCGATCAGCGCCCCCATGCTGGTGCCGGCGATGAAGTCCACCTCGATGCCGGCGTCCTCGATCGCCCGGATCACGCCCAGGTGCGCCAAGCCGCGCGCCGAGCCGCTGCCCAGCACCAGGCCGACTCTGGGACGGCGATCGGGGTTGCTGTCGATGTGCTTTCTCGTCATCGCGGTCACTCCCGGTCCGCTCTGCTGCTCTTCCAGATCGACAACAGCAGCCACATGCCGCCGGCCGCCGCGCTGAGGAAACCGAGCAGGCCGAAGAAGGGCAGCCCCAGCAGGCTGGGGCCGCCGGGGACGGTCATGACGATGGAGGATCCGATGATGAGGGCGGCGACGACGATGCCGACCACTAGCCGGTTGGCGGCGCTGTCGAGCTGATTGCCGACGCGCTTCAAGTGCGTGACATCGATGCGGATTTCCAGCCGGCCGCGCCGGGCGGCACGCAGTAGCTGGGAGAGGTCGTGGGGCAAGTCGGCGATAAGCGCCAGCGCCTCACCGGCCGCCTGCCAGCCGCGTTTGATGAGTGCGGCTGGCGTATACCGTGCGCGCAGCGCCTGCTCCAGCAAAGGCATTGCATCGCCGGCCATGTCGAAGTCGGGGTCGAGTTCGCGGCCCATACCTTCGAGCGAGATGAAAGCCTTGATCAGCAGCGACAGGTCGGCCGGAAGTGCCAACTGGTGTTGGCGCACGATCGCCATCAGGTCGGACAGCATTGCGCCGAGGCGCAGCTGCTTGAGCGCCACCCCGTGGTATTGATCGACGAAGGTCTGGATTTCCAGCATCAAGCCCGCCTCGTCCACCGCGCCGTCGCCCGTCCAATCGAGCATCACGTCGGCGACACGCTGTGGCTCGTGCTGCACCAGCCCCAACAGCAGACGGATCAACTGGTCGCGGCGCTCTTCGGTGAGTCGCCCAATCATGCCGAAATCGATGAAGGCGATGCGGTTGCCAGGCAGATAGAACACGTTGCCGGGGTGCGGGTCGGCGTGGAAGAAGCCGTCCTCCACGATCATCTTCAACACCGCGTGAGCCCCGCGCCGGGCGAGGATCTTGCGGTCGAGGCCAGCCTGATCGACGGCCTTAAGCTTGCGTCCGGAAATGCCGTCGATGAATTCCTGCACGCACACCCGCTCGCCGGTCCAATGCCAGTGGACGCGGGGGATAAGGATGACCGGAAGCGCAGGTTGCGGTTCAGGCGCCGTTTCTGCCATTGCGGCCGAGGCTTCGGCGGAAGGTACATCCATGTCGGAATAGCCGGCGAAATTTTCCGCGATGCGCTCGGCATTGCGACATTCGCCGGCAAAATCGAGTTCGCGCCGCAGCGACTGGGTAAACTGGCGCACCACTTCCTGCGGGTGGAAACTGCGCAGTTCCGGGCTTTCCGTCTCGGTAATCGCTGCCAGCCTCGAGAGCCAGCGCAGGTCGGCTTCGATGATCGGGCGGATGCCGGGACGGCGCACCTTGACCACCACCTCGCTGCCATCTTCGAGGCGGGCGCGGTACACCTGCGCGATGGAGGCAGCCGCCAGCGGCTCGGGGTCGAAGGTAGCGAATACCTCCTCGGGCGGCGCGCCCAGGTCTTCGGTGAGCTGCTGACGGATATCGGCCCAGGGCGCGGCGGGGGCGCTGTCCTGCAGCTTGCCGAATTCGGCGATCCATTCCGGGTCGAACAGGTCGACGCGGGTGGCGAGCACCTGACCGAGCTTGACGAAGGTCGGTCCCATCTCCTCCAGCGCCCGCCGCACCCGGGCGGGAGGTTCGAGGTGAGCCAGTTCCTCCGCTTCGTTCCAGTGCAATGCCCGTCCGGCCCGTTCCAGGGCATTCGCCAGCCCCATCCGGCGCACCATGTCGCCAAAGCCGTAGCGGATCAGGATCGAGGCGATGTCGTGCAGGCGGCCGATGTCGCGCACCGCCGTTAGTGCCTGCCACAGCATCAGTCTTCCTTGCCTTGAGGATGGCCGGGTTTGACGTGATCGGCCAGGCCGGTGAGCATGCCGGCAGCAATTTGACGCAACAGGACAGAAGTGGCTTGTGCCAGATGCAGGCCGGCCCCAATCTGAGTGCGTCCCGTCGCGCCGAGCTGGTGCGTCATGACGACCAGGGTTTCCTTCAACTGCGCGCCGACGGCGGAACCATGGACGCGAGCGTGCGCAGCCAGGTCGTGGAGAATTTCTCCCGCTACGTCCTGGGTGGCAGAAGCCGCGCTTTGCAGGGTTTCCAGGAACATCGCCTCCAGGCTTTCCAGGTCGCTGCGCGCGCGGGCGAGGTCATCGCTGGAAAATGTCTGCGCCCGGCCCGCCGCTTCCTCCAGCGCCAGTTTAGAAGCTTCGGAAAACTGCGCCAGCGCCGTGTCCAGCCCCGCGACGGCCTGTTTGAGACGTTTCCGCGTGATGTCGGTTTGTGCCGCTGACTGCTGCAATTCCTTTTGCGCGCCTGCCCGCGCGCCGCTCAGCACGGCACGCGTGATCTGCCGCAGGGATTCGATATCGAGCGAGCGCGCGCTGATCCTGCGCAAGGTGAGCTGCCGCACCATTTCCTGCACATCGTGACCCTGCTCGACGGCGCTACGCACTTCAGCTTCGAGCGTGCCGGTATCGTCACTGCCGCCAATATTGTTGCCTGTTTCGTTTTGCATGATGGTGATCCTCCTGAAGTGATGACCTGAACAACCGGGTGTCATGGCGGTGCCGCGCATAAAAAATATCGGCAGCCCTGATGGCTGCGATAGTTGTTACCTCATCGTCGCCTAGCGCGGGCCTTCCACGACCCGTCCGCCGATGCGACCAGGTCGTGCGTGCCAAGAACTACTTGTTGATGGTGTCTTTGGTCTTCCGGGCCATTTCCGTCACCGCATCCAATCCTGCATCGCATCCAGTGCCTTGCTGGCGGCCTCCCTGGTGGCGGCAACTGCTTTCTGGGCTGCATCCCTGGCGGCTTCTGCGGCGTGCTGTGCCGCATCTTTACCGGACCCCGCCGCTTTTTTGGCCGCTTCCTCGGCCTTCTGCGCCGCTTCCATGGTGGCTACAGTCGCTTGATTGGCCGCTTCCGAGATTTTTTGCAGTGCCTCCCGGATGGCTTCCGTGGTTTTGTCGACGGCGGTGGCCTCGAACTCGGCAAGTCGGCCTTGGGCCGTCTTCAGGTTTTTCCGAAGGCCGATGCGCAAGCCCGCGACCTTCTCGCTGGCTTGATCGGTAGTAGCCTGCAAGAGCGCATCGGCATCGGCGACAATCTGCTTTATGTCGGCGATCAGTTTGTCTTTGGTCGTGGAACTGGGTGTGTTGGATTCAGACATGGCATACCTCTCGATCAGTGATAAAAATAAAAAATGAAAGCGCAATGCTGTGAAAATTTATCGGACTGGCAAAGACATGCAGCCACGGAGCCGGCCTATCGATCCCCTCTTTCCGACACCGCGTTGAAGCAGGCAGCCTGCCCACCAAGGATTACTTCGTCACGGCATCTTTGACGTTCCGAGCCGTTTCCTTGGTTGCCTCAAGCGCCTTGTCGGCAGCCTCCCGGGTGGCTTCCATGGCTTTCTGTGCGGCGTCCCGCGTGGCTTCGGCCGCTTTCTGCGCAGCCTCCTTGCCAGATTTGGCCGTCTTTTTGGCGGCTTCCCCGGCTTTCTGTGCGGCTTCCCTGGTGGCTACGTCTGCGCCGCACGTTTGCCCTGGACAGGGTGTTATTGAGATTTTTCCTCGTTGCTTCCGCCAAGGCCGTTGCGTAGCAAGTCAATGACATGCCGCGCAATGACCTCGGGGTCTTCGTGCTGGCGCTGGTAGCCCGGCAGGAAACGTCGCACCGACTGGGTTTCAAAGGGATAGATCACCAGACCAATTATCGAAACGGCAAGCAGGTGGGCGTCATGGCTCGGGGCGAGTTCACCGGCAAGATTGCGCAGTGCGGTGAACAGGTCTCGAAAGACACAGTCCACCAGGCTTTGTAGCCGCCGCTCATCGCTGTCCAGCAGCACCCACTGCATCAGGCGTCTAAAGTCTTTCTCCTTGGAGAGCGTGCGCGTGAACATGACGACGAATGTTTCGAGCCGATCCCAGGGTTTTCCTCCGCCGTCGAGAAGGGACTTCAAAGGTCCCACTTTTTCTTCGAATGCATGTCCAACCGCATCCAGATAGAGCTGCTCCTTGTCTGAAAAGTGATGGTAGAGCGCGGCAGGCGTCACGCCCACGGCAGCCGCAATATCACGCATCGAAACCCCGTCAAATCCGGTCGTTGCGAAGAGCGGAACCGACAGCCCGAGTATCTCTTCACGCGTATTCTTGAAAGTTTGCTTCGCCATTGAATATTGCCTATATTCTAAACGTTGATTAATGAACGTTCATTTAATACAAATTCTCTTGATCCTGCAACTCGAATCGCCAACCAAAGAGCGGTTTACTGCGCCGCATTTTACGAATCACTAGATAGGAGATGCACCATGAACGAGCAAGACAATAAGTCGGTTTCTGTTGACGAGACGCGCGTGGAGGGCAACCATGCACATGCCCCAGAACAACGCCATTGCATGATTGCAGAAGCCGCCTATTACCGTGCCGAGCGAAGAGGATTCGACGGCGGCGATCCGGTGGCAGACTGGCTGGACGCTGAAGCTGAAACCGAAGCTCTGTTGCGAAGCTCTGGCGAGCCTGATGAAAAAAAGACTGTGAAGGAAGCGTTCGAGGAAAAGCTCGAAATGCAGCTCGACGAGTGGGATAAAAAGCTCGACAGCCTGATGAAGGTGGCGAAGGAGGCAAAGGCCGATCTACGCCATGACATCGAGGCGCAGGTGGAAGCCCTTCGGGCGAAGCGTGCAGCGGCCCAGGACAAGCTGCATGAGTTACGCCAGCGCGGCGATAGCGCCTGGGAAGATATGAAGGAGGGCGCGGAAAAGACCTGGGACGAAATGCGCAAGGCGATCGACAATATTCTGGCCCGCCTCAAATGACAGGAGCTAGGTTGTCAGGCTACTCAGCTGTCTTGCGCCAGCGATCGATTCTTGGTAGGGTAGGCTGGCGCAAACCGGAACATTGTAACCGGAACGTTGTATTGCGCAAATCCCTCGCAGACCAGGTGTTGGGCGGTTATTCTGATTATGAATGGAGCAGAAATGCGTGCATGGTTGATGTCCCTCTTGCTGGTCGTATCGATTCCTGCATTTGCGGTTTCGGATTACGCGCGAGAAAAGAAATGGGCGGATGAAATCACCCCGGGCATCGTGGTCGGCGACCCGGTCTATCTGGAACAGGCGAACGGGCATAAATTTCTGGGTATCTATACTAAAATAGCAGGCGCCAAGACCGGCTTGATCGTGGTGCATGGCATCGGCGTCCATCCGGAATGGGGGATGATCAGCACCCTGCGCCAGCAATTGGCCGATCACGGCTACACGACGCTCTCGATCCAGATGCCCATCCTCGCGGTGGATGCCCAGCCCGAAGCCTATCCGCCGACTTATCCGGAGGCGGTCGAACGCCTGCGAATCGCGACAAACCATCTGAAGGGCAAGGGCTACCGCAATATCGCCATCGTCTCGCACAGCATGGGTTCGCGCATGAGCCATGCGTTCATGGCGCAGAACCCCGGCGATATCAAGGCGTGGGCCGCTCTGGGTTTGGGTGGGACGGAAACCTACGCCGGGATCAAGGCGCCGGTGCTCGACCTGTACGGCGCACATGACCTGCCGGTGGTGCTATCCACCGCGAAGCAGCGGAGCGCCTCGCTCAAGGGTAATGTGAGCGGAAAGCAGGTGGTGGTGCCGGACACGGATCACTTCTTCGCCGGCAAGGAGGACGCGATGGTGAAGGCGGTGACGGACTTTCTGGATGGGCTGGGTCTGAAGTAAACCACGTTCGCGTTGACCTGCTCTTGTTTTTATCGGGCGCGTCCTGACGCGCGGCAAGCCGGACGCATCTCCGGCCAGGCTATCGCCGTCTAGGCAAAGCGGAAGGCCGAGACACGATTCCCCATCGGGCGATCCACTAGAACCTGTACACCGGCACTTGCTTCGCCCACCCCGGCCGCCACCATCAGCGGCAGGAGGTGCTCCTCGCGCGGATGAGCCAGACGCGCAGCAGGCGCTT
The DNA here is from genome assembly GCA_942493085.1 of uncultured beta proteobacterium. Lineage (GTDB taxonomy): Bacteria > Pseudomonadota > Gammaproteobacteria > Burkholderiales > Thiobacillaceae > Thiobacillus. The sequence continues at coordinate 2,146,521 of OW818664.1, forward strand.
GCCCCCAAGCCTTGAGCGCCTCGTGTCGGCGGTCGGCATCGGCCTGACCAAGCGCTTCCACGAGCCAGGCATCGAACGCGTCGGCGACGGGTGCGAAGCGCGGGTCGCCGAAGCCGCGCATGTTGTGAAAGCTCATGCCGCTGCCCACCACCAATACGCCCTCCTGCCGCAACCGGGCCAGTGCGCGACCCGCCTCGATATGCAGGGCCGGATCCAGGCTTCGATGCAAGGACACCTGCACGATCGGCACATCGGCATCGGGAAAGATGAGCTTGAAGGGAACGAACACACCGTGATCGAAGCCGCGACGATCGTCGGCGCGGGCAGGCAAACCGGCCTCGGTCAACAGCGCGATGATCCGGTCAGCCAAGGCTGGATCGCCGGGCGCCGGATAGGCGAGGCGATAGGTGTGTTGGGGAAATCCGGAATAGTCGTAGATCAGCGGCGGATGGGCGGCGCGCGTCACGGCGAAGGCGTCTTCTTCCCAATGGGCGGAGACCACCACCACGGCGGTGGGCCGGCTCGGCAGGGTGGCGGCGAGGCCGCGCAGCCAGGCCGCCATGCGATCCCAGGTATCCGGCGGCCCCAGGGTCCATTCCATGAAAAAACAGGGCCCGCCGCCGTGCGGAATGAACAGCACGGGCTGGCGCGCAGCCGCGATCATCTCCGAATTCATGCGGCCATCCGGTTTACTTGAGCAGCCCTTCCTCGGCCAGCGCCTGCTGCACCGCCGGTCGCGCTGCCACGCGGCCCTGATAGGCGGTCAGCGCGGGCCAGGGCGAGAGATCGAAGCCGACATAAGGGGCCCAGGAACTCACCGTGAAGAGGTAGGCGTCCGCCACGGTGAAGCGCTCGCCCATGAGGTAGGGCTGCGTCTCCAGCACCGCCGCGACGTGGGCGAAACGCTGAGTGAGTCGTTCCGTGAACAGGGCTTTGCAGTCAGGTTGGACGCGCGGATCGAACAGGGCTGCGTAGGTTTTATGCAACTCGGTAGAGATGAAGTTCAGCCATTGCATGAGGTGGTAACGCTCCCGGCTGCCGGGCGGCGGCGCGAGCCCCTTTTCCGCAGCCTGATCCGCCAGATACTGCACGATGGCCGGACCTTCCGTGAGCACATCGCCGTCCGCCAGAACCAGGGCGGGCACATAGCCGTCCGGATTGATCTTGCGGTAGTCTTGGCCGCTTTCCGTTTGGCCGGTCCCGAGGTCGACGCGCACCAGTTCCACGGGTGCGCCAGTCTCGATCGCCACGATGTGGGGGGAAAGGGAGCAGGCTCCCGGGCTGTAATAGAGTTTCATGGTATTGCCTCCTTAAGCTAAGAGAAACGGATAGTCGGTGTAGCCCTGCTCGGCGCCGCCGTAGAACGTCGCCGGGTCGGGTTCGTTGAGCGGCGCCGATTTGGCGTAGCGCGCTGGCAAATCCGGATTGGCCAGAAACGGCACGCCGAATGCGATCATGTCGGCGAAACCTAAAGCCAGCGCAGCATTGCCGCGCGCCAGGTCATAGCCGCCGTTGGTCATGTACACGCCTTGCCAGATTGTGCGCAGCTTCTGCAAATCAAACGCGGGGCCGGCGGCACCGGGCGACTCCTTGCCCATTTCGGTGACGTGCAGATAAGCCAGCCCAAAGCGGTTGAGCTGTTCGACAATGTAGGCGAACGTCGCTTCGGGATTGGAATCGCGCATGTCGTTGAACGGCTGCAACGGCGACAAGCGGATGCCGACACGATTCGCGCTCCACACGCCGCATACCGCATCGACCACTTCCAGCATCAAGCGCGCGCGGTTGGCAATCGAGCCGCCGTAGGCGTCGCTGCGCTGGTTGGAGCCGTCGCGCAAAAACTGGTCGGGCAAATAGCCGTTGGCGCCGTGGATTTCGACGCCGTCGAAACCGGCATCAAGCGCGTTCCTGGCGCCACTGCGAAATTGCTCGATGATGCCCGGAATTCCCGAGAGTGCCAGCGTATGCGGCGTTTCGAAGGGCTTCATCCCCTCAGGGGTGACCGCCTGGCCGGACGGCTTGATCGCCGAAGGCGCTACCGGCAGCATGCCGCCGGGCAGCAGCGATGGGTGTGAAATGCGTCCGCAATGCCACAACTGCAGGAAAATCCTGCCGCCCTGGGCATGTACCGCGTCGGTGATTTTCTTCCAGCCTGCCACTTGCTCGGCGCTGTGGATGCCCGGCGTCGCGGGATAACCCACCGCTTCCGCTGCGACCTGCGAACCTTCGGTGATGATCAATCCGGCACTGGCGCGCTGCACGTAGTATTCCACATTCAGCGGCTGCGGCGCGTTGCCTGCGCCGGCGCGGTTGCGCGTCATCGGCGCCATCACCATGCGGTTTTTCAGCGCGTAGGGGCCGAGCTGGATCGACGAGAAAAGCGTGATGTTCGAATCGGGTGTCTGGCTCATATTTTTCCTCCAATTGGACGGCAACAGGCGGTACGGGTGTACTGCCCGGCGGCGGGGTTTATTGCTTGATTCGACTTGACTCGAAAACGGCGCGCAAGTCATGCAAGGCGGCTTCGATGCGGGCGTAGTCTTCCGCTTTCCAATCCGCGAAAGCGCGGCTGAAATACGCCACATGCGCCGGGAATACCTTGTCGAACAGGCGCTCGCCCTTTTTCGTCAACTGCACGATCTGGCTGCGGCCATCCAGCGCGCTGGGAATGCGCCTGATGAGCCCTTTCTCCTCCAGCCGGTCCACCACCCCGGTCAGCGTGCCCTTGGTGATCAGAGTTTTTTCGCCCAACTCTTTGGGCGTCATACCAGGCGTATTACCCAGGGTGGCGACGATGTCGAATTGGGGCGGCGTAAGGCCGAGGGTGCGCAGGTGCGCCGCCGAACGGGTGGAGAAGGCCTGGTAACAGCGTACCAGCGCACGCAGGCTCGGCAGAAACGGGGCTTCGACCATGGGATGCCTTCATGTAGTTCTAGTGCGAACCAATATAGTTTGGGTTAGGACTATAGTCAATGGCCGTATGTTCACTTCCGATTCCGCATCTTCTTCATCCGACCGGATCAATAGGCTCGTCACCCCCGAATTGCGAATCTTAGAAGCGCGCGATCAGATGTTGACAATAATCGCTGTCGATCTAGTTATGATCTGATCCAGCATGTCGGCGGCGTGTCTGATTCACGTCTTTTTTCAGAAGGAGTGTTCACCATGAACGCGTTTCATCGTTTCTCAGCGAAGAGCCTGCAAGATGAGGAAATCCCTATGCAGCGCTACGCCGGGAAGGTGGTTCTGGTCGTCAATACCGCGAGCAAATGCGGCCTGACGCCGCAGTATGAAGGACTGCAGAAACTGCACGAGAAGTATGCCGACAAGGGCCTGGTCGTGCTCGGCTTTCCCTGCAACCAGTTTGGCGCCCAGGAGCCGGGAAAGAAAGAAGAGATCGGCGCTTTCTGCGAGAAGAATTATGGCGTGACCTTCCCCGTGTTCGCGAAAGTGGATGTCAATGGCGCGGGCGCACACCCGATCTTCCGTTATCTTCTAGACCAACTGCCCGGCGTGCTCGGCAAGGCGGTTAAATGGAACTTCACAAAGTTTCTGATTGGCCGCGATGGCACACCACTCAAGCGCTTCGCGCCTGTAACGAAACCGGAAAAACTGGAGCGTGCCATTTGTGAAGCCCTCGGAGAATGACATGAAGGTAGCTCTCGCAACGCCCCCCGACACGGCTACGCTGCTGGATCTCGACAAGCAACTGTGTTTTCCACTGTATGCGGCCTCGCGACTGCTGACCCGCATTTATCAACCGTTGCTGGAACGGTACGGGTTGACTTATCCGCAGTACATCGTGCTAATGATCCTGTGGGAAAAAACGCCGTGTTCGGTCACCGAAATCGGCGAGCGGGCATTGCTTAACTCGAACACGCTGACGCCGCTGCTCAAGCGCCTCGAACAGCAGGGTGTAATCACCCGCACACGCGATTCGGGCGATGAGCGTGTCGTGATGATCGCCTTGACCGAGCACGGCCGTGCGTTGAAATCGAAATGCGCCTGCATACCAACCGAGATGCAGAAAAGGCTGGGCTTTGATCCCGACAAGGCGATCGCACTAAAGCAGTTGCTGGACGAGTTCCTGAGGCATCTTCGGGCGCATGCTTCTGATCACCTTGCGTGATGACTGCAACGGAAAAGAACGTAGTGTACGCTGAGTTGGACGCCCTAGTATGCGATTACAGATTACAGATTACAGGGCCTCTTGGGCGATTCGCTGACAAATTATCTAGAATCTAACTTTGAACTCACTAATTTTGAACTCATGACGTAACGCGCTACCCGTCAGCCTCGCTATCCTCGATTTTCCATCTTCTATACAACCTGTAACGGAAGGAATACGCATGATCCCTATTATCGTCAACGGCACGCCGCGCAGCGTCGATGCCACACCGGACACACCGCTGCTCTGGGTGCTGCGCGACAATCTGGGCCTGACCGGCACCAAATTCGGTTGCGGCATGGCCCAGTGCGGCGCCTGCACCGTGCATCTGAACGGGGCGCCGGTTCGCGCCTGCATGACGCCGGTTTCCGCTGCCGCCGGGCAGAAGATCACCACCATCGAAGGCGCCCAGGGCAAGGCCGTGAAAGCCCTGCAGGATGCCTGGGTCAAGCTCGACGTGCCGCAATGCGGCTATTGCCAGTCGGGGCAGATCATGTCGGCGGCGGCGCTGCTCGCGGGCAACCCCCAGCCGACGGATGCCGACATCGACACGGCGCTGGACGGCAACCTGTGCCGCTGCGCCACCTATCAGCGCATACGCGCGGCGGTGCATCAAGCTGCCAGAACGATGAGGGGATGAGCCATGGACAAAATCATTAACCCGAGCCGGCGCGCGTTCCTGAAAACCGGCACCACCTTGGGCGTCGGCCTCACCCTCGCGTTCTACCTGCCTGTCGGCGGCGCCGCCAGGATGAAGGCGGGCCAAGGCACAGACAAACCCTTTGCGCCCAATGCCTTTATCCGGATCGCGCCCGACGACACCGTGACGGTGATCGTCAAGCATCTGGAAATGGGGCAAGGGGTCAATACCGGTCTGCCGACCCTGGTGGCCGAGGAACTGGACGTGCCCTGGGAAAAGATCAGGGTCGAAACAGCGCCGGCTGACGCCAAGCTGTATAACAACCTGCTCTGGGGGCCGATGCAGGGCACCGGCGGCAGTACCGCCATGGCCAATTCATTCGAGCAGTTGCGCCGGGCGGGCGCCACCGCGCGCGCCATGCTGATCGCGGCAGCGGCGGATAACTGGAAAGTGGATACCAACACCCTCGTCACCCTGGATGGCATGGTGCTGCACCGCCCCAGCGGCCGCAAAGCAAGCTACGGACAACTGGCGGAGAAGGCGGCAACGATGCCCCAGCCCGCCGAAGTAGCACTCAAATCACCCCAGGATTTCAAGTACATCGGCAAGCAGTTCAAGCGCACCGACTCGAAGGCAAAATCCAACGGCAGCGCCCAATTCGCCTCCGACGTGCGGCTTCCCGGCCAGCTCACCGCTTTGCTTGCGCGCCCGTCGGTCTTCGGCGCCAGGCTCAGGCGCGTCCAAACCGAGCGGGCGAAGGCGGTACCCGGTGTGCGTGCCGTAGTCGAAGTGCCGCAAGGCGTCGCGGTAATCGCGACGGACTTCTGGTCGGCCAAGAAAGGCCGCGACGCGCTGCAAATCGAGTGGGACGAATCGGGCGGCGCACGAGTTTCGACGACTGAACAACGCGACCAGTACCTGGCGCTGCTGAATCAGCCCGGCAAGGTGGCACGCAGCGAAGGCGATGCGGCGCAGGCCCTCGCCCAGGCGGCAAAAAAACTGGAAGCGACATTCGAGTTCCCCTATCTCGCCCACGCACCGATGGAGCCGCTCAGTTGCGTCGTGCAATTGAAGGACAGCGGTTGCGAAATCTGGGCCGGCTCCCAGTCGCAGACCAGCGATCAGGCCACCGCTGCCCAAATTTTGGGGATCAAGCCGGAGCAGGTGAAAATCCATACCCTGCTGGCCGGCGGCAGCTTCGGCCGGCGCGCCAATCCCGCCTCCGACTACATCGCGGAAGCCGTCTCGGTGGCGAAGGCCACACGCGATCTCAGCGCGCCGATCCACCTCATGTGGACGCGCGAGGACGATATCCGTGGCGGCTATTACCGGCCTATGTTCGTCCACGCCATCAGCGCAGGGCTGGATGCCCAAGGCAACCCGGTAGCCTGGAACCAGCGACTGGTTGGCCAGTCGATTGCCGCCGGCACGGCGTTCGAAGGTGGGCTGGTCAAGGACGGCATCGACATGACGTCGGTCGAGGGCGCATCTAACCTCGCCTACGCCATCCCCAATCTGCACGTTGAGCTGCATTCGCCCAAGCTGGGCGTGCCGGTGCTGTGGTGGCGCAGCGTCGGCCATACCCACACCGCTTTCTCGACCGAGATTTTCATCGACGAGCTGGCAGCGGCGGCAGGCAAGGATCCTTATGCGTTCCGCCGCACACTGATTCAACATCCGCGTCTCAATGGCGTGCTGGAACTGGCCGCGACCAAGGCCGGCTGGGGCACACCGCTGGCGCCGAAAAGCGGGGTGCGGCGCGGGCGCGGCATCGCGGTGCATGAATCGTTCAACTCCTTTGTCGCCGAGGTGGCGGAAGTCAGCGTCAAGCCGGATGGTTCGTTCAGCGTGGATCGTGTGATATGCGCCGTGGACTGCGGCATCGCGGTCAATCCGGACCAGGTCAGGGCACAGATGGAAGGCGGCATCGGCTTCGGGCTTTCCGCAGCCCTGCACAGCGCCATCACCCTCAAGGCGGGACGCGTCGAGCAATCCAACTTCCATGATTATCCGCTGCTGCGCATCAGCGAAATGCCCCGGGTCGAGGTACACATCGTGCCGTCTCAAGCGGCGCCCACCGGCGTCGGCGAACCGGGCGTGCCGCCGCTTGCGCCGGCGGTCGCCAACGCGCTGTTCGCCGCGACCGGCAAGCGCCTGCGCAAGCTGCCGTTCGAAACCTCGGAACTACGGAGTGCATGATGGAAAGCTCGGACCTGGAAGTCCTGCGCACGTGCCTGCAATGGCAGCATGACGGCCATCGCGTGACGCTCGCCACCGTCACCCAAACCTGGGGGTCATCCCCGCGCCCGGTGGGCGCCATGCTCGCAGTGCGCGACGATGGACTGCTTGCCGGATCGGTTTCCGGCGGCTGCATCGAGGCCGATCTGATCGAGCGGGTGCGCGCCGCGCCGCCCATCCGGCCGGAAGTGCTCATTTACGGCGGCTCCGCCGAGGCATGCGAGCGTTTCCGCCTGCCCTGCGGCGGCGCGCTGCAACTGGTGCTGGAGCCGGCGCCTGGCAAGCCCCTGCTGCAAGCGATCCAGGACGACATCGCGCAGCACAGGCTGATCGGGCGGCGCCTCGATCTCGTCACCGGCGATATCCACCTTTACACCCCGCACATCGACGAAACCACGCAGTTCGACGGGCAGACGCTGATCGCCGTACATGGGCCGCGCTGGCGGCTGCTCGTGATCGGCGCCGGCCAGATATCCTGCCATCTGGCGCAGATCGCCCAAGCCCTGGATTATCAGGTGCTGGTGTGCGATCCCCGCGAGGAATACAGCGCAGCCTGGGATGTTGCGGGTGCCGAACTCGTTCCCGGCATGCCGGACGACGCGGTGAACGCCCTGATGCCCGATGCCCGCTGTGCAGTGGTGGCCTTGACCCATGATCCCAAGCTGGATGACATGGCTTTGCTGGAAGCGCTCAAATCGCCGGCATTCTATGTCGGCGCCGTCGGCTCGAACGCCAATAACCTGAGACGGCGCGAACGGTTGAGCCTGTTCGATCTTTCGAAAGCGGAAATTGACCGCCTGCATGGGCCGGTGGGTCTGCCTATCGGCAGCCGCACCCCGCCGGAAATCGCCATATCCATTCTGGCGGAATTGACCGCGGTGCGACACGGCATCCGGCTTGGCGTTCTGCCCGCCACAGCAAGCGGGAATCACACCTCGCGCCAGTCGATGGCCGCAGCCATATGATCGTCGGCATTCTGCTGGCGGCGGGTACTGGAACGCGCTTTGGCGGCGACAAACTGTTGTTCCCCCTGGCCGACGGCACCCCGGTCGGCGTACAGGCGGCACGCAACCTGCTAAGCGGCGTTGATCATGGCGTTGCGGTGCTGCGTCCGTCAGATCGGCAGCTTGCGCATCTACTGGAAGCGGAAGGGATGCAGGTGGCATTCTGTCCCGGAGCAGAAACCGGCATGGGAACCAGCCTTGCTTTCGGCGTGACTGCCGCGCAGGACGAGGACGGATGGCTGATCGCCCTGGCCGACATGCCGTTCATCCAGCATGACACCATCCACGGCGTAGCCAGCCTGCTTCGAGCCGGCGCGCCGATCGCGGCACCCCGCTACCAGGGACGACGCGGCCACCCGGTCGGTTTTGCGCGAGCATTTTTCCACGACCTCGCCCAACTCAGCAGCGACCAGGGCGCGCATCCTTTGCTCGCCGCCCATGCCGGGCGGATTCAGATGCTTGAATGCGAGGATCCCGGCATTTTCGCCGACATCGACACCCCATCCGATCTCAGCGGCTTAGAAGACGCTTTCTCCATTCGCATCGATACTCCTGGCATGAAAACCGTGAAGCTATAGTAGTTAGTTCGGTAGACTCTAATTCCAACCGCACCATTGTCTGGATTCGGGCGGACATGATGAGTGAATCGGGTAGCGTGAAAAGTGCGAGCCACTCACACACCAGGAGAAGCGGTTCCATTTGCTTGGCTGTGCCACTCGACGACAGGTGAGTGACGCCCGGAAGGACAGCCTCGCCAATCAATTCATCGAGGCAAGTTCCCGACCATCCCGGGGAACTCACCAAGGCTTGGGTCCAGGCAATTTTCAGTTGATGCCCTGAATCCCCATGCGGTCGCGCCAGTCAGGCGGCGTGCTATATGCCTTTGGCGTCCGCCTTCATCACCATGCCACCCGGCATGGAAACAAGCAGACTGCATGGCAGATGATCCAGCAGAGAGTGGCCGACCGAGCCGCGCCACCAGCGGTCGAGGGCCGAGCGTTGGTGATGGCCGACGACGACGAGATCGGCACCGGTCTCATGGGCGACAGCTCCGATGGCTTCGACAGACGATTCGTCCGTCCTCAGGATGCCTGTCGCTTCCACCCCGGCCTGGCGCAGGCGCGCGAGCCCTGTCTCGAGAATGGCATTGACGCGAGCTTGCTGTTCCTCGATGTATTCGCCGGGCAGCGGACCGTTCGCCAAAGCCATGGCGGGCGGCGGCGGAATGACCGCCAGCAGATGACAGCGGGCGTTGAAGCGGCTTGCCAGGGCGATCCCTTCCTCGAGCGCGTCCTGGCACTCGGCGCTGCCGTCGTAGGCAAAAATAATGGTCTGGAACATGTGCATCTTCCTCCGATAGCATTGTAAGCGTTTGAGCAATCGGGCGGGCATAGCTGCTCATACTGCCCAACCGTGCTTCAGTCAGTCTATTGCCGCGTGCGCCCCGCTCGCGGCAGCCTGCTTGACCGGCGCCCGCAGTAGCACAACCAGCGGGATCGCGATCAGCGTGATCCACATCATCAGTCTGAAGTCTTGCAAATAGGCCAGCATGGCGGCTTGCCGCGTCACCTCGCCGTTGATTGCCGCAAGTCCCTGGGGTGTGGTCAGGTTGTAGGCATCTGCTTCGACCGCCTGCCTGAGCGCCAGATTGAACGGATTGATGTAGTCGGCGAATGCGGCATGATTGGCTTGCGTGCGTTGCGCCAGATAAGTCATCACCACCGAGATGCCGATGCTGCTGCCGATGTTGCGCATCAGGCTGAACAGCGCCGTGCCCTCATTGCGGTAGCGCGCCGCCAGCGAAGCGAAGGTGATGGTGGACAGCGGCACGAAGATGAAGCCGAGGCCAAACCCCTGCGTGACGCCGGTGCGCACGATGTCCCAACCATCAATGTTTGCATTGAATAGGGTCATTTCCCACAGCGACAGGCTGGTCAGGATGAGGCCGAAAAAAATCATGTAGCGCACATCCAGCCGCCCCGAGAGTTTGCCTACCATCATCATGGCGATCATGGTACCCACGCCGCGCGGAGCCAGCAGATAGCCGACATCGATCACAGGGAATCCCAACAGGCTTTGCATGAACGGCGGAAGCAAGGCCATGGTGGCGAGCAAAATGATGCCGACGATGAAGATAAGCACAAGGCCGACGCTGAAGTTGCGATCCTTGAACAGCCCCGGTTCGATGAATGGGTGGTCGTGAGTGAACATGTGGGCGACAAAGAGATACAGCGCCAGGCCCGCAAGCAGGGCCTCGACGACGATTTCCGGGTTGGCGAACCAGTCCAGCGATTGCCCGCGGTCCAGCATCATTTGCATCGCGCCGATGCCCAGGCTCAGCAGTGCGAAGCCGAGCAGATCGAACCGCCGGGTGCGGTCGATGGGCGTTTCGCGCACGAAGGCCGCGAGCCCGAGCCAGGCCAGCACGCCAAACGGCAGATTGATGTAAAACACCCAGCGCCAGTTATAGTACTCGGTCAGCCAGCCTCCAAGCGTGGGCCCGAGAATCGGCCCCACCATCACGCCTACGCCCCACATCGCCATGGCTTTGCCGTGTTGTTCGGGCGGATAGGTATCGAGCAGCACGGCTTGCGACAACGGCACCAGACTCGCGCCAAAAATCCCCTGCAGCAGGCGGAACAACACGATCTCGGGCAGGGTTTGCGCCGCGCCGCACAGCATCGACGCCAGCGTGAAGCCGACTACCGACCACATGAAAACGCGCTTGCGCCCCCAGCGCGCGGTGATAAACCCGGTCAGCGGCATGAAGATGGCCGCCGCCACGATATAGGATGTGAGCACCCAGGAAATCTGATCCTGGGTCGCACCCATCGTCCCCTGCATATGCGGCAGCGCAACGTTGGCAATGGTGGTGTCCAGCGCCTGCATGATGGTCGCCAGCATCACCGACATGGCGACCCAGATGCGCTTGGCGCTTTCCGGTTGGACGGCTGCCGCAGGCGCGTTCATGCGCGCGGCCTCAGAGCGTGTATCCGAACAGGCGACGGCGATGGCCGGTGTCGATCTCGACCACCGCGCTCAGGCCCGCGCGCAATTGCGGCAGATCCGGCGCGGCGTCGAGTCTGATCCGCACTGCCACCCGCTGGGCGATCTTGACCCAGTTTCCGGTGGCGTTCTGCGCGGGGATGACCGAGAACTCCGCACCGGTGGCCGGGCTCAGGCTGTCCACCGTGCCTGTCCATTCTGCGTCGGGGTAGGTGTCGATATGAATCGTGACCGGCTGCCCCGGATGAACGTAGGTGAGATCGGTCTCGGTGAAATTGGCCTCGATCCACGCATGGCCGCTGACCACCAGGGCCATCGCCGTCGCGCCCGCGGCGACGAACTGCCCGGGCTTGGGCGGTTTGCTCACGGTGCCGGGCAACGAGGCGCGTACTTCGACGCGCGCCAGATCGAGCTTCGCTTGATCGAGTTCGGCCAGCGCGGCGAGATACGCCGGATGGCGCTCGACCGGCGCATCGACGCTGCCGCCCAGGGTTTCCGCGATGCGTTTCAGGTCCTGATTCAGCGCGCCGATTTGTTGCCCGGCGAGGTCGGTGGTTTGTTTCGCGTCGTCGAACCGGGAAGGCGAAATGAATTTGCGTGCTACCAGATCGGCCTGTCGTTGCTGGTCTTTTCGCGCAAAGGCGTAGCGGGTTTGCGCCAGGGCAATTTCGGCCTGCTTTTCGCGAAAGCCCGCCTTCGTTGCTGCAAGATCGACGCGCACCTGCGCCAGTTTGGCTTCGGCTTTGGCGACCGCCACCTGAAACGGCGCCGGGTCGATCCGGAACAGCGGCTGACCCGCAGCGACAGACTGGTTTTCCCGGACCAGCACCTGCTTGATCGTTCCGGACACCTCGGCACTGACCGGCACCATGTCGGCCTTGACGTAGGCGTTGTCGGTATCGACGAAACGGCCGCTCCTGAGGTACACGACCCCGATGACGAGTGCGACGATCAGCGGCACCACGACAAGCAGGACCAGCCGTTTCAGGCGGCGTTTCGACGGACGTGCCACCTCGGTGCGAGATGATTCGTCACTGGTTGGGACATCTCTCATGAACTTAATACTCCGGGATAAATGTTCTGCTGAAGGGCGTTAGCGTGAGGCCAGGTTGTCGCGCATCTTGTTCAAGGCGAGGAGGAGCGTGGCGGCTTGCTGCTTGTCCAGATCGTGCAGAGCGACCGTCCGGATCACCGCTGCGACCTGCTCGATTGCGGCCAGATGGGGGGCGGCGGCAGGCGTCAGAAACACCCGATATGCCCGCCGATCGTTGGGATCAGGGCGACGTTCGACTAAACCGGCATCCGTGAGCTGGTCAATCAAACGGGCGAGCGTGATGGGTTGGACTTCCAGCATTTCCGCCAAATCGACCTGGCGAACACCCTCATGGCGAGAGACGTAAACGAGTGCACGCGCCTGCGCCAGTGTGAGAGAGCTTCCTTCCAGGCGTTGCTGGAAGGCCCGACGCATCAGGCGGGAAACATCCGTCAGCAGAAAGCCGAGACTGTCTTGTCGCAATTCCACGAGTCACCGCTCTTATAGTAAGCAGTACTTATTATATTGGTGGCTTGCTAGTGTGACAAGAGGCCAGCGTTTAGCCGGCATCCTCCTGCACGATTCGTTTAGGAGGATGCCGTGTCGCAGTCACAAATCAGACGACTGAAGGCCTCTTCAGGGTCGGGAAGTACGTCTTTCCTGATAGCAGACGCAGGCGCGAATCGTAGTGGATGTCGGCCTTGAGCTTCTGCGTTCGGCCAGGAACGAACGACCCGGTAAATCTCGGAGAAGGTCTGATTGTCTGTCAAAAGCCGATCGTCAACGCCCAAGCTCAGGCTCCGGGGCCGTCGGCAAGGCCTCCCATTGCGGCTGGAAGCGGATTGGCACCCCCGGTCGGATATCCGCCGGGATAGTCGCGAGCTCACTCAGGACGTTCTTGATGTCCCGGTTTCCCTGACAAGCGCCGTCGGTGCTATTTTTTCTTTGTCACAAACAATCCCTTCCTGAATCACCCCTGCTTTTCCGATAACTCCGAGCCGATTGAAGTGCGGTTTTTTTGGGGGCTCTCAGCCGAGAGCCATCTGCACAGCCATACCGTGGTTTTTTCTTCGATGACGATCGACATCGGCTCCATGTCGGTGCCTTCGTGCGAGCCGTCGCAGAACGGTTGCGTCATCGAGCGGCCGCACGAGCACCACCAGTATTCGCCGGGTTCGAGTTCGGCGAGATTGCGGTCGTATACAACGGTTCGGACATGGGGCTCCTGCGCAAAAAGGTCATTCTAGCCGCATCGGCCATCTGCAAGTCCGTATGGTTTGTGGGGCAATTTACGCTCCATGGTGCAGGATGGCTTAAAACTTTATCGATACGCTGAGCGCGCCAAAGCCGTCGAATTTCTCCTGGGTTCGGAACTCGCGCGTGCGCAGTATGTGGGTGTAACTGAAACGAATATCGGACCAGTCCAGTACCAGGCCGAACTGCAGGTCGCCGACCAGGGGTTTTTTGTCCACGCTGCGGCTGTCGCGGAAGGTGTTGCCGTCGAGAAAGATGTTGTGGGCAATCGCGCGTCCTTCGACACCGGCAAACAGGTACCAGCCGAAATCGGACACCGGGGCGAAGGCTGCCGAGCCCGGCAAGCCGGGCTGGATGCGCGGCGGCCCGTAGTCGCTGGGCAGTCGTTTACCGTAACGCAGCGTGACGCCTGCATTGGCATAGGTGAACACGTTGCCGAGTGCGGCCCCTGCGTGGGGCGTGAAGTCCAACTGGTTCCCCAGGAAGGTCGTGGTCGCGAATTCCCGCCAGCTGCGCTGGTAGGTCAGGATGACACCCGGCTCATTGCGGAGCTGGGTGTCCCAGCCGCGTGGTTCATTAGACCCGACAACATTGTGGATGAATTTCTGGCTCTGCTCGGCCAGAGAGGCCGGGCCGACCACGCCGAGGGTGATGCCGAACTGGTCGAGCTGCTTGCCCGACTCCACGCCCAGGCCCACCGTCCCATACAGCCAGCCTGCATAGGGGCGTTCCCCCGGGGGCGGATCTGCGATGGTGATATCACTCGGCACGAACATGCTTTGGCCGAAGGCATAGCCATGGCGAACCTCGCCTTGCTCGGGGAACCACGGCACGAGGCGGGCCAGTTTGATGGCCCATTCCTGTGTGGAGGCATCCGGTCCCGGTACCCAGACCACCCGCACGCCGTTCGTGTAGTGGCTGTCGCTCCCCTGGAACATGTCGTTTTCGAGTACGAAGCTCAGCGTCCCGGTCTTTTCCGGTTCCACCGACCAGGCCACAGCCGGGCTGGCGCCCTCGATAACAAGCCACGCTATGAGTCCGACTATTCTTTTCATGCCATCGTTGCCAGTGTTATGAGGGATCGCGCCGGGTGCAGGGGGAACAGGTCTGCCCATATCATTCCTTGTCTCGATTGCGATGTCCAGCGTCCACAGCCAAGAGCCCGATTGCGGCGAGGGCAGCGAAACCGGCACCGGCCAGGAACGTCGCAGCAGGTCCGATGGCGCTCCACAGAACGCCAGCCAGTACGCTGGCAAGCAGTAACGCACCGCCGCTGACGAGATTGAAGATGCCGAACCCGGTGCCGCGCAATTGCGCCGGAACCGTATCAGCGACGAGTTTCGACAACAGGCCCTGGGTAAAGGCCATGTGCAGGCCCCACAGCGCGACACCGGCAAAGACGCCCAGTGCGCCTCGGGCTGCGGCCAGCACCATGTCCGCTGCGATGAGCAGCGCGAGTCCGATCAGCAACAAGGTGCGCGGGTGGAAGCGGTCAGCGGCGGCCCCGGCCGGATAGGCGGCGCCGGCATAGAAAACGTTCATCACGACCATGACCACCGGCACATAGCCGAGCGCGAGGCCAATGTCCTGTGCCCGCAGCACCAGAAAGGCGTCGCTGAAGCGGGCGAGCGTAAAGACCGCCCCCAACAGCACAACCAGCCAGTAGCGCAGCGGCAGGCGCTTGATGTTGGCCCGTGCGAGTGGGGATTTTACGTCGCCGGTTGCATGCGTGCGCTCAGGGTCGCGTACGTAAATCATGAGCAGTGCCACCGCAATGAAGGCTGGCACCACGGCTATCCACATCACCGCACGGATGTCATCGGCAAGCCATATCATGAAGGCCACCGCCAGTAGCGGACCGAGCAGGGCGCCAGCCGAATCAAGCGCCTGCCGCAAACCATAGGCCGCGCCGCGCAATGGTGCTGGCGAAATGTCGGCAATCAGGGCGTCGCGCGGCGCCCCGCGAATGCCTTTGCCGATGCGATCGACGAAACGCGCCGTGAACACCCAGCCGATCGACGAGGCCAGCGGAAAAATGGGCTTGGTGAATGCCGCGAGTCCGTAGCCAAGGATCATCAGGAATTTGCGCTTGCCAAGATAGTCGCTCAGCGCACCCGAGAACACTTTCAAGATGGCTGCCGTAGCCTCTGCAATCCCTTCGATAACGCCGACGGTCACCATGGAGGCGCCCAGTACGGTGACCATGAAGACCGGCAGGAGGCTATGGATCATCTCGGAGGATATGTCCATGAACAGTGAGCCGAATCCGAGTGCCCAGATGCCGGTCGGCAGTGCGCGCCATTTGCCCGGGACGCGCGAACGAGGCGAAGTTTGTTCGGTGCGCGAACTCATGCCATCGTTGCCAGCGTTTTACGGAAGCGCGCCAGGGCCAGCGTGAACAGGACCGCACCGATTGCCGCCAGGCTGAGGAACTGCGGCCAGACCACATCGAGGCCGGCGCCACGATAGAGAATGGCCTGGGAGAGCATGACGAAGTGGGTGTTGGGCGCGGCCTGCATGATGAACTGGACGGCGTCAGGCATGCTTTCGCGCGGCGTCATGCCACCCGACAGGACCTGCAGCGGCAGCAGGAACATCAACAGCAGCAGCCCGAACTGCGGCATCGTGCGGGCGAGGGTGGCGAGGAAGATGCCCATGGACGTGGTCGCGAACAGGTGCAGGGTCGCACCCGCGAAAAACAGCGCGACTGAGCCTTCGATGGGGACTGCAAGCAGGCCGCGGACAATGAACGTCAACGAGAACCACGAGGCCGCGAGCACGACCAGGGCCATGGCCAATACCTTGCTGCTCATAATCTCGAAAGGCGTCACCGGCATTACCAGCAGGTGTTCCACCGTCCCGTGCTCGCGCTCACGGATGAGTGCGGCACCGGTGAGGACGATGGAAAGCATGGTGATGGCGCTGATGATCTCCATGATGCCGCCGAACCAGGACTTGTCCAGCTCGGGGTTGAAGCGTGCCCGTAAAACCAGATCGACCGCTGGAGCCGTTTCGGCACGATACCCCCGCATGAAATCATTCACCTCGCCCGAGACGATCGCCTGGATATAGCTGCTGCCGGTAAAGCCCTGGCTCATCCGGGTGGCATCGACATTAAGCTGCAGCACGGGACTATGCCCCGCGAGGAGATCGCGCTGGAAACCGGACGGGATGTGCAGGGCGAAGGTGTCGAGTCCTGCATCCATCCGGGCGTCCATCTCGGCTGTCGTGATCAGGGCTGGCGGCAGGAAATAGGGCGGATAGAAGTCGTCGATGATACGGTTGGAAAGCGCAGAGCGGTCCTCGTCGACGATGGCGATAGGCGCCTTGTGCAGCGTTTCCGGCATTGCCGTGGCGGCGGTGTAGATCGAAAACGTGAACGCGTAAACGATCAAAACAAGCATGATGGGGTCGCGCACGAGGCTGCGCAGTTCCTTGATGCCCAGGTGGAGGATGTTGTGTGCGGATCGCATGCCTATCGCTCCTGCTTCCTGAGCAGGGCTGCGCCGAGCCCGATGAGTACGGGCACGGCGATCAGCAGCGGGACAAAAGACGCCCGGAGATCCATGAAACCGAGCCCTTTCGAGAACGTGCCGCGCGCAATCGTCACGAAGTGGGTGGTCGGATAGATCTGCCCGATCAAGGCGCCCACACCCTCCAGGGTGGAGACGGGATCGATCAGCCCGGAGAACTGCACGGCCGGCAGAAGGGTCAGCAGAGCGGTGCCGAACAGGGCGGCGACCTGGCTGCGCACGAAGGCCGACATCAGCAGCCCGAAGGCGGTGGCTGCGATCACATAGAGCAATGCCGCGGCTGCCAGGGCGAGGAAGCTCCCCTTTAGCGGCACGCCGAACAGGGAGACGGCCAGCGCGGTGAGCAGCAGGAAATTGATCATGGCAAGCGCGATGTAGGGGATCTGCTTGCCGAGCAGAAACTCCAGCCGGGTGACCGGGGTGACGTAAAGATTGACGATGGAGCCCAGCTCTTTCTCACGCACCACCGACAGCGCGCTCAGGATCGCCGGGATAAGCATCAGCAATAGCGGGATCACCGCCGGCACCATGGCCGGCAGGCTGGTCACCTCCGGGTTGTAGCGAAAGCGTGTTTCGATGCTGAACAGCCCGGCTGTCGCCTCTGAACCGTAAGCCTCGCGCGCCTTGGCGGTGAGCCAGTGCTGGTGCATGCCCTGGACATAGCCGCGCACCGTCTCGGCGCGCATCGGCATGGCGCCATCGATCCAGGCGCCGATCTGCACTGGCGTGCCGCGTGCGATGTCGCGTGCGAAGCCGGGCGGAATCTCGATGGACAGGCTGATCTCGCCGGCGCGCATGCGCTGGTCCAACTCGGCGTGGTTTCGGATTGGCGAATGTTCGATGAAGTAGCGCGAGCCGGCGAGATTGAGGGCGTAGTCGCGGCTCAGAGTGGTCTGGTCCTGGTCGAGCACGGCAAAGGCGAGGTCTTCCACGTCCATGCTGATGCCGTAGCCCAGCACCAGCATGAGCATCACGCTGCCCAGTGAAGCCAGCGTGAGACGAATGGGGTCGCGGCGCAGTTCGAGCGATTCGCGCCGGGTGTAGCTGAACAAACGACGCCAACTAAAACCCTGGCGGCGTGGGGCCAGGTTTGCTGCCGCAGGAGCCGCCTGCTCCTGCGGTTGCCGGGGGGCTCCGGCAGCCGGAGGTGCCGGCGGGTTCTTCGCCACCGCTTCCTCGAGATGGCTGATAAACGCCTCTTCGAGGTTGCGCGCGCCGCGTTTCTCGATGATCGCTGCCGGCGTATCGCTCACCAGCACCTGGCCGGCGTGCATCAGCGAAATGCGGTCGCAGCGCTCGGCCTCGTTCATAAAATGGGTCGAGATGAAAATGGTGACGTTGTCGCGGCGTGCCAGGTCGATCAGGATTCGCCAGAAAGCATCGCGCGCCACCGGGTCGACGCCGGAGGTCGGTTCGTCGAGGATCAGCATCTCCGGCCCGTGGATCATGGCGACCGCAAGCGACAGGCGCTGGCGCTCGCCCAGGGGTAGCGCGGCCGGCAAATCATCCATCATTTCGGCGAGCCCGAAGTGCTCGGCCATCTCCTGTACCCTTGGCCCGATGCGTGCCGACGGTATGCCGAACAGCCGCGCGTGCAGCACCAGGTTCTGACGCACGGTGAGTTCGCCATAGAGCGAGAAGGACTGGGTCATGTAGCCAACGCGGCGGCGCGTGTCGATGTCATGGGGATCCAGCGGGTGGCCGAACAGCCACGCCTGTCCTTCGCTCGCGGGCAGCAGCCCGGTGAGCATCTTCATGGTGGTGGTCTTGCCGCAGCCGTTGGAGCCGAGGAAGCCGAAGATTTCCCCCTTCCTGATCCGGAAGCTGACATGATCGACCGCCGTGAAGCTGCCGAAGCGCATGGTGAGATCGCGCGCCTCGATGGCTACCTCCGTTTCCTCACCTGCCTCCAGGGGGAGGATTGCCACGTGCTGGTAGCCTTCGCGCTGCACCTCCGGCAGCAGCGCGATGAAGGCCTCTTCGAGCGTACGGGTTTCGGTGCGCGCCAGCAGGTCCTGCGGCGTGCCGGTGGCGAGCACCCGCCCGTCGTTCATGGCGACCAGCCAGTCGAAGCGCGCGGCCTCTTCCATGTAGGCGGTGGCGACCAGCACACTCATGCCGGGCCGGTTGGCACGGATGCGCTCGACGAGTTCCCAGAACTGCCGTCGCGACAGCGGGTCGACGCCGGTGGTGGGCTCGTCGAGGATCAGCAGGTCGGGATCGTGGATCAGCGCGCAACAGAGGCCGAGCTTCTGCTTCATGCCGCCGGACAGCTTGCCGGCGAGGCGCTCGGCGAACGGTGACAATCCGGTGGCCTGCAACAGATCGGCGATGCGCCGTTCGCGCTCATGGCGGGCGTGGCCGAAAAGCCGTCCGAAGAAGTCGACGTTCTCGAACACCGACAGCGTCGGATAAAGATTCTTGCCAAGGCCCTGCGGCATGTAGGCGATGCGCGGGCATACTGCGTTGCGGTGCTGTGTATTTGACATGTCGCCGCCCAGCACCTCGATCCGGCCGTCCCGGATCGCCCGCGCGCCGGTGATGAGCGAGAAAAGGCTCGATTTGCCGACGCCATCCGGTCCGATGACGCCAACCATGCAGCCGGCCGGCACCTCGAGCGTGACCGAATCCAGCGCGCGTACCTTGCCGTAGGCGAGGCCGACCGCGCTCAGGCGGACCACAGGTGCTGCGGCCGGCGATGCGATCACGTCGCCGGTTTCGCTCATTGCGGCAGCTTCACCTGGAGCCGCTCGGGCCAGTCGGCGTCGGGGGCACTCCGCACGTAGGCGACGCCGGGCAGGCCCGTTTTCACCTGGAGAATATGTTTCTTGAGCAGATCGGGCGGAAGCTGGGCGCGCACGCGGAACATCAGCTTTTCGCGCTCGCTTGCCGTCTCCACCGTTTTCGGCGTGAATTGCGCGACGTCGGCGACGAAGGACACGCTCGCCGGAATCACATACTGGGGCGCGGCGTCGAGCACGACGCGCACCTCGGTGCCGAGCGCCACGCGCCCCGCCACGGCGGTCGGCAGGAAGAAGGTCATGTAGACGTCGGCGAGATCGACCAGGTTCAGGATGCGTCCACCGGCGCCGACCACTTCCCCCGGCCGGGCGACGATGTACTGCACCCGGCCGTCGCGCGGCGCCTTCAGTGCCGTGTCGTCGATGTCGACCTGGATGCGCTCGATGCTGGCCTGCGCGGCGGCGGCGGAAGACTGGGCGCCCGCCACCTGGGAACGGGCGCTGGCGATCGCCGACTCCATGGCGGCGACCTGTGCCCGCGCCGCAGCAAGGGCGGCGCGGGCGCTTTCGACCCGTGCCCGCTCGTCCTCTACCGCCTGGGGCGAGAGAAAGCCCTTGTCGGCGAGCGCCGTCGAACGCGCCAGATGCGAACTGGCGGCCTTGAGTTCCACCTCGCGCTGTGCCACCACCGCCTGGGCCGCGGCGCGGTCGCTGTGGCGCTGCGCAATCTGGCTGTTTGCGGTGGCCACCGCGCTGATCGCCTGCTGCAGTTGCGCCTCGGCCTGCCGGCGTTGGGCGTCGAGCACCTCGGTATCCATCAGCGCCATCACCTGTCCGGCGGTGACGAATTCGCCTTCGCGCACGCGGATATCCTTGAGGCGGCCGGCCGATTTCGCGGCGACGTCGATCTCGACAGCCTCGATGCGGCCGTTGCCGCTGACCAGTCCGGTTTCGGTTTCCTTGAGTCCATAGTGCTGCCAGGCGAAAAATACCACCACACCGGCGACCAGCACGGCCACCGTTCGGATTAACCATCTCTTTTGCTGTGGGGTCATCGTTGTTTTTACCTTGCGTGGTGTTGTTCGATAAATTCTGGGCCGGTTAATTGCATATGGCCACCGTGGCGAGTGGTCGTTGCCTTCGCTCGTCCACGCTCACGTTTGCGTGAGGAGGTCGCTGACCATGCGCCGGAACACCCTCACCACGCCATCCCGGTCAATGTCGGGATTGCGGATGGCGCGAATACGCAACCCCTCGAACATGGCCGAAATGGCTTCCACCAAACCGGCTAGCGTGGCCGCGTTGTCCTCATGGCCGGCAGCCTGCCTCGTAGCGCGGATAGTTTCTGCGAGGCTGTTCCGGCACTGTGTGTCGGCAGCACGCACGATCTCGGCGATATGCGGATTGCGCGCGGCTTCGGCGACGATTTCCAGTTGTAGTCCAGCCGTGCCCGGGTCGAGATTTTCCCGTACCCCCTCGATAGCGCGCTCGATCATGGCCGCTTTGGCGTCGCTTGCTGCACGCAGTTCAGCGGTCAGCGTCAGTAGCCGCTCCAGGTCCTGGGCGACGATGTCGGCAATGATCGCCTCCTTGTTCTCGAAATAATGATAGATGTGGCCGGTGCTCATGCCGGCCGTTTTTGATATCTGCGCAATGCTGGTGCCATGAAAGCCGTGTTGGCGGAAGCAGTCAGCTGCGGCTGTGCGGATTTGTGAGCGTCGCACATCGGCTCGCGAAGTATCGGATGGCTGGTTGGAGGTGGCGGTCATGTTAGGTCTCCAAAATCAGGGAGGAGTAGACGTGCTTGAGGGTACTTCGAATCTTGCGTTTCCTTGAATACTAATATAGATTGAACACTTATTCTAGATTGAACGATCAATCTGGAATGAGTTAACCCTTCATCAGGACGCCTGCCAATGCAGGCGGCACACATTCACGAAAGGCTATCCATGCAGATCGCACGCATCCTGCAACTCCTACCCGTAGGTTTGGCACTGGCAAGCAGTCTGTTGCTCAACGCTTGCAGCGGCGAGCAACAGAACGCGCCTGCCGGCGGCATGCAAGGGGCGCCTGCGGTCACGGTGCTGACGGTACGGGCAGAATCCGTGCCGGTAACAGCCGAACTACCCGGGCGCACTTCGCCTTATCTGGTGGCCGAATTGCGGCCGCAGGTGGGCGGCATCGTCAAGCAGCGCCTGTTCAAGGAGGGCAGCGATGTCAAGGCAGGTCAGGTGCTGTATCGGATCGACCCGGCGACCTACCAGGCGGCCTATGACAGTGCACGCGCGAGTCTGACACGGGCGGATGCCAACCTGGAAGTCGCGCGGCAGAAGGCTGTGCGTTACGCCGATCTGGTGAAAATCGAGGCGGTGAGCGCTCAGGCCAACGAAGAAGCACAGGCCGCACAGAAGCAGGCCCAGGCTGATGTCGGCACGGCGAAGGCGGCACTCGACAAGGCGCGCGTCGATCTCGACTTCACCCGTGTCACGTCGCCGATTGCCGGACGCATTGGCCGTTCGACTGTGACGGCGGGGGCACTGGTTACCGCGAACCAGCAAGCAGCGCTCGCCACGGTGCAGCAACTCGACCCGATCTATGTCGACGTGACGCAGTCCAGTGCCAAGCTGCTGGGCCTGAAACGCGATCTCGAATCCGGTAAGCTGCAGCGAGCGACGGGCAATACTGTACCGGTGCAACTGGTGCTGGAAGACGGTAGCGTCTACGGTGCCGAAGGCCGGCTGGCGTTCTCGGAAGTATCTGTCGACGAAGGCACCGGCAGCGTGACGCTGCGCGCGGTGTTTCCCAATCCGAAGGGTGATTTGTTGCCCGGCATGTATGTTCGCGCACGCCTGACGCAGGGCGTGAATCGCGCTGCCATGCTGGTGCCGCACGCGGCCGTCAGCCGCACGCCACGCGGCGAAGCGCAGGTGATGGTGGTGAACGCCGAGAACAAGGTCGAGCCGCGCGCCGTCAAGGCAGAGCAATCGATCGTCGACAAATGGGTGGTGACCGAGGGCCTCGCCGCGGGTGACCGTGTCATCGTCGAAGGCCTGCAGAAGGTGAAACCGGGTGCGCCAGTGCAGGCGCAGGAGGCCGGTTCAGCGCCTGCCGCCGCGACCGTGGCAAAGTGAGGTAACGGACCATGGCCAGCTTCTTCATCGACCGCCCCATCTTCGCGTGGGTCATCGCCATCGTCATCATGCTCGCGGGTGGATTGTCGATCCTGTCGCTGCCGGTGTCGCAGTATCCGGCCATCGCGCCACCCACCATCGCCATCAACGCCACCTATCCCGGCGCGTCGGCGAAGACGGTGGAAGACTCCGTCACCCAGATCATCGAGCAGAAGATGACCGGCCTCGACAATCTGCTCTACATGAGCTCGCAGTCCGATTCCTATGGCCGCGCCACGCTGAGTCTGACCTTCGACGCCGGCACCGACCCCGACATTGCCCAGGTGCAGGTGCAGAACAAGATGCAGACCGGTTTGCCGCTGCTGCCGCTGGCAGTGCAGCAGCAGGGGGTGCAGGTGGCGAAATCGGCGCGCAACTTCCTCATGGTGCTCGGCTTCGTTTCCAGGGACGGCAGCCATAGTCGGGAGGACCTCGCTGACTTCCTCAGCGCCACGGTGCAGGATCCGCTGTCGCGCGTCACCGGAGTCGGCGAGGTGCAGGTGTTCGGCGCGCCGTACGCCATGCGCGTGTGGCTTGATCCGGCCAGGCTGAACAGCCTCAGGCTCACGCCAGGTGACGTGCAGGCCGCGATCCGTGCGCAAAACGCCCAGGTCTCGGCCGGTCAGCTCGGTGGCACGCCGGCGGTCAAGGGCCAGGGCTTTACCGCATCGGTCACGGCACAGAGCCGGCTGCAGACCGTCGAGCAGTTCGAGCAGATCCTGCTGCGCAGTTCGGCACAGGGCGGCGAGGTGCGCCTGAAGGACGTCGCAAAAGTCGAGATCGGTTCCGAGAACTACGGTTTCCTCAGCCGCTACAACGGCCAACCCGCAGCAGGTATCGGCATCAAGCTCGCCGCCGGCGCCAACGCGCTCGATACCGCGGATGCGGTGCGCGCCAAAATCGAGCAGATGAAGCCGTATTTCCCGGCGGGCATGGATGTGGTGGTGCCCTACGACACCACGCCTTTCGTCAAGATTTCCATCATGAACGTGGTGGAGACGCTGATCGAGGCGGTCATCCTGGTGTTCCTGGTGATGTATCTGTTCCTGCAGAATTTCCGCGCCACGATCATTCCGACCATCGCCGTGCCGGTGGTACTGCTTGGCACCTTCGGCGTGATGGCGGCGTTCGGCTTCTCGATCAACACGCTGACCATGTTCGGCCTGGTGCTGGCCATCGGCCTGCTGGTGGACGACGCCATCGTGGTGGTCGAAAACGTCGAGCGCATCATGAGCGAGGAAGGCCTGTCGCCGAAGGAGGCGACCAAGAAATCGATGCGCCAGATCACCGGCGCGCTGGTCGGCATCGGCCTGGTGCTGTCAGCGGTATTCGTGCCGATGGCCTTCTTCGGCGGTTCCACCGGCGTTATCTATCGCCAGTTCTCGATCACCATCGTCGCGGCGATGGCGCTGTCGGTACTGGTGGCGATCGTGTTCACGCCGGCGCTGTGCGCAACCATGCTGAAGCCGGTCGAAAAAGGTCACGAACACGGCGAGGGCGGGACCTTCGGGAAATTCTTCCACTGGTTCAACCGCATGTTCGCCCGCAATACCGAGCGCTACGAATCGGCGGTGGGCAAGATCCTCACGCGCAGCCTGCGCTTCCTGGCGATCTACGTCGCCATCATCGGCGTGCTGGTGCTGCTGTTCTTCCGCCTGCAGACGTCCTTCCTGCCGGAGGAAGACCAAGGTCTGATGTTCACCCAGGTCATGCTGCCGGCCGGCGCGACCCAGGAGCGCACCGTCGAGGTGCTGAAGAAGGTCGAGCACCACTTCCTTGAGGGCGAGAAGGACAACGTGAACTCGATTTTCACCATAGCCGGCTTCAGCTTCGGGGGCACGGGCCAGAACATGGGCCTGGGCTTCGTCAGCATGAAGCACTGGGACGAACGCCCCGAGCCGGGGCAGGACGTGAAATCGGTCGCCGGCCGTGCGATGGCGGCGTTCTCGCAGATCCGCGAGGCGATGGTGTTCGCTTTCGTGCCGCCGGCGGTGCTTGAGCTCGGCACCGCCAGCGGTTTCAACGTGCAGTTGCAGGACCGTGCTGGTCTCGGCCACGACGCGCTGATCGCGGCGCGCAACCAGTTCCTCGGCATGGCGTCGCAGGACAAGCGCCTGGTCGCGGTGCGCCCCAACGGCCAGGATGACGTCGCCGAGTACCAGCTCGACATCGACCATGCCAAGGCCGGCGCGCTCGGCGTCTCGGTGGCGGACATCAACGACACCCTCGCCACCGCCTGGGGCGGCACCTATGTCAACGATTTCATCGATCGTGGCCGCATCAAGAAAGTGTATCTGCAGGCCGACGCCGATGCGCGCATGAAGCCCGAGGATCTGTCCAAGTGGTACCTGCGCAACAAGCAGGGCGAGATGGTGCCCTTGTCGGCATTCGCCACCGCGCACTGGGTCTATGGCTCGCCGCGGCTGGAGCGCTTCAACGGCCAGCCGTCGGTTGAGTTGCAAGGACAGGCCGCGCCCGGCCTGTCGTCGGGCGACGCGATGGCGGCGGTCGAGGAGATCATCGCCAAGCTGCCGCCCGGAATCGGTTACGAATGGAGCGGCACCTCCTACGAGGAACGCCGCAGCGGTTCGCAGGCGCCTGGGCTGTACGCGCTGTCGCTGCTGGTGGTGTTCCTCTGCCTGGCGGCGCTATATGAAAGCTGGTCGGTGCCGTTCGCGGTGATGCTGGTGGTGCCGCTCGGGGTGGTCGGCGCGCTGCTTGCCGCTTCCGGCCGCGGCCTGTCGAACGACGTCTATTTCCAGGTCGGCCTCCTGGCCACCATCGGCCTGTCGTCGAAGAACGCGATCCTGATCGTGGAATTCGCCAAGGCGCAGATGGAGAAGGAGGGCAAGGATCTGATCACGGCGACGCTCGAAGCGGTGCGCATGCGCTTGCGCCCGATCCTGATGACCTCGCTCGCCTTCGGTCTTGGCGTGCTGCCGCTGGCGATCGCCACCGGCGCCGGCTCGGGTAGCCAGAACGCGATCGGCACCGGTGTGCTCGGCGGCACTATCGCCGGCACCCTGCTCGGCCTCTTCTTCATCCCGCTGTTCTACGTGGTGATCATGCGCCTGTTCAAGAGCAAGCCACAGGCGGCTGACGCAGCCTCTTCAGCGACCCAACAGGAGGCCAAGTGATGAGCCCGTTACGCACCCTGACCGTCGCAATTGCCGCCAGCCTCGCGAGCGCATGCACGATGATCCCGGAATACCAGCGGCCCGTGGCGCCAGTACCGGCGAATTTTCCGAATGCGCCCCAGGCAGCTGAGGCAACGCCGGCCGACGCCATCGCCTGGCGTGATTACTTCGCCGATGCCCAGCTGCGCGACGTGATTGCGCTGGCGCTCGCCAACAACCGCGACCTGCGTGTAGCCGCACTCAACATCGAGCAGGCGCGCGCGCAGTACCGCATCCAGCGCGCCGATCTGTTCCCCACGATCGGCGCCACCGGCGAGCAGACCGCGCAGCGCCTGCCGGGCGATCTCAGCGGCAGCGGCGACGCCGATGTATTCCGCCAGTACAGCGCCACCGTGGGCTTTTCTGCCTACGAACTGGATTTCTTCGGCCGCATCCGCAGCCTCAATGCGCAGGCGCTCGAACTCTACTTTGGCACCGAAGAAGCGCGCCGCAGCGCCCAGATCAGCCTGGTGGCCGAAGTCGCCAGCATCTGGATGACACTCGCGTACGACAGGGAACGCCTGGCGCTGGCGCGCAACACCTACGAATCGCGGCTGAAGTCCCACGATCTGATCCGCCGCAGTTCCGAAGCCGGTGCGGTCTCGGCACTCGACGTGCACCAATCGCAGCAGCTGCTGCAAAGCGCGCGTGCCGACGTTGCGCGTTTCAGCAGCTTCGTCGCGCAGGACGAGAATGCGCTGGCGCTCGTCGTTGGCGCACCGGTGCCCGCCGACCTGCTGCCCGACACGCTCACCGACACGGTCAGCGCAGTCGCCGAATTGCCTGCGGGCGTGCCTTCCGAGGTGCTCACCCGCCGCCCCGACGTCCTGCAGGCGGAGCGCAGCCTGCGCGCGGCCAATGCGAGCATCGGCGCCGCGCGCGCGGCCTTCTTTCCGAGCATCAGCCTGACCGCCGCCGCCGGCACTGCCAGCAGCACGCTGGACGGACTTTTCGGAGGCGGCTCCGGCACCTGGAACTTCATTCCGCTGATCCGCATCCCGATCTTCGAGGCCGGCCGCCTGCAGGCGAGTCTCGATGTGGCAGAAGTGCAGCGCGACATCAACGTGGCCTTTTATGAGAAGACCATCCAGACCGCGTTCCGCGAGGTGGCCGACGCGCTCGCCGACCGCGCCACGCTCGCCGAGCGGCTCGACGCCCGGCGCCAGCAGGTCGAGGCCACGCAGGCAGCTTTCCGCCTCGCGGAAGCGCGCTACAAGGGCGGGGTGGACAGCTTCCTCGGCCTGCTCGATGCCCAGCGTTCGCTCTACCTTGCCGAACAGGAGCTGATCTTCGTGCGGCTGGCCGACGCCACTAATCGGGTGGCGTTGTACAAGGTGCTCGGCGGTGGTTGGCAATGATAAAGGCTGTGCCCAGATAACGACGCGCAGCCCTTCGATTTTGTGTGGGCACATGCGATGCTGCAATCGGTGATTGTCCGTTTAAGGCTGGCGTTCTCCATCAACCCGTCTGCAATGAGTCGAAAATGACGATTCGGCATCTTCAGAAGCAGATGTTCCTGAATGACCGGGTGTGGAAAGTGGGGACCGGCTGCTTCGGCCGATTATGTAGACCATCTGATTATGTGGAGTTGCCACAGTGAATTATCTCGGGAGCCATGTACCGTGCGGCTTTTCCAAAGTAATTGGCTGTACGAAGTCATCATAATTTCTGAAGTTTGACGGCTACCGGAAGAGGCAAGATCGGTCGTTGGTATCCCGTGGGGCCGCACAAAGACTGGTAGTGCCACGATGATTGGCCTCCGAATGTCACCTCGACTACATTTCCATATGCTTGGTGACTTGTGGATTATGTTGACCGTGGTCTTGTCGTCACCCGTGCCAGCTAAGGTCTCAGGGTAAGCGCAGGGCATCAAGTCCACATAATCGAGGTGTCTACATAATCGGCCTTATGTGGAGCTCCACATAAGGCCGATGACCAGCCGGTCAGGGCTATCTGGTTTATTGTCTTTCGATAGCAAAGTTCAATTTGCACATGGTATTGCGATACTCACAAGTCAAGTAGCATGGCTTCTTCGCTGGAAAGCCAGCGCTTACCAAAGCACTTCGGGAAGGTACTACAGCCCCAAAAGTAACCATGCTGGCTTTCCCGCAACACCATTTTGGCGCCGCACTTGCGACATTTCTTTCCGGAGTTCTCAAGGTGGGAAAGGCAATGGTGGAAATCAATCTCGCCTGCCCTGACGGCTGAAAAGGGAAGAGTCTTTGCCTTTGAAATGAGTTCGCGCATTTCCTTTTCTGCGCGTTTTGCTACGAGGTACGGAGCGAGCTGCTCTCCAAGCTCGCCAAATCTGCAGGCGAGTTCTTGGGCGTCATCATGGGTGTGAATCCAGTCTTTCTCATCAAGAGCCTCAATGAATTCGCGTAAAGCGCTTTCAACGACATTGAGCGATTTCAAGAATTGAATAGATTCATTCGTGAAATCTGACTTGGATTGCCTGTGACTGGATCGAAGCAGGGAAAGTTGCTCGCTGATCAACGCGAGGAGCTTGTGCTCATCTGTGCATGTACTTAATGCGACCCGGAGCGATTCAATAGTTTCAGAAATCGACATCATCTGTTTAGGAAACCAGGAACTTTACTGTCTATCTCAAGTGCAAACGGCGCAAGTAACTCAATATCCAAGGGTGATACCTGTTCCTGGTCGACGCCTCGTGATATGCAGATATTGAGAAGCCCAGTGGCCACAGGATCGTCTTTTAAAACGGATCTTGGCATAGTTGGCTGGCGTTCTTTACTCACGGCCTTAACGTATGGATGCGATTGTGGTGGATCCCCCACTGAGGCAGCCATTGGCTTGTAGAGTGCACTGAGTTGAAGGTTGGGGATGGCCTTCCTGAGCCTCATATATATTTCGATCCCCGCTATATCAAGATCACCCCAGAAGGTGATGCTGGGGTGTTTCAAAAGAGCTTTCGCGCTCGGACACGTCGATCCCTCACGTGTCAGGGTAATCGCACCAGAAAACCGCTCTTCAACCATATTCGCGAGCTGTTTGCCGTAGTCATCCTCGGCCGTGCTGAGCCCGAATCCGAACGTAGCGATGAAGGCACATCGGTTCACTGCCTGCGTGGATATCGCCATTTCGAAGGCGGCGGGGTTTTCCACAAGAACAACCGTTTTGGGTGAGGCGCATCCAGCAACGACGACGTATAACGGGTGTGAAGGGAATTTCTGAGGATCAATACCGAAGATCTTGAGGTGGCGTTTGGGGAGGCTATTGAGCATCTTCGATGAGCCGAGCAAGTATCTGGCACTTACAAGATAAGCGGGTTGGCCGAGCAATTTGGCTTGGTCCTGGCGGAGCCTCACGAGACCGTCTAGCAGCAGCCCCATGTCGTCCCTCGAAAGGTCTTGAATGGTGTCTGCCATAGGCAATAGCGCATCGATATCTGCTTGGCTAATCCCGCCCTTATCCTCAAGGGCAAAAGACCAGCGCAGGACATATTCCGGGACATCCTGAACCGGTTTCGTCACCGTGATATAGCTACTGACGGGCTCTCCCCGATCATCCGAGCTGAACTCCAGATGACCATCCTCTCGCAGTAGCATGAGTGCTTTTCTAATGGCGACAGGGTCATTGATCACCTCGGCACGCAACTTGCCCATGACGCCCTTCGTAAGGACTTTGCCAGTGGAATTGCCCTTGGTTCGTTTAAAAAACCATTGCTGAATTCTTTCCTCGAATTCAGGCATTCAAGGCCTCCTCGCTTGCCATTTTGGCTTTGTGCTTGTAGGCGCTGGTGTACAAGATCACCCCGTTGCTATCCTGCCATGGCTCGACAGAGACAAACACGCGCTCCCGCCCGGGGTCACCCTTGTTGGCGACTTTCTTTTTGCCGACCAGGTGCACAGGGAAAATGTCCTTGTTGTTCACGTAATAGGGGTTGTGGATCAAGCCGATCAGTTGGAAATTGTCACCGACGCCGCGCAAGCCCTGAAATGCGTCGTTGATGTAATCCTCGTTGGACAGGTTGGAGAACAGCCCATCGAAGAACATGATTCGCTGGGCCCCCTTCAAGGCTGCTTTCTGTTCTTTCCTGGTGCTATAGAAGGATGCTGCCCGAGCGATGGCGAATTCGGCCTGCTTGATCAGCCACATCATGGCCAACGCGGTTCGTTGTCCCGTGGAGAGTCCACGATCCGTGAAGGGCACTTTTTCCATGCCGCGGATCGAGGCATGAGTAAAATACACTTTGGGCTGGATTGGGTTGTTATTTTTGTCCCGCGCAGAGAAGATCCGCCTGTAGATCGTGTCATGGATCAACTGCTTGTAGTCGGCAGCCCTACGATCGATTTCATCGTTGAGCATAAAGGCCGACCGCTCTCGGAGCGCACGTTCCTTGTCCTCGATCTGCGCGAGCAACTCGCCGATAATCCGTTCAATCTCTTGCTCGTCCGCCACGGGTGTTTCAACATGGAAGCGGGCCTTCGGGTTCTGTTTCATGACGCGATCGAGAATGTCGAGGCTTAGTTTTGCCTGACGGGCAAAACTCGCCAAGCTGTTGATCGAGGCATGCTTGTTGGTTTCCATGGCCTCACGGATCTTGTCGAGGTTGGATTCAATCTCGCCGATCTGAACCTCGATTTTGTCCCGTGTTTTCTGGATAAGTTGAAGCTGCTCGATTGTCGTCGCTTCTGCGATGGTCGAGATCTCCAGCTGATTTAGCCCCTTGATTTCGCCTTTCCGGGCTCTGTCACAGAATCCATCACGGCGGTCGACGTAGTCACGGAAAAGCCGCTTCCTGTTCTCGTCGATCTTTTGAAGATCGGCGGTATTGATATCGAGCTCCCTGACGCATTGCGCCAGGTTGATCATTGCGGAACGGATTTCCGTATCGATGCCGGGTGTGTCCCCAAGACAGGCAATACGGATGGTTTCGGCGTAACCTAGTATCTCCGGGTCCGTAATAGACGACGACTGCATCAGGCGAAGTATGTCTTCGGAAAACACCGCAATCTTGGCATGCTGTTCACGGACGGCGATGACCATTTCATGCATGGCTTCCATGAATGGGGTTAAGGAGCCAATCTTGCCTTCTATTTGGGTGATTTCTTTTCCGGCCTTCTCTTCGTCGAACTTGGCGTTATCCCGTTTTCCTTGTGCCTCTGCGATGCGTTCGGCAAGACTCCGCTCTTCTGCGCGAGTGGACTGGATGTAGCGATTGGCACGATCGAACTCGATTCCTTGCAGCCGCGCCTGTGCTGCCTTGACGGCGGCATCAAGCTCCTGCTCCCGAGCAGGTGATTGCTCCATGAACCTAACGTGACCATCCATCTCAAAACGGATGGCCGTTTCGAGGTCACGCTTATCCGTCTGAAATGTCTCGTTAAGTTGGTTCAATGCGTCGGTTGCATTGGTTGCGGCCTGATTGAGTTCCCCATCCACCTGGCTCTGTAGATTGTTCACGGCCGCCTTCAGTATCTCGACGACATGCCTCAAGGCCTCGACATCGGCTTTGGCAGTGGCAAGCGCCGTTTCACCGCCTTCCAGTAGGTAATCCTTGGCGGCATGTAGCGCGCGTATAGCCGGTTCGGAAGTCTGGCGATTCAGTTTGTCGATCCTGCCCTGGATCTGGACTTTCTCACCTTCAAGTTCCGGGATGGTCTCCTCGGCCAACTTCCTCAACTCGTCGTTACCACCGGCCTTCAGGAAGCGCTTCATGTAGGAGATTGCCTCCAGTGCTTCAGTCGAGGCGCGGCGCACGAACTCAGCGGTTTTCTGCTGGAGGTCGTCACGTCTGTCCATGGCTTCGGCGTATTTGCGCTCAGAATCGCGGCGGGTCGCTTCCTTGGCGGTTACCGCCGTAGTTACGGCGGCACTTTCCTCGGAGATGTCAGCGAGCAGCTTCCCGATAGTCTCGTTGCGTTTGGAGAGGGTACCGATCTGAGTCTGTGTCCGACTTCTTTCCTCTTTGATAAGCGATGGATTGAGCAGGATCGCAACCTGTTGGGTATGCCGGCCCACCAGAAGTGCGTGCGCAACCTCGCCAATCTGGTGGATCTCGTCTTCACGGAGGAGGTGTTCCAGTGCCGGCTTGAAAAAAATTGGTACCGTCAGCCTGGCCTCTTCGAGCAGGCGGGTTGCTTCCCCTGCTGCTTCAAGCGACGCGATCACGGGTGCGGACAAGGCGGCTGAGAACAGCGACAGGCACTGCTCAAGGCGGGGGCCTTTCACCGTCCTAGAAGCCAGGTCGTGCAGACGCTCAAACGCAATGCCGTTCCTGCCAAGCAGTTGCAGCGCCTTGGCGTAGACCCGGTCGTCGGCCGCACCAAAGGCCGCCAGGTCTTCCAACTCACCCTCAAGGTCTTTGATCGCCTTGTTCTTTTCGATGCGTTCTTCGTTCAGTAACTGGCGCTGACTGGCTGTCTCAGAGAGCCAGGCGTCCGGGGTCATGCCGGGGTGCTGTTCACGGAAATAGCTTAGTGCCTCGGTATACGGTAGGTGCTCGGCCACCGTGCCATCTTCGATAGCGAGCGCCTCTCTGTGATTCTGGAGGTCCTTGGTCGGGTCGAGCAGCACGGGATCCACATCGCCAAAGATTTCAAGAAACAGGCGGGACTTCGAGCGCAGATCGGAGAGCTCCTGCTTCTTGGAAGATGCACTTTGCAGGAGGCTTTGGTTTTTGGATCGTGCGTCCTGCTGAGACTGCATCTCGGCATTCGGATCCAGGCTTGCAGGGTCTGCGTCTCCAAAGAAGTCCCGGAAGGCGGGCAGGCTCGCTGCCAATTCGTTCAGCCTGTTCAGGCGTTGCTCTGCGCCTTTGAACTTCTCTTCCTCGGTTTTCTGCTCCGTCTGTTTCTTACGAAGCTCTGCCTTGGCATTGCCGAGGGCAAGGCGGGCGCTTTGATCTGTATTCGTGGCGTCAGCATGTTGCCGAACCAGCGCATCATGCGCTTCCGTTAAAGGGGTCAAGCCATGCGCTGCGGTCAAGGCTTTCCATGCCGAATATCCGGCCTGACATTCGCCGCTGCGCTTGATGTGTTCTGTATGCTCATTCCCGGCCCTGGATGATTCATCTTTTGCCCAGCTCAACGCGGCGATGGGGGACCCCCAGAATTCTTCCGGGAACTCTCCTTTTCTTGAGGCGAATGTCTCGTAAGCGATCTGGTTTTCCTTGGTCTCGCGGTTTTCCGCGGTCAGGCGCTCATGCTCTTCCTGATAGTGCGTGTAATCAGATTTGGCCGTGGCCTGTCGTGTCTTCTGAACCTTCAATTCAGCAGCAAGCACTCGCAGGCGGGCACGGTATGGATTGGTATCGATCTCACCTGTGGTTATGCCGAATGCGCGGCTCAAGACGTCAGCGAGGCCGTTTGTTTGGGCACCTGAGAGATTGGCTGATGCTGAGACGATCGATCGCGCCTGCTCCAAGTCATAGAACTTCGTTTCATAGCGCCTGCCGCCACGGCCACCTTTTTTGAGATGATCTTTGTTTTCAATGGCTTGCGATTCATCGGCAATGTCTGCCGACGATGAGGAAAAACCATTTGAGGTTTTGAGATGATCTTTAATATCAATGAGTTGTGAGCCTACGGCAATTCCAGCGCCGGCCGTTGCTCTTCTATTGATCTCGCCGGTCGGGATGCGCGTTAGGCAGGAAAGCCCCTCATCAGTAATCAATGCCCCATGTTTCTTGTCAATGACCATGTGGGCTAAGGCCTCCATGATGCGCTTATCGCTGGCCCA
The DNA here is from genome assembly GCA_942493085.1 of uncultured beta proteobacterium. Taxonomy (GTDB): domain Bacteria; phylum Pseudomonadota; class Gammaproteobacteria; order Burkholderiales; family Thiobacillaceae; genus Thiobacillus. The sequence goes on from OW818664.1 coordinate 2,180,188, forward strand.
CTGCGTTCCTGCCGGAACCACAGGCATGCCTGGTAGTGGGGCGGCCAAGGCCAGGGAATGCACGATCGCCGCGTTCCTTGCGAGATCATTCATTACCCTGTCGTATTCCGTATTCGCGCTTACGACTTCCCCGGCTTTCTGCAAGACCGGATCGAACTTCAGCAGCGCCTGTCGTGTGTCGTCGAGTTCATTTTGGCGGCGATTGATGTCCAGCAAGGCATCGGCGGCCGGCTTCAACGTTTTGAGGATCGTGTCTTCGAATCCCTGCTCGTCAGGATCCCCTTCGGCCCCCATAGCATGCTTGAGTAATTCGGGTGCGACGAACTGCCGGAAAAACGCAGCGTCATAAGTTTCGCCACCTTCCGGCTTCACCTTGGTAACCATGGCCGAGTAGTCGCCGGCGCCCTCCAGCTGGAACTCGACGTTTTGCTTGATGACATCGACATTGGTGAATTGCTTGATCTCGTCCAGCCATTCCGACTGGTTTCGCCAGCGATTCCATTTGGCGCCAGGCATCCGTTCAATGGATTTTCGGAAGTCGTCGTTGGCAATGAGGGTCAATCCTTTTGGATCCTGAGTAAAACAGGGCGCGTCGTCCAAAGACCCCTGGTAGGAATAGAAGAAAGGCTCCTTGGTGCGGCTCCAGCACATGCCCATGACGTAAGTGATGCCGGGGATATCCTCGGGATCCTGGGTGATCAAATTAACCTGAAGAACATCGTCGTCATGGGACTTTTCAATGAACTCGATCCGTATGTGGGTCCAACCACGATCTATGGGTGCGATCCGGTCTTCGACCTTGGGCTTCAGCCGGCGATCCCGACTCAGCAGGTACAGACAGGCTTCGGTCAGACTGGTCTTGCCACCGCCGTTATCGATTTGCATAGCCGTGGGCTGACCAAATAGACGAAATGTTTCGCCCCGATAGAGCGGAGTCCATTCCTTCCCTGCCATGTAGCCATCGGTGAGGAAATTGGCGACTTGAATTCGTGATATCGAAGCCATTACTTGGCCTCCGTTTCTTCTTCTGTGCGTTCGACCAGAATCTCGGTCGCGGCGGCAAGTTGGTCTAGTGACGGCAGGAGATGTGCGAGCTGCCGGTCAAAATTGGTCTTCATCTCATAGGCGAACAACAGACTCTGTCTGTAGGCGTCTTTGTTGACCTCTTCAATTAGGCCGGCATCAAGCATCAGCTCCAGAAACGCATTACAAACCTGGGCTTCCGCCCCAGTCTTGAGGCTGGTCAATGTCTTGTACACCTGATCAACCTCCAGGGTGCCAGGGTCGATCTTTCTGACCTGGTCATTCAGATAGTCTTTGACCGCATCGATGAAAACCTCTTTGGTGAAGGTCGTGTCCACCCAATCCTGCATAGCATTGGGGCTCCGGTTTTTGCGCGTGTAAAGCAGATCCAGCAGCACAAACCAGAGTTGGGTGAACCAGGTCTTTGCCTCCGCATCATTATTGATCCCGCGCACTTGCAGCATGCGGCTCACTAGCCGTTCTGTTCCCCAGAACGGCGGGGCTGAATCAGGCTTCCTGGCCAGCATGAACACCGTGGCGCCGGATGCGATACCTTTGACATCGAAGGACGTAAAAGCCACCAGTTGCAGGCCTTGGCCATCTAGGATCTCTTCAAATTGTCTGCGCATGGCGAAATCCGCGTCGCGCAGAAGGGTTGCTATCTCGCGCTCTTCCCTGCTGACATTGCGGCGGCCAGATTTGGTTTCGATGAAGCGATGGCGCAGCAAATAGGCATGGACGCGCCCCATATCCGAGTTATTCATGTTTTCTCCACTGCGGTTATTTCGATGTCCGTGAACAAGAGCTCACCGTCCCCAGCAGCTTTTGTGTCAAGGGTGGGGCTGACGCCGATCAAGATGCTGGACTCGATGGGGATGCTGCTTGGCGCCACGAAAATGCCAACCAGGTCACCCAGCATCATCTCCTCGTCCACCATGAACCAGCCTCTTTCAATGGCTTCGGACAGGCGCAGCGGCCCGACCTTGAGTGCCGAAGCGATGTCGTGCCCGTGCTTTTCCAGAAACCTCGCTTTGCCGAGAACCGAGATTGGCTCCACCGTTTCATCCACGAAGGTCATGGCAGGAACCGACTCTGCCAACGTGCGCAGCTTCACCGCGCCCAGACCATCGAGCGACGAATGAAATGGCGTTTCCAAGCTGAGTGCTCCCCACTGTGCAAGCAGAAATCCCTCTTTACCAAGCTTGAGAGGTGACCTGACGAAATGTGCGGCGACATCAACAAATGAGGGCGGCGGCACGGCCGAACGGGCTCCTTGTAGAGCCAGGCTCACCAACTCGGATAGGAGCCGGTTGAAGATCACCAGCACTTGCCGCACATGGTTGATCTGGTTGCGCAGGTGTTCGAAGGTGATATCCAAATCGGCCAATTCTTGCCAGCGTTCGAATGCTTCCAGAACTTCGCTTTTTTCCAGTTGTGCTTCCGCTTTCTGGGCTATGCCAATCGTCTCTTCAATGACCTGCTTGTATTGATCCAGGCGGTTTAGGTACTTATCAATGCTCTCCGTTCGGCCGACACGCTCCAGTGCCGACCGAACTTCAAGGATCTCGTTTCTAAGTTGGCTGATGATCCCGTCCGAAAAGGTGAGGATTTTCGGGAAATCGTAAAATTCGATAGCGTGCAGCAGGTTGTAAGCGTCTCCACGCAAATACGTGGCATCACGGGCCACGTTCGCGAGAGAAAGCAGCATCCGGCCAGATGCCGACAGCCTGTATTCGTCGGCATAGTCGGTCTTTTCGATCAGCGCAGTCTCGCGCTTCTCAGAATGGCAAACTTTGGCTTGATGGCCGGCAACGCTCGTGAGGTAAAAAAGCTCTGAAGGACGCCGCAAGACATTGAGGACATATTGCACATCCACCTCGGCCACATCTGGCCGGTCTTCGTGAATAGCGTTAAATATGACTGTAAACGGCAAGTAGTCCTGGCTTGCACTTTGATCCAGTAACTTCAGGCGATGGACTATGTGCAGGGCAATGTCGAGATAAACACCGTCAGAGTTACCCGTTCTCGACTCGCGTGTGTAGTTGGGCGGATTACCATACGCACGATCGCTGTCGTGAAGATCGACCAGCCTCAGAGTAGAAGCAATTAGTGGGATCCACTCCATCAGGGACACGCTATTGCATTGGTTAATAAATCGCAGGATTTTCTTGGCACTTCCTGCATAAACTCTCTTGTTGAAGCCAGCTTTCTGAACAGAAGAGAGACGGCAGCGCCGCCGGTCCCTAGCGGTTGAACAGCCACTTGGACACCTCCCGTGCGTTCTCAACGGCGATCAGGTAATCGGGGGCATGCTGGGTTTGCGTGTCCATCGCCGCGCGGACGTCCTGGATGAAGTAGGGGACCAGCGCCGCCCGGCACGTTTCCACACGGCTCGCGGTCCCTCTGAAGTATTCGGCCTGAATCACCCTCGCCTGTTCGGGCGACAACTCCGGGTGAGCGACCAGGCGTACTGTGACTTTGGTGTTCCAGGCAAGGTCGTCATAGCGGTTGCGATTGGAAATCTGGGCCAGAGGTTTCACCTCGATGATTCGCCCCAGCGCGTAATCCCGGAATTCCTGATGGGGCTCGCTGTAGGCGCGCACATGCCAGCGACGGCCGGCGAGAACCAGGCTGTGCGGGTAAATCACGCGGCGATGTGGAGCGGGCTCGCTCAGGGACATGTACTCGATGTCGACGGCCTTGGACTGTCGGATCGCGGTCCCGAGACAGGAGAAAATCCTGGGCGACGGGGCAGTGATGCTCGGTACGGCGGACCACATCACTCCCTCACCTTCGTTCATGGCCGATGCATACGGAAGGCCGACCATGGACAGGTATTTTGAGAGCGATTCAGAAATTTCGGCCTGAGAAGCCTTGGATTTGGCGAACCGCTTGTAGCAATCAGCCGTTGCGTTATAGCTTCTGGATTTGCTGTCCCACTGCATCCAGGTGGGATTCAGATCGCGGATTTCCTTGATCCACTGGCTAGACCGGGGAAGACCGATGCCGAATAGTTCGCATACCCGCGAACGGTATGCGTCCTTCCCAAATCAAAAGCAGTTCAAGTAAAGAGAGGCGTTGCTGTGGGCTGTCGTTCCGCTGGTCCATGTGCTTGTCCATATGTTATGGAAAAATATAACATATATATTCTTATAACACTTATTTTGCGTGATGTCGTGAAGTGGTCTACACGTAGCCGGAACTGTGTGACGACAGGCTCTTCATCCGCCAAAGGAGTCTCTTGGCACGAAATCTTGGAAGACCCGGTTACGCAGCGCTTCATGAGGCGCGCTATGGGTGGTAGGTCAGGAATGTATCGATTGCCCGAGCAGATAGAGCAGCTTGCAGCTCATGAACTGGTGTTGTGTGGATAGAATACTGGACGGGCAGATACGAGCCCCTCACTGAGGTTTATTGCATGTGTGGACGTTATGCGCTCAAGACTCCCGCCAGCGAGCTGGTTGCTAGGTTCGGTCTTGACGAGTCCGAGGATTTCCCAGCTCGCTACAACATTTCGCCCGGCACGGACATCCCGGTTATACGCCAATCACCGGAAGGCAAGCGTGTGCTACACCTGCTGCGCTGGGGGTTAGTTCCACATTGGGCCAAGGATCCAGCCATTGGCGCCCGCCTAAGCAACGCCAGAGGCGAAACTGTGGCCGACAAGCCCCTCCGTGACGCCTTCAAGCGCCGGCGCTGTCTCGTGCCCGCCGATGGCTTCTATGAATGGAAAACTGAAGGCCGCAGCAAACAGCCGTATTATTTCGGTATGCGCGCTGGCGAGGCCTTCGCGTTCGGTGCCATCTGGGAGTCATGGCGTGCGCCTGACGGCGACATTTTTCGGACGTGCTGCCTCATCACGACAGGGGCGAACGAAATCATGGTGCCAGTTCACGACCGGATGCCGGTGATCATTGCTCCCGTGCAGTACGAGGCTTGGTTGTCCGCTCCACCGGTGGATGCCTTCGCACTTGTAAAACCCTTCCGGGCTGAAGCGATGCAGGCTTGGCCAGTAAGCAAGCGTGTCAGCCGTTCGGCCGAGGAAGGCGCCGATTTGATCGAGCCCCTTGCGACGACCGAGTAGAGATTACCGGACGATCGCCACCTGCTTCCATGAGCTGGTATACGCTGGCGAGACATTCCCTCGTTTCATTGCCCAAGGTCTGGATTGATTCGCTACCGCCAGGCGAACAGAATCACGCCCCATCCGGTCATTTATGTCATCGAGCAGCCTTGGCAGCCCCCGTTGAAAGACGGGGAACGGTCGACGCACCGGCTAAGCTCCCGCATTGAAAAGAATATTCTTGAATCCAGCTTTGCTGGGTCCCGGAACCCCCCGTAGACAAACACTCCCGAGTCATCGATCATCCCGTCTCTCCGCAGGCTTAGCAGAAGAAGAACCTCAAACATTTTGTCGGCGGGACAGCGCTTGCAGCACCACAATAACAATATCGACGCCGCACTGCTCGGCAAAATCATGCTCGCCCGTTTTCTGGAGTTGCCGCTGCGGGCTTTCGACCGCCTCGTGACCCAGACGGAGTCATCCATCGGGTTTAACGCACTGCGCCCTTGGGTCACCGTCGGGCGACTGGAAGATGCACGGGTGGTGCATGATGCGGCCGGCATACCCCAAGCCAAAGCATCCCCGATCCTGGGAGAAATTCACGAGGCGGGCCAGAACCTGATGTTCCTTTACCATCGCAACAGTTATGCGCGTGAGTACCGGTTCGACGAAGAGGGGATGAACCGCCTGATGGCACGCGAGGAAACCCCCAGAGATTTCACAGGGACGTTACATAGGCTACGCCTCATCAATACCCGGAACCGGCTCACCCATGCACTGATACAGGCGGTGCTGGTATCACAAGCGGCGTATCTGCGCTCCGGGCAAGCCTTGTCGCTCATCGCCCTGACCCAGGCGGAGACTTCCAGCCGGCTGCGGTCGGAGTCGAATCTTTCCGTGGTGGCGGATCCTGGCCGGATCTCCCGGCTGGTGCGTGGATTGTCGATTGCGCTGGCAAACGGGAAAGCGGTGCCGTTAAGCACCCTGTTCCCGAAACCGCGGCAAGTTCATTGTCATTTCGTGGATCATCTGATAAAAACAGAAAAAACATTTGTAGAAGAAGGGTTAATTCGGGGGCCGCTGACAGACGAGGCTATCGCCGCTATCCTCAAGCGGGAACATGGCATCCGGTTGTCGCGTCGTACAGTGGCCAATATTCGGCATGACTTGGCGATTCCCGATTACAAGCACCGCAGCCAGCGCACGGATTACCTGGCCGCGACCGAGGGGTTTTCCGCTCTGGTGCCGCTGACCGCTCAAGCACTGCGGACTGCGGTTCCGGCTCATTCCGGCGTGTATGAGATCAGGACGCTTTTCACTTTCCGCCTCAGTGGTGAAGAAAAGAACTGGCCGGGGAAAAGTGTGCCGGTCGTGCCGCATGGCGTGGTCTATATCGGATCGGCCGGTGATTTGCGCAAGCGCCTCGGCGACCACCTGCGAGGCAGCAGCGATAATGCGCTGCTGTATCGTCACGTGGCCGACGGCGCCGCGCGGGTGCGGTTTCGCCTGGTGAACGAAGGCTGGCGTTGGGTGGAGCGTGAGTTGTACCGGGTGTTTTGCGAGACGTTCGGCGAGCCGCCGCCATGTAACCGCATGAGTCCTTAAAACGATATAAAGCAGTTAACCACGAGGTTCATGGGGGATGATCAAAGCCGTACGTGTGAATACTTGCATCCGCGGTAAAGCGGTTTGTTCACGAAACATATTGATTGTTTTCTGTGCTCCCTGTGAACCTCGCGCAGCCACACGATAACCTTCCGCGCGCGGAGCACTCTGAAGGGCATAAAGGCCAGGGTGGGTACGGTCATGGCGAGAGCGATGATCACTATTCGGTACGGCGCTATCGCCATGGCCGTTATAAGGAAGCGCGCAGCCCGTCGATATATCGATATATCATGCATCCAAATCCAGCACTACCCGAACCGATTTCGGGCACTTAAGAAATGAACAAGAACAACCATAAGGTTCAGTGGCGTGATATGGAAGAAATCTTGCGCAAGCAAGCAAGCAAGCAAGCAAGCTTGACAGTGATTTCATCTCCCTTTCCTGGCTTGCTGCGAGGTCCGGAAACATGAAGCCTCTGGATATGGCCGTCGAGGCCGTGGTGCGCACGCTTGGACTGGACGATGCTGCCGTCGTCCGGCGCAAGGCCTTTCTGGAATTCACCGATGACGACGTCGCGCGGTTGCGAACGCTGCACGAAGCCCTGCGAACCCTCGCGCCGGATTTCGCCAATGCCTTTTACACCCATCTCCTGGCCTTCGAGGAAACACGGGCGTTGTTGCCCGGCGCGCAAACGCTCGAACGTTTGAAGCGCACCCAGGCGGCATACTTCGACAGCCTCACCGCGGGCGACTACGGGCCGGATTACATCCTCCACCGCCTACGCGTCGGCGTAGTACACCAGCGCGTCGGCCTGGCGCCGGAATGGTATCTGGGCGCCTACAGCAAGTACCTGTCGGGGTTGCTTCCCGAACTCTGGCAGCGGCTCGGAAAAGACCCCGAGGCGTTTGTCGCCACCTGCCAGGCGCTGATCAAGATCGTTCTGCTGGACATGGGACTCGCCATCGACACCTATATCCAGGCCGACCAGCAAACGATCCTTGCGTTAAAAGAGTATGCCAACATCGTATTCACAAGTATTCCCGACGGACTGCTGGTGCTCTCGCCCAATCTCACCGTTTTGTCCGCCAATCGGGTTTTTCTGGAACGGTTCGAACTCACCGAGAAGGCCGTGCACGGCCGCTACCTGATGGAAGTGCTCGCGGCCGACGGCTTGCGGGGACGGGCGCTGGAAGTTCTGGCCACCGGCGTCGCCCAGCATGACGTGCTTTTCGCCATGGGGCAGGCGGGCGGCGACGAGCGCAAACCGGTGCGCGTGACGCTGACTGGAATCCGGCTTGCGGAAGAAGAAGAAGAAGAAGAAGAAGAAGAAGAAGAAGAAGAAGCTCGGCTTCTTTTGATCGTGGAGGATCTTACCGAGGAGGAAGCGTTGCGCGCAGCCGCGCTGGAATCCGAACGCCGTTTCCGGGATTTGGCGGAAACCGCCCACGACGGGATCATCATGACCGATCCCCAGGGGGAAATCGCCTATTTCAACCGGGCGGCGGAGCGCATGTTCGGCTATCGCCGCAACCAGGCGCTGGAACGGCCGATCGGGACGGTGCTGCCGGAACCGCTGTCCTGCCAACTGGATGAAGGATTGCAGCATGCCCAGGTGTGGGAAACCCAGGGGCTGCGCCAGGACGGCACGGTTTTCATGGTGGAGGGATCCAGCAGCGTGTTCGAAGGGTCCACGGGGCGTTTCATCACCTACGTGCTGCGCGACCTGACCGAGCGCAAGCAGTTTGAGCGCCAATTGGTGCACTTGGCCAACCATGACCCGCTCACCAATCTGCCCAACCGAAAATTCTTCAGGGAGCGCCTTGGCATCAGCCTGGACGAGGCGGCGCTGGACGGGGCGCAGTTGGCGGTGCTGTTTCTCGACCTGGACCGGTTCAAGTTGATCAACGATACCTTTGGTCATGCGCTGGGTGACAAGCTGCTGCTGATGGTGGCCGAACGGCTCGCCGGTTGCTTCCGCAAGGGCGACATACTGGCCAGGCTGGGGGGTGACGAATTCGTGGTGCTGCTGCAAGGGCTTTCCGGGACACAGGATGCCGCGCTCGTCGCCCAGAAAATCATGGATACCTTTGCTCATACCTTTCAACTGGAAACGCATGAAGTCTTCGTCTCCGCCAGCATTGGCATCGCCTTCTATCCTTCGGACGCCATCGATGCGGGCAACCTTATCCGGTGCGCCGACAATGCCATGTACCAGGCCAAGGAGCAAGGCCAAGGGTATCAGTTCTACCGGCCCGATCTGGAAAACCTGCCGTCGGAGCGGCTCACGCTGGAGAACAGCCTGCGCCGCGCCGTGGAGCGTGGCGAATTGCAGCTTGACTACCAGCCCAAGGTGAATCTCGCGAGCGGTGCCGTGATCGGGCTGGAGGCATTGCTGCGCTGGGCGCATCCGGTCAGGGGCATAATCCCGCCCGACCAGTTTATTCCCCTGGCGGAGGAAACCGGCCTGATTATCCCGATCGGCGAATGGGTCTTGCGGACAGCGTGCCTGCAGATCAAGGCCTGGCAAGGGGAAGGCGTGCCCCCGCTGCCAGTGGCGGTAAACCTGTCGGCGCGTCAGTTCAGGCACCGTTCGGCTAGCGGTGAAGCAACCGGAATTCACGACCTGGTTGAAACCATCGAGCGGGTGCTGGAGGAAACGGGGGTGGATCCGTCCTGCCTGGAACTGGAGATTACCGAAAGCATCCTGATGCAGAACCTCTCGACGGCGGCCATGACCCTGCAAGCATTGAGCGCAAAGGGCATGCGCATCTTCATCGACGATTTCGGAACCGGCTATTCCTCGTTGAGCTATCTCAAACGCCTGCCCATCGACACCATCAAAATCGACAAATCCTTCGTAGGGGATATTACGACCGACCCGGACGACGCGGCGATCGTGACCGCCATCATTGCCATGGCTCACAGCCTGCGCCTCAAGGTCGTGGCCGAAGGGGTGGAAACGCAGGAACAGTTCGACTTCCTGCTTGAGCGGGACTGCGATGCCATGCAAGGCTATTTTTTTAGCAAGCCGCTGCCGGCGGAGGACATCTCCCCATTTTTACGCAGCACCGGAAATTTCAATCCGGCTTGAGCCGTGGGCATCAAACCACTTGACCTGGTCGCGCGGAAGCACATGCGGTATGTTTATATCGTATTAAAAATAAATACTATGCATTGATACAAGTTCATCTCCAAATTGCGCTTTATGGTGTAGGGAGATGTTAGGTATATTGGCCTGATGGCACGGATTGGCGATCTTCATGATCGCGGTCTGGATCTTTGGGTAAGCGGTAGTACCCGGGCGGAGACATCCCCGCCCGGTTGAGAAACTGAGACCATGAGACTTGATGATGTCCGACACGGACAATAAGGAAGCCACGACGCTTTCCCGGCAGCATGTTGCGGCCTACCTGCAACACCTCGCGGCCGAGAGGCGGCTTTCTCCGAACACGCTTGAAAGTTACCAGCGGGACCTTCTTTTTTTGCTCCAGGCGACTGAAGAATGCGGGAAAGCACTGGCTGACGCAGTGGCATCCGATGTGCGGGACGCGATCGTCAAGCTCAGGAAGAAAAGTCTGTCGCCGGCGAGCGTGGCAAGACATATATCAAGCTGGCGAGGATTCTATTCATACGCCATCCAGAGATTCGGGTACCTGAACAACCCGTGTGTCGGGCAAAAAGGTCCGAAGGTAAAGCGGGCCCTTCCCAAGACGCTTTCACCCGATAGTTGCGCCCAACTCCTCGATGGCAAGAAGGAACAGGATATTGACTCGAATGTCTTGCTGGCACGTGACCACGCCATGTTCGAACTGCTTTATTCCTCAGGCTTGCGAGTGTCCGAGCTGACGGGCATGGATTTCATCGATATTGATCTGAAAGCAGGAGAGGCGCGGGTTACCGGCAAGGGCAGCAAAACGCGCGTGGTGCCGGTAGGCAGGCAAGCGTGTAAAGCGATCAAGACCTGGTTGAGCTGGCGCCAGACACTCCTTGGCGGGAACGATACTCCGGCATTGTTCCTCAGCAGCTGGGGGAGACGCCTTTCGGTGCGAAGCGTACAGATGCGCCTCGATCACTGGGTCTCGCAGTCCGGGCTGGGGCAATCGGTACACCCGCACATGCTCCGCCACGCCTTTGCCAGCCATATGCTTCAATCGTCAGGTGATCTCCGGGCGGTTCAGGAGATGCTCGGCCACGCCAACATCACCACCACCCAGATCTATACCCACTTGGACTGGCAACACTTGGCGAAGGTATATGACTCGGCTCACCCCAGGGCCAGACGCAGCAAACCAGTGGGCGACACCGAGAATTCCTAGCCATATAGTCATTCGCCACAGCAATTGCAAAAATAAATTAAAGTAGTAACATTTCTACATAATGTTTGCTTTGAGGTGACACCATGTCCATCACGACCCTATCGAGCCGCGAGTTTAACCAGGATGCTAGCCGGGCCAAGAAGGCTGCGAAGCATGGCCCAGTATTCATCACGGATCGCGGCAAACCTGCGCATGTGCTGCTGTGCATTGAGGAGTACCAGCGGATAACGGGTGGCCATCAGAAGATTGCCGATCTGCTGGCGATGCCGGGTATCGAGGACGTTGAATTCGAGATTCCGCAACTGCGGGATATCGCTCGGCCAGCGGAACTCGCCTGATGTTCCTCCTCGATACCAATGTGGTATCGGAACTTCGCAAAATTCGCCTTGGTAAGGCCGATGCGCACGTTGCCAGATGGGCCGATAGTGTCGAAGCCGTAGATCTTTATCTGTCAGTGATCACGATCCAGGAACTGGAGATCGGTGTGTTGCTTGCAGAGCGGCGGGATGCGGCGCAAGGTGAAGTTTTCCGGGCATGGCTGGGTAGCCACGTCATGCCAGCTTTCTCAGGTCGTATCTTGCCCATCGATACAGCGGTTGCGCTGTGTAGTGCGAGGCTTCATGTACCAGACCCGCGTCCAGTCAGGGATTGCCTGATAGCAGCAACGGCGCTGGTACATGGCATGACCGTCGTAACACGAAACGTGGCCGACTTTGAGTCAACCGGCGTACCGGTTTTGAATCCGTGGACCATTACCGCCTATGAGGCGAATGATGGTGAACTGACCGAGAAACGGTTGACCGAGATTCGGAAGGCGGGCCCTCAAGGAAAAGCGCGCCGGGTCAGAACCCGACTGACTGACGAGAGAAAAAAGTAGTTTGTGAAAGTAGATAAAATCATAATCGTGACTTTTCTCGCTGCTGCGTGTGCAAAGGTATCAGAAGCCACGACAACTCGTGCCGCAACGCATCCGCGAGCAGATGATGCGTTAGATGGGGAGGGTGGTATGCCCTCCTGAGTAACATCGCAGGAGAGCAGGAAAAAGGAGAAAAACATGAAAACTCAAACCCGCCGAATTCTGTTCCCGCTTGGGGGAGCGGCGCTGGGCATGCTTGCCGGTGCCGGTTTTGGCATGGACAAAGGCATCGCTGAAAGTGCGGCCTTCTTCGGCTTTGTAGGTTTAGGCCTGGGCTACGCTCTGCATGACTTCAACTGGAAACGCAACCGCAAAACCGCCCTGGCTCTGCTGCTGACCTTCCTGGCACCGATCATCGGATTTGCCTGGTTGATGGCTCCCCAGGTATTCGGGCTGGCGAGCATTACGCCCGCCAGCCTGGCGCAAGTTGCCGCGATCGCGCTGACTGTCGGCCCGGCCATCGGCGGTCTGCTCGCACTCGTCGTCTACGCTGCTGCAAATACCTTCGGTCTGATCGATGAGAAGCGGGACTGGCCTGCTGACGGGGCGATGGAGGAGGATGAAATTTATCCAAATGGCATATCAAGTGTGGGTGGCCCATATGGTTATGGATACTCCACAAATGGATTCCCCATGTATGACGATGACTGAAGGGTTCATCGCCCAGCCCTATTCTTTCGGTTCTTTCTTTGCCCCATCAGGCCGGTAGCCGACCTTTTCCTGGAACTGCTCCAGGGTAGGTTTTGCTCTTGGCACCTTGATTCCCGCGATTTCATTTGGAAGCGCTTGCTGCAGCGAGAGCCTCATGTCGGCGGTGGCGGCGTCCTCCGCTGTATTCATGAGCTTGTTGTAGATCGCCACACTATGCGATTGGGGCGCGGCATCGCCTGCCTCCCCCTGGTAGCGCAACTCGCCTGATTCCTGTTTCGCCTCGTGGTAGTCCATCGCCATTTGCTGCTTCTCCTTGCCTTGGTCGTGATAGTCCTGGGCTTTGCCCGGCAGATCGCTGTTGGAGTTGGCGGCTGCGGATCCGGCGCCTACTGGCGCGCCTGAATTGGGCACATCCCTGAGATGGCCCGCATGCAGGGCGCGTATCTGATTTGCCAAAGCCGGATCGTCCATCATGGCTTGTGCCAGCGCCTGGACTTCCTCTGGAGTGGAACGCACCGCTGTGCCATCCTGATAAGCAGATGGCAATTGGCCGCCCTGATCGTATCCTATGGTCTTCAGGCCATTGAGCGCCACTTGGTCGCGCTGTCCAGCTGGCGCGGCTTCGACGGCTTCGACCAATGCCAACGCGGCATTCGTATTTCCCGGATCCTTGAGCGGATCGTAACTGACGCCCACTCCGCGGGATGAGCTCTGATTGGCTTGTTGGGTGAGGTCTTCAGCCTGGCGAAATTCAGCTTGCGCCTGGTCGAGGTGCGTGCGCCGGATGCTAAGTGTCGCACCTGTAGTTTGGCTGTCCGCATCCTGGCCAAGCACCGAATGCCGGAAATCGCGGTCTTTCTCCAGCCGATCGAAGAATGCCTGCCTTGCATCGGCATTGCCCAGTACCGCGCTTTTCTCGCCAGTGCTACTTTGCTTCTGAATCCCAGCCGCGTATTCCTGCGCAAGATCAATGCCTCCGTTAAGGTTTGCCTTGACCGCTGATCTGCCGCTTCTCGACTCCCGTGACTGGATACCCCCGTCACCCGCACCCGTATCCTTGCCTGATGCAGGAGTCACGGTTTGGTTGCTGCCAAGCGCAACATCACCACCAGCGTTAGCTCGAACGCTTCCTTTCTGCGAAGCTTGGTTTCTGGTCGTATAAGATGCGCCGATGCCAGATTCCTCACCAGAACTCGCGGAGTCACCAAATGATCCTGTGAAATCTCCTCCCGAGCTCGATCTCCCGCCAAAGCCACTCTGGTTGGTGGTGGCGAGCGACGACAGATGAGCGCGGGCTTTGGACAGAATGGTTTCTTCTGCCTTCCCTGCAGCGATGGTATGGGCTTGCCCGGCCGATGCATGTTTACCGGCTTGCTGGAGCAGACCGGCGTTCTGACCGGCTGTGACAGAAGCCCCCACCCTAAGGGCATTCATAGGTTGCGCTGCGGTTGATGTTCCATTTCCATAGGACGACATCACCGTACCGTCCGCTCCAACAGCCTGGTCGATCGCGGCACCATGCCGGTTCATCGGCGCGGTATTCCATTGATCCGCACTTCTATTGTTCGCGCTCCAGTTCCCCATGGTGACATTGCCCCATTGGGTGTTGCCAGCGCTGATATTCCCGGTACCGACCTGCGCACCGGCGGCCTGAGCTGAGGAATTTGCCGGGCTCATGACGCCTGATATGACGCTGGTGAAAGATGCCGCGCTGACATTGGTCAGCATGTAGGCGATGACCGGTACTGAGAGCGTGAGAATACCGGCAACCCCCTGATCGGAAATCATGGAGTGCATCAACGCCTGATGGCTTGCGTAGGAGAGGGGATTCATCCCGTCGACGGCAGCCTTGGCACCGAGCGTCGCGTACCAGCTCGTGAAGAAATTCAGTGCTGCGTAAACCGGTGCCCAGAGGTTGATCCATAACAAGGCCATTAGATAGGTTTTGAGAACCAGGCCACCCTTTGATCCGGCCACAATGATCAGGAGCATGACGATGGGAAACAGCGCCAGAATCACGATATGGATGGCGTTTCGGATCAGGGGCATGGACGACTCGGCAATCTTGGCCATGGTGCGATAGCTGCTGTTTGCGCTGGCAGATGCCATCGCCGTCGATAGCGCGACCTGCGCCGATGTCGTATCGCCGATCATCTGTGGCACGAAAACCGTCGAGTCTGCGATCAGGTTGATCATCGCCGCCTGTTTGATGGATTCCTGTGCGGTTTGACTCACCCCGAAAATGAAGCTGTCTACGGCAGGTAATTGAGCGGCCACCAGTGCGGAGGCAGCCGCTGAGGTAGGCGAGCTCGGGTTGAGCATCCTGCCCAGGCGGGGCAGGATGTCATTTGAAACATGCGGGTTGATCTGGGCATCAATGTAAGACCAGGCCTGATCACAGCCGACGATCTTGTAGACGCCTGCAGCGTTGTCATAAACCTGAACCAGCAGCCCGGGGTTCATCTGAGGGGCGATGTCTGCCCAGATGTCGCCAGACTTCATGATCTGATCGAAAAAAGCCCCGTTGTTGTTCAGTTCCGGGTAAACACAATCCTTGGTCAGGTTGGTCAGGGAGCTGACCAGATTGGGATCGTAGAACCGCACGCTCTGTCTATCCTTGATGGCACGCGATCCGAACATGAAGCCGGACTTCTCAAAGGAAATATCGCCAGGAAGCGCAAATACCGTTTCGCTGACTTTGGTAAACCAATAGCCTATGTGGCTTTCCGCACTGGCGAAAACAGCGAGCCCCAGAGGGACGTTGGCCACTGTATACGTACCGGAACCACCCGCCACGTCGACCACAACCACATCTTTCTTGGGCAAGAAGAGGCCCACATACCAGATCGCCAGCATCAGCATATAGATTGCTGCATCCTCGCCGCGTGCCTTCACGAAAGTCGTGGCGACGGCAACGAACAACCCGAATATCGCGAAGACTTTCATCAAGCCGGTGTAGTCGCTCATCGAGGTGAGCATCGCTACAGCGTCGAGCACATACTTGATCTGCTGGGCGTCCCAATAGGCGTAGATGGTATCCATACCGGATCAGCGGCTGCCGAATTCGATATTGGAGGTCAGGCGCGGGCCAAGGCTCGTGTACATCTGACGCTGGAAGTCCATCATCATCGCCACATTGCCCATCTTCTTGGAGATGTCTTCCTGCTTTAGGCCATAGATCTTGATGGCCGTATTCTTGATTTCGGCCAACTTTCCCTGGAAGTCGTCTATCGCCTTGACATCGGCCTTGACCGAAACTGTTTTGGTCTTGTTGAGCGCATCATCGACCTCGCGGCTGATGTCCTGCATTTGGCGGAAGGCGATTTCAGTAGCGATCGCTTCCGAGAACCCATCAATGATGCGATCGGCAACAATCGTCGAGCCACGGCCGCTGTGGATGGACTGGGCGATCATCTGATAAATCGGCGTGCTGGTCATGGCGATCACCTGCAGCGCTTTCGGGTCCGTCAGCGCTGTTCTGGTGACAATGGCATCCTTCAGCTTATTCAGCTGCTCATACACGATTGCTGTCATCCCCACGGTTGTACGGGGTGTTCCTTCGTCCGTTGCCGAGGCATAGGGAATACAGTCGGACCCGGGCGGGCACTCACGGACCCTCATGGTGTGCGTGCCGGACAACGGCCCCAGAAAATCCTCCCACGTGATGGTTGGCTTGAAATATTCCGTGGTGAAGCCGCTGGCGATGTCGCTGCTATTCCTGATGAAGGTGATAGTCCCGAAGAGCGAAATGTACAGTTCGATTTCTTCATTGGAATACCCGCCCGCACGTTCAAGGGCGTCGTAAACGAGGTTGAAATCCGATTTCAGTACCGGTTTCCCCGCGCTGTCCAGGCAAAGCGCGGCATTCACGGTGCATGCCGCGTCATAGGCGGCTTTCGTATTCGCTGGACTGGTTTGAGTATCTTCCTTGGCATTGAAGAACGATCCATAGGAGCCGGTGAGGGCCGAGCCGAAGACCTGGGCACGCTGCTCCATATCCATGTTCCGGGTATCCGGCGTGGTACCGACATACTGTTTGATCGCCTGGCAACTGCCGATCTGGAACTGGTTGAGCTGATTCATCGTCTTCGAAAGATCGGTCAGCAGCCCGTCGATCTCGGGAGCCATGGTTTTGAGGGCAAGCTGGAAGAAGTAGCCCACGGCGTTCTGCCCGATGTTTCTCAGCGCATTAACGAACGCATCCATGTTGACGAAGCCATAGGCTCCGAGCCAGGCGTCGATCCCGCCACAGCCCGCTTTGTAGCCTGGCGGGGAGAAACTGAAGAGATTGGTGGCGCGCTGAGGCGCGCGGTAAGAGAAGCCCCCCAGCGCCATCGTCGTTTGTCCCTGCGACTCATACACAGCGGAAGGCGTGACATTCATCGCCGCCCCTGCTGAATTGAAGTAGTCGTTCATCCAGTCCGACCCGGCCGCGATCGAGGTCGTGGCAGGAACGGCCAGTCCCAGGCTCAGGGCCAGCATGAGAGTGACGGGCTTCAGACGTGTGCTGATTTTCATGATGGGCTCCTTGTTCAGAACTCTTGACCAGGCTGCGTGCGGGTCAACACGCGGATACGCTCGACAATTTCATCAATCGCCAGCGCGCCGCTTCCGATCGGCACGGCCTGCCGGGTTTCCCGATGAACCAGAAACAGCGCGGGCACCATCTGGATGCCCTGGCCATTGCTCACGGTCATCGAGATGCCGTTATCGCGCCTGGCGTCAGGAAATTGGGGGAGGGTTCCACCGTCCATGCTGACGCCCATCACGGGCAAACCATAATTTCGCTCCAGCAGGCGCAACACCGGCGCTTGCTGATGGCAGTAGGGGCAGTCCGATCGGAAGAAAAACATCAGGCCGTAGTCTCGCGACAGCTCGGCCAGGGTCTGCTCCTGCGCTTCACGCCGAATATCCTTTTTGTTGAGCTGGGCGAAGGTGGCCGTCGGTGACCGGTTGTTGTAGTCAACCGATGGCGTGGCCCATACCACGCGGCGTGCGGTATCGGCGAAGACCGAACTCTTGTCCATCACATAGGTCTGCGCTTCAAGGTAATTGCGCACGTTCGCTTGGGTGGGCTGCATGATGGCCAGGTCTTTTAGTCTGGCCAGCTCCTTCTGCAGCTCTTCCATCGTTGTCACTGCCTTGATGGACTTGGGCTTGGTATCAACCTTCTTGTCCTTTTTCACCGGCGGTGCGTCCGGCGGATACCAGTTGAACCCGCGCTCAGGGTTCTGCCACGGCGTATCGTCCCACCATCCTTTATTTGCAGGCCCCGAGTCGGTGATGGCAAACGTTGCCTGGCTTATCAACAAAGCCACGGCAACAAACAGGGCAATCAGTCGCTTCAACGCGCCTCTCCCGTCCCGACAGGCGAGACCTGTGGCGGCTGGCCATCCCTGCATAGATTGAGTTCATAGAACATGCTGAACGGCTCCATCGTGCCATTCACCGTTCTCATTTTGTGGTCTGGCATGCCAAGCACCAGCCTCAACCGCTTACAGCCGGGCCTGATAACCTGCACAGTCGTTACGGATGCCTTGACCAGCGTGTTCGGAGGCGCCTTCGTGTCGTTCTTGAGCTTCTGAGCCATATCACCGATGAGCCAGGCTTGGGCGGTCCCGTCCCGTGAGTCAATGGCCGCAAGTAACAAGCCTCGCACATTGACTGTCTCAGGTAGCGTCGGAGCAGCCACGGATTCAAGGCTGGATCCAAGAAGAGTTAGAAGCAGCATTACGATTGTCCGATTCATGTTCTGAATATGGTTAGTGACAAAGATGACTTCATGATCGCCTTTCATTCCAATCAATCTATGGAGTGGCGTAGTAGCTGTTGATCTTCGTCGTGGCACGGTCGATCGCGTAATCCGGGATTTTGACGCTGGCCTTCACATCCGCCACCACGCTGGAAAAGTCGATCAGGCTAAAGTCGACACTCTGGAGTTCGGCGGGGGTCAATCCACCACAATCCGGGCTCTTTGGATTCCCCCAGGATTTGCCAAGCTGTGCTCGACCGGATGCAGCGATCAATCGTGCGATACGGGAGTTGAAACAGCAGTGCGATTGCTTCTTCTGCACGCAGACACCAAGGACTTTTTGGGAGCAATAGGTACCGACATGAACGCAAAGATTCTGCCCGCGCTTCATGCCAAGAATTTGCTCTTCTTGTTCGCATGAAACGAGCTCCATAATGATGTAGATCGCGATGGCGATCGCAAACGAAGCGGGATCGAAACCGACGAAGAACGTCCCGCTTTCCCCAAGCAGAACGGTCGTTCCGGCTGCAGGGGCGCCGTATCCAACGGTCAGACCAAAATAGCTGAACGAAGGACTAAAGACCGATGAAGATCCGCTTCCCCCAAGAATTGACTCCATTCCATTTATCAGGAAATTCGGGGCGTCCGATTGGAACAGCGAATCGTAGACTGCTGTAGACCCTAAATATTGAATTGATTCCGTTCCAAAACTCTTCACCAGACTCGCGCCCATGCTGGTCATCATGTCGCTGTTGTTCTGATTACTCCCCATCGAGTTAGTCTTGCAGCAACTGAAAATCCCGAGCGTCACTCTGCATTTGCTGTTCTTGCCGTTGAACAGCGTCAGGGTATCCGGGTCCATGTAGTTGCCGGCCTGCCGCAGCGCCTCCATACCGGTGATCGCCAGCGCAAAATCACCATCCGGCGTGTAGCCCGCATCGAAACACGTGCCATCCACGCAGTAGGCCTGTCCGCCACAATCCGTGATGGTTTTAGACTCGCCATCCGCCACTTTGCATTGATACGTTTGCTCATAGAGCGAGCACTTGGCTGGATCACCGTCCACATACTCCACGCAGCTTGAGCCGATCTGCGCGCACCCCTGCGCAGCTAGAGGCGCGCAATCGTCCACGTAGTTCTGGGAGATGCAGTCGTACTTGCTTTCGTATTTCCAGCAATCGCGAGTCACCGGATAGCCGCTGATCAGGCGCGTTTCAGGCCCCTCGATGCAGACCTTGGAATTCTTTGTGCAGGTGCCATCCCCTGCCAGCACCGGAGACGAGAGCAAGGGGAACAGGAGTGTGACGATGAGTAGCCGGGCTATCAGCCGCATCAAGGTAAGCGGCATCATGGAAGCCGGGCCTCCAGAGCCGTACACTGGTTATCCCAGGAGTCCGTTTCTGTGACGATTATCTTCGGCGGCGTGAATGGACCGCCAGTCGCCACAGCCTGATTGCCCCAGCGGCTATCCAGTGCTCTGAAGGTGAAATTACACGTATCTCCGACACACCCTTGGGCATAACCTGGTTCGTATCCGATGTAATTCGTTACGGTGCAAGCTCCCTTCCAGTTGTGAATGCTGGTCAACTCATAATTGACTGGGCCGTAAGAATCGGAACAGTTTCCGTCGCCGTCGCATGTCTGGCCAATTACACCCCAGCCAACTGAATCTGCCACGGTGAATGGCGATTTTGGAACATCCAGGTACCCGATACTGCAAACACCGTGTAGCCCAATCGGAGTGAAACGCAGTCTCAGCATTCCATCCGAACGATTCATGTCGCAGTAGATGTCGACCTGATTTACCCAGCCGTAAACCGGAATCCCCAATGAATAGCCGCCATACCATGTCCCTGGTACGCAAGACTCAGATGTCGTAATCGAAACCGTCAGAATTTCATTGCAGGATTCCTCACCTGCCGTCAGGTATTGATTACAGGTTTCCGTCTGGTACTTGTCTGGATCCTTGACCGTCTTTTCTGCGCATCCGGCATACGCACCGTTCACGATGAGGCTGCCGAGATATGTCTCTGCATCGTCCGACACTGTGTTGCGTTTGACAACCAGCGGGTCGGTTGTGGAGTTGAGCGGAAACATCACGTTCTTCTTGCCAGGGTCATTCATCAGCATCCTGACGCCTTCGCACTTCCCGTGGGTATGTGGATCGGGATCTGCCGTTCCTGCGGTGGATGTACAGCCAGTGACCCCCGCGGTGGCTGGCGCCGTCAGGCTACCTGTGCCGCCCATGTAGTAGCTGGAAGCAGGATCGGTGGCCGTATAGTTCGGCACCCCCGTGTTGGCATCGCTTGCTGTGGTGGTGCTGATCTTGCTCTTGGCTGTCACAACATTCGCCTTGCCGAAGGTGTTGCCCTCATTGAAGGCATCGTTCGTGGTCATGTCGGCACAGGTCACACTTGAGACCAGACACAGTGGAAGCAGTAAAGCCTTCACGGCCGGTACTCCAGCATGGCCAGCCGTGATTGTGCTTCAGCGGCCAGTGGACTGCCGCCTTGTGCCCAGCGCTCAAGCACGTAATCCAGGGTGACATCGCCAGTAGCGCGCAGGCTCTGGCTGCATTCCTTTCTCAGGTTGTTCAGGCAGGCCTCGCCCTGCCGTCCTGTCGTCAGGACAAACGTGGGTGCTTGAACAACCTTGTATGCCCGGAATAAATCGGGGTGGATGATGATGGAAGCACCCGTTTCGGCAATCGGCTTCAGTGCCTCCATGGCACGCGGCCAGTTTCCCTTGGCGAGCCCGCCCTCGACCCCTCGCAAGACCAGCACGGCACGCGTGCGCGCGGCTTGTCTGGCCAGATTTATCAGAGCTTTGCCCGGCATGCCCAGGGTGACGAAGATCATGAGATTGTCGTCATCCGGTTTCTGCGCTGTCTGGTTGTAGCGGGCCGCGATCTGGTCGATGTCCACGCTGGAAGATGGAACCTTGATTTTGGGGAAGGCACGAACCGCGCCATTGCGCGCCGCCTGACTGGCAGCATCGATCGCCTGACTCGACTTCTGCCGCGCCACTGCGTTATCGCCATAGCCATTTGTCTCTGGCAGAGTAGGGGGGTTGTCAGCCGCATACCCAGCGGATGTGGTGGCAACTAACAGAACAAGCAACAGAATTTTCATCACAGGCTTCTTCATCGATCAGAATCCAAAGGCCCCCTGGCAGCAGTCCCGCTTGCGAAAGAGCATGTAAGCGAAATCCTCGCCCTTGTATGGGAACTCCTTTCCTGCGCCTGAAATGACCGTTGTGCGTCCCATGGTTGAACAGCATTTGCTATCCTCTTTTTTGGTGTTGGGGATGGGGTAGGTCATCTGGGTCTTGTAGGCGCGCTTGTCCATGAGCGGAATGGGGTAGTAACCGCACTGCCCCGACGTTCCGTGCGCGCCCCAGACCAGCAATTCGCGGTGCATCTTGTTGGTCATGCGCTGGGCAATGAGTGTCGAGGCCTGCACGGCGCCGACATGGTTACCCACCCAGCCATTGAGCGGGTACATGGATCCCTGGCAGCCCGCGCACCAGAAAAGCTCGTTCAGGGGGAAGCCCGCCGTGGCAGCCACGCAATCCGCGGCGCAGGCGCCCTGAGCCAACGGATTGGCAAACAGCACGGCATCAGGATTGAGGATGAATGTCAGCTCCGAGTCCGCCCACAGCGGATCAAGCTCGGTGAAATACACCAGGTCGAAAACATTCTGTTCCAGGCACGGGTTATCGACGATAACTTCCAGCCAGAACATCAGGGGGCTGATGTACCAGTGAGCCTGATAGAACGATTTACCCCCACGCGTTTGTACATGCTCTGGTGCCGGCACGCCGGGATCGATGGTAATCCCGCCAAGGGAGGGGAAGCAGTAGGGTTTGCGCACCACCTCGACCAGCCGCGCCGGTTCGTAGAAACTGATGCTCAAACCCACCTTGGGCGGGCTTGAGCATGCGCACAGCGGGTTGCTCACGCCGCTATCAAAATCCTCCTGACCAAAATCCATGATCGTGGTGCCGCCGACCTTGAGCGGAAACGCGCACGACCAGCAAATATCCGTGATCGGATTCATGAACTTTCCGGTGCAAGTGGTCGTTGCAGCCCATGAACCGGGCGAAACCGCAAAGGCAAGCACCAGAACAGCACGAATGTTCCGGAGCAGCGAGCCCATCAGTTAAACCTTCCCAGCAAGCCCACGGGCTTCTCTGTCAGCTTGATGATCAGGCTTTGCAGCCGGATGTCGTCCCAGGCCACGATCCTGGTAATGCCACAATGCCGCCTGTTGATATCTGACCATTCAGCAATTTGCAGGGTCAGTCCGGGATCGGTAATACAGGTAAAAGTATTCACGTTCACTCAGCTTTCATTTCGTCGATGCGCAAGCGCCTTTGCGCTACCTCTTGCGACACCAGCGCAGGAACCTGCTTGATCCCGAAGCGCATGACCAGATGCCCGCTCTGGTCGAAGTACACCTGCCGTTTCCACTGTCGGGTGAGCGCCAAGGGTTCACCCGCGACTAGAATCGGCTTCACCGCTCCATTGAAGCGCTTGATAATCTCAGCGGCTTTCTTTACCTGCTTCGGGTCGCTCTGATCGAAGAAAAACAGGTGATTGGAAAGGGGCACATAGTCGAGCGGGTTGACCATGTCACCCGCACGCGCGATGACTTTGCCCTCTGGCGTGGTGATGTCGCGCGGGACGCGCCACGACGGATCAAAGTAGAAGGTGCGCGGCTGGCGCGTCTTGACGATGCCCTTCACTGGGTCCGGCCGCTCGATGCTTTGTTTCGATCGCTCGATGGCTTCTCTCTGAAGCTGGCCAAGACGACCATTTTTTTCCATGGACTTGAGCTTGTCCTGTATCGCTTCAAGCATGTCCGGTTCGGTGATGGGATAGGACGGCCCCAAGATCTCCTGAGCCCAGGCCGGATACATGATCAACCCACACAGAATCATCGCCAGAGCCTTCTTGATCATGTCAAAACAGTGGGATCGCGCGCCCGGAGACACGCTCAAGCGGAATCCAGCCCGTCAGCGCAAAGCGCGAATCCAACGAATCCTTGTGGGGTGCGTAGACATAGAAATGGTTGGCCGGAATCACGCCGGTCGGGCCAAGCGCCAACGGTTCGCCTGTCCGGGTGCGCGGCTTGGCCGTGCTCATGTACTCGCCGTTCACGTAGAAATCCCGACCCTCTGTGGTCACTGTGTCGCCCTGCATTCCACGCACCTGTTTCACGAACGAAAGTCCGGCCTTGTATGGCCCACCGCCCGCCCAGCGCCAGGCAATGTAATCGCCGCGCTTGATATTCAGGTCGCCTTTGATCACCACAAACACCCGGTACGGCAGGCTTTCCGTGACCGTAATCGCCAACGTGAAGAACGCATTGAAGAGTAGGATGGCGCCCACCAACCCGCCCCAAAACAGCCAGTTACGGCGGAGATGGGGAATCATCTCGGTATGCCAGTAAACCAGCCAACGATTCCATAAGTTGCCCGCGCCTGGGGCGACTACAACCTTCGTCATGGCTTCACTCCGCTGCCTTGAGCCTCAGTGCCCGGCGACATGCCGAGCATCGCTTTCAAACGCGGCGTCAGATCCTCGGCCGGCCCCGCGATCACCGCCGACTTCACCACGATGGTGCAGCCGCATTCCTTCTGCAGCCTGTCCACTGCGCGTTCGATCGCAGGGCCGATCCGGCTGACCATCAGGTAAGCAGCCTTTCGGACCTCATCGCTGACATTTGGACGGGAGAGCAAAGTGGTGAATTCGGTTTCCTTGATTTTGACGACACTGGCGAGGTCTACCACCGCGAATCCCGCGGTCGGTTTCGCCAGCCAGAAGTGGTATGCCGCAAGCGTCACTGTTGTGACGAGCAATGCCATCAACAGCGAAACCCAGCTCACCATAAGAAAATCACCCCACATCTCAGGCTGAGCCCCGGCCTGATCTTCCGTAGCCGATACTTCAGCAGAATTACTCCCGGCCCTTGTAATCTCAGTCATATCGCCGCCTTCCGATCCTGCAGCACGGCATCGACCGCATCGGCCATGGACAAGCCAGATTCGAGTTTCTGCCGCACCGCTGAGAAATCGCGTGCGTTGGCCGAACCCATGAGTTGGGAGTAGGGGTCAAGCAGCAGCATCCCGACCCCGTAACCAGCCTGGCCACAGGAGACGAACACTTCCGAATAGTTGCCCTGTTCGGTGCGCAAGCTGCTGACGAGGTGAGCCATGTGCGGCGTGAAGGCTAGCTTCTCTTCGAGCTTGGCAATGGACTCCTGCTTCTGCCGGAGCATGAACAGCCAGTCAGCGTTTTCCAGTGCGGCCTGTGAGGCTGCGCTACGGTAGTAGTCGTTAATGCCCTGCGTGCCCGTCAGGAAGGCACCGCCGTATTTCCGGGCGCGGCGGTAGCCCGCCTCAATGAAGTCACCCGTCTGCCCGCCCGTGAGCAAATCCCAGGCTTCATCCAGGATCACCACCTTGGGCTGTTCACGCGGCGCTAGGTACATTTCCTGGGTGATGCGGTACATCAGGATGAAGAGGGCGACCGCCTGCAGGTCTTTCTTCGATTTCAATTCCTCAAGCTCCAGGACCACCAGATTGGAATTGAAATTGACCGTGTGCTGGCCTTCAAAGTAATGGCCATAGCTGCCCAGCGAGGTGTAGGAAGTCAGCTGCACCGCCAAATCGCGGATGCGCGGATCGCAGGCCTCTTCCTCGCCATGCTCAAGCGTGCCGCCATCGTGACAGGCGAGCTTCAGCTTCTCCGCCAGCAGGTCGATACTCGATCGCGGCCCGCGCTCTTCCCAAAGGCCTCGAATCGCCAGTTCGAGCTGGGACAGCTCGTAATCTGACAGTCGGCGTCCAGGGGAGATCATCTGGGCGATCAACGGCTTCAACATCTCCATGTCTTCGTCGATGTCGTTCACCATGGTGAACGGATTGAGGACGACATTCGCTTCCTTGGTGAACTCGATGTATTGACCGCCGAGCGCGTGGCACAGCTTCTCGTAGGAACGACCCACGTCGATAATCCAGACCTTCGCCCCCATCGCCAGATAGCGTTCGGCAAGTTCGTTCAGGAATGCGGATTTGCCAGACCCGGACGTGCCCACCACGCAACCGTTGTAGTTGCCAGACGGGTTGTCGAACAGATTCACGCCTATGGTCTGGCCATTACGCCCAGTGAAGGTCAACACCGGAGCTCCGACCCCACGCCATTCGCCCAGAACAGGCGACAAATTGGCCGCGTTGGCGGTTGTTTTGGTGGAAAATCGCTGCGCGATCTTGATGTCGCGTTGCAG
Source organism: uncultured beta proteobacterium (assembly GCA_942493085.1). Taxonomy (GTDB): domain Bacteria; phylum Pseudomonadota; class Gammaproteobacteria; order Burkholderiales; family Thiobacillaceae; genus Thiobacillus. Next base: position 2,205,803 of record OW818664.1, read on the forward strand.
GGTGGGCCCGAGGGCCATCGGCAGCGAGGACATCAGCGCCTGGGTTTGCATATAGGTGTCAGAGGCCAGTGCGAAGCCCATGCTGCGCCAGATGGCTCTGGCCGCTTCATCCGCTTCGGCTACGGCATCCGGACTGGGGAAAAGCAGCACCTGATGGTACAGACGCAATGCACCTCCCCCCTCGTCGTAGGCGTCCTGCAACAATTTCCAGTCCGCCGCCCGCTTGCTCACGTCCGGTAGCGCTTTCCCCATCGGACTTTCCGAAACCTGAATCGCCCGAGCCGTTTTCATCTGGGTCAGATTCTTGTGCTCGTCGTAATTCAGAATCTGCGCCCCCATGGTGATGAGGAAGGGGCAGGGGTAACCCATGGATCCCTTATTGGCATCCCCCAACATGCTGGCGACTTGATGCAGGTCGAACTGCTTCGGATAACCTTGCGCCGAATGCGCACGCACACAGACCGCATCCCCGTCTGGCGAGCGCAGGATGATGCCGAGCCGGCCCACCGAGGCCACGGTGTCACGGGTAATCATCTGGTAGCGCAATGCCTGTCCGTCGTCATAGCAGACCGGATCGGCTGAATGTTGTGCGGGACTCAACATGGTGCGCACCCAGGCCATGAGATCCTCCGCCCCCCAGACTCGCTCGAACTGGTAATACGTCTTGAGTTTGGATACCTGGGCATCACGCAAGGCGATGATGCGTTCCAGCGTGCGGTATTCCACATCCTTCACCGGCATCGTGACAGACAGCAGCACCCGGTAGCGTCGCATCACGCTCGGGCGCGAACTGACGGGCGGAACGATGGATGCCTTACGGTAATGGGCGGAACGCTCGGCCGTCATGCGCGCGATCAATGACCGCTGGGCGTCGTCCTGCAGCAATTCGGGGCGCACCACCTTCTTAAAATCGTTCAGAAAGGCATCAATGTCCGGGCTTCCCCACAACTGAACCTGCACCCCAACTCCGGCTGGCATGTCCCGGTAAATTTCCTGAATCAGGCGCGCCATGTCGTCTGTAGCGCCTGTCTGCGGGTTCATTTCGATGGCGTAGCCAATCGCCTCGATGCTGCCTTCTGCCTCGCCCTCAATGGCGAATAGTTTCTCGGTCTCCCAATACCCCGTCCATGGCATGAGATCAGAGAAGCGGTTGTAGTCCTGCCGCGTGGTGAAGTGGTTCTCGTCCGCCACCGGGGATGGCGTCGCAAGTTCGTCCTCACGCGTCAGCCACGATTTCAGCGTAACAAATGGTTGCGCCAGCGCGGACATCATGGATTGCCGCCCCCCTGAACCGATACGCCGGGCATTGAGCCTGCTGCCTCCGGACGTTCCTCTTCCGGCTTTTCCTTACCCCTGAGCGGGAACACCGGCTTGTACGAGTCACGAATCTGCTGCTGGTTGGTTTCGATCAACCACTTACCCTGGTGGACCACGGTGTAGAGATAGTGCTGATCATGCAGATCACCGTCCGTATCCTCCCAAGGTGCGATCCATACACGCAGCACCAACGGCGGCATGCGAATCGGATCGCCGCTGTTCGGCGTCGCTAGGTCGCGTGGGGAGAAGTAGGCAGGAGGCGGCAGCGTCGCGTCATCCTTTGAATCCTTGCTGCCAGCATCCTGAAAAGGTTTATCCTGAGATTTCGGTTGTTGCTGTCCCGGCAAGGCCTCGGCCAGGGAGTTCGCGTAAATGCCGGAAACCGACGTGCAGATCACCCCATCGGGGGCCTTGCAAGCCAGTTCCGATTTCGAGCCAGAGAGTCCGGAGAAAGAAGAACAGCCCGCAGCCAGCAAGGTCACGGCGGCGAACGACAGATACCCGATCTTCATTGTGTGTCTCCCTGAACATTGGCCGCGACAGGCTTCTTCACGGCATCCAGCCAAGTGGAAATTCGCGCGGCAGCCGCAGCTCCCGGCATGGTTCGGCCATCACTAGCCACCAGGAATGGCGTGCCGTTGATGCCCAACTTCTCAGCCAGAGGCAGAACCGCTTGATGCGGCGCTTCACAGCCCTTAGTATTTTTGGGAACCTTGCCCTCAAGCATCAGGGCGGACCAGGCGGCCGAGCGATCCTTGCTGCACCAGACCGCATCGGCCTTCGCGCGCGAGTCAGGATGAAGCTGCTCCAGTGGCATGAGGAAGGTGTAGACCGTCACGTCATCCACTTTCGCCAGCTCCTGCTCCAGCTTCTTGCAGTACGGACAGTCCGGATCCGAGAACACGACGAGCGCCCGCCGACCTTGGCCATGCACGCTCTTGATCGCGTGTTGCAGCGGGAGTGAGGCGAAATCGACAGCAGGTGACGTCGGCTGCGCAGCCTCGGCTTCGGAGGTGATGTCCTCCTGCTTCTCCATGTCGAACATGCGCCCGAAAATGAAATACCGCCCCGACTCTTCCACGAAAGCGACATTGCGGCCCATCACGACTTCGTAGATGCCCGGCAGCGGGGTGGGGGAAATATTTCCGAAGCGTGTCTTCGGGTACATCAGCCGCAGATTGCGCTGGACCGCGATCTGATCGTTCGCACGTGCAGCTCCACCGGCATCCGTCACGGCCGTAGCTGCGGCTTCAGTAATCACGTTTTGAGGAGGCAGAACGGTGTTTTCTTTCACATCCTGAGCTAGCGCAAATCCTGGCATGCAGGACAGAATCAACAGTTGGGATAACAGGGTTTTCATTTGGGTTTGGGGTTTCATGTTCTTTACCGCCTCTCGATACTCTGGCCGCGCGTCAGCACCACGTCGACCATGCGGCCGCCGTCCACTTCAATCACTGGAAAAACCTGTTCGGCCAGCTTGATGTAATACTTCGAGAGCTGTGACATCGCGCTGCCAACGCCGGATGCCAGTCCAGCCTGCAACTCCTTGCCGTCCGTCACCGTGCTGGTGGAACCCAGCGGTGAGGTCGATACAGTGCTCGAAGATTCCTTGAACGCTTGCCCGATGCCTGAGCCAATCCCCGCGAGGAAGGCATTCGCCAGCGCCTGACCCTGCTTGGAAACCAGTCTTCCGCGCATCCCGGCCTTGCCATCCTCACCGGCCACATACCCTTTAAACGATACGTCGACCGCCCCGCCTTTCTGGTCGATGCACGACAGGCGATCCGTCCTGATATATGCACGCTCAGAAGATATGTCGCCGTAGCCATTGGCCGTGACCACGCAATCCTTCATGTCGGCCATGTAGCGATTGGGCAACTGGGCTGGATCGAGCACCCGCATCAGAACTGGATGCGGATTGTTTTGTGCCTGTCCACCCGTCGGCGCATCGAGACCCGCCAGTAACACCACGCGCATGAACGTCCCGGCAGGAAGATAGTTCTCAGCCGATGCCTTCTCTTCCTTGGCTGGGGCGGACGACATGCTGGCGGCTTGTGGCTGCGCCTGCTGTACGGCAGGCGCAGCCACCGTTGAATCGGAAACTTCGAGCGTGAACGCGCGCTTCACCACGGGCTGCATCGGCGCATTCGGATCCATGCCAGGCTGTGACAACTGTCCAGGCCTTCCAGGAGGCGGTGGGGGAGGGGGCGGCAATGCCGCCGACCCCATGGGTTGCAGCGGGCGTAAATTGCCGCCGGGCTGAATTACCACTGCCGGGGGAGGCATCGGCACTTCGTTGATTCCCGCTCCGGCGGTGCCTTGCATGGCTCCGCCACTCCTTTGCGGGCTATTCACCATGTTCTGCTTGATCGCAGCAATTTCCTTGTTCAGCGCCTCGATCTTTGATGCTTCGTTCGCCCGCCAAACATCCTTGTCGTTCAGTTGCTGTCCCGGAACAGCCAGGTTGAGGCTGACCTGTTCCGGCTTGTCCACGGGAGCCAGATCGGTTTTATTGCTCCCGGAGTCGGCGAACCATGCCGCAGCCAAGGCCACCCCGACAATCACGGCGCCGACGCCGCCCGCCATCATGAGTTGCTTCCTGCGGGCGGGCGAAGCCTTGAGGGTAGGTATGATTTTCGCCATTACCGCACCCCCTCGTTCCGTTTCACCACAAAAACCTGGGTGCTGCGACCCGGCTCAACGGTCAAGTCGCGCACCGACACAGCCAGCACGCCTTTTTTGTAGAACTCCTGTTCGGCGACCCGAACCGGGGCGTCGCTGATATTGAACAGGCGATACTGTTCACCCACCAGTGAATGTCCGGTTAGAACATGCTCCAGCGAAAAACGGGAGCCTTTCCAGAGGCGGATTTCCTCCCAGGTCTTCTTCACCTCCAGGCCTTCCGGCAAACCTTCACCCGCCAATGCCTGAATCATTTTCTTGATCGCCTGCTGGTAACTGCTGGCACGTTCTATCTCGCCAGGCTTGGCTGCAACGGAAGCAGGGACAGCCATTTCCTTGATCACGATTGTTTCCCCTGGAATATCCTGGGGCTGCAACACCAGCGTGTAGGTTTTCCCGCTTTGACTGAACACAAACACTCCGAACGGATCCTTGGCCAATGGCTGAATCAAGGCCTGCCCGGTGGTGGCGTCCGCGCTACCAGTGAGCATTCCGTCGTCGGCGGACTTGATCAGGCGAACCCGGCCTCCCTCGATCGAGATGCGATTCAAGTCTCTCAGACTCACCTTGACGAACAGGGTCTTGCCCTCGACGCCTTCCACTACTTGCATAGCGTGAGAGGACGGCGCGGCAAATAAGCAAAACAGGCTAAGGAGCAGTGATTTCTTCAAACGGTCGGGCAGCATTCTTACCTTCTCTCATACCGGTCAGCAGCACACGGCCGCCGCGTTGGCCAAACTCAAATACGTAGGTTTTGTTCACCTGTGATGTTCTGCTGTCTCCCAGATAGGTGTTGAGCACACCCTGAACAGCGATGCGTTGTTTTGCCTCGTCCGGCATGACCATCGCGATCGCCATGAAGGTGCTGGCGTTATCCGCCTTGATCTTTTGGGCATAAGCGCCGGCTTCGATTTCCAGCTTCCCGTAGAAGCGGGGGTCGATATAGGACTTGAGTGTGCGATGATTAAAGTCCACGTTCTGTGGCGTCACATCGAAGTAGAGTTGGGCCAAAAACACGCCCATCTCGATCAGATATTCTTTGGAAACCTTGTCATCCTCGACCCAGAATGTTGTGTGGATCGTCGGTGGAACCAGTGTCTCGCGGTGTGTGTCGCCTCGCGTCAGGAAGGCGATCAACATCAGGAGCAATGCGATCTGCGATAGGGCGAACACCATCACAGCCCATCTGCGCACTCCGAGAATGACGGCCACTTGGCCGCTCAGTTTGTCTATTCTCATCAGCCAATGAACTCTCGTATGCTCGAAGGCGGTGTTGCCTTCATCCCCAGACTGACGGGTAGATGCCAATACAGCAGGTGCATGCCATAAGCTCTGTGCTGGCCGAATTTGGCTTTGCGGTAAAGCCAGGCCATCACCAACCCGAACACCGTGAAGCTCACGAGCCAGCCTGTAATAAGGCCGAATACAAAGAAGGACATGAACAGCATGGCCACGTCGAAATCCCACCACATGAACTTGGGAGGGTCGTCCAGGCGGGTCGGGATCGTTGGCGAGTCTGGATTGGCCATGCTGTTCAGTCCGGTGATGCTTCGCTTAAATCACAGCGGCGAACATGCCATTGATGATCGTCGGGCCAAGGCCAAATACGATGGCGAAGACGATGCCAACCAGCGCCGGCATGGCGGTAGACTTGGCGAAGCCAATGAGTGCACCGACGACGAACGCGGCGATCGCCAGCGCTTTGCCTAGATAGCCTTCGGCCCAACCCACCAGCATGTCGAACAGGGCTTGGAATTCTGCACCGGTCACACCACCGCCAGCGGTGGTGGCCCATGCCGAGCTGACCATCAGAGCGGAGAGAAGCCCGCCGACAACGACTTGTTTCTTGCTGAACATTTTCATGACATTCATTTAATTCTCCTTGAGCGTGTGTATTGAAAGATTGGTTTCATGGTCCCGGTGTCTCAGCAGTCTCAAGGTCTCGCATCACGATGTGGCGCACCAACTCCAGCATGGCTTGCCTCGCTGCCCCATCGTTCAGACAGTATTCAATGGCGGCTGTGGCCAGCCGCCTTTCCAAGAACAGGTTCCTGTTGGGAAGGGCTCTCCCAAGCTCCTGCAGCTTGAGTTTGGTTTCCTCGCGCACGAGGACTGCCTTGTATCCCGGTTCAGTAGTGGTTTTGGTCATTCCCATTTCCTAATCGTTAATGCTGATCACAGCGCGCCGCGCGCCAGGGTTCGCTCTCGGTGGATGCTCGATGCAGCACTGCGACTCGACTTTGATGTTTTGAGTCGGGATACTGTTGGCACGCAGAAAGGCCGCGGCCGCAATCCCACGCTTGGTTGCCAGGGTTTCGTTAAATCGCTTCTTGCCTACCTGATCTGTGCTGCCAAGAATCAGAAAACGTCTAGCGTCACGATGCCGTTCGAGAAAAGCCTTGAGCTTGGCTTTCTCGGTCTGACTGAGCCGAGCCGATGCCAACGCAAATCGAACTGAAGTAGAAGAGCTCACAGCGAGCGGCTTAGCAGCGCTATCCGATTCCCTCGCGGGCATGGGGACAGGTACAGGAAGGTCAAGCACCTTCGCCGTCCTTACGGGGCAATCGCCTTCATGACACATGACATAAGCTCTAATGGAATCGGATTGCGTCACCTGCCAGTCGGCACCCATTGACGAACCTGCCCAGACCAGGGCAAGCAATGTGAACATGCATTTCATGAGGATTTCCTCATTGCCCAGTAGACTTTCCAGGCATAGCCATTTCGTGCGCGGCGGCACGCATCCCCTTTAAGTCGCGTGCATGCCGCGTTGTAGGCACCGACCGCTTCCCACGAAGCGCCATATCGAGTGAAGTTGTTCGCCAGAACCCAGGCACCCAGCTTGACGCTGGTACAGGCATCGTAGAGGTGGGCCTCGGTGTATCCGAGTGACTTGATAGGGTTCCTCCGCAGCCACCGGGTATTTATCTGCATCAGCCCAATGTCCTGTGACTGCGTATTCGCTGTGTGAGTGCTGTTAACCGCATGCGGTCTCATATTCGACTCAACTTGGGCCACAGCCTTCAGCAATAGCGGCGAGACCCCGTACATCGCCCCCGCCTCATCAAAACAGAAGGCGTGGGCTTGGGTATAAAAAAGGGCCGTCAGGAGAACAACCCATGGGGAGGAGAGGGAAAACATGGGGCGAATGCTAGGGATGCGCTCATCCCGCTTCCAGCGGAAATCAATAGAATGTTTTTTTGATTGATTGCTGAAAATAAAATCTGAAATGGATAAAATGATCGGTTGCCCAAAAAATAAAAGCCCAATAAGGGCCAAGGGACTTACCCGAAAGGGCTTGTTCGCTTGAATAGACGCGAACACAAAGGAATACGGGGACTTAAGGGAAACGGCTTACTGGTTAAGGGCTAAAAATGGCTGGCCCAATCGCGCGCGCCAACTTACGCACTAGCGGAAATCACTAAAAAGCTTTCAAGAGTAGAAGCTGATAATTTGACCTGACCAAATGTGAAAGATCGGGTCACTCCTGCCAGAAAAAAAGATCGGTCAGGTTCAGCCATTGGCGTAGTGTGGGGGTATGCGTTTCTGGGCGGCCGGTGTGCCTCTGGAAGCCGCCGGCCGCAGGCCTGGCAGGGTCGGCAGGTCCTCGGCCATTGCCGCCGGTGACGTTGGCTGAATTGAATGGCCGCTGTCGCGCATGTTGCCGACGCTGAAGCTGTAGGCTGCTTGCACGGCCGCTTTCGTCAGTGGCGATGGACAGCTCCGAGCCGTTGTGGTCTTTCGCTCTACGGGCCAAGTAGCCCGTCAGTAGTGGGAGCAGTCACTGTGTAACCGCCTCGACCAGTGTGCATTGTTCGCCATGCTGAGGACCTGCGGACCAGAGGGGGCTGCGGCCTCGCCATTTCTGCAGAGCGCCTCTTCCCGGGCGCTCTCTTCTTTTGGGCATCCAATTGGTTCAAAGCGATGTCATATCCACAGTAGACTGTAGGCATTTCATTGCTCAGGAAACATCGCCATGGCGAAGCCTGCCGTCGAATTCGTCGCTCATGGCGCCAACCTTTACCTCATCTACCGTCCAATGGACGACAACTCATGGGTTCATGATCGCTTTGCGAGGGGTGAGCCGCTCGACATCAAGGGCACCTTTCATCTGACCATGGCTGATCTGGTGGAAGGCCAGGCCAGGGGGGATCCAGACGATTTCGGCGACACGGAAGTGCGCTTCGTGGTGGCGACGGCAAAGGGCAATTACTTCGTCTTCAAACCTGCGATCGTCAAGCTCACCATCCCTGTCCTAGTAGCGCGGGACGCCAATCCGACGTGGAAGTGGTTCAGCGCGGAGACAAAGGTGTCGGTGCTGAAATTGCTCGCTGATCTTAAGCCCAGCCGCATCGTGATTGGCGGCGAGGCCACGGACGCCATTCCCATCCCCGAATACGAGAAGTTGGTCGCTCAGTTCCCGACGCCATATGAACTCAAGCGCTACGTGCAGTCGCGGCTCTCAGTAGTGTTCCGTGAGCTCTCCGATGCCAAGGTCGATGCCGAGGCCTTGCTACAAAAGTACGTGGCCAAGCGGGTCACGGCCAAGCCGCAGGACCTCATCCAGCCGTTCCGTGAACTGGAGGTGTCGAAGTACGAGTTTCTTCACAAAAAACTGACGGAGATGCTCGTGGACGCAGAGGGGTACACGGAGCTCCTATGGCAGGAGCAAATCCTAGACATCGTGCGGTTGCTAAACCCGAAATACATCGCAGCATTCACGTCGGTCTCGATCAAGGACACCCTTACCGGCGGGCGTCGTCAGGTCGACATCCTGCTGGTCGATGCCAACGGCAATATCGACGTCATCGAGATCAAGAAGCCGTTCAAGGCCAAGATCGTCACCGGGACGACGTACCGTGACAACCACGTGCCGCACCGCGAACTCGCCGGCACGGTCACACAAGTCGAGAAATACCTCTTCCACTTGAACCGCTGGGGAACTACCGGTGAAGATGGGCTAACGGCACGCTACAAGGAGAAGCTGCCGGCCGACCTGAAGATCCGAATCGTCAATCCCTGCGGCCTGATCATCATGGGCCGCGACAACGACCTAACGGACCAACAGAAGGCTGACTTCGAGATATTTCGGCGCCAGAACAAGAACGTCGTCGACGTCGTCACTTACGACGACCTGTTGCGCCGCCTGGAAAGGGTGATCAAGCAGCTCAAGGCGGGCCGCTAACGTTGTAGCATTGCAGCAGAAATGATGCTGGCACGCGACAGGCAACGACCAAATACGGAACTTCGGCCAGCAGGAGCCAATGTTCGTTTTTATCGATTGCTGTATATGTTGGCTGCATCACATCACAACATGAGAGCATCAAATGAGAGTCGCCACCCTAAAGATTGAGAACTTTCGCGGAGTGCGCGCTGGCTTTGTTCGCTTCGGAAAGCATCCCGTTCTTGTCGGCGACAACAACACCGGCAAGACGACGCTGATCGAAGCACTTACCCTTCTTTTGGGGCGAGACCGGCTGGTTCGGGAACTAACCGAGCATGACTTTTACGGATCGTGCCCTCAGGCGGCCGATCGCATCAAGCTCGTTGCCACCATTACCGATTTTCCGAATGACGACCCTGAACAAAGTAGTCAGTGGTTTCGGGAGGGCAGGGCGGTTGTCAAATGGCTGGATGAAACCACGAGTGCGGTACATCCGCTTCGGGATAACGGAGCCTGGAAGCTTTGCTGCCAGATTGCTGTCCAAGCGAGGTTTGACCATGAATCTCTCGCCGTGGAGATGCTCCGGTACTTTCATGACCACGACGACCCTATCGACCCATTCGCAGAGGACAGCCCGACAGTCGTACCGGGAAAGCTCATTCAAGAACTGAGCTTCTATCTCGTTCGGGCAAGCCGCACGTGGGACAAGGTTTTCTCGTGGGGCAATGAATTGTTCAAGCGTACCGTCCTTGCGGCGGCTGCACAGCCTGCCGCTGCACTCCTGGCCGAACGCGATCGCCTTCGAGCGCCTGATCAACCAATCGATGCCGATCCGGGCATCGAGCCGTTGATTCAGAGCCTCAATAAGGAACTGGCCCTTTCCTTCCCAAACGCGCCGCAAGTTCAACTACGGCTGACTGGGACCGACAGCCGCTCTGTCATGGAGGCCGTGTCGGCCCATTTCGCGGCGGCAGACGGGATCAGCATACCAGCTGCGAGGCAGGGCAGCGGGCTGGTTTCGATGCAAGGCTTGCTCCTGCTACTTGAGTTGGGGCGCGCCCGAGCAGCTGGAGGTGGCGAGTTTTTGATGGCTTTGGAAGAGCCAGAAGTTCATTTGCCTCCGTCGGCTCAGCAGCGATTAGTACAGCGTGTGCAGGCGCTCTCGACCCAGACGTTCGTGACAACCCATTCGCCGCTCGTTGCAAGCATGGCGGATCCTACTTCTGTGCTGATCCTGAAAAAGCATGACGGGGTTCTATGCGCTGAATCGTTTCTTGAAGCGCCTCTCCCAGCCACAGCTCAAAACTGGCAGCGCAAATTCTTCCAGCACAGCCGGGTTGATGTACTCAGCGCGCTGATGCAGCCGTTTCTGCTCGTTCCCGAAGGGAGAGCCGACTTCCAGTTGCTTCGATGCATCTTGAGACCGCTGATGATGACCGCTGGATGGGTAGACTCCATGAGCCGTCCCTTCGGCATTGAGGTCGGGGTTGTTCCAACCGAGGACGCCAAGGTGGTCGAAACCCATCAGCTGATGGCCAGACTGCACGGGCATGTGTGTTGCCTTGTCGATGGGGACGGAGAAGGACTGATCTACGCGGAACGTCTGATGGCCAATCCTCTATCTCCGGCAGCGGTCATTCGTTGGAATGACGGAGCCATGATCGAGGATGCGGTCGGCTGGATTTTGGACGCAGACGAGGCTGTAGCCATCGCCAAGCTCACTGAGCTATGTCCGGTACCTCCTATATCCGCTGCGGACGTTGTGGCCTACCTCAAGGCAAAAAAGATGGACATCATTGCCTATGAAGTAGTGGCAGAGGCAATCGCGACTACACCGGCCTGTCGAGAACGCACTGCTGACCTACTTAGCGGCCTTGCGTGCGCTTGCGCTGGGTCCCCTGCGACACAGCGATTCATTTGCGACGCCAATGGGGTATGGGTGTTTCAGCCGTGACTGTTCGGGCGTTCACCGGGGGGGCCGGCTGTGGCAAGACACATCAACTGATGCTGTCGCTGAGCGATCACTTGGAGGCAACGCCTCTGAAGGAGGGGCAGAAGGTCTTGGCATTGACGTTCATGCATGGCTCCCGCCGGCGCCTTGAAGAGCGGCTGGGGCAACTGCAAGCACTGAAGGGACGAGCAGAGTGCTCGACAATCGACAGCTTTGCTTGGCGCTTGGTTCGGAGGTGGTCGTCTCTTGCAGCCACGCTCGGATTTGCCGACGTTGAACCGGATCAGCACGAACGAGTGTGTGAAGCGGCTGGCACGCTTTTGCAGATCAAAGAGGTTTGTGGCTGGGTGGCAGCCACCTTCCCCGTCCTGTTAGTGGATGAGGCACAAGACATGACGGAAAACCGCCTTCGTATGGTCGAAGGGTTGGCCAGCAGGTTGGAAGTCTTTGCTGCCGCAGATGAATTTCAATGTCTCAAAGAGGAGTTGCGCCCGAATCCCGCTTGCGTGTGGCTGGCACAGGTGTGTCCTGTGGAGGAACTCACTCAACCGCGACGCACAAACATAGCTGAGCTACTTGATGCCGCCGCGGCAATTCGCAAGGGCGAGCCTCCCAAATCGGGGAAGGCATTCATGGTCACGTTGACTTCGAGGCCCCCACACGCGGGCGCATGGCTCAGTGGGAATCTGCGTTGGTATGGCGGTGGCAAGAGCGTCGCTGTAATCGCACCCACCCTAGGCGAATTTGCGCAGGCGACAGTGACATGGGTGGCTCAGAACAAAACGAAAAAAGGTGCAGGTCCGTATTCGATTCCATGGGAGGAGTCGGAGGCAAAGGTCGCCGCCAGCTTCTCTGGCAAGATCGCTCTTAAGGACATGAACGACATTCCGTCGGTGGTCGCTCTTCTCACCGCAGCGGGTGACTTCAGAGCTACACGAGACCTCGCCGATTGGATGGACACGCAAAGGCGAACTCGCGCCAAGACCACCTTTTCCAAAGACGAAATTGAAAAGGCGATCGAGCAAGGATTTGCTCAGAGACGCCGAGCACGGAAAGGCGATGGAAGCGGCTGGAGGGGAATGACGGTTCATGGCGCAAAGAACCGCGAGTTCGACAACGTTATAGTGCTATGGCCAGCAGCCATTGGCGGTAGCGACGACCAGAAGCGTCGGCTTCTCTACAACGCGGTCACACGAGCGAAAGAACGCTGCCTTGTACTGGTTCAGGCTAAGGTCAACCTTAGCCAAGCTCCGTTTGCATAATCTCTGTCTGTGGGCTATGCGGACTGAGACGCCCAACCCATCATTCCACCGACCTGCGCGAAAAACCGCGCAGGTCGATGGACGTTATGCGTCCCCCATCACCCGACTCGTAGCATATGGCTGAACTGATCGAATTCGAGACTGAGCGTCTCCGCTTGCGGCAGTGGCAAGTGGCCGACCGTGATCCTTTCGCGGCGCTCAACTCAGACCCAAGAGTCATGGAGTTCTTTCCATCTCCGCTCACGCGTGCCGAGAGTGACGCGATGGCTGATCGCTGCGAGTCGCTCATCCATGAGCGCGGCTGGGGCTTCTGGGCGGCCGAATTGAAGACTAATGGCAGGTTCATTGGGTTTGTCGGCCTCCACACACCGTCCGCCCAACTCCCATTTTCACCTTGCGTGGAAGTCGGTTGGCGTCTTGCCTATGAGCACTGGGGGAAGGGGTTGGCATCGGAAGCCGCAAGGGGAGCAATTCGTGTCGGTTTCCAATCACTCGGCCTAAGAGAAATCGTATCCTTCGCCGCCGTTGGAAACCACAGGTCTCGTGCAGTCATGGAACGGCTCGGTATGCGCGAGTCTGGCACCTTCGAGCATCCGCAACTACCCGAAGGGAGTTCGCTTCGACTGCATTGCCTGTACCATCTGCCAAGCGATTGCCATGACGCATAACCTCTCGGTTAACCGGACCGCCAGCAAGCTGCGCTTCTCATCGCCATGACTTACGCTTACCGAAAAGCTGAAGAATCAGATAGTGAAGCGATCTATCATCTGTACCGCTTGGTGATGCGTAGTTTTATTTCTGAAATCTGGGGCTGGGATGAACAGTGGCAAAGCACCGATTTTTCTACCCATTTTGATCCCAAAGGAATTACGCTGGCATTCCAAGAGCACGAGCTAGCAGGGTATTCCCAAATCGAAAATCAAGGCAGTCAAATATTTATAAGGATGATCGTTGTTCATCCACACCACCAGCGGAATGGGATTGGGACAAATCTTCTTGCTTCTGTTATCGCATTGGCTGGCAAGCAATTTAAGAACGTAGGACTGGAAGTTTTCAAAATAAATGAAGTGGCAAAGGTATTCTATGAAAGGCATGGCTTCAATGCTGAAAGCGAAACCTCCAGTAGCCTCATCATGCGCCATACATAACCCCACGCTCCAGTGGGAATGGTCGAAAGCTGTCCTTCGCCACTGAAGAAAGCGGCCGTGCAAGCAGCCTACAGCTTCAGCGTCGGCAACCTGCGCGACAGCGGCCATTCAATTCAGCCAACGTCACCGGCGGCAATGGCCGATGAGCAGGTGATCAGCGCAGGTGCCACGTGGGGCCGGTTCTCGGCCTTTGCGGCCGGTGGCGTCGCCTCAACTGAATGACCGGTGTCGCGCAGGTTGCAGACGTTAAGGGGGCCTAAGCAGCCAGTCAAAAGTCTTGCTGAAACTCGAACCTGAACCGTTGATTTCCCCTAGACGGTGATTTCACTTTGAAGCTGTTCAGTCGTAGACGACCTTCCGCCATATCATCAGGCGAAGCCATATTCGCATCCAAAGAGGCGTGTCGTACCGGAAGGCCACGGTTGGCCGCGTTTGGGCAGTCGTCCGGGCATAGACGCCCACGGGTCGATCTCGCAGGGTCGTGCCCAATTCAAATAAGGCGTTTCGGCTCTCAAGCAACAGGCTGCCAGTAGTTGTTGGCAGATCGTCGTCCGGCTCGTTTGCGAACATGTACGGAAGTGACAGCAGCTTGCCCGTGGGCATCACAAACCCGTAGTCAGCAAGCCGAACTGGATGGTCACACAGGCTGACTACGTGAAGGAACTCACCAGGCTCGATCTGTGGATCGATCGGGCCGTGCACAACCTTGATCTTGTCAGCCTTCTCTCGGTACTTCCACCACAGGTTTAGGCTGCTCGCGATAGCCGCAAGGGCAGCAGCGATGAGCGTGCCCCATTTCTGAATCTCAGCGACATTCCAGGTCATTTCGCCCTTGTCGGGAAAAGGCGAATTCTCACCGGCTCCTGATCAATACGGAGACTAATCGATTCGGAGGAGAATCCATGGCGACCATATGTAGAAACAGTCCCTTTTCCCAGCAGCTGCCCAGCTGAATTGTATGCACTCGCAATATAAGTTTCGTACTCAAATTTGCCTGTTAAGCTGGTTACGTCAAAATTGATCTGAATTGCGAACTCGTGCTCGTCTGGTTCATGTTCGCAGGTTGCATATAGCCCAGATATCTCCACCCCTAATTTTTCCTCAATCAGTTCAAAGCGTTCAACAGTTTTTGTGATTTCTTTTTTTTGTCTTCTCATGACATCTCACTGTTTGGATGGTTGAAGTGGGCACTGTTTACTCACCAGTCTATTAACGATTGCTGAGTAACATCCCTCCATGTCTTAGTAGTTCTACCTTTTTTCCAGACCGACGGGTAAAGCCGAATTTTTCCTGGCTTCTGATCAAGAAAGAATTGCATCGATTCGGAGGAGAAACATTGGTGGCCGCATATGGAAATATCTTCTCCCAGTAGCTGATCCGCTGAATCGTATGCGGCGGCGTTAACGGCAAGTTTCTCCAATTGAACTTCACTTAAACGGGTTACGTCAAAGTTGATCTGAATTCTGTAACGGGGTGGCTGCGGCTCGTCTGGCTTATCGTCACAGATCGCAAATTCAGGTTTACAGGTTGCATATAGTCCAGATATCGCTATCCCGAACTTTTTCTCAAGTAGTTCGAAACGTTCGACTAGATGAGTAATCTCATTTTTTAACTCATTACCCCCTGTGACTAGATAAGTAATACTCTTTTCCATGCTACGGCTCCCAATCCAATATTTTCAATAACTTGCTTCAATATGGCTACCCTTCAAAAAGTTTCGATACAAATTCATAGTCACTGCATTCCCAGACCCACTGCCGACACTGCCGCACAAATTTTAGTTTTGCAACTGGATCATGGACAAACTGGATATGGACACCATCCTTGCCTCGTAGCGTCAGTGCCAGTGTGTAACTCTCTCCACACTCGCGTGCCACGGCCTCTTCGTTCGGCGTGATGACGAATGGCTGGCCGGTGTAGTCCAGCAATTTGACCTCGATGTAATACTTGCGATTATCCTTGGCCGCATGGAGGTCGTAACCCAGATTCTGGCGGCTGCGGTCTTCCACTGTGTAGCCGTGGGATTGAAGCACCTGTGCCACATATTGTTCCGCGCCCCGCCATGCAGGCAAGAATTTTGTTTCGAGTTCTGGGCGTTGCGGCAAGGTCGTAGAGGGTGAAACAGGCGGCGATCCTGCCAGCAAGGGGTCATATTCTATGGGGGCGCTTGCAGATGTCGGTGTCGTTATTGCTGCGTGATCGGTTGCCAAAATGGACGGACTGACCGCCCCGGTGGCCATACCTGGGACTAGCGTTTTTACGGCATCTCCCACGGCAATTCGGACGAATTGCGCAAGCTCATTGCTGGTCACGCCTGCGGCATTGAGTTGCTGGATAAAGGCATCGGATAAGGCGTTGCCATCCTGTGCCATGTTCGCCAGATTTTGCGCTTCACCCGCGCCAAACCATATAGGTGCATTGGCAGCACTCTTCGCGTAGCCACCCATGGCGGCATTGCGAATCGAGAAGGTGGCGGCTTCCACGCAACCTTTTTGGGAGAGTGGTTTGTTATGTGATGCTGTCAGCACGGCATCAAGGGATAATTGCTGTACCCCCAGATAACGCAGAAATGCCAACAGCCCACCATCACTGGATTCCGCCAAAATCATTGACTTGCCAATGGCCTTGGCCGCATTCGCGGCATCGCTGGCATTCAACCAAGTCGGCGGGACGAGAAACTGCTCTTTCAAAACGGCGAGGCGATCTCGCACGCGCTCGATCAACTCTGTGCGTAATGTGCGTTTCTGAAAAGCCAGGGTTGCCAAGTCGAAAGTCGGTGCCAGACATAGCGCGGTATCGCTGTCCATCGGTGTTTTCTGAATGGCCTCACGAAACAGGTTTGCCACTGCATCGGCTGCGCTGGCAACGCACTCGCCAGTAAATTCATCGAAAACAATGCGCGTCCGTGAAGGGTCAGTGCTGAAATCAGCATTGATTCGGATACCCAGCCCGGTTTGTTCTAGTGTGGGCAGGAAAGCGTGTACCAAGGCCGAAGAGGGGTTGAGAGGCACGCGCTTGCCATCCAGCAGAGAAAAAGCGATGTCGCAGCGTGCAAACGAATGTATCTGCCAATCAGACCGGCGGTCATCCGAAACGATTTGCACGCCACGGCAATGGTCGTGCAGCGCCTCGCGGACGCATGAGTAACGGCGTTCCTTGGAGCCGGTTAGTGTAGCCTCAGTGATGTTGCGGAGAAACAGCAGATATTCCGCATCGAACAAAACGAATTCTTCTTCGACTTTGGCGCGGTCGATCCCACCAAAGATAAAGATTGTTGAGAATCCTGCTGCACGGATTTTCGCGAGCTTTTCGGCAAGCTGTTTGTCCGTCGGCAGAGCCAGCGGATGAGGAATGCGCACGAGTGGTGTAGGCACATCCATACCCAAACTTTCATGGGACAGCTGACGTGAGAATGTGGCTTCCAATGATTCACTGAGTAGGTGAACTTCGCTCACCATGCCCACAACAGATTTGAAGCCGATTCCCCTGTAGCCAATGGACTGTCCTCGCTTCTTGTCTGAGGATGCGCTACGGCAGAGCGAATAAAAATCGTTGCGAGAAAATGGGCGGCCATCATTTGCACAAATGAGCCGATCGCCATCTTGCATGACAAGAAAGCGCTTCGCGCCGGCGTCATCCGCATTCTGGAGCAACTCGATGAATGAACGAGCCGAGTAGGTCTCGGCAACATAGCGCTCAAGGTTCGCCAAATCTGCGAGCAGCCCCGGAGAGAGTTTTGCCTCGGACAGCAGCTCATCGCGCACCGAACGTAGAATTAGATCATCCAGCATGATGCGTCTACTGGAGTTTCGGAAAAGACTTAAGCACTGCAATACCTTGCAATCTCTCGGGATCACAGGTGTACTCGAATTCTTTCATTTGTTTTGCACTGTGATCGTTGGGACCAGCAAGAATTGCCTCTGGAGGGGCAAACGCTTTCAACAAAACCCCACCAGATTCAATGGCGTTCAGTCCCCTGGCGAACCGTGTTGCAACTTCGATTTTGGGGCTCCAGCAAAAACCGATCTTGTATTGCACATATAGGAAGTGACACTCACCCCGATAGAGCGTCAATCCACCATTTTTGTGGCTGGGCAGAGCTTTTTTTAGGACACACAGTATTAGGGAGTCGTCTTGAATCTTTCTCCTAAGATGACCGCCGTTTACCGTCCAAAGCGTATGAACTTTTGCCTTGTCGAACACCGTTGGCTCTATATGCTGGGCCAAATACTGAAATGCAGCGCGCCAAGTTGAGCCGTCGATGTCGTTCACGTACTGTCCTTGGCAGAACAGCTCGGCAATTACTTGCGGAGTGGGCATGGGTGCACTGACGTCATAGTGATCTATCTTAGATGATTTTTATATCTCTTCTCAGTACCCGGACTCTGAGATTGTGTTATGGAAAAGGATACCAGAGGCAGACAGGTTGTGCTCCTGACTAGGCCGTTGAACTATTAGCGAAATATATGATGTGGGATTTTTGAATAGACCGCTTTCGCTGTATCAACGGACGTTTGATGAACAAGCACCGACCGTCGGCTAAGGCCGAACTCCGGCCTGATGACATTCAGTCTTGGCCGTCTCAAAGTCGGCCATTGCTGCCGGTGGCGCGGACCAAATCCAATGACTGATGTCGCGCTGATTGCTGCCGTTGACGCGATACTCTGCCTGAACGGCAGCTTGGGTCACCGGCGAAGGATAACACCCGACCCACAATAGCCATTCTCGTTTTTAGCGGCGAATCGTCTGTTTTTTGCATGAAGCCGACCTTTCCGAATATCGGGGCGTCACAACCAACTCGGCCATTGCTATTACAAAATTTTGTGGCTCAAAGGTATCTAGTACACTGGGGTCGGTTCACTGCTAACCAACACCACAACAGAAGACGACCTGCTTGGAGCCTATATGGAAATGCTCGGATATTTCTTCGCAATCTATGGAATCCTAGGCTTGATGAGCAGCGGATCCATGCTGCTCGGCTGGCGCAGAATGAAGAATTCCATAAGTGAGCCCTTCGACGAAGACATGCGCCAATATGTAGGTGCCGCGTTCGCTCCATTTATGAGACATTCGGGTGTGCTCGTATTGGTCTCTTTGATTGCGCTCGGTATTGGCGGTTACATATTAATTGCGGATACATCGAATGCACGCCCCAATCAAGACCTCAGTCAATTTTGGAAATTGATCGGAATATACGCATTAGGAATTGGCATAACGGTCGAAGCTGCGCACCGATGCGGAACGGCAACCGGACGTCTAGTGTCAACGGAACTTGAATGGCACTTTAATGGGCTCTTACTTTTTCTCTACTTGGCACTGAGCGTCTGGATTTTTCTCAGTTTCATCGACTTTGTTCCATGGTGGGCTCTGCTACCCCTAGAGTTTTTCGCAGGTCAAATTGGCGTACATGTCGCGGAAAAACTGCAACGGTTGATGGGCGTTTTGCGAGGTTTTGCCTTCTTGATATCACCGATTAGCTTGATCTGGAGTTCTTTGATTCTCTGGTCGCTTTGAGCAAACCTACTCGATCCGGCCAAAGCCGAAATACTATTCAATTTGATCATGCAGCGCTGAATGGTGTTATGCATGAATTATCCTCATGAATGGGGGATGGGGGGCACCCCAGCCTTCTAGGAAGCTAATCTCATGACTGGAATCGTGCAATGGAAAACGATCAGAGACCGCTTCAATGATGGCCTGTTACTTGGAAACGGCGCCAGCATAAACGTACATTCCGGCTTCGATTATGCGTCGCTCTACGAGAAGGCGGTCGAGCTTGGAAACGTAAGTGACGCCGTTCACAAGGTTTTTAATAGTTTCGGAGCTACCGATTTTGAGTTGGTGCTTCGCCATCTCTGGCAGGCGAAACTGGTCAACGAAGCGCTGGCAATACCGTATGGAAAAGTTGAGTTGGCGTACGCGGATGTCCGCGCGGCGCTCATTGAAACCGTGCGTTCCACTCATATCGAACACGCTGATGCCAAACCTCATCTTGAACTTATCTATCCCTTTCTGCAGGGTTTTAAGACTGTAATCTCACTGAACTACGATTTGGTCGTGTACTGGGCAGCCATGCTTGGTAACGAGGTGTTGGGGACGTGGTTTAAGGACGCGTTCATAGACGGCTACTTTCGTGATGACTGGGCTACAGTACGCAAGCCATATGGGCAAGCAAAGGGTTCCACCCTTTATTTCTATGCACATGGCAATCTGGTACTGGAACGGGCAAAGGATGGAAGTGAGCGGAAGATTGCCGGAAACGGCGCAGACTTGCTTGAAACTATTCTTGCTCGATGGAACGATGGATCGTCAGTGCCGATCTTTGTTTGTGAAGGCATATCGACACATAAGAAGCTTTCCATAGAGGCTAGCTCGTATCTACAGCGGGTTTTTCGAGAAGTTACTCCCAGTGTTGGTAAATCTTTGGTGATATATGGTTGGAGCCTGGGAGCGCAAGATCAGCATATCGTTAAGCAGGTGCTGATTGGCTCGTCTGTTGAACGCATAGCCGTTTCTGTTTTTAAAGAAGATCAGAGTTTTGTTCAACGTGTGAAGGATGCTCTCGAATCACACGGGTTTAATAAAGAGATCGTGTTCTTTGATTCCGCCAGTTCTGGATGTTGGAATAACCCGGTGGCTTAATAGATGCCCTTTAAAACGACTGGGCTAATGCATGGAAGGCTTACAGGCTAATAACGTTAATGCCTTCGAGATACCGATCACCAAGCCCCCTGCGTTCGAGGCGTAAATCCACATTCCCCCAGGGTCGAGCACGTTTGTTCCGCTATCTTGATACGCGGTCACGCTGGCTCGCACCTATTTGCGCGTTTGGTCTTGTAATGCCTATCCTTTCGGAAGGTCTTGTTGGTTCATACAACACCATGGAATGGCTGGTCGACCTGGTCAGTCACTGGCAATGGATGTTTCTCGTGGGCTTGGTATTCGCTTGCACGATTACTGTTTTCAACGACCGCCGCCGAGCGTTATGGTTACTGGCGCTGCCGCTTTTCTGGATGACAGCCGCTAAGCCGGCGCCAGATGATGAATATGAAAAGATCCCAAGTGCCAACGTGCTAACTGTTGTCACTTTCAATGTGCATATGGGAAACCATGACACTACGACCCTGGCTCGATGGCTTGCTGAGACAAAACCCGATGTGCTGGTTTTGCATGAGGTTTCGCCAGAATATGCGAAGGGACTCGATGCAATAACTGACTATCCATTTCGGTATCTCGTGCCTCGCAACGACCCTTTTGGGATGGCTGTCCTGTCACGCTTTCCTTTGGTGCAAGCACAAACCGTCGAGGACGGAGATGGTCTTCGTCATATACTAACCCAACTTGACTGGAGCGGGCAGCCGATCAGGTTGACGGCTTGGCATCCAATGCCTCCGATTTCGCAATATGCCCACACCAAGCGTAATTACCAGTTGCAGACCTTGGCGAAAGCAGCCAGAGCGAGTGGGCAACCCGCTATTGTCGCGGGTGACTTGAATGCAACACCATGGTCGAATGCGTTTAGTAAACTTGACCAGGCAGGGCTACGTCGCGCCACTGGATTAACTCCAACATGGCCTGCTATTGGTTATGGTTGGATTGGTATCCCAATCGACCATGTATTGGTAACGCAGCAATGGTCGGTTGTGCAGCGGGAAGTTGGCCCCAATTTAGGCTCAGATCATTTACCGGTCATTGTACGAATTGCGCTTTGCAAAGATAAGTAGCTTGGGCAGCCAATAAAGTCCTGAAGCTGTCGTAAAGCGGTCGGGAACTCGGTTAGCCTACAAGGTTGCCACTGTCCGGCTACATGCATATGCCATAACCTGCATTCAATACCGCACGGCGCCAATCGCACCAACCAATACCGGGCAATAATTCGCAGGCCCGGCGAATAGCATGGACTCGTTGAGCGCACTCTTGAAATCGGGTTGAGTATCGAGAAAATGCACGGCAGCCCTGAGCACGTCGGGGGCGTAACCACCTGAGCGGAGACTGCAGCTATATGGGTCGTTCAAAGCCATCTGCGTCTCTTTCATGCGGCCCGAAGCCGCCTCGTCCAGAGCGCTGCGCCACGAGATTCCCCTTGCCAGTTGCCTAATCAACACTGCCACCGCCGCTGAAACGTCGCCGGCAAGTGGATCAAAATGAGTAAGGGCTGCCTCGACCTGAGCAACTGCGGCTAACTGGTCATCCGGCACATTCAGACAGATCGCCAGAGGAGCGATACGGTGCGCCGGGTTGCACCCTGCTGTATGGCCACCCCGCTCAAGGTGAACTTGTGCCACAGCAGCAGCATTGGTCATGCCAGCGAGCACAAGGTCGAAAACCCTCTCTGCAACTTGACCCGTGTCAAAGCCATCATCACGCCACCAGTCCAAGTACCGCCGCAGTATGTCCTCGTGGTCAAAGCCTTGTCGAGACTCCAAGCTGCTTGCCAGCAGTCGAGCCATAGCCAAAGGACCGCCAATACGGTCCCCCGCTTCCAGCCCAGAGATGACAGCCGTCCTCCTGCACTCGAAATTCATGTAAGTTCGCCTTAGTTAGTGGCGCAGAGCCACTTGCGATTATCAGTTCAGTCTGCCCTGCAAGAGGCGGGGTGTTTACCGATGCCGTCAATAAACAATGACAATAGTTTCTCGGATGTCAGCACAAAACGCACTTCTTCCACATTCTGCAACCGCCCGGCCATTTCCATTGCCTGGCTAATCATGATGGGTACGGCCTCATCCGGAGGATAGCCGTAGATGCCCATCGAGATAGCGGGAATGGCGATGCGCGCCACGCCTTCCCTGTCGGCAACCAGCAAAATATTGGCCAGGCACAGGGCAAGGTTTGCTGCCGGTTCAGGGTCGAACTCATACTTGGGGCCACGACAGTGAATGACAAACCGGTTGGGCAGGTTGAAACCTGAGGTGGCTACTGCCTGTGCCAGACCTAGTGGGGCGTACTGCACCGCACTGAGTTCAAGCTCACGACCTGCCGCCTTGTGAATGGCGCCGCACACTCCGGAGCCTGCACGTAGGCTGGGATTGGCGGAATTGACGATGGCGTCGCAGTCTGGCTGCTTAACAATGTTTCCTAGACAGGCGGTGACGATGGTAGGCATGTGGTTATTTATGTCGGTGCCGATCTTGATAATTTGGGTTTCCTGACTCATAAAAAACGGACGATTTCACCAATCCGTGGACTACCCCAGTTGAATCCGCATACGGGTAGCAGCCGTCCATGCGGTTCTCCCAAGTTTTACTTGAATACTCCTTGACAGTTCAGCAAGCAACTCCTATTGTTGGTTTGCAATGCAAACTTGTTTGAACATATGGAGGTTGCCATGAGCGGTCCCAAATTCGATATCCAAAAAGCACTCGCAGATATTGCACTGATTCGCCGAACGCTCGACCAGTCCGAGCAGGATCAATTGGATTCCCGTCTTGTAGGGGTGACCCTTGAGGCCAACCTGCTGCTGCAGACCGTGGCGTTTGTGGCGGCCCTGGCGCTTTGCCTGCTTGAAGTGATCTCTGACAACTCAATCACCCAAACGCTGATGACGGGTGGCCAGATCGATGAATTCCGCCGGTTCGGTATCGGCATCATGGGCTTCATCCTCGTCGGGTTGCTTATCACGCTCTACTTTGTCCTTTGGCGTGCCGCCATCCATAACGGCGAGAACATCGGGGCGTATATCACCCGCAATTTCAGGTACGTCAAGAATCTCTCGCTGATCTCGGATTTGCTGATGAAGTTCATCACCCTCGCCATCCTGTTACTGGCTAACCGCCCGGAATGGGTGGCACCCGTGCTCCTGGCTTTTACCGGTGACTACCTGTTGCAGGGCCGCTTCTTCACATTCACTACAAAAACCTCGGTCGTGCTTGGCGTGGCTTGCATTGCTGGTGGGTTGGCACAGTTTGTCATCCAAATCCCGTCACTGTTGATCCCGCTAGCTGTGTTCGCGCTTGTTGCTGGTCTTTCCACGGCCAAGCTTGCCATTCGGCAGCAACAGCAACGAGCCATTGCAGCGTAACGCTGGGCGCATCGTGAAACCCTCAGACTTGCTGAACGTGAACCCACTTCTGGCGGATCGGGTCAGGCTCGCCATCATGGCGAATTTATCTCTGGCAGGCGGCCCTGTGGAATTCAACACCCTGATAGAAGAACTTCAACTCACTAAGGGAAACCTTTCCACCCACTTGAGGAAGCTGGAAGAAGCAGAACTGATCAAGGTCAAGAAGGAGTTTGTTGGCAGAAAGCCCCGCAGTACATATGTATGCACGGCGAGAGGCAAGACAGAAATGTTCAACTACCTAAGCACCATCGAGGCGCTGTTGAAAGCAAAACCTTAAGGAAGTGACAATGAAACCAGACGGATTTCACACCAACAACAAGTACTCAGCAGGTGTAAGCAGAACGCATTCTTTATTTACGCTTGCACGACGTGTCATCCTCGTCTGTCGGTTCCTGGTTGCAGGCCTTATGTTTTCTACCGTCAATACATTTGCAAGTGAACGGTCGATAGAAATAAAGCCATATAGCAATGGATTGGCTTATGCCGAGGAGCGCTATGTGTCAGAAATGGGGGAATTCAAACGCGGTGATGGCCGGGTGGTGAAGGCATACCGCGAGGAGTTGTACACCGCAATGGCTATGCCGACCGGAAGTGCATGCTGGTTTGTATTGCCAGACGGAAAAGGTATTCGGGCTCACAAACTGCTAGCAACTTGTCTATTGCATACGACGGGTAATGCAGCGGATCTTTACTGGTTTGACTCCTTGTTACCTATGGCACGCAAGGTGCAGCAGTTTGATGGCTACGTATTTGTGGACGTAACCACACCAGGTAAGCGTTGGCTTTCAATCATCATTCATCTCCGCGCGTATCTAATACAGTATCTTATTGCCATCTTGGTTTCTGCAGCACTTGCCTCGCGCGTAGGAAAATGGATCATCGCTAAACCAAACCCCAAGAAATGGCGGCTGTCAGTTAAGTTGGGGGTTGGGATAACTGTCTTGCTAACGGCCATTTTATTCTATCTATTGCTGGTTATTGTTCTATTCAGACCCGAAACCATTCTGCTCTCAGCTTGCTTCTCCATATTGACGGTCGGGTTTGTTCTGTATAGGCGAATCAGTTCTACAAGTCGGTAAGGGGACAGGGCCATGCTGATAAGGTAAGTTAGCCCATACGCATTTTAATAATATTCACACAGGGAGATCTCATGTTTGGAATTGGAATGTCGGCCATTGACAAGGAGATTCTTGCAGAGACCGAGATGATGCTTGCTGATACTGGGCTAAGTGGGACACAACTCAAGTCAACTGCGAAGCAAATCTTTAAAGAGGTAAAGGGCGACTCCAAGGCCAGATACGGCGACAATCTTTATGCTGAGAATGTTGGGGATCTTTTGATTAAAGACGCTGACTTTATGGAAAAGCGGCGGCTTGCTGGGCTAACCGAATATGACGTGAGAAAGCATTGGAATCGATGTGTGCTCCTGATAAATATTGAAACTCATATCAGCGACCTTAAGGGATTAGCAATTTTCGCTATCGCTCACCAAACAGGGAGCGATATATCCGAAGTTTTTACGCCGTACCGAAAGGCTAATCCGATCTACGGTATTACAGACAATTGGGATCGGAACAAACCAATCAACCGTGGATTATCCAATGAAGATGCAGATCTTTATTTTGAGTACAAACCAAGAATTGAAGAGTGGAAAGCGAAGACTATCGAGACTATTCAACAAGCCACGCTAGCCAGATATACATCCTTTAACGCTATGGTCCGTGATCTCATTAGAAATGGAAAAATGTAGGCTGCAACGGTGACTGCTGGTTCTCGGCCGAGAGGGCACGTAGTCTTGAGATACTGTATAGTGAAATCGTGCGATTTAGCTTGAAAGGTCAATCTTTTACGCTGTATGAAAAACGTCTACTACGCATGTGTTCCACTGATGCTCTTGCTTGGGTGTGGCGACGGCAAAGTCGATTGTGCAGATCCTGATAAGGTCATGACTATGTCTTCTGCGGAAATTAAAGAATGCACATTGAAATCGCATCTACCGTATGAGTATATCGACGTCGAAGGCTACGGAGAGGACTGGAAAAGCACTGATGACAACGTTTATCGTCTACATATGCCAAAAATCTCGGAGAAGAAATTCGAGATAGGAACCGGTGCATGTGAGCGTTATTTGAAGCGAATTGAGAAAGAAGACGTTTCAATTCACCGCGCTGTGACGAATGACCTTATTCAGACACACAGGGACGGAAGAAGTGACGTCATGATCAAGCATGCAAGACTGCAGTGCATTGCGATGAAAGGGATAGATCAGAACTGTGAGGAAAGGAAGGAGACTGCATTTAGAAACTTACTCGAATCGGGCCAATTCGATAAGCGAGTGGCGATAGGAATTCTCTTTATTAGTTGCCGAATGCTCGAAGACGTTGGTGAACCAAGAGCTTTTTAATGGCCGTGTCCAAAAGCCACGATGGCCTTGCGTCAAAAAGTACACACTCTGCACTTCCCGGAAGAGAATTTTTTTTGTTCGGGGTGACCGGTGTTTCGGCCAAGAACAGGTATTAAGAGCGAATTGTTCAAACGACCGCATCAGGTCGGGAGTACGCATTCGCCGAAGTCGAAAGCGGCCATTCAGCGGCATTTCTAGCCAATGGCCGGTGTGCGGTGCGTAGCTGACATAGGCGGCGCAGTACTCAACCGGCGGCTCTGGCCGAGCAGAAGTCCACGGCCAACTTGCGAACGGCGGCTCCACCACAGATAACTGACCTTGATGGCACCGAAGGCCGAACGGCCCGGGTCAATTTGAGACCATAAAACACTACAAAATTCGACACATGCTGTAAGGCCATGTCTTCCACATTTTAAGCGTCTCCGCCATAAAGACGCGTACCACAAAACAAAAAACATCTCAGCAATCAATCAAAAAAACTTTGTTTGAATTAACTGCTGCATAGCCAAGACCGAGTCCATAGCATCACGGGCATTTTCACTCCTCGCGCAAAGAGTGCCCGTGACTTCCATAGAAGAACCCAACAATCAGGATCATCCTGTCACGCTCTTCGCACACATTGCGGCACGATTCGAACAAATCGAACTGTCCCACTGGACGGCCGTTGTGTTTGCATGGCTTGCCCGTTATGACGGAATCGGTCGATGCTATTTTAAAGACGAAGAGGAATCCCCAGCACATGAGTTGCTTCACTGCATCACCGAACTGGAGCATGGGACCACAGACGACGAAGTAGCCCACGCGCTATCTCATCTTAAATTTCTTACTTGGCGTGTCCGCCATCCCGAAACCGCGGAGCGCTGGGATCCGCTCTCACTATCCCTCAGTGATTTCATCGGCGTGGACTTATCGCCCAATTGCTGGAAATGGGAAAGCGCTTTCCCGTCTTCACCCGTAATTGCCTCATGGCTCATCGAACAGCTCCCACACCGCTGATGTCCGGTAATTGGCTGCTCATTGCCGCTGGAGCCTTGGGAGTAGGCGGTGTATGGGTTGTTTGGCGTTTTGCCCTCCAAACCGACCATGCGGCGCCCGACCATTCAACGACATGCGGTAGCGATTCTGGGGCAGCCAACCATATCAAGGTTCTCCCTGGCAAAGCCGTCCTGGATCAACTCAACCTTCAAGCCCTGGTCGACGGATGTCGTGACCGCATGGGATTCGACTACACCCTGTTCCATCAAGACTGCATGCCCGTCATCGAGCGGGCTGCGGAATGGACTCAACTGCTACCCGCCTCGGAATCACACCATCACGCGCAGCCCGGCGGTCTCATGACCCATATGATGGAGTCGGCAGCACACGCGCTACGCTTCCGGCAGGGCTATCTGCTTCCGGTCGGAGCAGCCCCCGAGGAAATCCCGGCTCGCAAGCACCGCTGGACTTACGCGGTGTTCCTTGCTGCGCTACTGCATGACATTGGAAGGCCTATGGCCGATATCAATGTCCAAGTTCTCCGATCGAGAAAACCCTGTGGCAAGTGGCAGCCTCTTGCTGGCTCGATGCTGGATCAGGGGTTGACGCATTACACGTTGAATTTCGAGATCACGCGGGATTACGACCTGCACAAGAAACTGCCCATCGTGCTGTTCCAGCGGCTCGTCCCTTCCCATGTTCTCGCTTGGCTTGCCGATGACGTACAGCTCATGGGAGATTTGACGAGTTACCTTTCGGGGGACGATCAAGACAAGGGTGTGCTGCGAGAAATCGTCACACGCGCCGACTCCGAATCGGTCAAGAACAACCTGATGCAAGGACCGCGCACTCGCTTTGCCTCCGCCCGGTCGGTGCCATTGATCGAACGCCTGATGCAAGCCTTGCGCCTGATGCTGGAAGAAGGGCGACTGAGCCTGAATAGGGCGGGGTCCCATGGTTGGGTTTACGATGGAAAAATCTGGTTCGTGTCCAAGCGGCTGGCCGACGAGGTACGCCAGTTCCTGACTGAACGCGAAAGCGGGGAGGGCATACCTGGCAAGGATAAGAACGATCGCCTTTTCGATACCTGGCAAGAGTACGGTGCCTTGATCCCCACCAGTGAGAACCGTGCTGTGTGGCAGGTCATGGTCAGTCTCGATGAAGGGTGGGAACAAAAGCTGACCGTGCTGTGCTTCTCGCTCGACAAACTATTCCAGTCCCCGGTTCTTTACCCGGAAATCATGAGAGGCAAGATCATTGCCGGAAAACAGGATGCCTCATACATCCAACCGCTCGATTCGGAATCCGAGCTAACTATTGGTTCCATGAGTGATTCTGGCGTTGAGCCAGCCACCAACCCATTAGAGGATCCGGCCAACCAGCTGTCACTCGTCATACCGCAGCCCGATCCAACCTCCTCGCCGATCACCGAAGAGCAGCCGAGGCGGGCGAGCACGGCTCTCCCTCCCATTCGCCCGCCGGCACAGCCCAGAGCGGCCGCTCTATCTGAACCTGGGGGCGCGGCTGAGGACGCAGGCTTTCTCGATGAAGATGACGCCGCGATCAAACATTCACCGAAACCCAAGCCCCCTACTGCAGCAGCATTGAAGCCGGTTGCGCCGGCAGGCCAAACAGCGGCCAGGCCTAAACCCGGCTCGAAAAAGAAGGAACCCTCTGGTGCAGCTATGCGGTTCATGCGCTGGATTCAGGAGGGCCTCTCGGAAGGCAGCATGTCGTACAACCGCGCGGACGCCATGATTCACTTCGTTGACGAAGGGATGATGCTGGTTTCCCCAGTGATTTTTCGCAAGTTCGCCGAACTGTTCGGGGAGGAGGGCGATGGCACGCCATCGGATCGAGCGGGGAGCAAGCTGGGGACCGGCATCCAGCGCCAGGTTACCAATGCTGGCTGGAATCTGGTAACCGGAGAGAAGAAGAGCAACATCCAGCGCTACATGGTGATCGGCGCCGATGGCGAGGGCAAAAAGCTGATCTCTGGCGTGGTCATACTGGATCCTGTTCGATTCGTGAACCCACTTCCGCCGAATAATCCCTGCATTGTCAGGTTCGACAAACCCATCGAACACGTCTGACATGAGCTATCCCATCGAAAATCTGTTCAGGCCCGCGGTCGAATACGTGCCGGCCTTTGCCTCGTTGTCCGGTGCCATTCTCCTGATGAGCGCGCACGAGTGGTTTTTCCTGCCAAAGGAACTGATCGTGACAGCCGCTGCCGGAATGGTCCTGCATGCCGGCGTGCGACTGAGACAGGGTATTCGGGTATCCCGATTTCAGCGCAACCTTACTAGGCTGCCTAAGTACGTCATTCCTACCAGCGAAATTCCCGTATCGAAAAGCCGCCTTTTCCTCGGCCTTGGGTTCAAGTGGGATCAGCGCCATACCCAGCGCCTGGCACTGGCGCGTGATCCCAAGAACCGTCGCTACATCACTCAATCCGACCTGTATACCTGGGCGCGTCGCTTCGAATTCCGCTACGAAGGGAGCGGCGGCGCCTCTGGCTGGATGGCGAAGCAGACCAGGAAGGAAGCCTGGTGGAATCCGGTTACGCCATTGCCGCCTGTCGGCGGCGACCCGATCATTCACGGCCTGGAGCCGGACGAAACGGAAATCAGTATGGATCTGGTCGAGCGGCCCGGTCACATGGTCGTGCTGGGCACCACACGGGTCGGCAAATCACGCCTCGCCGAGGTGCTCATCACACAGGACATTCGGCGAGGCGACGTGGTGATCGTATTCGACCCCAAGGGAGATGCCGGTCTGATGACCCGCTGCTACATCGAGGCGGCCATGGCCGGGCGCGAGTTCTTCATGTTTCACTTGGGCTACCCCGACCAGTCTGCACGTTATAACCCGATTGGAAATTTTGCCCGAACCACCGAGGTCAGCACCCGTATCGCTGGTCAGCTCCCGGGCGAAGGACAGTCTGCCGCGTTCAAGGAATTTGTCTGGCGCTTCGTGAACGTGATCGCACGCGCGCGCACCACCCTCGGTTACCGTCCGGATTACCGCATGATTTATGAGGATGCGGTCAATATCGATGCCTTGGCGCTGGAATACTTACGCTTCTGGCTTGACCGGGAACAGCCTGGCTGGAATGAGGCGGTTGATGCCATCGAGATGGATAAGACCCAGATTCAGCAGGCAATGAAATCCGGGCGGACGATGGATGCCATGAAAATCCTGCTGTTCGTCCGCGAGAATAATCTGCATGACCCGATCGCGGACGGCCTGGCATCCATCCTGTCGAACGACCGCAGCTATTTCGAGAAACTGGTGTCCAGTCTCTATCCCTTGCTGGAAAAGCTCACCACCGGAAAAACCGCGCAGATACTGTCTCCACAGTACGACGACCCGACTGATCCAAGGCCGATCTTCGACTGGATGAGCGTCATCGAACGCGGCGCGGTGGTCTACGTCGGGCTCGATTCGCTCTCTGATTACGAAGTGGCTGGCGCAGTGGGCAACGCCATGTTCGCCGACCTGACCTCGATCGCCGGCCAGACCTACAAGTTCGAGCAGGGCTACGGGCTGTCCACGGCCATCCCCAAGCGCAAACTGTCCATCCATGCGGACGAGTTCAACGAGCTGATCGGCGACGAATTCATCCCGCTTCTGAACAAGGCCGGCGGTGCGGGATTCCAAGTAGCGGTCTATACCCAGACCTGGGCCGACGTGGAAGCCCGCATTGGCAATAAGGCGAAGGCATCCCAGATAGGCGGCAACCTCAATACCCTGATCATGCTACGGGTCAAGAACAAGGAAACCGCCGAAATTCTCACCGACCAGCTCCCGGATGTGCAGCTGGTCACCTCGATTCAAGCCAGTGCTGCCACGGACAGTTCAGATGATCGTGAGGTGTTGTCTTTCACCACACGGAACGAAGACCGGATCAGCACCCAGGAAGCTCCCATGTTGTCGCCGGCAGATCTGGTGCAGTTGCCCAAGGGGCAGGCTTTTGCGCTTATCGAAGGCGGCCAGCTCTACAAAATCAGACTCCCTCTGTTCGACCCCGACGAAGCGCACCCCATTCCTGCGTCGTTGGAAGACATTGCCGCGAGCATGCGGCAGAAATATGACACGCACGGCACCGAGACGGAAAATCTGGTCGTTGAAGGGAAGGGCAGTGGCTTCTAGGAATTCCGGTCTCTATGACAGCAATGTGGCAGTCGCCTTTCTGTGGCCATTGAAATGGCTTTTTGGGACGCTCTTGCTATATGTCATGCTTGGGATGATCGCCCTCACCGCGTCTTTCCTGTTTGCCAAATATCAATGGCTGGATCCTGTGCAAGCTGCCGACGCTTTGTTCCAGTCGGAAACCGCACGCGTCAAAGAGCTTGTAAGACCTGGAAGCCACGCCGCCGGCCTTTCCACGCTGACCGAGCTGACCCAGCAGTGGACTTACTGGCTTTTTTTCAAGGCGACATCACTCCATGAAGCCACCTATGCCTATTTCTCTGGGTTTCAGGTCAACGAGGTTGACCGGATGTACCTCAGCCAGTTCGTTGCGCGCAATGCCCGGGAAATCTACCTGGCAATGAACGTGATTCAGGTCTACGGGATCAGGATTGGCTTCGTACTCGCTGCGACCCCTTTGTTTTTCCTGTTGTATGTCTTGGCTGGCCTAGACGGCCTGACCGAGCGTTATATCCGCCGCGCGTGCGCAGGTCGCGAATCGGCGGATCTTCACAAAATTGGACGACTCGCAAAGCTGATGTTTTTTGCATCCGGGGTCACGCTGTATCTTTGCCTGCCGGTCGCAATGAGTCCGTTCTGGATCATTGCGCCGCTGGCGCTGGTTTTTACCGTGGCTACACGGATTCAGTGGCAGTTTTACAAGAAGTATTTTTAAGTGGAAAACGGCTCCCA
The DNA here is from genome assembly GCA_942493085.1 of uncultured beta proteobacterium. Taxonomy (GTDB): domain Bacteria; phylum Pseudomonadota; class Gammaproteobacteria; order Burkholderiales; family Thiobacillaceae; genus Thiobacillus. Next base: position 2,237,656 of record OW818664.1, read on the forward strand.
AACCCGCCACCTGTGCGAGACGGTTTGGGTGGCGCCAGAGGGGCGCTTACCTTTTATTCCATTACAGGTATAATCCGTTTATGGCAGCACAAGACAAATCGCTCTTCTGGGTCGGGGGTTGCAAAAAAGACTTGATGGCCCTTCCTGACGATGTGCGGAAGTTCTTCGGTCACGCCCTTGACTTCGCGCAGCGCGGCGATCAGCACGACGCGGCGAAGGTGATGAAGGGATTCGGCGGGGCCGGCGTCCTGGAAGTGGTCGAAAACGACATCGGAGGAACGTACCGCGCGGTCTATACCGTCAAGTTCGAGGAGGCCGTGTTCGTCCTGCATTGCTTCCAGAAGAAGAGCAAGAGCGGGATCACCACACCGAAAGAGGACATGGACATCATCCGCGCCAGGCTGAAGGTAGCCGAGGCGCTTGCAAAGGAGTTACGAAATGGCAAAACGAATCATTGATGGAATTGAGGTCGAAATGAGCTCTGGGAATGTCTTTGCCGATCTCGGCCTGCCCGACGCCGAAAAACTCAAAATCAAATCCGGTTTGGTGATTGAGATCACCAGAGCCGTGCGCAAACTCGGGCTCACCCAAGATGAGGCAGCTCGTCGCATGGGCATCACTCAGCCGAAGGTGTCCGGAATGCTGCGCGGCGACTTTTCAAATCTGTCCGAACGCAAGTTGATGGACTGCTTGAATCGGTTGGGCTACGACATCGAAATCAAGGTGAAGCCTGCCGCAGAACCTCTTGGACATTTGGTGCTTGCTGTCGGTTGACCGCTGTACTGCGATCTCCAATAAAGCCTGTGGTGCTTGCCGAATGATTTGATTTCGAGTTCGTATGTACGCGGAGATATTGACAAATTGATAGAATTTAGGTTTGATGGAGGACTAGTAGGGTCAGGGATGTGGCCAGACGAGTCTACTTGAGCAGCGCGAACGCCCCTTTGGGGCTTTATCAAGACCCGTTAATATGCACATAATGTATATTATGTTAAATAGTAAATCAGGTGTTCTCAAAAAAAGTTTTTTGTCTGAACTGCAACCCTTGACGCTAGCTTTCCCCTATTCGAGCTTAAGCCTGTCCTGCTGCTGACCACGCTCATAAGCTATTCCCGCTACGGATCACGCCCACAGCAATGCCTTCGATCACCAATTCCTGACGTGTGAGGTCGACCTCGATTGGTGAGAAATCTGAGTTCTCCGGCAAAAGCCGCACGGTATGGCCGCGTTTTGTAAAGCGTTTGACCGTAACCTCGTCACCGATCCGCACGACCACCACCTGACCAACTCTGGCTTCGACGCTGCGATGCACCGCGAGCAAGTCGCCGTCCAGGATGCCAGCATCCTTCATGCTCATGCCGTGCACCTTGAGGAAATAATCCGCGCGCGGCGAAAACAGCGCGGCATCAACCTGGACGTGTCGCTCGATATTTTCCTGCGCCAGGATCGGGTTGCCCGCAGCCACGCGGCCCACCACGGGCAAGCCGCTACCCCTTTTGAGTCGAATTCCGCGCGAAGCCCCCGGTATCAGTTCCAGCGCGCCTTTCTTTGCCAGCCCCTTGAGGTGCTGCTCGGCGGCGTTGGGTGAGCTAAAGCCAAAGCGCTGCGCAATCTCTACACGTGTCGGCGGCAAGCCGGTGGTCTCGATCCATTCACGAATCAGGCTCAGGATTTCTTCCTGGCGACGAGTCAGGTCTCGCATGGGGCTTCCTCCAAATGCCTGTATGCATGTACAGTTGTATGTGTGTACAGTATAAATACCAAAACGGAAAAACGCCATGCGCGATGCAATACCGCCCGCGCAGGCAAACAGGAGTCCCCCATGATGAAACTCGGAATGATCAGCCCCCTCGCCTTCAGCCACATGAAGCGGCGCGGGATTTCCATCGACGCCCTCAACCATCTGATCGCCCACGGGCAAGTCGAAACGCAGTTCGACGGCGCACAGGTGGTGTACTTGGACAGCGTCGCTCCCGGTCCGTCCTGGGCTGGCCGCCCGCAGCCCAGGCTTTACGCAGTGATGGATGCGGCAGGCGAGGTACTGACGGTGGAGAAGCGGGTGCGCTTGAGGGAGTGAGCAGCTTATCTGCTTGAAGTACCGGCCTCACGGAAAGAGTTCTTGCCAGCGCGTTTTGCAGCGTAGAGCGCCGTGTCTGCTTGCTTGAGCAGATCCTCCAGCGTTACTTGGCCGGCACTGCATATTGCGATCCCGACCGATGCTCCGATGCGTGCAGTTGCCCCTTCGGCAAGCGGTATGGGCTGGCATAGGCTATTTACCACGCGGCTTGCAACTTCGCGTACTGCTTCGATATCGTCGACCTGGCCCAGCACGATGACAAATTCGTCTCCGCCAAAACGGGTGATCACGTCCGACTCACGGAGCAGCTGCTTCATCCGTTCTGCCGAGGTCACGAGCACCTGATCGCCCGCTGCGTGCCCATATTCATCGTTAACAGCCTTGAAATCGTCCAGGTCGACAGCCAGGACAGCCAACTGTTTTCCTGAGCGCTTTGCGCCGGCGATCAAATGCGTTTCGTTTTCGTTGAGGAACCGCCGATTGGCCAGGCCCGTTAGGGGATCACGAAGACTGAGTTGCCGGATCGTCTGCTCAGCATGGATCCCTGCCCTGATCAGGCGGGTGGTTTCCCGGTACAACCCGAGCAGAGCCAGTCCCGTCCATAGCCCGGCTATTCCCAGCAACACCAGCGACAAGTTCTGGCCGTGAATCCGCGCTTGTTCGCGCGTTTCCAGCTGGTTCAGTTCTTCTCGTCCAGTCTCGATCAGGATGCGATGGATCTGCTCGATGGCGGATTTGTCGAATCCTCCCAGCTCCCGTTCTGGCGGCGCGGCATCGCCACCTGCCTGGGCACGTTGCTGGAGTGCGCCGAATCCAGCTTCTAATGCCGATTGCAGCGCCGGCAGGGGCGCCAGGCGAGCAGCCTGGGCGCCATCAGCCCCAATCAGGGCAATCAGTTGCTCGGCACTGGGACACAACGATTGGCGACAGATCAGGTTGGGATCAAGATCGGCAGGGTTTTGCGACTCGGCGTATTTGCGTACCGCCGTGTCCAGATTGAGCAGATAAGTACGCAATGCGTCGATGTGGCTGATGATCTGCCGTGTGTGATCCACTGAGCGCACGGCTTCTTCCGAGCGTTGGTGCTGGTAGAAAATCAGGGCAAACAGGATGGTGATGATAAGGGCGAAGATCAGCGTGCCCTTGTGGAGCACCTGTCTGAAGCCAGAAAAGTCGGACCCTTCGATTTCGGTTTGCATTTGTGGCGTACTCAATTTCATTTCGCGCGGCGCCGGGCTGTATGGGCCGCCTCATTGGCAGCCCAGGTGGCCCGTGTCTTTACCCAACAACGCGTGGCAAAATTTCTGTTTGTCCCCGCATGTTGGTGTGTCTCAATGCGTATGGCCATCCGTATTGTCGTGTCCGCCTTTGACGGCTGCCGGTTTGGCTGGCACGAACGCTTTTTCTTCGTGCATGGGTTGTCCGCCATGCGAATGGCCGTCACTCGACTCAACCAGCGCGACGTATTGGTCCACTGTCAGCGTGGGCAAGGTTTGAAGGAAAGCCACGATGTCCCAGATGGCCTCGTCCTCGATCCCGCCTTTGGACCAGGCGGGCATCCCCGAGGCCTTGATGCCGTGTTTGATGATCCAGAATTGGCGTGCAGCCACGTCGGCGTGCATTTTGGCGGATTGGGATAAATCGGGCGGAACGGGATACAGGCCCATTCGGATTTCTGAGTTTTCCTTGCCTGGTGCGAGATGGCATTCCACGCACATGGCTGCGTAATTTCCCGCGCCCCGGCGAATACGGTCCGGATCGGGGAAATTGGCCGGTGGTATTAGGTCACGAACACGCCGCTCAATGGATTGCTCACGCGCAAACTCGATCAACTGAAAAACCAGCGGGCTGTGCGGCGTGTCGGCTGACACATCGAACGCCCCGGAATACGCAACAATACCGCCTGCTCCGGCACTGATTGCCAAGGTGACCAGCACACCTGCCATAAATCGCTTCATCAAACCGCCCTTCAATTGTTGTCTGCCAGGGGGGCTGTGGCAGATCGGATCGTGAGGGCCTGTCGATCATCATGCCGACAGGCTGGATCAGAGAGGGCCAGCTCTGATTATATAGACAACAAAAAAGCGCCCCGAAAGGCGCTTTTTAGCTTGGTAAATGGCGGAGAGGGTGGGATTCGAACCCACGGTAGGCTTGCACCTACGCCTGATTTCGAGTCAGGTACATTCGACCACTCTGCCACCTCTCCGGGACGCGCATTGTAACCGAGACGCGCAGTTTGCTGGACGAAAATTTCACTCTCGTTCAGACTGCGACCATGCCCCGCATAAAAACAATGGAATTGATCGGGAAACTGATGGTGCTGACGCTGAGTGTGGCGCTGGTTGCCTGTAGCCGCCCAGCTCCGCCACCAGAAAAGACAGGCGAATTGCGGGTGGGAACCCGTAATTCGCCAGCCACTTTTTTTATCGCCAGCAATGGCGAGACAGCCGGGTTTGAGCACGATTTGCTGGTTGCTTTCAGTCGATCCCAGAAATGGACGATTGAGTGGACAGAAAAGTCCCAACCCAACATGTTGCTGGATTTGCTCGACAACCAGCAAATTCACCTGGCCGCTGCCGCCCTGCCCCAGGCTGTGGTCAAGGACAACCATCTGATTTCAGGTCCGGTGCTATTTGAAACGCCGGTGCATATCGTGGTCCGGGCCGAAGGCCGCTCCCCTCGCAACATTGGCGCGTTGTCAGGCAAGAGGCTGGCACTGATCAAGGGGGCTGGCCATACCCCCATGTTGCTACGCCTGAAACGCAAGAACCCCGATTTGTCCTGGGCGGTACTGGAAAATGTATGGCCCGAGGAACTGCTGGCGCAACTTCAGGCGGGCAAGTACGACGCGGTGGTCATCAGCGGCATGGACTTCGATTCGATGCGCAACTTTTATCCCGGTCTGACGGTTGCATTTGATATCGGCGACACACAAAAAATCGTGTGGGCATTACCCCGATTCAGTTCGTATGCGGTACGCAATGCCTTGGCTCGCTTTATCGAAAAAGCACGCACGGACGGCACGCTCAAGCGCATTTACGAACGCTATTTCGGGCACGTCAAACGCCTGGACAACACCGATATCCTCGGGATTATGCAGCGCCGGCCGCAGCGCCTGCCTGATTTGCGCAGCCATTTTCGCGAAGCGCAAACCCTCACCGGGATTGACTGGCGCCTGCTGGCCGCAATTGGCTATCAGGAATCGCAATGGAATGCGCTTGCCACCTCACCCACGGGGGTACGCGGCCTGATGATGCTGACCGGGCAAACGGCGGACCGCATGGGCGTAAGCAACCGCCTTGATCCACGCCAGAGCATTCTGGGCGGCGCGCGCTATTTGGCGCTGATGAAAGAAGCCCTGCCCGCCCGCATTACCGAGCCTGACCGTACCTGGCTGGCGCTGGCGGCCTACAATCAGGGACAAGGGCATATGGAAGATGCGCGTCGCATTGCACAGGCGCGCGGTGGCAATCCGGATAGCTGGGCCGATGTTAAGGAAGCCCTGCCGCATCTGGGCCGGGGTACCTACGCCAAGGTCACGAAATACGGCTACGCACGCGGCAACGAGGCGCTACTTTTTGCCGAGAACATCCGCAGTTACTACGATATTCTGCTGCGGCTTGAACCCGAATACGCCCCGCTGATCAATATGGGGAAAATCAAGGAAGCCTTGTTTGGCGAGCCGAGCTAGCCACTGGGCCCTAACCCAGCCCTCAAGCCGCCGTCAGCCGCTCCACTCCGCCCATCCACGGCCGCAAGGCTTCCGGCACCGTCACGCTGCCATCGGCATTCTGGTAGTTCTCCAGAATTGCCACCAACGTCCGTCCCACCGCCAGTCCCGACCCATTCAGCGTGTGCAGCAGTTCCGGCTTGCCCTGGCCGACGCGGAATCGCGCCTGCATGCGGCGCGACTGGAAGGCTTCGAAATTCGAGCAGGACGAGATTTCACGGTAGGTATTCTGCGCCGGCAGCCACACTTCCAGGTCGTAGGTCTTGGCCGCCGAAAACCCCATGTCGCCGCTGCACAAAGCCATCTTGCGATACGGCAGGCCGAGTTTTTGCAGAATCGTCTCGGCGTGACCAACCAGGCTTTCCAGCGCAGCGTAGGAATCCTCCGGCTTGACCATCTGCACCAGTTCCACCTTGTCGAACTGGTGCTGGCGGATCATGCCGCGCGTGTCGCGGCCGTAGGAGCCGGCTTCCGAGCGGAAACAGGGCGTATGGGCGACGAATTTTAGCGGCAGCGATTCGGCCGGTACGATTTCGTCACGCAGCAGATTCGTGACCGGCACCTCGGCGGTGGGGATCAAATACAGCTTGTCGGCATCCGCGTCAGTCTGTTTGGAGTCGCGGGGAACATGGAACAGGTCTTCCTCGAATTTGGGCAGCTGCCCGGTACCGCGCAGCGACTCGGCATTCACCAGATACGGCACATAGACTTCGGTATAGCCGTGCTCGCCGGTATGCTGGTCGAGCATGAACTGCGCCAGCGCCCGGTGCAGCCGTGCCAGCCCGCCGCGCATCACCGAAAAGCGGCTGCCGGTAATCTTTACAGCTGCGGCAAAGTCGAGCTGGCCCAGCCCTTCGCCAATATCCACATGGTCGCGCACTTCAAAGCCAAAGGTCTTCGGCGAGCCCCAGCGGCTCACTTCCACATTGGCAGTTTCGTCCTTACCCACTGCCACCGATTCGTGCGGCAGGTTGGGCACGCCCATCAGAAAATCGTTGATCTCGGTCTGCAGCACCGCCAGGCGTTCTTCATTCTGCTTGAGTTCATCGCCCAGCCCGGCCACCTCAGCCATCACCGCCGTGGTGTCCTCGCCCTTGCCCTTCATCATGCCGATCTGCTTGGACATGCTGTTGCGGCGGCTCTGCGCTTCCTGCGTGCGGGTCTGGATGGTCTTGCGCTCGGCTTCCAGCGTATCGAAGCGCGCCGCGTCGAGGTTGAAACCGCGTACAGCCAGTCGTTCGGCCACCAGCGTGGCGTCTTTGCGCAGGAGTTGAATATCAAGCATGGGAATCCAGGGAAAGCGGCAAAAGCGCTATTTTCCACGATAGCCGCACCCTGCGGCTAGGGGCAGGATGAAATTAAGAAATACTCAGGCCATTTCGACCTGCATAACCGGGACCAATGCCTTGCTCAGCATTTCAGGATCGGTCCAGGGTATTGCGCAACCATCTCATCGGCCGTGAGCAAGGTAATGCCTTCGACTGTTGCTTGCGCGACCAGAATGCGGTCAAACGGGTCCTTGTGGATGGGTGGCAGACTGTCGATAAAAACGGCATGTTCGCTGGTGATGGGCAATTCCTGATAGCCGTTGTCCAGCAGTCCCCGGCGAAGCACCCGTGCATCGACCTGAAAATCGGCACGGCCCAGCCCACGCTTGATGGCGATTTCCCACAGGCTGGCGGCGCTGAACAGCAATGCGTTATCCACATTTTCCAGCATGACGCGTGCATCAGGAGGCAATCGCTCGGGCGAACCCGCTGCCCAGAGCAACACGTGCGTATCGAGCAGCAGCTTCATTCTGCAAGATTAAAAAGCTGTTCGATTGCTTCGCCGCCCATGCGGTCGAAATCATCCGGCACGGCAATTTGTCCCGCCATGAAACCGAGTCTTTTAACCTGATCTGGCGTGGGGGCATCCAGCCGCGTCACTTTGACCAAAGGCTTTCCAGCTTTGGCAATAATGAATGCGTCCCCTTTTATCGCCTGTTCGATCAGCTTCGATAACTGGGTTTTGGCTTCGTGAATGTTGACAGTTTCCATATCCGCCTCAATTAAACCAAGTCAGGTTAGTTTAGTTCATTATGGAAAAACATGAAACACGGGGTGGATACGAATACATTCTGCTAAATCAGGCCACTTCGACCATCCCCACCGCCTCTTCCACGTCCACCGCCACGATGCGCGACACCCCCGGTTCCTGCATGGTGACGCCGGCCAGGTGCTGGGCCATTTCCATGGTGACGCGGTTGTGGGTAATGAACAGGAACTGGGTGTGCTCGGACATGGCCTTGACCAGGTTGCAGTAGCGCTCGGTGTTGGCGTCGTCGAGCGGCGCGTCGACCTCGTCGAGCAGGCAGAACGGCGCCGGATTGAGCTTGAACATGGCAAACACCAGCGACAGCGCGGTCAGCGTTTTTTCACCACCGGATAACAGGTGGATCGAGGCATTCTTCTTGCCGGGCGGCTGGGCGAATACCTGCACGCCTGAATCCAGCAATTCTTCGCCGGTGAGGATCAGGCGTGCCTGACCACCGCCGAACAGTTTGGGGAACATCTCGCCCATGTGCTGGTTGACGGTGTCGAAGGTGGCCTTGAGGCGTGCGCGTGATTCCTGATCGATCTGGTGGATCGCGGCTTCCAGCGTGGTAACGGCCTCCAGCAGGTCGGCGCATTGCGCAGCGAGGTATTCGGAGCGCTCCTGCGCCTGGGTCAGTTCGTCGAGCGCGGCGAGGTTGACGGCGCCGAGCGCGGCGATTTCGTTCTGCAGGCGGGTGATCTGCGCCTGCAGCTGGGCGGGTTTGGGACTTTCGGCCAGGCCGGATTCGAGCACGCCCTCATCGGCCTCGGCTTCGCGCAGCTGCAGCTCGAATTGCGACTGCGTCAGCATCGCTTCCTGATCCCTGAGCTTGAGCTGCTCGATGGTGCGGCGCAGCGGATCGAGGCCCTGTTCGCAGCCGAGGCGCGCTTCGTCGTAACTCCGCAGCTGGGTGGTCAGGCCTTCCAGCACGTCGCGCGCGGCGGCCAGTGCGGCTTCGCAGGTGGTGCGGGTTTCCAGCGCGGCCTGCAGTTCAACATCCAGCGCATCGGCTGGCAGGTGGGCGAGTTCTTCGCGCGCCTGCGCCAGACGGGTTTCGTCGGCCACGATCTCCTGGTTGATCCGCTCCAGCGTTTCGCCCAGTTCCCTGATCTTGTTGGTGCAGGTGGTGAGCGCAAAGCCCGCTTCCTGATGCCGTCGCTCGGCGGCGCGCTGCAGTTCGCGCGCCTCGAACACGGCGCGATCGGCCTGGTCGCGCTTCTGGCGGGCGGCGTTTAAGGCGTCGCGTGCCTCGTCGGCCTGGGCGCGGTAATCCTTGAGGCGAGTTTCCACAGCTTCCAGCGTGGCGCGCTCGGATTCGATTTGAAGGGTGACTTCTTCGAGTTCCTGGGTGATCTGCGTGGCCCGGCTTTGCACCCGCTCCACTGCCTGCTGCAGACGCAGCAACTCCATTTGCGCGGTGTGATGGCGGCTTTGCATCTGGCCGGTTTGCGCACGCAGCGCCTGGACCTCGCGCTGGCGCTCCATGTAGCTTTGTTGCGTGTCGGCGTAAGCGGCTTCAAGTTGCGCGACCTCGTCGCGCAGTTGAATGGCATCGGCAGCCAGTTTTTCCAGTTCACGGCCGCGCGCGAGAATGCCTTCCACCGCCGTATGCGGGCCGTGGAAGGTGACGCTGTGGCGGCTGAACACATGGCCTTGCTGCGTGACCACGCATTCGCCGGGCTGCAGGCTGGTCCGGCGCGCTTGCGCGGCCTCGACATCAGCGGCCCAGTACACCCCGCCCAGCCAGTCGACGAGCGCGGCGTGAGCGGCGGCATCGTCGCTGTCGATCTTGCTGGCGAGCAGTTCGGGTGCTGATGCATCGCCACCGCCCTGCCCGCCCCATACCGTAAGTCGGGCCGGCGGCGTATCGCTGAACCAGGCGGGCGGCGCATCGGCCGATATGGCTTGCAGGCGTTCGCGCAGAATCGCTTCGACCGCGGCTTCCCAGCCGCTGGCAACCCGCAGCTTTTCCCACAGGCGCGGGGCGCTATCGAGCCCGCGCTGACGCAACCAGCCACCCAATTTCTCGTCGGCCTTGAGGCTTTCCTGCAGCTTTTTCAACGCAGCGAGTTCGGCTTCGGTCTGGTGCAGCGCCTTGCGCGCGGCTTCGAGCTCGCGCGTGTGTTGGGCGCGGGCAGCGTCCAGTATGGGCAATGCAGTTTCAGCTTCCTTGAGACCGCTCTGGGCAGTGGCCAGGGTCTGCGCCAGTTCTTCTAGTTCGACCTGCTTGCTTGACAAGCCTGCGGCATCGGGGCGCGGCAATTGCGCCTGTTCCTGGACCAGCCGGCGCTGGCGGCTATCGAGTTGTTCGATCTGGCGTCGGGTATGGCCAAGGCTGTTCTCATCCACCTGGCGCGCCTGTTCACCCTGCGACACCACGCGCTGGGCTTCACCCACGCCCTGCTGGGCTTCGCGCAGCGCGGCCTCTTTTTCAGGCAGGGTACTGTCGGTGGCCTGGCGGGCCGAGGCTTCGGCTTCCATCAGTACCGCTTCCAGGCCAGGCTGTTGTGCAGTGACTTCATACAGGACTTCATCAGTGCTGCTGCGGCGCGCCTGCTGACCTTCCACGCGCGCGACCAGATCCTGCTGCTGGCGATAGAGCCGGTCGCGGGTGGCGTTCTGGTGCGCCATGGTCTGCTCGATGCGGGCGACTTCGGACTGCGCCTGGTAGTACGCCGCCTGTGCGGTATTCAGCGTGTCCTGCCCGGCAAACTGGGTTTGACGCGCGGTTTCCAGCTGCGACTCAATATGCCGCAGCCGCGCGGTTTCGGCTTCCAGTTTGTTCTGCGCTTCGGTCAGGTCCTTGTCGATGCGCGCCCGCTGCTGGGCCGCATCGTGCTTGCGTGCAAACCAGAGCTGATGCTGCGAAAACGTCATGTCGGCCTGCAGGCTGCGGTAGCGCTGCGCTACTTCGGCCTGCGCGGTGAGCTTTTCAACCTGGGTCGTGAGTTCGCGCTGGATGTCATCGACGCGGTTCATGTTGGCGCGTGCATCTTTCAGTCGCGCCTCGGTTTCCTTGCGGCGTTCCTTGTATTTGGACACGCCGGCGGCTTCTTCCAGATAGCCGCGCAGTTCCTCCGGTTTGGCCTCAATCAGGCGCGAGATCATGCCCTGCTCGATAATGGCGTAGGCGCGTGCGCCGACGCCGGTGCCGAGAAATAGATCGGCGACGTCGCGCCGCCGCACGCGCATGTTGTTGATGTGATAGGTGGAATCGCCGCTGCGGTCGAGCACGCGCTTGACCGAAATCTCGGCATATTGCGACCACTGTCCGGCAGCACGGCCCAGTTCATTGTTGAACGCCAGTTCAACCGATGCGCGCGAAGCCGGCTTGCGGGTGCCGGAGCCGTTGAAGATCACATCCTGCATCGACTCGCCGCGCAGGTGCTTGGCCGACGATTCGCCCAGCACCCAGCGCACGGCATCAATGACGTTGGATTTGCCGCAGCCGTTCGGTCCTACCACGCCGGTCAACTGCGCGGGCACGGGAATCACGGTGGGGTCAACGAAACTTTTGAAACCGGCAAGTTTGATATGGGTTAGACGCACAACGCAGGGACCTAGGCTTTTATAATGATGTGTCCGAACGCCCCGTTGGGGCTTTTTTGTGCCGCCATTCTACACCGAGCTTTTTATGTCCTCCACGCCTGCCAAAACCCTCGAAACCTTCCCCAACCCTAAAGCTGGACGTGACTTTCATATTCACATGGAAGTCCCTGAATTTACGTGCCTTTGCCCCAAGACCGGGCAGCCGGATTTTGCCACCCTGATCCTCGACTACATTCCCGACCAAGCCTGCGTCGAACTCAAGAGCCTGAAGCTGTATATGTGGAGCTTCCGCGAAGAAGGCCATTTTCATGAAGACGTCACCAACCGCATCCTTGATGACCTGGTCGGTGTGACCCAGCCGCGTTTCATGCGCCTGACTGCCAAGTTCTACGTGCGCGGCGGCATCTTTACCAACGTGGTGGCCGAATATCGCAAGGAAGGCTGGCAGCCAGCACCGCGCGTCGATCTGACGCAGTTCGAGCATCAGTCGAATACACGCGGATAATTCATTGTTTTATCTGGGGATCGACTTCGGTACATCGGGCGCGCGCAGCTGCGTTATTGACGCCGAAGGTGCGGTCGTTGCCGAGGATACGCGTGACTTCGGCACCTTGCAGGACTACGAGCGCGCCGGCATCTGGCGCGAAGCACTGTGGGATCTGGTGGCATCGCTGCCCACCGCGATTCGCTCGCAACTGTCGGGCATGGCGCTCGACGGCACCTCTGGCACTGTGCTCGCCTGCGACGAGGAACTCACGCCGCGCCATCCGCCGCTGCTGTACGACGACGCCCGCGCGGTTGAAGAAGCGCAACTGATCGCCCGGACCGCCACACCCGGCCACCCCGCCGCCGCCGTCACCTCCGGCCTGGCCAAGGTGCTGTGGCTGAAAAAGCGGCTCGGGCTTACCGGCGCACGGCTATACCTCAATCAGGCCGACTGGCTGTCGGGACTGCTGACCGGTCGGGTCGGATTTTGCGATTATCACAACGCCCTCAAAATGGGGCTCGACCTCGATACCCTGGCATGGCCGGACTGGGTCGAATATCTGGCCGACGTCGACTACCTGCCGATTCCGGTTGCGCCCGGCGCCCGGCTTGCCGCTCTCTCGCGCCCGCGTGCCCGCTATCTCGGCGTGAACCCGAGGTGCCAGGTGCATGCCGGCACCACCGATTCGATCGCCGCATTCCTGGCGGCAGGCGTCACGCAAAGCGGCGAGGCCGTCACCTCGCTCGGCAGCACCCTGGTACTGAAGCTGCTGTCCGATATCCGGGTAGAGTCGACCGAGCACGGCGTATATTCGCACTGGTTCGGCAACCGCTGGCTGGCTGGCGGCGCGTCCAATTGCGGCGGTGCTGTGCTGCGGCAGTTTTTTGACGACCGCACGCTAGCCGCGCTGAGTGAAAAGATCGACCCCACGGTCACCAGCCCGCTCGATTACATGCCGCTGCCGAAACCCGGCGAACGCTTCCCCGTCAACGACCCGCAGCTCGCGCCGCGCCTGACACCGCGCCCGGCCGACGACGCCGAGTTCCTGCACGGCCTGCTGGAAAGCCTGGCACGTATCGAAACACGGGGCTATGAACTGCTGGGTGAATTGGGTGCCCCCTCTGTCATTGAAATCAAAACCGCTGGTGGCGGTGCCAAAAATGACACCTGGAGACGCATTCGCCAACGCCTGCTGGGCGTGTCTGTCACGTGCGCCCCCCATACTGAAGCTGCTTATGGCGCGGCCCTGCTGGCACGTGATGGGCCACAGTGCTTCACTGCCAGCGCGCCCTGATTCTCAACCCGCACACAGGCGAGGATTCAATTCAATACCTGATGCAGGCTACCGGAAGCGATCCAACCACCCTGAAATGCGCTTTGCTTTGGTTTTCCCCATTCATGAATTTGTCATGAATGACGATTACGATGCCCGTGCAGACGTTTCGCCTGCCGCATTTCCCCGGAGAACAACTCATTACACAAATTTATAGGAACGCCTATATGTTTTGCCCGACTGAATGCACGCTGGCAAGCGGTTCAATTTTCTCGCCGGATCTACTGATAGAAACAAGCAAGGGATTCTTTCATGACACCCGGCCCAGCCTCGAACCGCTGACAACTGCGGCGAGCTCATCCGTGCCCGCACCGGGTGCTACCCGTAACATCTCAATTCACCCGGCATTCGACGATGGCATGTTCGCGCACTTGAGTGAAATCATCGAAAACAGCCAGCTGTCCGCGTTATTCCAACCTATCGTCGATCTCAGGAACGGCGAGATCACGGGCTATGAGGGACTGATCCGCGGACCTTCCGACAGCCCGCTCCATTCGCCGCAAAGCTTGTTCAAATCTGCAGCGCAACACCAGCTCAAGGCCAGGCTTGAATATCTTTGCCGCCGCGTCGTACTGGAAAAATTCGCAGAACTGGGGCTGAAGGGGCAGCTATTCCTTAATGTCAGTCCAGAATGCATGATCCATGGCAGCGTGCGGCATGGTGAAACATTGCAGTACATGAAGGAAATCGGCATCAGCCCGACTCGAGTAATCATCGAATTGACGGAAGGCCAGCCGACCTACGATTACGATATGTTGCGCAAAGCGAGCACGCATTACCGCAACATGGGTTTCAAGATCGCTATGGACGACCTCGGCGAGGGCTTTTCCAGCCTCCGGCTGTGGTCTGAGTTACGTCCGGAGTTTGTGAAGATAGACATGCACTTCATCCAGGGCATCAATAATGATCCGGTCAAGCTGCAATTCGTCCGCTCTATCCATGAGATTGCGGAGAAATCCGGCTGCCAGGTTATCGCCGAAGGGATTGAAACCCAGGCCGAACTCTTGCAAATCCGCGACCTGAATATTGCGTTCGGTCAGGGGTACCATCTTGCCCGCCCAAATGCCAAGCCGGCCACCGTGCTTCCAGCAGAAGTCATCTTGGCGTTGAAGCCCGCGTCCGCACAACAGCCCGCCAGTAGGCACAGCCAGTCAACACCTGTCGCCATCAATCTGATACGGCAAGTATCCCCAGTCCACCCCGACACGCTCAACGAAATCGTTTACGAGAAATTCGTCGACGATCCCGAATTGCAGGCCATGCCTGTCGTCGAAAACGACAGGCCAGTTGGCATGATCAGCCGCTTCATGCTGATCGACCGTTTCGCCCGCCCCTACCAGCGCGAACTTTACGGCAAGAAGCCCTGTGCAGAACTGATGGATCCGGCGCCGCTGGTGGTGGACAGGAACACCAGTATCCGTGAACTGAGCTCCATCATGATCGGGGCCGAGCTCCACCATCTAGCCAATGGCTTCATCATCACAGGGGACGACCTATACTTGGGCATCGGCACTGGGCATGCCCTGATGCGCGCCATCACGAACATGCAGTTATCCGCTGCGCGCCACGCCAACCCACTCACCCAGTTGCCCGGCAATATCCTGATCGACGATCAGATCGAGCACCTGCTATGCAGCAAAACGGCGTTTTATGTGTGCTATTGCGATCTGAATTATTTTAAGCCGTTCAACGACGTGTACGGTTTTCACAAGGGAGACGAACTCATCAGGATGACAGGCGAACTCCTGTCCAATTCCTGCGACCCGGATCAGGATTTTATAGGCCACCTCGGAGGCGACGATTTCATCATCCTGTTCCAGAGTGCAAACTGGAAGGAACGCTGCCAAAACGTGCTCGACCTGTTTAGTGAAAAAGTGGCGGAATTTTTCAGTCAGGAGGATAGAGAATGTGGTGGTTACTTCACCGAAGACCGACAGGGAAAGCGGATATTCCATCCCCTTACTACTTTGTCGTTAGGCTCGGTCGAAGTCAAACCCAACACCTACGCCACCGTGCACCAGGTCGCAGTCGCCGCAGGAGAGGCAAAAAAACAGGCCAAGAAGATATTTGGCAACGCTCTGTTCGTGGAGCGCAGGGTCACGTAACCCAGCAGCCTGACCTTTTCAACCGACTTCAACGAACTCCAGCGTGTTCGCGTCCGGGTCCCGGCAGAACAGCGCCGACCGCCCCGACTGGCTGGCGGTGTAACGCACTCCCGCTGCGTCGAGGTGTTTTTTCAGCGCGGTCATATTCCTTACCGCCAGCGCGATGTGGCGGTCGCGACCGCCGTGCGCCGGGCGCACCGACGTGGCGTCGGGATTGGGCAACTGCATCAGGTGCAGCTGCTGGCCGCCGCCGAGGTCGTACCACTCGCCGGGGTAAGGCAGGTCGGGGCGATTCGGGTACACCTTCAGCCCCAGCACCGCTTCGTAGAAGACCCTGGCGCGGCCGAGATCGGAAACCAGCAGGCCGGCGTGATGCAGCGCGAAAATATCAGGCATGGGGGTTCTCTTTCGCCGGGTCGTCTTCCATGTGACCGGAGAACAGGCTGGCGGCGACGATCATGATGGCGCCCGCCCACTCCTGCAGTCCCATGCGTTCCATCGACAGGAAGTAGGCAGCGACCGCCGCCACCACCAGTTCGAACAGGAAGATGACGATGGCCTGGTTGGCCGGGACGCGGGCGAGGCCGTACTGCACTGCATACGTCATACTGCCGATGGCGAGACCCACGCCCAGCAGGAGTAGCCAGACGCCCCACCCCGCCTGTTCGATGAAGTCGAGCTCGCCGGGATAGCGCCACAGCCCGATCACCGTCAGCACCGCCACTCCGGCCCAGATCGACACTGACTTGGCGCCTTCGGAGACGCCGCCGAGATGACGGCTAATGACGTTACTGCACGCGAACATCACCCCGGCCGACAGCGCCAACCATTCGGCGCGGTCGGTCGGCAAGGGCAGGTCGCCGCCGGGCTGCCACAGCATGACCATCGCGCCACCTGCTGCCAGCGTCATCACCGCCCAGCCAGCGCGGTTGAGCTTTTCGTGCAGCAGGAAGCGCGAGAACAGCACGGTCCACAGCGGCGACAGATAAAACAGCAGCAGCACGCGCACAACCTCGCCTTCCAGCACCGCCAGTACATAGGCCAGATTGGTCCAGCCTGCCGCCAGTCCGAGCGCGGAAAGCCATAACCAATGCCCACGTGCGTTGCGCAGCGAACGACCATGCAGCCAGCCCAGCAGTAGCAGGGGCACGACATAGGTGATGAAACTGGAGGCGATGCCGCCCACGCCCGCCTCGTTCAGTAGCCGATAGGGATACCAGACCAGCCCCCACAGGGTGGCGGCATAGATCAGACTGCTGATGGCAAGCGTGCGCTGCGGGGAAATGGAAGGCATGCGGCTTTATAATATGGGGCTTCGTTATATTCAGTACTGCAATGAACCCACGATTAGAACAACTTCACCCCTACCCGTTTCAAAAGCTGCGCGAACTGTTCGCAGGGGTGACGCCGAATCCCGAACTCACACCGATCAATCTGTCGATCGGCGAGCCCAAGCATCCCACGCCGCAGTTCATCAAGGATGCGCTGGTCGAAGGCCTGGGCGGTCTGGCGAATTATCCCATTACTCAGGGCTCGGATGCGCTGCGCAAATCGATCGCCTGGTGGGTGGAGCGGCGTTTTGGCGTCAAGCTCGACTTCGCGACCGAAGTGTTGCCGGTCAACGGCTCGCGCGAAGCACTGTTTGCCTTTGCCCAGGCCAGCGTCGATTCCAGCCGCCACGGCCGCCGCGTCATCATCTCGCCGAATCCGTTTTATCAGATCTACGAAGGTGCGGCGCTGCTGGCCGGTGCCCGCCCCTTCTTCCTCAACACCCTGCCGGACAACGACTTCAAGATGGACTGGTCGAAAGTGCCGGAAGACCTGTGGGAACAGGTCAACCTGGTGTACGTGTGTTCGCCCGGCAACCCCACCGGCAAGGTGATGTCGCTGGATGACTGGAAGCTGCTGTTCGACCTGGCGGATACCCACGGCTTCGTGATCGCGGCCGACGAATGCTATTCGGAAATCTATTTCGACGAAGCCAGCCCGCCGCTCGGTGCTTTGACCGCCGCGCAGCAACTCGGCCGCGGCCTCAATAACCTGATCGTATTCAACTCGCTGTCCAAGCGCTCCAACGTACCTGGCATGCGCTCCGGCATGGTGGCGGGCGACGCCGCGCTCATCAAGCAGTTTCTGCTGTACCGCACCTATCACGGCAGCGCGATGAGCCCGATGGTGCAGATCGCCAGCACTGCCGCGTGGAACGACGAAGCACACGTGATCGAGAACCGTCGCTTGTACGCCGAAAAATTTGCCGCCGTCATGCCGTTGCTCAAGGATGTGTTGCAGTTCGACGCACCCGATGCGGCCTTTTACTTGTGGGCATGCGTGCCGGGCGGCGACGATGCCGCGTTTGCACGCGAGTTGTATCGCACCCAGCATGTCACCGTGCTGCCCGGCAGCTTTCTCGCCCGCGACGCTGCCAACGTCAATCCCGGCAAGGGCTTCGTCCGCATTGCGCTGGTCGATAGCCTGGAAGCCTGCATCGATGCAGCCAAACGCATGGCAAGCTTTGTCGGCGAAACCGCCTGATCCCATCGTCAATTTAACCTATTCAGTTCAATCCATTTCAAACAAGGAAACCACCATGCACGATCTGCAAAAAACCATTGAAGACGCTTTTGAACGCCGCGCCGACATCACCCCGCGTAACGTCG
Source organism: uncultured beta proteobacterium (assembly GCA_942493085.1). Lineage (GTDB taxonomy): Bacteria > Pseudomonadota > Gammaproteobacteria > Burkholderiales > Thiobacillaceae > Thiobacillus. The sequence goes on from OW818664.1 coordinate 2,255,670, forward strand.
AACCGCAGGTCAAGGATGCGGTCATGGCCGTGATCGACCTGCTCGACATGGGCGAACTGCGCGTCGCCGAGCGCACCGATGGCCAGAACTGGACCACCCACCAGTGGCTGAAGAAGGCCGTGTTGCTGTCGTTCCGCCTCGAAGACAACGCCTTCATCAAGGGCGGCCACACCAACTATTACGACAAGGTGCCGAGCAAGTTTGCCGACTTCAATTCCAAGGACTTCCGCGAAGGCGGTTTCCGCGTGGTGCCGCCAGCAGCCGTACGCAAGGGCTCCCACATCGCCAGGAACGTGGTGCTGATGCCCTCCTACGTGAACATCGGCGCCTACGTCGGTGAAGGGACGATGGTTGATACGTGGGCCACGGTCGGCTCCTGTGCGCAGATTGGCAAGAACGTGCACCTGTCCGGCGGCGTCGGCATCGGCGGCGTGCTCGAGCCGATCCAGGCCAACCCCACCATCATCGGCGACAACTGCTTCATCGGCGCGCGTTCCGAGGTGGTCGAAGGCGTGATCGTCGAGGACAACGCGGTGATTTCGATGGGCGTCTACATCGGCCAGAGCACCAAGATCTATGACCGCGAAACCGGCGAAGTCACCTACGGCCGCATCCCCGCCGGCTCGGTGGTGGTGTCCGGCAACCTGCCGTCCAAGGATGGCAGCTACAGCCTGTATTGCGCCGTGATCGTGAAAAAGGTCGACGAAAAGACCCGCTCCAAGGTCGGCATCAATGAACTGTTGCGTGGGATTTGAGGCCGACTGATCGGCACGGGTAAGGGGTTGTATCCGCTTATAAGGCTTTACAACTCCACCCCACCCCTTATGGTTAAATCCAACGCAACTCCCTGGAAAGGAATGACCATGAAAAGCACTCTTGTTGTCACAGTACTGCTCGCCACCACCTTGGCAGGCTGCCAGGAAAACCCGGTCTCCGGCCGCAAGCAACTGGTGCTGGTCTCCGAAGAAACGGCTCAGGCGTCGTCGGCCCAGGCCTATGCGACCACGCTGAGCGAAGCGCAGAAGAAGGGCAAGCTCAGTACCAATGCGGCGCTGAATGCCCGCGTCAAGCGCATCACCGACAAGCTGATCGTGCAGGCAGGCGGCATGTACGCGCCGAGCCGTGACTGGAAATGGTCAGTGGCGGTGATTGACGAACCCACGCTCAACGCTTGGTGCATGCCCGGTGGCAAGATGGCGATCTACACTGGCATCATCGAAAAACTGAAATTGAGTGACGACGAAATCGCTCAAATCATGGGCCACGAAATTGCCCATGCGCTGCTGGGTCATGGCCGTGAGCGCATGTCGCGCGCGATGGCCATGCAGGGCGGCATGATGCTTGGTTCCATCGTCGCCGGACAGGACCTCTCCGCACTGGGGCCGGTCGCCGACATTGCGCTGACCCTGCCCAACAGCCGTACCGGCGAATCCGAGGCCGACCGCTATGGCATCGAACTCGCCGCACGCTCGGGTTTCGACCCGCGTGCTGCCGTACGGCTGTGGGAAAAAATGAGCACTGCCAGCGGCAACGGCCCGCCGCAGTTCCTCAGCACCCACCCTTCGCCGGATAACCGTATCCAGGCACTGACCGCACTGGTGCCGAAAATGATGCCGATTTACGAGAAAGCCCGATGACCCAGCCACCCGTAGTGAGCCCCGAAGAAAAACTGGCCAGCCTCAAGACGCTGAGTCATGTGATCTATGCTGTCTACGCGTTGTCGCTGTTTTCCGGTGTCCCCGCCATCGTCGGTATCGTGCTGAATTACATCAAACTCGACGATGCCAGAGGCACCTGGCTGGAAAGCCATTTCCGCTGGCAGATCCGTACCTTTTGGTTTGCGGTGTTGTGGACCATCCTGGGATGGATCACCCTAATCGTGCTGGTGGGCTGGGTGGTGCTGGGTGTGACTTACATCTGGGTGATCTACCGCATTGCCAAGGGCTGGCTCAAGCTTAACGAAGGGCTACCGATAGCAGGGTGAGTCCGGTTGTCCGGCGTAAAAGGGCAACCAGACTACGACCTGTATCGCATGAACGTGATTTCCTGCAGCAAATCCGTCCCGGTTGCCAGCAACAGGTATAAAGCCGGTCGCGCTCAAAACCGCCGCATTGCGCTGGAGATGCTGCAGCAAGCTGGCTATGATAACCCCAATAAAAACCCGGTAAAAACCGGGGTTTTATTGGGCAGCCCTGCCTTCACGCCTGCCTTCACGCCTGCCTTCACGCCTGCCTTCACGCCTGCCTTCACGCAAAGCTTACGCGCTGATGCGCACCTCTGTCCCCTCCTTCACCAGATCGAACAGTTCCGCCACATCGGTATTTTTCATGCGGATGCAACCGTGTGACGCTGGGGTGCCGAGCTTGTGCTCCTCGTTGGTGCCGTGAATATAGATATAGCGGTTGTGCGTATCCACCGTGCCGCCCTGGTTCTTGCCGGGCTCCAGACCTTCCAGCCACAGAATCCGGGTCAGAATCCAGTCGCGGCCGGGATACTCGGCATCGAGTTCGGGCGTCCACACCTCGCCCGTGGGCTGACGTGATTTAAAGGCCGAACACAACGGTACAAAGGCACCGATTTTTTCAGCGATACGGTGTCGTCCACGCGGCGTGCAATGGCTGCCGTCTTCCTCGCCTGCCCCATTGGCCGCAGTGGAAACGGAATACTGGCGGATCAATATATCGCCATCCGGATACGGCTCCCACAGATACAGTTGCTGCAACCGCATATCCACGTCGATTACCAGGTCACTCATTGCACCGTCTCCCGTTTTTGCTGGCGCCGTGCCTCGAAAAATCCCGAGATCATCGCCGCGCAATCGTCCGCCAGCACCCCGCCCACGATCTTGCAGTGATGATTGAGTCGCGGCTCGGCAAACACATCCATGATGCTGCCGTGCGCACCGGTCTTGTATTCACGCGCGCCATACACCACCCGCGCCACCCGTGAATGCAGGATCGCCCCTGCACACATCACGCACGGCTCCATCGTCACATACAAGGTGCAGTCCACCAGCCGGTAATTGGCCAGACGCACTGCCGCATCGCGCAGCGCCATCACCTCGGCATGTGCCGTGGGGTCGTGACTGGAAATCGGCTGGTTGAAGCCGCGGCCAACAATCTCCCCGCCGCACACCACCAGCGCTCCGACCGGCACCTCGCCCCTATCCCAGCCCTGCTGGGCCAGTTTCAGCGCAGCGCGCATGTAGATCTCATCTTCAGCCATGCAGTTGCTCAATTAAAAGTATTACGATGTGGTTTCGCTGTACACAAAGGTTTGTATGACAACCATACCGTTTCACCCAAGCTTCAAGTTGTAATACCCCGCGACCTACGTCGCCTGCTCAACATCCAGCCCGGACAAAAACAGCATGCGCGCATTCGGGGTGATCATATCGAATTGATCCCTGAATAGCCCATTTCATCGCGCGCTACAACAGCTTTTCGTCCAGATGATGGCACCGTTCCTCTCCGCTGCGCGGATCAATCGAAGAGCTGCCAGCCCCATTCCGTCGGCGCGCTCGGATACTTGCGCGCCAGTGCATCCGGCCGATACACCGAAACCTTGTCCGCCTGCCTATCCTGCTCGAACAGATCGTGGCGCCATGCCAGGTGCGCCATAATTACTCCTATACTGGCAAGTCTGCGGCTTCATTGCCCGCCTGCACTGCCGCTTCCTGGCTGACGCTTATATCGGCATCGAGGTAAAAATCAATCAGAAGCATGCTTTTAGTGCAGGTGCGAAGAGTGGGCCATGCACAGCCAGCTGACCGAGGCTTTGCGCCTGCTGATGACCGCTTGTTGATCGAGCGGATGAAATCACCATAGGCAGCTTGTTTTTGTTGCTACACCGGACAAGACGAACAGCCGGGTTGAAATCTCCCAGCCCAGGGAGCGAAAAATTTTCTTTATTTAATCAATGATTTATATAGATTTCTTCAAAAGAAAATATTCACCCGGGTACAATTGCCCAATGCTGTTTCAACGCCGCCATCTGCTTATCATTGCCTTCACGCTGGCAACGGTGCTTGGGGGAGGACTATTCCTGCACCCTAGCGATGCCCCCCCGATCCGCATCGGCGTGCTGCATTCCCTTACCGGCACCATGTCCATGAACGAGCGTCCGCTGGTTGACGCGGTGCGCCTGGCGGTTGAGAAAATCAATGCAGCGGCACGTCGGGACCGAGTTCGCGTGGACGGCCAGTTCGACCTGGTGTGGAGTTCAGGCGAGTTACTCCGCCCGCCCCCTTTTCTTGACTATCACTCGCGATTCGAATGGCAGCAGCCGCTGGAAGAACGTTTCGGAGCAACACCATGAGCGCACACGCCATTTCTTCCCGCCTGTTGTTGAGCTACCTGCTGGTGGCCGTGCTGCCGCTGGCGGGACTGGCCGCATTTTATCTGGCCTCGTTCGAAACGTCGCTGCGCGAAACCGTGTTGTCCAACATGGCCACCATCGCGGACAAAAAGGCCGAGCAGATCAATAGCTACATGACCGAACGGCTGGCGGATGCCCGACTGCTCAGTCGGATGGATATCATCCGCAATGGGGGGATCGCGCTAAGCGAGGCCTTTCAGGCAGGCGGACAGGACTCCCCCATCTATCGCGCCGCCGTTCGCCAGCTACATGACAAACTGGATACATCCTATGACGCCAGCGATTTCCAAGATGTGCTGTTGATAGATCCAGCCGGTAACGTGGTGTTTTCACTTTTGCAAGAGCCGGATCTGGGCACCAGTCTGAAAGACGGCCCCTATCGTGATACCCAACTGGCGAAAGGATTCGACCTGACGCTGCGTACGCTGCAAACCCACCTCACCCGCTTTGCGTTTTATGCACCTTCCGGAAATCGGGCGGCAGCTTTTCTGACGGCGCCGGTGCTGGAAAATGGAGTATTGATCGGCGTACTGGCCTTGCAACTGGATGTACGCAAGCTGGAGTCGGTCACCGCCGACCGCACCGGCCTGGGCCAAAGCGGCGAAACGGTGCTGGCGCAAAAAGACGGGGACGATGCTTTGTACACCGGTCCGCTCAGGCATGTCGAGGACGCGGCCTACCGCTACCGTGTACCGCTCCAGAAGGCGGCCTTGTCGATGCAGAAAGTCCTGGCCGGCGAGCATGGCCAGGATGTCATTCGTGACTATGCCGGCATTGAAGGCGTGGCGGCGTGGCGCTATCTGCCTGCACTGGGCTGGGGCATGGTGGTCAAGGTCGACACCGCAGAGGCGCTGGCGCCGACTGCCCAGTTACGTCGTATCACCTATGTTGCATTGGCGCTGTTCCTGCTGTTTTCCGGCATCGTGGCCTACTTTCTGGGGAGAGGATTGTCACACCCGATCCAGAACCTTACCCGGGTAGCCGACCGCATCGCCGCTGGCGATCTCGCGCAGCGCGCGCCCGAGGAAGGCATCGATGAACTGAGCCAGCTTGCCCATGCCTTCAATCACATGACGGACGCCCTGGCCGATGCACGCAACAACCTTGAGGCCCAGGTAGAGGAACGCTCAAAGGCCTTGCGTGACATTTCCGTGCTGCAGAACGAGATTCTCGATAAAGCCGGTGCCCTGGTATTGGTGCTCGACCGCGAAGGGCGCATCCGCCGCTTCAATCACGCCTGCGAGACGCTGACGCAGTATTCGTTTGCAGAAGCCGAGGGGCGCTTTGTCTGGGATTTTCTGCTGACGCGGGAAGAGGCGGAAAGCGTGCGCAAGGCGGCATTCAGCACCCTCGCCTGCAATCCGCAAACTCTGCGCAACACCTACACCAACTACTGGGTCGCCCGCGACGGGACAAGGCGGTTGATCGAATGGTCGAATTCCCTGTTACTCGACCAGAGTGACGAGATGGAGTTTCTGGTCAGCATTGGCACCGACGTGACCGAAAAGAAACTGGCCGTGGCGGCGCTCAAGGAAAGCGCGCAACGCCTCAACGAAGCACAGCGCATCGCCCAGATCGGCAGTTGGGAACTTGATCTGAGCAGCGGCAAGCTGACCTGGTCGGACGAGATATTCCGCATTTTCGAAATCGACCAGACAGCGTTCGGCGCCTCCTATGAGGCCTTCCTCAACACCATCCATCCAGAAGACCGCGAGCGGGTCGACCAGGCCTACACCGATTCGATGGCGACCCGCACCCCCTATGAAATCGCCCACCGCTTGCGCATGCCGGACGGCCGCATCAAATGGGTGAACGAGCGTTGCGAGACACACTACGATGAACGGAGCAAGGCGCTCCACTCCACGGGCACCGTGCAGGACATCACTGAACGCAAACTGGCGGAGGAATCGCTTGTGCTCTTCGCCAGCGTATTCGAGCAGAGTGGTCAGGCCATTCTCATCACCGACAGCGACGAGCGCATCCTGGTCGTGAATCCCACCTTCACCCAGCTGACGGGATACGCCCTTGATGAGATTCGCGGCAAGAACCCCAGCATCCTGGCTTCCGGACGTACGCCTGCCGGAACCTATCAGGCCATGTGGACGGGACTAAATGAGAAGGGACACTGGCAGGGCGAGCTCGTGGACCGACGAAAGGACGGCACGCACTATCCGATGTGGGTATCGATTTCAGTGGTGAGCGATGTCAAGGGCCACATCACCCATTACATCGCCAGTTTCACCGACATCAGCGAGCGCAAACTAGCAGAGGAACATATTAGCCAGCTGGCCTATCACGACGCGCTGACAGGGCTGCTCAATCGCTTCAGCCTCAGAACCCAGCTGGAACAGGTGCTGGCCATGGCGCATCGGGACCAGCGCGCACTAGCCGTCATTTTCCTCGACATGGATCGTTTCAAAACCATCAACGACACCCTTGGCCATGCCGTTGGCGACAGACTACTCATCACGGTGGCAAAGCGTCTGCGCGAGAGCGTGCGCGACAGCGATATCGTGGCCCGTCTGGGCGGCGACGAGTTCGTGGTGGTGCTGACCGAGGTGGAAGATGCCGCAGCCGTCGCCCGTTTGGCGGACAAGATCCTGCATGTGTTGGCGCAGCCTTACCGCATTGGCAAGAACGAGTTGCATTCGACGGCGAGCATCGGCCTCGCCTTTTATCCGGACGACGGCAAAGACGGCGAGACCCTGATGAAAAATGCCGACACCGCCATGTACCACGCCAAATCGCAGGGCCGCAACAATATCCAGTTCTTCACCACCGAGATGAACCAGGCCGCACTGAAACGCCTGATGCTGGATCAGGATTTGCGGATGGCGGTGGAAACACGGCAGTTCGAATTGCATTACCAACCCCAGCTGGACAGCCACGATGGCCGCATCGTGGGCGTCGAGGCACTGGTGCGCTGGCATCATCCGCGTGATGGCCAGATCTCGCCAGCAGAATTCATTCCGGTTGCAGAGGAAACGGGCCTCATCCTGCAACTGGGCGAGTGGGTACTGGACGAAGCCTGCCGCCAGCTCCGCGCCTGGCAGGACGTCGGGATCAAGAACGTGACCATGGCGGTGAACCTGTCGGCGCACCAGCTGCGCTCACCTGTTCTGCTGACACAAGTTGCACACGCACTTGAAAAACATGGTCTGGCGGGCGCCGATCTCGAACTTGAAATCACCGAAACGGTAGCCATGCACGACCCTGCCGCCAGCATCCTCCAGCTCAAGGCCCTGCGCGGTCTGGGCGTGCGCCTGTCGATCGACGATTTCGGCACGGGCTACTCGTCGCTCAGCTATCTCAAGCTGCTGCCGATCCACACCCTGAAACTCGACCAGTCCTTCGTCCGCGATATCGAGACCGACAGTAACGATGTCGCTATCTGTACCGCTACCATCGCCCTGGCCCATAACCTGGGACTGGCCGTGATCGCGGAAGGCGTGGAAACTGAGGCGCAGCGGCTGTTGCTGACCTCGCACCACTGCGATTTCATGCAGGGCTATCTGTTCAGCAAGCCGCTGCCGGCAGCAGCAGCGCTGGCGTTCATCAAAGGACGCAATGCTGCCCCTGCGTAGCCCACGGCGAATGACCGTATTCACTTGTTTTTGGCAGGGTAATTCATTCCGTATCCAATGATTCTGGCGCCATTGAATAAGCGCTTGCCATCCTGAACATTGAAACGGATTTTTATCCCAGACAGTTCATTCGGGCGAGATGCTCTTCTCCTGCAGGCGCTTTTTTAACAGGTTCAGGCTGCGCTCGGCTTGAGTTTGAAGTCTTCGCCGTAATGAAGCTGTCCTATTTGTCGCCGATGCTGTTGAGGACGGCGCGTGCGCCCAGAACGAGCAGACTGCGCAGGTAGGGGTCGCCGGCTTTGGTGATGTGGCCATGCTGGCGGAACTGGCGTGCCCAGTGGTGAGCGCCGATGCAGGCTTCCATGCCGATGAGGCACGGCGGTAAACTGGCAATCAGCGGCAGCAACTGTTCCCGGCTGACCCGGGGCTTGACCAGTTCGGCCTTGCCCGCTTCGTTCACACTATGCACGGCCAATATGAACTTGGCCAGATCAATTCCTATGACGATAATGCTTATGACTTTCCCTTCCTGGGGTGTTGATGAAATCCGGAAATTCCACCAGGGCACTTTCGTTGCCGATTGCGGCTACTTCGCCGCAGCCACGGGACGGGGAAGTCCCTTTCATTCGTTAGGCCGCAATCAAACCAAGCGCCACCACGTAATTTCGTCATGAGCCCCAAAAACCGACGTGTACTACAAGCAATCCTGTATGAGGTTTTCGCCATTGCCTTCGTTGCTCCAGTCTTGAGTATCATTTTCGACGAACCGCCTACTTCAACCATAGGACTTGCTTTTGTTCTATCGAGCATTGCACTCGGGTGGAACTACGTGTTCAACACAATCTTTGAGCGCTGGGAGGCGCGTCAGTCCGTGCGAGGTCGCTCGTTCGCCAGGCGCCTGGTGCATGGCATTGGTTTCGAGGGCGGCCTCGTTGTCATACTTGTTCCAGTGATGGCGCTCTGGTTGAATACTTCAGCACTCAATGCGTTCCTGACGAATCTTGGCCTCCTGGCGTTCTTCTTCGTCTATGCCATTGCTTTCACATGGACCTTCGATCGCGTGTTCGGCCTTCCAGAATCCGCGGTAAAGCACGGTGAAACCTAACCCTACGCTTGACCTCGCTCCCTTCGGTTGCCGGGCCTGCCGCGATCAGGCCGAGTCAGGCTGGTCATCTTCACGTTAGAGATCGTCATGCGCCACTTGTTACTGCTCGACGAATCCAGCGCGATCGAGGAAATTGTGGCCCTCGCTTCAACGCATATATGAACCTCTCCTCGTGGAATCAGGTGTTTCAGCCAGCAACGCCCAACTACACGCCACCTCGAAAATGACTCCTGCGTTACCGTCCACATTGCTTGCAGATGCTGTATTGCTTATCCACTTCGCTGTCGTTTTGTTTATCGTAGGCGGACTGGTGCTTGTCGTTGCAGGCAATCTGCTGACCTGGCGATGGGTGAATACGCTTGGGTTTCGCGTTGCGCATCTTGTGGCAATCGGTTTTGTGTTGCCAAGTCATGGCTACGTACGCAAGCCGGTTCGGTGGCTTACAGCGAGGGATTCATCGAACACTGGATTCAGCGGCTGCTGTTCTACAAGGCGCCACCCAGAGTCTTTATTGCCGTATACACGTTGTTCGGGTTGCTCATTGTGGCAGCCTGGTGGCGCTACCCGCCCAGGCACGGCCAGTCCCGGCATTGAATAGCCCCTTTGAATATGTGCCGTTTCCATAATGCGAGTCACATTTCCTGTGGGTGTGACGAGCCACCTATGGATACTCGTGATGGAGAGTCGGCGGCAGCGGCTTGAAGGTTATATCCGGCCATAAACCAAGCTGAAACAGCCAAATACGTTGATGTAGCAAGCCGAATCATTCACACTAACCACCTGTAACAAACAGGCATCCATGCAAACGCAGCCGATTCGGTATTCTCGCAAAGAGTCTATGAGGCGCATACTGTGATTACGCTTTTGGCATTAGGTCTCGTTTCTTCAGGCGCCCTCATCCAGCTGGTCGCGCTGCGACCTATCAGGCAGTTGATTGCAAATTTGCCTCCCGGCCCCCTGCGCAGCCGCTGGTACGCCATGCTGGCCATGATTGTGCTGTTTTTCGTTGGCTATCTTGCCTATGCCAATGTTTTCTGGGGCAACCACTCAAAACCGATTGATCTGATCGTCCCGGCCATATTCTTTCTGGGCGCGTGCTTCGTCTGGCTGACCGCAACACTTTCGTTACAGACGATGTCGGATGTAATGCGCATCACGCTGCTGGAACATGAAACGATCACGGATTCCCTGACGGGCTTGTTTAACCGGCGCTATCTGGATCGCCGGTTAAACGAGGATATCGCGACTGCACATCGATACTCGCTGCCTCTTTCGATCATGATGATCGATATCGATCATTTCAAACCCGTGAACGATCAGTTTGGACACCAGGCCGGCGATCGCGTGCTGGTGTCCCTGGGCGAGATCATCTCGGAGACAGTGCGTGAGTCTGACTACGTGGCACGCTATGGCGGCGAGGAGTTTCTGGTCGTTACGCTGTACACACCCCTGCAGGATGCAGCCGAATTGTCTGAACGCTTGCGCAAACAGGTTGAATCGGCGGGTTTCAGTCTGCCGGATGTGCCTGACGAAATCAGGATCACGGTCAGCATAGGCGTGGCCAGTCTCGGCGAGGGTATCGATAGCATCGAACGCCTGGTTCATGTGGCAGATGACAATCTGTATCGCGCAAAAGCGGCCGGCCGCAACAGGGTCATACACGGCATGCCTGTAGCGTGAGTCAGCAATCCACCCGGATAAATCCGGTTTCCTGTAAGGCCTATCTGCCCGTTGCCGACCTTTTATGACCCACGCTCAAATAGCCATTATTGCGGTGCTGCTCGCCACCATGGGCATGTTTCTGTGGGGCCGCTGGCGGCATGACATGGTTGCGCTGGGCGCGCTGCTGGCATGTGTGTTTGCGGGCCTGGTGCCCGACAGAGAGGCATTTTCCGGCTTCGGCCACCCGGCGGTGGTTACGGTGGCATGTGTGCTGGTGCTGGGTTATGGCCTGCAGATTTCCGGGGCGGTGGATGGTTTGACCAAGCGTTTGCTGCCTACCGCAGCGGGACCCAGGCTCAGTATTCTGGCGCTCATCAGCCTGGCAGCCCTGTTGTCGGGATTCATGAACAATGTGGGTGCGCTGGCGCTGCTGATGCCGATTGCGATCCAGATGGCGGCCAAACATGATCTGCCCGTGGGCAAGGTGCTGATGCCGCTGTCCTTCGGTTCGATTCTGGGCGGGATGACCACGCTGATCGGCACGCCGCCCAACCTGATTGTCTCGGGCTATCGCGAAACAACCGGGATGGGCACCTTTTCCATGTTTGACTTTTCCCCAGTCGGCGTGGCGGTGGCGGGTCTCGGCATTCTCTTTGTGGGTCTGGTGGGCTGTCGCCTAGTGCCCGCCCGCAAGCAGGCCGAACCCGGCGGCTTCGAGTCGGGTGCCTATATCAGCGAGGTCCGGATCGTCGCGGGCAGCAAGGCGATCAACCAGTCTCTGCGTGAAGTGGAGCACATGCTTGACGACACCGACGCGCAGATCGTGGGCCTGGTGCGCCACGAAGTCCGCCTGACTGCCCCGAATCCGGGACGCATATTGCGCGATGGCGATATTCTGGTAATCGAGGTCGAACCCGAATCGCTGGCATCGGTACTCACCAGCCTGGGGCTTCAACTTGAAGAAGACGAAGAGATACCCTCGAATGCCGATGAAGATGCGGCAACGGAAACGGATACGGATACGGATACGGATACGCAGGCTACGGCCGATCCGGCTGAAGAACCCCCCAAGGAAAAATCCGGTGCCGACGAGGTAGTGATTCAGGAACTGGTTGTGGTGCCCACCGCGGCATTGGTGAATCGCTCTGCCACCGACATCGATCTGCGTAGCCGCTATGGCATCAACTTGCTGGCCATTTCCCGTCAAGGGCGTCGCACCATCAAGCGTTTGCGAACGGCCCGTATCCAGGCGGGCGATGTGCTGCTGATGCAGGGTACGGCTGAATCGCTGTCCGGTTTTGCCGCTCAGTTTGGCTGTTTGCCGCTGGCCACGCGCGATATCCGGGTGCCCAAAAAGGGCCAGGCGCTCACGGCCACGCTGGTGATGCTGGTCGCCGTAATGGCCACGGCGCTGGGCCTGTTGCCGGTGGCGGTTGCCTTTTCGGCCGCCGCGCTCGCTTTTGTGGCATTGGGGGTGGTGCCCTTGCGTTCGGTTTACACAGCTGTCGACTGGCCGGTAATCCTGCTGCTGGGGGCCATGCTGCCGGTTGCCGATGCGATGGCGACCACCGGTGCAGCAGACATGATCGCCCGGGTTTTGCTGGATAACGTGGCCCAGGGGCATGCCATTACCGGGCTGGTGATTGTGCTGGTGGTGACCATGTTTTTGTCGGACATGATGAACAATGCCGCCACCGCTGCGGTGATGTGTCCGATCGCCATCAGCACCGCCAATCATCTCGGGGTCAATGCCGACGCCTTTCTGATGGCGGTTGCGGTAGGAGCATCCTGCGCTTTCCTGACCCCCATCGGCCATCAGAACAATACGCTTATCCTCGGCCCGGGTGGATTCCGCTTCGGCGATTACTGGCGTTTGGGGCTGGTGCTGGAAATCATCGTGCTGGCCGTGAGCGTACCGATGATTCTGTGGGTGTGGCCGCTTGGATGACCTGTCCGTCTGGTGGAAAATAATAGGACAATACCGCCTGGTCAACCAGGACCGCCCCAAGCGCGGGCTGATCCAGGTTGACCAGGGCATCATGCTTGAACTGCGCCAGGACCGTCACTGATTATGAAATATGTCGAAATCGTTGCCGATACCGGGAACATGGATACGATATCGGCAATTGCCGAAAGCCTTGAAGTCTCCGATGTCCATCCAGGGACAGTGCGCGAGGATGGCATGCAAACGATACGGTTGCTCGTGGCCGATGACAAGCTTCAGTCTGTGCTGGACGGGTTGCAAAAAATCTTGAGCGCTCAGGAACCTGCCAGAATTGTGGTGCTGGCAGTGGAAACCGCGCTTCCCAAGCCTTCGGAAGAGAAACGCAAGGAAGAAGATGCAGCGACCGCCGCACGCGAGGCACTCTATGACAGTGTTGAAAAAAGTGTCCGCCTGGACCTGAATTTCATGGTGCTGGTGTTTCTTTCAACCGTGGTGGCTGCGATCGGGCTCATCGAGAACAACGTGGCCGTGGTAATTGGTGCCATGGTGATTGCCCCCCTGCTCGGTCCTAATCTGGCTTTTGGTCTCGGTACCGCTCTGGGGGATATTGCCCTGATGTGGAAATCGATCTATACCGCCACGGCAGGTATCGCACTGGCCATCGTCCTGTCTGTCCTGATCGGCATGTCATGGCCGTTCGACATTGCCAGTCCCGAACTGATCGCTCGCACCCAGGTGGGCCTGGATTCTGTTGCGCTGGCGCTGGCATCGGGCGCGGCTGCGGCGCTTTCCATGACCACGGGCTTGTCGAGCGTACTGGTGGGCGTGATGGTGGCCGTGGCACTGCTGCCGCCTGCCGTCACACTCGGGCTCATGCTTGGATATGGCCAGACTGACCTCGCGATGGGGGCCGGCCTGCTGCTGGCGATCAACCTGGTATGCGTTAACCTGTCATGCAAACTGGTGTTCTTCATCAAGGGGATCCGCCCACGTACCGGATCGGAAATGCTGAAAGCGCAACACGCCATGATCTTCTATATGCTGGGATGGTTGGTGGCGCTGATCATTCTCGTATTTGTCATGTATGGCCGTCAGGCACTGCTTGTCTAAACCTGCGCACCACGCAACCACCCCTTATGGCCCCTTCTCACTGGAGCACCGCATGTCGGACAAAACCCTCAGATATCTGATCGCCGCGGCCATCGTGATGCTGCTGGTTTTTCAGATCGGCACACTGATCGCAAGCGCATTCGGCATGGCATGGGGTGCAGTATCTGCCGTGGTCGTGGCAGCCGTTTCGTTTTTCTCTGCACGCCTGGCTCGAGCCGGGGGCAAGAATTCGGTCTGGTTTTTGCTGCCCACCATCCTGTTCACGATCATCCCGCTTGCCTACATGATCTGGCAGGCCTGGACGGCTGAAGTCAGCGGGTTTGAGCGCCTGGCGAGCTTTGTCCCGTTCCTGATCGGGTTTGCGGGGCCGGTTCTGGTGTTGCTGCTGGTGTATCTTGAACTGCGTAAACGCACGCTGAATCCATGATTCGCTTTCCAAAATCGATGGCTGCATGGAACACGCCGGCATTCCAGGAATCCCTGAAGCAGGAGATTGCGGAACTGGATGAAAGCCATCTCCCCTTGCAACAAGGTTTGACTGCCAGCAGTCGTGTTTCAGGCAGCCCGATCCAGGCCATGATCCTGAGTGTGGCCGAAGTAGCAGGGGGAGTCCGGGTCAAGGCCGGGATTTTTTACAAAGGGGTGATCGCGGGCTGCAATTGTGCCGACGATCCCTCGCCCATCGACGAGCAAAATGAACACTGCGTGGTGCAGTTTCTGATCGACAGGCTGACGGCCGAAGCCTCGGTTACGCTGCTTGTCGAATAAGCTGCCGGATTACGGTAGGAGCAAACTAAACACCGCTCCCTGGTCGTTGTGTAAACACAGTTCACCGACACGGCCCTGATTGTCGTGGCTTTGTGCGATGAGCTTGGCGAACTGCAGCCCCAGACCGGTCCCGGTTGAACGATACGGCGTGTTGGTTGCCACGCTGTTGAGGACATGTTCCGGGTAGCCGTCGGAATCGTCACGTACCGTCAGCGCTAAACATCCATCCAGCATCGTGGCTTCGATGCGTATGGCCGAGCGCGCATAAGCCAGGGAATTGTGGATGGCGTTGATCAGGGCCATTTCTATCAGGTCACGATCCAGAAACCAGATCGCTGGCACATCAGGATGTATTTCAACCTCAACCTTGAGTCGCTCCCGCGACAGGGCGGCGGCCTGATCGCTGATTTCATGAATCAGATCGTGTGGCGAGTAGGCATTGATTGCCGGGTGCATCTTTTGATGATCGGCCTTGTAGATGAACAAGGCCTGCTGCAATCGCCCGATTACGCCCTGGCAAAGCAGCCGCGCTGCATCGACAGCTTCGTCGTGCACCGGTTCATTCTGGATCGGTATCTGCTCGATGGTCATCGCCAGCAACCCGAGATTGTTTTTCAATTCATGAATCAGGGCAGCGTAGAAATCAGTATCGTCGAGGTTCATTCCATCACCGCTCGCTGAATACCGAAACGCTGCTCGACTTCCCTGAGTTGCAGCCGCAACCCGGACAAACGAGGATTATCCGGTGTCTGACTGCCCGCTTTGGACAGATAGAGCCTGGCATGTCCTATCAACGTTTCATCCATCCCGGTCTTGTCGATGTGCTTGAGGATCACCCATACGGTGTCCAGCATGATGCGCGGGTTGTAAGGGGCTTCGTTACACGCGGTCAGCAATTTGTCGACGGCCGCCTGATAATCCCCCTGCTGTGCCAGCATCTCCCCTTCGTTATTCAGCGTGCGTACCTCTGCGGTTGCGCTGGACAGCACCGACGCGCCGGTATCGCTGCGCCCGGCTTCTTCATAGATACGTTTGGCCCTGGTCAGGAGCGCTTCGCTGTCATGCGCGTTGCGGGCCACTTCCGACACCAGTCCATCTGCTTCATCCAGCCGGCCATTTGCCATGTAGACCCGGGCCATGTCCAAAACCAGCTGATCATCGCCACGCGTGCCGGCAGCACGCAAAGCGCCTGCAGCATCCAGTGCCTTGGAGGCTTCCTGTAGCTTGCCATCCTGAATGCAGGCCATTCCCTGCGTGACGGCCATAACCAGCTGCCCCTCCGGGCTGCTCTGTAGCGTGCTTTTGTTTTTTCTCAGGGTATCAGCAACCGCCTTGAGATCACCCTGCTCCAGTTGCACCCGACACAGATTCCCAAAATCGCTTGGGGTGATGAAAATGGAATGACGCCCCTTCTCGAGTGCGTTGTTAAAAGCAGAACGTGCGGTATCCAGGTCACCGTTGGCGAGCGCAATTTCCCCCAGCTTCTGCTGGCGGCGAACGGTTTTCCCCGAGATGGCCACGCCTTGCTCCAGCGCGAATTGGGCGGCTTCCACATTCTTGTTCGCCAGGCACACTTCGGCAAGCAGGTCGTACGCAGCCACCATTTCCGGGGCACGCTCCAGCACGTCGCGCAATTCTTTCTCGGCGGCCGCGTGCTGTTCTTGCATGTGCAGTGTGCGGGCAAGGCCGAGTCGTGCCCAGGGAATGGCCCGCATCTTGATCACTTGTTGATAAAGGGCTTCCGCCTCGGTGAACCGCTCCAAGGCCACCAGCAATTCGCCCTTGCAACGTAGGGCATCCACCATGTATTTGGGGCGCTTGCTGATGATTTCATCGCAGGCAGTAATAGCCGCTTCCAGATTCTGGGCAGCCAAATGCTGATACACATCGTGAAATGCGCGTTTCCGCAGCAGCACATTTTCGAGCCGACTGCGCAGCACCTCGGCACTGAATGGCTTGATCATGTAGTCATCAGGCGCCAGCTCGGCCGTGGCAACCACCTTCTCGTAATACGATTCGGCGGTCACCATAATGAAGACGGTTTCGGGTGTAATCAGATTGCCGTGACGCAACTCTTCGAGCAATTGCTGACCGTCACGGCCATCGCCCAGATTGAAATCGCACAGGATGAAGTCACACGGTTTGTTCTTGACCTGGTAAATGGCCTCGGCCGCATTGGCCGCAACCTGGACCTTGGTCACGCCGAAGTTGGACAGCGTCAGCCGCAATGCGCTTCGCATGCCGGGGTAATCGTCCACCACCAGTGCATGCAACGCACTGTAGTCGATAAATGCATCCTGGATGGGGACAAATGGCTGACTCACGCTTATTCACCGTACGCTTCATTATTGGTCCGGGCCTGAATTGAATCAGGTCTGATTCGGGTTAATAACGGTAATTTTCTGCCTAACTGAACCTTGTCGCACAGAAGATATGGGCGTGCGGCCTAAGCCTGGGCTGACGGGATGCCCAACTCGTCCGGAAATGGCTGACTCGGGTACTGGAACGCGACGGGGCCGTCGGGCTCTGCATGAACAAACTGATGTACGAACGGATCGGTCGCATCCTGCATCGTGGCGGCATCGCCCTCGGCGACCACCACCCCGTCATGGATGAAGTAGACATAATCGGCAACCTTGAGTGATTCCGAGACGTCATACGTCACCACAACCGATGTCAACCCGAGCGTGTCGTTGAGACGCCGGATCAGATTGGCCACGGTATTGAGCGAAATCGGGTCGAGTCCGGCAAAGGGTTCGTCGTACATGATCAGTGCGGGGTCGAGCGCAATCGCCCGCGCCAGCGCGACCCGCCGCTCCATCCCGCCGGATAGTTCACCGGTCCGAAGTGCGTGGGCACCGCGCAGCCCCACGGCATGAAGCTTCATCAGCACCAGATCACGAATCACGTCTTCCGGCAGATCGGTATGCTCGCGCATGGGATAAGCGATGTTATCGAACACCGATAGGTCGGTGAACAGGCCGCTGACCTGGAACATCATGCCCATCTTGCGCCGCATCGCGTAGAGCGCTTTATTGCTCAGTTCATGGATGACTTCACCATTGAATGTCACGCGGCCGCGTGAGGGTCGGAGCTGCCCTCCCATCTGTCGCAGTAGCGTCGTCTTGCCGCACCCGCTCACGCCCAGAATGCCCACGATCTTGCCGCGTGGAATGACGAGGTTGACGCCCTTGAGCACCGGGTTGTCCTCATACGAGAAATGCAGGTCGCTGACTTCGACCAGATTGTCTGTTGGGTGGTCAGAAAGGTTTTTTTCAGGATCGGCTGTCATGATTCAGTTGGGTTGTCCAGTTATCCGTTCGCCGACAGAAGCCCATCCGGGGACTCCAGCGCCGCCTTGACCGCGACGAGAAACTGCACTGCATCGCGCCCATCGATCAAGCGGTGATCATAGGTCAGTGCCAGATACATCATGGGGCGTATCACCACCTGGCCATTTTCAGCAACGGGGCGTTCCTGGATGGTGTGCATGCCGAGGATGGCCGACTGCGGCGGGTTGAGTATGGGCGTGGACAGCAGGGAGCCGAACACTCCGCCATTGGTGATGGAGAACGTGCCGCCCGACAGGTCTTCGAGTGTCAGTTTGGCTTCGCGTGCGCGCTGGCCCAGATCGGCAATGGCCGACTCGATCTCGGCTGATGACAGGGTCTGGGCACGGCGCAGGATCGGTACCACCAATCCACGCGGGCTGGAAATGGCGATGCCGATATCGACATCGCCATGCCAGACGATGTCTTCACCGTCGATGGCCGCATTGACGACCGGAAACTGCTGCATGGCCTGACATACGGCCCGCACAAAAAACGACATGTAGCCGAGCTTGACGCCGTGCCTGGTCTCGAATTCCGCCTTGTAACGCTGGCGCAGCTCGTTCACCGGTTGCATGTTCACCTCGTTGAAGGTGGTCAGCATGGCGGCCGTGTGCTGCGCGGCGACGAGGCGCTCGGCCACGCGCTGCCGCAGGCGCGACATCGGTTCGCGGCGGCCCTCGCCGGCGGTCACGACGGGTGCAGGTTCAACGGGACGCGGCTGGCTGGGCTTGAGCGTTTGCGAAGGCGATACCTTGGGGCTGTGTACGGGCGTCGGTGTTGCTGTCTTGGTCGTAACAGGCTGCGCAACGACAGGTTGCACCGGTTTGGCTGGAGGCGTGGCTTCTGCGGCTTGCTCGCCCGTTTCGATTACCGCCACGATTTCATCCGCCTTGACCACCGCCCCTTCGGCCTGGCGCAGCTCGACCAGGGTGCCGGATGCCGGCGAGGGAATTTCCATGATGACCTTGTCGGTCTCCAGATCGACCAGGGTTTCGTCACGCGCAACAACTTCACCCAGTTGCTTGCGCCATGGCAGCAAGGTGCCGCTGGCAACCGAATCGGACAGGGTAGGCACGCGCACTTCAATTTTCATAGGGATTCTCCAGCGCGTCGTTCAACAGGGCTTCCAGTTCGGCGCGATGGCGCGATAAATAGCCCGACGCGGGTGCAGCAGCCGGCGGCCGGCCAGCGTACTGGAAACGGTATCGATTTGGCGTGCAATGATTGAGATGATGCTGGCTCTGAAACCACGCGCCCTGGTTCATCGGCTCATCCTGGGCCCAGACGAAAGTACGCGCGTCCGGATAGCTGCTCAGGATCTGGCGGAACGCTTCTTCGGGGAACGGATATAACTGCTCCACGCGAACCAGCGCAATTTCATCATCCAGCCCACGTGAGCCTCGGGCCGCTTCGAGATCGAACCATACGCGACCGCTGCACGCCACTACGCGCCTGGCCGTGCGCGGCGCGTGCGGATCATCGATGACCGGCCGGAATGCCCCCGTGGCGAGGTCCTCCAGCGAGGACGTGGACGACGGATGCCGCAGCAGGCCTTTGGGGCTCATGATCACCAGCGGCTTTCGGCTTGGGCGAACGATCTGCCGCCGCAGCAGGTGGAACATCTGCGCGGGCAGCGTCGGCACGCAGACCTGGATATTGTCCTGCGCACAGAGCTGGAGAAAACGTTCGAGACGTGCGGAAGAATGCTCGGGCCCCTGTCCTTCAAACGCGTGCGGCAGCAGCAGGGTCAGGCCGCACTGGCGCCCCCACTTGGCCTCGCCGCTGGCGATGAACTGGTCGATCACCACCTGTGCGCCATTGGCGAAGTCTCCAAACTGCGCTTCCCACACCACCAGGGTGTCCGGATCGGCGGTGGCATAACCATACTCGAATGCCAGCACCGCTTCTTCCGACAGCAGCGAATCGATGATGGTGAAGTTGCCCTGCTGATCGTGAATGTGATCGAGCGGCACATAGACGCCGCTCTGGCGTCGCTCGCGTTTCTGGTCGTGCCACACGGCATGACGGTGGAAGAAGGTGCCGCGTGCCGAATCCTGCCCTGATACCCGCACATTGATTCCTGCATCGAGCAGGCTGGCATAGGCCAGATGCTCGGCATAGCCCCAGTCCACCGGCAACTCACCTGCGCGCATCTTGCGGCGATCATCCAGCACCTTTTGCACCCGTGAATGCAACTCGATCTCGTGTTGCAGCGTGGTGATGCGCTCGCCCAGGAAATCCAGCCGCTTGGCCGGTACGGCTGTGGCCACTTCGTCGATTTGACCACTGTTGAAACGTCCCCAGTGGGTGCCGAAAATCTGCTTGAAATCGGACAATGCCGGTGCACTCAGCGATTCGCCATGCTCCAGGCGCTCGCGGCAGGCATCGACCATGTCGTCCGCCTGCGCCTGGGTCAACACCGCCTCATCCACCAGCTTTTGCGCATACAGCACACGGGTGCTGGGATGTGCCTGGATACGCCGGTACATCATCGGCTGGGTGGCCAGCGGTTCATCCTGCTCGTTATGCCCATGGCGGCGATAGCACACCAGGTCGATGAAGCAGCTGCGATGGAAGGTGTAGCGGAAATCCACAGCAGTTTGCACGGCAAAGGCCACTGCCTCGGGATCATCCCCATTCACGTGCAGCACCGGCGCTTCGACCATTTTGGCGACATCGGTGCAGTACAGCGTCGAGCGCACGTCGCGCGGGTCGGACGTGGTAAAGCCGATCTGGTTGTTGATGACAATATGAATCGCGCCGCCATTGCGGAAACCGCGCGTCTGCGACATGTTGAGGCTTTCCATCACCACACCCTGCCCCGACAGCGCCGCATCGCCGTGCAGGATCACCGGCAATACTTCGTAGCCCAGCACATCGCCCCGCCGGTCCTGGCGGGCACGAACCGAGCCGCGCACCACGGGGTGAACAATTTCAAGATGCGAGGGATTGAACGCCAGAGCCAGGTGAATCGGACCATGTTCTGTCGCGATGTCGGTGGAAAATCCCTGGTGGTATTTGACGTCGCCCGACAGCGGCGAGCCGGACTCACCATTGAGCGGCTCTTCATAGAGGCTCTTCAGCGAACGGCCCATGATGTTGGCCAGCACGTTGATCCGTCCGCGATGCGCCATGCCCATCACGATTTCCTTGGCACCGTGGCGCGCACTGCGCGCAATCACCTGGTCGAGCAGCGGAATCAGGCTTTCACCGCCTTCCAGCGAAAAACGCTTCTGCCCGACATGGCGGGTATGCAGGAATTTTTCCAGGGTTTCGGCATCGGTCAGGCGCTTCAGCATTTGCAGCTTGAGCGTTCTGGATACGCCAAACCGCCCCTGTGCGCTTTCGATGCGCTCCTGCAGCCAGCGCTTACGCGCCACGTCGCTGATGTGCATGTATTCGGCCCCAACATGACCGCAATACGCATTTCTCAGACGCTGCAGGATATCGGCCAGCGTGGTGCGCTCGACGCCGAACAGCGAACCGGTCTCGAATTCGCGGCTCAGATCCGCATCGGTCAAACCATAGTGCGCGGGATCAAGTTCGGGGGTGGGGGGCGGCTCGAAGCGCCGCAGCGGGTCCAGTTCGGCCTTGCCCACACCGAGGTAGCGATAGGCATTGATCAGGCGCAGCACCGCCACCTGGGCGACATCCGATGCCACGGCCGCGCCGGGCACCGGCTGGTTCAGCCACGGCGCCAGCACCTCGTCGTCGAACTGCGCCAGGTAGGCCGCATTGCCAGCGTAGAGCGGAGAAGTCAGATTCCAGTCAGATGCACTCATGTGAATTCAATCCGCTGTATTGATCTGCCATGTGGGATGCTCAGGCTCTGCGCTGGTCCAGTGGCACAAACTCACGCCGCGCCGGGCCGGTGTAGAGCTGCCGTGGGCGCCCGATCTTGTGCGCGGGATCGGACAGCATTTCGTTCCACTGCGCCACCCAGCCTGAGGTGCGTGCTAGTGCAAACATCACGGTGAACATGCTGGGCGGGATGCCCATGGCACGGAAGATGATGCCGGAATAGAAATCGACGTTGGGGTAGAGCTTGCGTGAAATGAAGTAGTCATCTTCCAGTGCAATACGCTCGAGTTCCATTGCCATCTTGAATTGCGGATCATCGCGCAGGTCGAGTTCGTCCAGTACCTCGTAGCAGGTCTCGCGAATGATGCGGGCGCGCGGATCCATATTCTTGTAGACGCGGTGACCAAACCCCATCAGGCGAAAGCCGTCTGACTTGTCCTTGGCGCGCTTGATGTAGTCAGGAATGCGCGATACATCGCCCATGTCATCGAGCATCTTCAGCACCGCTTCATTGGCGCCCCCATGCAGGGGGCCCCACAACGAAGCCATGCCGGCTGCTATGCATGCATAGGGATTGGCGCCGCTGGACCCCGCCAGCCGCACGGTGGAGGTTGATGCGTTCTGCTCATGATCGGCATGCAGGACGAAAATGCGATCCAGCGCCCGCGCCAGCACTGGGTTAGGCTCGTAGGGCTCGCACGGTGTCGAGAACATCATGTGCAGGAAATTCTCGGCGTAGGTCAGCCGGTTCTGCGGGTACACAAAAGGCTGGCCTTCATTGAATTTGTAGGCCCAGGCCGCCACGGTAGGTATCTTGGCAATCAGCCGGTGCGCAACGATCTCGCGATGCTGGGGATCGAAAAGGTCGTTGCCTTCATGGTAGAAGGCTGACATGGCACCCGTCACGCCGATCATCACGGCCATCGGGTGTGCGCTACGGCGGAATCCCCGGAACACATTCTCCATCTGGTCATGCAACAGGCTGTGATGGCGGATCGACTGCTCGAATGCCGTTTTCTGATCTGCCGTCGGCAATTCACCGTGCATCAGGAGATAAGAGACTTCCATATAGTCTGACTGATACGCCAACTGTTCGATCGGGTAACCGCGGTAATACAGCAAGCCCTCGTCACCATCGATATACGTCATGCCGGACGTACAGCTTGAGGTGGCTGTAAAACCGGGGTCGTGGGTGAAATAGCCGTGTGCGCCAAGCGTACCGATATCAATCACCGGCTTGCCATAGGTGCCCTGCTTGACTGGCAATTCGATCGAAGGACTGCCGTCGCTGAATGTAAGGGTGACGGTTTTTTTCATTGTGATTCCAAAATTAACGCAGTTCGATAATGCTGCAGACGCTTGATCAGTGCTGCAAGGTCAGGTTCGCCCGCAGGCAAGCGGCCTTGTAGCCGGTCTGTAATTTCCATATCCGACAAAGTCAGGAGCTGCTCCAGAGCGATTTTCTCGCAAGCTTGAAGTGTAGCGCGGTGCGCATCCCAAAAGCCACCCAGCCAGAGATCAAGTTCCAGCAGTCCACGGCGGCAACGCCAGCCTATTCTATCGGTTTGGGCATACGAGCTTTCATGTGTTTTAGCACCTGGAAAGTCGGAGTCCCCTTGGGGGGTATCACGTTCGTTCCCTCTCCCGCTTGCGGGAGAGGGATGAAGAGATGGCCGATCAGACACGTCTTTTCACCAGTAGCGACTTGATGCGCCCAATCGCCGCCGTCGGATTCAGGCCCTTGGGGCACGCATCGACGCAATTCATGATGCCGTGGCAGCGGTACAGCCGATACGGGTCTTCCAGATTATCAAGGCGTTCAGCCATCGCTTCGTCACGGCTGTCCGCGATGAACCGATAGGCCTGTAACAGTCCAGCCGGGCCGACAAACTTGTCCGGATTCCACCAGAAAGAGGGACACGAAGTCGTGCAGCAGGCGCACAGGATACATTCGTACGCGCCATCAAGCAGCGCGCGATCTTCCGGTTCTTGCAGGCGTTCCACCTCAGGCTCGGGCTCGTCGTTGATCAACCAGGGTTTGATCGAGCGGTATTGCTTGAAGAACGGCTCCATGTCCACGATCAGGTCACGGATCACCGGCAGGCCAGGCAGTGGCCGCACCTCGATGGGCTGCTTCAGTTCGGACAGAGGCGTGACACACGCCAACCGGTTTTTGCCGTTCACATTGACCGCGTCCGACCCGCACACGCCCTCACGACAGGAACGGCGCAGGGACAGCGTTTCATCCTGTGCCTTGATCGCGATCAAGGCGTCGAGCAGCATCTTGCCGGTGGGTTCGATATCGAGTTCGACGTCCTGCATGAAGGGCTTTTCGCCGGACTCGGGGTGGTAGCGGTAGAGGCGGAATTTCATAAGGGCCTCCATGTGAAGCCAAAGGCTTCGCGTTTCGCCTGCGGGCGAGGTACTTTCTTTTGCGTGGCCAAAAGAAAGTACCCAAAGAAAAAGCCACCCCTGGTGTGTCGGCCTTCGGCTTCCCTGCGATGCTCACCAACCGGGGCGGGGCAGGAACTCGCCCTGGCAAGCCGCACAAAACGCGGCTCACTGCGGAGCTCAGACACCCGGCCCCTCTTATCCCCGGCTGGCTGCGCTTCTCGGCGACACACAAGGGGCACTCGTGCGAGCGCCAGTGCTTGGTAAGCTGGCAGCTTTACGCGTTGGCGGTGCAAGGGTTGGTTCCCCTTCAGCGCTGCCGATTTGGCGTGTGCAGGCGGGAAAAAAGTGGAACCGTGTCCGAGTTCCGCAGCACGGGGCGGTTTGTGCCCCGTGCCAGGGCGAGTTGGTGGAATGCCCGCCTGTGCGTACCAAATCGGGAACCCACAGGGCAGCGATGTGGGGTCGTCTTTTCTTTGGGTACTTTCTTTTGGCGAAGCAAAAGAAAGTACCTCGCCCAAAGGCGAAACGCGAAGCCCATGCGAAACGAGACAAGCCATCAATACACCCTCTCCTTCGGCCGTATCGACTCCACCGTCAGCGGCTTCAACCGCACCGGCTTGGTGTCCACCTGATCGCCATCCAGCGAATACAGGGAATGCTTCAGCCAGTGTTCGTCATCCCGCTGCGGAAAATCTTCCCGTGTATGCGCACCGCGACTTTCGGTGCGATTGATCGCCGACACCAGTGTCGCCCGCGCCACCCCCATCAGGTTTTCCAGTTCCAGTGCCTCGATGCGGGCGGTGTTGAACACCCGGCTCGTGTCCTGCAATCCCGCCTGTGCCAAGCGTGCTTCCAGTTCGTTCAGCCTGGCCAGGCCTTCGCGCAATACTGCATCGGTACGAAATACGCCGGCATGCTGCTGCATCATGCGTCGCAAGTCGTCGCTGATCTCTGCCACGCGTTCGCTGCCGGGCTGCTCCCAGCGCTGAAGGCGTGCCAGACTGGTGGCGGCTGCGTTTTCAGGCAAGGTGCGTGAATAGGCGTTGTCGCGCAGATACTCCAGCATGTGTAGCCCGGCGGCCCGGCCAAATACGATCAGGTCCAGCAGCGAGTTACCGCCCAGACGATTCGCACCGTGCACCGAGACGCAGGCGCATTCGCCCACAGCATAGAGGCCCGGCACGGGTTCTTCCGGACCAAACCGCGCCGGCGCGACCACCTGGCCATGCAGATTGGTGGGAATGCCGCCCATCATGTAGTGCGCCGTAGGGGCCACAGGAATTGGGGCGTGGACGGGATCGACACCGGCAAAACGAATCGACAGGTCGCGAATACCCGGAAGTTTTTCAGCAATCAACTTCTCGCCCAGATGGTCAAGCTTGAGGTCCACATGGTCTCCACGCGGACCGCAGCCACGGCCTTCGGCGATTTCAATGGCAATCGCACGCGCCACCACATCGCGCCCCGCCAGATCCCTGGCATGTGGCGCATAGCGTTCCATGAAGCGCTCGCCATTTTTATTCAGCAGATAGCCGCCTTCGCCGCGCACGCCTTCGGTAATCAGGCAGCCCACGCCGGCAATACCGGTGGGGTGGAATTGCCAGAACTCCATGTCCTGCAACGGCAGTCCGGCACGCAACATCATGCCCAGACCATCACCGGTATTGATCATGGCATTGCTGCTATTACCGAACACGCGCCCGGCACCGCCGGTAGCGAGCAAGGTGGTGCGTGCCTCGATCAGCAGCGGCTCGCCGGTTTCGATGCTCATGGCGGTGACGCCGAGACAATAACCCTCGGCATCGCGCAGCAGATCGAGCGCAAAGTATTCGTCGAAGAACTGGGTGCGGTGCTTGATGTTCTGCTGATACAGCGTGTGCAGCAGCGCATGGCCGGTGCGGTCGGCGGCGGCGCAGGTGCGGGTGGCCTGCTCGCCGCCGAAGTTTTTTGACTGGCCTCCGAACGGACGTTGATAAATCTTGCCGTTGTCGAGCCGTGAAAACGGCAGGCCCATGTGCTCAAGTTCATACACGGCATTGGCAGCTTCGCGGCACATGAACTCGATCGCGTCCTGATCGCCCAACCAGTCACCGCCCTTGACCGTGTCGTACATGTGCCATTCCCAACGGTCGTCGTCGACGTTGGCGAGCGCGGCGGTGATACCACCTTGCGCCGAGACGGTGTGCGAACGCGTGGGAAACACCTTGGAGACCACGGCAACCGTAAAGTCCGAGCGTGCCAGTTGCAGTGCCGCACGCAGACCGGCCCCGCCGCCGCCAATGATGAGTGCGTCAAAGTGGCGCGTATTCATGCGCCTGCACCAAACAAGATCGCGGCCAGCCACACCACACTGCCCGCCAGTGTCAGGATGACCAGCAGAACCAGCGACAAGCGCAATCCAACTGGGTGAACATAATCCATGAAAATGTCGCGCATCCCCACCCAGGCATGCAGCGCCAGTGCCATGCCGGCCAGCAACATCAGCACGCGATTCCACAACGGCATGAACAGCGCCTGCCAGCCGGAAAAGTCGAGGGGCAAGGCCAACAGGAAAACCAGTATCAATCCGGGCAGGCTCAGCGCCAGCACGATTGCCGTCGCTCGTTGCAGCAACCAGTTTCCCGTGCCGCCATGTGAACCCGTAGCCGCCTTCATGCGAACAAACTCCAGGCAGCAAGCAGGGAGAGCATCGTCGCCAGAAGCATCACCGCCACGCTGGTCCGACGTGCCTGGTTCCGTTCCACGCCCCAGTGTGCGTCCAGGGCCAGGTGCCGCAAGCCTGCCAGCAGGTGATGGGCAAACGCCCAAACCAGCAGCAGCACACACAATTTACTCAGCGGGTGCGTCATCCAGTCTGCCATGCGCTGAAAACCGGTTTCGTCTGACAGCGAAATAGACAAGGCCCACACCCCCAGTGGAAAAACCAGAAACAGCAACGCGCCGGACAGCCGATGCAGAATCGACACCCAGCCAGCCAGCGGCAGGTGAATACGAAACAGATTGAGGTAGACGGGGCGAGAGTCTGATTTCACTGGTTAGCCAGAAAACCGGATACAGGCTTAACGACGCTTGTCTGCCACGTTCAGCTTCCGCGTTCCCGTTTTGATAGCCTTCCTGACCGGTTTCTTCAGGCTATTTTTTGCTGCAGCAGCTACCGCCGGCGGTACCCGCTCGAGTAATCGAGGATCGAATGGCTTGGGTAGGATGTAATCCGGGCCGAAGACCAGCTTCTTTAGTTTGTAGGCTTTCAGCATCGATGCCGGTACTGGCTCGCGTGCGAGTTCGGCCAACGCACGCACGGCTGCAATCAGCATGTCCTGGGTGATTTCCTTGGCGCGTGCGTCGAGCGCACCACGGAAGATGAAGGGGAATCCCAATACGTTGTTGACCTGATTGGGGAAATCCGAACGCCCGGTTGCCATGATGAGATCGCTGCGTGCAGCCTTGGCCTTTTCCGGCAGGATTTCAGGATTGGGATTGGCGAGGGCAAATACCACCGGTTTGTCGGCCATGCTTTTTACCATCGCCGGGCTCACCAGATTGGCACCTGATACGCCGACAAACACATCTGCGCCCGCCATCGCGTCGGCCAGCGTGCGCAATTTGGTCTTGCGTGCAAATGCTTTCTTGAAACTGTTGAGGTCGGTTCGTTCTTTGTGGATTACGCCCTTGGAGTCCACGAAAAGAATGTTGCCCTTTTTGGCGCCCATCGCCACCAGAAGGTTCATCGAGGCGATCCCGGCTGCACCCGCACCCAGACAGACAATTTTCGCCGTTTCCAGTGTCTTGCCCTGTATATACAAGGCATTGATCAGGCCGGCGCAGATGATGACGGCGGTGCCATGCTGATCGTCGTGAAATACCGGGATATCCAGCTTCTTGCGCAGTGCCGCTTCGATCTCGAAGCAATGCGGCGCAGCAATGTCTTCCAGGTTGATGCCACCAAATGTCGGCGCGATGGCCTCAACCACCTTGATGAATTCCTGCGGCGTCTTGGCGGAGACTTCGATGTCGAACACGTCGATTCCGGCAAACTGCTTGAACAGCACAGCCTTGCCTTCCATCACCGGCTTGGCGGCGAGCGGGCCACGGTTGCCCAGGCCAAGGATCGCGGTACCGTCGGTAATCACGGCAACCAGGTTGCCCTTGTTGGTGTAGTCGTAAGCGGTCTTGGGGTTTTTGGCGATTTCCAGCACCGGCTGGGCCACACCGGGCGTGTAGGCCAGTGACAAATCTTCTTGAGTGGAACAGGGCTTGGAAGATTCTACCGAGAGCTTGCCCGGCTTGGGCAGGCGGTGGTAATCGAGGGCTTTTTTCTTGAGGTCGGCTTGGCTCATGAGGACAGATGCGGGCTGGATGAACAAGCACCCATTATCGCGGATTTATGAATAATCCGCCCACCCTGGCCTGCGTCACTGCACCGCTTCAATTTTTCCAGATTTTGAGCTCGGCACGCAAACGGGCTACGGCTTGAGAATGCAGCTGACAGACACGCGATTCGGAGACGCCTAAAACCAGGCCGATTTCCTTCAGATTCATGTCCTGTTCGTAGTACATGCCCATCATGCTGCGCTCGCGTTCCGGCAAGTGGTGAATCGCGCTCACCAGGCTGTCGCGAAAGCCTCCATCTTCCAGTACCGCGAGCGGATCGTTACCGCCATCAACCAGATAGCGCTCCAGAAAGCTGGCGCTGTCCTCGTCCGAGAAATCTTCGTAATACAAAAGCTGGGAGCATTTCACATCGCCCAGCATGGATTGATATTGTTCGATCGGCATGTCGAGTTCGGCCGAGATTTCCTGCTCGCTGGGGGACTTGCCATTGCGCTGTTCCAAGCGGTTGATCGCCGACTCGATTTGTCGCGATTTTTGCCGGACATGGCGGGGAAGCCAGTCCGCTTCGCGCAACTCGTCGAGCATGGCACCGCGTATGCGCTGGGTGGCATAGGACTCGAATTGCGCGCCCTGGGTTCCGTCAAAGCGTCCAACCGCATCCATCAGGCCGATCAGGCCGACCTGGATGAGATCGTCGACCTCTACGCTGGCGGGCAGGCGCGCCATCATGTGATACGCAATGCGCTTGACCAGCGGCGCATATTTCGTGACTTGTTCGTCTTGCGACGATTGTTTACCGACCATGTTCAGGTTTGTCCTGTTTTATAACGAGTCGTCAGGCTCGCCTCCTCAGCGCACATTCTAACGGCAAGCGCAGCAAATGCATCACCTTCCTGCGCGAGGTTATAAATGGCTTGTGCCAGGGACGGTTCAAGAAAATGCCGGGCCGCCATTCGAACCTGTTCGCATGCGGCTGGATCGCCCACCAGGCCCACGCCAAAAACCGTGTGGGAATGGGCCAGGGTTTTGATCACCGTGTAGGTGCGCAGCTTCGACTCCTCTGTGGCATGAACCTCCATGAGTACGGTCTGGGTTGCGTCTGGCATCAACGCCAGTTCGTCTTTGGACAGACCCAGATCAAACACCACATGGTCATATGCCTGCGCTGCGTTGCGCAAGGCAGGTTCTGTCGCACTGACACCGGGCGCATACCAACCCTGGCTATGCGCCAGGGGCAAGGTCTGCAATTGCCCGCGTTCAAGTTGCTGTTTCCAGTCGAACAGGCTGCGCGTCGAGTAATGGCCAAACAAGCGTCCACGCGTATCCACCAGCAAAATCGTCTCACCCCGCTGGTGAAGTGTCTGCGCCAATTGAAGCGTGTGGTCGGCAGAATCAAGGAAACAATAGATGCAATGCAACGGCTGCTTGGTTCGCCGACGTCTGAGTCCCGCTGCCTGATCAGCCGGCACTTGTACCCTTTAGGGGATTCATGTCCTTCTGGGAGCGTTGAAGTTCTGCACGCTCTGATTCAACACCGGCAAATAGCGGCCAATCTTCGGCACCCAGCGCATACGGGGTGGCAAGCTGCCCCCCCTTGAGCGCTCGGTCAATGAGATAGGCGGCGTTGGGCACATGGAGATCTTCCGGCACACGCTGGCCACCGCTGATATACGCCAGCGGCAGACGATGACGGACCAGGCCATCGAGTGCTGCACCCGGCTGCGGCGCCTCGTCGAGCTTGGTAAGGATGCAGGCAACCGCACCTTCACCAAAACGCATCATGGCCTGTTCGATTGCTGCACTCTGCTGGTTGGCGGCAATCACGACCAGCCTTCGCACCGCCAATGCGTCGAGCGAACGTCCTTCGCGGGTGCGCGGGTCGGATGGAGCAAAGCCGGCGGTATCGATCAGCACCAGTTTTTTTGCGGCTAACTGGGGCAGTAGCTGGGCCAGTTTGGCCTGGTTTTCTACCACATGCAGCGACACGCCCAGGAGGTCGGCATACACCGTCAATTGCGCCGCAGCCCCAATTCGGTAAGCATCGGCTGCAACCAGGGCGACCTGCCCTGCACCATGAAATTCGACGCCGCGCGCGGCAAGCTTGGCCAATGTGGTGGTTTTACCCGATCCAGTAGAGCCGACCAGCGCAAAACATCCGCCCTGTGCCAGCCAACTGGATTCACGTGGCTGCACAGGCAGATTACGGATCAGCACCTGACGCAGCCAACGCTGGGCGGCATTGGCGTCGAGCCCGCGCGGCAGGTGCGCTGCCAGCATGCGGGCAAGTGCACTACCAAACCCGGCAGCAAACAAGGTTTGCATCACGGCCACCCGAACCGGGTCGCGACGCCGGGTGGCCCCCCAGGCAAATCCTGCCAGCTGGTTTTGTAGCATTCCACGCAAACGTCCCAATTCGGCGAGGATGCGTGAGCTGCCGGTGGAGTCCGGGGACTCGCCGACAGCAGGTGCAGTTAACGCTCCATACGCGCTGGCCAGCAGCTCGACGCCCTGCGGATGGGGGCGTGTAGACAGGACGACAGCATCATCACCCAACTCGCGGCGAATGCATGCCAGGGCATCGCGCGCGTTCGCTGCAACGAAAACCTGCACACTCATGCATCCCCTCCAATGGTCAGTTCTGTACTCACCTGCACGATTTTATCGGCTGGCACCTCGGCATAGGCAATCACCGAAAGCTGCGGCAAGTTGCGTCGCAACAGTCGTGACAGGATAGCGCGCAGCCCGGGCGAAGTCAGCAACACAGGCGGGTAGCCTTCTCGTTCCTGCTCCGCCAGCGCACGTTCCGCTGCCTCATTCAATGCATCGAGCGTCACGGGAGACAGCAACGCCTCACCTTCATCCCCCATTTCATTTAGCAGACGGGTTTCGGTCGCTGCCGCCAGACCCATTACATTCAGCGTGTTGCTGCCTTCAAACAGGCGATCGACAATGCTGCGCCCAAGTGCTGCTCGCACCGTTTCCACCAGTTCATCGATAGCCTGGGTTTTTGGTGCACGCGCCGCCAGGGTCTCAAACAAGGTCCGGCTGTCGCGGATCGAGACATGCTCCTCTATCAAATTCTGCAAAACAGTTTGCACACTGGTCAGCGGCAAATGACGCGGTGTCACGTCCTCGACCAACCCCGGATGGCTGCGGGCCAGCGTATCCAGCAATTGCTGGACTTCGGTACGCCCCAGCAGTTCGGGAGCGTGCTGGCGGAAAACGGCCTCGACCTGGCGCGCAATGAGTTCGGCCGCAGTCAGCACCACAAAACCACGTAGCTCGGCTTCCTCTTCCCGGCCCACCTCAATCCAGACGCCAGTGAACAAAGTCAGGGGGTCGCCCCCGGATAGGCCATCCAGTTTCCCCAGCACATCGCCCATATCCACAGCCAGCACCTGACCGCTGGGGATTTCGCCATGTGCCACGTCCACGCCCTTGAGCGTAATCCGGTAACTGTTGGGCTTAAGGTCGAGGTTGTCCCGGACGCGAATGAGTGGCACCACCAGTCCCATGTCAGTGGCAAAGCGGCGACGTGCCTCGGTAATTTTAGTGAGTGCCGCCCCGCCCTGATTGCGGTCGACCAAGGGAATCAGGCGATAGCCGACTTCGAGCGCCAGCACGTCAACCGGCGGAATATCCTCCCAGGTGACATCGATCGGCGCGGGTTCATCTTCATTCATTTCCAGCGCGTCAACGTCATACACGGCATGGCGTTGACGGCGCATCAACCAGAAACCCAGCCCACCCAACACCACTGCGATCGTCAGAAAAGCCAGATGCGGCGTCCCGGGTATCACGCCCAGCGCACCCAGTACGGCTGCGGCCACATACAAGGTTTGGGGACGACCAAAAATCTGGGTGGAAAATTCGTGCGACAAATCCTGGTCGCTGGACGAGCGACTGACCACAATGCCCGCCGCAGTCGAAATGATCAGGGCAGGAATCTGGGTTACCAGGCCATCGCCTACAGTCAGCAACGCATAGCGACCAAGCGCTTCGGTCACGCCCAGGTTGTGCTGCAGAAGACCTACCACAACCCCCCCTACCAGGTTGACCAACAGGATAATGATGCCGGCGATGGCATCGCCGCGCACGAACTTGGAAGCACCGTCCATTGCGCCATAAAAATCGGCTTCACGGCCGATGTCGCTGCGACGCGTGCGCGCCTCACCTTCATTGATGAATCCGGCATTCAGATCGGCATCGACGGCCAATTGCTTGCCCGGCATCGAATCAAGCGTGAAACGTGCCGCCACCTCCGCAATGCGCCCCGCTCCCTTGGTAATCACCACAAAGTTGATGATGACCAGAATCAGAAACACCACGAAGCCCACTGCAATATTGCCTCCCACCAGGAAACTCCCGAAGGACTCGATCACCTTGCCGGCCGCATCTGGGCCGGTATGACCCTGCATCAGGATAATGCGGGTCGAAGCCACGTTGAGCGACAAACGCAGCAGCGTGGTGAGCAGCAACACTGTGGGAAATACCGAAAACTCCAACGGGCGTCGTGCATTCATGCTGACCAGCAGCACTATCATTGCCAGCGCGATGTTGAGCGTAAACAGCACGTCGAGCATGAAAGTGGGTAATGGCAGCACCATCATTGCCAGTATCAGCAATACAAGCGTTGGCACGGCCAACCGGTTGAGCGGCAACCCCATTACCAGCACGCCTTGCGCGCTCATCCGATCACCTCGTCAACATGCCTGCCCTGCCCTGCCTGCTGCTGGCGGCCTCGCAACTGAGCACGCATTTCCGGACTGCCTTCAGACTCACGCGCCTCGGCCAGCACTTCCTGCCAGGTCATCGCATGGCGTCGCAGATAACGCCACCAGCGCCAGCCGGCATCCAGTGCGGCGGCCAGCACCAATGCCGCCGCCAGTGCCAGCATGCCACGCCCCACCCAGGCTGCGGTGGCGTGCAACGCAGTTGTCATATCCCCATCGGCCAGGATCTGTAATCCCGGCCATCCGCTTGCCAATGCCCAGCCGACTGCAGCAGCAGTCAGCAGCAGCTTCATGAGTGTCTGCACGCCATCAAAGAATGAATCCATCGTGAGCAAGCGAAACAGGGGTTTGAATGGGGAAGCACGTGTCAAATCCGCCTGGGTCACGTGCGGCGCAAAGACCCAGCCTGATAGCAGCATGGGGGCCACCAGTGCCGCAACAAAAATGGCAATGAGTACAGGCAAAACTGTCCACAAGGCAGTGGAAGTTGCCTCTGCCAAACGCGGAGAAAGTGGATTTGCTGCGTGAACAAAGGCCATCTCGATCAGGTTCTGTAAGGCGTTGAGCAGGCGGGGTGCCAGCCAGCCCAGCGCACTCAACGCCGACATCAGCACCACCCACGCGGTGAGTTCGGCAGAACGCGGCACATCGCCAGCCAGACGCGCCTGATGCAGACGCTGCGAACTTGCCGGTTCAGTGCGGGAAAGATCAGTTTCCTCGGCCATATGTCTCTCGTGATTTGGCTTAGTCTAGCACGAGCAAAGCCCCTGAAATTGCTGCGTTCATAGGGAAAACAGTAAGAACTCATGCTGTACATCACACATGCAGATGCAAGGCATGGCTTAACGAAACATCCAGAAATTACCCATATCAGTGACTTGGATGGTGTCTTTCATACACAACACCCGATTCCCTTAAATAGTACATACCGCTTGATTTGCTTGGCACTGCGCTATACTGCTGCGCAGCATTCAGGTTTAAACCCGGCATCAGACCGAATAAAACCATCAACAAGCACCTACAGGAGGAGTTACATGAAAACGATGTTTGTCGCAGCGGCCATGGCGTCCGCTTTGTCCCTATCCGCACCGGCCACAGCTGGCTTTTTCGATTTGACCCTGGCCCCCTACCTTGGCGGCAGTCTGGGGCAAGCCACCTCCGACGTGCCCTGCTCTGCAGGCACTTCGTGCGACGACACCGGAAATGCCTGGAAAATTTTTGGCGGACTGGAAGTCAACGAATATATTTCCATGGAAGTTGGCTACGTCGATATGGGCGAAGTCAAATATACCGGTACGCTTACCGGCACGCGTGAAGTCAACGGCATGACAATGCAACTCGTTGGCACCAAGGCGCTCGGTGACAACCTTACCCTGATTGGCAAAGGTGGCTTCGGTATCCTGCACTCCGACATCAAAGGAACAGCCCCCGGCCCACGCTCCAACGTAGAAGACACAGATCTCGAATGGATGCTGGGCTTGGGTGCTCAGTATAATTTCACCCCGTCAGTCGGGTTGCGTCTGGAATGGGAACGCTACTTCGAAGTGGGCGGCAAAGATGCTAGCAGCACGGGTGAAGCCGATGTGGATCTGATCACTGCCGGGCTGGTATTCAAGTTCTAAGTTACGACA
This sequence comes from uncultured beta proteobacterium, assembly GCA_942493085.1. GTDB lineage: Bacteria > Pseudomonadota > Gammaproteobacteria > Burkholderiales > Thiobacillaceae > Thiobacillus. Next base: position 2,290,444 of record OW818664.1, read on the forward strand.
TTCAAACAATAAAAAAGGGGCACGAGCCCCTTTTTTATTGCCTGTTTTCCGGCGCCTGGCCACCAGCCATGCGTGTCGGTGTTTAGCTCACTTCATCGATCCAGGCCATCTGAATCGCTTCCAGGATTTTTTCACCCGAGTGCTCGGGCACATCGTCAAACTCCGGCAATTCCGTCACCCAGCGATGCAGGTCGGTGAAACGGATGGTGCGCGGGTCGATTTCCGGATGCGCTTCGGAAAGCTCAATTGCGATATCGAGAGAGTCTGTCCATTTCATATCAATGACCTTCCTTGACCATATTGATGGTGTACTTGGGGATTTCTATCACCAGGTCGCTACTGCTGACCCGTGCCTGGCAGGACAAGCGGGATTGCGGCTCCAGTCCCCACGCCTTGTCGAGCAGATCATCCTCTTCTTCGGTCGAAGCCTCCAGAGAATTGAAGCCTTCACGCACCACCACATGGCAGGTGGTGCAGGCGCAGGATTTCTCGCAAGCGTGTTCAATTTCGATGCCATTGGCAAGCAAGGTGTCGCAAATGGTTTCGCCGGACTTGGCATCGATCACGGTGCCTTCCGGACAGAGTTCTACATGGGGCAATACGATGAGTTGGGGCATGGTTTGAATCACTCGCAGTCAAGCTGCTGGGGGAAATGGATTGGTAAGAATGGCAAAAATGCCGTTTCTGAATTGTAACCGCGCTTGGGCTACCGTTTCTGTCTCTCTCCATTTGGCGAGAAAACAGGCTTTCGGATTGGCCACAACGCCACCTTGCTCAGCCGAAGGTTTCCAGTTTTTGCCCGGCCATGGCACGGCGCACGTTCTGATCCATGCGGCGCTGGGCGAATTCCGTGCTCACCGTATTCAACGCTTCGACTCCTCGTTTGATCGCCTGATGGTCCGTTCCGGCCAGCAGGCTTTCCAGCGTGGCTATCCCAGCAGTGATTGCATCGGTTTCGGTTGAGTTCAGCAACGCACCGTCTTCCAGCATGGCTGCCCGGGTAGCCGCGATCAGTCCCTGTGCATCGACGATTTGCTCGTTAAGTGCGCGGGCATACATGTCGTCCTTGGCATGGGTAAATGCATCTTTCAGCATGCGGGTGATTTCATCATCACCCAGGCCATAGGACGGCTTGACCTGCACGCTGGCCTCGACGCCAGAACTCTGTTCGCGTGCCGACACCGACAACAGGCCGTCTGCGTCGACCTGGAACGTGACACGGATGCGTGCAGCACCGGCAACCATGGGTGGGATACCGCGAAGCTCAAAGCGCGCCAGTGAACGACAGTCTGCCGCTAGTTCACGCTCACCCTGCAGCACATGCACGCTCATCGCGGTCTGGCCATCCTTGAATGTCGTGAATTCCTGAGCGCGCGCGGTGGGAATGGTCGTATTGCGCGGGATGACTTTTTCGGTCAGCCCGCCCATCGTTTCCAGGCCCAGCGACAGAGGAATCACATCGAGCAGTAGCCAGTCGTCGCCAGAACGGTTTCCCGCCAGCACATCGGCCTGCGTCGCAGCGCCTATTGCAACGACCTTGTCAGGGTTGAGGTTAGTCAGCGGAGTCTGCTTGAAAAAATCAGCCACAGCATGTCGAACACAGGGCATCCGGGTCGAGCCACCCACCATGACGACACCCTTGACGTCATCCGTGCTCAAATCCGCATCGCGTAATGCCTTGCGGGTCGGGGCCAGGGTCTTGTTGACCAGACCGGAGGTCATGGCAGTGAAAGCAGTTTGGGTGAGTGTTGCGTCCATCACTTCACCGGTCGACAACACGGCGGTGACACGCACGTCCGTATGCTCGGTCAGCGCTTCCTTGGCGTCGCGCGCCTTGGTGAGCAGTAGCCGCATGTCGCCTGCTGACAACGGTGAAAAGCGGCCTTGCTCGACCATCCAGCAAAAAATACGCTGATCGAAATCATCCCCCCCCAGCGCCGAATCGCCATTGGTGGAAAGCACTTCAAATACACCCTTCGACAGTTTTAGAATCGAAATATCGAACGTGCCACCGCCCAGGTCATACACGGCATAGACGCCCTCTGACGCATTATCGAGGCCATAGGCAATGGCTGCCGCAGTCGGTTCGTTCAACAGGCGCAACACATTCAAACCCGCCAGTTGCGCCGCGTCCTTGGTGGCCTGACGCTGGGCATCATCAAAATACGCAGGCACGGTAATCACCGCACCCACGAGTTCGCCGCCCAGTGCGTCTTCGGCACGCTGGCGCAGAACCCTTAGAATTTCGGCTGAAATTTCAACCGGGCTTTTTACGCCAGCGGCCGTTTTCAGTTGCACCATCCCGGGCGCATCGACAAAGCGATACGGCAGGCTGGCGCTGTCATCAATATCGGCTATACCGCGACCCATAAAGCGCTTGACCGACACAATCGTGTTGTGGGGATCGCTATTCTGCGCAGCCTGGGCAGCATAGCCTACTTCGACATCGCAGTTGGCGTGGTAACGCACTACTGACGGCAGCAGCGAGTGCCCTGCCTTGTCGTCCAGGATCAGCGCCAGGCCCGAGCGCACCGTGGCCACCAGCGAATTGGTCGTGCCCAGATCAATGCCCACCGCCAGCCTGTGCTGGTGCGGGGCTGTAGACATACCGGGTTCGGCAATTTGCAGTAGGGCCATATTTTTTAGTTTTCCAGTTCTTCGTAGACGTCGCCCACTTCGGCAATGAGTTTGTCCATGAAACGTAGCTGACGCACGGACTCTGAAGCAGCGGCGAAATCATGTGCCGCATCGATCAGATCGGCGAGTTGCGTTTCGATGCGTCGATGCGATGTGCGCAGGTCGGTTGTCAAATCATCCAGCGCCGTCATGTTTTTTTCAGCGCGGGCCGCCTCGATGGCCTCGCGCCACTCCATCTGCTGCATCAGGAAAGCAGGTGCCATTTTGGTATTGCTGGCATCGAGTGCGTCGATCCCCTGCAAACGTAACAGGTACACACCCCGATTGACCGGATGCTTGAGCGTCTGGTAGGCCTCGTTGGCCTGCGTGGCCCACTGCATCGCAACCCGTTGCTCGGCTTCAGGCTTGGCTGCGAAGCGATCCGGATGAACTGCGTTCTGCAATTCCCGATACGCCGAGTCAAGCCGATCCCGGTCAAGCGCAAACGATTGCGGCAGGCTGAACAATTCGAAATGATTCTGGGTTAAATCCATGTCAGGTAACCAACGCGAGGCGTTAAAAACACCTCGCGCCTCTTGCTTCAAACCAACTCAAGCACGCAGCAATCAGACGTTGAACGACTCACCGCACCCGCATTCATTCTTGACATTCGGGTTGTTGAATTTGAAACCTTCGTTCAGGCCTTCACGGGCGTAATCCAGTTCGGTGCCGTCAAGATAAGTCAGGCTTTTGGGATCAACAAACACGGTCACACCGTGGCTGGTAAAAACCTCGTCACCCTCCGGCACTGCGTCTGCAAACTCCAGCTTGTAAGCCATGCCGGAGCAGCCCGTGGTACGCACGCCGAGGCGGATGCCGATACCATTGCCACGTTTGGCCAGATAGTTGGTGACGTGTTGTGCCGCGCGCTCGGAAAGTGTCACCGCCATGACTTACTCCAGCCCTTTTTTTTGCTTGTAATCGCTGACCGCAGCCTTGATGGCATCCTCGGCCAGAATCGAACAGTGGATTTTCACCGGTGGCAACGCGAGTTCTTCAGCGATGGCCGTGTTCTTGATTTCCATAGCCTGGTCGAGCGTCTTGCCCTTAACCCATTCGGTCACCAGCGAGCTTGACGCAATCGCCGAACCACAACCATAGGTTTTGAACTTGGCGTCTTCAATACGGCCATCGGCACCGACCTTGATCTGCAGCTTCATCACGTCGCCGCAGGCGGGCGCGCCCACCATACCGGTGCCTACACCGTCGTCGTCCTTGGTGAACGAGCCGACGTTGCGGGGATTTTCGTAATGGTCGAGTACTTTATCGCTGTAGGACATATGTGTTCTCCTTGCTTCAAATTCTGGATACAGCCAGCGGCCGCATCCAATTAACCCTGCCAATTAACCAATCAATGCGCAGCCCACTGCACACTATTCAGATCGATGCCTTCCTTGAACATTTCCCACAAGGGGGAAAGCTCACGCAGCTTATCAATCTTCTCGTGCAACAGCTTGATAGCGTAGTCGACTTCTTCCTCCGTCGTGAAACGGCCGATCGAAAAGCGGATCGAACTGTGCGCCAGTTCGTCGCTGCGGCCCAGAGCACGCAGCACATAGGATGGCTCCAGGCTGGCGGAGGTACAGGCCGAGCCACTAGACACCGCCAGATCCTTGATCGCCATGATCAGCGATTCGCCTTCGACAAAGTTGAAGCTGACATTGAGGTTGTGCGGCACCCTCTGCTCCATATCGCCGTTCAAATGGACTTCCTCGATATCCTGAAAACCAGCATAAAGACGGTCGCGCAGCATGCGGATGCGTTCGTTTTCGGTCGCCATTTCTTCCTTGGCGATACGAAAGGCTTCGCCCATGCCAACGATTTGATGCGTAGCCAGCGTGCCCGAACGCATGCCACGCTCGTGGCCACCGCCGTGCATCTGCGCTTCCAGGCGCACGCGCGGTTTGCGGCGAACGTACAGCGCGCCGATGCCCTTGGGTCCGTAAGTCTTGTGTGCCGAGAACGACATCAGGTCAACCGGCAGTTTGCTGAGGTCAATCGGCATCTTGCCGGTGGCCTGTGCTGCATCGACATGAAAAATCACGCCTTTTTCGCGGCAAATCTTGCCAATGGCTTCAATATCCTGAATGACGCCAATTTCGTTATTAACCGCCATCACCGAGACCAGTACGGTGTCCGGGCGGATCGCTGCGCGCAGCACATCCAGATCAAGCAGGCCGTTTTCCTTGACGCCCAGATAGGTTGCTTCGAAGCCCTGGCGCTCCATCTCGCGTACGGTGTCGAGCACGGCCTTGTGCTCGGTGCGCACGGTGATGATGTGCTTGCCCTTGGTGCCGGAATAGAAATGCCCTGCGCCCTTGATGGCGAGGTTATTCGATTCGGTGGCGCCGGAAGTAAACACGATTTCCTTGGAGTCGGCGCCAACCAGTGCAGCCACATTTGCACGTGCTTCTTCAACCGCCTTGTCGGCCGTCCAGCCGTAAGGGTGCGAACGCGATGCCGGGTTGCCGAATTCCTCGGTCAGATAAGGAATCATCTTCGCGGCCACGCGCGGATCGACCGGAGTGGTAGCGGAATAATCGAAATACAGTGTCTTCATCGTTTTACCCAAGTTGAATCATTCAAGCAGCCAGCGTGATCTTCGATGCACGGCGATCCTGCAATACCTTGTCCTTGCATTCATCCTGTTTCGCCACCAGCGTAGCCAGCGTCACGTTGTCCAGATAGTCGTAGATGTGGGCATTGAGCCCGGTCCACAAGTCATGTGTCAGGCAGCGATGTTCGTCGTGACAATTTTCCTTGCCGCCACACTGGGTGGCATCGATCGGCTCGTCCACGGCACGAATGATATCGGCCACACTCAGCTCAGCAAGCGGGCGGGCGAGGTAATAGCCGCCGCCGGGACCGCGAACGCTTTCAACCAACTCATGACGGCGGAGGCGGCTAAACAACTGTTCCAGATACGACAGGGATATATCCTGACGCTCACTGACGCCAGCCAGCGTTACCGGATTTTTACCGCCACGCAAAGCCAGATCCAGCATGGCCGTGACTGCAAAGCGACCTTTGGTGGTCAATCTCATGACTCATTCTCCTGAAATTTCGCTCGGCACTATAAAATTCCCGAGCATTTCAGTCAACTATTACTTACCTGAGCAAATTAGTCAACTATTTTGTTCAAATAGTTCGGATCGAAATCATCCGGCTTGTCCTGATCAGCAGGCATTTCCATGCCCAGTTTCTGCAGCTGAGCCAGGATCAGTTCCAGCCGGTGATCAATGTGGGCCGAATGATCGACCAGGCCATGAATGGCCTTCACTACTGGGTCATTCATGTCAGCTGATATGGCATACGCCGAAAACCCAAGTTTCTCCGCCTGCTGGTTACGCTGTTTCTCGGCACTGCTGTCCAGAATGCGCGCAGGGATGCCCACTGCCGTCGCGTCGCCCGGTACATCTTTGACCACCACAGCGTTGGAGCCGACACGCGCGTTGGCGCCAATGGTGATCGGCCCGAGTATTTTTGCGCCGGCTCCCACCACCACGCCTGGCATCAGAGTGGGATGACGCTTGCCCTTGTTCCACGAGGTGCCGCCCAGGGTCACACCGTGATAGAGCGTGCAATCGTCACCAATTTCGGCCGTCTCGCCCACTACCACCCCCATGCCATGGTCGATAAACACGCGGCGGCCTATGGTCGCCCCGGGATGAATTTCAACCCCGGTCAGCCAGCGGCCAAGATGGGAGATAAAACGTGCCAGCCACTTCAATTCCATGCGCCACAACTTGTGTGACAGGCGGTGGATCACCATGGCGTGAAAGCCGGGATAAGTCGTGATGACTTCAAACGTCGAGCGCGCCGCAGGATCGCGGTCAAACACCACGGCAATGTCTTCCTTGAGTTGGCTGAGCAGGTTCATGCGTTTGAGGATGCTATTTCCGAGTTATTTAGTCAACTATTCCGGATGACGGTTCCGTAAAGGGCCGGCAAGTTTTTTGGCTGTTTGCGCGGCGGTCAGAATCCCGCGCAGGATATTCACTTCTTCCTGTGCCAGGCGGGTGCGTGCAAACAGCCAGCGCAATTTCAGCATCAGTTTTCCGGGTGAGCCCTGGTTGAGGAACTCCAGCTCGGTAAGTGCCGTTTCCAGATGCGCGTAAAACCGTTCGACATCGTCCAGCCTGGCTGCATCGATCTCTGGCTGTGGCCAGGATGGGTGCTGAAGCCAGGTCTGGCGGATTTCGTAACTCAAAACCTGTACAGCCGCTGCCAGGTTGAGCGAACTGTAGTCCGGGTTGGCGGCAATGCTTACCAGCCCCTGGCACAGGCTCAGTTCCTCGTTCGACAAGCCGCTGGTTTCATTGCCGAACACCAGCGCCACCGGCGCAGCTTGTGCTTCGGTCAGCAAACGGACAGCCACCTCGGGCGGTGTCAGCACCTCGGCCACGATATCGCGTCGGCGCGCCGATACGCCGAATGCCAGCGTGGTACCGGCGAGCGCCTCTTCCAGCGTATTGCAGACATGGGCCTGCGCCAGCAGGTCATCCGCACTCGCAGCCATTGCATCGGCCTGACTATTCGGGAAAAGATAAGGCTGGACAAGATAAAACTGGGACAGGCCCATCGTCTTCATCGCCCGCGCCGCGGCACCGATATTGCCGGGGTGGCTGGTACGCGCCAGAACAATTCGGATATTGGCGAGAAGTTTCGGGTCAGCTTGCGTCATACATCAAGTAAAATGCTCGTTCGTTCTTTGAATTTATAGCCAGACACCATGCATCCCATGCTCAATACGGCGGTGAAAGCCGCTCGCAAAGCCGGGGCGATCATCAATCGCGCCTCACTCGACCTCGATCAGCTCACCGTACGGAGCAAGCAGGATCGTGATTATGTCAGCGAGGTCGATCAGATGGCCGAACGTGCCGTCATCGAAACCCTGCTCGATGCCTACCCGAATCATGGGATTTTAGCAGAGGAGTCCGGCACAACCGACGCCAAGAACGGCGAAGACTATCAGTGGATCATCGACCCGCTCGACGGCACCACCAACTTTCTGCATGGTCTGCAGCAATATTCAGTATCCATCGCACTCAAGCAAAAAGGCCAGATCACCCAGGCCGTGGTGTTTGATCCTGCGCGCAACGAACTTTTCACCGCCAGCCGCGGGCGCGGCGCCATGCTTAATGACCGCCGCATTCGCGCCAGCAAACGCAACAAACTCGCCGAATGCCTGATCGGAACAGGCTTCCCCTACACTGATTTCACCCACGCCGAAGCCTATATCAACATGTTCCGTGACATGATGCGTGCCACTTCGGGCCTGCGTCGCCCCGGCTCTGCCGCTCTCGACCTCGCCTACGTGGCCTGCGGCCGCTACGACGGCTTCTGGGAAATGAACCTGAAACCATGGGATCTCGCTGCCGGCAGTCTGATTGCGCAGGAATCGGGTGCACTGGTCGGCAACTTCATGGGCGATGAAGGCTTTCTGGATTCCGGCAACATCGTCGCCGCCACGCCAAAAATCTTCGCGCAAATGCTGCAAATCCTTGCACCGCATCTGCCACCCGAACTGAAAGTCTGAACACCCCGCCAGCCTGCCCATGTCCATCGCCAAGGAGCCCACTGCCCACACGCCGATTGTGTTGGGACACTTACTCAATGCGCTGTCAGAGATAGACTTTTCTCTTTCGCAGCAACAAGTTAGGCCGATGACGGCCATCGCCTCACAAAGGTCGAATTGGCATAGATTGGCATGGGTTGGCGCTCAAATTGCCCCAAATTTGCCCCACGAAATCGGACCGCATACTGGGGCATAGCCAGTCGTGTGCGAGCGTAGTTTTTAAGAGGCTACGCGGCACCGCGCTGGTCTGTGACGATGTGCGATGGATTTCGAAGCAATGAAGGTCAGCAATCTGGGTGGTGCAGCCGCTGAGCTCCCGGAATCGGCTGAGTGCTTTTCGGCCAAAGCGCTCATTCACTGTAGCAGCCGAGAATGTCAGGTCTCAACTTATAGCTGTCGTCCCCAGTCTCGTAAGCAGACTTTCCGATAGCTCAAAGAAGGCATCCGTGATATCAAATGCTTCATGACTACACCACGCATTGCTTGCCTCGGCTGGGGATCACTGATCTGGAACCCTAGCGATCTGCCAACCATTGGTGAATGGCGGCCGAATGGGCCGATGCTGCCGGTCGAATTTGCGCGTGAGTCCGCCGACCGCCGCATGACGCTTGTAATTTGTGAGGACGTTGAGCTCGTACAAACCTACTGGGCCCTCCTCAACGTTCCGGATATCAAAACCGCCATCGCAAGCCTTGCGAGGCGCGAGGGCATTGCAAAACGAATCGCCACAGACATCGGCTATTTTGACGGCGCGTTATTTACCAGCTCTGGACTAAGTAGAGACGTCGTAAAAGCGTGGGGCATAGAGCATGAACTGGACGGCGCAGTGTGGACAAACCTACCTTGGGGTTTCAAAGACTCGCGTGGAGTAATGCCATCTGCCGTTGAAGTAGTAGCTCATCTGTCTAAGCTCAATGGCACAGTGCGAAATCAGGCTCGGGAATACATAGAGAAAGCGCCGAACCAGATCGACACTGCCTACCGGCGCACGATCACAAAAGAACTTGGATGGCCGAACAAAGCAACTTAGCGTGAAGCAGATGCCTTCACGCAGGCACGCCAAACACAATCTCGTCAGCGCCAAACCATCCTTCTTTGAGTACAAAGTGTTGGACCCGCTCGGGCGAGGATGAGTATGCAACGAGGGCGAGACTTTCCTTGGCGCGACTCGCCGTCACATAGAAGAGACGTTTGGTGCTTTCAACGGTCTTGTCCCCTGCGGCCTTGCCGCCGAACAGATCTTCGTACTTAAAAAGAAAGCCCTTCGCCTCTTTGTCATCCATGATGACCATGACTCGATCAAACTCAAGCCCCTTAACGCCTTGATGGGTATCGAAATGAGCTTTCCCTGAAAGATACTCAGCCATCGGTTCGATCTGCGAGAAGGGGGCTGAGAGGAATGTCTGTAGGGCTACGGCTCGTTCGGTTTGGCGGTCCACTTGTTCATCCTCTCCCGAGGCGCCGGCCTCAGCTTGCTCAATCGCTCCGGACGCATTGGCTTGCAGTGCTTCGGGAATCTCAAACAGGTTGTTTTCGGCGATACACCGAAGAATCTGTAACAGGGTTGGGTCTTCCCCGTCTTTCCAAAGCGCCATGAGCGTGTCTATTGCAGTGTTTACCTGCTGCAAGTGCTTCTTCGTGTCCTTGGCCTCACGCAAGGCAGCTTGTGTAAGAAGTGGGGAGAAGCTCTTGGCGACCCGCGCGACGGCGAAGCGATCATCTCGCCGTTTTGCGTTCACAAGCGATAGCACTTGATCAGAGAAGAACCGAGACACTGGCAAGGTCCCTTCGAGAAAGCTTGTGCGCCAACTATCGATGTCATAGAGAGGCGAAAAAGCGTCGATGAATCCCATGCGTGATGCGGCCATTCGATGTTCAAGAGTCAGAGTCTTGATCGCCTTTGGCTCATTCCACTTGTCGTCACCTGTAACCTTTGACATGTGAGCGGCGATTGCACGCTCGGCGGCAGGCTTCCCTTCCAGATCATTTGGTAAGACGAACAGCCGTACAACCCCCTCTACCGCCGCTGCACGCGGCTCTTGATGTTGCTTATCCGTTGAGCTACGAACCTTGTTGATGAGAGTAATGACGCGTTTGGGGCAGCGGTAGTTGAGCTTCTTGCCAGGTCTCGCCCAATCCTCCGGTAGAGCCTCGCCAAGTCCCTCTTTTCCGTCGCTATAGATGCGCTGCATCATGTCGCCGAGAAGACCCAGAATAAACTTTCCCTTGATCGTGGCTTGGACCTCGAAGAGCGCGTCGATTAGATGTTTGTTCGTGTCCTGGCTCTCGTCGATGAACAGGATGGGATAGCGACCGACCAAAATACTTTGCATAGCTGGCTTGGTCTTGAGGAAATGCGCGGTCAGTTGCAGAACTTCGGAATGATTCAAAGCATCACGACCGCGAATGTCACCTGTCGGGCTGTACGTGAAGGATTTGACGCTTGGCAGGTTCTGAAGTCGTTTCGACTTCGACTCAATTTTGCTCAAGCGAGTCGCAGATGCTTTTGTTCCCTTTCGGCCTTTGGCTTCGTCTTCTTTCAGCTGCACGATGTCGTTCGCTAAGTCGACGCGCAGCCATTCACGGATGTCCTGATTGAGGCCCTCGATAAGCGACCATGCAAAGCTGTGAATGGTGCGAACGTCAATGAGGGGATCGAAAAATAGTCGCCTCTTGATCTCATCACTGGCGGCGTTCGTGAAAGTGATAACCCCGACGCGCTGTCCTTTGACTCTGAGCTGCTCGCTCAGATTCTTCTGCACATGCTGAAGCGCAGTAACGAGAGAACGTGTCTTTCCAGAGCCTGCGCCAGCGAAGAGGAAGAAGCTCTTCGGAGCGCCAAGATTAAGACAAGCCGCGATCTCGTCATCGACATGAGCATCGGCGGTGTCCGCAGTCGTAATGGCTGTCGTGGAAGTCATGCCGCCACCGTTTCGGCTGCAGCGCCACCGGCAAGAGATTCGATTGCTACAGGAGCCTTCCCAGACATGCCATCCTCTTTGCGCTTCAACTGGTCAACGAGCCATAGCAAGCCCCTGTCGATGTAGGTGGGCACTTTCATCTTATCGATCTCGGCGCTGTAGAGAAGTGCCATTGCGAACTCGGCCTTGCCGCCCTTTGCCAAGTCCGCGGACACTCGCTGGGCAAGATCGCAGAGATCGGTTGCACTATCGAGCGACTTCCAGAGCCGTCCCATCAAGCCCGTGCCGTCCATCGCTTCAAACAGTTTGATGTTTTCATAGACCAACGCATCTTCGAACGTATTGGCAAGTGCCTCTGCGTGCTTGTCTGATTTGAACTTGGCTTGAATTGGTTGCTGATAGGCAACGCGAATGGCGTAGCCACTAGAGTCCGGAAAAACAAGTTCCTCAGGCTTTTTGTCGAGTAGTTCGTCAAGCCCCTCTTCCTGGGGAACCCAGGTCTTAAGTGTCTCGTTTCGTGCCTTGAGACTCGCGCCACGAATGGGAGGAACCGCCTGGCCATCCGCATTCTTTGCATCTATGTCGGTGATGATCAGCGTGTTCAGTCCGAGATGATCAATCAGAGATCTCAGTCGGTGTGCATGGCTCCCGCCGATCTCTAGCCAGGTGACGTAGCAGCGTCGCAAATACTCATACTGCACATGGTTGCGAACGAAGTGCGGGACAAGAATGCGCTCTGCCGGGCCTTCGACCAGCACGGCCCCATCAGCAAAGAATAAATCACAGTGAGTAGCTTTGAGGTATCGCTTGACGAAACGGCTTGTCTCATCCTCACTTCCGAAGGTCTCGGATAGATTGACCACGCAGGAGACAGGCACCGAGCCATCGAGTTCTTTGACAGGAAGTCGGCGAAAGTACCGCAGAGAAGCGAAGTCAGCTTCGTGTGCGAGGTGACTTGAATGCGTGCTGACGACAAGCTGCGTGCGAAGGTCATTCGCGCCCTTGAGTTTGTCGTGTTTGCGTAGAACGTCATAGGCTTGCTTAATAAAGACCTGTTGAACCTGCGCGTGGAGATGCGCCTCGGGCTCCTCAATGAGCACCAGATGAAGTGGAGGAATGAGAGCTTCGTCTTCGTCAGTTGACTTGGAGGCCTTGCCAACTTTCATCCACTTGTCGCGGAAACTCATCAACGCAAAGACGATCGACACCAGATTCTGGTATCCGAGGCCGTTCGAATCCTCAGGAAGGCGGTGCGCAAAGCCGCTACCCGCGCCGAGATGAGTTGGCACCTCATACTGAACCGCAGAACCGTGATTCAGGCCATCGATAGGCTTGATGCTTGTAGTGATCGTGAGTTTCGGATCGGTGACGCCGGGGTAGCCGATATCTTCAAGTTCCTTCAGGGCCGCTGAGAAACATGTCTCCAACCGCTTGCCAAATGCGGCCTGGGCTCCATGCAACGCCCGCAGCGCCTCCAGGTCCTTCGGTTCGGGCTGATCAAATGGGTCGAGGTGCTGAATGTAGTAGTTCCGAAGCTGGTTGGATAGCTTCCTCCCACCTCTCGCTCTTCCGTCCTCGTTCGGATCATCCGCGCGAGTCGAGGCAGTGACGAAACCAAACCCGCGTTGCGCGCTGATTTCATCGATTCGAATGATCTTCTTGAACGGGTCCCCTTCGATCGACTCGCTTCCGGCGGGAAGAGACTGCGGAGCAGCAAGGCCATTCTTTGGAACTACGAGTTTTTCGGGATCGAGGAGGTACGCGCGGACCTCAAAAGACGACCTCAGTCGAAGCGACAGAAAATCCATCATCGACTTCGGCCATAGGGCGAATCCTTCCTCGGGCGGTACCACTGCTGCTGCACCTACTTCAGGAGGCTCTGCTGCGCTCATGACAGCAGCAGCTGCAAGCTTGGCTGTAAGGTACTCCTGCCTAAACGCTTGCACGTCTTTAGGTTCGTAGCGCAGGCGCACGCCAATATGCTCTCCAGCCCAATCGAGGGTAGGCAGAATCTTCTGTACGTAGTGAAGATCCTCCGTCGGCACGTTCAACCAGACATCGAGATGTGGCAAAACCGCATCCCAGTCAAACTCCTGTTCTTCCTCGCCGGGAATATGCTTTTCCCATGCGACTGCCATCGCATCAAGTTTGGCCCAATTGGACAACGTGAAGTCATTGATCGAAAAATCTGTTCGATCGACGAGGAAGTGACGGAGCGCCACCATGGCTGAAGTTTTCCCGCTGTTGTTCGCGCCAACGAACACCGTCGTTTTCTCAGCGAAATCGACGCGAACTTTTTGAAGCTTTCGGAAGTTTCCGATCTCCACATGTTGAATGTGCATGCATGTCTCCCGGTGTGTTTTTTTTGTTAGATGCCATCCGCCAGATCCTTTTTGGGCCGGTCTTGGTATCAGATTACGAAGCAGAAGCAAGAATGGCAGAGCACCCAGCTTCATCACAGTTCAAGCTAGGAGCCGGCTTCTCGTTTAGCGCTATTCAGAGCCTCCTATGCGGGTGTTTTACACTATTGCAGAGATTGATTGGGGACATCCGCACCGAATGACAGCTTTGACGACTATAGATAAATGACTGCAATTTGATGGTTACGGTCATTGTATCGCTCTGTCATCAACGGCGGCTTAGGCCGATTAGCAGGCCGACATCAGATTCTCTCCACCTGCAGCTTTATGATCAGTAAGCCGTCATTGCCCATGAAAACGTTAGTTTCTTTGTTGGCGCTGCTTTCGCGAGATTTGGGACTTGAAAAGTGTCAGAATTAGCATCATACTTCTGACAGTTAGGAGATATCGCCATGCAGACCCTCGCCAAACAAGTCTTGGAATACGCCACCGGAATGCCGGAGGGCACGCCTTTGGTCGCCAAAGAACTGTTGCACCTGGGCAATCGCGCAGCCGTGGATCAAGTGCTGTCTCGCCTGGTGCTGCGCGGCGCCCTGCTGCGCGCGGGCCGCGGTATCTATGTCCTGCCCGTCGAGAGCCGCTTTGGCTCCCGTGCGCCCTCGACCGTCAAGATGGTCGAGGGCCTGGCGAACCAGCGTGGGGAAACCATCGTGCCTCATGGCGCTGCTGCTGCCAACGCGCTGGGCCTGACCACGCAGGTGCCGATGCGGGCGGTCTATCTAACCTCCGGCCCCAGCCGCCGCTTGGAATTGGGCGCGCAAATGGTCGAGTTCCGGCACGCGCCGGTTTGGCAACTGATCTTTCCTGGGCGGGCTGCGGGCGAGGTGGTGCGGGCGCTGGCTTGGCTGGGTCCAGAAAAAGCCGGGGAAGCGATCCGGAAGCTGCGCGCCAAGCTGCCGGTGTCGGAGCTGAAAGAAGTTGCGTCGGCACGAGCGCGCCTGCCGACCTGGATGGCCCAAGAGGTCAGCGCCCTGGTGACCCATGGCTGAGTTCTTCCAGCTCTCTAGCGCCGAACGCCTGGAGGCGCTCGACTTGGCAGCCAACACATCGGGCCTCCCGCCCCATCTGCTGGAAAAAGACATCTGGGTGGTCTGGTCGCTGCGGCACCTCTTTGCCGGCCCCTACGCTGAACACCTGGTATTCAAGGGCGGCACATCCTTGTCGAAAGCGTACGGCGTCATCCGGCGCTTTTCCGAAGACGTGGACCTGACCTACGACATCCGCGCTATCGCTAGCGATCTGGTGGGCGATGCGGATGCGCCACTGCCAGCCAGCAAGAGCCAGGAGAAGAAGTGGAGCAAAGAGATTCGTGCGCGCCTGTCGGACTGGGTCAGTGCCGAGATCGTGCCACGGCTCATGCACGACCTTGAGCAATATGGTCTACCGGCAACCGTGCGAGCCGAGGGCGACAAGGTGTTCATTGATTACACGCCACTGGTCACCGGCACCGGCTATGTCGCGCCCGCCGTCATGCTGGAATTCGGTGCCCGCTCCACCGGCGAGCCCAGCGAACCGCGCGCTATCCGCTGCGATGCGGCTGCGCATCTGCAGGGGTTGGAGTTTCCAACCGCCACGCCACAGGTCATGCGCGACGAGCGCACCTTCTGGGAAAAGGCCACGGCGATTCACGTTTTCTGCGCGCAAGGCGAGTTCCGGGGTGGTGACCGCTTCGCGCGTCACTGGCACGACGTGACGAGACTGGATGCCGCCGGCTTCGCCGCCGCAGCCATCGCGGACAAAACCCTCGCCCGCGCAGTTGCCGATCACAAGAACGTGTTCTTTGCAGAAAAGAACACGCATGGAGATGTCATCGACTATCACGCTGCCGTTGCAGGTGGGCTCCAGCTTGTACCTGATGACAGCGCTTTGGCCAAATTGGCTACCGACTATCAGCATATGGTCGATGACGGTTTGTTTCTCGATGATGTCGAAGCTTTCGACGTTCTGATGGAGCGATGCCGAGCAATTCAGCAGAAGGCCAATGCAAAACGACCACCGCCATAAAGCGGTCAGGCACCATCAGAATTAAGACCGGCCTCAACTCGCCTCGTCGCGGTTAGCGTTCACACGACCCTAGTGAAACCGGTCATCTACGAATAGGACGTGGGAAACCATGCCCGTGGCATATGCAAAAACCGAAAAAAATCCAAGGTTTTTGCATATGAGTTGGGTGCTTGTGGAGGCTGAATTCCGAAACTGCACATGTCAATACCCAAAACAATGCCAACCGTACTTCGTTTGTCAGATAAATGTGGTTTTAATTCGGTCAAAATATCCAAAGCAAAATAGCGTTACGGCACCTAATACCACCGGGTTCTTAAACGTCTCCCAGCGCCTCGTTACGCACTCCACATCCATTCCAGCCGATAGGCGCTGGAACTGCCCTCAGATATGACTACCTCGATCCGGGTAGTGCATGACCGCTTCCTTTTTTTCGCGTCGCCACCCATCCAACATGAATGCGCCAATATCTCGGCTTTCATCGACCAACTACGGCGAAGGTTTATCATGAGCGCTGCGACAGCAACATCAGTCTGATCGTCGGATTGGCCCAGTACTTGGATAACGCCCGGCTGGTCAGGCCCGGGGTGATTCTGGCAAAGCATGAAAAAACTTGTGCAAATTGCCCACAATTTGCCCCAACAAGAAACTGAAAAATATCTCAACTAATTGATTCTAATGAATAAAAAAGAGATCGCACCCCACACGCCGATGATGCAGCAGTACCTCGGCATCAAGGCACAGCATCCCGACATGCTGCTGTTCTACCGCATGGGCGACTTTTACGAGCTGTTTTTCGACGATGCCGAAAAAGCCGCACGGCTCCTTAACATCACGCTGACCACGCGCGGCGCATCTGCCGGTGAGCCTATCAAGATGGCCGGCGTGCCGTATCACAGCGCCGAACAGTATCTGGCGCGACTGCTGAAACTGGGCGAATCGGTGGCGATCGCCGAGCAGGTGGGCGACCCGGCCACCAGCAAAGGCCCGGTCGAACGGCAGATCATGCGCATCATCACGCCGGGCACGCTGACCGACTCGGGCCTGCTGGACGAGACGCAGGACACCCTGATTCTGGCCGTCGCCCCTGGCCCCGAGTCAATCGGCGTGGCCTGGCTCAATCTGGCTGCCGGACGCTTTCAGGTCACCCAGGTCAATCCTGCCACCCTGCCCGCCTTGCTTGCACGCGTTCGCCCGGCCGAAATCCTGGCACCGGACGATTTCACACTCGTAGGCGCTGCTTGCGCGGTCCGCCGGCTGGCACCCTGGCAGTTTGATGCAGGCGGCGCGCAAACCCGGCTGGCGCAACAATTCGGCAGCCGCGATTTAAGCGGGTTTGGCGTGGCCGACCTGCCCCATGCACTGGCTGCCGCAGGTGCCTTGCTCGACTACATCCAGAACACGCAGCGCACCGCGTTGCCGCATATTCAATCCATTCAGGCCGAGCGCGACAGTGATTTCGTTCAACTCGACGCCGCCACTCGGCGCAACCTGGAACTCACCGAAACCCTGCGTGGCGAAGCGTCACCCACTTTGTTGTCGGTGCTCGACACCACCGCCAGCGGCATGGGCACGCGCCTGCTGCGCCACTGGCTGCACCACCCGCTCCGTGATCGGACCGTGCTTGGCAAGCGACGCGATGCCATTGGCGTGCTGGCCGAAGCACCGGTTACTGCAAAAACGATCAGCCAGCTGCTCAAAAGCTGTGCAGACGTCGAACGCATCAGCGGCCGCATTGCGCTGAAGAATGCACGCCCGCGCGATCTCTCCGGTTTACGCGACACGCTGGCGCTATTGCCCGATCTGGCGGCAGCCTTGCCCGACGACCATGCGCGTTTGTCAGAATTGGGTGCGGCGCTTGCCGCCCATCCCGACCTGCATGAACTGCTCGTCCAGGCCGTGCAACCTGAGCCGGCCAGCGTGCTGCGCGAAGGTGGCGTGATTGCCGATGGCTATGACGCCGATCTCGACGAGTTGCGCGCACTGACACGCGACGCCGGTGCCTTTCTGCTGGAACTGGAAACGCGCGAGCGTACCCGCTCCGGTATCAGCACGTTGAAAGTCGAATACAACAAGGTGCATGGTTTTTACATCGAGGTCAGCCGTGCGCAATCAGAAAATGTCCCTGACGATTACCGCCGCCGCCAGACCCTGAAAAATGCCGAGCGCTACATCACGCCGGAACTGAAAGCCTTTGAAGATAAGGCGCTATCGGCACAGGAGCGTGCACTGGCGCGCGAGAAAGCGCTGTTTGAAGCGCTGCTGGAGACGCTGACGCCGCATGTGCCCGCCTTGCTGCATCTGGCGTCCGCACTGGCTGAGGCCGATGTGCTGGCGAGCCAGGCCGAACGCGTGAGCACGCTCAAACTCAACGCCCCGGACTACAGCGACGAACCCGGAATCGTCATTCGTGGCGGCCGCCATCCGGTGGTCGAAGCGCAGGTCGGCCATTTCATCGCCAACGACGTCACCCTCAACCGCAGCCGCCAGATGCTGCTGATCACCGGCCCCAACATGGGCGGAAAATCGACCTACATGCGGCAGGTTGCACTGATCACGCTGCTGGCCTGCTGCGGCCTGTGGGTGCCTGCCCGCTCGGCAAAAATTGGCGAGATCGATCAGATTTTCACCCGCATCGGCGCGTCGGACGATCTGGCAGGCGGGCGCTCCACCTTCATGGTCGAGATGACCGAAACCGCCCACATCCTGCATAACGCCAGCGCCAACAGCCTGGTCCTGCTGGACGAAATCGGCCGCGGCACCTCCACTTTTGACGGCCTCGCCCTGGCTTGGGCGGTCGCGCGGCACCTGGTCAGCGCCACCCGCGCCTTCACCCTGTTTGCCACGCATTACTTTGAACTGACGCAACTCGCCAATGAATACAAGCAGCTCGCCAACGTGCATCTGGACGCCAAGGAGCACGGCGCCGATCTGGTCTTTCTGCATGCGGTGGAAGAAGGCCCGGCCTCTCAAAGCTACGGCATTCAGGTTGCCCGTCTGGCCGGCGTGCCCAGCCCTGTCATCCTCGCCGCGCGGCGTCATCTGCGCGAACTCGAAGACGCGCAACTGCAACCCGGCCCGCAGGGCGATCTCTTCGTCGCCCACATCCCCAACGACGCGCCACCCCCGCATCCCGCGCTGGATCAACTACGCGAGCTCGACCCCGACGCCCTCACCCCAAAAGCTGCACTGGACATGCTCTATGCTTTAAAAGCCCTGACCCATTCCGCACCATGAAGACGCTCTATCTTGATACCCGCGAATTGGGCCTCGACTTCAATGCCGCTTTGAAGCTGGCTAGTGCTGTCGCAAAGCAGCAGTTGGGTGACGACACCATGTTGTTGAGTTGGTATGACCGCGAACGCGATCTGGAGTCCCCGGCAGGGGTAAGCGAATGCCACGAGGGCTGCGCCACCAAGGGGTCATGGGACTATGCGCTCAATCGCGGCGCGCGGCTGGTGGTGGAGTTTGATTCGGGTCGGTTCTTCTACTGTTTTCTTTAAGCTTAAGCCGCCACAACCAGCACGCTCTGTCCCAAACACTGCACCGTCTGATTCGCCCGTATCTTTGCCGTCTTGCGGCTCTCGGGCAGGCCGTCAACGGTGACTTCACCGTTGGCAATCATGAGTTTCCCCTGCCCGCCACTGCCAGCGATGCCGGTGAGCTTGAGCAAGTCGCATAGCGCAACGTATTCGCCGCGAAGCTTGAATTCCTGGGTGTTCATACTTGATTTCGGCACGCCTCAGGCGCCCCGCCGCCGCCACAGATAGCGATACACAAACCCCGGATACGCGAACACCACAAATAACGAGGCATTCACAGCGTAGAACTCCCAGTTTTGCCTGTGTACATCGCCAAGCTTGCCTTCCAGCAGCCAGGCGATGCCGCCGACCACAAAGAACAGGACAACCAGTTCCAGCAGGCGCCAGGCAACATTTTTGCTGCCCACTTTGGGTTTGGCGATGAAAAAAATGCGCTCGGCAAGAAACGGCAGGTTGGCAGCGATGAACGCCAGGATCAGTAACAGGGTGGTGGAAAAATTCACGATGGTTCCGAAAACTAAGTAACGCTGGAGCAGACCTGCTCCGGCTGGGTTTGGTTCAGTAACAAGCGTCGGTCGCCAGAAGTTGAGCGTTGCGGCCCTTCACCCGGCCACTCCTGTATTCAGAACGATGCGCCGATGGCGTGCATGCAGACAGCCATCAAGGGCTGCGGCAGGATACCTATCGCCAACACAGCCAGCCCGTTGGCCGACATGATGACCCGGATGTCAGGGCTGATGGTAATCGGCGTGGTGTCACGGGGCGCATCGAAATACATCAGCTTCACGATGCGCAGATAGTAGAAGGCTCCCACCAGCGAGAACAGCACGGCGGCGACGGCCAGCCAGACGTAGCCGATTTCGACGACGGACTGCAGCACGGCAAGCTTGGCATAGAAACCCACGGTGGGCGGCACACCGGCCATCGAGAACATCAGCAGCAGCATCAGGAAAGCCAGCCACGGGCTGCGGCGGTTCAGACCCTTGAAGTCTTCCAGTTGATCGGACTCAAAGCCACCGCGCGACAGCAGCAGGATCATGCCGAAGCTGCCCAGGCTCATCAGCGCGTAGACCAGCACGTAAAACATCGCGCTGCCATAGCCGTTTTGCGAGCCAGCCAATATGCCCAGCAGCATGAAGCCCATGTGCGAGATGGTGGAATACGCGAGCATGCGCTTGAGGTTGGTTTGTGCGATGGCGGCGATGTTGCCGACGGCCATCGACAGCACGGCGAGTATCACCAGCATGTCACGCCATTCGGAGACCTGCGATTCCAGGCCCTGGCCGAGAATGCGCACGACAAAGGCAAACGCAGCAATTTTGGGCGCGGAGCCGATGAACAGCGTCATCGCAGTGGGCGCACCGTGATAAACGTCGGGCACCCACATATGGAACGGCACCGCGCCGAGTTTGAATGCCAGACCAGCAACGATGAAGACCACGCCGAAGACCAGCGGAATGCGCAGGTCGGTGCCATCCTGCAGGGCAATGGCCATGTCGCCCAGCGCAAGCGAGCCGGTCACGCCGTACACCATCGACATGCCGTAGAGCAGCATGCCCGAGGCCAGCGCGCCGAGCACAAAGTATTTCATCGCCGCCTCGGTCGCCATGCTGGAATCGCGCTGCAGTGCGACCATGGCATACAGGGAGAGCGACAGCAGTTCGAGGCCGAGATACAGCGTGAGGAAATGGCTGGCCGACACCATCACCATCATGCCCAGCAACGCAAACAGCGCCAGTACAAAGAACTCGCCTTTGTAGAGTCCGCGTTCGGTCAGGTAATCACGCGAATACACCAGCACCACGGCCACGGTCAGATACAGGAACAGTTTCAGCACATCCGACAGGGGATCGTCGATGAAGAGACCGCCGAGCGTCAGTACCGGCATGGTGGAGAAATCATGGGCGGTCAGGTATGCCGCGCCTGCCAGCGTAACCAGCGACAATACATAAGCCAGGTAACGCTTGCTGTCGTCGACGGCGGCGTCGATGACCAGTATCAGCGAGACCATGACCAGCACGAAAATCTCGGGCAAGGCGGGAACGAATTGGGCGAGTTGCATTGAGGCGGTGCTCATAGTCGTGCGTTCACGGTAATTTGCTTTGGGCGACGTGCGCCAGCAGGTCGACCACGGATACGTGCATCACGTCGGTAAACGGCTTGGGATACAGACCCATGGCCAGCACGAGGACGGCGAGCACGCCAAGGATCAAAATTTCACGGGCGTTGATGTCAGTCATGTCCTCGACGTGCGGGTTGGTGACCGTGCCGAATACCACGCGCTTGTACATCCACAGGGTGTAGGCCGCGCCAGTGATCAGCGTGGTGGCTGCGATGAGGGCATACCAGAAATTCACCTGAGTGGCCGCCATGATAACCATGAACTCGCCCACGAAACCACTGGTGGCGGGCAGGCCGGCATTGGCCATGGCAAATAGCATGAAGAAGGCGGCGAATACCGGCATCTTGCTGGCCAGGCCGCCGTAATCCTTGATCTGGCGCGAGTGCAGGCGGTCATACATCACGCCGATACAGAGGAACAATGCTGCCGAGACGAAGCCGTGCGAGATCATCTGCACCAGTCCGCCCTCGACGCCAAGCGGATTGAACATGAAGAAGCCGAGGGTGACGAATCCCATGTGCGCAATCGACGAATAGGCGATCAGTTTTTTCATGTCGGACTGCACTAGCGCAACCAGGCCAATGTAGACGACCGCGATCAGCGACAGCATGATGACGAACCAGGCGAATTCATGGCTGGCATCCGGCAATATCGGCAGGATGAAGCGTAGGAAACCGTAGGCGCCGACCTTCAGCGTAATCGCCGCCAGTACCACCGAACCACCAGTGGGCGCCTCGACGTGGGCATCCGGCAACCAGGTATGCACCGGCCACATCGGCACCTTGACCCCGAACGCCAGCAGGAAGGCGAAGAACATCAGCGTCTGCGCAGTCATGCCGAGCGTGGTGGCATGCCAGGTCTGAATATCGAAGCTGCCGCCCGACTGGAAATACAGATAGATCATCGACACCAGCATCAGCAGCGAGCCGAGCAAGGTGTAGAGGAAGAACTTGAACGCGGCATAGACGCGGTTGGGGCCGCCCCACACGCCGACGATCAGGTACAGCGGAATCAGCATGCCTTCGAAGAAGACATAGAACAGGATGCCGTCAAGCGAGGCGAACACGCCGTTGATAAGGCCGGACATGATGAGGAAGGCCGCCATGTATTGGGCGACCTTGTCCTGAATCACCTGCCAGCCGGCGATCACCACCAGCACGGTGATGAAGCTGTTCAACAGGATCAGCGGCATGGAAATGCCATCGACGCCTAAATGATAATGGACGTTAAAAGTCGGAATCCACGCCGCCTTCTCCACAAACTGCATGGCTGAGGTGCCGGTATTGAAATCCGTCATCAGTGGGACCGCCACGATCAGCCCAAGCAACGACCCCGCCAATGCTATCCAGCGAGCAAGCGCCGCGTTGCGATCCGAGCCGGTGGCAAGTACCGCCACCCCGGCCAGAATCGGGACCCAGATGACGAGAGAGAGTATCGACTGTCCGAACATGGGTATTGTTTATGTAAGCCGCGCGAACCATGTCACCAGGGCAAACACCCCGATCAGCATGGCAAACGCGTAGTGGTAGATGTAACCGGTCTGGAATGCACGCACCAGTCGGGACAGGCGTTCGACCAGATGCGCCGAGCCGTTGACGATCAGGCCATCGATGACCGCCTGGTCGCCACGGTGCCACAGGCTGCCACCCAGCAGGCGCGCACCCTTGGCGAAGACGGCACTGTAAAACTCGTCAAACCAGTATTTGTTGACCAGCATGCTGTGGATGAAGCTGAAGCGCTTTTGAATCGCGGCAGGAATATCCGGACGCTTGAGATAGAAAAATGCAGACAGTCCTACACCCGCAGCCGCCAGCCAGAATGGCAGCGTGGTGATCGCATGCAGGGCCATTGCCACCGCACCGCGAAACTCTTGATTGAGTTCATGCATTACCGGATGGCGGTCGGCTACGTAAATGGCATTGCCGAAGAAGTCACCAAACAGCATTGGCTCGATGGTCATGTAGCCGATTGCTAGCGAAGGCAAAGCCAAGGCGAGCAACGGTCCGGTCACCACCCAAGGGGTTTCGTGCGGCGTGCCACCATGATGTCCATGATCGTCGTGCCCATGACCGTGAGGCGCCTGGTGGAAACGTTCCTTGCCATGGAACACCAGAAAATACATGCGGAACGAATAGAAGGCCGTGACGAACACACCGATCAGCACAGCCCAGTAAGCCAGATTGGCCACTGGCAGGTGCGACAGCTTGACTGCCTCGATGATGGTTTCCTTGGAATAAAAGCCCGACAGGAACGGCGTGCCGATCAGTGCCAGCGAGCCAATCAGCGAAGTGATCCAGGTGATTGGCATGTATTTCTTCAGTCCGCCCATGTAGCGGATGTCCTGATTGTGATGCACGGCGATGATGACCGAACCGGCAGCCAGGAACAGCAGCGCCTTGAAGAAGGCGTGGGTCATCAGGTGGAACACAGCGACCGAATAGGCCGAGGCACCGAGTGCGACCGTCATGTAACCCAGCTGCGACAGCGTCGAATAGGCAATCACGCGCTTGATATCGTTTTGCACGATACCGAGAAAGCCCATGAACAGTGCGGTGATCGCACCGATCACCATGATGAAGCTCAGGGCCACGTCGGACAGTTCATACAGCGGCGACATGCGCGCGACCATGAAAATGCCAGCGGTCACCATCGTCGCTGCGTGAATCAGCGCAGAAATCGGCGTCGGGCCCTCCATCGAATCAGGCAGCCAGACATGCAGCGGAAACTGCGCCGACTTGCCCATCGCGCCGATGAACAGCAGGATGCCGATCACCGTCATCAGCATCCACGGCGTATCCGGCCATAGTGTGATGGTTTCACGAGCCATCGAGGGGGCCTTGGCAAACACCGTGGCGTAATCAAGCGAACCAAAATGCGCCAGCACCAGGCCGATACCCAGGATGAAACCGAAGTCGCCCACACGATTGACCAGGAAGGCCTTGAGGTTGGCATAGATCGCGGTTTCCTTCGTGTACCAGAAGCCGATCAGCAAATAGGACACCAAGCCCACCGCTTCCCAGCCGAAGAACAGTTGCAGGAAATTGTTGCTCATCACCAGCATCAGCATCGAGAAGGTGAACAGCGAGATGTAGCTGAAGAAGCGCTGGTAACCAGGGTCATCCTGCATGTAGCCGATGGTGTAGATATGCACCATCAGCGAAACGAAGGTGACGACCAGCATCATCATGGTCGTCAGCGAATCGATCAGGAAGCCCACCTCCAGGCGCAGATCGCCCAGCACCATCCAGGTGTAGACCGTGCCGTTGTAGGTATGGCCCGCGAGTACATCCTGAAACACCAGTACCGAGGCGATGAACGATACCGCCACGCCGGCGATGGTCACTACGTGCGACAGGCTGCGGCCGATAACCCGGCCAAACAGTCCGGCGACTATGGCGCCGAATAATGGCGCCAGCGGCACGATGAGATAAAGCGTCTGCATGTCCACGCGCATCAGCCTTTCAGTTGGTCGAGATCATCGACATTGATCGTGTGCAGGCTGCGGAAGAGCACCACCAGAATCGCCAGACCGATGGCGGATTCTGCCGCTGCGACGGTGAGGATGAAGAAGACGAAGATCTGGCCGTGAATATCGCCCAGATAATGCGAGAACGCGATGAAGTTCATGTTCACCGCCAGCAGCATCAGTTCGATCGCCATCAAGAGGATGATCACGTTCTTGCGATTGAGGAAGATACCCAGCACGCTGATGGCGAACAGGATGCCGCCCAGCACCAAGTAGTGTGATAAGGAAATCATGCGCCCGTCTCCCCTGCTTCCGGCTTCTGTTCAACCGGCCTCTGCTCACCCTTGTTTTTTACTGCCTGCATTTTCACGATGCGCAGACGGTCGTTACGCTTGACCTTCACCTGTTCGGCCGGGTCAATGTACTTGCTGTCCTTGCGGCGGCGCAGCGTCAACGCGATGGCGGCGACAATCGCCACCAGCAGGATCACCGCAGCCAATTCAAACGCATAGACATAGTCGGTATAAATCAGTCGTCCGAGTTCCTTGGTGTTGCTGTAGTCGGCAGGATGGGGCGCCGGGGTGCCCATCACCTCGAGGCCGAAATGGCGGCTGCCCAGGATTAGCACCATTTCAAACACGATCAAAGCCGCCATCGGACCAGCAAATGGCAGGGCTTTCCAGAAACCTTCACGCAGCTTGTCCAGATTGACATCGAGCATCATCACCACGAACAGGAACAACACCATCACCGCGCCGACGTAAACCAGCACCAGCGTGATGGCGAGGAATTCGGCCTCCAGCAGTATCCACAGGCCTGCTGCCGTAAAGAAGGCCAGCACCAGGGATAGCGCAGCATGAACCGGATTGCGCGCGGTAATCACGCGCAGCCCCGCAAGCACCAGGATGGTGGCGAGAAAATAAAAGATCGCTGTCGTATAAGTCATGTTGGATGTCATCAATGCTCGACGTTAGCGATACTTGGCATCTGCAGCGCGGTCTTTCGCAATCTGTTCTTCATGCTGGTCGCCAATGGCGAGCAGCATGGGCTTGGTGTAATACAGGTCGCCGCGCTTTTCACCGTGATATTCGAGGATGCGGGTTTCAACGATGGAGTCGACCGGACAGGATTCCTCGCAAAAGCCGCAGAAGATGCACTTGGTCAGGTCGATGTCGTAGCGCGTGGTGCGGCGGGTGCCGTCGTCGCGCTTTTCCGACTCGATGGTGATGGCCAGCGCCGGGCACACGGCCTCACACAGCTTGCAGGCGATGCAGCGCTCCTCGCCGTTGGGATAACGACGCAAGGCATGCAGGCCACGAAAACGCGGTGATTGCGGGGTTTTCTCTTCCGGATACTGCACCGTGATCTTGCGCGCAAACAGGTGACGCCCGGTGAGCATCATGCCGCGCAGCAGTTCGATCAATAGCAGGCTGCCGAAGAAATTCGTGATCCGTTTCATGGCGCGCTCAATGGAAGAGATAACCATACGGCGTCTGCATCATGCCGCCGACCACGACGATCCAGACGATGGTGAGGGGAATGAACACTTTCCAGCCGAGGCGCATGATCTGGTCATAGCGATAGCGCGGGAAAGTGGCGCGAAACCACAGAAACAGGAACAGCACAAAGCAGGTTTTCAGGAGCAACCAAACGATGCCATCGGGCAGAAAACCCACTGGCGATAACCAGCCACCGAGGAACATCAGCGCGGTCAATGCGGCGACCAGAATCATGTTGGCGTATTCGGCGAGGAAGAACACCGCGAACGCCATGCCGGAATATTCGACATGGAAGCCGGCGACGATTTCGGATTCACCCTCGGCGACGTCGAACGGGGCACGGTTGGTTTCGGCCACCCCCGCAATCAGATACACCACGAACAAGGGGAATAGCGGCCAGATGTACCACTGATGCAGTCCGCCCGTCTGGCCTTGCACGATGTCGATGATGTTCAGCGACTGCGCCGCCATCAGCACGCCGACCAATGCAAAACCCATGGCTATTTCATACGACACCATTTGCGCGGCCGAGCGCATGGCACCGAGGAAAGCATATTTGGAGTTGGATGCCCAGCCCGCGATGATGACGCCGTAGACGCCCATCGAGGTGATCGCCATCACGTACAACAAGCCGGCGTTGATATTGGCCAGCACCAGCGTATCGGTAAACGGGATCACTGCCCATGCGGCCAGCGCAGGTGCAATTACCAGGATGGGCCCGAGGATGAACAACCCTTTGTTGGCGCCGGAAGGAATGATGATTTCCTTCATCAGCAACTTCAGGCCATCAGCAATCGGCTGCAGCAGTCCCTGGAAGCCGACGCGGTTCGGGCCGATACGCACCTGCATCCAGCCGATGACCTTGCGCTCGGCATAGGTCAGATACGCCACGCCCAGCATCAATGGCACCACGATCGCCATGATCTTGATCAGCGTCCAGACGACCGATTGAATGGCAGCCCAGTCCAGGCTTTGCATGAATCCGGCTTCCATCAGACTGGCTCCGCCGTAATTGCGCCAAACATCGGACCCAGACTTGCCGTCAGTGGGTGGCCACAGGGAATACGTACACAGTTGTCGGGCAGCAGATCATCGCGCTCGACTTTCAGGGTCAGTGCCCGGGTAGTCTGGCGCACTGATACGCGGCCATTTTCCTTCAGTCCGAGTTGGGCAATCAGATTGCCGTGCATCCGCGCCACGGGCAGGGCTGCATCCAGCGTCAGCTGCAACGAAGACGCACGCCGCACCACGGCATCGGTTTGATAAATCGGCACCTCAGCTACACGCTCCAGACCACTGACAGCCTGCGGCGGCACCATCGCCACGTTGCTGACCTCATTGGTGAGGAAAGCCTGCACCGAGCCGACCGGCGTCTCGCCCAGCGCATCGAGCAATACTTCCCTGGAATCGTTGTGATCGAAGCCAGCTAAACCCAGCAGATTGCCCAGCACACGCAACACTTTCCACGCCGGTCGCGTCTCGCCGAGCGGTTTCACCACCGCATTGAAACTCTGCACCCGGCCTTCGGTATTAATGAACGTTCCCGAGGTTTCGGTCCACGGCGCAATCGGCAGCAACACATCAGCGTAGTCAAGTGATTTGCCCTTGTAGGGTGACATCAGCACGACCAGCTCCGCCGCATTGATGCTCTCCAGAGCTGTCACGGGGTCGTGGGTATCGAGTTCGGCCTCAACTCCCAGCATCAGATAGGCGCGTAGTGGCTGAGCCAGCATCTGCCAGGCATTCAGCCCCTTGATGGCGGGTTGGCCCAAGGGGCCGCAGCCCGGCACCGCACCGACGGCAACCGCACCGACGCTGTTGGCCGCCTCGCCCAACACCCCAAAACTTGCACCTGCAAGCTGTGCCACTTCCTGTGCCAGCGCATGGATTTGCGAATAGCTCGGGTGGTGCTGGGCCATATTGCCCAGAAAAACCGCGCGCGTTTCGCCGCCCGCCAGGCTCTCAGCCATCTTGCGGGCGATGTCGTCAACCACGCCATCGCCCTCGAAATACGGTGCGGCACGGTCAGGAACAGGCAAGTTCTTCATTTCGGCCAATGCACGACACACCGCAGCCAAAGCCGCAGCAAGCTGCGACGGCGCAACGATGCGCTTGGCGTGCACCTTGCCGAGGAATTCGTCCTCGGCAGCGTTAATCAGGTTGAGTTGACCATTCCAGCGCACCGATTCACGGATACGGTGGGCCATCAAGGGGTGGTCCTTGCGCAGATTGGAGCCCACCACCAGCATGCGGTTCAGACGCGACATGTAAGTCACCGGCATGCCCAGCCAGAATCCGCCATGCGTATTGTCATCAAGCGAAAAATCGGACTGTCGCAAACGATGGTCGACGTTACCGCTGCCCAGACCACGCATCAGTTTCTGCAGCAGGAAAAGCTCTTCAGCTGGGCGATGCGGGGTGGTCAAAGCACCGATCTGGTCAGCCGGAAGCGCTTTCAGCTTGTCGGCAACAAACTCAA
This sequence comes from uncultured beta proteobacterium, assembly GCA_942493085.1. Classification (GTDB taxonomy): domain Bacteria; phylum Pseudomonadota; class Gammaproteobacteria; order Burkholderiales; family Thiobacillaceae; genus Thiobacillus. The sequence continues at coordinate 2,319,148 of OW818664.1, forward strand.
GTGCAGTCTGCCAGGTGGTTTCAACCCATTGCCCATCCTGCTTGATCATTGGCTCGGTCAAGCGCTCAGCCGTATTCAGGCCTTCGTAGGAATAACGGTCACGGTCGGCCAACCAGCATTCGTTCACATCCTCGTTCTCGCGCGGCACCACCCGCATGACCCTGTTGTCCTTGACGTGGACTTCAAGGTTGGAACCCAGACTGTCGTGCGGGCTGATGGAATGACGACGGGACAACTCCCAGGAACGGGCCTTGTAGCGGAAAGGTTTGCTGGTAAGCGCGCCGACCGGGCACAGATCGATGACATTGCCTGACAGTTCGGACGCCACCTGATTTTCCAGAAATGGCATCACTTCGATGTGTTCACCGCGTCCGGGCATGCCGAGCTCCATCACACCGGCGATCTCCTGACCAAAGCGCACGCAGCGGCTGCAATGGATGCAACGCGTCATCTCGGTGGCGATCAACGGGCCGATGTTCTTGTCTCGCACCACGCGTTTGACTTCCTGGTAGCGCGACGACGAACCGCCATAGCCCACCGCCAGATCCTGCAGCGTGCATTCGCCGCCCTGATCGCAGATCGGGCAATCGAGTGGATGGTTGATCAGCAGGAATTCCATCACGCTTTTTTGTGCACCGATCGCGTATTCGGAACGCGTGTGCACTTTCATGCCGTCGGTCACGGGGGTGGCACATGCAGGCAGCGGCTTCGGCGCCTTTTCCACCTGCACCAGGCACATGCGGCAACTGGCCGCGATGGAGAGTTTCTTGTGGTAACAGAAATGCGGAATCGTGATGCCAGCCTGATTCGCGGCATCCATGATGGTGTCGCCGCTTTCAACCTGAAGCGTGCGTCCGTCGATCTCGATATTAAGCGTTGCCATTCTTAAAGCCCTGTTCCGTCCATGCAACGCTTGTGTTCAATATGGTGCTCGAACTCATGGCCATAATGCTTGAGGAAGCTTTGCACCGGCAAGGCCGCTGCATCACCCAGCGCACAAATTGTATGACCACCGATACGGCTCGCCACGCTGTTGAGCAAATCCAGATCATCCGGCCGGCCCAGGCCATGTTCAATGCGGTGGATCACCCGGTACATCCAGCCGGTGCCTTCGCGACACGGCGTGCACTGGCCGCACGATTCTTCGAAATAGAAGTAGGACAGACGTTCCAGCGCACGCACCATGCATACGGTCTCGTCCATCACGATGACCGCGCCGGAGCCGAGCATGGAACCCGCCTTAGCGATGGAGTCGAAGTCCATGGTGCAGTCCATCATGATCTCGGCTGGCAGAACCGGCGCAGACGAACCACCCGGGATCACGGCTTTCAGCTGGTGTCCTGTGCGCACACCGCCGGCCATTTCCAGCAGATCGGAAAACGGTGTGCCCAAGGGCACTTCGTAATTACCCGGCTTGTTGACGTGGCCCGATACCGAAAACAGCTTGGGGCCGCCGTTATTGGGCTTGCCCAGTTCCAGAAAAGCCTGGCCGCCATGCTGAATGATCCACGGCACACTGGCCAGCGTCTCGGTGTTGTTGATGGTGGTCGGTTTGCCATACAAACCAAAGCTCGCTGGAAATGGTGGTTTGAAGCGCGGCTGGCCTTTCTTGCCTTCGATGGATTCGAGCAGCGCCGTCTCTTCGCCGCAAATGTAGGCGCCGTAGCCAAGGTGCGCATGCAGCTGAAAACAGAAATCGGTGCCGAACAGTTTGTCGCCGAGATAGCCAGCCTCGCGTGCCTCGTTCAAGGCACGTTCGAAAATGGTGTAGCAATCAAAAATTTCGCCATGGATGTAGTTATAGCCCACGCGCGCACCCAACACGTAGCCTGCAATCGCCATGCCTTCGATCAGCTGATGCGGGTTATAGCGCAGGATATCGCGATCCTTGAAGGTACCCGGTTCGCCTTCGTCGCTGTTGCAAACGATGTATTTGTCGCCCGCAAAGGCACGTGGCATGAAGCTCCACTTGAGTCCGGTCGGAAAGCCCGCACCCCCGCGTCCGCGCAGGGCACTGGTCTTGAGTTCGGCAATGATGTCGTCGCCCGGCATCTGCTCGGTGATGATCCGGCGCAATGCCTGATAGCCGCCATTCGCAACGTAAGTCTCCAGCGATGCGGGATTAGCGAGTGCCTGAGTCCAGCTGCAGACCTGTTGATTCGGGGTAAGCAAACTCATTTCAGCTTACCCAGCAGTTCGTCCAGTTTTTCGGGCGTGAGGTGCGTGTGCATGACATGGTTATTGTGCAGACACATCGGCGCATCGCCGCAGGCACCCATGCACTCGCCCTCTTTCAGGGTATAACGCCCATCTTCGGTGGTTTCGCCAAAACCGATGCCAAGCTTCTTTTTAAGATGCTCGCCCAGTTCACCCGCACCCATCAGCATGCACGGAAGATTGGTGCACAGCGTGATCTTGTGCTGACCGGTAGGCGTGGTGTCGTACATATTGTAAAACGTGGCCACCTCATACGCGGCGATGGCCGGCATGTCGAGATAATTGGCTATGTACTCGATCAGTTCCGGCTTCAGCCAGCCGCGCTCGACCTGCACAATACGCAGTGCGGCCATCACCGCAGACTGCTTCTGATCTGTCGGGTATTTGGCGATCTCCACATCAATCTGTGCAAGGGATTCAGCACTCAGCAGATGGCTGTTCGAATCAGGATTGGCCATCAGCGGTCGATCTCCCCAAAAACAATATCCTGCGTGCCGATAATGGCCACGACGTCGGCGATCATGTGGCCGCGCGACATTTCATCGAGTGCAGCCAGATGCGCATAACCGGGTGCACGAATTTTCAGGCGGTAAGGCTTGTTGGCACCGTCGGACACCAGATAAATGCCGAACTCGCCCTTGGGATGCTCTACTGCAGCGTAGGCTTCGCCCGCAGGAACATGCATCCCCTCGGTGAAGAGCTTGAAGTGGTGAATCAGCTCTTCCATGTTTTGCTTCATGTCGATGCGTGACGGCGGCGCAACCTTGTGATTCTCGACAATGACCGGACCCGGATTCTTGCGCAGCCAGTCGACGCATTGCTTGATGATGCGATTGGACTGACGGAACTCCTCGATCCGGACCAGATAGCGGTCGTAGCAGTCGCCATTGGTGCCGACTGGAATATCAAAGTCCATGCGGTCATAAACTTCGTAAGGCTGCTTCTTGCGCAGATCCCATTCGATACCGGAACCACGCAGCATGGGGCCGCTGAAACCCAAGGCCAGCGCACGTTCGGGCGACACCACGCCTATGCCCACCGTGCGCTGTTTCCAGATGCGGTTATCGGTCAGCAGGGTTTCGTATTCGTCGACGTAGGTCGGAAAACGCTGGGTGAAGTCATCGATGAAATCGAGCAACGAACCCTGACGATTGGCGTTCATCGATTTCATCGCCGCGTCATTGCGGGTGTGCTGCGCCTGGTATTGCGGCATCGTGTCGGGCAGGTCACGGTAGACGCCACCAGGACGGTAATAGGCCGCATGGAGTCGCGCCCCGGACACCGCCTCATAGCAGTCCATCAGGTCTTCACGCTCGCGGAAGGCATACAGGAAGACCGTCATCGCGCCCACGTCCAGCGCATGCGCGCCCAGCCATAGGAGGTGATTGAGCACGCGGGTGATTTCGTCGAACATCACGCGAATGTATTGCGCCCGCTCCGGCACCTGAATGCCCAGCAGTTTTTCGATCGCCATCACATAGGCGTGCTCATTGACCATCATCGATACATAGTCGAGGCGGTCCATGTAAGGAACGGACTGCAGGAAAGTCTTGTGTTCGGCCAGCTTTTCAGTAGCGCGGTGCAGCAGGCCGATGTGCGGATCGGCGCGCTGGATTACTTCACCATCCAGTTCCAGCACCAGGCGCAACACGCCGTGTGCCGCCGGATGCTGCGGTCCGAAGTTCATCGTGTAGTTCCGGATTTCAGCCATGTGAACGCTCCGGGGCGACACTTATTAATCCAGCGTAGTTGCAGAGTTCAGCCATCAGCGCCCTTCCCCATAGCTCTCGTCGCGCACGATACGTGGCACGACCTCGCGCGGCTCGATCGAAACCGGCTGATAAATCACGCGGCGCTGAGTCGGGTCGTAACGCATTTCGACATTGCCGGACAAAGGAAAATCCTTGCGGAATGGATGACCAATAAAGCCATAATCGGTGAGGATGCGGCGTAAATCCGGATGGCCGTCAAAGACGATGCCATACAGATCAAATGCCTCGCGCTCGAACCAGTTGGCTCCCGGCCAGATATCGACCATCGAGGCCACAATTGGCAGGCCATCTTCAGGACAAAATACGCGCACGCGAACCCGCTGGTTGTTTGACACCGACAGCAGATGCACCACCACAGCAAAGCGCGCACCGTCGCCGCCTTGATTAAAACCAGCACCATTACCGTAGTCGGAATAGTCCATCCCACACAAATCGATCAGTTGCTCAAAGCGACAATCAGGATGGTCGCGTAGCGTAATCATTGCGGAGACATAGGACTCGGGTTTGACTACAAGAGTCAGTTCACCCAGACGCTCGCCAACTTGAACGAGTGCATCGCCAAGCACTTTTTTCAGGGAAATAGAGAGGGATTCCAGCATCGCTGTCATAGGCTCAAATCAACGGGCGATGGTGTTGGTACGACGGATCTTGTTCTGCAGCTGAATGATGCCAAACAGCAGCGCTTCCGCCGTGGGGGGGCAACCTGGGACGTAAATATCGACCGGCACAATGCGGTCGCAACCACGTACTACCGAGTAGGAATAATGGTAATACCCACCGCCATTGGCACACGAACCCATGGAGATCACCCAGCGCGGCTCAGCCATCTGGTCATACACCTTGCGTAGAGCGGGCGCCATTTTGTTGCACAGTGTGCCCGCGACGATCATCACGTCGGACTGGCGCGGACTTGGGCGGAACACGATGCCGAAACGATCGAGATCATAGCGCGCGGCACCGGCGTGCATCATCTCCACTGCGCAGCACGCCAGACCGAAGGTCATCGGCCACATCGAACCGGTGCGCATGTAGTTGATCAGTTGGTCTGCCTTGGTTGTGACAAAGCCCTGCTCGAGAACGCCTTCGATGCTCATATTGCGCTCCTGGCGCATACCTGCTCTGCAAGCGCACACGAATGACCGATCACCCGCGCGTCGCGGGCAGGCCTTTTCGCCGGGTCGATCCCCGTGCTGCGCACGGGGCCCCTCGCCCTGCGGCTCAAAAACCTTACTCCCATTCCAGTGCCCCTTTCATCCATTCGTAGATGAAGCCGACGACCAGAATGCCGAGAAAAACCATCATTGCCACAAATCCGGCCAGGCCGATCTCTTCCAGCACAATCGCCCAGGGAAACAAAAAGGCAATTTCCAGATCGAACAGAATGAACAGGATGGCAACCAGGTAATAGCGCACGTCAAATTTCATGCGCGCGTCTTCAAAGGCCTCGAAGCCGCATTCATAAGGTGAAAGCTTTTCACTGTCAGGGCGATGTGGCGCCAGCAGGCCACCAGCAATGATCGGACCAATACCAAAAGCCAGACCGACCAGAATGAACAACAGAATTGGGAGGTAATTCTCCAGCACCGATTCCTCCGATTAAACCCTTGCAGGCTATTGAGCAGTTATGGGCTGAGTGTATTAGCGCGAAGCATCGGCTGTCAAGCCGTAACTTTATACTTTTTCCTTGATAATCAAAAGGTTATAAATAGTTATTACCAATGAATCAAGAAATTTGATGGTGCCGTCGGCGAGACTCGAACTCGCACAACCGAAGTCACTACCCCCTCAAGATAGCGTGTCTACCAATTCCACCACGACGGCCAAAGCATTTTCATACTTTGAAAGACAGGACGCCTTGCACCCTGTCTGAGTTTATTTACTGCGGGATATCGCTTGCTTTAGAGCCGGCATTCTGATCAGGAACCTGCGCGGGCGCTGCCGTTGCGGGTTGCGTCGTCGTAACGGGTACAGCGGTTCGATCCAGCACACTATTGGGCTTATGTTGCTGCAGGCCAAAATAAGCCAGGGTCAAACTGGTCAGAAAGAACAGGCTGGCGAGAATGGCGGTGCCGCGGCTCAGGAAGTTTGCCGACCCCGTGGAGCCGAACAGACTGCCTGACGAGCCGCCACCAAATGCCGCGCCCATGTCAGCGCCCTTTCCGTGTTGCAACAGCACCAATGCAATCACGGAAACAGCAAGAATAATGTGAACAACCCAAACCAGTGATTCCATAATTTTGACTCTTACTTGGCCGCAGCCTGGCAAATTGCCACAAATTCATCGGCAACCAGAGAAGCGCCCCCAATCAGGCCACCATCAATATCCGGCTGAGCCATTAATTCTGACGCATTCGCAGCTTTTACGCTACCCCCATACTGGATTACCAGTTGGTCGGCCACGCCCGCATCGAGTGCGGCAATCTTGCTGCGAATGAAGGCGTGTACAGTCTGTGCCTGCTCGGGAGAAGCGGTTTTTCCAGTGCCGATCGCCCAAACCGGTTCATACGCAATCACGGCTTTTGCCAGCGAGCTCACCCCGGCCGCATCGATCACGGCATCGAGCTGGCGCGCCACGACAGTTTCAGTCACACCTGACTCGCGTTCTTCCAGCGATTCGCCCACGCACAGAATCGGAGTCAAGCCTGCCGCCTGGGCTGCCTTGTACTTGCGTGCCACCAGCGCGTCCGATTCACCATAGAGGCTACGCCGTTCCGAGTGGCCGACGATGACATAGGTGCAGCCAAACTCAAGCAGCATGGCGGCGGACACTTCGCCGGTAAACGCGCCCTTGGCTTGCTCGGACACATTTTGAGCGCCCCAGGCAATCGATGAGCCAGTCAACTCGGCCTGAGCCTGTGCCAGAAAGGGGAAAGGTACGCACACGACTGCCTTGATCCCTGCCAACGCAGGTTTGAGTGCGGCCAGTAACGCGGCGTTTTCTGCCAGGCTGCCGTGCATTTTCCAGTTACCGGCTACGAGCTTTTTACGCATGGGAGTCCGCCAAACAAAAGTGCGCGATGGTAAGCGCAACGCGCGCCACGGTCAACCGCAACCGGCATTGCAAACACACTTGATCAGCCAAAGCGGCCGGTAATATAGTCTTCCGTCTGTTTTTTTCCTGGCCGCATGAAGATGGTGCCAGTTTCATTAAACTCGATGAGCTCCCCCAGATACATGAACGCGGTAAAGTCGGAAATCCGGGCAGCCTGCTGCATGTTGTGGGTGACGATGGCAATGCTGTATTCGCTCTTGAGCTCGTTGATGAGTTCCTCGATCTTCGCAGTGGAAATAGGATCCAGGGCCGATGTCGGTTCATCCAGCAACACAACCTCAGGCTTGACTGCAACAGCGCGTGCAATACACAAGCGCTGCTGCTGGCCACCAGAAAGCGACAGCCCGCTCTGCTGCAACTTGTCCTTCACTTCACCCCATAACGCGGCTTTCTTGAGCGCCCATTCAACGCGATCATCCATCGCACTTCTGGACATCCGCTCGTACAGGCGCACACCAAAAGCGATGTTTTCGTAGATCGTCATGGGAAATGGAGTCGGCTTCTGGAAAACCATGCCGATCTTGGCGCGCACCAGATTCACATCCTGGCTTTTGTCGAGCAGGTTTTTCCCGTGAAACAGGATCTCCCCTTCTGCGCGCTGCCCCGGGTACAGGTCATACATACGATTGAAGGTGCGTAACAAGGTAGATTTACCACAGCCCGATGGTCCGATGAAGGCGGTAACTTTATTATGGGCAATGTCTAGATTGACGTTGCTGAGTCCCTTGAAATCTCCGTAAAAGAAATCCAGATTACGAACCTGCAGGGAAGGGTTTTCGCCGTTAGACATGGCTTGATCGGGCATCAGAAAGCTCCGGGAATTAACGTTTGTCTTTGTTGCGGAAAGCAACACGCACACCAATATTGACGGCTAGCACCAGGAAAGCGATCAACAGCGCACCACCCCATGCCAGGTTCACCCAGTTGTCGTAGGGACTCAGCGCAAACTGGTAAATCACGACCGGCAGGTTGCCCATGGGCTCGGCCATATTGGTGCTGAAGAATTGATTGTTCAGCGCGGTGAAAAGCAGCGGTGCAGTCTCGCCTGTAATGCGCGCCATGGCCAGCAATACGCCCGTCGCCACGCCGGACTTGACCGCGCGCAGGGTCACCTTGAGCGACACCTGCCAGCGCGGCGCTCCCACCGCGAACGCGGCTTCACGCAGACTGGTTGGCACCAGTTTCAGCATGTTTTCAGTGGTGCGCACCACCACCGGAATGGCAATCAAGGCCAGGGCAAGTGCGCCCGCCCAACCGGAAAATCCACCCGTGGTCACCACAAACAACGCATATACGAACAGGCCAATCACGATCGATGGTGCCGACAGCATGATATCGGTCATGAAGCGGGTAAACGATGCGAATTTGGATACCCGCCCATACTCGGCCAGATAGATGCCGGCCAGGATGCCGATCGGCGTCGAAATCAGCATGGAGAACATCAGGATCAGGCCACTGCCCACGATGGCGTTACGCAAGCCGCCCCCCTCGGTGCCCGGTGCCGGCGTGTCCTGGGTAAACAAATCCCAGCTCAGTGCGGCAAACCCCTTGGAAAACAGTGTCAACAAAATCCACATCAGCGCGATCAAGCCGAGACTCATTGCCACCATGGACAAGGTGATGCCGATGCGATTGGCCCAGATTCGGCGTTTATACAGGTTCATCATGAATACCCTACAAGCCTTCGGAGCCCATGCTGCGACTGATGAGCCAGCGTGAAATCGCCAGTACGATGAAGGTAATGACAAACAGCACCAGGCCCAATTCAAACAGGGATGCAATATGCAGGCCGGGATCCGCTTCGCCAAATTCGTTGGCCAGTGTGGAGGCGATCGAGGTACCGGGGGCGAACAGGCTGCCATTGATGCGATTGGCATTGCCAATCACAAAGGTGACCGCCATGGTCTCGCCCAGTGCGCGCCCCAATCCCAGCATGATGCCGCCGATTACGCCCACACGGGTGTAGGGCAGCACGATGTTGCGCATTACCTCCCAGGTAGTGCACCCGACGCCGTATGCCGACTCCTTGAGGACATGCGGCACCGTTTCGAATACGTCGCGCATGACCGAAGCGATAAACGGGATCACCATCATGGACAACACGATGCTGGCCGTCAGGATGCCGACCCCGATTGGGGGCCCGGAGAACCAGCCACCTATAACCGGAACATCGCCCAATAACGACTTAAGCGGCGGTTGCACATACTCGGCAAACAGTGGTGCAAATACAAACAAGCCCCAGATGCCGTAGACGATGGATGGAATGCCTGCCAGTAATTCGATTGCGGTACCCAACGGTCGTCGCAGCCATACGGGACAGGTTTCGGTCAGGAACAGTGCAATCCCGAAACTGATCGGCACCGCAAGTAACAATGCCAGTACGGATGTCACCACCGTGCCATAAATGGCAGCCAGCGCACCATATTCGTCGTCCGGCACACTCCAGATATTGGTCCACAAAAAAGACGGGCCAAATCTCTTCAGGCTTGGCCACGCCTCAATCGTGAGCGACACGAGAATACCCAGCAGCGCTGCCAGAACGACAACCGCAAAAAGTTGGGTGGAATGATGGAAAAGCTTGTCCTGTAACCAGAATTTACGGACCTGCCTAGCATGCTCGTCTATTCCGGTAAATGCACTGGTCTCACTCACGTTTGGGTGCCTATCGATTCGTTGTTATCTACCCAAGCAGCCGTTACAAGACAGCTGCTTGGGTAGAGTGCCAGGAACAGCTACTGTCCTGGCAAATATCAAGTCAGATCATCAAACCTTACTTGATGTTCTTCATCTCGGCTTCAACCATCTTCACGACATTAGCGGGCAATGCAACAAAACCCAGGTCTTCAGCCATTTTCTGGCCATTGTTCAACGACCACGTAAAGAAATCCACCACGTCTTTTTGTTTGGCGGCATCAGTGCCCTTCTCGTATGCCAGCATGTAGGTTGCCGAAGTGATGGGCCAGGCATTCTTGTGCGCCTGATCCAGCAGGTCGGGCGCCATGCCACGCACCCTGAAGTTGGCACCAGACGCCGCATCAGCCACGGCATCCTGATTCGGGACAATGTAGTTGCCAGCACGATTTTTGAGTGCCACAAAATTCATCCGGTTTTTCATCGCGTCGGCAATATCCACATAACCAATCGTGCCCTTGATCTTCTGCACATTGGCCGCCACCCCTGGATTCCCCTTGCCGCCAACCGAGTTGCTCGGCCAGTTTACCGTTTTACCCTCGCCCACTTCACGCATGAAGGCCATCGACTGCTTGGCAAGATAGCCGGTGAAAACGTGGGTGGTGCCGGAACCGTCCGAACGATTCGCCACAGTAACCGCCAGGTTTGGCAACGAAACCCCCGGGTTCAGCCTGGCGATGGCCGGGTCGTTCCACTTGGTGATCGCGCCACGGAACATGTCGGCGGCGGTTGGACCGTCCAGTTTCAGCTTCCCGGATTCAATACCCGGAACGTTGATCACGATGGTAACGCCGCCCATCACGGTTGGAATCTGTACCAGCTTCGCAGCATTCAGTTCCGCTTCTTCGAGTGGAGCATCGGTGCCGCCAAAATCAACGGTCTTGGCCTTGATCTGCTTAATGCCGCCTGAAGATCCAATGCCCTGATAATTGACTTTATTGCCTGTGGCCGTCTGATAGGACTCAGCCCACTTGGTATAAACGGCATAGGGGAAGGTTGCGCCTGCACCCGTAATGTCAGCGGCCAGCACATTAATCGAAAAAACCATACCCATGGCCGTAGCCAGAGTCCCTTGTGCCAATGTATTGAAAATACGCATGTAATATCTCCGGTAGTAGTGAACGTTGCCGCATGGGCGACGTCGCCATACTAACGGGCGAATATTACAGTGATATTTCAGGTCGGGAAATCACCCGATCGTGGCGGCCGCTCTCACGGTAGCTGCTATTGTTTCAGCCGTATGTCTGACCAGATCGGCGTCGCGCCCTTCGACCATCACGCGAATCAGCGGCTCAGTGCCGGATGCACGCAAAACAATCCGGCCACTGCCATTCAGCGCGGTTTCGGCCTGTTTGACCGACGTATTCACTGCCCCCGATGCATCCAGCATGAAGCCTTTTGCCACCGGCACGTTGATCATGACCTGCGGGTAAGTCTCCAGGTCCGCTGTAAAGCTATCCAGTGTCTCGCCGGATTCACGCAGGGCACGCAATACCTGCAACGCCGAAACAATACCGTCCCCTGTGGTGTGTTTGTCCAGGCAGAGGATATGGCCTGACGTTTCACCACCCAATGTCCAGCCATTGGCATGCAAGCGTTCCAGGACATAGCGGTCGCCTACCTTGGCCCGCTCGAACGGGATTTGAATGCGACCCAGCGCATGTTCGGTACCCAGGTTGGTCATCAGCGTGCCAACCACCCCTCCTTTCATGTAGCCGGTCTGGATGCGGTGGCGCGCAATCACATAGACCAGCTGGTCGCCGTCGTATATTCGTCCAAGTGCATCCGCCATCATCAGCCGGTCACCATCGCCATCCAGCGCGATTCCCACATCTGCACGATGCTCGCGTACCGCATCGGACAGCGTCTTGGTATAGGTGGCACCGCACTGGTCGTTGATATTGAAACCATCGGGCTCATTGCCGACGGCAATGACCTCGGCGCCCAGTTCATGCAGCACATGCGGAGCGATGTGGTAAGTCGCGCCATGTGCGCAATCCACCACGATACGCATCCCGCGCAGGTCGAGGTGATTGGGAAAGGTACTTTTGCAAAATTCGATATAACGCGCTGCGGCATCCTCGATCCGCCGGGCTCGGCCCAACTGGCGTGCTTCGACCGTCACAATCGGGAAATCCATCTGTGCTTCGATCGCTTCTTCCACACTGTCGGGCAACTTCTCGCCACTGGCTGAAAAGAACTTGATGCCATTGTCTTCAAACGGGTTATGCGAGGCTGAGATCACCACGCCCGCCTGCAGCCGCAGGGCGCGTGTCAGATAGGCAACGGCTGGTGTCGGCATCGGGCCGGTCATCAGTACATTCACCCCGGCAGCAGTAAAGCCCGCCTCCAGCGCGGCTTCCAGCATATAGCCCGAAATACGGGTGTCCTTGCCTATCAACACAGTGGGATGCTGATTCGGCGGTAGGCTGCCACGATCAGCCACCAAAACCTGGCCGGCCGCGTAGCCCAGATGCATCACGAATTCTGGGGTAATGGGCGACTCGCCCACTTTGCCCCGCACGCCATCAGTACCAAAATACTTACGTCCCATCCCTCGCCTCCTCCACTGCATTCCAGATCGCCAGCGCATCACGCATGGCGGTTACGTTATGAACCCGAAGCAGCTTCGCACCATGTGCCACTGCACTCAGGTGCGCCGCCACGCCGGCAAATTCCCGTGCCTCGACGCTCCGGCCAGTCAAGGTGCCCAGCATGGACTTGCGCGACAGCCCGGCCAATACCGGTACATCCAGGTCTGTCAGGCGATCCAAGTGCCTCAGCAAGGCCAGATTGTGTTCCAGCGTTTTACCAAAACCGAAACCAGGATCGATCACCAACCGTTCACGCGCGATCCCGGCTGCCATGCACGCTTGCACCCTGCCACGCAAAAACCGCTTCACCTCATCGACCACATCAGTGTAATGGGGAGCCTGCTGCATGGTCTGCGGCTCACCCTGCATATGCATCAGGCACACGGCGGCATCGGACGCCGCAACCGCTTCCAGCGCACCAGGCGTACGCAGAGCCATGACATCGTTCACCATGGCTGCACCCACATCCAGCGCAGCGCACATGACTTCAGGTTTCCTGGTATCGATCGACACCACACATCCATGGCCGACAAGCGTCTCGATCACGGGCAGCACCCGCCGGATTTCCTCGTTCACCGGCACCGCTGCCGCACCGGGCCGAGTGGACTCCCCTCCGACGTCAAGGATATCGGCACCTGCTTCCAGAAGTTGAAGGGCGTGCTGAATGGCCGCCTCCGCATCATGCAACCGCCCTCCATCCGAGAACGAGTCCGGCGTGGTATTGACGATGCCCATGATGAGCGGCCTGGTCAGAGAGAGACGATGTGATCCTGCGTGGAGAACGGACATAAAAATGGAGGGGCCTGAGCCCCTCCATTGTAGTGGCGATACACGATTCCCGTCAGGTTTCCTGCGCAGGATGGGCTGTGGGCGCAGGTGCACTGGGTTTATCCCCACTGCTTGGTGGTGGCGGCGGCACCGCTACCGGCTTGGGCGGATGAGGGGGGCGCCCCGCCATGATGTCGGCGATCTGCTCGGCATCGATGGTTTCCCACTCAAGCAAAGCGGCTGTCATCGCCTCAACCACATCACGTTTCTCGGTGAGGATTTTCTTGGCCAATGCATATTGTTCATCCAGGATACGACGAATCTCGGCATCAACCTTCTGCATGGTGGCTTCACTCATATTCTTGTGCGTCGTCACCGAGCGCCCCAGAAACACTTCACCCTCGTTTTCACCGTAGACCATCGGGCCCAGCGCGTCGGACATGCCGTAGCGCGTCACCATGTCACGGGCAATACTGGTGGCACGCTCGAAGTCATTGGAGGCGCCCGTCGAAATGCTGCCTACAAAAATCTCCTCAGCCACACGTCCGCCGAACAGCATGCTGATCTGATCCAGCATCTGGTCCTTGTACAGGCTGAAACGATCAACCTCCGGCAACGACATCGTCACACCCAATGCACGGCCGCGTGGAATCACGGTCACCTTGTGTACCGGATCACAACCTTCCAGTGACATGCCTATCACAGCATGGCCAGACTCGTGATAAGCCGTTTTTTTCTTGTCTTCGGGCGTGATCACCATGGATTTGCGTTCTGCACCCATGAATATCTTGTCCTTGGCCTGCTCGAAATCGTCCATGTCCACCAAGCGTTTGTTGCCACGCGCGGCAAACAGCGCAGCCTCATTGACCAGATTGGCCAGGTCAGCACCGGACATACCAGGCGTGCCGCGCGCGAGTATGTCGGCCCGAACATCGGGGGCCATCGGAATCTTGCGCATGTGCACCAGCAGAATCTGCTCACGGCCACGGATATCAGGTAAGCCAACGACGACCTGACGGTCAAAACGGCCCGGGCGCAGCAAGGCAGGATCAAGGACATCCGGGCGGTTGGTCGCAGCCACCACAATCACGCCGGCATTGGCCTCGAAACCATCCATTTCAACCAGCAACTGGTTCAGGGTCTGCTCACGTTCATCGTTACCGCCACCCAGCCCAGCACCGCGCTGGCGACCCACCGCATCAATCTCGTCAATAAAAATGATGCAGGGTGAGCTTTTCTTGGCCTGTTCGAACATGTCGCGCACACGCGCGGCGCCCACCCCCACAAACATTTCCACGAAATCGGAGCCGGAAATGCTGAAGAATGGCACCTTGGCCTCACCGGCGATCGAGCGCGCCAGCAATGTCTTGCCGGTCCCCGGAGGACCCACCAGCAACACACCGCGCGGAATCCGTCCGCCCAGTTTCTGGAATCGGGTCGGATCTTTCAGGAAGTCGACCATTTCAACGACATCCTCCTTGGCTTCGTCGCAACCGGCCACATCGGCAAACGTCACCGGATTGGTATTCTCGTCAAGCAGACGTGCCTTGCTTTTGCCAAACGAGAACGCGCCACCCTTGCCGCCGCCTTGCATCTGGCGCATGAAGAAGATCCAGACGCCGATCAGCAGCAGCATGGGGAACCACGAAATGAACAGGCTCATCAGGAAAGAAGGCTGCTCTTCCGGCTTGGCTTCGACCGACACACCATTTTTCAGCAAGTCGGACACCATCCACGGGTCGCTCGGTGCATAACTGGTAAAGCGCTGGCCATCGCTGCGTTCGCCCTTCAGCACGTTACCCTCGATCACGACCTTGGTGATCTGCTGCTGGCGTACCTCCTCGATGAACTGCGAATAAGGCACCTGCGTCTGCGCAGTACGCTGCGCACCAAACTGGTTGAAGACCGTCATCAGGACGACAGCGATAATCAACCAGACCGCGATGTTCTTGGACAAATTGTTCACACTTACTCCTTGGGTGCTGAATCCAGCACGTTCAAATTCATTTTAAGCCTTATATCAGGCTTGTCTCGGCAACGCTACGCGCTACCAGCGGAGTCGACAACAGGATGTCGGCCCAGCAAAAACACTTCGGAACTACGATCACGCGAAGCATCGGGCTTGCGGATCAGGACCTTTTCAAATGAGTGGCGCATTTGTGCGCGAAAATCCTCAAATCCAACCCCCTGAAATGCTTTGACGAGAAAAGCACCATCAGGTTTCAACCAATTCACAGCAAATTCGAGCGCCAGTTCGCACAACTCATAATGTCGAGCCTGATCGCGCAGCATCACTCCGCTCACGTTGGGGGCCATATCGCTTAATACAAGGTCAACCTGCCCGGATTGCAACTTTTCTTGCAGCCAGGCCAGCGCCGCCGGGTCGGTAAAATCGCCCTCCAGGCTTTCCACCCCGGGCATCGGCGCCACGGGCAGCAGGTCAATTGCCAGCACCCTGCCCTGCCGTTTCAACTTGTTGACCGCAACCTGGCACCAACTACCGGGAGCGGCACCCAGGTCCACGACGGTCATTCCGGGGCGCAGCAGACGGTCACGCGTATCGATTTCCAGCAGTTTATAGGCGGCGCGGGAACGATAACTGTCCTGCTGCGCCTTTTTGACGTAGGGATCCGTCACGTGCTCATGCATCCAGGCACTGCCCGATTTGGTTCGCTTCGCCTTCTCTGCCATATCTATCGGCTACAATCCGCGCTCAGTTTAAGGAATCTGCATGAAAACACTCACGACCGCCCAGCGCCAACATCTCAAAGGCCTGGCACACAACCGCCAACCCGTGGTCATGATCGGAAACAATGGGTTAACACCTGCCGTACTCAAGGAAATCGAGCTTGCACTCGGCGCACATGAACTCATCAAGATCAAGGCAGCCAGCAATGAACTGGAAGCACGCAAGGCCTGGATGGAAGAAATATGTACCACTACCGGCGCAGCGCCCGTTCAGCAAATCGGCAAGATTCTGGTCATTTATCGTGCGGCTGAAAAGGCTGTAATTGTCTTGCCAAAATAAGCGCTTACGACTTTGGCTTGGCTCAGCGTGCCAGCCCAGAGCGCCAGACCAGCAACAATCCCAGCACACTCTGAATCAGGTACAGAATGCTCGAAATACCATGCCAGCGCGCAAACCGGTCAGCAAACACGCTTTGCATCACCGCTTGCGGCATAGCCGCATTCTTCAAACCCTGGATAATGGGCTGAATGCCAAAGTGGCCCGCCAGGGTCAAGGCCAGCATCAACGCAACCACCCAGAAAAACAGGGTTTTCAATGTCGCACCGCCATCCCGCGCAATGCGATAGATTAAGAGATAGGTCGCTGCAGCCATTCCTATCCACGCCACCAATTCAAACAACTTGCCGGCCAGCAGGCCCGCCAACTGCTTGTCGCTCAGACTGGTAAACAACACCGGTGCAGCAAGGTAACCAATCGACCACAGGCCGCCAATCCACAGGACAAGTGACACACTAGCCAATCCGTCCCAAAAGCGCCGCATGCTTATTTGTACAGCACGTCCAGTACTTCGTACTGACGAACGCCACCCGGCGCCTGCACATCCGCGCTGTCACCTGCATACTTCCCGATCAGTGCACGGGCAATCGGTGACGATACGGAAACTTTTCCCTTTTTGATGTTAGCCTCATCGTCACCAACAATTTGATACGTCACAAATTCGCCTGAGTTGACATCCTCAAGTTCAACCGTGGCGCCAAAAACAATTCGGCCTTCCGCATCCAGCGTTGTTGGATCGATGATCTGCGCATTCGACAGCTTGCCTTCCAGGTCTGCAATCCGCCCCTCAACAAAGCCCTGCTTTTCCTTGGCCGCATCATATTCGGCATTTTCAGAGAGGTCACCCTGCGCACGTGCTTCAGCAATCGCAAGGATCACTGAAGGCCGCTCCACGCTTTTCAGATTCTGCAACTCGGCGCGCAGCATGTCGGCGCCCACTACGGTAAGAGGATATTTGTTCACAGCCTTGCCTTATTCAGATCAGTGCAGACGTTGATGCAACGACTGCAGGGAATACACCTCGAGCTCAGTGCCATGCTGCATGCCCATACAGGCAGCGGCTGCACCGGCCAGCGTAGTGAAGTACACCACCCGACGCGACAATGCTTCAGCACGGATTGCGTAGGAGTCTTTCACCGCTTTTTTGTCCTCGACCACGTTGACGATAAAGTCGATATCACCGTTCTTGATCATGTCGACAATATGGGGGCGGCCTTCCTTGACCTTGTTGACGACGGCAACCGGAATCCCTGCCGACTCGATTGCCAGTGCCGTGCCACGCGTGGCAACCAGGTTAAAGCCCAGGTTTCGCAGCGCCTGCGCCAGTTCAATTACGGCCTCGCGGTCGCTGGAACGCACGCTGACGAAGGCGCGGCCGCCTGGTTTCGGCAGTTCCGAACTTGATGCCAACTGCGACTTGAGAAAAGCCTCGCCAAAATTATTGCCCACGCCCATTACTTCGCCGGTCGATTTCATTTCCGGGCCCAGAATCGTGTCGACACCGGGGAACTTGCGGAACGGAAATACAGCTTCCTTCACCGAGAAATACGGTGGAATGATTTCTTTTTCAAAGCCCTGGGACTTGAGCGAAATGCCGGCCATGGCACGCGCTGCAATCTTCGCCAGCGGCGCACCGATGGCCTTGGACACGAAGGGCACGGTACGGGACGCGCGTGGGTTCACTTCCAGCACGTATACGGTATCGCCCTGGATCGCAAACTGCACATTCATCAGACCGACCACTTTGAGCGCCTTTGCCATCGCTACCGTCTGCCGGCGCATCTCGTCCAGCACCTCCTGCGACAGGCTGTAGGACGGCAACGAACACGCCGAATCGCCTGAATGCACGCCAGCCTGCTCGATGTGCTGCATGATGCCGCCGATCACCACCTGCTCGCCGTCGGACAGCGCATCGATATCGACCTCGATGGCGTCGTTAAGGAAGCGGTCGAGCAGTACCGGCGACTTGTTCGACACCTTGACCGCCTCGGTCATGTAGCGGCGCAAGTCGGCTTCCTCGCGCACGATTTCCATCGCGCGGCCGCCCAGCACATAGCTTGGGCGCACCACCAGCGGGTAGCCGATTTCCTCGGCCATGCGGATGGCGCTCTCCGGATTGCGCGCGGTGCGGTTGGGCGGCTGTTTCAGTCCGAGATCATGCAACATCTGCTGGAACCGCTCACGGTCTTCGGCCGCGTCGATCATGTCCGGGCTGGTGCCGATGATGGGCACGCCATTTCGCTCCAGGTCGCGCGCCAGCTTCAGCGGCGTTTGCCCGCCGTATTGCACGATCACGCCGAAAGGCTTTTCGATGCGCACGATTTCCAGCACGTCTTCCAGTGTCAACGGCTCGAAATACAGCCGGTCGGATGTATCGTAATCGGTGGAAACGGTCTCGGGATTGCAATTGACCATGATGGTCTCGAAGCCGTTTTCCCGCAGTGCCAGTGCAGCATGAACGCAGCAATAATCGAATTCGATGCCCTGGCCAATCCGGTTGGGCCCGCCACCCAGCACCATCACTTTTTTCGCATTGCTGGGCCGGGATTCGCACTCTTCCTCATAGGTCGAGTACATGTATGCCGTTTGCGTCGAAAACTCGGCCGCACAGGTATCCACGCGTTTGTAGACAGGGTGAATATTCAGTTCCTGGCGACGCGCGCGTACCGCATGCTGATCGGTGCCGAGCAGCTTGGCCAGCCTTCGGTCAGCAAAACCAGCACGCTTGAGTTGACGCAGCTCGTCATGGCCAATATCGGCCAGCGAACGCTCGTTCAACGAAACTTCCAATTCAATCAAACCCTGGATCTGATCAAGAAACCACGGATCAATTTTTGAAACGGCATGAACCTCAGCCAGGCTCATGCCAATGCGGAAGGCATCCCCCACATACCAGATGCGCTCGGGGCCTGGTGACATCAATTCAGCTTCGATTTCTTCGCGATCAGTCGTCTTGGGATCGAATCCATCTGCACCGACTTCCAGCCCGCGCAAGGCTTTTTGCAGTGACTCCTGGAAGGTACGGCCCATCGCCATCACCTCGCCTACCGACTTCATCTGCGTGGTCAGACGATCATCTGCTTGCGGAAATTTCTCGAAGGCAAAGCGCGGAATTTTGGTTACAACATAATCGATCGACGGCTCGAACGAGGCGGGGGTTGCGCCGCCGGTGATGTCATTCTGCAACTCGTCGAGCGTGTAGCCGACCGCCAGTTTGGCTGCCACCTTGGCAATAGGAAAGCCGGTCGCCTTGGATGCCAGCGCAGATGAACGCGACACGCGCGGATTCATCTCGATCACCACCATGCGTCCATCATCCGGGTTGATCGAGAACTGGACGTTTGAGCCGCCCGTTTCCACGCCAATCTCACGCAGCACCGCCAGCGAGGCGTTGCGCATGATCTGGTATTCCTTGTCGGTCAAGGTCTGCGCGGGCGCGACCGTGATGGAGTCGCCGGTATGCACGCCCATCGGGTCGAAGTTCTCAATCGAGCAGATGATGATGCAATTGTCCTTGCGGTCGCGCACCACCTCCATCTCGTACTCTTTCCAGCCGAGCAACGATTCCTCGATCAGCAATTCGTGTGTCGGCGAGGCTTCCAGCCCACGCTCGCAAATCGCAATGAATTCATCGCGGTTATACGCAATACCACCCCCCGAGCCGCCCATGGTGAACGACGGCCGGATAATCGATGGGAAGCCCAATGCTGCCTGCACCTGCAGGGCCTCCTCCATACTATGGGCAATCGACGAGCGCGCTGAAGCAAGACCGATCTTGGTCATGGCCACCTTGAATTTTTCGCGGTCTTCAGCCTTGTCGATAGCGTCCTTCGACGCACCGATCATCTCGACGCCGAATTTCTCCAGTACGCCATGCTTGGCCAGATCGAGCGCGCAGTTCAGCGCAGTTTGTCCGCCCATGGTTGGAAGCAGCGCGTCGGGGCGCTCCTTCTCGATGATTTTCTCGACCACCTGCCAGGAAATCGGCTCGATGTAGGTGACATCGGCCATGTCCGGATCAGTCATGATCGTCGCCGGATTGCTGTTGACGAGGATGACCTTGTAGCCCTCCTCGCGCAGCGCCTTGCACGCCTGTGCACCGGAATAGTCGAACTCGCAGGCCTGCCCGATCACGATGGGGCCGGCGCCAATGATGAGAATACTTTTTAGGTCTGTGCGCTTGGGCATGATCAGTGTGCTCCGGCGTGATCGGCCATCAGCTGAATAAATCGGTCGAACAAATAGCTCACGTCATGCGGGCCGGGGCTGGCTTCAGGGTGCCCCTGAAAGCTGAATGCGGGGACATCGGTGCGTGCAATTCCCTGCAACGATCCGTCGAACAGCGAGACATGGGTACTGCGCAGGGTCGCAGACAGGGTCGCCGCATCCACCGCAAAGCCATGATTCTGGCTGGTGATCGCAACTCGCCCGCTGTCGAGATCCTTGACCGGATGATTGGCGCCGTGGTGGCCGAATTTCATCTTGATGGTCCTGGCGCCCGAGGCAAGTGCCAGCAGTTGATGACCCAGACAGATGCCGAAGGTCGGCACGCCTGCCGCCACCACTTCCGAGATCGCCTGAATGGCGTAATCGCATGGCTCCGGATCACCCGGGCCATTGGACAGAAAAACCCCATCGGGCTTGAGTGCCAGTGCATCGGCCGAGGTGGCAGTGGCCGGTAACACGGTCAACCGGCAACCACGCTCCGCCAGCATGCGCAGGATGTTGCGCTTGACGCCATAATCAAAAGCCACAACGTGGAAACGCGGCTCGCTCTGCTGGCCATAACCACGCCCGAGCTTCCATTCGGTCTCAGTCCATTCGTAAGCCTTTGGCACCGTGACCACCTTGGCCAGATCCATGCCCGCCAAACCCGGAAAGGCACGTGCGGCTTCGAGCGCCTTAGCCTCGTCCAGCGCACCGGCCATGATGCAACCGCTCTGCGCACCCTTCTCACGAAGAATCCGCGTCAGCCGCCGTGTATCGATATCGGCTATCGCCACAATATTCTGGCTTTTGAGGTAATCGGACAACGATGAGCCCGCCCGGAAATTGGAATGCAAACGGGGCACATCACGAACGACCAAGCCTGCCGCATGAACGCGATCGGCCTCAATATCTTCGACGTTGATGCCGGTATTGCCAATATGCGGATAGGTCAGCGTAACAATCTGACGTGAATAGGAAGGATCAGTCAGGATTTCCTGATAGCCGGTGAGCGCGGTGTTGAACACCACCTCGCCGGTTGTGATGCCGTCGGCGCCGATGGACAGGCCGCGAAAAACCGAACCGTCAGCTAAAACAAGGATGGCGGGCTGGGCACGTGACAAGGAATACTCCGGAAAGCAGGTGACAAAATTCAGGCGGGCCGCTTGCGCGTACCCGCCTGAACTTGAATACCACAATTGTAGCCGATCCGGGGGCCCGCTTCAATGCTTAAGCGGGGAAATCACCTCAAAATCAGGGATGAAGATGATCCAGGCCGCCGTCCATGTCGAGTTCGGTCAACTCGGTAAAGCCGCCGACACAGGTACCCTCAATGATAATTTGCGGCACGGTGCGCGCGCCGTTGGTCACCACGGCGAATTCTTTCATCGCTTCCCGGTCGAGATCAATGCGAACTTCGTCATAGCCAATTCCACGCTTATCGAGAAAGGCTTTGACCTTGACGCAAATGGGGCAGGTGCCGGTGCTGTATACCTTTACGGCGTTCATGGTATTTTCCTGTTCAAAACAATTAACTCAAATTCAACACGTCACGCATGTCATACAGACCAGGCGCACGGCCTTGCAACCATTTGGCGGCACGCAACGCACCCTGTGCGAACGTGGCCCGGCTACTGGCTTTGTGGGTGAGTTCAACCCGTTCACCGATGCCGGCAAACAACAAGGTGTGATCCCCGACAATGTCCCCGCCGCGCACCGTGGCAAAGCCGATTGTGCCGGGGTCACGTTCACCCGTGACACCCTCGCGCCCGTACACAGCGCAGCTTGAAAGATCACGATGGATGGCCTGCGCAACGGCCTGCCCCAGACCCAGCGCCGTACCTGATGGCGCATCAATCTTGTGGCGATGATGAGCCTCGATGATTTCAATATCGTAGCCCTCCTGCAGCACCTGGGCAGCAATCTCGGCCAACTTCATCAACAGATTCACCCCCACACTCATATTGGGCGCAAAAACGATGGCAATTTGTTGTGCGGCTTTTGCAATGCGGGCCTTTCCCGCGTCATCAAATCCCGTCGTACCGATCACAAGCGGCACACCCGCCGCAGCGCAGGCCTCCAAATAGCCAAACGTGGCATCAGGGCGGGTGAAATCAATCAGGGCATGGGCGCCATTCAAGGCGGCAAGCGGTTGGTCTGTGACATGTATCCCGCTCGCCGCACCCCAGGCGGCACCGGCATCCTGCCCGACCAAGGGGCTGCCCGGACGATCAATCGCAGCATGCAGACTGCAATTCGCGTCCGCTGCCACAGCTTCCAGCAACGCACGCCCCATGCGACCAGACACACCGGCAATTGCAGTCTGCACGATCATGGTTTGGTGGCACGCAGGATCGACAACACTTTCTCCTCGGTGATCAGCCAGCGGCCGTCACGCTCAACCAGGCGCAACTGCTTGACGACCGAATCACGGTAGCTGTCCGATCGGTAATACTGGTTGAAAGTCGCCGTGGCGGTGCCGTCGGTTTCCCGATCGACAGAAGGCGATTCAATCTTGAGGTCGATATTTTTGGCGATGCCAAGCAGCAGGCGTCGGCGCTGCTCCCATTCACTCCGGCTTCCACCTCCCTGCGGAACAAAGCTGGCATCGTATGCCGCCAGATAGGCAACTTCATCACGTCGTGCCCAGGCATCTGCCCAAGCATTGAGCGACACTATTACCGGGTCATCGCTCGCAGCGGCTGCCGGATGCGGTTCCGGAAAAACAGGAATCACATCCGGCTTGATTTGCTCCACATCGGTTTCTGGCTGCAGACTCAATTCAGCCGGTGGGCGAGGATCAACATACGCCGGTACATTTTTCGGGCTGGGCAGTGGCGGAACAACCGTAGTGGTTGCCGCAGGAACTACCGTTGATACTTGTTCCGGTCGGGCCTGGGGCGCGGGTGGCGTCTTGCTGGCCGCTGCCGCCACTACCGGCGCGACCTTTTCTGGCATGACAGGTGCCGCTACTGGCTGAGGTTGAGGTGCTGCGGGCAGTTTGGCAACCGGTGCTGCTTGAGACACAAGCGGTACCGGCGCGGGGCGGGTTTCGGCAACCGGCGGCAAGGTCGATATTTCGACTTTGGGCTTGGGTTCTATGACAGGTACAGGAACCGGTGCCGGCGTAGGGACTGGCACTTGCTCGACCAGCTCGGCAACTGGCACATCGCCCTCAATACGTGCCAGCGTATCGCCATCGAAAAATAGCGTGATGCGCTTTTGCTCAGCAAGTTTCCCCGCCTTGTAATTGACGTACACATAGTCCCAACGGTCCGTGCGGAACGGATCGACCACCAGCGGGGTTCCCAGCAGGAATCGAACTTGCGATCGGTTCAGGCCAGGCTTCAACCGGGACACATTCTCCTGATCAAGTGCATTGCCCTGCTGCACATCAATACGATGGGGTCCGATGTTGACGCTGGAACATCCAGCGACCAAGCTCAAAAGCAGGGTGGAAATCAGGAAATGACGCATAGCCAGGAAACCGGAAAGGTTGGGGCGGTTGGAAAAAAACGTATCATAACGTATTCGTGTTCCCATTCTGGAGACCCCATTGAGCAATCCATCCAATCTCAAGAGCATCGGTCTCAAGGCAACGCTGCCACGCCTAAAAATCCTCGATTTGTTCGAGCAAAACAACAAGCGCCACATGACGGCCGAGGAAATCTACCGGCTGTTATCCGATGAGGGACAGGAAATTGGCCTGGCTACGGTTTACCGTGTGCTCACCCAGTTTGAACAGGCCGGTTTGCTGATGCGCCACCATTTTGACAGCGACAAGGCGGTGTTCGAACTCAACCAGGGCGACCACCACGACCATCTGGTCTGCATCCAGTGTGGCAAGGTTGAGGAATTTGTCGACAGCGAAATCGAAAAACGCCAGCACCGTATCGCCAAGGAACGCGGCTTTGCCATCCACGATCACTCGCTGCAGATTTACGCCGACTGCATCAAGGAAAACTGTCCCAACCGCAAACCCGACCCGCGTCACCGGGCATAGGCCGCCACCGCTGCGCACAATTCGGCCACCCCCTCAATCAGACGTGGCGTGAGTCGATGTAAACGATCCGCATCCAACCGAACAAAAGCCTGATTTTCAACAGCCGGCAAACTGGCATAACGCTGCCACTGACGCCGCATATCCGGCGCATCGGTGCCACTTACAATCAGCTCGGGTGATCGCTGCAAAACGGCTTCGAGTGATACCGTCGGAGAAAGTGCACGCAGGTCGGCAAACACATTATGCGCACCGCATAGCGTCAGTGCATCGCTGATCCAGTGCATGCCACCCACTGTGATCAACGGGCGATCCCACACCTGATAAAACACCTTGACCGGCGGACCCGACGGCAATTTGACCCGCAATGCCGCCAGTCTAGTCGTGAAATTCCGCGCAGCCCCCTCACCCTGCCCTGCATGCCCACTGACGTTCCCGATCAGGCGCAACAGCCGCGCGACATCCTTGAGTTGCGTCGCCTGCGTATGCAGAACGGGCAAGCCCAGTTTTTTCAGACCATGAATATCCGCTGCGCGGTTACCGCCCATCCAGACCAGCACCAGATCCGGTTTCAGGGCCAGGATGCGTTCGAAGTTGATGCGGCTGTAGTCGCCCACGCTCGGCAGCGATTGCACTACCGCCGGATAATCGCTGGCGCTGTCCGCCCCCACCACCTGTGCCCCTGCGCCCACGGCAAACAACAATTCGGTGAGATGCGGCGTCAGTGAAATGATGCGCTGCGGCGGATGCCTGAATTCGAGCGTCTGCCCGTCATCATCGAGTACACGGATGACGTCTGCCTGTGCGGACAGGGCTAGCAACAGGCCAAGAAACAGAGAAAACCAGCGGCTCACCGTCCAGCCAGACTGCCGCCATGAAAGACCAGACTCGCGTGCCCGTCATCGAAACGCAGGCGTGTCAGCGAGGCCGTCGCCACTTCAATGTGATAGGCGTGTTCCAGCGGAATGTGCAGCGCCCAGGCAAACGCCATGCGGATTACACCGGCATGACCCACCAGCAATACATGTTGCCCGTCATGTTGCGCCACCAGCTTATCAAGACCGGCAGCCACCCGCGCATGAAATCCCGCCAGTGGCTCAGCACCCGCCGGGCGGGCGTTGACTGGATCGGCCTTGAAACGTGCCAGGGTGCCAGGCGCATCCGTCTCGATCTCGGCAGCCGATTTGCCCTCCCACACGCCAAACCCGACTTCCATCAAGCGTTCGTCCAGTGACAACGGCAGGCCATGACGATCGGCCAGCATTTCGGCAAAGGCACGGCAGCGGGTCAGGGGCGAAGACACGATACGGGTCCACGGCACAGTGTCTCCCACCGCGCTTTGCATCTGGGCCCAGCCCTTTTCAGACAAGGGGTCATCGATCTGGCCGCGGTATTTACGCCCGCCGACCGGTTCCCCATGGCGCATCAGGTCCAGCGTAGTGGTCACACCACCATCACCAGATTGTCGCGATGGATCAGCTCCGCCTCATCGACATAACCAAGCTCGGCCTCGATTTGCGTGCTGGGCTTTCCTGCAATCCTGCGTGTTTCACTGGCGCTGTAATTGGTCAGCCCACGCGCAATCTCATTGCCTTCCGAATCGACAATCGCGACCACTTCACCACGCTGAAATTCGCCCACAACGCCTTTCACCCCAACTGACAGCAGGCTCTTCCCGTCTTCCTGCAAGGCGCGTACCGCACCGTTATCGAGCACCACGCCACCTCGAAGCTGCAAGTGATCGGCCATCCACTGACGACGCGCAGCCAGGGTCTCCTGGCGCGAAATCAACTGGGTTCCGATCGCCTCACCCGCTGCCAGCCGCAGCAACACATTGTCTTCGCGCCCACTACAGATCACGGTATGCGCGCCGCTGCGGGCCGCACGTTTGGCCGCCTGAATCTTGGTCAGCATGCCGCCCGTACCCACGCTGCTGCCCGCCCCGCCCGCCATGTGCTCCAACTCGGGGTCGCCGGCATGCGCGTTCATCACCAGGGTGGCTTCAGGATCCTTGCGCGGATCCGCGGTATACAGGCCGGGCTGGTCGGTCAGGATGATCAGGCAGTTGGCCTCAACCAGATTGGTCACCAGCGCGCCCAGCGTGTCGTTATCGCCAAGCCGGATTTCATCGGTTGCGATCGCATCGTTTTCATTGATGATCGGCACCACACGCAGTTCCAGCAGCGTGCGCAGGGATGAGCGCGCATTCAGATAGCGCGTACGGTCTGTCAGGTCTTCGTGAGTCAACAGCACCTGAGCGGCGTTCAGTCCGTGCGCCCGAAAGATCGATTCGTACGCCTGCACCATACCCATCTGCCCAACAGCGGCCGCAGCCTGCAATTCTCTTACCGATTTGGGCCGCTTTTTCCAGCCCAGTCGCGAAATGCCCTCGGCTATGGCGCCACTGGATACCAGCACCACTTCCTTGCCCTGCCCGGCCAGTGCGGCAATCTGCTCGGCCCAGCGCGATAACGCCACGTGATCAAGACCACGCCCACCCGCCGTGACCAGGCTGGAACCGACCTTGACGACGATGCGATGCGCATGTTTGACGACAGACCCGCTCATCGTGCGGCCCGCTGCAGATTCTGCACGGCCTCCTTGCTGTTCCTGACACGAATGCCGTCAGGGCAAAAAAGCTCCTCGAACAGCGTTTTCCTGTAAGACAGCAGTGAACGGAGCTTGATGTTTTCCCAACCGGCTTCGCGCGCCCTCGACCACGTCCCGTCTGCATGACCATAAGCGTACAGACGGCGCTCGCCCGATTCGCAACGCAAGCCCTCGAATGACACGTTCCTCGCGCCCCCCGCAGCCTCGATCACCACAGTGTAGCGAACCACGTTATCCGCACCGACGCTGATCGATTCCTTGTCGATGAAATGCCGGTTGCGGGTTGCCGCCGACACGTTGAACTCAATCAAATTTTCAGCCTTGGGATAAGGGGGTAATTGTGCTGCAACCTCAACCCATGGTTTGTTCTGGTCAAATTCATGTTCGAACTCACCCCACTCCGCATGAGCAACAATGGGTAGGCACAACAGCAGGACAGGTAGCATTTTCATGCCGGTATTTTATTGTTTCAGCCACGGGATGTCTGCAAGAAATGATCAAACCGATCTTACGCGACTGCAGATCCGGCCCGCTCCTGGGATAAAATCAGGCCACTTTGCTCATGGCCAGACTCCCCTCCTTCGAGCCTGGTCACCTATAAAACACCATGCTGCCTGCCTCACTCAAACGCTACGCCTGGCTTTCCATCGCGGCAGCCCTCGCCACCATCGTACTCAAGGGCTGGGCCTGGTGGGTCACCGGTTCGGTCGGCATGCTTTCCGACGCGCTCGAGTCCTTTGTCAATCTGGCAGGTGCGATGATGGCGCTGGCCATGCTGTCATTGGCCGCCACGCCAGCCGACGATAATCACGCGCACGGACATGGCAAGGCAGAATATTTTTCCAGCGCTTTTGAAGGCTTCCTCATTCTGGTCGCTGCAGCCGGTATCGGTTACGCAGCCATCGAGCGCTTCCTCAGCCCGCAACCTCTCGAAGCAGTCGGCATCGGACTGATAGTGTCGGCCATTGCCTCGGTGATCAATCTCGCCACCTCGCGAATACTCATGAATGTCGGCCGCAAGCATAAATCCATCACGCTTGAAGCCGACGCCCACCATCTGCTCACCGACGTCTGGACTTCTGCAGGCGTCATTACAGGCGTCGGACTCGTATGGCTGACCGGCTGGCTTTGGCTCGACCCCGTGATCGCCCTGCTGGTGGCCTTGAATATTGTATGGACAGGCTGGCAACTGCTGCAGCGATCTGCCGCCGGTCTGATGGATGCGTCGATACCGGATGACGAGTTGCAGGCGATTGAAGTCATTCTGGACGAGTACCGCCAACTGGGCTTGCACTTTCACGCCCTGCGCACACGCCAGGCGGGTACCCGTGCCTTCATCACACTACATGTTCTGGTCCCGGGTGCCTGGACGGTTCAGCAGGGACATGACTGGCTGGAGCACATTGAAGCGGATATCCGGCAGGCGATCACAAACGCGCACATCACCACGCATCTGGAACCCATAGAAGATCCCGTTTCCCTGGCGGATCAGGAACTGGATCGTTGAGCGGATTGGGTCCTCCGGACCTGGTTATCCAACTTCTTTTTGCATCGCCAGACCCGCAAACCAGCGCATGCGTCATCAAATTCAGCGCGACCACTCCGTCCGGCATCTGCTGTCAGATTTCCCCGGATACAAGAAAGTCAGACAGGTAGCACTCGATAAAATCATCGCCGCAGGTGATTGCCCAGCAGGGTGAGGAAAAGCGTCGCTACTGAATTTATGAATGCGCTCCAGGCGGCAACATATGGATGCGGCCGGCTCAGGAAAGCGCTTGCCTGTAGCGGTGTCCAGGAATTAGGCTCGGCTTTCCGATTACCAGGTGGCGAAGGCCTGAGCCTGAACCTCGTCCGTATCCTGGCCATATGGTCATGAAACGACGTACACCGCGGTGACAGCAAGAAATACCGCGTGCCCTGTAGCAATGACAGCAGCATAGCCTGCAGGCCGAACAGCAGCAACACAGTGCCCTCAACAATCGGCGATGCACTGCGTGGATATGGGCCATTGCATGGTAGAAATTGCTGAAGACACGCCAGACAAGACAATGGCATCCGACCAGGCTATTAAAACCGCCTTTAGGGAAACAGGTTTGGGATCTGTGGCTTTTCAAGAAAATTAGCCATAAATCTGCAAGATTCAATATGAGAAGCAATGCAATCACACTGCTTGCACTCCGCCTTTTTCTTGCCGCAACAGCGGCCCGGAGCAGAGCAGGCTACAACAGTGCAATCTGACTGTGACATCAACGAAGCTCAGTTGGCGCCACAGTCAATTGGAATAACAGCATTAGCCGATGGTGACTTCAGCGGAGTTCTTGTCGCCTTTGTTGTCGACCCAGTCGACGATGATCTTGTCGCCTTTCTTGGGGCCCTTGACCTTGAATCCCAGGTAAGGGTTCTTGGAGATGCCCGTACCGAAGTCGGCGTTCAGCACCGCAACACCATTGATGGTGGCCGTCACATCCTGAATGAAGTGGGCAGGCACAAGTTGGCCGGTTTTCACGTCTTTGCGCAAGCCAGTTTCCATCGGGTGGTTCATCAGCACTTTGACGTCGGCGACGTCGCCTGCCATGGTGGCGCGGATACGCATGGGTTGAGCCATTTGGCTTTCCTTTCTAAAAAGAATTCAATTCAACGAATAATAGTGTCTGGTCAGGCCGGGAATTAGCCGCCGCAACCGCCGATGGTGACCTTAACTTCCTTGGCTGCGGTATAGGACTTGCCATCTGCTGTGACAACCGCACGGATAAAGGAAGACTGAGCCACCTTGATGCGGACGACAATATGGCCCAGAGCACCACCCGAGAAGTTGAAGGTGCCAACCAGAGGGGTGCCATTCTTTTCTGCGAAAATGGCGATGCTGCTCGTGCCGGCGATACTGCTGATGACTTCCACCGGTACAACCGAGCCATTCTCGGCAATGTCCGGCATCCTGATGACAATTTCCTTGCTGTCGATCGGACCGGCAAGACCGAGACCTGTCATCGCATCGCCGACATTCTTGGCCTCAAAGGCAGCCTTGTTCCTGGCAGCCATCGCCTGGGTGGGCTTCAAAAGGCCGGCGGCCACGGCGAGGGCCACGGTGCCAGCGCCTGTGACGCCTTTCAGTACGTTTCTACGAAGTGCATTCATTTGCCTGTCTCCATTTAAGTAGCAAAATCATCAATATTCCGGAAGTATCCGTTTTCTGTATTCAGGCTATTGAAATAACCTGTTTTTTGCATGGAAAATCAAGAAGTCCACAATTTCTCCAGCCTACATTTATCTAGCAAGCACCATGCCAAACAATAAAACCACGATAACAAACTGATAACAAACAATATATTTACCCGCCCCCCGAATCCTATCAACCCAACTATGGCGTAATGCCAGTCCTATTGGATTCACATCTGGAGAAATGGAACATAGGCAGACGCCATGGTTTTCGTGTAGCGATAGCAGAACAATGCGCCACCCACACGATTGAACCGCCCTGCGCTCATCATGTGTTCCCTATACCAAAAGCTTGAGTGCCCCCCAGTACCGGTGCCGCCTGCGGAAACAAAAAAAACCGCCCCGTAGGGCGGCAGGAGGAATAACGCATCAGCAACATCAATTCACCAATGCGTTACGGAGGACTCTATTGATACGGTGTTACATGATTTTCTTGGCGAAGGGCACCGTGAGGCGGACAGTGAAAACATTGTCTTCAATAGTATTACTGTCGTTTCGGATACGGTCTGCCTGATATTGGAGACGCATACCGCGGTCAAGGCGCTGAGTAAAGCCCAGTGACGTTTCCTGGAACGTGCTGTTAGCCAAGGAAGTATTGGGGTCGTACTCGGAATAGCGCGCCACGGCTTCCCATTTTGGGTTCAGCTTATAGCCAACCGAAAGTTCATAGCCCCGGGCCTTCAGATCCGCAGCACCCACAACTGCACTTTCATCCTTGCCTGTCATGACTTCACCCCAGGCCCACCATTTGTCCTTGGCGAAGTCGTTATACCGCAGCACCAAGGCATGCCGTTCACGGTCGAGCTCAGGCCCCCCGGCAATCTGTGAGCTACCGAGTCGCAAGCCGTAATGGGCCCAGATCGATCCTTTATGAAACTCCAGGGTACCGTTGAAATCCTTATTATCGCCTTCGTCTTGCTGCTTGATGCCCGTGCTGTTGAACACGCCTGCGGTATAGGTCAGGCTGCTATCGCTACCCAAGCCAATCTGATTGAAAGCCATGATGCCGGTCTTGAAAATGTTGGTTACGATTTCGCCGCCATCCGCCGTACAGCCAATCGAGCCGCAACCATAAAGCTGCGAAGTCATCCGGGTGTAATTGACCCATGGAGAAATTCCAGCCGGTACGTAAAAGGCATGACCAAATGGAACAATCATTGACCCCACCTGGATGTTAGTCACGTCGAGGACATCACGGAAGGTCGCACTGGCACGAAAAACGCGTGCACTGCCATTACCACCAGACGTAATGCCATTGCGCGCCCATTCCGTCACAACCAGGTAATCCACATCTTTGGTAATGCTGCCTTTCATATACCAGCGCAGGCGCTGGAATGAAAACTCGTTCTTGTCGTTTGCCGCGGTGAGACTATCAGTCAGCGTAAAAGTGGGCTGCATCTCGACGCCCATGGTCATGGTAATGTCTTCCGAAGGCGTTGACTCGCGTCCGTACAGCATAGGCCAGGCCTTATAGGCATCGACCTTCGCTTCTGCTTCTGCCTCAGCCAAGGCTGCTTGATGGAACAAGGACATACCCGTAAGGCACAACACCGACAAGGTGTATTTGGTAAGATTTTTCGATGAATCAGTCATTTGTAATTTCCTTTCCACGCAATGGCGCGGGATAGTGTTCGTTGTCAGGGAAACGCGTGTTATTTGGTGTACAGGTATGCCATGACATCCTGGATATCCTGGTCCGTCAGCACCTTATTGGGGCCATAAACGGGCATGAAGGCATTCGGGTTGTAGTAGCGGACATCCCAGAGACGCTGATAGGTGTAGTCCAACGACATTTCCCGATATGCATACCCCTTCAGGCTGGGACCGATGGTTCCACCTTCTTGCTTGGGCAGCGTGTGGCAGGCAATGCAGTTACCCCAACGCAGGTTGGTTGCGATTTTCTCGCCACGCTCTGCATCCCCATTGAGCGGGCCCTTGAACTCGACACGCTCCACCGGTGGCGAGGTCATTTTTCCGCATGGCAGATCGTAGTCGTGGCAAGGGAAGTTCTTGAGCAGTTCGCGTGGATACTGTTCGCCGGGAACCCACTTCGGCGCCTCCTCGGCAGAGCTGGGGGTGATTACACCAATGGCCAGAGAGCCAGCCAGCATAACCAATGGCAGATAACGCTGTTTGAAGCCAAATTTCATGTCAGTTTTCCTTTTTTAATCAGTTGCAGCACCGAAGACGCGCTTCAATCCAGATAGCTGGTATCCATGTTGTATTCACTAACCGGAACACTCATCTTGTAGCCATTCGACGATGCCTTGAGGAACACCTCGACATCCGTCATGGCGGGACTGCCTTCCTCCCCCGGATAGATGCGCGACAAAATCTGGCAGGACTTGATCTGGTGCTGGAGGGTGAAGACGTACTCGAAGTCATCGCCCGGCAACGAGTAGGGGAAGTGATAGATAGGGTACTGGGCGGCATCACCGAAGAAAGTAGTCGGACGCTGGCCGCGCAGATATTTGCCTGTAGCCGGCGGGGTGTGACAGCTCGCGCAGGCGAAGTTGAAATGCCCACCACGCTTGAAATACAAATCGCGGCCCCGTTCGTAGGACGCCTTGATCGGGCCCGGAGAAGTGGCATCAATCTTCACGACCTTGCCATC
This sequence comes from uncultured beta proteobacterium, assembly GCA_942493085.1. GTDB lineage: Bacteria > Pseudomonadota > Gammaproteobacteria > Burkholderiales > Thiobacillaceae > Thiobacillus. The sequence goes on from OW818664.1 coordinate 2,351,913, forward strand.
CGACAAGGAGCCGACGAAGAAATCAATCAGCGTGTTCTGGCGCGTGTTCTCCTTCCAGTCGAAACCGAGCCGTTCGGTCGCGCAGGTCTTGATCTGCGTGGGGACGGTCACAACACGCTTCAGGCGTTTGTTATAGGCAGGGTAATTTGCGTATATTCCCTTGAGCTTTTTCCCCTCTGCGCCGTGGCAGGAAGCACAGGATTGCCCTTTGGCATTCTTCTCGTTGTAATACCCTCTGCCGATGTCGATCGCACCTTCTGCGTCGAAGCTTTTAACTGCCCAGCGGAAATCCTTGTAGTTCATCTCATGGGACATCTTTCCACTATTCTTGGCGTTTTCAAGCGCCTTCTCATCCTTCCAGTATTGATAGGTATTCGAGAATTTCGCATCTCCTGAAACGTGCGGGGTTGCCAACTCCTTGCCCGGCATGTAATCGAATTTCGGGTACTCTTCGGCACTTGCCGGAAGTGCGGCGGCAAGACAAGCGCCAAATGCCAGCAATTTGAGTTTTCTTGGAATGTTCATAGCCTCTCCATTAATTGAAACAAACGAGTCGGGCGGAAGATCGCTGTTGCCGCCTGTGTTGCGTCCACCCGACAGACTTAAAGCAGACACCGTGCCAGAAACGAAATAAACTAGTAATCAATTGAAAATAAAGAGAAATTTAAAATAACGTCGGACTAACCAAGCGCCGCCACTGGCGTATTGCCAATTGGCCAGGCCATGTCATGGGAGAAATGCCATAGCGCTCGTGTGTGCCGTTTTTTTCAAGATGCCCGACCAGTAATTCGCAAGCTTGACGCTGGCCGCAGGATGGGACTAAGGTGGTTCGCAGATTGCGTTTTTATGACTTGGCTTCTTCCCTGTTCCATGTGCCCTTCTGATCCAAAAGACATATCTCCATCTCCCGAACCGATCGGTGCGCACAAGGTTTTGATCATTGATGACGAACCGGAAATCGCACGCATACTCGGGCGTGTGATACAGACCTGCGGCGACTTTCAGGTCACCGTCCGGGTCGGTCAGTTTGATCTGGAGCGCGAACTCCCCGAGCTTGAGCCGACCCTGATATTCCTTGACCTGGTGATGCCAGATTTCGATGGATTCGAGGTTTTGGGCCGGATTCAAGGCATCCTGCCGGACACACCGGTTGTCGTCGTTAGCGCTTATTCCACCATCGAAAATGCCGTACGCGCAGTGAAACTGGGGGCTTTCGACTTTCTGCCAAAGCCGTTCGATCCCGAGTCCGTGCAACTGATCGTCGCCAAACTCGAGCAAGACCTGATGCTGCGCGCGCGTTGCGAAGCCCTCAAACGCTCCCTGCTGGGCCAGGACGGGTATCTGCGCAGCATCAGTGGCCAGAGCGCAGCCATCAAACGGCTGCATAGCTGGATTCTGCGTGTACGTCATACGCGCGCAAGCGTGCTGATCGAAGGTGAAAGCGGTACCGGCAAGGAACTGGTCGCGCGCGCGATACACGCCGACCAAGGGCCTTTTGTGGCGGTCAATATGGCGGCCATTCCCGATGAGTTGGCCGATTCCGAACTATTTGGGCATCGGCGCGGCGCTTTTACCGGTGCTACCCAGGATCGCAAGGGTCTATTGTGCGAAGCGCACGGCGGCACCTTGTTCCTGGATGAGGTGAACTCCATGTCGCCCCTGATTCAGGCCAAGCTACTGCGCGTCATCCAGGAGAGACGGGTGCGCCCCGTCGGGGGTGACAAAGAGCAGGAAGTCGACTTCCGCATCATTTCCGCCACCAACGAGAAGCTGGAGAAACTAGTACAAAATAGTGGGTTCCGCCGCGACCTCTATCATCGCTTGCGGGTGTTGGGAACCACGCTGCCGCCGCTGCATGAACGCATCGAAGACATACCGTTGCTTGCCCAGCAATTCATGCAGCACTACAGCCGTGCCCACGGAAAACGGGTGCGCCAGATCCGTTCCGATGCACTGTACGGCCTGCAGCAGATGGAGTGGCCAGGCAACGTGCGCGAACTTGAAAACCTGATCGAGGCGGCGGTGATTCTGTGCGAAGACTCGGCCCAGGAAATCACGCTGCCCATGCTCAACCACATTGCGCGAGGAGAGATCGTAGAGGAGGAGACCGGACAGAACACGGTCCTCACGCTAGCCGAAGCAGAGCGGGTTCATGTCCGGCGCATCCTCGAAATGACGGCGGGCAACAAGACCCATGCTGCCCGACTGTTGGGCATCGATTACAAGACACTATTACGCAGGCTGTAACTGGCGAGAGGAAAGAGCATGACGAAAATGCAGGATTTTGCGCGCGGAAGAAGAAAATTTCTCACCGCATTGGGCGGACTGGGAATGAGTGGCCTGACGCTGAGCCTCAGCGCGGCGACCCGACGCGAAACAGCACTGGACAGAATCGAGGGTGCTATCGACCGAAACATGTGCATCTCACCCTCGTCAATCCCGGCATTACGCATTGATCCTGCCGCCCTGCCGAAAGACCTGACCTTTGTTGGTACCCGATTGCTGAAACTGGGCTTCCTGGACGAAGTCGCCCAGCTTTACAGCAAGCGTACCGGAAACCGGGTCAGGGTAATCGGTGATGGATGTGACGGCGGTCTGGTCGCAACACGGTCGGGCAAGGCTCATTTCGGAGAATTATGCTGCCCGGTGCCGGATTCACCCGCAGCCGGCATGCGCTGGCTACCCGTGGCACAAGACATGAAAGTGGTACTGACTTCACCCGACAACCTGGTAGATGACATCAGCCTTGCCAACCTGCGCAAGGTGGCAACCGGCGAAATCCGAAACTGGCGTGAATTAGGGGGGGCCGACCGACCGATCGCGTTCATCGTGCACAACCACTGCCCGCCTTACCTTGAACCTGTACGCACCGTCCTGCTCAACGGTGGAAAAACCTGGTCAAAGTACGCCATGCGTTCCAACACCGATACGGACCACTTGCGCCATCTGGCACGTTTTCGACCGTCCCTGGGAGTCGACAGCTGGGTGCTCGCAGCGCCTTACGTCAAGCGGGGCCAGCTCAAGGTCCTCAGCGTCGACGGTGTCATGCCAAGCGTGCACAGCGTTTCGCGTGGGGATTATCCGCTAAGCGGTCCGCTCAATCTTATCTTCGCACTATGGATGGACGACTTGATGCGGCCATTCCTGGATTTCATCTATAGCGAGGAAGGACAGCGGATCATCGCCAGGAACACGGTCCCCGTGAGTGGCGCACAGGCCGCCAAACTGGGGGCGGCGCCGGAATACGTCGGGGGATCAAAAAGCGGTGTGCTCAAGAGTTAGATCGAAGCCATACCGTTATGCCGCCGTTTGCGGCATCCGTGACCCGGATCTCGCCGCCATGCGCTTGTGCAATGGCACTGGCGTTTGAAAGTCCCAGGCCTGTTCCGGTCTGCTTGGTCGTGAAGAACAGCTCGAAAGCCCGTTTCGCTTCGTCATCCTTGAAGCCCTTGCCATAGTCGGTAAAGCGAATGAAGTATCGGTCATCCGGATCGGCCCCGATGACCACCTCGACAATCTTGTTTCCATTGGCTTCAAAGGCATTGTCCAGAATGTTGTCTACCATCTGCTCGAGCTGATAGCGGTCGCCTCTGGTGAAATAGGGCCCGCCTGGCTGGAAGGTCAAGTTGATCTTTGTTTCGCAATTCGGATGCTGCCGCCTTTCCTGGTAGGCAAGCATGCAAGCGCCGAGTTCAATGGTTTCTATCTTCAGTTTGGCAGGCTTGCCAAAACGCAACAGGTTGTCGATGGTCGAAGAGCAGCGGGTACAGTAGTGCAGGATCAGATCGATCTCCGCGAGCAACTCGGGCTGGTTGGCGAAGCCCGGCTTCAACAGGTGGGCCGTGTTCTTAATCACCGTCATTGGATTGTTCAAATCGTGGGCCACCCGCATCGCGACCCTGCCCACAGCAGACAGTTTCTCCTGGGTGTGTATCTCTGCTTCCAGCTGTCGCAGGCGCGACAGATGCCGAATCATATCGTTGAAGGCGTTGACCAGTTGCCGAACCTCGCCATGGCCGCCGATTTTCAGAAGATTGAGCTGATCCGTCTTGATCTGTTCCGGCAGGTGGCCGACCGCCGCCGTCAATTGCCTGACCGGCGTCAACACGCGATGCAGATAAATCGCGATGGCAATGGCAAGCAGCACAGCGCTAACCAGGAGGGTCAATGCAATCAGACGCTTGGTATGCGCCAGCACCTCGCGTGCCGGATCGGCGACGACAATATCAAGTGCCTGGATGTCATTCCCCGGAGACCAGACTGGAATGCGTATCGACGATGGCGGCTGCGGTGTGCTGGCCTTAACCGGATGCAGAGTCAGACGCTCGTCGGACAGGATGGTCGCGTTTCCCCGTGTGCTGGTCTGACGGCCCAGTTGAACCCAGCCGGTAATCTCGTCGCCGACGAAGATCGGCGTGGAGGAAATCACCCAGATCTTTTCGTCGATCCAGGCCAGGGAGGTCCAGGTCTTGAGGGCAGTTAGTTTGTCCTTCGGCATACGGGCCAGCGCTTCATTGCCCGCCGCAACGAGCCTGCCCGACGTGTCCCAGACTGCAAGCCACTCCAGGCGAAACGCTTTGGCTATGCGATTGAGGTCCGCCCGCAAGGGCACGGCTTCCCCTTCCAGGTAAAAATGATATTGTGCGCTTTGCCGTAAATCGGAGTCGGCCACCACAAGTTGGGCAAGCGCCTCATAGGTGGTGATCTCATCCTGAATCAATTGCTGAACCTGGCTGTTCTGAATGGCCACACGATCACTGTGAAGACGGCTGAATTGTTGGCTGACGAAGCCATCGATCCCGTAAAACATGACTGCCGAGATCATGGCCAATATGAACAGAAGACCTGCCACGGCGCGGAACATAAGACTGTCCGGCAGAATATCGGTACTTCGCCTGATCAAGTCGCGGAAGCTCGCCATACCCCTGGGTCTAGGGAGGCTGCCGGGCTGGAGGATTTCATGCATGATGGCACTATGCTACTGCAATAACATAGTGTGGCCATGTGAATGGAATTCGATTGCGGAAATATTTGGGGCACGCCGGGCGATCCGGAGATGCTGGTCCGCTTGGCGCCGACAGCGGTCTGATGCGTGCCGCCATCAGCGGCGAAGAACTGATCCGTGTCATCTTTCCAGCCAGCCGTGTTCGACGCGCAGGCGAAACCCACCATGTTAGATGCACCTGATGCGGTATGTCTGTTCGCCAACCAGGCGACTGGATCGCCACAAAGACTGATCCATCCGATTGCGTTTTAGTGGGCGCTGGTCCGGTTGAAGTCCTCAATGCAATTCTTGAGATTTTTGAGGACACTGGCCTGGTTTGTCAGCACGCAGTCGCCTGCATCAAAAGCCGAAGCACTATCCACCCCGCCACCGGCAGATTCAGGCAGCGAATTCTCTCCCGTCTCAAGCGTATCATCTGTTTGCTTCTTGGCCGCCAGGCTGGCGTCTGACTGTTTTATGTTTATGGACTTGGGCTGCTCCCGTTTCTTTTGTGACGCCTGCAACTCCACTTGCAAGCGTGCTTTTTCCTGAGTCGACTGCATCAGCATCCATGTCATGGTCACTAACGGCACCAGCAAAATAATGCTCAGCCCCGGAATCCACACCCACTTGTTCGACAATCTGGTGAGCACGCGTTGCAAGCGGCCCACTTCAACCTCTTCGCCTTCCACAGCAGGTGCGGCTTCATCGGGTGTGGCGGTTTCCATGCCATTTCCAGTGTCCGGTCCTGATTTCCGTCGAAACACATTCTTCAACCGCGTCAGCAAGGACAGTTTCTCGGGCGCAGCCTCAGTTGGCACGACTACTCCGGATTGCTCCTGTATGGCCGGAGCTTGATCCGGAGTCGCAACCACAACGGTTGGCGTGGGCGCGGACTCTTCTGATTCCAGGCCGGTCGTCGCAACTGGTTCGGGCTGTTCGGCTGGAGCCAAGAGCTCAGAGAGTTCCAGAAATTCCGTGCTCATTGCTTCTGGAATCGACAGGTCGGGAACCACAGGCTCTGGCAATAGCGCATCCGAAATGGGCGCGTCCAAAGCAGCAGTGGGAACGACGGGTTCGTTATCCGGGGACAGTAACCCTGCCGTAAGCGCAGGGGCGATAGCCTCTACAGGAACGGGGCTCGGGCTTTCCTCAATGACTGGAACCGGCTTGCCCCAAAACGTCAGCCGGGTAAATCCATACGCAAATTTTTCGATCAACCGCTTCACAGAAGGCCCTATGCCGACGCGCCCTTGCGGCGCTGCTCGTCACTTAACGGCCAGAACATGACCAAACTGAGCAGGAACCCTCATGAACGGGAATCAGGCCAGATCAAGCACCAGCGCAGCGCGGATGTTTTCCGCCAGCGTCATGGGTTCCACCCGGTACGCGTCAAGGTCGATTCCCATGCGGATCGGGCTGCCGGCCTTGGCGGCGGCGATCGAGGTGGCATCAAGTTCGAAACGCAGAAAATGTACCGCCGAAGTTTTTTCGGCATTCTCACGTTCCATGTCTTCGTCGGCAACCGCATGCACGCGTGGCTGATCCGCCACCTGCGCCCACACGTGATCCTCGATCCCTTTCAAACTCTCCAGCGCCACCTTGCGTTCATCCGGATCGGGATACTGAATCATCATGGTTGCTTTCCAATTGCTGCCATCCGGCACCAGCGGGTTGTAGGCGTCGAGTTCGTCCTGGATCCCGGCATCTTCGAATGTGCGCTCGGCGCGCAGCATTTCCTGGATCTGGTAACGCATGGTTTTCTCGTCTTCGAAAATCAGCGTGACGTGGTCGCCCAGTTCCACCATGCGATTCTTCTTGTGCGCCATGACCTCGGCACGCAGCGTGGTACGTACCTTGGCATAACTCTCCAGGGTCATCAGGCTGTCACGGGTAATGTGTTGCGGCATGTTCATCTCCTTGTAATCCTTGGTAAATGATTCATTCCAGACCATAGGCGATGCGCAGCAGCGTGATCGGATGCTGTTTCTGCGCCGTGGATTCGCCCATGCCCTGCAGGATGTGGCGCGCGGCAATCGCGCAGTCCGAACTGACATAATCGGCTTGCGGATCGGCCATCTGGCGAAATACCGGCTTGCCGATCTTCATCGACTTGTCGAAATACTCGCTCTTTACGCCCCAGGTGCCATCGTGACCGGAACAGCGCTCCACCATCGTCACCTTGGCGCCAGCCAGTTGCAGCGCATCGCGCGTCTTGTTGCCGATATTCTGCACACGCTGATGGCACGGTACGTGGTACGCCACCTTACCGAGCGGTATGGTGAAATCGGTCTTCAGCAGCCCGTCGACATTGCGCGCCATCAGGTATTCAAACGGATCCCACATCGCTGCTTTCACTGCCTGTACATCGGCGTCATCGGGGAACATCAGTGGCAGTTCCTGCTTGTACATCAGCGTGCATGATGGCACCGGCGTAAGGATCGCGTAGCCCGCGCGTGCCAGCTTGGCCAGATGCGGGATGTTCACTGCCTTGAGTCCGGCTACCGCATCGAGATCGCCCAACTCCAGCTTGGGCATGCCGCAGCAGGCTTCCTTGTCCACCAGCACAGCGGGGATTTCGTTGTGCGCCAGCAATTTCAGCAGGTCGTGGCCGATGCCGGGCTCGTTGTAGTTCACATAGCAGGTCGAATAAATCGCCACCTTGCCCGGTGTCCTCTCGCCGGCTTTCTCGGCAAAGTCACTGCGGGGCTTGGCGGTGGAACGGAATCTGGCACTGTCGTATTCCGGCAGTTCACGGTCGGCATGAATGTGCAGCACGCTATCGATCATCTTGCGAATCGGCTTGATCTTCAGGCTGGCGTTTACCGCCTGCACTACCACGGGAATCGACGCGAGCTTGCCCATCGCGTCGGTCGATGACAGCAGTTTGTCGCGGAACGTCGTCCCGCCCTTCTTGAATTTGATCGCCTTGGCACGCAGCATCACATGCGGGAAATCGATGTTCCACGGATGCGGCGGCACATACGGGCATTTGGTCATGTAGCAGAGATCGCACAGATAGCATTCATCCACCACCTTCATGTAGTCGGACTTGGCGACGCCATCCACCTCCATCGTCGAGGACTCGTCCACCAGATCGAACAGCGTCGGAAACGCGGTACACAGCGACACACAGCGGCGACAGCCATGGCAGGCGTCAAATACACGCTCCAACTCATGGTTAAGCTTGTCTTCGTCATAAAAATCCGGGTTTTTCCAGTCCAGCGGGTGCCGGGTCGGGGCTTCGAGGTTGCCTTCGCCTATGCTCATGCGAACTCCAATTCAGACGTGCTACGAACAAAACAGCAGACTCAAAAAAAGCGGGCCGAACCCGACCCGCTTTTTGATTGGGCCAAATTACGAACCCAGGGTATCCAGCGTCTTCTGGAACTTGTTGGCGTGCGAACGCTCGGCCTTGGCTAGCGTCTCGAACCAGTCGGCAATTTCATCGAAACCTTCCGAACGTGCATCCTTGGCCATGCCGGGATACATGTCGGTGTACTCGTGGGTTTCGCCTGCAATCGCGGTCTTCAGGTTGTCAGCGGTGGGGCCGAAAGCCATGCCGGTTGCGGGGTCGCCACATTTTTCCAGATACTCTAGGTGGCCGTGCGCGTGACCGGTTTCACCTTCAGCAGTGGAACGGAAAACAGAAGCCACGTCGTTGTAGCCTTCCACATCCGCTTTTGCTGCGAAGTAGAGGTAACGGCGGTTGGCCTGTGATTCACCGGCGAAAGCGGCCTTCAGATGGTCTTCGGTTTTTGAACCTTTGAGTTGCATAACCTGATCTCCTTGGTTGACATAGATATGCTTTGCAGCACTGAGTTTTTCATCACCATCCTGTGTCCTACCAATCATTTATAGCAGACGGGACAGTGGCTGAAATCTGATACTTAGACTAAGTCTAATACTTGTACGAAGGATAAGACAACCTCATGACACTGTCAATCCCGTTTTCCAGCATGGCAATGTTTTCAAAGGCTTCCGAGTGTATCTGGGCAGATTGTGCCTTAAATCAAAGAGAGATGAGTAAGGAATGGCATGAAATTAGCTGAACCCATATGTTCGATCCCCTATGTTCGATCCCCGAAAGTCCAGCCATGATCATGATCCAAAGCACGCCACCGCCCGCCGCCCACGGCGACATCGTGGAATCCGAACTGCTCGACATCCTGCAAACAATAATCGAGACCCACTGCGGTTTGTCGGTAATTCATCAACTATTAGACGAAGCCAAGTCAATGTCCGATATCCGCACCCGCTTCAGCCAATGGCAAGCCGACCAGCACGCCATCAGGCTGCAACAAATGCGCCACACACCAGACCATACAAGAAACAAGGTTTAAAAACCGGTTTGACGCTGATTGCATGACCAAATATCAGATGGTTTGCCACACGCCACGCTTTTGGCGAACAAACAGTTCCGCACTTCTTTGCTCTTCCAGCGTCTTCCCCAAGTGTCTGCGGTATATGCGACAGACAGACTAGCTGAGAGCGCTCCCACCCACACGGCAAGCAGTGATGAGGAATCCAGCGGCAGAGATGATAGCCGCCGATTTGATCGCAAACTTAGAGCCTGGTGTGCGCACCCCTGCCCACCTCGCCGACTTTGCAGCCTTAGTCGAGCACCCCAAACTGAGGCATAATCACCCCGTCTTCGACCGATTATTTTGTCAAGGAATTGCAAACCGTAGCCTGCCTGCATTCCACCGATGTAATTGAGTCACCAACTACTTGTTTGAGCGAGAAACTTATTATGATCTCTGGAATGAAAACGACAATTCTCTTCTTGATCAGCGTCTTTACCCTGGTTTTTTCCGGGGCTGCTGTGGCGGCATTGACCACCGAGGAACTGACCAGACTAAAGACGTCGGGCCTTGGTGAGAATGTCATTCGCTTCATGATTGAAAACGATTACGGTAACGTCGATAGAGTGGTGAAGCTCAAGGAGACTGGTTTTGCAGACGAGACGATATCGTCGGTTATCAGGAACGACCTCAAGATAAGGGGGGAAGCGAAGCTGCCATCGCCTCAACCGGAGAAGGTCAAGCCGGCTCAGCCCGTGGCCGAACCGGTAGTTGAAGCAACGGCGATAATGCGGACTTCCGCAAAGGTGATGATCGAGCAGTATCTGGTGCTTGGGGACCCGATTGTCCAGAATAGCCAGGACATCCCAAATGCCACGATTTCGTTGCTGCAGGGAGGGAAAATGAAGATCGAATGGGACAGCAGCACGATTGTCTCGAGCCTGAGCAACGTCCTCCGGGGCAAACCGTTTGCAAACCCATTCTATTGGGATCTGGACAAAAGCGATGGCTTGTACAGCGTGAACCCGAAGGACAACTCATTCATCCTGAGAACGGGGTACTCGCACAAGGGCAGGCCCACGACAGGCAATTCTCACTACTGGATCGTGCACTTCACCTCACAAAGCCCTGATCTGGAAAAACAAATCCGGAAACTATTGCCGAAATAACCTGTTTTGCCTCGTGTGGCATTCGCCTGCGCGGCAAAATCGATGTCCTCGAACAGCAGCATGGCGCGCTAGATCTAACCAAAAATTCCAAGCAAGTCGAATCCCTGAATGAGGTTGGTTTATTGCTGACCGAGAAAATGGGAGCAGCATTTCAGAGCGAACAAACCAAAGCTCGATTGACTCCTCTTTCTCACGCCTTGCGCGTACGCATCCATCCGATTCAACATTACTTATCCCCTTTACGATTACAGTGCTGCGTTCCCATTCGTTCTTCCGCAACATGCGTCTGTGTACTTTGCACAGTTGTAGTTATCAGACCAATGCTGCAACCACGTCGTGAACGGCCTCCACAAGGACGGCCAAGGTGACGTCAAGCCCCTACAGCCAACACGTGTAAGGTCGCTGCCTTAGCGGCTACCATGCCACAATTGCCCCTTTATGCCCTTTAGGAGGCTCGCGGGTAGAGCGTGGATGTTGCCACTTCAGCGGCCCTACATTCCACCGCCTGCTCCTCGAGGGCACACTCTCGAATCAAAGGAGACCCGCCATGAGTTTCGACAAAACCAAAACTGACGCCGAATGGCGCACCGAACTGAGCCCCGAGCAATATCGTATCCTGCGTGAGCACGGTACCGAGCGTGCATTCACCGGCGCATACTGGGACAACCACGAAGCAGGCGAATACCACTGTGCGGCCTGCGGCGAGCCTTTGTTTGCGTCCGACACCAAGTTTGATTCCGGCACCGGTTGGCCAAGCTTTTATCAGGCGCTGAACGCGGATGCAGTGACGGAAAAGCATGACGTCAGCCACGGCATGGAACGCGTCGAGGCCTTGTGCCGCCGCTGCGGATCACATCTGGGCCATGTATTCCCCGACGGCCCGGCGCCCACCGGGCAGCGCTATTGCATCAACTCAGCTTCGTTACATTTCCAGAAAGCTGATTCCAGACAAGACCGGGGCTGAATCTTGCAACACTTCGATGCGCAGATTGCTGCGATTACACCTGCCACACCCAGCATCCACGCGCTGCGGCTGACCGTTCCCGATGCGCGCTTCCGGTTCTTGCCGGGGCAATGGGTCGATCTTGGCGTTGAAATTGATGGAGTCGCGCACACGTCGGGTTATTCGATCACGACTTCACCTGTACACACCGGCGAGATCGAACTGGCGATCAAATCCAGCACACGGCATCCGCTGTCGCGCTGGATACATGAGCGTGCCCAGGTAGGCGACCATGTACGCATTTCGCAAGGTCAGGGGCCATTTGTGTATCTGCCCGAGATGAGCGACAACGTGGTGCTGATTGGCGGCGGTGTGGGCGTAACTCCCCTGCTGTCCATCTTCCGTCATGTGCGCGATGCGGGTTTGCCGACGCAGACACATCTGGTTTACAGCGTGTCGAACAGTCGCGAAATCCTGTTTCGCAACGAGATCGACGCAGCCGTCCATGCGCATGACAATCTGCACATCAGCATTACCGTGACGCAAGCCGATGCCAACTGGCACGGCCTCACCGGCCGCATTGATCCACTCAAGCTGCATGCGCTCGATGTGCCGGACGATACGCTGTACTACCTGTGCGGCCCCAAGGGCATGGTCGAGGATATAAGTACGCTGCTGCATGATCTGGGCGTGCCGATGAGCCGCATCATCTTCGAGAAGTGGTGGTAGTTTTTTTGACCATTCAACCCACCATCCAACCCGTGTATGTTTGGTTTTCAACCTGAACGGAGATTACTCATGCGCCTTGCTTCCCTGCTTGCAGCCCTCATTTTCTGCGGCCCCGTGCTGGCAGATCCCAAAGATATCGTTCGCACCTACCCGGCACAAAAGATCAGCACCGACACCTTTGTCATCCACGGGCCGCAAGGTGTGCCGTCCAAGGCCAACCAGGGCTTCATGAACAATCCGGCCTGGATCATCACGGCAGACGGCGTGGTGGTGATTGATCCGGGTTCCAGCGTGCAGGCCGGCCGCATGGTCGTGGCCCAACTGCGCAAGACGACGAAGCAGCCTGTCACCCACGTATTCAACACCCACGTCCACGGCGACCACTGGCTGGGAAACCAGGCAATTCTGGAAGCCTGGCCCCAGGCCACCATCATCGCCCACCCCGACATGATCAAGCAGGCCAAGAATGGGGCCGACGTCTTCTGGCTCAAGCTGATGTCGGACATGAGCGGCGGTTTTACCGACGGCACACGCGCCGAGATCCCCACCGTCGAAGCAACCAATGGCCAGGCATTCAAAATTGGCGGCAAGACTTTCCGCATTCATTCCTCGACTGATGCGCACAGCAAGACCGACCTGATGATCGAGATGGTGGAAGACCGAATCCTGTTCACCGGTGACAATGTGCTGAACCGCCAGGTGATGAATCTGCGCGATGGCACGTTCAAGGGGGTAATGAAAGCCACCGACCAGGCGCTCGCGCTTGACGCCAGAGTCTATGTGCCTGGCCATGGCAAGACCGGCGACCGCACCTTGATCGTGGCGCAGAAAACCTATTTCGACATACTCATGTCAGAAGTGCGTCGCATGTACGACGAAGGCAAAAGCGATTTTGAGATGAAACCGGTCATTGCCCAAAAGCTCAAGGCTTACAAAGACTGGGCTGAATGGGATATCAACCTGGGGCAACAAATCAGCCTGGCGATTCTGGAAATCGAGCAGGAATAAAACCCGGGCGCGAGCCGCAAACAGAAGACTGCGGCGGATTCAGCGCTCGATCAATCCCCCAACCGGGTGACGCTCGCCGCCCGGCCCGCCTGCCACTCGCCGTCCAGGCTAACCCACTCGACGCGGTTGCCAAGCATGCGAACCACGCCCGGCCGACGGTTGTTGCCGGTGTCGGAAAACTCAAAGCGATAATCGCGCTGGAATTGCAACTGGCCGTTGCTGTTGCGTGCGAAACGGGTTCGGCTCAAGGCCACGCTCTCATCCAGGAACTGCAAACTGGAATCTGTGCAAGCGCGGCGGCCAACGGCAATAGCCTGCTCACGCACCTGCATGCCGGCATACCAGTACCAGCCTACTACGCCAAATACACCCAGCAATAGAATTTCCCAGCTCACTACTCGGAGGAATCAGATTTGACCGGGCTGCGGAATAGCGCCGCCACCTGCTTGCGGGGCGCGGAACGCACCGGTGTTGCCGGCGAGCTGTCGCTACGCGGCGTTTCCCTTGGCACATAGGGCGCATCGAACAGCGCATCGCGCGACGGCGTTGATTTGGGACGAGGCGCACTGCGCTCTGAACGCTCCGGCTTTGCCGTACGCTCGGGACGTTCGGTAGTGTGATCAGAACGACGCGGGCGCGATTCATACGCAGGCACGTCCGCTGCACCCGGTTCGAATCCCGGAACGATCACAGGTGGGAGCGCGCAGCCGATGAGCTTTTCGATATCCTTGAGATAACGCGTTTCGGACTCACTCACCAGCGAGATGGCTTCGCCCAGTGCACCGGCGCGACCGGTCCGGCCGATGCGGTGGACATAATCCTCAGCATTGTGCGGCAGGTCGTAGTTGACGACAAAAGGCAGGGCTTCGATGTCAAGACCACGCGCCGCCACATCGGTGGCAACCAGCACCCGGATGGTGCCGGACTTGAAAGCATCCAGCGCCTTGATACGCTCCTGCTGACTTTTGTCGCCATGGATGGCGTCGGCGTGCAGTCCCAGTTTATTGAGTTCGTTGGCAAGGCGGTTGCAGCCCAGCTTGGTGCCGGTGAACACCAGCACCTGGCTCAGGTCGCGACTCTTGATCAGATGCGCCAGCAGTTGCCGCTTGCGCTCGTGATGCACCGGATGCACCACCTGCGTGACCGTGACCGCAGTGGCATTGCGCGCCACTTCGATGAAGGTCGAGTTCTTGAGCATGGTGTCGGCCAGCTTGCGGATTTCTTCCGGGAAGGTGGCCGAGAACATCATGTTCACCCGCTGCGACGGCAACAGTTCGATGATGCGCTTCAGGTCGGGCATGAACCCCATGTCGAGCATGCGGTCGGCTTCATCGAGCACCAGCGTGTTCACCTGATTCAGCATCAGCGTCTTGTTCTGCACATGGTCGAGCAGGCGGCCCGGCGTGGCTACTAGAATCTCGACGCCAGCCTTGAGGATTGGGATCTGCGTATTGATGCTGACCCCGCCGAACACTACCAGCGAGCGTAGCGGCACATGTTTGGTATAGGCCTTGACGCTTTCCTCGACCTGAATGGCGAGCTCACGCGTGGGCGTCAGAATCAGGGCGCGGATGGGATGCTTGGCGGGCGAGGTGCCGCTGTTTGCAAACGGCAGCAGGCGCTGGATCAGCGGCAGCGCGAACGCGGCTGTCTTGCCAGTACCGGTTTGCGCCGCGCCCAGGATGTCGCCCCCTTGCAAGGCGAGGGGGATCACCTGTTCCTGAATCGGCGTCGGTGTCGCGTAACCCATCTCGTCGAGGGCACGCAGGATGTCGGGAGCAAGCCCGAGTTCAGAAAAAGTTGTCAAAGCCTGTCCATTTAAATCTGATCCGGTCAAATCCGGATCCAGTCAAAACCTGCCGTCTGACAGGCCACGCGCACGTCTTCGGCCGCGCAATTCAGCACCTGGGCCAGCGCGTGCTGCGCCAGGGCGGAGGTGTTGTTCTTGCGCGAGACATGAGCTGCCATCACGCATTGCAACTTGTTGTGCTTCACGCGTTCCAGCAGCGTCGCCGCCTGGCTGTTTTCCAGATGACCAAAACGTCCGCCAACCCGGCGCTTGAGGCCCACCGGATACGGCCCGTTTTCCAGCATGGCGGCATCGTGGTTGCATTCCAGCACCAGCGCATCGACCCCGTTCAACATGGTTTCGATATGCGGTGTACTGCACCCCGTATCGGTCAGCACGCCAAGGCTGCGATTGCCATCACCAAACACAAACTGCACCGGTTCACGTGCATCGTGCGGTACCGGAAAGGGCTGGATTTCCAGGTCATCGACCGCAAACGCAGCATGGCTGTCGATCACCTGCACTGCCACGCCATCAAGATCCTGCGCCATGGCCAGCGTACCGGCAGTCAGCCACACCGGTAGCTTGTGCTTGCGGGCCAGTCGCCCCACTCCGCCAATATGGTCGCTGTGCTCGTGGGTGACCACAATACCTGCCAGATCGGAAACCAGCAGGCCCAGCCGGGCCAGTCGCGTCACGCTGTCGGCCAGACCAAATCCGCAATCCATTAGCACCCGGGTGCGGCCGGCCTCGACCACCAGGCCGTTGCCTTCGCTGCCGCTGCCGAGGCTGGCAAACCGCATCAAGCCCAGTCCCGCATTACTTCAATTCTTTGTGCAGCAGGTTGATGATGCGGGTCTGCGTGCTGGCATCGACTGGCTTGTTGTCAACTCCGCTCACGCTGACGCGGCTCTTCTCGCCTGTTTCATTGACCACGATCTGCAACTGCGGCGAAGACTGCTCTTTCTTGCTGCGCCAGAAGGCGAACTTGGCAAATATGCCCTCATCGCGCTTGCTGTTGTTGTCGATCTCGGGATCGATATAACGCACGAAATACACGCCCTTGGAACGGTCGCGATCTTCCACTGCGAAGCCGACGCGGTCGAGCGCCAGACCCACGCGACGCCAGGCACGGTCGAAGCCCTCGTCCATTTCCAGTATGGCCACGCCTGCATCCTTGATGACACGCGCCTGCTCCGGTGTCTGCTGCTTGGCCAGCATCGTCTCGGCACGGCTTTCTTCCACGCCAAAGCGCAGCATCAGACGACGCAGCATTTCAGCTTCAAGTTCGGGATCAGCCGGACGCGGTTGCCACACGGTCTTGTCCTTGCCCTCGGTGGCATAGACTTCCATCATGCCGCGATGGCTGATGTAGATTTCGGTGCCATCCTTGCCTGCCTCAATGCGGCTGCGGAACTTGTCGCGCTCGGCGGTGGCATACAGGCCGTCGAGCACCTTGCCCAGGGTGCGACGAATCACATCCTGCGGAATGTTGGCGCGGTTTTCAGCCCAGTCGGTTTCGATCACGCCGGTTTCGGGTGATTCCATATTGATGATGAAGCCGGTTTCCTGCCAGAAATCCTTGATCACCGGCCATACCTGTTGCGGCGTCGCCTGCACCACCAGCCAGCGCTGGGTGCCGGCACGCTCGATGCGGGCCTTTTCCTGCGCGGGCAGCAGGCTGCCAGATGTAGCCGGCGTCGCCTTGCGCTCCTTGCTGTAGGTCGACAGGGTGGCGGCACCGCTGCCCTCCGTGTCAGGGATAGCGTAGCGGTTGTCTGCCGAGGGTGCCACCAGATCGGGCGGCACTTCCAGCGTTGGCAGCTTGCCCGCCGATTTGTAGTCGATCTTTTTGGATTCAATCATGCCGCAACCCGAGGCGGCCAGCGTAACCATCAAAAACAGGGGTAATAAACGCATAGGTGTCCTAAATCGATGGGCTATATCAAATCTGCGAGGCAGTGCGCCGCACTAGATCAAATTGGCGTGGCGCAACGCGCCGCGCAGGGTGTCATGCAATCCGGCCGACAACGGGGTCAGCGGCAAACGTATGCCGGACGGGATCAGCCCCATCTCGATGCACGCCCACTTGACCGGAATCGGGTTGGCTTCCACAAACAGCTTGCTGTGCAGCGGCAACAGCGTGTTATTGAGTTCACGCGCACGCACCAGGTTCCCTTCACGCGCAGCCACACACATTTCGTGCATGAGCTTCGGCGCGACGTTGGCAGTGACCGAAATCACACCATGCCCGCCCAGCAACATGAATGGCATGGCCGAGGCATCGTCACCACTGTAAAGCGCAAAGTCCCTGGGCACGCGGCACAACAGATCGGCTGCACGCTCCATGCTGCCGGTCGCGTCCTTTACACCGACGATGCCCGGCACGCCGGCCAGTCGCACGGTGGTGTCGTTGGACAGATCGGCCACGGTGCGGCCGGGAACGTTATACAAAATCAGCGGCAGATCGACCGCTTCCGCAATCTTCTTGTAATGCTGATACAGGCCTTCCTGCGTCGGCTTGTTGTAGTACGGCACCACCGACAAACCTGCCTGGGCCCCTGCTGCCTTCGCGCATTCGGTAAGTTCGATCGCCTCAACCGTTGAATTCGCACCTGTTCCGGCTATCACCGGCACGCGTCCGGCAACTTGCTCAACTGTGGTGCGGATCAGCAAACAATGTTCGTCGTAGGTCACCGTCGGCGATTCACCGCTGGTACCCACAATCACAATGCCGTCTGTTCCTTCGGCAATATGCCAGTCGACCAAACGGCGCAATGCGTCGAGGTCGAGCGCCCCATCGTCCGACATGGGGGTAACAATCGCAACCAGACTTCCGCTGGCCATATTCATTTCTGTCATGTTGTTTCCGCCACTAGACTTTCAGTAATGCACTCGCGTATTCGGCGAGTTGACGATAAATCCCGCCATTCTAATCTATCTGACTTGGGCTGGTGTCATCTCGAAGCCAGTCTGCCGATCCAGCCTGCCAGTTGTTCCAGTCCCAGCCCCACCCCATGCGCGACCAGCGGCACCGCCCACACCCAGACCGCCGTCAGGCCCAGTGCTGCCACGCCCAGCCCAACCGAAAACATGTCCAGCCCCGGCGTGGTGCGCGCGACGATGCCGAATGCAAGCTGGATCAACAGTGCCAACGCCAGCAAGGGCAAGGCCAGTTGCGCACCGGTGACGAACAGCCAGCTGGCGGATTCGCCGAGCTGACGCAAATCCCCGGCCGCAGGCAATGCCGCAACCGGCATGATGACGAAGCTGTCACGTAGCGCATCGACTATCAGCAAATGCCCGCTGGCGCCGAGAAAAGCCATTGCCGCCAGCCACCATGCCAGGGCACGCCACGCGGCATCCGCCGGGCCGGCCTGCTCATCGGTCAGCATCAGCAGGCCGCCGCTGGCCGTGTGCCCTGTCCACACCAGCGTAGCGGTGACTGCGGCAAACACCAGCCGTACGCAAAGTGCCAGTGCAGCCCCCCAGGTCACTTCCAGGCTCAACGCCAGCATGCCTTGCACGGTAAACGGGTCAAGCGGATGAATCGACAGAGCCGGCGCCAGCACCGCCGCCAACACGGCGGCGATCAGCACGCGCAGCGACACCGGCAAGCGGCCCGTCAGCGGATCAAGCAGGGTCCAGCCAAACAAACGGGCAAAGGCAAATACCCAGACAGCCAGACTCGCTTCATTCAGCGGCATGCCAGTCCACTCACTCCAGCAGGCCCGGGAAATCGGTCAGCATGCTGCGCGCAAATTCGACCAGCTGCCCTCCCATCCAGCTGCCCAGCAAGGCCAGCACGATCAGCATGACAATGAGCTTGGGTACGAATGACAGCGTGGGTTCAAGGATTTGCGTCGCAGCCTGAAACAGGCTGATGGCAAACGCAACCAGCAGTCCCGCCAGCAACACCGGCGCGGCCAGCATCACCACCAGCCAGAGTGCGTCGCGGGCAAGGCCTTCCATCAAAAACTGCCTATCAGGGAACCAACCAGCAAATGCCAGCCATCCACCGCAACGAATAGCAGCAGCTTCAAAGGCAGCGAAACCAGTTGCGGCGGAAGCATGATCATGCCCAGCGCAGTGAGCACGGCCGCGACGACGAGATCGATCACCAGAAAGGGCAGCACCACCATGAAGCCGATCTGGAATGCAGTTTTGAGTTCACTGGTGAGAAACGCAGGTGCCAATGCAGCCAGCGGCACGCTGTCCACCTGCTTGACGTCGATGCTCTTGTCGCCTTCGGTAAAGAGGCTGAGGTCCTCGGCACGCGTTTGCCGCAGCATGAAGGTTTTCAATGGCTGTGCCGCTGTTTCGGCTGCATCGTTAAAGCTCAATGCCCCTGACAGATATGGCTGATAGGCATCGCTATTAATCGTTTTGAGTGCGGGCGACATCACGAATATCGTCAGCAACACCGCCAGCGCCATCAGCACCAGATTCGGCGGTGCTGTGTGGCTGCCCAGACCCTGCCGCAGCAGAAACAACACCACCGCAATACGGGTGAAGGCGGTGAACGCCAGCAGCAGGGCCGGCAAAAAAGGAAACAGCAGCAACCAGGGCAGGCTGGCACCGGGTACGCCGATCACCTGCCCGTCTGCGCCGGGGGTCACGCTCAGCAACGGCACGCTGCTGTCGGCGCCCCACGCAGCGGTGGCCAGCAGAAACAGTCCGCCTCCCAACAGTCTTTTCATCATGTGCGCCCTGTTGCCTGAAGCGTGTCCACATTGGCAGGCTTGGGCTGGGTATGCAGCAGCCGCACATTGCCTCCCCCCACACCAAGTAGAAGCCAGGTACCATCCATCTCGATCACGACCACGCGCTCACGCGTGCCGACTGCCGTTGTTCCCACCACCTTGACGGCACCTTGTGTCCCCATGCCGGGAAGATAGCGCCGCGCAAACCACGCCACCGCAACAAAACCACCCAGGATCAGCACCAGACTCAGCAACACGGTGAGCATGCTCGATGCGGTATCGGTTGCGGCAAATGCCCAGGACGGAACCAGCAACAACGCTGCTGTTGAAACAATTTTAAGCATGCCGTATCACTCCTCGCGCCCAGCGCGTCATGTCGGTTGTTTGAGAGGGCAGCTGCACGGCAAGCGTTGCCTGTGCGAGATGGCAGGTCAGACGCCATGCCAGCGCAGGCGGCAGCGCGCTCTGTGCAGGTACATCCAGCCAGCATTCTGCCAGTACGGCATCCAGGGTATGTATCAAGGTGGGCGGCACAAAACAGGTACTGCCCGACATGAGCTGCTGTCCGCCCAGACGACGCGTCAGCCACAAGGTGGCGAGCCCCGAATCCGTCTGCCACTGGGGGATTGCTGACAGGTTGGCAGGCACGGCCTGCGCCTGTTCGGTCATCTGAACCGACAGGCGCAGGCGCGCCGTCAGGGTTGCTGCCAGACGCTGCGTCAGGCGCGTTTGCAGGCTATTGGGCGCAACCGGCGGGGTTGTCAGAAAATCAATTTCTGCTGGCGTGAGTTCAAGCAGTTTCATGGCAGCGCTTAACGACCCCTGTGTTCCGACTCGTGCCGGTGGGTGACTTCCACCAACTCATCGTGCTCACGCTGTTCGAGGCGCTTTTGCTGGATGGCTACCTGCGCCAGATGCCGTTGCTCCAGCATGCGGAATGCCTTCACACGTTGATCCACCAGCATCCATTCGGCCAGCCGTGCCTGCCACTCACGGTAGGCGTCATCAATGGCTGCCTGTGCGGCCTGCAACTCAAGCACCTGGGCGTGCAGCAAACGGTTGTTTTCCTGAAGCTGCTCGGCGCTCACCCCACCGCGCAGTTCGACTGCCAGATGCGCAATGTGCGCATCGCGCAAGCTTTTCAGCCGTACCTGACGACCTCGCGCCCGCAGCCAGATGCCATGTGCCAGTTTGACTGCGCGCGCCTGTGTCTCGCTTTCCCGTTCGGCCAGTTGCAGCACTCGCGCCAGCGCGAACGGTTTCATGCCAGCACCTCATCCAGACCGGTACGTGCTGCATCCAGCGTGGCATGTTCCCGCATACTCTGCATCAGGTAACCCTGCATTTTCGGGTACAAGCGCACGCCTTCGTCGAGCACCAGATCGGCGCCCGGCACGTAGGCGCCGACTGCCAGCAAATCACGGCTGCGCATGTAGCGCGAGTACAGATACTTGAAACGGCGCGTGCGCTCCAGCCCCTCCTCACTCAGCAAGTCGGGTTGGACCCGGCTGATCGAGGCTTCGATATCGATGGCCGGGTAATGACCGGCATCAGCCAGGTCGCGGCTCAATACGATGTGGCCGTCGAGAATCGCGCGCGCTGCATCGGCAATCGGATCCTGCTGGTCATCGCCTTCCATCAGTACCGTGAAAAACGCAGTGATCGAACCGCTGCCCGTACGACCATTGCCGGCCCGTTCCGCCAGTTGCGGCAGCTTGGCAAAAACAGAAGGCGGATAACCCTTGGTGGCGGGTGGCTCGCCAATTGCCAGCGCCACTTCGCGCTGTGCCATGGCATAACGGGTGAGCGAATCCATGATCAGCAACACATGCTTGCCCTGATCCCGGAAATACTCTGCAATCGACATGGCATAGGCTGCACCGTTCAGTCGCATCAGCGGCGGATGATCCGCCGGCGCGGCGACGACGACCGCACGCTCCATACCCTCGGCCCCGAGGATGCTGTCGATGAACTCCTTGACCTCACGGCCGCGTTCGCCGATCAACCCCACCACCACCACATCGGCTTCGGTATAGCGCGCCATCATGCCCAGCAGGATGCTTTTTCCGACGCCACTGCCGGCAAACAGGCCCAACCGCTGCCCGCGCCCCACGGTCAACAGACCGTTGATTGCCCGCACCCCGACATCCAGCGTTTCGCGGATCGGTGCGCGTTCCAGCGGATTGATCGGACGACTGTACAAAGGCACCCGGCGTTCCAGCGACAGCGAACCCTTGCCATCGAGCGGCCGGCCCGCGCCATCGAGTACGCGTCCCAGCAGAAGATCGCCGACCGGCACCTGGCGCACCCGGTCCTGCGCCCGGCGACGTGGAATATAACGGGTGCCCAGACGCGGCGGCTGTGCGGCCATCGGGTTATCCGGAACCACCCGTGCACCTGGCATCACGCCGTAAATATCGGTAGCCGGCATGATGAACAGCCGGTCGCCGGAAAATCCTGCCACCTCGGCTTCGATACTCTGCCCGCCCGGAATATGAATCTGGCACTGGCTGCCGACCGGCAAGCGCAAGCCCACGGCTTCCATCACCAGACCCGATACCCGGGTCAGCCGCCCGCTGGTTGCAATCGGTGTCGCCCAACTCACCGCGCGCCGGCAGTCGGCCAGGTATTCGCGCAGGCGGACGATGCGGTTCATTACTCGATCCAGTTCTGATTGGAGCCCAGCACCTGTACCACCTGCCGCCAGCGCGCAGGCAGCGAGGCGTCGAGATCACCCTGCGTGGTTTCGATCAGGCAGCCACCACGCTCGATGCGCGCATCTTCGACGATGCGCAGGCGATTCTTGTCCAGCACCTGATCCAGATGCGGCCGCACCAGAATGGCGTCGTCCGGGTTCAGCAACAGGCGCGCCTCGCGGCTGGTTTCAGCCATTTGTTTCAAGGCCAGATTGACCACGTCGAGTATGCGTTCGGGATGTGCCGCCAGTTCACCGGCCACCACCTGGCGCGCCACGTCGAGCGACAGTTCCAGCACCATGTCGGCCAGGCGGAAATCGAGGTTGTCCAATGTCGACGCAAAGCTCTCTGCCAGCTGTTTGATGCGCCCGCCCGCCTTTTCGCCTTCGGCCCGCCCTGCCGCCATCCCTTCGGCGTACCCCTCGGCACGCGCCGCTTCACGCAGTTTGGCCAGCTCAGCCTCGGTGTCCGCCTTGGGCGTAACAGGGTCGCTTGTCGATGCGGCCAGTTCCACCACTTCCCACTGCTCGAAAGCGGTCGCATCTTTGGCCGGAATATCGTCTTGTGTGCTCATGCCCGTTCCTCTTCCGGATACAGAATTGCGCCTTCAGCCGCCAGCCTCCGCAAACTGGCGGCGGCATCTTCCTGCGCAGCCTGGATCATCGTCACCGGCAGCGCACCCAGCGTATCCAGATCATCACGCATGCGTTGCGCTGCAGTCGGGCTCATCACGGCGGTCAGTGCGTCCAGCACCTGTCCATCGCTGCCCTTGAGCGCGTGCAGCAAAGTGCGCGCGCCAATGTTGCGCAAAAAGGTCTTGCGGCTGGCTTCCGGCAGCCGTGCCAAATCCTCGAATCCAAGCTTGCGCGCCCGCAGGCGTGCGCCCAGATCAGCGTCATTCTGATCAAGCTGATTCAAGGCCGCCGCCGCACTGCCTACGCTCATCTGTCCCAGCAGGCTGGCCACGGCAGCCTCCCCCTGCGGGGGTTCAGCGGAATCAAAGCTGCCGAGCCAGTCCTCCAGATCGCGCAACATGTCCGAACTGGGCGCCTGGCTGTGCGCCAGACTCTGCAAGGTGTTCGCACGCGTTTCGGCTGGCAGCACATCGAGAACCGCTGCCGCCACGTCGCGCGGCAGTTGCGCGGACACCACCGCAATCAATTGCGGTGGTTGCTGCTCCAGCATGCCGGCGATCTCGGCCGGCTCGCGCCAGGACAGTTTTTCCAGTGCCTGCGCACCCGATGCCCCCAGACGCTGCAGGATGGCCTGCGCCCGTTCCGGACTCAAGGCCATTTTCAGGGTTTCGTCGAGGAAGCGCCCGGTATCCGCGGCAAAGCCGGTCTGCTCGGCGGCCTCGGCTGCATGTTCGCGCAGGATGGTCATCACGCGCTCGCGCGGCAATACTTCCAGTTCACGCATCGCGCTGCCCAGCCGGCTTACTTCCAGCGGACTCAGATAGCGAAACACGGCGACGGTGGCCTCTTCGCCGAGTGCCAGCAAAAGCGCTGCCGATTTCTCGATCCCGGCCTGACTCATGCACGCATCCACAATTTGATGACATCCGCCGTCACACGCGGATCCGCCAGCACCTGGCTGCGCGCGCCCTCGAGTTCGTGCTCAAAGTCTTCCGGCTCGCCCGGTTCGGGGGCGGGTTTGCGCTGAAACCGCCACCACAACAGGCCCAGCAGCAGTGCTCCCAACCCGCCAGCCAGCAGCCCTCCGGGAGTCGCCCTGTCCAGCCAGCCTGGCTGAGGAACCGGTGTTTCCTGCGCTTGCACCTGCGGGATCGAAACGGGTGATGGAAACAATGAGGGCAAAGGAGCCGCAGACTGTGCCGCAACCGGTTCGGGCGGGTCCTGAACGCTTGATGCCTGCGTGGACGGCAGTGCGTACACATTCAGGGTGTCGCCGCGTGATGACTGCAGGCCCAGGGCCTGTCGCGCCAGTTGGCTGGTACGCCAGCGTTCCTTGGCGCTGGCGTCAAACCCGAGGATCACGACCACATTGATGCGCTGGACATGGCCTTCCGGCACACGCGTGGTCCGCACGGTTTTTTCCAGCGGGCGCGCCTTGCCATCCACAATCACATTACGCACCTGCTCGACGGTCTGCCGGGTTTCGCTGTCATCCAGCGTGGCGGTCACCTGTACGCTGACCCGATCCTTGCCCAGCCATGGCGTCAGCACGGCCAATGCCCGCTGCACCAGATCCTGTTCCAGCGCCAAACGCTGGGACTGCGCAACCTCAGGCTCGACCTCGCCCAGCCGCACTCCGCTCGGATCCAGCACCTGCACCTCGGTGCGCTTCAGGCGCGGTACACCCGCTGCCACCAGCGTCTGGATCGTGGTGACCTGCTCTTCTGATAACTGTGCACCGCTGCGCAGCCTGACCAGAACCGCAGCGGTTGCGGGCGGCGCATCGCGCAGGAACGGCGACACCTTGGGCAGCGCCAGGTGGACACGTGCCAGTTCGACTGTTTCGAGTTTCTGGATCGAACGTGCCAGATCGACTTCGAGGGCACGCTGATAGCGCTGTTGTTCCTGCAATGACGACGCACCAAAACGCGGCGCACGATCAGCCTCGTCTTCAACCGCTTCATCGGATTTGGGTAGGCCTCTCACCGCCAGGCGGTAGCGCGCTGCGTGCAATTGATCGGCCGGCACTTCGATGGTGCCGTCGGCTGCAGTCAGGCGATAGGGAATGTCGAGTTGCTCCAATGCGGTGATGACTTCACCGCCCGAGCGATCGGAAAGCTGGGTGTACAACACACGGTACGCCGTCGGGTTGAACCACACATACGCCGCAGCCAGCGCGACCACGGGCAGCAACACCAGCAGGGCCAGCATGAAGCGGCGCAACGGACTCGCTTCTGCAATCAGGTCACGCAGACTGCTCAGCCAACCCGGCACTGCGCACACCTCGTCTGCGGGGTTGAACGGGGCGCGATCGATACACGCTTGTTGGGCTGGATAGTCACATAAGGATTATAACCAGTCAGGCCCTGCCACGGCGCGCAATACACCCTGTAATTGCCCCATGCGCTCGCGGCTCTGAAACCACCACACCCCACCTTTTTTCACTGCCGTATCGCCTGCCTGCCCAGTCAAAAGTTGTATCGCCACCTGGCCCAGCGTGGGCTGATGCCCCACGATCAACACCGGATAAACCGCCTCCGGCCAACCCGCTACGGCCAGCACATCGGCTACCTGGGCGCCAGGTGCCAGCTCGGGGATCACGTCATAGTCACGCCCCAGCGCCTGCACGGTTTGTATGGCACGGATCGCCGGGCTGACCAGAATGCGGATATCCGGTGGCAGCCGCGGGTTGAGCCAGTCGGCCATGCGTGCTGCCTGCTTGCGGCCCCGGTCGGTCAGTTCGCGTTCGATGTCCGGATGCGTATCCGCCGCCTCGACGTGCCGCCACAAGATGAGTTCCATTCAATGTTTCCTTTGCCGAAGATGCCAAACAAGGCAATTGTGCATCGGTTCCGTGTACGAAATATGACAAACGTAATTCACTGCTGCACTGCCTGCGCCAGCGGCAAACGCAACCTGAAGCAGGTAAACCGCTCCAGTTCGCTTTCCACCGCAATGGAGCCGCCATGTTTTTCAGCCACGGTCCGCACGAAATACAGTCCCAGTCCGGTGCCGGTGGTCTGTCCGCTCGCCCCGCGGCTGAAACGCTGAAACAGACGCACCTGATTCTCAGCCGGAATGCCCGGACCAAAGTCGGTGACACTGGCCTCCACGCCCTTGTCTTCACTCACCACATGAACCAGAACCTGGGAACCCTCGGGTGCGTAATGCACTGCGTTCAGAATCAGATTCAGCATGGCGCGATGCAGCAGGCCAAATTCGCCTTGCACCCACACCGGGTCATCCGGCAACTGACGGACCAAAGTCACTTGTTTGACACGTGCAGCGGTAAACGCATCGTCGATGGCCTGATGCACCAGCGCAACGAAATCAAGCTCTTCAAAGCGCGCCGCATCCAGCATTTCGGCGCGCGAGGTACGCAGGAATTCCTCTGCCAGCGTCAGACCACGCCCCAGCGGATCGCGCAGCCGGGCCTGTGTCGCTGCGGGCAGGCTATCGAGCTGCATCAGCGCCGACGCCAGCGGTGCGCGAATATCGTGCGAGATAAACGCCAGCGTTTCGCTGCGTTCCTCCTGCAAATGCCGCAATCGGTGCGCGGCCGCCTGCACCTGCCGGATGCGTGTTTCAAAAGGGTCATGCGAAGGTGCTTTCAGCTGGGCATCGGCCACCGGCCCCAACTCCTGACGTAGGCGTTTCAGTTCCTGGTCGAGAAAGCGGCCCGCACTCTCCAGCCGCCGCCAGCTCCACACCGGATAGGCCAGCAGGATCGCCAGCAACGCGCCGGCAACCGGCATCCAGACATGCACGATCGCCGGCAGTGCAATCGCTGCAGCGGCCACGGCGACAAACCAGGCCGCACTGGCAATCAAGCCACCCAGCGGATTCAGGCGCGGCAGCCACAGCAAAGGCATCAACGCCAGCAAGGCCGACATGATCAAGGCAATGCCGGGAGAGGCAGCGCTTATCAACCTGCCGCTGCGCATCGACGCCAGGGCATTGGCATGCACCTCCACCCCGGACATCGGCTGGCGCAATCCCGATACCGGCGTAGGTAGCAAATCCCCCATGCCAGCCGCGGTGGCGCCCACCAGTACCAGCTTGTCCCGGAACATGCCGGCGGGAAATTCGCCGGTCAGTACCTGCACGTACGACAGCGTCTGCATGTGCCCCGGCGGACCCAGATAGCTGATACGGCGTTGCCCCTGGCGCACCAGCGCAAACGGTGCCACGTCAAGCGTAACCGGCGGTGTCTGGCTGAACGAAGCAGGCAATTGCCCGGCCGTCGCCAGCACCGCCTGCGCGAAGTGCGGCCACACCGGCGTACCCACGCCCTCCCACAAAAAAATGCTGCGGGCGATTCCGTCCTGATCGAGTTCGACGTGCACCCGGCCCAGCGCCACGTTCTGTTCCAGCAATTGCGGCAACGGCAGGGTTTCCAGCAGCTGGCCGTTGACGCGGCTGCTTTCCAGCAGTACCGGCAGCACCACGTTGCCCGCCCGCTGAACCGCTGCGGCCAGTTCAGCGTCGGCGGGCTGGTCGGCCGTGTCGGGTTCGGCAAACACCAGATCCAGCCCGATCACGCGTGCGCCATCATCCTTCAGGCGATCGACCAGCGCAGCATGCAAACGCCGCGACCATGGCCAGCGGCCCAGCTTGGACAGGCTGTTTTCATCGATGGCGACGATGACGATATCGGCGGGCGGCGGGCGGGTATGCAGCCGTTGTCCCAGGTCGTAGAGCAGATTATCGACCCGACCCAGAATGCCGCTTTGGGTAGTCAGCAACGCGATCAACAGCAGGATCAGCGCCGCAGACAGCCAGTCGTTGCGGAGAATTTTCAGAACGGGCAGATCACGCTGCACAGGCAGTTATATGGCCAGCAAAGGCAACAGCAACAACAGCAGGCCCCAGGGAGAAGGTGGCGGTGCATCGATCACGCGCGTAGCGTAGGGTCCGGCCGTGCCGTCGACCTCGACCAGTCGTGCGGCCAGATAACAGCTTGCTGGCTCAACCGGAGAGGCCTGAAACTGGCCATCGCTGCTGGAACCTTGCCAGATGATTTGCGTGTGTTCGGCGTCGCGTGCCAACACCAGCTCATAGTGCAAGCCGGCAGGCGGAGGCGGCAGGGTCAGCGTCAGCGCATTGTTCGCGAACACGGGGGTGGACAGATTGATGTCGGGTGCACCCGGCAACGGGTCGTAGGTGAATGGCTGGGACGGCGAGTAAGGTCCCTGATCGGTCGCTTCAACACTGGCCACGCGCCAGTGATAGCCACCCGGTTGCAATTCATTCGCCAGGGTCAAGCGCGTATCCGAAGTGCGTTCGGCCAGCACTTTGTCGGCAAATGCGGCATCACGCGCCACCTCCACCTGATACGCACTCGCACCCACCACCGCACTCCACTGCAAGTCGGGCCTGGCGTTGCGCACCCGGGTACCGGGCGCGGTCAGCAATGGGGCAAACGGACGGGCATCGAGCTCGAATGCATGGATCGCATCGCGTCCCTGCAAACCCTGCGCATCGGCTGCGCGCACCCGCAATACATAGCGGCCATCGGGCAGATCGGCAAAACTCAGTTGCGGCGTCGTGCGCGTGTCTTCCAGCAGCAGCTTTTCAAACTGCGCATCCTCTGCAATTTGCCCCAGCCACGACACGGCCCCCGGCAATTCAGGCAGCTTGAAGCGCATCGGCAGGACCTCCACCCGGACAGGCAGAGCCACAGCATCCGGCGCGGGCAGCAACGTCACCGGTGGGCGCGGCGGCTTGCCGAGTTCGGCCAGACTGCCCTGCCCCTCAGGCACCGTGACCTGTTTACCCGACGATGCCAAACCGACCTTGCCTTCCAGTGTTTCTTCGCGGGTTGCGTCGGCATCGGCGCCCACCCGGAAACGGGTACCGCGCACCGCCGCCACGGCAGAAGGCGTAATCACCTGCAAGCGGCTGCCCGGCGAGCGTGCCGGATTGGCGCCAATCTCGACCCGGCCCTGCTGCAACCGCAGGCGGGTGTCCACCATGCCGCCACCTGCATACACGCTCACGGTATCCAGTACCAGACGCGCGTCGGGTTGCAGCACCAGCACCGAGCCATCGGCAAACCGCAGCATGGCGCTGCTGTTGGCCGCAGTCGACAACACCGTTCCGGCCAGCAATTTCTCGTCTGCCTGCAACGCGCGCTCAATCGAGTCAGGGTGCATCACCCGCACCTGCCCGCGTACAGCCATCACCGTCGCTGGCGCAGGCTGCTGCCGCATCCAGGCCAGCGGAATCAACAACGGGCTACCCGGTATCAGTCGGCGCGGCTGGGTGATGCGATTGTGGCGCTGCAGACGCGGCCACTCGGCCGGGCGCGCCAGAAAGCGGGCCGATATCCCGATCAGCGTATCGCCCGGACGCAGGGTATAGCGCCAATCCGGGATGGCTTCGCTTTTCGTTTCATCAGGGGAAACCGGGGCTGCCAGGACAGGCGCCATCGCCAGCAACAAGGCAAGGGGAAGCAACTTAAACGGAGTCATTGCTTATTCCACCCGCTCCAGTCGATAGCCCTGCCGGTACACCGACGTCAGCCGCCAGCCGTTTTCCGGCACCAGCTTCAGCTTGCTGCGCAGATGACTGACATGCACATCCACGGTACGTGTATCGATGTCCGGGCTGGAGCCCCACACCACCTGGATCAGATGCCCGCGCGGCAACAGCATGCCCACACGGCCGAAGAAATACAGCGCCAGCTCGGTTTCCTTTTCGGTCAGCTTGATCGTTTCGCCATCCAGTTCGAACCTGCGATTGCCGAAATCCACCTGCAGCGAACCGAAATCCTGCACCGGCTCCGGCCGCAGCTGTGCCGAACAGCGGCGCGCCACCGCATGAATGCGCGCGATCAACACGCTGCGTGAAGGTGGCTTGACCATGTAATCGTCGGCGCCGGCCTGGATCACCTGCACCACGTCTTCCTCGGCATCGCGCCCGGTCAGGAAAATCACCGGCGGAAGCGTGCCCTTCAGTTTCAGGCTGGCCATCACGTCAGGGCCGGTCATGTCGGGCAGCATCCAGTCGAACAGACACAGATCGAAGCGCTCATCTGTGAGTGCGCGGATGCACTCGCGGCCGGTACGGAACCAGGTGACGGTGTGCCCGACCTGCTCGATCCATTCGATGATGTTCGCGGCAAATGCCGCATCGTCTTCGAGAAACGCGATTTTCATGGGAGGAAATATGGACAAGCTCGTGTCTGGTTTCATTTGAATGCGCGAATTGTGCGTTGAAAAACAAGGACGACCTAGACACAATCTACCAGCAAGGTCCTAATTTCAACAATTTTTGCAATTGCCTGACGATTTCATCGGTAGCGCGTTCTGCCTGCCGGGCCGCCAGCCAGCCGAGGGCAAATTGCCCCATCGCCACATCATGTACCCGAGCCTGTGTCAGCAGATCCCACGCCACCCGCGCATCGTTATTTTGTCCCATGCCGTCCTGAATGGCTTGCAACACAGCCTGATAGCGCGCCGGTCGCCGGCCCGTAAACAGCGGCAAAAAGAACTCGGCTGCATAGCGCTGGCGCTTGATCGCGATGCGCAAGGCGTGACGCTGTGCCATTTGCAGTTGCGCGTATTCGCCTACGCTACGTTCGATGAAACGATGTCCTTTCTGCAAGGCCCGGCGCGCCCATTTTTTCAGACTGGACAGCTGAGCCAGGCGCTGCGCCTGCGGTCCTTGCTGCCAACCCTGCAGCCATAGCCAGTGTTGACAGGCCAGCAGCCAGACACCTGGCTGCGCCTGCAGGATGGCAGCCTGCATGGCGATCCGGATTTCGGCGCGCTGCGCTTCCAGCCGATCCAGGCCCTGCTGCCACATAAGCGGGTCTGGAAAATGCACTGCCATCGACGGCAGCGTCTCTCGGCACAGTACATCCCAGTCACGCATCGGGCCGAGTGCGGCCTTCAGCTCGTGCAGGCCCTCCATCAATTCGTCCGGCAACACGCACGCCCGGCGGAACACGCGAAGCACCGTACGCAAGCGCCGCAATGCCACCCGCGCCTGATGCACATACTCAATATTGTCGGATACCAGCACACCCTGCAAATTGGCCTGAAACTGCGTTAGACACGTCTGCACCATGGCGGCAAAGCCAGCTTCTACGCTCATGTCACGATTCAGGTTCAGCGGTGCGGATTTGACCGGCGTCGCAGCCTGGCCATGCGCCAGCCGCACGCCACGCTCGGCCTTGCTGACATCGAACGGCACGCAATCGAACTGCCCCGCCCAGTCCAGCGCCAGCGCAAACAAGGCATCTGCCTGGCCCGACTTCAGTTCCAGTTCGATCTCGCAAATCGGCTGGCTTTGTTTGCCTGCAAGCACCTTACCCACGTCCAGCGCCACTTCGATCTGCGCGCCCGACTTGCCCTTGATCAGCCAGGCCGTGCGGTTAAAGCGCGTTTCAAACACCGGCACCAATCGCTCGCGCAGCGCTTCCGGCACATAGGCCAGCGCCTCG
The DNA here is from genome assembly GCA_942493085.1 of uncultured beta proteobacterium. GTDB lineage: Bacteria > Pseudomonadota > Gammaproteobacteria > Burkholderiales > Thiobacillaceae > Thiobacillus. The sequence continues at coordinate 2,383,322 of OW818664.1, forward strand.
ACCGGAAAACGGCTCCAGTCCGGTTCGCCCCGGCGAATCGACATTTCATACTCGATACGCTGCGACAGCCCCCCGTATCGCTCACCTTCGGTTTTAAGCGTCTGCAGCCAGCGCCGCCCCACCCGCCGCACCCGGAGCGCCACGCCTTGCGCGCTCAAGGCAAAATCCGGGGTATCAAAATAGCGGGTAATCAAGTCCTGCTGTACCGGCTGGCAGCGCCGCCGCGCCATCCGCCTGCGGAACGCCTCAACCTGCTGCGGCGGCAACGACAGTTTGAGTTCGATTTCGAGCGGCGGCAGATTTGTCATACTGTTGTCATATCAAGTTTCGGGATGGCGCTTATCATTAAAGACTAATCAATCCATTGCAAATCATGAACCTTCCCAGCCCCGACACCCTCATCAACCGCGAACTCGGCATTCTCGAGTTTCAGCGCCGCGTGCTTGCGCAGGCTGACGACGCGACCATGCCGGTACTCGAACGGCTGAAGTTTCTTTGCATCTTTGCCAGCAATATGGACGAGTTCTTCGAGGTGCGCGTCGCCGGGCTGAAAGAACAGCTGATCGCCAAATCTACCCAGCGCTCCCCCGACGGCCTCACCCCGCGCCAGCAATACCGCGCGGTATCAAAGATGGCCCACGCACTGGTCGCCAGACAATATCAGCTGTTCAACAACGACATCATTCCCGAACTGGAAACCCACGACATCCACTTTCTGCGTCGCACGCACTGGAACGAAGAACAGGCGGCGTGGATACGCGATTATTTCTTCCGTGAACTGATACCGGTACTGACGCCGGTCGGGCTCGACCCCTCGCATCCTTTTCCGCGCGTGCTCAACAAAAGCCTCAACTTTGCGGTGGAGTTGTCCGGCCGCGATGCCTTCGGACGCAATTCCGGCGCGGCGGTGGTGCAGGCGCCGCGTTCGTTGCCACGGGTAATCCGCATGCCCAAGGCGGTAGCGGGCTGCGATTACGGCTTTGTGTTCCTGTCGTCGATCCTGCACGCTCACGTCGGCGAACTGTTCACCGGCATGACGGTAAAAGGCTGTTACCAGTTCCGGGTGACGCGTAATTCCGACCTGTTCGTGGACGACGAAGAAACCAAGAACCTGCGCCAGGCCCTGCAGGGGGAATTGCCGCAACGCCACTACGGTGCCGCCGTGCGGCTCGAAGTGGCCGACAACTGTTCACCCTCGATGGCAGCCTTTTTGCTGGAACAGTTTGAACTCGATCCCGAAGACCTCTACCAGGAGCGTGGCCCGGTGAATCTGGTACGACTGATGCAGGTGCCCGACTGGGTCGACCGTCCCGAACTCAAGTTCCCCCTCTTCATCCCGGCCCTGCCCACACGGCTGGCCCAGCAGGACGACATCTTTGCGTATATCCGCAAGAACGACATCCTGCTGCACCATCCGTTCGAGTCCTTCCAGCCGGTGATCGATTTCATCGAGCAGGCTGCGGCCGACCCCAACGTGCTGGCCATGCGCCAGACGGTCTACCGAACCGGCACCGACTCCAAACTGATGATGGCATTGATCCGCGCCGCGCAGTCGGGCAAGGAAGTGACGGTGGTAGTCGAACTGCTGGCACGCTTCGACGAGGAAGCCAACATCAACTGGGCAGCCAAGCTGGAAGAAGTCGGCGCCCATGTGATCTACGGCGTGGTCGGCCACAAGACTCACGCCAAGCTGGCGCTGGTCATCCGCCGCGAAGAGGGCGAACTGCGCCGCTATGCCCACCTTGGCACCGGCAACTATCACGCCCGCACCGCACGCATGTATACCGACTTCGGCCTGCTCACCGCCGATGAAGCCATCACCGCTGACGTCAACAGCCTGTTCACCCAGATCACCGGCCTGGGCAAGGCCGGCAAGCTCAAGCGCCTGTGGCAGTCGCCGTTCACCCTGCACAGCGAAGTCGTCGCCGCGATCAACCACGAAGCCGAGCTGGCCGCCGCCGGCAAACCCGCCGTCATCATCGCCAAGATGAACGCGCTACTGGAGCCGCAGGTCATCGCCGCCCTGTATGCCGCATCACAGGCCGGCGTCAAGATCGACCTCATCATCCGTGGCGTATGCGCGTTGCGTCCCGGCATTGCCGGGCTATCGGAGCACATCCGGGTGCGTTCGGTGGTGGGCCGCTTCCTCGAACACACCCGGATTTTCTACTTCAGAAACGGCGGCGACGAGCAGGTGGTTCTGTCCTCGGCCGACTGGATGGACCGCAACTTTTTCCGCCGCATCGAAACCGGTTTCCCGGTGCTCAACCCCAAACTGAAAAAGCGTGTGATCACTGAAGGCTTGAAACCCTATCTGCGCGACAACGTGCAGGCCTGGGAGATGCAGTCAGACGGCAGCTACCGCCGCCGCAAGCCGCGCCGCGCCAAACCCTATCGCGCGCAGGATGTGCTGCTCGGTTTGCTGACCAAGACGCCATAAGATACAAGCAGACCTCGTCCGGCGTTTTGGACGGGCGATCCGCTCTGATTTCAAAAAATGTGTCGTTGTGTGCGACAACGCACAGAACCCATTTGAAATTTTTCATATTCTTGGATAATCGTGCGAATGCATGCCCTTGGCAGCACATTTGTTTTGCCTGATCTAACAACCAATAAGGACTATCAAAATGCGTACTTCTCCCCTGCTTGTCAGCATACTTGCCGCAACCCTGATGTCTGCCGGTGTTGTCAGCGCACAAGCCGCTGATGGCAAGTTCTACGACCCCTCCAATGCCGCCAGCCCAACAGGCAAAACAATCGGTTACGAGCTGTACAGAACAATCGGCTGCCCAGGCCGTGCGCTCAATGACACCCCTTGCAAAGTCCCCGCAGAAGCTGACAGCGATGGTGATGGCGTCGTCGATAGCAAAGACAAATGCCCCAACACGCCAGCCGGCCGCAAAGTCAATGCAGACGGCTGCGAACTGGACCGTGACGGCGACGGGATTGTGGACGGTGATGATGCCTGTCCTGATGTCTATGCCAAAACAGCAGATGGCTGCCCGCTGGCAGCCGCCGCTCTGGCCGAAGCCAAGCCGGCAGCTGATTATGCAGCAGCCGAAACAGCCCCTGCAGCCATCCCGAGAAGGCTTGTGCTGGAAGGCGTGAACTTTGATTACGACAAATCCACCCTGCGCCCGGAAGACATTGCCATCATCGACCAGAATGCCGCCGATCTGAAAGAATGGGGCGATGTCGACGTGGAAGTTGCAGGCCACACCGATGACCGCGGCAGCGACAAATACAATATGGGCCTGTCGCTGCGCCGCGCCGAAGCGGTTCGTGATTACCTGATCACGAAGGGTATTTCAGCCGATCGTTTGACGGCAACAGGCTATGGCGAATCCGAGCCGCTTGAAAGCAATGACACGGATGAAGGCCGCTTCAAAAACCGTCGCGTCGAACTGAACCAGAAAAAGTAATTTCTATTTACTGATTCAAATCACTAAAACGGAGACTTCGGTCTCCGTTTTTTATGACGGCCTTTGAAATCCAGAGCCGCGCTATCCGCCCACAAGCTGTCAACAAAGCTTCACCTGAATGCCACGCCACCGTCATCTGGCCGTGGCTTGATGACGACATGTTGAATCGCGTCACCAATCTGCTTCGCGCCCGCCCGGATGGCACCACCCAGCAGCTACCTGGCGCCAGCCTCTGGTCTTCCAGGCAGGCTGACTGTGCCGCCCCGCCCTCTGTTGCCGACCACCCATCCCGTCACCACCGCACCTTGTGGATTTCAGACATCCACCTCGGTACCGCCGGTTGCCAGGCACGCTATCTGCTCGATTTTCTGAAGCACAACGAATCCGACACGTTGTATCTGGTCGGCGACATCATCGACGGCTGGCAATTGCGCCGCGGCTGGTACTGGCCGCAGTCGCACAACGATGTGGTGCAGAAGCTACTGCGCAAGGCGCGCAAGGGCACGCGGGTGATCTACGTGCCCGGCAATCACGATTCGATGGCGCGGCAGTTCATGGGGCTGGCGTTTGGCGATATCGAGGTGGCCGACGAAGTGGTCCACGTCACCGCAGACGGCCGGCGCTTCCTGGTCACCCACGGCGACCTGTTCGACGGCGTGATGCAGCACGCGCGCTGGCTGGCCTACCTGGGCGACACCGGCTACACCCTGATCCTCACCCTGAACCGCTGGTTCAACGGCCTGCGCACGCGCATGGGCTACCCCTACTGGTCGCTGTCGCAATACATCAAGCACAAGGTCAAGAATGCGGTCAGCTTCATCACCGCGTTCGAGAAAGTGATGACCGATGAAGCGCGGCGCCGCCATTGCGACGGCGTCATCTGCGGCCACATCCACAAGGCCGAGATCCGCACCCTGGACGGCCTGCTCTACTGCAACGACGGCGACTGGGTCGAAAGCCTGACCGCACTCGCCGAAACCGCCGACGGCACGCTCGAAATCATCCACTGGCCGCACTGCCTGGACGAATCCCCTCTCTCTCGCACAGCAACCGTAATGGAGACACCATGAAAGTCATGATCGTGACCGACGCCTGGTCGCCGCAAGTCAACGGCGTGGTGCGCACGCTCACCACCACCCGCCGTGAAATGGAAGCCATGGGGCATGAGGTCGATATCCTCTCGCCACTCGAATTCCGCACCCTGCCCTGCCCGACCTATCCCGATATCCGCCTGTCGGTGCTGGCCGGCAAGGCGGCGCAGCAGCGCATCCACGAATACGCGCCGCATGCGCTGCACATCGCCACCGAAGGACCGCTCGGCATGGCCGCGCGCCGCTACGCCATCAACAACGACCTGCCTTTCACTACGGCTTACCACACCCGCTTTCCCGAATACGTCAAGGCCCGCACCGGTATCCCGTTGTCGTTGACCTACCGCTTTCTGCGCTGGTTTCACGGCCCTGCCCGCGCGGTGATGGCGCCCACACCTGCGGTCAAATCCGATCTTGAAGCCTTCGGCTTCGACAACGTGGTGCTGTGGTCGCGCGGTGTCGATCTAGACGTGTTCAAGATGCAGGAATCGAAGCGTCTCGACACCGAACACCCGATATTCCTGTATGTCGGCCGGGTGGCAGTCGAAAAAAATGTCGAAGCCTTCCTCAAGCTGAACCTGCCCGGCTCCAAATGGGTGGTGGGCGACGGCCCTGCGCTGGCCGGCCTGCGCGCCCAATACCCGAACACGCATTACCTTGGCGTGATGAAGCAGCCGGAACTGGCCGAGGTCTATGCCGCCGCCGACGTCTTCGTGTTCCCCAGCAAAACCGATACCTTCGGCCTGGTGCTGCTGGAAGCCATGGCCTGCGGCCTGCCCGTCGCCGCCTATCCGGTTACCGGGCCGATCGACGTGCTGGGCGACTCCGCCGCGGGCGTCATGCACAAAGACCTGCAAATGGCCTGCCTGGCTGCGCTCCACATCGACCGTGCCACCGCCCGCGCCCATGCCGAAAAGTTCTCCTGGCGCGCGGCCACCGAGCAATTCGTTGGGCATCTGCACCCTGCCGAGCAGGAAGTATTTGTCCCAGGCTGAAATAGAAAATTGTGCTGGCAGAATAAAAAATCCCGGCCAAACAGGGCCGGGCGAAGATGCGAATCGATCTGGCGGGTGCGGATGAAGCACCCGCACGGTTGAAGCCGCGATTATTCGCCGCGCCCCCTCCTGGCATCCCTAGCATTGCCAGTCCTGTTTTCTCCTTCGTCCAGCGTTTTCTGCTCATCCTTGCCGCGTTCCCTGGCTTTTCCGTTCTTTTTTTCCGCAGCGGCATCCGTGCGCTTTTCATCATATTTAGTGATGCCCGCGCGGGTCTTGCGGTCGTCCCCGGTGGGCTTGGCCGGCTGGGTAACGATTTGACCCTTGCCACGGTTCTGCTCGACGCCGGCTGGTGCGCTACGGCCATCGCGGCCGACGGGCGGCGCCTGGCGGTCGCCGCGCTCCTTGCGCAAACGTTCCTGTTCCTCTGTGCGGCGAAGCATGGTATCGGCTCCGGATTGCGGCGACGTCACGCGTTCACGCTCGCGTCCATTTGACGGCGGTTCCTGTCTTTCCTGTTCGCGTGCATGCACTGGCGGCACCGGTCGCGCATCGCGATCGTCATACCGTTGCGAGGGCTGCGGCCGATCATCTCCGTGGCGCTCATCTCCGCGGCGCTCATCTCCACGCCGATCGCCACCCTGCTGAGGCACGACAACCCGGTAGTCGAACCGGCTGCGCAGTCGGTCCGGCACCGCGCGCGTACGGCGATCATCATCCACATAGTGGGGAACGTCGTTGATATAGACGATGCGCGAAATATCATAGCCATCACGCATCTCGCGCTCGCGGTCAAAGCGTGGCGGCAGCGAGCGGACCCACGCCGAATGCTGGAAATGGCTGTGCAGATGGCGCGGGATCGGGCGCACGCGGCGATATTCGTCTACATACCAGGGGTCACCGCCTATATAGATGATCCGGACATAGTAGTAGCCCTGATAAGAGTCGGTATCACGGTAGACGCGCTGGTCATACGGATACCCCCGATTGTCATGCTGACGCGGCTCGGAAGGGGTGGAACAGCCAGCCAGCGTGGCCAGCCCGGCAACAACCACCAAGGTGCGAAAGGTCATACGGTTCCCCTATCGACAGATGCCCCTCACTGGAACGCCCGCCCGGTTAATTATCGATCTAGACAAGGCCGCATCTTACGGCGTTCCCCGGCCACACTTGAAAACTCCGCCCCTCGCCCCCATCTCTCGCACGTTGTTTTGTTTGTTTTAGTTTTATCGGGAGATGAAGGCATGACCGCCACCACCAAAGAAACCCTGGGCTTCCAGACCGAAGTCAAACAGCTGCTGCAGCTGATGATCCATTCCTTGTATTCCAACAAGGACATATTCCTGCGCGAACTGATTTCCAATGCGTCCGACGCCGCCGACAAGCTGCGCTTTGAAGGCCTGTCCGACCCGGCGCTGTTCGAAAACGACAGCGAGCTGAAGATCCGCGTCGCCTTCGACCGCGACGCCCGCACGCTGACCATCACCGACAACGGCATCGGCATGAACCGGCAGGAAGTCATCGAGCACATCGGCACGATTGCAAAATCCGGCACCCGCGAATTCTTCACCCAGCTGTCCGGCGACCAGAAGAAGGACGCCGCGCTGATCGGCCAGTTCGGCGTCGGCTTCTATTCCGCCTTCATCGTCGCCGACCGCGTGACGCTGACCACCCGCCGCGCCGGCCTCACCGCCGAGCACGGCGTGCGCTGGGAATCCGAAGGCGCCGGCGACTACACGCTGGAAAACGTCGACCAGCCCGGCCGCGGCACCGAGATCGTGCTGCACCTGCGCGACGACGCCGACGAATTCCTCTCCGACTACAAGATCAAGTCGGTCATCCGCACCTATTCCGACCACATCACCCTGCCTATCGTGATGAAGAAGACGGAATGGAAGGACGGCGTGGAAGCGCCCACCGACGAGGACGAAACCGTCAACCGCGCCTCGGCCCTGTGGGCACGGCCCAAAAAGGACGTCACCGAAGACGAGTACAACGAGTTCTACAAGCACGTTGCCCACGACTTCGAGCCGCCGCTGGCCTGGTCGCACAACAAGGTCGAAGGCAAACAGGAATACATCTCGCTGCTGTACGTGCCCACCAAAGCGCCGTTCGACCTCTACAACCGCGACAGCCGCCACGGCATCAAGCTCTATGTGCGCCGCGTCTTCATCATGGACGACGCCGAGCAGCTGATGCCGCAATACCTGCGCTTCGTGCGCGGGGTCATCGACTCGGCCGACCTGCCGCTCAACGTCTCGCGCGAGATTTTGCAATCGAGCCGCGACATCGACGCCATCAAGGCCGGCTCGGTGAAAAAAGTGCTGGGCCTGCTGGAAGACCTGGCCGAGAACCAGCCCGAGAAATACATCGCGTTCTGGAAAGAATTCGGCAAGGTGCTGAAAGAAGGCCCCGGCGAAGACTTCGCCAACAAGGACCGTATCGCCGGGCTGTTGCGCTTTGCCTCCACCCACGCCGACACCGACGCGCAAGTGGTATCGCTGAAAGACTACGTCGGCCGCATGAAAGAAGGCCAGAAGGAAATCTACTTCATCGCCGCCGACAGCTTTGCCGCCGCACAGCACAGCCCGCACCTCGAAATCTTCCGCAAGAAAGGCATCGAAGTCCTGCTGCTGTCCGACCGCGTCGACGAATGGCTGACCAGCAACCTCAACGAGTTCGACGGCAAGCCGATGAAGTCGGTCGCCAAGGGCGGACTGGACCTGGGCGAACTCGAAGACGAAGCCGAGAAGACCGCACAGAAAGAAGCCGAAGACACCTTGAAGCCGCTGGTCGAACGCATCCAGACCACGCTCGGCGAGCGCGTCAATGAAGTCCGCGTCACCCACCGCCTCACCGACTCACCGGCGTGCCTGGTCACCGGCGAAGCCGACATGAGCGCCAACCTGGAGCGCCTCTTGAAGGCCGCCGGCCAGGCTGCGCCCTCAGTGAAACCCACGCTGGAAATCAACCCGAGCCATGCACTGGTCACACGGCTCAACAGCGAATCCGACGAAGACCGGTTCAAAGACTGGGCCAACCTGCTGTTCGAGCAGGCGCTGCTGGCGGAAGGCGGCCAGCTCGACGATCCGGCGAGCTTCGTGCGGCGGTTGAATGGGTTGCTGGCGATGTTGCCAGGTTAATCAACCCACCATCAGTTCGGTTGAACGTAACGCGCATGAATGATCCGAGAGTGGGTCATTCATGCGCGTTTTTATTTGGGGTATGCTGCATAAGGCAAGTAAATTAAAGCCATCCTCATTAATTTCGGTGGCTCCATTAATCTTTAATTTGAAGACCCTTAATAAATGCAACCCAATAATGACAATGGGGATGTTAGGTTAGCCATTGAAAATGCGCTTCAAGTTCGGAAACTCCGCGCTACCCCACAAGCGATAAACACTCTCATATGTGCGGCCACCGCCTCTTCCCCGGAGTTGGCGGGGGATAGTGATTCACTACTTCTAGGCTTGATTTATAGCGGTTCATACACGGTTGATCTTTTACGTGATGCAGGTGCCGATATCGACAACCTGACCGCTGATGCTGGATGGACTGCTCAGAATTACCACACGACAGTTTCAGGCGATGAGTTAGACCCTGTTAGCACCCTCTTTGGAGAGCAGGGTAATTTTGGACAGTTGTTAGTTCGTGAAGAGTTTAAACAACGGCCAATTGAAGCTTCTGACCTTCTACAGGAGGCACTAAGTCCGCGTATAGACGAATTGGGCTGGCGATATGGCCTCATTCCACCGATTAAAGCTGCGATGAAACACCAATCTCTGCGTGTCTCAGAGGGAATTCAGCTTGTCACGGCAGATGCGCTCGATAACTGCTGTAGGGAAATATGGAAGAATCCAACTCGATCCTTGGCGAATAGATGCCACCCTCTCACTGAACGAGAAATCGACACGCTTCGCACTGTTGAGTATTTTGATGACACGGATATTCAATGCGTCGTACGGGCCGTCAACGGGTTTCTTCTCAATAGAGAGCTGCCGACAAATGATAGGGAATTCGTCGCTCTGGCTATAGAGTTCTCTAACCCTACGATAGGCTCTAGCCATTTCACAGCAGGTGGCGGAAACTATTCTGACCTTTCCCTTTCACTTGGCGTTTCATCGAGATTCGCTCCAGAACGAGATGAGCCTGTACTTGGTTTGATTGAATTGGACGGCAGAATTCACGCCCAATACTTTTCGTATCGAGGAACAGGATTTATTGAAGGCAATAACGGCGTAAGTCCGCTCTCAGTCAATGCGCAAATTCAATTACCTCTAATCCCCCAATTTATACTCCAGGAGTTCGAAGCTCTGATTAACAATCCACGTGCAGGAGAGTTGGATATTCAGCGCTTTCTTGAACGCAATCCGGAAATTCTTAAATCCTTGGGGTATGCGGAGTGTCAGTCTCACGTGATACTCCAAGAGCCGGGCCGACGTGACCTGATTCCTGATTTCCTATTACATCGTCCTGGAAACAATGGTTTCGACATCTTGGATTTAAAACTCCCTACAGCCACGATAGCTCGTAATAACCCCTATCCAAGAATATCCCAAAATATTACAAAGGCACTTGGCCAATTGAGGGCTTACAAAAACTACTTTCAAAAACCCCTCAATAGAGATCGCTTTATTAAACAATATGGCATCGAATATTTTGAGCCAAAGTTGATAGTGGCGATTGGAAGACAATCTGATTATCCTGCGGCGTCTTTTCGTGATGAGATTCAAAACCAAGCACCTGAGATGCGAATTCTCACTTATGACGAAGTCATCGCTTATGCCAGCACAAGGGCATTCAGAGCTTCGCAACAATAGAGGGCTTAGCACCCGCTGGGGCCCTAAACGTAAACGTTAGCCACTAGGACGGTGCATGAAAAAACTCTTCAACAGCATTCCTCTATCAGTATCGCTGCCAATACTGTACTTCTTGCTTGGTTTGGTGATTCTGTTCCGGTTTTTAGCCGGATCCCCAATCGGGGCTCTAGTGTCATCCTTGCTCTTGTATGTATATGCTTCCAACTTCTCAGCAATCGAACCGCTTAATGCTTCAGAGCTAGTTCTCTGGATGGACGCGCTCAATCCAGATTACAAGGTTGCTCTACTAGCGTCCGCGGTAACCATAGTTGGTTTTATAGTCGCCTTTCATACCGCAACCCTTAACTGGAAAGCCCAGATGAAAGCTGAGCTAAATGCGCAGGCAGCATCTGATCTTGAGGGGTTCTTTGCTCGCGTGCATGAATCAATGCGCAATATGACAATTTATGTTCAGCGCCTTGTCGACACCATCAGCGAAATTCAAAGTGGGTGCACTGCGGACAAGGCTCTATTCAATGTCCAATACGCGCTAGGCCAAGTAGAGAAATATTACGAGTCGAGAAGACAGCTTTCGGCTGCGTCCGTTGATATTCACGGCCTTATTGGGCGCCACCATAACGTTTTCGCATCACACTGGGGCGTGTTGGAAAGCGTCCGAAAGACTTCTACTGCTTTGTCGGAGGTAAATGAGGTGATGTGGGTTCATATTCCAATAATTACCCCAGAAAACACAAACCCAATTCAAGAGTTCATCAATCAGGTCAATGTCTCTGAGTGTATGAGGTTTATTGAAGTATGCGAGCAAAAGGAGCCGGCACTATCTGGCCTTCCTGGCGGTGTCAGAGGGAGGCTGCTCGCTCCAATTGTTGGCTTTAATTTTCCAATGCTGCTAATGCTTGTGCGCGAGAGCAAGGAAGTAAAAGAGGTACTTGAGAAAGTCAAGAAGAGTGCCAATAGTAGCTAGCGAATCAAAGGGGTTAGCTCAGACACCATTTTTCTAGTGATCTAATCGAACGCCAGGGTCAGATACGTCATCAATCGCAATTGATTAAAAAATAATTCTCCTGGCACCTTGACCTCAGGTGCGAGCCAGACGCCTCAAGAAATCTTCACGCGACCCCGCATTGATCCAGCCCGTGGCGATTGTCTTGCTGAGCTCGCTATTCACCCGGCCACGATGGATGTGAGAAGGCGAGGCCGGAAAGATCAGCAGCTTGCCCCGCTCCGCCGCCTCGTGATGCTGTTGCCAGTGGAATTCCGTTCCGGCCTCGCCCACTGAATTGCAGTAGAGGATCCAGGCCAGCACGCGGTGCACCGGCTCGGTGGCTTCGTCGCTAATCGTCCAGTCGCAGTGCCACTCTCGGAAGCCTTCGCCGGGCGCGTAACGCTGCAGGTTAAACACCGGCATCACAAACAATCCTGGTCCGGGCAGACCTTTTGGAACAGCGGTCGCTCCTGCAGGTAGCGCTCCAGGCCTGCCGAGACACCTCGCACGATCAGATCTGCCAGCGCGAATGCCTCGGGATCTGAACGGCTGAACGTCACGAGGCTGATGTCTGTCGATACCTTGGCAGGCTCCGCGTCACTGCCGCCAGCACCGAAGGCGATGCCCGGCCGCTGCAGATCCTGTCGCCGCTCAAAGAAATCCATGACGCCATCAGCAACCGCCTCGAATCCGGCATTGTGGTAGCGAGCGATCAGCTGCATGCCTGGGGCTCTTCCCAAATGATGATTCCAGCCAGCAGCTGGACTGGCGCTGCCAGAAGCGCCCAAAGCGCCACGAGGCGCGGTTTGATGCTGTATTGAATTCTGTGAATAAACATCGCTTTCGTCTTTTTCTGAACCGGCCACTAATCCGGGACAACAGGTCAGGTTTTGCTGTAGTGTATGGCAATACAACCTGCCCCCGATTTAGACTCTGATGTTTGGCGAATCCAGTACCACGCCAATCGAAAATTCAATCAAAGCGCAGCACCGCTATCTACTCATGCAAAACTCATCCCTGACCCGCATGCTCGACGCCATGACCTGGGTGGACTTGGCGCTATGGACTGGGGTGTTCGCCTTGATCTTCGTCGGTGCCGTTTTATTTATGCGCGCCGAAAAGCGGCAGTACGCGCAGCGCGCTAAAGGACGGGGATGGATATGGATGCGGGTGCTGGCGCTGCCCATACTGGCGGCGACGACGGCGGCGGTCGTGGTACCGGCTCGCAGCATTGGCGGCCCCGAGGCCTTGGCCGCGTTCTATATTGCGCTATTCACGCTTGGGCCACTGGTCTGGTTCGGCCTGCATCTGTTGGCGGGCGCGCTGCAGTCTCCGCGCTTCACGCGGGGCGAAAGCGCAGGTCTGGCCGTCAGCGGACTGGCGATCCTGATCGTGCCGCTGCTGATCGTCGGAATGGCGCAGGGGCCAATCTTCATGGCGTCGAGCCAGATAAAGGCACGCGGTTTCGAGCAGGCGGAGCAGACGCCGTTGCCACATACGCTGCTTCCGGTGCAACGCTTTCGCCTCAACGACGCGGGCGAGCTCTATGCGCAGACGCTGCGCGCGCCGGCCGGCCTGCATGTCGAACGCGTCAGCGCGCTGATCGGCGGCCACTGGAGCGACACGGCGACGATGACGCACGCCTATCTGTGCCGCCAGGGCGACGATCTGCATCTGGCATGGCCTGTGGAATCAACACTGGTGCCATTACGCATCCATTGGCGGGACAGTCAGGATAGGCGCTACCAGGCCGAGTACCGGGTGGATGCCGCAAGCCTGGGCACACTGACCGCGCAGGCCTTTGCGGTGACCTGGCGCGATGACGGGGTCGATCTGCCGGTGCCGCTGGCGCGCGAGCTTGTCCAGCTCGGCTGGCGTAACGCAACCGATAAGCTGCATTACCGTACGCTGGACATGCTCCAGCCCGGAGAAACCTTCACGAACGATTGCGTGATGTCCGGCTACCGCCGCGTGGCTTGGCAGCAGGAAGGGCCGATTGCTGGCGTGATCCTGCGCTTCAACCCACCCGTCCCCGCCCCTCCCTGGCAGGCCGAGTATCTCAGGGAATCCAAGCAGCCTGGCTCGAATATTTCTGAATAAATGGGCCAGGCTTTAACAACCAATCCAGCGTTAATGGGCTCAGACACCATTACCTCCTCGGGTTGGCCCTGCCCGCAAATCTTCTGCACAATGCCGCTTTTGCATCACAGGAGTACCCCATGGCCTCGGGACAAATCCATATCGCCATCTTGAACCCCGGCGTCGAAATCACGCCGCTGCGGCTGCGTGGCTGGCTACAGAAGGAGGCGGCGGTGATCAACAACCGCGCCAACCCGGGCGACGGGGCAATTCTGCGGCTGTTTCTCACCACGAAGCTACGCTACGGTGTGCCCGGCAAGAAGCTCGACGCGATCCTTCAGACGCTGACCGAAAAGTATCCTGCCGTTCTGCGTATCGAGGTGCGGTTGATCGACGCACCTCTGACCGCCGACGAGATGGATGAACAGACCCGCGTCGCCAACGCCGATCTTCAGAAATTCATGCAGCGTGCGGAGGAATACGCCAAACGCAAGCAGGCCGAGGCATTGGAGAGCGCGCCGCCCGCACCGATCCAGTGGCATTCGCTAAAAAGCGCGCTAGATTAAGCGAATGGGGAATTAAAGGGGCCAGGCTCGAATGCTTATGCGTATAGACGGCACGCTTACCAAATGGAACGATGATCGCGGCTTTGGATTCATCACGCCTACTCAGGGTGGACCGGAAATATTTGTCCACGTATCAGCCTTTCCTCGGGACGGCCAGCGTCCCAGAATCGGTGAACGTCTCACGTTTGAAATCGGAACGGGCAAGGACGGAAAGAAACAAGCCAGGAACATCCTGTGTCCCACACGAACGACCGAAAATCCTTATCGCCTGAGCGAACCCGCACGTCGCAGCGAGAAGCCTTATCGTTTGAGCGAACCCGTTCGCCACCGTGACAAGCCAGGTCTGTTCGGGCGCGTCATTCCACTTGGAATGGTGATCGCCCTGGGCGCCTACGGTTATAGCGAGTACACCCACAGCACAACCTCACAAACCGCACCCGCAGTCCAATTCAATGTGGCCCCCGCCCCCAGTTCTTTTCATTGCGATGGCCGGCAACATTGCAGCCAAATGAGTTCAAGAGCAGAAGCCGAGTATTTTCTAAGCAATTGCCCTGACACCAAGATGGATGGTGACCATGACGGCATACCCTGCGAAAACGACTCCCGATTTTAGGGCGCCATAGCTAAAGGGGCCTTGCACCAAACCCTTCCGTCAATTGGGGCACCGTATCCACACAAACCAACAACCCAACCCATGAATACAGTACCCCAGGAGCCAGACTCAATAGCCATAAACGAAGTGCAGCTCCTTCTTGCAGAAGAGCGGACATCGTTGTCAGTCATGCGGACCGGTATCGCTGTACTCGCGCTTCCACTGTCGGTATTCAGTCTGTTGGTGGCGACATCAAAGTACTACGAAGTTGCAAACGTTCTGCATTTCCTGGTGCCGTTGGCGATCTTTTGCGTGGTCCTGCTCGTACTTGGTGGCTATCTGGTCATTCGCTCCATACGCAAGATCCGACGCATCGATCACCAGATTTACCTGATCAAGCTGGAACACAGCACGATTGCCAGGTTCCTTTGACTTCCTGCCCAGGCTACTTAAGGATTAAAGGGGCCAGGCTCGAATACGTATGCGTAAGGACGGCAAGTATTAATGGGGTCGGCTTCGCAATAAAAACAAGAGGAACAATCGAGGACAGCCCCCGAATTTTTCGATTGATGACGCTCTGCCCCATTCGGGGCATGCAGACAAATGCGTGGCATCCGGCATTAAATGAAATGATGTCTGGTCTACAGTTAAATATCAACGACTTGTCGGGCATTGCGACATGGCGTGTATGCCGCGTTTAAAGGAGATTGATCATGGAACTGAGTGAACAGGAAAAAGCCAAGCTGGCACAACAATACGACAAGCTGGCCAGCAAATTCAAAGAACTCTACCTGACAGGAAAAGAACGGGGTCGCGAATCCATGGCCGTAGCGCTGGAAAAAGCCCACGAGCAGATGACGGCATTGGGAGAGTACAGCGCGGAACATGGGGCCGAATTAAAAAACTACATGGCTCGGGATCTGGATCAGACCATAGCCGATGCGCAGCACTTGGGCGAAGAAGCCAAAGAACGGCTTCACCCGAGCCGATTGGGTGCGGGCGCGCTTTCTTCACTGGCAAGCGCGCTGGAATTGACCGGCAATGCACTGCACGCCCTGAGTGAAAAAACCAAAGAGAAGCTTACTTACAAAACAGGCGAGGTGACATCCGCCGGCACATTGACCTGCCAGGCATGCGGGCAGTCAATCCACCTCAAGGTAACGGGACATATACCGCCTTGCCCAAATTGCAGCGGCACACAGTTCAACAAGAGTTATTGATTGTCCGGGCTTTGCTTGCATGCAAAGCGCAGGGGGCAGCGTAGACAGAGACACGCATCCAGCCAGGATCAAATTGCGTTGGATGCGCTGATGGGCCATCGGTTTTTTTCCGCAGCCTTGGCCGTGTACGGACTTTGGCGTCTTGCTGAATTTGCCAAAGGCTCCCGTTAAATTTCTCTCAAGCTCACGCCGCGTCGCGAATCGGCTCCGGTGTTTGCAGCCCAATAAGAAGGATGAATTGCCATGCCAGCTGATCAGAAGCCTGACGCGGTGCGTGCGATGGACGTGGCACCACGAACCCAGCCATCACTTTACCCGGAGCCTTTTGCTGAGAGGATGGCTGGCCGGGAGAAGCGCCAACTCGGCGATGTGTTCGGACTGACCCATTACGGCGTGAACCTGACCCGGCTGGCGCCGGGCGCCATGTCGGCCCTGCGTCATTCGCACACCCGGCAGGACGAGTTCATCTACGTCCTTGAGGGCACGCCCACGTTGATAACGGAGGCTGGCGAGACGCTTCTGGCGCCCGGCATGTGCGCGGGCTTCAAGGCCGGCCAAGGCGGCGGCAATCAGCTCGTCAACCGCAGCAACGCGCTGGTTGCCTATATCGAGATCGGTGACCGCACGGCCGGCGACAGTGTTCACTATCCGGACGATGACATCGAAGCCTACCTGGAAGACGGCGGCTGGCGCTTCAGGCACAAAAATGGTGAGCCGTACTAACAGCGGGCCCCACTTGAGCGGACGATAATCAGCAAGCCTCGCTGTAAACTACCGCCCCATGAAAACCCTTCTTTCCCTGATCGAATCTCCCTTCCACCCCGATTTCAGTGCCCTGTATCAGAAGCTGGGCATTGTGGCGGAGCGCTTCAACTCGGCCCGCAACCTGCACCGGGCGCTGCAGAAACAGCCGCCCGATTTTTTCGTGGGGGAATTCATTTACGGCTGGGGCAACAACTATGCGGGCGCCAACGTCTCCAATCTGGACGTCACGATCAGGACTCTGCAACGCTTTGCGCCGCAGGCGAAGGTGATCGTGTTCATGCACCCACGTGAAGAAGACCATATCGGCAAGCTTACGGAACTGTTTCCCATCCATGCCGTGTTGACCTACCCGGTGAGCGAGCAGCAGATGCAAGCGGCCTTGGATACCCCGGCATAAACCCGTTATGCGCTATCAGGGAAAGATCACTGACTGGAAGGACGACAAGGGCTTCGGGTTCATCACTCCCAACGGTGGGGGGCCGCGGGTCTTTGTGCACATCAAGTCGTTCACGAACCGGCAACAGCGGCCCGTCGGCGATGAACTCGTAACCTACGAACTTGGGCACGATGCCAAGGGCAGGCCGCAAGCCAACAGCGCTGCATTCGTCCTTAAGCGCACGTCATCCGCACGCCCGTCGAGGACAGGCAATGTCTCCTTCATATTGACTGCGGCCTTTCTGGCTCTTGTCGCAGGATCAGCTTTCTCTGGCAAGTTGCCGGTCGAAGTCGCCTGGTTCTACCTGGCTGCCAGCCTTGCTGCGTTTCTGGCCTATGCACTCGACAAATCTGCGGCCAGAAGTGGCAAGTGGCGAACCAAGGAAAGCACCTTGCACCTGATTGGCCTGGCCGGTGGCTGGCCAGGCGCCTTGGCGGCACAACGTCTGCTTCGCCACAAGTCCAGGAAGCAATCATTTCAAATTGTGTTTTGGGCCACGGTCATACTCAATTGCTGCGCCCTCGCCTGGTTCTTCTCGGCCTCGGGGAGCGTGATGCTGCGTTCCATGCTGGGTACGGCATGAGCATCATCCCTTTCCAGGCGCTCGCCTGCCCGCTGGACGGCACGCCCTTGCATTGCAGCGGTTCGGCCTGGCGCTGCGCATCTGGCCACAGTTTCGACATCGCCAGCCAGGGCTATACCAATCTGTTGCCGGTGCAAAACAAGCGCTCGCGCGATCCGGGCGACAGCAAGGAGATGATTACGGCGCGGCGACAGTTTTTGACGGCCGGTTTTTACCAGCCGATTGCCGCGGCGGTGAGCCGGGCCGCGCTGGCCGGTCTGCCGGCTGGTGACAGCAGTTGCCTCGATGCCGGGTGTGGCGAGGGTTACTACCTGGGCCAATTGGCTGCAGCAGTGGGCAACAAACAAACCCTGGCGCTGCTGGGGCTGGATATTTCCAAATGGGCGGTGCTGTCGGCTGCCAAGCAGGACAAGCGCGTGAACTGGGTGGTGGGCAGCAACGCCAACCTGCCGGTGCTGCCGGGCACGCTGGATCGTGTACTGTGCATGTTCGGTTTCCCGGTGTATGCGGAGTTTGCGCGGGTGCTGAAACCAGGCGGCCTGCTGTTGCAGGTGGATGCCGGGCCCGATCATCTGCGCGAGCTGCGCGAAATCATCTACCCCAACCTGAAACCGGAACGCCCGGCCGACCTGCAAGTCCCCCCAGGCTTTCGTCGCCAGCCCCCGGAAACGGTGCGCTTCTCGATTGAGCTGACCCGTGCCGGGCAAATTGCCGACCTGCTGACGATGACGCCGCATCTTTACCGCGCCAGCGCCGAGGGCCGTGCGCGGGCTGCAGCGTTGACGGCACTGTCGCTCAGCGTAGAGGTGCGGCTGACGGGGTTTGAACGGGAGCCTGGCTAAACAGACTTCTGGGCTAGACAGTATTTTCGATACAGGACAATGGAAGACAGTCCTCGTTCTTATCTGGCGCACAATGGCATGGTCTGCCCCTGCTATTTTCTACACGCGATAGCCGCGCGCGGCCCCAGCCCTTAAACTCACAAGCTTTTTGCAATGGAAACAAGACAAACTCGTTTCATCCTGAGCGATCTCCGGAACGTCCTGCCCAAGGTCCTACCCTAACTCAACCACTTAACAACAAGAGATGAATGCCCCCCTGATCATTCTGGTGACCTCCTTTTTCGTGGCGCTGACCATGGCCGGAGTGCTATTCATCATTTCGCGCACGTACCCAAAAAACATCCGGGGCCTGACCGACTGGAGCTGGGGACTGCTCACCATGGCGCTCAGCCTGCCGCTATTCATCGCCCGAAACCATATCCCCGACCTGTTCAGTATTGTTCTCGCCAACCTGATGATCCTGGGCGGCTTCATGCTGATGAATGCGGGCATCCGGAAGTTTTCCGGAATCGCAGCCAGAATCCGCACGGCATGGCTGTTCGGGTTTGTTGTCGCCTTCACTGCGTTGTTTGCCTGGTTCACCTACGTCCACCCCAGTATTGCAATGCGGGTGGCGACCCTGAGCCTGTTCACGCTCGTGGTGATCTCCGATCAGCTAAGGGTGGTTCTGAAGGAATTGCCGCACACGGCGGGGCGCAATATCCTGGCTATTTGTCTGACGATCCTGATCGGGGCACGCGTCGTTCGTCTTGTCAGCCTCATATTCGGTATCGATCCGCCTACGGGCGTTTTTGACCCCTCGCTCTTGCAGCTGGCCTATCTCGCCATCCCTTCCATCATGGTTCCGCTTGGAACCATCAGCCTCGTGATGCTAGTCTCGGAAAGATTGCATCAGGATCTGGAATTCACGAGCCGATACGATGATCTGACTCAGTGCCTGAATAAAAGAGCAGCCATGGAAGCGCTAAAGCAGGAGATTGCCCGCGCCAAACGACACGGCAACAAACTGTCGATCATGCTGATCGATCTGGACAACTTCAAAAACATCAACGATACACACGGCCACCTTCAGGGCGACAAGGTACTGGTGGATTTTTCAAGGCGGGTCAAGAGTTTTCTCAGGGAAAGCGACCAGCTCTCTCGCTTCGGCGGGGACGAATTCATGGTTGTTCTTCCAGACACCGATCTTGAACAGGCCACATTTATTGCCGGACGCCTCAATGCCGCAGGAAGAGAAAATCAATCGATAGTCTGGTCGGTCAGCATTGGCCTGTCGGAATGGCTGGGTCAGGTTGACTCGCAGGCGGCTTTACTGAGCCGGGCAGACCAGGCGCTTTACAAGTCCAAGGCGTCTGGCCGGAACCAAACGCAGGCCATCTGAGAAAAGCTGGCGGATGCTCAGGGCTGACATGCATACAGGCAAGTGACTTTGCGCAGACACATGGAGCCAGACCCCCATCCCGTTTTAGCCAATGCATGCCAAAAGCTTCCCGCCCATCGCTGACGCGCATATACGGATTCTGATCCTCGGCAGCCTGCCCGGACAAGTTTCGCTGCAGCGGCAGCAGTACTACGCCCATCCTCACAATGCGTTCTGGAAAATCATGGACCGCCTCTTTGCTGCAGGCCCGAACTTGCCTTACGCGGAACGTGCACAACGTCTGATGCAAAACGGAATCGCGCTGTGGGACGTGTGCGCCGCTGCACAACGGCCGGGCAGCCTCGACGCCGCGATCGTGCATGCCAGCGTGGTACCGAATGACTTCGGCGCATTCATCAAGTCACACCCGAGCATCGATCTGATCGGCTTCAACGGCGGCAAGGCGGCCGACCTCTACCGGCGGCTGGTGCTGCCCGGCTTGCCGGCCACCAGCCGCGCCATCCGCACCGAAACACTTCCCTCGACCAGCCCTGCCCATGCCGCCATGACGTTTGAAGACAAACTGGCACGCTGGGCGGCTGTGCTGCAAACCTAAAAAAGTTAGACTTGGGCTTTCCAACGGCTTCGCTCATTGAGGCAGCCGCAAATCTTTCATTTTTTCGAACCATCATGACCCTCATCCAACCCACCCAACTCGACGCCGCCCATTTCGACTCCAAAGCCCGCCAATGGGACGACAACCCGGTATTTCAGGAACGCGGGCTCAAGATTGCAAATGCCGTCCGCAAGGCTGTGCCCTTGCATCGCGAGATGAGCGCGCTCGATTACGGCTGCGGCACCGGCCTGCTGTCGTTTCCGCTGAAGGACGAACTTGGCGCGATCCTGATGGCAGACAGTTCGGGCGGAATGCTCGAGGTGGTGGCTGAGAAAATTGCCGCGCAGCGTGTGAGGAATATGACGCCAGTGAAGCTGGACCTGCTCGTCGACCCGCTGCCGGCGCAGCGCTTCGACCTGATCATCACCGCGATGACGATGCACCATGTGCCCGACACCGACCGCATCCTGCGCGTTTTCCACGACTTGTTGAATCCAGGTGGTCACCTGTGCATCGCCGACCTGGACCAGGAAGACGGCTCCTTCCACGGTCCGGAGGTGGACGTGCACCATGGCTTCGACCAGGCCGACCTGGGCCGGCGCACTGCCCAGGCGGGATTTGCCGACGCGCAGTTTCAGACGGTGTTCACCATTACCAAGACACGTGAGACCGGGACGCAGGAGTATCCGGTGTTTTTGATGGCGGCACGACGCGCAGGCGTATAACAGTTGCCTGATAACAAGACCAAAAGGATCACGGAATGGGTTTCGAATACATGTTCTTCAACGAAGCGCTGCGTGACCGCTTCATCGCATTTGCGGCGAGGCTCGGCGTCACCAGCACGACGCGGCAGGACCAGATCGCAGGCTTTGTGGTTGAGCTGCCGGACGGCATGGCCGATGATCTGCAGGACACCATCGATGACGAATACGATTCGATCATGGATGAACAGATGCTGCTCGCCGAAGCGGATGAGGAACTGGTCAGCCATCACGCGTTCGGCATCACGGTGACACTGGAAGATGGCACGAGCCGCGCTGTACGTATTCCACCCGCAGTCGCACGCCGCTTGCTGGAGCATTTCACCCCCGATGAAATCCACGAGATCGCCACCGCCATTGTGCAAAGTGCCGAGAATCCGGTCGACGGGCCGATTTGCCACAAGCCGCCCAAATAGCAGTGTCGGCATGGTGAGCCCTTTGGCTTAACCCAGTACAGTCTGATGAAGCCTCGCGATGGATTAACTTGTTCAGCATGTTCTTAAGGAATCTTTAAGCATTGCGCGCCATGCTGTCGTCTGCTGACAATCGGGTTTTACGTAAAAGGAATAATAATGAACCTGCAAAATGCCACGAGCCGTTACGGCTCGCTTACCATCGGCATCCACTGGATGATGGTGCTGCTATTCGTCGGAGTGTACGGCGCCGTCGAATTGCATGAATTGTTCGAGAAAGGCAGTGATCTTCGCGCGCTCCTGATGACCTGGCACTTCATGCTCGGCTTGCTGGTGTTCGCACTGGTCTGGCTGCGACTGGCAGCGCGCCTGTCCGGTCCCACGCCAGCCATCCTGCCGGAACCACCGGGTCTGCAACAACTATCTTCCAAGCTGTTGCATCTGGCGCTATACCTGCTGATGATCGGCATGCCCTTGACCGGCTGGCTGATGCTCAGTGCCACTGGAAAGCCGATCCCGTTCTTCGGCCTGGAATTGCCCGCGCTGATTGGCGAAAACAAGGACCTCGGAAAGCAGATCAAGGAATTGCATGAAACAGTGGGGACAACAGGCTATTTCCTGATCGGCCTGCATACAGTGGCCGCTTTGTACCATCACTACTTCAAGCATGACAACACGCTGACGCGCATGCTTCCCGGACGGAAATAAGCTGGCTCGTTCAGCCTTGCCTTAAGGAATCTTTAAGCATTGCGCACCATGCTGGGACCTGTTGGTAATCACGCTTTTGAAAAGGAGAAATGATGTTCGCACTATCACGATTGGCGGGTCTCGGCATATGTGTCGCAACGGGGATGATGTCGCTTGCGGCGCCGGTTTACGCGGCCGAACACGAACACAAGCATGAAGCGCAGCATGCTGCACCCGTGTTGAAGCCAGGTCAGAAATGGGCGTCCGACGAAGTGTTGCGACAGGGCATGGACAATATCCGGCAAGCGATGCTTGCAAACCGTGTAGCCATCGAGACAGAGCGCCTCGGCGCCAAGGATTATCAGCAGCTGGCTGCGACCGTGAGCAAGGAGACCGCCAACATCGTGGAAAACTGCAAGCTCAGCAAGGATGCCGACACGGCCTTCCATACCATCGTGCTCGCCGATCTGATGCAGAGCACGGAAATGATGAAGACCTCGCCGAAGACGCAGGCGCAACGGGCCGGGGCATTCGGCGTGCTGCAGTCCTTGCGCCACTACGGTGAGTATTTCCAGCACCCCGGCTGGAAAATAGAAAAATAAGACCACTTGAGCGGGCCCAAGCTGTCCGGGCCCGCTTACACACGGGATGCGCGCTGATCGAGTAAGTGCAGCGGTCGTCTGTTTGGGCTATCGTTGAGGCTCACCTTCCAAAGCGCGTTCGCCATACTGCAATCATGACAAAATCCATCCTGTATCACATCCCCGTCTGTCCGTTCTGCCAGCGGGTGGATATCCTGCTGGCGCTAAAAGGCCACCACGACGATATCGAGGTCCAGTCGATCGACATCACGCAACCACGGCCTGAAGCGCTGCTGCAGAAGACGCATGGCTCAACGGCGCTGCCCGTGCTGGAAACCGCCGATGGCCATATCGTCAAGGAAAGCCTGGTGATCCTGCAGTATCTCGATGATATCTATCCGGAGCGCCCAATCGCCCAGCGCGACCCCTGGCGGCGCGCGGTGGAGAACATGCTGACGCGCATGGATAGCGAGTTTTTCATGCAGGGCTACGGCTGGCTGATGAACCAGGACCTCTCGCGCCGCGATGCCCTGCAGGAAGGCATGCTGAAGCAGTATGCGCAGCTGAACGATTTTCTGCTGCAGCATGCGCCGTCCGGCCCGTTTCTGTTTGAGGAATTCGGCTGGGCGGAAACGGTTTTCACGCCCTTCTTCCAGCGCTTCGGATTTCTCGAGTATTACGAAGGCTTCACCCTGCCCGATGAGCCGCGTTACGCTCGGGTGCGCCAGTGGGTGGACGCCTGCCTCGCACATCCGGCCGCGCAGCAGGTGACAAAGGAAGAAGTGATCAAGCTCTATTACGACTACTCGAAAGGCGCAGGCAACGGCTCGTTGCCCCCAGGTCGCAAACACTCTTCCATGAGCTTCGATCCTGACTGGCGCGCACGTCCCTGGCCGCCGAAAAACAAATACGAGCACAGTGCGACGGACGCGGAACTGGGCTTGTAAATCGAGAAAAAACGAGGCGCTGCGAGATGGACAGGGTTACGGGGGGATGTCTTTGCGGGGCGGTGCGATTCGAGATCAACGGGCCGATTCGCCATATCGTGCACTGCCATTGCTCACAGTGCCGCAAGGCCCAGGGTAGCGCATTCGCCACCAACGGTATCGTCAATGCATCTGACTTCAGGATACTTTCCGGGGCGAACGAACTCACCGGTTACGAATCCACGCCGGGTCAGACCAAACACTTCTGCAGGATCTGCGGTTCTCCGATCATGAGCAGGAGCGCATCGAAACCGGGTCAGGTCCGGGTGCGGCTCGGCACCATCGACTCCGATATCAAAGAACGCCCCGACGCCCATATTTTTGCGAGTTCCAGGGCCAACTGGGAAGAGATCAGCGGCGACCTGCCGCAATACGAAGGCTACGAGCCCGGGCGAAGCTGACCTCTGCCATCGTCAAACCGGCCTGACCAGGAACCGCAGGAGCCGCCGAACGGAATCCTGTGCTCACATTCAGCGCTTTACCGCACCGAACGATATACGCCGCTCTTTTCCGGCTTGCTGAGGACCAGTTGCCAGAGTTGTCCCTGGCGTGAACGGAAAAATCCGGCGCAACTCAGCAGGTAATATTTCCACATGCGGTAAAAACGCTTGCCGTACTTTTTCTCCAGAAAAGGCCAGGCCGTTTCGAAGTTTTCCCACCAGGCCATCAGAGTGTGGTCGTAATCCGAGCCAAAGTTGTGCCAGTCCTCGATCAGGAAGCGATGCTCCAAGGCTGACGTCACCTCCCTGGGTGAGGGTAGCTTGCCATTAGGGAAAATGTATTTGTCGATCCATGCATCGGTCTTGGGTGAGGTGACGGCATTGCCGATGGTATGCAGCAGGAACAGGCCGTCATCCTTGAGGGTGCGCCGGACCGTATCAAAATAGGTGGTGTAGTTTTTTTGACCAACATGCTCGAACATGCCCACGGAAACGATCTTGTCGAATGTATCGGTAAGGTCCCGGTAGTCCATCAGCTCAATTGACACCGGAAGACCGACACAACGCTCTCGTGCAAGTTTCTGCTGTTCTTTCGACACAGTAATACCGACCACTTCAACACCGTAATGCTCTGCGGCAAAACGGGCCAGTCCACCCCATCCGCAGCCAATTTCAAGCAGGCGCTCGCCGCGCTGCAACTCCAGCTTGCGACAGATCATGTCCAGTTTTTTCTGTTGCGCATCCCGCAGCCCGGCCGCGTCATGCCAATAGGCGCAGGAGTAGCTCATGGTCGGGTCGAGCATGGCCTCGAACACGTCATTGCCGATATCGTAATGCTGCTCGCCCACCTGGAAGGCGCGCTGGCTGGATTGCAGGTTGAACAGGCTGTGACGCAGGATTTCACCCAGCAAGCGAAACCGCGACCAGTTGTCGATTTTTTCTTCGACCTGGGCGCTCAGCAGGCGATGGAACATCTGGTCCAGGCGTTCACACTCCCACATCCCGTCCATATAGGCCTCGCCGAACCCGAGCGAACCTTTGGCAAGGATGCGCTGATAAAGCCGCTCGTCAAATACCTGGATATCCCATGGGGCGTCGCCGTTGATCGCAATTCCTGCCTGGGCGGTGAGGTTGCGAATGACATCAGGTGGATCCTGAAGCACCGGGGCATTTTCCGCAGGCCCAAGAGTCAGCGCATCTTCCATTTGCATCGATCGAGTCCTTTTCTACTAACCATAAGGAACCCCTAATTTATCGATACAACAATCATTTAACAAACGATGATTTTTTGTATTTAATATCGATAACGCCGATATTAAATAGGTGCGGTCTGGCTTTTGCGGCTACTCCAGGTGTATCGATAAAGCGCTTCCTGCACCCGACCCAGGACGAGCGGTCGGTGCTGGCATTACGATACATCAGGCAGCCCACCGGAATCATGCAAACAGATATTTGATCCCCACTGCATGCCAGTGCACCGCCTCTTCTTCCAGCGCACGCTGGGTAAGCGGATGCAGTTCCAGCCAGTTTTGCGGCAGGCTCAGCCGGAATTTCTTGCCGTTGGCTTCCACTTTGATGTCGGGTATTTCCACGTCGCGCCGGCTACGGCAGAGGATGACCGCCTGACGCAACACCCACACCAGCAAACGATCGTTGTCCGACAAGCCAGACTCTGCCGCAAACTCCGGCAACTTGAGCAGCACGCCACGCTGCGCACGTGCGAGCAAGGCCAACCGTGCCTGGTCGGAACGGGAAAAGCCCGGCATGTCGGCCTTTTCCAGGATGTAGCCGGAATGTCGGTGATAACCGCCGTGCGATACCGACAGACCGATTTCGTGCAGCCGTGCCGCCCAGTCGAGAAAGCGTTCATCGTTGTCGCTGACCACCCCGTTTGCCGCCAGCAGGCTGAGCGCTACCCGCCTGACGCGTGCCGCCTGCCGGGTGTCGATGTGATAGCGGCGCATGAATTCATCGACCGTCACTTCGCGCATGTCCTGCTTGTGAAAACGGCCCAACAGATCGTAGAGGATGCCTTCGCGCATGGCGGTTTCGGTCACGTCCATCTGCTCGATCCCAAGTTCGGCAAACAGGCCCGACATGATGGCAAAGCCGCCGGCGATCACCGGCCGGCGGTCGCCGCGCAGCCCGGCAAGGTCCAGCGCATCGGCACTGTCCACCTTGATCAGCAGGCTGCGCAGTTTCGCCAGTCCGTCTGCGGTAATACCGCGTTCCACCAGGCCGTTTTTTTCGAGGATTTCGCGCAACGCCCGCGCCGTTCCGCTGGAGCCGACGGCCTGCTGCCAGTTGGCACGGGAAAAGGTGTGGGCAATGCGTTCGACTTCGGCACGCGCGGTCATTTCGGCGGCTTTCATCGCAGCCTTGTCGATGAGGCCATTGGCGAAGAAGCGCTGGGTGAAATTGACGCAGCCCATATGCAGGCTTTCGCACTCATGCGGCTCGAGCCTCTGGCCGATGATGAATTCGGTTGAGCCACCGCCAATATCCACCACCAGGCGTCGATCCTCCGAGGCCGGCAGCGAATGCGCCACGCCCAGATAAATCAGGCGCGCTTCTTCCCGCCCGGCAACGATTTCGATGGGATGCCCCAGTGCTTCCTCGGCCTTGCGGATAAAGGCATTGGCATTCCTGGCGATGCGCAGTGTCGAGGTGCCGACGCAGCGGATGGCTTCGGGTGACAGGCCACGCAGCCGTTCACCAAAGCGCTGCAAACAGGCCAATGCACCCGCCTGAGTTGATTCATCGAGTTCTTTGTCAGCGCTGAGGCCGCCCGCCAGCCGCACGGTTTCCTTCAGCGAGTCGAGCGGATAAAGCTGGTCACCCGACACCCGCACCACTTCCAGACGGAAAGAATTTGAACCCATGTCGACGGCAGCAAGGGTGTCATAAGCGCTCATGCCACGGCTCCAAAAAAGAGATAGGCCATACCGATGGCGGCCAGGATACCGGCGACATCGGCAATCAACCCACAGGTGACAGCGTGACGCACGCGCTTGATGCCGACCGCGCCGAAATACACTGCCAGCACGTAGAACGTCGTCTCGGTGCTGCCCTGCACGATGGACGCCAGCCGCCCGGCAAAGGAATCAGCGCCGTACGTCTGCATGGTGTCGATCATCATGGCGCGCGCACCGCTGCCGGAGAATGGTTTCATCAGCGCGGTCGGCAATCCATCAACCCAGCGCGCGTCGAAGCCAAAACCCAGCACGGCACCGCGTATGCCGCTCATCAATAATTCAAGCGCGCCACTGGCGCGAAACACCGCAATCGCCACCAGCATGGCAACAAGATACGGAATGATCGTGACGGCTGTGTGAAAGCCCTCTTTCGCGCCTTCGACAAATGCCTCATAGGCATTGACGCGACGCCACACCGCCATCAGCAGAAAGCTTGTGACCAGTCCGAACAGCAGCACGTTACTGAGGATGGCCGACTGCCGCGTCATCTCGGCCGCATCGAGGCTGCCAAAGTAGATCACCAGCCCGCCGATGAGCGCGGTGGCGCCACCCAGATAGGCCATGGTGACGCGATTCCACAGGTGCAGACGCTGATACAGGCCGGTGACCATGAGTCCGATCAGGGTGCCTATATACGTGGTGATGAGCAGCGGCACGAAGACATCGGTGGGATCGGCCGCACCAAGCTGCGCGCGGTAGGTGAAAATGGTGACCGGCAGCAACGTGACCGAGGCGGTATTGATGACCAGGAACAGGATCTGCGCATCGCTGGCGGTATCGGGTGTGGGGTTGAGCTTTTGCAGTTCCTGCATCGCCTTGATGCCAAGCGGCGTCGCCGCATTGTCGAGGCCAAGCATGTTGGCGCCCATGTTCATGGTCATTGCACCGAGCGCAGGGTGATTGGCCGGCACCTCGGGAAACAGGCGTTTGAACAGCGGCGCCAGACCACGTGTAAGGAGGTCGAGCATGCCGGCACGTTCGCCGATTTTCATCACCCCCAACCACAGCGCCATGACGCCGGTCAAACCGAGGGCGATTTCAAATGCGGTCTTGCTGCTGTCGAATAGCGCCTTGACCAGCGCAGCAAAAATCCCGGCGTCGCCGAGAAAAACCAGTTTGAACAGCGCGATCAGAAAGGCAATCAGAAAGAAGCCGATCCAGAGCGCGTTCAGCATGAAGGGTTACGCCACCCAGCCTGCGATGACGACCAGCAAGCCTGCCACCAACCAGATCACCAGTCCGCGCCAGATCATGCTGACCGCGCTGTCGATGCTATCGGGGTCCAGCGTGGCCTGACCTGAGCCCAAGTCGGGCCGCCATACAGTTTCATCGCCCACGTTGATGCTCTGTCCCAGGCGCACGCCCATGGCGCCCGCGCCCGCGGCAAGCACCACGCCATCGTCCTCGTCCGGCCAGGCCGATGCCTGGGTACGCCAGCAATACATCGCGTCCTCAAAGTTTCCGGCGATGGCATAGGTCAGCGCGGTCAGACGGGCAGGCAGCCAGTTGATGGCATGAAAGGCGCGCTGCGCAAAATGGCCAAAGGCGCCACGGGTGTTCGACCAGCGTCGCGCCAGGATCGAGGCTGCACGGAACAGCACGGCCCCCACCGGACCCAGCGGCACCAGCAGCACAAACCAGATCAGCACACCGAACATCTGGCGGTGGCTTGCTGCCATCACCTGTTCGATGGTGACGCGCGTCAGGTCATCCTCGCTGAACTGGCTGGTATCACCCCGCCACCAGGTGCCAAGCTGCTCGCGTGCGCCCGCCACATCTGCGGCACGCAGCAGGCGCGCAATGCGCTCGGCAGTGTCGCTGAAATATCTGAATCCCAAAGTGAAATACAGCACCACCACATTCCAGGCCCAGCCAAGAAAGGGGTTGATGTCGCCGAGCAGCATGGACACAAACCACACACCGACGAGCACGGGCAGCATGGCCAGGGTCCAGGCTATCGCGCCGTGGCTGTATTCACCGGCATTGAAGCGGTGCTCCAGAAACGACGTGAAGCGCTTATATGCCTGATAGTGCGGCAGCGGTTGCCGCAATGGGCGCAGGTGTTCAAGCGCAACGGCGGTAAGGACAGAGAAAAAAGCCATCAGCGATTCATCTCCAGGGTAAAGGTGCCAATCCGGTTGGCTTTGCCTGCCGGATGATAGATTTCGATGGTCGGCATGACGATGGTTTTTCCGCTCGATTCCAGCGTATCAGACAAGGCCTGATAAGCCTTGGATGGGGCCAGGAGCACGGCTGCCTGTACCTTGGTCGCATAGATGGGGCGCTGCGCAACATGACCTTCCTTCAGCCCTTCCGGAAGGATGGCGGTGTCGGTGAGGACATATCCCAGTTGGGCGCGCACTTTGCCGTTGGCGGTACGCGGGTCGGTCAGGATGACGCTGATGGTGTCGCCTGCCACCACTTTGGAAGCGGTGAATTTTTCCAGTACGACACGCTGCGATTTACGCATATTGCTGATCGGCCCCTCGTACTCGAGGTAGGCATAGCGATACGGCCCGGCTTCGGTCTCGGTCACGCTGGCTGAGTTGAATCCACCCCACCACCCGTACACGGCCAGCAGCGGCAAGATGAACGCCAGCACAAAGGCCAGCCACTGTTTCTTGAACACAAACGATCCCCTTCTCAAGGGGACGAAGATACCACAGCAATCCCCGCAGACGGGCGTCCGGACGGCCTTCCCGGCTGTCTATAATGGGTTCACTGCTTTTCTGGAATCATGCTCATGACCCGTTTTCTGCTTGTGCTTTTCTGCCTGGCCCTGCTGCCCACTGCCTGGGGCGACAACACTGCAGCAAACATCACCCAGGTAACCGTTCCGATGAATGTTGTGAAGCTCGGCACCCACAGCTATTTTGTGCAAGGCCTGCCGGGAGCGGCATCCAGCGAGAACCAGGGTTTCATGTCCAACGCCGGATTCGTGGTGACAAACGATGGCGTGGTGGTCTTCGATGCGCTTGCCTCTCCCCCGCTGGCCGAAAAGCTGGTGAGCCTGATCCGCAAGATCACCCGGCAACCGATCAAGCGCGTGATTATCAGCCATTACCACGCTGATCATTTCTATGGACTGCAGGTGTTCAAGGCGCTCGGTGCCGAAATCTGGGCGTACCGCCTCGCCGAGGGCAGCACCCGCAGCACCGAAGCAGCCCAGCGCCTGGCCCAGCGCAAGGATGCACTGTTCCCGTGGGTGGACGAAACGACCCGGCTGCTGGAAGCCGATCGCTTTCTGCAGGGCGATACGGACTTTGAAATGGGCGGGGTTCACTTTGCGCTGCGTTATGTGGGGCCGGCCCACTCGCGGGAAGACATGGCCATGCTGGTAAAGGAAGACCGCGTGCTCTATGCCGGCGATCTGGTATTCCGCGGCCGCGTGCCCTTTGTCGGCGACGCAGACAGCCGCGCCTGGATCAGTGCACTCGACACACTCATCGCCATGAAGCCGCGTGTGCTGGTGCCCGGTCACGGTGACGCATCGCGTACGCCACGCACCGATCTGGTATTCACCCGCGACTATCTGCGCTTTCTGCGCAGCCAGATGAGCCAGGCCGCGCGCAATCTGGTGCCGTTTGATGACGCCTATGAAGCCGTCAACTGGTCGAAATACCGTGCCATGCCCGCATTTGACGAAGCCAACCGGATCAACGCCTACAACCAGTACTTGCGACTGGAGCAGGAAGGCGGAGACTGAATTTCGTGGGCCCAAGGCCCGTAGCAACCCACTGTTGGCACGACAATCGCTTACATACTGGCTAAAAACCTCAATAAAGCGGGATAATTGTCCGTTAAGCAAGAATACCAACCGGGCTGATCCACCCCCCTTGATGCTTTGTTCCCCTGAAGAACTCCTGCAGAAAAACCAGGCGTTGTCGAACACCTGGCAGCATTACCAAGCGATGCCGAGCATTGAAAGCTTTGTCGAACTGGCCGTTTCCATCAACAGTTTCACCGAGTTTCTGATCGACAAGGGCATCACTGCGCTGCATCACGCCAGCCACCAGCTCGAGCAGGTGGCACTGGCGCTATTCAGTGGCGACATCCAGCATCCCCTACCTCCAGCCACGATAAACGATCTTAACGAACGTCTTCTCGCGTTGAGCCGCATGGCGAATACGCATGCCACGGCCTCGGTCACTCTCGCCGAGCGGCGTCTTCATCCCCAGATCTTCTCCATGCCCGAAATACGCACCGGCCAGATCTGGCTGATCGGACACGACCAGACCCCGTGGGTATCCCTGCTGGCGCAACTCGGCTATTTTGGAATGTCCACCGACTTCAGCACCTGGGACGAGCCCTTGCCTGAGCACGCGGGTACCGCATCGGTGCTCCTGCTCGACATGAGCGGCCTGCCCGAGGCGGAATGGACACACCGCATCCAGGCATTGCGGC
Source organism: uncultured beta proteobacterium (assembly GCA_942493085.1). Taxonomy (GTDB): domain Bacteria; phylum Pseudomonadota; class Gammaproteobacteria; order Burkholderiales; family Thiobacillaceae; genus Thiobacillus. The sequence goes on from OW818664.1 coordinate 2,414,941, forward strand.
AACAGTTTGAAATGGGCCAGTTGATCGGTCTCGGAGTCTGCTCGGATTTTGATCAGCTTCAGCAAGCCATGCGCGGCGGTTGCGACAGCTGCCTGCTGAATGGCACGCCTGCGCATGCCATCGTCGAACATATTCTGGAATTGAACGAGCGGCAGGAGCAGGAAACCTATCGTGTGCTGATCGTTGAAGACTCAAAAACCGCCGGCCAGATGATCCGTCGCACCCTGGAAGAAAACCAGATTACATCCGAGATCGTCAACGATCCGCGCCAGACGCTGAATGCGCTCAAGCAGTTCAACCCGGATCTGATCCTGATGGACATGTACATGCCGAATTGCACAGGCGTGGAAGTGGCCCGCATCATTCGCCAGCACGGCGAGTTCCTGAGCATTCCGATTGTCTATCTGTCCGGCGAAACCAACGTGGCCCTGCAGGTTGATGCCATGCGCATGGGCGGGGATCACTTCCTCACCAAGCCGTTCAATCCGGTGTTCCTGAATACCATCGTCAAAAGCAAGATCGAGCGTTACCGGGCGCTGCGCCGCTCCATGTATCACGACAGCCTGACCGGCCTGCTCAACCATTCCAGTGGCAAGAACACGCTGGACATGTTGCTGTCCAGCATCACGCACGATGGCGGCTTCCTGTCGGTGGTGATGATCGACATCGACCATTTCAAACTGGTCAACGACAGCTACGGCCATCCGGTTGGCGACCAGGTCATCCGCAGCTTGTCATGGCTGCTCAAGCAGCGTCTGCGCAAGCACGACATCATCTGCCGCTACGGCGGCGAGGAATTCATGATCGCGCTACCGAACACCGATGCGGAACACGCATACGTCATCATGGACCGCATCCGCCAGGAATTCGCTCAAATTCGCCACCCGCATGGCAATACCCATTTTGTCGCCACCACCAGCGGCGGCATCGCCACCTATCCGCTTTATCAAAGTGGCGATGAACTGATCAAGGCTGCGGACGATGCGCTTTACCGGGCCAAGCACGAAGGTCGCAATCGCATCAGTTCCAGCGACGATTGATCGGCTTCCGGCCGGCGTTCAGCCTGCTATCAGTTTCAATCCGATCAGGATCGTCACGATTTCGAATGAGCGCTTGATCCACAGATTGCCTTTCCTGATTGCCATGTGGCTGCCCAGATAGCCGCCAATCAGCGAACCTGCCAGCAGTGCCGGCATCCAGTTCCATGCCACCGTGCCGATCACCCCAAGCACCAGCGCCCCTGTTCCGTTCCAGACCAGCCCGCACAGAATCAGGGTATAAGCCACCGCACGCGTGTAGTCGAGCCCGAAATAGCGGATCAGCCAGATGGTGAGAAACAGTCCGGTGCCGCTGGTAATCGAACCATTGAGAAATCCCACGACAAACAATCCGGCCATGCCGCCAATCAAGGCGGGACCCTGCTGGTTCTGCGGGGCATGAACCTGCCCGAGAGTAGGCTTGAACACCGAATATAAGCCGATGCCCAGCGTCAGGCATCCCAACGCCAGCGTGGCGAATCGTTCGGGTATCTGCAGAATCGTCACCGCCCCCAGCACCACGCCCGGCAACCCGGCGCCCAGGATGATCAGAGAAAGCCGACGTTCAAGGTGCGACTCTTTCAAATGCCGCAACGTGGCGCCCAAGCCCAGTGCCACGCTGGCCACTTTGTGGGTGGCCAGCGCCACACCAAACGGCAGGCCGAGAAAAATCAGCATGGGAAACTGGATCAGCCCCGCCCCACCGCCCGACAAGGCCGAGAAAAAATTGGCCGCCAGCGAGGCAACAAACAGGATCAGTTGATCGAGCACGTGAAGAACTAGACGGTCACACCCATTTCGGCCGGCAACCTGGCGTACACCAGTTTCAGCCCGGCCTCGGCTATGGTTTTCAGCAACTGATCGGCCAGTGTCGCATCGACAAAGAACTCCACCACCACAGGCAATTCACCCGCCAGTTCAAAGAATCCGATATCGTGACGTCCATGCCGGCCAAACCCCGCCAGCGCGCGAAAGGCCGAGCCACCGCCGATGCCCATTGCCTGCGCGGTATCCAGCAGCCATTCGTAGGTCAGCTTGCCATGATGACGGTGCGCTTCAGTCACAAACACCTGCAGGCAAATCGTGTTCATTTGAAAAGCCTCATTGAATAAAATCCCAGGCCGGTAGCGAGGAAAGAGCCCACCATATGGGCCAATGCAATCAACCCACCGGTCATCCACAGGCCACGCATCAGTGCGGTGACCACTTCAGCCGAGAAGGTGGAAAACGTGGTCAGCCCGCCGAGCAGGCCGGTAATGAGAAAGAGTCGTGCCTCGGGCGGCAGGCCGGGATGTTCGGAAAACCAGGCGATGACCAGGCCAATCAAATAACCACCGATCAGGTTGGCGGCCAGCGTGCCGAGCGGCACGGAAGGGAAAGCGGGATTGAGCCAGAGTCCCAGTCCCCAGCGCAGCCAGGCGCCGATGGCAGCACCCAGGCCAATGACAAGAAAGGCCGTCATGGCAGGAAAGTATCAAGCGTGGGCATACGTCACTTTAGGGAAGCGCTGAACAAGTCCACAACGTGATTCCGGCGAACGCCGGAATCCAGCCAGATCAAGCATCTGGACCCCGGCCTTCGCCGGGGTGACAACTTCACGACACACGCTTACAGGACATCCTTGATGATCTCGACCAGCAGTTTTTCCACTTCCATCAGTGAGCTTTCCAGCGCCGGGTTTTGAGTGGCAGCCGGCTTGCGATAAGCCAGGTAAACATTCTTGTCATTTGGAATTGCATAAACCGAAATGCTGTACGGGCACAGCACAATGGCATGCGGGTCGGCGTCCATCATGTGGCGCGAAATCGAGGCGCTGCAAAAATTCATCTGCTCGCCGCCGGTATAAAGCAGCTTGGTCGAACCGACTACCTCTCCAGTACGCTCCAGCATGCTGGCTATCATGTTGGTATTGGTGATTTTCAGGCCCTTGCTTTCGATCGCAATCTCAAGCATGTCGCGCACATCCTGATAGTTTCCCTGGGTCTTGAATACCACCGTAAAGTCATCGGCTGCCCACGCCGACAACGGCAGACAAAGCATGGCCCAAGCAACAAATAATTTTTTCATGACGGCTTCTGGAAGTTGCAAACCCTGATTCTCAACCAACAGCCACCAGGCTGCAAGAGTCGTTTGCTACACTCGCCCGCATGGCGAAGCAATTAAAAGCAGCACAACTCAAGGTAGATGGCCGTTTCTGGCTGACGCTTGACGGCAAGAACTTTCTTGGACGCGGCCGTATCGAGCTACTGCAGCGCATCCGCGAGACAGGCTCTATCTCGAAAGCCGCCAAATCCATGAAAATGAGCTACAAGGCCGCGTGGGACGCGGTCGACTCGATGAACACTGCGTGGCAATCCCCCCTGGTGGAAAGCGGTCCCGCCGGCAGCCATCTGACTGATGATGCCGAACGCATGATTGCCGCGTATCAACAGGCCGAAGCGCAGCATACTGCGTTCATCATCAAGCTGGCCAAAACCCTGCCATTACGCGCTGAATAAACGCGCAGACGTCACGCCTGGGGGCGAGCCTTGTAAAAAGTCAGCGGCGTGATGCTGTTTTTTGCCACCGCCGGTTTCAGTTTCCCCACCACGTGCATTTCGCACGGCTTGCAGTCAAAACGCAGGGTAAGTTTTTCGCTGCCGTTGATCAGCGTCAGCGGCGCGGCCCGCACCGTACCCTGAACGCCGGTCACGCCCTTGGCCTGCTTGGGACACAGACTTAACGAATAGCGCACGCAGTGCTTGGTGATCATCAATGACACCTCGCCGGTTTCCTCGTGGCTTTCGTAGGAAGCGGCAATCACCTGCACACCATGTCTGGCGTAAAAATCCCGCGCCTTGTGGTTATAGACATTGGCCAGATAGGTCAGCGTGTCTTCGGGATAAATCGCAGGCGGCTCGACCGACACCGCGCGCTCGGGGCGGACATAGGCCTCTGCGCGCCTGGCTTCCAGACTGGCAACGGCCTCGCGGCGCAAGGCATTGATGAACGAGGCCGGAATGAACCAGGGCTGCGTGAGCTCCAGCGCAATGCCTATCGCGGCAAACGGCGTGGCGCCCAGCTTGCCGAGGTGCTCGCACAGGCTGGCCTCGACCCTGGCTGCATCCTTGGCGGTCTCCCTGGGATGGGCCGCCGTCGCCGTGACCGCATGGCCTTCTTCATCGGTCAGCGTCAGTGCAAATCCATCGGCCGTTTCTTCCAGCCGCAGCCACACACCAATACGACGCTCACTGGATGCCTTGTCGAGCATGCGGGTCCAGTTCATGTCGCGATTGCGGCTGACCGCCGTGCCCGCGCGCAGGTCCTTGAAACCCGACATCGGATCTTTCGGAAACACGCGCCACGTGCCCTCGCCCACCTTCTCGGCGCGATTGATCGCCAGGCCGGCCAGATCCTTCTGCAGCGTGTAGTAGCACAGGCCATCGCCGTTGTTCAGCACAGTGGCGTAATCGTCTGCATGCAACTCAACCCACTTGTCGCCAACCTTGCTCACGTAGCCGATCGCCAGGCCGGGATTTTTCGGCGTGTCGAACGCGCCAATGTCCGCCTTGCGCCCATCCACAAAATAATCGGTGAACTCGCGATTGAAGTTCTGGTTGGGATCGGGCGTGAAACTGAACGTGGTCCGTCCCGCAGACGCGCGCGCAAATTCGGGGCGGCGCTCGATGATGTCATCCAGCAACGTGCGGTAATGGGCAGTGATGTTTTTCACGTAGCCCATGTCCTTGTAGCGGCCTTCAATCTTGAAGCTGCGTATCCCTGCGTCGATCAGGGCTTCGAGGTTGTCGCTCTGGTTGTTGTCCTTCATGGATAGAACATGTTTGTCGTGCGCGACCACCCTGCCCTCCATGTCGGTCACCTGATACGGCAGGCGACACGCCTGCGAGCAATCACCGCGGTTCGCGCTGCGCCCGGTGTGGGCATGGCTGATATAGCACTGGCCACTGTAGGCCACGCACAGCGCGCCGTGGACGAAGAACTCCAGTGTGGTCTCGGGGCGTGTGGCGGCGCGGATGGCGGCAATCTGCTCGAGGTCGAGTTCGCGCGCCAGCACGATCTGCGAGAGTCCCACATCCTGCAGAAAGCTAGCTTTTTCCGGAGTGCGGATATCGGTCTGGGTGCTGGCGTGCAACTGGATCGGGGGCAGGTCGAGTTCCAGCAGACCCATGTCCTGGATGATCATCGCATCAACGCCGGCATCGTATAGCTGCCAGATCTGCTGACGTGCCGGTTCCAGTTCATCGTCTCGCAGGATGGTATTGAGGGTGACGAACACCCGCGCGTTGTAGCGATGCGCATGCGCGGCCAGCCGTGCAATCCCGGCTACGTCGTTGGAAGCCGCCGCGCGCGCGCCAAACGACGGGCCGCCGATATACACCGCATCGGCGCCGTGGTTGACGGCTTCGATGCCGATATCGGCATCGCGCGCAGGCGCGAGCAGTTCAAGTTGATGGGGTTCCACGGGTGGCGTTCCGGACAGCAAAACGCCATTTTACTTACTTGCTGGTATCCCGGCTCGCCAATTGGATGAAGGATGACATCTTGACTGCCTTGATGGCCATGTTCAGCGTGATCTCGTTGCTGGCCAGAAAGGTGAATTTACCCATGTTGAAATCCGAGCGCTTGACCGTCACCGTCGCATGAGCGCCGCATGACTCCACCTTGTAGGTTGCGTCCTGCTCACACTGAAAGCCGCTGATGGACAGCGTGACCGGCTGGGTCACGCCCTTGATCGTGAGTTCACCTGCCATGCTGGTTTCTTCGCCATCCAGTACCGCCTGGCTGGATTTGAAAGTGATGGTCGGATGATTCGCAGTGTCGAAGAATGAGGTGCTTTGAAGCTGGCTGTTCAGTAGCCTGTGGCCCGTGTTCACCGAGCTGGCATCGATATTCACTTCAGCCGTTCCGGTTCTGGAAACGGGGTCGAACACCACCTTGCCGCTGACCTTGTCGAATTTGTGGGTCTGGTTGGATCCGCCCAGATAGTTGAAGCTGAACTGCGAAGAGGTCTGGCTGTTATCAATGACGTAGGTTTCGGGGGCAGCGTGTGCAAAAGCGGAAAATGCAACAAGCACGGTCAGCAAGGCCAGTCGTTTCATTCGGTGCTCCTTATGTGAGTGAGCACCCGGACATTGTTCGCTGACGACTACTGGGTCAGGCTGATCCTGAGTGCTGCTTGCCCTGTTGGGCTGTGCTCAATCACTTGCAACCGCTATGCCACCCGGTCTGGCCAAAATGTGTCTTTACAAACTCCTTATAAATCAACGTTCTGCCGTATTTCCTCAGATTCAAAACTGGCATGGGCCCACTTCCGCTGACGGAAACCCAACAAGCGGTGTCGAACTGCCGAGCTTTCGGCAGTTCGACACCGCTTGTATGGAAGCGTCTCTCCCGCATATCCGTCAGCCCCTGCAAAAGGAGCCGCACGGTGCACATTCGTCGGCAGGAAAAGTGCCGGGATGCCCGACCCGCCTTATTGGGGGGTAGCGGGCGCTTTGAATGCCTCGATCGCCAGGGACAGCGTGATCTCATCGCTGATGTAAGGCACGTTCTTGCCCATATTGAAATCCGAACGCTTGACCTCGGCTGTCGCGTTGGCACCGCAGGCTTCCACCTTCAGCATCGGATGCGGCATGCATTTGAAGTGAGTAATGGTAAGCGTCACCGGTTTGGTCACGCCCTTGATGGTGAGGTCACCCATCAGGCTCACGGGCTGATCGTCCTTGAACACCATCTTGTCGGACTTGAAGGTAATCGTTGGGTACTTGGCGGTATCGAAGTAGTCCGCAGCCTGGATATGCTCGTTGAACAAGGCAAATCCGGTATTGACCGACGCAACGTCGATGCTGACATCAGCCGAGCCGGTCCGCGCCGCGCGGTCGATCACCACCTTGCCGCTGGTTTTATCAAATTTATGGGTTTGCTTGGAAAACCCGAAATGGCTATAGGTGAAATGCGGATAGGTATGGCTGTTGTCGATCTTGAAGATGACAGGCTCGGCCTGGGCGGAAGCAGCAAAAACAAGCAGTGCGGACAGCGTGGCAAGGCGTTTCATGTTGTGAACTCCTGAGTTGAATGAACAGCGGACTATTTGCCGGTTGCGGCAATACGAAAGGTGACCTGGACTTCGTTGGCGACCGTGGCGACATCGGCCCACATGCCTTCGCCGATGCCGAAATCCAGACGCTTGAGGGTAAAGGTGCCGTCAAAGGTGGCGGCGGCTTTTCCGGGCCGGAAGGTCACCGGCACGATCATCTCGCGGCTGCGGCCCTTGAGCGTGAGCGTGCCGCGCATCTCGTAGCGATTACCGCCAAGCGCACGGATCTGGCTGGAGGCAAACTTCGCGCGCGGGTATGCGCTGCTGTTGAACCACAGCCGGCCGGCGGATTCCTCGTCGGCCTCGGACGAGCCGGCATCGATGCTGGCGAGATCAATATCGATTTGCGCGCGGCCAGCCTCGGGTTTGGCCGGATCGAAAACCATCTGGGCGACAAAGCGCTTGAAACCGCCTTTGATCGGCACCCCCATCTGGCTGAATTCAAAGCCGATTGCGCTTTGTCCCGGCAGCACCGTGCGGTATTCCACCGCGCCCGCGACGGGCGACGCCAGTACGGCAAACAAGGCCAACGTATTGAATAACTGTTTCATGAATGCTCCTTTTTGCCCAGACCCATACGCTGCAGGAAGGGCTGACGTTCGAGGAAATGGTGCTTGAGCGCTGCGGCCACATGCAGAAAGACCAGGGCCAGCAAGCTGAAGTTCAGGGTCTGGTGAATGTTGGCGAGCAGTTCGCCCAATGCCTTGTCCTTTCCGACCAGGTCGGGCAAGGGCAACACGCCGAACCATACGGTCTGAAAGCCTTTGGCCGAACTCATCAGCCAGCCCGACAGCGGAATCGCCAGAATCAGCGCATAAAGCAGGCCATGCACGATATGCGTCACCCGATGCTGCCACTGCGCCATGCTGGCGGGCAACGCGGGCGGCGTGTACGTCGTCCGCCACATCACCCGCGCCGCCGCCAGCATCAGGATCGTGATGCCGATCCACTTGTGATAGCTGTAGAGCTTGAGCTTGTCGGGCGACACTGGCAGTTCGTGCATATATACGCCGAGTGGGAACGCCACAAAAATCAGCAGGGCCATCAGCCAGTGCAACACGATGGCCGGGGTTGGATAACGCAGTACTGTGCTCATACCGTCTCCTTTTTGAAAACCCGTTCCAGCGCGCGCAGGGCTGTTTGCCAGCGCGCATGTTCAGCCGCCGACACGCCGGTGAAGCCGGCATTCATGTGCGCCAGATGCGCCGGAAATACTTTTGCAAACAAACCCTCGCCGGCCTGCGTCAAACGGATGATCTGGCAACGGCCATCACTTTTATGCGCCACCCGCTCCACCCAGCCGCGACCGATCAGCCGGTCGACCACGCCAGTAAGCGTGCCTTTGGTGATAAGTGTCTTGTCGCCGAGTTCGGTGGCGGTCATCCCTTGCGTGTTGCCAAGCGTGGCAATAATGTCGAACTGCGGTGGCGTCAGCCCCATTCCGCGAATGTGGGTTGCAGAATACGCTTCGAAAGTCTGGTAACACTGCACCAGAGCTTGTATGGTTGGCAGAAATGCGGCTGGTTGTGACACGGGACGCCTAATTGGTTCTAATGCGAACAAATTTAGTTCGCGTTAGAACTAAAGTCAAGTCCAGGCATAAAACCGACAATAATTGATTCATCGATATAGTTTCACAGCACATGCTGAATGATCTGGAGATCAAACGAAATGGCAACGGCAGAAAACGGTAAAACCTATGAAGTGGGTTTTTCAACAGAAAACATGCAGCACATATTCTATGTAAGCTGCCCGGACGATGCGGAGGCAAAGACCTTTGCTCACGCCGTTTTTCATTATTACGACACCCCGGCCGAATGGGGTGCCAAGCGTGGCATCACGGCCATTGCCGCGATCAAGCCGAAAAATTGCGTCCCTGATTTCCTGCATGTCGTCATGCTGGATAAAAAAGACCTGGCCATGCCGGAAGAAAACGCGGAATCACTCAAGGCCGTCCGGGAACTTTCGCAGCAGATCGTGGAAGCCGAGTGCGTGCCGATGGCCATCTATGACGAGGAAAACAAAACCATGACGGTTTATGCGACCAAAAAAGTGGAAATCGACCCGCAAGCCGGGGCCACGAGCGTCGTCCTGAATTTCAGCCTGTTTGGCGGCACTGTGGGCAAAGGCCGTTAATTCCTTGCTGGCGCACGTGCCCGAACGCGGAGTAATGACTATTCCTGCGCACCTGCCATGCCTTTCATGACTGTTTACTGGTCATCAGACGGCGCGCCACTGGCCTGAACAAACGCGCCAGCCGCGTCTGCCGGTAATGGCTGTGAGAAGTGGTATCCCTGTATCTTCCGGCAACCCAGCGCGATTAGCCGTTCGAGTTGTCCGATATTCTCCACCCCCTCGGCGATCACGCTCATGTTGAAATTTCGGGCGATGGCAATAATCGTCGACACCATCTCCGCCTCCTCGATTCCGGGCGTCAGGCGACTGACGAAGGCACGGTCGATCTTCAGCGCATCAAAAGGGAAGTTCTGCAAATAGCTCAGCGAGGAGTAACCAGTGCCGAAATCGTCGACATAGAGGTGCAGGCCGCGCGCCTTGAGTTCAAGCAGCGTTTTGTTCGCTGCTTCAGGATTGTGCAGCAGCACGCTTTCGGTGATTTCCAACGCAATGTAGCGCGGCTCGACGCCGGCAGCGGCAATCGCCGCCTCAATCCATTCCACCAGATCCGGCTGCAAAAACTGCCTGGCGGACAGATTGACGCTCATATACAAATCCGGCCGGTCCGGGAATCTCAGACGCCATTCCTGAAGCTGGCGGCAGGCCTCCGTCAGTACCCATTGGCCGATATCGTTAATCAACCCGGTTTCCTCCGCCAGCGGGATGAACTCAAGGGGCGGGACCAAGCCACGCTCAGGGTGCTCCCAGCGCACCAGGGCTTCAAAACCAAGCACCTCACCACTACTTGCCTCGACGATGGGCTGATAATGCACGCGTAATTCCGCGCGTTCCACCGCCCGGCGCAGTTCCGATTCCAGTGTCAGCTGTGTCACAGCATGCAGATGCATGCCTTCGTCGAACAAAACCGTCTGTCCCGTACCCTGGGATTTGGCACGGTACATCGCCGTGTCAGCATCGCGCAGCAGGTCGGAGGCATAGCGGCCGCCCCGTACTGAAATCGCAATACCAATACTCGATGAGACAAATACCTCGCGGCCTTCGAGCATGATCGGCGGCTGCAGCGCAATGTGCAGGCGGTCGGACACACGCAGCACATCAGCGGGCTCATTCACATCTTCAAGCAGAATCGTGAATTCGTCGCCGCCCATGCGGGCAACCGTATCCTTGGGCCGCATGCAGGCACGGACACGCTCGCTCACCTCAAGCAGCAATTGATCGCCCAGGGTATGGCCCAGGCTGTCATTGATCGTCTTGAAGCGGTCGATGTCCATATAGAGCACGGCACAACGCCGCGAGGGATGACGTTCACTAAAGCCCAGGCGTTGTTCCAGACGATCCATGAACAATATCCGGTTCGGCATTCCGGTCAGGTCATCGTGATAGGCCTGATGGCGCAACTGCTGCTCGGCCTGATGCCGCTGGATCATGCCGCTCAAGGCATGCGCGGCGGCCGTGATGAACTGCACCTCTTCGGGTCTCTGCTGGTGGTGTGCATCCACATAGAGGTTCAACACGCCCAGCAACGCTCCGTCGAACAGGATGGGGGCACAATAGTGCCCATGCGGTGACATGCCGGGGAAATGAACGTCATGCCGCTCATCAATGCAGTCGACAAACAGCAATTCGCGGGTTTCCGCCACCCGCCCGCACAAACAATAGCCTTTCTCGACCGTAGCGCATGCCTGCTCGACCTGCGCTGACAATCCGTGCATGGCAGCCATGCGCAGGTTTCCGGAATCCGGATCGGCCAGGAAAATACTGCCGGAGCCTTTCAGCGCCAGCCAGGGCGTCGAAAGAACCAGTTCCAGCGCATGTTGCAAACGCTGCTCGAAAGGATCCGGACGCATGGCATTTTCCAGCAGTTCCGCCATAACCCGTTGTGTGTGAAAGTCCCGATTGATCTTGTCCGCCGCAGCCTTGTGTTCGCTGATGTCGCGTACATAAGCACTGAAGCAGGGTACCCCGGCGACCGTGATACGTGAGATGGATATCTCGATGGGAAACTCGTGGCCGTCCCGGTGCAGGCCGATCAGTTCGGCACGACGGCCGATCAATGTGGTCGCGCCATTCTCCAGGCTACGCCTCAGGCCTGCCGCATGCTGGGCATGGAAGCGTTCCGGGATAATGGTTTCCGACAGCGAGCGCCCCATCGCCTCGTCGCGCGGCCAGCCAAATATCTGCTCGGCCTGGGCATTCCAGTCGATGATCACATTGTTGGCATCGATCGCAATAATGCCGTCGAGCGAGGCGCCGAGAATTGCCCGCGTACGATCCTGATGCTCCTCCAGTGTTTGATCAATGGCTTCACGCTCGTCTATGCGACGACGCAACTGGCGGGCACTCACGCCAATACCGATTACACCGAACAGCCAGAGCGCGCCATGTCCGAACGCCAACCCCCTGATGCGCCGGTCCGTAGCCGCATGGAGCGGCGCGAGTGGCACCGACACACTGACACCACCAGCCAAGTCATCTTTGCGATAGCCCTGCTGGACATGGCAGGCCAGGCACTTCTGTCCCATATTCATTGGCCGGATCAGCCGCAGATAAGGTTTTCCTTCGATCTCCGAGATTCCCGTGACTTCCTTGACCCCCTGACTGAACTGCACCAGTGCCTGGGCCTCCCATGCATCAGGCTGGTTCAAGGGATTGATGGGGTTCAGACCACTCAGGTGACCGCGTGCGCCCTCGTTCTTGTTGGCCAGTTCATTGAACTGGCGCACCATCAGCGCCGGATTGATCAGCGTCAGCAGGCGTCCCGAGGGTGTGCGCACATCACGCTCCGGCAGATAGGCCATATAGGGATCAGGAGCGGTCTTCGGGGTGACAGGTACATATACGCCGCCATGTCGGGTGGCCCAGTTGCGGAAGGTGAGATCCTTGAAGAAATTGGCGCGCAACTCAATTTGAGCCTGTTCAAGCACCAGTTCGCGCACCTGTGAAATATTCCAGACCAGAGATCCGGCAGCCACACCGGTCCAGAATACCGCCAGCGCGATCGCCCAAGACAAAACTGGCACGCTGGTAGTGCGTGCTACAGCCGTGTGACTACCGTTTTCCGGTACGCCTCCAACCATCCTCAATTGCCCGAATTTCTAGTTAATTCATACCATTACGGCATAAACATCCCTGGCTTTAATACTTAGCCAGGATTAATCAGCCTGAAACAGCTTGGGGCACCCTAAAAAGGGGTTTTTTCGGATGTGATGTTCCAATAGGTTGTTCACCCGGCTAAGGTGCACGTAGACGAAACTCAGGCCGGGCGTAGTGCCCCGGTGTCCCTGCCAGCGCGGCTTGATATGCGCCCGTGTCAGCGGTTGTTTGAGAAGATGGTTACCAGCCACATCCGTACACGGTCATACTCACTTGTCCCAACGTGCCGCCGCCGTGTCATCGCTGACGCGCGCATCGACCCAGCGCTCACCTTCCGATGTTTCTTCCTTTTTCCAGAACGGAGCGCGGGTTTTCAGCGCATCCATGATGAACTCACAGGCGGCGAAGGCTTCGCCGCGATGGCTGCTGGCCACCGCCACCAGCACGATGGGGTCGCCCGGTAGCAATCGGCCCACCCGGTGGATCACCGTGATGTCGAGCAAGGTCCAGCGCGTGCCGGCCTCGTCAACCAGTGCGGCGAGCGCCTTCTCGGTCATGCCGGGATAATGTTCCAGCGTCATCGCCTGCACACCGCTACCTTCGTTCATGTCGCGCGCCAGACCGACAAAACTGGCGATGGCGCCGATATCGGTACGGTCATGGCTCATCGCGTCGACTTCGGCACCGAGGTTAAACATCTCGGTCTGGACCACGATTTTCATCGAACTCACCTCATCAAACCCGGTTTCATCAAATCCGCCGTCATCGCATCAGCCCCCGGTCACCGGCGGAAAAATCGCGACTTCGGCGTTATCCGGCAACACCGCATCAAGCGTGACGATATCCTGATTGACCGCCACCCGGAACGCGCGGCCGGCCGCCAACTCTTCCGCCCACACACCGCCGCGTGCCTGCAACTGCGCGACCAGATCAGCCGCGGTGGTGCCTGCCAGTTCCAGGTTTTCGTCTGCCATGCCGAAGCGTTCACGCAGGCGGGCGAAATACAGCATATGCAGCTTCATTTCAGCAACTCCGAAAAAGGAATAAAGCGCACCCATTCATCCGGTGTCACGGTCTGGCCAACCGCAAGGTCGACCAGACCATCGGCCCAGGTACACGAAGTCAGCACACCGGAACTCTGGTTCGGAAACAGCCCCAGCTTGCCATTTGGTTGCAGGCGCACACGCAGGAATTCGCGACGTAAGCCCGCTTTTGTCCAAGCGAAATCCGCCTGTACGGCAAACGCGCGATACAGCACATCGGCCACGCCCATGCGCTTGAGCAGAAACGGCCGCACAAACAGGCAGAAGGTGACGAAAGCTGAAACCGGGTTGCCGGGCAGGCCGATAAAGTCGGCTTTGTCGACTTGACCGTAGACCACCGGCTTGCCGGGCTTCATCGCCACTTTCCACATCTCCACCTGGCCCAGTTTTTCAACCGCGGCTTTCACATAATCGGCTTCGCCCACCGATACCCCGCCGCTGGTGATGACGACGTCGGCAATGCTGGCCGCGCCAGCCAGTGCGGTTTCGGTCGCTTCCAGCGAATCGGGCACGATGCCAAGATCGATCAGTTCGCAGCCCAGATCATTGATCAAGCCGGCAAGCGTGTAGCGATTGGAGTTATAGATCTGGCCCGGTGCCAGGGGTGTTCCCGGTGTCACCAGTTCGTCGCCGGTGAAAAAACACGCCACCTTGAGCCGCTTGAATACCGGCAGCTCGGCCAGGCCGACTGACGCGGCCAGTCCCATTTCAGCTGCGGTAAAGCGCGTGCCCGCGGCGAGGATTTGCGCGCCGGCCTGAATGTCTTCCCCGGCACGGCGGATGTTTTCGCCCAGTCGCGGCAGCTTGTTGATCAGCACCGCTTCGCCCTCGAGCGTGCAGTCTTCCTGCATCAGCACCGCGTCGGCGCCCGCTGGTACCGGCGCCCCGGTAAAAATGCGCGCCGCCGTTCCGGCAGCGAGTGGCTGGCCTACAGAACCCGCCAGAATGCGCTGCGACACCGGCAACCTGGTGCCCACATGCGTCGCATCAGCCAGTCGCACGGCATAGCCATCCATCGCGCTGTTATCGAGTGGCGGCACGGTAATCGCGGAAATTTGCGGCACGGCGAGCACACGTCCGTGTGCAGCGGTAATAGCAACGGTTTCAGTTCCGGTCGTGCCGCGCGCGCGGCCGAGCAGGTTTTCAAGCAATTGGGTAGCTGAGAGCATGGTTCAGAATAAAGTCAGTAATGAGTGGAATGGCATCAAGGTCGATGCGGGGGAAATCGTTGGGGGCCTGGATATCGGACGCCACCGTCAGAATATGCGCGTCCTCCGGAAACAGCCAGGGTTTGCCGGTTTCAGCACGGTGCACTTCCAGTTTCGGGATGGGCTCGCGCTTGTAGCCTTCAATCAATACCAGATCGCAGGGCGGCAGCCGGGCCAGTAGTTCATTCAACGTCGGCGGAGCATCGCGATGCTCGGTCAACACCGCCGTGCGGTGGTCCGACGACAGCAGCACCGCTGCTGCGCCTGCCTCTCGCGCGCGCCAGCTATCCTTGCCGGGACGGTCGATGTCGAAATCATGGTGGGTATGCTTGATCACCCCCACCTTGAGCCCGTGCGCGGCCAGTTGCGGTAATACCTGCTCGATAAGCGTGGTTTTTCCGCTACCGCTAAAACCTGCAATGCCGAATATTTTCATGTTTGCTTGATCAGACCGGCTAGCCTGGATGGAATTATTAGGTTATATTTTTCCATATATAACCCATGCTTGCCAACCACTGTTCACATCATGACCTCACCCGTGCTCACCGATCAATTTAACCGCCGCATCGATTACGTGCGATTGTCCGTCACCGATCGGTGTGATTTGCGTTGCAGCTACTGCATCCCGGAAGGGTTCAAGGGCTTTGAAGAACCCGAGCACTGGCTTACCTTTGACGAAATCGAACGCCTGATCAGCGCATTTGCCCGCTTGGGCGTGAGCCACATCCGCATGACCGGCGGCGAGCCCCTGCTGCGACACGACATCGCCGGCTTGTCCCGCCGCATCGCCGCTCTGCCCGGTATCGACGACCTGTCGCTGTCAACCAACGCCACCCAGCTCGACAAGCATGCCCGGGCCCTGAAAGACGCCGGCGTCACCCGACTCAACGTCAGCCTCGATT
Organism: uncultured beta proteobacterium; assembly: GCA_942493085.1. Classification (GTDB taxonomy): domain Bacteria; phylum Pseudomonadota; class Gammaproteobacteria; order Burkholderiales; family Thiobacillaceae; genus Thiobacillus. The sequence continues at coordinate 2,430,457 of OW818664.1, forward strand.
CATTGCAGCAGGCACGGGTGGAAAAAATCAACGGCCGCGACGTGCTCGCCAAAGTGATGAACGGCCTGACCGTCGCGAAGTCCGTCGGCTTTACGCCGATCAAGCTCAACATGGTGGCCTTGCGCGGCACCAACGACGACGAAATCGACGAAATGGTTGTGTTCTGCATGGAGCACGGCTTTGTGCTGCGCCTGATCGAAGCCATGCCGATGGGCAGCACCGGCCGCAACGCCGAGTACATGGATTTGCAGCCGGTCAAGGAACGCCTGCGTACACAATTCAACCTCATCGACACCACCTGCGCCGGCGCCGGTCCCGCACGCTATCTGGGCTCAGCCGATGGCCGCTTCAACGTCGGCTTCATCACCCCCGTGTCGCAACACTTCTGCCAGACCTGCAACCGCATCCGTATTGCCGTCGATGGCACCGCCTACATGTGCCTGGGGCAGGACGAAAAATTCGAATTCCGCCCCATGCTGCGCGGTGGCTGCAGCGACGCCGAACTGGAAGCCGCAATCATCGAAGCCATCAACCTCAAACCCGAACGCCACGAGTTCAACGAGTCCCCGCACAAGATCCTGCGCTTCATGTCGATGACGGGCGGCTGAACGCACTTTTTCGGCATTTGCGTTAAGGCCCGAACGAATCGGGAAGGCCTGCAAACAGTAAATGTCAGTGCCTGGGTTTGAAAATACATCATTGGATGACTGGTGTAGATCGGCGGGTTCAACCGGTGGATGCAATACACCAGAAGCTGCGTAAGCAGAAGGCGTGTTGCATCCACCGGTTGAATCCGCACTCTGCCAATGGGCATAGACTGTGATTTTTACTACGGAGGCCAGGAGCATTCATTCGCAAAGACAGAAGCTGCCGTTCGGCGAGATTTCATGGCCTGCAGTCGGTCATGATTCCTTGGCGAAAATAACCAGTTCAACTCTCCAGCAGCAGCTTCGGCAGAGGCTGTAGAAAAAGCCCAAAAAAGTGGCAGGCCTAATCTAATCCTCTCCTTGATACCCTATTGGGTTACGGGTTGAATGCAGGCTCGCACACCCCACATTCAATCTATATCTCCCGCGAGGAACAGACAATGACCGAATGGATGCAGGCAACCGTAGTCAAACGCATTCGATGGAACGATGCGCTAATCTCGTTGCGTTTTGAAGCTGAACTGCAAGCTTTCAAAGCGGGCCAGTTTATTCGTGTGGGGATGGATATAGAGGGCGAACGCATCGGGCGTCCCTATTCCTTGGTCAATACGCCCGATGAAACACCGCATGAGATCCACTTCAACATCGTTCGTGAAGGCCCTCTTTCTCCCCGCTTGGCGCAACTCCAGCCAGGAGACACCTTTTGGGTTGTACCCAAGCCCAATGGATTTCTAACCCTGGATGAAATCCCGGAAGCCCGACACCTGTGGTTGCTCGCCTCAGGTACCGCCATCGGTCCTTTTCTTTCCATATTGAGAACTGCTGCATCCTGGTCCAGATTTGAAAAAATCGTTCTGGGTCATTCCGTACGCACCCTCAATGATTTGAGTTATCAGGAGACCATCCATGAATTACTGGAACGTCACCCTGCCCAATTACAGTTCGTTCCGTTCATTACGCGGGAGCCCGCTGACGACCATCTATGTCAGCGGATTCCAGCCAGTATCGAAAGCGGCGCATTGGAGCAGAAAACCGGCCTGGCTTTGACGCCTGAGCTTTCCCATGTGTTGTTATGTGGAAATTCCGGCATGCTGCAGGATGCCTTGATTAGCCTGGAAAAACGCGGGATGAAACGCCATCGTCGAGCCGAGCCCGGCCAAGTCAGCATGGAAAAATATCACTAAGCCTATCGGTGCATTTGAAACGCGCCGGATTTGAACGGGTTCATGGCGACGGTTGGCATCGCAGCCGAAATGCCGGCTACACACGGGCGCATGGTGGTCTCACGATCATCCGCGCCTCAGCACACCAGCAGCCAGTCAAAACAACTGGCGAAGTTCAGCTGACTCGCAGGGAGAGCGCTGCAAGGCCGTTACTGGGGTAGACCGCTCGGCGTGGCGTGGCATCTGTGAGCTCAAAGTGTTTCGTTCGCGCGAGCAGTTCTTCGAGCGCCACGCGCATCTCGAGCCTGGCCAGAGGGGCTCCCTGGCAAAAATGGATGCCCTGGCCCCAGACCATGCTCGCCTCGTTGTCACGTTCGATCTTGATGGCATCCGGGTCATCGAAGGCGCGCGGATCGCGATTGGCAGCGATCCACATCAGCGCCAGCTTCTCTCCTTTAGGAATGGTTCGGTGCCCAATTTCGACCTCCCGGGTCGTGGTGCGCGGATTGGCAACGAGCGGACCGTCCACCCGTAGAATCTCCTCGATCGCCGCAGCAATGCGTGATGGGTCGCTCCGCAGTTGTTCCTGCAATTCGGGCGACTTGGCAAGATGCAGGACCAGGATGCTCAACCCCGCTACAACGGTGCCATGCCCGGCCGTCCAGTTACGCAGAACGCTCACGATCTGGTCATCGTCGAACCGCACACCGTCGACCTCGGTTCGCAGCAACGCGTCTGTGGCGTCGGCCACACCGTTCGGTGAAGCGCGGTGCAGTTCCAGGTTGGCCTTGACGTGCTCCGAAAAGAGACTCGCCAAGGCCTTGCCGACTCCCGGCTCTCTGCTGAAGGCCGCCTGTTGGCTGTCATGCGTCCAACCTCCGAGGCATTCCCACTGCTTCTCGGGCCAACCGAGCAAGACGCACAACGTCTTCAGCGCAAAGGGCATGGCGAAGTCATTCATGAACTCCACTTCTTCACCGGAGAGTATCGATACCAAAAGATCCGCGGCGATTTCGCGGGCGCGGGGCTCAATCCTCGACATCTGCGCCTGATCGTAGTTGGGGGCGAGGGCTTCGCGGTATCGGTCGTGAACCGGCGGATCCATCCCATTCGGGATGGCCAAGAACCGCGATACATTGCTGTATGTCTCCGGATCGGCCAGAACGGCAGCGACGTCCTCGTGGCGGAACACCGACCAGCCCATGAATTCGCTGTGTGCCACTGGGCATCGCTCACGCATTTCATCGTACGCCCGGCGTTGGTCCTCCAGAGTCAATGCATCCCGTGGATCCCAATCATCATGCTGATCGTCGTTCATCCTGCACCTCCACTATTCACGGTTGATCCTGCCGATTCTGCCGGCGTGATGAGCCGACGACTGTGTGCTGCTGTGCGGCGGCAGGGTAATGCCATTTCAACGGTATCTGCCGTTAGTCTGCAACGAGCTGTGGGCTACACGCCATGGCCACCTCGTGTCACTTTTCTTCGCACCTCCCCTCGGCACCTTCGGGGTAGTGACCGCTGGCCGGAGATATGGCGACCTCATATGTCCCTTTGACGTAACACGTCACGCCAACTAACGGAATAACGTGCTGTTTTCCTGGATGACAACAGCCTCGTTATGTTCTTCGTCCTTCGTGCCATAGACGAGTGTCACGACACCCTTGTCCAGTTCTTGTTTCAAGAGCCGGATTTGCTCGCTATTATTTTTAAGTTCAACAAGATAGCGCTCCTTGAATTCCATCCACTTTTCCGGGTCGTGGCCAAACCATTTCCGGAGCGTCGTGCTGGGGGCAATATCCTTGAGCCACAGATCAACACTTGCTTTTTCCTTGGTTAAACCGCGCGGCCAGAGCCTGTCCACGAGGATGCGCCGGCCATCATGCTTGTCCGGCTGCTCATATACCCTTTTGATCCTGATTTTCATGGCGTGAAAATGGGGGTAACCGTAATCTCATCGATTGAAATACACTGGACTTGAATGGGATCAAGTGCGCCTCAACAAAACCGTGACGAGAAGGGAAGAATCCTCCAATGCCTTGACTACGTGTGGTTCTGCGTCAGAGAGGTAGACCATGTTTCCCGCACGGAGTATCTGTGTTCGTCCGTGGGCCTCGAGTTCCACTGCCCCTTCCAGGCATTGAATAGTGATTGCGCCAGACGCCTTGTGATCTGGGACTGTTTTTCCGGCCACCAGTACGAACCGGAAGATTTCAAGATGATCTGCCCTGACCAGCGTGCTTGAACTTGTTTGACGCAACGCCGTGCCAAGTGGACGAACATCTATCAATTCACCAGAGGCTGCGTGAGTGATGGCCATGAAAGCTCCTTGCTGTATCAAATAACGGGAAGGTTCACATTCAACTGTTAGCCGATGTTTACTATAGGCCTGAAATCAAGCACTTCAACCACGTGCGAACTGACAAACAGGATCTGAAGACACACTCGATATCCCTGTATGTAACCCTCATGCTTGTCCGGCTATTCACTTTACGGAGACACTCAACAAACAGGCCATGACCGGCTGTGTTGGGCTCGCGTCCTGATACCCGGAAAACGCGATAGCGACCGCTCGGCCTTGCTACGCTGACTGACGTCCGGCCTCGACAACACACCAGACGTCGACGGATCAAAGTGCCAGCGGCTGTCTAGGCCGACTAGCAGGCAGCCACCTCATATTTCAAACGGCAGCCAACACCCGATAGCCGACCGTCAAAGCATAGAAGGCCGCGTGGTTTTTCCACGGTCAAACTGCAGCACCCGCAACTCAATCCGGCAATCGCTGTCAGAATCCTACCCATAAGGAGTCAGCCATGAGCACACGCACCATCCACCAGCGCGTTCCCGCCTATGAAGTCACCGAAGGTGCGGGGGTTACTGTTCACCGCAGTATCGGCACGCCAGCGCTGCGTAACCTGGATCCGTTCCTGCTACTGGATCACTTCGGCAGCGACAACCCGGACGAATACATCGCCGGGTTTCCGGACCACCCGCATCGCGGTTTCATCACCTTTACCTACATGCTCGACGGTCACATGCAGCACCGCGACAGCATGGGCAACCAGGGCGAACTCAAGCCCGGCGCCGTGCAATGGATGAAGGCGGCCAGCGGCGTGATCCATTCGGAGATGCCGCGCCAGGCCAACGGGCTGATGCGCGGCTTCCAGTTGTGGATCAACCTGCCGGCCAGCGAAAAGCTGTCCGACCCGGCCTATCAGGAGTTTTCGGCAGATGCGATTCCTGAAGTGGCGCTGAAGGCCGGCCAGGTGCGGATTCTGGCCGGTGAGTTCGATGGCACGCGTGGTGTGATCGACGATCCGGCCACCGACGTGCTCTACCTTGACGTCACCCTGCCCGCCCACGCTGCATTCTCATTGCCGCTGGACGTGTCGCGCAACGCCTTCGTCTATGTATTCGAAGGCCGCGCCCAGCTGGAAAATGACGAATTATCCCAGCACACCCTGGCGGTGCTGGGCGCGGGCGACACGGTGGACATCAACGCCGGTGCAGACGGCGCACGTTTCATCCTGGTAGCCGGCCGACCCATCGGCGAACCAGTGGTGCAGCACGGTCCGTTCGTGATGAACACACGCGCGGAAATCGAGCAGGCGATAGCCGATTACCGCGATGGCAAGCTGGTGCAAACGCGGGCAGAAATGCGCGGGCACTGAGCCATCTGCCTGCCATGCGCTATGATTAAGAGCATGAGAAAAGGATAGCCATGAAGCCACAGTTGCTCGACGCCATTCAACAACGCTACGCCTGCCGCAAGTTCAACACCGATCGGCCTGTGTCTGCAACCGAATTGTCGGCTGTACTGGAGGCTGGGCGACTCGCGCCCTCCGCCTTCGGACTGGAGCCCTGGCGCTTTATCACCGCAACCGATCCAAGCCGGCGGGCCGCCATCGCCCATGCCTGTTTTGATCAGCCCGTGGCCCAAACCGCTGCGGCTTTCATTGCCATTGTGGCCTTGGTGGACGCGCTCCATCCGGATTCGGATTACGTGCGCGCACGCTTTGCCGCCGAAGCACGCGGCGAGGACAGTGCGCCGATTTATGATGCTTATCGTCCCCACTATCATGCCGATTCCATCGCGGCCTGGGCGCAAGGCCAATGCAACTTCGCAGCGGCACATATGCTGTTGCAGGCGGCGCATCTTGAAATCGGTAGCTGCCCGCTTGGCGGATTTGATACGGATCTGCTGGCAAAAGCCCTGGCCATTCCAGCCGGTGAAACACCCGCGCTGGTGATTGCCCTGGGGCACTGCGCCTACGATGCACCCGAGCGGATACGCAAGCCGCTGGATTAGAAACCCTGCCTTCAGGCGGGTGGCCCAGACCAGGCCAGGCCTTAAAATCCCCCCATGCCAAAACTTGAATCCCTCAGCTTCGACAACGGCTTTGCCCGTCTGCCCGAGGCGTATTACTCACGCGTGTGCCCCACGCCCATTCCCGATCCCTATCTGGTCTGCTACAGCCCGGAGGCGCTCAAGCTGCTTGATCTGGACGAGCGCGAAATCACCCGTCCCGAGATGATCGCCACACTGGCCGGCAACCAGCTGCTGCCGGGTATGGATGCAATGGCCGCGCTGTATGCGGGCCACCAGTTTGGCCATTTCGTGCCGCAGTTGGGGGATGGCCGGGCGATTCTGCTGGGCGAAGTGAAGAACACCGCCGACGAAGGCTGGGAAATACAGTTGAAGGGCGCGGGTCGTACACCCTATTCACGTGGTGGCGACGGCCGCGCGGTGCTGCGCTCCAGCATCCGTGAATATCTGTGTTCCGAGGCGATGCACGCACTCGGCATCCCCACCACGCGTGCGCTCGCCATCATCGGCAGCGACCACCCGGTCTACCGCGAGGACGAGGAAACCGCCGCGCTGGTGACGCGGCTGGCGCCGAGCTTCGTCCGCTTCGGCTCGTTCGAGGTGTTCTACTACCGCGACCAGATCGAACCGATCGGCCATCTGGCCGATTACGTGATCGCGCGCTATTACCCGGAGCTGGCGACGCGTGCCGAGCCTTATGCCGAACTGCTGCGCGAAGTCGCCCGCCGCACTGCCGAACTGATGGCGCAATGGCAGGCGGTGGGGTTTTCGCACGGGGTGATGAACACCGACAACATGTCGATCCTGGGGCTGACGCTGGACTACGGACCGTTCGGCTTCCTCGACGCCTTCGACCCCGGCTATATCTGCAACCATTCCGACACTGGCGGACGCTATGCCTTTGACCAGCAGCCGGACGTGGCCGCCTGGAACCTGACCAAGCTGGCGCAGACCTTTGTCCCGCTGCTGTCGGTAGAAACCGCGTCGGCGGCGATCAGCGACTACCCGCAGCAATTCGGCCAGGCCTATATCGAACGCATGGCCGCCAAATTCGGCTTGCCACTGGGTGGCGAGACCGTGCCCCTGGTGATGGATGCATTGCAATTGCTGACGCAGAACCACGTCGATTACACGATTTTCATGCGCCGCCTGTGTGGCTTCGACAGCACGGAAGGCACAGCGAACACGCCATTACGCGATCTGTTCCTCGACCGCGCCGCATTCGATGCGTGGGCGGCCCGCTATGCTGGAACACTCAGGGCAGCAGGTTCGGTCGATACCGAACGCAGCATGGCCATGCATGCGGTCAACCCCAAGTACATCCTGCGCAACCATCTGGCCGAAGTCGCCATCCGCCGCGCAGCCGACCATCGCGACTACAGCGAAATCGCACGCCTTCACTCGCTGCTGCTGCGCCCCTTCGACGAACAGCCAGAATTTGAAGCCTATGCGGCCGAACCGCCTGACTGGGCCAGGCAGATTGAGGTAAGCTGTTCTTCGTGAACCGAACGACACCGCTGCTCGCCTCCCTGCTGACCGTTGCCCTGTTCTCCGCCTGTAGCGGGCAACCCATCCAGCGCAAGGATGGCAGCAGCAGCGTACGAAGTTTCAGCGTCAAGGATCTGGCCAAGGGCGATGTCGACAACGTGGTCGAAATCCACCAGAAGGAAATCCTCGGCATCCTCAAAACGCTGACGCTCAAACTCTATCGCCGCAACCCCAACGAATGGCGCAAATCCGGCTTTGCCAGCGCCGAAGAGGCGACCGCCGATTTATTCAAGCCCATCTCCAACTGGCAAGCCTCACCGGGAAAAGACCTGGCCTGGGAATCCGTCTTGCGCGATCTCTGGCTTAAGGATTTCGCCAGCGACCGGGTCAAGGCGCTGATGAACGGCTTGCTGGTCATGCACATGGCAGCGTTCAATCACCAGACCGAGTTTTATCTGCTGACCGAAATCGACGCACAAAAGCTCTACAACGCCGCGCGCAATACCGAGGCGGTGGTGTGGAAGCTTTCCAATGCCAAAAACCTGCGTGGCGAGATCATCCTGCTCTCCAACGGGCTGGACGGTAACGGCGTGGCCAACCTGAGCTTCGAGCGTGAATTCGGCAAGCTTATCGGCGTGCAGGACGCCTTGGCCAAAGTAATCGAAGATAAGAACAACCGTGCGATCCGCTTCGGCGTGGTCAACCTGGCCAGCATGGTCTTCCTGCCGATCTGATGACAGCAGACGACGCCTACGCTCACTGCGCCACCCTCACGCGCGACCAGTGGGCGTGGGAATTCCTGCGCCGCAATCCGGACTACCAGTCTGATTACCGGCAGTTCATCGCACGCTGGCGCGCGCTCGAAGCCGAGTACGGCGCGCCGCCGAATCGGGATTTTGCACGCTGGAAGCAGGACCCGCGCGCCTATGGTCCGCTGGATCACGACGCATCCGAGACCCTCGATAACGTCAGCGGCGACCTCTGTGTCGGCGAAAACGACCGTGTATTCATCGAATGCTGGATGGGCGCGAAGTGGGGGTTCCATAAATTCCCACTCGACCCGGAGCGTACCGCACCCGGCCCGGACGAACTGTCGTGGCGTCCGCCGCCGGCCCCAGGCACACGGCCTGACGGCGACCCCTATCGCCTCGACATCGAATTCGACTTGTCGCTGCCGCTGCCACCACAACTGGAGGCAGCAAAATTTCGGCTGGTCAGCCGCACCAGCGAACTGCGGCGCACGGGGTTGACCGCGCCGATCACTGTCGCCAGCCAGCGCACGCACTGGACCGAGATGCTGCGCCTGCTCGACGGTGTGACAGCACTGGACGCCGATAACGCAGATCTGCTGAACGACGCACGGGTGCTGGTTGCGGGCGGCTACCGCGAGATGCTGCGGTTGGCAGACGAGGACGTGAAATCAAGGCCCACACCTGATTAAAATTGGAAAAGACTGCACCGGCCTTTTCATGACTTAATATAGAGGCCGACGTGACGGGTATGGCTTACTGATCAACAAATTAACAACGAAAACACCTTGTCTCCATATTAATAATAAAGTCCGGCCCCATGGGGCTCTTGAATAGCTGCTAACAACAAAGCTCATGGATCCTGAGTACGGTGACAATTTCTTGCAGGAAACCCTAACCCACGCTTTCGGGAATGTGGAGTATTACTGCGTACCAAAAGGCATCATTCGCTTTGATTACGGGAACACCCATGGGTGGTGGGTACGCGTAAGAAGGGACAACACCCCATTCCGGCAGCTATTTAGTGACAGCCAATATGGCTCTATTGCCGATTCGCTGCATAACGCAATCTTGTATCGGCATAAATTGCTATCGTCATTCCCGATGACGATCAAACTAGTTCATGGCAGGAGCCTGCCGCTTGAGCCAGAGAAACGCATATTTAGAGTCGAAGAGAAAGGAAAGAAGCAGCCGTATATTGCATGGGAGGCCAAGTGGTACGACGAGAACCATGCAATAAAACATGCACATTTCTCAGTCAAGAAGTTTGGTGAAGAAGAGGCAAAGGCTCTGGCATTCGCGGCCGCACGCAAGAATCACAACAGACGGCCAAAACTTACAAAGATCCCTGATAACTACTTCACGCATGAGTGCAAAAAAATCCTTCGCGCTGACGTTGCTGTACTGGCCACCATCAATAGTCGTACATCCAGTTCTACAGGAAAACAGCTATCTGAGATTATTAGCGCAAACCCATTTGCATTTGAGGGTGAAAGGATCTTAGTCCTTCACCGCTCCATAGAGAGGGATCGGAAGCTTAGAACTGGAAAATTAACCGACTTTCTTCAGAAAAACGGTTCGCTATTTTGTGAACTATGTGGATTCAGGTTTTCCGATACCTACCCCTTCTTGAAGAAAGACATAATTGAAGTCCATCATATGGTTCCACTGTCCACATTAACAAAAGCGACAGAGACAAAATTATCGGACCTGATGTTGCTTTGCTCAAATTGTCATTTTGCGATCCACCAAGGCGACGCTGAAGAAAACCTACTCGTTGCCATGGAATACTTCGAAGCGAACAAAAAGCAAACATCATAAATACCAGCCTTAATATCTTTGCTGACATTGCGGTTAAGTCGCTCCCTCAAGTCGCTGGACGTCGTTAAGGGCCGCTGGTAAGGTCTTACGTTAACAAAATAAAACCGGGGCACACGGCCCCGGTTTTCATTTCAGCCTGGAAGCGCAACGCTTCCAGAAAGCAACTTAAGCGAAATTTGCTTCGGCAAACTTCCAGTTCACCAAATTGTTGAGGAAGGTCTCAACGAACTTGGGGCGCATGTTGCGATAGTCGATGTAGTAGGCGTGCTCCCACACGTCCACGCACAACAAGGGCTTGTCGGCGGTGGTCAGCGGGGTGCCGGCGGCGCCCATGTTGACGATGTCGACCGAGCCGTCGGCCTTTTTCACCAGCCAGGTCCAGCCGGAACCGAAGTTGCCCACGGCGCTGGCCTGGAAGGCTTTTTTGAACTCATCCAGCGAGCCCCATTTTTTGTTGATGGCATCTGCCAGCGCGCCGGAGGGTGCGCCGCCGCCATTGGGGGTCAGGCAATTCCAGAAGAAGGTGTGGTTCGACACCTGGGCGGCGTTGTTGTAGACGCCACCGGCCGGGGCGCTCTTCACGATGTCTTCGAGTGACTTGCTCTCGAACTCGGTGCCCTTGATCAGGTTGTTCAGGTTGGTCACATAAGCCTGATGGTGCTTGGCATAGTGATATTCAAAGGTTTCCTTGGACATGTGCGGTGCGAGCGCATCCATGGCAAAAGGCAGGGCGGGTAAAGTGTGTTCCATGATTCTCTCCTTCAATTGAACAAACAGTGAATGATAGTGCCGCTACCGGGCACTGCGGATGTCACAACGACGACATGGTTTTGACTGTTGAATAGAAAAAGGGCCGGCATGACCGACCCAGTTTCTTTGAATTATTGGTCGGGACGAGAGGATTTGAACCTCCGACCACTTGACCCCCAGTCAAGTGCGCTACCAGGCTGCGCTACGCCCCGAAGAAGCCGCCCATTCTAACAGAGGAGCCCCATTCGGCGGAAGCCTGTCAGCCTAATATTTTCAGAATAGCGGATATTTCCGCCCGCAGCGCGGACATATCCTGACCAGCGACAGCAACGGATGCTGGTGTTTCCGGTGGCGCTTCAGCGTCATGCTCCAGACGCTGCCGTGCGCCGCTGATGGTGAAGCCTTCTTCGTACAGCAATTCGCGAATACGTCGGATCAGCAGGACTTCATGGTGTTGATAGTAGCGACGGTTGCCACGCCGCTTGACCGGGCGCAACTGGGTGAATTCCTGCTCCCAATAACGCAGCACGTGTGCCTTGACAGCACACAATTCGGACACTTCACCGATCGTGAAATAGCGTTTCGCCGGAATCGGCGGCAATTCACTCCGTGCTGGGCGTTCCAATTGTGGCGCCTTCGACTTGGGATTTGAGTTTCTGGCTGGCATGGAAAGTCACCACGCGACGCGCGGAAATCGGCATTTCTTCGCCGGTTTTGGGATTGCGACCTGGACGCTGCGGTTTTTCACGGCACTGGAAATTGCCGAAGCCGGATAATTTCACGATGTCGCCTTTTTCAAGCGACGAGCGAATTTCGTCGAAAAACGATTCGACGACGTCCTTGGCTTCGCGTTTGTTCAGGCCCACTTTTTCAAACAGGAGTTCGGCCAGATCAGCTTTGGTAAGGGTGGTCATGTACGTGTTATGGGCAGGGGTGGCTCGTTGGAAAAAGCGTCATGCACGCAAACTGGCATTGCATTGATTCAGTGCGGTTTCGACCAGTTTTTGCACGGCGTCTTCCACTTCCTGATCCGTCAATGTGCGTTGAGTATCTTGCATAACTACCCGAATAGCAAGGCTTTTTTGGTTTTCGGCCATGCCTTTTCCACGATAGTCGTCGAATACATCGATCGACCGTACCTGAGCCGGGGCACGCCCACGCAAGGCTGCCAGCAACTCGCCTGCCGGGATTTGAACGTCCAGCACAAAGGCCAGATCGCGTCGTACCAGCGGGAAACGCGACAGGCTGGCATGACGCGGCAAGGCGCGCTGGGCCAGCACCTGGCTGTCGAGTTCGAACAGCATCGGCACGCTGGGCAGGTCGAATGCCTGCACCAGTCGCGGATGCAGCGCCCCGATCCAGCCGATCGCCCGGCCATCGACCCATATTTCGGCACTCTGGCCCGGGTGCAGGGCGGGATGAACGCCGGGACGCGCATCGGGCACACAACCCAGCACACGCTCCAGATCCCCTTTGAGATCAAAGAAGTCAACGCGTCGCGCAGCAGCACCCCATTGTTCGGGCTGTACGTCGCCATAGATCAAACCACCCAGTTTCATCGGCTGCTCTGCTAGCGACGCATAGACGCGCCCCAGCTCGAAGATCCGCACCCGCTCCTGCTGGCGGTTGAGGTTGTGACGCAAGGTCTCGATCAACCCGCCCCACAAGGTGGTACGCATCACCGACAGCTGGCTGGCAATCGGATTGGCCAAAGGCATCAGCCGGGCATCGGCATCGAGCGCCGTTTCCCAGGCCGGGTCGACAAAGCTGTAGGTGATGACTTCCTGGTAATCCAGGCCGACCCACATCTGGCGCAGAACATCATCGGACAGCACGGTTTCATCCTGCGGCAGCATGCACGACGGCGCGGCCGGTGGCTGGGCCGGGATGTTGTCATAGCCGAACAGACGCACCGCTTCTTCGATCAGATCTTCCTCGATGGCCAGGTCAAAGCGGAAGCTTGGCGGCGTAACGATCAGGTTATCGCCCTGCTGTTCAACGGCTGCCCCCAGCGCGACTAGGCCATGCGCGACCTGCCCCGCATCAAGCTCAACCCCGGCTACGCGCTTGAGGCGCGGCAAACGCAGCGTGATCGGCGAACGCGACGGCAAGGTGGCAACGGTCTCGTTGATCGGGCCGGCCTGGCCGCCGCAAATCAGCAGCAGCAATTCGGTTGCACGTTCCATCGCCCGGCGGGTGGCGCCAAAATCGACGCCACGTTCGAAACGGTGCGACGAATCAGTGGACAGGCCCAAGCGACGCGCCCGCCCGGCAATCGCCGCCGGGGCGAAGAATGCGGCCTCCAGCATGAGGTCAACGGTAAACCGTTCCACGCTGGTCGGCTGCCCCCCCATAATGCCGGCCAGCGCCACCGGGCCGCTGGCATCGGCAATCACCAGCATGTCGGGCGCGAGCTCGGCAGTCTGGCCGTTCAGCAATTCCAGGCTTTCGCCCGCACGCGCCATCCGCACCTCGATCCCGCCATTGAGGCGCGACAGGGCGAAGGCATGCATCGGCTGACCAAGTTCGAGCAGCACATAGTTGGTGATATCGACCGGTGCCAGCAGCGGACGAATGCCGCTGCGCTCCAGGCGCTCGGCCATCCAGCGCGGCGTGGGCGCTTGTGCATCGATGCCGCGCACCACCCGCCCCAGATACAGCGGGCACGCCTCGCTCGCCGCCACCTGCACCGGCACCGTGTCCTGAATCTGGACGGCGACTCCCTGTACCTGCGGCGGGCGCACCTCGGCACCGGTGATTGCGCCCACCTCGCGCGCCAACCCCTGCATCGACAGGCAATCCGCACGGTTGGGCGTGAGTTTCAGGGTAATGAGCGTGTCGTCCAGATTGAGCCAGTTGCGGAAATCCTCGCCCACCGGCGCGTCGGCCGGCAGCACCATGAGGCCATCCGCCGCGCCTTCCAGCCCCAGTTCCTTGGTCGAACACAGCATGCCGAATGATTCGACACCGCGCACCTTGGCTACCTTGATCTCGAATCCGGGCAATTTGGCGCCGGGACGGGCGCACGGTACCTTGAGCCCAGCCGCCGCATTGGGCGCACCGCAGACGATGGTGACCGGTACTGATTCGCCGACATCGACCTGACAAACTTGCAAACGGTCGGCATCGGGATGTTTTTCGGCCGAAAGGATTTCAGCCACCACCACGTTGTTGAATGGCGGCGCAGCCGGCGTCATCGCCTCCACCTCGAGGCCGGCCATCGTCACGATGTGGGCCAGTTGAGCAGTATCAAGCGCAGGATTGACAAGATTGCGCAGCCAGGATTCTGGAAATTGCATGATATATGCGCCCTAATTAATTGAATTTCTTTAGAAAACGCAAATCGTTTTCAAAGAATAATCGCAAGTCGTCGACGCCATAGCGCAACATGGCAAGGCGCTCCACTCCCAGGCCGAACGCAAAGCCAATGTAGCGTTCCGTGTCGATCTCGACGTGCTTGAATACGTTGGGGTGCACCATGCCGCAACCCAGCACTTCCAGCCAGCCGGTATGCGAGCACACCCGGCAGCCTTCGCCGCCGCACATCACGCAGCCGATATCCATTTCGGCTGACGGCTCGGTGAAGGGGAAGAACGACGGCCGGAAACGCACCGGCAGGTCGTCACGTTCGAAGAAGTTGCGCATGAAGTCGGCCAGCACCCCCTTCAGGTCGGCGAACGACACGTTCTCGTCCACCCACAGGCCTTCGACTTGGTGGAACATCGGCGTGTGCGTCACATCGGAATCGCAGCGATACACCCGGCCCGGCGCAATGATGCGCAGCGGTGGCTGATGGGTTTTCATGTAGCGCACCTGCACCGGCGAGGTATGGGTGCGCAGCAATTCGCCGCCCTGCATGTAAAACGTGTCGTGCATCGCACGTGCCGGGTGGTCTTCCGGGATGTTCAGCGCAGTGAAGTTGTAGAAATCGGTCTCGATCTCGGGGCCGGTCGCCACCTCGAACCCGATCGAGCGAAACAGGGCCTGGATGCGCGACAGGGTGCGCGACACCGGGTGTAGCCCCCCCTGGCCCAGTCCGCGACCCGGCAACGTCACATCCAGCGTCTCGGCCGCCAGTTGGCGATCCAGTTCGGCTTGCTGCAACGCATCGCGGCGGGATTTGAGTACCGCTTCCACCGCCTGTTTGGCTTCATTAATCCGGGCGCCTGCGGTTTTGCGTTCGTCAGCGGGCATCACGCCCAGGCTTTTGAGGAGTTCGGTCAGCTGACCGCTTTTGCCCAGATACGCTGCCTTCACCTGCTCCAGCGTTTGCAGGTCGGGACAGGCTTGAACAGCAGCAAGGGCGTCAGCAACGATTTCGTTGGGATTGCGCATGACAGGGTCTCGTTTCGCTTATTCCATTTTTGAATCAGACTCACATGAACGACTATCCGTATGCTCATGATTTAAAAATGAAACTACCAACAAAAAAAGGCCTTGCGGCCTTTTTTTGTGACAATTTGCCGGCTTAAGCCGCCAGCTTGGCCTTGACCTGCTCGACGATCTTGGCAAAGGCATCTTTGTCAAAAATCGCGATGTCGGACAACACCTTGCGGTCAATACCGATTTCGGCACGGGACAGGCCGTTCATGAACACGCTGTAGGTCAGGCCATGCTGACGCGAAGCGGCGTTGATACGGGCAATCCACAGTGCGCGGAACTGACGCTTGCGCTGACGACGGTCACGGTACTGGTACTGACCGGCCTTCATCACCGCTTCATTGGCGACACGGAATACGTTTTTACGACGACCGCGATAGCCTTTGGCGGCATCGAGGACTCTCTTGTGACTGGCTCGGGCGGTTACACCCCGTTTGACGCGTGGCATGCTTTCTCTCCTTTATGCGTAGGGCAACATACGTGCAACCGCTTTGTGGTTGCTGGCATTGACCGTTTCAGTACCGCGCAACTGACGCTTACGCTTGGTACTTTTCTTGGTGAGAATGTGACGCATGAACGCGTGCGAGCGCTTGAACTTGCCGCTGCCCAGCGCACGGAACCGCTTGGCAGCGCCGCTCTTGCTTTTCATCTTAGGCATGATGCTTCCTTTTATCTCATGCGGCCAGGTGATCCCGCGATGCGGAATGCTTCACCAACCCGACTGCACGTATTGTTGGCGTTTTAACCCCACGTGAATCCGTAGGGTCCGAGAACGCCGGTCTCTTGAACTTTAAGCCTTCTTTTTCGGCGACAGCATCATCACCAGCTGGCGGCCTTCCATCTTCGGGAACTGTTCGACGATTGCCACTTCAGCCAGATCCGTCGAAACCCGTCTCAACTGGGCCATGCCGATTTCCTGGTGAGCCATTTCACGACCTCGAAAACGCAATGTAATCTTGGTCTTATCGCCTTCTTCAAGAAACTTGATCAGGTTACGCAGCTTGATCTGATAATCGCCTTCGTCGGTACCCGGACGGAATTTGATTTCCTTGATCTGTACCTGCTTCGTCTTCAGCTTGGCTTCATGCTGCTTCTTGCTTTCCTGGTACTTGAACTTGCCGTAGTCCATGATCTTGGCTACGGGAGGTTGTGCCGTCGGGGCAATCTCCACCAGATCCAGGTCAGCTTCTTCGGCCTGACGCAGCGCATCGTAGACTTTTACGATACCCAGTTGCTCGCCTTCCACACCGACCAAACGCACCTCAGGGCAATTAATTTCACCATTGATGCGTGTCTGCTTCTTTTCTGTCGCGATGAGCCGTTCTCCAAAACAATACCCGGACGAATCTGTCCGGGCTGAACATGCCAGACTCGAAAGCCTGACCCTAAAATAAAGCATGAGGCGCGGAACTTAATCCGGCGCCTCATTTGAATCCGTTATTGCCGCGTGAGAGTTTCGTTCTTCAGACGTGCAATCAAGGCTTCCAGACTCATCTGCCCCAGATCCTGATTACCGCGCGCCCGGACGGCGACCACGTCGGTCTCCACTTCCTTGTCGCCGACAACCACCTGATAAGGCAGCTTCTGCAAGCTATGTTCGCGGATTTTATAGGTAATCTTGTTATTACTCAAGTCTGATAGTGCGCGGATCCCCGCCTGGCGCAGTGCCTGCGTGACTTTTTCGGCATACTCGGTCTGGCGCTCACTGATATTCATCACCATGACCTGCACCGGCGCCAGCCACATCGGGAAATTGCCGGCGTGATGCTCGATCAGAATACCGATAAAACGCTCCATCGAGCCCAGAATCGCCCGATGCAGCATCACCGGCGGCTTGCGGCTGTTGTCCTCGTCGACGAACTCGGCATCCAGACGCACCGGCAGGTTGAAGTCGAGTTGGATCGTGCCGCATTGCCACAAACGCCCAATCGAATCCTTCAGCGTGAACTCGACCTTGGGGCCATAGAACGCGCCCTCGCCCGGTTGCAGATCGTAGGCCAGGCCATTCTTGTCCAGTGCGGCAGCCAGCGCGGCTTCGGCCACATCCCAGCTTTCATCCGAACCCACCCGCTTCTCTGGCCGAGTCGACAGCTTGACCAGCACGTCGTGAAAACCGAAGTCTGCGTAGCATTTCTGCAGCATCACGATGAAGTCAGCCACTTCCTGCTCGATCTGGTCTTCGCGGCAGAAAATATGGGCGTCATCCTGGGTGAAACCGCGCACCCGCATGATGCCGTGCAGCGCACCCGACGGCTCGTTGCGATGGCAGGAACCGAACTCGGCCAGACGCATCGGCAGGTCGCGGTAGGAATGCAGGCCGCTGTTGAAGATCTGCACATGCCCCGGACAATTCATCGGCTTCACCGCATAGTCACGGTTTTCCGACGAGGTGGTGAACATGTTCTCGTGGTAGTTCTCCCAGTGGCCGGATTTCTCCCACATGCTGCGGTCCATCACTGCCGGGGTGCGCACCTCCTGGTAGCCGTATTCGACAAATTTCTGCCGCATGTACTGCTCGATCTGCTGCCACACGATCCAGCCCTTGGGGTGCCAGAACACCATGCCCGGCGCCTCATCCTGCATGTGCAAGAGGTCGAGCTGTTTGGCCAGGCGGCGATGGTCGCGCTTCTCGGCTTCTTCCAGCCGGTGCAAATAGGCTTCGAGGTCTTCCTTTTTCGCCCAGGCGGTTCCGTACACGCGCTGCAGCATCTCGTTTTTCGAGTCACCACGCCAGTAGGCGCCGGCCAGCTTCATCAGCTTGAAGTGCTTGAGCCTGCCGGTCGACGGCACGTGCGGGCCGCGACACAGGTCAATGAAATCGCCTTCGCGGTACAGTGAAATATCTTCGTTAGACGGAATCGACGCGATGATCTCGGCCTTGTAGGCCTCACCCATCTCCTGGAAGAACGTCACCGCCTTGTCGCGCGGCATCACGCTACGCGTCACCGGGATGTCTTTTTTGGCCAGTTCGGCCATTTTCTTCTCGATCGCCACCAGATCTTCCGGCGTAAACGGGCGTTTATAGGCGAAATCGTAATAGAAGCCATCCTCGATCACCGGGCCGATGGTCACCTGTGCATCAGGGAACAGCGATTTCACCGCAAAGGCCAACAGGTGCGCGGTGGAGTGGCGGATCACGTCGAGGCCGTCGGCGTCCTTGTCAGTAACAATGGAAAGCTGCGCATCGATGTCGATCACATGGCTGGTATCCACCAGCTGGCCGTCCACCCGTCCGGCGAGCGCCGCCTTGGCCAGACCTGCGCCTATGCTGGAGGCAACCTGCGCGACCGTCACCGGCGCGTCAAATTCGCGGACAGAACCATCAGGAAGCGTGACGTTGACCATGACTCAAACTCCAGAGACAGAAAAAGCGCGGACCGGCCGCGCTTTTGGGTAATACAAGTAAGGATTGCAGACTGTCTGCGAACTGCGATGCGCCGGTTTATCCAAAGACAAACGTGTTAGTTCGCGGTGACATGTTGCAACCTCCAGCGGGGTTGCCCCCATTAAGACCGGTTCTTTAGCCGACCAATAAAATTGGTAGGCGCGAATGGACTCGAACCATCGACCCCCACCATGTCAAGGTGGTGCTCTAACCAGCTGAGCTACGCGCCTAATGCGGGGCGGATCATAACCGAAACGCCGTATGTGTGTCGAGTAAGATCGGTTTTTTTATCTTGAATTTATGCCAAAGGCCAGCGCCGGATCACATCGTAATAGGCACCATCCGTTTCAGTGCGCGAAGACACCAGCACGAAATCACGCACCGGCCAATGCACCGGCTCACACGCAATCAGCTCGCCACCTGTCGTGTTGCGCAGCAGCGTGACATGCGGCACATGTGGGCGAGCGTCGAAGGCGATGCCGGACTGTGGAATCGCGGCAGTCAGCGCATTGACCAGTTCGCCGAGTTGCGGGGGCGGCTGACTTGGCCCCATCCAGCCGATCCGGTTGTGACGCCAGTAGCCGGACTGGTCAAGCGTCAGTACGAACGCATGGGCTTTGATGGCATTCACACTGGCAAGCAAAGCATCCAGTTGCGCGACCGGGGTACGCCCGAGAAAGGCCAGGGTGAGATGCAGGCTGTCGGCACGCATGCAGCGGCCATCCCAGCGTTTATGCAGCCATTTGCCGGTGTGATGGAGAGCAGTACGGGTGGTGTCATCCGGCCACAAGGCGATAAACAGGCGCAGCGAATCTGACTTGGTCAGGGTGGCGTCGGATGACGCCGCTTCAGCCACGCTCGATCAGGCACACGGCTTCGGCGGCAATGCCTTCGCCGCGCCCGGTGAAACCAAGTTTTTCAGTGGTGGTGGCCTTGACGTTGACGCGATCGATGGCGATGCCGAGATCGTCGGTGATATGCGCGGTCATACGTGCGATGTGCGGTGCCATCTTTGGCGTCTGGGCGATGATGGTGGCATCCACATTACCGATGCGCCAGGTGCGTTCACGCAATTGCCCAGCGACGCGACGCAGCAGGATACGGCTGTCGATACCTGCAAATGCCTGATCGGTATCAGGAAAGTGGCGACCGATGTCGCCCAGCCCGGCCGCGCCCAGCAGCGCATCGCAGATGGCATGCAGCAGCACGTCGGCGTCGGAATGCCCGGCCAGTCCCAATTCATGCGGAATATCGACGCCGCCGATGATGAGCTTGCGGTTTGCCGCGAAGGCATGCACATCGAAACCGTGGCCGACGCGCACCTCACTCATTCATGGCCTTCTGGACCAGGGCCGCGAGTTCCAGGTCATGCGGGTAGGTGACCTTGAGGTTGCGGCTGTCGGATTCGACCAGTTTGGGCTGCAGGCCGAGTTGTTCGATGGCCGAGGCTTCGTCGGTCATGTCGCTGCCAGCGGCGCGCAGGGCTTGGACCAGCGTGCCGTGACGGAACATTTGCGGGGTTTGCGCCTGCCACAGGCCGGCGCGCGGCACGGTGGTCTCGGCCCGCACACCAGAAGAAGCATCGGCTGCGGCCCGTTTGAGGGTGTCGGCCACCGGCACGGCCAGCAGGCCGCCGACGGGATCATCGGCGACTTCGTCCAGCAACTTGTCCAGCATGTCATCGGGCAGGCACGGGCGCGCGGCATCGTGCACCAGCACCCAGTCATCGGCGGAACAGATTTTGGACATGGCCTCAAGGCCATTCAAGACGGTTTCGGCACGGGTCGCGCCGCCGCAGCGCAGTACTTCGAGGCGCTCGTCCCAGCCCTGCCACTCGTAGTTGTTCCAGCGTTTGTCGGTGGGCGAGAGCACCACAAACAGCTTGCTAATGCGCGGCTCGCGTGCCAGCACCATCATCGCATGCGCAATCATGGGAACAGAATTAAGCAGCATGTATTGCTTTTCAATTTTCCCGCCCATGCGCGAACCGCTGCCTGCTGCGGGGATCAGTGCGTAAAAACTCATGCGTCGCCTCCAGGCGCCAATACTTCACGGTTGCCATTACTTTGCATGGACGACACTAGACCGGCGCGTTCCATGTCCTCAATCATGCGGGCGGCGCGGTTATAGCCGATGCGCAGCTGACGCTGCACTGACGAGATCGACGCGCGACGCGACTTCAGCACATAGGCCACCGCCTGGTCGTAGAGTGGGTCGGATTCCGCCGCCGCTTCGCCAAACTCGCCACCCTCGCCTGCAATTTCGGGAGACTCCAGCACGCCTTCAATGTACTCAGGCTCGCCCAGCGATTTCAGGTAATCGACCACGCGATGCACTTCGTTGTCCGACACGAAGGCGCCGTGTACGCGTTGCGGTAGTCCGGTTCCGGGCGGCAGGTAGAGCATGTCGCCCTGCCCCAGCAAGGCCTCGGCGCCCATCTGGTCGAGAATGGTGCGCGAGTCGATCTTGCTCGATACCTGGAATGCGATGCGGGTGGGAATATTGGCCTTGATCAGGCCGGTGATGACGTCGACCGACGGCCGCTGCGTCGCCAGGATCAGGTGGATACCGGCCGCGCGCGCTTTCTGCGCCAGCCGCGCGATGAGTTCCTCGACCTTCTTGCCGACCACCATCATCAGGTCGGCGAGTTCGTCGATCATCACCACGATCATCGGCATGGTTTCCAGCGGCTCGGGATTGTCCGGCGTCAGACTGAACGGATGCGTCAGCGGCGTGCCGGCCTTCCTGGCGTCGCGCACTTTCTGATTGTAGCCGGCCAGGTTGCGCACGCCCACGGCCGACAACAGCTTGTAGCGCCGCTCCATCTCGCCCACACACCAGTTGAGCGCGCTAGCGGCCTGCTTCATGTCGGTAACCACCGGTGCCAGCAGATGCGGAATACCCTCGTAGATCGACAGTTCCAGCATCTTGGGATCAACCATGATCATGCGCACCGCACTGGGATCAGACTTGTACACCAGCGACAAAATCATGGCGTTGACGCCAACCGACTTGCCGGAACCGGTGGTACCGGCCACCAGCAGGTGCGGCATTTTTCCCAGATCAGCCACCACCGGGTTGCCGGCGATGTCCTTGCCGAGCGTGACGGTGAGCGGGCTGGCGCTGTCGTGATACGCCGTGGAGCCGAGGATTTCCGAAAGGCGCACGATCTGCCGCTTGGGATTGGGAATCTCCAACCCCATGGTGTGCTTGCCGGGGATGGCTTCGACCACGCGGATGCTAGTCACCGACAGCGTGCGCGCCAGGTCTTTCGACAGATTGACGATCTGGCTGCCTTTGACGCCAACCGCCGGTTCGATTTCATAGCGCGTGATGACCGGGCCGGGCGACGCTGACACCACCTTGACCTCGACGCCGAATTCAGCGAGCTTGCGTTCGATCATTAGCGATGTGTATTCGAGCGATTCGGCGCTGGCGGTTTCCACCGCCTCGTCCGCCGGATCGAGCAGATGCAGTGGCGGCAACGGCGAATCAGGCAGGTCGGAGAACAGCGGTGCCTGCTTTTCGGTAACGGCGCGCGGCGATTGCGGCACTTCCTTCACCACCGGCTCGATACGGATCGGCGGTGCATCGACCCTCTTCTGCTTGACGACCGACACCTTGGCTTCGCGCTTTTGCTGTGCCACTTCGCCCAGCTTGCGGTCGCGGTAAGCCTGCCAGCCCTGGATCGCCTTCCAGTAACCCTGCTCGACCCATTCACCGGTACGTTCGGCCATGCTCAGCCACGACACGCCGGTAAACAGGCTGAAACCCACCGCCATCAACAGCAACAGAATCAGCGAGCCACCAGTAAAACCCAGCAAGGCCCCGGCCACTGCACCCACCCCCGAACCCAGCACGCCACCGTGCGCGTCGGGCAAAGTCACCGCCCAGTGCCAGGTGCGCAGCCATTCAACGCCCGTACTGGCCAGCAGCAACAAGCCAAACCCGCCCAGGCTGAACAGGCGCTGCCGTCCGCCTGCCAGCGGTGTTTCATCGAGATGGCGAAAGGTGTGGATGACATACCCCACCGCCAGCAATACCCACCACCAGGCCGACACGCCAAACAGCATCAGCAGAAAATCCGACAGCCATGCGCCGGCGCTGCCGCCCAGATTGTGCAGTGGGCCGTCATCACCGGTGGTGCTGAAACCCGGATCGGCCACATTATGCGTAAGCAGAATGGCGGCCAGCAGCAAGGCAGCAAAACCCACCAGCAGGGCGCGAGCTTCGCGCAGCAAGCGTTGCATACGGGGCGGCAAAGGAGTCGACGAACGGGAAGCGGGACGCGCCATGGAAACTTGTCTAAGAATAGTGCGCTGAATTATCCCGTATATTCTAATGGATAGGGTTGATCGGGATGAATCGCAGATATTCCCTCAGGGTGCGAGGCGATGGCGCGTATCCGCTCACACAGGCACCCATTTGATCGCCCGAACCCATTACCGGGCAGACAACAGGGAAATGCTGTCGTCAAGATTGGTTAGAATAGACAGTCATCCATTCCCTCCACCCTGAGATCCCATCATGAGCGCTATTCATCACAAACTCATCATCCTCGGCTCCGGCCCCGCCGGTTACTCCGCCGCTGTGTACGCCGCGCGCGCCAACCTGTCCCCCGTTGTCATTACCGGCATGCAGCAGGGTGGCCAGTTGATGACCACCACCGAAGTCGACAACTGGCCCGCCGATGTCGACGGCGTGCAGGGCCCCGAGCTGATGGATCGCTTTCAGCGCCACGCCGAGCGCTTTAACACCGAGATCATTTTTGACCAGATCAACAGCGTCAAACTGACCGAAAAGCCCTTCACCCTGGTGGGCGACTCCGGCACTTATACCTGCGATGCGCTGATCATCGCCACCGGTGCATCGGCCATGTACCTGGGTTTGCCGTCCGAGCAGGAATTCATGGGCAAGGGCGTGTCGGGCTGCGCCACCTGCGACGGCTTTTTCTACAAGAACCAGGAAGTCGCGGTTATCGGCGGTGGCAACACCGCGGTTGAAGAAGCCATGTACCTGGCCAACATCGCCAGCCACGTCACCCTGGTGCATCGCCGCGACACCTTCAAGTCCGAGAAAATCCTCATCGACCAGCTGATGGAAAAGGTCAAGGAAGGCAAGATCACCCTCGCCACCGACCATACTCTGGACGAAGTGCTGGGCGACAAGACCGGCGTCACCGGCGTACGCCTCAAGAGCACCAAGAACGACAGCACCCAGGAGCTCAAGCTCACCGGCGTCTTCATCGCCATCGGCCACAAGCCCAACACCGCCATCTTCGAAGGCCAGATCGACCTCGAAGGCGGCTACATCGTGACGAAGGGCGGAAACAAGGGTAACGCTACCGCCACCAACATCGAAGGCGTCTACGCCGCCGGCGACGTCCAGGACCACATCTACCGCCAGGCCGTCACCAGCGCCGGCACCGGGTGCATGGCCGCGCTCGACGCCGAGCGCTACCTGGACGCACTCGGCAAGGCTGCCCAATAATTGAGGCATGAAGCGCAGCCGCAGCGCACTCGCCCCCGCCTCGTTCGAGGCGCTGGCCCGGGTGCGCCGCAGCTTGCGCGAACAGGCCACCGTGCCTGCCACGCTTCACCAGGCGCCGCATAAACCCAAACCCCAGCCAGACGGTGCGGTGCTGTTTCGCCGCGCCGTTGCCGACGCCATTCCCCTACCGCCCTCCAACCGCGCCGAGATCCCGCAGCGACGGCCCAAACCCATCGCCCGGCAACGCTTACGCGACGAACAGCAGGTCATGCATGATGTGTTGTCCGATCCCTGGGACTGGGAAGCCGCTATCTCCACCGGCGAAGAACTCGTCTTCGTGCGCCCTGGCGTGCCCACCGCCGCGCTGCGCAAACTACGGCGCGGCGGCTGGGTCATCCAGGGTGAACTCGACCTGCACGGTCACACCGGCGACGAAGCCCGCGTGGCCCTGGCCGCCTTCCTCAACCGCTGCAACCTGGAAGACCGGCGCTGCGTCCGCATCATCCACGGCAAGGGCTACGGCTCGAAAAACCGCCTGCCGGTGCTAAAAAACAAGGTACGCCACTGGCTGATGCAGCGCGAAGACGTGCTCGCCTTCTGCCAGGCCCGCACCGTCGACGGCGGCGCAGGCGCCGTCATCGTCCTGCTGAAATCATCCACTCGTTAAAAGAAAGAAGGCCCACCATGAGCGATCCAGTCATCCAGGATTTCGAACTGCCGTCCACTGGCGACACCACATTCAAGCTGTCCGAGCATCGCGGCAAGAACGTCGTCATCTTTTTCTACCCCAAGGACAACACCCCCGGCTGCACCCTCGAAGGCCAGGAATTCCGTGATCTGTACAAGAATTTCGGCAAGGCCAACACCATCGTGGTCGGCATCTCGCGCGACAGCATCAAGTCGCACGAAGGCTTCAAGGCCAAGTTTGAATTTCCGTTTGAACTGCTCGCCGACACCGAGGAAACGGTCTGTGAACTGTTCAAGGTGATGAAGCTGAAGAGCATGTATGGCAAACAGGTACGCGGGGTGGAGCGCAGCACGTTTGCGTTTGATGGGGAGGGGAAACTGGTGAAAAGCTGGCGCGGGCTGAGGGCGCCGGGGCATGCGGCGGAGGTGTTGGGGTTTGTGCAGGGGTTGTGAGAGTTTGAGTTTGTAGCTGGCGTTAGCGCTGAACTGCTGACCGTTGGCCGGGGGTAGCCCGGCGGCTAGTTACTTTCTTTGTCTCGCCAAAGAAAGTAACCAAAGAAATGCGACCCCACATCCCCGCCCTACGGGTACCCGAATCCCGAGCCTGCCGAACGGGCGTCGAAGAACTCGCCCCGCTTGTGTTGTTTTAAATTGGTTTTTTGTGAGCGGTACTCAAACACCTTCGCCGCTGATCCGCCCGGCAGGCTCGGGATTCGGCGGGGCTCAAGGGGAGACAAATCAAAACCAGGCTAACTCTAGCTGAGCGGATATTGATACATTTAAGCGGCGCATTCACCCATGGTGAGTGCGTCAGATGTGTATAACCTATCAAGACAAGCTCGTTATTTCGTTTTGCGAAGCGTTATCTATTTCTTGTTTTTTCTTGTCATATACCGCCCCAGCCAACAAGCTGAACATCACCCTTATCTCATCATCCTCATGCTCCCATAGCCAAACAATCTTGTCCCATTTCTCCAGCCTCTCATTTGTTGAGCATTCAATCTGATCCAGCCACAAATTCGGCAACTTAAGTTGCTTCTCCAAACTGCGTGCTTTCTTCTCACCAAACGATTTTTTCTCAAGCAGGCCAGATAGTTCTCCCTGATTGATCCCGATCTGACTCACCAATGCAGCCTGTTTTCCGCCAAATCGCTCATCTATCAAGAGACGCAAACGCTTCCGCCGGGTTGTTATCACATCATTCTTATTCATTGAATCATTACCTAGTAGTGACTTTTCTGTACAAAGAAATGTTGCGTATCCAAGCCTGCTTCAACGCAGCGAGGCTCAATTTCATGCCCACGTAGATCAATTACTGAAGGGCATTGCTACGCTTACTCTACAAGCACTCAAACCGATCAGTCATTACTGACTTGGTTTTGACTTTCAAAACCCCTTTCAGCCCCGCCGAAAATTGAGTCTGCCGAGTGGATCAGCGGCAAAGGTGTTTGAGCCCCGCTCACCTTCGTATTCCAACAAAAAGCGGGGCGAGTTCTTTGCCGCCCACCCGGCAGGCTTGGTTTTCGGGGTTTCGGGGATGAGCGGGGGCGCCTTTCTTTGGTTACTTTCTTTGGCAAGACAAAGAAAGTAACTTGCCGCCGGCAACCCCGGCCAATGGTCAGCCGCCCACCGACGCCCCCAACTGCTCCACCTCAGCTACCGCAGCCAAACGCCCCCTCGCCTCCGTAGCAAAAAAACCACTCCACCACCCTCACCTTCCACATCAGCGCATCGTTGGCAGCGCCATTCAATAACAAGCTCCATACAGCTTGCCCTTCAGCCACATGCATGCAAGCAACAGAAATTCCCTGCGCAGGGAATGGTTGAATAATGAGGAAGTTTATACCTTACTGACTAAAGTGCAGGCCCGACGATCGAGCAGAACGAGGCCGGCCAGGTGCTCGCCGTTCGAGCGCAATCATGGGGAGCAGATAATGGCTGAACCGTCTTTGATACTGCCTTTCGATCGACCACTCGTTGTCGGCAAGGCGCACGTCGAATCGGTGGTCGAACACGACACCGCCTGGACACGGCTCATCTTCGTTTATCTGGCGTGCGCGACGCTATGGCTGATCGTCGGGACCTTGATCGGTGTCTATCTGAGCATCAAGTTCGTTGCACCGGACGTGGACCATATCCCCTGGTTGTCATTCGGACGCTTGCGGCCGGTTCATACCAATACTGTCTTCTGGGGCTGGACATCGCTGGCGATGATCGCGCTGGTGCTATACGTGGTGCCGAAGACCAGCCAGCGGCGGCTCTACAGTTTTCCGCTGGCCTGGACCAGTCTGGTTCTGATCAACCTCGCGGTCATCATCGGCGGCCTCTGTCTCATGAGCGGCATCAACAACGGCGGCCAGGAATATCGTGAATACATCTGGCCAGTGATGGCGATCTTTGCTGCCGGCGTGGTGCTGACCGCGTACAACCTGATTCGTACCATCGCCGACCGTGGTATTGAGGAAATCTACATTTCCAACTGGTACATCATGGGCGGCTTTCTGTGGACCAGTGTACTGGTAGCGATCGCCTATCTGCCGTTCTATCAGCAGAACGGCATCAGCGAAACGGTCATTCAGGGCTACTACATGCACAATGCTGTCGGCATGTGGTTTACGCCGATCGTGTTGGGCCTGACCTACTACTTCTTGCCGAAACTGCTGAACAAGCCGATTTATTCGTACTCGCTCGGTGTCCTGGCGTTCTGGACCCAGATGGTGTTCTACACCATGATCGGCGGTCATCACTTCGTTTTCGCGCCGACACCGTGGTGGTTGCAGACCGTCGCTATCATCTTCAGCGTCGGCATGGTAGTGACGCTGGCTGCTGGCACCGGTAACTTTCTGCTGACCATGAAAGGGAGTGGCCGCACCATCGCTCGCAGCTACAGCCTGCCGTTTATCCTCGCGGGGGTGCTCGGCTACTTTTTCTGGTCGGCGCAGGGGACCCTGGAAGCGCTGCGTTCACTGAATCTGGTCTGGCATTTCACCAACTACACGGTCGCCCATTCGCACCTGACCATGTACGGCTTTGTCGTATTTTTGATCTGGGGTGGCATCTACGGTCTGCTGCCGCGAATGTCCGGACGTGAACCCTCGCATCTGCTGGCGGGGATACACTTCTGGTTCGCCCTGTTGGGTTATTTTATCTACACCATCGCGTTGATGATCGGCGGAACCCTGCAGGGGATGAGCTGGATGCTGAATGCGCCATTCATCGAATCGGTACGCCTGATGGAGCCGTTCTGGCTGTGGCGCGCGGTGGGCGGCACGATGATGTTTCTGTCGCACCTGATTTTTGCCTACAACCTCTGGCAGATGCGTCCGCTTCGCTCCGGGCGGGAAATGCCTGCGTCGCAAATGGAGGCGCTGGCATGAACTTTCACAAAAACCACTGGCTGCTTTTCTCCGTCATTTTTTTTGGCTATATCGCGCTGTCCTGGATTGCCGGCATCGGCCCGGCGATCTGGGTGCAGAATCACACCCGCGCGCTGCCGGGCACCGAACCGATGACGGCAATCGAGCAGCGCGGGCTCAATGTGTATGTTGCCGAGGGTTGTATTGCCTGCCATACCCAGCAGGTTCGCCCACTCAAGATGGATGCGGTCTGGGGACGCCCCTCGGCGCCCGGTGATTATGCCCACGTGAAACCACTGAATATCTGGCACCCTTATGCCCCCGCTGTTCTCGGTAGTGCGCGCACCGGTCCCGATCTCACCAGCATTGGCACCCGTCAGCCAAGCGAGGCCTGGCAGTATCTTCACCTCTATAACCCGCGCGCAGTGAGCCCGGATTCGACCATGCCGGCCCACCCCTGGTTATTCGAAGTCGTTGCCAAACCCGCAACGGACGCGGTGGTGGTGCCGGTTCCACCTATTTACGCCCCGCCATCCGGAACGGTTGTGGCAAGCGACAAGGCAAAAGCGCTGGTTGCGTATTTGTTGTCATTAAGGCAGGTGCCGCTCCAGATATCAGGCGCATCGGCGCAGCCCGCGAAGACCACGGCTGGCAGCGACGGCGCAACACTCTATAGCAACCACTGTGCCTCGTGCCATCAGGCAAACGGCCAGGGCCTCGCTGGCGTTTTTCCACCGTTGGTGAACGATCCTGCGGTCATGGCCGATGATCCGACCCAGCACATCGCCACGGTGCTGCACGGCGCCCAGGGCCGGGTTATCAACGGGGTGACTTACCCGGCACCGATGCCTGCCTTCGCCGACCAGCTCACTGATCCCCAGATCGCCGCCATCATTGCCCACGAGCGCTCAAGCTGGGGTAACCAGTCGCCCACGGTGACAGCGAAAGAAGTGGCCGCAGTGCGTAAAGGAGGCGCGAAATGACAGCGTTGCCAACATCGATTGACGCCCAGGCGCAGGAGGCCCTCAATTTTTGCAGCTCGACGCAACCCCATCACATGGCTGCAGGAGGACCGGACGGCCCGCTCGATATCACCCTGGTTGCACTAGGCGCACTCATCGTTCTGCTGGTCTGTGTCTATACCGTCAAATTTCTGATCAGACCGCGGGAAAACGATCCCAACCACATCAAGCGTCAGGTTTTGCGGGACGACTTCTGACGCCGCGCCCCAAGGAGCCACGATGGCTGAAGGCAAACAGGAAAACGAGCATCAAAACGAGGTTCGCACACTCGTCTATCTGGATGACGAAACCGAACCGCTGCTAAGCCATCGTCCGCCGGTTCGTTTCGAACTCGATACTTCCCGGCTTGAGGACGGAGAACACCGGCTGCGGGTGGAGGCTTACGATTCCACGGGCCGGAAGGGGGTGCGAATCATCCCGTTCACCGTACGCAACGGCCCCGGCATCGCCGTCGATGGCGTGTGCGATAACGACGTGCTCGAAGGCAAGATCCCCATTCTCATCAACGCCTACGGCGGTGCCGGCGAGATCCATTGGGAGCCATCGCGGGCGGAAACGCCGGCGCCGATTCCCACCTGGGCCTGGGTGCTGTTCATTGCCATTGTTGCCTTCGGTGTGTTTTATGGCGTGCAGCTGTGGAGACCGCCACCTGACTTCGCGACCACGCCGACCTACGGTCCGCTCACACTGGATCTGCCCCAACCGGCCGGCTTGCCGGCAGCTACAGGCAATACCGTCGCGCGTACGGTACAGCCCGCCAATACGACCGGTAGCGACGCTACGCTTGGTGCGTCGGTCTACGGCAACAACTGCACCTCGTGCCATCAAGCAACGGGCAAAGGCCTGCCCGGCGTGTTTCCGCCGTTGGCAGGAAATCCCGCCGTCACCGACACGGACCCGACCACACACATCGAGGCGGTTCTGAATGGCTCGCAGGGCAAGGTGATCGATGGGGTGCACTACGCTTCGCCGATGCCACCGTGGGCCGACCAACTGAACGACGCGCAGATTGCGGCAGTGATCAATCACGAGCGCAGCAGCTGGGGCAATAACGCACCGGGTGTCACGCCAAAGGATGTGGCCAAGCTGCGCACAGCAAAATGACCGGGACGTGAACGCCACATACCCAAATCGGTTTATTCAGGACTTTTCTGGAAAAGCGCTGAGCAGTTCAGTCCACCCAGGCGAGGGCAGTCACTACTTCTCAATCATCGCCGGTGGCGTCACACATCCCTTCCCCTCTGCCGCAAAAAACCGCTCCACCACTTCCAGCTTCCTTGTCCGCGTCATCGCCGGCAACGCATTCAACAACAACTTTCCATACGGCTTATCGGCCAACCGCGTATCGCAAATCATCAGCACCCCGCGATCGGTCTCGGTGCGAATCAAGCGCCCTGCCCCCTGCTTCAAATTCAACGCCGCGTGCGGCAACTGGTAATCCATAAACGGCTTGCCACCATTCTTCTCGGCCTGAGCGATGCGCGCCGCAACCACCGGATCGTCCGGCGGCTGGAACGGCAGCTTGTCGATGATGACGACCGACAGCGCATCGCCGGGCATGTCGACGCCTTCCCAGAAACTCTGGCTGCCGAGCAGCACGGCATTGCCGGCTTTCTGGAAACGCGCCAGCAATTCGTTCTTGGGCACGTCACCCTGCACCAGCAAAGGGTAGTCCCAGCCGCGTGACTTGAAGGCGTCGATCAGCAGGCTGCGAGCCTTCTCCAGCGCACGCAGGCTGGTGAACAGGATGAATGCCCGCCCGCCGCTGACTTCCAGTACCGGCAAGGCGGCGTTGACAACGGATTCGGTGAACTCGGGCGTATTCGGGGCGGACACGCCTTGCGGAACATAGAGCACGCCTTGTCTCGGATAATCGAAAGGACTGTCGACACACAAAGTTTCACATTCTTCGATACCAAGCCGGGTCTTCAGGTGAGTAAAGTCACCGCCGACAGACAGCGTGGCCGAGGTCAGGATCCACGCCTGCGCACGCTCGGTGAGCTTGGCGCCGAACATGGCACCAATC
This sequence comes from uncultured beta proteobacterium, assembly GCA_942493085.1. Classification (GTDB taxonomy): domain Bacteria; phylum Pseudomonadota; class Gammaproteobacteria; order Burkholderiales; family Thiobacillaceae; genus Thiobacillus. The sequence continues at coordinate 2,461,748 of OW818664.1, forward strand.
GACAAGGGCGTGGCGTGCATCAGCAACGAACTCATGGTGGTTTCGAGCCAGCGCACGCGTGGAGTGTCGGGGTCGTCGGCGCGCTGCCAACTGGCGAGCATGGCCTGTACCACTTGCGCGCGCTCGAAACAATTCTTCAGGTCGGCGTCGCGCTCAGCCTGGGTTTCCAGCAGTTTGGTCAATTCATCGAGCGCAGCACGCGCGGCCTTCAATGCATCCGGCCACTTGTCATAGCGCGTGAGTTCGGCCAGCGTCGATTTGATCGGGTTCTGCGGAAACGCCAGGCGCAGGTCGCGCGTGGCTTTGCTCAGGTCTTCCGCCGATTTGCGCAGCGCGGGGAAATCCCCGGCTTTCACGGCAGCGAGACGCTTGGTGTCGCCAGCGAGTTCGATCAGTTGCGCGGTGGAAATCGTCTGACCGAAGAACTGCGCGGCAGTTTCGGCCAGCTGGTGCGCTTCGTCGAGGACGACGGTATTGCACGCGGGCAGCAGTTCGGCGACGCCTTCGTCCTTCAGCCACAGGTCGGCAAAGAACAGTTGATGGTTGACGACGACGACTTCAGCGTCGAGCGCAGCCTTGCGCGCGGCCATGACGAAGCATTTCTTGAAGTGGCTGCATTCGCTGCCCAGACAGGTGTCGCGGCTGGACACGGCATAATGCCAGGCGGTGGCGTCTTCGGGAATGCCCTCGGCCTCGGCGCGGTCGCCACTGGAACTGGTTTCGGCAAAACGGGCAATCTTGGCCAGCCACACCGGATCGTCGCGGTTGGCAAAGCGGCCGTCAGCAAGATTGCGCTCTAGGTGATGGTGGCAGACGTAATTGGCACGGCCCTTGAGCAGGGCCACCTTGACCGGCGACTTGAGCGCGCGCCGCGCCGCCGGCAGATCGCGGTGAAACAGCTGGTCCTGCAGCGCCTTGGTGCCGGTGGAAATCACCACCTTTCCCCCTGACAGCAACGCGGGAATCAGATAGGCCAGCGTCTTGCCAGTGCCGGTGCCGGCCTCGGCCAGCAACACACTGTTGTCGGCGATCGCCTGCTCGACGGCTTCGGCCATGGCCAACTGCTGCGAGCGCGCACGCCAGCCGGGTAGCACGTCGGCGCAGGCACCATCGGGGGAAAATATACGTTTCAGATCAACCATGTTGAGGCACAAACCGAGTGCCGGAGTGTACCATTCGACGGGCCTTGGGCGAGTGGCCGCCTGTCTTCAGTTTTGCGGGTTTACTGCCGTTAAGTCGGTAGATTCTGACTATGCCCTTTCACTTATCATGCGTATCTACCTGATCTGCCTGCTGCTATCTGCTTTCCCGGCGTGGGCGCATGCGGAAATCATTCAATTACAGGTTCGCCCGGGTATACACACCAGTGCCGAATACCTGGATGGGCAACGCGACAAGCCGGCTGTTCTGCTGCTGCATGGCTTTCTGCAAACGCGCGACTTTGCCACTGTGGCCACATTGGCACGTGGCCTGCATGACACGGGCTATCCGGTATTGTCCCCCACGCTCAGTCTCAATATCCCCAACCGCTCGCAAAGCCTGGCGTGCGAAGCCATTCATCGTCACAGCCTGGATGACGATATCAGCGAAATTGCACACTGGGTAAGCTGGCTGAAATCGCGTGGCCACCGCTCCGTCGTGCTGGTTGGCCACAGTTTTGGCAGCATGCAACTGCTGGCCTATCTGGATGCCAGGCCGGACCGCGTAGTCAAAGGCTATTTCGGCACCTCGCTGATCGAAACCCGGATTGGCAACAACGCTCGCGCACCCTTGATCGCACAGTTGAAAAAGCAGATACAGCATGGTCAAGGCACACTGGTCAGTCAGCAGATCTCTTATTGCAAGAAATACCTGGCTACCCCTGGCGACCTTGTGTCTTATATACGCTGGGATCAGCCGCGCACATTGGCGGCACTCAAAAAATCGCCGGTCAGGATGCAACTACTCATGGGCGAAGCCGACGAAATGATGGGTGCCACCTGGGTCAAGGCGCTGCAACAGGCAGGTATTCCAATGGTCGTCCTGTCCGGTGCCAATCATTTCATGGATGGCGCACATGAATTCGACCTGCTGGAAAACACGCTTGAGTTTCTGATACGCGTTCAACAAGCACCTTCCCGATGAAACGGCCTGAATCCATCCCCATCACCCAGGTCGCCCTCGCGTTCATCACCGGCCTGATGGTGCTGGTCAGCCTGATCGGGGCATTTTCCGCCTATCAGACGCGCACTGTCACACACGAACTGGAACAGCATGTTCGCGATGCGGCACAGTCCGAGCTCAACATGGCGATTGAGCGGGTCGTGCGTCATACAGAAGATCAGGCGGACAAACTGTCACGCTGGGGCGAGACCCGGCAGCAACTGATTCTGCCCGAGTACTACACCTACTGGCGTGATCAGCGCGTATATGAAAGCGGCATACTGCAAAACCACCTCGCACACACCGCCTTGTACGATCACTCTGGTGCACGGCTGGCTTCCGGCACGGCAAAAACCCGTTTTCCTGACCGACTGAGCAACGACATGTTGGCGCGCCAGCCATCCAACTGGCTGATCGACGAAGCAGGTACGACCATGCTGTATCAACTATTCCCGGTCTACAGCAGCGAAGGGCAAATGGCCCTGCTCGGGCACGGGCTCATCCGCCTTGACCTCATATCCGAACTGCTGCGCCAGGAAGGCCTGCATTCTGTCGATATAAAGAGCGTCAAAATCACGCTTGCGCCGGGTGAAATAGTGGCGCCGTCAGATCTAAGTACGCATCTAGGCTACAGCGTACTCACATCCCGCGGACAATCCCAATTCAAGTCGATTCTGTCGAACACCCTGCTTGCGCTGTTCATCGTCCTGCTGGCGGCAGCGCTGCTGGCGTACACCACCTATAGCCGTTTGTTGGTGAAACCGCTCAGACAACTCTCGCAGGATATCGATGCCATGCAGCATGGTCAGTTCGGCCAGGTGCCCTCCCGCTCGGTGCCGATGCGGGTGACTGAACTGGAAAACATCCGCCGGTCACTGCACGACTATCAGCTGCAGCTTCGGGAGCTGCATGGCTCCCTGGAACACCAGAACCGTGTGTTCCACTCGCAGGCACGACAGGATGCCCTCACTGGCTGCCACAACCGGCGGGCCTATGAAGAGGACTGGGCACATTTTCGTCTGGGGCTTGAAAATTCGCCGCAGGGGGTGGCCTTTCTGCTATTTGACTGCGACCGCTTCAAGACCATTAACGACACCTATGGACATACCAAAGGCGACCGGGTGCTGTGCATCGTTGTCGATGCATTGGTCATGGCCCTGCGCGCCAACGACCGCCTTTACCGGCTGGGCGGAGACGAGTTTGCCACCTTCATGCCACACACCTCGCCAGCCCAGGCCAGGCAAATTGCACAACGTTGCCAGAGCCTGGTTGAGGCGGCGAATTTCAAGGACCTGGGAATCAACGAGCCAATCGGAATCAGTATCGGTATCGCCTACTGTGAAGCTGACCAGTGCGCCAGTGTGGATGAACTACCGAAGCAGGCCGACGTCGCCATGTACACTGCCAAACAGCCGGGACGCAATCGCATTGCACTGTTTGGAGAAGACATGGATCGCGCCGCGCAAACGCTGGTTGCCAGCCGCGAAACCAGCGCCTTGTTCCAGGCACTGTCCAACCCGAGCATGATCGAAATGCACTATCAGGCCATTTATGTTCTGCCTGAACGTCGGGTCGATTATTACGAAGCCCTGGCACGCATCCGCCATCACGGTGACCTTCTCATGCCAGGTACGTTCCTGCCGGTTGTCAGCAACCGTCGACTCGAAACCGAATTCGACATGGCGGTACTGCATCAAATTGAGGCCGACCTGGCATCCGGCCAACTGCCTCCCGGATGTGGCATCTCGATCAACCTGTCTGCCCAGAGCCTTTCACGCTCCGATGTGATCTCGCATCTGCTGGAACTGTCGCGTCACAATGAGCGCCATCCTCTGATGCTGGAAATCACCGAAACCTCACTCATTACACAAATGAGCGAGGTGAGCGGTTATCTGGAGATGCTGCGCTCGGTCAACTACCGCATTGCGATGGATGATTTCGGCACGGGCTATTCACCCCTGCGCTATCTGGCCGATCTACCGGTGGACGTGGTCAAGTTCGATATCTCGCTGGTCAACAAGCTCGATCAGGACAACCGGGCCGGCCGGGTGGTGTCCGATTTCGCACGCATGATGAGCGAAGTGGGTTATAGCCTGGTTGCTGAAGGCGTGGAAACCGAATCGGTGCTGCGCAAGGTTGAAAGTCTGGGCATCGACCACGTACAGGGTTATCTGCTGGGCCGGCCGATGGCACTGGCACAACTGGCTGCCAGTCACAGCCTGCCCGTGGAAAGCAAAATTGCCCGCAGTTCGGCTTGATCGATTCAGCGTTTCCATAGGGCCTGTTCGCACTAATTTCACGTCTGCGTTGTCGCGAGAAAGCGATGGATGCAAGGCGTGTCGCGCCGGCAAGGGTTATCCCTTGCCAAGCGGCACAACACCGCAGACGCGCTTTCTCGCAACAACCCGGAGGGGCGGGCCGATTCGGGCGCATCCCTTTGTCGCTACCCGCTTGCTGTGCCTGCACAGCGACGCGTCCCGCTTCGCGGGCTGCATCCCAAATCGACCTCGCCGCAGGTGCGAAATTAGTGCGAACAGACCCTAGTGTTTACCCGACCGCCAGATGGAAAAGATGATCCAGAGGCTGTTGAAGAACGCGATCAGGAATCCCACCAACCCAAAAAATGGCAGCCCAAACAGCTTGGGTCCGCCTTCCACCGTCATGATGATGCTCGATCCAATGACCAGCGAGGCGGTCAATATCCCCATAGTCAGCCGGTTGCTGGCACGATCCAGTTGATGACCGAAGGCATCAAGACGCTTCAGGTCCAGATCAATCTTGACCCGTCCACGTCGCATGTCCCGCAGCAAATGCCGCACATCGCGTGGCACATCGGCCAGCACTTCCAGTGTCTCGCGCACGCTCTTGCGCCCGCGTTCCCACAGCGCTTGCGGCGTGTAGCGCTGATGGATGATGCGCTCCACAAACGGCGTCACATGATCGATCATGTGGAATTCGGGATCGAGCTGCTGGCCCAGACCTTCCAGCGTGATCAGCGTTTTGAACAATAGAGTCAGATCTGATGGCAGCACCAGATCGTTGTTGCGCATCAGCGCCGTGATGTCGTTCAGCAGCGGACCTATCTTCACGTCCTTGAGTTGCAGATCGTCGTAGGTTTGCAGCAGCTCAGCCACGTCGTAAGCCAGGCGGTCCTCATCGACCACCGATTCACCGCTCCAGTCGAGCAACACCTGCAACAGCGCCTGCTCGTCCATGCACGTCAAGGCATGCAGCAGATCGACGATCTGATTGCGACGGGTGTGGGTCAACATGCCCACCATGCCGAAATCAATCAGGCCGATGCGGTTTTCCGGCAGGAACAACACATTGCCGGGATGCGGGTCGGCATGAAAATAACCATGCTCCAGCACCATGCGCAACACCGTGTCCGCGCCACGCTCCGCCAGTAACCGGGGATCGAGCCCACGCTCGCGCAACTTGTCGGGCGCCACGCCCGACATGCCGATGATTTGTTCCTGAACATTGACGAGATTGTTGGTGTACTCCCAGTACACCCGGGGAATTTGCACCAGTGGATCGTTAGCAAAATCACGTGCAAACTTGTCAATATTGCGCGCTTCCTTGGCCAGATCGAGTTCGCGGCTCAGCGAGCGCTGGAACTGCAAAACGATTTGTACCGGGTCGTAACGCCGGAAATCCGGCATCTCGCTTTCGAGCAGCCTGGCGGCGTGATGCATGATGCGCAAATCGGCACGGATCACCTCTTCGATCCCCGGACGGCGGATCTTGACGACAACCGCCGTGCCATCCTTGAGGGTGGCGCGGTGTACCTGTGCAATCGAAGCTGCCGCCATCGGAACCGGATCGAAGCTGGCAAACACGTCGCCGGGTTCACCTTTGATGGCCGCCACCAGATCGGGGTGCAACAACTCATAGGGAACAGCTGGCACCTGGCTGTGCAGCTTTTCGAATTCGATAATCCAGTGTGGCGGGAACATGTCCACCCGTGTCGCCAGCAGCTGGCCCAGCTTGACGAAGGTGGGCCCCAGTTCTTCCAGCGCAAGACGTATCCGCACCGGCGCATCGAGCTGGCTGATTTCAGTGGTGCTCTGCCAGTGCAGCACGCGCCCAGCGCGTTCCAGAATACTGCTGATGCCCAGCAGTCGCACCAGATCGCCCCAGCCATAACGAATCATCACCGTGGCGATCTCATGCAATCGCGGCAGGTCACGCATTACTGAAATAGTTTCCCAGAGCATGGTTTTATTATTTGGAATCAGTCATGCCTAGAGTGTATCGCGCCGACAGCGTATGTGCTGTCGGTTCTGTCGGTTGAGGAAGGCTTTAAAAAATCAGGAACGCAGTCGATCGCTTTGTCGTTTGAGTGAATCGGACAAGGCGGACAGTACGCCGCTCGCCACTTGCGACAAGCGCTCGGTCGCCACGCTCGCCGATTCGCTGAGGCCCGCCCGCCCGGCCTCGCCACCGGCTTTCACGCCGCTCGCCAACTGCTGCAGGGCCTCACGCACCTGTTCACCGGTGCGCGTTCCGCTGTGTTTCAGATGGTCGCTCAAATAGCCCAGTTCTTCCTTCAGCTTGCCGCCGGACTGGCTGGCGGTGTGTTTAAGCGTATCGACCAATTGAGACTCCAAGTCGCGCAACTGCTCCAGACTGGCTTTCAGTTCATTGTCCTTGAACGCCCGCCCCTGTTCGACTGCTTCGCGTACCGAATACGATACCGCCTGCGCTGCGCTGCCCACGGCGTCATCAAGACCCGATACCGCCTGCCTGAGTCCATCCCTGATCTCGCCGCCACGTGCGGTCAGGCCACTGCCGACGCCGGATGAAATCGCAGTGACAATCTCACGCACATTCTGCAGCGCCATCCGTCGTTCATGCAGGGCGCGCGCAGTCAACTCGCGCACCCGCTCACGCAGGTCGGGTTCGGACGCTGCAGCCACAGCTTCATCATGCCATTGCGCCAACTGCTTATTTTCGTGGATACTGGTCTCGTTCGAAGCGGGGGTATTCGATTCATTCATGGTGGAACCCTCATGATCAAGATTCGCCAAAATTGGCCGTTTCCTGTTTCAACTATAGAGTAGATTGTGACCCCATGAAGCCTGTCGCCCTGTTAGCCCTGCTGGCTTTGCTGCTGATTCCAGCCGCCCATGCCAACTCGCCATCCGAAGATATTCCGATCTATGCCGTCAGTCTGGTGGGCAGCCCTTATCTGCTTGGCGGCACCTCACCTGAAACCGGGCTCGACTGCAGCGGCTTCGTCGGCCATGTGTTCAAGCAAACAGCCGGAATGAATCTGCCGCGCGACAGCCGTGCCATCAGCGAAATATCCCAACCACTTGTGCCAGCCGACATCCAGCCGGGTGATCTGGTTTTCTTCAATACGCTCAACCGTGCGTTTTCCCATGTCGGGATTTATCTGGGCGATGATCGTTTTGTGCACGCGTCCAGTAGCCGCACTGGTTCAGTCATGGTGTCCAGCCTCCGCGACCGCTACTGGCAGGAACGCTTTGAAGGTGCCCGGCGAGTCGTTCCATGAGCCCCAGTATCAGCCAAACGGCTTATGCCGACCTGGAATAGCTTCACGATCGGTTCAACCAACTGGCGCAAGCTGCTGCTGGCCACCTTGCTGCAAGCAAGCCTGGCCCACGCGGCCGCCGATCTGACTTTTGAAAGTGCCGAGCACGTCAACGAAGGCAGCCTGAACTTTCTGCAGGCCGTGCCCGCCAGGCCTGTACACCACCATCAAAACCATATTCACATTCACGCCGACAGCCTGGAATCCGGCTGGGTCAGCCTGTCGCAATGCCATGACAACCTCGATGCCGTGCCCAACCTGCAGATCACTTTCCGGGAAAACTTTGTACGCGATCTCAAGGTGGTGTCCACTGACCGCATTGGGCAAGCCTGGATCGAGGGCCCCAGCGTGCAACTATCGAACATCGAACCCGGGGCACACTTGTGTCTCACAGCGCTTATCCGGGCGCTGCGCAACACAGGCAATGGCTATTTCAACCTGAGCAGCGGCCCCTACATGCGCAAGTTTCTGGACGGCTATTACCCGATGCGGGTGAGCCTGGACATCGACTACCCTGTGAAGCACTTGAGGCTGATCGACATTGCACCACCCGCACAACCCGGGTTGGTGCTTGACGAGCATCCTGGAACGCTGCATCTCGATGCACTGTTCGAGGGCGAACTGCAATTCCTGATCCAGTTTGACCGGCCATAGCAAACCCCTTGTATATTTTTTGAATGTTATTGATAACGGTTATCATTTCCAGTACGATTAAGACCATCTGATGATTTGATGGATGACCCACATGAAAATGAAACCTAGCTGGTTACTGTCCGTTTTCACGCTGGCCATCGCTTCCCTGCCCGCCCTGGCAGAGGAAGTCGTGGTCTATTCCGCACGCAACGAACAACTCATCAAGCCACTGTTCGATGCCTATACCCGCGACACCGGGGTACAGATCAAATTCATCACCGACAAGGAAGGCCCGCTGATGGCGCGCCTGAAAGCCGAAGGCAAGAACACTCCCGCAGACATGCTGCTGACAGTCGATGCCGGCAATCTGTGGCAAGCTTCAGAAGAAGACCTGCTGCGCCCGATCCAGTCGAAAACCCTGCTGGCCAACATCCCCGCCCACCTGCGTGACCCCGGCAACGAATGGTTCGGCCTGTCGGTACGCGCCCGCACGCTGGTTTACAACACCGACAAGGTGAAACCCGCCGACCTCTCCACCTACGAAGATCTGGCCAACCCGAAATGGAAAGGCCGTCTCTGCCTGCGCACCTCGAAGAAGGTCTACAACCAGAGCCTGGTGGCGATGATGATTACCGAATACGGCGAAGGTAAAACCGAAGACATGGTGCGCGGCTGGGTTGCCAATCTGGCCACCTCGCCCTTTCCCGATGACACCAAGGCGATGGAAGCCGTGGCTGCCGGTCAATGCGATGTGACTCTGGTCAACACCTATTACTTCGGCCGGTTGATGGAGAAAAACCCCAATCTGCCACTCGGTATTTTCTGGCCGAACCAGGCTTTGAAGAACAAAGCGGCCGGTGTGCACGTCAACGTCTCCGGTGCCGGCGTCACACGCTATGCGAAAAACCCGGCGGGTGCGCAGAAGCTGATCGAGTGGCTGTCCTCGGACAAGGCACAGAATCTGTACTCCGACGTCAACCTGGAATATCCGGCCAATCCCAAAATCGCGGCTGACAAGACCGTGGCGGCCTGGGGGTCTTTCAAGCAAAACCTGATCAACGTAAAAGAGGCTGGCAGCCTGCAGGTCAAGGCCGTAAAATTGATGGACCGTGCCGGTTACAAATAAGACGATTAATCAATGACATGATCCATGGCGCCGCTTAACCCTGCCTCGCGCTCAAAAACGCCCCCAGCGGGCGTTTTTGTTTGGCCCCGCCTCAGCGGCTGGATGCTGTTCGCCCTGCTGGTCGCCGCGCTGGTGCTGGTGCCGGTCGCGGTGACCTTCTCCTCCTTTGCTCATACCGAGGGCGACACGCTCGCACATCTGACCGAGTTCGTGCTGCCCGAACTGGTGAGCAACACGATCTGGCTGGTGCTGGGCGTGGGGCTCGGCGTCAGCGTGCTGGGCGTCTCACTGGCCTGGCTGGTGGCGATGTGTGATTTTCCCGGACGGCGTCTGTTCAACTGGGCGTTACTGCTGCCGCTGGCATTGCCCGCCTATGTCACGGCATTCGTCGCGATCGGCCTGCTGGATTTCACCGGCCCACTGCAAACTGCACTACGCGAGGCGTTTGGGCCGATGAAGCTGCCGGAAATCCGCTCGCGCGGCGGCGTCATACTGGTGATGTCGCTGGCGCTCTACCCTTATGTGTACCTGATCGCCAGGAACGCATTCGCCACCCAGGGCGCAATTGCGCTGGAAGCCGCACAGTCACTCGGATTCTCCCGCACCCAGGGCTTTTTCCGCGTAGCGCTGCCGATGGCGCGGCCCTGGATCGCCACCGGCCTGATGCTGGCGCTGATGGAAACGCTGGCCGATTTCGGCACCATGGCGATCTTCAATTACGACACTTTCACCACCGCCATCTACAAGGCGTGGTACAGCCTGTTTTCCCTGCCTGCCGCTGCGCAGCTCGCCTCGATCCTGATTATGTTTGTCCTGGTTGCCGTGGTATTCGAGCAGCGCTCGCGCATGAAGATGCGTTATGGCGCAGTCGGCCGCAGCGCCGCGTCGCGCCGCATCCAGCTTTCACCAATGCGGGCCGCACTGGCCCTGCTCTACGCCAGTACCGTTTTAGCCATCGCCTTCATCATCCCCGTGACCCAGCTTGTCCTGTGGGCGCGCGACGTCATCGCCGACGATCTCGACGCCCGTTACTGGGGGTTTGCCTCGCATTCCCTGCTGCTGGCCGGCATGGGTGCGCTGATGGTGGTGATAGTTGCGCTGTTGCTGGCCTATGCCGGGCGCCGTCGCCCGGGCAACGTCATGATGTGGACACAACGCTTCGCCACCATCGGCTATGCCTTCCCCGGCGCGGTGCTGGCTGTAGGCCTGTTCATCCCGGTGGCCTGGCTGGACAACTGGCTGATCGACAGCAGCCGTGCCTGGTTGGGTTTTGAAGGATACGAAATTCTCAAAGGCACGCTGTTGGTGATGCTGCTGGCCTATCTGGTGCGTTTCCTTGCGGTAGGCTTCGGCCCCATCGACAGCGGCCTGCACCGCATCACGCGCAACATCGATGAAGCCGCACGCAACCTGGGTACCGGTTCAGCCGGCCTGCTCACCCGCGTGCATCTGCCGATGCTGCGCGCCAGCCTGCTGACCGCCGCCGCGCTGGTTTTCGTCGACATCATGAAAGAAATGCCGATTACCCTGATGACGCGCCCATTCGGCTGGGACACACTGGCCGTGCGCGTGTTTGAAATGACCTCGGAAGGCGAATGGGAACGCGCCGCCCTGCCTTCGCTCGCCATTGTCATTGCCGGTATCATTCCCATCATCCTCCTGAACTGGCGCGGAGCACATTCTCATGGCTGAGTCCCCATGGCTGAACTAAATGGCTGAACTGATTCTTGATTCTGTTTCACAGTCGTACGGTGCCCGTAACATCATTGCCGACCTCTCCTTTACTCTGCCCGAAGGAGCCATCGGCTGCCTGCTCGGGCCTTCGGGTTGCGGCAAGACCACTGCCCTGCGCTGCATCTCCGGATTCGAATCCATCCAGAACGGCGAAATCCGCATCGGCGGTGAAGTCGTCAGCCTGCCCGGCTGGATGCTGTCAGCCGAAAAACGCCGTGTCGGCATGGTATTCCAGGATTACGCCCTGTTTCCGCACCTGACTATCGCGGCCAATGTCGGCTTTGGCCTGCGCGGCACGTCCCGCTCTGTCCGGGAAGCACGTGTCGGTGAACTGCTGCAACTGGTCGGACTGGCGGCTCACGCCAACCAGTATCCGCACCAGCTTTCTGGCGGCCAGCAGCAACGCGTGGCGCTGGCCCGCGCACTGGCACCGCGCCCACGCCTGATCCTGATGGACGAACCGTTCTCCAATCTTGACGTTGAATTACGCGAACGCCTGTCGCTCGAGGTGCGCGACATTCTCAAACGCGAAGCCACCACCGCACTCATCGTCACCCACGACCAGAACGAAGCCTTTGCGCTGGCCGACTGGGTCGGCGTCATGCATGAGGGCCGGATTCAACAGTGGGACACGCCCTACAACCTGTATCACGAACCGGCCAACCGCTTTGTCGCCGATTTTGTCGGCCAGGGTGCCCTGATCACCGGCGAAGTCCTCAACGACCATCAGGTAGAAATCGAACTTGGCGTGCTGGACGGCCATATTCCAGTCGAGTGTGATGCCCGCGGCTGCGACAAATGCGAACGCAGTTGCCAAGTCGATGTGCTGTTGCGACCGGACGATATCATTCACGACGACGACAGCCTGCTGTTGGCCGAAGTCGAAAACAAGGCCTTTCGCGGCGCCGACTTTCTCTACACCCTTAAGCTGCCGAGCGGCCAGCGTGCCCTGTCGTTGGTCCCTTCGCACCACGATCACGCCATCGGCGAAAAAATCGGTATCAAACTGGCTGCCGATCACGTCGTAGTCTTCCGGCGCGAGTAAGCACCGATGGCGCCCTCACCTCTGCGCGGCCTGTTATTCAATGTGGGGTTCGGTTTTACCGTATCCCTGCTGCTGATGCTGGCGGTCATCGGAATGGGCGTCACCCAGATGGCGCAGCTCAACTCCGAACTGGAAAATGTAGTCTCGAAAAACAACGTCAAAACCCGTCTGGCGTCGCAAATGCGAGACTCCATTCGCGACCGGCAGATGCTGATGCACAACATCGTGGTCGCCAACGATCCATGGGAAAAAGACACCCTCTTTCTGCAGTTCCAGGAATATGGTGAACGCTATTCCAAGGACCGCCAGCGGCTCGGCACCATGCTCAACACGCCGAAAGAAAAAACGCTGATGCGTGAGCTCGACGTCCTCACCGCCTTCAATCAGCCGATCATGTTCAACGTGATCCAGCAGGCCCTCGACGAGAACAATTACAGCGCACTCAAGATCTTGCAGGAGGAGGCGATTCCCGTGCAAAGCGAATTGATGGAATCGCTCAACAGAATGAACCGGCTGCAGCGCGAAGATAACGAAACCGCACTCAGCAACACCTTTGTCGCGTATCAGGCCACCCGCAACCTGATGCTAACGCTGGGTATTGCCGCCACGCTACTGGCCTCACTGGTTGCCGTGCTGGTAAGCCGCCGCATGCTGACCCAGACGCACCAACTTGAAACCGAACGCAAAAAATACCAGACCCTGTTCGAAACCAATTCCGATGCTGTTGTCATCCTCGACGACAACGGTTTTACCGATTGCAACCCGGCGACCCTGTCCCTGTTTGGCATGGACTCGGTCGCCACTTTTCTGGGCACACCCATTCCGCAACTTGGCACCCCCATCCAGGCCAATGGCATGGATGCCATGGAACATGCCATGCAATGGATAGGAAAGGCACGCAACCAGGGCCACGCCGTCATGGACTGGGAGGGCATACGGCAGGATGGCTCCGTGTTCTCAGCTGAAATCGCCATGCACGCGATGCAACTGGAAGGCAAACCCGTGATTCAGGCCATCATGCGCGACGTCTCCGCGCGGCGGGCGACCGAAGCAGCCAGGGAGGCCGCACGGGATGCCGCCATGAAAATGGCCCAGGCCAAAACCGAATTCGTCGCCAACGTCAGCCATGAAATCCGTACGCCGATGCATGGCATTCTGGGCATGAGCGGACTGCTGCTGAAAACACCCCTGGATGGGCAACAGCGCGAATACGTTTCCACCCTGAAAAGCTCGGCGGAAAGCCTGCTTCACATCATCAACGACATACTCGATTTTTCGAAAATAGAGGCAGGGAAACTAACGATCGAAGCCGTTGCCTTCTCGCCTGTCGACCTGATGCAGGGTGTCATTGCGCTGTTTCAGGCACGCGCACTGGAAAAAAACATCCAACTCACCCTGAGCCTGCCTGCGCAGCCCCCTGCTGCTCTGCTGGGCGACCCCACCCGCATCCGCCAGATTCTGCTCAACCTGGTCGATAACGCCATCAAGTTCACTGATCAGGGCGAGGTCAAGTTGAGTGTGGTGTTCGAAACGATCAAAGATGAAATCGGTTGCCGCTTCATGGTGCGCGACAGCGGCATCGGCATGAATCACGAAACGCAAACACGGCTGTTCCGGGCTTTCTCGCAGGCCGACTCATCCACCACACGTCGCTATGGTGGAACCGGGCTGGGACTCGCCGTCAGTCAACAGCTAGCCGGGCTGATGGGCGGGCGTCTCACCGTCGAGAGCGCCCCCGATCAGGGAAGCCGTTTCACCTTGATGCTGCTGCTTCCACCCTCCACCCTGCCGCTGGTCGAACTACCCGCATCAGCCATCAAGCAGTTGCACGGGCATATTCTGGTCGTGGAGGACCATCCGGTGAACCAGAAATTGCTGGCACATCAATTGGGTGAAATGGGTTTGCAGCACACACTTGCTGACAGCGGAAAGCAGGCATTAAATCTGCTGGAGAGCAAGAATTTCGATCTGGTCCTGATGGATTGGCAAATGCCGGAAATGGATGGACTGGAGGCCACCCGGCGGGTTCGCCAGTTACCGAGTGACGCCAGTCATATCCCGATCATTGCCCTCACCGCCAACGCCAATACCGGCTTCCGCGAGGACTGTCTGGCAGCGGGCGCGAGCGACTATCTGAGCAAGCCCTACACGGAAGAAGCACTGGCGGCCGCGCTGGAACAATGGCTGCATGTCCCCCACGCTGCTCCGGCCCGCATCCCCTTGCTCAATCTGTCCGCGCTGCATGCGCGCTATCCGGATAATCCGGGGCTGGTGGACGAGTTGGCCGCCATGTTCGCCAGCACCACCCAGGCCAGTCTGGACATACTGAAAAACAGCATCGGACAACATGATGCCGAGACAGCCCGCAGGGAAGTGCATGCCCTGAAAGGCGCAGCAGCCAGCGTCATGGCCACCGCCTTCCACGAAGGCGCCGCTCGAATCGAAACCTGTCTGAAGCAGGAAGATTTTGCCTGTGCCGCTGCCGAACTGGCCGCACTGGAAAATGTCTTTCACGCTCATGTCTGACATCCGTTTGACGCATGCATTATGGCGCGTAGGATGAATGAATCCCGCCACAGGAGACTGGCCATGACACACCTCGTTTCGATTGCCCTCGTCTGGATCGTCAGCCTTCCGCTGCTCGCTTCGGAGCCCCCCGCTATTCCACCTGCGGCCCAGCCTGTTGAGTCGCCCGGGCAAAGCTGGATCAAGGCCACGCCAACCCCCTACGGCCCCCTGCTGATGCAGCAGGCTCCGCCGCCGCCCTATCGCGATTACCAGATGAACCGCATCCTTACGCCTGAAGAGCGGGCGCGCTGGCTGCAGATGGCCATGCCCATGATGGACAACATGATGCAGATGGATGCGCGCGAGGCGATGAATTATTTTGCCGTCAAATACAAGGCCAAGCCCGGCCTATCGTTCGACGAGGTCATCGATTCGATCAAGCTGCGCGCCAACAAGCTCAACCTGAAATTCATTGGCAGCAACCTGATATCGAAGGACTTTCAGGCGATATTGAACGACACCACCGCGCCGCGTGTTGAAATACTCAGCTTCTGCGACATTGCCCTGGCGCGTGACCTGTTGCGGGCCGTTCCGGAAATCGCGGTATTCCTGCCCTGCCGCATTGTGGTGATGGCGGATGCCGACAAAAACATCTGGGTCATGACCCTGGACTGGGATGCAACCCGGCTCAACCTGGCCGGCCAACTGGCTGACATCACCCCGGAATTGCGCCAGGGCGTGCTGGATATCCGCGAGAAACTGGACAATGTGATGCGCGCCGGCACCAACGGCGAGCTTTGAGTGTTTATCTGCAACGGGTGCAAGCCCTGTTCAGTTGCCCGGCAGGGCACGCACGGCACCCGTTTCGATGACTGCATGTGAAATCGATACCCTATTGAGGCGGCCAGATAATATTTGAACCCGTAAAATGTTTCTTGCGTTGTCTTGAGTCGGTCAGTTCGTGGGGCCGCCTCAATAGAACGCTGTTTTTAATGCTTGTTGATTCATCCTCCCGCACTGTCTCACACAGCCGAGGCAAATCGGCTTTCAATATCACTTCAAACTTCATCAGTCCGAATCAATAAATCTTGAACCTGCTTTCCCGCCCCATGATTACGCCTTCCCACCCATTCGCATCTGCAAGCTCACTTGAACACGGCTTTGCCGAAGGACTCACCAACATGCTGGCGCAGCATCCCGGCCTGGGCGTCTACATC
The DNA here is from genome assembly GCA_942493085.1 of uncultured beta proteobacterium. Taxonomy (GTDB): domain Bacteria; phylum Pseudomonadota; class Gammaproteobacteria; order Burkholderiales; family Thiobacillaceae; genus Thiobacillus. Next base: position 2,477,713 of record OW818664.1, read on the forward strand.
CTGGTACTGGCCAATGCAGCCAGTGATGCCAGCCTGTGGGCACAACTCGCCTCCGCGCTATCCACACGCCACGAAGCGCTTTCCGAGCGCATCACCACAGCGCTCAGGCAGGGTCAGAAGCTGGAAGAGCCTGACGATGATGTGATGGTGTTTCTCAAGCTGCATGCCATGGGTTTCCCGCATCTGAAAACCCTGGAGCGTCGCCGTGTCGGCCGTTGGGATGTGTTTTTCAACCCGATCCGCGCCCTGCGCCCGCCGCGCATGAGCGGACTGAAATTCGAAAGCCTGCTGCGCCCGTTCGATCCTTCAGGCTTCCATTTCAACCGGGCCTTTCTGGCCAAGGAAATATTCTGGGAAGGCGAACTGGCGGGCAAGCCTGCGCGCATCCTGTACAACAAATTTCCGTTCGCCCAGCTACACGGGCTGCTGGTACCCGAGCCCGCGCGCCAGTCACCGCAATATCTCACCCCCGAACTGCACGCCTGGGCCTGGGATATCTGCGTGCTGTCCGACCTGCCCGGCTTGTGCCTGGGCTACAACAGCTATGGTGCCGGTGCGTCGGTCAATCATCTGCATTTCCAGAGCTTTGTGCAGCCCCATCCGCTGCCGGTCCAGGATCCCCACTTCGTCCATAACGGCGGCACCCAGGCTTATCCCTTGCCGTGTCAGCGCTACACCGATGCGGAATCAGCCTGGCTGCAGATCGACCAGCTTCATCAGAGCAACACGCCTTACAACCTCGTCTACAGTCAGGCAGGGCTCCATCTCATTCCGCGCGTGCCACAGGATTGCAAGCAGCTGACAACTGCCTGCAATGGGTATGGCTGGAGTGAAATGGCGGGCGCTGTCACCCTGTTCAGCCGCGAGGCCTTTGAAAATCTGGATGCGGAAACATTTGAAGCCGAACTGGCCCAATTTGCGCTACCAGGCTGACAAGCCCCGCCTTAGCCCGCAAGATGGAGCTAAAACAAAAAACCGAGGCAGAGTCAAGGCTTTCTGCCATTTCCGGTCTTGTCATCTGCGGGCGTTCAGAGGCATCTTGAGCCAAATTGACGTTCACGCCATCCTGGCGAATCTGCCCTTATTCAATGAAATAAGCCTCGAGGAAATCAACCGGATAGCCTTGGGCGCGCGCGAGTTGCACCTCTTGCGCGGCGATCGACTGTTCCATGGTGGAGATGCCTCCCATGGGTTTTACATAGTGCTATACGGGCAGGTCAAGCTGGCCTTCACCTCGACCAAAGGCATCGAAAAAGTGATGAAATTGGTCGGGCCTGGGCACAGCTTCGGGGAAGCGGGCATGTTTCTCGACAAACCCTATCCGCTGTCCGCACATGTCCTCGCTGATTCCCTGCTGCTGCATATTTCCAAGACCGTGGTGTATGAGGAAATTGCGCGCGACCCGACATTCTGCCGAAAAATGCTGGCCGGTCTCAGCGTGCGCCTGCACGGCCTGGTGCAGGACGTGGAATCCTATTCCCTGCATTCGAGCACGCAACGGGTCATCGGCTATCTGCTCCAGCATGAAACAGCCAACCCGGTGGCCGGGAAAGCGCCGCATATCCGCCTGACCGCCAGCAAAACCATCATCGCATCGCGTCTCAACATCACGCCGGAAACGTTTTCGCGCATCCTCCACGATTTGAGCGCTACCGGCCTGATCAGTGTGGAAGGCAAGGACATCACCATCCAGGACATCGGAAAACTACGAAATTACGGTTAGCGGCTTGTTATCTACACCCGCTGAACGTTGAAACCTGTTTCCTGTCGGAACATGACACCCAGTTGTCAGCGCCACAGCCAATTGCACAGTATCATTCCCCTGAACCAGAGCAAGATCGGCACTTCCGGCTGGGAACAGGCGAAATATCCGTAACGGGTTGAACTTTTCAATCCTGGACCTCAAGCGTCAATAGCCTTGACATAAGTCAAGGCACTCTTGGGCCAGACCCTGTAAATTCTTGTCCTGCACTATTTGAATACGAAGGAAATGCCGTTGGAAACAATCAGCGCTTATCTAAGCTCGGACCATCGTAGCTGCGATGACTATTTTGCAGCAGCAGAGGAATACGCGGCCAAGCAGGACTGGGCTGCGGCCACTGCGAGCCTTGAACAATTCCGTTCCACCATGACGCACCATTTCGAAATGGAGGAGAACGTGCTGTTCCCCGCATTTGAACAGGAAACAGGGATGACCCAGGGACCCACGCAGGTCATGCGCACGGAACACCAGCAGATGCGTGAACTGTTCACACGCATGAACGCCGCCATTGCGGCCAAAGACGCTGATGAATACGCTGGGTTGTCCGAAACCCTGTTGATCCTGCTGCAACAACACAATCTCAAGGAAGAAAATGTGCTCTACCCCATGGCAGAGCAGGCATTCGGCGTCAAGGGTGAAGCGGTGCTGCAGCAGATGAAAGAACTATCCAGCGTCGTCTGACTGAATATGGCTACCGAAACCATCCTCGATGTACGGGGTCTTGAACCGCCCGAGCCCATGGTTAAAGTACTGGACGCGCTTGAAACCATGCCGCCCGGAGACAGCCTGCGCATGGTGCACAACCGTGAGCCTTTTCCCCTGTACGGCATATTGCAGCAAGACGGTTATCAATACCGCACCGAAACCTTTGCAGACGGCCACTTTGAAATAGTCATCTGGCGGTGAACGCGCCCGTTTCCGGCCTGTCGCTGGAACAGGCGCCGCCGATTTCTGTTCCTTTCCTGTTTTTTCTCAGCGCACCATTTTTTCTGCTGCTGACGGCGCTGCTATTGCTGGTTTCGGGCCCGCAGACGCTGGCGTCGCGCTGGACGCCTGAACTGCTCGCATTGACGCATCTGATCAGCCTGGGGTTTTTATCCATGACCATGATCGGTGCACTCATGCAGCAACTGCCCGTGGTGGCGGGCGCGCCCATGCGACAGCAGCAGGCAGTGGTCTGGATGGTGCATATACCGTTGCTGGCAGGCCAGCTAATGCTGGTGTCCGGCCTATTTTATTCCCAGGTCACCCTGCTTCGAATCGCCATATTCCCGCTGGCGTTCGCATTCATGACCTTTCTCGTCTCGGCTGCACGCAGCCTGACCGGTTCGCAGGTGCGTCATGCCACCACCCGTGCCATGCATTTTTCCGGAACGTCCCTGGCCCTTGCCGCCGGGCTGGGCATCACGCTTGCCGGCACGCTGGGCGGTTATTTCAATCTCCCGCTCAATGAACTGGTCGGATTGCATGTCGGGTGGGGCTTGCTGGGATGGGTCGGCTTGCTGGTAATGGGCGTGGCCTACCAGGTCGTGCCCATGTTCCAGCTGACGCCGGCCTACCCTGCCCGCCTCACCCGCTGGCTGGGCGGTTCGGTGTTTTTGCTGTTGTGCGGCTGGTCTCTGGCGCCACAACTGCCCCTGCCGCTGGCAACATGGGGGACGTCACTCACCGCTGGCGGTGTGGCCATCGGCTTCGCACTATTCGCAGGCACGACCCTGTATTTGCACAAGAAAAGACGCCGCAGGATAGTCGATGTCACCCTCCAGTTCTGGCGCGCAGGCATGCTCAGCCTGCTTGCCGCCATAGCACTCTGGACGGCTGCACAACTGACAACCGCAATCGCCGACGACCCGCGCTATCCGCTCGCGCTGGGCTTCTTGTTCTTGTTTGGTTTCGTGATATCGGTGGTCGTCGGCATGTTGTACAAAATCGTGCCATTTCTGGTCTGGTTTCATCTGCAAAGCAGGCTGCCCAGGGACAAACCCGCTCCCAACATGAAGCAGATCATTTCCGACCGTGGGACGCGGCACCACTGGTGGATGCACATGGCGACCTTGCTACTGCTGCTCGGCAGCATGGTATGGCCACAACTGATTTATCTGGCCGGGCTGACGCTGGGGTTCGCTTCCTGCATGCTGTGGCTGAATCTGTTTGCTGCCACACGGCTGTATCGGAAACTTGCCCGTTAATGGCCCATCTATAACGTGAACACCTGGCCCTGCTGCAGCGCTGCCAACATCCAGTCTGGTGCAGCCACACGTAACTCATCCATGATGGCCGCCTCGTTACCCGGCTTCAGATGGGTAATCCAGACTTGCGGGCGCACGCGCAACGCCTGCAATTCCGCCGCCAGCGAATCCGGCCAGTGATGCTTGGATGCCTGAGCAATATCGGCAAGGGCATTTTCAAACGAAGTTTCGATGATGAGGTGGCGCAGGTCGGGTATGGCGTTGAGCGCTGCGGTAAAAGCTTCACTGCTGGTGGTATCGCCGCTGAATACCAGGCTGCCGTCGGCCACGCTCATCTGGATGCCACACGCCGGCACCACATGATTGACCGGCAGCGGGGTAAAAGTGCGCGTACCCAGGGTCAGCTTTTCGCTCATCGGCCAGGGATCGAAACGCACCCACGGATCCTCCGCACTCGGTATCTCGCGAAAATCCGGCCACAAGTTCCAGTTGAACATATGCACAGACAGGACGTCGAGCACCTCGGGCAGCGCGTGCACGATGACGGGGTTGGTGCGCTTTTCGCCCACGGCATCGAGCAGCAGCGGCAAGCCCAGCACATGATCGAGGTGAGCATGGGTCAGCACCACATGGTCGATCGCCAGCAGTTCATCCAGGCTCAGGGTGGTGATGCCGGTGCCAGCATCGATCAGGATGTCGTCATCGATCTTGAAGCAGGTGGTGTGGCGCCCGCTGCCGATGCCGCCGCTGCAGCCGAGTATGGTCAGTTTCATTTGGTGGTGTAAACGAATACGCCGTCCCAGTCTGCGGGCGGCGGGGTTGCGCGAAAATGCGCGATGCGTTCGAGATAGATATCGTAGAGTTTGCGTGGTGCGTGTTCGTTGAGCGCGCGCAGGGCAGATTCGGCAGCATCCCAGTCCTGCTTTTGATAGCTGGCAAACATGGCCTCGAAGTCGGCGCCATTCTTCTTCACCGTTTCGTCCAGGCCCACTTTTACGCCCAGCGGTTCATAAATCGCCACCGGTGTTTCCTTGCCCTTGACGCGCACGTCGTCGATCTTCATGAATGCATGCACCGGGTCAACTTCGACGGTGGGCTGAGTGACCAGAATGCCGACACCGTATTGCTTGGTAATGCCTTCCAGCCGGGAACCGAGGTTCACCGCATCGCCCATCACCGTGTAGGACATACGGAATTCCGAGCCCATGTTGCCGACGCTCATGCGGCCGGTATTAACGCCAATACCGATCTTGACTTCGGGCCAGCCACGCGCGGCGAATTCCCGGTTCAGTTGCGGCAACGCGGCCTGCATATCGAGCGCGGTCTGTACCGCACGGGTGGCGTGATCAGTCAGATCCACTGGAGCGTTCCAGAACGCCATGATGGCATCGCCGATGTACTTGTCGATGGTGCCGCGCTGGTGCTGCACGATGTGGGTCATGGTCGACAGATAGGCATTCAGTACTTCGGCGAGTTCGGCCGGTGACAAATTTTCGGAAAAGTTGGTGAAGCCGCGAATGTCGGAAAACAGCACGGTCATGTCGCGTGACTGGCCCTCCATGGTGTAATGCGCCGGGTTCTGACTCATTTCCGCAGCCAGTTCAGGCGGCACGTACTGGCCGAACAGTTTCGTAATCTGGCGCTTGCTGCGCGTTGCAGCAAAAAATCCGTAGGCAGTATTAAGCGCATACAGGCCGAACACCGTAAGCATCGGTGCGGCCATCGGCACCACCCAGAAGCGTGTCCAGGCCGCCGCATAAGCGGCAAGCAGCAGCGCCAGCAAACCGATGCTGGCCACCAAACCAATGATCGGGTTAAAGCGCAACAATACGAGCGTGAGCAATGCGCCCAGAATCACGACTGACAGCAGACGCGCGTCCGCCGCCCACGGCGGCGTGGCGCGGGTGGTGCCATCAAGCATTCCGGCGATCAGGTGGGCATGGATTTCCACTCCCGGAAAGGCGTTTGAGAACGGCGTCACCCGCAGATCGGACAGCCCTGGCGCTGTCGATCCAAGCAGCACGATGCGGTTTTCCAGTTGCGCCAGTGGCGCCTTGCCCGACAGCACCTGCGCCGCCGAGATATAGGGAAACGGCGCACCGGCCCGATACGGCACATGCACGCTGCCATCTGCGCTCAAGGGCACCCGGATACCGCCGACTTCCACCCACGGCGCGGTGTACGTGCGCCCCAGCATGCGGCTGGTTTCAACACCGGCCAGCAGCGGGTCGCCGCCAAACGCGACGCGCAAGCTGGCTGCCGACAACGCGGGGTAATACCCCTCGCCATACGGCGCAAGCAGATGCATCTGCCGCGCAGTGCCATCCTCGTCCGCACGCATATTGAAAAAGCCGGAGCCCTGCGCCACATTCTGGAATACGGCCAGGTTTGCACCGTAGCCTGTGGCGGGCGGCATACCGGGCTGCATTGGCCTGAATGCCGCCAGCGGCAGTGAATGAAATGGCAGCATGCCCGACTTCGAATCACCATAGCCATCGGGAATGAAGTAATACCCCAGCGCAATCGGGCGGTCGGCCAGCGCCCGGGCGAAGCGGGTGTCGTAATCGAGGTGTGGGGCAAGTTGCCTGAGTGCTGCCTGGAAATCCTTGCTGCCAGCCAGTTCGGCTTGCGCCAGTTGCTTCAGGCTATCGAGGCCCGAGCTTTTGTCCGGCTCGGCAAACACCACGTCAAAACCCAGCGCACCGACGTAATATTGATCGAATAGTTTGTCGACCAGCGCGGTCATGGTGTCGCGGCTCCATGGCCAGCGACCCACGCTTTTCAGACTGGCTTCGTCGATGTCGAGAATCGCGATCCGGTCATCCAGCCCGGTCGGCGCAGTGCGTTTCAGCCAGGTGTCATACAGCCAGGCCTCGGCGCGCTGCATCGGCGCGATGTGGATGAGCCCCCCCACATGCGCCGCAATCAATCCAACCAATAGCGCAGACAGGGCTGCCTGCACCAGCTTCGACGAAAGCGACTTCACTTGATACGGTAGAAGCGGTCGGCCAGTTCTTTGCCTTTCACGGCATCAAGGCGCCCATCCACGGCCTCGCCCAGCGCAGCCAGGCGATCAGCCGGGTGCGGGTGGGTTTTATAAAGCAGGCTGGTGCGGCTGTCCTTGGCGGGCAAGCCGGCCATGTCCTGTAGCACGTCGGGCAAGCCCCACGGCTCATAACCCGCACGTGCGGCAAACACGATGCCGACGCGATCGGCTTCGAACTCGGCATCCTTGTCGAGACCGCGCGCCATGATTTCGGCGCCATTACCGATCAGGTTTTGCACGACCTGATCGCTACCCTGTGCCTTGTTGCTGGCGGCCTGCCCCAGCGCGCCGATCAGGCTGGATTTCTTGAGCACCTTGAGGTGATGTTTCTTGGTGACGTGGGCAATTTCATGTCCCAGCACACCCGCCAGTTCCGCTTCGTTATTGAGACGGCGATACAAACCCTTGGTCAGGAAAACATAGCCACCGGGTGCGGCAAAGGCGTTGATGTCCTCGGTATCGAGCACGCCAAACTTCCAGTCCACGTCCTTGCGCCCGCTTTGCAGCGCCACCCAGTTACCGACCAGATTGACGTAACGCTGCAGCGTATCGTCACGCACCAGCGGTACCGCCCCCAGCAGATTGCCCGAGATCTGCGTACCGATGCGGGTTTCCTCTTCAGGGGAATAATCGCCAAACAAGGCAAATCCCAGTTGCTTGGCATCTATTTTCTGCTTGGCGGGCGGCGGCGTGGCCGCAGCATTTTGTGCGGGTGCAGATTCCGGTGCCGGCTGGGTTTTCTTGTCCTTGTTCAGTTCCTGATTCAGACGATCTTCCAGTAATTTGCCGAAATCTAAACCCACAGCCACACCGCTGAACGAAACCAGCGAAACGGCCAATACCATCAGTTTGATCTTCATCAGTTGTCCCCCCACGGTGACGAGGTTTTGGCTTGCGCCGGCTTGGGATCGGGCAAGCCCGGCACCTTCACCGCGACCAGGCCGGATTGGCTGGCAAAGCTCCGGGCTTGCGTCTCGGTCACGTTCCAGGTATTCAACCGTGCCAGTTCATCCGCATTGAACTTGGCCTGTTTCAGTTCTTCGTCATTCAGTCCTCGCAAACCTGCCACCGCCACCACACGACTGGGGTCGGATCGGGTCGTGGCTGCGCCCAGGACATCGCCCACACCACTCCTGCTTAATCCCCCTGCACCGGCACGCACCGACAACAGTCGCATCCAACCCGTGTACTTGCCAGCAGATACACGCAGCCAACCGCCCTGCTTGGACAGGATGTTGACACTGGCGCCTTTGGCAACGTTGGCCGTGACAGAAGAACTCGAACTGGGCTGACTGTAGATTTTTTCATTGCGTAAAACGGTGCCGGATGCAGCCTGGACGGATGCGGATATCGCGCACAATGCCAGCATGGCAATTGGAATCAGGGGTGTTCTCATCGTGTGTGCTCTCCTTCTGACTGCAAAACTGTAGAGGCTGCCGTCCAATGGCGCAAGCACCACCGATGGCGTTAAGATGCCGCGATGAATTTTCTTGCAGCATCCATCGAATCACTCGGCGCCAAAGTCGCCGGCTGGTTTACCGTCGGCTATGGCATCTTCGCCTTTCTGGCCAAAGCCGCGCTGTTGCTGCTCGACCGCACCACCTGGAACCGCGCCACCTTCGACGTGGTGATCAAGCAGGTGTACTTCACTGCGGTGCAAATTCTGCACATCTTCCTCGGCTACGCACTGGTCATTTCGTGGCTCATCATTACCATCATCCTGTCCACGGCACGTGATTTCGGCCTGACCGAATTTGCCAGTGAAATGACCATCCGTGTGCTGATTCTGGAACTGCTGCCCTTCCTGACCGCGCTGTTCATTGCCTTGCGATCCGGCAGTGCCATCAATACCGAAGTCGCCTTGATGCAGGTCAACAACGAATTGGATGCGCTGGCCCACTGCAAGGTTCCGCCGATGCAGTTCGAGTTTCTGCCGCGCCTGATCGGCGGGGTGATTTCGGTCATCACCCTGGCCGGGCTGGCGGGTTTGCTCGCCCTGCTGCTGGCCTATCTGTCGATTTATGGCTTGAGCATGGCAGGTTTTGAGCCCTTCACCCAAACCTTTGCGAAAATTTTCAATCTGCAGATCATGGCAGGGCTCATCGTCAAGTGTGGTTTGTTCGGACTCGCCGTTACGCTGATTCCCATCACGGCCGGTCTCGAAACCCCGAAAAAACTGTTCATGGTTCCGGTCTCCGTACTGCGCGGGATGATGCGGGTGTTCTTTGCCATTGTTGCGATCGAGGTGGTGTCATTAGCGCTCAAATACATCTGACGCCATTCGCCGATCGCACAGCCCTACTGGCGGCCGTCAAAGCCCTGCCGGACGATGTGGCAAGGGTAGCGCTCGATCTACCGCTGCGGGCCAACCTGTCAGCACTCGATAACATTGCGCTGATCCCGCTGTATCAAAGCCATTTCAACGCAACCGAATCCACCCGGCAAGCGCAGGCCATGCTGGACCGTCTGGGATTTTCCGGCATTGCCTCCTTGCGCGACCCCGACATGACACCAGCCCAGCGTTTCGTCACCCAGCTGGCGCGCGCCCTCATTCTGCAACGCCCGCGACTGGTGATCGACCGCCCTGGCGCCATGCTTTACGATGTGCCCTATCCTGCATTTATCCGGCAGCTGGCCGAACAAACCGCAATGACGGGCACATGGGAGATTTACGATTTCAGCTGGAACCAGCCTCTTTATAACCAGGCACTAAATTCGGAATGAATACACTGCATTTCAAGGTCGGATTGTTTGCTGCCGCGTCGCTGCTGCTGGCCGGGATTTTCCTGGTCTACCTGCTGCATGCACGCGGGTTTTTCGAGGATACGGTTCACCTGCAACTCGCTGCAGCCAGTGCAGACGGCGTGGCGCCCGGCGTGCCAGTCGTGTTTTCCGGCATTGAAATTGGCCGTGTCACCACGCTGGGACTGAATGACAACGGCGGCATCATCATTCACACCGAGTTTCTGGCGCGCAATGCAAAATGGCTGAAGGAAAACAGCAGCTTCACCCTCGACAAGCCTATTGTCGGTGGCGCCAAGATCCGTGTTGATTCCCCCGACCTGAACGCCCCCGCCCTGCCGGACAATGCCACCATGCTGCTCACCACGTCCGACGTCAGCAAGGAAATCCCGGTGCTTGTCGAAAGGGTCAAGGCAATTCTGGCCAATGTTGAACACCTCACCCGCAAGGATGGCGAAATCAACGCCACGCTGGCCAATGTCAAAACCGTGACCGGCCGCATGACCGGTGAATATGGTGTGCTTGAAAGCGTGCTCGGCAGTCCTGAAAAGGCCCGAGCAGTGACCGATTCGCTCGAAAAAACCCGTGCGCTCATGACCAAGCTTGATAGCATGGCGCTGAAGATGGACGGCATGGCAACCAAGGCTGACCGCTGGCTTTTTGCATCGGGCGGGATCGCCGACCAGGCAAATGGCTCCATGGCCCAGGTACGCCTGATGTTGACGGACGCGCAAGCCAGCCTGAAAAAAGCCGATACTCTGATGGCCAATGCCGTGGCGATATCGGCCGACGTCAAGGAAGGTACACAGGACATCGCCAAGCTGCGTGCCGAAATCGACGATGCGGTGCGCAAGGCCAATGCGCTGGTCAATGAAATCAACAAGATGTGGCCGTTTGCGCGTGACCCCGAGGTGAAACTGCCATGAAGCCCCTGCTCGCGCTCGCCTGTTTATTCCTGCTCAGCGCCTGCGGCAGCGGTGGCCCCCCGCCTCCCGACTGGAAGACCGATTCAGCCGACCTGATCGAGCGTTACAAGAAGCATGCCCTGCTCGGGGAAAACACCCTGGCCGAACGCTATTTCCAGCAGGCCGTTGCAGCCACGGGCGGTGCCGGACGCGTCACCGAGACCGCGCGGCTGTGGCTGGTGCGCTGTGCGACCCGTCGCGCCATGCTGATCGATGACGCCTGCCACGAATATGTTGATCTGGCTCGAATCGAGTCCAATACGGCAGACCAGGCGTATTACCAATTCCTGACGCTACGCTGGGATACCACTGATGTCAGCCAACTCCCCAGCCAGCATCGGGACCTCGTTCGCACCGCATCTGGCACACGACGCGCGCTGCTCGACAGGATCGAAGACCCGCTGGCCCGCCTGTTAGGCGCCAGTCTGCTGGTAATGCGCCAGGAAGCCGATGCCGCCACGCTGGTTCTGGCGACAGAAACAGCTTCCGCACAAGGCTGGCGACAGCCCCTGCTGACCTATCTCAAATTGCAGGAAAAACAAGCTGTCAGCCAGGGGCAGACGATCGAAAGTGCCCGGCTTGTCCGCCGCATACAACTGGTGGAAGAGAGCCTCTTACCACTCCGTAAATAACAGCGTTGGCTGGTCTGACCGAGCCGCCATGCAGCACCTGGCTACAGGTCTGTCTAAAAAAGCATTTGTCTGCATTGACAAGCCTGCCCCGCATGATTAACGTGTAGCTTCGGAGAGTGGGTTTTCCGTAATACAAAATAAGCTGTAACCCTAAATATTCAAAAGGAGGAGTACCCCATGAAATACAAATCAATTGCGCTGGCCGTTTTGGCTGCATTCACAACCGCTGCACACGCAGCGCCCCCCATGATGTCGGCGGAATGGACTGCCCAGGCTTGCGACGCCTGGAACAAGGATTCCACCCTGACTGACGGATTGGCTGACAAGTGGATCAAGAACAATGCTAACCGCGGCTACAAAATAATTCACTTGTACCGTACCGACTGCGGTGAAGCCACCCAGACCGAAATGAAGATTGAAGCCAAGGACGGTAAAGCCATGTGTGTCTATGGCGGCGCAATCCAGAACGCCCAGATGGACTATGCAGTCGATTACACGATGCATGCCACCACCGAGCGTTGGAACGAAATGGGTGCTGGCGAATACGGCCCCATGAAAGCCATGATGTTTGGCCGCCTCAAATTTGCAGGCCCAAAGGTCGAAGCCATGACCGTGATGGGCCCGTTCGAAACTTTCCTGCGTCTGCCGGGTAAAATCGCTGGCGACAAGGCCTGCCCCGCCAAGTAAACTGGCGATGCAGCACAAAAAAGCCGGGAGCGATCCCGGCTTTTTTACGTCTGCTGGTTACAGTGCAGGGTTCAGTCCTGTTGGACGAGCCTTGCCCGTTTCAGGTTTTGCGCTCCGCCAGTTAGTGAATCGAGCCGGTTTGCACATCGAGCGGTCGCCCATTGCGAATTTCCTCGGGTGTCGCCTCACGGATATCGATCACATTCACCAGGCAGGTCACGCTCTGCCCCGCAAGCGAAGGATTGCCATCCAGTGTCAGCTTGCCATTTTCTATGGCTGTGACATAAAAAACCTTGGTTTCGCCCGATGCATTCTCAAACATGACTTCAGCCCCCACACGCCTGAATTGCTCGGGAACGTTATCAAGATCGTCGGTGAACACCAGGCTCTCATCGCGCAGCCCGTATCCTTCTTCCGGTGTGAGCGAAATCTCGACCCGTTCGCCTATTTTGCGTCCTGCCACGGCTGATTCGATTGCCGGCAAAATACCGCTATTGGCACCCTGTACGTACCCGACCGGTACGTCGTGCTGCTCAACGACCATGCCACGCGCGTCAAGGATGGAATAGGTGATATATACGAGTTTATTGTGTGCCACGGTGACCATGCTGTTTCTTTCAATTTCGTTTAAAAAGCGCTGTGCCGACGCCTAGCTGGCTTCATGGCAGCCCGCTTATGATACCTTCGAAGCCTGACCCCATACAGCGCCTGCTTATGACACCGCTCAAACATCTGCCCGCCTGGAAGTCTCTGGAACAACATTACAAGGCCATGCGTACATTCGACATGCGCACTGCGTTCCGTAAAAACCCTCAACGTTTTGAAGATCTTTCGCTACGCTGTGGCGATTTGCTGCTCGATTACTCAAAGAACCGTGTCACCGCGGAAACGATGGCGCAGTTGATGCAGCTGGCGCGCGAATCAGGACTGGAAGACACGCGCGATGCCATGTACAGGGGTGAACGCATCAACTTCACCGAGCAACGCGCAGTGCTACACACAGCATTGCGTGCGCCCGTGCGTCCACCCTTGATTGTGGAAGGCGTGGAAGTCGAACGCGAAGTCGCTGCCGTACTCAAGCGGATACAGCGCTTTGTCGAGTCCGTCCACAATGGCAGCTGGCTCGGTTATACCGGCAAACCGATCCGCAACGTGGTGAATATCGGCATTGGCGGTTCGGACCTGGGCCCGGCCATGGTGTGCGCGGCACTCGACCATTACGCCGTGGAAAGCATACGGGTACATTTCGTATCCAACCTCGACCCGGCCCATCTCGCCAGCACCCTCGCCACACTTGACCCCGAAACCACGCTGTTTATCGTCGCATCGAAAACCTTCACCACCCTCGAAACTCTGGCCAACGCCAATTCGGCCAAGGCCTGGCTGCTGGCTGCGCTACGCGCACCCGCTGCGGTGGCCCGGCATTTTGTCGCCTTATCGACCAACACACAGACAGTCGAGGCCTTCGGCATCAACCCCACCAACATGTTCATCTTCTGGGACTGGGTCGGGGGACGCTACTCGTTGTGGTCGGCGATTGGCCTGTCAATTGCGCTGCAGGTCGGCTGGGGAAACTTCCAGGCGCTGCTGGCGGGTGCCCATGCCATGGATCTTCACTTCAAGGAAGCGCCGCTGGAAGCCAACATGCCGGTCATTCTCGGCATGTTGGGCATCTGGTACGCCAATTTCTGGGGCACCGATACCTACGGCATCTTCCCCTACGATCAGCGGCTGCGACTGCTGGTGCCGTTCCTGCAGCAACTCGATATGGAATCGAACGGCAAGAACGTCAACCGCGCCAACCGCCTGGTCAACTACAACACCGGCCCGATCGTCTGGGGGGCGCCCGGCACCAACGGTCAGCACGCGTTCTTTGAACTGGTGCACCAGGGCACGCGCCTGATCCCGACCGATTTCCTGATGGCGGCTGTCAACCACACGCCGCTGGCCGACCAACACGAGTGGCTGCTGGCCAACTGCCTGGCGCAGACCGAGGCCTTGCTGAAAGGCAAATCCCGCGCGGTGATCGAAGCCGAACTGATTGCCCAGGGCATGAGCAGCAAGGCAGCCAAGGCTCTGGCGCCGCACAAGGTGTTCCCCGGCAACCGGCCCAGCAACACGCTGCTGTATCAAAAACTCGATCCGCATACGCTGGGCATGCTGCTCGCGCTGTACGAGCACAAGGTGTTTGTTCAGGGGGTGGTCTGGCAGATCAACAGCTTCGATCAGTGGGGGGTCGAGCTCGGCAAGCAACTGGCGCCGCCGATCCGTGCCGCGCTGAGTTCAGTGCGAGCCATCGGTGAGCACGATGGCTCGACGCTAGGCCTGATCACCGACATACGTCGGCGACGCGGCCTCAGTACCTGACTCGCACCCGGTAGGTCAGCGTCGTGCTGCTTTCGGCCGGCACCTTAACGTGCCACTCGGCAGTACCGGATGCGGCCTTGGTATGCGTTTGTGATTCGCTGACCATCGCCCAGTCGCCCGGCATCGGCTCACGCACCGTGACAGTCACGGCTTCAGACTTGGCGTTTTTCAGCACAATTTCGTACGCTGACTCGAAGACGTAGTTGTAGCGGCTGGTTCCCGCCAGCTTCTGGAAAGCCGTCTGCTTCCTGTCTGCGGTCACATCAAATGCATCGCCCAGTTTCAGGCGCACGGTTTCATTCTTCGGTGTGTGATCGACCCGGTCTTCGCCGACAAACTGGGCATTGCCCTGGCTGTCCTTCTTGTACATGCGGATCACGCCCTTGGGCAAAGGAATGCCCAGGCCCTCCCCCTTGTTGTTGAACTCGACAAACACGCCGACCTTCATTTTTTGTCCGATTTCGCCGTACTGGCCCGAGTAATAATAATTCGCGCCGGCGAGCAGATACTCCTTGCTGACCGGCACCCGGGTGGCCGACATCAGCGCCACCTGCTTGGTCTGGTTTTCGGCCAGGGTGGTCGGTCGCGGCAAGGTGTAGAGATGATATTCAAACAGCGATTCCTGCTGCATCTCGGCCGCTTCGTTCACTTTGGATGCCATGGCCATGACTGCGCGGGGCATGGGCTGTTCATCACGCACCCGGTTGAGATCGCCTGCCACCAGTTGCAATCGGGCATTGGGATAAGCGGCTCCGCTCTGGTTGGTCAGGGTAACCCAACCATTCAAGTCCAGCTGATCGTCCGCAGTATTCAATTCAGCCACGTAATCAGCACGCCATGACATACCACTGGTCAAATAGGACAGTTCCAGGTTTTGCAGGCCTGCTACCGGATTAAGCAGCGAAATCACCAGCGTAGGTTGGTCACGCAAGGTGTCGGGTACACCGGGATACGCCAGCCGGCCCGGTACGCCGGTTTCGATACGGTCAGGATACTTGAGTACGACACCGTTGTTGGTTGACAGGACCGTGGCGGTTTCACGCGTTTCAGCGCCCGTGGTGGGATGCGTACGTATCACGCTCACTTCGCGTCCGATGTATTTTTCCAGCAATTTTTGCGGCGTCAGCAGATCAAAGTCAAAGTTCTGCTCCTGCAGCCGAAACCCGGCAGGATTGGATACATTGCGTAGTTGAGCTGTCTCGGGCCGCATTTGCGCCGACACCTCCCGCCACGCCAGCTGATTGAAATCACGCGTGAGCTTGACCCGTCGCGCATCCTTCACCAATGCCAGGTTGTCGTTATAAATGGTGACAGCCACCCCCATCTGGTCAGCTGCCGTGCTGACGATTTCGTCACGTGGCGCTGCCCAGCCTGTTGGGGACACGCCAAGCAACCCGGCAATCGTCATGGCCAGCAATTTTTTCTTCAGCATATCCATCCTCTTTTTCCGGATTGAAAGGTTTCATGATGACCGATACGCGCGCAAAATGGTTCTCGGCGCTAGAATGACCTCATAAAAAACCTGCAGGAACAACATGACCTCAGACGCCCCCCCCCCATCCCGCATCGTTGGTGGCGGCATCAACACCGGCGAATCCGGGCAACCCACCGTGGTGACACAAGTGCTGGGGATCGACAGTGCTGCGCCCATTCGCGAAGAAGTGTTACGCGCGCGCTATTTGACGTTCGACCCGTTATTCGATTCCGGCTCCAACCTGGTTGCACATCAACTGGTCTTGCGCGGTCGTACCGAACTGGTCGACGCCCCGCCCGAACTCCAGCAAATGGACGAGGACATGTTGCTGACCGGGCTGTACTCGCTGACCCAGGATGGCCTGACCGGAAAATTGCCCTTGCTGGTCAAAATCAGCAGTAGCGTATTGTTCAGCGACATTCCGCAACAACTCAATCACCGCCAGTTAATCTGGTGCGTGAATATCGATACCGAAGAGCATTTGTCACGCGCCCTCGCCCTGCAGGATGCCGGACTCACCTTCTGTCCCACCCTCAACCACAACAACGCCGTGGTCAAGGACAGCGGTTCTGCCTGGCGCTACCTGGCGTGTCACGCCGATGACACGCCGCCAACGGTCAAGGCCCGCCTGATTGTTGGTGGGGTGCGCCAGTCGCATACCCAGGTGAACTGGCCCGAACATGCCTGGTTCAAGGGCAGCTTCTTTTCCGGTGACACTCAGCCCGCCAATACCCACGAGCAGACGATACAACTCGATTTGCTGGCCATCGCCCTGCGCCAATCACTCGAAACCCTGATCCAGTTCTTCCGCCTGAACCCGGTAATGGCGCCGCGCCTGCTAGCCATCGCCAATTCCCAGGTCGGCGGGTTGAGTCGCCCGGCCGAATCAGCCGCCCATGCGCTTGTCGTGCTGGGATCGCAACGCGCCAGCCGGGTTGCGGCACTGCTGGCCCTGACCGGAACCCACCCCACCGAAGCCGCACGTCACTATGCCGTAACCGGGCTGACGCGTGCCTTGTTCATGGGCAAGGTCACCCGCCTGGGGGCACCTGCCGAAAGTGCAGCGGCTGCATTCGAAGTCGGCCTGCTGTCCACTGCCCCCCATGCCCTTTCCGTGCCGCTGGAAGTACTTATTCGGAAACTCGGCCTGTCAGCAGTCACCGCACGGGCGTTGAGCGCACACCCCACGCCCGAAGGCGCCATGCTGCAACTGGCTCATGCCTGTGAAAACAACGACGTCGAGACACTGGAAAAGCATGCCCAGGCGCTGGACATCCCGCTGCATCAAATTTCTGTGGCCTATCTGGATGCTCTGATTGCAGCTTCGGCACTCGACGCCGCACTGCTTTAAGCCGGGAGCAGCGTAAAATGGCGGTTTTTTCCTGGCCGACCGCTCCATGCACCCCACTCTGGTTTTCGACATTGAAACCATTCCCGACCTTGCCGGGTTTGCCGCAGTCAACGGCATAGACGTCAACACCTTTCCGCAAGCAGAACTCGCCGAAATGGCCTTGCTCGCCCGTCGCCAGAAAACCGGCAGCGACTTCATGCCGCATCACCTGCATCGCATCGTCGCCATTTCCTGCGTGCTGCGCAGCGCCGATCAACACGGTGGCGACCAGCTCCGCGTCTGGTCACTGGGCGAATCCGACAGTGATGAAGCCGAACTGATCCAGCGCTTTTACGATGGCATCGAACGCTACACCCCGCAACTGGTTTCCTGGAACGGCGGCGGTTTCGACCTGCCGGTGTTGCACTATCGCGGCATGATTCATGGCGTGTCCGCTGCGCGTTACTGGGACTGGGGCGACGATGACAAGGAATTCAAGTGGAACAGCTATCTGGGCCGCTATCACACCCGCCACCTCGACCTGATGGATGTACTGGCGATGTTCCAGCCGCGTGCCAATGCGCCGCTCGACCAGATGGCCAAGCTGTGCGGTTTTCCCGGCAAGTTGGGAATGGATGGATCGAAAGTCCTGGATGCCTTCCAGAAAGGCGAAATCGAGGCCATCCGCAATTACTGCGAAACTGATGTGATGAACACCTGGCTGGTCTATCTGCGCTTCCAGAAAATGCGCGGCACGCTGTCCGACACCGCCTACGCCGCTGAAATCGAACTGGCCCGCAGCACCGTTGCCAATCACGACGCGCCACACTGGCAGGAATTTCTGGCGGCCTGGTCATGAATGAGATTGTCGACATTCTGTCTCTCGACCACGAGGGACACGGCATTGCACGTATCGATGGCAAGGTCACCTTTGTCGACGATGCGCTGGCAGGCGAACGGGCGGAAATCAAGGTTTATCGAAAACACGCAAAATACAATTCGGCCTACGCCACTGCCATTCTCAAGTCCAGCGCCCAGCGCACCACGCCACGCTGCCCCTATTTTGGCCACTGCGGCGGCTGCTCGATACAGCATCTGGAAGCCAGCGCGCAGGTCGCGGCCAAGCAGCGCGTACTGGAAGAAAACCTCGCCCGCATTGGCAAAGTCACCCCTGATGTCGTGATGCGCCCCCTGCACGGCCCCAGTTGGGGCTACCGCACCCGCGCACGGATGTCAGCCCGGTTTGTCGACAAAAAAGGTGGTGTGCTGGTGGGTTTTCGCGAAAAGCGCTCCAGCTTCATCACCGACATGGCGAGTTGCGACATCCTCACGCCCGATGTGTCGGCGCTGATCCAGCCGTTGCGCGAGATGATGGTGCACCTGTCGAATGCATCCCGCATCCCGCAGGTCGAGATCGCTGTGGGCGAACACATCACCGTGCTGCTGTTCCGCCTGCTTGAACCCTGGTCTGACGACGACAGGGCCATCGTGCGCAGCTTTGCCGACCAGCACCAGATCCAGGTATGGGAACAATCCAAAGGCCCGGACACCGTGCGCCCGTTCTGGCCGGAAATCGCCCCCGAGCTGAGCTACAGCCTGCCTGAGTTCGGCCTCGTCATGCCGTTCCGCCCTACCGATTTCACCCAGGTCAACGTCGCCATCAATCGCGCGCTGGTCAGCCGGGCGATGCGACTGCTGCAACCGCAGCCGGGTGAACACATTGCCGATCTGTTCTGCGGGCTGGGCAACTTCTCGCTACCCATCGCCAGTAGCGGCGCGGATGTGCTCGGGATAGAAGGCAGCGCCGAGCTGGTTGCCCGTGCGCGCGCCAATGCGCTGCATAACAAGCTGCCCAACGCGCATTTTGCCGTCGACAACCTGTTCGAGATGACGCCGGAAAAGTTTGCCGCCCTCGGCCAAATCGACAAACTGCTGATCGATCCACCACGCAGCGGTGCATTCGAACTCGTCAAATCCCTGCCGGACAGCGGCGCACCGCACCGCATTGTGTACGTTTCATGCGACGCCGCCACGCTGGCGCGCGATGCCGAAGTGCTGTGCCACACCAAAGGCTACAAACTGGAAGCTGCCGGTGTCGCCAACATGTTCCCGCATACTGCGCATGTGGAGTCGATTGCCCTGTTCAAGCGATAATTTTCACTGCTAATCCATTAAAATCGCATCCTCAACTCAACTCAAACCATCATGGCACTTATCGTACAAAAATACGGCGGCACCTCGGTCGCCAATGTCGAGCGCATCCGCACGGTGGCGGAACGCGTCGCCAAATTCAAGATGCTCGGGCACCAGGTCGTGGTCGTGCTCTCCGCCATGTCGGGGGAAACCAATCGCCTGATCGGCCTGGCCAAGGAAATTCAGTCCAGCCCCGATCCGCGCGAACTGGACGCAATGATTTCCACCGGCGAACAGGTCACCATTGCCCTGCTGACGATGGCACTCAAAGACCTGGGGCTAAAGGCACGGAGTTACACCGGTGCCCAGGTACCCATCCTCACCGACAGCGCCTTCACCAAGGCACGCATCCTCAGCATCGACGAAACCAAGATGCGCCGCGATCTGGATGCCGGCCATGTCATCGTGGTGGCCGGCTTTCAGGGCGTGGATGCAGACGGCAACATCACCACGCTGGGTCGCGGCGGCTCCGACACCACCGGTGTGGCATTGGCCGCGGCACTCAAGGCCGATGAATGCCAGATCTACACCGACGTCGACGGCGTCTACACCACCGACCCACGCATCGTACCGACTGCCCGGCGCCTGAAAACCATCACCTTTGAGGAAATGCTGGAAATGGCCAGCCTCGGCTCCAAGGTGCTGCAGCTCCGCTCGGTCGAATTCGCCGGCAAATACAAGGTCAAGCTCCGCGTGCTGTCCAGCTTTCAGGAAGAAGGCGACGGCACGCTCATCACATTCGAGGAAGACGACAAAATGGAACAGGCCATCATCTCCGGCATTGCATTCAACCGTGACGAAGCCAAAATCACCGTGGTCGGCGTACCCGATCATCCCGGCATCGCCTATCAGATACTTGGCCCGGTCGCCGACGCCAACATCGACGTCGACATGATCGTGCAGAACGTCGGCTATGCGAAAACCACCGACTTCACCTTCACCGTGCATCGCAACGATTTCGCCAAGGCAATGGATATTGTCAAGACGACGGCAACCAGCATCGGCGCAAGCGAAGTCACCGGCGACGACAAGATCGCCAAAGTATCCGTCGTCGGCGTCGGCATGCGCTCACACGTGGGCATCGCACGCAAGATGTTCGAGGTTCTGTCCCAGGAAAACATCAACCTGCAGATGATTTCCACTTCGGAGATCAAAATCTCGGTGGTAGTCGAAGACAAATACCTGGAACTCGCCGTACGCGCGTTGCATCAAGCCTTCGAACTCGATAAAGCCACGGTTTAAGGTGGCTTTCTGCCGCGCATTCCGATACAATTCGCGGCGGTTCGGAGACGTGGCCGAGAGGTTGAAGGTACTCCCCTGCTAAGGGAGCATGCGGGCTTAAACCTGCATCGAGGGTTCGAATCCCTCCGTCTCCGCCAAAACCAATACAAGTTTGTGCCAGACACGCGAAATTGCGTATAATGCGCAGCCTTAAATGCGCCGGTAGCTCAGCTGGATAGAGTACTTGGCTACGAACCAAGGGGTCAGGAGTTCGAATCTCTTCCGGCGCACCAATTCTAGGGGCTTACAGCGATGTAAGCCCTTTACTTTTGTATCACGCACCGGTGTTTGTATCATTGATTCTGTTATGAACTAGGCAACGCCAAACGCGCCAGCGGAAGATGGTCTATAGTGGCTATTTTGGCGGAATATAAATACGCAACGATGCCTGAATGGGTGCCACACGAATTTACCGATCTCGTGGCTGCCACCGCCTTCTCACTGGGCGCATTCAGCAGTTATGCGGATGCCGCTACCAGGATGCCACCCAGGCTCTGCAACTCTTGTACAAGCACAATCCTGTTGCCGAAAGTATTTCCAATAAGGCAAGTGCGATTCTGGTTTTCCCTAAAAGCATCAAGGCAGGAATCGTTTTCGGCGGAAGTTATGGCGAAGGTGTTTTGTTCAATGGCTCGCATGTCGACGGCTATTACAACTCCGTGTCTGCGTCCTGGGGCTGGCAGGCAGGTGTCGAGTCGTACTCGTACGTCGTATTTCTCATGAACGACAGGGCCATGCGATATCTCAATAAATCGGATGGGTGGTCAATTGGTACGGACCCGAGAGTGGTTGTGGTCGATTCGGGCATTGCCAAGAATCTGTCGACGACAACGTTGAGAAAAGATGCCTACGCCTTCAATTTTAACCAACAAGGACTCATGGCAAGCCTCAGCATCAAAGGTACGAAGATTTCCCGGATCAAGGGTTGATCGAAAATATCTGCATGTAAAGTCATTTATGTTTGATTGCCTGAACAGAAAATGGAGGTCAGATCGTGCAAACCGAGAACATCGAAAATACCACTGCCTGGGATCATCGTTCCGAGTTGGATCCACCGGACGCCCTGCGCGACCTGATCGCCAAAGCGGGGCTGCACATCAACGGCGATGCACCCTGGGATATCCAGGTGCGCGACCCAGACATCTATCGGCGGGTTCTTGCCCGGGGTTCGCTGGGGTTCGGCGAAGCTTACGAGGATGGCTTGTGGGAGTGCGCCCAACTCGACGAGTTGTTCACGCGCCTGCTGGCAGTCGATATCGACGAGAAGCTGGAAACGTTTACCCGACTGCGGCTGCTGGGCGAATACCTGCGGCAACAGCTTTTCAATCTGCAGTCTGAAAAACGCGCCTATCAGGTCGGCGAGCGCCACTATGACATCGGCAACGATGTGTTCGAGGCCATGCTGGACAGCAGCATGAGCTACTCCTGCGGCTACTGGGCGAATGCCGATAATCTGGAAGACGCCCAGCGCGACAAGCTCGACCTGATTTGCCGCAAGCTCGAACTCAAGCCCGGCGAACGCCTGCTGGAGATTGGCTGCGGCTGGGGTGGGCTTGCTCGCTTCGCCGCCGAACGCTATGGGGTCGAGGTAGTCGGCATCACCGTCTCTCGAGAACAGTTGATATTTGCGCAGCAGCGTTGTGCCGGCCTGTCGGTGAGCTTCGAGCTCAAGGATTACCGCGACATCGACGGTCAGTTCGACAAGGTTGTATCGGTAGGCATGTTCGAACATGTCGGGCGAAAAAATTACCGTTCCTATTTCGATACCATCCGGCGGGTCCTGAACGATGACGGTCTGTTCCTGCTGCACACCATCGGTAGTCACATCACCACCGACCATGTCGATCCCTGGATCGACCGCTACATCTTCCCCAATGGAAAATTGCCCTCCACCATAGAAATATCGCGTGCCATTGAGGGACTATTCCTGATCGAGGACTGGCATAGCTTCGGCCGGGATTACGACCGCACGCTGATGGCGTGGTGGGCTAATTTCGAGGCGGCCTGGCCGCGTCTACAGGAGAAATACGGGGAGCGTTTCCACCGCCGCTGGCAGTATTACCTGATGTGCTGCGCGGGTCTGTTCCGTTCGCGTCAGGGCCAGCTTTGGCAATTAGTGCTAAGCAAGCGTCAGTGTGCCGGCCTGTACCGTTCAGTGCGCTGAGGCCGGCGTGGGGGCGATCATCGCGAACTTTCGCTTCCAAGAGGAATCCAAAATCCAATAGACACGCTGGGTTGGTACTTTGCTGCGCCGCCAGCCACCTGCACCTAGTGGCGGTGGGGGCGCGCTACCGAACAGACAGCACAGCACAGCATTGAATACCAAATCAGAATAGAAGTGATATGACAGTCGAGTCCAGTGCAATCATTGGCTCAGCAAAGGATATGTATGGGGGTTTTTACATTGGAACATGGCAGGTTGGCATACCTCGCTGATTTCGCGCTGTATGGCAGCGCAGTCGTGATGTTGGCGGCTTTCCTGCTGATAGCAGGACCAAGCGAGCAGCGGCTGGAGATCGTGGCCTTTGCGACAGTGGGACTGGGAGGCTGGACCGCCATCGAGTATGTCTTGCATCGCTTCGTGCTCCATGGTTTGCAGCCATTTCGCCGCTGGCATGTCGAGCATCATCGGAGACCGGTAGCGCTGATCTGCACACCAACAATCCTCAGCGCGACATTGATCGTCGTGCTGGTCTTTCTTCCTTCGCTGCTATTAGGCGATTTGTGGCGTGCCTGCGCGCTAACATTCGGCCTGTTGTGCGGTTACCTGGGTTATGCCATCACCCACCATGCCGTCCACCATTGGCGTGCCGACACCGCTTGGCTTAAGAAACGTAAGCGCTGGCATGCCCTGCATCATCACAGCGAGCAAGCAGGTTGCTATGGCGTGACAAGTTCGTTTTGGGATCTGGTGTTCGGCAGCACTCACCATGCAGTGCGGATGGATTCCTCGAAGCAGAACAAATGAGGCTCATTCGAAAATCAGAGGGCTATATGGGATGGGGGTTGATCTGTTCATTCCGACTTGCCTGTCGGCGTCGAATCGTCATTGCCAAGAGAACCCTGGGCTACAAGCGCACCGGCAGTGGTGGGCTTATCCCTTAAAGCCCACTCGAAGACCACGCCTATCAGCGCACCGAGTATTGGTCCCGCCACATAGATCCATGTCGTACTGAGGTCGCCGCGCACCAGGTCGGGCGCCAGCAATCTCACCGGATTCATCGAAGCGCCGCTGATCGGGGCCGCCCAGAGTCCTGCCAGCGCAATATATCCACCCACTGCAATGGCGCCGTTTGCGCCGACGTTGCGCGCGCCTGCGGCCATGCCCAGGATGGTGCATGAACACGGCCAAGCACGGAGAGCATATCCGGCGCGATACCCTTGTCGCGTAGTTGCTATGGCATATTTGGCCTTGGCTTCATCGTCATGACCGCGACCAGAATGATTTGTCCGGCAACATCATTTGTGTTTTGTTGCGATATTTTGTGCTCCTGAAATTAGATGGTTGTACCTGATTATGTTTCTATCTCAGAGATCAGTAGGGGAACTGGATTTATTGCTCTTGCAATAGATTCCTGAATCTTTCGTAGCGCCGGATCAGCGCGTTGGTTGAGCTGTCGTGCGTGAGTTGGTCGTTGGTCTCGGTCTCAAGTTCAGGAATGATGCGCGCGGCAAGCGCCTTGCCCAGTTCTACCCCCCACTGGTCAAAAGAGTCGATGTGCCAAATGGCGCCTTGAGTGAAGACCCGGTGTTCATAGAGCGCGATGAGCTTACCTAGCGCCATTGGCGTCAGCCGATCCAGGAGGATCGTGCTGGACGGACGGTTGCCCTCGAAGGTCTTATGCGGCACCAGCCATTCGGGTGTCCCTTCAGCGCGCGTTTCCTGAGCCGTTTTGCCAAAAGCCAGCGCCTCCGCCTGGGCAAACACGTTAGCCATCAGCAGGACATGGTGGCGACCGAGCGGGTTGAGTGGCTGGACAAATCCGAGGAAGTCGCAAGGGATGAGCCGGGTCCCCTGATGAATCAACTGATAGAAGGAGTGTTGGCCATTGGTGCCTGGCTCTCCCCAGTAGATCGGCCCGGTTTGGTAGCCAACCTCCGTCCCGTCGAGCGTGACGTGCTTGCCGTTGCTCTCCATCGTCAACTGCTGGAGGTAAGCAGGGAAGCGCTTCAAATACTGCTCGTACGGAAGAACAGCCACGGTCTGAGCCCCATAGAAGTTGTTGTTCCAGAGGTCCAGCAGCCCCATCAGCACCGGCAGATTGCGCTCGAATGGGGCGGTGCGGAAATGTTCGTCCATCTGGTGAAAACCGTCGAGCATGGCGCGAAAATGTTCGGCGCCAATGGCGATCATCGTCGAGAGCCCGATCGCCGAGTCCATTGAGTACCGCCCGCCGACCCAATCCCAAAACTCGAACATGTTTGCCGTGTCTATGCCGAACTTGGCCACCTCCGCGTCGTTGGTCGAGACCGCAACGAAATGTCGAGCAATGGCAGCGGGATGTTTCAAAGTCTTGAGGACCCAGTTGCGGGCCGTGTGCGCGTTGGTCATCGTCTCGAGCGTGGAAAATGTTTTCGACGAAATGATGAACAGTGTCACTTCGGCATCGAGGTCTCGGGTAGCCTCGGCGAAATCGGTGCCGTCAATGTTGGAGACAAAGCGGAAGGTCAGGTCGCGCTGGCTGTAATGCCGCAATGCCTCGTACGCCATCACCGGCCCCAGATCAGACCCGCCGATGCCAATATTGATGACGTTGCGGATCGGCTTGCCAGTGTGGCCCTTCCACTCCCCGCTGCGTATCCGCGCGGAAAAGTCGGCCATCTTGTCGAGCACGGCGTGTACCTGGGGCACGACGTCTTCTCCATCGACGAAGATGGATTGCCCTTTGGGGGTGCGCAGGGCCACGTGCAGGACAGCCCGCTTCTCCGTGACGTTGATCTTCTCGCCCCGAAATATGGCCTTGATGCGAGACCGCAGGCCGGACTCCTCCGCCAATTGCAACAACAGCCTGAGTGTCTCGTCGGTAATGCGGTGCTTCGAATAGTCGAAGTAGATGCCGACTGCCTCCGCAGTCAGGCGCTCGCCGCGCGTGGGATCGTCCGCGAAAAGCTTGCGCAGATGTAGCTCCCGGACTTTGGTGTAATGGTTTTCGAGTGCCTGCCATGCCGCGAGCGTGGTGAGTGACGCGATACTTTTTTCCCGGCTCAGCGCTGCCTGCGGGATCTCTCCCCCCTCGTTTTCCCATCGTTCAATTGATCGTTCTTTAGCCGTCATGGTGTCGCCGTCGGGATGAGCGTTGACGGTGTTGAATATTTCCTGAGAGCCTGCATTCCACAATGCGATAACCGGCACCGCCGGGTGGTGGGGGTCGAAAGCAAAAATACTGAGCGATGCGGTGCCGAACATGAAATGCTGCGCTTCAGCCACTGCCAATCCGATCCAGCGCGCAGCCAGGACACTGCCGATCTGGCCGTGTGCAAAGAGTGCAATATTTCCATCCAGCTTGCGCAGGCGGGCGATAAGCCGATCAGCTCGTGCAGAAACCTGCGCGGGCATTTCACCTCCAGGACAACCATCTCGATAAACATTCCAGTCCGGCCGCTCCTTGCGGATATCCGCAGAACGTTGGCCTTCGTAATCGCCATAGTCCCATTCGGCAAGATCGGGTTCTATTTCAGCAGTTTGATTCAGACCGACCATCTCGCAGGTTTGCAGTGCGCGCTTAAGCGGACTGGTCAGCACATGTGCAAACGGGATGTCCTGCAGATGCTTGCCAAGTTCACGCGCCTCGTCCTCGCCATTCGGGGTCAACGGAAGGTCCGTACGACCGGTGTGCCGACCGGAGAGCGACCATTCTGTTTCGCCGTGCCGAATCAGATACAGGCGCAGAGTGTTGGATGTGTTTGCTTTCATGAGGCTATGACTTCCATCAGCACTTCCGTGTCCCGATGGGAACCAGTCCGGCTTCCCGGGACAACACTGCATAGCTTGTCAGCGCCTTCGCAGTGTCTGTGACTTCCTGTGAACTCATCGCCAGTCCTTTCAAAAATTGATTAATTATGAGTCGCTCATGTCCCTGTCAATTCCTACGAGCAGGTTGGGCGATCAGGTTGCCGCCGTTTACATGGCAGTCATCATCAAACAGGCAGATTGCCACCTTCAAAGGTAGCCTGAAATCACTTTGCCAATTCCAGTGCCCTGGTCGCGATGCATGCAATCAGATCGTTCCATGATTTTGCGAACGATTGCGGATCTTGTCCCGCAATGCATGGTCGCTGGTGTTGTGCACCTCGGCATGCATGCGGGCCAGCGTGCGCTGCGCCTGCAGGTACAGCAACTCGTCGTAAAGCACGTAACCGTTATGCACATATTCGTCCGCCCAGTCGCCGGTCAGCGGCACAAACCCGCAGTGCAGGTACGTATTCACGCCACAGTTCCAAACAGCGCCCCCACCCCTGCGGTCAAGCCCATGGCCAGTGCACCCCAGAACGTGACGCGCATGACGCCCGGCATCATTGGTGCGCCTCCCACGAATGCCGCCAACCCGCCCAGCAGTGCCAGGAACACAAGCGATGTTCCCGAGACAAAAGGAATCAGATACGCATGCGGCGCGAGCGCAACGACCAGCATCGGCATGGCTGCGCCAACGGCGAAAGCCCCAGCCGACGCCAGCGCAGCCAGCATTGGGCGCGCACTGAATGTGTCGGAAATGCCCAGCTCGTCGCGGGCATGTGCACCCAGTGCGTCATGCGCCATGAGTTGCTCCGATACTTGCTGTGCGAGTGCAGGATCAAGGCCGCGGCCGATATAGATAGCCGTCAGTTCCTTGTGCTCGCCCTTGTCATCTGTTTCGAGTTCCTTGCGCTCCAGCGCCAATTCGGCCTTTTCGGTGTCTGCCTGCGAATGGACCGACACGTATTCACCGGCCGCCATCGACATGGCACCCGCAACCATGCCCGCGACGCCGGCGACCAGGATGCTGCCATGCGTCGCATGGGCAGCAGCCACGCCGAGCACCAGGCTCGCGGTGGAAACGATACCGTCGTTCGCACCCAATACCGCCGCGCGTAACCAGCCGATGCGGTTTGTGCGGTGCTTTTCACGATGGCGTACTGGCATGCTTGAGGCTTCCTTTAATGACTACAAATATGGGCCGTGCTTGATCTTCCAGAACGAATCACCCTCCGGGTCGTTTTCAACGACCTCGATCGCCAATTGCGGCAGCATTTGATAAAGGCCTTTCGTGACATCTCCTCATTCAGCGGAAGAACACCGCCGACAACCAAAAACAAGCTAGAGATCACCAGAGCATTTTTCATTTTGTAGCCATCAACGCTTCATTCATCGAGCCAGCAGTGCCGTTGCCCGCGCGCACACGTTGTCGACGGTAAAGCCATATTCGCGCAGCACAACAGCGGCCGGTGCGGAAGCGCCGAAGCGTTCCACCCCAAGCATGTCGCCGCGCGCATCGACGTAACGCTCCCAGCCTTGCGCCACGCCCAGTTCGACCGCAAGCCGCGCGCCCACGGAGGGCGGCAGCACCGCATCGCGCTCGGCTTGCGGCAAAGCCTCGAACAGTTCCCAACTCGGCATCGACACGCAGCGCACGGCGATACCTTGCTGTTGCAAACGCTCTGCCGCCGCCACGATCAGACCGACTTCGGAACCGCTGGCGAGCAGGATCAGCTCGGGCTTGCCGTCAGGCACATCGCTTAATACATAGGCGCCACGGCGCAATCCATCCGCCGCGGCATAACGGCTGCGATCGAGCGTGGGCAGCGCCTGCCGGGTCAGCACCAGCAGCACTGGCCGCGCGCGTGTTTCCAGTGCGACACGCCAGGCGACCGCGGTTTCGTTGGCGTCGCCGGGGCGAATCACGATGAGGTTCGGAATCGCGCGCAGGCTCGCCAGTTGCTCCACTGGCTGGTGCGTGGGGCCATCCTCGCCGACGGCGATGCTGTCGTGCGTGAACACGTGCACGACGTGCAGCCCCATCAGTGCCGCCAGCCGGATGGCCGGGCGCATGTAGTCGGAGAAGACCAGGAAGGTCGAGCCATACGGAATAAACCCGCCGTGCACGGCGAGGCCGTTGACGATGGCACCCATCGCGTGTTCGCGCACGCCGAAATGCAGGTTACGTCCGGCATGGCTCCAGCCAGCGCTGTCGGATCCTTGTTCGTCTGCATTTTTCAGCAGCGGTGGATTGAAGTCGCCGAAGCCATTCAAGGCCGTTTTCGTCGACGTGTCGAGGTCGGCCGAGCCGCCGGTCAGTGCCGGCAGTTTGGGCGCGATGGCATTCATCACCTTGCCGGAGGCATCGCGCGTGGCGAGGCCCTTGGCATCGGGTTCAAATACCGGGATGTCTGCATCCCAGCCTGATGGAAGCTCTTCGCGCAAACGATACCGAAGCGTATCCTCCATATCCGGAAATGCCTTCTCGTAGGCGCTCAGCGCCTCGTTCCACGCAGCCTCGTCCTGCATACCTCGCTCCACCGCTTCGCGGAAATGCGCCAGCGCTTCGTCCGGTATCAGGAAGTCCGGCTCGGTCGGCCAGCCCAGTGTCTGCTTGGTCTTGCGCACGTCGTCCACGCCGAGCGGCGAGCCGTGCGCCTTGAAACTGTCCTGCTCGGGCGAGCCGAAACCGATATGGGTGCGCAGCAGGATCAGCGACGGCCGTGCGGTTTCTGCGCGTGCGGCGGCCAGCGCGGCGTCTATCGCGGCCACATCGTTGCCGTCCGCCACCGATAAGGTGTGCCAGCCATAGGCCTCGAAGCGCAGTGCGCGATTCTCGGTAAAGGTGATGTCGGTGCCTGCGGCCAGGGTGACGCTGTTGTCATCGTAAAGGCAGGTGAGCTTGCCGAGCTTGAGATGGCCGGCCAGCGAGGCGGCTTCGGAGGCCACGCCCTCCATCAGGTCACCATCACCGACGAGGACATAGGTATGGTGGTCGATCAGCGCGTGACCGGGCCGGTTGTAGCGAGCCGCGAGTTGCGCCTCGGCGATCGCCATGCCAACCGCATTGCCGAAGCCCTGCCCCAGCGGCCCGGTGGTGGTTTCCACCCCAGGCGTGTGTCCGCGCTCGGGATGCCCGGGCGTCTTGCTGCCCCATTGACGGAACTGCCTGATGTCGTCCAGCGCGAGGTCATATCCGGTCAGGTGTAACAGACTGTAGAGCAGCGCCGAACCGTGTCCGGCCGAGAGCACGAAGCGATCGCGGTTGAACCAGTGCGGGTTGCGCGGGTTGTGCCTGAGCCAGCGTGTCCAAAGTGCGTAGGCCATGGCTGCGGCGCCGAGTGGCAGGCCCGGATGTCCGCTATTGGCCTTCTGCACCATGTCCACTGACAGAAAACGCAGGGTGTTGATGCACTGCTGGTCGAGTTGTGTTGAGATCGTCATGGGTGTGCTCCAATGATCGGCACGCGCTCATCGGCGATGAGATGCAAGCCTGCAGCTTGCGTCGTGCAACTGATGAGAATCCGGCCGGGTTGCCGGTGTGAGTGAATCGACACTGAATAAAACTCAGCGTTTCGGCATGTGCAGTATCCGGCTGATCATCAGCGAGCCGGAAACCGGGAACATCAACACGAGCGGATGGAATTGCCATGGACCGATGTGGGTCGCCCCAAACCAGAGCTGGTCGCCGATTGCACCATAGCCGGCAGCGATGGCGATGACGAGTAACAGTCCGGCAACACGGCCGCGGCTGTAAGTGAGTTGGCCGTGATGAGTTTGGATACATTGACCGGAATGTCTGGCTGGGCGGTCCTTCCCGCAAATGGACTTGTTTTCATTTTGTTTGAAAAACACTTATCAATTGAGAAGATTACTAATATGGACCGGCATCCCGGTGCTAATAAATACGTCAGTGTCATCATTCCGCTTACAACTCATATCCGGGTCAGGCGCTTTCAATCACGGTGGAATGTCCCCTGCACGCAGAGTGTTGTATGTGCGATGGCGTACGTAAAGCGGATAAACGTGTATTGCCCGTTAACTATAGACCCGCATCACCTGCGCGGCAGCCAGGAGGTCTAAAGTGTAGTGATCGCATCCATACCAACCGGTTTGGTTGCTCGACGCATGCGCACAATCCGGACACCTTCAGAGGTGTTCAATGGCTGGTACTGGACTTCGAGGGCAGCGGCCATTAGCCCGGCACACGCCTGGTATGTGGCACTCGATGGCGCACGCATGTTTTACGGCGGCAAGGATCAATCCTTCATGCCGGTCAGGACGGCGAATTCCGTTACGGCGCCCTGTGGCCTGAACCCCGCTTCGAAATACTTGCCACTGGGGTACTGGAGCATCTCACCAGCCTGCTCTGGCAGCGCAGCGCGAACCTCACACTGCAACCAGTGGTCTGGCACGAGGCATTGGCAGCGGCGGCCAGGCTTAATCAGGCCGGCGCCGCAGGAAGGACCTGGCGGCCGCCTACCCTCAATGAGCTGGAGGCGCTGGTGGATTGCGCCGCCCACAGCCCAGCCTTGCCGTCTGGGCATCGCTTCACCGACGTACAGGACATCGACTGGTCGTCCACCAGCCTGTTCGAGCCTGATTGGGCTTGGGCTCTATTCCTTGAAAAAGTCGCAACGGGCGTCGGTCAAAAGCGGTTTGCCGAATTTTCGGTATGGGCCGTGGCAACGGTCGATTGAATCATGGGCCAGGAGCGGTCATTCGTGCGGGTTAAAGCAAATGGATGGTCTTCAGCCAGATCGCTACAAGCCCATGATTCATTGGTACTGCCTGCATCCTGTTTTTGTGTCACCTCGTATCGGTTGGTTTAAGCGTTCGCGCAGCCTGCCGCTGCATTCACGATGAGACTGCGCTGAGCAAGCCCACTGGTTGCGACAGCGTGCTCAGTGACACGCCGGCACCCCAATGTTTCATGTTGTCCACCAGGATCAGGCTGATGTCCTTGAAGCGATTCGTATGTCGCAGTACGGCCTGGCCAAGCGGACCGGTCTGTCGATACAGACTGCCATTCAGTCCGGCCTGCTTCAGGCGGGTCAAAAAGTCCATCAGCAAAGGATGCGGCTCGTCTTCGCTATCCACCAACAGGACACTGACCTTGAATTTCATGTCACGGCAGTAATTGAAGGCGGCATTCAACGCAGACCGTCTGAACAGATGGCCATGCAGGGCAATTAGCACTCGACTCATTGATGTTTTCCTGGGTAAAAGCGGATCAAACCCCGCATGTCTTAAAACAGCCAGTCTTTCTTTTGCACGCCCTTTGCCTGCAGCCAGATGGCCAGTTTCGCCTGCGCTTCAAGCAGCATCTGCCGAACACGCTCACGGGAAACCTCAAGATCCTGGGACAGTTCTTTCAGCGTAGTTGTTTCATGGTTGTTCAATCCAAAACGCCGCTCCACCAACCAGCGCTGCTTATCCGATAATTTGGACAGCCATTCCGCCACATGGTTTTCAAGTTCACTTCTGTGCAGACGCTCATCGGGAGGAATGCAACCCTCGTCGGCGATGACATCGCCCAATTGCAGGCGGGGATCGATACCCAGCGGCGCATCCAGTGGAAGGAGTGGAGTGTTCAACCACATGACATCACGCACCCTTTCCACGGACTTTCCCGTGAGACTGGCAATCGCCTCCGCTCCCACATCCAGCATTCCCTGCTTTTCCAGTGTCCGCTTCGCGCGCAGACAGCTATTGAGTTCCTTGGCCACGTGCACGGGCAGACGAATGGTGCGTGAATAATTCATCAGCGCCCGATCGACCGACTGGCGTATCCACCATGTGGCGTAGGTGGACAGCCGGAAGCCGCGATCGGGGTCAAATTTCTCCAGAGCATGCATCAGCCCCAGATTGCCTTCCTCGACGAGGTCAAGCAGAGGCAATCCGCGACCCAGATAGCGTTTGGCGATATACACAACCAGCCGGAGGTTGTGCGTGATCAGGATCTCCCGAGACTCGGGATCCCCGTTCTTCATGCGGCGGGCGTAGTCCTGTTCCTCTTCGGCACTCAGTATCCGCAGACGGCCGATGTCTTCGAAGTAGCGTTGCGTGATGTCCTCAACGAATGCCTCATCGTCATGACCTTCAATTGCATGCGCTTCGGAAACAAACGTCGCTTCGGCTTCGGGTCTTTCTTCCATCGCCTGGTTTTGATATCCCATATCCTGCACATCATCCGACCACATGTTTTTCTCCTTGTTTAAATAACGGGACAGGACGGCGTCTTCAGGCTGATGGCCTGGTGAAAATTATGCCGCTGGGATACCGGTGTCTGGACCCGGTATTTTGAAGGGCCAGATAAACCCGTGTCGTAGCAAGAAAAAGAATCGCATGGGTTGCGTAGGCAGCCTGCTCGACAAGCCCATTGGGACGAGGGCTGACGTCCGTTCCCGGGAACAGGTTTGTGATGACCTGGTCCGCGCGCAGTCTGTTATCGCCGGGTTCCATCATCGGCCGATATGTATTGCGTTCAGCGATCCAATCAGACCGAAAACCTGCAGCAGCCATATCACGACAACAATGACGACGACGATATTCAGGATGTTCTTGATCTTTCGATCCATGGGGATGTAGGTATTGACGAGCCAAAGCAGCACGCCAACCACAATTAAAACGACTACCAGATTGATCAGAGGCACGGGGATTTTCCTGTAACGGCGTCAAAGTCCAAGTAGACCCGATTCAGGCGCGGTGGTCCGTTCGCTAACGCACATTCCATTACGAAAAGGAGGAGGGTTGTACGGACGCCGGATAGCAATGGCTATTGCAAAAGTAGCCCTGTCCGATAGCTGACCGCTTTCTATTATTCTGCCAATAGACTTACACTACACGGTTGGCAAATCAGGCCACCGTGGCCCTCGGTGCTGTTTGCGGGGCACCGCCCGTTGACCAAATTAATACGAAACCAATAATTGCTTGAAAGCAGGATGGTATGCAGGATCACTATGAAAAACTGGGCATCTCGCCCAGTGCAACAGCGGATTTGATCAAGGCCGCGTACCGAAAAAAAGCCGCGCTCTACCATCCCGACAAGAACCAATCAGCGGATGCACCCATCCGTTTCCGGGAAGTCCAGGAGGCGTATGAAGTACTTGCCGACGTAGAGCGCCGCAAGGCTTACGACGATTACCGGCAACGCAGTCTGATCGAAGACCCTTTGCTTGTCGCACGGGAAATCTCGGGCAAGTACATTGAGGACGTGTTGAGGTGAAAAAGTCGCGTTATTTTTCGGATGTCTTCCAGAACTACACTGCAGAGATCGATGATCTGGTAACGGATTCTGAAGGCAAGTCGGTGCTGCAAAAGCGCTTGAGCGAGAAGCGGCGTGAGATGGATGCCATCCTGCCGATGATCGAATTCAGCCCGGAAATGGTCTCCGTTGTGTTCTACGGGGCCTTTGGCTTCAAGTCTCTTGGGGCCATGCAGCGGATCGTGCTGAGCGAACCGGGCGATACCGGTTTCCCTGAATGGGCCGTACTGGAAAGCGAACTGACGGTGACCGAATGGGCAAAGCCGCTAATCGAAGCTTCGCTGAAAGTTCAGGGAGGCGACGTCTTTCTCGTTACCACTGCTGCGCTGGAGTTCCTGCGCAGCAAGGATACATTCTCAGCACCCGCGCCCGAACCCGAGACGGACAAAGATCAGAACGACGAAGCGGAAGAAAACGATGACGATGGAATGGGCGATTTGAATGAGGCAGGCGCAGACTGGCTCGCCGAGCAGGGATTTGATCCGCTGGATCGCTAGGCACGACTATTCATCCAGGCACAACTATTCATAAAGAAGGACATGGCATGCATCCGGTTGTTTTGAAATCTTCACAGTTGATTCTTGCGGGCGATATCGCCGGTGCCGAGAACGCACTGGTCGCCATTGCCGATCAGCATGGCGATCACGCATTGGTGAGCATCCTGGACGAGTTGCAGCCCAAGGATCTGCTTGCGGTCATGCGCGAATTCGATTCCTCCAAGGAATCGATCGTGAACATGCTGGTCACGCCTGCACAGTTTGCCCGCTCGATCATCCTGGAAAGAAAATACGGCGACAGGACGAGCGAGCGGCTTCGCGCCATGATTAATGCGGTCATACACCGTGATGCCGATACCGTGCACGAGTACCTTGAAGCCATCGGCGACATAGAAGGTGGCAGCGAGACGCTGGCCGACTATTTTGCCGATCATTACGACGAGGTGTTCAGTTTCGCCTCGACTGGGAGCTTTGTTCCACAACTTGACCCAGATTCCGATGCCAAAACCCACAATACCTGGCTCATGGAAAAAATCGAGGAGATCGATCACGGCCTGGCTTTCGGCAACTCCATCGAAAACTCACGTCCCCTCTTTTCCCGCTCGGAAGTCGCTGATGGCGACTGGATGGAAACCGCGTGGATACTCCAATACGAATTGCCCGATACGTTCGGGGACATGATGATCACGCTCCGCGACCGTGCTCAATCCATGCTGGAAATGGCGGATGCGGCCTCGATTCCCTTGCCCACGGGGACCGAAGCGTCCGCAACCGACGAAGAAGAAGAGTCTGCCATTTAAGGGCGGGATGCATGACAACCACGCTGACTTCACTTGCCACGGTCGACAATCGACCTTTTTTTGACAAGGCACTGCAAGCGGGCGTCACGCAGGGAATCATCACGCCTGATCGACTGCAAAGCCTGCAGGAGGAGTTTTCAAAGGGTATTGTCCAGATCGCCAACTTTTTTGGCACAGCCTATTTGCGGCCGGAACTCGAACTCGCGCTGCGCCGCATGGTGAACCTGGTCAGTCTGCACCTCGAGGACCTGTCGGGTGGCGACATTCAGGTTGCGGCTACAGCCTTGCGGGACCAGACCTTGCTGTCGCACTCCAAGGCCGGCTCAGACATGATCAAACGACTTCATGCGATGCCGGACAGTACGCTGATTTTTGGCAATCCGGTTTCAGCGGAAAACCAGCGCGCCTATCTCGACGAGAAGACAGCGTCAGATACCGCTTTGTTGGCTGAATACCGCACAGAGCTTGCCGAGCGTCTCGACAACCAGAACACGATTGACTTCGCATTCTGGCTGGCCAGGAACATGGGGGCATCGCGCAACGACATCGACGATGCGGACTCGCTGATCCGAAGCGCCATGCTGGTCTTTTTTGCTGATCCGACCGAACTGAAAATTCCGACCCGCTCGGACTTTGTCCGGCTGGTCAAGGCAGCCAAAAACACGAAAGCGAAGTTCAACGATGTCCGCTTGAGAAGCATGCTCAAGGAAGCGCCAACCGAGTTCCAGCGCTTGGCACGGCGTGCGATGGAACATTTCATCGTGGCGGACCTGCCCCGGATTCGGGCGCCATCCAACACGGCGGACAAATTGCTGTACGGCGATTCCGGCGTCATGTATTTCGTCAACGAAAGTCTGGACGACGATGTCAGGGAATATGACCGTCTGGTCGCCAGGGAATGGGATCGCGTGACGAAAGGCGAAGCAGATGACCCGGCAGTCGTCGCCACGATACTCTTTCTCGTTGCAACAGGTCTTCCCCCCAAGGCCTCCATGCTCTTGCGCGAGGCCAAAGCGGTCATCCAGCATTTCCGGACCAAGGGCTTCGACTCTCAAGCCGTCATCCAGTTTATCGACGACCATGCTCCTGAAGCGATTCGGGAGGATCTACAAAAAGCCTGGACAAATGACCTGAAACGCGAGGCTGAAGAGCAGTTGAATGATAGCGACCCCAATTGGCCTGACACGCACATGGAACGCGCCCTTGAATACGTGCGGAAGACGTGCGCGGTCAGCTGGAAAGCGCGAAGGCGCTGACTGCTCGCCCTATCGCCTGTTCAAGGGGTCAGCTCAGGCTGGCCCTTTTTTTGCCGCGACAAGCCGGATTCTCCGGCGGACCTACCGAGCCACACAGCCGTTTGACCAAATTCAGGACATATCCCACCAGCATCCTGCCGACAGCGATGCCTTGGGTGACGGTCATGAAACAAGCTGTCACAAGCTGTAGCAGCCGTGGCAACAACAGGAAACGTCGGGACTGGATACTTCATCCGCTGCCAGTGGAATCGAAGCCTTGGTGGTAATCGCCATTTATCCATTCACGTATTAAAGGAACAACATCATGACCCAATCAAAATCCACCCTTGCAATTTTCGCCGCCATTATTGCCTTGGGCGCGACGCTCGATGCCCAGGCGCGTGGTCAAGGGGGTGGCCAGGGAGGCGGACAAATGGGGGGACAGGGATCGGGGCAGATGGGCCAGAGCAAAGGCCAGTCCGGCAATCAAGGCATGAGCCATCAGCAAAATGCCCAGGGTTCCGGTGAAATGACGCGCGAGCGTACCCGGACACGCGACATGTCGCAGAACGCCACGCCGGACATGCAACAAGACATGGCCCAGCGTCGTTCCATGCGCCAGGAAAATCGCCAGACTCAGCAGATGGCGCCTGCAGATGGCGTGGTCACCACGCAATAAACCTGACAATCCGTGGCAGGCGGGTATGCCCATCAACCTCAACCTGCCGCAGTTTCCCCAAAAGACTGCACTGAAATGAAAACCTCGCATCGCCACAACCCTATTCCCAGGATCGTCACCTCGGCCTGTCTGATGTTTGCAGCAGGCGGCGTGCGATGAAGCTTGACGGGCACTTCAGCACCGCATTCTGGATCGGACTGGCACTGGGCAGCAGCGCCAATGTGGCAGCGGCTCAGGTAACCGATTCTGTGCCAGCCCAGGCAGTCCCCCTTGCCTCGGACTCTTTGCCTAACGGATCCCCAGCCTCGCTAATACAGGGCACTGACCCACAGTCCAGACCGGATTTTTCCGGACATTGGGTGCTCAATGCCAAAGCCAGCGATGATCCGCAGGAAAAGCTCGAGGAAGCCATGAAGGCGATGCAGCAGGCCAGGGGCGGTGGGCGCGGAATGGGCGGCGGTTCTGGCGGACATGGGCGTAGTGGCGGAAAAAGCGGGGGCTGCCAGGGGCACGGGGCAGCGGGTGGAATGGGTGGGCGTAGCGAGATGCCACCCGGGAAGATGCCTGAACTGACAGCCACACCGGAAAGGCTCGACATCATCCATGAGGATCCGATGCTGCTTATCGCCGACGAGAATGATCAACGTCGGCAGATTTTCACCGACTTTCGCGGCGCCAGCGTGTCTGTCAGCAGCGGCGCGCAGCAACGAGTGACGGTTGCCGGCTGGGAGGATGGCACATTGGTGGTCGAGACCACAATGGGCGGGGGCACCCGGCTAACCCAGCGTTACCAGATCGACACCGAAACAGGCCAACTCCTGATTTCTGCGGCAGCCAGGCTTGCGGAAAGACAACCGGTTTCAATTCGCCTTGTTTACGACCGGATCAAGCCAGGAACGAATGCCGGAATACGGTAAGCCGCATCGCCTGTACGCCCCGCCCGGAATCCACAGACTGCTCGTTGCACATGGACACGTTCATGCCCACAATTGAAAAACACTGTGAAACATCCGGCCTACCCCAACCATCCCGGCCAGAATCCACTAACATTCATTTTCTTTAACTTGCCCGCAAAGTGCGCCAGTTAAAGAAGCCAGGCTTAAAACCGTTAATACGGCTATCGAATTAATCTTTTCTAGGCTGCGAGCCGTGCCTGCCGTAGAGCTATCTTGAATACAGAAACACTGCTTCAGAACGCATCGGACACATCCCCTCCCGATAGCGTTCAAAGCCCTGCCCCGGCTGTTCCTGCCGGGCCTGACACCCTGCTCGAGTGCCTGCTCGTGGTGGTCCGTGCACATGGCGGCACCTTGAGCAGCCAGGCTGCAATCGATGGATTGCCACTGATCAACAACCGTCTCACCCCGTCACTCTTCAAGCGCGCAGCCAAGCGCGCCGGGCTCACCAGCAATGTCGTGCGCAAACCGCTGGACGAATTGAACCCGGCCCTGTTCCCTGCCGTGCTGCTGCTCGAAGGTGAAGAAGCCTGCGTACTGCTGGGT
Source organism: uncultured beta proteobacterium (assembly GCA_942493085.1). Lineage (GTDB taxonomy): Bacteria > Pseudomonadota > Gammaproteobacteria > Burkholderiales > Thiobacillaceae > Thiobacillus. Next base: position 2,516,314 of record OW818664.1, read on the forward strand.
TGGCAAGATGAAGGCCGGACCGCTCGGGTGATCTTCCCCGAACTGGACCAGGCGGAAGCCACGCTACCGCGCGATGAACTGGCCGCGCGCTACGCCGGTCACACCATTCTGGCACGCCCCGAATTCCGCTTTGATGCACGCACCCCTGAAGTGGGCCGCGTCCAGCACCGGCACTGGTTCTGGGGAACGCTGGCCGACAACACGCGGTTGTATCGCGACGTGCTGCTGGCGGCATTCATGATCAATCTGTTTGCCATTGCCCTGCCCCTGTTCACCATGAACGTGTATGACCGCGTGGTACCCAACCATGCGATCGAAACACTATGGATGCTGGCTATCGGTGTAGCACTGGTGCTGGTGGCAGATCTGGTTCTGCGCACCATGCGTGGCTATTTTCTCGATCTGGCGGGAAGTCGCGTCGATGTCCGGTTGTCTGCCTACATCATGGAACGCGTGCTGGGCCTGCGGATGGAAAACCGCCCGGTATCAGCCGGCTCGTTCGCCGCCAATCTGCGCTCGTTTGAAACCGTCCGGGATTTCATCACTTCGGCCACGGTCACCGCCTTTATCGATGTGCCGTTTGCGCTGATTTTCCTGGTGGTGATCGGCTGGATAGCCTGGCCAATCATCCTGCCGATTCTGTTTGGCATGCTGCTGTTGATTGCCTACGCGCTGACGGTCCACAGCAAAATGCACGAATTGTCGGAGACCACTTACCGCGCAAGTGCCATGCGCAATGCCACGCTGATTGAAAGCCTGGTGGGACTGGAAGCCATCAAGGCACTGGGCGCCGAAGGCGTGATGCAGCGCAAATGGGAATCAAGTGCGAACTTCCTGTCACGCGTGAGTGCACAACTGCGGCTTTTGTCGTCATCCACGATCAACGTCGCAATGTGGGTCCAGCAGTTCATGAACATCGTCGTGGTCGTCGTGGGCGTCTATATGATCTCCGACGGCAACCTGACCCTCGGCGGTCTGATTGCCTGCACCATGCTGGCGTCGCGGGCGATGGCACCGATCAGCCAGGTGGCCGGCCTGCTCACGCAGTATCACAATGCCGCCACCGCCCTGAAATCACTGGATGGCATTCTGGAGCAGCCGGTTGAACGACCCGAGGATTCGAGTTTTGTGACACGCCAGCACTTCACCGGCGACATCGAATTCAAGGATGTCGATTTCAGCTACCCCGAGCAGGGCATGGCTGCCCTGCGCAATATTTCGCTGAAAATCCGTGCCGGCGAGCACATTGCCATCCTCGGACGCGTGGGTTCGGGCAAAACCACGCTGGAAAAGCTGATTTTGGGCCTGTATCGTCCCACCTCCGGCGCGGTTCTGGTCGATGGCATCGACCTTCGTCAGCTCGATCCAGCCGAGCTGCGCCGCAACATCGGCTATGTGCCGCAAGACGTGACCCTGTTCTATGGCAGCCTGCGCGACAACCTGACAATTGCATCGCCCATGGCCGATGATGCGGCGGTGCTGCGCGCCGCACAGGTGGGCGGCATCATCGAATTCGTCAACAGCCATCCCAAGGGATTCGACATGTCGGTGGGCGAGCGCGGCGAATCGCTTTCCGGCGGCCAGCGGCAGGCCGTGGCGATTGCCCGCGCCACCATCAACGACCCACCCATTTTGCTGATGGACGAGCCCACCGGCTCGATGGACCATTCCAGCGAAGAGGAAATCAAGCAGCGCCTGGGCACGTTTGCCATCGGCAAAACATTGATTGTGGTCACCCATCGCACCTCGCTGCTCGATCTGGTGGAACGCATCATCGTGATCGACTCCGGCAAGATCGTGGCCGATGGTCCCAAGGCGCAAGTGGTCGAGGCGCTGCGTCAGGGACGGATCGGAAAAGCAGCATGAAAGCTGAATTCTTCTCCTTTATTTCACGCTTTGCCGAAAGCTCTACCAGCTGGTCGAAGCACACCCGGCCCGTACTTGACCGCGTCTTTTCCAGATGGATCCCGCCCCGCCCGGATGAAGCACCCAACTGGGCCACCGATGCCGACTGGGCACAGATCGACCAGGAGCCCTTGCGCGCACGCTATCTGTTGCGCTCGATTGGCGTCATTCTGCTTGTCTTTGTGCTGTGGGCCTCGTTTGCCACGGTGGACGAGGTCACACGCGGCTCGGGCAAAGTCATCCCAACCAGCCAGGTGCAAATCGTGCAGGCGGTCGATGGCGGCGTGGTGGCCGAAATTCTGGTGCGCGAAGGCCAATCCGTAGAGGCAGGGCAATCCTTGTTCCTGATTGATAAAACCCGCTTTGTGTCCTCGTTGCGTGAAAACCGCGTGCAGTATCTTGCCCTGCTGGCCAAGGCCGCACGCCTGCGTGCACTGGCTGAAGACGCCCCTTTTCAGTTGCCTCCCGAGGTCGTCAAGGAAGACCCGCAACTGGTTGAAGAAGAACGCAATATGTATAACGCCCGGCGGCGCGAACTGGAAGCCCAGGTCGGCATTGCACGTCAGCAACTGGCACAGCGGAATCAGGAACTGGTCGAAATGCGCTCGCGCCGCGAACAGGCTGCCCAGGGTTACGAACTCACCGCCCGAGAGCTGGCAATGACCAAGCCGCTCGCGGCATCCGGCGCAGTATCGGATGTCGAACTATTGCGCCTGGAGCGTGATGTGGGCCGCTATCGGGGCGAACGCGATCAGGCTGCTGCGCAAACGGTGCGCTTGCAATCTGCCATCCTGGAAGCCACGCGCAAGGTTCAGGAGCAGGAAATCACCTTCCGCAATGAAATGCGCAATGAAATGGCAGAAACCACTGCCAAGCTGAACAGCCTGTCCGAAGGCAGTACCGCGCTGAGCGACCGGGTCCAGCACGCCAATATCAAGTCACCGGTAAAGGGTACCGTCAATCGCCTGCTGGTCACCACCGTGGGCGGTGTGCTACAACCCGGCAAGGAAATTGCGGAAATTGTGCCTTCAGACGACGCGCTGCTGCTGGAGGCCCGCATCCTGCCCAAGGACATCGGTTTCCTGCGGCCCGGGCTTAAAGCCACGGTCCGTTTCACAGCCTATGATTTTGCGATTTACGGGGGACTGGAAGCAGTCATTGACCAGATTGCTGCCGATACCGTCACCGATGAAGACGGCAATGCCTTTTATCTGGTGCGCGTGAGAACGCTGAAATCCTCCCTGGGGAAATCGATGCCGATCATTCCCGGCATGGTGGCCGAGGTGGATGTGCTGACCGGCAAGAAAACGGTTATGGCTTATTTGCTCAAGCCGGTTACCCGCGCCAAATCTCACGCCTTTACCGAGCGCTAGCCATATGAAGCGCCACGTTTTCATCACTGCACGGCCACAGCCGATCCCCCGCTGGCTGCAGGCGTTTCCGGATGCACAGATCGTACTGGGCCAGGATGTGGACAACGTACCAACCACGCTTCTGCAAGAAGCTGCCATCGTCTGGCTGCACGTCACAACAGAGGCGCGACCGCTGTCCAGCTGGATTGGCAGCGTGCGCGCCGCTGCAAAAAACACCCCTATCGTGGTGCTTTCTAATGTACCCGAGGATGAACAAGGCGCAACTGCACTGGCAGCCGGTGCAGCTGGCTATTGCAGCGCACTGACCCTGCCGGAAGTGCTACACCAGGTCGCCAGTGTCGTCGAACACGGCGGTCTGTGGGTCGGGCCGCAGCTCATGCGCCGCTTGATGCTGGGCCTGGCCACACTCGACAATGGATCTGCCGTACCCAAACTTGCCCAACTCAGCATGCGCGAACGCCAGGTTGCCGAAGCGGTGGCACGTGGCTCCACCAACAAGGAAATCGCACGCGTAATGGGTATCACCGAGCGCACGGTCAAAGCCCACTTGACGGCCTCCTTCGAAAAACTCGGCGTACGCGACCGCATGCAACTCGCCTTGCTCGTCAATGGTGTCGAAGATTCGACACAACCACCCCAGAAAATTTCTGCCTGACTGTACTTCGGTCCAATACGGAAACCGGCGATTCGGCCGTTAAATCTTACAGATGAGCCCAAATGGGTTTCCTGTATCACTTAAATAAGGCCCGCACCATGGACACCAGCGTTTCCACCCCCCAGGCAGTCGCCACCGTTATCGCGGTAGAAGGTCAGGCATTTGCCCGCGACCCATCCGGACAAATGCGGCCGCTCAACCCTGGCGACGTACTGCTGGAAGGCGACACCATCGTCACCATGCCTGGTGGGCAAGTTCAACTGGCTTTCCTGGATGGGCACCTCCTGACCCTTCTGCCCAACGAAACCTTCCAGTTCAGTGCCGAAACCTCCCAAACTACCCGCCCTGATGTGGCTGAAGCGTCCCTGCCGGCAGGTGAAGCCGACCGCATCATCCAGGCTCTGGAGCGTGGCGAGAATATCGACGACCTGCTCGACCCGACCGCTGCGGGTTTTGACGGTGGCGGCAACAACTCGGGCAATGACTTTGTACGCCTGTTGCGCATCGTCGAAGATGTCACACCACTTGAATTTCAATTCGGAACCAGGGTGCCTGATGTAGTACCCAACATCCCTGAATCGGATTCAGTTACCGGTTCCACTACCGTCACACCGCCTCCGACCATCAGCATCAACAATGTGACGGTCAACGAGGATGCCGGCACCATGACCTTCACGGTCTCCCTGTCGCATGCCACCACCGCACCGGTCAGCTTCAGCTACGCCACCAGCAACGGCACCAATCCAGGCAATGCCACCGCCGGCGCCGACTACACCGCCACCAGCGGCTCGGGATCAATCGCCATCGGACAGGACACGGCAACCTTCACCGTGGCCATCAACGATGACTTCATCAAGGAAGGCAACGAAACCTTCAATGTGACGCTGTCCGGCCTGTCGGCCAACCTCGCTACCAGCGGCAACGATCTCACCGGACTCGGTACCATCACCGATGCCGGCAGCTCTACGCCAACTGAATCAATCGCCGCCGCCGATACGGTCTATGCGGTCCTGTCCGGTCCGGCTACGGTCGCCGAAGGCGCGACGACCTCAAACTACACGGTCACCCTGGTCAACGCCGCCGGCTCCCCGGTGACGGTCTCCAACGCTACCAATGTGACGCTGGTCTTCGCCAACGGAACGGCCGAAGCCGGCGACTATGTCGCCACCCCGCAGACGGTGACGATCACCGCCGGCGCCTCCTCCGCCACCCTGACGGTGGCGACCAACGAGGATGCAGATTTTGAGAACGAGACGTTTGTGGCGTCAATCAGCTCGGTTGCCGACACCGGCGAGTTCGAGGCGATCGATTTCACGTCCGGCACCGCAGGACTCGTCTCGTCAGTGACGACAACGATCAGCGACAACGATGTGCCTCCAACAATTTCGGTCAACAATGTGACGGTCAACGAGGATGCCGGCACCATGACCTTCACGGTCTCCCTGTCGCATGCCACCACCGCTCCGGTCAGCTTCAGCTACGCCACCAGCAACGGCACCAATCCAGGCAATGCCACCGCCGGCGCCGACTACACCGCCACCAGCGGCTCGGGATCAATCGCCATCGGACAGGACACGGCAACCTTCACCGTGGCCATCAACGATGACTTCATCAAGGAAGGCAACGAAACCTTCAATGTGACGCTGTCCGGCCTGTCGGCCAACGTCGCTACCAGCGGCAACGATCTCACCGGACTCGGTACCATCACCGATGCCGGCAGCACTACGCCAACTGAATCAATCGGCGCCGCCGATACGGTCTATGCGGTCCTGTCCGGTCCGGCTACGGTCGCCGAAGGCGCGACGACCTCAAACTACACGGTCACCCTGGTCAACGCCGCAGGCTCCCCGGTGACGGTCTCCAACGCTACCAATGTGACGCTGGTCTTCGCCAACGGAACGGCCGAAGCCGGCGACTATGTCGCCACCCCGCAGACGGTGACGATCGCCGCCGGCGCCTCCTCCGCCACCCTGACGGTGGCGACCAACGAGGATGCAGATTTTGAGAACGAGACGTTTGTGGCGTCAATCAGCTCGGTTGCCGACACCGGCGAGTTCGAGGCGATCGATTTCACGTCCGGCACCGCAGGACTCGTCTCGTCAGTGACGACAACGATCAGCGACAACGATGTGCCTCCAACAATTTCGGTCAACGATGTGACGGTCAACGAGGATGCCGGCACCATGACCTTCACGGTCTCCCTGTCGCATGCCACCACCGCTCCGGTCAGCTTCAGCTACGCCACCAGCAACGGCACCAATCCAGGCAATGCCACCGCCGGCGCCGACTACACCGCCACCAGCGGCTCGGGATCAATCGCCATCGGACAGGACACGGCAACCTTCACCGTGGCCATCAACGATGACTTCATCAAGGAAGGCAACGAAACCTTCAATGTGACGCTGTCCGGCCTGTCGGCCAACGTCGCTACCAGCGGCAACGATCTCACCGGACTCGGTACCATCACCGATAACGATCCCGTTCCGACAATCAGCACTATCAGCAGCCCGACCATCGGTGAGGGCAGCAGCCTGGTGTATACGGTCAGCCTCACCAACGGTTCAAGTACAGCAACGACATTTGCCTATACGCTGGGCGGCGGTAGCGCGGCTGCCACCGACTACGGCACACCTGTTTTCAGCAACGGCGTGACGTTGGTGGGAAGCACGCTGACCGTTCCGGCCGGTGTGACCACCTTCACAGTCACACTGCCAACCGTGCAGGACACGCTGGACGAAATCAACGAGACGGTGCCGCTGACCATCGGCGGCGTGACCGGTACAGGCACGATCACCGACGATGATCCAACGCCAAGCCTGTCGATCAATGATGTGACGGTCAACGAAGCAGCAGGTACCGCCACCTTTACAGTGACCCTGTCTGCAGCAAGTGGCCAGACGGTGACGGTCGGCTACAACACCAGCAACGGATCAGCCACAGCAGGCAGCGATTACACCGCGGCCTCCGGCTCGCTGACCTTCGCTCCTGGTACAACGACGCAGACAATCACGGTGCCTATCAGCAACGATACGATCTACGAAGCCAGCGAGACTTTCAACGTCAATCTGGTGACGCCGACCAACGCCACCATCAGTGACAATCTGGGCGTCGGTACCATTACAGACAACGACACGCCCACACTCTCGGTTTCCAGCCCAACGGTGGCAGAGAACGGCGGCTATGCCCAGTTCACGGTTAGTCTGTCCAACCTCTCTACGCAAACCACTACGCTGAGCCTGGCTCTGAGCAACGGTACGGCAACCAGCAGCAGCGATTTTGGTCCAGGGATCGAGGTCTCGATCAATGGGGGTTCCACCTGGACGGCAGCATCTTCGGTCACCATTCCAGTCAATCAGTTAAGTGTGCTGGTGCGTACGCCAATTACTAACGACTTGCTGGAAGAGACAAACGAAACGTTTATGCTCACAGCGACCAGGACGGCAGGCACACCCATTACCAACGCAGGTGAAACCGCCAACGGCATCGCGACGATTACCAACGACGACACCACGCCAGTGCTCGACCTGGACACCAACAATAGCAGCACGGCAACCGGTGCAAATTACCGCACCAGCTATACAGAAAATGCGCTCGGGGTATCGATCGCGGATACAGACATCAGCGTCAGCGATGCTGATGGAAACAATATGGCTGGCGCCACAATCCGATTGACCAACGCGCAGGCTGGCGATGTACTCTCTGTCGGCACCTTGCCTGCAGGGATAACTGCGGTGGTCAACACTGCGGCTCCGGGCCAGATCACGGTCACGTTGTCAGGCTCGGCGTCGCAGGCCATCTACCAGACGGCCATTCGCTCCATCACTTTCAGCAGCACCAGTGAAAACCCGAGTACAACCGATCGCAACGTGACAGTCACGGTAACGGACGGTGCAAATACGAGCAACACCGCCACAACCACTATTACCGTCATTGCAGTAGATGACGCTCCAATCATTGCCGCCACTTCGGCAAACGTTTCCGAAGAGGGACTGCCTGGTGGTCTAGCCGACACCACGGGATCACCCGATACGACCAACAGCACGGTAGCAACAGGTACCGTATCGATCGTGGATCCGGAGGGCGATCCCATCACGTCGGTAACACTGCTGGCGCCATCGGCAAGCTACACCTCCAACGGGGTAGCAATCACCTGGAGCGGTGCTGGCACACAAACCCTGACCGGCATGGCAGGTAGCGTGACGGTGGCAACACTGAACATCAACAATTCCGGCAACTACACGTTCACGCTGAACGCCCCGCTGGATCACACTGGCGATGCCAACCAGGAAGGCTCGCTGCCGATCAGCTTTGGTATCAGCGCTACCTCAAATTCAGGAACGGCAATCACCACCAATGCGCTCGCAACGCTGACGATCAATGTCGAGGATGATTCGCCTGCCACGCTCGCCCCCAGAACCGATACGCTGGCGACGCTGGACACCAACCTGATGATCGTACTCGATGTGTCCGGCAGCATGACCACTGCCGATGGCGTCAACGGCACCACTCGCCTGGCGAGCGCGGTTGCCTCGATCAAGACACTGCTGGATACATATGACCAGCTTGGCGATGTCATGGTGCGATTGGTAACGTTCTCAACCAGTGCAGCCGAGGTCGGCTCGACATGGATGACCGTGTCGAACGCCAGAACCGCCCTGGATGCGATGACTGCTGTCGGCGGAACCAATTACGATGCAGCGCTGAATGCAGCAATGTCCGCGTTTGGCACCGCAAGCGGAAAACTTACCGGCACTGGCGTGCAAAGCCTTTCCTATTTCTTCTCGGATGGCGTTCCAACCTATGGCTATGGATCCACCTCCACGCTGTCTGGTTCACTGGTAGGAAATGGGTCCAGCCAAACTTCCAGTCCGGACAATGGAATCCAGGGCGCGGAAGAGGATTTGTGGAAAAACTTTCTGGTTGCAAACCAGATCAAATCATTTGCCATCGGCATTGGCAGCGGGATTACGGACGCAGCGCCGCTGGACCCCATCGCCTACGACGGCCAGGGAATGCGCGAGACAGACGCCGTGCTGGTCAATAATTTTTCCCAACTCGATGCCGTGCTGGCTGGCACCGTCATCAATACGGCGGCGGGTAACCTGCATGCCAGTGGAAATATCGGCTCAGCCAACCTGTTCGGCGCCGATGGTGGCTATGTGCGCTCCATTGCATCCGAAGGCACGCTGTATACCTATAACGCCGCCACCGGCAACATCTCAGTCTCTGGCACCAACCGTGGAAGCTTCAATGCCACGACGAAAGAGCTGACGATCACCACAACATCCAACGGCACACTGGTGGTTGACCTGGACGATGGTGCCTACCGCTACAGCGCGCCGAATGGCGCGGTCAGTGGCTCTGGTGGAACATCATTCGATTATGTAGTCAGTGACCGCGATGGCGATACGCAGTCTTCCTCGGTGACGATTGTTGATCTGGATACGACCATCACCATCAACAGCGGTACGCTGACAGGTGGGAATGGGCCGGATCTGATGATCGGGCGGCCAACCTCTTCCCCGGCCACACTGGTCGCCACCGTGACTGCCGGTGCGACAGGTGTGAGTGCCGATCAGTATCGCTTCAGTTTCAGCGGCGGCCCGGCCGGTGTATCAATTACCAGTATCACCATCAACCTGCAAGACGGAACAGACACCAATGCTGCATTCAATATAAGCGGGAATGGATCCTATCCGTTCACGCGGGGCACCTTGACAGGTCTGACTGCTGGCGATATTTCAGCTGTCGTGACAGATGGAAGCCCCAATCTGACGATCAGCTTTTCCACAAACAGCTTTACGGCCGGAGATGAATTGAGGTTCGGAATCGACACCAGCAACCTGAGTGGCGGATCATCAAACGATACTGGATCAAGCTTTGCTGCATCGCAGGTTCCCTTCACCGTTACCTACAGTGACGGCACATCGGAAACCTTTGTGTACGGTACTGCTGGCAGTGGATCTTCTGCCTACTCCACGGTCACCAGTGTCACTCAAATCCCCACCACCGGCGTCACTATCAATTCCGGTGCTGGAGATGACGTTCTCATCGGCACAGACCTAATGGACACGCTGAACGGCGGCGACGGTGCCGACCAACTGCGCGGCAATGCTGGCAACGACACGCTTAACGGCGGTGCCGGCCACGACACACTGTACGGTGATGCTGGCAACGACACGCTTAACGGCGGTGCTGGTCACGACACGCTGTATGGTGGTTTAGGGGCCGACACATTCAAATGGAGCCTGGCTGATAATGGCACGATCACTTCTCCGGCAATTGATACAGTCAAGGATTTCGACAGCACAACAAGCAGCGACAAACTTGATTTACGAGACTTGCTGGTAAGTGAAGCGCATTCAGGAAATCTGGCTGGCAACCTGTCCAGCTACCTGAACTTCACGTACAACGCCGGAACAAACGCGACGACCCTCTCGGTTAAGTCCAGCAGCAGCCTGACCGCACCAGACCAAATCATCGTGCTTGAAGGGGTGAATCTGGTGGGCTCATTCACCAGCCAGGATGCGATCATTCAGGATCTGTTTACCCGCGGCAAGCTCATAACGGATTAATCATCTGTAATTTAAAGACAACAGGAACTACACATGCCTTATGTGAAACGCGACCAGGAAGGTCGGATCATCACGGTCAACCTGGAGCCCGGCGAAGGTTTTGTTGAATTACCATCCAGTTCGCCCGAACTGCTGGAATTCATCAACAAAATGGGGCTGGAGCAGAGCACGCTTCAGCAATCTGACATGCGGCTGGTGCGGGTACTGGAGGATTTGATCGATTTACTGATTTCGCGCGACTTGATCCGCTTCACCGACTTGCCGCTCCCGGCGCAGGAAAAGCTGATGGAGCGTCGCTCAATGCGCCAGTCCCTGGGTGCGCTTGATCTGCTCGGCGGGGCCAACGAGACGATATAACGCGCACTTGATGCTGGCACAACATACTGATGCAGACATAAAGGCTGCATCAGCGCTTTCAGGCAAGCACTATGGCCGGGCCTGTCATGCCGTCAAATCCAAGCTCCTGCAAACACCCGACTTCGCGCTGGCTCAGCACACCTTCGGCAATGGCCATCATTCCCATGGTGTGTGAAATCGTGCACAAACCACGCAGGAAGGTCTGGTTGCCGGGGCTCTGATCGATGTCGCGGATGATTGTGCTGTCGATCTTCAGATAATCGAGACCGACATCATAGAGCTCCCCGATATGGCAAATCTGGTTGCCCACATGCTCCAGACCAATCTTGCAGCCAAGCGACTTAAGTGCCTCACAAAACACACGGAATTCCCGGGCGTGACGATAGGCAACGAACTCTGGAATATCAATCCAGAGTTTTTTCGCCAGATGTGGACGATGCTTGAGTGCCTGGTAATACCGCGACGTCAGCATCGGGTCGCACACGGATTGTGGCGATACGTTGATACACAAAGGACCATCGTTTTCTTCCAGCCAGATCAGCGAATGCTCAAACACGGCCTCATCGATACGTTCGGTCAGTCCCAGACGACTGGACCACGGCATGAATTCCTGTGCCGACATCCACAGCGAGCTTTGAATAATCTGCATGCGCGCCGGCGCCTCATAGTGAATCAGTTCACTTTTCCCGTTCAAAACCGGATAGGTCGCGAACTGAACCCGCTTCAGATTCAAGGCAGTTTCGATCAGGACTTCCCAGGCTGACACCAGGCTGGCTGCCGGCTTCCACTCGACATTAAGTTCACCTGCTTCAACCGCACTGCCCCCCTCCTGCTCTGCGCGGTTCAAGGCCATGTCGGCGCGCGACAACACCTGGGAGATTGGGTCATCGTGCCGATACACCGCTGCACCCAACAGCACGGCGTGCTCCGATGTCGTGCTGGGATCGCTGATCGACAAGCACGCGCGTGCATAAATTCTGCGCGTAAGTTCGTCGACTTCCACGTCTGGCGCCAACACAGCAAAATCGGCACCATTCAAGCGTCCGATCAGACAGGGCTCATCCGGACAGGATTCCTCCAGCGCACTCGCCACGCGTTTTAGCAATACATCTGTGGCTTCGCGCCCCAACTGTTTGTTCAGCTGAATGAGTTCAGGCAAGCGCAGAATGAATAGCGCACCGGCAGGCGAAGAGTTTTCATCCTCCAGTACAGACTGAACTTTCTTCAGGAAATGTTCGCGGTTCAGCAATCCGGTCAGCGCATCGTGCTGCGCATCACGTCGCAGTTGCTCCAGGCGGGCCGATTCCTCATCGAGCATGCCACGCACCTGCCCGGACAGTGCATTCATGGCCCGCACCACGCTGCGGAATTCCCGCGTGCGCGGCTCCTTGATGGTAATGAAACGACGCGCGCCTATCGCCTCGGCCTGCTTGACCACTTCTTTCAACGGACGTGCAATGGCACGCAGGATGACCGTCCCGATCACGCCGCATAACAATGCACTGAGCAAAAACCAGTAAAGCAGTCTGAGGTTGCCATGCCACAAGGCCTGGTAGGCATAACGATTCTGGCTCACCACCGTCAGTTTTCCATACTGTCGCCAGCCGTCCTGCACCAGGGCAACGCCGGGATCGGTATACAGCGGAATCAGGCGCACGAACCAAGCAGGCACCGTATCGGCTACCGCATCGCTCACCTGCTCCACCATGACCTTGCCAGTCGGTGAAGTGAGCCTGATGCTCTGGTAATGCCCGATGTCGAATTGTGCAGAGATCAGCAACTCAATCAGGACCGGATCTTTTTCGATTTGCGACATCGACAGCGCAAGCGAATTGGCGTTGTCGATATTTTTCAGTCGCAACTGATCTTCGAGATAGGTTTTTGCCGACCATGCGCTGACCAGAAAACTGATCCCGAAGGCTATGGTCATGATGGCCGCGATAGCCAGCCAGAGTTGCTTGGTTAGAGACATGACATTCCCCTGTTCAAGTGGTATTTCATTCGATTCCTTCTTCGCGCATCCGGACCAGCACGGACTGCCATTTTGACAGCCGCTGCGAGGCGTTGCCTCGCGGAGCCACGCCACCCACCCACAAGCCTTCGGCATTAAAGCCAAAAATCGTGATCAGGTCAGGGCGGCGTGATGCCGGCCGTATATCTGAAATCAGGTTATCCAACACCAGGGGTTCGTCATCCGGGGCTGGATAATAGCTCAGGACCATATGGGCCTGAACGACGGTACTTTGTGGCCCGCCTATGCGGGCCTTGACGTAAGTGAGCCGAAGTTTCTCGGGGGTAACGCCCAGCAGCTTCAGAGTCACGTACTTGGCAATCGCAAAATCCTCGCAGTCGCCCTGGGCGCGCCCCAAGGTTTCGAGCGGCGTGGCCCAGTAGTCCGGCTTGCCCCAAATGTCATTGTCATCGCCAAAGCGGGTTCTGCGATTGAAAAAATCGTTGACCCGACGCAACTTGATCGCATCAGGCTGACCGGCAGTCTGGCTCAGCACATCGCGCCAGGCGATCACTGAAGCCGCACCCGAATCGCCATAGCGCTGGCTGGCCAGCAGCAGCAGTCGATCAATATCGGCATTTGCCAGGGCAAGACCCGCGCAACAAAACAAAGCAACCAACGCTTTGAAGCATCCCGGTAATTCGAAGAACCGTCGATATTTCGACATTTAAGCGGCGATCCCGCGTGACTCAGACTTCGATAGCGCTTTCAAAACATCCACCCAGCAAAAAATCATGCGCCTCAACTGATAGCAATCTCTACCAGGGCACGACATTTCAAGCTTGTTTGTGATGAGGGACGTCAATACGGCCACCTGAGGCTGAATTGGTCAACGCAATTCATGATAAATAACAATTGGAGAACACACTGGTATAAATTTTGCTGTCAGAATGCCGTACTGTTTACATATCAAGTTATCGGACACGTTCCGGGAGGCTGAAGGAATGCTCGCAAGAAAAGCTGCACTGGTTTTACTCCTTATGGGGCTATTTTCCCCATACGCCAGCGCACAGTCGGTTGTCACGCTGCAGGACGCCGTCAAAAAAGCCATTGTTAGCAATCCTGAAGTGCAGGCCCGCTGGAATGCCTTTCTCGCGTCACAGAATGAACAGGATGTCGCAAAAGGGGGCTACTTCCCACGCGTCGACCTGAGTACGGGAATCGGTCGGGAGCAACTGACCGCACCTGGCCAGTCCACCACCAACATGACCCGCCGTGGCGCCACGCTGTCACTGAATCAGATGATTTACGACGGTTTTGCTACACGCGATGAAGTAGCCAAACTGAACTACACCAAACTGGTCCGCTACTACGAAATCCTGGATGCCTCCGAATCCACCGCGCTGGAAGCCGCACGGGCCTACCTCGATGTATTGCGCTACCGTGAGTTGTCCGTGCTGGTTCAGGAGAATTTTGCCCAGCATGAGCAGGTATTCGATCAGATCCAGCAACGCGTCCAGGCCGGCGTAGGCCGCCGGGTCGACCTCGAGCAGGCTGGCGGCCGTCTGGCCCTGTCACACACCAACCTACTGACCGAAGCCAGCAATCTGAATGATGTCAGCGCGCGCTACCAGCGCATCGTGGGGGAATTGCCCCCGGATGAGTTGGTGCTGCCCGGATTACTCAATCAGGGTATCCCGGCCACGGTTGAAGACGCCTTGAAACAGGCCTACCAGGGCAGTCCCGTATTTAATGCCTCGATTGAAAACGTGCGCGCAGCTCAGGCCGATGCGCATGGCCGCCAGTCCAATTTCCTGCCACGCATTAACCTGCGTGCCAGCAAGGACATCGCATTCAACGACAGCGGCGTAAACGGGCGGAGTGACGACCAGATCGTTGAGGTCGTGCTGAACTACAATCTGTTCAAGGGCGGCTCGGACCGTGCCCTGGTCCGGCAATATGCCGACCGGCTCGCGCTCTCCAAGGATCTGCGTGACAAGGCCTGCCGTGATATTCGGCAAACCCTGATCATTGCCTACAACGACATCGAGAATCTGTCCCGGCAGCTGGGTTATCTGGACCAGCACCAGTTGGCCATCGAAAAAGCCCGCGAGGCCTATCGCAAGCAGTTCGACATCGGGCAACGCACCCTGCTCGACCTGCTCGACACCGAAAACGAGTATTTCCAGGCACGCCGCGCCTACATCAACGCCACCTATGAACACGCTATTGCGCACATGCGCACCCTGGCGGGCATGGGCAGCCTGCTATCTGCCCTGCAGGTTGGCCGTGATGACCTGCCCACCGCACGTGAAATAGGCCAGGACCGCATGGAAGTGGATGCCAGCAGCCAGTGTCCCGCTGTTGCACCGATGATCGCGATCAAGGTCCCGGACAAGCTCGTCACCGCGTCGGACAAGCCACCGGTCATGCTGACGCCAAGTGTTGCAGCGCTGCCACCAGAAACCGTCCAGCAGGCGCTGGCCGGATGGACGGCAGCCTGGTCAAGCAAGGACTTCCCACGCTATCGCAGCTACTACGCACAAAGCTTTACACCAGAAGAAGGCGTTCCCCTGGCGCAATGGGCAAGCGAGCGCGCCATTCGTCTGGGCAAGCCCGGCAACATCACGATTGGGATCAACGATCTGAAGGTCAACACAATCGACGCCAGCAAGCCCATCACGGAATTCAGGCAGACCTACACGTCCGCCAACTATCGCGACGAAGTGACCAAGCGCATGGAATGGATTCGTGAAGGCGAACGCTGGAAAATACAGCGTGAAGAGGTGCTGTCCACCACCAAAGCATCGGTACCCAACCTGATCAAGCCGGTGGCAAAAAAGAAGAATCGCGTCAAAAAATCCAGCTCGAGCAATTGCAAATGTGATTAACCTGCAGAGGGTTGGCGCTGTCCACCCTCTGCAGGCATGCAGTTTGACTAGACTGCCGCAGGGAAAGCCCTCGGAAACCCCATCACAAAACGGTAAGCGCCACGAAATAGCTTAAAATTGCGGCCTGCTTCATATCCGCACGCACGCCTCAATGGAATCCACCTCCCCCGCGCCGGTACCAACCGGCGACCCGAGCTTGGTGCGCGACGTCAAAAAACGCCGCACCTTCGCCATCATCTCTCACCCCGACGCGGGTAAAACCACGCTCACCGAAAAGTTGTTGCTGTTCGGCGGGGCCATTCAAATGGCCGGAACGGTCAAGGCCAGAAAGAGCGGCAAATTCGCCACCTCAGACTGGATGGAAGTCGAGCGTGAGCGTGGCATTTCGGTCGCCAGTTCGGTGATGCAGTTCTCCTATGGCAACTGCGTCTTCAACCTGCTCGACACCCCCGGCCACAAGGATTTTTCGGAAGATACCTACCGCGTGCTGACGGCAGTGGACGCCGCCATCATGGTGGTGGATGCCGCCAAGGGCGTGGAAGAACAGACGATCAAACTGCTGGAAGTGTGCCGCCTGCGCGATACACCCATCATCACCTTCATCAACAAGATGGACCGCGAGGTGCGCGAGCCACTTGAATTGCTGGACGAGATCGAATCCATCCTCAAGATCAACTGCGCCCCAGTCACCTGGCCAATCGGCATGGGCAAGCGTTTTCAGGGTGTATACCACCTGCTCAATGATGAAATCCTGCGCTTCAAGGCCGGCGAGGAAAACGCCGGCCAGCAATTCGAATCATTGCGGGGCCTGGGCGAAGCCGCACTGAAAGAGCGCTTCCCCCTCGACGCCGACACCTTGCTGTCCGAAATCGAACTGGTGCGTGGTGCCGGTGCCCGCTTCGACCTCGACGCGTTTTTGCAAGGCAGGCAATCACCGGTGTTTTTTGGCTCTGGTATCAACAACTTTGGCGTACGCGAAGTGCTGCATGCACTGGCCGACTGGGCACCCCCACCGCAAGCGCGCGAAGCCGTCGAGCGTGTGGTCGAACCCACCGAACCCAAGTTCACCGGCTTCGTGTTCAAGATCCAGGCCAACATGGACCCGCAGCACCGTGACCGCATCGCCTTCTTCCGCGTATGCTCCGGACGCTACAGCCCCAACATGAAAGTGCGCCACCGCCGCACCGGCAAGGACATGAAAATCGCCAATGCCGTGGTCTTCATGGCCAACGAGCGCACCCGCATGGATGACGCCGTGGCAGGCGACATCATCGGCATCCACAACCATGGCCAGCTGCATATCGGTGACACCCTCACCGAAGGCGAAGCCCTGCAATATAAGGGCATCCCCTACTTCGCCCCCGAACTGTTCAGCCGCCCGCGCCTGCGCGATCCGCTGCGTGCCAAGCAACTGAACAAGGGTTTGCTGGAACTCGGCGAGGAAGGCGCGGTACAGGTGTTCGAGCCGTTCACCGACAACACGCTGTTGATCGGCGCGGTCGGCCAGCTGCAATTCGAAGTTGTCGCCCACCGTCTGAGAACCGAATACGGCGTCGATGCCAGTTTCGAGAACGCCGGCATCTACACCGCGCGCTGGGTCACCTGCCCGGACGCGCAGCACCTGGCCGAGTTCACCAAGGCCAACACACTCAAACTGGCCAAGGACGTCGATGGCAATCTGGTGTATCTGGCCGATACGCGCGTGAACCTCAACCTCGCGCAGGAACGCTGGCCCAAGGTCGCATTCCATGACACGCGGGAGCATGGGCAGGTGATGAGATAGCGTTGAAGAGAAGAATCTGAGTTAATTGAATTCAGTTTTAGATGATTCGACCATCCACTCCATGGTGTCCCCATCGAAAGCCTTAACAGTTTTGCCAAACAAACTCGTATAGCGCCCCATAAGTTCACTAGTAGCGTTGGGGGCCACAATAGTGACTCTCTTTTGTTTCGATGTCTTGATTGCTTGACGAAATAGGAATTCAGCCGCGAAGTCTGTTGTTGGAAGTGAGTATCCAATAAAAACCAATTCATCGGCTTTCGAAATACTCTCTCTGGCTATATTCCATAGGATACGAAGAGTACGATTTTTCAATAAGGAAGTTTTGTCGAGTATCGGTGGAACAAGGAATGGTTCAAAGCGCATCGACAACGAAAGCTCGCGTGGAACAAAAGTCGAACCATTCAATGGGCTAGGCCCCACCCTCTCCCCACGAAAAAAACCTTGGTGATAGCAGCCATGAGGATCTTGATAAAGCCTACTCTCGGACTCAAGCTCTAACGTTGGCACTCCCCAATTAATCGAGCCATGTAATTTCAGCAGGTACATTTTTGAGCGGTTAGCATCTGGGGGAACATAGTCACTTGGGCTTCTGCGGGCCGGGCGGGGTAGCGCTTGATAAGCAGAAGGGATGTCTGCGCCATACCCGTCATAACCAATCCACTTTCCTGTCTGATACAGCAGCGAATCTAGCAGTAGATCGTAGTTGAATGTAATGACAGAACTACGGCTGCTTACCAAGTGTTCTACAAATTTCCCGTAGTACTGAGCGATAGTTTCTGAAGACCGTTCAATGTGCACAAGTGCCAACGTATCTTGAATCACTTGGATCAGCTGACGATAAAGTAATGGGCGATTCTCATATTGAACCGCAGGATCATCTAACGCCGGAACCGACAAAAAACTCATGACTTTTTCTAAATCATGATATTCAGCAACACCAAAATACTTGGCTATAAACCGTGCTAAATCTCTGTGTTCTCCGTCGATTTTGTATCTGTTATATGACTTTGCCATTTGCAAGAAGTCAGCCATCAGCGGTACTGCATATGGATTGAAACTCTTGCTGAAACCAGCCCCAAGAACATAAACCCGAGACGGTTTACGTGAGCGATTGGATGAATTCTGATCTACGTGGGGCTGTTCAGCTTCGAATTTCATTTTTCATGCGAACTAAAGAAGTCAGGAGTTATAAGGGGGCAACATCGGATCACTGTTTATGCTTTCCAAGGGGTCGGATACCTGCTGCACTCTCAAGCTTCCCTGAAAAGCCGGATCGCCTCGTCCAGCCGCTGCACCGCATGAATCTCCATCCCGGCAATCTTCTGTTTGGGCTGGTTGGCGGCTGGCACAATAGCCTGGGTAAAACCGAGTTTGGCTGCTTCCTTAAGGCGCTCCTGGCCACGCTGCACCGGGCGGATTTCACCGGCCAGTCCCACTTCTCCGAACATCACCAGCTTGTCGGGTAGCGGCTGGCTTCTGAGCGATGACACGATGGCAGCCAACACCGCCAGGTCGGCTGCAGGCTCGCTGATCTTTACTCCGCCTACCGCGTTGACGAACACGTCCTGATCGAAGCAGGCGATGCCGGCGTGACGGTGCAGCACCGCCAGCAGCATGGCGAGCCGATTCTGCTCCAGACCCACGCTCAAACGGCGCGGGCTCGGTGCATGACTGGAGTCAACCAGCGCCTGGATTTCCACCAATAACGGCCGCGTGCCTTCCTGCGTGACCAGCACGCACGAACCGGGTACGGGTTCGCTGTGACGCGACAGAAAAATCGCCGAGGGGTTGGACACGCCCTTGAGGCCCTTCTCGGTCATGGCGAACACGCCGATCTCATTGACCGCACCGAAGCGGTTCTTGAATGCGCGCACCAGACGGAAGCTTGATCCGGTATCGCCTTCGAAATACAGCACGGTGTCGACGATGTGTTCGAGCACACGCGGGCCGGCGATGGCGCCTTCCTTGGTGACGTGGCCGACGAGGATGATTGCAGTGCCGGTCTGCTTGGCGTGGCGTGTGAGCTGCGCGGCGCACTCGCGCACCTGCGCCACGGAACCGGGAGCAGAGGTCAGCGCTTCAGAATACACGGTCTGGATCGAATCGATCACCGCCACCTCGGGCTTGAGATCGGTCAGCTGCGCCAGAATCGCTTCCAGCCGGATCTCTGGCAGCACCGGCAGGTTGGTTTCGGGCAACGTCAGCCGTCGCGCGCGCAACGCCACCTGACGCGCGGATTCTTCACCACTGACGTATAGCGTTTTGCGATTTGCAGAAAGCCCGGCCAATGCCTGCAACAACAGGGTCGATTTACCGATGCCGGGATCACCGCCGATCAGCACCACCCCACCCGGCACCAGACCGCCGCCGAGCACGCGGTCGAGTTCGCCGATATCGGTGGCAATGCGGCTTTCTTCTGATGCCTCGACATCGTGCAGAAACTGCACCGCGCTGCTGGCTGCCAGCGACTGATAACGCGGCTTGGCCGACTCGGCAATGGTTTCGACCAGGGTGTTCCAGGCGTTGCAATGCGGGCACTGGCCTTGCCACTTGGGCAGGTTTCCGCCGCATTCGGTACAGGTGTAAATCGTTTTGGTTTTGGCCATCGCTCGTGTGGCCTCAAGAATCGTCGCGAGCGAGCGTCCACCCGCAAGGGGCAGGCCGTGGTTGTAAAGCCGCTGAAGCGGCAACAACCACGCTCAGCCGGGTGCACCCGGAGCGCAGGAACCGGAATGTACATGGAAGCACATGAGGATTCCGAGCACCGGACGCGCCCGGATCACGCACGCGCGGTAGATTATTGAGGTCACACATCAGGCGGGGAATACGCCTGTGGACAAATAGCGATCGCCGCGATCACAGATGATGGAGACAATCACGGCATTCTCGACTTCTTTAGACAAGTGCAATGCCGCCCACAAAGCGCCCCCCGAAGATATGCCGGCAAAGATGCCTTCCTCACGCGCCAGCTGGCGGGTAGTCTCCTCTGCTTGTAACTGGCTGACGTAGATCATGTGATCGACTCGTTCGTATTCACATATCTTTGGCACATACTCATCCGGCCATTTGCGGATACCGGGGATTTGCGATCCTTCAGTCGGCTGCACGCCCACAATCCGGATCGCTGGATTCTGTTCCTTCAGATAACGCGAGCAGCCCATGATGGTGCCGGTGGTGCCCATACTGGAAACGAAGTGGGTGATTTTCCCCTGCGTGTCGCGCCAGATTTCGGGGCCGGTGGTGCGGTAATGCGCTTCCGGGTTATCCGGGTTGCCAAACTGATCGAGGATCTTGCCTATGCCCTGGTTTTCCATGGCCACTGCCAGATCACGTGCACCCTCCATGCCGGCTTCCTTGCTCACCAGTTGCAACTCGGCGCCAAAGGCACGCATGGTTTGCCGCCGCTCAATCGACAGATGCTCGGGCATGATCAGGATCATCTTGTAGCCGCGCATGGCGGCCGCCATCGCCAGCGCAATCCCGGTGTTGCCGCTGGTGGCCTCGATCAGGGTGTCGCCCGGCTTGATGTCGCCGCGCGCCTGGGCGGCATCGATCATCGACAACGCCGGGCGATCCTTCACCGAACCCGCCGGATTATTGCCTTCGAGCTTGACCAGAATGATGTTCGACGTCACGCCTGGCATGCGCTTGAGACGCACCAGCGGGGTGTTGCCAACCGTGTCTTCAATGGTTTTGTAGGTGCTCATGATTTCAGCAAATGTTTGATGTGGTGGGCAATCAAGTCTTTCCCACCAGAGAATTCTGCATCATACGACGCACCGGGCGCGGCATCACACAAAACTCACTGCCGTCCGATGGGATTATAGTCAAAGCCCATCTCCCGCATCGCCTGCGGCTCATACAGATTGCGCCCATCAAAAACCAGTGGCGCTTTCAGCAGCGTCTTCATGGCATCGAAATTAGGGCTGCGGAAAACCTTCCACTCGGTCACGATCAGCAACGCATCCGCACCTTCCAGTGCCTCCATCGGGCTGTCAACCAGTTTGAGGTCGGCGCGGTCGCCATAGACACGGTGGGTTTCCTCCATCGCCGCCGGATCATAAGCAGCCACGCTCGCCCCCATTGCCCACAGGGCCTCGATCATGGCGCGGCTTGGCGCTTCGCGCATGTCGTCGGTATTCGGCTTGAACGCCAGGCCCCACATGGCAAAGTGCTTGCCCTTGAGATTTGTTCCCAACTTCGCGGTCAGTTTGTTCACCAGAATCTGTTTTTGCGCTTCGTTGGCTTCTTCCACCGCATCGAGCACGCGCAGCGTAATCCCGTTTTCCTGACCGGTGCGACGCAACGCCTGCACATCCTTGGGAAAGCATGATCCGCCATAGCCACAACCGGCATACAGGAAGTGATAACCGATGCGCGGGTCGGAACCGATACCATGACGCACCTGCTCGATGTCGGCACCCAGCTTTTCAGCCAACACAGCCAGTTCGTTCATGAAGGAGATGCGTGTCGCCAGCATGGCGTTGGCGGCATATTTGGTGAGTTCGGCACTGCGCACATCCATCACGGTCAGGCGGTCATGGTTGCGCTGGAACGGCGCATAAAGCTGACGCAACAACGCCGTGGCCTGCTCGCTGTCAGTCCCGATCACAATGCGGTCGGGCTTCATGAAGTCCTCCACCGCTGCGCCTTCTTTCAGAAACTCGGGGTTAGAGGCAACACTGAATTCGATTGCCACACCGCGCTTGGTGAGTTCTTCCTTCAGTGCGGCTTTCACCTTGTCTGCGGTGCCCACCGGCACGGTGGATTTATCGACCACCAGTTTGGTGTCGGTCATGTGGCGACCGATGTTGCGCGCTGCCGCAACCACATATTGCAGATCAGCCGAACCATCCTCGTCTGGCGGAGTGCCCACGGCGATGAACTGAATCTGGCCAAATGCCACGGACGCTTCAATATCGGTCGTAAAAGACAAACGCCCGGCCTCGACGTTGCGCTTCACCATGTCTTCCAGGCCTGGCTCGTAAATCGGAATGCCACCGGCCTTGAGTGTTGCGATTTTCTTCGGGTCTACGTCAAGGCAAAGCACCTCGTTGCCCACTTCAGCCAGACAGGTTCCTGTCACCAGGCCCACATAGCCAGTGCCGATTACGGTAATTTTCACAACATCTCCTTAATTAACACGCTGTAGTTCAGATTGAATATTCATGAGCGCCGCCAACGGATCAGTCGCGCCCGTAATCGGACGCCCGATCACCAGATCACTCGCACCGGCACACAAGGCTTCTGACGGTGTCATCACGCGGCGCTGGTCACCCACATCAGATCCTGCGGGTCGAATGCCCGGCGTCACCAGGCGAAAATCCGCACCCAACTCAGCGCGCAGCATGGAGGCTTCCTGCGCGGAGCAGACCACCCCATCAAGCCCGCAAGTCTGGGCCAGGCGCGCCAGACGCAGCACCTGATCAGCAGGCGCAGCAGTCACGCCAAGCTCGCTCAGGTCTTCTGCGCTCATGCTGGTCAATACCGTAACGGCAATCAGCAACGGTGGATGCGGCAAGGTCGCCAATGCTTCCTGTGCAGCCGTCATCATGCGGCGACCACCCGATGCGTGCACGTTCATCATCCACACGCCCAAACTTGCCGCAGCACGACAAGCCGCTGCTACGGTATTGGGAATATCGTGGAATTTCAGGTCTAGAAAAACCTCGAAGCCACGCGCCACCAGTGCCCGCACTAGTTCCGGCCCAGCTACGGTAAACAGCTCCTTGCCCACTTTCAGACGGCACAACGCCGGATCCAGGCGCTCCACCAGCGCCAGCGCCGAAGCCGCGTCCGCATAATCCAGTGCCACAATAATTTTTGTCGTATTCACGCCATTACCTGCTCTTGAAACTTGCACCTTGAATCTTGCATTTCAACTTTCACTTTCGCGACGCTCAGGATCAAACGTATCCCAGCGCACGCACGCAGGACAGCGCCAGAAAAACTGCTTGGCCTTAAAGCCGCAGCTGCCGCATTGGTAGCGCATCATGCGCTGGCTGTGTGACGCCACCAGGCTTTTCTCCACTTGCAGCAGTTCGCGTGCATCAGGTTCCGCATTCACAAGTTCGGCTTCGAGCAGGCGGTCCAGCGTACGCAGGCTCGGATTTCGGCGTAACTCCTCGCGCGCAAGCTGGCTGGCCGCCACCGCACCTTCCAGTTCGGAAACAGCCAGATACAAGGCGCTGAATACATCATGCGAGGGTTGCCGTGCCTGCAGCGCACGCAGCCACTGCACCCCCTCGGCCAGTCGCCCCAACTGACGATAACTGCCGAGCACGCGGTCCACGACCAGTGCCATGTGCGTCGCGCTCTGCGTTTCCACCAGCCGCCAATCTGCAATCGCAGCTTCATGATGGCCCGCCGCTGCATCGAGATCACCCGCCATCAGATTGGCGCGTACCGACTGGCGATTGGTGGATAAGGCCTGCTGCAAATGCGCGGCCGCGGCATCGGGATTACCCTTGGCCGATTCCAGCAGGGCCAGCTCACAATAAAAATGGGCGATATCGGCGTTGAGTGGCTTGCTGGTGTCATTTTCCAGCTCATGCGCTGCGTTGATAGCCTTTTGCCAGTCTTTCTCCTGCACATAAATTTCCAGCAGATAGGTACGTGCCTGTCCGTGTTGCGGCGTTTCCAGCAGTTTGGCGAACACCTGCTCGGCACGGTCGAGCAATCCGGCCTTCAGATAATCCTGGCCCAGTTCGCTCATGGCACGCAGACGTTGCTCTTCCACCAGACCTTCACGCTCGAGCAAGTGCTCGTGCATGCGGATGGCACGATCAAGCTCTCCCCGCCGGCGAAACAAGGCGCCCAGCGCAAAGTGTAGATCGATGGTTTCAGGTTCGAGTTTGACGACTTCGAGAAAAGCCTCAATCGCCTTGTCGGGCTGCTCGTTAAGCAGAAAATTCAGACCGCGGAAATAGGAGTTGGGCAGGGCACGCGATTCAGTGACCACCTGACGGATATCCACCCGGGCAGCCAGCCAGCCTAATACGAAGAACAGGGGAAATGCCAGCAACCACCAGAATTCGAATTCCATGACAGATTACACCGCAGGCATGTCAGTTTGCATGGTCGTGTCCGCCTCCATCGGTGGCGCCTTGCGGGCATTCTCACGCCGCAAGCGGAACAGCGTAGGCAACAACGCGAATACAGCTGTCAGTGCACCCAGCAAAAATGCCAGAGCAAGCATGACAATCAAGGGCGCATGCCATACGTAATCCAGATAGGAATAGAACACAGTGGTATGGCTGTTCTTGAGGGCAAACCCCAGCACCAGCAGGAACACCAGCAGTTTGAACACCAACCCGAGGTAACGTGTAATATTTTTCATGGCAAACCGCTTGAGATTGGCGCCCATTCTACCTTTGCAGGGGCAATAGAAAAAGAAAACGGCGCAATTTGCGCCGTTTTCACCTACTAACCTGCCTATGAACCACTGACCGCTGAATCAATCACAGCGGGAAATCCACCCGGTCACGCAATTCCTTGCCCGCCTTGAAGTGCGGCACATACTTGGCCGGCACCTGCACCCGCTCGCCGGTCTTGGGATTGCGCCCGAGACGGGCGGGACGGAAGCTCAGGCTGAAACTGCCAAAACCACGGATTTCGATGCGTTCCCCGCGCGAAAGGTTTTTAGCCAGCGCGTCGAGGATCGTTTTCACCGCCATCTCGATATCCGCAACCGAAAATTGCGAATGCCGCGCCGCCAGTTGAGCAATCAGCTCGGATTTCGTCATGGATTACTCAGCGTTCTTGTTGTCGAGTTTGGCCTTCAACAGCGCGCCGAGGTTGGTCGAACCCGTTGCCGCAGCTGCAGATTCAGCAGCGAATTTCTTCATGGCTGAATCCTGATCGGTCATGTCCTTGGCCTTGATCGACAGATTGATGACGCGGTTCTTGCGGTCAACGTTGATGATCATGGCTTCGATTTCGTCGCCTTCCTTGTAGTGGCTGCGCATGTCTTCGACACGGTCACGCGACACTTCGGATGCGCGCAGATAACCTTCCATGTCGCTATCCAGCTGTACGGTAGCGCCCTTGGGCTCAACCGTCTTGATGGTGCCTTTGACGATGCTGCCCTTCTCGTGGCCCGATGCGTAGCTGTTCAGCGGATCGCCTTCGAGTTGCTTGATGCCCAGAGAAATACGCTCACGCTCAAGGTCGATGCCCAACACCACTGCCTCGACGTCCTGGCCCTTGCGGAAGTTGCGCACAGCTTCTTCGCCCGGCAGGCTCCACGACAGGTCAGACAGGTGAACCAGGCCATCAATGCCACCCGGCAAACCGATGAACACGCCGAAGTCGGTAATCGACTTGATCGCGCCTTCAACCTTGTCGCCCTTCTTGTGGTTCATCGAGAAATCTTCCCACGGATTGGACTTGCACTGCTTCATGCCCAGCGAGATGCGACGCTTGTCTTCGTCGATGTCCAGAACCATGACTTCGACTTCGTCGCCCAGCTGCACAATCTTGGAGGGGCTGACGTTCTTGTTGGTCCAGTCCATTTCGGAGACGTGTACCAGACCTTCGATACCCTCTTCGATTTCGACGAATGCGCCGTAGTCGGTCAGGTTCGCGACCTTGCCGAACATGCGGGTGCCCTGCGGGTAGCGGCGTGCGATGCCGACCCACGGATCGTCACCCAGTTGCTTGATGCCGAGCGACACACGATTCTTCTCGGTGTCGTAACGCAGGATCTTGGCTTCCAGTTCCATGCCAACCGTCACCACTTCGGACGGATGCTTGACGCGACGCCAGGCCATGTCGGTGATGTGCAGCAGGCCATCGATACCGCCCAGATCCACGAATGCGCCGTAGTCGGTGATGTTCTTGACCACGCCCTTGACGATGGAGCCTTCTTTCAGGTTCTCCATCATCGCTTCGCGGTCGGCACCCATGGTCTCTTCCAGCACTGCACGACGTGACACCACGACGTTGTTGCGCTTGCGGTCGAGCTTGATGACCTTGAATTCCATTTCCTTGTATTCGAAGGGCGTGGTGTCCTTGACCGGGCGCATGTCAACCAGCGAACCCGGCAGGAAGGCACGCAGGCCACCCACCAATACGGTCAAACCACCCTTGACCTTGCCCTGCACCATGCCGGTGACGATCCGGCCTTCGTTCATGGCCGCTTCCAGATCCAGCCAGGCAGCCAGTTTCTTGGCGCGCTCGCGCGACAGCTTGGTAGCACCAAAACCGTCTTCGATCGACTCAATCGCGACCGAAACAAAATCACCGATCGTGGCTTCAACTTCGCCCAGATCGTTTTTGAATTCTTCAATTGGAATCAGGCTCTCGGATTTGAGGCCGGCATTCACCGTGACGAAATTGCCGTCGATCCCGACGATTTCAGCGGTGATCACTTCACCCTGACGCATTTCCTGGTGTTCAAGGGATTCCTCGAACAGTGCAGCAAAGCTCTCCATCGTTTCAGGGGCAGCGGAAGCGGTAGCAGTAGACATTTAAAACCTTCAGTCCGTCGGTAAGGACGGGGTTAGTTGCAAAAAGCCAACCTGCAGGGCGCAGGTCAACACGGGTCAAACTTTCTTGTTGCCGGTCCTGGACGAAGCATAGTGCGTCAGCACCGCCTGTACTGCCGATTCGATATCCATTTGGGTCGTATCGAGAAACAGCGCATCGGGCGCGGGTTTCAGCGGCGCCACCGCGCGGGCGGTGTCACGCGCATCGCGCGCCTGCATGTCGGCAACAAGGGCTGGGAGATTAGCAGAGTTCCCCTTTCCGATCAACTGCTTATACCGTCGCTCGGCACGCGCCTCGGCACTGGCTGTCAGGAACACCTTGGCCATGGCGTCAACGAACACCACGGTGCCCATGTCGCGGCCGTCGGCCACCAGCCCCGGGGCTTGCCGATAGGCGCGCTGACGGTCAAGCAACGCCGCGCGTACGGCTGGCAGCGCAGCTACTTTCGAGGCGCCCTCGCCCACGGTTTCCGCCCGGATCGCCTCGGTGACATTGTCGTCCGCCAGCCACACCGCGCCATCGTGGAACGAAGCCGGCAATTTTTCCGCCAGTTCAGCCACGCGCGCTTCATCATCCAGTACCACGCCGTGCTTCATGGCCGACAGTGCGGTCAAGCGATAGAGCGCGCCGCTGTCGAGAAAATGAAAACCCAGCGCGACGGCCACCCGCTCGGCCACGGTGCCCTTGCCCGATGCAGACGGGCCATCGATGGTGATGATTGGAATGTCGCGGGTAGATGATGTCATTGGGCTATTCCGGCAAAACGCTTGAAATAATCCGGGAAGGTCTTGTTTACGCACGCCGGGTCGTTGATGCGCACCGGCACGTCACCCAGCGTCACCAATGACAAGCACATCGCCATACGGTGATCGTCGTAGGTATCGATGACCGCATTGGGAATCAGTTTTGCGGGTGGCGTAATGCGGATGAAGTCAGCACCCTCTTCCACCGTCGCACCTACCTTGCGCAGCTCGGTTGCCATGGCTGCGATGCGATCGGTTTCCTTCACGCGCCAGCTGGCGATGTTGTTGAGCGTAGTCACGCCGTCGGCAAACAATGCCGCCACCGCCAGCGTCATGGCGGCATCAGGAATATGGTTGCAATCCAGCGTAACCGCCTTCAGGCGGCCACTCTGCGGCGCACGCGCCTCGATCCAGTTCGGCCCCATCTCGATCCGCGCACCCATCTGCGCCAGTGCATCGGCAAAACGGACGTCGCCCTGCACGCTGTCGCGCCCGACCCCTTCCACTCGAACCGGGCCTCCGCCGATCGCGCCCGCCGCAAGAAAATATGAAGCCGATGAAGCATCGCCCTCGATCCAGATTTCGCCGGGGCTCTGGTAACGCGCTTGCGCCGACACGCCAAAGCGCTGCCAGCCATCCTGCGCGACATACACACCGAAGCGATGCAGCATCGCCAGCGTAATGCCGATATACGGTTTGGAAATCAACTCGCCCACGACTTCGATGGTCGTGCTGCGCTGCCGCAGCGGCAGTGCCATCATCAGGCCGGTCAAAAACTGGCTCGATACATTGCCGCGTACCTGCGTGGTATCGCCCACCAGAGTAGCGGGATGAATGTGCAAGGGCGGGAAACCTTCCTGTCCAAGATAATCGATGCGGGCGCCCACCAGACGCAACGCATCCACCAAATCGCCGATGGGGCGCTCGTGCATCCGGGATACGCCTTTCAACACATACTCGCCGCCGGACAAGGCACACGCGGCGGTGAGCGAACGAAATGCCGTTCCCGCATTCCCCAGAAACAGTTCGGCCTGCTTCACCGGAAACGCGCCATCAACACCGTGAATATCGTAATCGTCGGAATCGCTCATCCGTGCCACGCCCACGCCCAGTGTGCGCAAGGCATCGAGCATCACCCTCGTGTCATCCGAATCCAGTAACGCGCGTACCATCGTGGTGCCTTTTGCCAACGCCGCCAACAGCAACACGCGGTTGGAGATGCTTTTGGATCCGGGCAGGCGCACCGTGCCGCGTGCGGCTGTGCTTGCAGGTAAATCGAGAAATTCCATCAAACGTCCTGTGTTTTCATCCAGTTTTCGCGGGCGGCACGGGCACGCAAAAACATGTCCAGCAAAGCCCCCGCGTCTTCTTCAGCCACCGCCTTGCGCATCGTCTGCAAGGCATCAAGATAGGTATCGATTTCGGTCAACAGTGCCGTTCGGTTCGCCATGGCAATGTCGCGCCACATCTCCGGGCTGCTGCCGGCAATCCGCGTGAAATCGCGAAAGCCGCTGGCAGCAAAGCGGAAGAACGCATCGCTATCCGCACGGCACGCCAATTCATCCACCAGCGCAAATGCAGCCAGGTGCGGCAAATGGCTGACCGCAGCAAAGATGCGGTCATGCAGCGCGGCATCCAGTATTTCCACCTGCGCGCCCGCCGCCATCCACAAGGCCTGCACGGTGGCAAGCGCATCAACGCGGGTATCGGGTTCGGGCGTAAGCACCACTTTTTTACCTTCATACAAATCCGCGCGCGCAGCCGACGGTCCGCTCTGCTCGGAACCGGCAATCGGATGGCCGGGCACGAAGTCGCTGAAACGCGCCTTCAGGACGGTACGTGCCGCCGCAATGACATTGTCCTTGGTACTGCCGGCATCGGTGATGATGGCGCCGGGTTTCAGATGTGGCAGCAACGCTGTCAACACACTTCCGGTATCGCCTACCGGCATCGCCAGCAGAATGCAGTCAGCCTGACCTGCAGCCGCCCAGTCAGCCACGCGATCGATCAAGCCACGCTCGATTGCCGCATCCAGGCTGGCAGGGTTGCGGCCCACGCCCAGCACCTCGCCCACCGCACCCGCCTGTTTCAAGGCCAGGGCAAACGAACCGCCGATCAGACCGGCACCCACGATGGCGAGTTTTTCGACGATCACAGGCAAGCTTTCAACGCTTCAAGAAAACGGGCATTCTGCCCAGCCAGGCCCACCGATACGCGCAGGAATTCAGGCAAGCCATAATTGGCAACCGGGCGCACGATCAGGCCGCGCGCCAGCAATTCAGCATTGATCCTTGCTGCGTCACCGACTTTTGCCAGCAAAAAATTGCCTTTTGAAGGCACGGTGTCGACGCCCAGTGCATCAAGCCCTGCCACCAGTTGCACCATGCCCGCACTATTCAGTGCATAGCTGCGCGCCAGGAATTCGCTGTCGTCGAGCGCCGCTTCGGCAGCAGCCAAGGCCGGTGCATTGACGTTGAATGGATGGCGCACGCGGTTCAGCAAATCGACGACTTCAGCGCTGCCCAGCCCGTAACCGACGCGCAATCCCGCCAGGCCATAAGCCTTGGAAAAGGTCCGGCTGATCAGAAGATTGGGGAAACGTGCCAGCCAGGCAGCAGTGTCGCAGCGTTCGGCCGGCGGCAGGTACTCGCCGTAGGCTTCATCCAGCACCACCAGAACAGACGGCGGCACGGTTGCGAGAAAGGCCTCGATCTCGTTCCACGGCAGGAACGTGCCGGTCGGGTTGTTGGGATTGGCGATCCAGAGCATCCGCGTATCGTCACGGATCGCCGCGCGCATAGCGCCAAGGTCGTGTCCGTAATTCTTCGCCGCCACTGCAATACCCTGCGCGCCCACCGTCTGGGTGGCAATCGGATACACCGCAAAGGCATGCTGCGCATAGACCGATGAGGTACCGGCGGTCAGGAAGGCACGTGCCGCCATGTCCAGAATGTCGTTCGATCCGTTACCCAGCGCGATCTGGTTCGCCGCCACGCCAAGTCTTGCCGACAGCTTCGATTTCAACGCAAAGCCGGCACCGTCCGGATAGAGCGCCATGTCATGCAACGCGTCCTGCGCGGCGGCCAGCGCCATCGGACTGGGGCCAAGTGGATTTTCGTTCGATGCCAGCTTGACGATATCGGCCTCGTTCAAACCCAGTTCGCGTGCCAGCTCGGATATGGGTTTGCCGGGCAGGTACGGCGCAATCGCACGCACGTACGCAGGCGCCAGACCAGAACAAGTCATGTCGCAGGCATTCATACCGAAGCGGCGGGATAGGAGCCGAGAACCTTGAGAAAGGCAGCGCGTGTTTCGATTTCAGCCAGCGCAGCGATCATTTTTGGGTCCTCGCGGTGACCGCTGCAGACGACAAAAAACAGGTATTCCCAATTGCTGCCCCGCGCCGGGCGCGATTCAAGTTTGCTCATGGAAATGCCGGCGTCGGCCAACGGTTGCAGCAGGTTGACGATGGCACCGGGTTGATTGCGCGCACCCATCAGCAAAGACGTTTTATCGTGTCCGGACGGAGCAGCGTCGGTTTTCCCCAGCACCAGAAAACGCGTGGTATTGCTGAGTTCGTCCTCGATACGCGCTTCCACCACGGTCAGGCCATACAACTCGGCAGCGGCGACCGAGCCCAGCGTCACCGCATTGGGATCCGCCGCGGCACGTACTGCGCCGTCGCTGTTGCTGACCACGCTGATGCGTTCGGCCTTGGGAAGATGGCGATTGAGCCACAGCTGGCATTGCGCAAGTGATTGCGCATGGCCATAGATACGGGCAACACTTTCCAGTCCCGCGTGCTTGCGCATCAGCATCTGGTGAATTGGCAGCATCACCTCACTGCATATTTTCAACGGGCTGGAAACGATGAGATCGAGCGTGCGTGCAATGGCACCTTCGGTCGAATTTTCCACCGGCACCACGGCGAAGTCGGCCCGGCCGGTTTCCACCGCATGAAAACAGGCGTCGATATCCGCCTCGGCCAGTGCTTCGGCCTCATGGCCAAAGTGCTTGTGCACTGCCTGCTGGCTGAACGTGCCCGCAGGTCCCAGATAGGCCACACGCGTGGCCTGTTCCAGTGCGCGACAGGACGAAATGATTTCGCGGATCAGTCGCTCGACCACCTCTCCTGACAATGGCCCGGGATTGTTTTCTCGCAGGCGGCGCACAATCTGTGCCTCGCGCTCGGGGCGATAGATTTTTTCACCCTTCTTGGTATGGCCCACCTGCTGGGCAAACCCTGCACGCTCAGACACCAGTTGCAGGATCGCGTCGTCGATACTGTCAATGCGCGCGCGCAGCGCCTTCAGCGCATCATCCATCATTATTCGGGAAGATAACGTACGGCCAGCACACCCGCGATGGCGGCAAGTTGCTGCGTCACAGCTGAGGTCACTGCACTGTCGACATCGACCAGCGTGTAGGCAATATCCCCCTTGGATTTGTTGACCATGTTGTGAATATTGAGTCCGGCTGCGGCCAGTGCGGTCGAAATCTGGCTCACCATATTGGGGACGTTGGCATTGGCCACCGCGATGCGATACGCGGATTCACGCGGCATGTTGACGTTGGGAAAATTGACCGCATTCAGCACATTGCCGTTTTCAAGATAGTCCACCATCTGTTCAGCCACCATGACTGCGCAGTTTTCTTCAGCCTCGGATGTGCTCGCGCCCAGGTGCGGCAGCGCCACCACTTTGGCATGGCCCTTCAATGCATTGGCCGGAAAGTCGCAGATGTAGGCATGCAGCTTGCTGGCGTCGAGCGCCTCAATCACCGCAGCGTTATCCACCACGCCTTCGCGCGCAAAGTTGAGCAGGACCGCACCAGGCCGCATCACGCCGATGCGCTGTGCATTGATAAGGTTGCGCGTGGCGTCCAGCAACGGCACATGCAGCGTGACAAAATCGGCCTGACGCAGCACGTCTTCCACGCTTTCGGCACGCTTGACCTGCGACGGCAAACGCCAGGCGGCATCCACCGTGATTGCCGGATCGAAACCGATTACGTTCATGCCCAGCTTGATCGCCGCTTCGGCAATATACGAGCCGATTGCACCGAGGCCAATCACACCCAGTGTGCGACCCGGCAATTCCATGCCGGCAAAATTCTTTTTGCCGGCTTCGGTCGCCTTGTGCATCTCTTCGTCCGTGCCGGACAGGTCCTCGACAAACTTGAGCGCCGGCACCAGATTGCGCGCGCCCATCAACATGCCGGCCACCACCAGTTCCTTCACGGCATTGGCGTTGGCGCCAGGTGCATTGAACACTGGCACGCCACGTTCGGACAGCTTTTTGACAGGGATATTGTTGGTGCCTGCACCCGCACGGCCTATCGTCCGCACCGATGCGGGGATTTCCATCTCTTGCATGTTGGCCGAGCGGACCAGGACCGCATCAGGGTCCGTGACATCACCGCCTACAACATAATGCTGTGGCAGGCGCGCCAATCCACGTGCGGAAATGGCATTGAGCGTGAGGACCTTGCGCGCCTCAGCCATGGCTTTTCTCGAATTCACGCATGGTATCAACCAGCGCACGCACACCTTCAATCGGCATGGCGTTGTAGATCGATGCCCGCATGCCGCCAACCGAACGGTGGCCTTTCAACTGCAGCAGGTTGCGTTCCTTGGCGAGTTTGAGAAAAGCCTCGTCGAGTGCCGCATCCTTCAGCGTGAACGGCACGTTCATCAGCGAGCGGTTGTCACGGGCGACAGGCGAATTGTAGAAATCGGTCGCATCGAGCGCGTCATACAGCAAGCCGGCCTTTTCACGGTTGGTCTTTTCCATCGCAGCAAGACCACCGCGTGCCTTCAGCCACTTGAACACCAATCCGGCGGTATACATGCCAAAGGTCGGCGGCGTGTTGTACATCGACTCGTTGTCGGCGTGCGTCTTGTAGTCGAACATGGTCGGCGTACCGGCAACGACCTGACCGATCAGGTCTTCGCGCACGATGACGATAGTGAGGCCGGCCGGGCCGATGTTTTTCTGCGCGCCGGCGTAGATCACGCCGAATTTCGACACATCGATCGACCGCGACAGGATGGTTGACGACATGTCAGCCACCAGCGGCACGCTGCCGGTATCCGGCGTCCAGAAAATCTCCACGCCCCCAATGGTTTCATTGGGCGTGTAGTGCACGTAGGCGGCATTGGAATCGAGCTTCCACTGAGCCTGTGCCGGTGCATAGCTGAAGTTCTTGTCTTCGCTGGTCGCCACCACATTGACCGCGCCGTAACGCTTGGCCTCCTTGATGGCTTTTTTCGACCACTCGCCGGTATTCAGGTAATCGGCGCTGGCTTTGCCACGCAGCAAATTCATCGGCACCATGGCGAACTGCGAGGACGCGCCACCCTGCAGGAACAGCACCTTGTAGTTGGCGGGAATCCCCATCAACTCACGCAGATCGGCTTCAGCCTCGGCGGCAATCCCCATGAACTCCTTGCCGCGATGACTCATTTCCATCACCGACATGCCACTGCCATGCCAGTCGACCATTTCGGTCTGAACCTGTTGCAACACATCCTTGGGCAACACGGCAGGGCCGGCACTGAAGTTATATATGGTCATGCTTTAATCCTCTGATTCATCTTCGTTGTCGGTTTCAGCCACTTTTTCCAGGCTGATCAGTTTTTCACCCTTGTCCAGATTGATCAGGGTGACGCCCTGAGTCGAACGACTCATGGCGCGAATTTCATTGACACGTGTACGGATCAACACGCCGCCGGTGGTGATCAACATGATTTCGTCGTCCGGTTTCACCAGCGTGGCGGCCACCACACGGCCATTACGTTCACTGGTCTGGATCGCGATCATGCCTTGCGTCGCACGGGCGTGACGGGTGTATTCAGAAATCGACGTGCGCTTGCCAAAGCCATTTTCAGTCGCGGTCAGCACAAAATCGCTTTCGTCTTCGGCCACCAGCAGCGAAATCAGCTTCTTGCCCTCGGCCAGCTTCATGCCGATGACGCCACGTGCGGTGCGGCCCATCGGACGCACATCGTTTTCATCGAAACGCACGGCTTTGCCGCCATCCGAGAACAGCATCACGTCGTGACGGCCGTCGGTGATCGACGCACCGATCAGGAAATCGTCCTCGTCCAGCGCCACCGCGATGATGCCGGCGGTGCGCGGACGCGAGAAGTCGCTCAAAGGCGTCTTCTTGACGATACCGTTGCTGGTCGCCATGAACACATAGTGCTCATCGTCAAACGACTTGACTGGCAGCAGCGCGTTGATTTTCTCGCCCTCTTCCAGCGGCAGCAGGTTGACGATGGGTTTGCCGCGCGCGATGCGACCACCTGCCGGCACGTTGTAAACCTTGAGCCAGTACATGCGGCCACGGTTGGAGAAGCAGAGAATGTAATCGTGGGTGTTGGCGACAAACATCTTCTCGATGAAGTCTTCGTCCTTGGTACCCGCTGCCTGCTTGCCGCGTCCGCCGCGTTTCTGCGCACGGTAGTCGTCCATCGGCTGCGACTTCATGTAGCCGCCGTGCGACAGCGTGACAACCATTTCTTCCGGCTTGATCAGGTCTTCCATCGACATGTCTTGCGCGTTTTCGACGATGACCGAGCGGCGCCCGTCACCAAACTGATCCCGCATCTGGGTCAGTTCTTCGCGAATGATTTGAGTGATACGCAACGGATTGGCCAGGATATCGAGCAGGTCGGCAATCTTGTCCATGATCTCCTTGTACTCACCAATGATCTTGTCAGATTCCAGATTGGTGAGGCGCTGCAGTTGCATCTCAAGAATGCGCTGCGCCTGGATTTCAGACAGGTGATAACCATCCGCATGCAAGCCATACTCGACACCGATATTCACCGGCCGCGAAAACTCGGGGTCGATGCGTGCCAGCATTTCCTCGACCATCGCCGACTTCCACGCACGGTCCAGCAAGCGTGTTTTGGCAATGATCGGGGTTTCCGAACTCTTGATCAGTTCGACAATTTCATCGACGTTGGCCAATGCCACCGCCAGGCCTTCCAGAATATGACCACGCTCGCGTGCCTTCTTGAGCTCGAACACGGTGCGGCGGGTGACAACCTCGCGGCGATGACGCAGGAAGGCGTCGAGCATTTCGCGCAGGTTGAGCAGGCGTGGCCTGCCATCGATCAGCGCCACCATGTTCATGCCGAAGGTGTCCTGCATCTGCGTCTGTTTGTACAGATTGTTCAGGATTACGTCGGCGTTTTCGCCGCGCTTCAGCTCGATGTACACGCGCATGCCGGACTTGTCCGACTCGTCGCGCAGATCGGAAATGCCCTCGATCTGCTTTTCGCGCACCAGTTCGCCGATCTTGATCAAGAGATTGGCCTTGTTTACCTGATACGGCAGTTCATCGATGATGATGGCCTGTTTGCCGCCCTCCCTGCCCACATCCTCGAAGTGGCAGGTGGCACGCATCACCACACGACCGCGACCGGTGCGATAACCGTCACGCACACCCGACAGGCCATAAATGATGCCGGCGGTCGGAAAGTCTGGCGCCTTGACGATAGCGATCAGCTCTTCGATATCAGTCTCGGGGTTGTCCAGCAGCGCAAACAGCGCAGTACAAATATCGGTGAGGTTGTGCGGCGGGATATTGGTCGCCATACCCACTGCGATGCCGGACGAGCCGTTGATCAGCAGATTGGGGATCTTGGCCGGCAGCACCAGCGGTTCATGCTCGGAGCCATCGTAGTTGGGGCCGAAATCAACGGTTTCCTTGTCCAGGTCGGCCAGCAGTTCGTGCGCGATCCTGGCCATGCGTACTTCGGTGTAACGCATCGCCGCTGCATTGTCGCCGTCCACCGAGCCAAAGTTGCCCTGGCCGTCAATCAACGGATAACGCAGCGAAAAATCCTGCGCCATGCGGACCATGGTGTCGTACACCGCGGTGTCGCCATGCGGGTGATATTTACCGATGACGTCACCGACCACGCGGGCTGATTTCTTGTAAGCCTTGTTCCAGTCGTTGGAGAGTTCGTTCATTGCGAACAGCACACGACGATGCACGGGCTTCAGGCCATCGCGCACATCCGGCAACGCGCGTCCCACGATCACGCTCATGGCGTAATCGAGGTACGAGCGCCGCATCTCCTCCTCGAGGCTGACCGGGAGGGTTTCTTTGGCAAACTGTTCCATAACCGGCTTTTTATTTATTCAGATTTTGAAGCCCGCGATTTTAGCATGGTCGCCAAGCCAGGCGGTCTTTGCCAAACCATGGCCGCCTTTGCCAATCCAACCCTAAACGGTGAGAATGCAGGCCACATGAAAACCCCAGCCGACCTCATACTCCTGCCGCAATGGGTAGTGCCCGTCGAAACAGCGGGTGTGCTGTCCGACCATGCCATCGTTGTCCACGATGGCCGGATTCTGGATGTCCTGCCCGCTGACGCCGCCCAGGCACGCTACGGCGCCACACAAACACTCGCCCTGCCGGGGCAGGCGCTGATCCCCGGCCTGATCAACCTGCATGGCCATGCCGCCATGTCGCTAATGCGCGGGTTTGCTGACGACCAGCCCTTGATGGACTGGCTCAACAAGCACATCTGGCCGGCAGAAAAGCGGCTGGTATCCGAAGCCTTTGTACGCGATGGCACCCTGCTCGCCGCTGCCGAAATGCTCTCGGGCGGCATCACCACCTGCAACGACATGTATTTCTACCCGCAGGCCGCAGGCGAAGCCTTTTTGCAAGCAGGCATGCGCGCCACGCTCGGCATGATCGTGCTGGAGTTCCCCAGCGCCTACGCCTCGGATGCCGACGACTATCTGGCCAAGGGACTCGCCATGCGCGACGAGCTCAAAGACGAGCCGTTGCTGAGCTTTGCCTTCGCTCCACATGCGCCCTACACCATTTCAGACACCACCTTCGGCCGCATCAATACGCTGACCGAGCAGCTTGGTCTGCCCATCCACATCCACATTCACGAAACCGCCGACGAAATCCAGGACAGCCTGAAACAATATGGCATGCGCCCATTGGAGCGGTTGGCGCAACTGGGATTACTGGGACCGAACTTCATCGGCGTACACGCGGTTCATCTGAATGATGCGGAAATCGACCTGCTGGCCGCGCACGGCTGCCACGTGGCGCATTGCCCAGGTTCCAATCTGAAACTCGCTTCAGGGATTGCGCCGGTCGCCAAACTCATCCAGGCCGGTGTCAACATTGGCCTCGGCACCGACGGCGCAGCCAGCAACAACCGCCTCGATCTGTTCGCAGAAATGCGTCTGGCCGCCCTGCTGGCCAAAGGCAGCAGTGGCGATGCCGCCGCCCTGCCTGCTGCTGCCGCGTTGCAGGCCGTCACGCTGGGCGCCGCGCGCGCGCTCAATCTGGACAGCCAGATCGGCAGCATCATCCCCGGCAAACGCGCCGACCTGGTCGCTGTCGTCCTGCGCACCTTGTCCAGCCAACCCGTATTTGATCCCATCTCGCATCTGGTTTATGTGGCCGGGCGCGAGCACGTCAGCCACGTTTGGGTCGATGGCGCGCTAAAATTCAGCGACCGCCGCCTGGTCGGGATGGATACCGACGACCTGGCCGCCCGCGCCGCCTACTGGCGCAACAAACTCACCGCACAAGGATCATCATGAGCAACGTTGACGCTGCCGAAATCGCCAAATTTTCCGAGCTTGCCCACCGCTGGTGGGACCCGAACTCCGAGTTCAAACCGCTGCACGAAATCAATCCGCTTCGCCTGAAGTGGATCGACAAACAAGCGCCATTGGCTGGCAAGAAGGTGCTCGACGTCGGCTGCGGCGGCGGCATTCTGACCGAAGCAATGGCTGCAGCCGGAGCCACCGTCAGCGGCATTGATCTGTCGGAAAAAGCACTCAAGGTCGCCAAGCTGCATCTGCTTGAATCAGGCCAGCGCGTGGACTATGAACTGGTATCAGCCGAAAACCACGCTGCCCAGCATGCGGGCAAATTCGACGTTGTCACCTGCATGGAGATGCTCGAACACGTACCCGATCCCGCCTCGATCGTTGCCGCCTGTTCACGCCTGGTCAAGCCGGGCGGCTGGGTTTTCTTTTCCACGCTGAACCGCAACGCCAAAAGCTACCTGTTTGCCATCGTCGGGGCCGAATACATCCTCAAACTGTTGCCGCGCGGCACCCACGATTACGCCAAGTTCATCCAGCCGGCCGAACTCGCCCGCATGACGCGCGAAGCCGGGCTGGACACACAGGAACTGATCGGTATGACCTACAGCCCGCTAACCAAGGTCTACAAGCTGGAAGCCGATACCAGCGTCAACTATCTGATGTCGACCCGCCGTGACGAATAACGCAACGAAGCAGAATGGCATCAGGCTGGAGGGGATCAAGGCGGTACTGTTCGATCTCGACGGTACCCTGGTCGACACCGCGCCCGACCTCGGCCATGCGCTCAACCTGCAACGTGCGCGTCACGGTCTGGCGCCCCTGTCCGATGATCTCATCCGTCCGCAGGCCTCGCACGGTGCGCGTGGCCTGTTGGCAGTCGGTTTTAACCTGACACCGGATGCTCCAAGCTTTGCCCGCATGCGCGAAGAATTCCTGCAGCTCTACGCCGACAACATCTGCCTCCACTCACACCCCTTTCCCGGTATCCTCGAATTGCTGGCCGAACTTGAATCACGCCAGCTCAAATGGGGCGTCGTCACCAACAAACCGGCCTGCTTCACTGAACCATTGATGTCCATCCTCGAACTGGCCGAGCGTGCCGCCTGCATCATCTCGGGTGATACCTGCCCGCAATCCAAGCCACACCCGGCGCCCATGCTCGCAGCCGCCGAGTTGTGCGGTGCCACGCCCGCGCAATGCCTGTATCTGGGCGATGCCGAACGCGATATCCAGGCCGCCAATGCCGCCGCCATGCCATCACTGGTCGCAGCCTGGGGCTACCTCGATACTGGCGACCAGCCCCACACCTGGGGTGCCCACGCGCAAATCCACCACCCGATCGATACCCTGGATTACCTGTCACGCTGAGCATGGCCTACAGCCTGCTCAAACAGCTGCATCTCACCACCATCGCCATTACTTTGGCGCTGTTCGTGCTGCGCGGCATCTGGATGATGACCGCCTCACGCCGACTGCAGGCACGCTGGGTACGCATCGTCCCGCACATCAACGACACCTTGCTGCTCACCAGTGGAATCAGCCTGGCCGTTCTGCTGCAGCAATATCCTTTGGTGCATGGCTGGCTCACCGCCAAGTTCTTTGCGCTGATTCTCTATATCGTGCTCGGCACCTACGCCCTCAAACACGGCAAAACCCAGGGACAACGCATCGCCGCCTGGATCGCCGCCCTGCTGGTGTTCGGTTACATGGTAGCGGTTGCGATCACGCACGATCCCGCCCCTTTCATGAATTAAACCCGGGAACTTTTCATTCCGACACGCACTCCATGCGTTACACTTGAGACAGAAGTGGCAATAAATTGGGGGCGACCTGGCTTCGACGGGGGTCGCAAAGCAGAGTAGGGCATACCGAGGGTCAGAGCACCTCGTAAATCCAACTGAAAATCGTTTAAACGCAAACGACGAAACTTACGCTCTAGCCGCTTAATTGCGCTAGACCCTACACCAGCCAGCATACGGGTTGGGCCGGGCAACCGGCAGTAGGGTAATCTCAGTATGATCGTGGCTGTCCGGGTGGCTTGGGCAGACATTAAATCAAGGCCACTCGCCAAAGTTCAGCCTGTTCGGTGGGCGTGACCAAGGCTAAAGCACAAAATTACCGGACTAAGTATGTAGAACTGCCTGTAGAGGGCTTTCGGACGCGGGTTCGATTCCCGCCGCCTCCACCAGAACATGTTATTTTCAGGCCTAAAATAATTCACATTGCTTGAAAACAAAGAAATATTAGTCGCTTAGTGTCGCCTAATGTTGGTCAGTATCGGGTAAATTTGTTGGCATATGTGTTGGCGTTCGATATGATGCCCACACCCGATGCCAACAATTTTACTAAAGCCTGCAATGACGGCGCTTACCGACCTTTCTATCCGTAACTTCAAACCTGAGCTGAAACCGAAAAAACATTCGGATGGCGGCGGATTGTTCCTGCTTGTTACTCCTGCTGGCACAAAATTATGGCGACTTGCCTATCGCTACGACGGCAAGCAAAAACAGCTTGCCCTTGGTGCTTATCCATATGTAAGCCTCAAAGACGCGAGGGAGCGACGCGATGCAGCACGAACTCTGCTTGCTCACGATGTTGACCCGAGCGAAAACCGTAAAGCCGCAAAAGCCGCCAAGGTGTCCAGTGCGGAGAACAGTTTTGAGATTGTTGCCAGAGAGTGGTTTGGCAAGCAATCTGGAAGCTGGAATGCCAGCCACGGTGATCGCATCATCCGTAGGCTTGAGCGAGATGTTTTTCCTTGGATCGGAGGAAAACCTATTGCCGAGATTGCCGCTACCGATCTACTGGGGGTAGCCAGGCGTATCGAAAAACGTGGCGCAGTGGAAACAGCCCACCGTGCAATTCAGAATTGCGGCCAGGTATTTCGATATGCAATCGCTACCGGCCGCGCTACGCATAACCCCGCCCCCGACTTGAAAGGAGCATTGCCACCGGTCAAAACGGTGCACATGTCCGCTATTACCGACCCAAGCAAGGTGGGTGCATTGTTGAATACACTCGACGCCTACTCCGGCACCTTGATCGTACGCTGCGCCTTGCAACTTGCCCCCTTGGTATTCGTGCGCCCAGGCGAACTCCGTAAGGCCGAATGGGCGGACATAGACCTGGATG
The DNA here is from genome assembly GCA_942493085.1 of uncultured beta proteobacterium. Lineage (GTDB taxonomy): Bacteria > Pseudomonadota > Gammaproteobacteria > Burkholderiales > Thiobacillaceae > Thiobacillus. Next base: position 2,557,769 of record OW818664.1, read on the forward strand.
CCGGCGAATGGCGTTATCTGGTCACCAAAACCCAAGCTCAGCACATTGTCCCTTTATCCCGCCAGGCGGTTGCTATTCTGCGAGAAATCCAGCCACTGACGAGCCGCAGCCGGTACGTTTTCCACAGCGCACGTACCAGGGAACGGCCGATGAGCGACAACGCGATTCTTGCCGCAATGAGACGCTTGGGTATCGCCAAGGATGAGATGAGCGGCCATGGCTTCCGGGCAATGGCACGCACTATCCTGGATGAGGAACTCGGTTTTCGCCCTGATTTTATTGAGCACCAACTCGCCCACGCCGTCAGGGACCCCAATGGGCGCGCATACAACCGCACAGCCTATCTGGCTGAGCGACGCAGCATGATGCAGGCATGGTCGGATTATCTTGACAAGCTCAAAGCTGGCACGGAAGTGAATCTCACGGGGGAAGGTGCTATGGAGGTGTGAACATGCCCCCCGCCATCGGTCGCCAGTCGATTCACACGCATCCAAGCCCGAAGGTCATAGTGTTTGAATACTATCGCGATACACAATACAGATTTGTATCCTCTCGATCATCGTGAAGGCAACCTGTCATTGGGGGGGCATCAAGCATGTGCCAATCACCAAAAACCAGGCACATCCACGGCATTTCACCTGTTGCCAAATAAAAAACCCCGCCTTCCAAAGAAGACGGGGTTCATTCAACAAGCTGCCCTAGTAATGCGCGGGTTCCGCACCTAAAACTTCAGGATCTTCGGCCGCTCATGCTGCTTTTTGGGCCGGTGCTCGCGCTTGTGCAGATGGACAAGCCAGCGCAGTTAATCCAATGGCAGTCACGAGCATCATTGCCATCCCTATGAAGTAGCCAGTAACCAGACTCATTTGGCACCCCCCGTCTCCTGCCGCATTGATTGCAGGGTGAAGGCGAGTATCTGCGCCACGCTCCAAACTGCCGACCCGACCACCAGCGGAAAACCGCTATTGCCCTGATACGCGACGCCAAATGCCATCATAATCGACACCCAGGCAGTTCATCTCAGTTCCGCGACGATCCAATCCATGATCTTGCTGTTGAAATAGATGTTTACATACCACCTCCATAGTACAAGGCGGCCAGGACATCCTGGCCTTGATTCACCTCGTGATGGATATCCAAAACAGGCAGACATAAAAGTGCGCGTAACAACCATGGTGAGTTGAATCGGAGAAACCGGGCGTGTGCATCCACTCTGACTGCATATTCCAGTGAATTCAGCCGCCCATTCCATTCAAACCCACCACTGATTCCAGTCCAAACCCGCCACATGAAGCCACAGCCGACGAAAGTCTCAAAGTTGCCAGGGAGCAGACGGTCGAACTGGTTGTCCTGGATGGCAGGAGGTCGGCCATTCCAGACGTTGGCACTCACTGGAACGAACGGCCGGTCTTGATCAAGTGGCTGCCCTTAGACTTATGGATCAGCCGAAGGGCCACTTTCCGATTCTGCAAACGCGTACGCCCAACCCATAGCAGCCTATCGCCAGTATCCCCGCACGTCCCTCTGCCGCCTCTGCAGCCATCCACTGGCTGATGCTTCCAACGCTCCGCGCGTGAACCTGACCAGAAACGCTCTGTGTCGCTACGGGATTGATGATAAATTGAGCTTATGAGATTCCATCCCGATGGCCCCTCCATACCGGATATCCTCCTAGAGCGCTGTGATGCTGGTCGCGTCGTGTTTCTGTGCGGTGCAGGAGTTTCGGTGCCATCTGGAATGCCGGACTTTGTCGACCTCACTCGGTACGTCATCGAATTCTTCGACCCGCCAACCGACTCAGAAATTATGGCCGCGTTTCGGCCATGGCTTGACGAACAATCTGCAGCGAATGTCCCACTCGATCAGATCTTCAACCTACTCCACCTTGAGTACGGCAAGGATGAAGTTAACGCTCTGGTCACAGAGCGGCTGAGTGTTCCTCTAGAAATCAAAGATTCTGGTCGTGAGCACGGTCTGCTCAAGCGAATTTCTTCGAGCCTGAGCGGCGTGCCGCAGATTGTCACGACGAATTTCGACCGATTGTTTGAGGAGGGGCAGGAGCGAGAGGATCTGGTCTGGCACGTGCCGCCTGCTTTTCCCGACCTGAGCTTCGGATCAAAGATAGAGGGAATCACGTATTTACACGGGCGACTGGTGGATGCAACTTCTGAAAGTCATCCCTACGTGCTGAGCAGCGCGGACTTCGGACGTGCCTACCTCTCAGAAGGATGGGCCACCAACTTCATCAGACACCTCCTCCAACGGTACACCGTTGTTTTGGCCGGCTATCAGGCAGAAGACCCGCCAATTAAATATCTTCTTCAGGGCCTCAATCATGACGGCCAGTTTGACCGGTCTAGACTCTATGCTTTTGACCGTGGGCTTCCAGAGGAGATCGAGGCTAAGTGGCGTGACCGGGGTGTCACAGCCATAGCCTATTCCGATCATCAGGACTTGTGGAAGAGCATGGAAGCCTGGGCAGATCGCGCCGATGATCCGCGCAGGTGGCGTGCATCCATAATCGCTAAATGCCAGCAGGACCCGAAGGATCTGGCCTCTCATGAGCGTGGCCAATTTGCTCATGTCCTTCGCACAGTACAGGGGGCGAGATCGTTCTCGATGGCTGATCCAACCCCGCATGCTGAATGGGTGTGTGTGATGGATGCGAATGTCCGATCAGGCAAACGGAGCAGCGGCTATGGCGACGATGCGAAAGCCTTCGACCCCGGGGCCGCCTATGGACTCGATGATGATCTGAAGGACATCTCTGAGGATGATTGCCGACAGGGTGTCAGCAACGACAATCTCCTCGTTTGGCGCGACGAAGACGACAATCCACATGAGTTTCATCGCCTGGGGGGGCGACAGGTCGAAGGTTTTGAGGCGACGCCGATAAGGCTTGGCCACCTCATCGCCTGGATCAGCAAGTCCATCGATAGCCCTGTGTTGGCCTGGTGGGCCGTTCGGCAAAACGGACTGCATCCGCGACTGCTGCAGCAGTTCGAGTGGCAAGTAGCACATTCGACGGCTCTCAACGAGCGTGCTCGTCATATCTGGAACCTCATCCTCGAACACCATCGAGATCCTCGCAGTCGTCAGTGGAATATGGACTGGTTCGACTTGAAGAGCCGCGTCAGTGCGGAGGGTTGGACGGCCGGTGCCCTACGAGAATTCCGGAGGATTGCGATGCCCCGATTGGAGATCAAGCCGCCGTTTGGCTCGGGGCAGTCCAAGCCGCCGTGGGTATCCTGGGAGGAAATTCATCTCCACGACCTAGGCCAGTGGGAAGTCATGTTCCTTGAACGGCACAACCAAGATTTAGACGTCACCGACGATCTATTGCCACAAGTATTTGGCATCCTGGAGGAACAGCTAACAGTCGCCGCAGGACTGCTGGGGGACATCGAGATCGTCTATTTCCAGACACCGACCTGCTATCCGGACCGCGAGGTTGATGGGGGAGAGCACATCTCGAGAGCCGCAGAGGTCGTGGCGGAGGCCGTGACTTGGTTCGTCCAACTGTTTGACCGAATAGCTTCCAAGTGGCCAGAGTTGGCGAACGCACATGCAGCGACTTGGCCTGCGACAGACCGGTTCTTCTTCCGGAAGCTCAAGCTGTATGCGTTCAACAAAATGGGCGTCTTCGAGGCCGACATTGTTGCCGAAGAAGTCTTGTCATTAGATCAGGAGACATTCTGGGACATCGATGTGGTCCGAGAGCTTCTTTTTCTACTGGTGGATCGATGGGGGGAGTTCTCTCAGGGGAACCGGGATCAAATCATTGACCGCATCTTGACGGGCCCCAATCAGCTTTCCCACTGGTCTGACGAGAAATTCCCAAGGCTACGGGATGAGTTTGCCGCCAGATACGCCCGGTATCTCGAACTACAAGGTTGTGAACTTACGGCCGATCGCAGTGAACGACTTGCCGAGATGATCAGAGGCATTCCTGGATGGAGCGACGGTTGGGTCACCTCGATGGTGATCGAACGGGGCTCTCACATGGGTTGGGTCGGTACGGACGAAAAACCAGATGCTATCTTGGACCTTCCCGTAAGCGAGGTGGTGTCCAGGGCAAAGGAAGACCTGAAGCGGGACTTTGGCAGCTTCACCGAGAAACGACCATTCACTGGTTTGGTGAAAGCCAATCCGAGAAAGGCGTTGTCTGCGCTGACGATTGCAGGAAAAGCTGGCGACTACCCAGAGGCATTCTGGTCGGCCATGATCAATGAACTTCCCGCAGACATTACGCCGCGGCTGAGGCGGGTATTCCTGAACCGAGTAGCGCGACTCCCCCATGCGGTCATCGCAGAATTGCGCCATACGTTGGGCCGATGGATCGAACAGAACTTGGTCGCGGTCCTTGAGTTTGATGATGGTCTCGGTTGGGCAGTCTACGATCACATCGTCGATGGCATCCGGAGCGCAGGAACAGATGCCGCGAAGAGCGGTCTTGGCGAAGTCCGCCAAGGAGGCAAAGTCATTCAACGGTCCCGCCGCACCCTTGATCATGCGATCAACGGCCCCGTCGGCATGTGTGCTGAGGCCCTCTTCCGCGCAGTGCCCGGAGAGAAACAAGAGGCCGGGTCACTAATCCCAGAGCACATCAAGGCTCGTGTCGAGCGCCTATTTTCGGCACCGGGTGAGGGCTCAGATCATGCCGTGTCGATAGCGAGCAGCAAGCTGAACTGGCTCATGTTCGTCGATCCCGCGTGGACGGAGGAACGCCTAATTCCAATGTTGGCCTTCGAACATCCAGCGTCGGAACCAGCATGGAACGGATTGCTTCATAGCGGGCGAGTGCCTTCGCCGCCTTTGTTAGCGATCATCAAACCGCTCCTTCTTGATCTACTCCCGTGGATCGAAGGGTTTTCTTGGGATAACGACTTCTCAAAGCTAGCCGCCCAATGGCTAGGCTTCATGCGGGTGTTTCACCCCGATGAGCCGAGTGGGCTTTCACGAGGCGAAATGCGTTCGGCTTTGCGATCGATGTCTGACGACACTCGGAACCAGTTCATTTTCTGGTTGGGCCGGGTTGGACAGAAAAACGAGAACGGCTGGGCCAAACACGTCATCCCCTTACTCAACGAGGACTGGCCGAGAGAAGCCCGATACAGGACCTCTTCATCGGTGAGGGCGTGGGTCGGCCTGCTTGATGACACCGGCGCTAGCTTCCCGGCGGTCTACGAAGCGGTGAAGAAATTTTTGGTGCCGGTGGAGACAAACGACCATCCGTTATATCGGTTCACACGAGAGATCAGCGATGAAACACCAATTACCGCTCTATTCCCGGAAACGACGCTGGATTTGATGAATAGGATTACACCTCAGGTTCTCACCCGTCCTCCATACGAGTTACCGAAGGTGCTAGCATTAATTGCGGAAACCAATCCTGACCTGACATCAGATCCGCGCTATTTGCGCCTTATTGATCTTGTTGAACGAAGCTAGATCTCGGTCTCTATGACCGACGTTCCAATGTATCGCTCCAACTTTCTGGACATCTCAGAGGACTGCTTTTCCTCCCAGAGAGGTTGTTGCCTTGAATCAAGTCGAACGTCAGCAAAGGCCGATGACCTGGCAGCCGCCTCGAATATTTGAATGGCCGCCTGGCCCCAGACAACCGCCCGCCAAGGCCCATGAGGCTGGGCAGCAGAAAACGGGGCGGGTGCTGCCCCTCGTCGTTGTTGAATGCAGCCATTTAGTCCGAACTTCGTGCCGGAGTAGGCAAGCTGCTCCACACCGGCCGCTCATTGTCCCCAATGTCGGCGGCGGCAGCAAAGGCCGAGGAGTCAGCGGCCAATTTGCGATAGCCGTCGATCAGCGCGAGTAAGTTGTGAGATCGATCCCTGTACCATTTACCTTTACTAGTACGCTATGAGGTCCCCAATTGTCGAACATCGCATCCCTACTCAAGGAAGAAATCGCCAGACTCGTCCGCAGGCAGTTTCGCAGCGAAACCGAAACCCTCAAGAAGGCATCGAGCCGCTACCGCACAGATATCGCGGCATTGAAGCGACGTATCGAGGCCTTGGAAAAGCAAATATCAAGCCTCGAAAAAATGGTGCCGAAGAATGTTGCACCTACCGCCGACAAGGAATCTGAAACGAAACTGAGGTTCAAACCGCAGGGTGTGCGTGCGCAGCGAACGCGGCTCGAACTGTCGGCGCGGCAGATGGGCGCGCTGGTGGGCGTCTCCGCCCAAACCATCTACAACTGGGAAGCCGGCACGTCGCGTCCAAAGGTCGAGCAGCTCGCAGTCTTAGCGTTCGTCCGGAAGATGGGCAAGCGCGAGGTCAGGGCACGGCTTGACCAGATGCAAGCGGATTGATGGACCAGCACACGCCGGGCAGATGGCTCCGCCGCGTACGATCCAGGAACTCATCAAGTACGAGAATAGTGTCGCGGAAGGATTCATTGGTCATGACTGCTCCACGCTGATTGGCCGAGGATGCGGCGCGGCCGACAATCCCGACATGACAGGCAGGTCGTCGGCCAAAGCAGCCGTACGCTTCGCACTATGAATGCGTCCTCTGAATGTTTCTAACCGGCCAATGGCAAAATGGCAGCCGTGAAAATCCCTTTCGATTTCCAGTAATGGCCACTTCCGCCATTAAAGGCCACTTCTAAATAACATGACCGAAATGGATAGATAAATTCCGGGCTGAAGCAAAGCAGTCAGGTCGCGCGATCGGTCTAGATGGGATCGCCGAGAATCTTGGCAAGATAGTGAGCCCGGCCACGTTAGACTGGCTACTTAAGCTCTATCGGGAATATGAGTCGCGAGTAAAATTGCATACCGACCATCTTCTATAGCGCACGCTCGCCGAAGGCCAACAGAAATGCATCCGATATTTCGCATCGCATCATCAGACATAAAGGCTCTTAACGACGGCCAAGCCCGTGAGCTAGTGGCGCGGCTTTGCAAAGCAGATCTCCAAGCCAAAGGAATTGGAACAGATGCAGTTACCTGGGGCGGAGACCAAAGAGCAAAAGACGGTGGTGTAGATGTCCGCGTGGAGATCGGCCCCGGCGTTGGTATAAGTGGATACATACCCAAATATTCCACTGTCTATCAAGTCAAAGCGGAACCCTTTGGTAAACCCAAAATCCCCGGAGAAATGGCACCCAAGGGGGTATTGCGCCCGGCCATAATTGATCTTGCTGGCAAGTCTGGAGCCTACATAATCGTTTCGACCAGAGATGATCTGTCGGACTTGTCGTTGTCGGACCGCAGACAGGCCATGGCCGATTGCTTGGCGGAACATGGGTTGGCTAGCAAGGTCTTGCTGGATTTTTATGACAGTAGAAGGATTGCTGATTGGATAGAGAACACCCCTTCAATAGTCACCTGGGTGAGAAATGAGCTTGGAAGGCCGCTTGAGGGGTGGAGACCTTACGGGCCGTGGGCATATCACGAAAAAAGCGTCGAAGACGAGTATCTGCTGGACGACAAGATCAAAATCCTTATTCCAAACACTGAGAAAGGAATCGAGGTCATTGACGCTATAAACAGGCTGCGCGGAGATCTCTGCAAAAACGGCACGTCGGTACGCATCGTTGGTTTGTCCGGGGTTGGCAAGACACGCCTTGTTCAGGCCCTATTTGATAACCGAATCGCAACTACCAATGAGTCGCTTGACCAAGGTAATGTGCTTTATACCGACCTGTCTGGCAATCCGACACCACAGCCAGCAGCGATGCTTGAGGCCCTTGTTCTAGAAGGATCGGACAGCGTCGTTGTCGTTGACAACTGTGGACAAGACGTCCATCAGAAGCTCACGGAAATTGCAAAGCACCCTGATAGCAAGATTCGGCTTGTGACGGTTGAGTACGACATAAGAGATAACTTGCCAGAGGGAACCACCTGTTATCACCTGGAAGGGTCATCTGGTGACGTAATCGCAAAGCTCCTTAAGCGCCATTTTCAAACCCTTTCTGACCTGGATGTCGACAAAATTGTCGAGTTCTCTGATGGGAACGCACGAGTTGCATTTGCCTTGGCATCAACCTCTGAAGCCAAAGGTGAATTAGGGCAGCTTCGGGATGATGAACTCTTCAAGCGCCTATTTGTTCAGAAGCACACTGAAAGCGACGAGCTTCAACGATGTGCCGAGGCTGCGAGCCTCCTCTATTCATTCGATGTTGAGGATGTAAGCGAAGATTCCGAGCTAGCCATCCTTTCTGCTATTGCTGAAATCACGATCCCAACGTTTTACCGAAACGTTTCTGAACTTCAAAAACGCGGGTTAGTTCAGGAACGGGGAAAGTGGAGAGCGGTGCTGCCACATGCAATTTCAAACCGACTTGCACTCAATGCCGTTCAATCCAACCACCCGGGCCTACTGGTCCTAAGATTTGTTGCCGGTGCCCCAGAACGAGTTGCGCGCTCCTTCTCAAGGAGATTGGGTTATTTGCACGAATCGAAGCATGCCCAAAAAATTGTAGAAGATTGGCTAAGTCCGGGAGGTCTTCTTAGCGACGTCACTAGCCTTAACGCACTCAAGCGAGAAATGCTTGAAAACGTTTCGCCAGTAAATCAACGTGCGGCACTGAATGCATTACTTCGCGCCGTCGAAAAACCAGATTTCATTTCAACAACCAACTCTAGTAGAGCAAATTCTGCTCGCCTACTCCGATCCCTAGCTTATGAGCTTGACTTATTTGATGAGGCAGCAGCTGCATTGTTGAAATTCACACTAGAAGAACCCGATGATTACAAATCAGATTCAACACGAGACACTCTTCAATCAATGTTCTACCTCCATCTTTCCGGAACGCTTGCCTCGCCGGAACAGCGAGCAACATTTGTCAGAACATTAGCTTTATCAGGTGAACCTCGAAAGTCAAAGCTGGCATTGCTTCTTTTGCGCGCTGGACTTGAGTCCCAACATTTTTCATCCCACTACAGCTTCGACTTTGGGGCGTTAAAACGCGGTTATGGATGGTATCCACGAACCCTGAAAGAGACTCAGGATTGGTATGGTCTATTCATTCAAATCGCTGTTGATCTTGGCAAGACCACTACAGTTTTCGGTGCCGATGCTCGCGCCATATTGGGAGGAGCTTTCCGGGGGCTATGGGGTGATGCGCGAATGGAAGAAGCATTGACAGGTGCTGCGCGAGAATTAGCTCTTATTGATGGATGGCCCGATGGATGGATCGGCATTCGGAACACACTACAGTGGGATAAAAAGCACATCGACCCCACATCACTCGATAGATTGAAGGCCCTAGAAAAGGAAATTGTGCCTAGAGATTTGCAAGCAAAAATTCAAGCCAAAGTCCTTTCAAGAGGATCATTCGGCGTTGCTCTCGACGATGAATTTGAAGACGACTCGCCTATGGATGGGTATGTCAAAGCCCATGAAGAAGCCACAGCGCTCGGGAGAGCTGCTGCACAGGATGCAAATGTGCTCGCGGATCTCGCACCATTCATATCCAACACCACTAACAAGGTCTGGTGCTTTGGGATTGGGGTAGGCCAGGTTTCAGTTTCTCCGCAACAGATTCTTGAGCGACTTAGGCCGTTGGTTGAGTATCCACCAGCCGATGGATTTGACCTGCAATTTATCACCGGGTTAATAAATGGTTGGAACCAGGTTAAGCCTGAAGAAGTTGCTGCGTTTCTCGATGAGGCTGTGGGGGATGACGTTTGGGGACCGCTGTTCCCGAATCTACAATTCGCTGTTGAACTCGACCAGGCGGGCTATTTGAGACTCATAAAATCTCTAGGGCTTGGCCGAGCAGCTTGCTGGAAATATAAAAACCTCGGTCACGGACGTAGAACAGATCCGCTCACGGGAACACAAATCGCTACCTTGCTATCGCTTCTCGCGACAAAGCCAGACGGAGGCTTGCCCGCTGCGATTGATGTGCTTTATATGGTGATCCATTGCACGGACACCAAAGATGAGCAATACAAAGCGGAGTTGCGAACGTATTGCTTGAAGTTTGTCGGTGAGCTTGATTGGAGTCTGATTGATCTTACGAACGAGAACTTTGTACATCACCTTGGGCGGGTAATTGAATTTGCTCTAGATAGTAGCAAGCCGCACGAGACTGCCGCTAAGTCACTTAACCGATTGATCCAACAGGAGCACTCCGGCAAGACGATATTCCCGCATCGTATTGGCAAGGTGCTCTTACCGTTTTTTAAAAAATGTCCTCTTGTAGCCTTGGATGCTGTTTATACCAAGGCTGAAGAAACAGATCTCATGCGCATGCTGACTATTCGGCTTGATAGGCATGGCGATACCGCAATTGGGGTTGTGCCGGAGAAATCGTTGCTTGAGTGGTGCAAAGTTTCCCCTGAAGACAGAGGCATATTCGCTGCCCAAACCTGCAAACTATTTGAAATGCCGAATCCTGATGAAAGCGGCGACGAAGCCGTAATTGGTATATCAAGCATCGCTAGGAACCTTCTAGCTCTTGTCCCTGATAAGACAAAGGTTCTTGAAACTCTAGTAAGCCGTTTCCAGCCAAACTCCTGGTCTGGATCCCGCGCTGCAATCATGCGCCAGAGACTCCAGCATTTGGATCAACTCAATCCCGCGGGCAACGTAGAACTCACGCCTTTGATTGAAGAGGTGAAGGCTCGTTTCTCAAAAATCATTGAGAGTGAAGAACAGTGGGAACAGGAGAGAGAGCGATCAGAGACTGCCAGCTTCGAATAAATGGGGGGAGTTGATGCGGGCGATTTCGTTACTGCCTTAGGAACGCCAATCCGCTACGTGGGACAGAGCTCCTTAACTCTCGGACATTGAACAGCCGCCGTCGCAGTTACGCTCTGGCTGCTAAGGGTCGTATGTGTGTGTGCGTCGCAACTGGAAGTAGACGTTTAGCCTTTCGGTACTGCCACCGTCGGCAACCGACCACATTGCTGACATAGCGCGTGAGCTGCCCTAATGGCGGCAGGCCTAAGCTGCCGCTGGAGATTTAGCTGACCACTTCCGCTATGGAATGGTCACCGGACATAAGCTAAAAAACCCCACCGAACGGCAGTTTTCTGATTTCCCCCGCGACAGGACACGGCCCACTACAGCCACTCAGCTGACAATTCAAATGACAGAAGTTCGACCCTAGCGGATGCACTCGCTAAACTTCAAATGTATCCAGTAAACTGTGTGGCGATTCACTCTTGGGAGCATATACATGCCGATAGCAGTCCGCACCGAATCAATTGGAACGAAATTGCATCGAATGCTCATGTACAACGGCGAGGAGTACGTCGGCGAGTACGAAAGATCGCAGGCAGCAGACATTGAGAGAAAGAAGGCAGAGATTGCGGAAGCAACCGATGTCTTGTTGGCTCTCTTTCAAAATCATGGCGTGCTTTGCGTTAGGTGGGACGGCAACGCTCGAAAGAAATCAATACGCGCTGGTGGCATTGAGGTCGGAGTCATTCCAAAGTCGGCGTGGAAGGCTCCTTCATGGCAACAGTAAGCAGCCAAACTTAAGCATATAAAGGGGTCGCCATCCTTTGGATGGCGACCCCTTTTGCATCCCGGTTTAATCTGAAACACGGCACATTTACGGGCCAAGGAGGAGAAAAATGACTAAAAACAAAGAGGTCGGACAAGCGATCCAGCCACCGTTCGTCAAAGCCCCAATAGCGACCATTGACCGAATCCTGCGAGTGTCACTCGTACTATTTCCTGTGTTTGTCTTTTGCGTGTTTCTTTACTGGAGTCTTTATCGGGATGGCGAGTTAGTAAGGTATGGGTGGGGGCCATTGGTTTTACTATTGCCGACGATTGGGCTGTCCCTTCACATTTGGACAACAACTGGACGGAAAATAAACACTCGCAACGATGAAGAATATCCATGGCGCATTTCAATTTTTGGAAGCCCATGGGTTAGATATGCACTGGCCATTCTGTTGTGCGGGATAGTGTGGGAGTTAGATCTTCAAATTGAAAGTCACGAAACAGAAGTAGAAGACCTAGCAATGTTAAGGCTTGGCATGGGATTTTTGCTTTTCATCGCTGCATATTTCGCAAGAGAACTCGTTTTCTACACTTTGCCATTTGTATTGGCCTGGCATCTATTTAAGATGCTCCCCAATGTCGACAAAGTCATACTAATCGCAATAATCGTTGCCGCCTTTGCGATTTTCTGGGAAGACGTCACTACGCGGGCAATGAAAACGCATCGTGATTTGCTTGAGAGCAAACGTTCCTCTGAGCGCACACGCTCCGAATCGGGCTTCATTACATATACCAGCAAAAAAGAATCCGGTGAGGACTAGCGATATCTTAATTAATGGCATCAATAGCGACTCATCAAGCCAAGCTCGGTTGCCTGTGCGCACCATCAACATAGTCAAGGAACACGTATGCCGAAGTATGAAGAAGTGGTGGGAAAAGTGTTTTGGGTAGCCGGCACGCTCTTCGTTGCAGTGTTGGTGCTAGGCATAGGTGCGGGTATTCTGAACAACCAATACCCGGAATTGTTAAACCCTGTTCCCGCGCCCCCACCCCAAGTCGAGCGAAATGTATTTATGCCATCTCTCAAGAGCATAAAGCTTGTACTCGATCGCGATGAGGTACGCCATCCAGGAGATCGCGTTAAAGATGCGTTGAAGGAATGCCTTGGAAGCCCTCCAGCGCTGATTGGTACAGGACGTGGTACTGAGAAAATTCTGGCTGATGCGACCGAAACGGATGTCTTTTATTTTTACTGCTCTTCTCCCGAGTCATGGAAAATGTTGGCTGGGCGTGCTGGCATTGTGAAGATGCGTGAAGGCAGGCCAGTCGATGAATTGATTTTGTTCATGAACTGACATGAATAGCATCCACGGTAAGGCAAACGGGGGCAGGTCTTTCATTATCACACTCAGCCGTGGCCCTGGACGCACGGAGTCAAGTCTTGCCTTTTGCCAAACCTGATGAACCCAGGCGGCAGCTTTGGGCCACACAAGAGACGCTGGCGCAGGCTTGCCTGAATTTCCGCTTAGGCCGACCTACTGCCATCCAGGGCAGCCAGTTCGACCGTCTGCTTCCTGGCAACTATGAGACTTTTGTCGGCTGTGGTTTCATGTGGCGGGTTTGGACTGGAATCAGTGGTGGGTTTGAATTGGAATGGGCGGCTGTTTTAGAATGGAATACGCACTCTGACACGGATACAGCGCCCTGCCTGACCCACGCTGGCGCTTCATCACTCATCGCGCAGCCCGTGCCGCGCGGCCTAGCGCGGGGTTGCGCGGGCGGGTTCGGTCGCCATGACGTCCGGACCCCAATTCCCAACGGGAATGCAGGGCCGCGCCGCCGTCCGGCGCGGGGACATGGCGTCCGGCGACAACGCCGCCCGGCCGCGTGATGCCCGTCCGTAACTCGTATTCCCCCCGAATCCCTGAAACATCGCTCAGCAGGCTGCGGATTTTTCTTGCAGCTCGCCGGGATCGTTGATAGATTGTTTCACATGCAGCGCAATGCTGCACGGCATCTCCGCATGGTGCTCTCCCTTGGCTCAAACACCTTCACGGGTGAATGAGATTACTCAGCCATTTAAAGGAGAAACCATGCGTCAAACCCACACCAAAACCATCCAGGAAGAAATCGTTGTTTGCGATCGTTGCCATCGCGAGATGTATCCGGACAGCAAGGATATCGAGCACCAGGAGCGCACCGCGATCCGTTTCCGAGCCGGCTACGGCAGCGTCTTCGGCGATGGCAACCTGGTGGAAGCAGACATTTGCCAGCACTGCCTGCAGGAAGTCTTCGGAAAATATCTGCGGATCACCGAGGACGACCCGTTCGCCTCCAAGCACAAACTGAGCGGAGAGGCGGACAAGGCCTACCAGCAATACCAGTTGCAGCAGATACTCGCCACCGAGCATTTCCTCAGAAATTTCCGTGAGGCGGTGGAGGCCAAGCAACAAGATAGCTCAGCAGACAAGGTCGATTAAAGGTCGAAGCAGCACGGAGACCGAACAGGTCTCCGTGCTGCCGAGTACCCCCGCCATTCTGGATGGGAACTGACAAGGCGAAGGCTATGAGCCCCGCAAAACTATTGGAGAAAACACGATGCATGATTTTCTACAGGGATTCGTCCATGGCGCCAGGGAGACCCCACGCGGCTTTTTTGCCCCGGCCGTTGCTGTCTGGCTGCTGATCGTGGCACTGATAGATGTGACGGAATCACTCCTGCACAACCGAACAAACAAAGGAGACTGAAATGCACGGCGACACTATTCCGGTAGGCTATTTGCCGATCGTGCCTGGTTTGGTAGTTCTGATCGGCATGTAGCTGTTCTACGCCCAGTTTGTCCGTCACGAACGGAAACATGGCGGCAATGCCAGAAGACTGCACGAAGTTGCGAGGAAGCTCGGTCTTTCTGGAAACAAGGCAACCCATTTGGCGACCAGCAAGCCACGATCAATTGTTCACGAAGGATGGTGAAGTGACGATTCAGCCGGCAAGAAACATGAGGGGTAGTAGTGCCCACCCAGCCAGGAGGTTACGTTCGCCCACCATACCGAGCCAGGTTGTAAAAAACCCCGTCCAGAGGACGGGGCGGGGTTTGATGATGCACCTTGAGACAGCCTCACTCAGATTTGCATTTTCTCAGAATATTTGAACCAGACAAGAACTGCCCAAACACCTTCATCTGGCAGGAAGCTGGCGGGCTGAAACTGCATCATTCATCGTCGCCCTCCATGGCTTTCGTGATGATCGAAATGACAAGCCACAGTACCAAAACGACAACCAGGGTGCCAACAGCATAAGGCAGCACTTCGGTCAATTCTGACCCCCTCCCCGTGGCAATAATCGCCACTACTGTCGCAGACACGGCAATCACATCTCCGAGCTTGCGCAATCGCCCAGCCCAATACTTTCGATGTTTCATAGGATTCTCCCTATAAAGAAATCGACGAATCACGATTGATCACGTCGTACAGTGAGATGTGTTGCACGCGCCTATATTTTTTGATGGCGTTCTGGACGGACGAGTGTTATCTCGGAAAGTAAAAAATCCCCGCATCCGTGAAGGAATGCGGGGATGGGGTTGGATCAGTACGGGCAGTCGTAAACCTCGCCGTAAGTACGACTGAAGTATTGCCCGGCCATCATGCGCTCGTCCGACCCGTTCGTGACAAACGGGCTGGTGCGCAGATGACACAGGTCGGCAATAAACCCGTGCAACACTTGCATGGGGTCTTGTCCGATCTCGGCACACAGGTCGACAAACTCGAGCGGGATTTCAAGCTCGATCATTTTGGGGTAGGACTGTTCCATAATTAACTCCTGAATGATGTAGACAAAAGGCTGTCGAGCAGGTTTCTCCGGCTGAGGAACCTGCTTTTCGAGACCGTCGCTGCCACTTTGGCTTCCACGTCCTCGTGCCAGATATGCATTGCATTTGACTGTAAAAATGGAAACCCACCGCTTCATTTAAAACGGGGGGTTGGTGGTGGCTGACAATGGCCGTAGCCAGCCAGGTTGCCCTGCCGTTTGCGACAGGAAAGAATTGGCAAGATCTGATGGCCTTGCTACCGGCATGTGTTGTACACGTCTGTAAAAGCCCCTGCCAGACTGTCGTTCCTCAGACCTCGCCACGTCACCGTTCGCGCGCTGAACGTGACGGCGTAGCCGTGACGCCCGTATCAGGCGGTGTCGCTGAATCCAGCGCTGCACGTTTGTCGCTGCCGCGGCCAGAAGCATGCACGGCACGGTCAACCGCGCGGTGTCTGCGAAAGCACCGTTTCTGCTGCCCCCTCCTGCGTTGAATCTGCTTTTCGGAGCCACCCAAGGCGGGCAGGCGTTTTCGTGCGGCGGCGCTCAGGCAACCCGTCGCGCCAGGTGGCGCGGGCTTGCGGCATATCCTCGGCCGTTCGCAAGCGAACGGCTCGCCGTGGCGACTGCCTTGCAGCTGCGGTATTCCGCGCCCGCGAATTCCCGCCTGTCACGCCTGCTTGCACCGCACCGAAACCCCACCCGAAGCCCTACGGGCGCACGCCTGCCAGCCTCAAGGTGAGGCGGCTCCGAAAAGCAGGTTCAACTCAGACAGGAGGGAAAGGCATGGCAGCAAAAACCAACGCAGACACGAACAACCGCAGGGCTTCGCCCCGCACCCCAGAGGCCCACCCTAAAGCAGGTCGAAACCCAATCCAACCACCCCGCAAGTAAAGGAGAAACACCATGATCGGAAAAATCACCGTAGGCGCTGGACTGTGGATCGCTTTGCAATTCTCCACTTTCGAAATCGCCAGCGAGCAAGGCAAGGCCGTGCTCGCACAAGCCGGGAACGTGCAACAACGCATTCAAGATATCCAGTGCGCCCAAGCCAGCGCCTTCGGCCTCGACAATCTGCGACGTGCCGGTCTGACTATCGAATGTCCATAGTGATAGCCAGATCAAACCTCAGAAATGTCTCTGGTTCTGCCGAGGCTGCCAATGGCGTTCCGAGAAATCCAATCTGTTGCATCGATCGTTTGAATCCGCATCTGCAGAACGGACGTTCGACGAGCAAGCCTGACCGACCGCTTCGGCCGGATTCTGTTGAAAAACTCAAATTTCAGATGCTCCGAATTTCTGCCAAAAGCCATGCCGATCTGGAATCCTGTTCAATAGGCATGCATAGATTCGTGTGGGTGATCTTGGTTAAGTTCGAGAGCAATTTCCGTAGCCCCCCATATCCATAACCGACGCACGCTCCATAAAGCCCTAGAATTTTTTCTGCTCCTCCCAAAAAGAGTTTTTCAACAGAATCGCCGAGTAAGAGACGATGCTCGCAATCCTGACCGGCAGGTCGTCGGCCTGAGCAGCCTGTCAGGCTGACCGCTTCATATGACCGGTTCTCCACTTACCGGTCAAAGCACCATTCAACGTACCCTCTCATGCGCGAATGGGCCGTGCGCTGAAAAGCGCGCGGGTCATTCGTTGCATGCAGAGCACTGTTCGGCAGTCCGTGTGTTTCTTCTGGATTCTTGTATCTTCTCAATGAGTTCTGTTGAGGGAAATCTGTGTTTCTTGAAGGCGTTGCATCGGGGGCATGCCAGTACGAAGTTGTCTTGGTGATTGGAACCGAATGATTGGGTTGGGGTTTTCTTTCCGGCAACGCCTTTGATTCCCCTGAGCTCCTTGTTCAGAACATTACTGGAAAGAGGAATGAGATGATCCACTTGGCTGGCTGTGCCGGTGCAGTCTGTGTGGAAGCATAGCTGACACGCAGGGCCGTAGAGGGAAATAAGTGTTGCGAAAACACTGTCGCGAATCCGGTTGAACTCTGCTCGCTTCTCGTTCGGATCACGAAAATCGAAAAGATGAATGTTGCCTACAACTCCGCCTGAGTGAGCTAGCAAGCGGTCAAAGTACTCGCAATCCTCGGGATGGTAAAAGTCGTTTTGTGAATTCATCTCATCTCTTGCCGAACGTTGGATGTAACGGACGCCGGAGCGCAGCAGTTTGGCGTCCCGTTAACTTGTTAGACGCTGGTGTCACAAGCCCCCTCCTGAACTTTCAAACGGTCGCGGCTCTCCGCTTGAACGACTGGAATTAAAAATCGATTGCAGCCATTTGTTAGCGGTGCCAAAGATCACCAGAATAGGTGTTGGTCAGAAATCCCATCTCGCTATACCGTTTCTAGCAGTGGAGTTGAGAAGCGAGTATTGATTTCAGTATAGGTGCGATGCCGCGTTTACTTGGCGTAATCTCGAAATTCCCCTAAGGCCGCTTGATACCTGGCCGCAAGCTTTTCCGGAACATGGCTTTCAAAGATTTGGTTGTACAAGGATTCGAACTTATTCAGTTGGGTGGCGTGATCTTGTTTGGTGAATGCGCTCGTAGAGTGGCCTTTGGCCAGTAGGCGGTTCATGTCGCGCATGTTGGAAGTTTTATCAGCGCAGGAAAGTGCGCGCACATTGACAGGCGCTGATTGCAATCGCTCCAGGTAGCTTCGGTTACGGACTTCCCAACTCTGCTTTTCGCCGGTTTTGGGATCGAATTTGTCTTCGGATACCCATTTCACGATCTCGGCTACACGGCTGTTGCCGATTTCCTGCGCGAGTTGTTCCTGACTGTATACGCAGTCTTCGATAATGTCGTGCAGGAAACCTGCAGAAACAGTTTCAGGGTCGAGTCCAGCGTCTTGCAGCATCCAAGCTACCTCTGCCAAATGAATGAAGTAGGCTGGCCGATCTTCACCATCTGGTGCTTTGCGGTGGTGCGGTCCTTCTTCTCGTGTGCGATGCGCGCGTTCGGCAAGACGCATTGCATCGAGCACGAGGGTATCCATTTGCGGATTCTCACCCATTACATATCCCTTTAATACTTGCCTACCAAATCTTCGCACAATCCGTCGGTCGGACGTAATTTTCTACAGAAATTGGCTTGTCTTGCCGCAGGGGATATCCAAAAACTGCCGCTCAGTGGATTTCCTGGCCTACGTCCGGTAACTAATCCATAGCGGTAGCAGCCGGATCAAAGCACCAGCGGCGGGTTTGGCCGATGATCCGACCTTCCTGGTGGCTATGCTAAATGCCCGCTGGTCGGCCGTTGCGGCCGGTGGAGCTGCCAAAATCCAATGACCGGTGTCGCGCCGGTTGCTGCCGTTGACGCGTTACTCTGCCTGAACGGCAGCTTTGGTCACCGGCGAGGGACAGCACCCGAAGCGGCCGGTCAGCCTGACCTCTCCATATGTCTGGTGCTTAACTCTAAGCCGGCCTTAGTTCGTTGTTGAACCTGCCCTCAATGGCCGTGCCGGTGGTGGAAATCCGGAAAATGTGGATGTACGTGCGTTAGTGGTTCGTGCCGATGTCGGTGGCAATGTTTGGTGCCGGGCTCTACCGGATAGTCATGCGCGTGCTGGTGGTGTTCGTCGTGGACATGTTCGTGACGGTGTTCCATCTCTTTGTGCTCGTGTCTGTGTTCATGGCGCTCGGTTAGATGCAGCAAGGTGCCCAGCGCCATCAATGCACCGGCCAAGACTAGCGGCAGGGTGATTGGCTCTCCTATCAGGACAGCGAGCACGGCACCAAAGAAGGGTGCGACCGAGAAATATGCACCTGTGCGAGCCGTACCGAGGTGACGCAGGCCCACCACGAAGAGGGCCAAACTTACTCCATACGCAATCAGGCCAACCGTCATTGCACCTGCCAAGTTTGGCCATGCCGGAAGCGACGCACCCAGCGAGATGGCCAGACTCAAATTGACTAGTCCGGATACCCAGCCCTTCACCGAAGCAATCCACGTAGCGTCGGTTAGCGATACCTTGCGGGTCAAGTTGTTGTCGATACCCCAGGCGAAACACGCGCCAAGGATGGCCAGAGTAGGCCACAGCCCTGAAATACGCGCACCTGAGGGCACACTCAGGACTACCGCACCGGCCACGATGGCAAGCATGCCCAGTGCGATTCGCCGGTCGAAGTTTTCCTTGAACGCAAACCAGGCCAGCAATGCAGTGAACACACTTTCTGCATTCAGCAGAAGGGAGGCGCCTGATGCGGGCATACCCGTCAGCCCGAACATCAACAGCACCGGGGCAACGATCCCGCCCGCCAAGATTGCCCCGGCAAACCACGGGGCCTCTTTACGGGGAAGCCGAACGACAGGGGCATGGCTAAGCCAACGATAAAGGGTCAGCCCGACTCCCGAACCCAAATAGAGCAGTCCTGCCAGCATCCAGGGATTTACGGCATCAAGCAGCCACTTTGCGAGAGGAGTTCCAGCACCAAACAATAAGGCTGCCCCGAGCGCTGGAAGTATGCCGGGGCGACGAAGCCCATCTTTCCAATTCATTTTGTCAACTTTCGAGCAGCAACATGTCCAGAATGTGCGGTAAAGATTTGTGCCTTGCACTATAAGTGCAGCTAGGCCTTCTCACCACACAGCAAGAGTAACCCACCCAATTTCAGGGTGTTTGGCAAGCATTGCTCAAGCAGCGAAGCCCAGCGCGTTCCGGAGGGTAGGAAAATAGCCGAACGAATGGTCAGGCGGCATGCGGGAATATCAGAAAACATGGCCATGACTTCGCGAGCGGTATGCCATCGTGCGCCACGGTAAGCGCCACTCCCGCCGTTTTTCCCCTTGCCCCGGTAAAGCAGACTGGATCGGTTCAGCCAGCCGATGACAAAGCTGCGCCGTGCCACACGCACGATTTCGGCGACGGCTTTTTGCTCATCATCCGCAAAGCAGACCGCAGCAATGGATAGCACATGGTCAAAGTGGGCGTCGGGGAATGGCAGCGCCTGAGCGTCGCCTTCCACCCAGCGGATGGCTGGGTCGCTGCGGCTGCGGGCATAGGCCAGCCATACCGGATTGGAATCAAGCCCGGTGACGTGCAGACCCTGCTGTGCGAAACGGCGCGTGAACCAGCCGGTGCCACAGCCGACATCGAGCAGATGCGCTCCCGGCCTTGCACTCAGTAGACGCGAGGCCAGACGGAATTCGGTTTCGCCGATCCAGCGACCGCGTGGGGTGTCATACCAGGCATCGTAGTCTGCCGGATTCATGCCGCCAGCGACTTCCACGCCCTGATCAACGCATCAGCCGCCCTGTCGATTTCAGCCTCGGTTGTAAAGCGGCCAAGCGACAGTCGCACCGCGCCCGCAGCCGCTTCCTGTGTCAGCCCCATCGCTGCGAGTACGCCGCTCACCACGTGCGCGCCGGCATGGCAGGCCGAGCCGGTGGATGCGGCTACGTTGGGGGCAGCGCCCAGCACTTGCCACCCTGCCACACCGGGGAAGGAAATATTGAGGGTATTGGGCAGACGTTCGGTCAGGTGACCATTGAGGCGCAGACCGGGGATGGCGGCCGCAAGCTGTCCATGCAGGCGGTCACGCAGCGCGGCCATGTGTGCGGCTTCCTGCGTCAGTGTTGTCCGAGCCAGCCGTGCCGCCTCACCCAGGGCGACGATATGCGGCACATTTTCAGTGCCGGGACGCAGGCCGTGTTCGTGACCGGCGCCGTACTGTACCGGTTCGAGCGCAGTGCCCATTCGCACATACAGGGCACCCACGCCTTTGGGCGCGTAAAACTTGTGGCCGGCCAGGGTCAGTAGGTCGGCTCCCAGGTCGTTTACGTTTACGGCCACCTTGCCGACGGCCTGGGCTGCATCCACGTGCATCAACGCACCGGCAGCATGGGCCAGATCGGCAATCGCACGCACGGCCTGCAGGCTGCCGGTCTCGTTGTTGGCCAGCATCACCGATACCAGCGCCACTTTTGGCGTGATGACGCTCGCTGCGCAATTCATATCTGCGTTTCTCACCCGTACCCGGCCGTCCGCATCCACCGGCAGTTCGATCACTGACCAGCCTTCCTTTGTCAGATGCCGCAGGGGCTGCAGGACGGAGGGGTGCTCGATGGACGATGTCACTAATAAAGTGCGTCCTCCTGGCAGCGCTGCGCGGGCAGCCCCCAGCAGCGCCAGGTTGTTGGCTTCGGTGGCGCACGCGGTGAAGACGATTTCCGATGGGTCTGCGCCGATCAGTTTCGCCACCTCGGCGCGCGCGGCGTCGACCCCAGTCTTCGCGTGTTGGCCGTAAACATGATCGGAAGACGGATTGCCATAATGGGCGGTGAGATACGGCAGCATGGCTTCCAGCACCTGCGGATCGACCGGCGTGGTGGCGTTGTAGTCGAGGTAAATCGGGGCAGGATTCATTTGATCGGTTCTAGGCTGTTATTGGGATTGGGCGGATGCAGCTTCAAACCGCCGGCACCGCCTGGCGCGCTTGACGCTCGATGCCGATGGTCGCGATCAGCGCAGCGAGCAGAAGGGGAACCACTGCAAGGTTCAGCGTGACCCAGCCGAAGCGGTCATAAAGCCAGCCTGCCGATAAACTGGCCAGCGCCACCAGGCCGAAGACGGCGAATTCGTTCACCGCCTGGATCTTCAACTGCTCGGCGGGCCGATAGGTCTGGGTCAGCAGTGTCGTGCCGCCGATAAAGGCAAAATTCCAGCCGACGCCGAGGAGCACCAATGCCGACAGAAAATGCAGGAACTCGACACCTGACAAGGCCAGCGCGACGTTGCCGAGCAGCAGGATGAATCCAGTCTGCATAATGCGCGGCGCGCCGTAGCGCTTGATCAGCGAGCCGGTGAAGAAGGACGGCGCGAACATGCCGACCACATGCCACTGGATCACCGGCGTCACGCTTGTTCCCGGCAAGCCGCAGCCCAGTATCGCCAGCGGGGTCGCAGTCATCACCATGATCATGACGGCATAGCCGATTGCGGCGCCGAAGATCGAAACCCGCAGGGCGGGCTGACTCAGGATTTCGCGGAGCGAACGCGAGGGGCCGTCGTGTGCCGCGGACACCTTGGGAAGATGGAGGCGGGAGATCAGAAGCAATGCGATGAGACTCAAGGCGCCCTGCGCCAGATAGGAGCCGACAAATATCTCTCCCCCGATCCAGTCGCGCCCCCATTGGCCGAGTTGGGGGCCGAGGAAGGCCGCGATCACACCACCCGCCACTACCAGGGAAATGGCTTTGCTGGCTTGGCTCGGACCGGCGGCCTCGACCGCGGCGAAGCGATAGTAGTTGGCAAAGCCCTGATAGCTGCCGAGTAAAAAGTGTCCGGCGACGAAGGCAACAAAAGACCATTCGTGGAGCGCATAGGCACACAGCAGACTGCCAGTGATGCCAAGCAGCGCGCCGATCATGAAGCCCGGACGCCGCCCATGCCGACGCATGAGCATGGACGCGGGCAGCGATGCAATGGCGGTGCCGATCACCATCACGGCAATGGGAAGCGTCGCCAGCCCCTTGTCGGGCGCGAGCATGCCGCCGAGGATTGCGGCGAGTGCCATCGAAAGGACAATGGCGGACAGCATCAAAGCCTGGCTCAGCGCCAGGATCAGGATGTTGCTGCGCGACTGAGTCGGCATCATGGCAGTTGTCATGGCGTGGGTTGTCACCCTCCGATGACGCTCTTGAACAGAATGTACGTGGCCACCATCACCAGAAACCAGGCGAAGGCTTTTTTCAGGGTGTCATGCGAAATGCGTGACGACAGGTGCGCGCCGACTAAGCTGCCGAGCACCGTGACGCCGGTGAAGGCGCCCATCAGGGCATAGTCGATCGGCACGCCACCCATGTAGCCGGCGAAGCCGGCATAGGATTTGGCGGCGACAATGGCGAGTGAGGTGCCCACCGCTTGCTTCATCGGGATGCCGGAGAGCAGCACCAGGGCTGGCACGATCAGGAAGCCGCCCCCCACGCCCACCAGTCCGGTGAGCACGCCGACGCCGATGCCGTGCAGGGCGATGCGACCCATGCAGGGGGAGAAGAAATGGTGGCATGTGCTGATGACGGCTGACCCGTCAGCCGTGACAACCAATCCGTCTGCCGGTGCCGCAACCGACTGTGCCGGCTTCAATTTTGCAGGACGCAACATGCGCCAGGCGGCGGCATACATTACCAGGGCGAACAGACCGAGCTGAATCACCACCGGCGTCAGCAGGCCCAGCCGTGCGCCGGCGAAGGTGCCCATCACGCCGAACAGGCCGAACACCAGTGCAACGCGCACCACCACATTGCCGCGCCGCCAGTGATCCACGGCCGTGATGGTGGCGGTGACTCCCACCACGCCCAGGCTCATGGCGATAGCTGATTTCGGCGCCACATCGAGCAGATACATCAGTGCCGGCAGGGCGATGATGGAGCCGCCGCTACCGAATAGCCCCAACACCATGCCGGTTACCATGCCGGCGAGGATTGCAAGAATGTCCATGGCAGGCTCTCTTCAATATTCCAGGATTGTTGATTCGTCGTCCGGCTCAGCGCCCGGCCGGTGTATTGGAATAGGCGCTGGCGCGGGCGTTGGCCTCGAAGCCACCTTTGGCTTTCCAACCCTCGATGCCGTCCTGTAGTACTTTCACGTTGTCGTAGCCGAGCAGGCGCAGGGCGAACACTGCCTGGGCGGACAGCGAGCCGGAATTGCAATACATCACCACCATGCGGTCTTTCGGCAACTCGGCACGCCGGGCCACCGCCTGGCGCCACTCGATATTGATCGCGCCGGGAATGTGCTCATTGGCATACTGGGCTGCGTCACGTGCATCGACGATGAAGACTTTTTTCCAGTCTTCCTGCGGGATCTGTTCGGGCCAGATCAGGCTGCTGCCGTATTCGGCAAAGTCCAGGTAGCCGGAGAGCGCATCGACCACGGTGGGGTTGTCTTCCGCCCGGGCGGGTGCGGCCAGCAAAGCAGCGCTGGCTAAAAGGATGCCGAGTTTGATCAGATAAAGAGGTTTGTTCATGCGGGTTCCTTGGTCTGTGGGGGGTGATGGCTTGATCAGGACTCAGCCAGCGGCAATCCGGCTGCCAGCCATTCCGCCGTGCCGTCGGTAATTTTCTGTGCGCGGTAGCCATGCTTTTTCAGCAACTCCACCGCTTCGGCCGACATCATGCAAAACGGTCCGCGGCAGTAAGCAACAATGTCCTTGTCGGCGGGCAGTTCCTTGATGCGCTGGCGGATTTCATCGAGCGGCATCGAACGCGCAAAGGGCAAATGGCCGCTGCCATACTCGGCAGCAGGGCGCACATCGATCACAATCACCTCACCGCGCCGCGCCTTGTTCATCAGCGAACGCCGTGTTTCGGTGTCGAGCTTTTCCGGCGCGGAAAAAATACCTTCCAGCGCGACCTTGAGTTCAACCAGGTGTTCTTCTGCCACTGTGCGCAGGTTGACCCACAGTGCACTCACGTCTTCGCCAGACAGCCGATAGGCAATGAAGCGCCCATCGCGCTCGGCCACGACGAGGTGCGCCGCCTTTAGCACTTTAAGGTGTGCACTGGCCAGCTTGATGTCGATGCCGGCCTCGGTAGCCAGGGCTTCTACGGTTTTTTCACCCTGCGCCAGGAGGTCCAGCAGCTCCAGCCGTTTGGGGCTGGAAACCGCCTTGCCGATGCGGGCCACTTCTTCGTAGAGCAGGTCCTTGGTTTTGCGTTTGTCCATGTGGCGAATAATCTAACGATTATTAGAGTATGTCAAGACACACAAGGTAGGCTTGAAATATGCAATCGCTGCGTGAACTGCACTAGCTGTGATGTTTCAATAGGTTGTTCACCCGGCAGGATCTGGGAGTGTCCATTGAGAGACGTTTCTGCAAAGCGAACATTGATATCCTTCCCAAGGCAAACCTCAAAGTTCTGCTTAGCCTTTGATGACTCGTCCATCATTGAGTGACTGCGAATGATCGCTTGGGCTAGCGTAGCTGACGTCGAGCTTTGCGAGGGTCGAGGGTCCGGAGTATGTCGGGGGCACACATTCGCGGAAGCTAAAGCGGGCACTCAGCGTTCGGATCCACGGACGACCGGTTAGAAGCTGCGGATTCAACAGGTCGAGGCAACGCTCCCATTTTAGAAAATATTATCAGTGATCATGCTCGCCCGGCTCAATCGGATTTCTCCTTAAAAAGAGAAATTCCGTCAGCAGGATAATCAACATTACCGTTCCTGCCACAACAAGCACCAACGAGTCTGTTTTCAGCTTGATCCAGACAAATCCGGCTAACACCACCAAGTCAAGAATAATCGCAGTCACCAGAATGCCGGCCTGCGCTTTTACCGCTTCGCGTAAATGGCGAAGCACACCCCAATGGACTGCCAGATCCATGATCAGGTAAAAAACAATGCCCAGTGCAGCAATACGGGTAATGTCAAAAAAAGCCGTAAGCATCAAGCCCAACACTACGGTGTAAACCAGCGTGTGCTGACGAATGCTGCCAGGCATGCCCAAGTGACTATGCGGTATCAGTTTCATCTCGGTCAGCATGGCCAGCATGCGGGACACCGCGAAGATACTGGCAATGATTCCGCCTGCCGTGGCAATCATGGCCAAGGCCACAGTGAACCACAGGCCCAGATCACCGGTCACCGGCCTTGCCGCTGCTGCCAAGGAGTAATTGCGGGTTTTGATGATTTCCTCAAGCGACAGATTGCTCGCCACAACCCATCCAACCAGCGAATAAATCACAACGCACAATACAATTGAGATAATGATGGCCAATCCAACATTCCGATGTGGATTTTTCAACTCTGAGCCGCTGTTGGTAATCGTTGTAAAGCCTTTAAAGGCCAGAATGCCCAGTGCCGTTGCACCGATAAATCCTGCAACACCCGCATCCGTCTTCCAGACAGTGAAGGCCACGTCGGTGCTGTCGGCGACCACAATTCCCACCAAACCGAACAGGATGATCCCACCGATCTTCACCACGCCTAATGCTGACGCAACCCCTTCTATGATGCGGTTTCCGGATAGATTCAGAAGAAAGGCGATGACGATCAGCGCGACGCCGAGAATGGGAATCCACAGGCCCGTATCACTCACATCAAACAGCTGGAGTGTGTAAGCCCCAAACGTTCGTGCCAGAAAACTTTGGGCGATCACCATGGAAAAATACATCAACAAAGAAAAAAAGGCCGTCGGCAATGTTTTGCCATAAGCCTTGTTGAGATACATCGCAATCCCGCCAGCAGAAGGATAGGCGTTAGACAACTTCACATAGGAGTACGCACTAAAGGCAACAACCACCGCAGCAGAAAGAAAGGCAAAGGGAAAGAGTGCGCCGGCCATTTCAGCCATCTGTCCGGTCAAGGCGAAAATGCCCGCACCAATCATCACGCCCGTACCCAGCGCGACTGCCCCAACGAGCGTCAGGCTATTTTCCTTATAGTTCGATGTTCGATCTTTTCCTTGATTCACGCATGTCTCCCCCATTTATTTTTGGCCGTTAACTGCTGCAGGCGCTTCGCATTGCTGCTGTTCAGCTTCTGTTTACAGCCCAACACGCCGCAGCCTCAGGGCATTGGTGATCACCGACACCGAGCTGAAGCTCATGGCCGCCGCCGCGATCATGGGTGAAAGCAGCAGGCCGAAGAAGGGATACAAGACCCCGGCGGCCACCGGCACACCCAGTGCGTTATAGATAAATGCAAAAAACAGGTTCTGCCGGATGTTGCTCATGGTGGCGCGCGAGAGCTTGCGAGCGCGCACGATGCCGCGCAGGTCGCCCTTGACCAGGGTTACCCCTGCGCTTTCCATCGCCACGTCGGTGCCGGTGCCCATGGCGATGCCAACCTGTGCTTGGGCCAAGGCCGGGGCATCATTGATGCCATCTCCAGCCATGGCGACGATGCGGCCCTCAGACTGGAGCTGTTTGATCACCGCTGCTTTCTGGTCGGGCAGCACCTCGGCCTGAACCCGGTCAATGCCCAGTTTTGCTGCGACGGCCTCGGCTGTCTTGCGGCTGTCACCCGTGAGCATGACGATCTCGATGCCTTCTTCGTGCAGCAGGCGGATCGCTTCTTCCGTGGTCGATTTGATCGGGTCGGCCACGCCAATGAGTCCTGCGGCACGGCCATCGACGCCTAGCAGCATCACGGTCTGTCCTTCTGCGCGCAGCGCATCGGCTTGCGCCGGCAGGTCGCCGACGTCGATGCCCTGATCCTGAAGCAGTTTGATATTGCCCAGCGCAATCTGGCGCCCCGCCACCACACCTGTCACGCCTTTACCGGTGACTGACTGGAAGTCCTCTGCCGACTCCAATTCCACACCGCGTTTCTCCACACCACGCACGATGGCAGCAGCCAGCGGATGTTCGCTGGAGCGTTCAAGACTGGCGGCCAGACGCACGATTTCCGTTTCATCGAAACCTGCTGTTGGGGTCACGCTCACCAGTTCGGGATGGCCTTCGGTGAGGGTGCCGGTCTTGTCCACCACCAGCGTGTCGACCTTGCGCATGACCTCCAGCGCCTCGGCATTCTTGAACAGCACTCCCATCATGGCACCGCGCCCGGTACCCACCATGATGGAAATCGGCGTGGCCAGCCCCAGCGCGCAAGGACAGGCAATGATGAGCACGGCCACGGCATTGATCACTGCATGGGCCAACCGCGGCTCCGGGCCCCACAGGCCCCACACGCCAAAGGTAATTAACGCGACGAGCACCACCACCGGGACGAAATAACCAGAGACGACATCCGCCAGTTTCTGGATCGGTGCGCGGGATCGCTGCGCCTCCGCCACCATATGAACGATCTGCGCCAGCAGGGTTTCGCTGCCCACCCTCTCGGCTTTCATCAGCAGACCGCCGGTGCCGTTCACCGTTGCGCCGATGACTTTTGTGTCAGCGTCTTTTTTTACCGGAACCGGCTCGCCAGTGACCATGGATTCATCCACATGGCTCACCCCTTCAATGACCGTGCCGTCCACCGGGATTTTTTCACCGGGGCGGATCCGCAATGTATCGCCGGGCTGAACCTGATCGAGCGGAATATCCTCTTCGCGGCCGTCGTCACGAACAATACGTGCCGTCTTGGGGGCCAGCCCCAACAGCAGCTTGATGGCGGTGTTGGTTTGGCTGCGGGCCCCCAACTCCAGCACCTGGCCCAGCAATACCAGGGCAGTGATCACCGCCGCGGCTTCGAAATAAACCGGCACCACCCCCATCTCATTGAATACCGCAAGCGGGAATATTCCCGGTATGAATGCGGCGACCATGCTGTATCCCCATGCCACCGACACACCCAAACCGATGAGGGTAAACATGTTGAGGTTCCATGTGCGCAGAGACCGCCAACCACGCACAAAGAAAGGCCAGCCACCCCACAGCACGACCGGTGTCGCCAGCAGCATTTCCAGCCACTGGCGGTTGCGCGGGCTGATGAATTCGGCAAACAGATCCGGCCAGAACTCCGCGCCCATGGCACTGAACAAAACCGGGATGGCGAGCACGGTGCTGAACCAGAAGCGCCGGGTCATGTCGCGCAGTTCGACATCGTCCTCTTCCACCGCTACGGTGCGTGGCTCCAGCGTCATGCCGCACTTGGGGCAATTACCGGGATGATCCTGCACCACTTCCGGATGCATGGGGCAGGTGTATTCGGTTTTGGCGGCGGCTACCGGAACCCCCATCGGTTCCAGCGCCATGCCGCATTTAGGACAGGCACCCGGACCTGGCTGTTTTACCTCGGGATGCATCGGGCAGGTGTAAATCGTTTTGTTGTCTTTAACTACCGCCGGCTGAGGATCGCCTGTTTGGACGCCTGCATAGCGGGTGGGCTCAGCAACAAACTTGTCGCAGCAGCCTTGAGAGCAAAAATAATATTGCATACCTGCGTGTTCGGCGTGTGCCGTGCTCGCATCCGGCTCGACGGTCATGCCGCAAACCGGGTCGTGTACGGCTTGCGGCTTATCGTCCGGCATGCCGTGGTTCTCATTCATATGTCTTGTGTGGTTCATCTTGATTCCTCCATGACGCATTAATCAGGGGCGGATTAAACCTTGTCAGCGGATACCCTATCAGCGTCAGAATCAGCAGCTACCAACGGAGACCAGGATGCACATTTCATCGCCGCCCTCGCTTGTTGCCAGGTTCTCTGCCTTCCCCGACCGCGATGTATACAGACCCACCAAAATGAAGCGTTGTGGTCACACGCGAAAAATGCTTCTGCATGACCAACCAAGGCTTTCTGTCGGTCAAATCCAGCGATACGCCAAAGGGTCGGGTGACGAATACCCCCAACCGGACCAACCACAGTGGCCAGTTTTCCGGTTGGCGAAAATCCAGAATCACCAGCCGTCCACCCATTGCAAGCGTATCGGCGGCGTTTTCGACCACCCGTTCATATTCCGGGACCAGGGTCAATGCAAAGGTCGATAGCACCCCCTGCACTTCGGCCGGAAACTCATAGGCGACAGCATCGCGCTGCACCAGCATGACGTTGCTCCACTCTTCACGTGCAATACGCTGTCCGGCTTGTGCCAGCATGGCATCGGTCAGGTCTACTCCTATAACCTTTCCCGCCCCGCCCACCGCAGCCCTCAAATAGCCAAAATTAAGCCCGGTACCACAGCCGATTTCCACAACCGTATCGCCAGTTTTCAACCCGAGCGCAGCCACAGCCTCCTTGCGATACCGAGCTTCGCGGAAACCGATCAGGTAATACAGATTCGCCGAGAAGTCATACCACGCGGCGCGTACCCGATAGAGGTCAATGATCTGGGCCTTTGTTAATGCCACCGCGTACCTCTTTTCAAACAATGAAAGCGTTCCGGCGTGGCCATAGGCCCACATCTGCGATGCGGTGACGCGTCATCCTGTTCATTCCATCCGTCACGTACGACGCCATGGGCCATTTAATCGCGCTCTAAAGTGGACTTCTCAACATCAAGACTCAACCCGTCCACGCCAGTGATCCGGACCGTATCGCCAGGGTGCAGCTCGTCATGCGAACGGGCATTCCAGATTTCACTATGCATCTGGATGTGAACAACACCCTGTTTGGCATCGATCACCTTTCCCATACTTTGCAACAAGTCTTCCACTCCGGTCTGAACTGGCAGGCGTATCGCGCGCATCAGAAAGAAATACATGATCCCGGACGCGAGAAAGACAACGGCGTAGAGTGGCGCTGCAATCGAGACTGGCCATAACCAAAAAACGATTAACGCCAACACGGGCAACATCAAGATCAGGTGACACATGGCCGTCTCCTTACCGCAGGTATTAAACGTCACGCCCCCACTATTTAGTGATGCCCTGAATGCGGTTTGACTTCCAAGTTACCTACTTCAATCTCTTCCAAATAATGGACAAAACCGCGCTGCAACCGCGCCGACCACTCTGTTCCAAGACGTAATCCAACCTGACCCATGCGCGCTTCAATCTGTTCTGCGGTCGCCTGCAACAGATCATAGGTTATGGATACGATGTCGCCAGCAACCTCTATATGCTTGATGCCCATCATGCCGCCCAACGCGTCAACAAGAATGGACGCATCTGTATCGGACATTGGTTGTTCAAGGCGGAAACGCCGTTGCTTCAAGATTTCCATTCCCTTGTGCTTGGGTGCCATCTGACCTGGCACACCAACATAAAGATGCGGGTTCGCCTTGAAACGATCCTGGCATTGCTGGGAACAAAAGGCGTAATGCATCTCCAGATACTCCATGGCAAAAGAATCCGGACTGACTTGCATCCCGCATACTGGATCTGTTGTGCTGTCATTCATCACTGCCTCCGAAATCCTGAGTGATTTTGGCTGTCAGGCGTGCCGCCCTTGGGGTGCATCGTGCGCGATAGCCGCGCCGCAGGCCATGCAAACTTTAGTATCGGTCGCATTGGCTTTAACTGCAGGCATGGCTCAATCCTTCCGGTCCACGTTACGGCCGCCGCTCCACAGCGTAGGTGCCCGGTTGCAACACGCGCCTCCACTGGAGTGGGCGTTGGTTCGGGCGTTGTCATCAAGAAAGCGGTACCACGCCGACTTGAATCGCCACCATGCGCTGGATGAGCGCCCGATTCCCGACTCGTCGAGAAGCCGTTCGATGCCGCGAATCCCGATGCTGGAAGCGTCATACCTGATGCGGAGTTGGCCGTGCGAGTCTGCATGGGCATAAATGACTGGCTCAAGAGAGGTCATCTTGCGAATGGCTTCCTCGAGTGAATCCGCAGCGACAGGAAGCACTGGAATGGTTCGATCGACGTCGAACGGCCCTTTTTCTGTTTTAGCTTGAGACTCACTCATTTTTCAATTCCGACTTACGTCTTGATCAGGAAATTGTGCATCATCACCATGTCTTCGTGCTCCAGGTTGTGGCAGTTTTGCACTCGGGAATCATCGCTCCAACCACCCATACGACCCCAGTCGTGCCACGGTCCACAGCCCATCGGACTGGATCCGGAGCCAAAGACCAGAATACCTGTGACAACCACGAGGTTCTTAACAGCCAAGCTACTGTGTCAAATCGTTTTTCCGCTTCTGATACTCCTGTTCGTCTATCTCGCCGTGCGCATAGCGTTCCTTGAGGATGTCCAGCGCTTTGCTGCCATCGTTTCTGCGTCCACCTACACTGTTCGACGTGGCCAACCATTTCACCAGCATGACAATGCCCACAATGATCAGCACCCACCACAGGATCATGAAAATTCCGCCGAATCCTCCACCAAAGCCTCCCGTCATCCCATAACCACCCATCATCTTTTCTCTCCTGAATAAACAACCACTGGTTGGACACCTTTCCTTCTTGAAGGAAGGGTGTGCATTCCTGTTTCAAATGCAAATAGCAATAGGGGTCGTGCATAGGGTGTAACGCCGATCAAGCGTGATGCCGGAATACGATTTCGACATCACGCATAATTTTTGTCTGGATCGTGTCTGGACCCGGTCGACATCTGATGTCGCCGGGCCCGCGCCAATCACTTCATCATGGGCGATCCACCACCGTGCATCATTCCGTCCATCTGCGTACGCATCTGATTCATGCGGTTCTGGGTATTGGCATCCATCATCATGCCCTGACCCATCATGCCGGACATGTCGCCCATCATGGATCCCATCGTGCGCAGGCGCTCGCTCATCAGCTTCTGCTGTGCAGCACTCAGGTTGCCATTGCCCATTTGTCCGGCCATACCCATCATCTGAGTAGACATATCGTGCTGCAAACCGGACATTTGCTGTGCACCCGGTCCTGGCATGCTATTGCCCATCTTGTTACCGGCCATTCCTGGACCCATTTGTTGGGCGTTGACTGGAAGCGCCAAAGCGAAGATGCCGGCTGCAAACAGGGAGGACAACAACGCGGATGTAGTTAAATGCTGTTTCATGTTTCTTCCTTTCAGTTTATGTAAACGACCAACCTATGCTCCTGAGGGAGCTACTTCTTAGCGGATCTTGAAAAGACTCGTCATCAAATCTTTCCGGGGACCACCAAACACTTAGCCAGTGCCACGTCGATTCACTCATCGCACTGAAATTCAATTCGTAATCGAGCCATTCTTGTTCCCATTCACATGAATTCCGTAGGCATTCACTACAGTGCCGTGTATGCCATCGAATATTTATGGAACCACTGCGGTCTGATGACCTTCTCCTGCAGGGAGTTGAATCGTGCCGGTGACGGTAAAAGTCTTCTGATCGATGATCCAGATGATTGGGGACTTGCTGCTTGAGACATACACTTTCCCGGTGCCGGGAATCCTGTCGAGGTGATAAGGCTCGGGGGATAGCGTCAACGTGCGCTGCGATCCGGTTGTGGTGTCCAGCGCTATCAGCTTGTCGTCTGAACGACTGCTGACGAAAAGTGTTTTTCCATCGTCGCCGATGTCTAGTCCGTGCAGACGTTTGCCAATTTTGTAGGTCGTTTCGACTTTGCCTTCCTTGATGGGCACGACGGAAACCGTTCCAGCCCGGTCATTCGCCACGTATAGGATTTTTTCATCCGGGGAAAAAACCAGATGCTCGGGCGAGGGCCCGGCCTCAAGTGAACGGGTCACTTCCCACTTGGTGAGATCGATTTCGCTGAGGGTGCCGTTGCCACTGTTGCTCACGTAAGCACGCTTCCCGTCTTTCGTAATCACCGTGTAATTGGGTGCCGGTCCGGTTTTGATGGTTTTGAACACCTTGTTGGCGACAAAGTCGACAACACTGATGCCGCCCCGGGTCGGATGCGTGGAAATCACAAATTTCCCATCCGGGGTAATGGCTTCATGATGGGTCCATCCGGAAACCGGGATTTCCGCCATCACGTGACCATGTTCGGGATGGATCACATACAACTTGCTGTTGGGTGTGTCCGCCGGAGCGCCTTCCGGAACAGGGGTTTCCTTGAGACTCCCTGCGATCAGATACTCGCCATCCGGTGTCGCAACCAGGCCGTGCGGATTGTCCACCCCGGGGTAGCGTTTCGTGATCTTTCCGGTCGCCGTATCCACGGCAATCACGGCGTTGCCCGACCCCAGGGGGATATATGCTGTCGGCGCAGCGGCTGCAAGTGTTCCGCTGCCTAGCCAGACCATTCCCAACACGAACTGATAAATGTGACGCATTTTGGTTCTCTCCTTAAGAAATCGGCTTAATTAATGCCGACCTTGTGCTGCTCAGACCGGACATAGGCAGTCACATGTGCGACATCGTTCGGGCTCAGGCCAGGGACAGGTTTCATATCCCCGAATTGCCAATGGTGTGCACGCGACCCATTTTTCACCGCCAGTTGGAAGGTCAGATCCGCATGATGAGAGGGCTCATATATCCGGTGCAGGAATGGCGGGCCCTTGTCGCTGCCTTTCAGGTCGGCGCCATGACACGATGCACAGTTCTGGCTATAAAGAACTTTGCCTTTCGCCGGGTTCGGCATCAGACCAGGGCTCGGCTGGGGAAACCCTGCCGCGTGAACCGTCAGGCTGACCAGGATGAGCAACGGAACCAGCAGCCAATACCGGTGTGAACAATTGCTCATAACAAACACCTTGGCGCGATGCATTGGGTTTCTCTCCTTCTGTAAATTCGTGGCTTTAGGGCACATTTTTGAATTCCTTGCGCATGTATCTCAGAACAGCTTTCAAATCTGCGTCAGTCAATGCGGGATCGCCACCCCTTGGCGGCATGGCCATCGGGGCGCCGGGCGATTGAAACCCTTCTTTCATCCGCTTGAGCAAGACAGCGTCGTCTTGTGACAGCAATCCCGTTCGCCCGGTCAGATCCGGAACGCCGGGGAGACTACCGAAGCCATCGCTGCTGTGACAGGCAATGCACGTACCATTGAAGACCACTGCGCCACGTCCGGGGTCGCCCGCCGCAATCGAAAGGCTGGCATACGCTAGACCCATCGCAGACAGCATGGTTAAACGTGCACCGCGCATCAGTTGCTCTCCTGAAGGAACTTGAGCACGTCGCGCGCTTCCTGGCCGGTCAGGTCAGCCCTTACCCGCATGTGGGCCACTACAACGCGCCACTGGTCATCGCGGAGATCTTTTGCGGGCCGCAAGTTATGGCAGCTTGCACAGTTGTTTGCCCACGCCTTGGCGCCGCGCGCAAAGCGCCCCGGGTCATCCTGGACCGACGCCGAGGGTTCTGCATGGGAGACGCCTGCCATCGCCATCGATAGAAGCACAGCCGAGCCGAGCGAAGCTGCCCAGTGGAATGAGTTATTCAACATGGTCAGTCCTCCTCAAAAACCGTAAGCGAACTGCAATAACCAACGGTTGGCATCGGTGTTCTCACCCGCAAGGCCCTGATTGAATTCATAGCCCAGCTTCGCCATCACGCTGGGACCCCACAGGTAGTTCACGCCAACGGCCCATTGCTCCTGTCGCTGTTCAGCGTGCGGCGAAATGTACTTGCCGTAGCGCAGTACCCCTTCCCATTTCGTTGGAAGAAATTTGTAGGACGCTTGGCCGTACCACGCCTTCCACGTACCGCCATCCGGCGCCACGCTGGTTGCCAGATCACCGACTCGCTGGCTGATGTATTCCGCACGCAGATCAAGTTGCTTCCACTGGTAGCCGACATCCGTACCCAAAACCCGGTAACTGCGGTTCGGCTCACCTTCCAGGCCCACACCTCCGTCAGCGACAGAAATGCCCAATTCAAGCTTGGGCAACGGAACAAGCCCTATGCGTCCGCCAACCACCTTGCGGTGATCAACGTCACGCGTGTAGCCATCGCTTTCAATGCCATGAATTTCACTTCCATCAACCTCCAGCTCAGGTCCGTTGCCCACATAGAGCGCGTACTTCAGCTTCTTGCCCTCGCCCAATGGGTATCCACCTCGCACACCCAGGCCAACCTCACTCGAGGGCGCAGCCTGGCCCTCGCCGAACCCGGGAGTGATGGAAGGGAATTTGTTGACCCAAGCCGGGTGCAGGTTTTGCCGGAAGTAGCCAAGGGGGCTCAAAATCTTGCCTGCCACAAGCGTGGTGTTGTCATTCAGGAAAATGTCGATGGATGCGTATTCAAGCTTGGTTTCGGTTGTCCCGTCAGGCGCTGCCGCAATCTCAAGTTCTGCCTCTGCCAGGGCAATGTCCTTGTACAGGAAGTGGAAAATAGGGTTGAAGCTTGCAACACTGAATGCGCTGCCGCCGCTCTGGCTACGGTCGGTTAACCCTACGGCTGCATAACCGGCAATATGCGCCACCGAATCTGCATTGATTGCCTCAGATTGTGCCCGGGACGTTGCCTTCACTTCCTGCCTCAGACTTTTCACGTCTTCCTGTGAGGCACTTTGCTGCTTCACCAAGGCGCGCAATTCGGACAACTCCTGTCTGAGCGCCTGCACTTCGTTTTGCAAAGCCTGATAGTCGCTCTCTGCATAGACATTGCTACTGGCTGCGGCCAGACTCAACATGACCATGACAAGATAATGACGGGAACTACTTATCCTGTATTTCATGGCAACGGTTCCTTTGTCGGTTTTCATTCAGCTCATGCTGAAAAATTCCCGCAATTCAAGCGGGGTAGGCTGTCCTCGAAAAACAACTTCATCATTCACCAGGATATTCGGCGAGTGACGTATGTCATGCCGCTTGATTACGTCGGGATGTTCCTCAACAAGCAACACCTCGAATGGAATCCCCATATCTTTGAGTTCATGCTGCAACCCCGTGCAATGACTACAACCTTTGGTTGCAATGATCTTGACGTTCATATGAACACCTCATTTTTTTCAACAAAATTCAACAACAGGAAATCTTCGTAATGCTGTAGATGCGTATCAGTGCGCATCGCCACCCAACCCACTTGGTCAGCCCCACAGAAACGTGCTGACCGCCGTGTTCGGCGCGCTTGTCCCGCAGCCATTTCAATGCTTATCCGCACCCTCACCGCGGTCCTTGCGCTGCGTTTGCAATGCTGTGAGGCCATCGTGTCGACCTTGCTCGTTGTAAAGCACATCGATGACCACACCTTTGTCATCGAACACCAGGGTGAAAGTACGCACACCATTTCCCGGACCCGTTTCGTATACCGTCTGTTTTCCCTTGGTGGGGGACTGATAGGTTTGGGCTTGTTTGCCTCCTCCCTCGTACACCCAACCTTCCTTGCCGTTGGGCAACGTCAAGGTGCGGACCGCTTTGCCGTGGTGGCTGAATGCAGCCTGTTTCGTGATGTCACCAAGCGGATAGGCGCGCAAAATCACCTCTGGCGCCTCCTGCCCGGTGAAGTTCGGTGGCATGGGCAGCCGGCCTGTCTGTCCGGCCAGTGCGGCGGTTGACACGACCATGGTGAGTGCCAGCAATACGTTCAAGACAGGTTTCATCGTCATCCTCCTGTGTCAGGAAAACTCGGCTTAGAGCCCGGTTTCGAGCTTGGTCACAATCAACGAGCCATTAGCCCGATCAGCAAGAAAACGAACCTTGTCACCCGGCTTAACCTGATCAAGCATGCTGGCGTCCTGCACACGAAACACCATGGTCATGCCCGGCATACCCAAGTTTTCCAACGGGCCAT
This sequence comes from uncultured beta proteobacterium, assembly GCA_942493085.1. Classification (GTDB taxonomy): domain Bacteria; phylum Pseudomonadota; class Gammaproteobacteria; order Burkholderiales; family Thiobacillaceae; genus Thiobacillus. The sequence goes on from OW818664.1 coordinate 2,594,948, forward strand.
GTTTGAGCGTGATCTTGCCCTGATCCTTGTCCACCTTTTTCACCAGCCCTTCGCTGAACGTGGCGTTCATACCGGACATGGCGGGCATGGCGGGCATGGCGGTATGGTTTGCTGCTCCACCGTGGCTATGGTCCATAGGCTGAGTCTCAGCCCAAGCCGGCATACCAAATGTCAGGCTCATGCCAAGTGCGAAAGTGGTTAACATCGGTTTCATATTCATTCCTTATAAATAATGGGCGTAGGTCTTTGTGGACCCATCCTTGTTCACGAGAAAAACGTCATAAGCATCCTTGCGCTCGTCTGTTTCCATGCCGGGCGATCCTGCCACCATGCCCGGCACTGCCAGGCCACGGGCACTGGGCTTTTCCTCGAGCAGACGTTTGATTTCTTTGGCAGGGACATGGCCTTCGACCAGATAACTGCCGACTTGTGCGGTATGACAAGAGCCATAGCCGAATGGAACACCCAGGCGGGATTTATGTGCCACCACATCGTTGGTGTTATGGCTTCTAACCGTGAATCCATTGGCCTTGAGGTGGTTGACCCATTTACTGCAGCAGCCGCAAGTCGGGCTTTTGTAGACATCAACGACTGGCGTATCGGGCGCGGCCCATACGGCCGGGGAAACAACGGCGACAAGCAGGGCTCTCAGTATGGCAATTTTCACGCGTGGCTCCTTGTTTCAGGTTGGATCCAGTTTGGCCCATGCCACCCCACGGCAAGCTGACGAGAAGATTACAATTTCGTCATCTACGCGGTTTGATGGCATCCCGTGTCAAAACGGTCGCGTATGCGACGGGAGAACCCCATGACGAGGGGCGGGAAGGCGCGCATTCTCACTGGAGCCCCCTCAGTGAGTGTGGCCATCAGAATTATCATGACCGCCTGGCTTGACTGTGGACGGCTCACCTTCGCCTTCCTTGCCACGCATGTCCCCATGACCCGCAATGCCACCATGCGAATGGCCTTCACTGGCCTCGACCAGTTCGAGGTACTGTGCGGGCGAAAGTGCGGGCATCTGCTGCAGAAAGGCCACCAGGTCCCAGATGGCCTCATCCTCGATACCACCCTTTGACCAGGCGGGCATGCCGGATGCCTTGATGCCGTGCTTGATGACCCAGAATTGGCGCGCGGCCTCATCGACTGCCACTTCATCCGGTTGGGCCAGGTCAGGGGGTTGCGGATACAAGCCCATTCGAATTTCCGAGTCCGTCTTGCCGGGTGCGAGATGGCACCCCACACACATGGCGGCGTAATTGCCCGCCCCTCGGCGCACCCGTTCTGCGTCAGATAAATTGGCTGGCGCCGTCAGATCTCGCGTATTACGGTCGATGGCGTGTTCGCGTGCTGTCTCGATCAGGCGAAAGACCAGTGGACTGTGCGGGGTGTCCGCTGACACGTTGACCATGCCGGAATAAACGGCTACTGCGCCAACCCCTACGCCAATGACCAACGTGGTCAGAACCCCCATCAAAAAATGTTTCATCCGTTCTATCCTTGGTGACTACAAAAAAACTGCCAAAAAATCGATTCATCGGCGGGTGAATTGGTCTGTCTGAATGTCGAAAGGGGATGGCAGCTTGTGCCCATCCCCTTCTTGTTTCGCTTGCCTGGGCAGTCGATCAGAACCAGAAACGCACGCCGGCAACCCAGCGTGTTTCTCCGGTCTTCTCGCCATCTGCCCGAGCCAGATCGGCCGTCTGGCCCAACTTGCTGGCCCGCTCGATGCCGATATACGGGGCAAACTGGCGCGTGAACTCATAACGCAGACGCAAGCCTGCCTGCGCTTCCGACAGCCCGGATCCGATACCTCGCGCCGCATCGCTTTTACCGTACGCATTGAGCTCAATGCGTGGCTGCAAAATCAGCTTTTGCGTGATCAGCAATTCGTATTCCGCCCCCAGCCTCAGCGCAGTTCGCCCCGCGTCGCCCACATAGGCGGCCGCATCGACCTCGAACCAGTACGGTGCGAGGCCTTGAACCCCTAACGCCAGCCAGCTGCGATCAGGCCCGGCGCCGCTGTCGTAGCGCACGCCCAGCTGGGTGTCCCAGAACGTGGCAATGGCATGTCCCCACAGCAATTCGGTTCGCGCCTCCTCCAGTTTTCCCTTGGCCACATCGCCTTCGGCCTTGAGGACCAGACGGTCGTAATCGCGGCCGAACCAGCCCTGCATTTCATAAGCTGAGGCGTTGCCGCCCCCGTTGGCATGAGTCCATTCAAATCGGTCGACCAGCAGCCCACCGAAATTGTGTTCGTCGGCCAGGCGCAGTTCGCGTGATCCAGGGCGTGAATAGGGGCCCGACTCGAGCGTGTATCCACCCGAATAGGCATGGGGATCACGCGCATCCGCCGGGGCCGGACCACCCTGCATGTTCATCTCGCCATGATCTATTCCCTGCATGCCATCCATCGATCCCGACATGTCGGGGTTCATGCCAGGTTGTGCGGTGGTGGCATCCGGCATAGCAGCGTGGTTCATCTTGCTGTGGTCCATGCCGGGCATTGCATTCTGATCCATGGAGTCATCGTTCATCCCGGGCATCGCGCCATGATCCATGGTGCTGTGGTCCATGCCGGGCATCGCGTCCTGCCCCATGGTGGCGGGATCCATGGCTTCGGTTTGCGCCCATGCCGGCGAAACAATCAATGCGGCGAGCGACACGGCCAGAAAATTCATACGTGGTTTCATGTTCGATTTCCTCTGATTCGTCTGCATCGCTTACGCCACCACCACTTCGCGGAACATGCCCGCATCCATGTGATAGAGCAGGTGGCAATGCCAGGCCCATCGTCCGGGCGCGTCGGCATTGACGAGGAAACTGATCCGTTGCGCGGGCTGCACGGGGATGGTGTGGCGGCGTGTCTGGAAACCGCCGTCCGGATTTTCCAGTTCGCTCCACATGCCATGCAGGTGCATGGGGTGGGTCATCATGGTGTCGTTATGAAGAATGACGCGCAGCCGCTCACCCTGGCGGAAATGCACGGGCGTGGATTTCCCGAATTCGAGGCCGTCGAGCGACCAGGTATAGCGCTCCATGTTGCCGGTCAGGTGCAATTCGATTTCACGCTCTGCGCCACGGGCATCGAGTGGACCGCCGATCGTGTGCAGATCGGCCAGCGTCAGGACACGCCGGCCGTTGTTGCGCAGGCCGATGCCGGGGTCATCCAGATTCATGCGTGGCATATCCACCCGCATGTCGATGCTGGGACCATATTCGGTTTTTGCATGGCGTACCTGGCTGCTCGCCTTGCTCAGGCCGCCGCCACCCATGCCGCCGTCCATATTCATGCCTGGCATGGTGTGCTGGCTGTGATCCATGGCCATGCCGCCGTGGTTCATGCCACTCATGCCACCACCCATCGCACCCATCATGTCAGCCATGCTCAGCCACTCGACCTTGTCGAGTGCCGGCACGGGTGCGGAGAGCCCTTCGCGCACGGCCAGCGTGCCGCGGGCGAATCCGGTGCGATCCATGGACTGGGCAAAAATCGTGTAGGTGTCGTCCCTAGGTTCCACGATCACGTCATAGGTCTCACCAGGTCCGCAGCGGAATTCGTCCACTGTCACCGGCTCGACATCCTGTCCGTCGGTTTGCACCACCGACATTTTCAGGCCCGGGATGCGCACATCGAAAAAGCTCTGGGTGCCGCTGCTGACAAAGCGCAAGCGCACGCGCTCACCCGGCCGGAACAGTCCGGTCCAGTTACCGTCCGGTGCGTTGCCGTTCATGAGATAAGTGTAGGTGTAGGCCGAAATGTCCGCCAGATCGGTGGGGCTCATGCGCATTTCGTTCCACATCTTGCGGTTGTCGAGTGCAGCCCTGAAGCCGTTGCGCGAGACATCACGGAAGAAATCTGGCGCGGTAGGCTCGTTGAAGTTGTAGTAGTCGCTCTGCATCTTGAGCTTGGCAAACACCCGCATCGGGTCTTCGTCGGTCCAGTCGGATAACTGCACCACATAGTCACGGTCAACGCGGAGCCGCTCGCCAGCTGCCGGTTCAATGACGATGGCGCCGTACATGCCGGTCTGTTCCTGAAAGCCGGAATGCGAGTGGTACCAATAGGTGCCGCTTTGCCCCACCTTGAAACGGTAGGTGAAGGTTTCTCCCGGGGCGATGCCCTTGTAACTGATCCCCGGCACACCGTCCATCTGGTAAGGCAGGATGATGCCGTGCCAGTGAACGGACGTGGGCACGCGCAACTTGTTGGTGACGCGTATCGTGACCGTATCGCCCTCCCGCATGCGCAACGTGGGCGCCGGTATCGAGCCATTGATGGTGGTGGCCATGCGCGCGTTGCCGGTGAAATTGACCGGCGATTCGGCGACGACCAGATCGAACTCGGTGCCGGTGAGCACCGGTGCGCTGCTGCCGGCCCGCTCAGCGGCACTCGCCCAGCCCGGTTTGGCGACCGTCGACAGGCCAAGCAGTACGCCACCCGCCGCCAGGCCTTGAACAAATCGACGACGCGGAAAATTCGGAACCGACAAAGCATGTGAGGAAAAAGGTTTCATGTGGGACTGCACTCCAATCTGAAAAGACGTTTAGCTTCGGCTAGGGACAGGTCTAGCCTATCGAGTCAGCGTTTAAGGCCGGTTTTATTAAGTGAGGTCTCGCTCTTGGCCAGCAGAACTCTGGCCACATCAGCAATGCCCGTATCTTGCAATCGCGCACCCAACATCAAACTGACAAATGGATTACAAATCTGTAATGCGCACCACGCTGAGCGCAAGCTGTGGCAGGATGCTTGCATCCACCCTGACGCTACCACCATGAAAATCCTGATCGTCGAAGACGAGCCCAAGACGGGCGATTACCTGAAGCAAGGCCTCACCGAGGCCGGTTTCGTTACGGACCTGGCCCGTGATGGGTGGGAGGGACTGGAACTCGCGAAGGCAGGCCACTACGACCTGATAATTCTGGATGTAATGTTGCCGGGGCTTAATGGTTGGCAGGTTCTGGAAGGCGTGCGCCGGGCCGGAATCGACATGCCGGTGCTGTTTCTGACGGCGCGCGACCAGGTGGAAGACCGGGTCAAGGGCCTGGAGATGGGGGCCGACGACTATTTGGTGAAGCCCTTTGCTTTCGCCGAACTGCTGGCCCGGGTACGCAGCCTGGTTCGCCGGGGACATGCCAGCCTGGAATCAACCGTGCTCAAGGCTGCCGATCTGGAACTGGATCTGCTGCGGCGACGCGCGATGCGTGCGGGCCACAAGATCGAACTCACGGCCAAGGAATTTGCCCTTCTGGAATTATTCCTGCGCCGACAGGGCGAAGTCCTGCCGCGCAGTCTGATCGCCTCCCAGGTCTGGGACATGAATTTCGATTCCGATACCAATGTCATCGATGTCGCGGTACGCAGATTGCGGCTCAAGATCGATAATGATCATGAGATCAAACTCATCCACACCGTGCGGGGGATGGGCTACGTGCTGGAGTCTACCCAGGAAGGCACCGCAACTTGAAAACTTTCTCACTGACCACCCGGATCAGCCTGCTTTTCGCGGTGGCTGCTTCCCTGGTATTGCTGACGACGGGATTTTTCCTGACGCAAGTGGTGGAGACCCATTTCAAGGAAGAAGATCGACACGAACTCAATGGCAAGCTGGAACTCATTCAGAATTTGTTCAAGCATGCCTATAGCCAGCAGAAGCTGGACCTTCTGCCACAGCAACTTGATGACGCCCTGGTCGGTCACCCGGGTCTTGCAGTGGTAGTGACGGATACAGCAGGGGATACCTGGTTCGCTACACCGGGTGCAGATTTCCCGCGCACATTGCTGCAAGCCTGCCAAACCCTATCATCAGGCTGCACACCAGGCACCTTGCAGGAATGGACGCAGGCCGGGAGAGGCTACCGGAGCATGGCCATGACAATTAACACTGGCAGTGACAAGCCCTACACCGTGGTCGTGGCGCAGGACATCCAGCATCATGAGCGCTTCATAAGCAACTTCCGATCAGTTCTGGCCATTGCCATCGCGCTGGCTGCTTTCGCCACAGCCTGCCTGGGATGGATTGCTACTCGATGGGGCCTTTCCCCCTTGCGCCAGGTCACTTACATGGTGGGTGGCATGTCCGCCGAACATCTGTCGGACCGCCTACCGACTTCAGGCTTGCCTCCCGAACTTAAGCCTCTTGCGACTGCTTTTAATGCCATGTTGGCCCGGCTGGATGATTCGTTCCGGCGGCTGTCCGATTTTTCATCCAACATCGCACACGAGTTGCGCACCCCCATTTCCAATCTGATGACCCAAACCCAGGTAGCCCTTTCCAGTGCACGCAACAAGGACGAGTACAAGGAAACTCTGTACTCCAGTTTGGAAGAATATGAACGCATGGCCCAGATGGTTAGCGATATGCTCTATCTTGCCCAGACCGACAATCACCTTATCAAACCGGGGATGGAAAAGGTAAACTTGGCCAGTGAAGCACAAGACTTATTCGATTATTTCGAGGCTTGGGCAGAAGAACGCGCTGTTTCACTTACTAAAGCTGGGTCAGCTGTCGTATCCGGCGACCGGCTAATGTTGCGACGCGCGCTCAGCAACCTCATATCGAACGCCATACGACACACGCCGCCCGGTCAAACCGTGCGGGTGTTTCTGGAAAGCCACATGGATAAAGCCACCTTATCCGTCGAGAATCCCGGCATGAAAATTCCGGAACAACACCTTCCAAGACTGTTCGATCGCTTCTACCGCGTTGACCCATCACGTCAACGCAAAGGTGATGGCGCAGGCTTAGGCCTTGCAATTGTCAAATCCATCGTAAGTGCACATGGCGGATCAATTTCCGTAACATCCACCAACGAAACGACGCGGTTTCAAATCACATTACCTACGTTAATGGAATGAGGTCCGAATAACAGTTTTGGACTGCCTCGGTAAATACTCATGGTCTGTGTATGCGCTGCCCCGGGCTGCCCAGTTCTACAGTGAAAATGGCCGTCATAACAGCCTCACTGCGCCCTCCTTGCAACGAGGGAACACATGGTGCGAACAGAGGTGGCCACCCATCGATCCGATGACAGCCAAGGCAGGAGCATGAATTTCGCAGTGGAAAGCATGCACGAAAATGTGCTGCTCATTACGGATGACGCATTTGTAATCCCTGCATCAGGTTCCCGTTGAGGTTGCCCGGCCATACTGGCTCCAACATCACAAGCGGTGATGTCCATCTCAATTTCATAGGAATCGATCATGAAACGCATTCACTCTTTCATCAGCTCTGTTGCCCTGGTTGTCGCATTCTCCCCCGTATTCGCACATGACATGGACGGCAACCCCGATCTGAAGAAAAGCATTCTCAATATGCATGACAGCCACTTTCCGCACCAACCAGGTGACATGCACGCAGCCGCAAAGGGCAGTGGTGATACTTACGGCTCGATCCTGTTGGACAAGGGACCTCATATACCACACAAGCCTGGAGACACCCATAAATCCGAGAAAGGGAGGGGCGATGCTTACGGCACCATCCTGAACGACCTATAAGCATCGTTGTCCTGTGGACACCCCGTAGGACAATGAAATGCAATAGTTTGGGGCATTCTGCTAAAGCATTGCTCGGGTGAGACCGGAACAGTTAGAATGTTTGCCATGCGACGCTTCCTCGTGCTCATCATGCTGTGCCTGCTCCCGACCCAGATATCCTGGGCTGCGGTGGCCGAGTATTGCGGGCACGAGCAGGACAAAGCCGCGCAGCACTTCGGCCATCACGATGACGAGCACAAAGCGTTTTCCGCAAAACCCGACCCAGACAAGCAGCCCGGGAAATTCGACCACGGGCACGATCACTGCCATATGGCCGGCTTCCTGGGCCTCATGAACGAGGCTGCTTTCCCCGCCTCTATTCCCCCTATACAGCCCGCGTTGCGATGCGACGAAGCGGCTTGTTCTTCCCTCGCACTGGACAGACCCGAACGTCCCAACTGGTCCGCGCTCGCCTAATACGGCGGGACGGACTCCATATTTTTAGCTAGCACGCACTCTGTAGCCTGCGCGGTTCCGTTTCGCCGGATTCATCCTTTCATTTTTGGAGAATTCGATGCGAAGACATCTATGGCCGCTTGGGTTGGCGGTTCTGTTTTACAACCCATCTTTTGCACAAACTATCGATGCCGCGCACAGCGGCACTGTTGAGCTGAGCCGTGTCAGCGCGATGCGAGACGCCGCACCGGCTGCCGCGCTCACCCTGAAGATAGCGCTGGAGCGGGCATTCGACGCCAACCCGGTACTGTCCGCCGCTCAGCGCGAACTGGATGCAATCGAGGCGACGATCATCCAGGCGCAAGTGCGCCCGAATCCGGAAATTGCCGCTTACATTGAAGACACCCGCAAGGCAACACGGAGTACCACGCTCCAGTTGAATCAGCCGATCGAACTGGGCGGCAAGCGCTCAGCCAGGATCGGGGCTGCCGAGCGCGCCCGTGATGCCGCAGCGGCGGAACTGGCCGCCAAGCGTGCCGAGGTTCGTGCGGGTGTAGTGGTGGCTTTCTATGACGTGCTCGTGGCGCAGGAGCGTTTGCGACTCGCGCAGGCCTCGGTCGAACTCGCGCAACGCGCGAGCAGTGCTGCTGCACGGCGGGTCACCGCTGGCAAGGTGTCGCCAGTGGAAGAAACCCGGGCGCGCGTGGCCGAAGCGGGTGTACGCGTCGAATTGGCTATCGCGACCAGCGAACTGGCCACGGCGCGCAAGCAACTTGTCAGTACCTGGGGCGACCTCTCGCCGAATTTTGCGCGGGCCGAAGGCGAACTGACGGCGCTGCCACCGCTGCCTGATCTGGCCGAGCTGAATGCCCGCCTCGCAGCCTCGCCCAATTTGTTGCGGGCCAGGATCGAGGTCGAGCGTCGACTTGCGTTGACGGAGGTCGAACGCAGCCGGCGCGTGCCTGACCTGACCGTTAGCCTGGGTGCCAGGCGCAATGAAGAGTTGGGCCTCAACCAGGCGATTCTCGGAGTTTCGATTCCGATCCCGGTTTTCAACCGCAATCAGGGCAATCTGCTGGAAGCGTTGCACCGTACCGACAAGGCGCGGGATGAACTGTCTGCAGCCGGGATCCGCCTGTCGAATGAGATGACGCTTGCGTACGAGCGTTTGAGTTCGGCACGCCAGGAGGCAGGGATGCTGCAACAGGAAATTCTGCCCGGTGCGCAAAGTGCCTACGATGCCGCAACCAAGGGTTTCGAACTGGGAAAATTCAACTTTCTCGACGTGCTGGACGCCCAGCGCACGTCATTCCAGGCCCAGTCCCAATACCTGCGCGCGCTGGCCGAGGCGCGTCGATCAGCCGCAGCAATCCAGCTCATTCTCGGTGAGGCATCGCCCAGCTCAACCCTGGCCCCAGCCGCCGCTCAACCGTAGGAACCCAACATGAAAATCAACTTGAACAAGAAACAAATGCTTTCCATTTCTGGCGTTCTGGTGGTGGGTGCGGTCATCGCCTGGCTCATCCTCGGCACGAACAAGTCACAGATGGAAACCGATGAACATGGGCACGACAGCCACACAGAAGCGGCCGCTCATAACGATGCGGAGCATCACGGTGAAGAAGCGAAAGACGGTCATACGGACGACAAGGAACACGCGGATGAAGAGCACCATGAGGAGGTTGCCGCACCACAGAAAGGTCCGCATGGTGGGAAGCTATTCAAGCAGGACGGTTACGCCATCGAGGTCACGATCTTCGAAACCAACGTCGAACCACAGTTCCGTATTTACACCTATCTAAACGGCAAGCCGCTCGACCCGACGGCCAGCCAGGTGACGCTCACTCTTGATCGCCTCGGTCGCCCGCCGCAGGTGTTCAAATTCGTGAAAGAGAATGATTACCTCAAAGGGGACGCGGTGGTTGAAGAGCCACATTCGTTCAACGTCACGCTCACTGCACAGCACGGCAACAAGTCCTATCGCTTTGGTTATGAGCAGATCGAGGCACGGGTGGCCATGACCGATGCGCAACTCAAGCAAAGCAACGTGGAAGTGCTGACTGCCGGGCCGGCGCGCATCAAGAGCGCATTGAACCTGATTGGCGAAATCCGCTTCAACGAAGACCGTTTGGTACATGTTGTGCCTCGTCTGGCCGGCGTTGTCGAATCGGTCGCGGCCAACATCGGCGACCAGGTGCGCAAGGGCCAGTTACTCGCGGTGATTTCCAGCCAGTCGCTGGCCGACCAGCGTAGCGAGTTGCTGGCCGCGCAAAAACGCCTGTCGCTGGCGCGCATGACTTACGCGCGCGAGAAAAAACTGTGGGAAGAAAAAATCTCGGCTGAGCAGGATTATCTGCAAGCACGGAATGCCATGCAGGAAGCGGAGATTGCTACCCAGAACGCGCAGCAAAAACTGGCCTCGCTCGGCGGCGCAGCGCGGGGGAGCGGCAACCTCACACGCTACGAGATACGTGCACCCATCAACGGCGTGGTGGTGGAGAAGCATATTTCTCTCGGCGAAGCCGTGAAGGATGACGCCACCATTTTCATTGTCGCTGACCTGTCCACGGTGTGGGCCGAAATGACGATTTACGCCAAAGACCTGAACACCGTGAAGGTCGGCCAGAAGGCCACGGTCAAGGCCACCGCGTTCGAGTCCCAAAGCAGCGGCGCCGTGTCCTATGTCGGTGCGCTGGTAGGTGAACAGACCCGCACGGCCAAGGCCCGCATCGTGCTGCCCAACCCGAAAGGCATCTGGCGCCCCGGTTTGCCGGTCAACATTGAACTGGTGGCCGGTGAGGTCGAGGTGCCGGTGGCCGTCTCTGTGGAGGCGATCCAGACCGTGCGCGACTGGACTGTTGTGTTCGGTCGCTACGGCGACAACCTCGAAGCACGACCCGTGGAACTGGGACGCAGCGACGGCAAATTCACCGAAGTCATCAGCGGGCTCGCCGCAGGTGAGCAGTACGCCGCGCAAAACAGCTTTCTGATCAAGGCTGACCTGGGTAAATCCGGCGCCAGCCACGACCATTAGGAGGCCGCCATGAAACAGATTGTCGCCATTGTGCAGCCGCACCGGCTGGAACAGATCGAACAGGCTTTGCATGGCCTGGACCACCTGCCCGGATTCACGATTTTTCCGTCACGCGGCCACGCTCGCGGACAGGGGTCGCATCACGCCTTCGTGTCCACCGAGTGGAACCCGGACACCCACGACCGGCTGACCCTGATGATGTTTTGTGCAGATGAACACGCGCAGTCGATCGTGGAAGCCATTCGTGCCGCAGCCCACACAGGCAATCCCGGTGACGGATTGATTGCGGTTACCGAACTTGCCGACGTGCTGCGAATTCGCTCCGGCGAACGCGGCGACGCCGCCCTTTAGAAGGAAAGATTTTCCCATGTTCGAAAAAATCATCCGTTTTTCCATTGATCAGCGTTGGCTGGTGCTGCTGATGGTGCTCGGCATGGCAGCGCTGGGCGTTTATAACTACCAGAAGTTGCCGATCGACGCCGTACCCGACATCACCAACGTGCAGGTACAGATCAACACCGCTGCGCCCGGCTATTCGCCACTTGAAGCCGAGCAGCGTATTACCTACCCGATCGAGACCGTCATGGCCGGCCTGCCCGGTCTGCAGCAGACCCGGTCGCTGTCGCGCTACGGCCTGTCGCAAGTCACGGTCATCTTCGAGGATGGCACCGATATCTACTTCGCGCGCCAGCTCGTCAACGAGCGAATCCAGCAGGCCAGGGGCAAGCTGCCGTCGGGCACCGAGCCCAGCATGGGGCCGATCTCCACCGGCCTCGGGGAGATTTTCATGTGGACGGTCGAGACCAGGGAAGGCGCGCGCAAGGCCGATGGCACGCCCTACACCCCCACCGACCTGCGCGAGATCCAGGACTGGATCATCAAACCGCAATTGCGCAATGTGCCCGGCGTGACCGAGATCAACACCATCGGCGGTTACGCCAAGGAATTTCAGGTCGCGCCCTTGCCCGACAAGCTGGTTGCTCACGGCCTGACATTGCAGGATCTGGTCAGCGCGATCGAGCGCAACAACAGCAACGTGGGCGCCGGTTATATCGAAAAGCGCGGCGAGCAGTATCTGATCCGTGCGCCCGGCCAGGTCGCCAACATCGAAGACATCGGCAACATCATTGTGAGTAGCCGTCAGTCCGTCCCGATCCGAATTAGGGATGTGGCCGAAGTCGGCATCGGCAAGGAATTGCGCACCGGCGCCGCAACCGAGAATGGTCGCGAGGTGGTGCTCGGCACCGTGTTCATGCTGATCGGAGAAAACAGCCGCACGGTCTCCCAAGCTGTCGCCAAGCGCCTGGAAGAGATCAACCGCACCTTGCCAGAAGGCGTGATCGCCCAGACCGTCTATGACCGCACGATACTGGTGGACAAGGCGATCGATACCGTCAAGAAGAATCTGGTCGAGGGCGCTATTCTGGTGATCGTGATCCTGTTCCTGTTTCTCGGCAACATCCGCGCGGCGATCATCACTGCCCTGGTCATCCCGCTTGCCATGCTGTTCACCTTCACCGGCATGGTCACCAACAAGGTCAGTGCCAACCTGATGAGCCTGGGGGCGCTGGACTTCGGCATTATCATCGACGGCGCCGTGGTGATCGTGGAGAACTGCGTGCGGCGGCTGGCTCATGCGCAAGCCGTGGCGGGGCGAGCATTGACGCGCAACGAGCGCTTTCACGAAGTGTTCGCGGCGGCCAGGGAAGCACGCAAGCCGCTGTTGTTCGGCCAGCTCATCATCATGGTGGTGTACCTGCCGATCTTCGCGCTCACCGGCGTGGAGGGCAAGATGTTCCACCCGATGGCATTCACCGTGGTGGCCGCCTTGCTGGGCGCCATGATCCTGTCGGTCACCTTCATTCCGGCCGCCGTGGCGCTACTGATCGGCGACAAGGTCAGCGAAAAGGAAAACCGCCTGATGGGGTGGGCCAAGCGCGGCTACGCGCCGATGCTCAATCTGGCCATGCTCAACAAGCCTCTCGTCCTGACCATTGCGGTTGTCGCCGTGGCGCTCTCCGCGTTGCTGGCCACCCGCATGGGCAGCGAATTCGTGCCGAGTCTTAACGAAGGCGATATCGCGCTGCATGCCCTGCGAATTCCCGGCACCAGCCTGACGCAGGCGATCGAGATGCAAACGGAGTTGGAGCGAACCATCAAGCAGTTCCCGGAGGTGGACCGGATTTTCGCTAAGCTCGGCACGGCCGAGATCGCCACCGACCCGATGCCGCCCAACGTCGCCGACAACTTCGTGATGCTGAAGCCGCAATCGGAATGGCCCGACCCGAAGCGCAGCAAGGCCGACTTGGTCGAAGCCATGCAAGCGGCGGTGGCCAAGGTGCCCGGCAACAACTACGAGTTCACACAACCGATCCAGATGCGCTTCAACGAACTGCTCTCAGGCGTGCGCAGCGACGTGGCGGTCAAAGTATTCGGCGACGACATGGATACGATGAATAGCCACGCCGGGGAGATTGCGGAAGTGCTGGAGAAGATTCCCGGCGCCGCCGACGTCAAGGTCGAACAAACCACGGGCTTGCCGATGCTGACGATTCATATCGACCGCGAGAAGACCGCACGCCTGGGCGTCAATGTCGGGGACGTTCAGGAAGCAATTGCAATTGCAGTGGGCGGCCGGGAAGCCGGGGTGCTGTTTCAGGGCGACCGGCGCTTCGACATCATCGTCCGTCTGCCAGAGCGGCTGCGCAATGACATGGAGGCGATGAAACAACTGCCCATCAATTTGCCCATGGATGAAACGGGCGGGCAGACTCGCCGCGCCTATCTGCAACTGGGCGACGTGGCAACGCTGGAAGTCGCGCCGGGGCCGAACCAGATCAGCCGCGAGGACGGCAAGCGGCGTGTGGTGGTGACGTCCAATGTGCGCGGACGGGATATCGGCTCTTTTGTCGCCGAGGCCGAGCAGCGGATACAGGAGTCGGTCAAGATACCGGCCGGCTACTGGACCACCTGGGGCGGCACCTTCGAGCAGCTGCAGTCAGCGGCTAAGCGTCTGCAGATCGTGGTTCCAGTGGCGCTGCTGCTGGTGTTCATGCTGCTGTTCGCGATGTTCAACAACGTCAAGGACGGACTGCTGGTGTTCACCGGCGTGCCCTTTGCCCTGACCGGCGGCATCCTGGCGCTGTGGCTGCGGGATATTCCGCTTTCCATTTCGGCGGGGGTTGGTTTCATCGCGCTGTCGGGCGTAGCCGTGCTCAATGGCCTGGTGATGATCTCCTTCATCCGTTCCCTGCGTGAGGAAGGCAAACCGCTCGATGAGGCGATTCACGAGGGGGCTTTGACCCGGCTGCGTCCGGTACTGATGACCGCCTTGGTCGCGTCGCTCGGCTTCGTACCGATGGCGATCGCTACGGGGACGGGTGCCGAAGTTCAGCGCCCGCTGGCCACGGTCGTCATCGGCGGCATCTTGTCATCGACCGCGCTGACGCTGCTGGTGCTGCCGATCCTGTATCGACTGGCCCACCGGAAGGAGGAAGAGGAAGAAGCGAGCTTTGTCGATGGCAACAAGGGGGCGCCTGCCCCGCTGTAATCAGACGTTTCCAAGGAGCCGCAGTATGGCTGAAAAACTAAAGTTGGACTTATCCCTGGTCTTGCCGGATGTCCCCGACGAGCGCGACGCCTGCGTGGGGCGACTGACGGAATTACTGCAGGCCGAAGGCTTGGAAAAGGTGCACATCATCAGCGAAGACGGCAGCGCCCGCCTTTGCCTGCATTACGACCCGCAGCGGTTTAGCGTGAGTCGGGTGCGCGAGCTGGCGCAAGCGGCCGGGGCAAAAATCGGCAATCGCTATCGTCACGAGACCCTGCGCATCTACGGCATGGACTGCCCCACCTGCGCCACCGTGATCGAGCATGCCCTGCAACGCACGGACGGCGTGCTGGAGGCTTCGGTGAGCTACGCTGTGGAACGGCTGCGTCTGGAGTACGACAGCGAGAAAATTGAGCGTGCGGCGATTGTCCGGCGCATTCAGGCGCTCGGCTATACCGTGCTGGAAGAAGGCCACAAGGCCGGATGGTTCGCCGAACACCGCGAACTCATTTTCAGTGGCGTTGCTGGCCTGCTGCTGCTCGCGGGCTGGCTAGCGGGTCTCGCTGATGCACCGCGAAGCCTGGCGCTCGGCCTGTTGCTGGGCGCTTACGCGGCGGGCGGCTTTTATGCCTTGCGCGACGCTTGGCAGAGCTTGCGCAGCCGCAGCTTCGACATCGATACCTTGATGATCGTCGCGGCGGCCGGGGCGGCGGCCTTGGGTGCCTGGGTAGAAGGCGCGCTGCTGCTGTTCCTGTTCAGCCTGGGTCATGCACTGGAACACCTGGCCATGGACCGCGCGCGCAAGGCGATCGAAGCACTGGCGGAACTGGCGCCCAAGACGGCCATCGTGCAGCGGGATGGCGTGGAGATCGAGGTGCGGGTCGAAGCATTGCAGCGCGGCGACCGGGTGATCGTCAAACCGGGCCAGCGCATCCCCGCCGACGGCCAGGTGGCGTCCGGCAACTCGGCGGTCGATCAATCTCCAGTTACCGGCGAATCGATGCCGGTGGAGAAGCAGTCGGGCGACAAGGTATTCGCTGGCACGGTCAACGGCGAAGGCGCGCTGGTCGTCGAGGTGACCAAGCTGGCGCAGGAGAGCACGCTGGCCCGCATGGTTGCGATGGTAGCCGAAGCGCAGACGCAGAAATCGCCCACGCAGCGTTTCACCGACCGCTTCGAGCGGATTTTTGTACCGGTGGTGCTGGTGGGAGCCGGGTTGCTCATCGTGCTGCCGCCGCTGTTCGGCTTCCCCTTCGCCGAATCCTTTTACCGTGCCATGGCGGTGCTGGTGGCGGCTTCGCCCTGCGCGCTGGCCATCGCCACCCCGTCGGCGGTGCTGTCCGGCATTGCCCGCGCCGCGCGCGGCGGCGTGCTGATCAAGGGCGGCGCGCACCTTGAGAATCTTGGCGTTCTCATGGCCATCGCCTTCGACAAGACCGGTACCTTGACCATCGGCAAGCCCAAGGTGACTGATGTCGTCGCCGTCATCGGAGACGAGGCACGTCTACTGACCGTTGCCGCCGCCGTGGAAAGCCGCAGCGCCCATCCGCTGGCGCAGGCGGTGGTGACGGAGGCGAAGGGGCGCGGTTTAATCTGGGATGAAGCCGTGGAGGCCGAAGCCGTGACCGGAAAAGGACTGCGCGCCGAATTCGATGGGCAAAAGGTGGTGATCGGTAATGCCAGGTTGTTTGATGGTGAAACCATCCCTGACGCGATTCAACAGCAGGCAGAGCGCCTCCAGACGGAAGGCAAAACCATCATGCTGATCCAGGCTGACGGGCAATTCCTCGGCGTCGTGGCCTTGGCTGATACCCCGCGCGAAGGCGCGAAGCAGGTGCTGGAACGGCTGCATCAGCTTGGCATCCGAAAAACCATCATGCTCACCGGAGACAATGAACGCGTGGGCCGCGCCATCGCCGACGCGGTCGGCCTGGACGAAATAAAAGCGGGGCTGTTGCCGGAAGACAAGGTCAAGGCAATGGAAGAACTTGGGCAACGCTTCGGCCTGGTGGCCATGGTCGGCGACGGCGTCAACGATGCGCCAGCCATGGCACGCGCCACGGTCGGCATCGCCATGGGCGGCGCCGGCACAGATGTGGCGCTGGAAACCGCGGATGTGGCGCTGATGGCGGATGACCTTTCCAAGCTGCCATTTGCCGTGGCCTTGAGCCGTGCATCACGGCGCATTATTCGTCAGAACCTGTGGGTGTCGATGGGCGTGGTGGCGTTGCTGATTCCCGCCACCCTGTTCGGTTGGGCGGGGATCGGGCTCGCGGTGCTGGTACACGAGGGATCAACTGTAGTGGTTGTGGTCAATGCCCTGCGACTGCTTACTTATCAATCCCATACGAAGTGAAGATGGGATAGAGCTAGCTAAGCCGCATTCACATGAGCACGTCCACACTCCACTCAAGCACAATCATGTCTGTTTCCCCGATATGCACTATCGGCATGGGCACATATTTTTGGATAGGCCCCAATCCCCGCCGCCTGCTCCTCCTTCCAACGCGACGGTGGGTTAACGACAAAATCGAACATCTGTGGGCGAGCGTCCGTTATCGCCTTATGATGCAGACGTTTGGTCGGTACGCAGTGGCGGTCTGTTATGGGTCGGGAGTACGCATTCGCCAAAGTTGGAAGCTGACATCCAGCAGCATTTCTAGCCAATGGCCGGTGTGCGGCGCATAACAGTCCCATTTTGCTCAGCACACCACCGGCGGCTTAGGCCGATGACCTGCCTGTCATGGCTGGGAAGTCGACCGTTGCGTCCTCGGCTATACCGGCCATAAGGACTAGCTCAATCTAATGACCGGTATCACTCAGGCTGAGACGTTGAAATAGGGACCGGTTTCTACTGTCTGTGGTTCGGGGCCAGGTGCGTTGACGTTCAGCGTCGGAACCTGCTGCGCTCGACGCAGTACAAACTACGCCGCTCCTTATCGCCTAACGCGGGCAACGGATTTTCGACCAGCGTCAGGTGATCGGCAGAACAGTCCACAAATACTGTGGATAACTGTGGTGAAAACAGGCTTGAACATAAACGACGTATACGGATTATTCTTTTGCCTAAATTTTGAGCGCGACTTTCAAGCTTCCATTACTGAACAACCGCTCGGCAAGTAGTCCATGACACCCAATAGAAAGTGTAAGACCACCGTACATATACCCTTCTGATGACCTACACGCAGGCAGATTGAGCTAATTCTCCCCAAAGCAGCCATCCGGTCTTTACCTCGTGTGCGGCCATGATGTCTATGAAACGGGGCAGTCAACTGATTGAACTAACACTGGCTTATGTGAACAGATACATCCTGATTTCATCAAGGTTGGCCACCTCAATCTGATAGTCCGGAGGCTTCTGATCGGGGATGGTTGAAGCTCGCACTTCCTGAACCACATAGGGAACCAGGCATCCTCTTGTTCGAATTCGACGAGCCACTGTTCCTTCGAATAGCTCATCGCGAATCACTTTGGCTTGTGCCGCCGATAGCTTGTTGTGTGGCACAAGTCGAACATCTACCCGAGCTTCCCAAGAAACGTCCTTAGCGCTTGGTTTCTCCTCGATGTCTGCTGGTGTGATCCTGCGAATCCGGCCTAGCACAAAATCCCGATATTCCAGACGCGTGCAGCACCAGGCGCGCGCAAGCCAGCGTCGCCCAGCCTGGACTATATGATGCGGAAAAATATCATGCTCCTGGCCTTCCGGTTGCGACATCGAGGTATAGACAATCCTGACCGCCGCCCCTTTCTCAGTGGCCCGCCGAAGGGCGATCAACACTTCAGGCCTAACCGATGAAATATTAGTCTCCAGCCGTTCGATTCGTGCGAACGCCTCGCCTTCTTCAGCAAGGATGTGAAGGTAATCATCAGCCGTTCCACCGAAACGCTCTCCTCTGGCTTGTGCCAAGTAGCGTTTCTTGGCCGGATCCCAAACAACTCGATCTGGGTAAGCGTCCCGATATTCGGAAAGCAGTCGGCTGACTTGCACGATCTGAATGTCAAGTAAGCCTCTTACCCGTCCATTCGATAGCTCACCCTCCCATTTAAGCAGGGTGTCGAGCATAAAAAAGCGGTGCTTATGGTTGGTTGTCCTGTTTGCCAACGTGTTATATGTAATGATAATGTTATGTTAAAGGATAACATAAAACGAAATTTTGGAATGGCGGGGCACGACACAAAACGACGAGTATTTTCGACCGACTGCCGGAAGGCATATTCCGGCTTTTAGGCTCACCAAGTAGACGCCATGCGTGGGATATGGGTCCGATCTGCCGCTCAGCCTCAAGGTCGAGCACTTTTCGCGTATCAAGTTCCCGGCCATTGGGGCTGCCCCCTGGCAGCCGGGTCAGGGGTTCATCAGCCTGAAGAAAAAAGACTGACGCCAAGGCTGCCGGGGTTTCTCTACGGGCGCCCATCGCGGATGAGTTCGCTACCGAATACCGCGAAAGTCGGGTTTAGCACACTGGGCTGGAAGGAGGCGTACCGAAAGGCGGGGGAAAGGCTGCTGCTGAAAAATTTATTCAACTTGCCTTTTTCAATTCACAAGCCGCCTTGATGGGCTGATAGAATTTGCGATGGTCGAAAAATTAAGCCTCGCAGTGTTCCGCGAGGCCTAGTTAGGTCTTCGACCTATGGTGTGCAGCAGTCTGTTCCCTGAGAAGAATTGAGACCGTTGCACTTTTCGTTGATAGCGGCGGTGGATTATCACTCAACAGATCGTTTAGGTAAACAATATTAGCACAAACTAATATTTACACGGTTTTGGGGCGATCTGCCAACGCTATGGCATTTAAAGAAGGATTTTCTATGCTGCAGCATCAGTACTCTCTCACCCTCATCCAGCACGAGGCCAACGGTTCACATATCGACCAGCGGTCGCAGGACGGTTACATCAACGCAACCGCCCTTTGCAAAGCTGCTGGACGGGAGTGGGCGCACTATTCCTCCAACAAGCAGACTAAGGACTTCCTGTTTGAGCTAGCAACCGACCTCGGAATTCCGATGTCGGAGTTAATTCAATCGGTTAGGGGCGGTTCTGGGCCGCAGGGCACTTGGGTTCACCCCCAGGTTGCCATCCATCTGGCCCAATGGTTGTCGCCCAAATTCGCCGTCATGGTGTCTAAATGGGTGTACGACTGGATGTCGGGCAAAGGCACCCCCAAAGCTCCAGCCGTGCTACCGCATCACCTCGAGCGCTATCTCAAGAACGACAGCAAGGTTCCCCAAGGATATTTTTCCGTCCTGCAGGAAACCGGGCTGAGCCTGTTCGGACCGCTGCACAACATCGGGTTCGAAATCCCCAAGGGGTGGGTGCCTGACATTTCTGTTGGCCGCGCCTACTGCGATTGGATCCGGACGCAGCATGGTATCAACACTGATGCGCTGCCCACCTACGCGCACGACTACCTTGACGGCCGCCAGATCGTGTTCCCGAAGGTATACCCGGAGTACCTTCTCCCGGACTTCAGGAACTGGTTCCGCACGGAGTGGCTCCCGAAGTACGGCGTTCAGTACTTCAAGAAAAAGGACCCCTCCAGCCTGGCGTATCTGGACAAGTTGCCGGCGCTGGCTGGGCCGAAGGCGCCGTCTGCTAACCTCCCGTACTGGAAGCAGTCTGCATAACCTGCCGGCGACTACCTTGACCCGCTTCGGCGGGTTTTTTAATGCCGGTTGCCCCCGACTGGGGGAGCCGCCCCTGGGATGCCGTAAACCGGGACGCTACCCGAGCTATTCCTTCCACACCTCCGCCGACAGCGGCAGCTCATTCAGCTCCGCACGGGCTTCCCGCCAGGCCGGATAGTGCCGATCGAGCAGCGCCACGAAGCGTTCGCTGTGAGTGGGCTCGATCAGGTGCAGCATTTCATGGACGACAACATACTCCAGAAGGTCCTTGGGCTTCTTTACAAGCTCGGTGTTGAGCCGGATGGTCCCCGCCCGGTGATTGCAGCCGCCCCACTTCGTTTTCATGCGCTGGAGGTAGAAACCGGCAACCGTCACGCCGAGCTTCTTCTCCCATTTCCTGATGAGTGTAGGCACGGTCTCGTGCAACAGCGCCCTGTGCCACTCCTGCAGGACTTCCGCCCGCTTTTCCGTGCTGCTGCCGGGGCGCACGATGAGCGTGATCTTGCGATGACCAAGCCGAACGGATGGCTTCTCGTCCTTTTCGACAACAGACAACAGAAAGCGCCGCCCCCACAGGTAATGGCTTTCGCGCTCGACATACTGACGCGGCGTTTCCCGTGACTGACCGAGCAGCTTCGCCTGCTGACTGCGAATCCAGCCGAGCTTGGAGATGGCATAAGCGCGGGCTACTTCCAGTCGGGTTCCAGTAGGAGCGACCAGCGTGACGTGACCGGCCGGCGGGTGCACCGAGAGATGCACGTTCTTGATAGCCTTGCGTGTGATGGCGATCTCAATTTCGCCAAGCCGGATGGTTTTGGTCACAGATACCCTGGCTGGTTCTTGATAATCTCAAAGGTGGCCTTCGTCGCCGTGCGGTCCCGCTCCATGATTGGAAATAAGGCATTGAGCACCTGCTTCTCCCTCGTATCATCGCCCTTCCAGCCCGCCGGCGCGTGCTCGCGCATGGCCTGGTCGAGTTCGAGCGCGAGTTTCGCTTTCGCGTCATCATCTGTCGGGCACTGAAAGGTCGTCGCAGGAATGCTGGCGAGGTTATTAAAGAGCACGATGGCTTCTGGTTTGCCGTGAAGAACCGCAGGCACATCGGGGCCGGGGGCCTTCCGAGCCATGCGCTTCACCAACTCCTCGGCATTCTTCAGGAATGCCTCATAGGCAGCAGCGTCAGCACGGGTCTGCTTGATGAGGTCATCCAGCAGCTTCGACATCTCCGCATAAAACCTCGGATCGGTCAGCTGGTCGCGGATAATCGTCTTGCGGACGTTGTTGATGATGCCCTCGGCGATGGCGTTCTTCGAGAGCTTGCCTTTTTCATTCAGCTTGCGGGCAATGGCATCATGGATGCCGGTCTCAATGATCAGCTCCGTGAGCGAGAGCGAATTGAGATTGCCCACGTCCACCGCTGGATCCGCCTGGACATAGGTGTTGAGCAGACGCCGCATGTCGGCCTCGTAGGGCTTGATGTCCAGCTCCTCGCCCGAGTACTTTTTGATTGCGGCGCGTGTGTCGCCGTAAAACTCGACCTCCTTCTGCAACGCAGCGGCCTCGCCATCGGAGTATCCCGCCTCGGTGAGGTCTTGCGCGATGTCGGCATAGGCACGCACGAAGGTAGCCACGGACTTGTAAAACGTGATGCGTAACGGCTCTGTTTCTGTCAGCGCCAGTGGATTGGCCGCGTCACCGCAGAAGTAACGCAGGAATTGCTCCATCTCACGCGGTAGCGGCACCGGCTCGCACAGGTAGCGGAGCGCCTCGCGGGCGGCATCGAGTTGTTTCTTGCCTTCCTTGAGCCAATCCTTCAGTTCGACGTTGTTGGTGCCACCGTTGCCCTGATCAATGTCCAGCTCGTCAGAGCTATAGACCGCGATGGCCTCCTGCACGTCATCAAACAACTTCTTGAAATCCACAATGTGGCCGTAGTCCTTATCTTCACCGTCGAGACGGTTGGTACGGCAGATGGCTTGGAAGAGATTGTGATCGTGCAGCTGCTCGTTATCGAGGTAGATGTAGGAGCAGCTCGGCGCGTCGAAGCCGGTCAAGAGCTTGCTCACCACGATCAGCAGCTTCATGTTGGCGGGTTCTTTGATGAAGCGGCGCTTGGCTTCGTCCTCGTAGGCTTTGGTCGTCTGGCCGTTCTTCAGGACATACTTCGTGTAAGTATCGAACTTGTAGCGTTCGTCGCTGTTAGCCGGTTCGCGTGAGATGGCGTTGTGGTTCGGTTCGAACGAAGTGATGACGCCGCAATACTCGCCGAAGGGTTTGTTCAGGAAGATGCGGTAATAGTGGCAAGCATCGTAGATGCTCGCGGCCACAAGAATGGCGGTGCCACGGTCGTCGTTCAGGCGCGGCTTGGTGTCGAAGTCGTGGATGATGCTGGCAGCGATGCGTGCCTTGCGCTCTTCGGCGCTCATCAGTTCTTCCATCGTCGCCCAGCGTTTGCGGATGACGGCTTTCTGAAAATTATTCAGCGTTTTGGTCTTCCGCGCGAAGTAGTCTTCGATGTCTTTCGGCGAGGTGAGGCGCTGCGGCACGTCGCGGGCCTCGTATTTCAAATCGAGCACCACCTTGTCCGCCACGGCCTCGTGGAACTTGTAAGTGTGGATGTAGGTGCCGAAAATATCCTGCGTTCTCAACTTGGCCGCGTCCTTCTTGAGCAGCGGCGTGCCGGTGAAGCCGATGAAGATCGCGTTCGCCAGCCAGCGCTTCATCTGCTTGTTCATGTCGCCACCCTGGGTGCGGTGACATTCATCCACAAAGACGTAGAACCGGCCATACACATGCGGCGGCTCGCCTTTGAGGTCTTCGGGATCAAACTTATGTATGAGCGCGCACAGCAGCCGGGGCGCGGCGGCGCCCAGTTTGGCGACAAACTCCGCTCGGTCCAGAATGCGAGGCGAAGGTGAATTCTCGCCGATGACCCCGGCATTTTTCATCACGCCCTCGATCTGCTTGTCCAGTTCGTCGCGGTCGGTCACGACCAGGATGCGGGCCTCGGGATCGTGCTCCAGCAGCCACTTGGCGAGCAGCACCATGAGGATGCTCTTGCCGCTGCCCTGCGTGTGCCAGATCACGCCGCCCTCGCGCTTGCGGATGCGTTCCTGCGCCGCCTTCACGCCCGCGAACTGATGCGGACGCGGCACCTTCTTGATGCCGTTATCGAAGATGATGAAATTGCGAATCAGGTCCAGCAAGCGGGACTTCTCGCACATCTCGGCCAGTGGTCGGTCCAGCAAGGCGCCAGCGGTGAGCGCGGCGGTGCTCGCCGCCTTCCACTCCACGAAGAACTCCTCCTTGGTGGTCACGGTGCCGTAGCGCAGCCCCTGCGAATCGCTGCCCGCGAAGATCAACTGCACCGTGGCAAAGAATCCCTTGTTGAAAATCTCCTCTTGGTTGGTGATGAGCTGGCGCACGCCATCCCCGATCTCGACAGAGCTGCGTTTCAGCTCGATGACACCAATAGCGATGCCGTTGAGGTAAATGACAAGGTCAGGCCGCCGCTCATAGCCACCGCGCAAGGTCACTTCCTCGGCGAGAGCGAAGTTGTTTTTCTCGGGGTGCTCCCAATCCACCAGATGTACCTGATCGTTCCGCTGTCCGGCGGCGATCTGCACTGACACGCCGTAGCGCAGCAGTTGGTAGGTGCGCAGGTTGGCCTGATACAGCGTGATGCCGGTGGCGTCGGCAGCGGCCATTAGCTTTTGCAGGGCGGCAGAAATGTGTGCCTCGGAATAGCCACGCCGCTTCAGGTTCTCCCTCAGCAAATTCCCCTCAATGCAGCGGTTGTTGTCGCGCTTATGCCACTCGCCGAGGTAATCGTAGCCGAGGCAATCGGGCCGATCCTTGTCTGTGAATAGGGCGATGACTCGGTTCTGTGTCTTGCGTTCGGAGCGGGGTTGTTCAGCCATTAGCTGCACCCGGACGACCTTCGCCTGAATCACTCTCTGGTAATTTCACTATCTCTAGGTTTTCGACTAGCTTCCAGCGTCGGTCTCTTCCGGCGCCTACAAGCTCAATAGCGCCTTTCCCTTGGAGTTCAGAGAGTACCTTGCTAACTATGCGCGAGCTGCTGGTCAAAATGCTCACTATATCTAGCACTGTGTACGGGAGACCATTGCCATTATGTAGGGCTCCAAACACCTGGCTCTGTATAGGAGTAAGTGTTGAAAGATCAATGCGTGGCGTCCAGTACGCTTGCTTGACGTGAGTGGCAACCTGCTCAATCTCAGGAAACAAAGTTGCCCGACTAATTCCAAGCGTGCGTAGTTGTTCCAGGAGGTTCCGCTTTTCATCACGATTGATGATAAGCCTGCTAGAGATGGCTTGGTCATCAAGAGTTGCCGGTGCAAGTTTGGCGACGTTGCAGCCATAGAGAAGAAAGGCTCCCTCCTGTCGAATGATGCGAGGGTTATCCAACAAAGGCTTCACGCACACCACGCGCAAAAGATCTTCTCTCAAGACTTTAGGTAAAAAGTACGGCTTGTCGCCGCGAATATCATGAAGAAGTAGCTTTATGGCTTCCTGCTCGTTGAAATGTTTAACCACATCGTCCGGTTTGTCATTAGCATTGTCCGTCGATTCGGGAACTACAAAACCTGCTGGCCTGCGACTAAGGTTCGAGATAACACTCACCGCATCACTATCGAAATATTTAACCTCGTCTACCTCATAGTCGAACACGATCACCTCTCCGTCTTCGTCGCTGTTCTCGTGTGTTTCACAGGCGAAATACAAGGCTACTAAAGGGTTGCTTGTCACATCCAGCAGGCGTGTCGGCAGGCTGTAATGCTGCATCTTTACTAGACATTGGAATGTTGTCAGGGCACCTGCAAAATCGTTGGGGCAACGAAGAATCAATTCTTTCAGCATGGTGGCTTCATTAGCTATCCACCCTGCGTTACGGTAAATCGACGGGATTAACTGAAAGCTCTGCTTAGAGTGCCCACGAAAATAGCGTAACTTTTTTCCATCCTTTCCCAACTTATCTAGACTTTGCAGGAACGTGCTCAGCGCTCCAATTTTCGTATCAGGTCGAAACATTGGTTTGCTCCTGTTCTCGTCGATGTTCATATCAATCGCGTCCTGCCGGTGAGGAGTTCCTGCATCATGGCCTGCTTGAGGGTGCGGGTCTTCTCCCGCCGCTGCTCCAGCCCCACCAGCTCCGCGTCCATCTCCGTCAGCGCCTCGGCGATGGCGGTTTGTTCGGGGAGGGATGGAAGTTCAAGCACGAGAGTCTTCAAATCTTTCCCATAGAGATGATGAATCGTGATTCCTTGAGTCAATTCAGCGATTTTGTGCCTTCTTGCCTGCGTCAAATAGTTCGCCAGGAAGACAGAGTCATAGGCATTACCTTTGCGCCTGATGATGATGATGTCCCCACCGAGCGCCACGTCGTCCATGAGCAGGGCCGACGCAGTAGCCAAATCAATTCCTGTGGTCGTGGTAGAGCCGGGCATCAGCACGTCGCCCTGAATTGACGGACAACCCTCGCTGGAATTTGTCCGCCCGAAAACGCCCGAAATCACTCGGCCGTAAGTGGTGAATAGCTCGCCATAAAGAATGCAGCGGCGCGTTCCCGAAGTCGTCATCAGTGATTTTGAAAGCGCGCTTCCTTTCAAGACATCTGCGATGCTCCCCAGCCGCTTCACCTCCCACTCGCCGTGGAAGCCAGGGAGGCGGGTTTGGCCGGTGAGGAGTTGCTGCATAGCGGCCTGTTTGAGGTCGCGCTTCTTGGCGATGAGCTGGTCCAGTCCGCCCAGCAGCCCATCCACATCGCTCAACGCCGTAGCGATGGCGCGTTGTTCAGTTTCGGGAGGCAATGGAATCATTACGCGCCGCATCTTGTTAATTCCAAATGCAGCCTGCGAGGTGCTGTGCAGTTCGCCGGTGACCGCCCTTTGACATGGCTTTGATCGAAGCCATGACATCACGAAATTTGGCTCAATTCTTGGCTGAATGAGCAGCACGTTGGCGCTTAATCCGAAACGGAACGGGACGGTTGGTAGAAACCTTGGAGATCCAATCGTGCCTATTTTTCCAAAGATGATATTCCCTGGACCAACTTGAAAACTTAGTTGCTGTTTATCGACAGCTCTTGATACGATTTTCCGACTCGAGTCCCAGTTAACAGTGCCGTCGTCAATGAAGTCGCTAATCCCAATGTAAGGTTCGCCACCAGCCATCTCTGGCGGTGTTCTATGATCTGGCTGAGGGTCAATTATTCGCGCGACTGTCTCAAGTGCAGCGACTTTCCACTCCTCCGGGATGACGCCCACCTCCGTCTGCTTGTACCCTTTCGGGCATGAATAGCCGGGTTTCACTTCCATACAGCGCCCATCTTTTTGAGGTGTCCATCCACACGAGCGGCAAGCGTCACCACTTCATCGATGAGCTGCGGCAGCGGGGTGGCGTAGCGTTCGGCGAGCTGGCGGATGCGGCCGGTGAGGGTCTGCGAGACGCGCTCCAGCTCACCCTGCACGGTGCCGACAATCGTGACCAGCCATTTGTCGTCCACCACAAGCGTCTTGATGTCGTCCTCGGTGAGCGTGGGGTATTTGGCGTCGAGCTTGGCTTCGAGGTCTTCCTGCGCGGCTTTGAGCCGGGCCTTGACGTCCGCCTGTTGGTCGAGCAACTCGGCGTAGGCTTCCAGCACCTGGCGTTCCTCGGCGTAGTCCGGGTCTTTGGCTATCTCCTTGAGCCGAGCCTTCAGGGCTTTGGCGGTGATTTTCTGCTTGTCGCCCTCGCCTTCAATGACTTCGGCCAGCAGCCCTTCCTCGCCGCTCTGCTCCTCCCGCGTTTCGTCGAGCTGCTGCTCTAGGGCGGCGAGTTCGGCCTCACAGGCGGCGATGGCATCGCGCTCGGCGGCGAAATAGCGGGCGATGAGCAATCCGGTGGGGACGAGGTCAGACTTGAAGCGACGCTTGCCCTTTTTGTAGTCTTCCTTCTCGGGCCAGACTAGTTTGCCTTCCTTGTTTTTGACCTGACGGATTTCGCGGGGCAATGCACCCGCCTTCCATCCGGCATCGGCGATGAGGTAGCAATCGTCCTGCATGGTCTCGGCCCAGTAGTCCATGAGGTGCTGATAGACATCGTAGGCGTCGAGCAGCGGTGCGGTCTTGAAGGTGGCGAGCAGGTCCTCGGCGATGGTTTCGATGAGCGGCTTAGGATGGCCGTCCTTGGCGAGGCCCTTGAGCAGCGGGATAGCGGCAGTCTGCCATTGGGTGAAGAGCTTTTTGGCCTTGGTGTTAAACGCGGTGAACTCGGCATGGCCGAAGATAGCGGGCTTCACCTCGGCGATGGGGAGATTCAGCGCGGCGTAGCCGGGGCGGGTGGATTTTCCGAACAAGGCGGCGCGCAGACCCGGCATGATTTTCCAGTAGTCGCCGAGCGCATCGAGGTCGCGCTCGGGGATGCCGCCGCGCAGGTGGCCGTCGATGTCCTGCAAATCTTCTGGCTCAGTGCTGTCGATGTAGCGCGGGAGGTTGAGGTTGTAGTCGTTCGCAGGGCTCGCGATTTCCGCGACGGGCACCATGCGGGCGTAGCGCGGGTCGCTTTCATCCTGCCGGGTGAAGGTGTCCACGATCTTGTGCAGGTCCTGCTCGCGGAGGCGGTTTTTCGGGCCGTCTTTCTTGTAGCCCTTGGAGGCGTCGATCATGAAGATGCCCTTGCGGGCGGCGGCGTTTTCCTTGTCGAGGACGAGGATGCAGGCCGGGATGCCGGTACCGAAAAAGAGATTGGCAGGCAGACCGATGATGGCCTTGAGATAGCCGGAGCGGACGAGCTGCTGGCGGATGACGGCTTCCGCATTGCCCCGGAACAAGACGCCGTGCGGGAGAATGCAGGCGCCTTTGCCGGTGCTCTTCATCGAGCGGATGATGTGTAGCAGGTAGGCGTAGTCGCCCTGCTTCTTCGGCGGCACGCCCCAGGTGAAGCGCTGGAAGTTGTCGCCACTGCCACCTTCACCCAAGGTGAGGCCGGTGGACCACGTCTTGTCGGAGAACGGCGGATTGGCGACGACGTAGTCGTAAGTTCGGAGCTGCTCGCCGTCTTTGAACTTGGGATCGAACAGCGTGTTTCCTGATAGCACGTTGGCGGTCGGGAAGTCGTGCAGAATCATGTTCATTCGGGCGAGACCGGCGGTGGTCACGTCCTTCTCCTGCCCTTCGAGGGTGATGTGTTTGCCCGCCTCGGCGGCGACTTTCAGCAGTAGCGAACCGGAGCCGCAGGTGGGGTCGTAGGCGGTGGTGGCGGCGATGGAGTTGGCCGGCGTGATGCCGATGACCTTGGCCATGACGCGGCTGACCTCGGATGGGGTGTAGAACTGGCCCTTGCTCTTACCGCTCTGGCTGGCGAAGTGCCGCATCAGATACTCGTATGCATCACCCAAGATGTCGTCGTTCTCGGCGCGGTTCTTGGAGAAATCGAGCGCTGGATTCTCGAAGATGGCGATGAGGTTGCCGAGTTTCTCGACCTTCTGCGCGCCATCGCCGAGTTTGTTCGAGTCGTTGAAGTCGGGGAAGTCGCTCTGGGAGAGACGTGAGTTAGCGTCGATGAGCGGCTGGAGGACCTGGATGTTGATCAGGTTGCCGATGTCGCTATTGCCCTTGAGCGCGACCATGTCCTTGAAGCTGGCGCCCTTGGGAATGTTGACCGGCGGCGCAAAGTCATCGGAATCGCCGTATTTGTCGGAGACGTATTTAATGAACAGCATGAACAGGACGTAGTCTTTGTACTGGCTAGCATCCATGCCTCCACGCAGTTCATCGCAAGAGGCCCAGAGGGAAGAATAGAGGTCGGATTTTTTGATGGCCATTTTTTATATGCTGTATGTCCCCCGAGTTTCAGGTCATCTATGACCTTTGAGTTCGCGTGCCCACGGTGGCCGACGGCCGGCCACTGCATGGGCGGGGATTCTCGAATAATACAGCCTACGCATGCCCAGCTAATCAATCATGGCTCTCAACTCAGACGGAAGCAGCCAGCGCAGCAACCACCGCCGCCAACCGCGCGGTTTAGCTACTAAAATAGGCTGTCTAGGCGGGGTTGGTGCTTTAGCTTGCGTAGGCGACAAGTCGGCCCACACCCCAGCCGCAGGCTCACCCGCTCGAACACGGGCAGCCAGCGCCTTCACAGATTCGTGCAGATCTGCAGGGAGCAACACTGACAGCTGCTTGATGCCTTGCCGTTCGGCCTTTTCCCTGGAGCGCTTCGTGCGCTCGGCCGTTGCTGAGCGGGGGTTTCCAGTGGAATCGGGAACCCCCGCCCGTACCGGCTTCAGCCCAAGGTGGCGGGCTGCGGTGGCAATAGCGATTTCAGGAGACGCTGCAAGCGCCAGCCATGGAACTCGTTGACGCTGATATTAAGTATCAGCGTTTCCGGCAAGACTTTGCAGAAAGCTCCGGGTATCAGCCTGGGACTGGTCAGGCTGAATCTTGTGCCACACATCACCTGAGCTGCGCTGCTCCCACAAGATTGAGCATTCATTATTTTGAAGCGTGGCTCCCCCAATAAAACTCAATCACCACGCAGTTCGATAATTGTACGGCACGGAGGAATAGGGAATCCACTCTTGCCGACCACGAACTCAAGCATAAGAGGGAAGGATTAACCGATCCCCTTTGTGTCTCGATCCAGATAAGCCGCCACACCGTAGAGAAATCCACGTATTTCGTGTATCGCATCCTTAGGCGGCATTGATTCAGCAATCTCAGTCAACCCGGAAAGAACAATATCAAGCTGGTTGTTCGGGTGGTCAAAGATTGTTTGAAGCAGCGTATTCGCGTTGACGTCTCCAGGTGGAGGCAATAGTTCGAAGCCAATCTCAAATGCTGTAAAAAAACTCAGTGCCTCGGGTAGCGTGCTATAGGATTTCACGGTATTCATTGCATTCCTTTCGTTTAAATCTCAAAAGTTCGTCAATAAGTGTGCGTTCAAGTAAGTCATAATGGAAACGGCTATACCAACCCTCTTTAAAACAATATTATTGTTAACGGACAACCCACCTTATTGGGTTGTTAACCGGGGCTTCAAGTTGTTTTCATGGAGTTAATAATGTTGATGAATAATGTTTTGATTGTATAAACATTAACCATCTGGTAATTCAATGTGAACAATACGCATGGCTTCCAGCAGGTTATTTGCAGGTGGTTCCGGCTGATCAAGCCGCGGGAGCGGCGAGTGCGGCCAGTCATCGAAAGAGAAAAACTGAAAATTGTGTTTTTCGACGTGCCGGAAAAGCTTCTGCACATTGTTCACAATTTTTGGTGGGCACACATAGGCAACCCGGTCTATTTTTCCTTTCTTGAGATCAGCCATGTACTGCACCTGAATTTGCTCATACCGCTTAGTTGTTTTAACACTCCGCTCCATTTCAACGGCTATGCGCTGGCCATCAGGGTCTAGTCCGATTGCGTCCGGTATCTTTTTGAGCTTGACGTTTTTATCCCGTAGTGTTCGTTCGCTAACCCATCCCTCCCAACCCCACTTCAGTGCGCGAACATGTAAGAGCTGGCATTGGCGGTGATGTTGGACATACAACGGGTTTGTGCGGCCCAGTTCAAACGCTGGTGCAGCCGGGTCTGCACCAGCATGAGCCAACCCCGTGGGCGTAATCCCGAACAGTGTTGTATTTCTTGGATAATCGTTCCACGGAACGATCATGACTTCGGTCTTGAGACATCCTAACGCCTCCAGCTTGCGTAACGTTGCAAGTGTTGTAGGCCTCGACAACCCAAAAAGCTCACAGGCTACGTCTGTCGTCAAATATACCTCCCCCGTGGAAAGGAACTTAAGTACCAAATCGCGTTTTAATTGCGACCTCGCAAGCTTTTCTGCGTGGGGCAAGCTCGCAAATTCAGTAAGATCAAATCGGTTCATGATGAGTCATCCATTCAAAGTCAAATGTAATTGGGAGCCACGCCATTTTTTCCGAGCCGCAAGTGACAGAAAAATTGCGCGAGGGGCAAAGCAAAGCGATGCTTGAGGCGAGTGTCTTGATGCAGCCTCCGAATGCGTGGCGCCCCAGCGCCACCGACTGAGGACAAGGGGAGCCGCCAGCAGGAAGGTGCGCCCACGCACCGACCACCCAGAGTTGAGCAAGCGGAGCGCGCCGAAATGATGGGCTGGTGGGGGCGGAGCCCCCGCCCGCAGCGCTTCGCGCTCGGGCAACCCCATTTGAAACGGAGGGCGCGTAGCGACCAGAGTGCGGGCGGGCGTCCAGCCCGGGTCGTGCAACAGCGCGACCAAGCAGGGAGACGCGAAGCGGATCACGGCGCAGCCTCCAAATGGGGTTGCCCGAGCGCGAAGCGCTGCGGGGCGGCCCCGAGGGAGCCATAGGCGACTGCTGGAAGCGACCGCAGAGAGCATGAAGGCGAGGATGCGGGGACAGACGGGGCGTCCAGCCCCGTCAGGTAGGGTTGCGGCCCTAGCCGCCACCCCGCAGGGGTGCCCTTGCCGGTGGCAACGGAGACGCTGCAAGACCGGCCAAAGCTGGGCAGAAAGTGATCTGGCGGCAAGCTGCAGACACAAGCTGCAGAAACAAGCACCGCCATTTGATACTGCTGCTTGTGTCTGCAGCTTGCGCCAGCCGCATTTGAATCGCACGGAACTCCAATAAAAACGAGGCTTCCAGTCATTTTCACGCTTCCGTCAAAATCAGAACTGATAGGGGTTAGCAACATAGAGATAAAGTGGCTGGGATCAAGCATGGTTCGTGAAACAGAGAGTCAACCGGTTGGCTGCTCTGCTTGAGTCTGTGATTCATGCTTCACATCCCATCACCTGGTTTTGCAGAACTTCATTCCAGTCCTTCCCACCAACTGGCACACGGCGAGACAGCTTCGCCGTTGTCGAAGACAGCATCTGCAGTTCGCAGGACAGTTTTAGACCTGCGTCATCAGCGTCAGTGGCCAGTACGATCTCGGCTCCACGCTCGGCGGCCTTGGCCAGAACTGAGCGCAACAGTTCGCGCTGGTGGTCGCTCATGCTCCCGCCTGTGCTGATATAGGCTGCTTCGCGGTCGCCGGTTAGCTGGGCGTGACTCATTGCGTCAATGGCCGATTCCACAATCACCACGCGGCACGCGGTTGAGAATTTGGCAGAATGCCAAACTGCCTTTGTGCCGCCCCGGCTGAAGCCAGTAAAGCCTTTGTTCTTGATCTCATAACCGGCCAGCCCTTGCCGATCGTAGTGAGGAAATATAGCGTTTCCCTTGGCGTCCTGTCGCACCATGCCAATGAATCGAGGGTCAGCCAGGGTAGCGGGAACAAGCTTACGCACCCTTTCCAGGTACGGATGGTGTCCATCGATTGGCATCATCTTCATCCAAACAGTTCGCAGATATAGCCGGTCAGTGGAGGAGGGGTCGGGCTTCCGAGGACACTGCTCCTGCGGCCTCCGCATGAGCTTCGGGCGGTAGGAAGAAGAAGTTGGCGAAACGATCCATGGCCTCAATTCCTTGCGAACTTGCCCAAGGTTCAGCCCTTGGCGGCGCTGAACAAAGTCGATGACGCTGCCATTGTCCTGGTCGTCGCGCACGCTAAAGTAGACGCCATGACCAACCATGTCAGTAGACACAATAATTTTGTCGTCGCCCTGGCGCATCACGGTTGATGTCAGGCCACTTTCACGGTGGTCAATTTCATACCCATGAAACATGGCATATTCGACCAAGTTGATCTCTGTCTTGAACCGCTTTAGTTCGCCCATTTCACTTTCCTTTTCCTACTGCCCCTCCCAACCTCCCACCCCTAAAGGGTGTTGGGAGTTTGGGAAAGAATGGGTATCCCAAAACCCCTGTTGGGAGATTCTGGGAGTTGGGAAATCAAGGGAGCCATACCAGCACCCCATCCGACCCCAGCAAGCCACGGTCAACCATTACACGCAGTGTGTCGTGAAAATAGGAAGGAGATGTTTTGCCATTTGCTGATGACTGCCATCTGCAAAGAAGCGCATCAATGGCAAAAGCCGGTCGGCTCGGATCAAGGGGGCATTTCACAACCCCAGATTCACGCGACATGGAAGCGGCCAACTTGGCAATAAGTTGCTGACGTGTTCCTTTTGGTTGGCCTCTTCGAGCCGGGGCTGGCGCCTCACCTACAAAATTGACAACACAGCTCGTCTGGAGCTCACCATCCTCACTCCTTCCGACATGAACCTTGTCCAACCTGAACGCCTGTGGTGGCGGACAATCTCCTTCTTTTTGCTTCCGGCACAACAACGTGTGGCCAGCTTCGCTTACTTTAACTTCGATGCTGACGTCGACAGCACCGACCAGGTTCGAGTGACCTCGTGCACCCTTTCCGCCATCTTTCCCCGCGTGATGGACAATGGCGACAGCGCATCCCAAGCTTTCCCTGATTTTGTCCGCTGCTTTGACATATTCACCCATGTCCCGGCTGGAGTTTTCTTCACGGCCGCCGAACGTACGCGAAAGTGTGTCAATGATGACCAAAACGACGTTCCCGTGTTTCTCAGTAATTTCGCGAGCCCGGACAACCACCTCCTCAGCTTGATCGACAAGATCCACGGCTGCAGGAATAACTGAGATCGCGGCAGTAAAGATTTCCGGGTTTCGCGTCGCCAAAGCACGAATTCGCTTCCCTAACC
Organism: uncultured beta proteobacterium; assembly: GCA_942493085.1. Lineage (GTDB taxonomy): Bacteria > Pseudomonadota > Gammaproteobacteria > Burkholderiales > Thiobacillaceae > Thiobacillus. The sequence goes on from OW818664.1 coordinate 2,628,701, forward strand.
CAGACACCCCTTCACCTGCAACAAAGAGGACAGACCCACACGACACTTTCTTGCCATTCCAAGCCCTTCCTGTCGCGATCGCTTCGGCCATGTCGAGCGTTGCGAAGGTCTTTCCGGATGCTGGCTCGCCGAAAATAAGTATGAGCGAATTGGCTGGCAGCCAATCGTTAATCAACCAACTTGGCGGTGGCATCGACAAAACCTCCTGAAGAGTTAGTGGTCGTGGACATCTGATTTCAGGTGCATCTATGACCCGCAAATCGTGTCGTGTATCGTGGACAGTCATTTTTCTGCCTCCTTCTTGCCGTCGATGCGATGGCAACAGCGACGCGCGGCGATCCACTCATCCAATTCCCAAGCAAGAATTCCTGATTTTTTTCCAGCGATCTTGAAAATTCTGGGAAAGGTGGGGTCCGATTTGTGCAGGTCATAAATCGTTGCTCTATTCACGCTCAAGGCGAGCGCCGCATCCCTAATGGCTAAAACAAGTTGATTAACTGTCATCTGTCACAAACAACCGTCGTGGGTTGTTGTCGTTTGTTGATGAGAAGTATTAAATAATTTCTTCTCATTGCATTTAATATGAAGATGTATCGTTTATTTAATTGATTTGATTATGTAATTTCAGAGTAGTTAAACGTATGAGTAAAAACAGTGGTGGATGGGCTTTTTTATGTTCAGTTATTGCAAACAAATCCGGACTTAAACCATGGAGGCTTGAATGCGCATGTCAGGTTGGGACGGGGGATGGACAACTGTGGCGTGCATGGATGCGTGGGACACGCATTGCACGCGACATATCTCAAGAGAAAGTGCTATTGGAGGCCCGGAAAAAAGGTTGGCTCGGCGATCTAACTGATCGCCAAATCAATGACATAGTTGCTGGCACAACTAGTATTGGAGTAGCTGCGTTAGCCGCGCGTGATTCACGTTTGCCTGCTGTCTTGCCCCTGCCTCCGAATGACCTCATACCTCGCCCAACTTGGGCATTGGCTAACCGAGCAGCAGGGTTGCTGCTTAGAGATCAACAAACCCCCACATCCAAGGAAGCTCAATCCAGGCTGGCAAACAAAGATTGGTGGAGGGCCGTACAGGCTGTAGAAGCAATGTTGAAGACAAAATCGAACCAATCGGTGCTCGTGGAGCTAACTGCAGCATATTTGCGCCAATTTAGTTCCATGAATCTTGTCGAGCCTTAGCTTGAGAGATAAACTCAGCTGCAAGCACCGTCCCATGATGGCATTTTTGTTGGTATATTTAAGGCATATAAATGCGACACCCTCATTCTGCAAGGGGTTTAGCAAAATATTCGGTAGACGCCGCCTCCACCAATCACAAGGGTTCGGATAATATCCGGACCCTTTTTCTTGCCTGAAATCCACGCACCGCACGCTTTTAGTAAATAACCGCTACTCCTCCGCTTCCCGCGTCCTCGCTGCAAACTGCACAACAGTGGGCGCGGTGCCGGTTGCCAAGTGTCGTGCAAAATCATGCCGGCCCACGACAGGCGTTCGTCCGCCCTGCCCCCAGCAAGCAAAACGGGAGCCTGAGCTCCCGTTTTGCTTGCCATTACAGTTGATGCCTTTACGGCCGGACCTGATCAATCACGATTTTCACCCCTGAAGCCCCTACCGTCACATTCGAGACCGTGCCTTCCAGATCACCGGGCTGAGCCATCGGGTTGCCAGACTTGGACACGCGGGCCACCAGCATCACCTGCTTGTGCTGTGCCAGCGTATTGCCGGGGTTCATCGCCATGCTGTCGTCCAGCTCGAATTCCAGCGGCAGCTTGCCCGCCGTGGCACGCATGGCCGCGACAGGCGGGCCGCCCTGGCCAGCGCGCGCGAACAGGAACAGAACATCCGTATCAGCCAGCCGGGCCTTGAGCCCAGGAGCGATCTCAACGCGGCCCTTGATGCTGGCACCCGGGGCCATCGATGCGGCCTGATCGGCGGCAGGCGGTGGGCTGGCCGCAGGACCCGGACCACTCGATCCGGGCTGAGCCAGCCGCTCGGCTTCTTGCTGCGCGGCCAGGATATCCACGGCGTGAGGCGTCCCTGGCGGCAACAGCTTAAGCAGGCGTTTAAAGAAATTACTGGCCAGAGGGAAATCCTCCAGCTGATAGGCATGGATGCCGGCCAGTTCCAGGCCCTTCATGTCATCCGGATCAATCCCCAGCGCCTGCTGAATCAGTTCCATGGGCCTGCCCGCCAGCTTGTAGTTGCTGCTGATGGCCAGCGCCTCGGCGTAACTGGAAAGCACAGACGCATCCTGTGGCAACAGGCTGGCTGCCTGTTCAAACGCCGGCAGGGCATCAGGCCAGCGTTCCATCACCGCGTAGGTTTTGCCCAGCATGAACCAGGCTTCACCATCTTTGGGATTGGCTCGGGTCTTTTCTTCGATCTGCCGGAGCATCTGCATGAAATCGTGCTCAGTCGACGCACCCGCCATTGCAGTGTTCATGGCGCCGGGTTGCGCATCGGCGACGGCGATCAGTGAAACGGGATTGCCCAGCCAGAAATACAGGGCAAAAGCCGCAACAGGCAAAACCGCACCCAGGGTGAAGCCAAGACGCCGACTGCCAACGCGACCATGCTCAGGGGCATCGTCAACCGACAGGGCATCGTCGGCCAGGCGGGCCTCCAGTTCCAGCTTGGCGGTCTCGAACTGTGTCTCGGAAAGCTGGCCATTGGCACGGTCAGCTTCCAGCTCCTTCATCTGGTCTCGATAGACTGCGATGTTGACGTCACGCCGGCCGGCCTTGTCTGTTCCGGCCCGCGAGCGCAGCAAGGCGGGCAGCACAAAAGCCAGCGCGATCAGGGTACAAACCACAGCAGCAGCCCAGAACAGGCTGACGGTCCAGAATGGGGTCATTTGTCGTCTTTCAGAAGTTGAGCGGCAGCGGCGAGCTTTTTCTCGTCCAGCGGCAGGGCTTGCACTGCACGGCGGCGACGCAACGTCGCAATCCAGGCCGCCCCGCCGATTCCCAGAAACAGCACAGGACCGAGCCAGAGCAGATAAGTCACCGGCTTGAACGGCGGACGGTACAGCACGAAATCGCCATAGCGAGTGGTGAGGTACTCGATCACCTCCTTGTCGTCCTTGCCCGCCTTCATCTGGTCGCGGATTTCCCTGCGCAGGTCTTCCGCCAGTTCGGCATGCGAGCCGGCAAGCGACTCGTTCTGGCAGACCAGGCAACGCAGGTCTTCGGCCAGGTTGACCATGCGCTGCTCGATGGCCGGATCATCCGCCAGTGGACGGGCCTCCCTGAGCGTATCAGGCGGAGCGCTTATAGCCTCGGCAGCCAGTGCCGGCAGAGAAAAAGCCAGCAAAACACCCAGCACGCCATGCTTGAAATAACCACGCTTGAAACAAGCAGACGTCATGCGCCCAACTCCTTCAGTTTCGGCTCGAACTTGCCCTTCCACACATCCGGGCCGATGGGGCCGATGTGCTTCAGTCGCACAATGCCTGCCTGATCGATGATGTAGGTTTCCGGCGTGCCGGTCACACCATAGTCAATGCCGACCCGGCCATCCAGGTCTTCCGGCACGGCCACATAGGGGCTGCCAGTGCGCGCGAGCAGCGTTTCCGCCTCGCGGTCTTTGTCTTTCCAGTTAAGGCCGACGATGGGGATCACCCTGGCCTGCGCCAGTTGCATCAGGAAGCCATGTTCCTGACGGCAGGACACACACCAGGGTGCCCAGACATTCAGCATCCAGACCCGGCCTTTCATGTCGGCCGGGCTGAAGCTGGCATTGGCATCCCCCACCAGTGGCAGGGTGAACATCGGCGCCTGGCGTCCAATGAACGGCGATGGCACTTCGCGCGGGTCGAGAAACAGGCCCTTGGCAAAGAAACCAACCAGCACGATGAAAAGTACAAGGGGCAGCCAGCGTTTCATGATTCAGGCCCCCTGCGCCACGAAATGCTTCGGCACTTCACGGCTTCTGAGCGCGATGCGATAACGCTTGTCCGACGCTGCGAGGAATCCGCCCATCACCATGAACAGTGCGCCGAACCAGAGCCAGTTGATGAAGGGTTTGTAGAACAGGCGCACGGTCCAGACACCACTCTGGCCTTCAAGCTGCTCCCCCATGGCGACATAAATATCGCGGAAGATGTTCGGGTGCACCGCAGCCTCGGTCATCCCCATGCCGCTTGCGTTGTAAATCCGTTTTTCCGGGTGCAGCGTGGCGACTTGCTTGCCGTTCTGGCTGACCTCCAGCGTGCCACGGGCAGCGCGGTAATTGGGACCTTCGTGTTCCGTGGTACCACGGAAAGTGAAGGTATAACCGGCCAGTTCGGCGTAACTGCCCGTCTCCATGCGCACGTCACGTTCGCTCTGATAATTGGCCACGACGGCAATTCCGGCAACCCCCACCGCCATGCCGAAGTGGGCCAACTGCATGCCCCAGAAACCACGCGGCAGCGACGACAGTTTGTGCATCAGGCTGCCCTGGCCATATTTGAGCCGCTCGGCAAAACCCGCCAGCACCGCCAGGGTGATCCAGGTCGCGAGGAAGAACCCCAGACTGGCCCAGGGATTGAACCCATCCAGCACCAGCGGCAACAACAGGCCGATGGCCAATGCCACGGCCAGCGCCCACTTCAAGCGCGTGGCCACATCCGGCAGGCTGGCTTCCTTCCAGCGCGCAAGCGGGCCGATTCCCATCAGAAAGAGCGCGGGCACCATCAGGGGCACAAATACCGCATTGAAGTAAGGCGGGCCGACGGAAATCTTGCCCAGCCCCATGGCGTCCATGAACAGCGGATACAGGGTGCCGAGTAAGACAGCGCCCAGCGCGGCAATCAGGATCACGTTGTTGGCGAGCAGCAGCGACTCGCGCGAGAACCAGGTAAAGCCGCTGCCGGTAATCATCTTCGGCGCGCGCCAGGCATAAAGCGCCAGCGAGCCGCCGATCACCACCGCGAGGAACCCCAGGATGAAAGCACCGCGCGCCGGGTCGGTAGCAAAAGCATGCACCGAGGACAGCACGCCGGAGCGCACCAGGAAGGTGCCGAGCAACGACAGCGAAAACGTGACCAGCGCCAGCAGCACGGTCCAGGCCTTGAATGCGCCACGCTTCTCGGTGACGGCCAGCGAATGAACCAGCGCAGTGCCAGCAATCCACGGCATGAAGGAGGCATTCTCGGTCGGGTCCCAAAACCACCAGCCTCCCCAGCCCAGTTCACGGTAAGCCCACCAACTGCCGAGCATGATTCCCAGCGTAAGGAAGGCCCACGCCACCGTGGTCCAAGGCCGCGACCAGCGCGCCCAGGCCACATCCATCTTGCCCGACAGCAGCGCGGCAATGGCGAAGGCGAAGGCGACGGCGAAGCCGACATAACCCATGTACAACATCGGCGGATGGATGATCATGCCCCAGTCCTGCAACAGCGGGTTCATGTCGTTGCCGTCCATGGCGGCGGGCAGCAGGCGCTCGAACGGGTTGGACGTGGTCAGCAGAAAGGCCAGAAAACCCACCGAGATCAGGCCCATGACGCCGATCACGCGCGCCGCCATATCCTCCGGCAGGTGACGCGAGAACACCGACACTGCCGTGCTCCAGAAAGCGAGGATCAGCACCCACAGCAGCAACGAGCCTTCATGCGAGCCCCAGGTGGCGGTGAAGCGATAGACCTCGGGCAGTTGCGAGAACGAGTTGCGTGCCACATTCTCGACCGAGAAATCGTTGGTCAGAAACGAATACGCCAGGCAGGCGAATGCGAGGGCGACAAACACGAACTGGCCCTGTGCAGCAGGCCGCGCCACGCCCATCAGGGTGAGATTGCCGCGATGCGCGCCGACAAGCGGCAGGATGGACTGGGTCAGCGCCAGCAACAACGCAAGAATAAGGGCGAAATGGCCAAGTTCGGGGATCATGTCTAACTCCTGTTTACTGCCGTGAAAGACGCCTGGCCAAGTGCCCAGCGCCTCCGGATATCAAAACTACTCCACTACCGTCTGCTGGGCTTTTGCTGCCTGCTCCAGCGCGTGGGCTGCTTCAGGCGGCATGTAGTTTTCATCGTGTTTGGCCAGAACCTGGGTAGCAGTAAAGTGGCCGTCACTACCCAGCCGGCCTTCCGCCACGACGCCCTTACCTTCCTTGAACAGGTCGGGCAGGATACCCGTGTAAGTTACCGGGATCGACTTGGCCGTGTCGGTCACCACGAAGAGGGTGGTCAGCCCATCTGCCTGCCGTTTGATGCTCCCCGTCTCGACCAACCCACCGATGCGGAATGCCCGACTGGTCGGCGCTTCTCCATTGGCGATCTGCGTAGGTGAGAAAAAGAACACCAGATTGCTGTTGAATGCATTGAGTATCAGTACCACCGCAACCCCAAGGGCTGCGACGACCAGCGTGATCAAAGCGAGTTTTTTATGCCGTGATTTCATTGTCATTCCAAAGTTACTGTGTTTCCCATGATTTCATGCGCCTGAGCCGCTTCCAGGTCTGCAGGCGATGGCGGCGCAGCAACCAGACCTCGCCCACGATGCAGAGCAGCGTCACGCCGAATGAGCCCCAGACATACAGGCCATAACCGCCCATGGCCCAGAAGGCCTCCCAGCTTTCCCAGTTCATGGTTTTCCCTCCAGCAGGGAGCGCGCCCAGTCGGTTTGCCGTTCGCGCTCGAGGAGCAGTGAACGCGCACGAACCAGCGCAACGGCAATGGTATACATCCAGGCGGCAAGCGCCATGATCAGCATGCCCCCCAACATGATGCGCGCCATGGACGGCGCCCCGGTGAGACTGACGGAGGAACCCTGATGCAGGGTATTCCACCATTTGACCGAGAAATAGATGACCGGCACGTTGACGACACCAACCAGGTTGAGCAACGCCCCGGCACGGTCGGCGCGGCGCGGGTCGTCGATCGCCGCCTGCAGGGCCATGACGCCGACATACAGAAACAGCAGGATCAGTTCGGACGTCAGGCGGGCATCCCACACCCACCACGCGCCCCACATCGGCTTGCCCCAGAACGCGCCGGTCCACAGGGCGACAAAGGTGAACATGGCACCAGTAGGCGCAAGCGCACGCGCCATGACAAACGAGAGACGGGTATTCCAGGCCAGTCCGATGGCGGACCAGAACGCCATGACGACATATATGAGCATGGACATCCAGGCTGCCGGAACGTGGATGAAAATGATGCGATAGCCCTCACCCTGCTGAAAATCGGTGGGCGCCAGGAAAAAGCCGATATAGAGCCCCGCAACCGTCAGAATCAATGCCAAAGCCGCAAACCACGGGATCAGTTTGCCGGCCAGGGGGTAAAAGGTCGAAGGCGAAGCGTAGTAGTACAGATTCAAAACTCACTCCACAGAAACTTTAAGGGCCATGGCGCTCACCCAGGGTGCCAGCAACAACGACAGGATCAGAAACGCCCCCAGCAACGAGAGGTGCGCTTCCGAGCCGGTGCCGGAGAGTACGCCTTCCACTGCGCCTGCGCCAAAGATCAAGGCTGGTACATACAGCGGCAGGATCAGCAAGGTAACCAGCACGCCCCCTCCACGCAAGCCCAGTGTCAAGGCCGCGCCGATGCTGCCAAGCAGGGACAGGATCGGCGTCCCGATGGCCAGCGACAGAACCAGAATCCACAAGGCCTCGGTCGGCAGATTGAACTGTATCCCCAGCACCGGCGCAATGATCAGCAGCGGAATCCCGTTGATGATCCAGTGCGCGATAGCCTTGCCCAGTGCCAGCAGGGCAGTGGGATACGGCGACAGCAGCATTTGTTCCAGGGTGCCGTCAAAATAATCGTCGGCAAACAGCCGGCCCAGCGACAGCAGCGAGGCGAGCAGCGCGGCCACCCATACAACCCCGGGACCAATCGTGCGCAGCATGCTCGGCTCGGGACCGATGCCCAGCGGAAACATGCTGACCACCATGACAAAGAAGAATTGTGCGGTCAGCCAGTCGCCGCGTCGACGCGCAGCCAGCAGCACATCACGGCGAATGACGGTGAACAGGAATTTCAGCATTGCAAACCACACGCCCGCCTATGGGCATCGAAGGGTACATATGGAGGTTGGCGATTCAACAACGTCACAACCACGCTTATTCACCGACCGACAGGGTTTTCGGCGTCACCCCGTCCAACGCCAGTGGCTGATGGGTCGTCATGATCACCAGCCCGCCCGCCACGACATGATCGCGGATCATCTGCTCCACCATGGCCACCCCCTGAACGTCCAACCCGGTCAGGGGTTCGTCAAGAATCCACAGCAAGGCGCCTGCCGTCATCAGCCCGGCCAGTGCAACACGGCGGCGCTGGCCAAAAGACAAGACCCGTGCGGGGAAATCCAGGCAGCGTGACAGCCCTACTCGCTCCAGCGCTGCCATCGCGGTCTTGCTATCCAGTTCACGCCCACCCAGTGCAGCCGCGAGACGCAGATTTTCCATCGGGGTCAGGTCATCCTTGATGCCATTGGCATGGCCGATGTAAGCCATCTCCCGGCCATATTGTTCGTGCGCCTGGCTGATGGACTCACCACGCCAGCGCACCATGCCGTTTGCGGGTACCGACAGGCCACAGAGAATGCGTAACAAGCTGGTCTTGCCACGGCCATTGCCACCCCGCACCAGCAAGGCCTCGCCCGTTGCCAACTCAAAATCGAGATTGCGGAATAACAGATGCTCACCACGTTCACAGGCAAGGTCATGGACAGACAACATACTTGGGGTCATTAAAGGATTCGAGCGCGAAGTCTACTACGTCAATTGATGCCTGATTGTGTTTCGACCCGCCAAATGATGCTTAAGCCCAGTCTGCATCAATCCGTTCTTGTCAGTCTGACTGTACGATAGGCCCCTACCTGCCTCAACACGACACCGCCCATGACCGAACTGATGCCCTGGCTCCCTCCCGAACTGGCTGTTTTGCCGCGCTATGTGGTTGCACTGGCGATCGGCTTGCTGATGGGGCTGGAACGCGAGCGCAACCCGGCCGCCAAAGCCGGTTTGCGCACCTTTGCACTGACGGCCTTGCTGGCGGTATTGACGGCCCATCTGGCCACTACGCTGGGTGAAACGTGGCTGATTGCGGCAGGCATGCTGCTGGTCGGTGCGATGATGATCGCGGCCTATATGCGTACCCCTTCCCAGGCGGACGGCGATCCCGGAACCACAACCATAGCGGCGCTGCTGCTGTGCTACGGACTGGGCATCCTGGTATGGCAGAACGAAATCCAGCTGGCGGTGATGCTGGGAATTGCAGCCACCATGCTGCTGTACTTCAAGCCCGAGCTGCGCGGCTGGAGCCAGAAACTCTCGCGGCGCGACCTGTTGTCGGTGCTGCAATTTTCCGTGCTGGCGCTGATCGTTCTGCCGATGCTGCCCAACCAGAACTACGGCCCCTATGGTGCACTGAATCCACACCAGATCTGGTGGATGGTGGTACTGATCTCGGGCGTGGGCCTGGCTGGCTATGCCGCGCTGCGGCTGGTGGGGCAACAGCGCGGTGCAGTCATGCTGGGCCTGCTGGGTGGGCTGGTGTCCTCCACCGCCACCACCTTGTCGTTCAGCCGCCACGCCCGAGCCAACCGTGCCTTGATGCCCACTGCAGTCACGGTGATCGTGCTGGCCAACCTGGTGGTGCTGGTGCGTCTTGGCGTGCTGGCCGCAGTGCTGGCGCCGTCGGTATTGACGCAACTGCTGCCGGTTCTGTTCGGTGGCCTGGTCGTGGGCGGCCTGGGTGCCCTCTACGGCGTGCGCAAACTGCGGCCGCAGGGCGATCCCCCCGCGCTGGAAATGACCAACCCTACCGAGTTGCGCACCGCACTAAGCTTTGGCCTGATGTACGGCGTGGTACTGCTGGCTGCAGCCTGGCTGTCCGACTGGCTGGGCACCGGCGGCTTATACGGCGTGGCGCTGGTATCGGGACTCACCGATGTCGCTGCCATCACCCTGTCCAGCCTGCGTCTTTACAATCTGGACAAGCTGTCGGTGGCCGTGCTGGTCAACGTCATCACGCTCGCGATACTGGCCAACCTGATGTTCAAGTCCGTGCTCACCCTGAGCATAGGCGGCTGGCAAATGGCACGCCATGCAGTCGCGGGCATGGGTGCGGTGGGGCTGGGACTGATCGTCACGTGGGCTATAATTCGCGGCTTTTCCGCCTGACGCATGACACACCATGGAAGCCGAACAGCTTAATCAGATTGAAGCCAGCCTTGCCGACCTAAGCGAGCGTGCCACCCAACTCAGGGGGTTTCTTTGACTACGATCACAAGAGTGATCGTCTAGAAGAAGTCGTCCGCCTGTCCGAAGCGCCGGACTTCTGGAACGACGCTGCCAAGGCCCAGGAACTGGGTCGCGAACGTAAATCACTCGAAGACGTGGTGCTGGTGCTCGACCGTGTGTCATCGGGCCTGAAGGATGCCGCCGAACTGTTCGAGATGGCACGCGAGGAAAACGACGACGACACGCTCGCCGCCGTGCAATCTGACGTCGCCACCATCGAGAAAGATGTCTCCACGCTCGAATTCCGCCGCATGTTCAACAACCCGGCCGATCCCAACAACTGCTTCATCGACATCCAGGCCGGTGCCGGCGGCACCGAAGCCTGCGACTGGGCCTCGATGCTGCTACGGCAATACCTGAAATACGCCGAACGCAAGGGCTTCAAGGCCGAACTGCTGGAAGAATCCGACGGCGACGTGGCCGGTATCAAGTCCGCCTCGATCAAGGTCGAAGGTGACTACGCCTACGGCACCCTGCGCACCGAAACCGGCGTCCATCGCCTGGTGCGTAAATCACCGTTCGACTCGTCAGGCGGTCGCCACACCAGTTTCGCCAGCGTGTTCGTCTACCCGGAAGTAGACGATTCGATCGAGGTCGAGATCAATCCCGCCGACCTGCGCGTCGATACCTACCGCGCATCCGGCGCCGGCGGCCAGCACATCAACAAGACCGACTCCGCAGTGCGCATCACCCACCTGCCCACCAACATCGTGGTGCAGTGCCAGAACGACCGCTCGCAGCACAAGAACCGCGCCGAAGCGATGTCGATGCTGAAGTCGAAACTCTACGAAGCCGAGCTGCGCAAGCGCCAGGCCGAACAGGACAAACTCGAAGCCGGCAAAGCCGACGTCGGCTGGGGCCACCAGATCCGCAGCTATGTGCTGGACAACTCGCGCATCAAGGATCTGCGCACCAACGTCGAAACCTCAGCCACGCAGAAAGTGCTGGACGGCGACCTTGATATCTTCATTGAAGCGAGTTTGAAACAGGGCGTGTGATAGGCGCATTCGGTCAGGCGGTAGTTCCTGATATCACCTCAAGTCCGCAGCAAGGAGACCCCATGCGCACCGAAACCCCCGTCACACTTTTCCTGAAGGACTACACCCCGCCCGCCTGGTGGATCGAATCGGTCGATTTGCATGTGGCGATTCGTGACGACCACACCGAGGTACGTGCGCGCCTGAATTGCACGCGCAACCCGGCGGTTGCAGCTGGTGCAATGGTGTTGAACGGCGAGGCGCTGGAACTGATCAACCTCACGCTCGACGGCAGCGCGCTCGACGCGGCCCGCTACACCCATGCCGACGACCTGCTGACGATCGCCGGGCCATTACCGGATGCCTGTGTGCTGGAAAGCGTGGTGCGCATTGCGCCCGACAAAAACACCCAGCTGTCGGGCCTGTACCGCTCGCGCGACGGCTATTTCACCCAGTGCGAGGCTGAAGGCTTCCGGCGCATCACCTTCTTCCCGGACCGGCCGGACGTGATGGCGAAGTTCAGCTGCATGGTGGAAGCCGACCGCGCACGTTTTCCGCATCTGCTATCCAACGGCAATCCCGTCGCAGCAGGACTGTGCGCGGACGACGCAACGCGGCACTGGGCGCGCTGGATAGACCCTTATGCCAAGCCGGCGTATCTGTTTGCGCTGGTCGCGGCCAAGCTCGATGTACTGGAAGACGAATACGTGACCGCGTCGGGACGCACCGTGCGGCTTGCGGTCTATGTCGAGCCGGGCAAGCTCGACCAGTGCAGCCACGCGATGGCGGCGCTGAAAAAAGCCATGCGCTGGGACGAACAGCGCTTCGGGCTCGAATACGACCTCGACCTCTACATGATCGTCGCCGTCGGCGACTTCAACATGGGGGCGATGGAAAACAAGGGCCTCAACATTTTCAACACCAAATACGTACTGGCCCGCCCCGACACGGCAACCGACGCCGACTACCAGGGCATCGACCGGGTGGTGGCGCACGAGTATTTCCACAACTGGACCGGCAACCGCGTCACCTGCCGCGACTGGTTCCAGCTGTCATTGAAAGAAGGCCTGACCGTGTTCCGCGACCAGGAATTCGGCGCCGACACCCATTCGCGCGCGGTCACCCGCATCCAGGACGTGCGCGCCCTGCGCGTCAGCCAGTTCCCCGAGGACGCGGGGCCGATGGCGCATCCGATCCGGCCCGCCTCCTATGCCGAGATCAACAACTTCTACACCGCCACCGTCTACAACAAGGGCGCCGAAGTCATCCGCATGATCCATACCCTGCTCGGGCGCGAAGGCTTCCGGCGCGGCATGGATCTGTACTTTGAGCGCCACGATGGCCAGGCCGTGACCTGCGACGATTTTGTCGCAGCGATGCAGGATGCCTCGGGCGTCGATCTGACGCAGTTCCGCCGCTGGTATGCGCGCGCCGGCACCCCGCGTTTGCACGCCACCGGCGCATGGGATGCGGCGACCCGCCGCTACACGCTGACCCTGACGCAACGCCTCACCCCCACCGCCCACGAAAAACGGCTGACCGAATCGGGGCAGTCGATGGTCGACGGCCCCCTGCACATTCCCGTCGCGCTCGGGCTAGTGTTGCCGGATGGCAGCGATGCGGCGCTCAAGCTTGCGGGCGAAGCCGAGGCAGCCGACACCACACGCGTGCTATCGCTCACCGATGCCTCGCAGACCTTCGTATTCGAAGACGTGCCCGCCGCACCCGTCGCCTCGCTGCTGCGTGATTTTTCCGCGCCGGTATTACTGGAACTGGAACAGACCGATGCCGAACTCGCCCACCTGATGGCGCACGACAGCGACGCCTTCAACCGCTGGGAAGCCGGGCAACGTCTGGCAACACGCGTGTTGCTCACCGGCATCGCCGCGAGCGGCGCCGGCAGCGACTGGATTCCCGATGCCTTCGTCGCCGCCTGCGCGCGCGTGCTCGAAGACGGCCTGAACCACGACCCCGCACTCGCCGCCGAGGCGTTGAACCTGCCGGCCGAAGCCGTGCTTGCTGAGGCCATGGTCGAGCAGGGTCAAACCATCGATCCGGAAGCCATCCACACTGCACGCGTCAACCTGCGCCGCCACCTCGCGGCCAGGCTGCGCGACCCGTTGGAAGCCGCATGGGCGGCACTCGCGCCGAGCGAACCCTATGCACCCGACGGCGAACAAGTCGGCAGGCGCGCGCTGCGCAACACCTGCCTGGCCTACCTCGGCGAAAGCGATCCCGCGTACTTGAAATCCGCCGTTGTGCCGCGCCTGACCGAACAACTCGCGGCGGGCAATAACCAAGCCAGCGGCAACATGACCGATGACATCGCAGCACTAGCCGCACTCGCCAATCTCGACCTGCCCGAACGCGACCTGCCGGAAAGAGAAGCCGCGCTCGCTGCCTTTTACGATCGCTGGCAAAACGAAGCGCTGGTCATCGACAAATGGCTCTCCGTGCAGGCCACCTCGCGCCTGCCCGATGGCGCGGCACGCGTGCGCGCGCTGATGCAGCATCCGGCTTTCGACCTGAAAAACCCCAATCGGGTCTACGCACTAGTACGCGGCTTCTGCGGCGCCAACCCGCGCCATTTCCACGCTGCCGACGGCAGCGGCTACGCCCTCGCAGCCGACGTAATCATCGAGTTGCAGGCGATGAACCCGCAAGTCGCCTCACGTATCGCCCGCAGCTTCGACCGCTGGCGCCAGTTCGACGCCGGCCGCCAGGCGCATGCGCGTGCCGCGCTGGAGCACATCGCCGCTGTTGATGGCTTGGCGAAGGACGTGGCGGAAGTGGTGGGAAATGCGCTGAAGGCTTGATCCAGGCGCCCCCTCATTCTTCACCCAAAGTGGGTAATCCCCCCTTTTTTAGCAGTCGCCAGAAGTGGAGTTAATTTGCGAGCATCAATTTCTGCATGGGGGTGATGCCGCCGAGCGCCATGTTCGGGCGTTCGTGATTGTATGTCCATAGCCAGCGAGTAGCTGATTCCTGAACTTGTTCAATGCTGTCGAACAGATACTGACCCAGCCAGTCGTAGCGCACGGTTCGGTTGTAGCGTTCAACGTAGGCATTCTGTTGCGGTTTGCCGGGCTGAATATGTTCAATCCGTATTCCGTGGTTATCGGCCCACGCCAGTAACGCGCCACTGATGTACTCGGGGCCGTTGTCGCAGCGGATCACCGATGGCCTGCCGCGCCACTCAATGATGTGTTCCAGCGAACGGATCACCCGCGCCGCAGGCAGTGACAGATCAACCTCGATCCCCAATCCCTCACGGTTAAAATCATCCAGCACGTTGAACAGACGAAAGCTGCGGCCATCGCTCAACTGGTCGTGCATGAAGTCCATCGACCAAACCTGGTTGATCGTCTCCGGCACCGCCAATGGCTGCGGTTTCTCGCGCACGATGCGCTTCTTCGGCTTGATCCGCAGATTCAGCTCCAGCGCCCGATAGATGCGATAGACACGCTTGTGATTCCAGCCGTACCCCTTGACGTTGCGCAGGTGCAGAAAACACAGGCCAAAGCCCCAGTTCTTCTGGTTGTGCGTGAGTCGCACCAGCCAGTCGGCGATCACCTCGTTCTCGTCGGACAGCCTGGGCTGGTAGCGGTAGCAGGTCTGGCTGATCGTGAAGTCGGCGCAAGCCTGTCGAATGCTGACGCCTTTGGCTTCAATTGCCCACTTGGCCATCTCTCGGCGCTGAGATGGCCTCACCACTTTTTTGCCATCGCTTCCTTGAGAATCTCGGCACTCATCTGGGCTTCGGCGTACATCTTCTTCAGGCACCGGTTCTCCTCCTCCAGCTCCTTCATCCGGGACATCATCGAAGCGTCCATGCCGCCGAATTTGGAGCGCCACTTGTAAAAGGTGGCGGAGCTGATGCCGTGCTCACGACATAGCTCTGGAACAGGCGTGCCAGCTTCGGCCTGCTTGAGTACGGCAATAATCTGGCTGTCGGTAAAACGTGATTTCTTCAAGAGAACCTCCTCGGGTTAGATTACGAGAAAATTCCACTTCTGACTGCTACTGTTTTATGAGGGGATTACCACCATTTGTTAGAGGCAACCGAGAGATTCGTAAACCACCTCGAACTCAGAGCCTAGCTCTGCTTGTAACTCCACGGATAAAGCTAATGCTTTTTTCTCAAAACTTGCATATTCATCCTTACTCCAGGGGCCGGGGTCAGGCGGATACTCCCAGTTCAAGGCGGTATCGTGCAACTGTGAAAGGTTATTTAGTTTATCGCGTGATAGATCACTAATAGGTAACAGTTCTTCTACGGGGCCGACATCGAATTTCTTTGATGCTGTCTCGTTACCGCACCATAAAGTCCCGCCGCCCCATTCAAACATCAACCTGATGCGATAAACGCCTGACATGGATGTGGCCTCTAACGCCGAACTAACAGGCATGCAGCAGTTGCCGCGAAGCGGCAAACCGTTTGCCGCATGCCCTGGTTGAGTGATGAGTTAAACATTTCTGCTCCGCCCCATGATTAACATTGTGATTGCAGCTGTCCCAAAGACAATGGCCGTAGGTAGAGTAAAAGCGAGATCGACCCGAATGTTCGAAGATATAGGTGTAGTTGCTTCAGTATATGTAAGAAGCCACCACGTCCCTGCTGCCAAAACAAGAATGAACTTTGCAGCAATCCTATGAAATGGCAAGAAAACAAATACCGTAAAAAAAGCTGCCACGGATGCGCATTTAACAGGATGAAAAGCGAAGTAGTCTCCGAACGCGCTGAGAACACCTAAATAAATATTCATCGACGCTGTCAATCTCTCTATTTAACGCCCCGCTAAACGGCGAGCGTTAGCGAGTCCGGTGGAGGCTGCGCTTTTTGCAGCCGTAACGAATTTGAGCAGCTTGTTATGCCAGCCTTGTTCCATTGGGTAGCTCCATATCAACAGTTGATAGCACCACAGAACCATCAGAGCGGTGCAGCCCAGTAACTAGACATTCAGACATAAAGGGGCCAATTTGTTTTAGTGGGAAATTTACAACTGCTAGCACCTGCTTACCGAGCAGGTCTTCCTTCGCATAGAGAGCAGTGATCTGCGCACTAGATTTTTTAATACCGAGCTCTTGCCCGAAATCCACCTTTAATTTGTAAGCAGGCCGACGAGCCTCTGGAAAGTCTTCGACATCGACGATGGTTCCAACGCGGATATCGACTTTTTGAAAGTCACCCCAATCAATATGTTCCATAATTTATCTTGAATGATCTATGTGCATAACGCCACCAGTTGGGCTGCTGCCGGCTCCGTGGACACCAACCTAAGCCAATTGAGTTTCTTCAAACTGTACAGGACTGACATACCCGAGCGTTGAATGTCTACGCCGTGGGTTGTAGAACGTTTCGATGTAATCGAACACATCAGCCCGCGCTTGCGACCGGGTTCGGTATACCTTTCGAGCAATCCTTTCCGTCTTCATGGATGAGAAGAAACTCTCCATGGCCGAGTTGTCCCACACCTCGCCAGCACGGCTCATGCTGCAGGTGATTCCCTGTTCCCTGAGCAACTGCTGGAAGTGTTCGCTGGTGTACTGGCTTCCCTGATCCGAGTGGTGCAACAACTCGACCGGGTTGCCCCGGCGCCAAACAGCCATCATCAAGGCGTCAGCCACCAGTTGCGACGTCATGCTGGCCTGCATGGACCAACCCACGATCCGTCTTGAGTACAGGTCCAGAACCGCGGCTACATATAGCCAACCTTCAGCTGTCCAGATGTAGGTAAAGTCAGCCACCCATTTCTGGTTGGGGCCCCCAGCCTGGAATTGGCGATCCAGCACGTTGTCCGCAATCGCACTGCGCTGACCACGGTCAACGGGCAAACCCCGTCGCCGAGGGCGTGCCCGTAGCGCCTGCTCACGCATGAGACGCTCAATACGGTGCAACCCACAGCTCATGCCCAGCTCCAGAATGTCGTGCCACACCCGCCGGGCGCCATAGGTGCGGTCACTGCCCACCAAGCTCTGTCGGACGTAGGCACCCAGTATTTGGTTATCCCGGCTACGTTGGCTGGGCGGGCGCACTAACCAGGCATAGAAACCACTTCGCGAGACATCGAGTGCCCCACACATCAATGCCACCGGCCAGATTCCTCAATGTTTCGCCATAAAGCCGAATTTCACATCGACTCCTTCGCGAAGTAGGCCGCGGCTTTTTTTAGGAGGTCGCGCTCCATCCTGAGCTTGGCATTTTCTTTCTTGAGTCGGGCTATTTCAGCTAACTCAGGCTTCATGTTCCCGCCGCCAGGAAACGCATGCTGCTCATCCTGGGCTAACTCCCTGACCCACCTGCGCAGCACGTTCTCGTTAATATCCAGGTCGCGTGCAGCCTGCGCTATCGCAACACCACGTTCCGTAACCAGCTTGACTGACTCAAGCTTGAATTCCCGGCTGAATTGCCGTCTTGTAACCATAAACCACCTCCGATTTCACACCTTAACAAAGTGTCTTTGAAACCGGCAGCAGCCCAGAGCTCCCCATCCGCTTAGAAGCAGCTTTGCAGGCGCACCTGATAAATTGGCACAATTACATGCTGATGATCGAACCCGTGGTGCAGGGCTCGCACCATTACCTGGTGCCCTTGAACGCAAATACCCAAAAGCACCGGAGTCATTCGCCTGGCAGTTCGTGTTTCCATCTTCCGTGTGCCAACCTTGGGGTGCGGATTCAACCGATGAGCCCCCATCAACAACAGTGTGCCCAAGCTCGTTAGCCCCAAATCACGACTCGCTCCACGCCGGCACGCTGCCAAACTTCTCCAACAAAAAATCGATGAATAGCCTGACCTTCACGGTCAGCACATTCGACTTCGGATAGACGAGCCACAGGGCCGTCTGGTCGTCGACCTTGTAGTCGGGCAGCACACGCACCAGCGAGCCGTCGGCGAGTTCGCGGTGAACGCTCCACAGCGCGTTCATCGAGATGCCGGCCCCGGCGAGGGTGGCGATCTTCTGGCTCAACCCGTCATCGACGATGAGCCGACATCCGGCCAGGCGCGGGTTGAACTGCCCTGTCTGGCCGTCGCGCGCAATCAGTTGGGTGGGTGACAGATCCTTGAACGCGATCAATTGGTGCGTGACGAGATCGTCCGGATGCGTGGGCGTGCCATGCTGTTTAAGGTAGCCCGGCGACGCACACAGGATGCGCGTGTCGTCCGCGAGTTTGCGCCCCTTGAGGCTGCTGTCGGCGAGCGCCGAGTAACGCAGCGCCAGGTCGAAGCTGCCCTGGATGAGGTCGAATTCCATATCGGTAAGCCGCAGGTCGAGCGTGATGCCGGGGTGCAGCGCCAGAAACTCGGGCAGGATCGGCGCGATATAAAGCTGGGCGAAAGTGCTTGGCGCGGTAAACCGCAGGGTACCAGTGGCCGTGACGTTGCCGCGCCCCAACGCGGCGTGGGCCGCACTTTCCTGGGCGAGGATCTCCCTGGCATAAGGCAAGAACTCCGCACCCTCCAGCGACAGGGCAACTTTGCGCGTGGAACGCCGCAGCAAATCCGCGCCCAGGGCTTTTTCCAGCTTGGCCAGTTTGGCGCTGGCGACGGCGGGCGCCATGCCCAGTTCGCGGCCGGCTGCGCTGATATTGAGTTTTTCGGCCGCCAGAACAAACAGCCGAACGCTTTCGGTATCCAATCGTTTATATCCATTTTGCGAATACTGAACTCGATTTTATGCTGTTTTTATATATTTTCAGAATAGCTATAGTGTTTTCAACCCCGATCATCCATCCCCAGGAGACACACGATGAGAGCAATGACACTGAATGAATACGGCGAAAACGCTGAATTCCACTTGACCGAAATCCCCCAGCCCGCGGCAAAACCCGGGCATGTGGTGGTGCGTGTGGCTGCCACCAGTGTAAATACGGTCGATACCATGATCCGGCAAATGGGCAAGGAGTTGCCGCTTTCGCCCGAGCTGCCCGCGGTGTTGGGGATGGACTTTGCCGGCACCGTCGAAGCGGTCGGCGCGGGCGTGACCGACTTTGCCCCGGGCGATGCGGTGTACGGCTGCGCCGGTGGGCTCGCCGATCTGCAAGGCGCGCTTGCGGAATACATACTGGCCGATGCCCGGCTGATTGCCCACAAACCGAGAACGCTTTCGATGCGCGAAGCGGCAGCGCTGCCGCTGGTGGGCATTACCGCCTATGAAGGCTTGTTGCGAGCGGGGGTTCATGCCGGACAGAAAGTTCTGGTGCATGGTGGTGCAGGCGGTGTGGGGCACGTGGCGGTGCAACTGGCCAAGAACTTTGGCGCGGATGTTTATGCGACCTGCAGCGGCGGCAAGGCGATGGACATCATTGAACAATATGGTGCCACCGCGATTAACTATAAAACCGAGCAGGTGGCCGATTACGTGGCAAAACACACCGGCGGTGCCGGCTTCGATGTGGTTTTCGACTCGGTGGGCGGCGCCAACATGACGAACTCCTTCGAAGCGGCCGCATTGAACGGCCAGGTCGCCTCAACGGTATCGATGCTGGAACTGGATTTGACGCCCGCGCACTTAAAAGGCCTGTCGCTGCACGTCGTCTTCATGCTGATCCCGATGCTGTACGACCACAAGCGCGAAGTACACGGCGCCATTCTGGCGAAGCTGGCCGAGATGGCCGATGCGGGCGCACTGAAGCCCTTGCTCGATGAAACACGGTTTGGCCTCGACGAAGTCGGCAAAGCCCATGCGCGCCTGACCAGCGGGCAGGCCATGGGCAAAGTGGTGGTTGAAGTTCTGCCTGAGTGACAGGCGCGGCCATGACGACCCGGCAGCCTGATCACGCTGGCTTCCCGTCGATGAATCGGGGATACAACGCCGTGTTTCGCCCGAACAGGCTGAGCCTCGGGCTCGTGGCACCGCTGGAAAGTTATCCGCACGCGCCGGTGCCATCGATGACCCGGCACATCGAGCGGGTGCAACTGGCGGAGCAACTCGGGTTCGCCGCGATATGGCTGCGCGACGTGCCGTTCAACGTGCCCTCTTTCGGCGATGCCGGGCAAATTTACGATCCCTTTGTCTACCTTGGCCTGTTGGCGGGTCAAACCGGGCGGATTGCGCTGGGAGTCGCCAGTCTCGTGTTGCCGCTGCGCCATCCGGCCCATGTTGCCAAGGCGGCGGCGAGCGTTGATGTGCTGTCAGGCGGGCGACTCATTCTGGGGGTGGCCTCGGGAGACCGGCCGGAAGAATATCCGGCGCTCAACCTGACGTTTGATGATCGGGGTGACCGGTTTCGCGACAGCGTCGACTATATCGAGCGCATGTGGGAAAACGCGCCGGCATTCGAGAATGCCTATGGCAGCCCGCATGGCGGAATGGACATGCTGCCCAAACCGACGACGGGCAGATTGCCGCTCCTCATTACCGGTGGCAGTCAGCAGGATCCGGACTGGATCGCGCGGCACGGCGATGGCTGGATTACCTATCCGCGCGGCATCGCTGCACAGGCACGCATCATCGGCGACTGGCGGACGCGGGTCGAAGCAGCGGGCGGCCCGGCAAAACCCGCGGTACAGTCGCTGTATGTCGACCTGGTCGATGATCCTGACGCATCGCCCCAGCCGATCCACCTGGGATTCCGGCTGGGCGTGAACGCGCTTCGCGCGTATCTGAAATCATTGGAGGAAATCGGCGTCAACCATGTGGCGCTGAATCTGCGCTTCAACCAGGCGGATACCGAAGCCACGATGAAGCGTCTTGCTGACACCCTCCTGCCCGACTTTTCCGGGGCAGGCATCACTGAATGAGGACACCCCATCATGTCTAAAACCATCCTGATTACCGGTTCGACCGATGGCATCGGGCTGGCAACCGCCCACAAGCTGGTCACGTTGGGTCATCACGTTTTGCTGCACGGGCGCAACCCGTCCAAGCTGGAGGACGCGTGGAAGGCTCTGTCTGGGCTGCCCGGGGGCGGGCGCGTCGAAGGCTTCGTCGCAGACCTGTCCCGTCTGGCCGACGTGGTGTCGCTCGCACACGCTGTCAGCGCGAACCACACGCAACTGGATGTGCTGATCAACAATGCCGGGGTCTTCAAGACCGCCGAGACAACCACGCCGGATGGGCTCGACGTGCGGTTCGCGGTCAACACCCTTGCACCCTATTTGCTCACGCAAAAGCTGATGCCATTGCTCGGCACATCCGGGCGGGTGATCAATCTGTCGTCCGCAGCCCAATCCCCGGTCGACCTGGATGCACTGGCGGGCCGGATCAGATTGGCGGACGACTATGCCGCCTATGCACAAAGCAAACTGGCGCTCACGATGTGGTCACGCCATCTGGCGCTTTCACTCAATGGCAGCGGCCCGGCGATCATTGCAGTCAACCCAGGCTCGATGCTCGGTACGAAAATGGTGACCGAGGGCTTTGGGGTGGCGGGAGCCGACATCGGCATCGGCGCGGATATTCTGGTTCGCGCGGCGCTGTCCGATGAATTTGGCGCGGCAACCGGGCTGTATTTCGACAACGATAAGGGCCGGTTCGCCTCCCCGCACCATGATGCGCTGGATGCGCAGATGGCCCAGGAAGTCGTCGGGGCGATCGAGGCGATTCTGCTTACGGCAACCTAGCCAGGTTCACCCGGTTTCATCGTCGCTTCTCTTTTTGTGGCCCTGATCGCGCGGAGCCGCAGGTTCAAATACCGCGTTTAACCATGGCAACCAGTTGGTCGAGCGCCACACCCCACCCATGTTCAAAGCCCATGGATGCATGCATCTTGCATCCGGCCTCGTCCGCATGGATGACGGTGGCGCGGTAGCGGGTGCCGGTTTCGCCATGCAGGGCCATTTCCACCTTGGCGGTGAACATGAATTCGGACGATTCATTGCCGCAGGGGGTATTCATCAGGGGACGGAAACCGGGCAACAGGGCATTGGTCCACACCAGCTTTTCGTTTTTGACCGTTTCCAGATAGCAGCCGATATTGGGGAATGCCTTGCCTTCGGGCGACTGCATGGTGGTGCGAAAAATCCCGCCGGGGCGCACATCGACTTCGGCTTCAATCGTCTTCCAGGGCAAGGGGCAGAACCATTGCTTGATCAGTTCGGGTTCGGTCCAGGCGCGCCAGACAAGGTGCGGGGGCACGTCGACGATACGCTCAAAAGTCAAATCCAATTTGCTGTTGAAGTGCGTTGCCATCTTTCTTCTCCTTGGCTGGGGGCGTGCCGTGTGCGGGACGCTTGGGTTGGTCCGGGCTTGCGGCGGATCGGGCCGGCTTGTCAGCACGTTTGGCCTTGGCCCGCTTGTCAACGGGCTTGCTTGCTTCCTGTTTTGCCGCTGATTCAGCGGCACGCAGTTCCAGCAGACAGGCATCCAGTCGGTCGAGACGCCCCTCCCACAGTTGTCTGTACTGTTCGATCCAGTCCACCGCGTGCTTAAGTTGCGCGCCATCGATCTTGCAGGGGCGCTGTTGCGCCTGGCGGGTCTTGGTCAGCAAGCCCGCTTTTTCCAGGACCTTGATGTGTTTCGAGACGGCAGGCAGGCTCATGTTGAACGGTTCTGCAAGCGCATTGACCGAGGCCTCGCCTTGCACCAGGCGCGCCAGCATCGCCCGCCGCGTCGGGTCGGACAAGGCGGCGAAGGTCATGCTCAGGGTGTCTGTTGCTGGGCTCAAGCCGTATTACTCCTGTCGGTTAATAAACTATTCGGTTAAATATAGGACGAAGTGTGTTGCTCGTCAAAATCGGCGGATTGGAGCGCCCTTCTCAGCCCTCCGCCACGACTTCCAGCACGGCCTCGCCGTAGGCTTCCAGCTTCTTCGCCCCCAACCCGGAGATCTCGCCGAGTTCGGCCAGCGTGACCGGCTTGCGCGCGGCAATCTCGCGCAGGGTGGCGTCATGCAGGATGACGTAAGCAGGGATGCCTTTTTCGTTGGCGGTTTCACGGCGCCAGGTGCGCAGGGCAATAAACAAGGGATCCTCGTCATCGTGGTAGCCCTGTCCGCTGCTTGAGGCCAGCCGCGATTTGCGCTGCTTGGTGCGTACTTCGATGGCACGCAGCATCACGGTCTCCTCGCCTTTCAGCACGGGCCGCGCGGCAGCGGTGAGCTTCAATGCGCCATAGGCAGTGTGGTCGACTTCCATCAGGCCGCGCACGACCAGTTGCCGTAGCACGGCACGCCAGACCTTGTCGGTCTGGCTGGCGCCGATGCCGAACACGCTCAGGTCGGCGTGGCCGAATTTATCGACCTTCTCGGTTTTCTTGCCCAGCAACACGTCCAGCACGTGGCCGGCACCAAAACGCTGGCCGGTACGATAAACCGTTGACAGCAGTTTTTGTGCGGCTTCAGTACCGTCCCACAGGGTCGGCGGGTTGATGCAGACGTCGCAGTTGCCGCAGGCTTGCGAGGCTTCGCCGAAGTAGTTCAACAGTGCGACACGGCGACAACTCGCCGCTTCGCACAGCCCGACCAGCGCATCGAGTTTGCCGTGGGCGCTGCGCTTGTGTGCGTCTTCAGCATCGTTTTCGTCGATGAAGCGGCGCTGCGTGACGACATCCTGCAAGCCCCACGCCATCCACGCTTCGGCGGGTTCGCCGTCGCGGCCAGCGCGGCCGGTTTCCTGGTAATAGCCTTCGATCGAACGCGGCAAATCCAGGTGGGCGACAAAGCGCACGTCAGGTTTGTCGATGCCCATGCCGAACGCGAGCGTGGCGACCATGACGACGCCGTCTTCGCGCAGGAATTTTTCCTGATGGCGGCGGCGGGTGTCGTTGTCCATGCCGCCGTGGTAGGCCAGCGCAGTGAAGCCGGCCTGTTTCAACGCATCAGCGGTTTCCTCGACCTTTTTGCGGGTGCTGCAATACACAATCCCTGCTTCATCTTTGTGGCCGGCCAGAAAATCCAGCAGCTGGCGGCGCGGTTCGGTTTTTTCGCTGATGTGGTAGCGGATGTTGGGGCGGTCAAAGCTGGCGACGAACACCCGCGCAGCGTGCAGATCGAGCCGGGTGAGGATTTCGGCACGGGTCGCGGTATCGGCCGTGGCGGTGAGCGCAATGCGCGGCACTTCGGGAAAGCGCTCGTGCAGCGTCGACAGACCCAGGTATTCCGGGCGGAAATCGTGCCCCCATTGCGACACGCAGTGCGCTTCGTCGATGGCAAACAGGGCGATATGGGCCTGTTCGAGCAGGCTTTGGAAACGCGGGGTGAGCAGGCGTTCCGGCGCGACATACAGCAGCTTGAGCTTGCCGGTGACAAATTCGCGTTCGATCTGCATGGCCGCTGCGTTGTCGAGGCTGGAGTTCAAAAACTCGGCCGCAATGCCCAATTCCTTCAAGGCGGCAACCTGGTCCTGCATCAGCGCAATCAGCGGCGACACCACCACCGCGCAGCCCTCGCGCAACAGCGCCGGGATCTGGAAGCACACCGATTTGCCGCCACCGGTAGGCATCAGCACCAGCGCGTCGCCACCCGCGACCAGGGTATCGACGATGGCCGCCTGATCGCCACGGAATTCAGCGTAGCCGAACACGCGGTTGAGCAGGATTGAGGGGGTATCGGACATGGGCAGGAAACGGAGGGAGAAACGGGCTGTCCTGCCCCCCCAGCCGGGGAGGCAGTGTGTTACATCAGATATAATTGTGTCACGTTTTCCCGGTTCATTGACCAAATGCAACCCCTGCGCCGTGGCATCTGCTCACTCTGGTCAGAAGACCCCACCCTATTTTTAAGCTGACCATGAACACCGAAACCAACGCACCCGCTCTTGACGAAAACCAGATCATTGCCGAACGCCGCGCCAAGCTCGCTGCGATCCGCCAGCAGGGTATCGCCTTCCCCAACGACTTTGACCGCCGTGACTACGCCGGCAAGCTGACCGCCGCGCATGGCGACAAATCCAAGGAAGCACTGGAGACCGAAGCCGTCGAGGTGCAACTGGCCGGCCGCATGATGCTCAAGCGGGTGATGGGCAAGGCCAGCTTCGCGACCCTGCAGGACATGAGCGGACGTATCCAGGTCTATATTTCCAACGACCTTACCGGCACCGAATCGCACGATGCATTCAAGCACTGGGACCTGGGCGATTTCATCGGCGTGACCGGGATTCTGTTCAAGACCAACAAGGGCGAGCTCACCATCCAGGCCAAGTCGATCCGCCTGCTGTCGAAAGCACTGCGCCCGTTGCCGGAAAAATTCCACGGTCTGGCCGACCAGGAACAGAAATACCGCCAGCGTTATCTCGACCTCATCACCAACGACACCACGCGTGAAACGTTCAAACGTCGCTCGAAAATCATCCAGGCGATCCGTTCGTTCATGGTCGAGCGCGATTTTCTCGAAGTGGAAACGCCGATGATGCATCCCATCCCCGGCGGCGCGGCAGCCAAGCCGTTTGCCACGCACCACAATGCACTCGACATGGAGCTGTTCCTGCGCATCGCCCCGGAGCTGTATCTCAAGCGCCTGGTCGTTGGTGGTTTCGAGAAAGTGTTCGAGATCAACCGCAACTTCCGCAACGAAGGGCTCTCCACGCGGCATAACCCCGAGTTCACCATGATGGAGTTCTACGAGGCCTACCGCGAATACGGCTACCTGATGGACCTCACCGAATCGCTGATTCGCGCTGCCGCCGTTGCGGCCACTGGGACCACCACGGTGCCCTATCAAGGCCATGCAATCGACCTCGATCAGCCGTTCGCTCGCCTCACCATCGTCGATGCGATCCGCCATTACCATCCGCAGTACACGGTGGAACAGCTGAATGATCGCGATTGGCTGATTGCCCGGTTCGTGGCGATGAAGGCCAAGTACAAGCCGCAGGATGGTCTCGGCGGCCTGCAGTTGTCCTTCTTCGAGGAAACCACCGAAGCGCTGCTGATCCAGCCCACCTTCATCATCGATTACCCGGCCGAAGTGTCGCCGCTGGCGCGCCGCTCCGACACGCAGCCCGACATCACCGAACGCTTCGAGCTGTTCATCACCGGCCGCGAAATGGCCAACGGTTTTTCAGAGCTGAACGACGCCGAAGACCAGGCCGAACGTTTCATGGATCAGGTGCGGCAGAAGGAAGCTGGCGACGAGGAGGCGATGCACTACGACGCCGACTTCATCCGCGCGCTGGAACACGGCCTGCCCCCCACCGGCGGGTGTGGCATCGGCATCGACCGTCTGGTGATGCTGCTGACCGATTCACCAAGCATCCGCGATGTCATCCTGTTCCCGCAAATGAGGCGGGAAGCTTGAAGACAACCCGCAGATGCGGCGCGAAGCCTGAACGCTTCCGTTAAAATTGAACTTGTTTACCCCCTATTTTCTGGCCCCATCACCATGACCGACACGCTCAATACCCACGACTCCTTTACCTCCGGCAAGCGCGACGTGCAATTCGCCTCGCTGAAAAAACTCGAAGCTGCGTTAGGCGTATCGGTTGCACGCTTGCCGGTGTCGATCCGCATTGTGCTCGAGTCGGTGCTGCGCAATTGCGATGGGGTAAAGGTGACGCCCGAGCACATCAAGCAGTTAGCCAACTGGCAAGCGAACACCCATCGCACCGAAGAAATCCCCTTCACCGTGGCACGGGTGATCCTGCAGGATTTCACCGGCGTGCCGCTGTTGGCCGACCTCGCCGCCATGCGTTCGGCCGCTGCCCGGGCCGACAAGGACCCGAAAAAAATCGAGCCGCTGGTGCCGGTGGACATGGTGGTCGACCATTCGATTCAGGTCGATAACTTCGGCACCCCGGATGCACTCGATCTCAACATGAAGATCGAATTCGAACGCAACCAGGAGCGCTACCAGTTCCTGAAATGGGGCATGCAGGCTTTCGAAACCTTCAAGGTCGTTCCGCCCGGCGTCGGCATCGTGCACCAGGTAAACATGGAATACCTGGCACGTGGCGTGATGGAGAAGGATGGCATGGCCTACCCTGACACGCTGGTCGGAACCGATTCTCATACCACGATGATCAACGGTCTCGGCGTGGTGGCCTGGGGCGTGGGCGGCATCGAAGCCGAAGCAGCGATGCTCGGCCAGCCAGTGTATTTCCTCACGCCGGACGTGGTGGGGGTAAACCTCACCGGTCGTACCCGGCCCGGCATCACCGCCACCGACGTGGTGCTGACCATCACCGAAATGCTGCGCAGCGCCAAGGTCGTCGGCAAGTTCGTCGAATTCTTTGGCGAAGGTGCAGCTGCCCTGCCGGTAACCGACCGCGCGACCATCGCCAACATGGCGCCGGAATACGGCGCCACCATGGGATTCTTCCCAGTGGACGAGGCTACCTGCCAGTACTTCGCCGCCACCGGTCGTTCGGCTGAGCAGGTCGATCTGATTCGCGACTACTACCAGGCGCAGCAGCTGTTCGGCATTCCGAAAGCGGGCGACATCGACTATTCGCAAACGCTCACGCTGGACCTTGCCACGGTCGAGCCGTCGATTGCCGGCCCCAAACGTCCGCAGGATCGCATCGCGCTGTCTGCCGTCGAAACGACCTTTGACAGCTTGATGCAAAAGCCCAAGGCAGAGGGCGGCTATGGCAAGACCGAAGAGGATTTGCGTCGCACGTATGCGGTTGAAGGCGGCGACGAGTTGCGCCACGGCAGCGTGGTCATCGCGGCCATCACCTCGTGCACCAACACTTCCAATCCCGGCGTGATGATTGCGGCCGGCCTGCTGGCGAAAAAAGCCGTCGAGCTCGGCCTCTACACGCCATCCCACGTCAAGACCAGCATGGGCCCCGGCTCACGTGCGGTGACCGAATACCTGAAGGCAGCCGAACTGCTGCCCTATCTTGAAAAACTGGGCTTCGGCGTGGTCGGCTACGGCTGTACCACCTGCATCGGCAACTCCGGCCCACTGCCGGAAGCCATCGAAAAAACCATGCTCGACAATGACCTGGTCGCCTGCTCGGTACTCTCCGGCAACCGCAACTTCGAAGCGCGCGTGCACCAGAACGTCAAGGCCAATTTCCTGATGTCTCCGCCGCTGGTGGTCGCATTTGCGCTGGCCGGACGCGTGCCGTTCGACGTCGAAAAAGAGCCGATCGGTGCAGGCAAGAATGGTCCGGTCTATCTGAAAGACATCTGGCCGAGCAACGAAGAAGTGGCCGCATTGCTGCACTATTCCACCGATGCCAGCGCCTACAAGAGCTACGCCGACGTCGGCGCCAATAACCCCTTGTGGGATGGCGTCACCGCCCCCAGCGGCGCGGTGTACCAATGGGACGAGGCTTCGACCTACATCCAGGAGCCGCCCTTCTTTGTCAATGAAACGGTTCCCAGCCCAGTCATCAAGGGCGCACGCGCACTGGCGATTTTTGGTGATTCCGTCACCACCGACCACATCAGTCCTGCTGGCGGCATCAAGCCCACTTCGCCCGCCGGTGCATACCTGGCCGAACACAAGGTACAGAAAGCCGATTTCAACAGCTATGGCGCGCGCCGCGGTAACCACGAAGTGATGATGCGCGGCACCTTCGCCAACGTGCGGATCAAGAACCTGATGATTCCCGGTTCCGAAGGCGGCGTCACCCTCAAGGACGGCAAGGAGCAATCGATCTACGATGCGGCCATGCAATATCAGGCTGAAGGCATGCCGCTGATGATCTTTGCCGGGGAAGAATACGGTACCGGCTCCAGCCGTGACTGGGCCGCCAAGGGCACCACGCTACTGGGTGTGAAAGCCGTCGTGGCCAAAAGCTTCGAACGCATCCACCGCTCCAACCTGGCCGGCATGGGCGTACTGCCCTGCCAGTTCAAGGACGGGGTCGATGCCGCCACGCTGAAACTCGACGGCAGCGAAACCTTTGATCTCGAAGGTGCCGAATCGGGCATCGTTCCACAGCAGGATGTGACGCTGGTGATTCATCGCAAGGATGGCAGCACCGAGCGCGTCGCGCTCAAGCTGCGCATCGATACGCCGATTGAAGTCGAGTATTACAACAAGGGCGGAATTCTGCCGTTTGTGCTGGGCCAGTTGATGCGTTAAAACTGCGATCATTCAGTCTCCATCCAACGGATGGAGACTCGTCGCAACGTCTTTCCAATCGGCCTGGCGCAGGAGTCTCTCATGATGAAACGCACACTATTTTTCGCCTTGCCGATTCTGGCCGCCGCCATGCAAACTGGTTGCAGCGATGACCGGCCTCTGACTTACCAGGCCAGCATCAAGCCAATCCTCGATGCCCATTGCGTCGCGTGCCATGTGCCGGGCGGCTCGGGATACGAACAATCCGGCTTGCGTCTCGACAGCTATGACGCCCTGATGAAGGGCACCAGACTCAATCTCGTGGTACACCCGGGTTCCAGCCTGAGCAGCACCCTGTACCGGATGGTGTCAGGTCAGCTCGATGCCTCGATCCGCATGCCTCACCATGTGTCAAAGCTCACGGAAAAGAATGTCAGCATGATAGGCGCCTGGATAGATCAGGGCGCGAGGAACTGAGCGTCCGCCCGTCACGAACACGCCATTTATCCAGCGCTTTCCCCGCCAAACGGCATCAAAAAACAAAATGCTGTGTGAACAATTCAGTCACCTTGTCAGGTGGCAGGGGTTTGGCCACCACATAGCCCTGAATCTCGTCGCAGCCCTGCTTTTTCAGAAACGCCACCTGCTCGACCGACTCCACCCCTTCGGCCACCACCCGCATATTCAACGCGTGCGAAAGGCGAATGATGGCGTTGGTAATTTCGGCCCCGTCGCTGTCCGTCAGCACATCATCGACAAAGCTCTTGTCAATTTTCAGCGTATCGATCGGCATCCGCTTCAGTTGGCCCAAATTGGAATGGCCCGTGCCAAAGTCATCGATATAAACGTGGAGTCCGCGCCGACGCAAGGCATCCAGCATGTCAAACGTGCGCATGGGGTTCTCCATCGCGGCGCTTTCGGTCACTTCCAGCTGTAGATACGCGACATCCATGCCGGTGTCGTTCAGGACAGACTCGATATCGTCAATCAGGCGCGCATCCGAAAACTGGCGTGGCGACAGATTGACCGCCACCGGCGGCGGGTTGAGGCCGGCATCACGCCAGACCACCCATTGTTCGCATGCGGCGCGTATCACCCAGCGGCCCAGCGGCAGGATCAGGCCGGTTTCTTCAGCCACCGGGATGAACTGGTCGGGCCAGATAATGCCGCCCGATTTGGGGAGCCAGCGAACCAGTGCCTCCAGTCCCACCACCTGCCCGTTGGTGAGATCCACCTTGGGCTGATACACCAGCACCAGTTCATTGCGCTCAAGCGCATGACGCAGCCCGGTCTCCATGTTCAATTGCTGTTGTGCGACTGTATTCAATTCATCGCTGAAATATTCAAATCCGCTGCGTCGCTGCTTGGCCTGGTACATCGCCAGATCGGCCTGGCGCAGCAGCGTGTTGGCGTCCAGACCATCGTCCGGATACACGCTGATGCCGACACTCGCGCCAATGGCATAGCGGCGTTGTTCCAGCTTGAACGATTCAGCCAAGGCCTTGATCAGTTTGCGCGCAACCCGGCTGGCGGCGCGCGAAGCGGGTGGATGGCTCAGGACGACGGCAAATTCGTCGCCGCCCAATCGGGCGACAAAGTCATCTGCACGCAACTCTTCGTCCAGCCGGTTGGCGACAATGCGCAGCACCTGATCCCCCACTTCGTGGCCTTGCGAATCGTTGATGTGCTTGAAACGATCGAGGTCGATGAACAGCAGCGACACCTGAAGTTTTTCGCGTTGCGCGCGCGCCAGGGCATGTGTCAGGAAATCCTGGAAATACGAGCGATTGGGCAATCCGGTCAGCGGATCATGATTGGCCAGCATGTCGAGCCGCATTTCGGAATAGCGGCGCTCGGTCAGTGCGGACGCGACAAACAACCCGCCAAGCGCCATGGTCACCATGCTGATCTGCAGGCCGAAAATGTCGCGTGCCGTCGTGGCGACAGTGAGCCCGCCAAAAGAAATCACGCCCACGCCCAGTACAATCAGTGCCGACAGGAAAATGGCCAGGCTCGCGCCAGTGACCGAAAACCGCAGTGCGGCCCACAACACGCCAGGCAACAAGACAAACAACACGATTTCGGCAGGCCGCAGGAGATCGACATACTGCATCATCAACCGCGTCAGCAACATCATGCTGAGCAGTAACACCAGGCCTTCCAGACGCGCGCTCTTGTTGGTGGGCAGCAAGTCCCAGCGAGATGCGGTCAGCAGCAGCGGGGCGATGAGATAAACACCCAGCAAGTCACCCAGCCACGCTATCCAAAGGCTCTGGAACACCAGGCTTTCCGATATGTCACCCAGGGCGTACAGGCTGAACACCTCCACTCCGGCACTGACCGCGCACCCCAGCGGAGCAGCGATCAGCGCGAATTTGGCGACACTGGAAACATAGTCAAGAGAAGGACTGAAGGGCTGCAGCAGATAGCGCGGCAAGTAGCCGATGACGGCCGCCCCCGCTGCCGCACCCAATGCCAAATGAAATGCGCCCTCGACTGGCAGGAACAGGCTGTTGACCGCAAACGATCCCAGCAACACGCCCACCACCCCGGCAGCACCAAAGCGCAAGCTCGCCATGGCCCCGATACCTGCAGCCAGCCAGACAACCGCAATGACATCGGCAACATAGGAGACGAGTTTGAGACTGACCCAACCGGCTAACGCATACGCCAGCGCGGTCAAACCGGCGATCAGCGCAAAGCGCCTTACTTCAGCAAGAGCAGGCAGCGCCAATCGGGACAAGATGTGAAACCAGGTTAAACCACGGGATCCAGTTCGGCGCGCACGGATTCAAGTGCGTCCTTAAGCGTTTCCTCGGACAAGCCATTGAGTTGTTCGGCCAGCATTTCGGCCGCATCGATGGTGTCTGCTTCATCCGGCAGGCTGTCCGTATCGAGATTGGCCACAAACACCGCGGCCGCGCCGGTTACTTGCAACAGTTGGCGTCGCTCGTTCATCAGCAATTCGATTTCATCGCGCAACAGGCGGACTTCGTCCTCTTTCATGGCAGTCAGGCTCATGTATCTCTCCGTATCGTTAGTCTGTTCAGCCAAACAGGGTAAGCACCCCGGTGTAGCCATATAAGCGGTTATAAGAGATTTCACCATTGGCAAAAAAGCCCACCAGTGGAAAATCGCCCAGGGTGTCGCGTATCAAGCCCAGTTCCCGGTTCGGCGCGCCAAACATATGCTGGCCACGCCCCAGGCAAGAATAATACACGCCGCCCCGGATCGGCGCGTTCAATTGGGACTGGATGGCCGCAAGCATCCGTAACAGGTCGTCTTCTGCAGTCTGCTGGTCCCGGCGACAAAACAGCAGATCGTCTCCTGTCTCAATGGCTTCACCGATGGCAACCAGATGATTCTGCGGGTCCACGCCCAGAATATTGCGTACCAGGTAATCGCCGGTATCCGAGCCACGCACCGGCAGGCCCACGTAGATATAGCCAGCCGCACGCTGCAGGTCGCCTGCCAGCGCTTCGCCAATTTCTTCTTTCATCACATCCAGCGCCGGGCGATTATCCAGGCTGCCGATGATGTTCTTGTTGGCCGTGGTAATGCGGTGACGTGGGCCCAGCGGAGAAATGCCTTGTGTCAGCCGGGTCGCCAGTTTCACCCGGTCGCTGAACAACACGCCGGACAAGCCGCCCCTGACCACGCCGTCGCTGATCTGTGCGTTATCGCCGCGTGAACT
Source organism: uncultured beta proteobacterium (assembly GCA_942493085.1). Lineage (GTDB taxonomy): Bacteria > Pseudomonadota > Gammaproteobacteria > Burkholderiales > Thiobacillaceae > Thiobacillus. Next base: position 2,661,520 of record OW818664.1, read on the forward strand.
CGACAATCCACCCACGACAAAGCCACTCGTCACGTGTTCGCTCAGGCCTTCAATCAACTCCTGAATACGGTCATTCGTGGGATCGCCATGCACCACGGCAAAATAGGCATCCGTGGCCGGATCGCTCATCTCCTGAGGGGTGCGCAGTAGCGGCAGCATGCTGAAATCAGCCAACGGGAATTCGCCCAGCATCACGGCCAAGGCCGGTTCTTCCAGATATTCAGTCCCCGTTGCGCATACGCCCACCCCCACACTACCCGTCCAGTGTGGAACGCTGGTCGCGCTTTTGAAAAAGGCCAGAATCGCGTCGATCTCGCCCACAAAGGCGTCCGACACATAAAGAAACCCCAGGGTCGCGGCAGCAGGAATCGCACCCAGCTGAGTCATGCACGACTGCGCTGCAAGGGTCCAGTCAGAATTCCGGGCGTGAGCCGATTTAAAAGGCGTTGTCATAACTGCCTGACTGGAGGCCCGGCCAAGTGTGGAAACATCGGAACGGCCTGACCGGGCACCGACCCGCACCACCAGCCGCCCCAAATACCCACTTGGCCTGCATCAGTAACCCGTCTGAGCGCTGTGGGGCAATTCGCCTTCACCAAAGAAATTCCACAACAGATGTGCAACCACTTCTGGTGCGATCACCGTATGCTGGTTATGGGTTTCCTGTAGTCCTGTCCGCAATTTTCTGCGCAGCTCCGGGTCGCCGGTCAGGTCAAAAATAATGTCGACCTTGGCACCCATGCTCACCACATCCAGCGCGTTCTGGAACACCGGCACTTTGCTTTGACTGAATCCCAATGCTACGGGCGACTCCAGGTCACGGTGCGCGACAGCAACAATTTCCACGTTGACATGCTCTTCCTGAATTTTTTCCAGAAAATGCTCGGCGAATTTTTCGCCCACGTCTCCCAAACCCAACAGTGCAACTCTGACAACATGACTCATGGAACAACTCCTCTTATCGATTATGGTTGGCAACAGCAGACAGGCTGTTACGTACGCTTGCCCAACCCTGAATTACCGGGCCACTCTCAGGTGCGTTTGGCGCGTGCCTCAAGCATACGGACCCTGCCAGCGCCTGTCGATACCGATCAGCACCCCATGTTTCACTTTGGCCACACTGCCCAATCCCGCCAAGCTGGGCGATACTAGACAAAGTCAGTCGCCAATTTGCATGGTCATGTCCAACAACGCCCTCTACCCACCCATTACGCCTTACGCCAGCGGCATGCTGGAAACAAGCGGCATCCATCGACTCTACTGGGAAACCTCCGGCAATCCCGAGGGGGTTCCGGTGCTGTTCGTACATGGTGGCCCAGGCTCGGGCACCTCGCCCGGCCAGCGGCAATTTTTCGATCCGGCGCGTTATCGCATCATTCTGTTTGATCAGCGCGGCAGCGGTCGCTCAACGCCGCACGGCGAGCTCACCGACAACACCACTCCACACCTGATCACGGACATGGAAGCGCTGCGGGCTGAACTTGGCGTCGAAACCTGGCTGGTGTTCGGTGGTTCTTGGGGCTCAACCCTGGCGCTTGCCTATGCCCAGGCTCACCCCGAGCGGTGCCGCGGACTGGTGCTGCGCGGTATTTTCCTCTGCCGGAAAAGCGAAATCGACTGGTTTCTCGACGGTATCCGTGCCCTGTTTCCCGAGGCGCAACGACAGCTGGTGGAGTTCATCCCACCGACAGAACGCCACGATCTGCTCACGGCCTATCACCGTCGCCTTATCGATCCCGATCCGGCAGTCCATCAGCCCGCCGCCACACATTGGGCCACCTTCGAGGCATCCTGCTCTACCCTGCTGCCGAACCCCGATCTGGTCTCTGCATTCGGCAGCGACAAAACCGCGTTGTCGCTGTCACGTATCGAAACGCATTATTTTGTGAATAATATTTTCCTGCCCGATAACAGCCTGCTCGATCACGTCGACCGCATCCGCACTATTCCCGCCGTCATCGTGCAGGGCCGCTACGATGCCGTATGCCCCATCGTCTCGGCCGATGAACTGGCGTGTGCCTGGCCCGAGGCACGCTATGTGATCGTGCCGGATGCAGGACATTCGGCCTTCGAGCCCGGCATCGCACGTGAACTCGTTGCCGCCACCGACACGTTCGCCCAAATCGGACACTTCGCCTGACATGATCCTATCGCCCCACGTCTTCGATGCCAGTGCAGACAATTTCAACCGTCTGGTGCTGGAAAATTCCCACAAAGGTCCGGTGCTGGTACATTTCTGGACCCCCAAAGCCGGCCCCTGTTTCATCCTGATGCCCCGGCTGGTCAAGCTTGCAGCCGAATATGGTGGCAAGTTCCTGCTGGTGATGTTGAATACCGACGAACTGCCCGAACTGGCTCGGCGCTTCAGCGTGAACTCGGTACCCACGGTCAAGTTTTTCTGGCGCGGCGAGGTTGCCCACACCATACACGGGGCCGACCCCGACAGCAGTTTCCGTCAGGTGCTTGACCGTTTCATCGCAAGTGATGCCAATCGCGCCCACGCACTGGGTGTGGCTGCAGGACAAGCTGGCAACAGCCAGCAGGCGCGCATGCTGCTCGCCAATGCGGCCATGGCCGACCCCGACAACCTGGCCATTCCCCGCGATCTGGCCAAACTGCTATGGTCCGAAGGCGACGGCGAGCAGGCATTGAAACTGCTCGACAGCTTGCCGCCGGAAGCACGCAAGGAACCCGATATCGCCCACCTGCTTGCACATTTGAACCTGGCTGAAACGGCCCGGCAGGCGCCCCCGCTAACCGAGCTTGATGCACACCTCGAACAGCATGGCGAGGATCTGAACGCACACTTTCAGCGTGCCGCACGCCTGCTGGCAGCGGATGATTTTCAAGGGGCAATGGATGCCCTGCTGCTGATCGCCCGCACCGACCGCAGCTTCCGGCACGACATCGGGCGACTCAGCCTGCTGGCATTGTTTGACTTACTGGGCAACACGCACCCGCTGACCCGGCAATACCGCCAGGCGTTGTCCGAATCGCTGCATTGAATTTCACTGTATTAAATTTCAGACACCCGGCCTTTGCACCGTATCAGGCGTTGATCGAGCAATTGGGGCTAGCCCAGGCCCTGCCCTCGCTGGATGCGCTCAACGCCCTGGCCACTGCACTCGGAACGACTCAAGCCCGCAATCTGCCGCTACGCTTTTTCGCGCCAGACGGCCGCCTGTCGGCACGCGATTACGAAACCCATATTCTGCAGACCGGTCAGGTGCCAACCCGTCCAGAGTCCTGGCATGACGTACTGAATGCGTTGGTATGGCTGCGTTTCCCCGGCTTCAAGCGCGCGCTCAATGCCGCCCACGGCGAGGCCATCGCACTCGAAACCGATTCCGTACGGGGTCGCCGTCGTGATGCGCTGACCATGCTGGATGAGTCCGGGGTATGGATCGTCAGCTGCGATCCGGTGTTGCCGGCGTTGCTGACACAACGGGCCTGGCACGCTCTGTTCCGGGAACATCGACATGAAGTCGAGGCCGCAATGCAATTTGTGGTGGTAGGCCACGCGCTGCTGGAAAAAGCACTTGCGCCTTATCCATCGATCACTGGAAAGTGCCTGCTACTGCAGTCGGACACGCTCGACCCCGACACGGCGGAAGGCCTGGTGATCGCAGCGCTGGCAGCACTCCACACCCCGCGCCAGCTCGTACCGTTACCGATACAGGGTATTCCCGGATGGGATCCTGACAATGCCCAGGCGGACTATTACGCCAATCAAGACGTTTTTCGCCCGCCACGCAAACACGCCTGATTCCCCATCAAGACGATTCGTGAATTCAGCCTGCTGCTGCGGGCAATTCAGCTCCGGCCACCCACGCCTGCGCCATATCCAGGTCATCGAACAACCGGATATCCGCCGACATGAAGAAGCGGTTGATCCACATGCTCCACGTCACCCACTCGTCGTCCGACAGGATCGCGATACGGCCAAAATCGTTTTTATGCTCACGGGAGAACTTGATCTCTTCCCACGCCACATCCACGCTGTACGACAACATGTCCCGCAAATCGAACAGCACATTGACCACGCCCTGAAACTGAACGCCATGGCACACCGCCTGCTCAAACTCACGGTAATCCTCCAGCGTAAACTGGCCCATCACATTGACCGCAATCTGGTTGTCCCTGACATCAAGGTTGATCATGGCTGTCTCCTGTAATTGAATACTCGAACTATAGCGAATCCGGACGTGAAGGCGCGGATGCACGCACCGCCAGTATGCCCGCCAACGCCACTACCGCCATGCCTGCCCACGCCTGCATAGGTAATTGCTCCCCGAACAGCAGCACGCCATAAACGGCCGAGAATCCTACCGTGGTATACGCCAGCGCACCGACAATGAGCGTGCGTCCGCGATGATAGGCCCGCGTCAACGCCAGTTGTGCCAGCGTGGCCGTCACGCCGATGCCGATCAGCCACGGCCAGTCTCCGGCTTGCGGGCGATGAAAGCCTGCCAGCGCCATCCAGACACCGCCGCCCAGCGTCGCCAGCAGGGTGAAATAAAACACCACCCGCCATTCCGGTTCGCCCAGTTTCCCTAGCTGCTTGACATTGACATACGCCACTGCCGCCAGCATGCCCGATACCAGCCCCGCCAGTGCGGGGAGCCAGGCCTGGTCCTGCACCTGCGGACGTAGCAACAGCACGATCCCGACGAATCCCAGTAGCACGGCCCCCACCAGTCCACGCCCATGATGCTCGTGCAGCCACCAGGCCGACAATGCCGCCAAAAACAAGGGTGCCGTGTAATTGAGGGTGACTGCGGTTGCCAGCGGCAAGCGCGCAATCGCGTAGAAGAACAACACCAGGGCTGTAAAACCCGACAGCCCCCGCCAAAAATGCGCGCGCAAGTGGTGCGTGGCCAGCGGTGCCAGTAGCTGACGACGTGTGACGGCAATCATTATCCAGATTGCAAACAGCCCGAAAATCGATCGGTAAAACACCAGTTCGGCTGGAGAAAAATGCACCGAGGCATGCTTGACCTGCACCCCCATTAGTGCGAATAGCGCAGCGGCGACAAGCATCCAGCTGGATTTCATGATGGGCAGCTCATAAACAGGCGTATCACCGCGGATGGACAAAAAAATGAAGGGCATGCGCTGCCTATTACACATGTAAAACATGCTCATATGAGGAATCAGTTGATTCCCGGTGCTGAAATTTCCCGGCACAGGGACACTGAAGCCACATCATGCCACCCTCGACAGCAACCGAGAGGCACGATCAGGCCGGCGCCCGACAACCGGCAATTCACGCTGGAGATTGCAGCGCAGGCATCCCGGTAAAATTTAACATGAACATCAACCCGGGAAGCGCCACTGCGCCGAATTTGTTAAAATCTCGGGCTTTGCTTCTGCCGGCTTCCATTTCATGGCCAAATCCCGTGCCGCCACGCCACCCAAAGACTACGAATCTGCATTGGCAGAGCTCGACACCATTGTGAGTGAAATGGAATCAGGTCAATTGCCGCTGGAAGCCTCACTGTCCGCCTACAAGCGCGGCGCCGAATTGCTGCAATATTGCCGCCAGCAACTGGTCGATGCAGAGCAGCAGGTGAAGATTCTGGAAAACGGCGCCTTGGTTGATTTCAAGGCGGCGCAACCCTTCAAGACCGAAGAGACCGATGACTGATTTTGCAGCCTGGACACAGGCATGTCAGGCGCGCATGGAAAACGTACTGGCCGGGTGGCTCCCGCCCGCCAGCATCACGCCACAACGCCTGCATGAAGCGATGCGCTATGCGGTACTGGGCGGCGGCAAGCGAGTACGCCCCCTGCTGGCGTTTGCTGCCGGCGAAGTCACCGGTGCCAACACCGAGCACGTCCAACACGCAGCGGCAGCAGTCGAGCTGATCCACGCCTACTCGCTGGTACACGACGACATGCCTGCCATGGACAACGACGCGCTGCGGCGCGGCAAGCCCACGGTGCACGTGGAATTCGACGAGGCCACTGCCCTGCTGGTGGGTGATGCCCTGCAGAGCCTGGCATTTGACATTCTTTCCGCGCAACCGCTGGCACCCGCTGTCCATACCCAGCTGCAGATGGTGCGCCTGCTGGCGCAGGCGAGCGGCTCGCGCGGCATGGCCGGCGGCCAGGCTATCGATCTGACCAGTGTCGGCAAACCGCTCAACCTGACCGAACTCGAATTCATGCACATCCACAAAACCGGTGCGCTGATCCGCGCTTCGGTGCTGCTGGGGGCACAGTGCGGCGTGCTGGACGAGCCGACCGAGGCGGCGCTCGACCATTACGCCAAGTGCATCGGCCTGGCCTTCCAGGTGGTGGACGATGTCCTCGACGCCGAAGCGCCCACCGCCACGCTGGGCAAAACTGCCGGCAAGGATGCCGCCGACCACAAACCCACCTATGTCAGCCTGCTTGGGGTGACACGCGCACGTGAACTGGCACAGGAACTTCGTGCCGATGCGCACAAGGCCCTGGCAGGACTGAGTGCACCGGCCGAACGCTTGCGCCAGTTGGCCGATTTCGTGGTCGAACGGACATTCTGAGATGACCACACCGTTGCTCGACACCATCCATTCGCCGGATGACCTGCGCGCCCTGTCGCCTGCCGAACTACCCAAACTGGCGGCCGAGCTGCGCGCCTTCCTGGTGAATTCGGTTGCCCAGACCGGTGGACATTTGGCCTCCAATCTCGGTACGGTGGAGCTGACGCTTGCGCTGCATTACGTATTCGACACGCCAAACGACCGCATTGTCTGGGACGTCGGCCACCAGACCTACGTCCATAAAATCCTCACCGGTCGTCGTGAAGCCATGGCTCACCTGCGTCAAGCGGATGGGATTGCCGGTTTTCCGCGCCGCGCCGAAAACGTGTTCGACGCCTTTGGCACAGGCCACTCCAGTACTTCAATCTCGGCTGCGCTCGGCATGGCCGAGGCCTTTCTGCAGACAGGTTCAAAGCAACGCGCCGTGGCTGTCATCGGCGATGGCGCCATGACCGCCGGCATGGCATTCGAAGCCCTGAACAATGCGGGTAATACCGATCTGCCCCTGCTGGTAGTGCTGAACGACAACGACATGTCGATTTCCCCCAATGTCGGCGCATTGAACAACTACCTGGCACGGCTGATGTCTGGACGCTTTTATGCCGCAGCCCGCCGCGCCGGCGAGAAGGTGCTGTCAGTCGCCCCGCCAATCCGCGAACTGGCCAAGCGCGCCGAAGAACACATGAAGGGCATGGTGACGCCCGGCACGCTGTTCGAGGAGTTCGGCTTCAATTACATCGGCCCGATCGACGGCCACGACCTCGACGTGCTGCTGGATACGCTGGACAACGTCAAGCAGCTTGACGGTCCGCAGTTTTTGCATGTGGTCACCCGCAAGGGAAAAGGCTACGCACCTGCCGAAACCAATCCCTGCCTGTATCACGGCGTATCGCGCTTCGACCCGGCAACCGGCGTCAGCGATAAAGCCGGCGGCAAGCCCAGCTACACTCAGGTATTCGGCGACTGGCTGTGCGACATGGCAGCTGCCGATTCGCGCCTGGTCGGCATCACCCCGGCAATGCGCGAAGGCTCTGGGCTGGTGCGTTTTTCCCAGGAATTCCCCAAGCGCTATTTCGATGTTGGCATTGCCGAACAGCATGCGCTGACCTTTGCTGCCGGCCTCGCCTGCGAAGGCGTCAAACCAGTGGTGGCGATTTACTCGACCTTCCTGCAGCGTGCTTACGACCAGCTGATTCACGATGTTGCGCTGCAAGGCCTGCCTGTCATGCTGGCGATCGATCGCGCCGGGCTGGTGGGCGCCGACGGCCCCACCCACGCCGGCAGCTTCGACCTGTCCTTTCTGCGCTGCATTCCCAATATGCTGATCGCAGCGCCGTCAGACGAGAATGAATGCCGCCATCTGCTGAGCACGGCATTTCTGCATGATGGCCCATCTGCCGTGCGCTACCCGCGTGGCAGCGGCGTGGGCGCCGTGATCAAAGCCAGCCTCGAACCGTTCGACATTGGCAAGGGCGTGCTGCGGCGCAGCGGCCACGACGTCGCGTTCATCGCCTTTGGCAGCCTGGTCGCTCCGGCACTGGTCGCGGCGGAGGCGCTCGACGCCAGCGTCGCCGACATGCGTTTCGTCAAACCACTGGATGTGGACCTGTTGCAGGAACTGGCTCGTACCCATCGCCTGCTGGTGACGCTGGAAGAAAATGCCGTGGCGGGTGGTGCCGGCGCAGGCGTAGCCGAGGCACTGAGTGCGCAGGGGATTTATACGCCTATTCTTAATCTGGGCTTGCCCGATACCTTCATCGACCATGGCGACCCCGTCAGGATGCTGGCCGACTGCGGTCTGGACGCCACAGGCATTGAATACAGCGTTCGCCAGCGGTTAACCCTGCTAGCCCACAAGGGGACTCCGACTGTCTAAGGGCTAAAGCCCTTGAAAGACCGTATGCCTGAGTAGTTTACTCAACTATTATTGCAGTTTATACTTAGTCTAAATCGTAGCTAGTTAAACTGAGATCACCACAAGGAGCCTGCCATGAACCAGATTTGCGATACGGAATGTATGCCGGACGTACAAAGCTCGGTCGATACACGGGAAATCGCCATCAACAAGGTCGGCATCAAGAGTATCCGCCACCCCATACGCGTGGCCGACAAGAGTGATGGCGTCCAGCACACCATCGCCAATTTCAACATGTACGTGTACCTGCCGCACAACTTCAAGGGCACACACATGTCGCGTTTCATCGAAATTCTCAACACGCGCGAGCGCGAGATTTCGGTTGAGAACTTCGAGGGCATGCTGCGCCAGATGGTCAAGCTGCTGGAAGCCGAGTCGGGCTATGTCGAAATGACCTTCCCCTATTTCATCAACAAGTCTGCACCGGTCTCCGGCGTGCAAAGCCTGCTGGATTATGAAGTCACGTTTATTGGCGCCATCGAAAAGGGACACTTCACCCACACCACCAAGGTGCTGGTACCGGTGACCAGCCTGTGCCCCTGCTCGAAGAAGATTTCCGAATACGGCGCACACAACCAGCGCTCACATGTGACGGTCACCGCAAGAACCAATGGTTTTCTGTGGATTGAAGACCTGGTGCGCAAGGTGGAAGACCTGGCTTCATGCGAGTTATTCGGCCTGTTGAAACGCCCCGACGAAAAATGGGTGACCGAGCGCGCCTACGACAATCCTAAATTTGTCGAAGACATCGTGCGCGATGTCGCTGCCGCAATGAATGCCGAACCCCTGATCGATTCCTACATCGTGGAAGCGGAGAACTTCGAGTCGATACACAACCACAGCGCCTATGCTCTGATCGAGCGTGACAAGACCAAAAAATAAGTAACACAATCCCAAAAAAACAAGGCCTGCATATGCAGGCCTTGTTTCATTCAAACTGCATCAATAGCGCTGTGTCAGCGTCATCGTCTGCCCATCACGCCGCATTTCCATACGGTTCAGAAAACTCATTCCCAACAACGGCACGTTCAGGCCCGTCTCTACAACCATCCCGTCCACCTGGTTTAGCGTGATGCCGCCGACCTTGACGGTATTGAACTTGACACGCCAGGCGGGCACCACACCGCCCGCCGTGCTCACACCGACAGCCTGGCCCGCTCGATAATCCAGCCCAATGCGTTTGGCTTCAGCCGCATTGATGGCAATGGACGTGGCTCCGGTGTCAACCAGAAAGCTGACCGGATAGCCATTAAGCGACCCCGCAGCGGAAAAATGGCCGCGCGCATCCGCTGTGAGCGAAATGCTCTGGCGTTCGCCTGTTGCAGGGCCGCCCGCAAATGATTGCCCCATGGACAGGGTGCGCGGCTTGCCATCGACATCAAAACTGGCACTGCCGGAGTCAGCCGAAATCAGTTTGACACCCTGCACCACCTGCCCGACGCTGAGCGTGCGTGGCTTGCCGCCATCGATACTGACAATGGCCTTGTCCTTGAACAGCCCCATGACCGACACGCTCGCGGCCAATGCGGGGATGCAAGCCAGCCAGCCAGCCGCTATGATGACCACCGTTGATTTTTGCTTGAGAGACATCGTGCATCCTGTTCTGATTTTCAGGCATGCCCCCATCGAGGGGCCCGGGTATTTCACCACATTTCTGGATCGCCACGGCATCCCCTGGCAGCTGGTACGCATTGACGCCGGTGATGCGGTCCCCGACAACCTTAACGGCGTTTCCGGCCTGTGCTTGATGGGCGGGCCGATGAGCGTCAATGATGACCTGCCCTGGATTTCCTCCGAATTGGCCTTGATTCGTCAGGCTGTTGCGGTCGATATTCCGGTGATAGGTCACTGCCTGGGCGGTCAACTGATATCCAGGGCGCTGGGCGCAACGGTGGCCCCCAATCCAATCAAGGAAATCGGCTGGGGAGATGTCAATATCACCGACGCTGACACGGCACGTCCCTGGTTGGGCAGCAACCCTGATCCGATGCTGGCCTTTCACTGGCACGGCGAAACCTTTACCCTGCCGCCTGGTGCCACCCGTATTCTGGAAAGTGCATACTGCGCCAACCAGGCCTATGTCCTGAATGACCGCCACATCGCCATGCAGTGCCATGTCGAAATGACGCCTGAACTCATTGCCAGCTGGTGTGACAACGGTGCCGCTGAAATCGCCGCCATCGGCAGCCCGGGCGTGCAGTCTCCCGAGTCTATCCAGACGGACATGCCGGCACGCACCGCCCAGTTGCACCAACTGGCAGATAAAATTTATTTCCGCTGGATTCAAGGGCTTAACCGATAATTGCGTTTCAACCTCGAAAACAGGCTGGACAGGCCTGTCTCGCAGGGTAGGATAAACGCCGGAGTCACATCCAGTCTTTAAGGCAGCATCTGAGCACATCAATTCGAAAAATGGAGGATTTATGCAACCCGTCGACTATGCCAACTTCGATTTTGGTGACCGTCTGAATGGATTTATTCATGAAGTCATGAATTTTGGTGGCGCCCCACGCACTGAAAAGGATCTATCTGAAGGCCAGAAAGTTTTTGTACGTGCAGTCAAACGTGAAATGGTCAAATATGCCGACCCCAACCGCCACGGCTACCCACACAATCTGCTGGAGCAAATGGAAGCATTCACCCGCACCGTTGGCGATCTTCATAATTCCTATTTTGATTCAGGCATGCGCAAGGTCAGCGACTGCCTCTACAACCGCTGGAAAATGCTTTACGATGAAACTAGGAAACTGGCAGCCGCCGGTGGCGACACCAAGCCTGCCTGGGTTGGGGTTATTAAGACCGAGCAATCCGATATGCCCGCCTTTTTTGATGCTTAACTAATTGATTTAAATAACAGAGCTCGATATTTACGAGTTCTATTATTTTTTCAATCAATATCAAACCGACTTATCCTCAAATAAAAATAAAGCATTATTCAGGCGCAACCCCAAGTGCTATGCTGCTCGCACTCTAATACCCCCATCAAGTCCAAGGAGACGGCATGTCCAAACTGGTACGCCCACACGGTGGCGGCGAACTTAAACCCCTGCTGCTGACCGGCGATGCACTCGTCGCCGAAAAAGCCCGCGCGGCCTCGCTGCCCAAAGTCAAAATGTCCTCGCGCGAAACCGGCGACCTCATCATGATGGGGATAGGCGGCTTCACTCCGCTCGAAGGCTTCATGACCCACTCCGACTGGCAGGGCGTATGCGACGGCTACAAGATGGCCAATGGCCTGTTCTGGCCTATCCCCGTCACATTGTCGACTAATGACGACGGCATCAAGGCTGGCGACGACATCGCTCTGGTAGACAGTGCGACCGATGCCGTCCTGGGCACCATGAAGGTGACCGAGAAGTACAGCATCGACAAGGCGCACGAGTGCATGCAGGTCTACAAGACCACCGACATGGAGCACCCCGGCGTCAAAATGGTCATGGAACAAGGCACGCATAACCTGGCCGGTCCGGTCAAGGTGCTGTCTACCGGCGGCTTCAAGGAAGAATACGGCGATCAGTTCATGACCCCGGCCGAGACCCGTGCCGCGTTCGAGAAAAAAGGCTGGTCGAGAGTGGCTGCCTTCCAGACTCGCAACCCGATGCACCGCTCGCACGAATACCTGGCCAAAATCGCCATCGAAACCATGGATGGCGTGCTGGTTCATTCCCTGCTGGGCGCCCTGAAGCCGGGCGATATCCCCGCAGAAGTACGTTCCGAGGCTATCAGCACCCTGGTTGAGAACTACTTCGCACCCAACACCGTGATCCAGGCGGGCTATCCGCTGGATATGCGCTATGCCGGCCCGCGCGAAGCGCTGCTGCATGCCCTGTTCCGCCAGAACTATGGCTGTTCGCACCTGATCGTTGGTCGTGACCACGCAGGCGTGGGCGACTACTATGGCCCCTTCGACGCACAGAAGATCTTTGACGAGATCCCTGCCGGCTCGCTCGAAACCACCAACATGAACATCGACTGGACCTTCTGGTGCAACAAGTGCGGTGGCATGGCTTCGCAGCGCACCTGCCCGCACACCAAGGATGATCGCATCCTGTTGTCTGGTACCAAAGTGCGTTCGATGCTGTCCGAAGGTCAGGACCTGCCGGTCGAGTTCAGCCGCCCCGAAGTCGCCAAGGTGCTGCAGAAGTACTATGCTGGCCTGTCAGCCGAGCAGAACGTCAAAATCGAATTGAAAGGCCACTCGGCTGCATGATTTTTCTGGGCGGCAGCAATGCCGTCCAGGATGTCCCGAGATAACGAGAGTTATCTGACAGGGGAATGGTTTTAGGACACGAGCCTACCGGAAGCGGATTCGCGAGTCGCCCCGGCCAAGGACGGGTTCAGTTCTAAGCGGACCGCGACGGTCGCGGATTGTTGTTAGCTAACCAAGAAGGAGATTTTAATGCCAACCTATGTTCGTACCGACAAGTGCGACGGCTGCAAAGGTCAGGACAAGACCGCTTGCATGTACATCTGCCCGCACGATCTGATGAAGCTGGACAAAGACGGTTCGGAAACCGGCCACGCCATGCGCGCATTCAACCAGGAACCCGAGCAGTGCTGGGAGTGTTATTCCTGCGTGAAAATTTGCCCGCAGCAGGCTATCGAATGCCGTCACTACGCTGACGTCGTGCCGCTGGGCGGCATGGTTCAACCGCTGCGTGGTTCCGACTCCATCATGTGGACGATCAAGTTCCGTAACGGCGTGCTGAAGCGCTTCAAATTCCCGATCCGCACCACGCCCGAAGGCTCCATTGATTGCTACGGCGGCAAACCCATGCCCAAGATGGCTGACATCGAAGCCATTGGCTCGTTCACCCGCGACATGATGGGTGGTTACCGCGCTGGTAATCCTGCCGAACTGATCCGTAAGTAATCCAGATTTAATTGAAAGAGGTGTGAAATGGCTGGAGAATTTGGTAATCCCGAAGTTATCCAGGAGGAAGTAGACGTCCTCCTGATCGGCGGTGGCATGGCATGCTGCGGCGCCGGTTACGAAATCATGCGTTGGGCTGATGCGGCCAAGGCAGAAATGGGCATTGATCTGAAAATCAAGCTCGTCGACAAGGCTGCAATGGACCGTTCCGGCGCAGTGGCGCAGGGTCTGTCCGCAATCAACACCTACATCGGCTCCGAGCAGGACCCCGCTGATTACGCTCGCATGGTCTCCAACGACCTGATGGGCATCACCCGCGACGACCTGGCCTATGACCTGGGCCGTAACGTGGATGACTCCGTGCACCTGTTTGAAGAATGGGGCCTGCCCATTTGGAAGACCGACGAAAATGGCGAGCGTCATGACGGCGCCCAGGGTCTGCCCACACTGAAAGATGGCGGCAAGCCTGTGCGTTCCGGCAAATGGCAGATCATGATCAACGGCGAATCCTACAAATGGATCGTTGCTGAAGCCACCAAAAAAGCACTCGGCATGGACCGTATCGAAGAGCGTATCTTCATCGTCAAGCTGGTCAACGACAAGAACGACCCCCAGCGCATTGCTGGCGCAGTCGGCTTCTCGACCCGTGACCATAAAGTCGTGGTGTACAAGGCCAAGGCCATTCTGCTGGCTGCTGGCGGTTGCGTGAACATCTTCCGTCCGCGTTCAGTCGGTGAAGGCACCGGCCGCGCCTGGTACCCGGTGTGGAACGCAGGCTCGACCTACGCGATGGCTGCTGAAGCTGGCGCCGAGCTGACCATGATGGAAAACCGCTTCGTACCCGCCCGTTTCAAAGACGGTTACGGCCCGGTTGGCGCATGGTTCCTGCTGTTCAAAGCCCAGGCTGTCAACGCCTACGGCGAAGTCTACATGGTGAAAAACAAGGAACTGCTGAACGACTACCCTCCCTACGGGCAGGCAGCCGTTCCCGCATCGTGTCTGCGTAACCACCTGATGCTGAAGGAAATGAAGGAAGGCCGCGGCCCCATTTACATGGACACCGTGACCGCTCTCGCCAAACTGCGCGAGACCCTGACCCCGCGCGAAGTGAAGCACCTGGAAGCTGAAGCCTGGGAAGACTTCCTCGACATGTGCGTCGGCCAGTGTGGTATCTGGGTGGGCGAGAACATCGAGCCGGAGAAGAAAAACTCCGAACTCATGCCGACCGAGCCCTACCTGCTGGGTTCGCACTCCGGTTGCTGCGGCATCTGGGTGTCGGGTCCGACCGACGTCGGTGCACCGACTTCGGAAGATCATGCTGACGCTGACAAGATTCCGGCTCACCTGCCCAAGGGCTGGAGCTGGGGCTATCGCTCGATGACCACGGTCAAGGGTCTGTTCACCGCCGGCGACGGCGTGGGCGCATCCGGTCACAAGTTCTCCTCCGGCTCACACGCCGAAGGCCGCATGTGTGCCAAGTCGATGGTCAAGTACTGCATCGACAACAAGGACTACAAGGTCGAACTCGACACCCCCGTCGAGCAGCTGGTGGAAGACATCTACAAGCCCGTGCGTACGTTCCTGGAATTCAAGGACTACACCACGGCAATCGACGTCAACCCCAACTACATCACGCCCAAGATGCTGCAGTTCCGTCTGCAGAAGATCATGGACGAGTATGTGGCCGGTGTTGCAACCTACTACACCACCAACGCCAACATGCTGGGCGTGGCGGAAGAAAAGTTGAACATGCTGAAAGAAGACGCCGAGAAGATGCGTGCAAAAGACCTGCACGAACTGCTCCGCGCCTGGGAAAACTACCACCGTATCCTTACGGCGGAAGCCCACATGAAGCACATCCAGTTCCGTCAGGAAAGCCGTTACCCCGGCTTCTACTACCGCATGGACAAGAACTTTGTCGATGAAGAAAATTGGCATTGCTTCGTGAACTCGGTCTACGACAAGACCTCCAAACAGTGGAACTGCTTCAAGCGCGCCCACGTGGATATTGTCGACAAGTCCAAGCTGTTCAAGCCCGCTGCTCACTAATTCGTTAGTCAGCGAGTAAACTCCGGGCGCCTTACGGCGCCCGGTTTTTTTCCACAACAGAAACCAGCAAGACCAACAAGGTTTAGCATCCAATCGAAAGCGCGTACCCTAGTGCTCTAATTAAAATAGCGGTCTGAATGAAAGGCTGCGACCTGAATCAGAAACGACGGTTTCGACTGTGTGTTAGTGAATGTGGGGCGTGCCCCGGAAGGTAGCAAGAAATGAATGAAAACGATTTCAAGGACATGATCGATGATTCCCCATTTGCGGGCAGCCCGGTCAAACCCAACATGCTGGGGGAAAACACCTCATTCCAGTTCCGTTGCCATCGCAACGTCAAATGCTGGAATGCGTGCTGCAGCAACATCGATATTCCGCTGACGCCCTACGATATCCTGCGTCTGAAAAAACGACTGGACATGCCGTCAGGTGAATTTCTCAAGCAATATTCAGTGCCGTTCGAGATGGACAAGGATGGCATGCCCGGCGTGAAGCTGAAGCCGGTAGACGAGGGCACGGCGTGCCAGTTCATGACCCCGGAAGGATGCGGTGTCTATGAAGATCGGCCGACTGCCTGTCGTTATTACCCAGTCGCCCTGCTGACCATGCGCCGCTCCGACGAATACGTCGATCGTAGCGCCTACGCCATGGTCAAGGAAAAGCACTGCCTCGGCCATTTGGAAGACAAAACCCAAACCATCGAGCAATACCGCGATGAACAAGGCGTGACCGAATACGACCAAAAGGCACACGCCTGGCGCCAGCTGATTGTCAAACGCAAGTCAGCCGGCCCCGCGATTGGCAAACCCACGCCGGTGTCCAACCAGCTGTTTTTCATGGCGAGCTACGACATGGATCGTTTCCGCGCCTTTGTCATGAGTCCGAGCTTCAACGAAACCTATAACATACCCGTCGAAATCATGGCGTTGCTGGTGGCCGACGATGAAGCCCTGCTCGACTTTGGTTTGAATTTTTTACGGCACGCGCTATTCGGTGAAGACTTTATCGAGCAGCACCCGGGCGCGTATGAAAAACGGCTGGAACGCAAGCGCGCACAGGCTGGACAAAACCAGGAAGCTGAATTCCAGAAGAAAATGGCCGTTGAGGATGACAAGTACTCCAACGAGAATTAAATTCATGCGATTCCCTGTGCTCATCCTGTTCGCGTTGTCGGCCCTGTGCCCTTCTGCTGTGTTGGCGCAGGCCACGCTAAACAAGTGTATCGACGCACAAGGGAAGATCACCTACAGCAACCAGCCGTGTCGCAATGCGCGCGAATCCCGCACGCTGGAAATTGATCCTCCGCCCGTCCCTGACAAGCCTCGCGTGCAGATCGCCCCCACGCCACCTGCCATATCGACACCCACGAAGGTGATTCCCGAGCCGGCCGCCACTCAGCTCGAAACCAGGCAGATTGTAAAAAGTACGAGCCCCTCCAGGAAAACAGCTCAAAACACGTCCGCCAAGCAATGCGACGTGCTATCGGACAAGCTCGGGAAAAAACTCGACGCCATGGACCAGGCGCGTCGCAAGGGCTACACACTGGAACAAATGAACAAGTGGAACGAGGAAGTCCGCGAACTCGAAAAACAAAAACAGCAATCCGGCTGCTTCTGACACGCCACCCCGAAAGCCACCCAGACCATGAATGCCCGCACCCTTGACCCGGCACACCACCTGATCGAAAAAGAACCGTATTACGAAGCAGTCGGTGAAGAAATCCAGTTGTTTGAAGCCGCCTACCGTCAGCAAATCCCGGTCCTGCTGAAAGGTCCAACCGGCTGCGGCAAAACGCGTTTCATGGAACACATGGCCTGGCGACTGAAGCGACCGCTGATCACGGTATCGTGTCACGATGACCTCACCGCTTCCGATCTGGTCGGCCGCTATCTGGTCAAGGGTGGCGAAACCGTGTGGGTCGATGGCCCCCTCACTCGCGCCGTGCGCTGTGGCGGCATCTGTTATCTGGACGAGATCGTCGAAGCCCGCAAGGACACCATGGTGGTGATCCACCCACTGGCCGACGACCGTCGCACCCTGCCGATGGAAAAACTCGGCCAGACCGTCGAGGCCACACCCGAATTCTGCCTCGCCATCTCCTACAACCCTGGCTACCAGAGCGTACTCAAGGACTTGAAGCAATCCACCCGGCAGCGTTTTGTCGCGCTGGAATTCGATTACCCCTCTGCCGCACTTGAGCGCCGCATCGTTGCCACCGAGTCTGGGATTTCCGAATCCATCGCCGACAACCTGGTGCGCTTTGCTCAGATGACGCGCAATCTCAAGGGCAGCGGACTGGATGAAGGTGCCTCCACCCGCCTGCTGGTTCATGCCGGCAAGCTGATCGCCGATGGTGTAAGCCCGGTCACCGCATGCAAGGCTGCCGTTGCCCAGGCCGTCACCGACGATGCCGACATGCTGAAAGCGATCCAGGAACTCTCCTCGTCCATCTTCTAATGGCGCCGCTTTAATCATGGCGTTGGCGCCGCTTACCCCGGCCGAAATGGAGACCGACCTCCATGTCTGGCTGGAAACCGAATTCACCTATTTCAAGGTCGAGCAACTCGCCGCCGAACTCGCCGCGCTGGCACGTGACGAACAGGACTTCATCCTCGGCTGGATCCGCCGCATCGCCTCCACCCACATCACGCTTGCCTGGCAATTCGGCCGCCGTGCCCCGGCCCTGCTGCCCCGCATGGAACGGCGCCTGCTCGAAGCCTGGGCCGTACATACCTGCGACATATTCGATCGTACCGGCCTGCAGAACGCGCTCCGGATCATGGAACAGGTCGACAGCTTTGACGAGGCCCAACATCAAAATGATGCCGCCGGCGCACTGTTCGAGGACATCGCGCCCATTCTGGGCAACTTCGTCTGTGGCCTTTCCGGGCGTCGCCTGAAACTGGAAGAAGGGGACGCCGCCTGGACCGATGGCGAGCGCATCGTGTTGCCACCACTGATTGCTGCACACCCGAACCTGGATGACAATTTCCAACTGGCCAAAGTCACTGTTGCCCTGCTTTGGGCGCAGACTCGTTTTGGCACTCTACGTATTGACTATGCTGATGTCGCTGCCCGCTATGGCGACCCGGAACGCGCCCTGACCCGGCTTTACGCGCTGGAAACCCTGCGCCTGACCGCGCGTATCGCACACGAGTTGCCGGGACTACACCGGCAGATGCAACACTTGCGCAGGCAACTGGATCCGGCGCTGCCCCCAGGCTGGCACGCATTCGAAACCGCGCTTGCCCGTCACGAGGCCACCTTGGCTGACAGCCTCGCCCTGCTGGATGCCGCCTACGCAGAAACCGACTGCCCACAATGGAGCGATCAGGGCTGTCTACGACCCGATGCGATTGCCGCCGCCCGTGCCGCCCGGCTGGAAAAGGAAAAGGCCCGGCTACGCATCAAGCTGGCCGAACTACTGGACGAGCACAAAATCAATCAAGACGATCCGCAATCCGCACCCGACACGCCGCCCGAGTTGAACGTGGAACCGCACGACGAAAACGGCCAGCTTGATTTCGAGATCACGCTCGACGACGCCCCCATCGCACCTCCCAATGGCGTCAAGCAACTCCTCACCTCGGTCTATCTGGATTTTGGCGAAATCCCCCCGGACTACCTGACGCCGGCCGGCGACGGCGAATACGACCCTAATCTTGTCTTTGACCAGCCGGAAGACACCGACTCGGTGTGGCAAGGCACTTATCACGAGAAAGGCGCCGAGTTGTACCCCGAGTGGGACCATGGCCGTCAGCATTACCGCAAGAACTGGTGTGTGATGCGGGAAAAAACCGTCACCCCGGTCTACGATGCGTTTTACCGCGACACGCTCGGCAAGCACGCCGGCCTGGTCAAGCATCTACGCAAGAAATTCGAGGCACTGCGCGACGAGAACCGGCTGGAGAAACGCCAGACCCAAGGTGATGAAATCGATCTCGACGCCCTGATCGAAGCGCTGGCCGACGCACGCGATGGCAGCGAGATGAGCGACCGGCTATTCATGCACACTCACCGTGCCGAACGCAACATCGCGGTTGCTTTTCTGGTCGACATGAGCGGCTCCACCAAGGGCTGGATCAACGAAGCCGAACGCGAAGCGCTGATCCTGCTGTGCGAGGCCCTGGAACTGCTGGGCGACCGTTACGCCATCTATGGTTTTTCCGGCACCACCCGCAAGCGCTGCGAACTGTTTCGCATCAAGACTTTTGACGAGCAGTACGACGACGAGGTCAAAGCGCGCATCTCGGGCATCCGCCCACAGGAATACACGCGCATGGGCTTTGCCTTGCGCCACATGACCAAGCTGCTGAATCAGGTTGAGGCCAGGACCCGTGTGCTGGTCACGCTGTCCGACGGCCGGCCGGATGATTATTTCGATGTCTATCGCGGCGTCTATGGCGTCGAGGATACGCGCATGGCGCTGCAGGAGGCCAGCCGCACCGGCATTCATCCCTTCTGCATCACCCTCGACCGCGACGCCCGCGATTATCTGCCGCACATGTACGGCGCGGCACGCTACGTCATCCTGGATGACGTACGACAATTACCACTCAAGGTCACCGACATTTACCGGCGTATCACGACATGAAACTGGACGAATTGAAAACAGGCTATTTCTACAGCAACGGCGCTTATGGCCGCACTTGGGGCGTACGCCAGCTAGCCGATATCAGCGTCGATCCCGAAACCGGCGAAAAGCTCGTTCACTTCAAGGGCGTTGCCGGCACCTGCCGCCGCAAGAAAGGCCATTGCAGCCTGGCGGAATTTGCGCGTTGGGCCAAGTACCAGGTTGCGCTGCTGGAAAATGACTGGAAACGCGTTAGCGATGATGAAATGACGCTTACTGAATCACAGGAGGATTAATCAACCGTTGGCAACCCGGCTACGGGCTCATCCTCGGCAGGCCGCGCAACTTGCGCGGCAAGATAATCCATGATCGCGTAAGTCAGTGTGCTGCAGCCTGATCCATCCAGCGCCGAAATCGCAAACACCGGTCCCTGCCAGTCATAGTCTTTTACAAACTGCTCAACCACGGACTTGCGTTCGGCCTCGTCCACCATATCAATCTTGTTCAGCACCAGCCAGCGTGTCTTTTCATACAGTGCCTGGTCGTATTTCCTTAATTCCTCAACAATGGCACGCGCCTCGTGCACCGGGTCACCGTCCTCCCAGCGTGGCGAAATATCCACCAAGTGCAGCAATACCCGCGTGCGTTGCAAATGGCGCAAAAACTGGTGGCCCAAGCCTGCGCCCTCTGCCGCGCCTTCGATCAGACCGGGAATATCTGCAATGACAAAACTGCGTTCGCTATCCACCCGCACCACGCCCAGATTGGGCGCCAAGGTGGTGAACGGGTAATCAGCCACTTTGGGGCGGGCAGCCGACACGGCACGTATGAAGGTCGATTTTCCTGCATTGGGCATCCCCAGCAAGCCCACATCAGCCAGCACCTTCAACTCCAGCGCCAGTTCCCATTCCTCGCCCGGCTCACCCAGCGTGTGCTGACGGGGCGCACGATTGGTACTCGATTTGAAGTGCTGGTTACCCAGCCCGCCCTTGCCACCTTTGGCCAGACATATCGTTTGATCGTGCTCAGCCAGATCCGCCACCACTTCGCCGCTATTGATATCGGTGAATACCGTACCAACGGGCACACGAACGATCAAATCCTCGCCGCCCTTGCCATAGCATTGTGCACCACGCCCATTTTCGCCTTTTTGCGCCTTGAAAATGCGTTTGAAGCGAAATTCGACCAGCGTATTGATATTGCGATCAGCCACCGCAATCACGCTGCCGCCGCGACCGCCATCACCGCCATCCGGCCCACCCTTGGGAATATATTTTTCACGGCGAAACGATGCACTGCCGTCGCCGCCTTTGCCAGCCAGCACTTCAATTTTCGCTTCGTCGATAAATTTCATATTGGACCCAACCTAATTAATCCCGCACAAACAAAAAAGCCCCATCCGGGGACAGGGCTTTCTGGCTGTCGAGCTGAACCTAGTTCAAATCAATTCAGGCTGCGACCGGCTCGATGCGAACCATTCTGCGGCGGGCAGCACCCTTGACCTCGAATTTGACCGTGCCTTCAGTCTTGGCAAACAAGGTGTGATCCTTGCCGATGCCAACGTTGTCGCCAGGATGGAACTGGGTACCGCGCTGACGCACGATGATGTTGCCAGCCAGAACCAGTTCACCGCCGTAGCGCTTGACGCCCAGACGTTTCGATTCCGAATCGCGACCGTTACGTGAACTACCGCCTGCTTTCTTGTGTGCCATATTATGTGCTCCTTATGCAGTAATGCCGCCGATTTGCACTTCAGTGAAGTGCTGCCGATGGCCCTGGCTCTTGCGATAATGCTTGCGACGGCGCATTTTGAAAATCTTGATCTTGTCGCCGCGAGCCTGGTTCAGCACAGTGGCTGTAACCGTGGCGCCTCGCAACATGGGCGCGCCCATCTTGATGTCGGCACCATCGCCTACCATCAATACCTGATCAAAGGTGATCTCGCTGCCGATCTCGCCGTCCAGCTTTTCAATTTTAAGTTTGTCACCGGCGCACACGCGATATTGCTTGCCGCCGGTTTTGATGACTGCGTACATGGGGGTCTCCAACCAATACGAACCCAGGAAAGCGCGAGATTGTAACGGTCTCCTCGACACAAGTCAAACCATTCGGCAGGTCATTTGAAGATATGCGCGGCCGTGAAAAACTGCCGCAGGGCTGCTACCATTGTGGGCTTAGCCAATAACCAGCCTGAATCGTGTCTCTGGAGAGCCTTCAATCCTATCTGGCCGACGACATGCATGCCGTCGATCAAGTCATTCGCCAAAGTCTGTATTCCGACGTGGTGCTCATTCGCCAGGTTTCCGAATACATCATCAACAGCGGCGGCAAACGACTGCGTCCCGCGCTGGTGCTACTGTCGGCAGGCTGCTTCAACTATTCGGGACGCGCGCATCATGAGCTTGCTGCGGTGATTGAATTCATCCACACCGCCACCCTGCTGCACGACGACGTGGTCGACGAATCGGAACTGCGGCGCGGCCGCGAAACCGCCAACGCCTTGTTCGGCAACGCCGCCAGCGTGCTGGTCGGAGACTTCCTCCATTCGCGCGCCTTCCAGATGATGGTGGCAGTCGACAACATGGAAGTCATGCGCATCCTGTCCGACGCCACCAACACCCTCGCCGAAGGCGAAGTGCTGCAGTTGCTCAACTGCCACGACCCCGACATCGACGAAGAGAACTATCTGCGCGTCATTCACTACAAAACCGCCAAGCTGTTCGAAGCCGCGGGCCAGCTTGGCGCCGTCATTGGCGGCGGTACTGAAGAGGAGAAAGACGCACTGGCACGCTATGGCATGCACCTCGGTACCGCATTCCAATTGATCGACGACGTGCTCGATTACTCAGGCGACTTTCTCAAAACCGGAAAAAACATCGGCGACGACCTCGCCGAAGGCAAGCCCACCCTGCCACTACTCTATGCCATGAAGCATGGTACGGCAGAACAGACCTCCAGCATCCGTCAGGCCATAGAACACGGCGGTCTCACCGAATTCCAGAGCGTGCTCGCCGCTATCAAGGACACACGTGCCCTGCAGTACACGCGCGAGGCCGCACAACGCGAAGCACAAACCGCCAATGCAGCTATTTCTTGCTTGCCTGATTCAAATTCCAAATCAGCTTTGCTACAATTAGCGGCTTTCGCGGTTGACCGAAGTTTTTAACCGCACTGTTTTAAAACAATCACACAGTTTTAAAACTCCCGTTAGTTCATCAAACTGAGTTTCAGTACATTACTGATCTCACCATCTGCCTCGGGGCGTAGCTCAGCCTGGTAGAGTACTGCGTTCGGGACGCAGGAGTCGGAGGTTCGAATCCTCTCGCCCCGACCACTATTCCGGCTTTCGCCACAATTCCATAATTAAAGTCAGCGCCACCGGAAACTGAACGGGACGCGCCATGACTAGCCCAAGCAAGGCGCAACTGTCGTCCGGGCGCCCTGTTTGATCAATCCCACGATATGGTCGATAGTGGAAGTCGTTTCTCCCGCGCACACCGCACATGCTGTCCACGTTATTTCCCATTGTTTCCTTGCTGACCGGTATGGGCATCCTGCTCATCGGCAGCGGGCTGTTCGGCACCCTGCTCGCCCTGCGCGCGGGCCTGGCCGGATTCTCGGATACCGTGATCGGGCTGGTGATGTCGGCCTACTTCGTGGGCTTTTTCGCCGGCACGTTCTTTTGCCCGGGGCTGATCCGGCGTGTCGGACATATCCGCGCATTCGCCATGTTCGCCACTATCGCCGCCACCACGGCGATCCTGCATGTCCTCGTGATCGAGCCGGCGGCCTGGTTGATCCTGCGCATGATTACCGGCGCGTGTCTCGTGGGGATCTACACCGTCATCGAAAGCTGGCTCAACGCACAAACGCCGAATGCACGGCGCGGACAGGTGTTTGCAGCCTACATGGCCGTCACACTGCTCGCACTCGCGTTCGGGCAGGTACTCATCACCTGGGCCGACCCGTCGGGTTTCACCTTGTTCGGAATTGCGTCCATTCTGCTGTCGCTGGGACTCGTGCCCATCGCATTCACCAGCATCGCCCAGCCGCTACCGGTCAAGACACCCCGCCTCAGTTTGCGATTTCTCTATGCCACGTCACCGGCCGCAGTCGCCGGCGCGCTCGCGTCGGGACTGGTGATCGGCGCGTTCTGGGGCATGGGGCCCGTGTTCGCGCAGCGCGTAGGACTAGACACCGCGGGGATCGCGAGTTTCATGTCGGCCACGATACTGGGGGGTGCCGCCCTGCAATGGCCGATTGGACACTGGTCCGACCGGGTTGATCGGCGGCGGGTGCTGGCGCTGGTCGCGGCAGCGGCGTCGATGTTCGCGCTGATCTCAATGGCGGCGGCGCCAGGATCGATGGCTGGCCTCATGGTCTCAAGCTTCCTGTTCGGCGGACTCGCCTTCAGCGTTTATTCGATCAGCGTCGCTCACTTGAACGACCACCTCCGCCCAGAGGAAAGCCTGGAAGGTACTAGCGGTCTGCTGTTGCTGCATGGCATCGGCGCCGCG
Organism: uncultured beta proteobacterium; assembly: GCA_942493085.1. Lineage (GTDB taxonomy): Bacteria > Pseudomonadota > Gammaproteobacteria > Burkholderiales > Thiobacillaceae > Thiobacillus. Next base: position 2,685,974 of record OW818664.1, read on the forward strand.
GTGGGCCCTGCGGCCGTGGGGCTGTTGATTGCGGGCTTCGGGCCGAGCAGTCTGCAGGTGTATTACGCGGTCACGCTGTTGTTGTTGGCGACGTTCGTGCTGCTGCGCATCCGGCAGGCGCCGCCGACGGCGATGGAGGACCATGCGCCGTTCACCCTGATGGTGCGGACGTCGCCCGAAGCCCTGGTGCTGCTGGCCGATACGCCGGACGAAGAGGTCGCAGCCTCGCATGAAAACCGCTGACTGCTTCGTGAACGCAACTGGCGTAGCGAATCAGAAATACACGCCCACGTTGACGTTGACGCGGTCATGCCAGGAATCGTCGACCCCGCCCGCGGCCAGACCCGTGCTGAAGTTGGGACCGATATACGGATGCTGGCGGCCCCGCAAGTAATCGACATAGACAAACACCTTGTCGATCGGCGTAAAGGACACGCCATACACCTGTTGCTGGCTGTCACGAAATCCGGCAGCATCCTTGGAGAGCGTGCTGTAGTCAGCATAAAGAGTGATGTCGCGTAACGCACCCCATTCGCCGACGCGATAACTCAGGTTGGCGGTATACAAATTGGCGCGCGCCGCCACCGCATAGGGGAAGTCGTACGCACCCATGATCACCACGCTGCGGTCCTGGCCCGGCGGGTTCTCAACGCTGTTCATGTAGCGCGTCGCCTGCAACATGACGCCCCACGGTCCGTAATCACCCTTGTAGTGCACCGCACCCGCACGGCGAGACCCATCGCGGCCGGTGCTTGCGTTCGGCAGGCGCCCGGACAGCAGCGACACGCCAATCTCGCTGGATTGCTGTGTGTCCTTGCCGAAGGTATAGGCCGCCCGACCCACCACAGTATCGCGTTCGCTGTTGCGCACGGCGCCATTCTCGACGACGTTAAAGGTGTAACGGGCGCTGCTTTCGCTGTCGCCGTTCCAATGCCCACCGTCGCGGACGTAGTAAGCCAGTTGCAGATCCCACGGCCCGGTGCGATGAATCAATTTGCCGCCCAGGTTATAGCTGTCTTCCAAACCGACGTAATACGCCATCGAGAAAAAGTAATTATGCGAGGCGAACGGTGTGATGCCGAAAGGAATCGGATTCAACCCGACATGCAGTTGCGTGTCGTCATTAAACCGATATCCCACCCACGCGTGATGCAGGAAATGGGTATCGGCGCCGCCGCGATAACGGTAATAGCGGTACTGAGCGGATGCCAGCCACGGCCCGCTGTCATAGCCTGCATCGATGCGTGCGGTATCGAAATCGATCAGGCCCGTGTCATTGTATTTGGGATCCCAGTCCTTGTAGGCGTAGTTGTAGCGCAACGCGCCACCGAGCCGAAAACCGTTGTCGAAATCGACTGCCCAGGCGCCGTCTGCCAGAGCAACGCTGGCCAATAGCGCGGATAACAGGGCGTCGCGCAGATAAACAAACCGTGTCGTGGATGTCTGCATTGATCCTCCCTGAAGTGACGATCTGCCCGGGCCGCTCATCGGACCGCCTGCAAAAAGTGCATGTGCCTTTCGTACTGATCGAGGACATCGTGGATCACTTCGTCGGCACTCCATCCCATGATGTCGTAGTCCTGTCCGCCTTCGCGCAGATGGACCTCTGCACGGTAATACTTCAGCTCCTCGAGGCGGCGAGACCGGGTGTCGCGCAACACGAACGATGGGGGCTCGTAGGGTCGTGGATGGATCGAATAGAAAAAATCGATCTCGTCGCCGTGGCCGACCTCGATCCAGGCTCGACCGTGTTCGTCTTCGCCCGTGCGCGCGTCCATGCCCTGCCGTTTCAACTCGCCGACGACCTCGTCCAGAGCCGGTTTGACCACCACCTGGACGAAGCGGTCAACCTCGGTGCGACTCGGCTGGTGGATCACATCGTGCAAGCGACTTTGCCAACTCTGGGCTGGCTGTGACCCTCTCGATGCCACCCCCGCCCGGCGCAGACTCAGGCGCTTGACCGACTCGATGCGCAACGCCCTGATGAGCCCCCAGCACATCAGGATGATGACCACCGTAAACGGCAGTGCGCTGGCGAGCGTCGCGGCCTGCAATGCCTGCAACCCTCCGGCAAGCAACAGCGCGGCAGCGACCACGCCTTCAATCACCGCCCAGAACACGCGCTGCCACACCGGCGATTCCTCTTCCCCACTGGAGGTCAGCATGTCGACCACCAGCGAACCCGAGTCCGACGAGGTCACGAAAAATGTGACGACCAGCAGCGTCGCCAGCAGCGAGGTGATGCCGGAAAACGGCAGGTGCTCGAGGAACTTGAACAGGGCAACCGAGGTATCCGCCGCCACTGCGTCGGCGAGTTCGCCAATGTGCTGGATCATGATCATGTGGAGCGCGGTGTCACCGAAGAACGTCAGCCACATGAAGGTGAATCCCACCGGCACGAGCAACACGCCGACGACGAATTCGCGGATGGTCCGGCCGCGCGACACACGCGCGATGAACATGCCGACGAAGGGTGACCACGCGATCCACCAGCCCCAGTAGAACAAGGTCCAGCCGCCGATCCAGGTGGTCGGTTCGTAGGCATACAGGTTGAAGGTCATGCTGAACAGGTTCGACAGATACGTGCCGGTATTCTGGACCAGCGTCTGCAGCAGAAACACCGACGGCCCGGTCACCAGGACGAAGAGCAGCAGCAGCACCGCGAGCACGACATTGAGCACCGAGATGCGACGGATGCCGGCGTCCAGGCCCAGCACCACCGATAGCGTCGCAATCGACGTGATCACCGCGATCAGGATGATCTGGACGCCGACAGTGGCGGGCACATCGAACAGATAATTCAGGCCCGCGTTCACCTGCATCACGCCGAAGCCGAGCGACGTCGCCACGCCAAACAAGGTGCCAAGTACGGCAAAGATGTCCACCGCATGTCCGATCGGACCGTAAATCCGCTCGCCAATGAGCGGATAGAATGCCGAGCGGATTTTCAGCGGGAGATTGTGTCGGTAGGCGAAATAGGCGAGCGACAAGGCCACCACCGCGTAAATCGCCCAGGCGTGCACGCCCCAATGGAACAGGGTGATGCGCATGGCATTGCGCGCCGCCTCGACCGTCTCGCCGGCGCCGACCGGCGGACTGACATAATGCATGACCGGTTCGGCTACGCCAAAAAACATCAGGCCGATGCCCATGCCCGCCGAAAACAGCATGGCAAACCAGGACAGGTAACTGTAATCGGGTTGGCTGTGGTCGGGGCCAAGCTTGATGCGCCCATAATCCGATACCGCCAGCGCCACCACAAACACCAGAAAGCCTGTCACGCTGAGCATATAGAACCAGCCTGCCGAATGCGTGATCCAGTCCCGCGTATCCGTGAAGAGTCCCTCTGCGGCGTTGGGATAGAGTACCGCGAGCCCGACGAACGCCAAGGTAAAAACGCCCGACAGGATAAAAACCGGCGGGTTGATCTGGACACGCCAGGGCGACGTGCGTTCTTCGGTCGGTTCAGACATTGGGCTCCCTTGGCAGTCGGATCTATAAGCGTGGATGAGCGCGTCGAGACCGCGCGCGGTGAAGACCGCATTGCCCAGTGTAGGACATGCCGCCTTGGAGCGCGTCGCACAGATACTTATTGCGAGACAAAGCAATGCCTGCCGAGGCAAATCATTTATTGGATGGGAAGATAGGGCCATAACCCATCCCAATCCATAAGCATGACGTGACCTGAATCACCATGTGTATTTAACGGGTACAAGGGAAATGAGCTCCCCCTTCTTGTTGATCAACGCCTTCAAACCCGACTTTTAATCAACAAACGGCTCGCCGCGAATCACGTGGCGGCCCAATTGCCCCACAAACCATACGGATTTCAAATGCACCGATGCGACTAGAATGGCTGTTTTATCGCTGGAGCCAGCCATGTCCGATCCTGTTGTCTACGAAAAAAATCCTGCCGAACTCGAACTCGAACCGGGCGAATACTGGTGGTGTTCGTGCGGCCGCTCGATGACACAGCCATTCTGCGACGGCTCGCACGAAGGCACCGGGCTGGAACCGGTATCGTTCGTCATCAAGGAAAAAGCCACGGTGTGGCTATGCAACTGCAAACACACCAAGTACAAGCCATTCTGCGACGGCACACACAACGATTTGCCTGACGATATTTTCTGAGTCACCGCTTTTCACGAGGGTGGCCCCCCATCGTAACGGGGTATTTCTAGCGGGGTGACGTGTATTGAACACAGCAAGATCAGCCTGTTCTTCATCACGGAATCCGGAAAACCGCTATGCCAATTGAGTTAGCGACACTCTGGCCGGATGCATTGCTGCCGTTTGCCTGGGGCGGATTAGTCGGGCTGGTGTTTTCGCTGGTAGGCGCGGCGGGCGGCATCCTGGCTTCATTCGGGCTGATATCGGTATTGAGCCTAAGCGATGCCAATCAGGTCAAGCCCATGGCACAAGTGCTGACGCTGGCGACACCGCTGGTGGCCGTGCCCAATTACCTGCGCCAATGCCGCGTGGTACTCGGATTGGCCGTGATTCTGGCCACGGGAGGCTTGCTCGGCGCGTTGGTGGGTAGTCGCTTGTCCATGCACTACCTGGCCGATCTTTCCGACTTCAAGCCTGTTTTCGCCATTCTGGTGCTGTTTATTGCTGCACAACTGACATGGTCGTTGCGCCCGCAAGCACGCGCCTCAGGCGCGTCAGTTCGAGCCGCAGCAGCCTTCGAAGGCCTGGTGCTGCAAGACGAACAACCCTGCACGCTCGGTGTTCAACACCGGTTCTGGTCATGGCGAAGCATCGAGTTTGAATTTGGCGGTGAAGTGTTTCGCTACGCCCCACCCCTGGCATTTGCAGCCGGATTCATGATTGCCGCGATCGCTTCGGCACTGGGTGTCGGCGGTGGGTTCCTGCTGGTTCCTTTCATGGCAATGGCGCTGCGCCTGCCGATGTTTGTGGTGGCTGGTACAGCGGCATTGGCCATATTCATCAGTTCGTCAGCATCGATCGTCAACTATGTGGCCATGGGCGTGCAACTGGACTGGAAACTGCTGATTCCGATGCTGGCAGGCTCCATGGTGGGGGCCTGGCTTGGCCCGCGGATCAGCCGTTACTTCAAGGAAAGCTGGTTGCGCATCTTGCTGGCACTGGTGCTGCTCGGCATTGGTGTCAAGTATCTTGCGGGGTAAGCCTGCGTAGCATGCGCTGATCCCGTTTTATGGCAAACGTGATCCAGTTCCAGCCAGCCTGGGCAGCAACACATAGTCATTATGCAACAGCTTTTCCTGAAGAAATTTGAAGCTAACCCCGTTAGTTGGCTGTTAACGGCTGACAATTCTGTGTGGCCGACTGACCCGTTTGGCGGGTTTAGGGAAGCGCTGAACAAGTTGGTTGGCTGTGTAGTTCGACAAGCCTGTCCTGAGTAACACCGAAGGGCTCACCGCGAACGAAATCAATTACTTGCCGTTCGCCCTGAGCCTGTCGAAGGACTTGCTCAGTATTTCCTTAGTGCAGGCAGCATTTCTTGAATTTCTTGCCGCTTCCGCAGGGGCAAGGGTCGTTGCGTCCAACACTGGGCTCGGTACGACGAACCGGCGCGGAAGAAGGCGCATCAGCCTCGCGACGCGCCAGCCAGTAGGCATGGATCTCGCGCACATTGTGTGTAATGGCGTCGTGAAGATTTTCAATTTCGACATCAGACAGTTCGTGTGCCCGCCAGTCCGTCTCGCTCGTAAACGCACGAATGGGCATGAGCAAAACCTCCATCTCCAAGCCCCCTGCTCCCCACAGGTCTGCCGTCAAGTTCACCCCCTGCACATAGCCCTCGCACCACTCATCAACAATGGCGTAGGTCTTGCCCTCTACAACGCGCTCCAGAAACAGCGGCTCAAAATCTTCCGGCTGCGTCATCAACGCGGCCGCGATACCGTTCATATGCCGAATCAGCAACGTCAAAACAGCCTCAAACTCTTTTACGTTCTTCCACTCGGGCTCGAAATCACCCCACACCACGGGCAACCAGCGCGAGGGATGGACCACCACAGGTCCGCTGACCAGAGCGGTCAGCAAACCATCCATCTCCGAGACATCCAATACCCCCTCGTTCTTGCCTTCCGTGTCGGTATCGTCATCAATACGATCAAGCAAAAATTGGTCAAGCCAATCGAGTTCTTCATCATTCAACGGGGTCGATTCGAAATTCATCATGCTTCCAGTCAGTTCATCACCGGCTGCTCCATCAAGTACTTGAGTCTCATTGTTGGGATTAAGCGACTCCAAAAACGGGGCTAGAAACTACACCGATTCAAGCATCAGCGCATTGATGTCGTTGGGATTCATCCCGCCAGCCGCTCATCCAGCAATGGCAATGCCAAGGCCCGTTCTCGTGGGCTGCCACCGCGCACCACATCAAACAACACCAACAATTCGTACAGCGCAGGATTGCGGCCCGCCGCATCGGGCACCGTGGGGTAAAGCGGATAAAACGCCTCGCCGCGCACCGTGCCGTTTTTGTGCGGCCACACAGGTGCAGGCTCATTGGGCTGCACGATCTTGTCGGCCAGCGGTGCTGCCGCGTAACCCGTTGGCATCCCTCGCGACATGCCGCCACGGGTAGCGGGAAAAGCATAGCGCGCCCCGTTCAGCACAAACTGGCGCAGTGTCTCGCGCACCACCGAGGCCTTGCCGGCCGCATCCTTGCGCGCCAATTGGGCCTGCACCGCCCGCTCCACCCCCGCGTGGATTTCCGAAGCCGTCAGGCCCAACTCAGCCGCCAGAGCTGCATAGGTCGGTGCCGTCCCCGCCTCCCTCGACAGGCGCAACAAAACCACCAGATCCTGGGGGCGCAGCACAACCTGCGGATTGGATTTAACTTTTGGCATGGTCTTATTCGCTATTCTCGAATAGCGAATATAGAAAGAATATGCTTGATAGTCAACAAACTACAAGCACCTCGCAAACCACACACAAGCTGCGCTACGCATGGAACGGCGCGTACCCAGTCAGGCTCGCGTCAAGCTGGCCGCACACGCCGCCGGCTCAGCAGATGGATCACAACAGCAATCAGCACAATCGCAAGAAACAACGCATAGGGTGCAAACTGGTTGACGGTTGCCGCCCAGGCGTTGAGCTCATTCAGCAGCAAGCCCCACACGCCAATGGCGACATAGGTTGAACCCAGCACAACCGCCACGTTGACCCAGGCGCGCAAGCCGATCAAAAATCCAATGATCGCCCCCACCACCGGGCCGGTCATCCAGAACGGAACAAACACAAAAACAAACAGGCCGATAATGCCGAACTTGCGCACCGCGCCGCCCCGGAACTCGGCCGCGCGATGCATGCGGGTGATAAAAGGCTGCAGAGTGCGCAGCTTGATCAGCTGCCGCCAGCTCAGCGCAAACAGCGGGTACACCACCAACACCTGGATCGTCTCAACCAGCATATTGAGTGGAATCACCTGGGCATGATCCAAACCACTTGCATAGCCGAAAGACATCCCCGCGGCCCGGCCGATGATCAGGTTCAGCCCGGTCATGGCCGCATAGGTGAACACGCTGTCAGGAAACAGCTGCCACCCGATCCCAAACGCCAGCAGCATCAGGCCAGTGAGCGCCAGGCCCAACCCCAGCAACCGGCCTTCGGTGCTTGAAAAAAGTGTTTCAGGCATGCTGGCCTCTTCCTCTTGGTCCGTAGAGCCACCAAGTTCGAAAGCGACACCAGTGAAACGCCGGGTGGTTCATGCCGGTGAGCTATCAAGAACAAGCAGCTCTCTGGTTGCACGCGTCATCGCCACATAAAGCAAACGTGCTTCGTCTTCAATTGCGATGTCGTCACCAGTCTGAATGCATACACCGGGAATCGCCACCAGCGGGAACTCCAGCCCCTTACTGCTGTGATAAGTGATCAGCTTGACCGTGTCTTGCTTGTTGCCGAACTCAATCTTTTTGTGGATTGTGATTGGGATGCCCGCGGCAGCGAACGCATCATTGATCAGCTTGCCAACGGGGTTCCAGTTTCGATACAGGATGGCCATGTCTTTCCACGCCGTGCCATCCATGTGGGCCGTCTTGAACTGCTCCACAATGTATTTCGCCTCATCCTTCAATGATGGCAACTTGATCAGCAACGGTTTAGGCCCATGGTGGCCGCCAGAAATTGGCAGTAGACGTGGAACATTATCTTCGTCCGCTTCTGTTGGGGTAAGCAGCTCTTTGGCAAACCGGGCTGCAAATTCCAGAATTTCCTGTGTGTTGCGGTAGTTAATTTTGAGGATCGTCGTCCGCCCCTGCGCCTGCACGCCCACACTCTTAAAGCTGAAGTCGCGTTTTTCACCATGGTCGTAAATTGACTGTGCATCGTCGTATAGCACCAGCAGCGAATTGGTGTGTGGGTCCACCATTTGGACCACAAGCTTGAACCATTCCGGGCGAAAATCATGGCCTTCGTCAATCAATACCGCTTCGTATTGCCCGGATGGAATCAGTTTGCTATCCACCCCACGGATGACCTTGTCCACCATATCATCCCAATAGCCATCCCGTTTGGCATTGCCTTCTGGCAAGCCCGCGTTATAAGCGGTTAATTGGCGGTGACACCATGCATGAAAGTTCTGCACGATGACCTTATCGGCCACGCCCTTCTCCTGCATCCAGTGTTCCAGGCGTTTGGCCAATGCCTTGTTGTAACAAAGAATCAAAATGGGCTTGGTGGAAACCTTGGCCAAATATTCTGCCCGGTAGCCCAGGATCAGTGTTTTGCCAGAGCCTGCCACGCCGTGAATCACGCGGTGACCTTCGCCCATGCTGCGAGCAAGCTGCTCTTGCTGCAAATCCATCACCCGCAAAATATCGGGCAGCTCGGCAGATTCCGCTTCAACCTCGTCAAACAAGCCACCCTGTTTACCCGGCAGGCGGATTTCAGGAAACATATGCCAGCGCACCCGGTCGATTTGCGGCAAACCCAGTTTGCCGTAGCCGCCCACGGTGAACATATCCCACAGCCGTTTCTGAAAGGCTTCCATCTCCACCGACTCAATCATCTCGTCCTGGCAAATCACCCGGTGGGATTCCAGCACATCGCCCAAGTCGGTGCTTTCAAACTGCTTGCGGCTGATATTGGTAAGCACCACTCCGTATGCCCATGGGAACTGCAGCTTGCCCTGCATGCGACCACTGCTAAAAACCAGTTGGGGGTCCTTATCCAGAACATTGACCACGGCATGGGCGTATTGGCGAGCCTGCTCCAGCGGATTAGGCACATGCACCAATCCCTTGGGGGTTAGCAAAGAAACGTCTGATTTAGTGATGGATTGGATCGTATCCAGCTTCCAGTCCTTTACCTCCAAAATCAGCAATCCCCGTTTGGGATGCAGCACGACAAAATCCGGATGCCGCATCGACTGCCCAATCGGCACATCAAACCAGCATAGATAGTCGTCTTCGAGTTTTGCTTCCAGCCGCTGGGCAAAGCGACGTTCGCCCGGGGTCATGCGCGAAGCGCAGGTGGAATAGCTTGGAATTAAAGTGGCCATTGGGCTTTGCCTTAATCTTGTCAACTAGGCTTTGATAGTTTCTTCTGGGCTTATATCGGCCAAAATCTCGCGAAACTGATTAGTACCAAACGGAAACCCTTCAATTAACTGGTTAACGGGCCAGCATCGTTTTAATGACCCAATGTGTCAGAAGCAAGCCTGCTTCGAAATACAATCCGAAGCTACCCAATTATTCCTAGGAAAGTGTTGGGATGCCCAGCCCTGTAAGGTATTGGAACGTGCTGTCATAAAACCTAGGTGACCGCGTCGGGTCATTGGGATCACCGGGCGGGACAAAAAGAACCATTCCTTGGCGAGCACGGGTGAGTATTACTCGGTAAGCATTGCGAAGGTAGCGTTGATTGTCAGTGTTCGCGATATTGCACCACTTGGTCCCGCGGAAGTCATGGAAACTCCAGTCTGTTCCTGTGAAACGCAAATCGCCATCCCAAGTCACGCAAGCCCAATCAAGCTCTAACCCTTGAACCTGAAATTCGGTCGCTGCATCTTCTAAGTAATAGCTTGAGCGCGTGTCCTCTTTCTCATTGAGAAACCAATGAACAGGATTAACGTCCACACGGATATCAATAGCATGCGGTTTAAGGCGCTGTGCTTTTGATGAAGCGATCAAACCAAAACGCTCTGTTCCCCTGGCATGGTCACGCACCCATTGCTTAGCGAGACCTATGTCACGCGTCACCGCAATGGGATAGCGAGCAGACAGTTTCAGGAAGGCATCGCACGCCTTTTGTTTTTCACAATCAAGAAGTGCTTTGACGAATTCAGAAACGTTTTCAGCACGAAATGACCGCATGGAAACCGCGAGATGCAAACCATCATCGATGTGGGTGTTCTGCCGCTGACGAATAGCCTCTAATGCTTTACCCGCCGCATACTCGCTATCGGTAAGTTTTGACGAAATATGCATGTGCCAATCAGGAAATTTTGAAGTTACAGCCTCCAACCAAGCATCAATACCTGCTTCGCCCGTATTAATTTCTTGGCCGCCACCGACCAGGCAAACAATAACCGCCCAATCTCGATGTCTGTCCATACACGAAATTAAAAACTCGGGCTCCGAATGTTCAAACCCGGGTTGATTCTTCTTGCGAAGCATGAAGTTGGCTGTTTGCCGTAAATTCCATGCGCGCTGGGCCTCATCAAAAATAGCGACATGCTCTGTTGGCGCACCTTGATCAATCAACGCATCATCGCGGAAGTGATGGACATTCTGTATGAACGTCTTAACGCTTTCGGCAACTACATCCTTGCGTTTACGGATTCCAATACTTTTTTGACGCGCAACTTCATCACGGGTAAGCGCCTCACGTAGTACCGCCACAAGTGGTCCATTTCCTGATAAAAAAACGGCATGCGTAGGTTCATTGGCTTCTCGCCGCTTAGTGGCAACGTTTAAACCAACTAGCGTTTTGCCGGCACCAGGTACCCCCGTAACAAAACAAATGAGCTTGCGCTTCTGCGACCGCGCTGTATCGACCAATTCTTCAATGCGCCGAGATGTAATGCGTAAGTTTTGAGCGCCCGCATCGTAGCGAGCGATAGCTTCGACTGAATGTTGGGAATATAGGGCGCGTGCAGCTTCAACAATAGTCGGCGTCGGTCGATACGATGCACACGGCCATCTCTGTGTATCGATATCCGCGCCTTCTACTATTTGTAGAGCCTGTTCGATTAACGTACGCAGGCCATCTGGATGAACGGAAACCGGGCGATAGACCATGTCCTCGTCAGCATGCAATTTCAATGGTGCTGATGTTGTCGCCCCAGTGGCAATGAGAATTGGAACAATCGCAACGGTATGGCTGGCTTCATGAAAGTTCTTTAAGTCGAGCGCGTAATCCCATACTTGATCAACAGCTGCGCGATCAAAAGTTTTCTCGCCAACCTTAAATTCGATGACAAAGACAACTGGACCAATCAACAACACCACATCAATCCGCCGTCCCATGCGCGGAATATTAAATTCCAGAAACAAAGAGCCCGTTAAGCCGACAAGGCGTGCTTGCAGAAGACTGATTTGTGCAAGCCATGCTTCCTTCTGTGTAGGTAGCAAAGCAAATTGATTGTTGGTTGCAAGTCGCCCGACGATGACATCGGGTTGGCTTTCGATGAATTCAGAAATGGATGCGCCGTACCAAGCTCTCGACGTCACGGCCACATTTCCCGCTGGTTATGGATGTTAGCCGCAGCGGCATCGCAGGCGCGCCAGCCTGCCGCCTCTAGCAGCACATCGATATTGCTCCTTGCTTGCCGTTCTGGTTGTGGAACCAAAACACCCCCCTTGTTTGTTATGTGGGGGATTTTCGCATAGCTCTGCGGGTTCCTGGAGATGATCAACTTGGTTGTCACGGCGGCTTGTTCAGTCTGCCTGGCGGCGACACACCCGCTGCAGCCGGATTTGAATTCGCCTGCGCCTGCTTGAGCGCTCTCTTTCTTTGTAGACGCTTTCCTGCGCGCCCGAACCCATCTGGCTTCGCAGTGCGTTTCTCAAGCGCGCTTGCGGCCGGGCAGCCCAGTGTCTAGATTGGATAGATGGGGCTTGGCCGGTAAATGGTTTGCCGGGACGTGGCTCCACACTGAATCGAGGGGACGAAAATGATGACACGCGTGCTTGTACCGGCAGTCCTGTTTGCGATGGTGGCAGGCGGCTGTTCCGACATGCCCCAGCTGGGGGGCGGCCCAACATATGGTGACACTGCGGGTTCCGTGGCGAGCCAGGGCGAGCGCAGCGGCAAGATCGCGGCGCTGGAGATCGTCCAGGTGGATGAGAACTACAAACTTGGCGTGGGCACCGCGGTCGGCGCAGTGGCCGGCGGCCTGCTCGGCTCGCAGATCGGCAAGGGCAGCGGCTCCACCCTGGGCACGGTGCTGGGTGCGGCGGCGGGCGCAGTCGCGGGCACTGCGGTCGAAAGCAAGATGAAGAAAAAGGACGCGCAGCGCGTGACGGTAACTATGAGCACGGGCGGCGAGGTCACCATCGTGCAGCCCGTGGATGCCCGACTCGCGAGCGGGATGAAAGTGAGAGTCGAGGGCAGCGGCGAAGCCGCGCGGGTGGTGCCGCAATAAACTATTGTTCCGGAGCGCGCCGTAACGCGGCGCGCTCACATCCCCCCCTCTTCCGGCAATTTTCCGGGCACCGTGCCTCAGCCACGCCCCACCCTCACACTACCTGATTCACCTCAAACACCGCATCGATGCCCTGTCCGTTCCAGTGGTATTCCAGGTAGGCGGCGTGGGCGCAGTTTTTCAATAGCCCGGTGCGCAAGGCGGCCAGGCATTCGCCGCCGGGGTGGCGTACCGATGGATACAGCATGCCGTACACACCTTCTGCCCGGAGGGTGCGGCCGATCGATTGTGGGTAGGTGTAGTCGTTGGAGTCAACGATGCGGGGCTCGGCCTGGCTAGCCTGGCGCAGGTCGGTGACTTTGCCGTTGGCGGCTACGGTGTAGAGGCGCACTTGCAATCGCATGGGCGGCTCGGCGGTGGCGGCCATGAACCGGGCCGAGTGGTATTGGGTTTCGGCGATGGCGGTGTCGCGCTTGCAGGTGCAATAAAACACGCCGTAGCTGCCGTCGCTGAAGCGGCTGCCCTGCGGGTTAAGGTGAGTGAAGGCGGCCATGATGCAGGTGCTGCCGGGGCCAAACAGCCGCTCATCCGACGGGACCAGGCTGATCTCGCCGACTTCGTCGCGGATGCGGACGTTGGTCATGGCTTCCAGCGCATAGAGCGCGTCGAAGTCCTCGGGGCTGGCGACGCGCTCGAACAGGCCCACGGAGGGAAAGCGGCTGGGGATGACACGCCAGGCCGGGTTCCATTTCAGCGTTCGGGTGGGATAGGTCATTGGTGAGCTAGTCCTTCGACAGCACCCGCAAGGGGTACGCCGGTGGGTTCCCCGCCGCTGAGCGGCGACCCTTCCGCTGGCTCAGGACGAACGGCAAGTTGAGGATGGTTCATCTATGAACTAGTCCTTCGACGGGCCTATCCTGTGCGAAGACGAAGTGCACAGGACGAACGGCGGTTTCATTGCCTATGCCCAGCCGCCGCGGCGTGCATCCAGATACTGGCGCACGGCCAACAGGTCGGCGACGTTGCCGCCGAGCATGCGGTCGAGTGCGCTTTTGCCGCCAAACAGCGGCGCGGTGTTGGGCTTTTTCACCCAGGCATCGGCCGAAGTGCTGGCCGGCAACAGGATCTGCAGCGCCTTGTAAATGCCCAGCAGGTAGGACAAACGCTCAAGGGTGTCACGCTTGAGGTCGGCAGTGCTGGGTGCGGATTTCCATTTGAAAAAGGTTGAACGGCCCGGTCCGCCCAGCAGCACCATCTGCTCGTCGGTGTTGAGCCCCCAGTCGCGCGCGATGTTGAAGAATGCGCGCAAACCGGCAGCCGATATTTCACGACTGCCGGGTTTGTTCTGCGTTTTGATGGCTTGAGCGGTGTTTGGCATCTGGCCTCCACGACAGTGTCGTTCTGCACTGATAATGCAAACATAGTCCATTTATGGACTTTTGGCAACGCGGGGGGATGATGGGGAGAGGTGGTTGTTTGGGGGAAGACTGAACCCAATATTGTTCAGTTTACGCGTGCTACTTCGCATCGTTCGCCCTGAGCCTGTCGAAGGGCAGCCCTTCGACAGGCTCAGGGCGAACGGCTGATGGCGGGTGGGATGCTTCGGCCTGGCTTCTTCGACAGAAGGGCAAGCGGTTGATTTCGTTCGTGGTGAGCTTGTCGAACCACACACCAAACCAGCTTTTGTTCAGCCCTTCTCTAACCACCACCACTAAACATGCGGGGTCACAGGGGGAAGCACCGAAGCCGCCGCTGCTTCAATCGTGACTATCTCAAACTGCATGCTGCCCAAATCGGCCATGATGTAAGTGGGTAGCGCGCCGACGCCGCCAACGGTTCCAGGATTGATCAGCCAGGTTTGGCCGCCTTTGACGGTTGCCACCTGGGTGATGCTGGATTTATGGTCATGGCCGCAGCACACCAGATCGTAATCGCCGGTGCAGGCAAGCGCCTGCGCATAATGCGGGTAGTGCACCAGGAACAGGCTGCGGTCGGCCAGGGTAAGCGCCGCATCCTGCCCGTGGTAGCGGATCACGCTATTGGGCTCGGCCGCCAGCCGGCTCATGTTGTAGAGGTCGCCGGTGTTGTTGCCGTGGATGACATGTACCGGCAATTCGTATTTCTGCAACACGCGCAGCGTGGTCGGTGCAACCACATCGCCGCAGTGCAGCACGGCTTCGGCTCCGTGTGCCTTGGCGTGCTCAACCGCCGCTCCCAACAGGCGGCGGTTATCGTGGGAGTCGGAAAGAATGCAGACTTTCATGTTTAGAAAGCCGGTTTGTCCGCCGCGTTGCGATAGCGTTCCACGCCGGCCAGAATTTCGGCACGCGCATCGTCCACCCCCACCCAGCCTTCAACCTTGACCCATTTGCCGGGTTCGAGGTCTTTGTAATGCTCGAAGAAGTGGGAAATCTGCGCCAGCAGCAATGGCTGCATGTCTTCGGGCTTGTTGACGCCCCGGTACAGGCCGCACAACTTGTCGACCGGCACCGCCAGCAGTTTGGCATCCACGCCGGCTTCATCAGTCATTTTCAGCATGCCAACGGGGCGGCAACGCACAACCACGCCGGTAATCAGCGGAATCGGGGTAATCACCAGCACGTCGACCGGATCGCCATCTTCCGACAGGGTGTGGGGAATATAGCCATAGTTGCAGGGGTAATGCATGGCGGTGGACATGAAGCGGTCGACGAACATGGCGCCGGATTCCTTGTCCACTTCATACTTGATGGGCTCGCCATGGGCAGGGATTTCGATGACGACATTGAAATCGTCGGGCAGGTTGCGGCCGGAACTGACCTTGTTGAGACTCATGACGGGATCACAAAAACGGGGAAAGCCGCGCATTATACCTGCGCACCCACGGCCCCTCCCTCGCCCGATATAATCAGGCTATTTGCATGGTGTTCTTCTTTCCCCCTCCTTCTCCTTCACACCCTCAACGCAGCCAGTCCGGCCTGGCCGGCGCGGCCGATGCGCTGTATCTGGCTGAACGGGCCAAACAGAGCGGCCCGCTGGTCTTGGTCTGCGCCAGCGCGTGGGATGCCAACCGCCTGGCCGAGGAGTTGCGCTGGTTTGACGCCGAATTGCGCGTGTGCAACTTTCCCGACTGGGAAACCCTGCCCTACGACACTTTTTCGCCCCATCCGGACCTGATTTCGGAGCGGCTGGCGACGCTGTACCAGATTTCGCGTGGCGAGTTCGACGTTGCCGTGGTGGCGCTGTCCACCGCGCTGTACCGGCTGGCGCCGCCTGCATTCCTGGCTGCCCACACCTTTTTCCTCAAGCAGAAGGACACGCTCGACGAAGCGGCTTTCCGTGCGCAGATGATGCTGGGCGGCTACACCCACGTGAACCAGGTGTTTGCGCCGGGCGAGTTTTCGGTTCGCGGCGGCCTGATCGATCTGTTTCCCATGGGCAGCACCCTGCCTTACCGCATCGACCTGTTCGACAACGAAATCGAGACGCTGCGGGCATTCGACGTCGACACGCAGCGCAGCATCTATCCAGTGGGCGAAGTCCGGCTGCTGCCGGCGCGCGAATTCCCGCTCGACGAGACCGGGATCACCCGCTTCCGCCAGAACTTCCGCGAACGCTTCGAAGGCGACCCGTCCAAGTCCAAGCTGTACAAGGATGTCAGCAACGGCCTTGCACCGGCCGGCATCGAGTATTACCTGCCGCTGTTTTTCGACGAGACGGCGACGCTGTTCGATTACCTGCCCGCGCAGACCACCTTTGTCAGCCATGGCGCACTCGACCCCGCAGGCCAGGCATTCTGGACCGATGCGCAGAACCGTCACCGCCTGCTGTCGGGCGACAAGGATCGCCCGCTGTTGCCGCCAGCCGACCTGTTTCTGCCAACCGACGCATTCTTTACCCTGGCCAAGGGCTACACCCGGCTGGATATCGAACAGGCAGGAACGGGGCTGGCGCACCCGGTTCCCCCGCTGTCGGTGGATCGCCGCGAGGCTCACCCGGTCGCCAAGCTGCAAAGCTTCATCGACGGATTCAAGGGCAAGACGCTGATCATCGCCCCTTCGGCTGGACGGCGCGAAACCCTGCATGAGTATCTGGCCGAGCACGGCCTCCACGCCACGCTGTGCGACGACTGGATCGCCAGTCAGCAACGCGATGAGCGCATATTGCTGACGCACGGCCCACTGGCCGAAGGCTTTGTCAGCAGCGACGGCCGGCTTGCCGTCATCACCGAAACCGAGCTCTACGCGATCCCGCCGAAAACCCGGCGCGCGCGCGAAGTCCGTGCGACGCAGATCGACAACCTGCTGCGCGACCTGTCGGAACTGAAGCCGGGCGACCCGGTGGTGCACGCGCAATATGGCGTCGGCCAGTACCTCGGCCTGATCAACATGGATCTGGGCGACGGCGACACCGAATTTTTGCATCTCGAATACGCCAAGGGCGACAAGCTCTACGTGCCGGTGGCCAACCTGCACCTGATTTCGCGCTATTCCGGCGCGGGCGAAGGCGCCGCACCCCTGCACAAGCTCGGCACCGACCAGTGGGACAAGGCGCGCCGCCGCGCCATGCAGGCGGCGCGCGATACTGCGGCCGAACTGCTCAACCTGTACGCGCTGCGCGCAGCCCGCGAAGGCCATGCGTTCCAGTTTTCGCCGCACGACTACGACGCCTTTGCCGAAGGCTTCGGCTACGAGGAAACCCCCGACCAGGCTGCGGCGATTGTCGCCGTCATGAATGACATGCAATCAGGCAAGCCGATGGACCGGCTGGTCTGCGGTGACGTCGGCTTCGGCAAGACCGAGGTCGCGCTGCGTGCCGCCTTCATGGCGGTGATGGGCGGCTACCAAGTAGCCGTGCTGGTGCCAACCACGCTCCTGGCCGAGCAGCATTTCCAGAATTTCTCTGACCGCTTCTCGGCCTGGCCGGTGAAAATTGCCGAACTGTCACGCTTCCGCAGTGCCAGGGAGCAGGCCGAAGCGCTGCAGGCGCTCGCGGACGGCAAGCTCGACATCGTGATCGGCACCCACCGTCTGATCCAGAAGGACGTGAAATTCGACCGCCTGGGACTGGTCATCCTCGATGAGGAACACCGTTTTGGCGTGCGCCAGAAGGAGCAACTGAAGGCGCTGCGCGCCGAGGTCGACGTGCTGACGCTGACCGCCACGCCGATTCCACGCACCCTGGCGATGTCGCTCGAAGGCATCCGTGACTTTTCCATCATTGCGACCGCGCCCCAAAAGCGGCTGGCGGTCAAAACCTTCGTCCAGTCGTTTTCCAGCGGCCTGATCCGTGAGGCCGTGCTGCGTGAACTGAAACGCGGCGGCCAGGTGTATTTCCTGCACAACGAAGTCAGCACCATCCAGAACATGTTCGAGATGCTGGAAAAACTGCTGCCGGAAGCGCGTATCCGCGTCGGCCACGGCCAGCAGAGCGAGCGCGAACTGGAACAGGTGATGCGCGATTTTTATCAGCAGCGCTACGATGTGCTGCTGTGCACCACCATCATCGAAACCGGTATCGACATCCCCACCGCCAACACCATTTTGATCAACCGCGCCGACAAATTCGGCTTGGCGCAGTTGCACCAGTTGCGCGGCCGGGTCGGGCGATCGCACCATCAAGCCTTTGCCTACCTGCTTGTGGAAGAGGATCGAACCCTCACATCCCAAGCGAAGAAACGCCTGGAAGCCATTCAATTAATGGAAGAATTGGGATCAGGATTCCACCTCGCCATGCATGACCTTGAAATCCGCGGCTGCGGCGAAGTGCTGGGCGACAAACAGAGCGGCGAAATTCTCGAGGTCGGCTTTTCGCTCTACAACGACATGCTGGCAGCGGCCGTGGCGAGCCTGAAAGCCGGCCATGAGCCGGACATGAACCAGCCGCTGGGGGTAGTGTCCGAAATCAACCTGCACACGCCCGCACTGCTGCCGGTGGAATATTGCCCCGACGTGCACGAACGGCTGGTGCTGTACAAGCGGCTGGCGAGCGTCCAGGACGCGGATGCGCTTTCAGAACTGCAGGAAGAACTGATCGATCGCTTCGGCCTGCCCCCCGATCCGGCGCGCGCATTGCTGGCAGTGCACCGGCTGCGGATGGCGACCCGGCCCTACGGCATCCTGCGCCTGGACGTGTCGGGCGAAGGCATGACGGTACAATTCATCCCCAACCCGCCGATTGATCCGGGTAAAATCATCGCCTTGATCCAGGGCAAGGCCGGATACAAGCTCGCCGGCCCCGACCGGCTGAAGCTGGCCACCCCCTTGCCCGATGTTGCCCGGCGCGTTGGCGCGGTTACCGCATTCCTGGCTGCGCTCGGCGACCCCCTCTCACCTTCGACATGAAAAGCTTATGAACCTGATCCAGCCATTTTCCGCCCTTCGCCCCGCACCGGGACGCGCCGACGATGTCGTCGCTCCGCCCTATGACGTGCTGTCCACAAACGAAGCCCGGGAACGCACCAATGGCCGTCCGTGGAGCTTCCTGCATATTTCCAAGCCGGAAATCGACCTGCCCGCCGACACCGATCCCTATGCGCCTGCGGTCTATGCCAAGGGTGCCGAGAATCTCCAGAACATGATCAAGGCCGGCGTACTGATGCAGGATCCGGCACCCTGCTATTACGCCTACCGCATCGTGATGGGCAACCGCAGCCAGACCGGCATTGTGGCCGCTGCCTCGGTGGCCGACTACGACACCAATCGCATCCGCAAACACGAGTACACCCGCCCCGACAAGGAAGACGACCGCGTGCGCCAGATCGATGCACTCAATGCGCAGACTGGTCCGGTGCTGCTGGCTTATCCAGCCACCCCCGAAATCGACGCCATCCTGGCTGCCGCTTCCAGCGGCACGCCCGATTCCGACGCTGAACTCGACGGCGTGCGCCATACCCTGTGGGTGATCCGTGACGCGGCGGCTCTGGAGCGCATCACCGCCGCCTTCAACGCCATGCCCGCGCTGTATATCGCCGACGGCCATCACCGTTCCGCCTCGGCTTCGCGTATCGCCGCCACGCGCCGCGCCGCCAACCCGGCGCACACCGGCAACGAGCCCTACAACTTCTTCCTGTCGGTGATTTTCCCCGCGCACGAGATGCACATCATGGATTACAACCGGCTGATCACTGATCTGAACGGTTTGAGCGCGGAAGCTTTCCTGGAAAAGCTGAGCGCGGCCTTCAGCGTTGAATCCGCTGCCGGCGCGGTCAAACCCGACCGCCCGGGCAGTTTCGGCCTCTATCTGGCGGGGCAGTGGTACCGCCTCGACATTCGCCCGGACCTGATCCCGGCTGACCCGGTGGGGCGCCTTGACGTCAGCCTGCTGCAAAACAACCTGATCGCACCGATCCTCGGCATCACCGACCCGCGGCGCGACAAACGCATCGACTTCGTTGGCGGCATCCGCGGCCTGGCCGAGCTTGAAAAGCGGGTCAACAGCGGGGAAATGGTACTTGCGCTCGCCTTCCACCCCACCCGCATGGAAGACCTCATGGCGGTGGCCGATGCCAATGAAGTCATGCCGCCCAAGTCCACCTGGTTTGAACCCAAGCTGGCAGACGGGCTGGCATCACATATGCTGGGATAAACCCTGGTCCGAGGCGCGCCGATCCATTCGGCACGTTCCCCCTGAACCAGGCGTTTGACGAACATTCAAAAAGTATTTCACGCAATTGATTTCATTGGCTTTATTTAAACCATACTGCAACAGACTCGTCACGGATGGAATAAATCGGTGTTTCCCTAAGGTTTTGCGAACAGGTGCCGTTTAGTCATCTAATAAGTAAATAACACCCCCAACGGAAAACAGGCCTACAGGTATCAACCCAGTGAAAATCGACAAGCGCATCACCCCTCCCGCCGCCTCCAAAGTATCAGCAGCCAAGGGTAAGGGCACGGGCAAAACAGCCACCCCAGCCGGGGGGGGGAGTGATTCGCTGACCCTGACTGAATCCAGTACCCGCGTCCGCTCGCTGGAATCTCAACTGGCCTCGGTCGATGTCACCGACGTGGGCAAGGTTGAATCAGTCAAGGCCGCACTCGCCGACGGCAGCTTCGCTGTCGATGCCGAAGTAGTGGCCGACCGTCTGATCGAACACACCAAGGACACCCTGCGTAAACGTCCGCGCAAAAAATAGTTCCCGTATCACACTGCCCGGCACGCCCCGCCCCGCCGTGTTGCCGGAAACAATCCGGCAAACGTCCCGGGCTGGAACAATGTAATCCGATCAGGATGCAATAAAATCAGGCCTCGATCGTTCTTTCGAGGTTTACCCCATGAACACAATCACCTTGTCCGTCACTGGCATGACCTGTGGCGGCTGCGTCAACAGCGTGCAGAAGGTGTTGTCTGCGCACCCTGGCGTACAAAGTGCCGAAGTCACACTCACGCCCGGTCAGGCACGCGTCACCTACGATCCGGCACAGGTTCAGCCTGCCGATCTGGTGAAGGCGGTCGTTGACGCCGGGTTTGGTGTCGCGGACAACCTCACCTGACTTCCGGCAATACCCTAGACAGGCCGCACAGACTTTCCAGCGGTTCGGGGTGATGCACGCCGTTGCCCTGCACATAGTCGACGCCAATCTGACGCAGCATAGCCAGCGTCTGCTCGGTCTCGACATATTCAGCGATGGTTTTGAGCCCCATCTGGTGGCCGATACGATGGATGGCCTCGACCATGGAGCGATCGATCGGGTTGCTCGCAATGTCACTCACAAATGCACCGTCGATCTTGAGGTAATCCACCTTCAGGTTTTTCAGGTATATGAAGGACGACAGGCCGCTGCCAAAATCATCCAGCGCAAAGCTGCAGCCATAATCACGCATGGCATCGATGAACTCGTTGACGACCGCCAGGTTGCCTATAGCAGCCGTTTCCGTGATTTCAAAGCATAGATGCGGCCCCGCTTCAGGATTGTCCTGCAGATGCTCCAGCAATTTTCTGCGGAATGCCGGGTCCTTCAGCGATGCACCCGACAGGTTCACCGCAAACAGGCAATGCTGTGTCCGCGCCTCGGACAAATACCGGGTGCACAGGCGTAAAGTTTCCTCAATCACCCAACTATCGAGTGCGGGCATGATGGAATAACGCTCGGCGGCCGGAATGAAGGCCATTGGCAGAATCTCGCTGCCGTCATCGTCCACCATGCGCAACAGCAACTCGACATGCCGGTGGGTGTCTGTCGTCCCATCCGTGCGCCGGATTTCCTGCCATGACAAGCGCAATCGATTTTCTTCCAGCGCCCGGTGAATCCGCGTCACCCATTGCATTTCACCGCGGTGGCGCACCAGGTCGGAGTCACGAATCTCGTAAAGGTGGATCTGGTTGCGACCCCGGTCTTTTGCCACATAACACGCGGCATCCGCCGCCGACAACAAATTGGCGGCCGTGCCGCTGTCGCGATTGATGGCCACCATGCCCACGCTCATGCCAACGGCAAAGATGCGATCACCCCATTTGAAACGGAAACGCTGCACTTCGGCACGGAAGGTATCCGCCACCTCCAGCGCATCCTGAACGTTGCAGTTTTCCAGCAGCAGCGCAAATTCATCGCCCCCCAGGCGCGCCAGGGTATCGCGCTCGCGCAGATTGGCTTTGAGCAACAAGGCCAGTTGGCGCAGCAATTCATCACCTGCCGCGTGGCCACAGGTATCGTTGATCACCTTGAATTGATCGAGATCCATGTAGCACAGTGCATGTTCCCGGTCCTGTTGCAGGGCCGACAGCAGAGTACGCTGCAGCCGCTGCTCAAACTCGCGACGGTTGATTAATCCCGTCAAGGCATCATGGCTGGCCTGATAAACCAGACGGGCGGTGGCCTGGTCGATTTTCTCCTGCATCTGATCCTGCATCGCCTGCAAGTGCGCCGCCATATGGTTGATGCCATGCTGCAACATGCCCAGTTCCACCTGCCCGCCTTCCTCCACGCGTTCATCCAGGTGGCCTTCGCCAATGCGGCTCACCGTATAGGTCAAGGCCAGGATCGGCCGGGTAATCTGGCGACCGATCAGCCAGGCAAAAAAGAGACTGACGCCCAAACCTGCCAGCAGAATGAGCAGGCTGCGCAGAATGGCATCGCGCTGGCTTTTGAACGTGGCACTGCGCGACACATCCAGCCCCACCCATCCCAGCAAGCGCGTCTGTCCGACGATTGGTGCGGCCGGTTCAGCCTGAGTCTGGAAGTCATCCACCACGACTTGGGTGCGGGTGATCGGCGCGTAATAAACCAACCGGTTCTGGTATTCAGCCTGATGTATCCGGTTGGCAGGCAATTTGTCCCGGGCAGGATTGACCCAGGTGCCCCGTCCAACCTGCGCCAGCCATTGGCCATTCTCGGAAAACACCGCCACGCCGCGAATATCCGGCTCGATTGCGGCCTTTTCGAGCAGGGTCTGCAATATCTCGGTGTTGCCGGAGGCCACGCCATATTCAGCTGCCGGCGCCAATTGACGGGCAATCGCTATCGCACGGGTACGCAACGACTGGTCAAGATCGTCGATTTTTGAGGTGATGAGCTGAAACATCAGTAGCACGCCAATAATCGCTACCGGCACGATGCTCAAGCCAATGACACGACCCCGTATCCCGAGTGAATTCAACATCAGAGTCCCCCTCCCAGTCGCTTTTCCAAATCGTCTTCGGAGGGCAGCGAAAACCCGAGTGAACGTGCAACCTGTTCATTGATCGAGACACTGAAATACGCTGGATACGTGGCTGATGGCAAACGGATGGACGGGCTGCCCAGGGCACTGCGCACCCATTCTGCAGCCTGACGGCCAATCTGTGCAGGGCTGGAGTGCAACGACAACAACGCACCCGCACGTGTCAATGAGCGCGAATAACCCAGCACCGGGTCGCGGTAACGATAGGAGGTCAGGAACAGGCTTTGCGCGGTATTGCGGTTGAATATCAGCGGATCCGGCACCGCCAGCAACAAATCCACTTCAGACAGCACGGTTTCGAGGGGCGTAATCAGTCGGTCATTCCCGTCCAGCAATACATGCATCAGACTCAATCGCTGCGCACGCAGGGATTCGCCTAACTCGCTCACGATCCCTTCCTGATCTGCACTCAGCAGAACGCCCACCCGGCGCACGTCGGGCAAGGCCAGCCGGATCAATTGCGCCTGGCGGTCGAAGGGTTGATCGATATAGATGGCCGATGCGCTGCGGTGCCCTTCTGTCAGGCGGGCACGCCCGGTTTTGAGATACCACGCCCGAGGTACCAGCACCGCCAGCACAGGCGGACGATTGCCCAACGCAGACAACGACTCGGCGGACCGCACGCCAACGGCAACGGCCAGGCGCGTATCTTGCAACGAATTCTGTATCAGTTTTTCGGCGTATATCCGGCTGACTTCATGGCCGCTGTCGTCCAGATACGCACGAACAACCTGATACACCTCCTGATAGGGCGCCGTGTCATCGCTCAACACCACCGTCACCCGTGCTGCGGCTGACCGCCCGGCCACCCCCATCAAGCAGACAAAAACCAACAATAGCCCACACAGGCGCTGCCATTTCATCCGCCAGGTTTGTAGCGACCCAAGCGTCAAACCGTGCCCCCGCTTGCGGCCGGCTCGTCCACCTCTTGCGCTGCGTCCCACAAGCACGCGCCCTTGCTTTCCCTGGCGATGGCTTCAAGCAGGGCGGCGTGTGCATCCAGGTCGTCACTCGATGCCGGCAGCAGGACGGGCCTAGGGCGCATCCGCGCAGCCGCCTGATCAGCCTGGGCGCTGCGCACCTCCAGGCCAATCGACAGGCTTTCCTGTCCCCGCGTCAAGGCCAGATATACCGCCGCCAACAGTTCACAGTCGACCAATGCGCCGTGCAGGGTACGCGCCGCGTTATCGACGCCGTAGTGTTTGCACAATGCATCCAGGTTATTGCGCTGCCCCGGACGCAGTGACTTCGCCATGGCCAGCGTATCGATCACGCCATCGCACCAGGTATTCAGCGGCGGCATCTCGAGCAGGCGAAATTCCATGTTGAGGAAGCCCACATCAAATGGTGCGTTGTGAATGATGAGTTCGCCTCCCTGAATGAAATCGACGAACTCGCGCGCGATATCGGTAAAACGGGGCTTGTCCTGCAGGAATTCGGGGGTAATGCCATGCACCTGCATCGCGCCGGCATCGATATCGCGATCCGGGTTCACATAACGGTGCAGATGATTGCCTGTCAGCCGCCGGTTGACCATCTCGACCGCTGCCACTTCGATGATGCGGTGCCCCTGATTGGGATCCAGGCCGGTGGTTTCAGTATCGAGAATGATTTGTCGCATGGGTCGATATCAGTAGGGTGATGCCTGCAATACACCCTGGTTGGCCAGGGCATCCGCGCGTTCGTTTTCCGGGTGGCCGGCATGGCCGCGCACCCACTTCCATTCCACCTGGTGCAACTGGCTCAGAGAATCCAGTTGCAGCCATAAATCCTGGTTCTTCACCGGTTTGCCATCAGCGGTTCGCCAGTTGCGTCGTTTCCAGCCGGCCATCCATTCGCTGATGCCTTTCTGCACATATTGCGAGTCAGTATGCACTTCAACCGTGGAGGGGCGTTTCAACGACTCCAGCGCACGGATCACCGCCATCATTTCCATGCGGTTGTTGGTGGTGTTGGCTTCGCCCCCGCAAATTTCCTTGCGATGCCCGGCCGATACCAGCAGCGCGCCCCAGCCACCGCTGCCGGGGTTGCCCTTGCATGCGCCATCGCTATATATATAGATAGTGTCAGCGTTCACGACGTGTCCGATAGTGTTTGAGATTGACCACTTTTGCTGCAGGCGATAATAAACGCTGTGCCACCGGCGTTTTCCACTTCGGCTGAATAATATTCATGCCCTGCACCCGCTTCACTGCCTGCAGGAAATAAACGCCGCCCCCCATGGCCCACCAGCGATCGCCTGCCGGCTCCATGAAACGCAGATGACGCAGCCAGTTCTCGCGGTTGATGGGTGGGCGATAACAACACATGCTGCCCGCCGCCACCTCAAGTCCCAGTAGCGCCATCCAGTCCTTCACCCGTGAAATATTCAGGAAATTGCCATTCCACGGATAACCCTGCTCCCCGCCCTGC
This sequence comes from uncultured beta proteobacterium, assembly GCA_942493085.1. Classification (GTDB taxonomy): domain Bacteria; phylum Pseudomonadota; class Gammaproteobacteria; order Burkholderiales; family Thiobacillaceae; genus Thiobacillus. The sequence continues at coordinate 2,711,607 of OW818664.1, forward strand.
AGGACCTGCGCCAGCCCCCACAGGCTGCGCGGGTTGAATCCGGCCATCACCAGGCGGCCTTCCGGACGCAATACGCGCTCAGCCTCGCGCAGTACCTGGTGTGGATTGGAACTGAATTCCAGCACATGCGGCAGCAGCAGCAGATCAAGTGACTGACATTCGAATGGCAAGAACATGGGGTCGGCCCGTACCTGTGCCGGTGCTTCCACCGCGCACGTTACCCGCAGCGGGATGCGGCTGTTGCGCAGAAAATCAATCTGCGGCAAACCAATCTGGACTGCATTGAAGCCGAACACATCCGACACGGCATGGTCAAAGTAACGCTGTTCACGGAACAACAAATGCTGTCCCAATGGTGTTTCGAACCATCCTGCGTCGAGCTTGGATAACATAGTCACCCCTCCTGTCTGATTGCCCCACCATGTTGACGCTCAAACCCCTGCCTGCGTTCGAAGACAATTACATCTGGATCCTGCACGATAACCGGCACGCCATCGCGGTCGATCCGGGCGATCCGGCGCCGCTCATCGCCTATCTCGACGCGCATCAACTCGTCCTGACCGCCGTGCTCATCACCCATCACCATCGTGATCATACGGGCGGCAACACCACTCTGCGCCAACGCTACAACTGTGCCATCTACGCGCCGGATAATCCGCGCATTCCAGCTACAACCCATGTCCTGCACGGTGGTGACACCTTGAATCTGACAAGCCCCGAGTTGCATTTTAGTATTCTTGCCACGCCCGGTCACACGCTCGACCATATCAGCTATATCGGCCACGGTTCGCTGTTTTGTGGCGATACCGTGTTCGGTTGCGGCTGCGGCAAGCTGTTTGAAGGCACACCTGCCATGATGGCCGCAAGTCTCGATGCCATCATGGCGCTGCCCGATGCTACCCGAGTCTGTTGCGCGCATGAATATACCCTGAGCAATATTGACTTTGCCAAAACCATAGACGGCACGAATCAGGCTTTGCTTGAACGTGAACGAAACGACCGTGTGACCCGCTCGAACAATCAGCCTACCCTGCCTTCAACCCTGGTACGAGAAAAAGCGACCAATCCGTTTCTGCGTTTTCACGCACCGGACATGATTGCTTTTGCCGCCCATTATCTGAATCGTCCCAATCCCAGTCCATCCGATGTATTTGGCGCGATTCGCGCGGCCAAGGACGCCTGGGACGGTTGACCGAACCCCGCCCGGCCCTTACGATGAGGACTTATTGAGCAAGGGAGACCGACTTGCCCGCAGTCAAAGCAGCAAAAATCAACCGGCTTGGCCTGGCACTTCTTTCACTGGCATTCTGTTTGCCGGTACAAGCAGCGGATTCACTTGCCCTCGTTCAGACACTTGAATGGCACGGCGACAGTGCCAGCAGCACGGTTAATGACGAGCAATCAGCCGAGTTAAACCAGGAAGATGTCTGGCAACGTATCCGCAGCGGCTTCAAGATCGACCCTGCCGCCTCGCTGAATCCCCTCGTTGCCACCCACGAATCCTGGTACGGATCACGTCCGGAATACGTGCACCGCATGGTCGAGCGCTCACGCCGCTATCTGTTCCATATCGTGCAGGAAGTGGACCGCCGCGCAATGCCAATGGAAGTCGCCTTGCTGCCGATGATCGAAAGCGCGTTCAACCCAACCGCGCTATCCCCTTCCGATGCTTCCGGCATCTGGCAATTCATCCCGTCTACCGGGCGTCACTATGGCCTCAAGCAGGATACGTGGTACGACGGCCGCCGTGATTTCACCGCAGCCACCAATGCCGCGCTCGATTATCTGGGCAAGCTCTATCTCGATTTTGGCGACTGGCAGCTGGCGCTGGCCGCCTATAATTGTGGCGAAGGCTGTGTTGCGCGCGCCATCCAGAAGAATGTCGATCAGGGACTGCCGACCGACTACGCCAGCCTGACGCTGCCCAACGAAACCCGGCACTACGTACCCAAGCTGCTTGCAGTCAAGAACCTGATCAGCAACCCCGAACAGTACGGCATCGAGATCGACACCCTGCCGAATGAGCCCTATTTCAATCAGGTCAGGGTCCATGCCAATATGGACATCCGCTCCGCTGCAAAGTTGGCGGGCATGAGCAGCACCGACTTTATTGCCCTTAATGCGGCTTTCCCTCGCAACCTGATCCGCTCCGACACGCCGGTCAACCTGCTGGTACCAGTCGACAAGGCTGACAAGTTCCAACGCAATCTTGAAAGTGGAACCTGGGACAGCTGGCAGCCCCAGACCGTGAAAAAAGGCGAGCGTCCGGAAGCGATTGCCAAACGATTCGATGTCAGCATTGAGCGACTGAAGGAGCACAACCAGTTTCAGCTCAAGCGTGGAAAACTGGCACGCGATCAAACCATTCTTGTCCCGATCAAGGGCCGTGGCGTGCTGGCCTCGCCGAGTCCGGCATCAAACACCATAGCGACCAATGCAAGCGCGCATCAGATCGAACGTGGCGATACGCTGTTCAGTGTGGCGCGCCGTTACGGACTGACCATTACCCAACTCGCCCAGGCCAACCCCGGCCTGGGCAGCAGTATCAGGCCCGGCCAGGTGCTGCTGTTGCCGGCAAGCGAAAATGTCATCCCCAAACCAGCAGCGATCCGCCACGTCGCCTTCAAGCCGAGCATCATGGAACCCGACAAACCCACCCGCTATATCGTCAAGCGTGGCGACACCCTGCATGCCATTGCGGACCGCTTTGATGTCACGCTGGCGGACCTCAAAGCCTGGAATCGGGCATTCAGGAAAAGCAGCAGCATTCGTCCGGGACAGGCTATCGTCGTCAAAAACCCCTGAAGCACGATGGCCCGCCGTAGATGCCACGGGCGGGCCACATGCCAGCCCCGGGCACAACTCAATCGGGCGCGGGCGGCTCCTCTGACTTGTCCGACATGATCAGACCCATGCCCACAGCAGCCACCACCATCCACAGCACTGCAGCCCAAATGCCGAGCGCGTCGGACAACGGCCCCATGAAGAACATCATCAGCATGGCCACCACCAGCACGGCGTTGCCAATCCAGAAATTGCGACTTTGTTTTCCTGTTTTCAATTTGTATTCCGTCTTTAAAACTTATAGTTGGCCCGCAACCCAGTGGCATCGTACCCAATGTCCGTTCCCCATATCAGTCTGCTCGGGATAGGTTTGCCGGCACACTTCGCCGGCATGCGAACAGCGCGGGTGAAAATGGCAGCCCGTGGGTGGGTTGAGTGGTGACGGCTGATCGCCCGTCAGCCGGATGATGCTCTGCCCGGTTTGTGGTTCGATACGCGGCACCGCACTCACCAGCGCCTGCGTATAAGGGTGACGCGGCACGCGCAGCACATCGGCCGCAGCCCCCTGTTCGACGATACGACCGAGATACATCACCGCCACATCGTGCGCCAGATAATCGACCACAGCCAGATTGTGCGTGATGAACAGATAGGCCAGCCCCAGACTGTCCTGCAGGTCTTTCAGCAAATTCAGAATCTGCGCCTGCACCGATACATCGAGCGCGCTGGTGGGTTCGTCGCAGATCACCAGCCGCGGCGACACCGCCAACGCCCGTGCAATGGCGATGCGCTGGCGCTGGCCTCCCGAGAAGGCATGCGGATAGCGCCCGCCGGCATCGTCCGGCAACCCGACCTGACGCAATAGCTGGGTCATCGCCTCACGGCGATCCCCGGCCGCGCCCACGCCCAGCGCATCCATGCCTTCGAGCAGGATGTCGGCCACCCGCATGCGTGGGTTGAGTGAACTGAACGGGTCCTGGAACACCATCTGCGCCTGCCGCCGCAGCATGGCCACATTGTTCGCGTGGATGGTTACACCACCCAATTCAACCGTGCCCGCAGTCGGTTCAATCAAGCGTAGCAGCGCCTTGCCCACGGTGGTTTTGCCGCAACCCGATTCGCCCACCAACGCCAGTGTGCGACCGGCCTGTATCGACAGCGACACATCGTCCACCGCACGCACATGCCCCACCGTGCGCTGAAAAAAGCCGCGTCTGACCGGGAAATGGACTTTCAGTCCATCGACCTGAAGCAGGGACTGCGTGGCCTCCCCCGACTTCGCATGGGCAGTCATCCCGCGTTCGCCAGGTACCGGCAATTCGGCCGCCAGATGGCAGCGAACCCGTTGGCCATTTACCTCCTGCCAATCCGGCGATTCAGACCGGCAGCGCGCAATCGCGAACGGACAACGCGGCGCAAAGCGGCAGCCGCGCAGTGCCTGATCAAATCCGGGAACCTGTCCGGGGATCGTGGTCAGCCGCCCACCATCGCCCGGACGCGGCAGCGCCTCGAACAACATGCGACTATAGGGATGTTGCGGCGCAGCAAAGAATGCATCGCGGCCCCCCTCCTCCACCAGTTCACCGGCATACATCACGCCAACCCGGTCGGCATTCTCGGCCACCACGCCGAGGTCGTGCGTGATCAGCAGCATGCCCATCTGCTGCTCGGCACGCAGGCGCCGCAATACATCGAGTACCTGGGCCTGGATGGTCACATCCAGCGCCGTGGTCGGTTCGTCGGCAATCAGCAGCTTGGGCCTGCCGGCCAATGCCATCGCAATCATCACCCGCTGGCGCAGGCCACCCGACAGTTCGAACGGGTAGGCATCCAGCCGCCGTGCGGCATCGGGCACGCCAACCGAATCCAGCAATTCACGCGCAGCATCCCATGCCGCCTGCCCGGCAAGATGTTGATGCAGTTCCAGCGCCTCGGCGATTTGCATGCCGACCTTGATGACCGGATTCAGCGCCAGCATCGGCTCCTGGAAAATCATCGCCATGCCGCCGCCGCGCACGCTGCGCATGTCGCGCTCGGGCAGTGCCAGCACATCACGTCCGTCCAGATGCATGGAGCCTGCCGCGATATGCCCGCCATCCGGCAGCAGCCGCATCAGCGACAAGGCCGTGATCGACTTGCCGCTGCCGGATTCACCCAGCAACGCATAGGTTTCACCCGCCGCTACGTAAAACGAAACCCCGTCGACAACCCGCAGGGCATCGGCACCACGGCCAAATTCGGTCACCAGCCTGTCGACGCTCAGCAAGGGCTTCATCGCCGGCCTCCCTGGCGCGGATCGAACGCATCGCGCACGCCGTCGGCAAACAGGTTGGCCGCCAGCACCAGGGTGAACATGAAAGTGAACGCCGCGCCGAGCTGCCACCACACCACCGGCTCGCGAGCGAGTTCGAGGCGCGAGCCGTTGATCATGTTGCCCCAGCTGTGCATGCTGGGATCGACCCCGACGCCTACATAGGACAACACTGCTTCGGCCAGTACCAGCCCGGAAAAGTCGAGCACGATGGCGATCAGCACCAGATGAAACACGTTGGGGAAAATGTGGCGGCTGATGATACGGGTATGCGACACCCCAAATGCCCGCGCAGCTTCCACGTAATCGAGCGTGCGCAGCTTGAGTGATTCACCGCGCAGCAACCGCGCCAGACCGGTCCAGCTGGTCACCCCCATGATGAGGCACAGCGCCAGCAGACGGATGTCGGCGCGCGCAGCAGCGGTGTCGAACAGGTTGGGGTTGGATTCGATATAGACCTGCACGATCAGCACTGCCGCCGCAATCAGCAGCACACCCGGGATCGAGTTCAGCACGGTGTAGACGTACTGGATGACGTCGTCGACCCAGCCCCGGAAATAGCCCGCCGCAATGCCGAAACCAATCGCCAGCGGCAGCGTGACCAGGGTGGTGAGCGTGCCGATCACCAGGCCGGTGCGGATGCTCTTGAGGCTGATGTAGAGCACGTCCTGCCCCACCTTGTCGGTACCGAACACATGGTAGGCCGAGGCCAGATGCGCCAGTACGCTGCCCAGCATCAGCAGCACGCTCACGATGAGTACGACCGTCCGTGCCGGCCAGTGAAGCCGGCCCTCACCCCATGCTGTCAGCCAATGTCCAAATGATGTTTGCGAGCTTCGAGACTGCCATGCGGCCAGCAGACCGAACAACAGCAGACTGGCTGCCAGGCCCTGCGCCAGGCCCGTCAGGCTGCGCCGGATGATATCGGGAACACGTTCCACCTCCGTTTGCAGGTGCGCGCCGCCGAATTTCAGTCGAGGATACTCGCGTACGGTCTCACCATCATGCTGTACAAACTCCTTGGCATACAACTGCATCGCCAGCGGTTCAGAATAGGTTTTCTCCTGACGGGTTCGCAGTTCGCCGACCAGCGCATCGAATACGCTCAGTACATCGACCGAATAATGCGGTGCTTCTGCAGGACTATCGGGCAGCTTTTGGCGGTAATGCAGCGAATCGAGCAAGCCGATCACTACGAACACGCTCAACACCAGCGCCGCGCCGATCGCCATCGGGCGCTGCGCCACCGCACGCCAGGGCGCACGCAGATGCTCCTGGCGGCGGATGAACCAGACCAGCACCAGCACGCCAGCCAGCAACGCAAAAATCAGCGCATCGGTCCACAGCAGGACAAAATCGAAGCTGTCCCAGGCGTTCATTGCAGTCTCACCCTGGGATCCGCCCACGAATAGGAAATATCGGTAAGGATGAGACCGACGATATAGAGGAAGGAACCGAGGAACACCATGGCACGCACCACCGCAAAATCCTGCGCCTGGATCGCGTCGATCGTATAGCTGCCCAATCCCGGAATACCGAAGAAGGACTCGGTGATGAGGCTGCCCATGAACAGCAGCGGCAGCACCACCACCGCGCCAGTCAGAATCGGAATCATGCCGTTCTTCAGCACATGGCGGAACAGCACGCGCACTTCGGACAGCCCCTTGGCCCGTGCGGTGCGCACATAATCCTTGTTGATTTCCTCAAGGAAAATCGTGCGATACCAGCGCGAACCGCTGCCGATTCCTGCAACGACACTGATCAGCACCGGCAGCACGATGAATCTGAGGCCGTCGATACCACCGGCAAAACCCGAAATCGGCAGCAGATTCCACAGCTTGGCGATGAAGAATTGTCCCGCAATGATGTAGAACAGCCCCGAGATCGACATCAGCACCACACACAACACCACCCCCCACAGGTCGAGATAGGTGGACCGGAAAAACACCATCAAAAGGGCAAAGGTGATGTTGACCATGAGGCCGATGACAAATACCGGCAGCGCGATCGCCAGGCTCGGCCCCATGCGGGTGCGGATTTCGTTGCCGATATTGCGGCCATCGTCGCCCTTGCCGAACTCAAACACGAACATTGCAGCCGAATGCTGAAAGAAGATCGTGTCAGTAAGTTGCGCACTGCCGCTCGCCTGAGCGTTCAACAGCAGCGGCTTGTCGTAGCCATGCTCGATTTTCCAGCGCTCGATGGCATCCGGTGTCACATGTTTGGCACCGAGTTGCAGCCGTGCCATGTCATCCGGCGTGTTGACGACAAAAAACAGGGTGAACGTCAGCAGGTTCACCCCAATCAGGATCGGGATCGCATACAGCATGCGACGCAGGATGTAAGCCAGCATCAGGCGGTTTTCCTTTCACGGCGCCGCCAGGCAATTACCGCAGGCGCAATCACTACCACCATTCCGCCCACCAGCAGCGCAATCGGCCACAGTACCGGGTGATTCCATTCGGCCCGCCGGGTATCGCGCAGCGCCGGATCGACGCGCCGGTATTTGAGTGTGTTGTTGGCCATCAGATTGGGTTTGACGTTATGCACCCAGCCATGCCGCAGGCCGAATGACTTGGGATAGTAGGCAAAGATCCACGGCGCATCGCGCCGCACAATTTCCAGCATGGCATCGATGACTCGCTGGCGCTCGGGACCGTTGTCCATGTCCTTCATGCGTTCGAACAGACGGTTGAATTCAGGATTGTCGTAATTGGCCGCGTTCTCGCCGCCGCTGCCGACTTTCTTGTGCGGGCCATAGAGCAGAAAGAAGAAGTTTTCCGGGTCGGGGTAATCGGCGTTCCAGCCCCATTCGAACAGTTGGGCATTGCCCTTGCGGATCTTGTCCTGAAAGCGGTTGTAGTCGGTGCCGCGCACCACCAGTTGCACGTTGAGCTTGTCGAGTTGCTTCTTCATCCAGTCGAGACGGGATTTGGTATCGGGTCCGGACGCCATGGTGTCGAAATACAGCACCAGCGGCGCGCCGGTTTTGGCGTCCCGGCCATTCGGGTAGCCCGCCTCGGCCAGCAACTTGCGCGCGGTTTCAATGGAGCGCCGCTGGATCACGCCACCACGGTTCTCATATACATACGGGTTCAGTCCCGCCACGCCCTCGATATAGCCAAACAACCCTGGGGGAATCGGCCCCTGCGCCGGAATGCCGCGGCCATTGAGAAAAATCGATATGAATTCGTCGTAGTCGAATGCGACCGATAGCGCCTGCCGCAGCTTCTGGCGGTCTTCGCCCAGCCCCCCCACTACCGGGTCAAGCATGTTGAAGCCCACATACCAGATCGACGCCGCCACAGTAGTGATCAGGTGAATGTTCTGTTTGCTCATGCTGTCGGTCAACTGCGGATCACCACCCGCCGAGAACTGTACCGCCTGATCGAAGCTGTCCGAACTGATTCCGGAGCTGTCGTAGTAGCCCTGCAGAAACTTGCTCCAATAGGGAATGGTTTCCTTTTCCAGGCTGAATACGGCCGTGTCCACGAACGGTAATGGTTTACCGGCGTCAGCCAGCAAACCCGACTGTCGGTCGGCAGTGTCTCCCTCTGCGGGATAGGTTTCACCATGGAAATGCGGGTTTTTCTTCAACACCATGCGACGATTGGGATCGTTTTCCTCCAGATAAAAGGGGCCGGTCCCCACCGGTTGCCAGTCAAGCGTCAGGTTCTTTTCCGCCATGCCGGGCTGCGCGTAAAACACGTCAGCTTCCCACGGAATCGGTGCAAAAAACGGCATCGCCAGCCAGTAGATGAACTGCGGATACTTGCCCTTGATACGGATACGGTAAGTGTAGCGGTCCACCACCTCGGCACCGGCCAAGGAAAAATCATTCAGCTTAAGCTCAATATCGGGCTTTGCCTTGGCTGCTTTTTCCAGCACTTCACCCAACTCTTTCAAGCCGACAATGTGTTCGGCCATCAAACCAAAGATCGGCGAGCTGAGTTGAGGGTTGGCGAGGCGCTTGATCTGATACACATAATCGGCCGCTACCAGTTCGCGCGTGCCCGCGTGCTCAAAATCGCCGACCTGAGTCTTGTCCGCCACCTCGGCGGCATTCATCGCATGATAGCGATAGCGCCCTGATGCATCACGGGCAAAGGCCGGATGCGGCTGATAGCGGATACCGGGACGGATGGAAATGTCGTACACGCTTTCAGTAATCCGGGCGGATGGCGCATCGCCCGGCAGCGCATTGCCGGTGGCATCCAAATATCGCGGTTGCGGTACCTTTTCTGCCGTGAGCGGAATCAGCGTGTAGGGGCGTTTGAGAAAATGGTACTGCAGTGGCGGCTCATAAATCTGGCCGGTAAATTCAATTTCGTTCGAACTGTAGGAGCGTGCCGGATCCAGATGCTTGGGACGCTCAGCAAAAGCGCTGTACACGACATTGGCTTGCTTCGCGCTGCCGGGGTAGGGATTATTCCAGCTGTCGGAGCATCCAGCCATCAGGCTCAGGCTTATTCCCAGCAGAACGGTTTTCAACAAAATAGCCCTAATACGCGTCATCCCGCCAGTGTACCCAAGCACGTCACCAACGTCAGCCGTTATAATCTCGGCAACTCCACTCTTCGAGACCATCATGGGATTTCTTGCAGGAAAACGTTTGCTGATCACCGGCGTGATATCCAACCGATCCATCGCGTATGGCGTAGCGGCCGCGTGCAAGCGGGAAGGCGCCGAATTGGCCTTCACCTACCAGAATGAGCGTATCAAGGAACGGGTCACTGAATTTGCTCAGGAGTTCGGCTCCGATCTGGTGTTTCCCTGTGACGTTGGTAGCGATGAGGAGATCGACACACTATTTGCAGAACTTGGCAAACACTGGGACGGCCTGGATGGTTTCCTGCATTCGATCGCATTTACCCCCCGGGAAGCATTGGCCGGAGATTACCTCGACTGTGTCACCCGCGAAAACTTCCGCATCGCCCACGACATCAGTTCCTACAGCTTTGCGGCCCTGGCCAAGGCCGCACTGCCGATGATGCAAGGCCGCAATGCCGCAGTATTGACGCTGACCTATCTTGGCGCCATACGCTCCATCCCCAACTACAACGTGATGGGCCTGGCCAAGGCAAGCCTTGAGTCCAATGTCTACTACATGGCCCAGAGCCTGGGCCCCAAAGGCATACGCGTCAACGCGATATCAGCCGGCCCGATCAGAACACTGGCCGCCAGTGGAATTGCCAAGTTCAATGAAAAGCTCGACGTCGTCGCCAAAAATGCCCCGCTGCGCCGCAACATCACCATCGAGGAAGTGGGTAATGTGGCGGCCTTCCTGATGAGCGACCTTGCTTCCGGCATGACCGGGGAAATCACCTACGTTGACGCTGGATTTAACACCACCGCCGGCGCTGGCGAGGATTAGCCTGATCGTGAACAATAAAAAACGCGCCAGTCGGCGCGTTTTTTATTGTCTGTTCATCCCACTTACCGACCCTCAATCGCATTCGGTTTGATCTTGACCTTCTGGCTGGCTGTAATCAGCGTCACCATTGCCTTCATGTCCGCGCGTTGTTGCGCTTGCGTCACGCCCTGCCCAATGGACGACAGCAGCATCGGGTCGAGGGTGGTTGCCTCCAGCACGCGGCTCACCCGGACAATACGATACGAACCGTCAGGACGCGTTGTGCCTGCATAACCCGGAAGTTTGTCGGCATTCACCCGGAATACCGCCTTGGCACCCTCCGGATCCAAAGCGGCTGAAGGCTGGCGCCCCACCACCTGGAACGCCGACCAATTCAAGCCGGATTCTTCACCTTTTGCCAGGGTCTGAATCAAGGCCTCGCCTTTTTGCGTCAACAAACGCACACTCTGCTCGGCACGCAACCTGGCTTCAATCGCCTGGGACACTTCAGTCAATGGGCGCAATCGCGCCGCACGGTGCTCCGCGATCCGTGCTGACACCAGCATGCCGGGCTGCACCTCAATCGCTTCAGTGTTGTGTTTGGACTTGATTGATTCCGGGCTGAACAGCGCGCTCGACAAACCCGCATGATTGAACGGCGGTGGTGCAGTCTTGGCGGTCATCCAGTCACTTTGCTGTAGCACCAGCTTGGCGGCTGCCGCTGCGGGCTGCAAGGACGCTGCATTTTCATAGACCAGATTGCTGAAATTGTCGGCCAGGCCGGCAAAAATCTTTTGTGCCTGCTGTTTGCGCAATTCATCCACCACCGCAGCCCGCACTTGGGCCAAGGGCACCGTCGTGGCAGCTTGAATGCCATCCAGACGAATGACGTGATAGCCAAAATCGGATTCTACTGGCCCGCGAATTTCATTGGGCTTCATCGTGAATACCGCGTCTTCGAAGGGCTTGACCATCATGCCTCGTCCAAAGCTGCCCAAACTGCCATCCTGCGTAGCCGAGCCCGGGTCTTGCGACTGCGAGCGAGCCAGCTCGGCAAAACGCTCGGGCGTTTTTAACAGTGTTTGATACAGCTCAGTTGCTTTGGCCTTGGCTTTGGCTCGTTGTGCTGCGTCGGCATTGGCATCAACAGTAATCAGAATATGGCTCGCGCTACGTTGCTCGGGTTGTCCGAACTGAGCCGCATGCGAAGAATAGTAATTCGTCACGTCCTGCTCGGTTACCGCTATACCCGCCGCAACGGCATTCCTGTCCAGCACCAGATACTCGGCACGGATTTGCTCAGGCTCGGTGAACTCGGCTTTATTCGTAGCGTAGTAGCGCGCCACATCATCAGAAGTCACCTTGATCTGCGTTGCCACGCTCGAAGCGGGCAGATCGGCCCAGGAAACTTCACGTTGTTGCGCGACCAGGCCAGCAATTTGTGAAAGCGAGGTGCTGGATGGAAAGGCTGCGAGCGACACCGGGCTGGTGATGGCTTCCAGCATGAAAGACTGCCGCAAGTCGTTTTCAAATTGGGCGGGGGTGCGCCCGTTCTGGCGCAGGATCGCCTCATATCGTGGCTGCGAGAATTCCCCATCCTGCTGGAAAGCGGGGATTTGCGCCAGCACGGATGCCAGATAGGCATCCGGCGCCAGAAAATTGAGTTTGTGAGCGTCCTGCAGCAAAGCCTTGCGCTCGATCAAGCTATCGAGCACCTGCTTGCGGAAATCAGCAGTTTCAGTAACAGCAGGATCAAACGCTGGCCCGAGTGACTCGCGCATGCGATCGCTCTGCGCCTGAATCTCTCGCGTCAACTCCTCACGCGAAATTCCAAGCTCGCCAACCTCGGCGACCACCCCACCGCTGCCGTCACCCTTCATGTAAGAGTCCACGCCAAACAGGGCAAAGGTAATTGCGATCAAGCCCAGGATGACTTTTGCCAACCATCCCTGAGCATGCTTGCGGATTGCTTCGAGCACGGTTCACTCCAGAAATAACATCAACGCGAATTCTCGCGCACTTTGCCCTTCACGTCATTGCCCTGATGCCAGATAAATCCAGGCAGTGAAAAGTGCACTGAGGCTGAAATGAAAAAAGGCGAACTTGCGTTCGCCTTTTTTGGTGTTGGCGGAGCGGACGGGACTCGAACCCGCGACCCCCGGCGTGACAGGCCGGTATTCTAACCAACTGAACTACCACTCCCTTGCGGCACAAAAAAATCGTGCGGCTTAAAAAGTTACTACAGTATTTGCCCTACTGGTGGGTGCTGAGGGGCTCGAACCCCCGACATTCGCCGTGTAAAGGCGACGCTCTACCAGCTGAGCTAAGCACCCGACGAAGACCGAGATTCTACAATGTTTTTCCCGATCCTGGCAAACTCTAAGTGCATTTTTTGTTAATTAATTGCGTCTTTCAGACCTTTACCAGCGCGGAACTTCGGCACCTTGGCTGCTTTGATCTTGATGGTTGCGCCGGTACGCGGATTACGACCTGTGCGTGCAGCACGCTTGCCCACATAGAAACTACCAAAACCTACCAGCGTTACCATGTCGCCTTTTTTCAGTGCTTTCTTGACGGCCTCAACGGTTGCATCAAGCGCACGACCGGCAGCAGCTTTGGAAATATCAGCCGAGTCGGCAATCGCATCAATCAATTCGGATTTGTTCACGTGTTGTCCCCTTCACTCAAGTGGCACAGGAAAACCCTGTGGTCGCTTTTATAGCAACCCGCAAAACCTTGTGTCAAGCGCTTTCCCAGCCTGCGCACAAAAAAATCCCGCGCCAGTCGCGGGATTCGAGTGTGCGTCCAAAAAAATGTCAGTGTTTGAGCGCTGCCGCAGTCGCCTCGTCTTCATCTGGCACAGCGATTGCTGGTGGTTCCTCGTCGGGATCATCCACTAAAGGCTCGGGCGCATATTCCAATGCCAATTCAAGAACTTGGTCTATCCACTTAACAGGATGAATGTCGAGTTTGTTCTTGATGTTGTCTGGAATCTCGGTCAAATCCTTGACGTTTTCCTGCGGAATCAGCACCGTCTTGATGCCACCGCGATGGGCCGCCAATAATTTTTCTTTCAAACCGCCAATCGGCAAAACTTCTCCGCGCAAAGTGATTTCACCCGTCATTGCGACGTCCGCCCGCACCGGAATCCCGGTCAGGATCGACACCATGGATGTGCAAAGTGCAATACCTGCTGATGGACCATCCTTGGGCGTCGCACCCTCTGGCAAGTGAATATGGATATCGCGCTTCTGATAAAAGTCTTCACGAATCCCCAGTTTGCGCGACCGCGAACGCACTACCGACAGCGCCGCCTGGATGGATTCCTGCATCACTTCGCCTAGTTTTCCGGTCGTCGTCATCTTGCCGCGACCATGTAGCGAGACCGCTTCGATCGTGAGCAGTTCACCGCCCACTTCGGTCCAGGCCAAGCCTGTGACTTGTCCCACCTGGTTGTTCTTTTCAGCAATACCAAAGCTGAAACGACGCACGCCAAGATATTTCTCCAGGTTGCGTGAAGTCACCGATATTTTGGTGCTCTGCTTTTTCATCAGCAACGCCTTGACGGCCTTGCGGCAGATCTTAGAAATCTCCCGCTCCAGGCTGCGTACCCCCGCTTCACGCGTGTAATAACGCACGATGTCACGGATGGCCGACTCGGCAATCGCCAACTCGTCTTCCTTGATGCCATTGACCTTGAGCTGTTTGGTAACCAGGTAGCGCTCGGCAATGTTGATTTTTTCGTCTTCGGTGTAACCTGACAAACGAATCACCTCCATCCGATCCAGCAAAGGCGCGGGCAGGTTGAGTGAATTGGCCGTAGCGACGAACATCACATCGGACAGGTCGTATTCAACCTCGATGTAGTGGTCCTGGAAGGTATGGTTCTGCTCGGGGTCAAGCACCTCCAGCAAGGCCGAAGAGGGGTCGCCGCGGAAGTCCTGTCCCATCTTGTCGACTTCGTCGAGCAGGAACAGCGGATTCCTCACGCCAACCTTGGTCAGGCTTTGCAGAATCTTGCCGGGCATTGAGCCAATATAGGTGCGACGGTGTCCGCGAATCTCGGATTCATCCCGCACGCCGCCCAGCGCCATGCGCACGAACTTGCGATTGGTGGCACGCGCGATCGACTGGCCCAGCGAGGTTTTACCCACGCCAGGAGGTCCAACCAGACACAGAATCGGCGCCTTCACCTTGTCCACACGCTGCTGGACTGCCAGGTACTCGAGTATGCGTTCCTTGACCTTGTCGAGACCATAGTGATCCTGATCAAGTATTTTCTCGGCCTTGGCCAGATCCTTGCTGATCTTGGTTTTCTTTTTCCAAGGCAGGCCAACCATCGCTTCGATGTAGCTGCGGATCACGGTGGCTTCAGCCGACATTGGCGACATCATTTTCAGCTTTTTCAACTCGCCCATAGCCTTGGCTTCGGCCTCTTTGGACATGCTGGCCTGCTTGATGCGCTTTTCCAGGTCTTCGAGTTCGGCGCCTTCTTCAATGTCGCCCAGTTCCTTCTGGATCGCCTTGACCTGCTCGTTCAGGTAATACTCGCGCTGGCTCTTCTCCATCTGCCGCTTGACGCGACCGCGGATGCGCTTTTCAACCTGCAGGATATCGAGTTCGCCTTCCAGCAAGCCCAGCAGATGCTCCAGGCGCTTATTGACGCCGATCATCTCCAGCACTTCCTGTTTTTGCTCCAACTTCAAGGGAAGATGGGCGACGATGGTATCGGCCAGGCGGCCACCTTCGTCAATGCCTGACAATGAAGTCAGGATCTCAGGCGGAATTTTCTTGTTCAGTTTGACGTATTGGTCGAACTGCGTCAGCAAGGCGCGACGCATGGCCTCCACTTCAACCAGTTCCTCCCCTTCGGCCGGCATGACTTCAGCGCGTGCCGACAGGTGGGTGCCGACATCGGTCACATCCAGTATGCGCGCACGCTGATTACCTTCGACCAGCACCTTGACGGTGCCATCGGGCAGTTTCAGCATTTGCAGAACGGTGGCTACGCTGCCAGTGTCGTAGAGGTCTTCCGGGGTAGGGTCATCCTGGGCCGCGGTTTTCTGCGCCACCAGCAGGATGCTCTTGCCGCATTCCATCGAGGTTTCCAGCGCTTTGATCGATTTGGGGCGGCCGACGAACAACGGGATGACCATGTGGGGAAATACCACCACATCCCTAAGCGGCAACAGCGGCAGATCAATCTGTTCCTTGGATACGTTGTCGCTCATCATGATTCCTAGTCAGGTTTAAGGAAAGGATGCGCGGCATTCAACCACGCTCATCCATAATTGGGGGGCATAGTTTGAATTTCAAGATGGCTGACAGGTTCCCCTGTCAGCCTCTTCGGTTCAAGCTCCAGCGGCCAGAGGCTGATCGTCTTGTTCGGAATAAATCAGCAAAGGCTTGCCCTCGCCGTTGATCAGGCCGTTGTCCACGACCACTTTGCTGACGCCTTTAAGAGACGGCAGGTCATACATGGTATCGAGCAGAGCATGCTCGATAATCGAGCGCAAGCCACGTGCACCGGTGCGCCGTGCCAGAGCCCGCTTGGCAATCGCATCCAGCGCATCGTCACGGAACTCGAGTTCGACACCTTCCATCTTGAAGAGCTTGGAGAACTGCTTGGTCAGCGCGTTCTTCGGCTCGGTCAGAATACGTACGAGTGCAGATTCATCCAATTCGTCCAGGGTTGTGACCACCGGCAAGCGACCCACAAACTCCGGAATCAGGCCATATTTGATGAGATCTTCCGGCAAAACCTGATGCAACAGTTCAACGTCGCGCTTGGTGTCGTCGATGTTCTTGACCTGTGCACCAAAGCCGATACCACCCTTTTCGGTGCGGCCGCGAATCACCTTTTCCAGCCCGCTGAACGCACCACCGCAGACGAACAGGATATTGCTGGTATCGACCTGGACAAATTCCTGATTCGGGTGCTTACGCCCCCCCTGCGGTGGAACCGATGCAGTGGTGCCTTCAATTAATTTCAACAGCGCCTGCTGCACGCCTTCACCCGACACATCACGGGTAATCGAGGGGTTGTCAGCCTTGCGTGAAATCTTGTCAATTTCGTCAATATAAACAATACCCTGCTTGGCCTTGTCGACATCGTAATCGCATTTTTGCAGCAGCTTCTGAATGATGTTTTCGACATCCTCGCCCACATAACCGGCTTCGGTCAACGTGGTGGCATCGGCAATCACGAATGGCACATTCAGCAGACGCGCCAGTGTTTGCGCAAGCAGGGTTTTGCCCGAACCGGTCGGGCCGATCAACAGAATGTTGCTCTTGGCCAGTTCGACATCACCCGTACCTGCGTTGCTGCGCAGACGCTTGTAATGATTGTAAACAGCTACAGCCAGCGCTTTTTTCGCCTGGCCCTGGCCGATCACGTACTGATCGAGGATGCCGCTGATTTCATGCGGCGTCGGCAGATCGGTGCTTGCACCCTTCTGGTTGTCAGCCTGCTGGATTTCCTCGCGGATGATGTCGTTGCACAACTCGACACATTCATCGCAAATGAATACCGATGGCCCGGCAATCAGCTTGCGCACTTCATGCTGGCTTTTGCCGCAGAAGGAGCAGTAAAGAAGTTTGTCGCTCGAGCCTTTGTCAGCCATTCCAGTTCCTTGCTTAATTGCCAGATGATTCGATGCGGCTGGTCAACACTTTGTCGACTAGACCATAGGTCACCGCATCATCCGCACTCATGAAGTTGTCGCGATCGGTATCGCGTTCGATCGCATCCATGCTTTGGCCGGTGTGCTTGGCCAGCATGTCGTTGAGACGCGATTTCAGGTAGAGAATTTCCTTGGCATGGATGGCGATATCCGATGCCTGTCCCTGAAAGCCGCCCAGTGGCTGGTGAATCATCACGCGCGAGTTCGGCAGGCAGTAGCGCTTGCCCTTGGCGCCCGCAGTCAGCAGGAATGCGCCCATGCTGGCAGCCTGGCCGATGCACAGTGTCGACACATCCGGCTTGATGAACTGCATGGTGTCGTAGATTGCCAAGCCAGCCGAAACTGAACCGCCGGGTGAGTTGATATAGAAGTAGATATCCTTGTCGGGATTTTCCGATTCCAGAAACAACATCTGCGCAACTACCAGATTGGCTGTTGCGTCGTTGACCGGACCAACCAGGAAAATGACCCGTTCCTTGAGCAGGCGCGAGTAGATGTCATAAGCACGCTCACCACGGCCGCTCTGTTCAACGACCATGGGGACCAGGCCCAGACCTTGGGGCTCGAAAGACTGTCTTTCAAAATCAATGTGCATCAGGTACGTCCCATCAGTTCTTCAAAGGAGGTTGTTACATCTTCCACCTGGGCCTGAGCTGCGACCCATGCTACCACATTCTCTTCCAGCGCCAGGGACTCGATTTCCTGCATCCGCTCGGGGCTCTGGTAATACCATTGCATCACCTGCTCCGGCTCCTCGTAGCTTTGCGCCTGCTCCTGGATCAAGCTGCGAATCTGCTCGGGCTGGGCTACCAGTTTGTGTGCCTGCACGATCTCGGCCAAGATCAGTCCCAATCGCACACGACGTTCGGCCTGCCCTGTAAACATATCGGCATTAAGCTTCATGGTCTGAACCCCACGTTGCTGCATATCCGCTTCGGTCATGCTGCGCAGGCGGTCGGTTTCCATTGCCACCAAGCTCTGCGGCAGGTCCAGCGTACTTTTCTGCAGCAACAGTTCCATCGACTGCTCCTTCAGCTTGGCCTGCACCCGACGCTTCACTTCGCGCTCCAGGTTGGACTTCACCTCGGCCTTGAGCTTCTCGACATCACCGTCTTCCACGCCCAGCGCCTTGGCAAACTCCGCATCTATCGCCGGCAGGACCGGTGCCTGCACGTCCTTGACCTGCACTTCGAAATGCGCGGCTTTGCCGGCGAGTTCCTTCGCGGCATAGTCGGCCGGGAAAGTCAGGTCAAAGCCCTTGTTATCGCCCGCCTTGAGTCCGACCAGGCTTTGCTCGAAGTCCTTCAGCAGACGGCCTTCACCAATGACTGCCGCGAAATCTTCGCCCTTGCCGCCTTCGAACGCCACGCCGTCAACCGTGCCCTGATAATCAAACTTGACCAGATCGCCTTCAGCCGCAGCACGATTGGCCGACTCGAACGTGCGGCGCTGCTTCTGCAGCACTTCCAGTGTCTTCATCACATCGGCATCGCCCAGATTCACCGTAGGATGGTTGATCTTGCCCGTGCTCAAGTCGTCTATCTTCACTTCAGGATAGACCTCAAAACTGGCACTGAACGTCATTTCTGCAACATCTGTTTGTCCGGCTTTCGGCTCAAAGCGCGGATAACCTGCAATTTTCAGCTGATGGGACTGTACCGCCTCGCCAAAACGGCTCTGCAGAGTTTCGCCCAGCACTTCCTGACGGACGCCGCCCGCATGCTGACGCGCCACGGCACTCAACGGTGCCTTGCCAGGACGGAAACCGTCCATCTTGACGCTGCGAGCCAAGCGTTTGAGGCGGCTTTGCACTTCGGTTTCCAGCTGATCCATGGGCACGCTGATATCGAGACGGCGGACCAGACCTTCGAGAACTTCAAGATTTGCTTGCATCACAATGACTTCCTGGCTGAATTGAAATGGGTGGGTAAACGTCAAAAGCCGATGGTGCGGGAGGGGGGACTCGAACCCCCACGCCTTGCGGCGCTGGAACCTAAATCCAGTGCGTCTACCAATTCCGCCACTCTCGCGGCCTGACCGTAAAACCTGCGACCAATAAGTGTAATATAATCAAAGCGATGCTGTCACCTAACCCGACACGGCATCCACCCTAAGTCATTATTCCCATTCCGTTTTTTTGTTGCCGGTGCCGGTCGAACACTACGAAAACTTCCCTGTTGCGTCCTGGTTGCTGCCCAAACGGCTGCGTCGACCGGTAGAAGCCATTTACTATTTTGCACGCAGCGCGGACGATATTGCCGACGAAGGCGATGGACTTCCCGCTGAACGTTTGGCCCAGTTGGACGCATATCGCACCCAACTGGATCGCATCGAAAATGGCGATGCGCCGGACGATCCCGTGTTCGGCCCGCTGGCCGAAGCCATACACACCCATGCCATCCCGCTCGCCCCATTTCGCGACCTGCTGTCGGCCTTCGCCCAAGACGTGGAAAAAACCCGCTATGCCAACTTTGGCGAAGTCATGGATTACTGTCGCCGCTCGGCCAACCCGGTGGGACGCTTGATGATGCATTTGTACGGCGACCATGACCCGCGGCACCTGGCGTATTCCGACGCCATCTGCAGCAGCCTGCAGCTCATCAATTTCCTGCAGGATATCGTCGTCGATTACCAGAAAGACCGCGTCTATCTGCCGCAGGACGAACTGGCGGCCAGCCACGTCAGCGAAACCCAGATCGCCCAGGGCGACACGCGCGGCATGTGGCACGCCATGATGCAGAAGCAGATTGAACGTACCCGCAAGCTGCTGCAGGCAGGCGCGCCACTCGGTCGACAGCTCAAGGGACGCATCGGGCTGGAACTGCGCGTCACCATCCTTGGCGGCGAAACCATCCTGCGCAAGCTGCACGCCGACCCCGGCTGCGTGTTTCACAACCGCCCGGTGCTCACCAAAAAAGACTGGATAGTCATGCTTGGGCGAGGACTCTTATAACCATGGACGTCCATCAGTATTGCCAGGATCGCGCTGCTGCCAGCGGTTCTAGTTTTTATTACAGTTTCGTCTTCCTGCCGCAGGACACGCGCCGCGCGATCACCGCATTTTATGCGCTGTGTCGTGAACTCGACGACGTCGTGGATGAATGCTCCGACCGCCAGATTGCCGAGGCCAAGCTTGATTGGTGGCGCGGGGAAGTCGCACGCTTTGCGGCCGGCACACCGGAGCACCCGGCAACTCGTGCGCTGCTTGACACCCCTCAAGGTCGCAATGCACCCCCCGCCCTATTGCTGGAAATTATCGACGGCATGGCAATGGATCTGGATGATCTGCACTACCCCGATTTCAAATCGCTCAACCTGTATTGCTACCGCGTCGCGGGCGTGGTGGGTGAAGTTGCTGCGGCCATTTTTGGTGGTGAACGCAACGAGGACGACCGCGCGATCCGCCGCTATGCGCATGAACTTGGCCTCGCCTTCCAGCTCACCAACATCATCCGCGACGTGGGCGAGGACGCACGGCGTGGACGCGTGTACCTGCCACAGGATGAACTGGCCCGCTTCAACGTGCGCGAAGCGGACATTCACAAGGGCGTGGACACACCCGAATTTCAGGCATTGATGCAATACCAGTTCGACCGCGCCAGCACCTGCTACGACCGCGCGCTTGCCGCACTGCCCGCCAGCGCGCGGCGCAGTCAACGTCCCGGGCTGGTGATGGCGTCCATTTATCGCACCTTGCTGAACGAAATCCAGCGCGCGCATTTTCCGGTATTGCGCGCACGCGTCGCACTCACCCCCCTGCGCAAGCTGTGGCTGGCCAGCAAAACCTGGCTGTTTCCGTGACGGCTGGTGTGGACAAACCCAGTGTCGCCGTCATCGGCGGCGGCTGGGCCGGCTGCGCCGCTGCACTGACACTGGCTGAAGCGGGCGTCAGCGTCACACTGTACGAAGCCAGCCGCACGCTGGGCGGCCGGGCACGTGCAGTCGAAGTCGAGGGCCGCTCACTCGACAATGGCCAGCACATCCTGCTTGGCGCCTACGAGCAGACCCTGCAACTGATCGAGCGCGTGCACCCCGCCAGCCAGCCCGAGGGCGTATGGCACTTGCCACTCACGCTGAACCAACCACCAGATTTCAGCCTTGCCTGCCCACGACTGCCCGCCCCATTTCACTTACTTGCTGGACTGCTGGGGGCTCAAGGGCTGAACTGGCGCGACAAGCTGGCGGCCGCGCGCTGGGCCCACACCCTGCTGCATGACACGCGTTCGCCGGGTCAGCAAACGGTCGGTCAATTTACCCAGACACAACCAGAAAAGCTCAACCGCCTGTTGTGGCACCCGCTGTGTGTCTCCGCCTTGAATACCCCGCCGGAAACAGCCAGCGCCACCGTGTTCCGTAATGTGATCCGCGCAGCCTTTGGTGGGCGCACGCATCACAGCGATCTCCTGTTGCCGCGCCAAGACCTGACCGCACTCTTTCCCGCGCCCGCCGCTGCCCGGCTGATCGAACTGGGGGGGGCCATGCACCTGTCCAGCCGGGTAACAACGCTCGCTGCCACAATAGACGCCATCACGCTGGCCACACGCGACGACTCGAATCGCTACAGCCACGTCATCATTGCCGTTGCACCACAACATCTCCCCGTGCTTGCGGCACAGGTCCCCGAACTCGAAGCCATCGGCCTCGATGTGGCTGGTTATCAGTACCAGCCCATTGCCACAGGCTACGTGCAATATGACGCGGATTTCCAGCTCGACAAGCCGCTGTTTGCTCTGGCCGATGGCCCCGCACAGTTTGTATTCGACCGCGGCCAAAGCCATGGGCAGGCCGGACTGATGGCCTTTGTTGCCAGCGCTGCAGGCAATTTGCCTGCAGACTGGCTGGACCTGGCCGAAGCGCAATTAATCAGAATCGCCCAACCCGGCACCCCGCACTGGCGTAAAAGCATCGTCGAAAAACAGGCGACCTATGCCTGCGTGCCCGGCATGGCGCGTCCTCCTGTCCACACCGCGCATCCGCGCATTTTTCTGGCCGGCGATTACACCGCCGGCCTCTACCCCGCCACACTCGAAAGTGCAACGCAGAGCGGAGTACAATCGGCCGGCGCATTACTTCAACAGCTATGAAAGACTACCTCCCCCGCCCTGACCTCCTCGAAGGCCGTGTCATCCTCGTTACCGGTGCCAGTTCCGGCCTTGGCCGTGCCGCCAGTCTGGCGTATGCGCGCCATGGTGCCACGGTTGCCCTGCTCGCACGCGATGCAGCGAGACTGGAAGCCGTATACGACGAAATCGTGGTCGCTGGCGGCCCGGAGCCTGCGATGTTTCCCTACGATCTGGCGGCCGCTGATGACCGCAGCCTGGAGACCCTGGCCGGCACCATTGCACATCACCTGAAGCGGCTCGACGGGGTTCTGCACAGCGCCCACCAATTTTACAACCTGACGCCGCTGGAACTACAAACACTCGAACAATGGCAGACGCTGATGCGGGTCAACCTGATGGCACCCTTTGCCCTCACCCGTGCCTGCCTGCCGCTACTGAAACAAGCGCCAGATGCCTCGGTGGTGTTCACCGGTGAAACCCATGGCCATCAGCCCGCAGCGTACTGGGGGGGCTATGCCGTGGCCAAATCCGGACTGGAAACACTCACCCGCATCTGGGCCGATGAGTTCAGTTCGAACGAGAACCTGCGCTTCAACACGCTGATACCCGGCCAGGTCGCCACCACCCTGCGCTCGCGCACCCATCCCGGACTTTCACCGGAAAATCTGCCCAGCATCGATGATCTGATGCCGTGGTATCTGTATTTGATGGGAGCAGACAGCCACATTGTGCGCGGCCAGATTATCGAGTGCCAAACCTGACATCCAGGTTGTCATGAAAATCGGCCGTTATGAAGTTCTCGATGAAATTGGCCATGGTGCGATGGGTACGGTCTATCGTGCACGCGACCCGTTGATCGAACGAACCGTAGCTATCAAAACCGTTCAGATTGCGCAACTCCAGCAGGAAGGTGCAGACACCGAATCGCGTTTTATGCGCGAAGCGCAAAGTGCCGGCCGCTTATCACACCCGAATATTGTGACCATCTATGACGTGGGCGAGTCCGACACACTCGCCTACATCGCCATGGAATATCTGCCCGGAGCAACCCTGCGCAAACTCATGGACAAGGGCCCCATGCCAATTGATCTGGTGATTGATACCGTCACCCAAATGGCCGAGGCGCTTGCGTTCGCCCACCAGCACGGCGTGATCCATCGCGACATCAAACCCGCCAATGTGGTCGTCACGGGACGGAGCGGACGCATCAAACTCACCGATTTCGGTATTGCCCATCTCAGCAACAGCGACCATACGCACGCCGGGCAAATGCTTGGCTCGCCACGTTACATGTCACCCGAGCAAGCAATGGGCCGCGAAATCGACGGGCGTTCGGATATATTCTCGCTGGGCGCAGTGCTCTATGAAATGCTTACCGCCCGCTATGCATTTGATGGCGACAGCCTGCCCACCATCCTGTACCGCGTGATCAACGAAATACCTGTACTCGCCACTTCCCTGCGCCCAGGGATTTCTGACGGAGTGAGCCATCTGTTGACGCGGATGCTGCATAAAAACCCGGCTGAACGACCCGACGCGCGCGCACTTCTGAATGACCTGCATGCACTTGCGCAAGCCAGCCCGCTTACCCCAACCCCTACGCCATCCGGTCGCAGATCGCGCCTGCATCCCTTACTGGCATTCGGCATCTCACTGGCCGTATTGCTGGCAATAGGTATTGGAATGGTTGTCAGGGAGCGGGGCCCTGACACGCCTCAGCCCGCTGTACCTGTTCGGGTACAGCCTGCAGTCAGCAATCCGGCGCCAGAAGCAACGCCAGTTGAGCCCACTACTGTGGATACGCCTGACAATAAAAACACGTCCGAGGCTGCGCCCATCGAAGTGGACGCATACCTTGCAGGGCTGGACAGCAAGCGCGTCAAGTTACGCCTCAAACGCACCGAACTGCTGCTTGAGTACACCGACCAGCATCCAGATGTCGTGCAGATTGACCGGCAACTCGAACTGCTACAGATTGAACGCCGCCGCTATCTGCGGCAACCCAAGAACAAACAGAAAAACTGACTGCCAATTGGTCTCGCGCTCAGTCGATCCCACCCAAAGCCTTGGCGCCGAATATCCCTGCGGCGATTCCACAGCAAGCCGCGTTCCCAATGCTTAATAAATTATTTTCAAAAGACAACGGGCTCAACAACTCGGCCCAATTGCACCAGTTAGGTGCATTGGCGAATTTTGTCCGTCTTTACAGTACGTTACTTGTTGTCGTGTGAACCGGTTTCAGACTGGCTGGCTTCAATGCGGTCGAATTCCTCATCCATATCGGATTCCGACATGGGTGCGTAATCCTCCGAATCTGCAGGTTTGGGCTTGGTGATCAGAGAGGCGACGATAATGCCCAGTTCGTACAGAATCCACAGCGGGACGGCAAGCATGAACTGTGAAATCACATCAGGCGGGGTAAAGATCGCGCCGATGACAAACGCGCCGACAATGACATAAGGCCGGATCTCGCGCAGCTTGGCAATCGACACCATCCCCATCTTCACCAGCAAGACCACCGCCACAGGTACCTCGAAGGTGATGCCAAACGCCATGAACAGCGTCATCACGAAATCGAGATATTTGCCAATATCCGTCATCACCGCCACACCTTCGGGTGCTACGCCAACGATGAAGCCGAACACAATCGGAAACACCAGGAAGTAAGCAAAGGCCATCCCCAGCAAAAAGAGGATCACACTCGCGACGACCAGCGGCACGCCAATGCGCTTTTCATGCTGATACAGGCCTGGCGCAACGAATGCCCACGCCTGATAAAACACCCAGGGCATGGCCAGCAAGAAGGCGGTCATCATGGTGACCTTGATCGGTACAAAAAATGGTGTGGTGACTTCGGTGGCAATCATCTGTCCGCCCTTGGGCAGGGCTGCCAGCATGGGCTGGGCCAAGAGCGCATAGATATCCTGCGCCCATGGAAACAGGCAGATGAAAATCACCACCACTGCGATCACTGCACGCAACAGTCGATCCCGCATTTCGATCAAATGCGAGATGAAGGAGTCGGGAACCTCACTCATGGTTTTGTTCCTGCCGTTCCGTCACGCTCGGGTTCGACCACGGCAGATGGCGTGTGCTCAGCCGCATTCTGGTCGGGCTCGTCGAGCGGCAGGCTTTGCTGTGGCGTAGGGGGTGTCTCAAGCGATTTTGTGTCCGGTTCGACGGTGGGATGTTTGTCTTCCACGGCGGTCATCGTGGACATCGCCTTGCCGATATTGGCCGTCTCGTTTCGCAGATAATCATCCACCACGGATGCCTCCTGCTCGACATCGGATACCGCCGACTCAACCGATGTCTTGAAGTCCTGTCCGACACGACGCAGTTCATCCATCTGGATTTCCTGACTGATATCCGATTTGACGGACGACACGTAGCGCTGCATACGGCCATACAAATGACCTGCTGTACGCGCTACCTTGGGCAGACGCTCAGGACCAATGACGACCAGCGCAACAATGCCGATCATGAGAAGTTCAGTAAAGCCAATATCGAACATAGAAGGCAGCGAGCGTTAGCGTTGAAGCCTGGTAAAAGCGTATGTGAATTCCAGGCTACCCCGTCCACGTTCTCAGGAGTGGTGCTTGTCCTTCACCTCAACGTCGATGGTGCGACCATCTTTATCAGCGCTGTCGCTGATCTTGGGCCCATCTTCCTTCATGCCTTCCTTGAATCCCTTGACCGCACCGCCCAGGTCGCTACCAACGTTGCGCAGTTTCTTGGTACCGAAAATCAGCAGTACCACCACCAGAACAATCAGCCAATGCCAGATGCTAAAGCTACCCATGGTCAGTCTCCTTGTAAATTAATCTCGCTGCGGGGAACGGGATCGCCCCCGCCAAATACATGTACGTGAATATGAAACACTTCCTGCCCCCCGCCACGGCCGGTGTTGATCAAGGTCTTGAAGCCTGTGTCGAGCCCCAATTCCTTAGCCAGACGTGGCGCCAGCAGCAGCATCTTGCCGAGCAGTTTTTCATGTTCCGGCGAGCAATCGGCCAGCGAAGCAATATGCTGCTTCGGAATGATCAGAACATGCACCCGCGCAAATGGATGAATGTCGTGAAACGCCAACACCTCGTCGTCTTCATAAACCTTGCCGCATGGCAGCTGGCCAGCCGTAATTTTGCAGAAGATGCAGTCACTCATGTCGATTCGCCTTTTCCACCAGACCCGACAAGCCTTCGCGGCGCGCCAGTTCATTTAGTACATCTGACGGCTTCAGCCCCTTGTGTGCCAGCAGGACCAGCGTATGAAACCACAAATCGGCGACTTCGTAGATGATCTTTTCGGGCTGGCCATCTTTCGCCGCCATCACGGTTTCGGTTGCTTCCTCACCAATCTTTTTCAGAATGGCATCAGTACCCTTTGCGTACAGTTTTGCCACGTAGGAACTGTCGGCAGTCGCCAATTTTCTGGCTTCCAGCGTTTCAGCAAGACGGTCCAGGATGTCGCTCATTTTCTATAGATCTCAGCCGGATTCTTGAGCACGGGTGCTGTCGTCACCCATTGATCGTTTTCCAGCTTCTGGAAAAAACAGGAGCGCCGTCCGGTATGACAGGCAATCCCACCCAACTGTTCAATTTTCAGCAGCACCACGTCATTGTCACAGTCCAGCCGAATTTCGCTGACATTCTGGACATGACCGGATTCCTCGCCCTTGCGCCACAGTCTGTTACGCGAGCGCGACCAGTACACGCCACGCAGCGTGCGTGCGGTTTCTTCCAGGGCCTCGCGGTTCATCCATGCAACCATCAGGATCTCGCCGCTGGCCGCATCTTGGGCAATCGCCGGCACCAGCCCCTGCGCATCCCATTTGACGGCGGCCAGCCAGTCGTTCACAGGCGAACCTCGATGCCATGCTGCTTCATGTAACGCTTGGCTTCCTCGATGCCGTGCTCGCTGAAGTGGAAAATACTCGCCGCCAATACGGCATCGGCACGACCTTCTTTCACCCCATCGACCAGATGCTGAAGATTGCCCACCCCGCCACTGGCAATGATGGGGATATCCACCGCATCGGAAATCGCACGTGTCAGCTCCAGATCAAATCCGCTTTTGGTGCCATCCCGATCCATCGAGGTCAGCAGCAACTCACCTGCACCGTAGGCTTCCATCTTCTTCGCCCACTCGATGGCATTGAGTCCGGTGGCCGTACGACCACCGTGGGTAAAGACTTCCCAATGATCGCCCACGCGCTTGGAGTCAATCGCCACCACGATGCACTGGTTGCCATAGCGGTCAGACGCGTCTTTCACCAGTTGCGGATTGTTGACAGCCGAGGTATTGATGCTGACCTTGTCCGCCCCTGCGTTCAACAGACGCTGGATGTCGGCTACGACGCGCACCCCACCACCCACCGTCAGCGGAATGAACACTTCGGACGCAACAGATTCGATGATGTGAAGAATCAAATCGCGATTATCGGAGGACGCGGTGATATCGAGAAAGGTCAGTTCGTCTGCGCCTTCCTCGTTATAGCGCCGCGCAATTTCGACCGGGTCGCCGGCATCTTTCAACTCGACAAAGTTGGTGCCCTTGACCACGCGGCCATTGGTCACATCGAGGCAGGGAATAATGCGCTTGGCTAACATGGCTGCTCTGATTTCACATCAAACCCCGAACACGCCGCCGGCCAGTTCGTCAGCCAGCTTCTGCGCCTGAGGAAAATCGAGCGTGCCCTGGTAGATCGCACGGCCGGTAATGGCACCAATGATGCCATCCTTGGCAACAACGGACAGGGCCTTGACGTCGTCAAGATTGGTGACGCCACCACTGGCGATCACAGGAATCGACAAGGCTTGCGCCAGCCGCTGCGTGGCTTCGATATTGACACCCGTCAGCATGCCATCGCGTCCGATATCAGTGTAAATGATGGCTTCGACGCCATAGCCTTCAAAGCGTTTGGCCAGATCGATCACGTCGTGACCGGTAATCTTGGACCAGCCCTCAACCGCGATCTTGCCGTCCTTGGCATCCAACCCAACCATTACATGACCGGGAAACGCATCGCAGGCCTCATGCAGAAAACCGGGGTTTTTGACCGCAGCCGTGCCGATGATGACGTAGCGCACGCCATCGTCGAGGTAGCGTTCGATGGTGACGAGATCGCGGATACCGCCGCCCAATTGCACCGGCATGTCATCGCCCACAGCCTCCACAATGGAACGGATCGCCGCGTCGTTGACCGGCTTGCCGGCAAACGCACCATTGAGGTCGACCAGATGCAGGCGGCGCGCGCCCAGGTCTTTCCAGTGGCGCGCCATGGCCGCCGGGTCTTCTGAAAACACGGTGGCCTTGTCCATTTCGCCTTGCTCGAGGCGCACGCAGTGGCCGTCTTTAAGGTCGATCGCAGGAATAATCAGCATGGTCGTACAGTAAATAAATAAGTTAAGCGCAGGCAGCGCCGGTCATATCACAGGCAGTTTCAGTTTCACCTGGATTCCAGGTTACAAAATTGCCCAACAGCGTCAATCCATCGTTGCCACTTTTTTCCGGATGAAACTGCACAGCAAAAATATTCTTGGTCGCGACCGCACAGGTGAACGGGAACGGGTAATGCGAGAACCCGGCAATCACCTCGGGCGAAGTCGGCTGCACGAAATAGCTGTGCACGAAATAAAAGCGGGCACCTTCCTCGATGCCGGCCCACAGCGGATGGGGCACTGCCTGGTGCACGTTGTTCCAGCCCATGTGCGGCACCTTCAATTTGTCGCCGGCTGCATCGTGCATTGCCTCATGAGGAAAACGCTGTACGCTGCCGGGCAGTATCCCCAGGCAGTCCGCATTGCCTTCCTCGCTGTGCTCGAACAGCACCTGCAAGCCCATGCAGATGCCTAGGAAAGGCTTGTTGTGGGCCGCGTCGATGATCACCTGGCGCAACCCGCGCGCATCGATTTCGCGCATGCAGTCGGGGGCCGCGCCCTGCCCCGGGAATACCACGCGCGTAGCCTCGGCAATCACGGCCGGGTCGGACGTGATCACCACGCTGGCAGCCGGCGCGACGTGCTCGATCGCCTTGGCAACCGAACGCAAATTGGCCATGCCGTAATCGATGATGGCGATATCGACGCTCACCGCGCAGCCCCCTTGTCGAAACTCATAGGGCACCTTTTGTCGAAGGCAGCACATCGCCCATGCGCAGATCAGGCTCGACTGCCATGCGCAGTGCCCGGCCAAACGCCTTGAAAATCGTTTCGGCCTGGTGGTGCGCGTTGATGCCGCGCAGATTGTCGATGTGCAGCGTCACCCCGGCGTGGTTAATGAAGCCGCGGAAAAATTCCAGAAACAGATCGACGTCGAATTCACCAATGCGCGCACGGGTGTAATCGACGTGATATTCCAGTCCCGGACGTCCCGACAGATCGATCACCACGCGCGACAGCGCTTCGTCGAGCGGTACATAGGCATGGCCGTAACGGCGTATGCCTTTCTTGTCACCGAGTGCCTGGGCGAAGGCCTGCCCAAAGGTAATACCCGCGTCTTCCACGGTATGGTGCGCATCAATGTGCAGATCACCCTTGGCCTGGATATCCAGGTCAATCAACCCGTGACGCACTATCTGGTCGAGCATGTGGTCAAGAAACGGGACGCCAGTGGCGAGCGTGCCGATGCCGGTGCCGTCGAGATTGAGACTGACCGTGATCTGGGTTTCCAGGGTATTGCGGGTAACTTGGGCGGTGCGCATGGCGTATGAAATTTAGGCTGTAATCGGATTCTAGCAGGCCACAATCGCTTTCAACGCGTCAACCAGCGCATTACATTGCGCATCGGTTCCCACGGTGATGCGTAAAAACGGCGCAATACGGGCCGGACGCGCGAAATGGCGCACGATAATATTGCGTTCACGCAGTGCCGCCGTTAGCGCGGCACCCTCATGTGCCGGGTGGCGGGCAAAGATGAAATTGGCTGCGGAAGGCAATACCTCGAATCCCATTGCCACCATCGCCTCCACCAGACGGGTACGGGTGGCCACCACTTTGGTGCAAAGCGATTCGAAATAAGCATGGTCCTCGATCGAAGCCAGCGCACCTGCCTGGGCGAAGCGATCCAGTGGATAGGAATTGAAACTGTCCTTGACCCGGTTCAAGGCCTCGACCAGATGCGGCTGACCGATGGCATAGCCCACACGCAATCCCGCCAGCGCATGCGACTTGGACAGGGTTCGCACCACCAGCAGTTGCGGATGGCGCGCCACCAGTCCGATTGCCGATTCGCCACCAAAGTCGATGTAGGCTTCATCAACCACCACAACCGAATCGGGATTACCGACAAGCAGACGTTCGATCTCGCTCAATGCCAGCAGGCGCCCGGTCGGTGCGTTGGGATTGGGGAAAATAACCCCGCCGTTGAGCGTCAGGTAATCGTCAACCCGGATCTCGAATGATTCGTCGAGCGGGATCGTGCGATAAGCAATTTCGTACAGCCCGCAATACACCGGATAAAAACTGTACGTGATATCCGGAAACAGGATCGGCTGGTCGTGCTTCAGCAGCGCCATGAAGGCATGCGCCAGCACCTCGTCGGAGCCGTTGCCGACAAACACCTGATCGGCTGTTACGCCATGCAACGCGGCGATACCCGCGCGCAGCCGGTCCGAGCCGGGATCGGGATACAGACGCAAGGTTTCGGCAGCCTCGGCACGCACCGCCTCCAGCACCTGCGGGCTGGGGCCATAGGGGTTCTCATTGGTGTTGAGTTTGACCAGATTGGTCAGCTTGGGCTGCTCGCCCGGCACATAGGGCGTCAGTCCACGCACCACGGCGCTCCAGTATTGGCTCATCGGAATAGCGGACTCACTTATGAATCAGGCGATATTCGGCGGAACGCGCGTGCGCCTGCAAACCTTCACCGTAGGCCAGCGTGGCCGCGATCCGCCCCAGCGTTTGCGCACCCGCCTGCGACACGTGGATCAGGCTGCTACGTTTCTGAAAGTCATAGACGCCCAGCGGCGACGAGAACCGGGCGGTACGCGAAGTGGGCAGCACGTGATTCGGGCCGGCGCAATAATCCCCGAGGGATTCGCAGGTGTTCTTGCCCATGAAGATCGCACCGGCATGACGCAGTTTCGGCAACAGCGCATCCGGATCGGCCACTGACAGTTCCAGGTGCTCCGGCGCGATGGTATTCGAAATCGCCGCCGCATCATCGAGGTCGCGCGTCTTGATCAAGGCACCGCGGTTGGTCAGCGAGGTGCGGATCACCTCGCTGCGCGGCATCTCGTCGATCAGTTTGTCGATGGCTGCTGCCACCGCATCCAGATAGGCGGCATCGGGCGACAACAGGATCGACTGCGCCATTTCGTCATGTTCGGCTTGCGAGAACAGGTCCATCGCCACCCATTCCGCGGGGGTACTGCCATCGGCTATCACCAGAATCTCGGATGGTCCTGCAATCATGTCGATGCCCACCGTACCGAACACCCGGCGCTTGGCGGCGGCCACGTAAGCATTGCCGGGGCCCACGATCTTGTCCACCTGTGGCACGGTCTCGGTGCCGTAAGCCAGTGCCGCCACCGCCTGTGCCCCGCCGATGGTGAACACACGGTCCACTCCGACAATCGCGGCAGCCGCCAGCACCAGTTGATTCTGTTCGCCCCCCGGAGTCGGCACCACCATGATGAGTTCACCGACACCAGCCACCTTGGCGGGAATCGCATTCATCAGCACCGATGAGGGATAGGCGGCCTTGCCGCCCGGTACATACAGGCCAACGCGGTCAAGCGGGGTGATTTTCTGCCCCAGCACCGTGCCGTCATCCTCTGTATAGGTCCACGATGACTGGGTCTGCCGCTCGTGATAACGGCGCACACGGTCCGCAGCAGCCTCCAGCGCCAGGCGAGTATCGGCTGGCAATTGTGTGAGCGCATCCTGCAACTGGACTGCTGTCAATTCCAGGCTGGCCAGTGACGAGGCAGGCAGTCGGTCGAAACGCTCGGTATACTCAAGCACTGCAGCATCGCCCCGCTTTTTCACGTCATGCAGTATCCCTGCAACCGTCTGCTCGATGGCAGCATCGGCAGCATCATCAAATTGCAACAAACGGGCAAGGCGTGCCTTAAAATCAGGCTGCGTGCTATCAAGTCGGGTGAGCGTAACCACAGGAATCCATCTCCAAAAACGTGAGGTCGATTGTACCGTTTTTTAGTACCGCGCCGCGCCTGAGCGGGATCTGCCGAAGCATAACCATATCCATTCCGGAAGTTAGACAAAGTCTAAAATATTGATTACCATGAAACCCATGCATTACACACGCGACAACATGGCCGAACTTCTGCGTGGCCACGACATCAACCCGACCCACCAACGGATCGAGATTGCGCACGCCTTGTTTTCGCGTCAGGAACACCTCTCGGCCGACCAGGTCATGGCGATCGTCAACACCCGCCACTCCGAAACCTCCAAGGCCACGGTCTACAACACGCTCAAGCTGTTTCTGGAAAAAAAGCTGATACGTGAACTGATTGTTGATCCCAGCAAGGTGTTCTACGACCCCAACACCACCCCACATCACCACATTTACGAAATTGACAGCGGCAAGATGTCCGACATCAATGCCGACCAGGTGAAGATTACCGGCCTGCCACCGTTGCCTGACAATATGGTGACCGAAGGCATCGATCTCATCGTGCGCATCCGCAACAAGAACTGAATCCATCCACCCGTCCATGAAACGGGTTCACATTGCCCCGACCCTGCTTGACGCCCAACTGGCTGCCGATGCGCTATCCAGCCTGGGAATCGTTACCCATATCCTGAACGCCAACGCTGCCGGAGCATTGGGCGAGTTGCCCTTCATGCAGGCCCAGCCTGAAGTGTGGGTTGACGACGATGAGCAGGAAGCACGCGCACGTGAAGCCTTGACGGAATTGCATGATGTACAGCCACGGGATGAAAAAATCTGCCCGCATTGTGGTGAGCACAATCCAGGCAATTTTTTGAGTTGCTGGCACTGTGCCAGCGCCCTACCCGGCTGATTCGTCGAGATTCAGGACGCCTGCGGGTCCTTGTTCAGCAATTCGAGATGCGTCTGGTACTGACGGACAAAAATCCGCTCCAACTCGTCAATGGCCTCGATCGCAGGCACACCGTGAATTAGATGACGGGTCATCTGAGCTGAAGCTTCATGAAAAACCTGGTTGCGTTCCAGCATCGGGTAGGTCTGCATCAAACGCTGAATCGCTTTCACGACATTTTCCTGCTCGGGGCGCGGAATCGACAGCGGTTCGCTGGGCGGCGCGGATGCAGCTTCAGCCCCTTCCTTGCCTGCCAGAAATTCGGCGTAATCCAGCAAAGCCTGCTGTCGCGATTCCGATAACGCCCTGAAAATGGACAACAGGCGCTTGCTGTCACGCATCGGCTGTGCGCCCTTTGGCCGGTCGTTTCGGTGGTGTCGCAGCGACTTTGTATTGCTGGAATTTGTTGTCGACAAAGCTGATGAATGCGTCGAGCAGCTTGCTGCGGAATTTTTCCGGTGCGTATACCATGGTCAACTCACGCGTCAGCCTGGGCTCCAGTCGCACCGCAACCAGCGTGCCAAGCTGGATTTCCTTGTTGACTGTAGACGCAGACATGATCGCCACCCCGAGGTTGGCCTCGACCGCCCCCTTGATTGCCTCGCGGCTCCCCAGTTCCATCTCGATGTGCAGATCATCCGGGTTGACGCCATTGTTCTTGAAGAATCCGTCCACCACTTCGCGCGTTCCCGATCCATGCTCGCGTGACACATAGGGTTGCTCGGCGATTTCGTGTGCATTCACGCTCCCACGTGAGGCCATTGCATGGTTAGGCGAGCAAACCATCACCAGTTCATCTTCGCAACATGCCAGCGTCGTCAAAATAGGAATATGTGATGGCGCCTCGATCAGACCAACGTCTAGTGAATGGTCTGCCACCTTGGCTGCCACGGTTTCCGAGTTGGCAACAGTGAGCTGCGCCTGCACTTGCGGGAAACGCTGCTTGAACTCGCCCAGAATACGCGGCAACAGATATTCGGCGATGGTCGTCGATGCCCCTATCATCAGGGGTCCGGTCACCTGGCCCGTCAACTCACCCACCCGTGCGTCCATCTCCGCCGTCAAGGCGAGAATGCGTTCGGCATAGCCCAGCACCAGATCTCCCGCAAGCGTCAGGGAAATCTTGCCATGGCTTCGCTCAAACAAACGGGTATTGAAGTGCTCTTCCAGCTGCTTGACCTGAAAAGTCACGGCTGGCTGGGTCATGTACAGAATATCAGCGGCCTTGGTAAAGCTGAGCTGCTTGGCTACGGTGTAGAATACTTGAAGTCTGCGGTCGGCCATAAATCCCCGTCCCCGGGTCAGAAAAGTTTTTTATTCAACCACAAACCTGCCCGTGTTGATACCTTCCCAATACCAAGTTGCTGTAATCGCTAAGCTTTCGCTCGCACCACAGACTCTCCGTTACGCGGCATCCCGCCGACCCTGATCGGACGGCCACATGAACCGCGCGTTTTATATCATTCTAATGGCGCAGTTCCTGTCCGCACTGGCTGACAACGCCCTGCTGTTTGCAGCGATTGGCCTGCTGGTGTTTTTCTCGGCGCCCGAGTGGTTCTCCCCCCTGTTGCAAACCGTATTTGTGATTGCCTACATTGCACTGGCGCCCTTGGTTGGCCCCTTTGCGGATGCCCTGCCCAAAGGCCGCGTCATGCTGATCGCCAACACGGTCAAGTTTTTCGGTTGTCTGACCATGCTCATGGGATTGTTCCCCCTTCTGGCGTACGCCATCGTGGGCGTAGGTGCGGCCATGTATTCGCCTGCCAAATACGGCATCCTCACCGAACTGCTGCCACCCGAAAAACTCGTCGTCGCCAATAGCTGGATGGAAGGCACCACGGTAGCGGCGATCGTGCTCGGCGCCATCATTGGCGGTGCCCTCATCAACCCGGAACTGGCAGAAAGCATTCTCGCCAATTTCGGACTCACGGCCATTGTTATTGCACCCAAGTTTGCCATTGTCGCCATCACGGTTCTTTACGTGGGTGCAGCATTCGCCAACCTGTTCATTCCGCGCCTACCAATCGACCACAAGCTGCTCAGTAAGTCGCCTTTGTATATCCTTCGTGATTTCGGACATAGCTTCAAGCTGTTGTGGCGCGACCCGCTTGGTCAGGTCTCGCTCGCCGTCACCACCCTGTTCTGGGGTGTGGGTGCCACCCTGCGCCTGCTCGTCATCGAATGGGCCTCGCTCAATCTGAAATATAGCCTCAGCCAGGCCACCCAACTCACTGCAGCCACTGCTGTAGGCATTGCACTCGGCTCCATCCTGGCAGGAAAATATATCCGGCTTGAACATGCGATTCGCACCTTGCCTGCTGGCATTATCATGGGCTTGGTGCCCATCGCGCTGATCTGGGTTGACAGCCTGTTTCCTGCGCTGCTCTTGTTGACGCTGCTTGGCGTGCTGGCAGGATTTTTTGTCGTGCCCATGAACGCACTGTTGCAACATCGCGGGCATTTATTGATGGGAGCGGGGCACTCCATCGCCCAGCAGAACTTCAATGAAAACATCAGTATTTTGATGCTGACTGGTGCCTATGCCCTGATGATGCGGGCCAACTGGCACATTCACACGGTTGTCTGGGTATTTGGCCTGTTCATCACCAGCGTGATGATGGTCATTTGGCTAAGACATCGTAAAGATGTCGTGCACTGATTCCGAAAATCTCAACACTGGCGCAGTTGACCAAAACAAAACCTGGCATGTGAACAACCCGGTTCCATGCGAACCAAAGCCAGACGTGAACATGCCCAACGCCATACGGGCCTGAACGCCATCAGGCCCAACCGCTTATCCGGATCAGACCGACCCCGACCCTGTTCCGCCTTGCGACTTCACCACGCTCATCGCCCCTGCGATCAGGGTACTGATATCGGCCATGTTGGACGGCACGATCAAGGTATTGCCCGTCTTGGCGATACCGGCAAAGGCCTCGACATACTTTTCAGCCACTTTCAGGTTTACCGCCTGAATCCCGCCCGGCAACTCGATGGCACGGGCCACCCGCGCGATCGCTTCGGCATTGGCAACGGCAATGGCCTTGATCGCCTCAGCCTCACCCTCGGCGACGTTGATGGCCGCCTGTTTCTCGCCTTCGGACTCCTGAATCGCTGCATTGCGTTCGCCGGTGGCAATGTTGATCTGTTCCTGCATGCGACCTTCAGACGAAGCAATCAACGCACGCTTCTCACGCTCGGCCGTGATCTGGCGCTGCATGGCATGAAGAATTTCCTTGGGCGGTGTCAGGTCCTTGATCTCATAGCGCAGCACCTTGACGCCCCAGTTGGTCGAGGCTTCGTTAAGCGCCATCACCACTCCACGGTTGATGTCATCGCGCTCTTCAAAGGTGCGGTCCATTTCCATCTTGCCGATCATTGAGCGCAGCGTGGTCTGCGCCAGTTGCGAAATCGCCGCGATATAGTCGCTCGCGCCATAGGAGGCCATCTTGGGATCGGTCACCTGAAAATACAGAATGCCGTCGACCGACAACTGCGTGTTGTCTCGCGTGATGCAAATCTGGCTCGGCACATCAAGCGGGATTTCTTTTAACGAGTGTTTGTAGGACACGTTGTCGATAAATGGAATGACCAGATTGAGGCCAGGCACCAGCACCGCATGGAATTTTCCCAGACGTTCGACCACCCAGGCATTTTGCTGTGGCACCACCCGCACGCCCTTGGCGACGACAATGCCGATAACGATAAGAATAACCAGTGCGACGACATCCATTTGTTTCTCTCCCTTTTATATGCCCGGAATGGGCTATTCGTTGCCCAGAACCAGCGTGTTGCCTTTGACCGCGCGAATGACAAGCGGTCGCGTGCCATCGACCGCAGTCGATTCGGCTTCTGCATCCCACACCGCGCCACGATATTTGACCTGGCCCCGGCCCGCCTGCCACAACTCGACCTGCACGCTTTTGCCTATGTCCAGATCCTGTGCCGTGGACTCCGTGTGATCGGTGCCGCGCTTCCAGTGACGCAATGCCAGCGTACCCAGCACGGCTATCACCCCCGCTGTCAGCAACTGCATCATCAGGCTCGCGCCGAGCAGGGCCGCTGCACCTGCCGCCGCTGCCGCTACGCCATACACCAGCACATAGAACGTGCCGCTGGTGAGTTCCACCCCCACCAGCACCGCAGACAGAATCCACCACCACACATACGCCTGCATCTCATCTCCTTATAATCACGGGGCGATTCGCCAGTTCATCCGGATTATGCATGCCAGGCGGAAAATGTGCTGCCAGCAACGCGCCTATCCGTTCAATTCCATCCAGCGCCCCGCGCTCAAACTCACCTGCTCTGAATGCGGCTTCCATGGCCTGCGCCACCGCTTCCCAGTCAGCATTGTTCACCCGCGTGGCAATACCCCGATCAGCCACGATTTCGATGTCGTGATCAGCCAGCAGCAGATACACCAGCACGCCGCTGTTATGCTCGGTATCCCACACCCGCAAATTGGAGAACACCTCAACCGCACGCTCACGGCCTGTCATGCCACGCCACACTGCGGATGCAAGAAGGCTGTTCTCGATGGCAAAGCGGATTTCGCCATTGTGGCGGGTTTCGCTGCCGCGAATCGCAGTCTCGATCGCATCGAGCGTGGCTTGCGGAAACGCGCGCTTCCACGCCCAGGGGGGCATGAAGATATGCTTAAACCAGCGCCTGAAATTCACCATGAACCTGAAGCGCCCCCACCGCCGAATCCCCCTCCGCCGCCACCCCAGGAACCCCCACCCCCGCCGAATCCGCCACTGCCACCGCCGCTGGACCAGCCGCCGCCGCGCCGAAACCCCGAAGCCACGAACGCAAACACGAACACCGCAATGAGCAGCAATATCGGGCCAAACCCCAGCCACATCGCTCCTACCGCCCCACTGCCCAGCGCAGCCACACCGCCGGCAGCCGGACGACTCATCATGGTGGAGAGCAGCCAGCCGGCAATGATGCCGCCCACAACGAGCAGCACAAATGGTTCATCGCCTCCACCACCATTCTGCTTGCCAGGCGCCGGCAACGATTCGCCTTCGATCAGCCGCATGAGTTGCTGCACCCCCGCGTCGATGCCGCCGTAGAAATCGCCCGTCTTGAAATAGGGCGTGATGACTTCGGCTATCACCCGCCTGGCCACCGCATCGGGGATCGCGCCTTCCAGGCCGTACCCCACTTCGATGCGAAGCTTCCGGTCATTTTTGGCCACAATCAGGATCAGCCCATCATCAACATCGGCGCGGCCAAGTTTCCATTTTTCCGCCACACGAATGCCAAACTGCTCGATTGCTTCGGGTTGGGTCGTTGGCACGATCAGCACCGCAATCTGGCTGCCTTTTTTCGCTTCAAATTCGGCAAGCGACTTTTCGAGCGTGGCAACCTGGCTCGCACTCAGCGCCCCGGTCAGATCCGTCACCCGGCGCGACAACTCGGCCAAGGCCACCTGTGGCCAGGCCGGCCACGCAAACATCAACAGCAAGCAGCCGAGCGCAAACCTTGAGCGGTAGCCGGAAGTAAACAAGCGGATCAGTAGGCCGGTGAGGGGCTGGCGGGTGTGGCCGCGCCACCGGCTGGAGCCGCAGGCGCACCAAAATCAACCTTGGGTGGCACAGCGATGGCCTGTTCGTTCTCCACCGTAAAGCTGGGCTTGGTGGTGTAACCAAACAGCATCGCCGTCAGGTTGGAGGGGAAGGAACGCACCGTGATGTTGTAGGTTTTCACCGCGCTGATATACCGGTTGCGCGCCACCGTGATGCGATTCTCGGTGCCTTCGAGCTGGGCCTGCAGATCACGGAACAAGCCGTCGGCCTTGAGTTGCGGGTAATTCTCCGCCACCAGCAACAAGCGCGAAATCGCACTGGTCATCTGCCCCTGCGCGGCGATGTATTTCTGGAAGGCCGCCTCGTCATTGACCAATTCCGGTGTCGCCTGGATGGAGCCGACACGGGCACGCGCTTCGGTGACGGCAATGAACACGTCCTTCTCATGAGCGGCGTAGCCCTTCACCACATTGACCAGATTCGGCACCAGATCGGCACGGCGCTGATACTGGTTCAGCACTTCAGCCCAGGTGGCCTTGATATCCTCGTCGGTGCTTTGCAGCGTGTTGTATCCGCAGCCCGACAAACTCAGTGCCACGAATCCCGCAGCCACCCATTTGAAAATATCTGACCATTTGAACATTTCAGTCTCCCGAGTTGTAAGTACAGCTTACGGTTATGCCACGCCCCAGGTCGCTAACAGCGGATCGGACTCGCCCAGTCTGTCTGCGTAGCGGTCATCCTTCGGACGCTTGAGCCCGCGCTCGACATAGGTTTCAACTTTCTTGAAGCCCGCCTGCTTGATCAGCATGCCGACCCAGGCCATGCGCTCCATCGGATGCAATTGCGTCCACAGTTTAATCACCTTGGGCGGGAAATACCGGTTCGACATGGTCACCACGAACATGCCGCCCGGCTTCAATACCCGCCGGACCTCTGCCACGATCCTGTGGGGTTGCGTCAGGTACTCGAATGACACCGTGCACACCACTGCATCAAAGCTGGCATCGGCAAATGGCAGTTTTGGATCGGCATTGAGATCGTGCACGATGCGCTCGGCAAGTTGCGGATTATCCGCCAGTTCCTCGGCATTCATCCCCAGGCCCACGGTCGATTGAACCGTATCCGGCATATGCGAACGCCAGCCCGCCATCAGATCAAGCACCCGCGCATTTTCAGGCAATACGGTGCGATACAGGGCCTGAATCCGGCGGGCACATACTGCATCGACGTGGGTCACTTTTCTGGGCTGGGCGTAAAACTCGGCATCAGGCATCTCATCTTCACGCGCAAATGCATCCGCCCCTTCAAAATCGGTCGGGGTCTGCATCTGCGTTTCCATGCCGCTCCATTCCAGAAGCTGCTCGATCTGCCCTACCGGTTCGGTCGAAACATCGCTCTTGCCGCTGTCGATGCTGAAGATGCGCCCCTGTAGCGGATGGCTGAAATTAGCCGCGAAGTGATCGGCATTCAGCTTCATCACCCGGAACATCGGGCCGGGTGCCTCATCCGCATGCAACAGTTGCGACGGATAAAACCGTCCCTGTTTGAGTTCTGCGATTTCGCTGTGGAACACTTCGTTGGGGATGTCATATTCAATCTTCGGCCCCACATCAACCTGTGCATCGACCGGCGGTGTGTCACCCGGCGTCCACACCACCACCTGGTGTCGGCCCAGATCGGAAAAATAATTCACGCGAAAGCGCAAAGCAGAATGAAGAAGTTTCATAAACAGTCAGGCCAATCCATACCGGGTAATAAATTCAGGAAGCAGCGTGCATCAATCGCCGTGCAAAACACAAATCCTCCCACGCAAGCGCCTTGTCGGTCGGCTTGCGTAGCAGGT
The DNA here is from genome assembly GCA_942493085.1 of uncultured beta proteobacterium. Classification (GTDB taxonomy): domain Bacteria; phylum Pseudomonadota; class Gammaproteobacteria; order Burkholderiales; family Thiobacillaceae; genus Thiobacillus. The sequence continues at coordinate 2,752,213 of OW818664.1, forward strand.
AGGCTGGGTGATATGTCACGACCAGTGGCACGCCCTGGAACTGATGCGCGCGGCCACGCAAATGGCCAATCGCCTCATCAGTGTCAAGCAGGCTTTGCGCCGCAAACCGTCCCAGTGCGAGAATGAGCTTCGGCTGGATCAAGGCAATCTGCGCCAGCAAATAAGGCCGGCAGGCCGACACTTCATCCGGCTCGGGGTTGCGGTTGCCGGGCGGACGCGACTTCAGCACATTGGTGATATAGACGTTTTGTCCACGCGCCAGGCCAAGCGACGCCAGCATGGCATCGAGCAGCTTGCCGGCCTGCCCCACAAATGGCTCACCTTGCGCATCCTCTTCTTCACCCGGTGCTTCGCCGATGATCAGCCAGTCGGCCTGCCGGTCGCCCACGCCCAGCACGCCCTGCGTGCGGCTGGCATGGAGTTTACAAGCGGTGCAATGCGCCACGGCCTCGGTCAGCGTATCCCACGTATAGGCCATGGGCGATCCGGGTGCGCTTGGCGCAGCAGACGTCTCGCGCAACCGCCATACCGGGCCTATCCCCAGTTCGTTGAATACATCATCGCGGCTCAGCATGACAACTCACGCTTCATGATCAGCGCATCCTCGCGGCCCGCTCGTGCCGGGTAATAGGCCCGGCGCACGGCCAGGTCGATGAAACCACTGGCATGATACAAACCGATCGCAACGGTGTTGGAGGTACGCACCTCCAGAAACATGCTGCCCGCCTTGTGGTCGCAGGCGCATGCCAGACAATGCTCAAGCAAATCGCGTCCCAGACCGTGACGACGCCAGGCTGGTGCAATGGTGAGATTGAGCAAATGGGATTCACCTGCTGCTGCCATCATGGCGTAATAGCCGATGATGTCGCCATCGGCCTCGCGCACCCACATGCTGTAACCCGCGTTGAGCGAGTCAGAAAAACTGCCCAGGCTCCACGGGTGCTCATAACTTGCCAATTCAATTTCATGAATACGCGGCAAGTCTTCCCGGGCCATGGGACGCACGCGATGCGCCATTTCGAGTACAGCGCTCATGCCGTTTTTCTCGCACGCCGCTCGTCAATGGTCAGCGCGACTTTATCGCGCAGATAAATCGGCGCAGCCAGCGCCGCATCCACACTTTCGCCACGCTCGAATGCCTGGGCGGCAAGCGGTGCCATGGCTGCGGCATCCGGCATGATGGTGTCGTCGATGCGCACCAGTTGTTCCATCAGTCGCGGACGCAACACGTCACCCAGTGCTGCAAAGCCATTGCCCGCTCCCACCCAGCCACCCCCGTCAGGCACCTGCACCGACTCGGGCAAGGCCAGCGCAGGCTCGATGACACAGTGCCAGCCTACCGCTTCACGCTGATACGCGGCCCAATACACTTCGGCCATGCGCGCATCGAGCACGGTCAGCACTTTGTTTGCGCCTGTCTGCCCGGCAATGGATTCCAGCGTGGAAATACCCACCACCGGCAGATCGGCGCCCAGTGCCAAGCCCTGCGTCACCGCACAGGCAATGCGCAGGCCGGTGAACGAACCCGGGCCTGCCCCATAGGCGATGCCATCAAGTTGACGCAGCGTCATCGCAGCGTCACGCAGCAGTTCGTCCACCATCGGCAGCAACAGGCTGCTGTGCCGCTGTTCGGCCAGCACCCGACGTGCGCGAACCTGGCCATCCAGCCATAGCGCGGCTGAGCAATATTCGGTGGAGGTGTCGAGCACAAGCAGTTTCATGAGCGCGATTCTAGCAGGCCGGCGCGCACACTTCGGTCGGCAGAGCCTGGCGTTTCCCATGATAGGTGATGCGATAAATTGCGCCGGCCAGGTCATCCGACACCATCAGACTGCCATCTGGCATCACCAGCACATCGGTTGGACGCCCCCAGGCTGATTCATTTTTCATCCAGCCGCTGACAAAGGGCTCATAGCTGACTGCACGATGACCCTGCAGCCGCACCACGCTCACCTGATAACCCGTCTTGCGACTGCGGTTCCAGGAACCATGCTCGGCAATGAATACGGCCTGCCGGTATCGTTCCGGAAAATGCTTGCTGCTGTAAAAGCGCATGCCCAGGCTCGCCACATGCGCACCCAGGTTCTGAACCGGCGGAACAAATTCGTCGCAACGCCGGGCTTGTCCCAGCTCAGGGTCGACAATCGTGCCGCCATGACAATACGGATAGCCAAAATGCTGGTCTGTCTGGCTCACACGATTGAGTTCATCTGGCGGCGCATCGTTGCCCAGCCAGTCGCGCCCATTATCGGTAAACCACAACTCCCCGCTTTGCGGCTGCCAGTCAAAACCCACGCTGTTGCGCACCCCGCGCGCCACGATCTCGATAGCGCCACTCGTCACGTCGAGCCGGGTAATCGCTGCATAGCGGTCCGGATCGGGTTCGCAGATATTGCAGGGAGCACCTACGGGTACATAGAGCTTGCCGTCCGGGCCAAAGGCAATGAACTTCCAGCCGTGATGCGTCTCGCCCGGGTAAGCATCGGTCACGACCTCGGGCCTGGGCGGATGGTTCACTCGCGCCTCGATAGCGCGCAGACGTACGATCCGGTTCACGGCCGAAACATAGAGATCGCCGTCACGATACGCCACGCCTACCGGCATCTTCATCCCGTCAGCAATTACAACCGGCTTGTGTGGGCTTTTCAGGGGAATCGCGTAGACCTTGCCCTCGCGCATGCTACCCACAAACAACATGGTTTGTCCCAATGCCATCTGCCGGGCGTTGGGAACACGGGCAAACACCTCGATCTGAAATCCCGGTGGCAGGGAGAGACTGGATAAAGGAAGCGGCATGGAACCCGCTGCTACATGGTTGATCCCGATAAATGCCATGAGTCCAGCCAGCCAAACCCTCACTCCGTCATGCAAACGTTTCATGGCATCGCCTGTCCGACTGGTTTCAGTGGAATCAAAATTTCAAAACGCACCCGCGACCACGGATCCCGCACCTCGGCCAGCCGGCTGATGCGCGCCACCAGGATTTCGCCGCCATCCATGAAACGGGCGACATCGGTGTTTTCACGGCGTGGTACATAGCCAATCTTGTGGCCCTGCCATTCCACCCGCACCGCTCTGGCATCGTGCACATTGTTCGGCTCACGAATCAGGGTGAGCGCATCGCCCACCTGCATCTGCGGCCAGTGCGTCTTGCCTGCGTGATATTGAAATCCGGCGAGCGGAGAATCCTGCAACAGGATGTGGGCGGCAGTCTGGGCGTGCGCAAGATTCGCCCATGCCAGCAGCAGACCAGCCAGACCAAAGATGGCGCGATGGCCAAACCAAAAATCCAGCCTGACTCTTGTTTCGGCCGAATGAGAGTGCACCGTGCCAATCACCTTCATCACAACTCTGCTGAAGAGGAAGCCCATCATTCTACTGAGAAACGCTCAATCAAGTCCGCAATAACAGAACAGTTTCAGCTTTAGTTTTTTCACTGGACAAGTGGCCATAAGCTTGAGGTAGGATGAATGCATTCTCATCACCGGGCCATCACTGCCATCGCCATGCCGAGAAAATCTGCCGCACCAACCAAACTGTTTGTTCTGGACACCAACGTGCTGATGCACGACCCCACCAGCCTGTTCCGCTTTGAAGAGCACGACATCTATGTGCCGATCGCCACGCTGGAAGAACTCGACATGCACAAGAAGGGCATGACCGAAGTATCGCGCAACGCCCGTCAGGCCAGTCGCTTCATCGACGAGCTCGTCAGCAAGCTCGACAACATCGAGGAAGGCGTGCCGCTGGGGCAACACAGCCACAAGGCCGCCACCGGCAAACTGTTCCTGCAAACCGAAGCGATCTCGGGTGATATCCCGATGAACCTGCCGACCAGCAAGGTCGACAACCAGATCCTCGGCGTAATCCTGTTTCTCACCCATCACTACCCCAAGCGTCAGGTCATCCTGGTGTCGAAAGACATCAACATGCGCATCAAGGCGCGCGCGCTGGGACTGCCGGCCGAAGACTACTTCAACGACAAGGTGCTGGAAGACACCGACCTGCTCTACGCCGGTCTGCGCGAACTGCCAGCTGATTTCTGGGACACCCACGGCAAGGGCATGGAATCGTGGCAGGCCAACGGCCACACCTATTACCGCGTCACAGGGCCGTTGATTTCGACCTTTCTGCCCAACGAATTCGTCTACCAGGAAGGTCCAAACCCGCTCTACGCCAAGGTTTTGAAAGTCGAAGGCAAGCAGGCTGAAATGGTCACGGTGCGAGATTTCAGCCACCAGAAGAACAATGTGTGGGGCATTACCGCGCGTAATCGCGAACAGAACTTCGCACTCAATGTGTTGATGGACCCCGAAATCGATTTCGTCACCCTGCTCGGTCAGGCCGGTACCGGCAAGACCCTGCTCACGTTGGCCGCCGCACTGGCCCAGGTGCTGGACAAGAAAATCTATGCCGAGATCATCATGACCCGCGTCACTGTTCCGGTTGGCGAAGACATCGGCTTTCTGCCCGGCACCGAGGAAGAGAAAATGACGCCGTGGATGGGCGCGCTGGAAGACAACCTCGAAGTGCTGAACAAAAGCGACGACGAAGGTGGCGACTGGGGACGTGCTGCAACACAGGATTTGATCCGCAGCCGCATCAAGGTCAAATCGTTAAATTTCATGCGTGGCCGGACTTTCCTCAATAAGTTTCTTATTATTGATGAAGCACAGAACCTCACGCCCAAGCAGATGAAGACGCTGATCACGCGCGCAGGACCGGGAACCAAGGTGGTCTGTCTGGGCAACATCGCGCAGATCGACACGCCCTACCTGACCGAAGGCAGTTCCGGACTCACCTACGTGGTGGATCACTTCAAGGGGTGGCTGCACAACGGTCACGTCACCCTGCAACGCGGCGAACGTTCACGCCTGGCCGATTACGCAGCCGAGGTGCTATGACCCCATCCCACTAAGGAGCTCCACCATGACCCCCCGTATATCAAAGCACTGGATAATTCTGGCCGCCAGCCTTGCCCTGCCTATGCACGCCCACGCCCTCGACTGGAACGACATGTTGAAGGGCGTGCTTGGCAAGTCCTCCAGCCAGCCAGCCGTTTCGGGTGTGGATGCCCTCTCCAATAGCGACATCAACGCCGGACTGAAAGAGGCGCTGACACGCGGCGCCGATGCAGCCGTCGCCCAACTCGGACAGCAGGATGGTTTTTTCGGCAACGCTGCCCTGAAAATCCCGCTGCCGCCCGGTCTGCAAAAAGCAGAAAAGGCCATGCACATGTTTGGCATGGGCAAACAGGCCGACGCCTTGGTGCTGGCGATGAACCGTGCGGCCGAAGCGGCCGTACCAGAAGCCAAGACCCTGCTGGTCGATGCCGTCAGGGAAATGTCGCTGGAGGATGCCAAAGGCATTCTGACTGGCGGCAAAACATCGGCCACTGACTTCTTCCGTGCCAAAACCGAAGTCAAACTAACCGAGCGCTTTTCTCCCATCGTCAAGACGACCACCGACCAAGTCGGACTGGCGCAGCAATACAACCAGTACGCCGGACTGGCCGCCCAATTCAATCTTGTCGACAAAGAACAGGCCAATGTCGAACAGTATGTGACCCAGCAGGCACTCGACCGCCTCTATACCCTGATTGGCGAAAAGGAAGCGGCGATCCGTGCCAACCCGCTGCAGGCTGGCAGCGATTTATTGAAAAAGGTTTTTGGCGCCGTCATGGGCAAGTAAGTCTGCGTCAGGCACCTGCTGCGGTATGCTTGGGGCTGGTTCACACCAGCCCTTTTTCATGCCATGGCCATCAAAACGAAAACACTCAGCCTGCTTGCCGGATTACTGCTCGCCCTCCCCGCCCAGGCTTGGGAAATCGGCGAATTCAAGAACGGCATGAGCCGTGATGATGTCCAGCAGGCACTCAAGACCTGGAATTTCGACAAGACCCTGCCAGTTGGCAACGATGGCCTGTTTGCCTACGATGCACCCAACAACCCGGCTGGTCGCCGTTTTCTGTTCACCTTCTGCAACGACAAGCTGGTGGCATTCGACCAGGAAGTCGAACCGGCTTTCCGTCACTTTATTGTCATCGCGTCCAATTATTCCAACCTCTACGGCAACCCGCTCAAGGTCATCCCCTATACCAGCGTCGTCGCCAACGGCGAGAAAAGCCTGCTGGCCATGTTCTGGCGCAAAGGCTCCGATTACATGGGGGTGAAATACGTGTTGTATTCGGTAAGTGAACAGCTTTCGATGACCTGGCAGGTCAGCAACAACTGCTGGCAAGCGCCGCGCTGACGCTCACCAAAAAGCGGCCCTGATGGCCGCTTTTTCTTATGCTTTACCTCTATCTATTTCTTGCCCACCGGTTCATCGACCATGCGCCATATATCCACATCCTTGCCTTGCTCACGGAAATGTTCCGCCCTGGCGGACAGGTAACGCTGGAAGCTCGGTTCCTTCAGATATGCCCCGCTCGACACATACGTAAAAATACCCTGCGTATGAAAAAGTTTGAAAAAGGCCTCGGAACGGATGATCTCCTTCCCCATCTCGTTGAATACCACGATCGATGGCGCATATTTGATGTCCAGTTCCTTCGCCCATTCGCGCGCCGTGGTGGTTTTTCCCTGTGGCGTGATCAGCGGTGATCCTGACCACATGTTGAGCTGGATCGTATCGAACTGGGCGATGATGTTGCGTGTCTCCTGGTCCGGTAGCACTCGCGCATGCAACTCGGCGCAACTGGGGCAATCCCGTTGTTCGAAAAAGACCGCAATCGGCCTGGCTTTGCCGCCCTTGCGCGTCAGGTCAAAGGGCGGACGCTTGAAAAAGGATTCATCGATCAACTCACCCCCCGTCTCCGGCGGCTGATTGGCAGCGACGTAATCACGGTAGCTGATTTCCTTTTCTTTGCCCTGCGCAACAAATTCCAGCGCGGTCTTGAAGCGGGCAGGTTGAATGTAGCCATTCAGACGCAGGACGGTTTGCCCGGCTTCGTCCAGAAACAGGATGCTCGGCGTGTATTGCACCTTGAGGCTGGCGGCAAACTGCTTCTCCGTCATGCGCTGATTGTCGAGTGCAACCACCTCACGGTCACCCCACATATTGATGGCGATCACATCAAAGTTTTTCCGCAGATAAGTTTCGGTGTCCTGCTGCGACAGGTTGCGCTCAACCAGCGCGTGACAGTAGGGGCAGTTGTCCTGCGTGAACAGAATCATCACGCGCTTGTTTTCTGATCGGGCTTCTGCAATATCGTCCCCCAGATTCAAAAAACTTTCTTTGAACCAGGCGGGATATTCGGTTGTTTTCGCGCCATAGTAAGCGCCTTGTTTCCCTGCTGCTTCGGCCAGGCCGGTGAACAAAACCAGTACGCAAGCAAGCCACTTCAGGGACTGGGGCCAGGGCATTGAATGTGAAATCATGTCATCTCCCGATTGTCGATCAACTACGATACTAAACCACTGTGTCCTACTCTATACCCAAACCGCTCGTGCACATGCTGCTGTTCAAGCCTGACAGGCGGCTCCTGGAATCTCGCTGAGTTATCAGACATGTTGCCCATCCTCTATTCATTCAGGCGCTGTCCCTATGCCATCCGTGCCCGGCTCGCACTGCATGTCAGCAGCATCGTCCATGAATTGCGTGAAGTGTCGCTACGCAACAAACCCGATTGTTTGCTGAGGGCTTCACCCAAAGGCAGCGTACCCGTACTGCTCTTGCCAGAGGGACGAATCATCGATGAAAGTTGGGACATCATGCAATGGGCACTGCAGCAGCGCGACCCGGAAAACTGGCTGGGCAGCCAGAATCGGCATCTCGACGCGGCTGCATCACTGGTGGCAATAAATGACAGTCGCTTCAAGACGGCGCTGGATCGCTACAAATATGCCAACCGTCACCCCGAACAGCCTCAAGCGCATTACCGCCGTCAGGGTGAAGCATTCCTGCAGCAACTGGAAGACTGCCTGCGGGCCAACGTCTGCCTGGACGGACCAGGCTTATCCATCGCGGATGCAGCCATTTTTCCCTTCATCCGGCAATTCGCCGGCGTCGATCAGGCATGGTTCGAGCAGTCACCTTATCCAAAACTGCGCGACTGGACCGCAGCGCTGTGCCACTCAAGCCTGTTTGCGGCTGTCATGTGCAAACAGGCCGTGTGGCAAACCGGAGACGTTCCTGTGGTCATCAATGGCCGCGGCCCATGAAAGTGCATCCAGAATCGGGGGCAGCAACCTCAAAGCCGGCTAAAACGCCATCACCCAAGCCGGCAACCCGCCTTATTCGATCTGGTCCTGTACAAGTCGTGCCAGATCCACGGCGGGCAGGGCTTCGCTGAACAGGTATCCCTGGTAGGCGTTGCAACCCTGTTGCAACAGAAAATCCCGCTGTGCTTCGGTTTCCACGCCTTCGGCCACGACTTTCAATCGCATGCTGCGCGCCAGGCTGATGATTGCCGCGGCAATTTCCATGTCGTCGTGGTCGAGCGGAATATCGCGCACAAAACCCTGATCGATCTTGAGTTCGTCGATGGGGAAACGCTTGAGATAGGCCAGTGAAGAATAGCCGGTACCAAAATCGTCGATGGACAGGCTCAGGCCCAGGTCCTTGAGTGCCTGCAACAGGACAACGGCTTCTTCGCCATGGCCCATGATCATGCTCTCGGTCAATTCCAGTTTGAGATGCCCGGCGGGCAACCCGGTTTTATCCAGGATCGCCGCCACACGCTCGACAATGTTGGTCTGCTGCAACTGGCGTGCCGACAGGTTCACCGCCAGCAACAGGGGCGGCAGGCCGGCATCAAGCCAGGCACGGGCCTGAGCGCATGCCTGGTGCAATACCCACTCGCCCAATGGCACGATGAGACCGGTTTCTTCCGCCAAGGGAATAAACCGGACCGGTGATACCAGCCCGCGCTCCGGGTCGTTCCAGCGCACCAACGCCTCGCAGCCCGTCATCTTTCCGCTATGCATATCCACCTGCGGCTGATAGTGCAATACGAATTCGCCCTGGATCAGGGCGCGACGCAGGCGTGCTTCCATGCCCAGCCGCTCGTCGGCTGCCTCAGTCAAACCTGGCGTGTAAAAGCTGAAGGTGTTGCGGCCGGTTTCCTTGGCCTGATACAAGGCCACGTCGGCATGCTGGATCAGCGCGGTGCCAGTCAGACCGTCGTCCGGGAACAGGCTGATGCCGATGCTGGCGCCCACATAGACTTCATGCCCGCTGGGCAGATGGAAGGACTGCTCCAGCATCTGGATCATTTCCTTGGCCATGTCGGCAGCATTATCAGGACGCTGCACATCTTCCAGAATCAGCAGGAATTCGTCTCCGCCCAGACGGCCCAGCGTGTCGTCTTCCCGCAGGCGTGCCCGCATGCGCAGGGCCAGCGCTTCCAGCAACTCGTCCCCCACCGGATGGCCCAGGCTGTCGTTGACGTTCTTGAATCGATCCAGATCGATATACAGCACTGCCACCCTGCGCTTGTGGCGCTCAGCTGTCTCCAGCGCATGCTTCAGGCGGGACTGCAGCAACAACCGGTTGGGTAGATGGGTCAGTGGATCGTAGTGCGCCAGATGCTCCAGACGGGCTTCCGAATCTTTCAGCTGGCTGATATCGGTCATGACGCCAACATAATTGCTGGGCAGGCCTTCTGCATCATAGACCGTACTGATGGTAAGCAACTCGGGGAACAGTTCGCCGTTCTTGCGTCGGTTCCAGATCTCGCCCTGCCAGTGGCCTGTCTCGATGATGCTGCTCCACATGACCTGGTAAAAGGCCAGGTCTTCACGGCCCGACTGCAACATGCTGGGGTTACGCCCCAGCACATCTGCCTCGGTGTAGCCGGTGATGGTGGTGTAAGCGGGATTGATGTCGACGATACGTGGCTCCAGATCGGTAATCACCACCCCTTCGCGTGTGCTTTTGAACACGGCTGCCGCCTGGCGCAAGGAGAGTTCGGCACGCCCCTGCTCCACTGCCAGTCCGGCGATACGTGCAAATTCACCGATCAGGTCCAGTTCTTCCCGGGTTGGCGTACGTGGCTGGGCGTAATACGTGCCGAAGGTACCCAGCACCTTGCCCACCTTGTCCTTGAACGGGATCGACCAGCAGGCACGCAGCCCGGCCCGCTCGGCTACCTCCTTATACGATGCCCAGAACTCATGCGTATGGATGTCTTCAACGATGCAGTTCTCGCCCGTGGCTGCCGATGTGCCACACGAACCATGACCCACCCCCGGCTCCAGGCCATCCACTACCGCACTAAAAAAATCGGGCAGACTGGGTGCGGCCGCGGTAAACAGTTGGCCACTACGGGGGTCGCTCACCAGAATGGAGACACGCATATCCGGATGAGCAGCCTCCAGGCGCCCGGCGATCTCACCCAGGATCAGCGACAAGGCCCGATTGCCCATCAGGCCATCCAGCACGGCAATACGGGTTTCCCGCAATTGCTCGGCCAGCTTGGACTCGGTGATGTCGTGCCAGGCGCCAAACGCCTCGCTGGATGGCCCTTCCCCTGGCCGAGCCAGTCGAAGTTCATCGCGCAGCCAGCGAACCTGCCCTGCCGCATTGAAAAAACGATAGTCTTGGCTGACAGGATGCGTGTCGGACAAGCGACTTACACGGGCCAGCGCGGCTTCCCAGTCATCCGGATGCAAATGGCTGGCCCACCAGTCCGTCTGTAATACCTGCTCTTCCGTATACCCCAGCAGACGCTGGATATTGCTGCTGACCCAGGTGAGCTTTGCTCCCACCTGATCCGGCTGCAAGGTGTAGAGCACCACGGGACTGGTCGCCAGCGCATGCTCCAGGCGTTCCGAGGTTTCGCGCAGGTGGTATCGCTCCCGGGTCAGTTCCACCTGGTGCCGGACATTTTCCAGCGTGGCCGGCAGTTCGTGAAGATAGTCCGCATGCTTGACGATGTAATCGTCGACGCCCAGATGAATCGCCTGGGCCGACACCGTCTCGCTGCCCTGGCCGGTGACGATGACAATGGGAATATCCAGGCCGCGCTCGGTACGCAGCACTTTCACCACCTCGAGTGCATCAAGCCCTGGCAGACGATAGTCCAGCAGCACCACATCAAAATCGGCAGGCGATTCACTATCCACAGGCAGGCTGCGCAGCACCTGATCGGCATCGCCCACCACGGTCAACTGGATATGCGGGGCATAGCGTGCCAGATGCCGCCGGGCCAGATCGATATCCGCCGCATGATGTTCGGCATACAGCACGCGCAAGGCGCGAAAGCGCGGTGCCCTGGAACTCGGGAAATGCGCGCAGGCATTGCGCAGGGTGATCGCCAGTCGTTCCAGCGAGGCGGTGCTCTTGGACAGGTAATCATCCGCCCCCACCTGAAGGGCCACCACGGCCGACTTCTGATCGCCCGATCCCGTGAGCATGACCACAGCCAGGGACAGCGACTGCCGCCGGATCCAGCTCAGCAGTTCAAGCCCCGATCCATCCGGCAGCTTCAAATCGACCAGCGCCACATCAAAATCGGCAGGCGTCTGCAAGCGCGCGCGCGCCTCCGCCAGACTGGATACCATCGTCAGTTCAATATCAGGTGCCTGACGCGCCAGGTGGCGGCTTGTCAGATCGGCGTCGACCGGATTATCTTCCACATACAGTACACGCATGGTCGATCCTAACCCGGAGGATGATTAATGAGACACCAGTACAACTCGATCTGGGCCGCCACATCCATGAGGTTGTCGAAGTTCACCGGTTTGACGATGTAGGAATTGGCATGCTGTTGATACGCCATCTGCACATCCCGGTCTTCGCTGGACGAAGTCAGCATCACCACCGGCAGGTTCTGGCTCACCGGGTGTTCACGCAGCTGGCGCAGCACTTCCAGTCCATTCACACGCGGCAGCTTCACATCCAACAGGATCACCAGCGGCCTGGTCTCGCCCGCTTGCCAGCGCGGAATCCAGTCCAGCGCTTCCTGACCGTCACGGGCCACCTGCACGGGGTTGGCCAGATTGCGGCGCGCAAAGGCACGCAGCGTCAGATCCACATCAACCGGGTTGTCTTCCACCAGCAAGATGGGGCGGGTACTCGAATCCGGCATCATCGCGGCAACTCCAGGTAGAACGTGGCGCCTTTTCCGGGTTCACTTTCGGCCCGGACATCCCCACCCATGCGCTGCATGGCCTTGTACACGATGGCCAGGCCAACGCCGGTTCCGGGATACTCTTCGGCACGCTGCAAACGCTGGAAAATTTCGAAAATGCGGTCATGGAATTGCATGTCAAACCCAATACCGTTGTCCCTGACGATCAGGGTAATCGATTTTTCGCCTGCCACGCCACTGATGGACAAGGTCGGCGGATGGCTGTCGCGGGAAAACTTGATTGCGTTATCAATCAGATTGCGTAACACGATGGACAGCCCCTCCGGGTCGGCACGCACGGTCAATCCCTGCAATGACGTATCCACCACCATGCCATGCTGCTGGATCCCGGCCTGCATTTTGCCCAGCACCTTGGCCACGACTTGTGGCAGATCCAGTGTCTGGCCCAGCAGGCTGCGCCGTTCCATACGGGAATACGCCAACAGATCCTCGATCAACTGGCTCATCTGCGCCACACCGCTGCGCACATTATTTACCAGCTGACGTCCCGCCTGGTCCAGGCGATCCTGGTAATCCTCCAGCAGCAGCCGGCTATAGCCATCAATGCCGCGCAAGGGTGCCTTGAGATCGTGCGAGACCGAATAGGTAAAGGTTTCCAGTTCCTTGTTGGCGTTGGCGAGTTCGGCTGTGCGCTGACGCACCCGCTCCTCCAGTTCAGTATTCAGCTGGCGGATCTCGTCTTCCATCTGTCGGCGTTCGGTGACATCACGGGACACCACCACCACTCGCTCCACCTGGCCATCTGCACCATGAATCACACCGCCCTGGGACTCCATGTAACGCAGCTGCCCATCAGGCAACACAAAACGAAAATCGGCGCGATGTCCATGCCCGGTCCGCACCGTTTCCATGAACACCTCACGCACCCGGTCTTGGTCATCCGGATGGATTTCGGCAAAAGAGTCCGTTCCCTTCAGCGCATCGGGATCACCAAACAGGGTCTGATAGGACGGACTGTTGTATAGGCGGCGCCCATCCAGATCCAGCACCGCCACCAGATCACCCATATTCTCGGCAATCAGGCGAAAGAACGTTTCCTGCTCCTGCAGTGCCGCCTCAGTCTGTTTTCGTGCAGTGATATCGTTGATGGCGGTGAAGATGGCCGGCTCGTTCTCGAACTCCACAACGGACGCCGACACCAGTGCCCAGAACGGCTGCCCGTCTGCGGTCCGCATACGCACCTCAAGGTCATCAACCTTGCCTGTTTTTTGCAGTGGCTCCAGGAAACGATCACGCTGCAAACGATCTTCATAAAACCGTTCTGCAGACTGGCCAATCCCGTTTTCGCGCGAGATTCCATACTGAACTTCTGCACGATGGTTGCCATATAACAGAATGCCATCGCGCACCCGGGTGAGCACGGCGGGAAATGGCGCCAGTTCGAGCAGCGACCGGTAACGCGCCTCGCTGTCCTGCAAAATCTGTTCTGCCTGCCTGCGTTCGGTGATATCCGTAATAACTGCAACGCGGGCATCACGGCCCTCATATTGAAGATTGTGGGAACGCTCTTCAACAGTAATCTGGCTGCCATCCTTTTTCAGATGATGCCATTCGCCCACATAGGCCAGCCCGGCAAGGCGCGTGGTCAAGTTGGCAACGGACTGCTTTTCCTCATCCGGATACAGATCAGGGAGTTTCAGGGCAAGCGCCTCATCGTGGCTATAACCATAGTGGCGCATGAAGGCTTCGTTGACGGCCAGCAGGCGCAGGCTGCCCAATTCGTAGACCAGCATGGGTGCCGGGCTGCGCTCGAACAGATGGCGATAGCGTAACTCGCTGTCGCCCAGTGCCAGATGGTCCTTGTATTGACGGGTGATGTCGCGCACCACGGCGATTAATTGCGTGCTGCCCGGAAGTTGCGTCAACCGGGCTTCAAAATGCTGAGAACCGTCAGACATGGGCAGGTCGTATTCAAACGTAATCAACCCACCACGCTTGCCCGTTTCCTCAATTTTGTTCCCGAAGCGGACACCCAGTTCGGAAGGCACCACATCCTGTATGCGCTTGCCCAGGAATACATTGGGCGGCACATACAATTTACTTTTCTTCTGTGCCCGATAGTCGCGAATGGTGCCGTTTGCATCCATCAAAAAGAACAGGTCGGGCAAGGCCTGAAATACGGAGTCCAGCACCAGTCTGCTCTGCCGCGCCCGCTCCTCAACCTGCTTGCGCTCGCTGATGTCCTGCACCGCCCCTTCGAGGCGCACCACTCGGTCACCCTCCCGCACCGGCAGGCCGACGACATGGATCCATTTACACGCATCCTTGGCAGTGGTGAGTTCAAGTTCCAGTTCGTATGGCTGGTGGCTCTCTATGGCATCACGCTGAACCTGATCCAGTCTGCGTCGGTCCGACTCGAGCAGGCAGGCGATGAGCGGGGCTTCCGTGACTTGCGGGTCCGGCTCCAGATCGAAGATGCGAAACACTTCATCGGTCATGGTGTACTGCATCGTCGCCACGTCGATTTCCCAGCCGCCCACCTTGGCCAGACGCCCCGTGCGAGTAAGCAGATCCTTCTGCCGGCGCAGCTCGGCTTCGACATTTTTATTCGCTGTAATATCTTCCGAGAAAATACAGATGCCGCCCACGCCACCGTCTGCCCCAATCCAGGGCCGCACTTCCCAGCGCAACCAGATCACGCTGCCATCTTCGCGATCAAACTGATCCTCAATGGACCGTACCACCTCACCGCTCAGACCACGACGATGAGCGGCTTTCCAGCTTTCCGGAATGTCGGGAAAAACGGCGTAGTGCGACTGACCGAGGATGTCGCTTTCCAGGTCATAGTCCGACAGCCAGCGAGCACTGAAGGCCAGATAACGCATCTCGCAATCGAACATGGCAAGGGCGGCTGGCGCATGTTCGATGAACAGCCGTAATCGGGATTCGCTTTCCAGTAGTGCGGCTTCGACGCGCTTGCGCCCGGTGATGTCCCGAGCAATGCCGAACACCCCGCGCACCTCGCCATCGATGATGAGTGGGCCTTTGGTGGTCAGGTATTGATAGATAGCATCATGAGTGGCAACGACTTCCTCATAGGAAAGGGCTGCGCCTGTCTTCAGAATGCGCTGATCGTCGGCACGCAAACGTTCGGCTAATTCCACTGCGAACAGGGCATGATCGTCCGTGCCCAGAATGGCTTCCATGGGGCGGCCAACCAGCGCCGACATCGCCTGGTTGACGACAAGATAACGCCCTTCGCGATCCTTGACGAAAATCGCATCCGTGCTGCCTGTCACCAGCGCATTCAAAATACTGTGCAACCGCTTCAGTTCTGTTTCCTGTTTCTTGCGCTCGGTGACGTCGGTAAAGAAAATGGAAATGCCGTCGTGCGTGGGATAGATGCGGTTTTCATACCACTGGTCCCAGGGTGGGTAATAGTTTTCCAGTCGCAGCATTTCGCCGCCCTGCATCACCTGCTCGTAGGCGGCCTGAAAAGGCTGGCCGACCTCTTCGGGAAATTCGGTCCAGATATGCTTGCCGATCAGGTCGGCCGGTGATCGACCAAACATCTCCCCGGCCTTGCGATTGACATACTGGTAACACCACGTCCGATCCAGGCTGACAAAACCGTCGCTCATGCTTTCCAGCAAGTCCACCATGTGCCGGTTCAGGGATGCCCGGGCAAGATCGGCCTCGATAAATTCCAGGGCGAAGCCGATGTCTTCAGCCAGTTTATCCAGCAGGTGCAACTCGTCGTCGTCGAAGAAACCGGCGCGATCCGAATAGAGGTTGAACGTACCACGTACCTGGCCGTCCACGCGGATCGGGAATGCAGCAGAGGCCCGATAGCCCAGATCCTGTGCCGCATTGCACCAGGGAGCCATGTCCGAATCATTGGCAATGTCATTGCAGACTACATGCTGCCCTTCGCGCAAGGCCGTCCCTGTGGGACCACGGGCATATTCATCCTCGCCGAGCGAAATATGGATATTCTCCAGGTAATGTTCCACCACACCCGCATATGCTACAGGCCGAACATGGTGTGAATCGGCGGACACCATGCCCAGCCAGGCCATGCGGAATCCACCAACCTCCACTGCAATACGACAGGCCTCGTCAAACAGGGCCTGGGGGTCCCGCAGGCGCACAATGGCTTCATTGATTCCGCTCAATACACGGTACAGCCGATTGAGACGGGAGATGCGCACCTCTGCCGCCTTGCGCTCGGTAATGTCCAGCGCGGTTCCGATGTGACGGCACGGCTTACCGATAGGGTCGAACTCGGTTGTGCAGGTGATTTCCAGCCAGCACGAACTGCCGTCTGGCCGCAGCAAATGCGAAACGAGCGGTGGCAGGCTCTCACCTTCAGTCAGGACGGCCAGTTGGGACAGATAGTGCTCGTTGGCCTCCCGTTCCTCTGGATGAATCCAGCTGCGCAAGGTGGGCCAGTCCAGTTCGCATGGGGAGCGGCCAGCCATACGGAAAAGCTCGTCCGAGCACTGAATCCGGTTGCCAGCCAGATCCATCGACCAGTCCCCCAGATGCGCAATGTGCTGGGCGCGTTCCAGTTCGACCCTGCGCCGTGCCAGCTCGTGTCGCAGTTGGCGGTTCCACAGCAAAATCACAAGATAGCCCAGCACGGCCAGACCCAACCCCCCCGCCAACCAGGGAAACAGGCGCGCGATCAGGGTCGGCTGGCTGAGGCGATGGATGTCGCCAACACGGCCCGGCATCCATGCCTGAATGATTTCATTCTTGCGCTGAGCCGGCATGGCAACCAATGCCCGATCAAGGATGCCCGCCAGTTGCGGCCAGTCCTTGCGCACGCCAAAGCGCTGACCGTTCATGCTCATGTCGAAAGCAGCATTGACCCTGAGGTTGGAGAACCCATGCTGGACCGCCAGATACGTGCTCACACCGAGTGCGCCGACAGTCGCATCCGTTGCGCCCGAAGCCACTGCCATCAACGCTTCAGACGGCGCGGCCACATAGTGTGGCTGCAAGGACGGATACCGCTCCATGACTTCCTTGCTAGACGAATACCCCTGCACCAGCACCAGGCTCATCTTGGCCAGATCATCTATTGAGTGTAGTTGCGGTGTCTCGTCACGGGTCATGATGACCAGTGGCGTAGGCAGGTAGATGGCGGTGAATTCGAGAAAGGCCTCACGTTCAGGCAGGTGCGCTACGGTGGCCACCACATCGATGCGGTGATCCTGGACGGCAGCCATGAGCTGGGGCCAATCCAGATCGGTAATAAGCTCGAAATGAACCCCCAATGCCGGGCCGATATAAGCCAGGAACTCACTGACCACACCCTGCAGGTTTCCTTGCTCGTCCAGAAAGGAATAAGGGCCGTAGCCGGTGTCGATCCCGACTCGGACTACCGGATGAGCGGCCAGCCAGTCCTGGTCGACCTGGGACAGGACAAGTTGCTGCGACGTGTCTGACTTATCTGCCCACGCAGGTGAAGGCAATACGCCACCAAGCATGCCCGTGAGTACGACAAAAGCTGCCAGCACACCCAGTGCGCGTAACGCTCTGATCCTAATCACGAGGCTGGCTCCACTGCGGACAATTATCCGTGTGCATGGTCATGCCTCCATCCATTGGTTGGTGGAAGTGCTGCGCCTTTCTGCTGGGGCGCTGTTGCACTATTTCACCGCAACAAGATGAAATCTAGCACGTTATGCAAATGGGGAAGGGGTTACTTGTCCAGCCTGATCGCCCATCCGCAACAGGATGTGACTGGATTGAGCCGGCCCCATGGCGACGACAATCGTCCCGCCATGGCCGTGGCGTTAATGGCCGCGTGAGCCCGGCTTGGATGAGAACAAGGCAGCCTGCGGACGTGGCTTGCGCGGCGGAGCTGCACGAGTCGGGGCCGGCTTGGCGCCGCCGGCACCGGCAGCCGCCTGGCCTTGTGCAGCGCGACCGGGGGCGCTGCGGTTGCCCGATTGCGGCTGTCGCGCATTTTGCCCTTGACGCTGGCTGTTGTTCTGGCCCTGACGCGCGCCACCCCGACCCTGCGGCGGACGCGGCGGGCGTTCATCCGACATCAGGTCGGCTTTGGCGGGTGGGGTAAAGCCTTCAATTTCCACCCGCACGATTGAGCGCTTGATCAGCTTTTCGATATCGCGCAGATAACTGATTTCCTCATCGTCCACCAGTGACAGCGCCGAGCCGGTGCTGCCTGCGCGACCGGTGCGGCCGATGCGGTGCACATAGTCTTCCGCCACGTTGGGCAATTCGAAGTTGACCACTTGCGGCAACTGATCGATATCGATGCCACGCGCGGCGATATCGGTAGCCACCAGCACGCGCACGCTGCCATCCTTGAAACTCGCCAGCGCCTTGGTGCGCGCCGACTGGCTCTTGTTGCCGTGAATGGCGGCAGCAGTGATGTTGTCCTTGTTCAGCTTCTCGGCCAGCTTGTTGGCGCCATGTTTAGTGCGGGTAAACACCAGCACCTGCTGCCAGTCATGGTGCTTGATCAGATGCGTCAGCAAGTCGCGCTTGTGCGCCTGCGGCACGCGGTGCATCGACTGCTCGATGATTTCCACAGCCGTATTTCTGCGCGCCACTTCGACGCTCTTGGGGTTGTGCAACAGACCGTTGGCCAGGGTGCGTATCTCGTCGGAGAAGGTTGCCGAGAACAGCAAGGTCTGGCGCTGCTTGGGCATCACAGCAAGCACTTTCTTGATGTCACGGATAAAGCCCATGTCGAGCATGCGATCGGCTTCGTCGAGCACCAGGATTTCGACGCCGGATAAATCCACCGTCTTCTGCCCCATGTGATCGAGCAGACGGCCCGGTGTGGCGACCAGAATATCCACACGCGATTTCAGCGCCTTGAACTGCGGATTGATGTTGACGCCGCCGAACATCACCATCGAGGTGAGCGGCAGGTATTTGCCGTAGGTCTTGACCGATTCTTCGACCTGCGCCGCGAGTTCGCGTGTCGGCACCAGAATCAGGCAACGCGGGCGGCCCGCCTTGGGGGCTTGCGCGGCACGCGCTGATAACTGGTGCAGGATCGGCAGGGTGAAGCCAGCGGTCTTGCCGGTACCGGTTTGCGCGGCGGCGAGCAAGTCGCCCCCATCCAGCACTTGCGGAATGGCCTGCGCCTGGATCGGGGTGGGCGTGGTGTAACCGGCTTCGGCAATCGCACGCAAAATGGGTTCGGCCAGCGCAAGGCTGGAAAAGGTAATTTCAGTAGTCATGTGGTTTCCTGCGACGGCCTGTCACGTTTGCAGTGACACCAATCGAGGCAGACGAATAGGGGATCGTGAGATCGGGGTGAGAACCGCGCACCGATTGGTTGGGTGCGGGAGGCCGCACTATACCGGCTGCGGCCCGGAGCAGCAATGGTTTTCACCGGCCGGCAGGGAAGCCCTGCACGGCCGCGTCATTCATTGTCATTCATTTATACGCACACAGCCGGGCCCGGCTGCATGGCTTTACGCCTTAACCGCTTCGCGCACCAGTTCATCCAGTGCGTCATTCAACCGTTTGAATGCGGCATCGCAGCTTGCATCGGTTTGCGTATGCCCCGGCCCTGTCAGGGTTTGATAGCCCAGCCAGCTTTTCCCCATTGCATCCTCCCAGGCCAGCACCCGCAAGGGCAAATCCAGCCCCATCGTTTGCACGCATTGCAGCGCCGGTGTGCCGCCTTTGGGGTGACCAAAAACAAGCAGCTGAGTCGGACGCAAATCCTGCCCGATGCTGCGCGCACCTGCGGCATGGTCGATGCGCGCAAAAATTTTCAGCCCGCGCGCCTGGGCAATGGCTTCCAGTTTATCCATCGTGGACTGGGCCGAATGGACTGCAGCGACAGACACCATCGCTTGCCCCGCATAAGCAGGCGAGGCAAGCAAGGCTATCGATAATACGGTCATGGCAAGTCTGGACATGGGGGCTCCTTTTATCCGGTTAAACATCTTGAGTCGTTATAGACAACTCTTCCTTACACCGCTGCAGAAATACGCTGCGGTTCATTCATCAAGTGCTGGATGGAAACACATTCATTGAGGCGCATGGCAAGGGAATCACCGCATTGCCGACCTATGGGTAGTTAACGCAGTTGCTGACTCACATCGAGCCCGCCAGCATTCTAACCAGAATGGGGCCGGGTACGCCCGGGAGATCACATGAAAACCAACACTACGACACTCGCCCTCGCCCGGACTGCTGCCATCGGTGCAGCGGGGATCGCTCATGCCGCCGGCAATCCGTTTGCACTCAACACGCTATCACAGTGCTATCAGCTTGCCGCTGCAGACAAGGTTCAGGATGGCAAATGCGGCGGCACCAAGGACAACGTATGCGACAACGGCTACAAACTGACGCTGATGTATCTGGTGATGTTAGTACCCCTGGTGTTTAGCGGTGCGGGGAAACTGAGCGTGGATCACTGGTTGACACGCCGCTTCATGACGACATGAACATGCAAGCCTGAAAAAAGCAGTACAGCTAAAGTGCACTACTTTCAGACAATAAAAAATCGAGCAAAAGCTCGCTAAATTATTGATAACAAACGCATTCGGTGGTGGGCAGTACAAGGTTCGAACTTGTGACCCCTGCCGTGTGAAGGCAGTGCTCTACCACTGAGCTAACTGCCCGAAGCGGCGCGAATTAAACCATAACCCGATGCCCACGGTCAATTTTAAGACTGGCGTCCGAATAAAACACAGCCGAGTAAAATAGCGGGTTTTGTCGCCCGGCCCTGTCATGATCCGCACTCGTTTTGCTCCTTCCCCCACTGGTTACCTGCATATTGGCGGGGCACGTACCGCGCTGTTTTCGTGGGCGTTTGCGCGCCATCACGGCGGCCAGTTCATTTTGCGCATCGAAGATACGGACGTGGCACGTTCAACCCCCGAGGCGGTACAAGCGATCCTCGACGGCATGGCCTGGCTGGAACTGGGTCACGATGAAGGTCCGTTCTATCAGATGCAAAGCATGGATCGCTACAAGGAAGTGATCGCGCAGATGCTGGACAGCGGCCAGGCCTATCACTGCTATTGCAGCAGCGAGGAACTCGATGCGATGCGCGAGGCGCAGCGTGCGCGCGGAGAAAAGCCGCGCTACGACGGCCGCTGGCGTCCCGAGGACGGCAGAACGCTCCCCGCTCCCCCTGCAGGCATTGATCCTGTGGTGCGTTTCAAGAACCCCACCACAGGCAGCGTGGCGTGGAAGGATCTGGTCAAGGGCACGATCGAGTTTGCCAACGCCGAACTCGACGACCTCATCATCGCGCGTGGCGACGGCACGCCCACCTATAATTTCTGCGTCGTGGTGGACGACTGGGACATGCGGATCACCCACGTGATCCGCGGCGATGACCATGTCAACAACACCCCGCGCCAGATCAATATCCTCAAGGCCTTGGGTGCAACAGTGCCGCAGTACGCACACCTGTCGATGATTCTCGGTGATGATGGAACCAAGCTGTCCAAGCGCCACGGCGCGGTGTCGGTGATGCAGTATTCCGAAGAGGGCTACTTGCCGGAAGCGGTCATCAACTATCTCGCTCGGCTCGGCTGGTCGCATGGCGATGCCGAAATTTTCAGCCGCGAGCAGTTCGTGCAGTGGTTTGACCTCGACCACATCACGCCGTCAGCCGCCCAGTTCAACACTGAAAAGCTGCGCTGGCTCAACCAGCAATACATCAAGGCTGCCGACGATGTGCGGCTGGCTGAACTCATGCATCCCTTCCTGGTTCGCAATGGCGCCAACCCGGACGATGGTCCCGATCTCTCCGCAGTGTGCGCACTGGTCAAGGAACGCGCCGCCACCATCGCAGAACTGGCCGACGCCGCCACGCTTTTTTACCGCACCCTGCATCCCACGCCCGAACTACTGGCGCTGCACATTACGCCCGATGTGCTGCCGGCACTCGCCGATCTGGTGGCCCGGTTTGAGAGCCTGACCTGGGAACGCAGCGCGATCAGTGCCGCTTTCAAGGAGACCCTCGCAGCGCATGGCCTCAAGATGCCCAAGCTGGCGATGCCGGTGCGCGTGCTCGTTACCGGCGAACCGCAAACACCCGCAATCGATGCCACGCTGGAACTGATTGGCAAAGGCAGAGTAATCAGCCGCCTCAAAGCAGCACTGTAAGCCGCACAGCGGCGAATGATTCCGCTATAATGCGCGCTGATTTTTGCCGTTGTAGCTCAGTTGGTAGAGCAGCGCATTCGTAATGCGAAGGTCGCCAGTTCGATTCCGGCCAACGGCACCACTCAATAAAAACGCCGCTTATTGCGGCGTTTTTTCTAACAGTTTCACCCTATCCAAGCTTCTTCCCTGACACGATTTCATCAATCGAACAGGGTTTATGCACGGCATAGCCCTGGGCGTAGTCCACCCCGATTTCCCGCAGCGCTTCCAGTATCGCCGGCGACTCCACATACTCAGCCACCGTACGCAGCCCCAGCGAGTGGCCAATATCATTCATTGATTTGACCATGGCGTAGTCATTTGGATTTTGCAGCATTTCCTTGACGAAACTGCCGTCGATCTTGAGCGAATCCGTACGCAGGTTTTTCAGGTGTGAGTAGGAAGTAAAACCGCTTCCAAAATCATCCAGTGAAAACTTGCAGCCATGACGGCGGATTTCCCGAATAAATTCCTGGGCCGCACCGTAGCTTCCGATCGCGGCCGTTTCCGTAATTTCGAAGGTGATTTTGCTTGTCGGGAAGCGGCTATTCGGCAACACCTCCTTAAGGTAATTCATGACCTCGGGACTGCTGAGCGAGGTGGCGGAAAGATTGATGGCAAACCCGCCCACCGATGCGAAACCTTCCGGATTGTCTTCAATCCACGCGAACACTTTCCGCATGACCCAGATGTCGACTTCATGCGCACGCTGCAGACGTTCTACCGTGGGAATGAAGTGCATGGGATGAATTGCCACGCCATCCACGCCTTCGATACCCAGCAGGATTTCGTAGTACGGCTGGAAAAGCATATCCGCATTGATCGGCATCACCTGCTGGCAGCGCAGATGCAGCCCATCTCCCTTCAGGAAGGAATCGATGCGCCCGGCCCAGTCCATCAAAGATTCCTGGGATCGCAATTCGGGGCTGGTTAGGTCATATACCTGCACACGGTTGCGCCCCAACGATTTGGCGGTGAGGCAGGCGGCGTCGGCATGGCTGATCGTCTGCGCTGCGTCGAATTTGGCCGGTGCATATTCAGAGAGTCCGATATTGAAACCGATGCTGTAACTGTGCTGCTCGTGCTGAAAGTGGTAATCCTTCACCTGCTCAAGCAGGTTTTCAACGGTGGGACACCCCTCTGTCCGACTGCAGTTCGGCAGCAGTATCGCCAGAGTGTCATCCCGGAACGAAGCGAGAATGGCATCCCGGCCGATTTGTGCCTGGACGGCGTTGGCCAGGCTGCGTGCCAGATCTTCTGCTGCCTCCATGCCGCAGGTGTTGTAGACCATGCGAAACTGGTCAAATTCAATAATGCCGACAGCGTGTGCCTTGTCCTCTTGATCAGGGACCGGCATTTGATTCAGTCGTTGCATGAAGCCCTTGCGGTTGAGCAGACCGGTCAGCGGATCGTGCATCACCTGATGCATCAGGTCCTGATAGGTTTCGTCAAACAGCGCATTTTCCGACCGCTCGACCAACGGCAGGTCCAGATCCTTGCCCGGTTTGACCCGTTCATCCTGAATTTTTCGGGCAAGCTCAGTCAGGGTCAGGCTCTGCTTGCTCGTGGCTGAGCGGTTGGCAAAGGCACAACTGGACGGCGGCTGGCTGATCCAGATGAGTTGCATCGGGACCCGGTTACCCTCCACAAAAAAGTCCCACCAATCCCCCACTCGCAAGCGGTCAACCAGCTGGCGGTGCCGGGTCAGGGCATCACCCTCCTCTCCCTTCAACCTGGCCAGCTTGCCGGGTGGCACAAGCACCATCTCGTTGCCCAGGTTGCGTGAGGATGCACCACCCACCAACCCTGTGCTCAGCTCATCCATGAATGCCGCCACCAGGCTGGCATCCACATTGACCGTATTCAGGGTGCGCTCGATCTCGCCCAATAATGTCTGGGTCTCGGCAGCCGTTGGCCGGGTGTCTGGCTGGGAGGGATTAAGCCAGACCAGCAGCTGATCCAGCACAGACAGCGCTGCATCCCATGCCTCTCCTTGCGCGCCCTGGCGCATTTCCAGCAGGATGAGGTACTGGCGCCAGCCGGCATCCAGCAGGCGCAGCAGCATGCCAGGCACTTCGCGGCCTGCCAGCCGGTCTTCCAGCGCCGCATTGACCCTGGAGCGGGCTGAGCGTATCCCCTCCCTACCCTCGCTGGCTTCCTGCAGACGCGCGACACGCGTCCGGCGAATCTGCAGGATCGGCAGCAGGACCTTCTCCAGGCTGTCGCGCACCAGTTCGAAAATGCCAGGGTCGTCATCCGCCCGGCTGCACACGCGATCCACCAGCAGATAGAGGAATCGCTGCAGTTTGGCATCGAAAAACTTGCCCTTGTCATCCGCAGCAACCGCGTATTGTTCGATCAGATTGAGCACCTGCCGGGCGGGATGGTCGTGCTGATTAGGGAAATCCCTATCCTGCAACGCCAGCTTCAGCAGCGGCCGCTCCAGCCGCTTGACCAGAGATTCCACGTCCGAACTGGGGACAAAATCCTCGCGCGCGCGGGCGAACAGATTCGAGGTGGTATCCAGAATCCGCCGATGGTTTTGGGCCAGTCGCCGATTCTCGCCGCTGGCTGAAGCAATGCGCGCATCGATCTGGTCTGCCAGGGGAGGCAAGGCAGAACTGCCTGGCGCTGCCCGGTTTGCCAGTGGCAGCCCATCCAGCGCGATCAGCAGCTCATGCAGGCTGGCTTCCGGCTGGGTGTTTTTACCATGACCAGGTGCGGTGGAAGAGGAGGATGCCGGTTCATCGTGGCCTATCAGTTGACGCGATATCTGATGCAACCGGTCCACCACATTGAGGACGTCCGGATGCTCCCTATCCGGACCACGCTTTGCCTGGCTCTTGCTTCTCTCACCCGATACGCTGTGTCCAGCACCACCACGCGGCGAGGACTTGTTCAGTGTCTCCAGAATACGGTCCAGACTGTATTCCGCGCTTTCTGCGGACTGACTGGCTCCCGCCTGACTCTCCTTGTAAAGCGTATTCAGCGACTCCGCGAGTTCAGCCAGATCGGATTGAGGCTTGTCAGCGTCTGTCGTCTGCGCCTTGTCAGCCTCAGCGGGTTCCTGTATCGGCTTGCCCCGCGCTGTCTCCTGCCTGGGCGTGGGCGAAACAAGTTGCTGCAAGGGCTCCAGCGTCAGATTGAACTGCTTGTACAGATCCGGAATCCGGCTCAACAAGACTTGCCCCAATGCCTTGTAGAGCACGGTTCGCATGGAGTTCGAAAAATCCAGCGTCTGAATGGCGCCCTGGAATGTCCGCCCGATCATCTCCGGGCCGAAGGGATTGTTTCTCCGGTTGACAGACTGGCCAACCAGTCGGCTGTAACGTGGCTCGAACACATCCAGTTCGAGCGCAATGTGCCCCTCGACCTGCTTGATGACAGCTGACAAATTGAGCCAGTCCTCAAACTCCCCCTCATCCACGATGGCCAGCTTGTTTTTCGAGGGTTTTTCGCTGCTCAGCTCTGCTGCAGGCCCGATATTCTGGATGTGGTCGCGTATCGCGTTGAAAAAATCATCTTCGATCTGGCTGCGGCGCTGCGCCAGTTCCTGCGCACCATATTCAAAGCGCGAGCGCTCCAGAAAACTCAGTTCGTCCTGGTCAGCCTCGCTCAGGCGTTCGATGCTGCGCTGAAAGAAGTCCTGAATCACCGCCCCCAGAAAGGTGCGGAACAGATTGGTGCACTCGGTTTGCAAGGCCTGGGTCTGCTGATTGCCCAGTCCAGACCCGGCGCGAGCAGGAGCTGTCCGGCTCAAGTGGCCGCTTGCGGTGCGCAAGGCCAGCAAGGCCCCCGCAGGCATCGCAGCGACAAACACGCCCACCCCACCGGGGGACATGTGCGCCACACTGCCACTGCATTTGAATCTACCGGGCAAGCTGCCAAACTCCACCCTGACCGGGCTGCCCACCAAAGCAGGGATCGCAGCATCGGGCGTGCCCTCGCCCAAAAAAACTACATACAGCCCGGTCTGGCAGTAGTCCCGGATTTCGGAAGGAATAGCCACGCCATCACCAAACCGGATTTGCGCAGTTTGCAACGTGGCCCGGCGCGCATGCCGCCGCGACTCCTTGCTTCCTGCTCTGGAAATGGAATGTGCCATTTAGCTTTCTATACTCGAAGCAGAAGTGACCCGATCACTCAACGTGATGTCCCCGTTTAATACAAACTGCATACGCAGTCGCGGCGATCAAAATAGTGATCGCCGTGCTCCCTGTCTTATAAACGGATTATTTCTGGCTGACTTGAGTCGTTTGATGGCGCGACAAGCACGTAACAGGATGGTTGCTGCACCCCAGTGGCTATGGTGATTTGGTCGAGCCCTTACAGATGTCCGACACCGGGACTAACCCTTCGGTGCGTTTGAAACTTGTCTCAGCCCGAGCGGACCGGTATTACCTCTTCAGAGCCAGCTTTCGATTTTCTTGCGATCCGGCACACCACCGGCATGCACCACCTTGCCGTCAACCACCACGCCGGGCGTCGACATGACGCCGTAGCCCAAAATGGCCGCCATGTCTTCGACCTTTTCCAGTTCGACCGCCACGCCGCGTACCTGCGCGATTTCCTCGATCAGTTTCAGTGTGGTGTTGCAGTTGGCGCAACCGCTGCCGAGTACCTTGATGTTTTTCATTCTGCTTTCTCCTTCAGGTTGGGTTTGACGGCCTCGATGGTGGCCGAGGCGATGAAATCCTCGACCCCGCGCCCGGGCGCCCAGTGGCGGATGAACTCGCGGCTGGCGTCCTTGGGGGCGATGCGGATATCCGCAAAGCCCGCCGCCGCGAGCATGGCCGTGAGCTCATCGACGCTGGCCGCGCCGGCCACGCAGGCGGTGTAGAGGGCGACTTCCTGCTGCATCGCCGCCGGCAGTGGGGCGGTGGTGACGATATCGGAAATGGCGAGCCGGCCGCCGGGTTTCAACGCCCGAAATGCCTCGCGAAACACCTGCGCCTTGTCCGGCGACAGGTTGATGACACAGTTGGAGATGATGACGTCGACCGTGGCGTCGGCCAGTGGCAGATGCTCGATTTCGCCGAGGCGGAAATCCACGTTGGCGTAGCCGCCCTTGACCGCGTTGGCACGTGCCTTGGAAATCATGTCGGCGGTCATGTCGACACCGATGACGGTGCCGTTCGCACCCACCTGGCGCGCGGCCAGGAAGGCGTCGAAACCGGCGCCGCTGCCGAGGTCAAGCACGGTTTCGCCCGACTGCAGCGCGGCGATGGCCTGCGGGTTGCCGCAGCCGAGCCCAAGGTTGGCGCCTTCCGGCACCGCGGCCGTCTCCTCGGCACTGTAGCCGATGCCGCGCGACAACAGTTCGGCGACGTCCTGATCAGACGGTGCACAGCATCCCGCGTCCGGCGCGCAGCAGCCGCCGGATTCGGCGCGCGCCACCGCGCCGTAAGCGGTGCGCACCTGCTGACGGATCTGGTCGTGTTCGTGGCTGGTCATGATCGGCCTCCTTGACAAATATCGGGCTTCAGCAGCAGGACTTGCCGGAGGGCGTCGGGGTGCAGCAGGCCGCGCCCGACTCCACCACGGCGATCTTGGCAAACGGGTCGGCGGGTTTGGCGCTGGCGGCGTAGGCTTCGTCGAAGCGGACATCGAGGCTTTGCGCGGCCTCGTCGCGAATATGCCGGGCAATTTCGATCACCGCGTCGATCTGCTCGCGGGACACGCCATAGCCTGTCAGTCGATCGACCTGGCACAGGCCCTGCTTGGGATGGTTGGCGGCAATGTTGGCCGCCAGCGAGACCAGGGCGACGATGGACGGATGCAGTTCGGTACTCATGCGATGACACTCCTCAGGGCGTTGAACAGGACGCCGACCAGCACGAAGGCGGCGGCGAGATAAGCGGCGAAGATGCCGAGCAGCGGCCATTTGACGACCTTGCGCAGGATCAGCATCTCAGGTAGCGACAGTGCGATCACCGCCATCATGAAGGCCAGCACGGTGCCGAGCGGCACGCCCTTGCCGAGCAGCGCCTCCGCCACCGGGATGATGCCGACCGCGTCGGAATACATCGGCACACCGACCAGCACCGCGACAACCACCGACAGCACGCTGCCGTCGCCGGCGATTTTCGCCACAAAATCCGCCGGCACGTAGCCGTGGATGAAGGCGCCGATGCCGACGCCGACAATCACGTATTTCCAGATGCGGCCAACGATCTGCCGCACCTCGTTCCAGGCATAGTCGTGACGGGCACGCAGGCCGGTGTCCCGTTCTTCCTGCAGCGCCGCCTCGCCCATCTGAATTTTCCAGACGTAGTCCTCGACCCAGCGTTCCAGCCTGAAAGCCTGCAGCACGTAGCCGCCGACGAAGGCGATGGTGAGGCCGGTCGCCACGTAGATCAGCGTCATCTGCCAACCGATGACGCCGGCCAGCACCACCACCGCGACCTGGTTGACCATCGGACTGGCAATCAAAAACGACAACGTCACGCCAAGCGGGATGCCGGCCTCGACGAAACCGATAAAGAGCGGAATCGACGAGCACGAGCAGAATGGCGTCACCGCGCCCAGGCCTACCGCCAGCAGGCGCGCGCCGGGGCCGGAGCGGCCGCGCATCATCGCCCGCACCTTCTCCGGGGTGAGCAGCGCGCGCAGCCAGCCCATCAGGTAGATCACCGAGGTCAGCAGCACCAGGATTTTCGCCACGTCCATGACAAAGAAGTGCAGCGCTGCGCCCAGCGGCGTGTCCGGCGTGAGGCCGGCGAGATTGAAGACCAGCAGGCTGGCGAAGGCGTCAAACATTATTGCGACTCGAACTCGGTGAACGCGCGGTTCATGTTGGCGCGGTGCAGGTCAGCGTAGTTCTGCAAATGGCGGAACACAGGCAGGTCGGCGTAGCGGTCGAGCGTCGCGTCCATCGGTTCCATCTCGCGCGCGGCGGCACCCACCTTGGATGCGAGAAATTCATAGTAGTCGCCAGTTTCACGCTGTGCCTGCGCCAGGTCGCACACCCGGCCGTGGCCGGGGACGATATGCGCGGGCTTCAATGCGGCCAGCGCGCGGAAGGCCTGCTGGCCATTCTTCACGCTCGACCACGGCATCACACCGAGCAGACGGTCAACGTAGACCAGATCGCCGCTGAACACGACGCTGTGTTCAGGCAGCCAAACCCGAATGTCACCCGGAAAATGGGTGTCGGTGTAAGTCAGTTCTAGCGTCTCACCGCCCCGTTCCAGCCTGACAGAATCGCCTGCAAGCTTGGTAGGCGCGGGCAGCGGCTGGGTACCCTGCAGGCGCTTGCCGAGAAAGCCTTTCAGGCCGTCCATCTGCTGCGCCGCATTTTCGGCCTGGGTGGCGGCGGTGCGCGCGAGTGCGATGACCTCGGCACCCTTGCCAGCAAAGTAGGCATTGCCCAGCCAGCGATGATCCTGGCTGCCGGTGTTGACGACCCAGCGTATCGGCTGCTTCGTCACCTTGCCGATGGCAGCGGCAATTTTCTCGGCGCCCAGCAAGCTGGCACCGGAGTCGATCAGGATCACGCCCGTGGGCGTGACGACAAAGCCAAAGTTGGCGTTGAGGCCATCGTTGTCGGTGCTGCGCTGGCCCAACGGACCGATCAGGGCATAAACGTTATCGACGACCTTTTCGGCCCTGGGTCGGTAATCGGCGCGTGCAGACAAGGCTAGCATTCCCGCCGCGACAGCAATCAGAACCAATACGGTGCGTTTCAACATGTTCTTTCCTTATTTACCAACCAGTCCCGCTTCATACCAGCCCTTGCTGCGGTTGACGATCTTCACCACCAGCAACATCACCGGCACCTCGATCAACACACCCACCACCGTTGCCAGCGCCGCGCCAGATTGAAAGCCGAACAGGGCAATCGCCGCCGCCACCGCCAGTTCAAAAAAGTTGGAGGCGCCGATCAGTGCCGATGGACACGCCACACTGTGCTTCTCACCCACCGTGCGGTTGAGCCAGTAAGCCAGTCCGGAATTGAAAAATACCTGGATCAGGATCGGCACGGCCAATAACGCAATGATCAACGGCTGCGCAATGATCGCTTCGCCCTGAAACGCGAACAGCAGAACCAGCGTGGCGAGCAGCGCCAGGATCGATGCATGGCCAAGTTGTGCCATCACTGCATCAAATGCCGGCTGCCCACGCTTCATCAGCAGTTTGCGCCAAATCTGCGCCAGGATCACCGGGATGACGATGTACAGCACCACCGAGGTGAACAGCGTGTCCCACGGCACCACGATGGCCGACAGGCCGAGCAGCAGGCCGACGATGGGCGCGAAGGCAACGATCATGATGGCATCATTCAACGCCACCTGCGACAGGGTGAAATACGGGTCGCCGCCGGTCAACCGGCTCCACACGAACACCATCGCGGTGCATGGCGCGGCCGCCAGCAGGATCAGTCCCGCCACATAACTGTCGAGTTGTTCCGCTGGCAGATACGGCGCGAACCAGTGGCGAATGAACAGCCACGCCAGCAACGCCATCGAAAACGGCTTCACCGCCCAGTTGACGAACAGCGTGACGCCAATGCCCTTCCAGTGCGATTTCACCTGATGCAGTGCGGCGAAGTCGATCTTCATCAGCATCGGGATAATCATCACCCAGATCAGCAGGCCGACCGGAACATTCACCTGCGCCACCTCCATCCGTCCCAGCATCTGAAACGGCGCTGGCAACAGCTGACCCAGCAACACACCGGCCACGATGCACAGCGCCACCCACAGCGTCAACCAGCGCTCGAATACGCTCATCGGCGCACCGGCTGCGCGCTTGGCGGTAGTCTCACACTGTGCGCTCATTCAGTCTTCCCGATGTCGCGCACGGCCTGTTGCAGCTTCATGCCATCCAGCGTCAGGAACGGCAAGCTGACGAACATGGAAATGCGCCGCCGCATCTGGTTCATCGCATCGACAAAGGCGCGACGCTTGGTGTCATCGCTGCCTTCTACCGCGGCCGGGTCAGGGATGCCCCAGTGTGCGGTCATCGGTTGACCCGGCCACACCGGACAGATTTCGCCCGCTGCGTTATCGCACACCGTGATGACGAAATCGAATTGCGGTGCGTCAGGCTGCGCAAACTCGTCCCATGACTTGCTACGCAGATCGCTGGCAGGAAAATGGTTTTTCTCCAGCAACTCCAGCGTAAACGGATTGACCTGGCCGGCCGGATGGCTTCCCGCGCTGAACGCACGGAAGCGCACTTTACCGAGATGGTTTAAAAGCGACTCAGCCAGAATCGAGCGTGCCGAATTGCCGGTACACAGAAACAGCACATTGAAGATGGGTTCAGCCATGACAGTGGCTCCGTCAATTCAGGCGGAGGCCTGCAAACTCAATTTTTCGCGCACCGCGGTAATCAGTCGGTTACGGATGTCCTCCCGTACCGCAATAAAACTCTCCAGCGGCTCGCCGTGCGGGTCATGGAAAGGCAGGTGGATACTCGGAATCGGACGCGGGAAAATGGGACACGCTTCCTTGGCGTTGTCGCACACCGTCACCACCAGATCGATGTCCTCGCTCATCACAGCGTCGATGTCTTTCGGATGCAAACCATCGGTCGGCAGTCCGGCCTGCTGCAGGGCAGCAATCGCGCCGTCGGCCACCTTGGGCTGGGGCCGCGTACCTGCAGAAAGCGCACGCACCTGGCCAGCCAGGTCATGATTCAACAACACTTCGGCCATTTGCGAACGACAGGAATTGCCGGTGCACAACACCAGCACGGTATAGCGTTTTTCAGCCACGATGGATCCTTGTTTGAATGAAATATTTTGAAATTCGACGGCAGTTGCCCGTGACAGACTGGACATTAACCACCATACCTAGAACCGGACAGCGTTTCATGAGGTTGCCTTTTCCGGTGAACACGCAGGTGAGCAGACTGGCGCACAGGGGTTGCCGCCGCAGCAGTTTTCGGTGAGAAAGCCGAGCAATGCGTTCATCGCATCAAATTGCGCGGTGTAGATCACAAAGCGACCATCCTGGCGTGATGTAACCAATCCGGCATGGCTAAGCTCTTTCAGATGAAAGGAAAGCGACGACGGCGGAATATCGGCCAACTCGCTTATTTTTCCTGCAGCCATGCCAGCCGGGCCGGCCTGAACCAATGCACGAAACACCGCCAGGCGTGAAGTCTGGGCCAGTGCGGACAGTGCGGTGACAGCAGCATTTGTTTCCATGTTTCGAACATTATAGAAATATAGAAACAAATGCAAGCCCCTTTTTATTGCATGAATGCTTTACAGCCCTGCAGGGGTGAACGGAATAAGTGTCCCGTTACTGCAACGTATAGGCGGCTGACGTGAATTCCAGCACAACGGTACCCAGATGCTGGTTCAGCCCCATGATGGGCACGATGGCGCGCAAGTTGCCGTTGGCTGCACGCTCCACCTGCACCTCCTTGGCCTGAAGATACTGGGCTGGATACAGTGAAGAAAAGACGGCTGCCAGATTCTTGCGGTCACTGGCTACAACCACCTTGTCGTCAGGTGCGGCAAGCACTGCCGTCTGGAACCCGTCTATCCGCACCAGTTCAGTAAAGTACTGGTCCACCTGATCCAGGTTGGATGCCATCAACTCGCGACGAATCGCCCAGGCAAACGGTGTGCTGAAACGCGTCAGCGCCGCTTCGGCACGGCGCCCGTCCAACTGCCGTGCCTGCTCGATCAGATCGCTACGCGCCTGAGCCTGTTGCGCCTGAAGTTCAACCATTTTGGCCTCGACTGCGCTCACTGCAGCAGTCTTCCAGGAGTACATACCCACAACCACCACGACCAAGGCAACAGCCAGGCCCAACATGATTTTGCGGTTGCCATCCATGCCGGTTTTTGTGCCCGATGCCGACGTCTCAGTTGTGCTCATGGTGTCGCGCCCTCTCGTTGGAAATAAAGGAATAGTAGTACCGGTCAGCCAACCAGGATAGTCCGCAGTTTATTGGCGGTGCCCGAACCGGCACCCAGGGGACCAAGCGGGGACTCGCCATCGTTGAACGGCTGGCCCGGCAACTCGGGGGCAGCCTTGGGTAGTGCTGATTTATTCGCGATTCGTCATTCTGGCGGAAGCCGGAATCCAGTCAAATCAAGGTGCTGGACCCCGGCTTTCGCCACGGTGACGAATTAACCGCGGTGACGAATTAATCAGCGTTACCCTTACACGCCGCAACCGCAGGAGTCGGGATCTTGCGGCTGGTCTGGTGCTGCCGCTGCGGGCTGCCCCAACAGATTCAGCGCCACCGCCTCCGCCACCCTGATGCCATCCACGCCCGCAGACAAAATGCCGCCGGCATAGCCAGCGCCCTCGCCTGCCGGATACAGGCCTTTTACATTCAGGCTCTGGTAATCCCCGCCACGCGTGATACGCAATGGCGACGACGTACGGGTCTCGACCCCGGTCAGCACCGCATCCGCCATCGCGAATCCCTTGATCTGCTGGTCGAATGCAGGCAACGCTTCACGAATCGCCTCGATCGCATAATCCGGCAGAGCGGAAGCAAGGTCGGTAAGTCGCACCCCCGGCTGATAGGAAGGCTCCACGCTACCAAGTTGAATGGAAGGCGTACCGGCCAGAAAATCCCCGACCAGTTGCCCCGGCGCATCGTAATTGCCGCCACCCAACTCAAAGGCACGCGATTCCAGTTCCCGCTGCAACTCGATTCCAGCCAGTGGTCCGCCGGGGTAATCCTCGGGCGTGATGCCCACCACGATACCGGCATTGGCGTTGCGTTCGTTGCGCGAATACTGGCTCATGCCATTGGTGACCACGCAGTTCGGCTCGGATGCCGCTGCCACCACCGTGCCACCGGGGCACATGCAGAAACTGTACACCGAGCGGCCATTTTTTGCGTGATGCACCAATTTGTAATCCGCCGCACCCAGCAGCGGATTGCCTGCATTCGACCCCAGTCTGGCCTTGTCGATCAGCGACTGTGGATGCTCGATGCGAAAACCGACGGAGAACGGCTTTGCTTCCATGGTGACGCCTCGCGCATGTAGCATCTCGAACGTATCGCGCGCACTGTGGCCCAGCGCCAGGATGACATGATCGCCACGCAAGGTTTCGCCGCTCGCCAGCACAACACCGCGGATATGCCCCGCTTCGATCAGCACGTCGGTGACACGCTGCTCGAAGCGAATTTCACCCCCCAGTTCCTCAATCTCGTGGCGCATGGTCTCCACCATGCCGACCAGCCGAAAAGTGCCGATATGTGGCTTCGACACATACATGATTTCTTCCGGTGCCCCCGCCTTGACGAATTCGGTCAGCACCTTGCGCCCATAGTGCTTGGGGTCCTTGATCTGGCTGTAGAGCTTGCCGTCGGAAAACGTGCCCGCACCGCCCTCGCCAAACTGCACGTTGGATTCTGGATTGAGCACGTGCTTGCGCCATAGCCCCCAGGTGTCTTTCGTCCGCTCGCGCACCGCCTTGCCACGCTCCAGCACGATGGGTTTGAAACCCATTTGCGCCAGCACCAGCGCGGCAAAAATGCCACAGGGGCCGAAGCCGACCACGATGGGGCGAGCCGTTTGAGACGCAGGCGCATGCCCGACAAAACGGTAGGCCGTATCAGGCGTCGGCCCAAGGTGTCGATCATTACGCAGCCGCTTCAACAGCGCCGCTTCATCCCTGACTTCGATATCCAGCGCATAAATCAGCAGCATCGCGTGCTTCTTGCGCGCGTCACAGCTGCGCTTGAAAATGCTAAAGCTCAAGAGTTCATCGTCCTTGATCACCAGACGTTGCAAAACAGCCGCACGCAAAGCTTCGGGCGGATGGTCAAGCGGCAGTTTGAGTTCAGTCAGTCGCAACATGATGGGTACGTAAATAATTCAATGCACCTTGCCCCGCCACGCGTCCGCTGGCAAAACAGGCTGTCAACAAATAGCCGCCGGTAGGTGCTTCCCAGTCGAGCATCTCGCCCGCACAAAACACCCCCGGCACATCGCGCAGCATCAGGGCGTCGTCGAGTGCATCGAAGCACACGCCGCCTGCACTGCTGATTGCCTCGTCAATTGGGCGCGGCGCAACCAACGTCAATGGAAGCGATTTTATCGCGCGGGCCAGTGCGAGCGGATCACTTAATTGCGCTGCTGACAACACTTCACGCAGCAACGCCATTTTGACACCCTTGATTCCCGCACGACTTTGCAGATGACTGGACAAGGAACGCGCGCCCCGTGGGTGGTCCACTTCGGCGACCACCCGTTCCAAGGGTTTGTCCGGCGCCATATCCAGTTCGAGGACAACCGGACCCTGTGTCGCGATCGTGTCGCGCAGGTTCGCTGACAACGCATAGATCAAACTGCCCTCGATCCCGCTATCGGACAACATCAATTCGCCTTTGCGCTGCAAAGTATTTCCCGCTGCATCGGTGAAACGCAGCGCAACGGTTTTCAACGGCTGCCCGGCGAAACGCGTGCGCAGATGTTCGCTCCAACCGCCCGCTACGTCGAAGCCGCAATTCGATGGCAACAACGGCGCCACCGTAACGCCGCGCTGCGCCAGCAACGGCACCCAGGCGCCATCCGATCCCAGCCGCGCCCAACTGCCGCCGCCCAGCGCCAGCGCCACCGCGTCAGCCTGCACGCTCACCTCACCCTGTGATGTGGCGAAGCGCAGCTCACCCGTATCATTCCAGCCCAGCCAGCGATGCCGCACATGAAAGCACACGCCGGATTCGCGCAGCCGATGCAGCCATGCACGCAGCAACGGCGCGGCTTTCATTCCTTTTGGGAAAACACGGCCCGACGAGCCAACGAAAGTCTCAATTCCCAGTCCGTTTATCCACTCGCACAGCGCGGTGGGCGGAAAAGCTTCGAGAAACGGGCGAATGGCTTCTGAGTGCGCGCCATAGCGCGATAGAAAGGACTCTAATGGCTCGGAATGGGTGATGTTCATGCCGCCCACACCGGCCAGCAGGAACTTGCGACCCAGCGAAGGCATGGCGTCGTAGAGGTCAACCTGCGCGCCACCCTGCGAAAGCACTTCGGCCGCCATCAGTCCGGCTGGACCGCCACCGATCACGGCAACCGTGCTCATGGGTTAATGAAAGGCATTCGGAAACACATCATACTTCTTCAACCTCCTGCATTTCAGCGTGTCCAGACCGAAGGGTCTGGGGATTGGAGGCACAACCCCTCTCTCAGTGATAGTCATCTTCGCGCTGGTAGCGGATGGCCAGGATGGTGACGGTCTCGTTATTTTCTATTTCAAACAAAGCGACATAGCCGGCTGCCCCGGATGTGATCACCATTTCACGCAAAAAGGGATTGCTTGGAACTACCTTTCGACAGGTAAAAGGGAATTCCTGCAGGACCCCGATGCTTTTGCCGATGGCTTCACGTGCCAGGATTGCGGCTTGCGGATCACGCTCCAGAAAAAAGGTGTATAGCCGATGCAGATCGTCCCGCGCTGCTCTGGTGTAGCGAACGCGATAGCTCACTTGCCTGGCTTGGCTTGTGCCTTAGTGAGCATTTCATCCAGTTCGCGCAAGACCTCTTCAGCAGTGGAGTATTCGCCCGTACGCTGCGCCTCGTCGCGGGAAGCTAAGCCACGGGCAATAAACGCCTGATGCGACCGCCGGTGATCAATGCTGATACGCAAGGACTGCTCGACAAAACTTGACAGGGTTTCCCCTTCCTGCAGGACACTTTCGGCAGCATGTCTAAGCTCAGGATCGACACGGAGCGAGGGAATGGTGGCCGTTTTCATGCATGACTCCTTGCATTGCATTTGCAATGCAGTATGGCGAATTCCTCAAGACAAGACAAGACAAGTTTCGGTGTGCCGGACCAAGGAATGGCCTCACTCATGTTGCAGAACCAGCCGCTGTGTTCTCAAGCGTGTGGTTGTTCATGCCGGTGTAAAGGCACAATCAGGCGCATCAACTTCCAGGCATGCTGCACGCCATAGAAATAAAGGCCAAACATAGCAAGAAATCCATAGAACAGCACTGCATCGGGAACCCCCCAGCGCCAGCCAAAAAACCCAACCAGACCAAACGTCACCGCGACCAGATGAATAAAGCGCACCACCTGGCTATCGGTATAGCCCACACGCAACAGGATGTGGTGGAGATGGTCGCGGCCGGGGTGAAAAGGGCTTTTGCCCTTGAGCATGCGCCGCAACATCAGGCTCACCGTATCCAGCAGTGGAATGGCAAAGAACCACAGCGCAGCGGCAGGTGGCAGCGGATTTTTCTCAGCCTGCGTAACCCTGATGACCGCCCACGTCAACAGAAAACCCAGCATCAAGCTGCCGCAATCGCCCATGAATACCTTGGCTCGGCGCTGCCAGGGAAAACGCATGTTGAAGTATAGAAAACCAATCAACGCCCCCGCCAGAATCAACAAGGCAACGAGCGTCCTCTCCCTGCCCGAAAAATCCGCAGCAACGGCAAGAAAAAAAGTCGCGTTCAGGGCCAGCCCACCCGCCAGACCATCCATGCCGTCGGAAAGATTCAACGCATTGGCCACACCCACCACTGCAAAAATGGTAAAGGGCACAGCCAGCACACCTAGCGCAACGGGACCAAAACCGAACAGGTTGCCCAGATTTGTAAGCTGCGCTCCGGCAAACAAGGCCAGGATCAAGGCAGCAATACCTTGTGCCAGAAAACGCCGCCGCACCGACAACCCGGTCCGGTCGTCCAGAAAGCCGATGAGAACAATAATCGACAGTGAGGTGAACAGCCCCCATAAGATGTCAGCACCCGCAAGATGCCATGCAACGGATACCGCTACCGCAAAAAACATCGCCAAACCGCCCACCACAGGGATCGCGTCCTGGTGATGCTTGCGTTCATCGGGGTGGTCGAGCCATCCGTAATTGTGAGCAGCCCAGATCAGGGCGGGGGTGGCCAGCAAGGTGAGAATCAATCCAAAAATTAACTGCATCAACTTGCCATCCTGAAATTGTCGTTTTGGTTTTTGGATTGGCCAGGCAATCCTTGGGTACCTACCCCCATATTGAGTCGCCCCATTCACTCAAATCCCGATAGTTACAAGTGCAGATGCGGCCCTTCTCATACCATTGGAGAAAAACCACATGGTCAGGGCGGATTATACGACTCGAACCGTATAAAAGTACCATCACGCAACAGCACCCATTGCCACATTTGTGCCAGGTGAGAAGTTTCAACGCCCGATAAGAAACTCGTCTTTAGATCGCCCCTTGGCCATTTCATCCACCAGCCACTTCGGCGCACGCCCCCGACCCGACCAGGAATCACCGCTAGCAGGATTACGATACTTGGCAACCACAGCAGCGTGGGCCTTGGTCTTTTTCGCCCCACCCTTCAGATCCGCAAGAGTGATCCCGTATTCTTTCATTTTCGCCTGAATCTCTGCAACCACCGCAGCGATCTCGGCGCGACGCGCTGCCTCGGCCTGCTTCAATAAGGCTTCTGCCTGGGCCTTCAATTCTTTGTATGTCGCCATCGTATTTCTCCTATTAAAGTGCTTAAAGTAGCCCGAGGGTGGGCCTCCAAAAATTCAAGTCTGAGTGCGCGGCATTGACGCTGTAAAAGTGAGGCTACCTGTTTATCCTGTGTTGGCCAGCATACCCACTACTTCGAGATATCGATTGAGCACAATCCGCTCGTCGAACTCCCGCACCATCTTTTCACGGCCAAGCTGACCCATCGCATCAAAATGACCGCGGTCCATTTCAATCATTTGCAGCATCTTGTCTTCAAGATCACCCGCATCCCGCACGCGACATATAAATCCGGTCACACCATCGTCCACCGTATCGCGGCAGCCCGGAGCATCCGTGGTTATGAGCGGCTTCGCCATGGCCGCTGCCTCCAGCAACGTCCGTGGGCAACCCTCACGATAAGACGGCAGCACCACACAATCTGCTTCGCGCAGATACGGCAAAACATCGTCTGTTGAACCCAGATAGTGAACGACACCTTCCGCCACCCACGCCTCTACCTGGGCGCGTGGTATCGCCGAGGGGTTCTGCACATCCAGAAATCCCAGCAAGCGAAACTCTGCCGCCGGATACTTCTGCCGCACCTTGCGTGCTGCCTCAACGTACTCCCCCACCCCCTTGTCCCACAGCAAACGTGCTATCAGCAGAAAAACAAATTTCCTACGACCAATGCCCCCCCCCTCCCCAATCTGTGCAGATTGGCCATGAAGGGGAAAAACAGCAGCCTGCTTGACCGGCGTGAATCGTGCCAAATCCACCCCTGACCCCGGAAGCCGGTCCGCTTTCATCGCTTTCACCAACCTTAAACAAACAAATAACTCCATATCCTCCTTGTTCTGGAAGAACACCCACGCCGCCCGTCCAAACGTAAAACGGTATAACTGCTTGACCAGCCAGGTCAGGGGGCTGCGACGGATGAATACACGGCCCAGACCGGAGACATTTGGCACGCTGGGTAAACCGTTCATAGCCGCGGCCATCGCCCCATAAATGTTTCCCTTTGGGGTATAGCTCAGCACCAATCCAACGCCCTCATCCCGCAATATCCGATGCAGCGCCCACACCGTGCGCAACTCGCGCAGAGGGTTGACGCTCGCACCCGCCAAAGGAATGGCCCGATGCCGGACGCCGGCTGCGACCAACTTGCCGGCGTAGTCGTCCGATGGCCCCACCGCGACCACCTCATGACCAGCGGCCATCAGCGCCTGCACCAGAGTCAGGCGAAAGTTGTAGAGATACCAAGACGTGTTGGCGATGACGGCAATGCGCATGGTCTAAACCTTATTTTGTTGTTCAAACCAAGCTTGAAACATCAGTACATCCCACAGGTGATATTGCCAATTGCGCGTGCCGGACAAATGTTCTGCCCACTTTTGCCGGATCGGCGCCGGGTTAAAGTACCCCTCTTGCCGCAGCCGGGATTCACTCAGCAAATCCTCTGCCCAATCACGCAGCGGGCCGCGCAGCCAACTATCGATGGGTACGCCGAAACCCATCTTGGGGCGCTCGATCAGTTCTTTGGGGACATATTTGTGCAACACCTGGCGCAACGGCCACTTCCCCTCGCCATCACGCAGTTTGTAGTCGAGCGGCAGACGCCAGGCGAACTCCACCACGCGATGATCCAAAAGCGGCACGCGCGTTTCCAGGCTCACGCCCATGGCTGCGCGATCCACCTTGGTAAGTATGTCATCCGGCAGATAGGTCAACAGGTCCAGCGCCATCATCTGGTGGAAGAAATGGTCAGTTTGGGGCTGCAAGCCAGTTTCAGTAAGCACGGTTGGGCGCTCTGTCGTGCCAATCACCAACTCAGCGGGCTGGGGCCAGTGGCTAACCAACAAGCGATACAGATCCACTGGACTTTTAGCTGTCATCACGCCCGCGCCCTTGTGCAACTTGTCTCCGATATTGGATTTCGCCAGGCTTATGGGAAATAGGGGTTGGACTGGCCCAAGCAGGTGGTTCCACCCCTGTGGGCTGACACCTGTAATCGCCTTGGCCAAAATCGTACGCACCGCAACCGGCATGCGAGCCAGTTTGTTCCATAACTGGCGACTAAACACATAGCGACCGTAGCCCCCAAACAACTCATCTCCGGCATCTCCGGACAACGACACCGTCACATGCTGCCGGGTCATCTGCGACACCAAGAAGGTCGGTATCTGCGACGCATCCGAAAACGGCTCATCGTAGAGCGACGGCAGGCGGGGGATCACATCGAGCGCCTGCCGGGGCGTGACATAGAGCTCGGTGTGATCGGTGCCCAGATGCCTTGCCACCGCCTTGGCATGCTCGGCCTCGTTGTAGCCTTGCTCGTGGAAACCAATGGTGAACGTCTTCACCGGGCGACTGGACTGAGCCTGCATCAGCGCCACGATGGCGGATGAATCCACCCCACCAGAAAGAAATGCGCCTAATGGCACATCAGCAATCATCTGCCTGGCCACAACGTCTCTCAGCAGTTTGTCCAGCGCTTCGACAGCATCATCGGGAGAACCCGTAAACGGTTGTGCCAGTCCGTTAGCTACCACCTGCCGGGCGTCCCAGTAGGGTTGCGGTTGGGGGTTACGGTTTTGCAGTGAAACCGTCAGCAGCGAGCCGGGCAACAACTTGTGTATACCCTGGTAGATGGAATACGGTGCAGGGATCGCGTTATGGCGCATCAACAGCGCTAGTGCGTTGCGATCAATCTCTGCACGGAAAGCAGGATGGGCCTTGAGCGCCTTCAACTCTGAGCCAAACAAAAAACTATCGCCCTGCCATCCATAGTAAAGGGGTTTTTCACCTATACGGTCACGGCCAAGCGTCAACGTGCGATTGGCCTTATCCCATACCGCAAAGGCAAACATGCCGATGGCGCGCTCGATCGAACCCGCGATGCCCCATGTGTCAAAACCTGCAAGCAGCGTTTCGGTGTCCGAATGACCGCGCCAATCCAATTCGGCATTGCGGGCTTTGCGAAGCAACCCGCGCAAATCCAGATGGTTGTATATCTCACCATTGAAGACGACCACATAGCGCCCGCTCGGCGAGACCATGGGCTGATGCCCTGCAACAGACAAATCGAGGATCGACAAACGCCGATGCACCAATCCCACGCCTGCGTCGATATCGGTCCATAGGCCCGCATCATCCGGCCCACGATGGGCGATGGCCTGGCCCATGCCGCGTAATACGGCTTGCCATTCCGGGCCAGGCAAACCCGAGCCGTTACAGAAAAATCCTGCAATGCCGCACACAATTTATGCCTTAGACACGCTATGGTTTCAGCACAAAGCCAACTTGAGGATTAGCCCAGACTGGCAGCCAAGAAAACTGGACACCTTGAGCCTGAGTAATTACGAAGAACTCACTAAGTTGCTCACGCAATTGCTCCCAGTCAAAACCCTTGTGCTCATGCCTCCTAACGCGACTCATTCGGCCAAGTGCAGCATTCATCACTTCAAAAAGATCATATGGATCAGAGCCACCCAGAAATAATTTCTTGGCGAGGTACTTGGCAAGAAAAACAATGCCTTTTTCATTCGGAACGGTAACACGTAGTGCACCATCTTTTTTAACCGATTCGAACAATCGCTTCAGGTAGCCCTTAACAAGCTCAGGTGGAATATGCTCAATGGTCTCAAGGCATAAGCACAAATCGACCTTCTCACCTATGTCCAAATCCTCTGGCTGGGTGGCCACCTTAAATACATATTTGTTTTTATCCCGCCAAATATATTTAGCGCTGTCCAACCCCCCTTCCCAATTCGCGTCAAACCCATAATATTTCGATGGCAGAATCGGTAGGTATGAAATCGATCTGGCATCGAAACAGCCAAGCTCTAATACCGTTTGATGAGCCAGCCCAAATTCCAAACATTGATGCGTTAACCAATGAAATCTGGCTTCATGTAGCCATTTCCTGACCCCGCCAGAAAATAGCCTTTCGTTATAACCGACTTTATTCATCGCCAAGAACTCGTACCGTTCATTTCAACCAATTCCTCATAAAAAACCTCATAGCGTTTCACCACCAGCCCGATTTCGAAATATTCGGCTACCCTAGATCGTGCCTGCTCGCCGAGAGCGCGTCGGTCATCCGACGACAAAATCAACAAAGATTCCATCGCGGATGCCAGTCCTGCCATATCGCCGGATGGTACAACTCGCCCGGTATTGCCGACGATATAAGCCGAATCTCCCACGTCCGTCACCGCACAGGGGACGCCGCAGGCCATTGCCTCGCCCAACACATTGGGGAACGCCTCACCATCAGAGGAAGACGCCAATACATCCAGCGCTGCCATCAATCGTGGCATGTCGCTACGCAAACCCAGCAAGTGCATAACATTTCCAACACCCGCGGCTTCCATTGCTCGCACCAATTCGTCATTACCCTCATCGATTCCCTTGCCGGCCAACACAAACCGTACAGTAGGCAATCGACGATGCAGCAAGCCTGCCGCCTGAATAAAGCCCGCGTGATTTTTTTGCGGATCAAAGCGGCCAATTAATCCAATCAAGGGTATGTCAGCGCCCACACCCAATTCAGAGCGCACGGCTGTCCGCGCCTGCGGGTCTGATTGAAAGAGGGCTAGATCGAACCCATTCGGCACCACCACCATTTTGTCTGCCGCGTAACCGCATTCAACATGAATCTGCCGTGCCACTTCCGAGCAGCACAGAATGCGGTCCGGTATCCAACTGCTGACCCGCGCGCATGCGCCAACTACCACACGTGTCAAAAGCTTGGTTTTATCGCGGTCAAAATTGCTGTGCCGAACACACCAACCAATGGCGCCAACACCGGCCAACCGAGCGGCCAGTCCCCCCAGCAAATCGGCGTGGTACATCCACGTATGCACCACCTCCGGCTTGAGCGCCCGGAGCCGCCGCACCAGTCGGAAAAACGCCAGGAGGTTTGCTCGTCCAGGTCGCATGCCAAGCGCTTCCACCGGAATGCCCAGTGCCTGAATCCGCGGACCAATTTCACCCAACGAGG
Organism: uncultured beta proteobacterium; assembly: GCA_942493085.1. Taxonomy (GTDB): domain Bacteria; phylum Pseudomonadota; class Gammaproteobacteria; order Burkholderiales; family Thiobacillaceae; genus Thiobacillus. The sequence continues at coordinate 2,795,804 of OW818664.1, forward strand.
TGAGCGATATGACGTGGAGTGAAAACCGGGCATCAAGGTGCTCCAGCACCTTCAGAAGCATCATTTCCGCTCCGCCCGTTGTAAGGCCGGTGATTATGATGACAAGTTTCATAAGCTATCGCCAGCGGGCTGTTTTGCAGCAGGATGGGAAACTAGCACTTGCTGGTGGCTGGTCGCTGGCAAAAGGAAGTTGCAACAAAATCATCACACCCATACTTTCTACTCACTACACCTGATTGGCTTGAAAAGTGTTTTTCTTGATTATTTTTGTTGGAACAAGCGCCCAAAGAGAAAACACGAATATCACCATTACATCGTAATAATTTTGAATCATGGCGAAGGTTATTATCATTGCAAAGAAACTATAGAAAATCAGACTATCTTGCCGACGAACAACATTCCACCAAATGGCTGCAAAATAAACAATCAACGAGATCAAACCCAGAAGTCCAAACTCAACCAGTAAGTATAAATACACATTAACCAACCCAGTACCAAAATTACTCATGAGCCACCCAGGGCCATAACCGAAAAATACAGCGCTCATGTTTTCATTCAGCCAAGCATCTTTAACCATATCAATGCCGGCTTCAATTCTCAAAGTCCTATCTATTAAAGAAACATTCTCAGACTGACCATAATTCTCACCATACTTTGTTAAAAATACAGTCGCTTTTTCACTGAAGCCAGAAAACTCAAAAAACGGGACACTCACAATTGCCGCCAATGCAAAAATGGAGGGCAGCAACCAAATCATTTTTCTTTCACGTATTGCGATCAATAATGTTAAAAACACCAGTATGAAGTAGCCAGCGGCGCTAAAAGTCAACAAAAAAGAAGCTGCCAAAATAAACTTGAACAATCGTCGTGAAATAACGTTTCTCTTATTTTTAATATATTTCAACGCCCAGGGCGCCAAGATTGCCAAATAAAACGCAAAATGCCCAGGCTCAGCAAATGTAGCTCGTACCCTCCAAATTCCCGCCAAAGAACCGGTATTTTCAGTGACTGAATATCGATAGAAATAGTGGTCCAGACTAAGAGTGGTGAAATTCTGGAGAAAAAAATCTGTCAGACCGAATGTCGATGAAAAAACAATACCTACTGTCACCCATTTTAGTATCGTTTTAAAATTTAGTAGTTTATGAACCACACCCAAACTACATGCATAAACCAATAGCAATATGTGCGTTCGAAACGACTTTTCTACTTCATTGCCATCTGCATGCGCCCCCCCATTGTCGAGCCCAAAAGAGATAAAACCTATTACCAATAATGCAAGAGGGAAAAAACCAGCGAAAATCACTACACGCCGATTTATTTTCTCACCAGACGCAAGACCTAAAAATGCCGCGAATACCGCCGATAAAAATGGGATGGTTGAAAACTGACCTAATGCAAAAACATTAGTAAGTGGCAGACTTGCCACCGAGATTATTGCAAAAAAGCGCGCCAACATAATATTCGCACTGCTTGGTTTAGCAACAATACTTGCCTTCCCCTGTGATCCTTGCAACGATAACGAGTTACTTGCTGCCATAACATTTCTTAAAAAAATCAATATACTGCCGAGCAATAACCTCTGACCGATAGGAAGCTATCGCTTCCTCAGTGTCATAAATGGGTCCATTTCCCTCAAGAGCACACTGAATTGCCTCTGACAGCGCTTTTTCATCCTGGACAGGCACAAGCAAACCAAACTGGCCTCCAGCAAGTATTTCCCTCGGTCCACTTGGACAATCGGTCGAAACTACCGGGCAACCACAGGCCATAGCTTCAACCAATACGTTTCCAAACCCTTCCCAACGTGAACTCAATACGAAGACATCTGCCGATGCCAATACCTCACGGAGATTTGAAACAAAGCCCGGGAAACACACACGATCAGCGATACCCAGCTCCAACGACATTTTTTCAAGTTCTCTGCGAAATGGGCCTTCACCGTAAATATACAATCGGCTCACGTTTCGTGAACTCAGCTTCGCAAAAGCCCTTAATAAAGTTGCATGGTCTTTTTCAACATTTAATCGCCCCGCTGATACAATTTTAAATTCTTTTTCTTGGTTTGGTCTTTTAGCTGGCTGACGCAAAGGTGAAGCAACTTCACCAACAGCCAAGATCGGGTTATAAATAACTTGGTTTCGCAAAGGCATCGCATTACCAAGGTGGCGTTGCTCGGCATGCAACACCCCTGCAGACACGCCTACCAAACCATCTGCAAACCTGTAGCCCAGCCGGACGGCACGTAAAAGCATGCGTTCTTTGGGTGTGGCTACGCACCATCGCTGAAGCGCATCTTCGTGTACCGTAACAATTACTCGCGTTGCCCCCCCGGCTAATCTCGCCGCAAATACTGCCGCGAGGTTGGCATGCGGCATCGCCGCCATCAGAATCGTCGGCCGCTGCTCCCGCAGATATTTTGCCAATGGCCAAATTGAATAGCCAACACGCTTCAAACCTAAATCTATTGTGTGAATGTCACTGACTTGGTCAACATACACCCCTACGCGCGACGCCAATACCAGATCAACAGAAGAGACAAAAGGCTGAAGTGCTCGTGCCAAATTAATAAATACACGCTCCGCACCACCGCCACATAAAGTCGGTAAAAACAAAGCGATGCGCATATTTTTCATACAGGCTCGAACTTGCTCGGAACAAATAATCTCTTGAACTTGCGCACAGAAATAATGGCAAAATCTTGCAACAATCGAAAGCTTGATACCAGCAAACTGCCACCGTTCCTGACGCGAGCCGTAAAACGCTCGCGTGAAAGGGTATAGGCATTGCGTAAAGACGATGCCCCACCAACCTGCATGGCTACCCAGCTTTCGTCCACGTGAATGAAGCTCACCCCTTGATCCGCTGCACGCAAAATAAAATCGTAATCCCCTGCGATACGAAAACTTTTATCGAAAAAACCAATTTTTTTGTAAATCGATAGCGGCACGAAGGTTGCTGGATGGTTTACCGGCATTGCAGCAAAGCGCTGATCCATTGCGCTTGCTTTGTGCCGATACTCGGCTATTAACATACCAGATGCCATAACCAACTTCATATTCCCATGAATAATGGGAAGAGACGCTTCGTCCTGCCCAGCGGGAATATTCCCAACCAATTGCTCTATAGCATTTGGCGTGAGATAGTCATCTGCATTCAGTATCCCAACATACAGTCCGAGGGCTTGAGATATTCCTTTATTAAATCCATCGTAAATTCCAAAATCTCTCTCACTCACCAAATAGTCAATTTCATTTTCGTATTTTTTTATTAGCTCAAGAGTCCCATCGCTGGATTCGGCATCAATTACGATGTATTGGATGTTGCCGTAGGTTTGTGTCAACACAGATTGAATCGTTCGCTCTATCGTAGCAGCCCCATTTCGCACTGTTGTAATAACCGTAACCAAAGGTAATTTTTTATTCATTGCAGAGACTTTTCTTTGATTTTCTGATGTCCAACTACTGATACTGATTACTCACGAAAAAATATTCCGTTTGCTTGAAGCAAACGGCCGCTGGCCGGATCAATAAACTCTGGCTCTAGTGCCCATAGAACAAATCCTTCACGCTCCAACCGTTCAATTAATTCACGCCACAAGTGCTGGCCTTCATAAAGAGGGGTAAGTGAAAGCTCTAGTAGTACCCCACGCACATTCTGAATCACACTTTGAGCCCCATCCAGCACAGCCCACTCAAATCCTTGAGTATCAATTTTCAAGAATGTGTTTTTTTCTTGCACATCATACTGATACGAAACAGAATCAAGTGTTAGCAAAGAGACAGACTCTTTTCCAACATAAGCACTATTCGGTGCTGCTGTCAAATGACTATCCATCATAGTTAGCAATGAACTGCTGACCGAATTACCCGCAATATTGATTTCTGCTTCTCCATTGTGATCGCCAATTGCACAACGTGGATGTACAGCCCATTTAGTGTCACCTTGGCTGGACCGCAGCAATTCAGCATAAGCATTCAAAAGTGGCTCAAATGAAACGATGTCACCCGTATAGCCATGGCAACGTATGCCCGATGCAAATTGCCCAGAATTAGCTCCCACATCCAAAACTAAATTTATTTCAAATTCCCGTAATGTTTTTACGAGTTTTCCTGTGGAGGTTGAAGTAATGGAATACCTGCGTATTTCAACTCCAAGCATTCTAAGCACACGTTTAATTAATTTTTTTATCATCGCAGCGCATTGTTACATTCAAAAAAAGCATTATAAATATTGTTGTAATGCCTCTCCTCAAAGTTTGTCTTATTACCTTTCTCAAAGACAAAGCCATCATATCCATACCCTCGCATTAACTTGACAATATCATTTATGGAGGTATTAAATAATGTAAAGTTAAGATCAAATAATTCCATCAATACTAAACGGGGCTTTAATATAGGATTATTAAATATTTTTTTAGCTCCATCTAATACTAGACGTTCCGCACCCTCAACATCAATTTTAATTATATCAACTCTATTCAACCCATTTCTTTCAAAGTAATCATCCAGAGTGGTTATTGGCACGTTAATTTTTCTGGCCTCGGATTTCCGACCTGTGTCATAAATCGAAGAATAAGCGCTATCAACAGCCAATGAAAACTCAACCTCACCTTGACGGTCACCTACGCAAGTCCGATTTATTTTTACTGAATCAATACCATTCAAATAGAGAGACGCCTCAAAAAGAGTGGCGTTCAAAGGGATGGGTTCAAATGCATGAACATTAATAGTTTTATTTCCTTTTGCTACCGCCAAGCTAAATAGTCCAACATTAGCACCCACATCAAAAAAAATGTCACCATCCTTCAACTGAGAAAGCATATAAGTGAGATCCGTCTTTTCAAAGTTTCCCGCTAGAATCATTACACCCACATCTTCATTTGCCCTAACAAGAATCTGGCAATCCATATACTTAGCTTGTTTAACCAACGGGGCGCGATTCTTATGCCAAAACAAAAGTGCCATCAGCCTGATTCGTTCAATTATTTTACTTATCATGATGATTTCTTTAATTTATAAAAATTTACCAAGATGACTGGTCCAAATAATAATTTGGACGCAGCAAACCATACCAACCCTAGCGGCGACAGCATCAGTGATGCAAGCACAGTAGCTATTCCACCAATCAGATTACTAACACTTATAAACCTTACTTTTCCCAAACCCATTAAAAAGAAATGTGCTGGCACATTAAATGCCATCAAGCCGTATGCAAAAATCAAAATTATCGCTATCTCTTTGTTCTCCATATAAAAATCGCTGCCAAGCCATAAAGTCAACAGAAAAGGTAAACCCATCAATAAAGCAATAGGCAATAGCAAACATAGACCGCCACCGTAGAGAGCATATTTATATAATTGAAGCCGACCAGTCGCCTCGCCTCGTTCCACTTTTGCGCTAAGCCATGGGAAAATTACCTGCATCGCCGCCGCTGGGATCGTATGCACATACTGTGCAAATTGTAGGCAAATACTATATCTGGCCAAATCCGCCGCACCAAACATTGCGCCGATGAGAAGACGATCCGCCACCGAAAAAAGTACGCCTCCGAAGCCTTGAACCCACGTCCACTTTCCAAAATTTACTACTCGTTTGAGGTGCGTTCGCTCAAAAAGTGGGTGGTAGCAATTGGATACAGAAAATAATCGATTAACCAGATAAGCCTTAATACTGACTTTAATAAATGAAAGAAACAGTACACCGCTAAGTACAGCAGCAGCGGTGTGATAGTACCAAGCGAGTAAAGCCACACCTAAAGCCCATGCCAGTCGCGTAATAAATTCAACTTTGGCTGAAAGATCGAAACGTTGCGCACCACGCAAGGCACTGGCGAAAATATTATCTATTTCCTGCAAAAACATTAACACTGCCCCAAGTACAAGCATCTGCGACACAAGAGCAGACTGACCCATTTTTGAGAAAAATATTTCCGCCATAAAAGGAGCGATGACTGCAATCGACAAGCAAACTATGACTCCGACAAATAGCACAATCGTTATAGCCGCCCGTATTGTCGCTACAGCGTCAGCTAGCTTACCGCCCGCCAAATCTGCCGAAACATGCTTAATGGTTGCTACGCCTGCACCCAGCGAAGCGAGTTGCCCCATCCCAACAACAGCCATGACCAACATCCATAACCCGTATTGCTCAAGACCCAATTGCTTAAGCAATAAAGGAGTTAGTACAATCATTATTAACGGAGAAAAAACCTGTTCGGCGGTGGCCCAGGATGCACGAACAGCGTGGGGTCGCAACCTTTGTATTTTCTGTAGGAAATTTATCAAGCTCAAAATCCAGTTACGGTAATTTAGCGCCGAGAATATTTTGATTAAAACTGCTTGCATACTATCGATCCAGGTGCGCACCGTGCAGTCGACGAATCCCGCGATGAATAAATATTCACTGAATCAGCTAGAAAAAGTTGAATTGAAGTACAGAAATGGCACGAAACGCCAATTATTCATCCGATCGCCATTGAACAACGAAGTATTCGATGCCGTGGAGATCATGGCCTTTGTCCGGCACGACGAAGTTGGCGATGTTCTGTCTTTGGCCTTGGCCAACTCCTTATCGTGTTGTGCCAGTGCGTCGCAACGCCGCCCTGTTGTTGTAGGATCATGTACCAACCCCGGTCAGGACCTTGCGAGACTCCATGGGCATCGCCTCCAGCATATCCCGCACAAACTGTTCTTCAGTGCGGTAGGATTGCGATTCGTTCGCTGAGATGGTCGAGATCCTGACCAGTATCCCGGAGGGGATTTTGCCAGACAGACCATACTTCAACAGCGCGATTTTCCGCTCCCAATTCCCTCGCACAGCTAAATCACCCGTCATTATCCAGTAGGTTATCGGCTCAACTCTTTGGCCCCGAGTGGCAACCAACTTCATTACTGGCAATTTAAGCCCGCTGACATCAATGAAATCTTTGGTCATGCCCTCAATCTGAAAGCCTTGTCCAACGTAGCACACCTCAGGCAGATGAACTTGCGTCGGACGGCTCTGATCATCCCCAAAGGCGATGGATAACATGATCCGCTCGCCCGTTCGATTAATGTAGTTACGTGTCAGTACCTGCTTGTAAATCTTGTCGAGCAAAGCTTTAGTTACCGGACTAATGACCAGGGACTCTATTGTTTCCTCCTGCCTCCATTCTCCAAACTTCCTGGGAATCATGATTTCTAAATTGATCACCGGTCCGTGGTCAGCCAACTTCAGGCGGGGTGTCACCGCAAGCGCCAAACCGGCCGCCAGCAACATGGCTAAGCTAATGAGGAGAAAGCGGGGATAGATCATCACTTTCATACGAGAAGCCAGAACTGACTGAGGTTAAATCAGCCGGTTACTGGTCAATTTTGGCAGGTCGGCGCCAGGGCATCAGCACCCGCAAAAAACCGGCGCGAATGGCAGCCCGCTTGGCGGTATTCTCGGGGTTCTGGTCGACGTTCTTCAGGGCGCGGCGCACAAACACGAACAGCAACAACACGAAGCCGGCGGCCAACGTGGACAGGATGGCGATTTTCGCCTTGGACGTGTTGGCTTTCCGCTCCGGCGGCACGGCCACGTCCACCACCTGGATCACGGCGCCGTCGCTGGATTCGTCGATCTTGGCCAGTTCGAATTGTTTGGCAAGCTGCTCGAACAGCACTTCGTTGTATTTGAAGTCACGGTAACGGTTGATGTATTCGGCGTTGCCGCCGGTGGGCTCGGTGTTTTCAACCTTGCCGAGTTGCCCGCGCAAGGCGGCTAATTCACGCTGTGCCTGGCGGAAGTCCGGGCTGTTCTCGGTGAGGACACCACGCATGCCGGACAGCTGCAGTTCTCTGGCCGTTATTTGTGCCTTGAGGGTGGCAAGCTCTTGGCCCATGGCGGCGGGGTTGAATTTCAGTGTATTTTCACTGATGCCAACGCCACCCAGGGCGATTTCAGCCTTGACCAAATTCTGTTTGGCCTTGGCCAGTTCCTTTTCAAAAAACTGGCGCCGCTTCTGTGCTTCGGTCACTGCCAGGCGGCTGGTCAGTGTAGCGAGTTCTTCGACATAGGCGTTTGCCATCGCAGCGGCCAGTTGAGGATTGTTCGCAGCAATCTTGATGGTGATCTGGCCATCCTTTCGAGCCTCCCCCCCGGTAACTCGGGTCAAAATATCACGGGCATCCTCGCGGGTCTTCACGCCGTCTATTTTCATCATGCCGAAGCGATCAACCATCCGGTCGGCAACCGTTCTGCTCCTGATCAGCCCGATATACATGTCTGCCGGGCTTTTGAGGCCACCAACCGCACCGGCCATTCCAGCCAGTGCCCCGAGCTGCGCCAGTGCGGCGGCAGCCCCGCTCTGTTGCTGCGGGGTCATGATATTGGTTTCGGCGACGTAAAAGGGTTTGAATGAAAAAGACGCGCCCAGGGCGATCAGCCCGACGACAAGTGGGCCAAAAACCAACAATCTGGCGTTTTCAGCCAGGGTCTGCAGGATATCCAGCAGGTTAATTTCATCGTCTTCGTTGTCTTCGGACAAATCGGAGGTCTGGTTTTCGTTCATGATTGTGGCTCTTAATTCAGGCTTTTCCAGGCGGCGGCGCCCAGGCCCATCTGGTAGAGGACCTGCGTCCAGTCCTTCAGGCCGGCCACAAACTTGGTCCAGCCAGTTCGGCGATCCAGCTTGGCCGGTACCACAACGGTGTCGCCCGGCATCAATTCAAGATCTTCAAAACCGCTCAGGCTGAACAAGCTGCCACTGTCGCGTGCGGCCTTGACGCTGCCATCGGCGCGCAACACGAATGAATTGTCCGGCTCGGCGTTATCACTCATGCCCGCAGTTTTGAGTACATCGCCCACAGTCCTGCCTGGACGGTAGATGATGGCGTTTTCGTTGTATACCTCACCTACGGCCGTCACATAACCCGGGCGGCTGGGGATGTGGATGGCGTCGCCGTCTTCTAGCGGCAGTGGCGGCAGGGCAGACAACGCTACCTGGGCCGGCGGCAGTTCCAGGCTGACACGGCCACTGCTTTTGAAGGTTTTCATGCGCGCAAGCTGTTGTTGCTGCGCCAGGAGTTGGGCCTGCGCCTCGCCCTGAGCCTGCGGATCGGCCAATTTTTTGCCTGACTCGGCTTGCAACTGGGATTCCAGCTTGCGAATCACGGTGTCGAGGTTTTTCTGTTGCTGCTGGCGCACCGATTCGCGGGTGAATTCGGCACCATACAGATAGGCATTGGGGGTGACACCGCCTAGGCGGGTCAACAATTGCGGCAGGGTTTCGCCTGCTTCGACCTGATAAATCCCGGGTGCGGCAACCTCGCCTTCCACCCGTACCAGGCGAGTCTGGCGCTCCTGCGGCACCCGCAAGTCATTCTTGGAGAGGATGGTGACGATGTCACCGGACTGCAGCGCCAGATTGTGCTGCTCATCGCCGTCGATCACGGCGCGCGCCAGATTGAAAGGGATCAACCGCGTGGTGAGGGTAGCGCGATCCAGGCGTTCGATCACGGCATAGTCCCAGTTGACCTCGTCCAGCAACTTGCGCACACCCAGTTCGACGTCGGTCGCATCGGTTTTTTCAGCTTTATCGAACAGTACCAGCAGGTTCTTGCGCTTGTAGTAATCGGGAGTGATCAGCGCTTCGCGGTCGGGGATCAGGTCGCGAACACGCATGCCCTCAGTGTAGGGATAGCGCAGGGGTTCAGCCACATTGCCGCGCAGGGTGACCACGTTGGCGAACTGCGGGCTGATCTCGAACAGGGTGAGGATGTCGCCATCGCGCAGGGGCCGTTGCAGGCCTACCTTGTCGAGCGCAAAGTCCTCGACGCGGCGAACGGTGTCAGCAGCTGGGTCGATCCGCTCCAGCAAGGCTTTACCGGACTTGGCCAGCACCGACAGCCCGCCGCCCAGTTCCAGCACTTCGCCAACGCTGCCGGCGCCTTTCAGTTCATAGATCGCCGGTTGTTCGAGCGCACCCAGTACAGCGACACGCGGGCCGACTGGCGGGATGACGATGACATCGCCGGGTTGCAGCGGCACGTCACCGCTGCGATCGCCGCGCGCGATGAAGTCATAGAGATCCATCCTGCCGACGATGCGGCCGTCGCGTTTCAACTGGATATTGCGCATCGAGCCATTGTTGCCAGGGCCACCCACTTCAAACAGGGCATTGATCAAGGTGGAAAGGCTGGAAACGGTGTAAGTACCCGGCTGGCGTGCCTGGCCGACGACATAGACCTGAATGCTCCGCAAGCGACCCAGGGTGGCATTGAGATTGAAGTTGGTAAAGATGCGGCCAATCTTGCTACGCAACACGGACTCCAGGTCGCCCGCGCGCACGCCGGCCAGATTGATCACCCCGACTTTGGGCAGGTTGATCTGGCCATGCCGGTTGATCACCAGGCTGAGCTCGGTATTGATGCTGCCCCATACCTGCAATCGAACTTCGTCATCCGGCCCGAGAAGATAGTCGTTGGGGACCGCCGCCTGAGAAATAGGCGCATAACCTGAAGGCGCAGTAAAAAGTTGCTGACCATAAACGGACAATGAGCGACCCGTAGCCTGCAGCACAAAATTCTGGAAATTGCTGGGCAGTTGATCGCGGCGTGTATTTTCAAGGCGGGATGGGTCGGGTTGGTCACCTGGAGGAACGACCATTACAGGAAGTATTGTGGGCGACGCTTGGCCAGTGGCAGCAGCAGAATCAAGCGACAAGCTGCTTTTGAGGCCATATAACGATGAGTCGGAAGACGTCGCAGGTGCAACGGGCGCAACCACTGCAGATGAGGCCGTCGTGTCGGTGGTTTGCCCCAATGCTCCAAGACTGATGATCCAGAGGACCGATCCCAGAAAAACGCCGCGCTGACACTTATTTCTCATCATCTTCCCTGTGCTTTTTCCTGTACTTCGTTGTTATGGTTGGTTACGTCAGCCAACCCAATCACCCGCATCCGTCACGGGGCAAGCCTGCACGATATCGGCCCAAGGGCGTGCCTACAAACCCATCTGTAGGAGCGGGTTTGCCCGCGAAACGTGCCGCCGCGAACCGCCACTCCATCGCCATCAAGCGGGCACCTACACTCCCGAAGGGCCGCCCTCGCCGCAATTTTCACACCGCCACAAACTCTCACGCCTTCGCGCCCTACTCATATTGATATTCGGGCCGGCTGAATTCATACGTCAACCCGAAACCCACCACATTGCTGTCCAGCTTGCCTTCCAAAGCTTTTACCTTTCCCGCTTCCAGACGGGCGGCAAACTGTTCATTGAGACGCCAGGTCAAGCCCAACAGCGGCTGGATGATAGCACCGCCGCCGACGTCAACCCCGCCGCCGCCGGACGCCCCCACAGCAAACTCCGCATTGAATCGTAAACGCCCATCCTTGCGCAAGGGAGTTTCCCAGCCGGCGCCGATCAATCCCACGGCATAGCCACCTGCTTCACCCGAATAGGCACCATGTGCCTGGCCCGTGATATAGATAGAGTCGGTCAGAAATTTCTCGACTTTAAGACCAACCAGGCTCAAGTCCTGATCGCTACTGCTTTTTCGCTCGGCGCCGAGATTGGTGTGCTGTACCCCGACCAGCCGCCACTTGGCCAGACGCATCCCATCGTCGCCCTGCCACGCGCGTTCGCTCTTGTCCGTGCCGGGCTCACCGATAAGATAGCCCAGGCTCAGGCCGTAAAAGTTAGCGCTGAAACTGCCGGCGCTTTCGAGCCGCCCGCCTTCCAGACCCAGTTTCAGGGAGGGCGTCAAATCGTAATCCAGGCCCGCACGTAGCTTGGCAACCAACCCGCCTCCGGTATCCACCCGCCCACCGCCCGCCCCGCCTGCTGCAAGGCTGGCGCTGAGGTAAAGTCGCTGGCTCAACAACGGCACACGATAGCCGGCTCCGCCAAGCAACTCGGCATAGCCATCGGACTGACCACCTATCGCCCCCGCGGTCTCGACAAAATAATAACGATGCGCATCCACATGCCTGCGGTATTCAAACCCGATCCGCTTGAGTGTGGTGGTCATCGCGGCACCTGCGGTGGTTTTGGCGGTAGGGGTGGGATGGTATTCACTCGCCGTGGCAAGCCATTCCGACTTTTGCAGCCTCAGGCCGAAGCGATCGCCCGCATCCACCGCCTTGCCGGCATCGCTGGCGCGGCCGTAATACACGTCGAAAGGGATGCCGAGAGTGAGACTGAGCTGGGTGCTGTCGATACCGCCATTGGGAAATTTGACGTACGAAACCCCGGCGCCCAGCATCATGCCGCCCACATCACGACTGAGGTTCAGATGCGGCCGCAGCATCAAGCCGCCACCTTGCGGGGCTGCTCCCCCGCCGCCGCCGCCGACAAACAGGCCCGCATCAAGCAGCCATTTCGAGGCAAAACGCTTGCCGGTACCGATGGTGAATCCGCCGGTGAAGAATCCGCCGCGTTCGCCCGCCAGGGCACCAAACCCGGATGCCCCCACATACCAGTCGGGATGAACATTGACGAGGTAATGCACACCCGCCAACCCCATGGTTTCAGATGAGCCGATATCCAGCACTTCGTAACTCATGCCCAACAGGGCGGGTTTGCTGCGCAGGACAGCGGTCTCGGTGACGACGGCCGCTGCCGGGGCGGCCATGCACAGGACGCTGAGCAACAACGTTGACAGGAAAACGCCTCGACGCACCCAGGACATCAACGTACGCTGGCCTGAACTTGCTGGCTGGTCTGGCCAAAACGCCGCTCGCGCTGCGCATACCAGGCGAGGGCCTGTTCCATTTCCGTAGCGTCAAACGCCGGCCAAAGTGTTTCGGTAAAGTAGAGCTCGGTATAGGCGCTCTGCCACAGCAGGAAATTGCTGATACGCTGTTCGCCGCCGGTTCGGATGATCAGATCCGGGTCGGGAGCATAGGCCATCGACAGATAAGGTTTGAGGTCGATATCCTCGGGGATGACCTGATCCGTCCCGGAGTTTTCCGCAATTTGCTGAGCTTTCAGCCAGCCACCGAATGCCTGCTGGATATCCCATCGACCACCGTAGTTGGCCGCGATGGTGAGGGTAAGCTGATCGTTACAGGCCGTTCGTGCTTCGGCAGATGCAATCAGTGCCTGCAGACTCGGGTTGAAGGGTTGAAGGTCACCAATGATTCGCAGACGCACTCCGTTTTTATATAACTTGTTAACCTCGCTTTCCAGCGCGGCAACAAACAAGCCCATCAGATGATTGACCTCATCCACTGGTCGTTTCCAGTTTTCGGTGCTGAACGCAAATAGCGTGAGATAACGGATATCGCGCGCGATGCAGAATTCAACAATATCGCGTACCCGCTTGACCCCGCGCGCATGGCCCGCCACGCGCGGAAGATGCCGCTTTTTCGCCCAGCGGCCATTGCCATCCATGATCATGGCGATATGTTGTGGAACTAACAACTTAACTCTCCCCTACGCGTAAGCTATTTTATTATGGGAGTTTTCCGCTTTATATTGTTTATTACATGCGCCAATTAAAGCAGCACTTCAATCTTTTCATTTCAGTAAACAACACGCTTACGTACGTATGTTTACGTAGACTAACATATACAGAGATCTTTTTACCTGCGCTGGACAGATCCCCGCTATGCGAGGGTCCTCGTCGAACGGCTCAAATAAGCCCGCTCGGCGGGTGTTTCGAATTGCCACGGCCAGCACGTCGCGGGCAGCCCTTTTCGTCGGGTCGATCCCCGCTACGCGGAGGCCCTCGCCCAACGCCTCAAAGGGCTTACTCCCATTCAATCGTAGCCGGCGGTTTGCCGCTGATGTCATAGACAACACGGTTGATGCCGCGCACTTCGTTGATGATGCGGTTGGAGACTTTTCCAAGTAGAGAGTATGGCAACTCTGCCCAATGCGCGGTCATAAAATCGCTGGTGACCACGGCACGCAGGGCAACGACATAATCATAGGTACGGCCATCGCCCATTACGCCAACCGACTTGACCGGCAGGAAAACGGTGAAAGCCTGGCTGGTTTTCTCGTACCAGCCAGAGGTGCGTAGTTCTTCGATGAAGATGGCATCGGCAAGCCGCAGCAAATCCGCATATTCGCGCTTTACTTCGCCAAGGATGCGCACGCCCAGGCCGGGGCCGGGGAAGGGATGACGGTAGACCATGTCATGCGGCAAGCCCAGCGCCACGCCCAGTTCGCGCACTTCGTCCTTGAACAGTTCGCGCAAAGGCTCCAGCAGTTTCAGGTGCAGGGTATCGGGCAGACCACCGACGTTGTGGTGGCTTTTGATGGTGTGCGCCTTCTTGGTTTTGGCGCTGGCCGATTCGATCACATCGGGATAAATCGTGCCCTGTGCCAGCCACTTGGCTTTCGGCAACTTTTCGGCTTCTTCCTGGAACACATGGACGAATTCGCGGCCGATGATCTTGCGCTTCTGTTCGGGGTCGGTGACGCCGGCAAGCGCGTCCATGAAGCGGTCGCGCGCATCGACGTGGATGACCTTGACGCCGAGGTTGTCGGCGAAGGTCTGCATCACCTGCTCAGCTTCATTCAGCCGCAGCAGGCCGTTGTCGACGAAAACACAGGTCAGTTGCGTACCGATGGCGCGGTGCAGCAGCGCGGCAACCACGGAGGAATCAACCCCGCCGGACAAACCCAGGATCACTTCATCGCTGCCGACTTCCGAGCGCACACGGCCAATGGCCTCGTCGACGTAGTCGGGCATGTTCCAGTCGCCCGCGCAGCCGCACAGGTCGCGCACGAAACGGTTGAGAAGGGTCTTGCCCTGCAGGGTGTGGGTAACTTCGGGGTGGAATTGCACACCGTAGAACTTGCGGTCCTCGTCGGCCATCGCGGCAATCGGCGTAGCGGCGTTGGAGGCCATCAGCTTGAAGCCGGATGGCAACTCGGTCACTTTGTCACCGTGGCTCATCCATACGTCGAGCAGTCCATGTCCTTCGTCGTTGACGCGGTCCTGAATATCGCGCAGCAGGGCTGTGTGGCCATGCGCGCGGATCTCAGCGTAGCCGAATTCGCGTTTTGCCGCGTTTTCCACCTTGCCACCCAGTTGCGCCGCCATGGTCTGCATGCCATAGCAAATCCCCAACACGGGCACATTCAGTTCAAATACGATTTGCGGCACGCGCGGCGTTTCCTCCTCGTACAC
Organism: uncultured beta proteobacterium; assembly: GCA_942493085.1. Taxonomy (GTDB): domain Bacteria; phylum Pseudomonadota; class Gammaproteobacteria; order Burkholderiales; family Thiobacillaceae; genus Thiobacillus. The sequence goes on from OW818664.1 coordinate 2,810,912, forward strand.
CGAGCTGGGACCGCCGGAGAGAATGACACCAGCGGGGTCAAAGTCGCGGATGAACGCTTCGGCTACGTCGTGGGAATGCAGTTCGCAATACACCCCGGCTTCGCGCACGCGACGTGCAATGAGCTGGGTGTACTGGGAGCCGAAATCGAGGATGAGAATTTTCTGGTGCATGGCTGGCCGGAGTCACCCGGTGAAGATTAATCAATGAGGCGGTATTCGACCGATGACACCACGCGTACTTTTTTGATATAGGGCGTGCTGGCGTCGCGGTCTTCGATGGAGAACTGGCCCTGATTGGCTCGCCGGATCTCGCCTAGTCGGCTATCCGAATCCTTGGCAAATTTCTCGGCGGAGATACGTGCGTTCTTGGTCGCTTCCTCAATCATGGCCGGTTTCAGTGCATTGAGACCGGTGAACAGGAACTGCGTACGGCTTTCATAATTATCCGGCGACAGAGCGATGCCCTGCTTGCCGAGTTCACCCAAGTGCGCCATTGCCTCACGCACACGGTCGACCTGCCGGGTATAGACGGTGAGCGTCGATTTACCGCTATATCGCAGGCGTTCTGCCAGCTGGGCGTTGCCGTAGTCCTGCGCTAGGCGATCGGTGATCGACGGCGCGGAAATCGAAATGTCCTCAGGCTTGAAACCACTGGCCTGAAGGAAAGTAGCAATTTTCACGTTCTTTTCCTGTAGGGTCTGATACAGCCTGGGCAAATCGTTGTCTGCTTCACTGAATGCGACCGGCCAGATGGCGGTATCTGCCGGGACTTCACGTTCGGCAAGCCCCTTGACCTCGACGCCACGATCGGCCTGCTTGAATTGCAGCAAGGCCTGCCCCAACACCCAGGCAGCTACGACCATACCAACGGAAAGTAGTAGCGCCTCAATTATCCTGCGTGAATTCATGTCAATTGACACGATAGTTCGGTGCTTCCTTGGTGATCTGCACATCGTGCACATGCGATTCACGCACGCCTGCCGACGTAATTTCGACAAACTCGGCCTTGGCATGCATGTCAGTAATATTGGCCACACCGAGATAGCCCATGCTGGAACGCAAGCCACCCATCAACTGGTGGATCACGCCAAGCACGCTGCCCTTGTAGGGCACGCGGCCTTCGATGCCTTCGGGCACCAGTTTTTCGACACTTTTTTCGTTGTCCTGGAAGTAGCGGTCACTGGAGCCCTGTTGCATCGCCCCGAGCGAACCCATGCCGCGGTAGGACTTGTACGAGCGCCCCTGGAACAGTTCGACTTCGCCCGGCGCTTCTTCAGTGCCGGCAAGCAGGCCGCCGAGCATCACACAGCTGGCGCCGGCGGCCAGCGCCTTGGCGATGTCACCCGAGTAGCGGATGCCGCCATCGGCAATCACACCCACGCCGCTTCCCGCCAAGGCCGCCGTCACATTAGCCACAGCGGTAATTTGTGGGACCCCGACACCCGCGACCATGCGCGTGGTGCAGATGGAACCAGGACCAATGCCGACCTTGACCGCATCGGCACCATGTTCAACCAGTGCCGCAGCAGCAGATGCCGTAGCGATATTGCCGCCGATCACCTGTACATTCGGGAAATTCTGTTTAACCCAGCGCACCCGGTCGAGCACGCCTTTGGAGTGGCCGTGTGCCGTGTCCACGGTAATGATATCCACGCCCGCTGCGACCAAGGCAGCAACACGTTCTTCGGTGCCTTCACCTGTGCCGACTGCTGCGCCTACGCGCAGGCGGCCCATTGCATCCTTGCAGGCCAGCGGATGCTCGCTGGATTTCTGGATGTCCTTGACGGTAATCAAACCGCGCAATTCAAACGCATCGTTCACCACCAGCACCCGCTCCAGGCGGTATTTGTGCAGCAGCGCCATGGCCTCGTCGAGGTTGGCGCCTTCCTGCACCGTCACCAGCCGCTCTTTTGGCGTCATGATATTGGCCACCGGCTGATCGAGGCTGGTTTCAAAGCGCAGGTCACGATTGGTGACAATGCCCACCACCTTGCCGCCATCAATCACCGGCAGGCCGGAAATGTGCTTCGTACGGGTAATGTCGAGCACTTGGCGCACCGTCATCTGCGGCGCAACGGTAATGGGATCCTTGACCACGCCCGACTCGAAGCGCTTGACCGCCGCTACCTGGGCCGCCTGCATCTCGGTGTTCATGTTTTTATGAATGATGCCGATGCCGCCCTCCTGCGCCAGCGTAATCGCCAGACGCGCCTCGGTCACCGTATCCATGGCGGCCGACAACAGGGGAAGATTCAGGGAAATCGTGCGGGTCAACTGTGTAGACAGGCTGACCTCACGAGGAAGAATGGCGGAATAGGCGGGAACGAGCAGAACGTCGTCGAACGTCAGCGCTTTTTGAAGAACACGCATGGGCTTTCCTTATAGCAAAGCAGAATTATACGCGTCCGCCTCGCGCCCGCCAATGCACAATGCACGGTTCTCCGGGCACCCTTGGTTGTAATTTACCAAGATGATTGCTTACCTAATGAGTTGACTCCCACGCGTGATGCGGCTAACTTTGTCCCAGCATTCAATCTGCTAGGGCGACTGGTTCGACAGCCCGCCCCCTGAACGCCATACAACACGAGGAGATAAAATAATGTCCAAAGTTTTACTTGCACTGACTTCCGTTGCCCTGCTGGGTCTGTCTGGCTGTGCCGATATGCAAACCACTCAGGCACCATCCGCAAAAGCGGCCGAGTCTGCAAAAGTGGGGATCAGCGCCGAAGCACAGGCGGCCTTGACTGCCGCCAAAGCGGAAGCCAAGGATGCCAAGGCCAAAAATGCTCTGTGGACCACCGTCGACAATGCACTGAAGGCAGCTGATGAAGCCGCGGCAAAAGGCGACAGCAAAACCGTAATGACACAGGTCAAGTTGGCCAGAGACCATATTCAGAAGGGTTTGGCCCAGATGAACTATCCGATGCTCAAAGTCGGTGATTGATTTATCACAACGCAGCAATCAAGCCTTCCGGACAGGTGCCGGGAGGCTTTTATTTTTGAGCGTCCTGCTGTTCACAGCGAGTGCTCATGCTGAACTGTATAAATGGACCGATGGCCAAGGCAAAGTACATTATGCAGATCAGCCGCCCACGGTAAATGTCGAAACGGTCAAGCGCCCTGCAGCCGGACAGGTGGAGGCCACCTCGCAGGCCACGCAATCGCTTAACGATCAGGATCAGGCATACAAAAAGCGTCGCAAGGACGCTGAAGAAGCCCGCGCCAAGGCTGACAAAGAGGCCGAACAGGCACGCATCCAGCGTGAAAACTGTGACAAGGCACGCAAGAACCTCAGCACCTTGCAAAACACGCCTCGTACCTACACAACCAATGGCGCCGGGCAGCGCATCTATATGGATGAAGCTGCACGCAATGCAGCATTGAGCAACAACCAAAAAGCCATCTCCGACTTTTGCAAGTAGATCCGGCACGAAGGCCGTTTCACCCGGTGGCAGGCTTGTCAGCTTCCTCTTTTTTATCGGGTGCTGCATCACCCCCACCTTTTTTGGTCACTTTCCCTTCTTCTGCACGCTTGCGGCGCACCTCCTTGGGATCGGCGATCAACGGGCGATAAATCTCCACGCGGTCCTTGTCCCGCACCGTTTCATCCAATTTAACCAGTTTGCTGAAAATGCCGACCTTGTTCCTGGCGAGATCGATGTCAGGGAATGACACCATGACCCCGGAAGCGCGAATCGCATCTTCCACGGTCGCCCCTTCCGCCAGCTGAACCTGCAGCAAAAGCTGTTTTTCGGGAAGCGCATAAGTGACTTCCACATTGATACCGGCTGTATTCATGCGGGATACACCTCGTCAGCACGACGCACAAAAGCATCGACAAAAGTATTGGTGATGTGGCTGAACACCGGTGCCAGAATGGTTTCCAGCACCCGACTGGAAAACACATACTGCAAACGGAATTCAATCTTGCAGGCATTGTCGCCCAGCGGAAGAAACATCCAGTCGCCTTTCAGTTCGGAGAAGGGGCCATCTTTCAATTTAATACGCATTTCTTGCGGCCGCGTCTTGGTGTTTTCAGTCGTAAAGCTCTGACGAATACCCATATACGCAATGTGTATGGTTGCCACAGTGCGGTCTTCGTCGCGGGTTATCAACTCGGTTCCTCCACACCAGGGCAGGAAAGCCGGGTAGTCCTCGACCCGGTCTACCAGATCGAACATGCGTTCGGGGGGGTGTGCCACCAGCACACTTTTTTCCACACGCGCCATGAGTCCCTAAAGCCTTGTAAAATCGAGAATTGTACGCAAGCCCTTCTGCCATGAGCATCGCCGACAACAAAAAAGCCTTCCACGATTATTTCATCGAAGAAAAATTCGAGGCCGGACTCGTGCTCGAAGGCTGGGAAGTCAAAGCCATACGCGCAGGCCGGGTGCAATTGAAAGAGGCCTATGTGGTCATCAAGAATGGCACTGTCTACCTGATTGGCTGTCACATCAGCCCATTGCTCGCTGCATCCACCCATATCCTTCCGGACCCCACGCGTTCCCGCAAACTCCTGCTACACGCTGCCGAAATCAATAAGCTCATCGGCAAAACCGAACGGGCGGGCTTTACCTTGGTGCCGCTTAACATGCATTTTTCAAAAGGCCGCATCAAACTGGACATCGGCTTGGCAAAGGGTAAAAAGCAGCACGACAAGCGCGCGGCCGAGAAAGATCGTGAATGGGAACGTGAAAAACTGCGTCTAGCCCGCGCCACGCCGCACTGATTTGTTGCGTTGCACCGACAAACGGCACAAATAAACCGCTGGCAGGTCAATTATGCGATTGTAAATTTGTCGAGATATTGACTACAATTGTCAATATCTCGACAAACCAAGGATATAACCATGTCGGCACTACCCGTTTACGACGTTGAGTTCATTCCGTTAGAGCGCCGTTTGGGCGACCGTCGGGTCGCCCCACGCGATGCGGCATTGCCTCCCGGCCTTTCTGCCGACCGGCGCCAGATTATCAGCCGGCGTACGGAAGACCGAAAAACCGCGACACTCAAGATCGTCTAGGACGCATTCACCAGGACACGCGGCGCGCCTGCGCCGAGATGTCCTACCGCTTTGGCCGCAACAAACCCATATTGCCGGAAAGCTGCCAACACTTCATTTTCGACTGACGGATCACATGCAATCAACAAGCCACCGCTGGTTTGTGGATCACACAGCAAGGCGCGTTGCCACTCGGCCACATCCGCCCCCACCTCGACATCCGCCCCGTAGCTTACCCAGTTACGCTCAGCCGCGCCGGTTGCCACGCCAGCCTGCGCATGGAGTAGCGCTTCCTCGATCACCGGCACCTGGTCAAAGTGCACGTGTGCCGATAATTGCGAACCGCGCGCAATTTCCAGCAGATGCCCCAGCAGAGCAAAACCGGTGACATCGGTCATCGCGTGCACCCCGTCCAGTTCACTCAACGCGGTCCCCACGGTATTCAGCTGCGTAGTGATTTCGATCATTTTTGCATAGCCTTCAGCCGAGAGTTGACCCTTCTTCAGGGCTGCCGACAGGATCCCCACACCCAGCGGCTTGCCCAGTATCAGCACATCGCCTGCTTTGGCTGCGTTGTTACGTTTGACCCGATCGGGATGCACCACGCCAATACCCACCAGGCCATAAATCGGTTCCGGCGCATCGATGGAATGACCACCGGCAATCGGAATGCCCGCTTCGCGACACACTGCCTCGCCGCCCGCCAGAATCTGGCGTATGGTTTCAACCGGCAGTTTGCCAATCGGCATGCCCACAATCGCCAGGGCAAACAAAGGCTTGCCTCCCATGGCATAGATGTCTGACAAGGCATTGGTCGCAGCAATACGACCAAAATCAAAGGCATCGTCCACAATCGGCATGAAGAAATCGGTGGTCGCGACAATGGCCTGGCTGTCATTCAGCCGATAAACCGCCGCATCATCGCTCGATTCCGTACCCACCAGCAGGTTGGCAAAGGCCGCCATGGGGGCAGACTGTGACAGAATATCCTTCAGCACAGCCGGGGCGATTTTGCAGCCGCAGCCGCCACCGTGTGAAAATTGCGTTAGTTTAATTGTGTCCACGAACGTTTTCCTGAAAGTTGAACCAGCTTGCGCGTTGCCACCGTAGCAGAACTGCATGCCTTTGACGAGGTGATCGATGTCCGGTCCCCCGGCGAGTTTGCAGAAGACCACATTCCCGGCGCAATCAATTTGCCTGTACTGGACAATGCCGAGCGTGAGCGTGTCGGCACACTATACAAGCAGGTTTCGTCGTTTGAAGCCAAAAAACTGGGGGCCGCACTGGTGTCACGCAATATCGCCCGGCATCTCGAAAACCATTTTGCTGACAAACCCAAGTCATATCATCCGCTGGTGGTTTGCTGGCGCGGCGGTGGCCGCAGCGGATCGATGACCCATATTCTGCAGAAAATCGGCTTTACCGCGATGCAACTCGATGGCGGGTACAAAGCCTATCGACGTCATGTCATCGCCGAACTCGCCACCCTGCCGGCCAGCCTGAGCTATCGGGTCGTGTGCGCGCCCACCGGTAGTGGCAAAAGCCGTTTATTGCTGGCGCTGGCCAATGAAGACGCACAAGTACTTGATCTCGAAGCGCTGGCCGCCCATCGCGGCTCGCTCCTGGGGGCGTTGCCAGACCAGCCCCAGCCACCGCAAAAAAGCTTCGAGAGCGCCATCTGGTCTGCGCTCAGCCACTTTGACCCCGCACGCCCGGTGTTTGTGGAGTCCGAAAGCAAGAAAATCGGTGTGCTGCGCATCCCCGACGCACTGATGATCGCCATGCGTGCCAGCCCCTGCGTGCGGCTGGAGGTTCCGCTGACCGCGCGTGTCAAATTGCTCACCGAAGACTACGCACATTTTCTGCAAGACCCCGATGACATCAATCGCCAGCTTGCCCATCTCAGCGCCCTGCGTGGCAACGAGATGGTGGCAGCTTGGCAGGCACTGGCCAGTCAACATGCCTGGGATGATCTGGTCACCGCTCTACTGGAGCAGCATTACGACCCGGCCTACAACAAGTCGCTGGCAACGAATTACGCGCCCTCGCCGGCCGATCGGGCCTTCACTGCCTCGGACCTGTCCCACACCAGCCTGCAGCAACTGGCACGGACTATTCTGGCTGCCGTTGAACGGCCCCAAGAAAACGTGGATTGATCCCGTTGGCAAGCCCAGGACGAGCAGAATCCGTGCACCCTTAAACCAGCTTGCCCAGCACGAAGCCAATGACGATACCGATGATGACCGCCACTGTCAGGCCGCGATACGTCAAAACATCCTTGGAGTAGCCGCGCCGGATGGCAATATAGGACACTAGATAGCCCACTGCATTAAGCAGCCAGATAAAACCGATCGACAACACCTTGACGATGATCGGGCCGATGATCGGTACCAGCGCCACCAGTCCCAGCAACCAGGCAAAGGCATTGGAAATCAGGCCAATGGCCACCACGCTGCCCGCGATCACGCTGTGATCGACTTTGAAATACAAGCCCAGCCACACCAGCCCGCCCATCACGATCCACAGGGGCAGCATCACTTTCCAGTTGCGCCACCAGGGTGGTCGGCGCGGGTTCCCGGCTTCCTCTGTTTCCGGCACCTCGTTCTCCAAAGAGTTTTCTGATTCGGGTTGCATTTTCACGTGAGAATTAAAAAATCAATTTCCACACTATCAATCGCGACTCACTTCAATCACGTTTTGCACATGCTGCAGGCGCGCCAGCAAGCGCGACAACTGCTGCAACTCCTTGATGCGTACAGTAAGCTGCATGTTGGCATATTCGCCCTGGCTCTCGGTATTGACCCGCAACACATCGAGTTTGTCCTTGGCGATAACATCGGAAATATCGCGTAGCAGGCCTTGACGGTCGAAGGCTTTCAGCCGGATATTCACTTCAAACGCCGCACCCGCATCGAGCACCCATTCGGCCGGCATCACGCGTGCCGGGTTGGCGCGCCGCAGTGATGCGCAGTCTGCGCGGTGCACCGTCAGGCCGCGCCCCACCGTGGTGTAGGACAGGATGGCATCCGGCGGCTGCGGCTTGCAGCAGCGCGCCAGTGTCAGCGGCACGTCACCCAGGCCGGGAATGGTGACCGGATTGCCTGTTTTTGCACGTGTGCGCGGCTTGGCTGTCGGTACCAGCGCGGGCGCGGATTTGCCCGACTCCTGCAAGGCATGGATCAGATCTCGCTGACTCACATCGCCCCGGCCAAGTGCAGCAAAGAACTCATCCACCTTGCTGAACTTGAGGCGTTGCGCGAGCTTTTCCTGATTCACGCTCACCACGCCCAAGCGCTTGAGTTCCTTCTCAAACAGAGTGCGACCCAGACTCACCTGCTCGCCCACATCGCGCTGGCGAAACCACGCACGCACCTTGGAACGTGCACGATGGGTGACCAGATACCCCAGCGCCGTGTTCAGCCAGTCACGGCTCGGCTCACCTTCCTTGGCGACCACGATCTCGACCCGCTGGCCATTTTCCAGCACCGTATTCAGCGGCACCATCGCGCCATTGATCTTGGCGCCGCGGCAACGGTGTCCCAGATCGGTGTGCACCGCGTAGGCAAAGTCCACCGGCGTCGCCCCCCGGTCGAGCGCCACCACCCGACCCTGCGGCGTCAGCACATAGACCTGATCATGAAACAGCTCGGTCTTGAACTGCTCGGCGAACTCGCTGCTATCGGCAACATCATCCTTCCATTCCAGAATGCGCCGCAGCCAGGCAATTTTCTCCTCATACTGAGCATCCTGCCGGCCACCTTCCTTGTAGCGCCAGTGCGCGGCCACGCCGAGTTCGGCATGGTTGTGCATATCGAAAGTGCGGATCTGCACCTCGAGTGCACGATCCTCCGGGCCGATCACCGCCGTGTGCAACGAGCGGTAATCGTTGCTTTTGGGGTGCGCGATGTAATCATCGAATTCGCCCGGAATCGGCTGCCACAGGTTATGCACCAGGCCCAGCACCGTGTAGCAGTCAATCTCGTGCCGAACCAGCACACGCACCGCACGGATGTCGTACAACTGCTCAAAGCTCAAGTGCTTGCGCCGCATCTTGTTGACGATGCTGGCAATGTGTTTTGGGCGGCCGCTCACATCGGCCTCGATCCCATGTAGCGCAAGCTCGGCCTGCAGACGCTCGATGATGCCCTTTATATAGCTCTCGCGATCAATACGCTTCTCATCGAGCTTCGCCGCAATGGTTTTGTAGGCATCCGCCTCCAGATAGCGAAACGCCCAGTCCTCCATCTCCCACTTGATCTGCCACACGCCAAGCCGGTTCGCCAACGGCGAAAACAGTTCGCGTGCCTGCTGTCCCAGCGCCTCTCTGGTTTCAGCGTCCTGATTGGCAACACAGCGCAAGGCATGGGTGCGCTCCGCCAGCTTCACCAGCACCACGCGGATGTCCTCCACCATCGCCAGCACCATCTGGCGCAAGGCCTCGAGCTGCGCATGCGGATCAATGCGCTTGTCCGTCGCGCTAGCCGCCAGCGTTTCGATGCGTGCCATCGCCTCCACCCCGCGCGCCAGCCGCGCAGCCGTACCAAACTCGGCATCGAACTCAGGTGCCTTGCCCAGACAGCCATGCAGCAAAGCCGCCGCCACCGCATCTGCCCCCACTCGCAACTCGGCCACAATCAGCGCCGTACCCACACTGTGAGAAAACCCGGCACTGCTCCCGAGCTGTGCATGCACGTATGCCAGCGCACGCCAGGGCAGATCGTTTTCCGCCACCGGCAACACACGCGCCAGCGCCTGCCGGGCGGCTTCCAGATCGGTTGCATCAAAACAGCGGGGGCGGACGGTTTCGTTCATTCTTCAATTAAGCGCGGTGGTGCCCCGCAAGTGCGGAGGAAGTTTTCATGCGGTACAGCTCAGACTATATCTGACAGACAAGGCCAAGAAAAACTTAGGGCTTCAGCTAGCGACCCGTTGCCGTCATTCGATCCCTGAAAGGTTCAAGGGCAGGTATCCGAGTGGAGCAGTCGCTCGGCGCGCCTACTCAGTGACAGCAGGTCGGTGCGGATTCAACTGATCGACGCAACAGATTGGTTAAATCGTTCAGCGGGTGTTTCGTAGTTTAGTGTTTTTCTTGGGCGTTCATTCAATCGCCTCGCAACGGCATTGAGTTTGGCTTGCGAGTAGACCGACAGGTCGGTTCCTTTGGGGAAATACTGCCTTAACAGCCCGTTCGTATTCTCATTCGTTCCGCGCTGCCATGGATTCTGAGGATCACAGAAGTAGACCTTTATGTCGGTCGCCAAGGTGAAGTGCTTGTGGTTGGCCATCTCTTTGCCCTGGTCCCAAGTCAGCGATTTGTATAGTTCCAGCGGCAATTTGCGAGCGTTTTTGATCAGCGCGTTGGTGACCGTCTCGGTATCCTTGCTGGCGACCTTCACCAGCATTACGTAGCGTGTATGGCGTTCGACGAGGGTTGCAATCTGGCTGGTCGTGGTTCCACAAAGTAAATCGCCTTCCCAATGGCCAGGTACGGCCCGATCTTCCACCGCAGCTGGGCGCTCGCTGATCGATACCGCGTCAACGATTCTGCCGTGATCATCTGTCTTCTGTGTGTAATGGCGCGAACGGCGCATTGCGCGTGTGCGCCGCAAATGTGCCAGTAGTTCCTTCTTCAGGGCGCCACGGGCCTGAATGAAGAGGCTGCGATAGATGGTCTCGTGTGACACCTGTAATGTCTCGTCGTCGGGGTAAGTATGCTTGAGCCACCCGGCAATCTGCTCCGGTGACCACTGCAATTGGAGCCTGCCTGCCACGATGCGCGCCAGCGTTCTGTTCTCGGCAAGTTTACATATCTTGGGGCGATGCGCCCGATCCCAGGCAGCCCGGTCGGCTTGAGCTGCTCGATAGGATTCATGGCCACCGTTGCGCTTGATCTCTCGGCTAATGGTAGATGGCGTCCGTCCGAGCAGCGAGGCTATCGAACGAATCGAGTGACCCGCCACCACGGCACGCGATATTTCTTCCCGTTCAGCCAACGTCAGGGCCAATCTAGAACGACGTCGTTGCGCAGGACGTATCCCGCCGGTCTCAGCCAGAATGCCTTGTACTGATGAATGATTCCGATCAAACAACTGGGCGATCTGTTGAAGGGACTCACCCTTCTGCCAGCGCTCCCACATCAACGCCTTCTGACTTTCCGTGTAATAGATTCGAGGTCTTTGCTTCATTTGCAACACTCCTTCTGCTTGCGCAGTCTCTAGTGTGTTGCATCCACCGGTTGAATCCGCAGGCCATTCCGGCCACACGATATTGGCAAGGCCTACGGCGGCTTCCGAGTACTTTTCAGCCGTTTCAATAACGATGTTTGGAGTAACTAGCTTAGTTCCAAAACCGTCCATGGCAACGTAATGGTTAAGTAGGCCGCCCCTGTGGCAACTCCAGTACAACAACCAGCCCCCCCTCAGCTCTGTTGGCCGCAAAAACCGCGCCGCCGTGCGCTTCGATCACCCGACGCGTAATTGCGAGACCGAGGCCATATCCCGCAATCGACTGTCCTAACCCGCCGCGGACGAAAGGATCGAAGATCGCGGCAAGATCGCCTTCGGGAACACCCGGCCCATTGTCGGCAATGGCGATGTGTAGGCGGTCATCCTTTGACTGGGCGGAAATGGAAACACGCCCGTCTTCGGGCGAATGCAGTACCGCATTCCTCACGACATTTTCGATTGCACGGTAGAGCAACTCGTGACTGCCGCGTGCAACCAGCGCGCCGTTAACATCCAGGTCGATCGAACAGTGCTTGCGTTCTGCCTCGATGGTGGAGTCGTCGGTAATCTCGGACAGCATGTCGCTCAGGTCCAGCGTCTCTTCGGCATTGCCGGGCATGCCGGAATCGAGACGTGCCAATGTCAGCAATTCTCCAACGAGTTTGTCCATGCGCCCCGTATCCCGCTCGATCCGTTCGACGAACTCGGCAGCGCGCTCCGGCTGCTGCCGGACAAGATCGGCGGCTGCCTGCAGGCGAGCCAGCGGCGAACGCAATTCATGCGAGACGTCATGGAGCAGGCGGCGCTGAGCTTCGAGTAATTGCTCGAGCCGATCGGCCATGTGATCGAAATCGCTGCCGAGATCGGCAAGCTCATCGTTGCGATTCCCCATGGATGCGCCGATGCGCGTCTGCAACCTGCCGCCGGCGACTGACTCGAAAGCCATACGCAGGTTGCGTATCGGCTTGGCGAAATACCAGGCCAGCAACGCGGCAAACAGCACGCTCACCACGCTCCCGGCGAGTATCGGCAACAGTGGCATCGGTGAGGGAGGCGGGGAGCGCAGATGGCCCGGAGCGGGGTGTCCGTGCAGGGGCGGGCCCTGGCGAGCCCATCCGGATTCTGCGTTACGCTCCGCGCGGTCCATCCAGATCGCCACGCCGACACCGGCCGATGTCAGCACTTGAGCCAGCCAGAAAAAGAAAAAGAATTTCCAGAATAATCGGCCCATGGTTTCTTCCTACTCAACGATCAACTGGTAACCCTTGCGGATCACTGTCTGAATGCAGGATCGGCCATCCGCCAGACTTCCAAGCTTGTGGCGGATACTGCTCATATGCACATCAACACTCCTGTCAAAGCGCGTCAGCGGCCTGCTCAGCGCCCCCTGTGAAAGCTCGGCTTTGCTCACTGGCTGACCGGCATTGCGCGCCAGAATCTCAAGTAGACTGAACTCCGTGCTAGTCAACTCGACGGGAATTCCCGACCGCTCGACACGGCGCTGAGCGGGGAATACGGTCAAGCTACCCACCACAATTGGTGATGCAGGCGTGCCTTCCGCTGTTCCAGTGCGTTTCAGGATTGCACGAATACGCGCTACCAGTTCGCGTGGCGTACAGGGCTTGGGGACGTAGTCGTCTGCCCCCAGCTCGAGACCTGTGATGCGGTCGCCACCGTCACCACGCGCCGTGAGCATGATGACCGGCATGCTGCTCTTGGCACGAATCCGGGCGAGTGCCTCGATCCCGCTGATGCCCGGCATCATAACGTCCAGCACGACGATGTCGTGTCGCGCGCTTAAGGCCGCAGCCACGCCGGCCGCGCCGTCGTGAACGGCATCCACCACGAAACCTTCGCGTTCGAGGTAATCCCGCAACAGTTCGGTCAACTCGACGTCGTCGTCGACCAGCAATACCCGCATCGACATGGCTTTCGCATCTCCCGGATTGATCTAGCGGCAATCTTAAGGCACGGGCAGCGAACCCGCCGCACTCTTTACCTGGATTTACCGTGTCTTAACCGCGTTTAACCTGGATGAGGCCAAGAATAGCTCCATGGCGTTGACCCGACATTCCGAAAGGTCCGCTGGAAATGGAGCGACATCATGAAATCCGCAAGCAAATTACTGGTTCAACTGGGTCTGCTCGCCGCGCTGACGGGCGCTTCTGGCGTGCTTCTGGCGCAGCCGCCTGAGGGCCGCGATGGCCCGCCCAAGCCGCCGAAAGAAGCGCTCGAATCCTGCAAGTCCCTGAACGTGGGTCAGGCGTGCAGCTTTACCACGCCCAAAGGAGCAGTCAATGGCACCTGCTGGGCGCCGGAAGGCAAGCCACTGGCGTGCAAGCCCAAGGATGCCCGGGGTGGAGAATCGCGGCCACCGAAACAGTCCTCGAGTGAGGGCAGCAATGGACGACAAGCCCTACTGCAGAAAGTCGCGCTCCATCTTTCTGTCATTTCCTATCATGCAATGTGATGGCCGATCATTTGATGCCGTGACGGCACCGTCTGCGCTCGATGCCCGCGGACCGTGTCCCGGTCCCGGGCAATTGACCAGACTGAAACTGTGCTCAAAGGAGTCGACATGAGGGATCATTCGCCAGCAATCAGCCAGCCAAGGTCGCTTCACCATCTGTTCCAGTTCAAGAATGGAAAAATGGCCGTGGCGTATCTCGCCCTATTGTTGATTCCGTTTCTTGCTGCACTGTCACTAAATATCGATGGCAAGGGGGCGTATTTCGCGGCGCTCGCATTGCTAAACACGGTCGCCATGATGGCGTTCTTCGTTCAGTTTCCACTGGCAGGGCGTCTCAAGCATCTGCCCATGTTTTCCAATATCGTCTGGAGCATGTCGAAGCACAAGACGATTGGAAAGTGGCTGGGAGCCTACTTTTTTCTGCATCCCGCCTTGATCCTCGCGCCGCGCTTCCTGGTCTCGTTTGACGACAGTATGACGAGCGTGGTGACAGCGATCACGTCCCCACAATTGCTGACCGGCATCATCGCCTGGGGGGTCATGTTCGTATGGGTGCTGCTCGCCATCTACAAGGACAAGATCAACTATGAAGCGTGGCGGCTGACGCATGTGCTGGGATTTGTCATCGTCTGCGTGCTGGCAACGCTGCACGTGACCAGCGTCGGGCGGCATGGACAGTTTGCGGTGCCGTTCAATGTGCTCTGGTGGGGACTATGTGCGGCTGCAGTCGGGCTGGTGGTCTACAACCAGGTCGTCAAAAGAACCATCCTGAAAAAGAAGCCCTTCACCCTGACCGGCGTCTCCAGGTTGAGCAGCCGGGACTGGCAAGTCAAGCTGAAAGCCGGCGCGGCAGACGATTTCAGTTTCGAGGCCGGACAGTTTATCTGGATGAACACCAGTGGTGCGGCCTACAGCATGAATGAACATCCGTTTTCCATCGCATCGTGCAAAAAGGATTTACCCGAGATATCGATGATCATTCGCGAGCTGGGCGATTACACCTCTCACCTCGATGCCTTGACCATCGGTCAGGCGGTCTATGTCGACGGGCCCTACGGCAGCATGAGTCTGCGTGATAGTGAAAAAGCCAAAGGCATCACGCTGATCGCCGGCGGTGCCGGGATTGGCCCCATGTTGAGCCTGCTCAGGGAACTGGCCGCGAACAACGATCCGCGACCGATTCGCCTGCTCTATGGCAACAAGGATCATGCGCAGATGGTGCTGCAGGAAGAGATCAGATCGCTGGAGCAAACCATGCCGGACTTTGTGCAGCAACTGGTGTGTGTGAACCCGACCGACCATCCCGAGGTCCACCAGAGGGTCATTAATCAGGAACGCATCGCAGCGACGATCGCCCCTGGGCTTGCCAACGACTGGGCCGTTTATCTGTGTGGTCCGCAAGCCATGATTGCGTCGGTCAAAGCGAGCCTCAGATCACTCAGGATCCCTGAGGCCAACGTTCACCATGAACAGCTAACGTTCTAAACACAGGCCCGCGAGGTAACGCCATGCCCATTCATCAGATTTCCGGCTGCATCGGGTGCAAGACCTGCATTTCCACCTGCCCGACCGATGTGATCCAGTTTGACGAGCAGCGGAAAAAAGCCGTGATTGCGTATCCCGAAGACTGCCAGATATGCCATCTATGCCGTCTCTATTGTCCCGTCAATGCGATCACCATCACACCGGAAAAAAGCATTCCGGTCATGGTTTCCTGGAGGTAACGAACATGAGTTCAGATACCACGATGTCGCGACGTCAGTTCATGGGCGTGGCTGCCAGCGTTGTGGGTGCGTCTGCTTTTGCTTCACAGGCATTTGGCACAGCGCCCGTCGTTAACCGGCCCAAAATCAACGCGAAGGATTTCAGGCAGGAAGTACGGGAAACCGATGTGCTTGTCATCGGCGGCGGCATGGCTGCGCTGTTCGCGGCGGTCAAGGCGCACGATGCCGGTGCCAAGGTCACGATGGTTTCCAAAGGCCGTCTGGGTAGTTCGGGCCTGACGCCGTTTGCGAAGGGCATTTTCAGTTACGACAAGTCGAATGCCTCGATGAGCATCGACGACTTTGTCGCCCAGGTTTCGGCGTCTGCCATTGGCACCAACAATCCAGTATTTACCCGCCAGATGGCCGAGCACTCCTATGACCGTGTGCAGGAGCTGAAATCGTGGGGGTTCTTTGATTCTGCGCTATATGCCAACAGCTTTCTGCGCCCTGTCGAAGCGCGCAAGATTCCACTGACAGAACGCGTGATGATTACGCATCTGCTGAAGGAAAACGGGCGCGTCGTGGGTGCGTCTGGATTCAGCCTGGATGAAAACAAGATCATCCATTTCTCGGCCAAAACCGTCGTTCTCTGTACCGGTTCGGGTGGATTCAAGCCGAGTGGTTTTCCTGTCTGCGACCTGACCCACGACGGCTCCATCATGGCGTATGATATCGGCGCAAAAATTACCGGCAAGGAGTGGAACGACGGTCATCCGGGTTCCGCAAAAAACTCGGGGTCCAGCTACGACAACTGGCATGGCCAGGTTGAAGAGAAGCCGAGCACCTCCGAGATTTCGGTGCATCACGATCTCGGTGTTGATCTTAACTATCAGGCCTACATGCAAGGTGGCCCGGTATCGATGGGGCCACCGAAACCGGGAGGTGAACCGGACGACGAATCCGCTCAGCTCCCGGGTGGACCTTATGTGCCTGTGGCATTTCGCAGAAACGACAGGCGGCCACCGCCGCAACAGCAACAGGAACAGGGCCTGTTTTCCCTGTTCAGGCAAAACAGGCACGACGGGCCTCCGGGGATAGGAGGCGAGTCGGTCGGCGGGTCGTCGGCGGGCATGGCCATCCACAAATCCGAGGGCTTGGTGCCGATCGACGAAACCGGCCTGAGCACGGTGCCGGGGCTGTATGCAGCGGGTGATGCACTGGGTTCTTATATGTCCGGCGGCATCTATACCCAGATCGGCGGTTCACTGGCGGGCTCGGCCGTGCAAGGCGCCATCGCCGGCGAGGTGGCCGCCCGTGCGAGTGCCGACCTTGCACGTATCCCCGTTGCTGAAACCAGGCTGAATCAAATCCAGGACGAGATCCTCGCCCCGCTGAAAAGAGAGAAAGGTTACAGCCCGGCCTGGGTGACGCAAGTCTTGCAGGCAGTCATGATTCCCAACTTCGTTCTGTACATCAAGAAAGAACGCATGCTGAACGGCGCGCTGGCCTATGTGGAGGAACTGAACGAGCACCATGTGCCCATGCTGCTGGCGGAAGACCGTCACCAGCTGAGGCTCGCCCATGAAACCCGCAACATGATTGTGACGGCCGAAATGAAACTCAAGGCATCGCTGATGCGCAAGGAAAGCCGTTGCAGCCATTACCGGCTCGACTATCCGGATGTGGATAACGAGAACTGGCAGGCCTGGATCAATATTTACAAGGACAGCGACGGCAACATGCAACTGGAGAAACAGGTCTTCGGTACCTGGCCTGTATCAATTTAGAGGGTTTTAACATGACCATCAAAAACACGGCCGAGCGCTACGGCGCCATTGCAAAATGGCTACATTGGGCGACCGCGCTTCTGTTCCTTGGCTCTTACTGTTCGTTCTATTACCGTCACTGGTTCACCGAGCCCAAAACGACTGAAAACATGATTGCGTTTCAGCTACACCTTTCCGTGGGCGTAACCATCGGGGTACTGGTGTTGCTGAGGATTATATGGCGACTGATGAACCGGGTTCCCGACCCGGAGCCGGGAACGGCTCTGGAACATCGGCTGGCACATGTCGGTCACCTAGCACTGTATGCCATCATGATCCTGTTGCCGCTCACCGGTTACCTCGGCACTGGCGGCAGTACCCATTTTTTCTTCCTGTTTGAAATCCCGAAGTTCGCCGATACGCCTTTGTTTACGTTTCTGGTATCCGACGGCCTGGGGATGACATTCAAGGAATTCGAAAAGCCCATCGATTTTATCCACAAGGATCTGCTCGGTGCCTGGCTGGCCTGGATGTTTATACTCGGGCATGTGCTGGCGGTCATCTATCATCAGCGTGTCAGGAAAGACCGGACCATGGAAAAAATGTCTTTACTGCAGTAGCCATTTGAAAGTGACAGGGCAGGATCGCGAGAGAAAAATGTCGTGCAGTCGCCGGCCAGAACCAATCACTTGGGACGAATGCATGACGAGGCTTCGATAGGCTTGTTCATATTTCTTTCAATCCTGAAAAGTCATTGTGCAGACAGACGAAAAAACGCCCGTACTCGATCCGTGCCTGATAGCGTTCCAGCTTCACTTCATCTGGCCGGCCATCAGGGCACCTGACTTTTCCTCTTACCGGGCCGCGCGCGTAAAACGAAGTCAAGCGGCGTAAAACTGTGTTTCCGGTGTACGCGGCGCAACAGGAGAGGCGCTACGCCTACATGCCACCGCCGGGCCCGCCCATACCTCCACCCGGGCCGCCTCGCTTGCCGTCGCGCGCGCCCTTGCGTTCATTGCTGCCACCACCGCTGTCGCCGAGACCCGAGTAGAGGGCGGGTACGGTTGAAATCAGCCTCTGGTCGGCGGTCAGTTTCTGGTCGGCGTCGAGTGCCGCGTAGAGGGTTCCAGCCGATTCACGGATATCCTCCATGGCGGCCAGTCGGTTACGGACCGTGTCGACCTTCCGGCTAATCTGCTGCAATGCGTCCTGGCGCCCCTGATAAGGTTCCAGCTTCATCTGGTCGGTCATCAGGGCGCCGACTTTTTCTTGATAGCGATCCCACAGGGGCAATTGGGTAGGCGTTAGTTTCAGGGCTTCGGCTGTCAGGCGCAGGCTCTCCTGGATATTGGCAACGACCGATATTCCGCCGCTGCCACGCTCGTCCCGCTCACCGCCGGGCGGACCGTTTTCCGGGCCGCGTCCGCCCATGGGCGCGCAGGCGCAGAGCATGAGGGTGGTGGCAGCGAGCAAGGTGGGCAATGGGCGTTTCATGGTCGGCTCCGGACAGGACAAGATGTGCAGATTATCCGGGGCGCGGGCGTAAAACGACGTTAAGCCGCGTAAAGCTGTGTATCCATGCACAGCGTGTAATTGCTGCGGTGTGTAAACCTGGCGCAGCCGCTTCCTTGACCTGAAGCGATGGCACAGGGGCCCCGGACTGAAGCTGGCTGGATCGTGCCAGCTTCAGTCCGGGAGTCGGTTCGTCCTACGCTGAAATGGACAGTGTGGACTGCAAGCCATTGCTGTTCTGATCAGTACCGACAACGTAGGCCTGCATCAGTTGCGCAATCTGCTGCATCAGCTTCTTTTCCAGGCTGGCGGAAAGGGATGTGGCTGAACTGTCGGTCGAATCGACTTCATCCGTCGAGCTTGTGCTGCTGCTTTCATTCGGGGGCGGTGGCGGGGGCGGTGGGGGCATGCCGTTCATGTCACCTCTCTGCGCACTGTCACTTCTGTATTGATTCATCGCAGCACTATCGAATTGACTGGCCAGGTTTTTCAGACCATCGGTAAATTCCTGCTTGGTTACCTTGTCATCGCCGTCGGCATCCAGTTGTGAGAAAAGATCGCTGGCGTTCGAGGACGAGTCTGACGATATCGTGTTGAATGCCGCCTGAAGATCCGACTTCTGGATGTAACCCTGGCTCGAGGTGTCAAGCTTCGAGAACAGATCTTCTGCCATCTTTGCCGGGTCAGGGCGTCTCATTCCTTGCATCATCGTTGAGACGCTGCTACCAACGCTTCCTATGCTTCCACTCATGATGGTTTCCTTATCACTAACGTTCAGAAAATCTGCAACACACGAACGTGTGTGCAAGTACCTGAGTATGTAATCGGCCTGGAAGCGTCCGGATTGACGATGGTTTGTGTAAAACCGGGTAAAAGGCTGTTAAGGACACAGGGCTTGCGGCAGCAATCTTGAGTATCAGTGCCGGGCCGTTTAAAGTTGGCCGAGCCGAATTTACCATTTCGGATAGACAGTCCAATTTTGTGTCGATCAGTTGAACCAGCCAGTCTTATCTGGCTGAACACATGCCTGTCACACAGAACCCTTGAAGGTCCGAAATCGTTCGGGAGTGCGCGTTCGCGTAAGCTAAAGCGGACGTTTGGCGTTACTTATCCTCAGTCGTCTGGTCAGAAGCGCACATCGGACGCATTTGCCTTGCTGGGCGTATGACCGCTTCGGCCGAGTTGCTGGCGTAGGCTTTTCGGCTGATTTCAGAGTCAAGCAGTCATTCAGATGGCTGTTTTGTGGAATAGCTGAATGGCCGCTTCTGGCCGACTTCCGACCTTCTTTTGCCAGTCAAAATTCAGCACCATAGGTCAAACTGCGCGCCCGAATTTGCAAATACGCAATTATCTGAAGCATGTTTACTGAACACTCTGCTGCCAATAACGACGGTGCGACAGGTAATATTCCGAGGCCGTTACCCCGCCCTCGCCAAACGTCAACTTGATCAAGCCACCCGTATCGCTGCGCAGAATGCGGGCATCCAGTTTACGGTAGCGCGCCACCACCTGCGGATGCGGATGGTTGAAACGGTTGCGATAGCCCACGGTGAACACCCCCACGCGTGGTTGCACTTGCTCGACAAATTCGGGCAGTGACGAGGTACGGCTGCCATGATGGCCGACCATCAGGACGGTGGCTGACAGATCGGCGCCGGACTCCAGCAACTCGAGTTCACCGCGCCGCTCGGCATCCCCGGTTATTAACAGGCTGTGTTTGCCCAGGCTGACTTTGAGCGCGCAGCTGAAGTCGTTGTCGCGGCGGTTGCCTTCAACGTATGCCCTGGCCTGCGGATTGAGTATCTCGAAGTCCACGCCATCCCATTGCCAGCGCTGGCCTCGCTGGCAATGGCGGGGTGAGGGTGTGGTGTTGAGCAATGCGCTTGTCGCGGGCAGGCCATGCAGCAACCAGCCGGTTTGAATATCGCGCAACACGGATTGCAGACCGCCTGTGTGGTCGTTGTCGTCATGCGAAACGATCATGCCGGACAATGCCCCTATCCCGATGGATCGCAGATACGGCACGATGATGCGCTCGCCAGCATCGCTGTCGGCAAACGCCGGACCGGTATCGTAGAGCAGCGCATGGTTTGCGGTGTGGATCAGAATGGCGGTGCCCTGACCGACGTCGATCACTTCAGCCTGGAAGGTATCGGGGGCGATGCTCGCGCGCAGGGGAAACAGCAGCGGCAACCACAACAGTCCGCCCAGCATCCGCAATGGAAATCCGCGTGGCAGCAATAACCAGACCGTGCCGATGACAGCCAATAGCGTCGCCCATCCGTCTGGCGCAGGCCGCGCCACCACCGCCCATGGCAACGTACTGGCCCACGCCAAGCCCTGCCCCAGCCAATCCATCAGCCACGCCGAGGCATGCCACAGCGGCGGTGCAATCACACCCAATAATGCCAGCGGCGTAACCAGCCAGCTGACCACCGGAATGGCAACGGCATTGGCGAAGGGCGAGATCAGCGACACTTGCTGAAACAGTAGCAGCAAGGCCGGTGCGAGTGCGAGGGTGACTGCACCCTGCACGGTCACCCAGCCGCGTAGCTTTTCCGGCGGCGCCACCCGTCCAAACGTCACCCACAGGATCGCGGCCATGGCGCCGAACGATAGCCAGAATCCAGCGGACAACACGGCCCACGGATCGATCAGTAATACGATGAACAGAGCCCACGTCAGTGCCGAAAAGGGGCGCGACTGACGCCTGCCCCAGAATGCCAGCGCCAACACCGCCAGCATGAACAAGGTGCGCTGCGCCGGCACCTGAAATCCGGCCAGCACAGCATAGGCACACGCAGCCAGCACAGCGGCCAGCAGCCCCGCCTGTTTTGCAGGCAAGCACTCGGCTCCGCGTGGCCAGCGACGCCAGCCGAACGCCACCAGCCATCCTGCCAGCGCGGCAATCATGGTGACGTGTAAACCTGAGATGCTCAGGAGGTGATTTACGCCGGTGCGGGTGAATGAACGCCATTGGTCATGCGGGATGCTGCGCTGATCGCCGATCACCAGCGCAGCAATGACTCCAGCATAAGGCGCATCCTCCAAGGTAAGCATAATCCGTTCACGGAGGGCCGCACGCGCCACGGTTATCCAGGCGGCGAGCGTAGCCGCACGTGCCTCAAGACGCTGTGGAGGCGGCTGTTCACGCACATAACCTGAACCTGCAATGCCGCGCTCCAGCATCCAGGCTTCGAGATCAAAACCATGGGGATTGTGGGTGCCATAGGGCCGCTTGAGCCGAACCGTGAACTGCCAGCGTTCGCCTGCCTGCACGGTTGGCTTGGGCAGGTTTTGAATAGGTGTAGCCCCGCGTGGCCAGTAACGGGTCAACTGGATACGCTTCAGCCTGGGTGCACCTGGTGTGGTGACCTGCTCGACATCCAGCACGAAGCGCTCGCCACGTGCATTGACTTGCGGCAAATCATTCACCACGCCCACCAGGGTGATGTCCACGCCTTGCCAGTGCTCCGGCAGGCGGTCAGCCAGTTGCAAGTCCGCGCGCCAGGCGGCCCAGGAAAATCCCAGCGCCGCGCACAGCAGCACAACCAGCATTCGCCGGAGGCCTTCAACTATTTGATTGGAATAACGCGGCAGCAACAACACCGCAGACAACAGGGGCAGCAGCCAGACCCACTGCGCAGGTGGCAACTGAGCCTGCTGTTGCAGCAGCCAGATTCCGCAGCAAAACGCGATGAGGTTGATCCGCATCGCGCCGTTCGCTTACAGAGCTTGCAGCATCCCGTCCACCAGCCGCAGCTGGCGCTCCATGCGCGCAGCAAGCTCTACGTCGTGAGTGACGACGATCAGGCTGGTGGCCTGTTTGCGATTGAGGTCACGCATCAGGTCGAACACGGCATTGGCCGTGTGGCGATCAAGATTACCGGTGGGTTCGTCCGCCAGAATGCACGCAGGACGGGTAACCAGGGCACGTGCAATGGCCACCCGCTGGCGCTCGCCACCAGACAACTCGCCAGGACGGTGGTCGAGGCGGTGGCCCAGGCCAACCTCATTCAGTACTTCGGCCGCACGTGCCATCGCCTGAGCATGATCCATGCGACGGATGGTGAGCGGCATGGCCGCATTTTCCAGCGCCGAAAACTCCGGCAGCAGATGGTGAAACTGGTAGACGAAACCCAGCGCAGTATTGCGCAGTTCGCAGCGTGCGGCTTCGGAAATGGCGAAGGGATCGCGTCCCAGCAATTCGACCTGCCCGGACGTGGGCGAATCGAGCCCACCCAGCAGATGTAGCAGCGTACTTTTGCCCGATCCCGAGGCACCCACGATGGCAAGTGATTCGCCCGCATGGACGTTCAGATTGACACTGCCAAGAACCGGCACATCGTTCTTTCCCTGACGAAAGGTTTTGCTCAATCCGCTACAACGCAGCACGACTTCACTCATAGCGCAGTGCCTCCGCCGGATTGATACGCGATGCAGCCCAACTGGGATAAAGCGTGGCCAGCAAGCTGATGAGCAGCGACACGCCAGCAATCACCCCCACATCGTTCCAGACCAGCTTCGACGGTAACTGGTTGATGTAATACACGTCGGCTGGGAAAAGATCGACACCAGCCATGCGTTCGATAATTGGCACCACGGTTTCCAGGTTCAGCGCCAGCAGCACCCCGCTCGCCACCCCAATCAAGGTGCCTAACACGCCGATAAACGCCCCCTGGACAATGAAAATCGTCATGATCGAACCTGGCCTGGTGCCGAGTGTGCGCAGAATGGCAATGTCGGCCTGTTTGTCGGTGACCGCCATCACCAGCGTAGAGACAATGTTGAACGCGGCGACCGCCACAATCAGCAGCAGGATCAGGAACATCATGCGTTTCTCGATGGCCACGGCACGGAAAAAGTTGGCGTGGCTTTGTGTCCAGTCGGTCAGGTAATACTGGCCGTTCAGGCTTTGCGACAGCTCACGTGTAACGAATGGCGCGCGAAACAACTCATCAAGCTTCAAGCGCACACCCGACACATCATCGCCCAGCCGCAACAGTTTCTGCGCATCCTGCAGATGGATGAGCGCCAAGCCGGAGTCGTATTCGAACATGCCGGCTTCGAACACGCCGGTGACAGTGAACTGCTTGACGCGCGGCATGACGCCAGCCGGCGTGATATTGCCCTGCGGTGTCAGCAACACCAGCTTGTCGCCGGGAAATACGTTCAGCACACGCGCCAGTTCCGCGCCGAGAATGATGCCGAACTCACCAGGCTTGAGGTCGGTCAGCTTGCCTACCCGCATGTGCTGTGCAAAGTCGGCGACCTGATTTTCCAGTTCCGGCTCCACGCCCCGAATGATCGCGCCGCGCACCAAGTCACCATTGGCCAGCATGCCCTGTGCGTTAACGTAGGGTGCGCCGGACATCACGCTTTTATTCTGTTTGGCCTGCGCCAGCAGGCTACGCCAGTCCGTCAGACGATCCGCCGGCCCACTGATTTCCAGATGTGCAGCCACACCGAGTATGCGTGTGCGCAACTCTTCCTGGAAACCGTTCATCACGCTAAGCACCACGATGAGCGCCATCACGCCCAGCGCAATACCCGCCATGGACACGATGGAAATGAAGGAAATAAAGTGGTTGCTGCGCTTGGCGTGGGTGTAGCGCAGGCCAATCTGAAGCTCAAATGGAAGCAAAGCAGGACTCGCTGAAAGAATTGCGCGAGTATGCCACAGCTGCCCTACTCACCCAGCAGGTGCAGCACGACCTGGCGGGTCTGCGCGGCACGCCGATGCTCGAACACATAAATCCCCTGCCAGGTGCCAAGCATCGGCAGGCCATCGGCCACAGGAATCGCCAGATGGGTTTGCGTCAGAGCGGCACGTACATGCGCAGGCATGTCATCCGGCCCCTCCAGCGTATGTTCGTAAATCGAATCGCCTTCGGGCACCAGTCGCGACAGGAAGCGTTCCAGATCGGTCTGCACCGTCGGATCGTAATTTTCCTGAATCAGCAGGCTGGCCGACGTGTGGCGGATATACAGCGTCAGCAATCCCTGATGGATTCCGCTCGCCCGGACCCATGCCCGCACCTGCGGCGAGAACGCATACAAACCCTTGCCATGGGTGGGGACCGTAATTTCATGAAAAGCCTGGCGCATGACCGCCATTCTAACGAATCGGCTTGTTACACTCGATGCATGTTGCTGCTTATCCCGCATTTGTTCCCCCCCTCGCGCCTGCTCGACATCGCGGCACAGGATCTGCGTTTGCCCGCACTGGAAACGCTGCTGGCACGTGGAAGCCTTCAAGCGTGTTCAGATGCGGGACTGGAAGCGGCGCTGTGTGTGGCATTGGGCATCGAACGCCAGCAGGACTGGCCGCTCGCGCCGATCACGCTGGAGGTGGATGGCGGAGTAGCCGGGAATGCTTACTGGCTGCGTGCCGACCCGGTGCATCTGCGGGTGATGCGCGACCGTATCGTGCTGACGGACAGTACTGAGTTGAATGTGTCACGCCAGGAAGCGGATGCGTTGGCAGTCGTCATCGGCAGTCATTTTGGTGAAGCGCTCTCCCCCATCCCGCACCACCCGCAACGCTGGATGGTGTCGTTTCCTCATGCACCCGATCTGATCACCACACCCTTGTCCGTTGCGATTGGGCGAGCCATTGAGCCGCTCATGCCACAGGGCGACGATGCCCCGCGCTTTCGCAGCCTGCTGAACGAACTACAGATGCTGCTGTTCGCTCACCCGGTTAATCAGGCACGAGAGGCGCGGGGTGAGTTGCCGATCAATTCGCTCTGGTTATGGGGCGGCGGTCACAAGCGACCTGCACCAAAAATCGGCTTGCCGGTATATACGCGTGACACTGAGGCCCGTGCATTGGCCGCATTTTGCGGCACTGTGGCCCATCCGCCACCGGCCCAACCAGACAAAACATTTCTGGAAACAGAAGCGATAGTGGTGCTGGATGAACTCACACGCGCAGGCCAATGTGGCGATGCCTTTGGCTGGCGTGAATCGATTCGATCACTGGAGTCCAACTGGTTTGCCCTGTTGCACGGCGCCATTCGCTCCATCGGGCCACAAGGCCTGCGTCTGGTAGACCCGGTCAACGGCAAAGCCCTGCATGTACATCGAACAGACGTCTGGAAAATCTGGCGGCGTCGACAAAGCTTGAGTTCAGCGCTGGACTCGATACAGGCGACAGGTTAAACGCTACCTTGCCTTACAGTCTGACTCAGACTGGTGTGGCCCACAGATCATGCTCGTCCGCGTCATCCACACGAACCTTGAGGCGTGTTCCAGGCGCCAAATCGAACACCCCTTCAAGGTAGACCACGCCATCGATTTCCGGCGCATCGGCATGGCTGCGCGCCAGCGTGCCGACTTCATCTTCCTCGTCGACGATCACCTCGATCTCCCGACCAATCTTGGCCTCAAGCTTGGCTGACGAGATTTCCGCCTGCACGTCCATGAAGCGCTCCAGCCGTTCCTCCTTGAGATCGTCCGGAACGGCATCGGGCAAATCGTTAGCCAATGCGCCTTCAACAGGTGAATATTTGAAGCAGCCAACCCGGTCAAGCTGGGCCTCCTTGAGGAAGGCAAGCAACTCCTCGAACTCGGCATCGGTTTCGCCCGGAAACCCCACAATAAAGGTCGAACGTAGCGTGAGGTCGGGCACGGCGGCACGCCAGGACTGAATGCGTTCCAGCGTCTTCTCGACGGCGCCGGGGCGTTTCATCAACTTCAGTATGCGTGGACTCGCGTGCTGTAACGGAATATCCAGGTACGGCAAAATCCTGCCCTCCGCCATCAGCGGAATCACGTCGTCCACGCTTGGGTACGGATAGACATAATGCAGGCGCACCCAGGCACCCAGTCCGCCCAGTGCACCGGCAAGCTCGGTCATGCGCGTTTTCAATGGGCGGCCATTCCAGAAACCTGGGCGGTATTTCACATCCACGCCATAAGCACTGGTGTCCTGCGATACCACCAGCAGCTCCTGTACGCCCGCGCTCACCAAGGCCTCCGCCTCGCGCATCACCTCACCAATCGGACGGCTGACCAAGTCGCCGCGCATCGACGGGATGATGCAGAACGTACAACGATGGTTGCAGCCTTCTGATATCTTCAAATAGGCGTAATGTCGGGGCGTGAGCTTGACGCCCCCTGGTGGAATCAGGTCTTCGAATGGGTCATGTGGTTTCGGCAGAGCCGTATGCACCGCCTGCATGACTTCCTCCAGCGCATGCGGCCCGGAAACCGCCAGTACCTTGGGATGCGCTGCACGAATCACATCGCCCTTGGCACCGAGACAGCCGGTGACGATCACCTTGCCGTTTTCTGCCAGCGCCTCACCAATCGCTTCAAGCGACTCCTGTACCGCCGCATCGATAAAACCACACGTATTGACGACTACTACGTCCGCATCGTCATAGCTCCCGACAATGCCATAGCCCTCTGCACGCAATTGGGTAAGGATGCGCTCGGAATCGACCGTTGCCTTCGGGCAGCCGAGCGAAACAAACCCGACTGTGGGCGTGCGCGAGGAGAGTGCTTTGGTTACCATGGTGTTCACTAAGGGGCAGATTGAATGTACATCGTAGCAATTGGTTGGGCTTACGTGATCTTGATGATGACGATTACAGCCAGCAGTATCGGCAAAGGTCTGGCCATACTGATTTTCCTGGGCGTCATACCGCTCGCACTGTTCAGCTTCGTATTCGGGCGGCCGCGTCGCCGGTCAATGACCGCTTCCGATAAGTTGGCCAACCAGTCCGACGCTACCGATACCCATCGCGATCAAAATTAATTGCTGCAGAGTCGACTTGATTTCAGCACGTTTATGCAGGCCCGGAATCAGATCGGACATCGCCACATACAACATGCTCGCCCCCGCCAAGCCCATGAGTACGGGCATCCAGCCCTGCAGTTCCTTCAATGCGTAATAGCCAACCAACGCCCCAACCAAGGTCGCCACACCTGTCAGGAAATTAAGCAGCAACGCCTGTGTTCGTGTGTAACCCGAATGCAGCAGAATTAAAAAATCACCAATTTCCTGTGGAATTTCATGCGCAATGATGGCTAGTGCCGTCACCACACCAAGCCGAAAATCAACCAGAAACGCACCCGCAATGATGATGCCATCGACAAAATTATGGAAAGTATCACCCACGGTAATCATCAGGCCCGAACGGCCATGATCGTTGTGCCCGTGGTCATGGGCAGGACTGCCATGCGCCTCACACACTTCATGATGACAGTGACGCCAAAGTACCAGCTTTTCCAGCAGAAAGAACAACAGGATCCCGCCCAGCAATGCCTTGGAAACAGTATGGATATCGCCGCCCATTTCCACCGCCTCAGGCAAAATCTCCAGCAGTGCTGCACCAAGCAACGCGCCAATCGCATAACTCACCAACACCGGCACCCAGTTCGGACGAGCTGAAAATGCCAGAATCGCAGCCAGTAACAGGCTCAAAAAACTGCCGGCAGCAGTTGCGATCAATATGATGGCAAGGGTGGACATGGGGAAGTGGGTACCTGCAAAGACGCGCATTATACCGGGCGTACCTTCAATAGCGCTGTTTCTACCTACGTCAATTAGGCCAGATCATACTGCAGGACATGAGCCAGGCATTCCATTTTGAATGCTTTTGAAGGCCTGGTTTTTGATTGCGCATGTCCTGCAACAAGGTGGCTGCAGGACATGCGAGCAGTTAACATTACACTGCAAGTACAAATTGATAATTACGGCTTGGCTTTTTCAGCGCCAACCGACAAATCACCCTTCAGTTTTTCAATATTCGCTTTTCCGAACCCTTTCACGTTATCAAGTTCATCCAGACTTTTGAATCCACCTTTGGTTGACTCACGATACGTAATAATGGCCTTGGCCTTGGCAGGCCCCAAGCCCTTCACTGCCTCAAGTTCAGACTGAGATGCGGTGTTGATGTTAACCGCAGCCCAGGCGGGGAATGCGACCAAACCCACCAACACAAGCATGCCGCCAATCAGCTTTTTCATATTTTTCCCTTTAAAAACAAGTTATGTAAATGTGGAATAATCCACACTGGAAACATACCCTTCCAAATCCGGACGGCATATACAACTTTAGTCGTAGTCACGAATCAACAACTTGATTTTATTGAGTAAATAAATATTTACGTCCACTGTAGCCACAGTGATTTCGTACTGTTGAGGTTTATTTTGCGCAATAAAAAACCCCCTCTTTGTGGGAGGGGGTTTTTTGTTTCCCTCGCTAGGCGAAGGAAACGAATAGGAGTCTGACGATGACCTACTTTCACAGGCGCAGTGCCTACTATCATTGGCGCGGGAGCGTTTCACCGTCCTGTTCGGGATGGGAAGGGGTGGTTCCACTCTGCTATGGTCGTCAGACAAAGGGGTGAGGAATGAGTTTTTGACTCATCCCAGCATTCGAATTGTCTGGGGTGCTGTCGATCTTGCGATCGAAAGCCAACTGCTTTATGTCACGTCGACCAAGGTCGGCGTGTCTGGAAGAAGGTTGTTTGGGTTGAGGTTGTATCACATACAAACGCACGCTGCATGCTTCTCAAAATTATAGGATCAAGCCTCACGGGCAATTAGTACTGGTTAGCTTAACGCATTACTGCGCTTCCACACCCAGCCTATCAACGTTGTGGTCTTCAACGACCCTTTAGTGCACTCAAGGTGCAAGGGAAGACTTATCTTCAGGCAAGTTTCACGCTTAGATGCTTTCAGCGTTTATCTCTTCCGTGTTTAGCTACCCGGCGATACGACTGGCGTCATAACCGGTACACCAGAGACACGTCCACTCCGGTCCTCTCGTACTAGGAGCAGCCCCCGTCAATCTTCCAACGCCCACGGCAGATAGGGACCAAACTGTCTCACGACGTTTTAAACCCAGCTCACGTACCACTTTAAATGGCGAACAGCCATACCCTTGGGACCGGCTACAGCCCCAGGATGTGATGAGCCGACATCGAGGTGCCAAACTCCCCCGTCGATATGAACTCTTGGGAGGAATCAGCCTGTTATCCCCAGAGTACCTTTTATCCGTTGAGCGATGGCCCTTCCATACAGAACCACCGGATCACTATGACCTGCTTTCGCACCTGCTCGACGTGTCAGTCTCGCAGTCAAGCCTTCTTATGCCATTGCACTATCAGTACGATGTCCGACCGTACCTAGAAGACCTTCGTACTCCTCCGTTACAATTTGGGAGGAGACCGCCCCAGTCAAACTGCCCACCATGCACGGTCCCCGATCCAGATAATGGACCTAGGTTAGAACCGCAACAACACCAGGCTGGTATTTCAAGGTTGCCTCCACAAGAACTAGCGTCCTCGCTTCACAGGCTCCCAGCTATCCTACACAAGTCTTGTCACAGTCCAATGCAAAGCTACAGTAAAGGTTCATGGGGTCTTTCCGTCTAGCCGCGGGGAGATTGCATCTTCACAAACATTTCAACTTCGCTGAGTCTCGGGTGGAGACAGTGTGGCCATCGTTACGCCATTCGTGCGGGTCGGAACTTACCCGACAAGGAATTTCGCTACCTTAGGACCGTTATAGTTACGGCCGCCGTTTACCGGGGCTTCGATCAAGAGCTTGCACCCCATCAATTAACCTTCCGGCACCGGGCAGGCGTCACACCCTATACGTCCACTTTCGTGTTTGCAGAGTGCTGTGTTTTTATTAAACAGTCGCAGCCACCTTTTCACTGCAACCCCATCGAGCTTCGAGAGCAAGTCTCTACACTCTACCGGGGCGCTCCTTCTCCCGAAGTTACGGAGCTAATTTGCCGAGTTCCTTCACCCGAGTTCTCTCAAGCGCCTTAGAATTCTCATCCTACCCACCTGTGTCGGTTTGCGGTACGGTTTTCATTTACCTGAAGCTTAGTGGCTTTTCTTGGAAGCTTGGTATCAGTGACTTCGGCTCCAATGGAGCACCGTCATCATGCCTCAGCATTAACCCCCCGGATTTGCCTAAGGGATCTGCCTACACACTTAAACCGGGACATCCAACACCCGGCCCACCTAACCTTCTCCGTCCCCACATCGCAGTAAATAAAAGTACGGGAATTTTGACCCGTTTCCCATCAGCTACGCATCTCTGCCTCACCTTAGGGGCCGACTCACCCTGCGCCGATGAACGTTGCGCAGGAAACCTTGGGTTTTCGGCGAGGGAGCTTTTCACTCCCTTTATCGCTACTCATGTCAGCATTCGCACTTCTGATATCTCCAGCATCCATTACCAGACACCTTCGCAGACTTACAGAACGCTCCTCTACCATATGTAATAAATTACATATCCGAAGCTTCGGTTACGTGCTTAGCCCCGTTACATCTTCCGCGCAGGACGACTCGACTAGTGAGCTATTACGCTTTCTTTAAAGGATGGCTGCTTCTAAGCCAACTTCCTAGCTGTCTATGCCTTCCCACATCGTTTTCCACTTAGCACGTCATTTGGGACCTTAGCTGTCGGTCTGGGTTGTTTCCCTCTTGACACCGGACGTTAGCACCCGATGTCTGTCTCCCATGCTCGCACTTCACGGTATTCGGAGTTTGCTATGCCGCAGTAAATCGCAATGATCCCCACTAACATTACAGTGCTCTACCCCCGTGAGTGATACATGAGGCGCTACCTAAATAGCTTTCGAGGAGAACCAGCTATCTCCGGATTTGTTTAGCCTTTCACCCCTATCCACAGCTCATCCCCTAATTTTTCAACATTAGTGGGTTCGGACCTCCAGTGCGTGTTACCGCACCTTCATCCTGGCCATGGATAGATCATCCGGTTTCGGGTCTACGCCCCGCTACTATGCGCCCTATTAAGACTCGCTTTCGCTTCGCCTCCCCTATTCGGTTAAGCTCGCAACGGAACGTAAGTCGCTGACCCATTATACAAAAGGTACGCAGTCACCCCTTGCGAGGCTCCCACTGTTTGTATGCATGCGGTTTCAGGATCTATTTCACTCCCCTCCCGGGGTTCTTTTCGCCTTTCCCTCACGGTACTGGTTCACTATCGGTCGACTACGAGTATTTAGCCTTGGAGGATGGTCCCCCCATGTTCAGACAGGATTTCACGTGTCCCGCCCTACTTGTCTCATGCCTAGTTCCACACTCTTGTTTTCGCGTACGGGGCTATCACCCACTATGGCCAGACTTTCCAGACTGTTCCACTAACAAAAATGCTAAATCATGAAGGCTCTTCCCAATTCGC
This sequence comes from uncultured beta proteobacterium, assembly GCA_942493085.1. Classification (GTDB taxonomy): domain Bacteria; phylum Pseudomonadota; class Gammaproteobacteria; order Burkholderiales; family Thiobacillaceae; genus Thiobacillus. Next base: position 2,842,768 of record OW818664.1, read on the forward strand.
TCGCCACTACTATGGGAATCTCGGTTGATTTCTTTTCCTCGAGCTACTTAGATGTTTCAGTTCACTCGGTTCGCTCTACCTGCCCTATGTATTCAGGCAGGAGTACCCTTGCGGGTGGGTTCCCCCATTCAGAAATCTCCGGATCAAAGCTCTATTGCCAGCTCCCCGAAGCTTATCGCAGGCTTACGCGTCTTTCATCGCCTGTAGTCGCCAAGGCATCCACCACATGCACTTAGTCGCTTGACCCTATAATTTTGAGGACTGACAACGCTTACACGTTCCCAATCTTCGCATTACAGGTGTGTTTGCTTGCCATACATCCAGGCTCGGCGCCTGACTGTATGGTTAATACAATCTCAACCCATTTCGGGAGTTTGCTCAAAGATGCATCACCGAAGCGATACATTCCCATCACAAACATCCCACCTTCTTCCAAATTTTTAAAGATCAGCCGTTACGCATAAAGCGTAAGAGCTAAAGCCAAGAGCCTCAGTTCTTACGATTCACTTTGATAGGTACTACATATGCAGGCTGCAAAACCCAAGCCTGTTGTTTGGTGGAGGATGACGGGATCGAACCGACGACCCCCTGCTTGCAAAGCAGGTGCTCTCCCAGCTGAGCTAATCCCCCTTTATAGGTTCGATAGCCGGCGCGTTGCGCCTCGCTGCACCAGTACCACTGTCTGGTGGGCCTGGGAAGACTTGAACTTCCGACCCCACGCTTATCAAGCGTGTGCTCTAACCAACTGAGCTACAAGCCCGGCTTTAAAACAACCGATAGGTGTGAGTGTTGAAGCGGCTTTCTCTAGAAAGGAGGTGATCCAGCCGCAGGTTCCCCTACGGCTACCTTGTTACGACTTCACCCCAGTCATGAAACCCAGCGTGGTAAGCGCCCTCCTTGCGGTTAGGCTACCTACTTCTGCCAGATTCCACTCCCATGGTGTGACGGGCGGTGTGTACAAGACCCGGGAACGTATTCACCGCGACATTCTGATCCGCGATTACTAGCGATTCCGACTTCATGCTCTCGAGTTGCAGAGAACAATCCGGACTACGATCGGCTTTCTGGGATTGGCTCCACCTCGCGGCTTGGCAACCCTCTGTACCGACCATTGTATGACGTGTGAAGCCCTACCCATAAGGGCCATGAGGACTTGACGTCATCCCCACCTTCCTCCGGTTTGTCACCGGCAGTCTCATTAGAGTGCCCTTGCGTAGCAACTAATGATAAGGGTTGCGCTCGTTGCGGGACTTAACCCAACATCTCACGACACGAGCTGACGACAGCCATGCAGCACCTGTGTTCCAATTCCCTTTCGGGCACTCCCGCATCTCTGCAGGATCCTGGACATGTCAAGGGTAGGTAAGGTTTTTCGCGTTGCATCGAATTAATCCACATCATCCACCGCTTGTGCGGGTCCCCGTCAATTCCTTTGAGTTTTAATCTTGCGACCGTACTCCCCAGGCGGTCAACTTCACGCGTTAGCTTCGTTACTAAGGGATTTCACTCCCCCAACAACCAGTTGACATCGTTTAGGGCGTGGACTACCAGGGTATCTAATCCTGTTTGCTACCCACGCTTTCGTACATGAGCGTCAGTGTTATCCCAGGGGGCTGCCTTCGCCATTGGTGTTCCTCCACATATCTACGCATTTCACTGCTACACGTGGAATTCCACCCCCCTCTGACACACTCTAGACTACCAGTTCAAAACGCCATTCCCAGGTTAAGCCCGGGGCTTTCACGTCTTGCTTAATAATCCGCCTGCGCACGCTTTACGCCCAGTAATTCCGATTAACGCTCGCACCCTACGTATTACCGCGGCTGCTGGCACGTAGTTAGCCGGTGCTTCTTCTGCCGGTACCGTCATTAGCACGCTATGTTAGAGCGTACCGTTTCGTTCCAGCTGAAAGAGCTTTACAACCCGAAGGCCTTCTTCACTCACGCGGAATGGCTGGATCAGGGTTTCCCCCATTGTCCAAAATTCCCCACTGCTGCCTCCCGTAGGAGTCTGGGCCGTGTCTCAGTCCCAGTGTGGCGGATCATCCTCTCAGACCCGCTACTGATCGTCGCCTTGGTGAGCCATTACCTCACCAACAAGCTAATCAGACGTCGGCCGCTCGAATAACGCAAGGTCTTGCGATCCCCTGCTTTCCCCCTCAGGGCGTATGCGGTATTAGCGCGACTTTCGCCGCGTTATCCCCCATTACTCGGTACGTTCCGACGCATTACTCACCCGTTCGCCACTCGCCACCAGGAGCAAGCTCCCGTGCTGCCGTTCGACTTGCATGTGTAAAGCATTCCGCCAGCGTTCAATCTGAGCCAGGATCAAACTCTTCAGTTCAATCACTGCTATTACTTCAATACTTCGTCGCTCAACTCAAAATGAATTTAACTTCAATTTCAAGTGTGAGCATTTATGCTAGTTGTCATCCCAGCCTAAGCCAGAACAACTACCGCAACAACACCCACACCTATCGGCTGTAAATTGTTAAAGATCAATCGATTAGCACATCAGCTTCCGCTTACATTGCCGTTTCGAGAGGTGCGCATTCTACGTAATTCACATAAAACGTCAACACTTATTTCGAAATGGTTGCGGGGGCAGGATTTGAACCTACGACCTTCGGGTTATGAGCCCGACGAGCTGCCAGACTGCTCCACCCCGCGCCTGTTCGCAAATGAAACTGCGTCAATCGAGAAGCGGAACTATAGCAAAGCGCACCCAAGCCCGTCAACACTTACTCACGCTTCCTGTACATACCCCTCCACTCAACAAGCGACATCCACAATGTTTTCAAAGCACTATGCCAATCCTGCCGCAAGCATCAAAAACAAAGTCGTCAGAAAAATTCCCGGTATCAACCACTAGGCCGGGAATTCTGCTCAATCGATATGCAACCACAGACAGGCAACCTGCCAAAGAAGCCGCTACCATCCGAAGTGTTTATTGTTGGTTTGAAGGTTATCTGTGCAGATCACTGACTTCTCTGTTTCCCGCCTGCCACGCATCGAGTTTGGTGCCGGTGCGCTGACTCGGCTACCCGCAATCGCTCGCCAATACGGCACGCGCGCATTACTGGTGACGGGTTCAAGCTCGTTCAAGCACTCGCCATTCTGGGCGACAGTGACAAACGGCCTGGCCGCACAGGGGATTTCGTGGACACATCTGGCTATTCCGAGTGAACCTTCCCCACAGATGATCGATGGGGCCGTGCATATCCAGCGTGGAAATCCAGTCGATGTTGTTATCGGCATCGGCGGCGGCAGTGCGCTGGATGCAGCCAAGGCAATCGCCGGCCTGCTTGAACCAGGCAATTCCGTGATGGACCATCTGGAAGGCGTAGGCCCCGAACGGTCCTATGCCGGTCCCGCCACCCCATTCATTGCCGTCCCCACCACCGCAGGCACCGGTTCGGAGGCCACCAAGAATGCAGTGCTGAGCGTGCAAGGTGCGGAAGGCTTCAAGAAATCATTCCGCGACGAGAAACTGGTGGCGGAATATGCACTGATCGACCCTGACCTGCTGGTCACCTGCCCGCCTGCCGTCATTGCGGCGAACGGCATGGATGCCTTCACACAATTGCTGGAGTCCTATGTTTCCAGTCGCGCGGCACCCCTGACCGATTCGCTCGCCTGGGGCGGAATGAATGCCATCCGCGATGGCCTGCTGGCCTTATACGCCGACTCAAACAATGCTGCAGCACGCGAACGGATGGCGTATGCGGCGCTGGTCTCCGGGATCACGCTGGCACAAGTTGGCCTGGGTTCAGTGCATGGCCTGGCCGCGCCCTTGGGTGCGTTTTTTCCGATTCCGCATGGCGTTGCCTGCGGCACACTGGTGGCACGTGCCACACGCATCAACATCGACACGCTGTTGGCACGTGAACCCACGCACCCCGCGCTGGAGAAATATGCGCGAGCAGGCCGCCTGCTGAGCAAACAAGGCGGGCTGTCTTTGACAGACGCGCATGCAGCCCTGCTCGACACACTGGAGGCCTGGACCCAAGCACTCAGCCTGCCAACATTGGCACACTACGGTGTGACGCACGCGGACATCCCGCGCATTGTGGCCAACAGCCGGGGCAGCAGCATGAAAACCAACCCAGTCATGCTGACGGACAGCGAAATCGCGGCCATTCTTGAGTCACGCATCCACTAGGGAAACGCTGAACAAGTCCTTCGACAGTCTTCCTTCGACAAGCCCAGGACGAACGGCAAGTTGTTGATTTCGTTCGTGGTGAGCCTGTCTAACCACACGGCAAATCAACATGTTCAGCGTTTCCTTAGGGCCTGCCCTCACTAAAGTTAGCGCCCCGCCATCCGCTACTTTCTGCTATCTCATCTTCTGGAATCATTATGTCCGGCCTCCTGGTTTTCTTTGTAGTGCTTGCCCTCCCCGCCATTTATGGCGTGTTCATCTTCAACCAGCTGGTCGCGCTGAAGCATGCCGTCGGCAAAGCCTGGGCGAATATCGATATTCTGCTCAAGCAACGCCATGACGAACTCCCCAAACTGGTCGAGACCTGCAAGCAATACATGCAGTTCGAACAGGAAACCCTGGAAAAGGTGATGCAGGCGCGCAGCCAGGTGGCGAGCGCACGCGAATCGCACAACATCCCCGCGCTGGGCCAGGCTGAAGGTGCGCTGCGCTTGGGCTTGGGCAACCTGTTTGCCGTGGCTGAGGCCTATCCTGATCTCAAGACCAACGAAACCTTCCAGCATCTGCAGGCCCGTATCAGCGGACTGGAGAGCGCCATCGCTGACCGCCGCGAGTTTTACAACGAATCGGTCAACATCAACAACGTGCGCATCGAGCAATTTCCGGATACGGTCGTTGCACGCCTGTTTGGCTTCAGCCCATTTGCACTGCTCAAATTTACTGCTGAAGAAAAGAAAGACGTCGACCTGAAACAGCTTTTCAATAGCTGATGTTTCGCCTGCAGTGGACGTCTGAATGGCGCCAGGATCTATCCAATCTGGTTCTGACCGGCGGCAACGTGGCGTTTCTGATGCTGGGAGTCCAACTCAAATCCACGCTCGGCTGGCAAATCGCCTTGTCGCTGGTGGGTTTGACCAGTCTTTGGGCCTGGAATGCCAATCTCAAACGCTACCGAGTCGTTGCGGATACCCCGACCTCGCGCATCATTTCTGCGCCGCAGGGCTACATCGAAATTGTTGGTCGAGGCCAGCACACCCCTGGGGATAATCTGGTCAGCCACATTACGGGCCTGCCGTGCCTGTGGTATCGCTATCACGTCGAACGCAAGAATGGCAATAAATGGGAGCTGATTGATTCCGGTGCTTCACACAACACCTTTGGTATCAGCGATGGCAGCGGCCACCTTTTGATTGACCCGGATGGCGCTGAAATCATGAGTTCGCGCAAGCAAGTCTCGCGCGATGGTCAATATCGCAATACGGAGTGGACCCTGATCGAAGGCGAAATGATTTATGTCATCGGCGAGCACGTCACCCTGGGCGGCCCCAATGCCGTGCTCGACAAGCGAGCCGATCTCGCCGCCCTGCTGGCCGAATGGAAGCAGGACAAAACCGCCCTGCTGGCCCGTTTCGATGCCAACCGCGACGATGAAATCAGCCTCGAAGAATGGGAACACGCACGCCGGGCTGCCGCCATCGAAGTCGATCGGGCTCATCTCGACATTCGACTTAAAGATGGCATCCACCTCATCCGTAAACCAGAACATGGCCGCCCGTTTCTGGTCGCCAACCGTGAAGTCACTGCATTGGTGCGCCACTTCCGCCTGTGGAGTTGGCTGCATCTGGGGCTGATGCTGGCCGCGCTGTCCGGACTTGCTTACATCTGACACGCTGCCACACTTGTTTCTTGCCCTGTCGAGTTTCACGCCTATAGTCAAGACACGGAGGACGCATCATGAAACACGCCATACCCGAAACCCCAGCTGGATTTGACCATACCCGCATTGTTGAGCGGCCGGATGGTTGCTACTGGACCGATGCCGACACAGGCGAGGAATACGGCCCCTTCGCCAGCATGATGGATGCCGTTCAGGACATGGAATACAACGCTGACAGTGACTATGAACCCGGCGAAACCCTGGAAGAAGCCGAAGACGAACTGGGGATTTCAGGCTGGATAGACCCCGATACCGGCGATCCTGGTGAAAGCTACCACCGCTTCACAGACTGAATACTGATTTAATTTAGCGCCTGGCCTCACGTGATGGCGCCATTTCGGCCGCACGTGCTTCCTGCTCAAAAGTATTGTCGCGGTACGGGTTTCCGCCGCGCAATAAAGCCAGCAACCCGGCCAACGGGTACAACACCAACAGCAGCATGCCCCAGCGCTCAAACTGCCGGACATGGGCGCGTTCATGCGCCCGGGTTGCAGTGAGCGCATCGAGCGATACCCCCACCACCACGTGCCCCAATGTCATGGCGGCGACCGCCCCGCTAAAGGGGAACCCTCGGCGCAAAACCCGAGCGGGCCATCCTCCGGCAGATTCCAGCACACCATCCACCTTCCGCACGCTGCCGCCACTACCTTTGGCCAGCACGACAACCAGCATGCCGATCAGCGTCACCGGCAGGGCCCACGCATAGCACAGCAGACGCAGCACTCAGTCTGCCAGCACGCTCGCAAACCAGCGCGAGCCATGCAGCCCCTCCCGCACAAGATGCTCGTGCGCCCGTTCAAGCTGGGCCGCTGTGCCTGCTGCATACACATCAAAGCGATGCATGTCCGGATAGTCCACCACGATATTTTTCAACAAGGCCTCCAGATCATCGGTCGGTACACGCGGCACATAGTTGAAGTTATCCAGCGCATCGGCCCAGGCACGACACAGGTTGTCCTGGTAATGCCCCGCCGCATCCGCCAGCCAGTGCAAATCCATTGACTCGGCAAACTCCAGCGACATGGCATGCTGGATCAGGCTTTTGATCGGGGCAAAGCCTGCGCCAAAAGCCAGGAAAATCACCGGCCGCGGCGAGTCCTCATCCAGCACGAATTCGCCGAACGGCCCTTCCACCATCACGGGGTCATTGGGTTTCAGGGTATTGAGTACCACTTCGGCAAATGCATCGTCTGCTTGCTTCGAAATTTGCACTTCGATATGCCGGTCCTCGCATGGACAACTGGCAATGGCATAGCGCCCGCTGGCCCCATTGATGCTCAACTGTATGCTTTGGCCAGCCAGAAACCGCAAGCGCTGGCTGCGCGGTGTCAGAATATGTAACGCCGCCATCTGCTCATTGAAGGTTTCGACCGATTTCACCCGGGCGGTAAGCTGCTGTACGGGAATATCACGTGCACCCGCCACGCTGGACTCGAGCACCACGTCGTTCACCGGCGCATACGAGCACATCAAGATCACGCCGGCATCTTTTTCCAACTGCTTCAATACATAGTCGTGGGCGCGCACCTTTTTTACTTCGCCCGACACGACGCGCGCCTTGCAATCCCCGCAGTTGCCGTTGCTGCAGCCATAGTTGAGCGACACGCCGTTGCGTAATGCGGCATCCAGCAGCGTCTCGTTTCCTTCGACAGAAAACTCGTGGCCACTGGGCTGAATCGTGACGTTCGGCGCCATAATCTTAAGTATCCTTTCCTGTGCAATTATCACCTGAGCCTGCACCGCACTTGGCGGCAATTCGGCCAGGTTACGCAGAATGAAAGCGCGAATACTATGCAAGGCGTGGTGCGTTTCCATGCTCGCGCCTTCATCCATTTCATCAATCTTCTCGTCCAGCCAGGTCATCACGTCACCATAGTGCTTGATCAGGGCCTTGGCCGCCGCGTAGTCGTCGCCCATCTCGTTCAGACGCGCTGCCAGCACATCCTTGTCCGGCAAGGCCCGTTCCCGCACCCGTTTGGCAAACGCCTTGTCCTTGATTTCATTGACCCGGCGAATCTCCGCATCGTCATCCCACTTCACATCGGGAAACGCACGCAGCAACTCGTCGAGTTCGACCAGGCCGTCGAATGTCGCCAAGGCGTCGTTACGTATCATTTCCTGCAGAACGCGGCGCGGCTGGCCCACCAGGCGCGCAACACGGGAAAGCGGAATTAGATGACTCATAGTGGAATGTTACCTCGTGTGCCCATCAGCTCAATCACCCAGCTGCCAAAGACAATCCCCTGATCCAATCAAGCACGCTGGCGCTGCACCCTCTACAATCGCCCCATGCCAGCCATTACGACCCGACCCTGCCCTGCCGATGCCTGTGCTGCTCTCGAACATGCGGGAATGGCTCCGGCATGGGCGCGACTGTATGCCGCGCGCGGCGTCACCCATCCCGAGCAAATCGCGCACCGATTGCCGCAGCTGTTGCCACCGGCGGGTCTGCTGCACATCGAACAGGCTGCCCAAATACTGGCGGATGCCATTCACAACCGCAAGCGTCTGCTCATCATTGCCGACTACGATGCCGATGGCGCCACCGCCTGTGCGGTGGGCGTGCGCGGCTTGCGCATGCTCGGTGCGCACGTTGACTTCATCGTACCCAACCGGCTCGAGCATGGCTACGGCCTGTCTCCCGACATCGTCAAGCTTGCAGCCGAACGCCAACCCGACCTGCTGGTGACCGTGGACAACGGCATCGCTGCGGTGGACGGGGTGGCGGCAGCGAACGCACTCGGCATACCCGTACTGGTCACCGATCACCATCTGCCCGGCGACACATTGCCGGATGCAGCGTGCATCGTGAATCCCAATCAGCCGGATTGCGCCTTTGCCTCAAAAAACCTGGCTGGCGTGGGCGTGATGTTTTATGTGCTGCTGGCCTTGCGCGCCGAACTGCGCCAGCGCGGCGCCTATGCAGAAACGCCCGAACCCGATTTGCGCACATTGCTTGACCTGGTCGCGCTCGGCACCGTTGCCGACGTGGTCAAACTCGACACCAACAACCGCACCCTGGTGGAAAACGGCCTGGCACGGATGCGCGCCGGCAAGGCCAGCGCAGGCGTCAACGCGCTATTTCGGGCTGCCGGCCGTGACCCCACCCGCGCCACCGTATTCGATCTCGGCTTCATGCTCGGGCCGCGCCTCAATGCAGCCGGTCGGCTCGACGACATGGCGCTGGGCATCGAATGTCTGCTGGCTGACGACCCTGCCACCGCACAGCAACTGGCGCAGCAACTCGACACGCTCAACCGCACCCGGCGCGATGTCGAAGCCGACATGCTGGAAGAAGCGCTCGCGATTCTGGCCACCTTCAGTCCCACCGACAGCCACAGCCTCACTGCTTATCAACCGGGCTGGCATATCGGTGTGATCGGGATTCTGGCCTCGCGGCTGAAGGACAAGTTTCACCGACCCACCATTGTGTTCGCCAGCAACGACGCGGGAGAACTCAAGGGCTCGGGGCGCTCCATCCCCGGTCTGCATCTGCGCGACGCGCTCGATCTCGTCGACAAACGCCACCCCGGCCTGATCAAACAATTCGGCGGTCATGCCATGGCAGCCGGCCTCAGCATTGCCGATGGTCAACACGAGGCATTCGGACTGGCGTTTGAAACAGTGGTGCGTGAATTGATCGACCCAGCCGACCTGGAAGGCGTGCTCGAAACAGACGGCAAACTCGACCCCGCCGATCACAGTTATGAACTCGCCCAGCAACTGGATCATGCGGTCTGGGGGCAAGGCTTTCCTGCGCCATTGTTCACAGCAGAATTTGATGTCGCAGCTCAACGTGTGGTCGGTGAAAAACACTTGAAACTCAAACTGGCACGCGATGGTGTCGTGTTCGATGCGATGCGCTTCTTTCAGGCCGACCCGCTGCCCGGCCGCATCCGTGCCGTCTACGCGCTCATGCCCAACGAATTCAATGGCCAGCAATCGCTGCAACTGAAACTGCAGCACTGGGAACCCACAGGGGAATAGATTCAAGATTCAAGATTCAAGATTCAAGATTCAAGATTCAAGATTCAAGATTCAAGATTCAAGCTACAAGCTACAAGCTACAAGCTACAAGCTACAAGCTACAAAGCGATCCTGGCATGACCTAAAGCGTGTAGTCCCTTGAGTCCCGTAACTTGCAACTTGAAACTTGTTCCTTGAAACTGCCATTCATGCCACCGATCACTTTCATCCTCATCCTGCTGAATGTTCTGGTTTATGCGCTCGGGATTGCCACCGGACCCGAGATCATTCGCACCTTCGGCTTGTGGCCACCGGGCTCGGGCAGCCCGTTTCATGTCTGGCAACTGATCACCTACAGCTTTCTGCACGGCTCGCTGCTGCATCTCGGGTTCAACATGATCGCCATCTGGATGTTCGGCTCGGCACTGGAAACGCGTTGGAACGACCTGCGTTATCTGCTGACCTATCTACTGAGCGTGGTGGTCGCCGCCATGACGCAGATCGCAATCAGCGGATATTTTTTGCACAACAGCAGCCCCGTGATCGGAGCCTCGGGCGGCGTGTTTGGCCTGCTGCTCGCCTATGCGCTGTATTTCCCAAACAGGGTAATCATCATCATTTTCTTGCCGTTCATCCGGATACCGGCGCGCACCTTCGTGCTCGGCTACGGCATCATTGAACTGTTTCTGGGCATCACCAACACCACCGCCGGCGTAGCGCACTTCGCCCACCTGGGCGGGCTGTTTGGGGGTTGGCTGGGGGTGCAATACTTTCGCGGACGCGGCGTGTTCGGCAAGCGGCCTACGGCCTAAAAACTCAAGTTGCAAGTTGCAAGATTCAAGTCACAAGACGGCTGTGGCTTGGCGACAAACCGTACGCTTAACTTGAATCTTGAATCTTGAACCTCGTCGTTCAGGCGTAGCCTTCAGGATTGCCCTGCTGCCAGCGCCAGGAATCCGCACACATGCGCGGCAAATCATATTCCGCCTGCCAGCCAAGTTCTCGCGCTGCACGTGCCGGGTCGGCCCAGCATTGCGCCACATCGCCTGCGCGACGCGCCACGATTTGATAGGGCACCGGCTTGCCGCTCGCCGCTTCAAACCCGCGCACCATATCGAGCACGCTCACACCGCGCCCGGTGCCCAGGTTCCAGGTCTGCACGCCGCCCAGGTCAAGCAGCTTGTTCAACGCGGCCACATGCCCGCGTGCCAGATCGACCACGTGGATATAGTCGCGAACACCCGTGCCGTCCGGCGTCGGATAATCGCCGCCAAACACATTGAGATGCGGACGTCGCCCCACCGCCACCTGTGCCACATAAGGCATCAGGTTGTTGGGAATGCCGCGTGGATCTTCGCCGATCAGGCCCGATTCGTGCGCACCCACCGGATTGAAATAACGCAGCAGCGCAACATTCCAGCCCGCGTCCGACAACGCGATATCGCGCAGCATTTCCTCGATAAAGAGCTTGGAGCGGCCGTAGGGATTGGTCGCCGACAGCGGAAAATCTTCGGTAATCGGCACGGTTGCCGGGTCGCCGTACACCGTGGCCGAAGACGAGAACACGATCGCTTTCACCCCGGCCTCGGCCATCACCTCGAACAGTGCAATGCTTCCGGCAATGTTGTTGTCGTAATACAGAATCGGTTTTTCCACCGATTCACCGACCGCCTTCAGCCCGGCAAAATGCACCACCGCGTCGATGCGGTAATCGGCAAACAGCTTGCGCAACGCTGCACGGTCGCGGATATCGCCCTGCACGAATGACACCGCCTTGCCCGCAATCGTCTTGACCCGATCCAGCGAAATCACACTGCTGTTCGAAAGATTGTCGAACACCACCACCTCGTGTCCGGCTGCCAGACACTCCACTGCGGTGTGCGAGCCGATATAGCCCGCTCCGCCCGTCAATAACACATTCAATACTGTCTCCCTTGTTGTTGATTCCGCTGGCCGTAGCGCCGCTAAGGAAACGCCGAACAAGTCCTTCGACAAGCCTGTCCTGAGTAGCATCGAAGGGCTCAGGACGAACGGCAAATAATTGATTTCGTTCGTGGTGAGCCCTTCGACGTAGCTCAGGACAGGCTTGTCGAACCACATAGCAAACCGATTAATTCAGCGTTTCCTTAACCGAACCTATCCTACATCCATACACCGTGCCAGCGCCACGCGCCAATCCTGCAGGCGAATGCCAAACGTGTGTTCCAGCTTGCCGTTATCGAGGCGCGAATTGAGTGGCCGTCTGGCCGGGGTTGGATAGTCACTGCTGGGGATGGGCAGCAAGCGGGCGGCCCGGGTTTCGCCGGATGCATCCAGGCGCTGGATGGCTTCAGCGAAACCGTGCCAGGACGTTTCACCGCCATTAGTCATGTTGTACACCCCCCAGGGTTGTGTCTGGTCGAATCCACTCACCGGTGAATTGATCTGGCTTAACACCAGGGCCGTTGCCTCGGCCAGATCACGGCACCAGGTCGGCGCGCCGATCTGGTCGGCGACAATCTTCAGTTCGGGCCGCTCCCGCATCAGACGGCGCATGGTCAGCAGAAAATTACTGCCGCGCGCGCCATAGACCCAGGACGTGCGGAAGATGAGATGGCGACAACCGGTGGCCTGGATGGCACGCTCGCCTGCCAGTTTGGTCGCGCCATAGACATTGATGGGATCACAGGCATCGGCTTCGCGCCACGGCCTGGCTTCACCACTGTCGAGCACAGCGCCACTGCCGTTAAAAACATAGTCGGTGGAGTAATGCACCAGCAGCGCACTCAGTTTGTCTGCCTCCTCGGCGAGCACGCCGGGTGCAACCGCATTCACGGCGTGTGCCCGGTCCGGCTCACTTTCGGCCTTGTCCACCGCTGTGTAGGCTGCCGGGTTGACGATGATGGCAGGCGCGATTTCACGCAGCTTTTGACGCACCGCTGCGGCATCGGCCAGGTTCATCGCTTTGGAATCCAGAGCGATCACCTCCCCCAGGCAACTCAGGGTACGCTGCAATTCCCAGCCGACCTGGCCATTGGCACCGGTGAGCAGAATGCGCGGGCGGATGCTCACGCGTATACCTCCGCATCCTTGAGCAGGGGTTGAATCTGGTCCTTGGCGGATAGCACAGGATCCCCTGCAAGCGGCCACTGTACCCCGATCTGCGGATCATCCCAGCGAATGCCACGATCCCACTCGGGCGCGTAATAGGCGGTGGTCTTGTAAAGAAAATCGGCCGTATCAGACAGCACCAGAAACCCATGGCCGAAGCCCGGCGGAATCCACAGCATGCGCTGGTTTTCGGCCGACAGTTCGTGGCCCACCCATTGCCCAAAATGGGATGACGACCGGCGCAAATCTACCGCCACATCAAACACGGCACCGCTGACTACGCGCACCAATCTGCCTTGCGGTTCGTTGAGTTGATAGTGCAAACCGCGTAACACGCCCCTGGTCGAGTGCGAATGATTGTCCTGCACAAAATCCAGATCCAGTCCCAGCTCAGAAAAGGCCTGGCGGTTCCAGCTTTCCAGAAAAAACCCACGCGCGTCACCAAACACCCTGGGTTCGAGGAGCAGCACGCCGGGGAGAGCGGTTTCGATCAGGTTCATTTTTCAAGGTTCAAGATGCAAGTTACAAGATGCAAGAAAAATGGCATGCATGGGCGAGTTGAACCTTGAACCTTGAACCTTGTAACTTGAATCTTGCATCTCAAAACACCCGCTCATTCAATATGTTCAACAGATACTGGCCATACCCGCTTTTCTTGATTTTCTCGGCCAGTTTCGCCACCTGTTCCGCCGTGATGTAACCCTGGCGATAGGCAATTTCTTCAGGACAGGCGATCTTCAGACCCTGGCGCTTCTCGATCGTCTCGATGAACAGCGAAGCTTCCAGCATTGATTCATGGGTGCCGGTGTCGAGCCAGGCATTGCCACGACCCATGATTGACACATTGAGCGTACCTGCTTCGAGATAGCGCTGGTAGACGTCGGTGATCTCCAGTTCACCGCGTGGTGATGGCTTCAGATTGCGGGCAATGTCCACCACCTGATTGTCAAAAAAGTAGAGCCCGGTGACTGCATAGTGAGACTTGGGTTGAGCCGGCTTTTCTTCCAGGCTGATGACCTTGCCGAAAGCATCGAACTCCACCACGCCATAGCGTTCCGGATCATTCACCCGATAGGCAAACACCATGGCGCCGGTTTCCTGTGCGCTGGCGGCGCGCAGATTCTGTGTCATCTCGTGACCGTAGAAAATGTTATCGCCCAGCACCAGCACACTAGGCCCATTGCCCACAAAGTCTGCGCCAATAATAAAGGCCTGCGCCAGCCCTTCCGGATTCGGCTGCACCGCATAGCGCAGGCTGATCCCCCACTGGCTGCCGTCACCCAGCAACTGCTCGAAACGCGGCGTGTCCTGCGGCGTCGAAATGATCAAGATATCCTGGATCCCCGCCAGCATCAGCGTGGTGAGCGGGTAATAAATCATCGGCTTGTCGTAAATTGGCAGCAACTGTTTGGAAACAGCCAGGGTCGCCGGGTACAGCCGGGTGCCGGAGCCACCGGCGAGGATGATGCCCTTGCGGTGAATGGCCCGCGATGAGTGATCAATGGTCATGGTTATGCAACCCTGCTTATTTTATTGTGCAAGCCGCCAAACAGCCTGTTCGTAAGTTTAAGAAAATAGCGAACAAGTCCTTCTACAGGCTCCCTTCGACAGGCTCAGGGCGAACGGCAAGTGCTTGGTTTCGTTCGCAAGAAGCGCCCTTCGCCCTTCCCGGCGCCATCAGAAATTCATTTTTCCCTGCCCAGAAAATCCGTGTAAGCCTGTTTGATCCCTGCAGTAAATGGAGTCGTGGCCCGCCAGCCCATTTCATTCAACCGGGTCACATCCATCAACTTGCGCGGGGTCCCGTCTGGTTTGGTGCTGTCGAAGACGATCTCGCCCGTGAAGCCCACCGCAGCTTTAACCGTTTCTGCCAGCTCGCATATGGTGAGATCGTGACCCACGCCGATGTTCATCAGCGGCGGCAAGCCGTCGTTGCGGTCCTGTCCCAGCAGTGGAACAAACTTCTCGTCCGGCAAATTCATCAGATGAACGCAGGCATCGGCCATATCTTCGCTGTAAAGGAATTCGCGCCTGGGTGTACCGCTTCCCCAGACGCTGACAGTCCGTGCATTCGCCAGCTTCGCTTCGTGGAAGCGGCGAATCAGCGCGGGGATGACATGGGCATTTTCCGGATGATAGTTGTCGCCAGGGCCATACAGATTGGTCGGCATGACAGCGAAATATTGGGTTTTGTATTGCCGGTTGTAGCTCCAGCACATCTCGATGCCGGCAATCTTGGCCAGCGCATAGGGGCGGTTGGTAGCCTCAAGCTCGCCGGTGAGCAGGTGTTCTTCCTTCATCGGCTGCGGCGCGAGCTTGGGATAAATGCAGCTGGACCCGAGAAACAGCAGCCGCTTGACGTTGTTTTTGTAAGCAGCGTGGATGATGTTGGTCTGGATGGCGAGGTTGTCGCGGATGAATTCGGCCGGGTAAGTGTTGTTGGCGTGAATTCCGCCAACCCTGGCAGCAGCGAGGAAAACGTAATCGGGCTTTTCCGCTTCGAAGAAGGCTTCGACGGCGGCCTGGCTGGTGAGGTCGAGTTCGGCGTGGGTGCGGGTGAGGATGTTTGAATAACCCCCACCCTCTCCCCGACCCTCTCCCCTCAAGGGAGAGGGGGTAGTGAGGTTGCGCATCAGGGCGGAGCCGACGAGGCCGCGATGGCCGGCGATGTAAATTCTAGATTCAGGAATCAAGATTCAAGTCTCAAGTTGGCCAGCACGTCTAAAGCTTGCCAACGTGCCAACGTGCCAAACAGAATTGCCAGGCAAACGCCCCTCTGCTTAATCAATATTTTCTGGATGCAGTTATTTAAATCCATGAATCGACTCTGCCTGAACTTGCTTGTTCATGTTGAAATCGGCTTGAGCAAAAACACCGTGACAAATTCATAGCGCCCTGTAGCGACCAGTTCCTGAACCCGAAGCATGTCGATATTCATGTAGTCGTGAACAATCCGGTTACGCAGACCAATGATGGCATTCCAACCGGGTAATTGATCTTGAGAAATGACATCGCGCCGCGCTAATGCAGCAAAAGCATCATATGCGGAGACGGGGACCGCTTCGCCCTGCAACTTAAGTAGCTGCTTGGATTTCCCAATGGCGTTTTCGATCAGCACCTGCAAGGCGTGTAGCACCCCACTTTGCTCCAGTGGACTCAGCGTGAGTCCATCTTCAAGACGTTGTTTAGCCAGCGCCAGCAAGGCGGATTGCTCAGTTGCGATACGCGCAGTTTCAGCCTGATACAGATCAAGACGCATGGGACTGTTCCCAGTAGAAGTCTTCAAGCTCGCGCCAGGTGCGCGTCAGAAAGTGGGACCAAGCAAGGGTATTTTCGCCCATGAGTACGTTCCCGTTTTCTGCCACGTTGGCTCGCATGGCCAGGTTCGCGCGCGGCAGGTCAATCAAGTCAATGCAATCCAGAGTCACACCCAGCGTTTCTGCAATCCGCCTGCGCAACGCTTCCTGGTCGCCCACCGTTTGCATCCATGGCGTAGTGCGGCTCCACTGCAAGGCAATATCCCAATCGCTATCGGGGCGAACACCAGCAGTATCAACATTGGCCCGGCTCCCAACCAAAACAGCAAACTCCAAGCCAGCAGTCACTGCAAGCAAGTCTTTCAGTTTATTGAGTGAAGTCCCGGATACATCCATCCGGAGCGAATCTGCCATCTTACTCATGGTAATCCATGGCCTTGTAGCCATATTTCTTCACCAGTTCGTCGCGCTCGGCAGCTTTCAGGTCTTCGCGCACCATTTCGGCCACCAGTTCGTCGAAGCTGATCTTCGGCGTCCAGCCGAGCTTGTTCTTGGCCTTGCTGGGGTCGCCGAGCAGGGTTTCGACCTCGGTGGGGCGGAAGTAGCGCGAGTCGACGGCGACGATTAACTTCTCACCCTCTCCCCGACCCTCCCCCCTCAAGGAGGAGGGGGTGACCATGTAGCCTTTCTCTTCTACGCCCTGCCCTTCCCAACGAATGTCCATGCCGAGCTCTTTGGCGGCGGCGTTGACGAAATCGCGCACGGAGTATTGCACGCCGGTGGCGATAACAAAATCTTCCGCTTGGTCCTGCTGCAGCATCAGCCACTGCATTTCGATGTAGTCCCGGGCGTGGCCCCAGTCGCGTTTGGCATCCATGTTGCCGAGGAACAGGCAATCCTGCAGGCCGAGCTTGATGCGGGATAGCGCACGGGTGATCTTGCGGGTGACGAAGGTTTCGCCGCGGATCGGGCTTTCGTGGTTGAACAGGATGCCGTTGCAGGCATACATGCCATAGGCTTCACGATAGTTGACGGTGATCCAGTAGGCGTAGAGTTTGGCGCAGGCGTAGGGGCTGCGCGGGTAGAACGGGGTGGTTTCCTTCTGCGGGGTTTCCTGCACCAGACCGAAGAGTTCGCTGGTGCTGGCCTGGTAGAAACGGGTTTTCTTTTCGAGGCCGAGGATGCGGATGGCTTCCAATATGCGTAACGCACCCAGGGCGTCAGAGTTGGCGGTGTATTCGGGTTCCTCGAAGCTGACAGCCACATGGCTTTGCGCAGCGAGGTTGTAGATTTCGTCGGGCTGCACCTGCTGGATGATGCGAATCAGGCTGGACGAATCAGTGAGATCGCCGTGATGCAGGATGAACTTGCGCTGGGTGACTTCCGGGCCTTCGTACAAATGGTCGATACGGTCGGTGTTGAACAGCGAGGTGCGGCGCTTGATGCCGTGAACTTCGTAGCCTTTTTCCAGCAGAAACTCGGCAAGATAGGCGCCGTCCTGGCCGGTAACGCCGGTGATAAGGGCTTTTTTGGTCATATTTCCTGGCTCACAACTATGGCTAAGTCCGTAATTGTCTTATTTTTTGCGCCAGAGTGTCATTCTTTTACCCGCCGCGGGAAAACAAACCTTCAGGGAAACGCTCACCGTTCACCATAATTCGCATCCATCCACGTCCGGTATTCCCCGCTGGCGACGTGTTCCACCCACGTCATATTGTCCAGATACCAACGCACCGTCTTGCGGATGCCGGTGTCGAAGGTTTCGGCCGGTTTCCAGCCCAGCTCGCGGTGGATCTTGTCGGCGTCGATCGCGTAACGGCGGTCGTGACCGGGACGGTCCGTCACATGGGTCAGCAGACGTGCATAAGGACCGGCGGGATCGGGGCGCATTTCGTCCAGCAGCGCACACACCATTTTCACAATCTCGATATTCGGCATCTCGTTCCAGCCACCCACGTTGTAGGTCTCGCCACAGCAGCCCTGCTGCAGCACCGTGCGAATCGCCGAACAGTGGTCGGTGACATACAGCCAGTCGCGCACGTTCATGCCATCGCCGTAAATCGGCAACGGCTTGCCGCAGGTGGCATTCAAAATCACCAGCGGGATCAGTTTTTCCGGAAACTGATAGGGACCGTAATTGTTCGAACAGTTGGTCGTCAGCACCGGCAGGCCGTAGGTGTGGTGATAGGCGCGCACCAAGTGATCGGACGACGCCTTGCTAGCCGAATACGGGCTGTTGGGCGCAAACGAGGTCATCTCGGTAAACGGTGCATCGTTTGGCCCCAGCGAGCCATAGACCTCGTCGGTGGACACATGCAAAAAACGGAACACGGCCTTCTCGTTATCCGGCAGGTTCAGCCAGTGGCCGCGCCCCTCTTCCAGCAGATGAAACGTGCCCACCACATTGGTCTGGATGAAATCTTCCGGGCCATGGATCGAGCGATCTACGTGGGATTCAGCCGCGAAGTTGATGATCGCACGCGGGCGATGCCTGCTGAGCAGCTGGCCGACCAGCGCGCGGTCGCCGATATCGCCCTGCACAAAAATGTGGCGCGGGTCGCCCTGCAGGCTGGCCAGGTTTTCCAGATTGCCCGCATACGTGAGCTTGTCCAGGTTGATCACCGGCTCGTCGTTCACACGCAGCCAGTCCAGAATGAAATTGGCGCCGATAAAGCCGGCGCCGCCAGTGACAAGAATCAAGATAACAACCTATTCGGAATGTGCTGATCAATGAGTGGAAACAAGCTGTAACGTGTAACTAATTTTGTACTGAACCACCCTGGGCTTATGACTCCCCGCGAATGGCAAGCAGGCAATCCAGCAACTCCGGCAAGGCGGTCTGTGTCGTATCCCACACCACATCGAGGTTGATTTCGAAGTAGCCATGCGCAATGCGATTACGCATTCCGCGTATGCTGCGCCAAGGAATTTCCGGATGCTGCCCGGCAAAATCAGGGTGGCGATCCATCACCTTCGTCGCGGCTTCGCCAATGACCACAAGGCTCATGACAACTGCGCTTTGGGTGCGCTTATCGGAAAGAAAGTCCGCCTTGCTCATGTCATCGATGAAACTGCATGCGTCTGTGGCAGCTTGCCAAATGTGATCAAGGTAGTCGAAAAGCCGGCTTTCGCTCATACCGGAACTGCCTCCGCAAGCACCTGGTCGCGGAACTTGAGCGGCAAATCAGCCGGCGTCAGCAGATCGACGCCCACACCAAGCAGCGCCTCCAGTTCCAGTTGGAGTCCGCCCAGATCGAACAGCGTTGCTCCCGGCAGCGCATCCACCAGCAGATCAAGATCGCTGCCGTCCTCATCGGTGCCGTGCAGCACAGAACCGAAGATACGGGGGTTTGCGGTGCGAAAACGGCTTGCAGCGACACGCACAGCGGCGCGCTTGGCATCAAGAGCAGTAGATGGCTTCAAGGTCTTCTCCCACAACAAAAATCCGGGTTGATCCTGTCGTAACACGGCAAGGAAAGAAACGGCACCCCCTGTTACACCGATACAACACGCCCCGATTATCCTGCAAAGCCCGTGCTACCCAAAACCGCAGCCTGATTATATGGCTTATCCAGAAACCACCGTCTGATAAACCGCCATGGTCCGGTGCGCAATATCCCGCCAGTCGAAGCGCTCGGCCACCCAGGTGCGGCGCTGCTCGCGCGATTCCATGGTCAAGGCGCACGCGGCAAACTCGCCCAGCCTTGCGGCCAGGGCATCCACATCACCCAGGGGGTAGTAGTGTTCTGCCGACAAACCCACCTCCAGGTTCGCCGGAATATCGCTGGCCACCACCGGCAAGCCGTAGCTCAAGGCTTCCAGCATGGCGATGGGCAAGCCTTCATGGGAAGACGGCTCCTACGAGGGTGTGGTGCCAGCTTGCTGGCGAAAAGCCGGTGACGTGCGGCGGTGCGTTTCGCGGGCAAGCCCGCTCCTACGGGGGGAGGTGTCGCGTGAAACCGTGAGCAGACCGCAGGGGGATGACGTTGTGGGAGCGGGCTTGCCCGCGATTGCCGGTGCGGCGCAATTGCACGCATTCGGGCCGGGCGGCCATGCGTGTTTGTTGCCGACTTGTCGGCTATCGCACCCGCCGCACCCAGGTCGCCAGAAAAACCCCCAAGGCAATCCCCACTCCATCGGCCAGCAGATCATCCAGCCCAAAAGTTCTGCCAGGCAACGTAATCTGACGCCATTCGTCCCAGACACCCAGCGCTGCGCACGCCAAGGCCACCAACAAGAGTGGTCGAGCACCCGCACTGCGCAGGCCAAGCACCAGCAAACCCGCCAGCGTGGCAAACCAGGCCAGATGCGCCAGCTTGTCCCAGGGCGCCGGGATCAAACCCGCTGCCTGCGGCTGGTTGCCACCCCACACAAACAGGCCGAGCAACAGCACAGCCAGAAGCAGAGACGCGCCGGGGATCCAGTTGCTGGAAATCGGGGGTTTCAAATCACCGCCACAAGTCGGCATAGGCCGCCAGCAGCTTGGGCGCTTCGTATTGCCATTCCAGTTCGTTCACCACGCGGTTGCGGCCAAGCTCGCCCATGCGTGCCCGGCGCTCCGGGTCATCCAGCAGCTCAACAATCTTTCGCGCCATGTCCACGGGGTCATTCTTCGCCGCATAGAGAGAAGCCTCCCGCGCCGAGTAGCGCCCTTCGGTCAGGTCGAACTGCACCACTGGCTTGCCCAGGGCCATGTACTCCATGATCTTGTTCATGGTGGACTTGTCGTTCATCTCGTTGGCCACATCGGGATTCACGCACACGTCGGCGGTGTTGAGCATCTCCAGCAGATCCTGATCTGGAACTCGGCCGGTAAACGTCACGTAATCCGCGATGCCCAGGTCCGCCGCCATCTGCTTCATCTCATCCAGCGAAGTCCCGCCCCCCACCAGGCCAAAATGTACGTCGTCACGCCCCATCTCCTTGACGATATGGCGGGCCGCCTGCAGCAGCAGATCGATCCCCTCCTGCTTGCCCATCACCCCCACATAGCCCACGAGATAACGGCGTCCATGCTTTAGCGACTCCACAGCCGGAATGATTTTCAAGCGGTCGAGCATCGGCCCGCTACGCACCACATAAACCTTGTTCGGATTCATGCCGCCGCGCTCGATGGCAATTTTCTTGTACGACTCGTTCGTGGCGATCGAAACATCGGCGGTTTTGAAAGTCATGCGCTCCAGCCACACCATCAGCTTCCAGAAGAAGTCGCGGCGGCCGAACTTGGCCTCGTACAACTCCGGGTTGATGTCGTGGTGGTCGAACAGAAACTTCTTGCCGGAGAACAGCTTGAAAAAACCGCCAATCAGAAACAGCAGGTCGGGCGGATTGCAGGCATGGACAACATCGAACCCCTGCTCGCGCTTCACCTTCCAGGCCAGTCGAAAGGTGTGCCAGAGCGCAGCCGAGTATTCGATGGCATAGCCCTTGGCGCCCTCCGCCTCCATGGGAAGGTCATAGCGGTAAATATGAATCCCGTTTATTTCCTCGTAATGTTTCTCGTAGCCTTTCCCGGTTGGGCAGATGATGGAAACCCCGTAGCCGTTTGCATGCAGGGTCGTGGCCTCCTGCCAGACGCGGCGGTCAAAGGGAGAGGGCAGATTCTCGACGAGGATGAGGACGCGACGTTTTTCACTCATGTTGTTGTGGCTCTTTCATCGTTATTTGTTGGTGTTGGCCAGTAGGAGCTGCTTCAACCGCGATGCGGGCGGTAGCCCGCGAAGGTGGTGCGGCGAGACCTTGGCGAGCATTTACGCTTTGCGCCTTGCGGCGCATCGCGGCTAAAGCCGCACCTACGGTGGCACCTGCGGGATGCCGAAGGGTAGGGGCAGAGAGCAAGACATGACTTCGACAACCAACAGTGACACAGCCTTTGTTTTCTTGTGTCGGTTCAACAAGCAAACAGGCCGCCCACGGGCGGCCTGTTGTTGGAAAGTGCTTACCAGCAAATTCCGTCGTAAGACCCGCCGCTTTTTTCCTTGCTGATGCGCACCAGGTCAACCACCGACTGGCCAGGTTTCAAGCTTGTGGGCACCGGTTTGAACTCCTCGGCGCCGTTGCCGATGACGATAGTCTCGGCGAAATCCATCACCTCCTGCATCGACCCTACCATCAGCCTGGAAATATGCGGGATGTGGTTAAGGATGTAGTCGCGGTTTGCACCGGTCAGCGCAGCCAGGTTCACGTTCTTGTCGTACAGCTTCAGCTCGTAGCCCTTGCCGATCAGACGTTCGATCACATCCACGATGGGCGATTCGCGCAGGTCGTCGGTCCCTGCCTTGAATGCAAATCCCAGAATGCCGACCTTGCGCTTGCCCTTGTTCGCGACCATGTCGATGGCCTTCTCGATCTGATGCTGGTTGGACGGCATGATGGCACTCAGCACCGGCAACTCCAGATCCAGACTGCGGCCCTTGTAGGTCAGCGCGCGCACATCTTTGGGCAGGCACGAACCGCCGAAGGCGAACCCGGGCTTCATGTAATAGGGTGAAAGATTCAGCTTGGTATCCTGGCAGAAAATCTCCATGACCTTGTGGCCATCGATACCCACCGCCTTGCAGATGTTGCCGATCTCGTTGGCGAACGCCACCTTCAACGCATGCCAGTTGTTGTCCGTGTATTTCACCATCTCGGCCGTTTCCAGGTCGGTACGGATCATCGGCGCATCCATCTGCTTGTACAACTCCACCAGCATATCGCCAGCCCGCGTGTCGCTCTCGCCGATCACCGTCTTGGGCGGATGGTAGTAGTCGTAAACCGCCGTGCCCTCACGTAGAAACTCCGGGTTGTTGCACACGCCAAAATCCACCCCCGCCTTTTTTCCGGAAGCCTGTTCCAGCGTGGGGATCACCACATTGAGCATGGAGCCGGGCAACATGGTCGAGCGCCCCACCACCACATGAAAACTGTCTTTTTCTTTGATCGCAGAGCCGATTTCCTCGCACACGCGGCGCACATAGGAAAGGTCCAGGTTGCCATTGAGTTGTGAGGGCGTGCCCACGCAGATGAGAGAAATATCCGACCCCATCACCGCTTCGTGCACATCCGTGGTCGCGCGCAGCTTCCCTTCGGCGGCGGTCTTGGCAATCATCTCGCCAATATCTTTCTCGATAATCGGCGTGACCCCCTTGTTGATCAGGTCCACCTTGGTCTGATAGGGGTCCACACCGATGACCTCATGGCCGTCGTTGGCCAGACAACCGGCGGAAACCGCACCCACATAACCCAGGCCAAAAATACTGATTTTCACTTTTCCTCCCCCTTTATTTAATTAATGTGTGCTGACATTTTCTTGAATCAAAAGACACGTCATTCAAGAATCGTGCCTTCCCAGTGAAAACACTGACTAACCCGAATTGTCCATCAGGGCGCGAGATGCCTTGGGCTGTTGCAGGCGGCCCGCCCCCGGCCGAAGCCGTGGTGGTTGCAGCGGTGCGAAAATCGGGGCGAGGGCGCCCCTCCCTCCTACAAATCGCCTAATGAACCATCCCGGATTAATCAGCATTCCCCCAGGTGTATCTCGGTATGAAGCGTGGTCGTCCCTGAAATTTTCCCCGACCATACTACAGAAGAACACTTGCATTTCTGATCGAAATGACGCGAAACCCAGCCAAGCGGCGGCGTTTCCTGCCCCGATGCCACGCTGGGCGACCAGGCGATCCCGGGCATCACCAAACGCACCGAGCGGCCATCGCACCCTGCCGAAATCTCGTTGCCACTGACCTGAATCCGGCAGGTTTCCGCAAAATGCCAGAAAAGCTCGACCTGGTGTTCCCCCTTGCATTCCAGCGTATCCACCACCCGCAACACGCGCTCTGCCTTGTCGAATTCGAGCGAGCGGCGATGCAGCACCGGGTCCGGTAATTGCCGATAACCATCGTGCACGCCGGCAAAAAAGTCCCGGCCAGCATCGGATTCCCACTGCTCGCACCACGCCTTTGCGTGCTTTAGCCACATGAAGTTTCCGCCGATCATCGACTGGTCCACCCCGTCCACGCGCACCGTGTTGTGCGCCGAGGTACCGCGGAAGTAGTCGCGCCACTTTTTCTGGGTGTGATACGCGTAGGTGCCGGGATCGATCAGAATCTCGCTCCCGCCGGCCGACAGGGTAAAGGCCAGCGCATCCGCATGCCCATGCGCCGCAATCGACAGATAACCCAGCGGCCCGGCATCGGCCACGATGCGCACCTCATCCGGCGTATCGAACCGATCCCCCAGGATGTAGTAACCGCCCTCCGGAAAAGCCCGCTTCGCCAAACCCGCAGGAGCGGGAAGCGCAGCCAGCCGCGCAAATTCCGCGCTCCCCGCCTCCCCCAGAAGCCAGCGGCTCTTGTCGTCGAATGCCCCCGCCTTGCGCGCAAAATCCGCGCGCTCGAACAGCCCCCCCCCCGTGGCCAGCAACGAACGATAGGCATTGAACCCCGGCTCGCGCGAAAACCGCACCATCACCGCATCGTCCGAATCCCCGATCATCGGCACCCTGCCGCCCACATCCATCAGCGTGGCAATGAACTCCAGCATCGTTTCCAGCCGGCTCCACCAGGCCGATGGGAACTCCACCCCGTTGGCCCGGCCTGCCAGCCCGCACAACAGCATCATGTCCGCCACTTCGTGCTGGTACCAGATCGCCTGTTCGCGGTTCACCCCGTCTGATCCGTTCTGCTTGAGCGCTTCTTCTTTCAGCCCTGCCCGGGCCGTTTCCAGCCAGCGCGCACTTTCTTCCCAGCACGGCCACATCAGCGCGCCGATGAACAGCCCCGTGTATTCGCCGAACAGGTGATTGTTGGCAGAAGAATATTTCGAGAAATGCCCCGCAATAAAATGACAGTGCTGATAGATCGAATCCAGCCAGCGCCGGCGAAAAGCCTGGCCATCCGCCCCGGCAAACAGGGGCGAATCCGCCCCGCCCAACACCTGCCACGCTACCGACCAGTTCAGCAACCGCACCGCATGTTCCAGCGAACTCGTCCAGTTCGGCCCCAGCGGATAAGGGCATTGCTCGAACCACGATTCCAGCAGCGTCCGGCATCCCTCCGCGTATTTCATCTCGCCGGTCAAGCGCCAGGCTTGCGCCAGCGTCACCAGTTCCTGATGCCGGTTCGGCTCCCACAGATACTTGATGTCCCCGACAACCTGCTCGTCCCGATAATTCAGCGTCTTGCCGAAGGCCAGCGGCGCCTCGGCTCCCGTCTTCGGGTCGCGATTCCAGCGCGGCGGAAAGCCCAGCTCTGCGCCATGCAGGGCAAACACATCGAAGCGCCCGGCGAGAATCCGGTCAGCCGCCGCGCGGTAGGGCTCACTGTCGTGAACCCCAGGCGGCATCGCGCACCACGGCGTACCGAACTGCTCCGAGGGCGCCCCGGTGCGGGCCAAACCAATGCCCCGTTGCTCCAGCCTGGCGTGCAGCGCCTGGTGCACGCGGTAGGTGATCTCGGCCACGCCCATCAGACGCAGCCGGTTCAGTTTCCACAACAGCGAACTCACTGCACGCGCTCCACATTCGTATCCGTAAAGACAAAGCGATGCCCGGCCAGGGCAACCTCCAGCCCCGCCGGATCAACCGTCACCTCGACGGACGGCTTTTCGCAATTCAGCGACAGCATCGTCAGCATCTGAAAAGCCTTGCCCTTGGCCGCGCTTTTGAACACCCCGTGCCACTGCTTCGGATAATCGCCGCTGGGCGCGTGCGTGAACTGATCCGCCTGGGAAAAATCCATGTCCGGGCCATGCAACATCTCCACGCACAGGCGCTTGCCATCCTTCTCGATTTCAATCGAGCGCTCGCCTGTTACCGCCATGGGCCTCAATGCGTGAATGTTCCACTCCCAGGTGCGCGGCGACGCCGATGCCAGCGAATCGAATACCAGCAGCACCCCGGGCCGCACGTAAACCATCGACCGCCCCGCCCGGGTAAGTGCACCGCCGTACGCCTGCGTGGCATCCCCCGTCACCAGGTCATAAGCAGCAGTGGTTTCGAACTGGGTAATCTTTCCCTTCGCCGCCATGGTGTCGTGCAACTGCCCCACCCCGCCGTCGAAGGTCATCACGTTGTGCGCCTTTGTCTGCTTGTACCAGCCCTTCCAGTGGGGCGAGTTGTAATAATCGTAATAGCCCGAATCGATCGCCAGCGGCTGCCCCCTGGAATTGATCACAAAACTGTTCTGGTCTGCATGGCTGTGGTTGAACGAGCCATACGGGCTGGACTTGAAATACACCGAATTGCGGCCACGGTCGGCCAGCTTGCTGTGCATGGCCACCCACCCGATGGACGGCAGATGTATGGCATTGGGTGTATCGGCAGGAATGTGGGGCGGTGTCTTGCTCCAGTCCCGATAAGGGGCCAGCAGAAAATACAGCTTGGCAGCATCCTCGCCAAACTGCTGCCGTGCGTACCAATCTGCCAGGGGTGATGGAACGCGCGCAGCATAGGCTTTGGCCTGGGTCGCCCAAACGTCACGCCAGTTCTTCTCCGCCCCGTCGCCAAACAGCCCCGTCGGCGTACCGGGCGGCAAAAAGTAGGTGATGAACTTTCCATAGCCCTGCGCCCAGGGTGTCGCCGTCAAATCGACGCCAATGCTTTCCTGCAGCAAATCCCATACGACCAGATGTGTAGACGGCGTATCCCACTGGCCGTAACTCGTGCCGTTCGCATACCCCCCATCATCGCCCCCCCACGGTACAGGCCGCTTCAGATAACGCGGCACCGTGTTGCGAAAACAAGTGTCGAATTGGGGCGCAACCCCAGCCATCACCGTACAGATCGCCGATACACGGGCTAGCGTCACCGCCCCGTGCGAATCGTAAGGATTTGCATCGAGCTTCCGGCCATCGTCCAGGCCATAAGGCCCCTTGCTCAGGATTTCACCCAGCCTGTCGCTGATGGCCGCAACCAGGCGAGCACGCTCCGCTTCGCTGAATTCCGGATAGAGCCAGTCGTACGCGAGTGCAAGTGTCCAGGCAACGGAACGGCCTGCCTGGTCATGCGCCTTGAAGCTGGTAGCACCACTGCTATTCCAACTGGCGAGATTCAGCGCACGCCGCTTCGCCTCGACCAGCGCCTTCCCATTTCCAGTTGCCAGCCAGACCAGGGCTGCAGGCAGTACTTTGCCCTCATCACCGGAAACCTGCTGCTGGATAACACGCAACTGCGTAACCCGTTCTTCGCCCTTTGGTAGCTGGCTCAGTGGCAATACGGGTTCCGCGGGCAGGGTTTCTTGATGCCAGTCCTCGATCCTGTGGAGTACGCCAGCAAACGCATCAGGGGCCAACCTGTGCTTTTCTTGCAGCGCCTGAACATCCACACTGCGCGGCCGGGTTTTCTGTTTTACCTCGATCAACAACGCATCCATGCTGGGGATGGAAAGCCCGTCAATGCTGGCTGGTGTTGTTGCTGGCATGTCACCGGAAACATCCTTGCTGGCGAGCGGGACGGGGGGTTGTTCGTTCCCGGTCATAGCTTGCGCGGCAACAATCGGAAACAGAAAAACAACTGCCAGAGCCGTTATCAAAAGCTTCCCAGCGAGGCTACATACAGCGTGCCTCACACCCCATACTCCCGGTGCCAGATTTCTAAATTCAACAAACACCACAACAATTTTTCATGGTTCTGCCGGCCACTGACATGCTCGCTCAATACCTTGTCCAGCGCCGGCCGGTGGTAATACGCCCGTGTTCTGGAATCATCACCCGTCAGATGGTCGTACAGATACTCCCGCATCGGCCCGCGGAACCATTCATTGACGGGCACCCGGAACCCGACCTTGGGCCGCTCAAGAATTTCGGCCGGCAGCAGCCGCTTCATCGCTTCGCGCAAGATCCATTTGGTTGAACGCCCCTTCACCCGGTACGCGTCCGGCAGGCCCGAAACAAACGCCGCCAATACGTGATCCATGAACGGCATGCGCGCTTCCAGCGACGCTGCCATGGTCATGCGGTCGCCGCGCTCCAGCAGGTTGTCGGGCAACCAACTGGTCTGGTCAAAGTAAAGAATGCGCCGCAGCGGCGAATTTGCCGGCGGGGTATCGAACTGCATGCCGGGCGGCACCTGTGTCGATGGCCGCAGCGCAATCAGCGCGGCGCGCTCCTGGCTGGACAGTGCACCGAACCAGCGCGGCATGCGTTCCTCGAAGCGTTCCAGGCCCAGATTCACAATCGCCGTCTTGGCCCGGCGGAAGCGGTAAGGCAGCGCGCCCACCAGGGGCTCGACCAGGCCATGGCGGACAAAGCCTGGCAACACCTGATACGGCCCAACGTAGCGTTCGAACACGTGCTTGGGATACCCGCCGAGAAACTCGTCCGAGCCTTCGCCGGTGAGCACCATCTTGACTGTCTTGCGCGCTTCCAGCGACAGCAGATAAATCGGGATATCCGAAGGCTCGGCCACCGGCGCATCCCGGTGTCGCACCAATGCAGGCAGGTGCTGCATCAGGTGTTCCTGGGAAACGGTCAGTTCGTGGTGGTCGGTCTTGAATTGTTCGGCGATGGTTTTCGCGTAACCCAGCTCGCTATAGGCCGCCTCGTCAAACCCGACCGAAAAGGTCTTGACCGGCTGGGTGCTGTGGCGGGACATCAGCCCCACCACGGCGGACGAATCGATACCGCCGGACAGGAACGCGCCGAAAGGCACGTCCGAAATCATGCGGATGCGCACCGCCTCGTCCAGCTTGTCGAGAAAGGTTCCCACCACATCCCCGGAATCCTGGGGCACAAGCAAAGGCGCCTGATCGGCGGGAGTGAAGTAACGCTGTTCCGTCAGTCGCCCCTTTTCCCATACGGCATAACAGCCCGGCATCAGTTTGCGGATGCCGCGAAACAGCGTGGCGGGCGCGGGCACGTAACGGTAGGCGAAATATTCCCAGACTGCTGCCGTATCCACCTCCGGCTTCACCCCGGGAAAGGCGAGGATGGACTTGATCTCGGAGGCAAACAGCAGTGTTCCATTGTTTTCGAACAGGAACAGCGGCTTCTTGCCGTAGCGGTCCCGCGCCAGAAACAGGCGCTGACGCGGTGCATCCCAGATGGCAAAGGCGAACATGCCGCGGAAGCGCTGCACGCATTCATCGCCCCACTCTTCATAGGCGTGGACGATGGTTTCCGTATCGGAATGCGTGGCGAAGCGGTGGCCCTTCGCGATCAGTCCATCGCGCAATTCCTGGAAGTTGTAGACCTCGCCGTTGAACACGATCTGGATCGAGCCATCCTCGTTGCCCAGCGGCTGGTGGCCGGTTGACAGGTCGATGATGGATAGGCGGCGATGTGCCAGCCCGATACGAAAGCGGCCATCCTGCGTGGCGGTCTCGAAAAACCCCGCATCGTCGGGACCACGATGGGCGATGGTGTCAGCCATGCCGCGCAGGGCCGAGCCCAAATCAACCGATTGCTGCGAAGTCAGAAAACCGGCTATGCCGCACATGATCAGTTGCCTTTGATAAGTGTGGCGTAGATGCGCTTAAAATCCTGCGCCAGCCGTTCCACGGTGTATTCCGCCAGCACCCTTTGCCGCCCCGCTTCTGCCATGCGGGCCAGCGCATCGCGGTCATCGTCCAGCCGCGCGATGGCACGCGCCAGGCCTGCCGGATCCTTCGCCTCGATCAGCAGGCCATGTATTCCGTCCTGCATTACGTCCGGGATGCCCCCTACCCGGGTGGTAATCGGCACCGCGCCTGCCGCCATCGCTTCCAGCAATGCATAGGGCAAGCCCTCTCGGTGGAATGTGGGGAAAACGAATACATCCGAGGCCGACCACAATGCATCCTTGGCTTCGCCAAAAAGCGCACCCGGAAAGCGCACGTGCTCTGACAGTCCAAGCTCGACAACCCGCTGTTTGATGGCCGACTCCTCCGGTCCTCCACCCGCAATGGTCAGGACAAGATCACGCCCCTCCTTCACCAGGATGCCCAGGGCCTCGATCGCCTCGTAAATGCCCTTGTTCCAGGCCAGCCTGCCCAGATAAACCAGTTGCAGCGGGCCAGCTGTTTTGCTTTTGATGGGTTTCTTGACCAACGGACCTGCATCGATGGCATTAGCTGCCACCACCAAACGCTGTCTGGGCACAAAGCGCTGATAGGCATCGAGTTCCACCTGCGCGAGCAGCACCACCACATCCGGCATGGACAGCACCCGACGCAGCACCCCGGTCAGAAAGGTATTGCCCGCGAAGAACTCCTCCGGCAAGGCGCCGCCATGCACCTGATAGACGACCTTGCGGCCCAAAGCTCGCGCCACCAGCAAATAAGCGATGTCGCGCCAGTAGCTCTTGGGCTCGAGCGAACTATTGATATGGACAATATCCGGGCGATGGCGAAGCAGAAACCCAGCAAAGACGATGGGGCTGACTGAAAAACGAGCCAGTTTTTGCAGCGAATTTTCTTTGCGGCCTTCACTGCCCACCTGAAAATGAAGCAGCTCAAAACTTTTTGACAGCCCAGAACCAAATAATTGGTTTAAATGAGTTGTTACGCCACTTACTGCAACCCACGCAGGCCCTAACAATATGATCCGTTGGTTCATCCACGTGTGGCCCTGTAATACCTAGCATGAAATAAGATCGCTGCCACAAGCCCGCGCTTTTTACTCTCATCGCGCATCAGGCTCCATCCATCCCTGGCCTGCGCCAGGAAACGTTCGATAGGTGATAGCTTTCTTGCAGTAATGGTTGGGTAAACCAGTTCATAACCGCATGCCTGCAAAACATCCTTCGCAATAGACTCAATTCGTTTTAATACGGGCGGCTGCATGTAGTTACGAAACTTTCCAAAATTCCCTTTAACTACCCTGCTGGCGCCGCGAGCATCACCAATATTTTCAGATGGCTTTTCCAACTCCAAAACGGAAGGGTCGAATTCAATACCAAGATGCTCACACGCCCGCCGCAAAGTCTCATCAACATCACTGAGCAAATCCTCGTAGCGAACCTCCATATACGCCGGGCCAACCCTGGTTCCATCTTCCCGTGCCCTGGCAACCCCATCTGCCCAGCGCTGGGCCGCACGGTACATATCCTTACCCCATGCCTTATGTATTGAAATACAGTAATCGCGAGCATCCCGAATGATGTGTATGAAACGAGCCTGCGGATATAAGCCCGAAATCAGTGGGATATCGTCGATATAGGAAGGCGACTTGTCACCCCAAATCATGCTGCTGCCTGACGGTGCGGCAACTTCACAACGAACAAGTGCTTCGAAAACACCAGCTGCGTCGTAACTATGGCAGGCGGCATACCATGTGTCCGCCTCAAGTACCCTGCCCTCGTCTGCGCGGTACATGAAATACGGAAAGCGGACCATGTCCGCATGAAAGCGGCGGAAATTTTGCAAATCCGATAGGTCGCCATAGCCCGCGACATGATGAATCAACCAGGGCAAGAACTCTGTCTCAACCTCCAGCAGGCGCACCCGCGGGTGCTGGTTAAGTAGGTTCCGCAATAGTTTCGTTCCTGATCGCGGCATCCCAACAATGAATAATGGCCCATTAAAGCCCAGCTTCCGGACGCTAGTCTCAACCATAAAATCAATTCCTGTCTTTCATCCGTTGTCGTAGTCTGGTTGCGTTGAATGAAGCAACCCCAACAACCCGGTAGCGATAAGCCCACAGGATAGCGGGCGCATTTGCTTACGCATCGCCCCTGGCCAGCGCTTGCAATTTCTCATCGGCTGACGACACAAGCGCATTCATTGCCATATCCAAAGGCAAATGAACGAACTCGCCGTGAGACATGTATATACAAGCAAATAACTCCCTTCAAAAAACGGGGAATCTTGGGCACAAGTTCGCTGGCACCGCAATTTAAAGATTTGGGCAATTACGAAAGCCCTGATTTAATGAACGACCAGGCACTGATCAACCGGTGGGCGAAAGGATCTGGCGACCTCGAATTCATCGGGTAATGTACCAACCGCTATGAGCATGATGATTTGTTCGGAAGCCGGGATCTCAGCTTCAGCCCTCAGGGCTTTATCGTCCGCCCATTTTTTCGACCAATTAAGACAACAGGTTCCGTAACCCAGGTCATGCAAGGCCAAACACAGGGACATCGAGAACATTCCACCATCGATCCATGCCTGATAGCGCTCGGCCGCATCAACAAAACACCCCAACTCACTGGTCACCACAAACACCAGAGACGCCCTTTCGCCAAACCCACGACTGCCTGCCTGAATTTCGAGCAAGCGTGGAATTTTCGATGGATTGTCATATACGTGTGCTTTCCAGGACTGCCGGTTACAAACCGAAGGTGTCTTCTGGGCAAGGCTTACAGCACTGCGGATATCTTCGTGAGGAATACCCCCACCAGAAAACTGTCGCACGCTGTGCCGAGATTCAAAAAAAGCACTGAATCCTTGTTCGCGTGCTGCGAGCAAACCAGAGCGTGTCACGTGTGACGTCCCACCATTCCAGCCATGCAAGATCTCATCAGAAATACCATGTTTACGCTTAATGTCCTCCAGCCGCTTTTTCACAAAAGCTGCTTCGTGACCATTTCGCTCATGAAATCCCACGTAAGCGGTTAAAGACGCCATTGCTGTTTTTGCAGGCTCCTCTATTCCAAATCGACCAAAGTAAGTATCAATATCATCAAGCAATCTAGGGATCACTTTCATGCCGAATCCGAAACGTGGATTAGCAAGGCTCAATCCCTTTTCCACCTGGTGATAGATGAGCGTAATTCTAGCGGCCCGCTCCGAGCGATAGCCACGACTTTTATTCATGCCTGAATAGGTCAGATATCGCCAAAAGTCATAGTAATAGTTTGGCAACATCCGGAAAGTCAAAGCAACATCCCGGAGAAACCGGTGTGCCCATTCCGGAGTCAATCTAAGAATTGTTTTTTTGTAAGACATTGCTCATTCACCAACGGAAAACGCTGTTCGCAGGAAGTCATAAGAACTACGCCGCAATGGTTCCAATCGCGCCATGAAGGCATCCCATGGAGCGGGCATAGATAAAACATCTTCCAACCGTGCAAGATCGGTAACGATTCTTGTATCCATTCCAAATTGCTTTAACAGGTAAAGCACCTTATTTGAATTGCTACCAAGACTGTGTTCTTGCCGGATCAAGGTGGCAAATTGTGTGTGCGCCTTCATGGCAAAAATGCTGCCATGGAACGTATCCGTCACAACAAAAGTTGCATCTTTAAAAAGGCGTAGCAGTTCAAAAGGCGACACCACAATGTTATCGTCGCACCATGCATGATAAGCACCAGCTGAAACCAGCCTGAGCTGATGTTTCTCTGCAATTTTCCTCACCGCATCAATTTCCTGACGGGTGTCCATGCGGCCGGCGTATGCATATACAAGCAGATACCCCCCCTCAACAACGGGAGTTTTTGGCACAAGCTCATCAAAGTCGTATATCAAGGTCGGGTCAATTACCAAAGCCGGTGATTCATTGGTGCAACATTCAACCAGCTTCCGGGTATTTTCATCACGCACCGCAATGTATTTCATCCGGCCCAATCCGGATGTAATTTCTTCTTTCATGCCATCGTTGACCACATCCTCAACATTGGCATAACCAGCAGACGCTGCGTAACTGAGGATCACGGGCGCATCGACACCATGCCCAAACAAACATGGCACATAACCAAATGCATGATTTTGCGTGTAATTGAAAACCTCATCGCTGCCAATAACCATGACATCCGCGGACAGGTTGTAATCAGGCACTTGTGGCACATGCAGGACAGGCCAGCAAACCTGCTCAAAACATTTTTTTAGTTCTTTTTTAAACCTGCGGTTTTGCAGTGTGCCGGGAATATCCGAGAGTACTTTTGGCAGCTTCGACAGTTTCTTGATCCCGCCTCGCTTCTTGACTTTCTCACCGATATGCCGGGGTGAGCCATTTTTGAAATCCCGGAATGTAACCTCGTGCCCAAATGATTCAATCACGCTCTTCAATGCATATGCCTGCATAAATGATCCGTAATTCAACACCCGATGCATCGTCAGGATGCCGACCTTCAAGCCTTTTTTTGCTGTCATGTTTGTATCCCTTAAGCTATTGCTGGACACGCCTGAGGTCCGATGTTGCGGCGGAGGTATTTCCAACCCTTTCGTCTGATTATCTTTTGCACGCATCATAGCGGGGTGCCAGATTGAAGCGCCCAATAGCGCTGGGCCAGCTTGTCCCCGAGCAATTTATAATCCCGCTGCTCTGCAACGTAGCGTCTGCCACGATCGACCATTGCGCTGCGTTCTTGGTCTTCGATGGCCAGCATAGTCACTACAGCATCGGCAAAATCCTTTGCAGTGTATGGCACACATAAACCGGCACCACAGCTACCAATGGCACTTGCCTGATCAGGATTGTCGTTACATACGACCGGCTTCCCCAGAGCCAGGTATTCAGGGACTTTCGTTGGGGAAGAACAATCAAGAAGATAACCACGGGGTATCGGGGAAAGGGTGGCGTCAGCAGCCCGCACGTATCGCCATCCCTCCTTCATTGGTAGCCACCCAGTCCAAATCACGTACTCAGCCACGCCGGCTTCCAACGCTTTCTGCCTAAGCCAGTCTCTGTATGTCGCGTCCTCTGTGTCACCCACCAAGACAAGCAGTATCTCTGGCACCTGTTTTCTCACCAAGGCCAGCATCCCAAACAGGACGTCGATACGCCGCGGCCGATCCAGTGAGCCTAAATAAACCAGCACTCGCCGTCCTGTTAGGCGTGAATCGTCGGTGGGACAGATTTCCCCAAGGCGTACTTCCTCAAGATCAACCCCCATCGGAACAGGCGTCAT
The DNA here is from genome assembly GCA_942493085.1 of uncultured beta proteobacterium. GTDB lineage: Bacteria > Pseudomonadota > Gammaproteobacteria > Burkholderiales > Thiobacillaceae > Thiobacillus. The sequence goes on from OW818664.1 coordinate 2,877,701, forward strand.
TTTAATGAGGCTGACCCCCCGGGTTGCCACGTCTTCCTGCATCCGAACCGATTGAACGAATACATGGTCAGCGCCGGGCAAAACCACGCGATAAAGCAAAAATCGCCCTAACCTCCCGCGAAGCCACGGGAACAGAAATTTCATCAACCCAGCCGATAATCCCCGCTCCCTGGCCAATGCAATCTGCCCCTCCGGCACGGGATAGGACATCCAGTAGTAAAATGGCAAGCCCTTGAGGCGAGCGGCCAGCAGGCCGACAGCCGCCAACACCGGCATGTCACGCACCTGGATGGCCTGGTAGCGGGTCCGGTCAGCGCGAAACAGGTGCCGGATACCGTGCCACATTGTCCTGAAACGCTTTTTCGCGGCCCCGCCCTCGACGTTGCACAAAAATGTCTCGCCGCCGCCCCATTGAACATTTTCCCCGGCCCCCGGTGTTCTGCCGGCGACGATATCCGACTGGATGCCGTGGCGCGGCAGGTACTTGCCAAACAACACATTCACGTCCGCCCGGAAGGAGGGGCAGGTTTCAGCAGTGAGAAAAAGTAGGCGCATTGACACAGGCATCACCAGATAAACAACTTCCTGTTGAACAGCCGGTTCAGGCGTGCGCGTTCTTCCTCTGAAAATGGCTTGATCGACCATGCCACCAACAGGTAAGCCACCATGACCAACATGGCCACAATGATCAGATGCGCCGAATCCGAGCGCATAGCCGGCAACCAGGCTGCTGCCAAGTAACCAGCCAGCGCAGCGGCCAGCAGTTTATAAAGACCTCGGTGGTCTGGTCGATAGTCGGCATGGCGGACAAGGCCGGCCAGGATCACACTGTTGAACACGACATACCCTATCCCCAGCGAAACCACCGGCGCCCACAATTCGAGTCCCGCCATCAGCAGGCCAACCATCAAGGGCAGCATAAATAGGCCACTCGCCGCAGCGCGGATGCAGAGATGGCCGTGGCCAGAAGCCACCGCCACCGTTTCCAGAATCTGCCGCTGGCTGTAAGGAATCAGCGCCAACATAAAACCAAGAAACAACAGCCCCGATTCGGGGAATTTGGCACCGGATAGCAAACTGACCAGATCCTGCCCGGTGACACTCACAAATGCCACCACAGGCATCAACACAAACAGGCTGAGCTTGCCCGCCAAATTGGCGTTACGCGACAGATCGACCACACCACCAGCGCCAACATAGGAGGCCACCAACTTGGGGCGGACAAGGCTGAACATCAGCGTGGCGGGCAGGTAACGGGAAATCTGTTCATACAGCGTCCGCAAAAAACCAAAAACTGCCGTCGACTCAGTGCCCAGATAGCGCTGGCTAATCAGCAGATAAATTTGTGGGCTGTATAACGTGGAGAGCAAATGGGCGAAGTACATTTGGCTCGCAGTTCGCCACATTCTGGCAAGACGCGGTGCCTGCCAGCCAGATTTACCCGGAAATACGATGGCCTTGCTCAGGTGATGAGCCAAACCGCCCAAAGCCAGAAGGACACCCGCCACCGAAGCCATCAACTCAGCTTGCACCACATCCATCAGCGACACGGAGGCAGTCTGTGATGCCACCGCCAGCAGTGCCATGAAAACCAGATTGCGCACGACCAAACTGATCTGCGCGAAGCCCTGGAGCAGCAGCGGGCCAAGCAGGCTTTCACGCACTGCGCGCCCGATACCCTCGGCAAGCAGTATCAGCAGATAAACCTGAGCCACTGCGTGATAAGGCGTCAGATCGGCCCAATCCATGAGCACCCCCAACCCCAAAGCCAGGGCGCCGGCAAGCCCAGCCAACGCAGCCGCCTGCCAGCCGAGCAAATTGAGCACCAGGCGGCGGAACTGTGCACCCGGGGCATGCAAGCGAAATTCCGGCAGATAGCGCGCCGCCATCCAGGGCAGCCCCAGCGTGGCGATAATCATGGCCAGTTCCATACCCGCCACCAGGGTGACGTAGACGCCATATTCGGCCACCGTCAACAGCCGCACTACCCAAAGCAGGATTAAGAACGTTAACAGCGCCGACGCGGCCTTGCCACCCAGGAAATGCCAGGCGCTTCGCTTGAGAGCCACGCCGGAATAAGTATCTGGGCTATTCATGGCCGCTTGGCTGCAGTCGAACAAACATGCCTGCGGTACAACCAGGCCAGATATCCGAGCAGGGCAGCGAAAACAATCTGGAAACTCAGGGTCTCAAGCAAGGACAGCTTATAAAAAAGGAAAAGACCGAACAGCGGCAAAGCAGCCTGAATCGCGGCGGCATCCGCCCGTACCAGCGCCTCGGCGGCTTCACGCCGCAAGCAGCCGGCAGTACGCCAGGCCAGCCCCAGGATTGATAGAAACAATACAAAGCCCAAAATACCCAGGTCCCACAACAGGGTGGAAGCCGCAGTCAAGCCGATGCCATGAGTGGGATACTCTATCTCGACATGCCCACCTGTAGAGCGGTGCGAACTGCCAAGGCCGTTACCCAACACCAGCGAAACCGGACCATGTGCATCCTGCCGCTCTGCCCAAAAAGTAAGCACCGTGGTACGGTTAAGATAAAGACTGCCATACCCTCTTTCGTAAACGTTATAGCTGAGTGTGTTCTCAATCTGTTCACCCAGCGGCGTTTTGGTGATCTGTAGGTAGGCCATACCCGCCCCGATGGTCAGTAGAGTGCCGAGGATCAAACCCATCACGGCATAGTGGGGCCGCGCCAGCAATTCGCCTCGGTAGAGCACGAGGAACATCATCGGGAGCAGGATCACAACCACCTTGGTTTCACCTAAAAACAGGGGAGTTAACACCAGTGGGACTAGCAAAATCAGGCGGCTGTTGGAAAGCGCTTTCACCTTCCACCGTGCCAGCATAAATGCGAGGAAGGCAATTAAAAAAGTGGCCATCTCGGCATTGGCGCCGCCGGAATAAATACTTGCGCCAAAGGTACCCGCCACCACGTCGATAGGCACCAGATTATGAATACGCAAGCCCTCGCGCAACGGCACCAGGCTGATGAGTTCGTACAAAGCAAAAGGCAATTGCACCAGCGCTATGAAGACAAATAATTTGCGCCAGCGGCGGATATTCTGCTCGTCGATGGCCAGCCAGCACAGTGCGAACAAAAGCCCAAACGCCTGGAAATATCGCTTGAACCCACCCAGAAATTCGCCGATGGATTGAACCTGGATCAGCGTAGCGAAAACCGCATACAGCATAAAAACCAGTGCTGCCCAGACAAATCCCGGGGTGTTGCGGGTTGCAGCTGGGTTGCTGGCCGCACTGAACAGCGCGCTGCCCATCAGCATGAAGCCCAGGATGGAAATACCCCAGATTGCCTTGCTGGCAAGAAAATCCGCCCAGATGGGCACGACGCCCGCCACCAGCAAGCCGAGCACTAGCACAGACCAGATGTTCCAGATTGGCTTGGTCAGGAGAAAGGCGCCCACCAGCAAGGCCGCGGCCATGCTCACGAGGATGGGGCTCGTCGTGACGGCAATCAGACCAAACAAAACAGCCAAAACCGCCGCCACGAGAAGCACGCCGACCAGACCCCACACGCCCATGGGCGAAGCGGACTGGTTCAGGCGCTGGGTGAGCATTTGACTGGTCATGTCAGCAGCCGTTTCAGCTCGCAGAGCCGGGGCTGCCGATGATGCGTTGCTTGCCCTCGGGCGTCAGCGCACCGATAAGGGCGCGCGAGAAGTCGTCCTGGTTATGGTAAGCCGCGCTCTCGTCCGCCTGGATGCTGGAAATGCGGAACAGCAGGCCGTCAGGAATGCTTCCAGTCAGACCGTATTTCATTTGCTGTAGCTTCCATTTAATACCGCCGACTGCGACCGTGTCGCCAATAGTCGTCCAGTAGGTGATCGGCTCGATGCGCGGCCCCTGCGTTGCGACCAGGCGCTTGACGGGAATGTCGCCTTCCCCTGTGGAAAAGGTTCCGGCCTTGTTTTTCAGGATCTGGAAGCCCTGTGCGGGATAGCAGACCTCGGGCTTGTGCACCGACATGGAATCGCTCTGGTCACCGCCGTAGGCGATGGACAGCATGATGCGTTCGTTGCGCGAATTGACGTAGGTGCGGGTGAGGGTCTGGTTGTAGATTTTGTCGAGCTTGGCCTGGAGTTCGGGGTCGGCGATCAGCGGGACGATGGTTGTGTCGATTTTCCAGTCGCCGAATGTTTTCGGAATCAGCACTTCCAGATCGACCGCGGGGCCGGCGTCGGCAACCTTGGTTGTGGGCTTGAGCGCCAGCGCCATGCCGGCGGCGGCAAACATGCAGGCGCCGATGACGAGGTGTTTGAAGCTGATGAGTTTCATGTGTTGTCTCCAGAAACCGGACTGTCAGGCCTGCGCCCGGGCACGCGGCCGGTCGGGGAAGATGAAGCCCAGCACCCAGTCCAGCACAAACAGGAACAGCAGGCCGATAACGAACAGCATGATCCCGGCAAAGCCGTGCAGGAATCCCTGCCCCGCCTCGTCGCCCAGGTGATAGGTGACGAGGATCAGCACCATGACGCGCACGATGTTGGCGACAAAGGCGATCGGCAGGATGGCGGCCATGATGATGAGGTTGCGCGCGACGCTGGTGCGCTCCATCAAGTACAAATACAGCAGGCCCATGGCCGACAGGCTGAACATGGAGTGCAGGCCGGAGCAGGCGTCGGCCACCAGCAACTGGTATTGCCCGACAGTGAGGGTGACGCCAGTTCGCCCGATGGGGTAACCGGCGGCATACAGCACCTGTTCGGCTATCACCGAGATGTATTGTTTGAGCGGGCCGGTGGCGGCATCAACGATGAAGCCGGGCAGCGGCACGATGAAGATGAGGAAGAACAGCGCGAACCACAGGGCGCGGGCGGCTTTGGTGCCCAGCGTGATCAGCAGCGCGCCGAGGATGACCGGAATCTGCGAGCCGATTTCGAACAGCAGGATGTCCTGCGAGCGGCCCAGCGCATAGGCCAGCAGGCCGACGATCAGCAGGGTCCAGCCGATTGCCGCCTCAACACGTGTGGGCGTGCCAGTGCCTTCCATGAACACGGCGCGCTGCTGCCAGATCAGGAACAGGCTCACCACCAGCACGATAGGACCGTGGGCGTAGTCATCCGAATTCCACAACCCGTGCGCCAGCGTCCAGTAACTTGGCACATACAACACCAGCAGGCCGAGCACGATCGGCCACCAGGTCTTGAGGGGGGCCAGGGCGTCGAGCATGTTGGCGCGCGGGGCAAGCGTACTCATGGGATTAATCCAGGACGACGGCGCCAACAACCTGTGCGCCGGTGAAGATGATTTTTTCTTTCAGCTCGGCCAGCGGTGCCAGACGGCTGACGTTGCGGCGGGTGGCAATCAGCATGCCGCCCGCACGCGCCGAGATCAGCTGGAAATCCGAGCTGAGCTGTGATGGCGCCGTGTCCAGCAGAATGATGTCGTAGCTGGTTTCCAGGCCGGACAGCAGCGCGCCAAACGACGGGCGCGCCAGCAATTCAGCCGGATTGGGTGGCGGCGAGCCGGCCGGCAGCACGGTCAATGTCGGAAACTGCTTGATCCCATGTACCTGCAGCGAGGGCACGCGCTCAGCCAGGATGTCGGAAAACCCCATGCTGTTGCCCAGATTGAAAATCTCGTGCTGGCGCGGTTGCCGCATGTTGGCGTCGATCAGCAACACCTTGCGTCCCATCTGCGCAAACAGCACGGCGAGGTTGGCGGCCAGGTAGCTTGCGCCTTCGTCAGCCCGCGCGCTGCCGACCGCCAGCGTTTTGCGGCCATCCTTGAACCAGCGCAGCAGCAGCTCCGAGCGCACCGAGCGCAGAGCCTCCGCTTCCTTGCTGTAGGGATCGGTGGCGGCGGTGAGTTCGGGGCTGAGGCCAGCCTCGGCTGCGGGAATGGTGGGGTATTCAAACTGCTGCGACAAGGCCTGCCGGATGTCGGCCTCGGTGACCAGGCCAAGCTGCTGTGCGGCGGCGCCAAAGCGCAGGTTCTGTTCCTGCTGCAGCTTGAGCACGCGCTCCATGTCCTGCGGTTTGAGCTTGCCGGCATCCTGCAGCAATTTGCCGATGTTGGCTTCGGCGCCGATGCTGGTCGCCGTGTGGGCGACGCTGTCCTGTTCGCTGATGCTGGTGATGGAATTCATGTGGACCTCGTCTTATTCGGTGTGATATCGGGTAGCAGTCGTTGTAGGTTGGGCTGCAAAGCCCAACAAAATACGGTGTGACCTGTACCAGCCGGGAATGGATGGCGTGCGTGTGATGTGTTGGGCTTCATTTCATTCAGCCCAACCTACGACACTGCCCGGCATGACGGATCATTGGTCGGCTCACCGGCAAAAGCCGGTGTCCAGTTAAATACGCTGGATTCCGGCTTGCGCCGGAATGACGGGGCTATCGTTTTCGATGGGCTCATTTCGCTCAATATCCGTAGGTTGGGCTGAGCGTACGAAGCCCAACGGGCATCGAAAATGTTGGGCTTCCTTCGTCAACCCAACCTACGGATAACATAAATTTGTACACGTTGCCCAACTCCCAAAAAATGCTCAGGCCATGACAGTGCGGTTGCGGCTGAACAGGCGGCGCAGCGTTCTCAGGCGGCGGCCTTTCTTGGTGACCTCGGCCAGCACCGGAATCTCCAGCCCGGCAGCAATATCCTGCCCGGAACGTACGCGGCGATCCAGCAGTTCGACCAGGAAGCCGATACCCACGCCCAGCAAGCTGCCCAGGAACACCGACAGCAAGATATTCAGGAACACGCGCGGCTTGGACGGCTCGACAGGTGCAACCGCCGGATTCAGCACGGCGATGTCGGTTTGCGTGGACTGCGCTTCCATGCGGCTCTGGCCATAGCGCTGCAGGGCGGAATCGTAAATCTGCTGGGCATTTTGCAGGTCACGCGCCAGCAAAGAGCCTTCTTCGCGCTGCTGTTTCAACTCGAGCACTTTGGCTTTTTGCCTGTCGAAGGCGCCGCCCAGTTCGTTGTAACGCTGGCGTGCGGCACCGGCAGTGGCGCCGACGCCGCGCGTGGCGGTGCTGAGTTCAGTGGCGAGCTTGACCTTGTAGGTGTTGACCTCGGCCTGCAGGCGCAAAAACTCGGGGTGGTTGGCGCCCACGCGCCCGGCCAGTTCGGCCAGCTTGCCTTCGCCCTGCGCTACTTGCGCTTTCAGGCCCTGCACCACCGGGTTGTTGATGACTTCGGGCAGGCTGCCGCTGTTGCGTGTGCGCGAACTGGCGTCAAACGCCGCCGATTGCGCGCCGACCATTTGGCTCGCCAGTTCGGCCATGCGGCGGGTTTCCACGTCCAGCCGCTCTTCGGATTCGACGATGCCCTTTTCGCGTTGATAGGTGGTGAGATTCTGCTGCGCCTGGTCGAGATTTTCGCGCAACTGGACGATCTGCTGGTCAAACCAGGCAGCGGTCTGCTTCAGGGGAACGAGCCTCAGCTCGAGGCTGGTTGAGATGTAGGTTTTGGCAAAAGCATTGGCCATCACTGCCGCGAATTGCGGGTCGGTTCCGGTAAATGCGATGCTGATCACGCTGGACTCGCGCGAAGGCTCCACGTCCAGCTTTTTCAGCAGCAGATCACCCAGCCACTGCTCGACCGTGCCCTTGCCTTCGGTTGCTTCCATGAACTGCTCGCGGGTGCCGGGGCTGTCCGCCAGTTTCAGTTCGCGCACTACCTTGTTTGCTACCTGGCTGCTCCTGATGACATCGATCTGCGTGGCCATGTAGCCGGGGAACATCTGCGAGGGAAACAACTGGCCGGTGAAGGGATCTTTGCTCTTGGAATCGATGATCAGGGTGGTGGCGGCTGTGTATTCCTTTGGCAACCACAGGCTCACCACCGTGGTCACGGCAACGGTGAGCAGCAGCACGCCAAGGATGATCCACTTGCGCGCGTTCAGTATCAGCAGAAATTGGGTGAAATTCATTATGGGTATCCCTTAGAACAGGCTTTCCTTGACGTAGATGACGTCGTCTTTTTTGACCGGGTCGGCCAGTTGGGTATCCAACTGCTGCATTACTCCACTGTCATCGCGGCGCAGGATCTTGAGGCCACGCTGGGTGCCGCGCTGGTTGAGACCGCCGCCCAGCGACAGCGCCTGTACCACGCTCATGCCTTGTTCCAGACGGAACGCACCGGGACGCTGCACTTCGCCATAGATGTAGAACACGGGCTGGCGCGACACGTTGATGATGTCGCCATCCTGCACCATTTCGTTGCTGGCTTCGCCACCCGACTTGAACAGTGCAATCATGTCGATGTCGCGGTATTCGGGCTTGCCGTCACGCGTGCGCACCAGGGTAATGGTGTCGGCGCCGTCGCCCGCAATGCCGCCCGCCAGCGCCAGCACGTCGGTCACGCGGCTGATTTTTTCCAGTGTGTGCTTGCCCGGGCGATTGACGCGCCCCAGCACCGAAACCTGCTGGCCACGGTATTGCACCACGTTGACGGTAACGAAGGGTTCGTTGATGAAGCCGCCCTTGCTCAGGCGCGTGGCGATCTCGGTTCCGCCCTGGGCGGGGGTCACGCCGGCCATCTTGACGTCGCCGATCAGCGGGAACGAGATGTTGCCACTTTCGCCCACGCGCGACTCGGTGGTGAGATCGGGCTGCCCATACACCGTGATGCGCAACACATCGCCGGTACCCATGCGGTAGTCGTTGTCTGCACTCCACGCGGGGGCTGCCAACAACAACGCACACATCATCAACACACTACGCCACAACCTGCTCATCACTCTCTCCAATCGGCGGCAACTACCTGGTTGCCGCATCCTCATTACATTATTTTTGCAAACCTGCTTATGCCAGCACGGCATATACAACCACAACCTGTAATCGTCATTCCGGGTCAAGCCCGGAATGACGAAACTTGAATTTTGCTACTCGCCCACGTGAGCGACGCCCATTCTATCCTTGTCCATAGTCAAAACCACCCAATCTCAGGCACTCATGCTCCGCAAGACCCGTACCCGGCTGTCCTTGCCGTCAATGTCCCTAGAAATCGGCTCGCACGCTGGCAAACAGGGATTTAAATTCGTAATTCTCGACAGATATGTTGGAATCTCGTCGGCCGACACGTATACCGACATCCAGTGATACAACCTGAGTCGGCGCATAGTTCAACGAAAGTGAAGCCCCTAACGTGTCATCGTTGCGCTGCAGTAGCAATGAACCCGGATCGCCCTTGAATTCACGATTCTCAAAAGTTGCACCGACATTCAGGCGCCATTTCTCACGCACCAACCACACGCCACTCACGCTTGAACCTGTTTTAAGCACCGAAGAGGCATTGATATCCTGCGCGCCGCCCAGTTCCCGATAAGCCGACACACTCAGCAGCGTTTTACCCGTAGCGTACCAGTCTGCCGACAACCGCCCCGCAAAGCCGCTGTAATCGGGACGTTGCTTGAACTGCGGCACAATAAAGTTGGTTATGCTCCGCAGGGTGTTCTCGTATTGGCGATCGACCCATCCGGTCTGACCACGCAGTTTCAGTTTTCCAGACACGCTCCAATCGCCCAGCAGGTTATATTCAGTTTGCTTATAACTGTTGTCCGCCACCTCGAAACAAAACGGAAAGGCATTACTTAGGCATTGAAGGTTTGAATATTCAGCGTCAATTCTTCGCACCTGCCCTCGCAGGCTGCTGCCCTTGGGCGTGCGGTAACTCAAGGAAGCGTCCCACGCCTGCTGCTGGACATCCTGTGAAGCTTGCGACAACGCACTGTTGGCGTAGTCCATGTCCTCAACCCCCCCGCCTATCCGCCAGCGCGGATGAAACTCCCATTCGGCACGGCCAAAGCGGCGTTTTCGCGTCACCTGGTTGTTGACCAACCCCACGCTGTCGAAATTACTCTGGCTTAGCGATTCAGCGGCGCCCAGGTTACCGGTCAGCCGGTTCCCCACCCGCCAGTTCCAGGTGGCCTGATAATCGTTGTTATCAGAATCGTAAACCGTGTAGCGATCGTAGCGAACCAGGGTTTTGGTCGCATTGACAAGAACCTGCTGGCGACCGGGCTTCCAGTCCACGTTCAGTCCGGCGCTCAGTATGTCGTATTGTTCGGACCGTTGAGGCACCTGCGAATATTCACTCTCAGCCAGGCGGAACAGATTGCTATCGTAAAAGTGACTCAGGGACACAAATGGCCGGAAGGTGTCGCCCTCCTTTGCCTGCGCCGGCATGACCAGCAATGTGGCCAGCGCCAGGCTTGCAAACCACTGCACCCGCCTCACCAGAAACTCCACCGACCGGTAACCACCACATAGGCTCCGAGCGCACCATTGGTAACCGCATGCGCGATGATCGGCGCCCACAGGTTACGCGTGCGTATATAGAGCCACCCATACGCCAGGCCCGCAACCAGCCCGGCAAACCATTGCAAATGCTCGACAGCAAACAGCGCACTCGCGATGAACAGTGCCTTGAGACCGATCTGCGCCGGTTCAAGCGTCATGAAGTCTGGCTGCTGCACCCAGCGCTGCAGAAACGAACGCCAGAACAACTCTTCCATGACGGGCACCACCAGCGCCGCCCCGGCGATACGGAATGCCACCAGCAGCCAGTCGATCTGGCCTCCATCATTGGTCGGGTTGTAACCCTTGCCCATCTCGCCCATCAGCATCCAGCCAGCGTCGAGATTGACCCACAGCACCAGCACCACGATGCCCACCGCCAGCGACAGCAGCAGATGTTTCAGCGGCAGGCCGTACGATTTGAGTTCTGTGTAATGGCGCCACAATACGGCCAGCGCCAGCGCCACCAACCCGGCTTTCACCGGATACAGCCAGCGCACGTCGAAGTCCGGCGCCCAGTCAGGCAACAGCCCTTCCAGCACAAGCAGCGTGATATACAGCCCGAATGGCAGGCTGCGTACAAAAATAGGAGACATGGTAAATCGGGCGCGGCTTGTCGCCGCGCCCGTCAGATCACTTCAGACCAGACATGCCTTTGCTGATTGCAGCGGCATCGGCAGCGGGTGCTGCTTCTGCAGCCGGAGCAGGAGCAGCTTCTGCAGCCGGTGCAGCGGGAGCGGGCGCAGCGGCTGCCGGCGCCGCCTCTTCCTTGCCTGCGTCAACAAACTCACCCAGGTATTCGATCTTGGCGGCAGCCTTCAGCGCGTCCAGTTCGGCCTTGGCTGCTTTTTGCTGCGCCTGCTTTTTCAGCAAGCCACTGATCGCCGGCTTCACCTGCTCCAGCGTCACCGGTTGCAGTTGCGAATCGGCCAACACGACCACCAACAAGCCATCCGGTGAATTCACTACCATTGCCTGGCCATCCGGCATTTTGGCCAACTGGGACAACATCTCCAACGGTAATTGCTCAGCCGGCTTCACACCCTGAGCCGCTTTAATCGGCAGGTTTTCTGCTTTCAGCCATTCAGCAAAATCATTCATCGTTTTAGAGGCACCCAGTTGATTCCTGATTGCATCGTGCTTGTCTTTCGGCGCCTTGATGGAGATTTCCTGCAGGCGGTAAATCTTGCGCTTGGAGAACAGCTCCGGGTGCTGGTTGAAGTACTCCGTCACCTCGCCATCGGTCGGCTCGGCCGGCGTGCCCAGTTTCTTGCTCATGTAAGCTTCGGCCAGAATCTGGCGGCGCGCCGCATCCAGCGCCTGCACCACTATCGGGTCGCGATCCATCTTGTCGCTCAATGCCTTTTGCGCGATCACTTCCTGGTTAACCAGATTGCGCACTACCTGCAGCGAAGCCGCCTTGGTTTGCTCATTGTCCAGATTGGGAATGCGCTGCAGCGCGTAGTTCACCTGATGCACCGTCAGTTCGGTGCCGTCAACCTTGGCCGCGACTTGTGTCGCAGCCTTTTCTTCGGTTGCCGCCCCCTCTTTTTTATCACCACACCCGACTACCAGTGCAGCCATCAACAACGGCAGATACAGCTTCTTCAGTCCTTGCATGTTTGTCTTCCTCTTCATCCGAATTATTGAAAATTATGTGATACGAATGTTACACCAAGTGCAGCGTAGGATGACCACAGCAGATATCGCGCCAGATAGCGGAATGCTTAAAAACCGAAGAAAGAAAACCCAAGGCCAAGATAGAGAGACGTTAAAAAAGCCGGGGTATAACCCCGGCTCAGTCTGCTGACAAACCCCGTCTTTTTCCGAAGGCGAGGTTTTTCTTTTTTGGGATTTGTTCAGGCATGACGGATTGTTGGCTGAAACAGGAAACGAGCTGCCAGATCGCACAATTGACGCTGGAACAGCATAACCGCACCCAGTACGGGCAGAAAGACGCGTAAAAGGCGTTCAGCCTCCCGTGCCAGCAGGCGCGCCATCTTCTTCATGTTCTGACAGGCTCCTGCCAGCAATGCCTGCCCTCTCACCTTCGCCACCCCACGGAAACGGGCATACCGGTGTCCATGCAACTCCTTGGCATCGGCAAAGCTGCGTTCCACCGTCTCCTTGCGGCGCTTGTACAAGCGTTTTCCCGTCGGGCTGAGGCGGTGTGCATCCACCGCCTCCTTGTGGTCTTCCCACACATGGCGGATGACGACCTTGACCCCGTTGGCGCTTTGCGTGCATTGCCCCTTCATCGGGCAACCGGCGCACAGGCCTGGTGTCGAGGCATATTCCCGGGTCGAAGCCGAAGCGCTGCCGCATGCGGTCGAGCCGGTCCAGGTAGGGCACGCTATCGTGCAGGTTGGCAGGGGTGACGTGGATGTCGGTGATCAGGGCATGCTCGCCATCGACGGTGCGGTGGTCAAGATAGAAGAAGCCGGTGGGCTTGCCGTCGCGCACCATGTAGCCGGCATCCGGGTCGGTGCGGCTGAGCTTGATGTCCTTGGTCGGTGGCTCGGCATTGGGTTTGTCGGGCAGCGGGGCTTTGCCGTGGGCGGCGCGATCATCGTCGATGGCGGCAGTCAGGTCGGCCAGATAGGACGCCGGGGTTTGCTCGATCCGGTGAACGTCATGGCGGTTCTTGTTGGCACTGGCTTTGAGGTGGGTGCTGTCACTATAGAAGACGCGCCCGCCAATGAGGCCGTGTTCGATGGCCTGCTCGACAATCCGGTCGAAGATGGTCTGTTCGATGTTGGTGCCACTGAAGCGGCGACGGCGGTTCTGCGAGAAGGTGGAGGCGTCGATGACGCGGTCGGTGAGTCCCAGTCCAAGGAACCAGCGGTAGGCAACGTTGACCTGGATCTCGCGCACCAGTTGACGTTCGGAACGGATGCCAAAGAGGTAGCCGATGAAGAGCATCTTGAACAGCTGCACGGGGTCGACGGCGGGGCGGCCGTTGTCGGCGCTGTATAGATGCGCGGTGGCGTCGCGGATGAAGTCGAAGGGGATGTGGCGGTCAATCAGGCGAAGCAGGTGGTCCGATGGGACCAGTTCTTCGAGGGTGACCATTTCCAGCCGGTGCTGGTGGGGAGTGGGCGGTTTGAGCATGCCCAGAATTCAAACACAAAGCCCCCAGCTTGTGGGGGCTTTGTCAGCAGTCTGAGCCGGGGTATAACCCCGGCTTCAATATCTGCTCCATTCAAACATGACTATCAGAACGCCACAGCAAAACCTGCTGTCATCAGATCGATATTGGTGTCTTCCATATCAATGCGTTCCCATTCAGCACGCAGCTTGAAGCTGTCCAGCAATGCATAGCTGATACCCACTCCATACAAGGGATGGTAACCATCGTCCCCTGTTACCACAGATCTATTCTGAAGTGCTGTCACGCCGACACCACTTAACCGAGTGTCTTTATCTGTCAACACATAGGCAGCGCCCAGTTTTGCCAAAATCGAGAATTTATCGGACACCGGATACGAGCCAATAGCCGCCAAGGTCCATCCATCGGCATCTACTTTCGTCCTAAGGCTCTGGGCTGCAGGTGCTGTTATGGTTGAGACGGCTGTCATATCGTTCAGATTGACGTAACCGCCTTCAACACCAATGTATTTATTGAATTGATAGCCTGTGTAAACCTTCCAGCCTTCGCTGCGCGTGTTAGCGGACGTTGTGGAGGTTTTACCGAGAACGGCCTGTTCAGTATCAATATTGCCAGCAGCGCCCTGAAACTTAGATTGCCCAAAGCCAAAACCGGCATACCAGCCAGCAAAGTCGATGCCAGCCCAATCCCCTTCACCATATTCTTCTAACGCAACCGACCCTGGATCCAGCACCCAGCCAAGACTAATGGCGAACAAATTCTGATGCATATTGATTGTCGCCTGGCCGACGACGTTTTGATTGATTGGGGAAGTCTGGCTGGCGGACGGTACATACATATAGGTGCCCGTTACCTCAAGTTCATCTGATGGCTTATACGTGAAGCCCACAGAATAATGCTGCTCAACAGTCGCGGGGGCCAACACATTAAACGTGATCTGGTCATCAGGAATCGGACTTTTACCATAATTCAATCCGGCGCGTACCTGCAGCCGCTTGTTAACCCCATACTGGACGCCCAGCTTATAGACCATCATATCTTTCCAACCGAAGCCCATGCCACCGTCATTGCCAAGTTCATAGGAGGATTCTTGCGATGCTAAGGAAGCAGGGTCAATAGAAGGTATTCCATAAATCGCGTTAGCATTAGGGTCAATCTCGGGGTCACCAGGATACGGTGTTGCAGAAGTGGCCGGCCCACGGTTGCCAATGGATGCAACGTCAGAGTAATTAATGCGCACAATATCGGCCGCGATGACCAGATTTTTCTTGGGCTTGAAGGCAATACCTATGCCATAGTTTTCAGGAATATCGAAATCCCCTTGTTCAGCAAACAAGCCACGGTATTTGTCAAACTTGGTCATGTAGGTTCTAGAGCTGTATGTCAAGCCCAGCGTGACCTTGTCATCTACAAATTTACCTAACCACCCCATTTTCAGGCCGGCTCCATAGCTGTAATCAAATCCCTGATTTGTCAAGCGTTCCGGATCAGACGAAATAGGAAAACCAAAGCCACCATTTGCCTGGGACAAGTCAAACGCCTTGAATGCCCCAAGCCCATAGGCCCTAAAACGAGTTTCCGCCAGCACCAGTGCAGCGCCAACGGAATGTGTTTCGTTGACTTTGTAACCCAGGGTAAGGGGTACTTGCATTTGAAACATTTCTATCCCGATCGGGTCATCACGCCGCTGATGAACAGTGGTGCCAATCGAAATTTTATAAAAGTTGACTGGGTAGTTTGTACCCAGCCCGGCACCAACAACAGCCATGCCCGCATGCAGGTTCTCGGTAAGCGGCATGGTCATGCCCATTTCCGGCACAATAAAATACTTGGAGTTACTTTCTGACCCCGGGCCAAAATAGAAAGGGGATTCTTGTCCAGCTTCCGTACCCACTGCCGCATAACGTTCTGCATTGAATACAGCAAACCCCATGTCACCGCGCATGCCTGTATTCACAATATTGGCTGGGTTGGCAGCAATGGAAAGTGAATCACGCCCGTAAGCTATCCCCACACCCCCCATGCCCTGAGAACGAAACCCGGATCCCGGGAGAAAGTAACCGTTGGTAGCGAAGGCAGCAGACGCCTGTGCCAATGCCAAGGCAACCGTGAGCGCCTTCAGCGTGAATAAACCAGTGTGCTTAATCATTATTTCCTCTCCTCCTCAGGATATCCTTGGACAATCCCGACTTTGCCAGGACTTTATTTTTCTGCGTCAAAATTATATCAATCTTTTGGTCAAATCCGCCTTCACCCCATGGAAGTCCTGAACAAGGCCTTCGGCAAGCCGGGGACGAACAGCAAGCGGTTGATTTCGTTCGTGATGCACCTATCGAACCACACAGCAGGCCAACGTGTTCAGTGTTTCCCTAGCATTTAGCATGCACCAACGCCCTCAAACAGACAGTTGTTGCATGCAAATACATCCCCACATTCACATCATAAAGACTGCCTTGCTGGTGCAAACGGCTTCTTTCATCCTCATACGCGCCAAACGAACCATTTTCATTTTGTTGTTGGGCGATAAAGTCCAGCGCATTCCTGAAGTTTTTCTTTTGAGTCATCCCCAGATTCGCTAGCGCCTCGAGCACTTCCGACAGCAAATCAATGTCCTCCAGCATTGGATCCAGCAAACCTCCAAGCAGGTTCGACAAATAGGCAATGTCTTCAGCATTCAGCAATTTCGGAGGGTGCTGGCCCGCGTCGGTCAAATGAGAAATCTCATGGGCCATCGTATAGACGTGAACTTTCAACAATTCGGCAGCCGGCTTTCTTTGCCTGATCTGCGTTTTATCAATCAACTGTGCCATCGTATCCGTGGCGGGCAGGTTCAGGGCGCCAAGCCGCCTGATCAGCGCCATTCTCTGGCTAGCTCCGCGGGTCGAAGCATGGGCGTATATACGCGGCAGGATTTTGGTAATTTCGGACAAATAGAATTTCGTATCAAATCCAAATCCCTGCGCCAAGCTACAGGCATAAAGATAAGAAAGCGCATCTTCCGTAAACTGCTTGTTATCCACACTGCCCAAATCGTGATAGGCAGGCGTATTGAGAACATCAAGACCACGCATGACATGGGCGCGCACCCTGTCGGCTTCGCTTATGCCGCCTAGCATACCACGATAAAAATCAACAATACTCTGATAGCCGATCAGCCATTCGACAAAGTGCTTTTTGCCCTTCATTCCTCGCTGCGATCTCAGCCCGATTGGGTCTACATGCAGGCCGTTCAACCAAGCCTCTGCATTTTCAATTTTCTTCAACATACGTAGCCAACCCAAATCATTTTCAAAAAAAATACGGCGGATTCCTCCGCCGTATTTTACCCAGCAAACCTACGCCAGGCTCATTTAACCAGACTGGATCAGAATCCAGCCCGCATCATGAGATTAGATCGACTGCTTGCGACGACGGACGGCGAAGCCCACCAGACCCAGGCCAGCCAGCATCATGCCGTAGGTCGAAGCCTCGGGCACGGGAGCCATCGAGCCCCGCAGGTGCAGGTTGTATTGCACGCCAGTAAATGAACCACTCGGCACAGTCGCAGCGTAATCGAGCGTATCGTTGCCGTTGTTCCAGATACCATCGACGTTATCGAGCGTAGCCAACGCACCCACACCCATGTCGATATCACCACCATTCCAATATACAGTCCAACCGCTCATGTCGACTGTACCCGTATTGCCGGTGACGACCACTTCCAGCACTTGATTGGTGTAATGAACACCATTGCCGCCGAAGAACGACCATGTTTTATCAATCGAACCATCGTAACCCGTAGTACCGTTCACTACGCCAAAATTTAAAGTGCCACCTGCCGTATCAAAGCCAATGCCGGTCGTGCCAACACCGCGCAGCATGGTGTAGACGTTGGTGTCAGGAATCAGATCTTCGTCCGTATCCGATGCCAGCATGCTGAACCAGGAGCCATTGCCATCAGCGAAGTCAGTCGCAGTGCCCACTGCAGCAGCGCCAAAATCAAAAGTACCGGCGGCGGCGCCACCAGAAGCAGCAGCGTGTGCGCTCATTGCGCCCATGATGCCAACACTACCAATTGCCAGGGCAAACATTGTTTTTGTGAAGTTCATTTTGTAAATCTCCTCATGTAGATAAATATTGATCGATCAATTAAAACAGCTACATCCTCCTGCCACACGGTGTAGATACTCTTGCACCGATGTAAATCATTTTGCGGCGACCAGTACTAAGCAACGGCTGTACCAGTCTTTTTAAGAATTTGCTTATATTTCATACACAACAATCACTTATAAGTATGATTTGTGCGATATACCCCTGCTGCCTGGTAGGTTCGGACCAGAAGTGTAAAGAAATCCGACAAAAACTGGATTGTGATAACTCTGGAATGCCGGGTTATTTGGGCCGGTACATATTGCCCATGAGGAATCCCTGTCTTTTTACTGACTAAACAAGTAGTTAAAAACTACCAGCAGCCTTGAGACATGTGTAAATTTTATCGACAACCAGCCGGCGATAGACGATGCTGATGGGCGAATAAACTGGTGTGTGGGTTGGGGAAGCAATCCAAGGGAACGCTGATTTATTCACGATTCGTCGTTCTGGCAAAGGCCGGAATCCAGTTAAATCAAGGTGCTGGACCCCGGCTTTTGCCGGGGTGGCGAATTAATCAGCGCTTAGCCATGCCCGTATCTCTCTCCTTGCGCTCTTCCACAGAAAGAGAGGGACGCAGGCTCGTTTCGCGAGTTTCACGCTCACCAGGGTCGCGGGGAAATCGATTTGCATGCGCTTGCGGAATGCGTTGGCCCGTACCCAGCCGGTGATGCCGGGCTTGACCTTGTAGCGCAGCACGGTGCCCTTGATATGTTTGCGGTATTACGCGTTGCGAGCAATGGCGTGGGGGCGCGGACCGCCGACGGCTTTAGCCGAATCAAGTGCGGTTTCGCAGGCAAGTCCGTTCCTACAGGGGGTGTCCTCGTGCGAGGGAATAGCGCTTAATTTAATACGCGTTCTGATCCCGCCAGACGACGGCGACGGTCTTGACGATAATCATCAGGTCGAACACCAGCGACCAGTTGCGCATGTAGTCGATGTCGTACTGGACGCGGGCGCGCATTTTGTCGAGGGTTTCGGTTTCACCGCGCAGGCCGTTGACCTGGGCCCAGCCGGTGATGCCGGGCTTGACCTTGTGGCGCAGCATGTAGCCCTTGATGAGTTTGCGGTATTGCTCGTTGTGGGCGACGGCATGCGGACGCGGGCCGACGACGCTCATGCGGCCCTGCATCACATTGATGAACTGCGGCAGTTCGTCGAGCGAGGTGCGGCGGATAAAAGCGCCAAAACGGGTGGTGCGCGGATCACAGCGACCGGCCTGCTGGATGACAGCACCATCATCGCAGACGCGCATGGAACGAAACTTGTAAACCAGGATTTCCTGCCCGTCGAGGCCGTAGCGGCGCTGTTTGAAGATGACGGGGCCGGGTGACGAGAGTTTGACGCCCGCAGCCAGGATGAGCAGTACCGGCCAGATCAGCAGCAGAATCAGGCCGGCAATGACGACATCGCTGATGCGCTTGCCGATGCCGGAGACGCCCAGGGTGGGAGATTCGGTCAGCGCCACCACGGGCATGCCGTGAATATGGTCGACGCGCGCCTGAATCAGGTCCGACACGAAAATATCGGGTACAAAATAGACTGAAGCCGTGGTATCACGCAGCGCATCCAGAACACTCAGGGTGCGCGGCTGTGAGGCCATGGGCAGGGTGATGTAGACGAGGTCGATGCCGTTGCGGTTGACGAATTCAGGGATATCCGCCATGCGCCCAAGCAATTTTTGCGGATCGGCAAGCTCAGTGCGATCGAGGGTGCGGTCATCAAAAAAACCCGCCACATCCACACCCAGGGAACTGTCATTGACAAAGCGTCCACGTAACTCGGTCCCCAGATTGCCCGCCCCGACAATAATGGCCCGGCGGCGTCCACCCTCCAGCAGCAGCAGGCGCGGCAGAATCTTGCGGACGACACGGTGCGCCACCCACATGGCGGCAGGCGTGATCAGCATCCACACCATCACAAGATTCGGCGGAAAAAAATCCAGATAGCCGGTTGAATAGCCAAATAGCAAAATCAGCCCGGACAGGAAGAACCAGGGCATGACCACTTCGTTCCAGAAGGAGCGCAACGTGACTTCCGGCCATTTTCCGGGGAAGGTCAGGGTAAAGACGATCAGCGCCAGAATCGGGTATGGCCCGCGGAATGGCTCGCCAAAATAAAGCGTACACCCGATCAGCACCAGCACGGCCACGAAGGGGTCGAGCAAAATCTTGGTCAGCGTAACAACGGAAAGCTGCTGCCGAAACAGCCACTGGTTGTGGTTAGTCATCTATCCAAACGCATATGTTTATTTGGTGTCGCTCCTGGTCTTTGGCCGCCAGCAGGCAGAAGTATTCTTTATTTCTTTATTAGTGAGGGCCTTTTTTAGCACCACTCAAGTTACCAGGCATTATCCAACAAATGTACCAGATCGAGGCTGCAAGGATATTAATCGGCAATTGCAGGCACTACTTAAACCATCATTCTGCTTGTGTCGCCTTGTGTCCGCCTCCGTTTTGAGCAAACTAAATGACAATGGCCCCCATTGGGGGCCATTGTCATGACAAAACTGCTGCCAGCGTTCAGACTGCAATACGTCTACGTCGTGCCATAAAGCCAACCAGGCCCAGGCCTGCCAGCATCATGGCGTAAGTTTCGGCTTCGGGGACGGGTGTGATGACGACCGAGTTACCGGTGAGTTTTTTCTCGACAAAGGCTGCGCTGCCAACCTGGGTGGTGTGGGCAAGCAGAATATTCTCAATCGTCAGGTTAACCCCACTACTCCAGTTTGTAGGCACGGCAATGGCGGCGTTCGCCTGCCAGTTGGTGGTCTGGTAATTGCCGAACGTGGTCGTAACGGTTAACGGAGCGGTCGCTGTAATCGGATCGGTAAGTTGATTCGAAATGTTGTCCAGATCAAACAGACGAATCTGGCCGCCTACGGCCACTTCCGCATCACTTCCAATCAGGTAGTAATCGCCCAGTTCCGTGAGGTTGAAGGCGGACAGGGTATAGCCTCCATTGGCATACACCTTGACGTTGACGGTACTGCTGGTCTGTACGAATCCCCCATCGGCGGATAATGCATTGAAATTGGTTGGGGTGAAAACCAGGCTGTCACCGGATAGAAATGGCGTGCCGTAGAGCCCCGTTACGTCAGCGTCGTATACATAGGTGACATTGGTTCCCGTGAGAGTCTTCCAATCCTCGGCAAGCGCATTGCCACTCAGCAACACGGCAGACAAACCCAATACTGCAACACCGGTTTTTTTGAACATTGTCATCATCTCCTCCTGCCTCATTCAATCAAAATTATGTGTGTTTTTGTTTTTTGCTATTTCTATTTATTGACGCAAACAATACGCTTTTAATACGTGTTTACAAACTCTGGCCCGTTTCAGATGCATGCACAACCCGTCGCCGGCCAACCAGCAGAGCGGCCATCATGCCTACCAGCAACAAGGCCCCGCTTGTCGGTTCAGGCACCGAAACCGGCGGCAAAGCCGGTTCTGTCACGATGCTCAAGCCAACGAATTTCTTTTCGATGAATCCATACCCAGCGTTAGGCGTGCTGGCATACAGTGTGTTGTCCAAGGTGATCTGCAGGATGTTCGGCCCACCCAATCCCAACAGCGACAGGTTACCCGAGAGCAACCAGTCCGTAGTGCGAAAATTGGCAAAAGACGTCACGTCATCGAGAGCCGCGCCGGGTGACAGGGCAAGCGAAGATGAAGCCAGGGTGGCTGCATTTACGGCATTGACGCTCGCAGCGACATCGACAACTGCGCCGCCGAGCAGGAAATAGTCACCGCTTTCCGAGTAGGACAAACCGGTAAAGGCATAGCCTGAATCGATGGTGAAGGTAAGCGTCAGCGCGGAAGACACGCTGGCCGGACCACTACCGGATGAAGTCTTGAACTGGGTGGGGGTGAAGAAAAGCGCATCGCCCGAGCCCGACAGCAAGCCCTGGCCATAAATCCCTGCCTGGGCGTCATCGTATGAAACGGTGAAGTGGTCGCCATTCAATATGATGGGCGCAGCCTGGGCCACGCCAGCAACGACGAGCAAACCCAAACTTATAAGGACTTTACGAAATAGCAGCATTTTTTGGTTTTCTGATAGATCACGGGTGCCAATTAACAAGCAAGACGCAAGCCTGACCCCATGACATCCATCACAACCATATGTTTTTTAAAGACAAATATATAATCCCCCACTGCACCACTGGAGAGCTGGTCACCGGTCTGTAAAAAATACCGACATCCATACTGCGTTGGTATTGGCCCATGATTGGGCACCCTACCCTCGTTTTCAGCGCCAAATATGCCGGGGTTGAGCGCCCAAGGCTCACTTGGCGCTATGCTATGCGGAATGCCAATTCCTGGAGTGCCTTGTGGGCAAGATTCTGCTGCTCATTATTGTCGGCGTGGTTGTTTACGCTGTTTTCCGTAACTATCAGCGCTCGCTCAACAAACCACCGTCCTCGGCTCGCGAGCAATCGGTCGAGGATATGGTGAAGTGCGCGCATTGCAAGGTGAATCTGCCGCGCAGCGAAGCGATTTATTCTGGCGGCGAGTTCTACTGCACGCCTGAGCACCAGAAACTCGGCCGCACATGAGGCCATCGGCAGCCGCACGCTCCGGCGCTGCCGCGCAGGCTTATTTCGCGTCACACTGGCGCAGTCTCGATTATTTCAATCTTTATCGACTCACGCTTGCAGTCGCGCTGGCGTTTACCGGCCTGATTTTCAGCGAGTCTGATTTGTTCCGCGCCGGGTCCGGTGAGCGTTTTTCAGGCTTCGCCTACGCTTACCTGGTCATTGCGGCGTTCTTTGTCCTGGGTATCCGCGCACGTTGGCCCAGCTTCCAGATCCAGCTCACCGCCCACATCACGGCCGACATTATCTTTGTCATGCTGCTGATGACCACCAGTGACCGGTTGGCAGATGGCCTGGGGCTGCTGCTGGTGATTTCCATTGCCTCGGGCGGGCTGGTCGGCAGTGGCCGGCTGACACTGCTGTATGCCGCCATGGCTTCGATCGCCTTGTTATTGCAGCACAGCTTCAGCATTCTCGGCGGCGGCCAGGGAATGGACAGCTTTTTCCAGGTGGGGCTGCTGTGCGCAGGGTATTTCGCCATTGGCTGGCTGGCGCATGCGCTCACCCAGCGCGCCCTGCACTCGGAAAAGCTGGCGCAAAGCCAGGCGGATGAACTGGCGCTGCTCAACCGCATTAATGCGCTGGCCATCGAAAACTCACCCGATGGCCTGCTGGCGGTGCGGGGCGATGGCATCATCCGTCATGCCAGCCCACGCGCACTGGCGCTGATGGGCATGCCCGTGCCAGTTATTCCCGGCGTTACCCGGCTGGCGGACTATTCACTCGAACTGGCCGATATCCTCGCGCAACAGCCCGAGCCGTATACGACTCCGACGCTCAGCACTCCGGCAGCCCAGCTGCGGGTGCGCTGTATCCCGCTGGCGATGCAGGACGACAGCCGGGTGCTGGTGCTGGAGGATCAAAGGCAAGCCGAGCAAGCGGCGCAGCGCCTCAAACTGGCGGCACTCGGGCGACTTACCGCCAACATTGCCCATGAAATCCGCAATCCGCTTTCGGCAATCAGCCACGCCGCGCAACTGCTGCGTGAAGAGATGCACGATCCCGCCCATCTCAAGCTGGCCGACATCATTGAAAATAATTCACGACGACTCGATCGCCTGGTTGAAGAAGTGCTGACGCTCAATCGGCGCGACCGTCTCAAACCGGTCAGTTTCGATGCTGCAATGCTCACGACCCTGATCGACGAACTCCGGCAGACTGAAGAAATCCCGGCGGACGCCGTCATAATCAACATGCCCGACACCCTGCATTTTCAATTCGACCCCGATCACCTGCGCCAGATCATCTGGAATCTGCTGCGCAATGCCTGGCGTTTCTGCCACAAGCAAACAGGCAGCATCCAGCTCAATGCACAGATGCAGGGAAGTACCGCACAACTCGACATCCAGGACGATGGCACCGGCGTGGCCCCTGAGCACCAGGACAAGCTATTCGAACCCTTTTTCACGACCGATGCGCAAGGCACCGGGCTGGGTCTGTTCCTGGCCCGCGAACTGGCTGAAGCCAACCACGCCGAACTGGCTTATCTGCCCGGTGCTGGCGGCGCACGCTTTCGCCTCAGCATTCACGGCAAGGCCACGCCATGACGGCCAGCCCCCGCATTCTGCTGGTAGACGACGAGCCCGATCTGCTTGATCTGATGGAATTGACCCTGGTCAAAATGGGCCTGGAAACCGATCGGGCAGTCAACGTGGCCGAAGCCCGGGAATGCCTGACCAAAACCCCATACGATTTATGTCTTACCGACATGCGATTGACCGATGGCGAAGGCCTGGAGGTCGTGGCCTGCGCCAGCGCCTTGCCGCGGCCGGTGCCGGTCGCCGTGATTACGGCTTATGGCAACGCCGGCAACGCTGTCGCCGCGCTCAAGGCGGGCGCATTCGATTACCTGGCCAAACCAGTTGCGCTCGACCAGCTGCGCGCGCTGATCAAATCGGCGCTCAAGATCCCGGACGCTGCGCAACCAGGCGACGTCACGCAAAACCTGATTGGCCAATCCGCGGTCATGCAGGACATCCGCACGCGCATCGCCAAGCTTGCACGCACCCAGGCCCCGGTCCATATCGCCGGCGAATCCGGCAGCGGCAAGGAACTGGCCGCACGCCTGATCCACCAGTTGGGAAGCCGGGCCGACAAGCCTTTTGTTGCGGTCAATTGCGGCGCCATTCCCGAAACACTGATGGAAAGCGAGTTTTTCGGCTACCGCAAAGGCGCATTCACCGGGGCCGATGCCGATCGCAATGGATTCTTCCAGGCTGCCGATGGCGGCACGCTGTTTCTGGACGAAGTCGCCGACCTGCCGCTGTCCATGCAGGTCAAATTGCTGCGCGTGCTGCAGGAAAAGAAAGTACGCAAAGTGGGGGCCACTCAGGAAGAACCCATCGACGTCCGCATCATCAGCGCAACCCATCAGAACCTTGCCACGCTGGTCGAGACAGGAAAATTCCGGCAGGACTTATATTACCGCCTCAACGTCATCGATCTCGTCATGCCCAGCCTGCGAGACCGCATAGAAGACATTCCGGAAATGGCCCGGTTCCTGCTCGGAAAGCTGGGCGGAAGCCAGGTCAAACTGGACCGCGACGCCGAAAAGTCACTTTGTACCTACGCCTTTCCTGGCAATGTGCGTGAACTCGAAAACACACTGGAACGCGCATTGGCTCTGTGCGAAGACCAGCACATCACCTCTGACGACCTTAATCTGACCCCTGCCCTGGCTGCAAGCAGCGACCAGCCCGGCAGCAAGTTCCCCTTGCAGGATTACCTCGACCAGGTCGAACGCGCCGCCATTCTCGAAGCGCTCGAACAAACACGCCACAACAAAACCGCAGCCGCACGCGTACTCGGCGTCACGTTCCGCAGCCTGCGCTACCGGCTGGAACGATTGGGGATCGAGTAGCAAGCGCCCCGCCTCATCGCGAACCGCCTGCAATAAAAAACCCGCAATCCATTGCTGGATGCGGGTTTTGTCATGTCTGTGGTGCCGCCTGTCGGAATCGAACTGACGACCTACCGCTTACAAGGCGGTTGCTCTACCCCTGAGCTAAGGCGGCGACGGGCGATATTATAACGAGACTAGGTAACGGATCGTCAGTTACTTGACGACTTTAAGTGAAGGCTTGCCCCTCGGTGGGGTGGGCGCGTCGTCGGGTGGAGGCAAGGTTTCGCTGGATGCCTCGCTCGAGTCATCCGACTCCGAGTCGACTGGCTCGAAATGCAAACCCTGTCCATTTTCACGGGCAAAAATGGCAGCTACGCAATCGACTGGAACGGAGATCTCGTGCGACACCCCGCCAAAGCGCGCGGAAAACTGGATCCAGTCGTTTTCCAGCGTGAGGTTGCGTGTCGCCCCGGCACTGATGTTCAACACAATCTGGCCATCCTTGACGAAACCAGGCGGGACACGCGTGCGGCCATCGACCGCAACCAGAAGCTGCGGGGTGTAGCCCGAATCCGCGCACCATTCGTACAGCGCACGGATCAAATACGGCTTGGTTGAAATCTCGGCCACGTGCCTGGTCCTTACTTGCGCAACGCCTTTTCGGTCGGGGTCAGCGCACTGATGAAGGCCGGACGGCTGAACAAACGCTCACGGTACTTGAGCACGGGTGCCGCGATCTTGGGCAGTTCTACCCCGTAATGCTCGAGGCGCCACAGCAACGGGGCAATCGCCACGTCGAGCATGGAGAACTCGTCGTTCATCAGGTATTTCTGCTTGGTCAGGATGGGCGACAGCTGCGACAGACTGTCGCGGATTTCCTGGCGCGCCTTGTCCGAGGCCTTGCCCAGGCTGTGCTCCAGCGTGTTCACATGCGTAAACAGGTCGTGCTCGAAATTGAACAGCACCAATCGTGCGCGGGCGCGCATGACGGGATCGGGCGGCATCAGTTGCGGATGCGGAAACCGCTCATCGATGTATTCATTGATGATGTTGGATTCAGTCAGGATCAGATCACGCTCAACCAGCACCGGCATCTTGCCGCTGGGGCTGATGCTGGCAACTTCTTCCGGCTTGTTGTGCATATCCACATCGATCACTTCGAAGTCCATGTCCTTTTCGAACAGAACGATACGACAGCGGTGGCTGTATGGGCAGGTACTGCCGGAATACAAGGTCATCATGGCGGGGCTCCCTAAGGTGTGACTGTATTAGTGCTTTAAACGCCAACAGCCGGACACAGTCCGGCTGTTGGCTAAACGGCATGACGGGTTCAGTGAATGTCTTTCCAGAACTCTTTCTTCAGGTAGTAAGCCACCACAAAGAAGAACGCCAGGAAAGCCAGAACGATGATCCCAAGTTGCTTGCGCTGAAGTTGGGCCGGTTCCCCCATCCACTCCAGGTAGTTGACCAGATCGCCGACCATGGCATCGTATTCGGCAAGCGTCACACTGCCCGGCTTGGCCAGCTCAAGGCGCTCGAGCACTTCATGCTCGCCCTCTTTCTTGTAGACCGGCACCATTTCGCCCTGCAGGTCCCACAGCACGTGCGGCATGCCGACCTTGTCGAACACGGTGTTGTTCCAGCCCGTGGCGCGGGTGTCGTCGCGATAGAAGCTGCGCAGGTAGGTGTAGAGCCAGTCGGCGCCGCGTGAGCGTGAGACCACGCTGAGGTCTGGCGGGGTTGCGCCGAACCAGGCCTTGCCGTCTGCCTTGGTCATGCCGACCTTCATGGTTTCACCCGGCTTTTCTGCAGCGAACAGCAGGTTCTCCTTGATCTGGTCTTCGGTCAACCCCAGATCCTGCAAGCGTGAGTAACGCATGTAGCCGGCACTATGACAGTTCAGGCAGTGGTTCACGAACATGCGGGCGCCGCGTTGCAGCGACTCCTGGTCAGCCAGATTGATCGGAGCCTTGTCCAGATGGATGTCGGCACCGGATGCAAAAGCCAGGACGGGGGCTGCCGCCAGCAGGAAAAGAAAATTCTTCAAGCGTTTCATTTAGCCAGTCACCCTTTCCGGTTCCGGTTTGGTTTTATCAATCGAGGTATACCAGGGCATCAACAGGAAAAACAGGAAGTAGATCACCGAGAAAACCTGGGCTGCGATCGTCAGCAGCGGCGTGGATGGCAGCAGACCGAGGTAGCCGAGACCAATGAAGGACACGATGAACAGCGCCAGCATGATCTTGTAGATCGGGCCACGATAGCGGATCGACTTGACCTTGCCTCGATCCAGCCAGGGCAGGAAGAACATCAGCACGATCGACATGCCCATCGCAATTACGCCAGGGAACTGCGAGCCGAACATCGGCGGCACTGCACGCAGAATCGCGTAGAACGGGGTGAAATACCACAGCGGCGCAATGTGCAGCGGGGTCTTCAGCGGATCGGCTGGAATGAAGTTGTTGGCTTCAAGGAAGTAGCCGCCCATTTCCGGACCGAAGAACACGATCGCCGAGAACACCATCAGGAAGACAATCACGCCGACGATGTCCTTCACCGTGTAGTACGGGTGGAAGGGAATGCCATCGAGCGGAATGTGCGTGACCGGATCCTTGTGCTTTTTGATTTCAACGCCGTCCGGATTGTTGGAGCCGACTTCATGCAGCGCCACCAGGTGCACCACCACCAGTCCGAGCAGCACCAGCGGCAGGGCGATGACGTGGAAGGCGAAGAAGCGGTTCAGCGTGGCGTCCGAAATCACGTAGTCGCCGCGAATCCAGATCGACAGGTCTTCACCGATGAACGGCACGGCGGCGAACAGGTTGACGATCACCTGCGCACCCCAGAACGACATCTGACCCCACGGCAACAGGTAGCCAAGGAAGGCTTCGGCCATCAGCGCCAGATAGATCAGCACGCCGAAAATCCAGATCAGTTCGCGTGGCTTGCGATACGAGCCGTACATTAGGCCACGGAACATGTGCAGATAGACCACGACGAAGAACAGCGACGCACCGGTGGAGTGCATGTAACGGATCAGCCAGCCCCACTCGACGTCACGCATGATGTACTCGACGGAAGCAAAAGCAAGTTCTGCATCCGGCTTGTAGTTCATGGTCAGGAAAATGCCGGTCACGATCTGCAGCACCAGCACCAGCAGCGCCAGTGAACCGAAGAAGTACCAGAAGTTGAAGTTTTTCGGCGCGTAGTACTCGGACAGGTGTGCCTTGTAGGTTGCGGTGAGCGGGAATCGGTCATCGACCCAACCCATCATTTTTTGCAGGGCAGACATTATTTAAGCTCCTTTTGTGTCTACACCGATCAGCAACCTGGTGTCGCTGAGGTATTGATGAGGCGGAATCACCAGATTAGTCGGGGCCGGTACGTTCTTGTATACACGGGCAGCGAGGTCAAAACGCGAGCCATGGCAGGGGCAGAAGAAACCGCCCGGCCAGTCAGCACCCAATCCGCTGTCAGTACCCGATTTGAGCTTTTCGGAAGGCGAGCAGCCAAGGTGGGTACAGATCCCGACTGCAACCAGATATTCCGGCTTGATCGAACGCGTGGCATTCTTGCAGTACTCAGGCTGCTGAGGCTGTTCGCTGTTGGGATCGGTCAACTGGCCGTCGATCTTGGGCAGTCCATCAAGCATTTCCTTGGTGCGATTGACAATCCACACCGGTTTGCCGCGCCACTCAACCGTCAACAGCATACCCGGCTCAACCTTGCTGATATCCACTTCCACCGGTGCGCCAGCCGCTTTGGCCCGCGCACTCGGCATCATGCTCATCAACAGTGGCACAGCGACCCCCGCCGCCGCAACCCCACCGACAGCACTGGTCGCAGCGATCAAGAATTTTCGCTTACTAGTGTCCACTTTTTGCCCATTAGCTTCCTGGCCCATGTTTACTTAACCCGAACGAGTTGCAATAAAACCGGCATTCTAACCAATTTGCCCCCCTCGGCGGAAGCCCACATTGCGAATGTCGTAATGTGAGCCCTGCCCTGAGCTATAATTACCCCGTTGAAAAATCACGCCAAGTCTCTGAATTTAATGAATATGCGCAAATTCTGGTTGCTCTTCGCACAATCTACGACAGTAGCCCTTGGCGTGCTGTTCATCATTACTTTATTCAAACCCGACCTGCTGCGCTGGCAACCGCAGCCACAAAATCTCACCATCAAGCAGGCCCACCAGCCCGCATCCGTCGGACACGCCCCGCCCGACTCGTTTGCCCCGGCGGCAAACAAGGTCATTCCGACCGTAGTCAACGTGTTTACTCAACAAAAAATCCGGAATCCGGCCCACCCGGCCATGCAGGATCCGATTTTTCGCTATTTTTTCGGTGACCGGCAGGATGCGCGCCCACGCCAGGCATCCAACCTGGGTTCAGGTGTCATCGTCAGCGCGAATGGCTACATCCTCACCAACCATCATGTAGTCGAGGCAGCCGATGAAATCCAGGTGGCCCTGGCGGATGGCAGAACACTGCCTGCCCGCGTGGTTGGCGCTGATCCCGAGACGGATCTGGCTGTCCTGAAAATTGATGCGGACACTCTTCCTGCCATTACCTTTGCCCAACCCGACAGCATCAAGGTGGGCGACTGGGTGCTGGCCATCGGCAACCCGTTTGGTGTGGGCCAAACCGTGACCGCAGGCATTGTCAGCGCCCTGGGGCGCACCCATCTCGGCATCAACACCTTCGAAAACTTCATCCAGACCGATGCGGCCATCAACCCGGGCAACTCGGGCGGCGCACTGGTTGATTCCAGTGGCAATCTGGTCGGGGTAAATAGCGCCATTTATTCACGCACCGGCGGATCGCAGGGCATCGGCTTCGCCATTCCCGTCAGCATTGCACGCCAGGTGATGGAACAGATCATCAAATCCGGCAGTGTGACGCGCGGCTGGGTCGGTGTCGAAGTGCAGGATTTGACGCCCGAACTGGCTGAGTCTTTCAATCTGAAGAATGCCGAAGGCGCCTTGATTGCGGGTGTATTGAAAGGCGGGCCGGCCAACGCGGGCGGCGTTCGCCCGGGCGACATCCTGCTGGCGGTCAACGGCAAAACCGTGTCCGACTCGGCTTCGCTGCTCAATTTAATTGCCGAACTGAAGCCGGGCGTTGAGGCTCAACTCAAGGTGGCGCGCAAGCAACACGTGCTGGACCTGAAGATACAGGTGGGACGGCGCCCCATACAGCGTGCACTGGAACCGTCGCAGGAACCCGATCTTAATTAAGGCGAGCACCAAGCCAGGATGTAGTGCATGACATTCAGACGTTCCGCCGCCCCGGCAGGCGGCAGGCCCTAGTCCGGGGATATCGTCGTTAGTACGCGCACCCGGCTAGGATAAACATAGGTATCCAACTCCATCGCCGGCAGATTCCAGCGGGCAGCCGTACGCGCCAACCGGTTCAATACGGGATCCTGCAAGCGCAGGCTGGCCAGAATCAGCACGTCGGATGGCGAATACAGTGCACCATCGGCCAACGCCGGCTCGGCCTGCAGGGTGGCCAGCAGGGGCTGTGCTTCACGCTTCCAGCCCTGTTCACTGTGAAACGATTGCCACGCCGTGCGGGCGAATTGCAATGCGCGTGCGCGCGATTGCCTGTTGCCGGTGGCCTCGGCGTGGTCGAGCAGACCCTGCACGACATAAGCGTAATCCTCCAGTTCGGCATGCGGCAGCACCTGACCGCGCGCCATCGACTTCATCAAGCGTCCTTCCCGGGCCAGTTGCGTCAGCAGAAAGCGCTGCAGCCGGTCAGCACGGGATCGATAGACCGGATCGAGCTGGATGGCCTGACTGAATGCCGACAAGGCCAGGCCATTCAGGCCGGCATTCATCTTGTCGTCCCTGGGCAGGCTGCGGACCTGGCGCAACGGGTACAAAATGCGCACAGCATCGGCCAGCAGTTGACGCTCGCTTGCTGTCGGCGTCCGGTATTCGGCAGGCAGGTAGCCTTCGTCAAAATGACGCGGCGCATCAAGCCGCCACACCCGTCGTACCGCGGCATAGGTCTCGGGCGGCAGCTGCTGTTTCAACTCGTCGGGTTCCCATAAATACGTGGCGCCTTCCCGCCCCGCTCCATCCACCGCCGACGTGCTGCTGGTGAAGCCGCCGCTGGCGTCCAGCAATTCGTCCTGCATGAAATCGAGCGTGCTGCGCGCAATCTCGCGGTAACGCGGCTGGCGCAACACCGTTGCGGCACGCAGATACAGCATGGCCAGGTGCGCGTTGTCGTACAGCATCTTTTCGAAATGCGGCGTCTCCCAGCCGGGATCGACGGTGTAGCGAAAGAACCCGCCGCCGATGTGATCGCGCAGTCCGCGCGCGGCCATCTGGTCGAAGGTCAGACGCAAGAATCCGGCTAGTTTCACATCCGGGTGCTGCGCCTGCCGTTGCAGCAAGACATGCAATTGGGGCGCCATGGGAAATTTGCCGACCTGGCCTAAACCACCATACAACATGTCGGCTTCCTGCCAGACACCTGCCATGAATTGCTGCCCGACACGCACCCCACGCCTGGCCGTGAGCGGTGCACTCGATGGCTGACTGGCTGGCGGTGGCGCAATCTGCCGGGCCAGGCGCCGGATAGCGGCCTGATCCGACGACCAGCGTCCGGACAGATGGGTAAGCAATTTTTGAAAATCATCCGGCGGCGCATACAGCACGACAAATGCCGGGTAGCCCTCGGGGGTGACGAAGGCATTCAGCGGCCAGCCCGCCACGCCGTTAAGTTGTGCCGAGAAGGTTTGCAGGGCCTCGTCCAGGCCGTTGTTGAGTTCACGGTCGACCTTGACCGGTATGAAATCGCGGTTGAGCAGTGCAGCGATCTGCGCATTTTTGTAGCTTTCGCGCTGCATGACGTGACACCAGTGACATGCAAAATAGCCCACCGACACAAACAACAGTTTGTTCTCGCGCCGGGCGCGGGCAATGGTGTCCGCATTCCATTCCTGCCAGGCCACCGGATCGTGTCCATGCAGAGCCAGATAGGGTGAAGGATGGCCGGCCAGTTGATTGGTCGGCCCGGTTGCGCCTGCAGCAGCAGGCGGCAAGCAAATCAGCAGCAGTAAAGTAAAAGCGGCAACACGGTCAAACCCGGACATAGGTCCAGCCTTGCTGGAGTCGCGTAACAATTTCGCTGATGGCAGTCGGTGCGGTCTGCGTTGCGGGCAACAGAATCACCTGCTCGCCCTCGCCCTTGAGACGCGCAATCGACTGACCACATGCCACCCAACTCAGGTTGGCGTGACGCAGCTTCATGCGCGCCATGCGTTCTGCATAAGGGCTATGTCCTGAACGCAACAGCTTGATGCCACGGCTGTTGGCGATGACTTCGAGCTGCATGGTTCGCCCCTGCTGTTCCGCCTCTTCAAGCAAACGCTCGGCCTGATCCAGCACGGCCAGCATCTTGCTGGGGGCTTCACTGTCGAGATGCAGCATCACCCGATTCGGATCAGCCTCACGTGCCAGACTGACCACCTGGTAACCACTGCCGACGGCAGCAGGCAAAACCGCCGTTGCAGGAGGCTCGGCGCCGCGCAGAATCCAGCCTCCGCCCAGGCCCAATATCAGCATCAGTCCGCCCAAAGCGCTACGCTGCATCAACTGGCGTCGTGGTGCAGCAGGGGACTGGCGGTTTTTGGCAACAGGTGGTTCGACATAAGCCAGCTGCACCATGCTTTGCAGGCTGCGCAGGGCACATACCCGTTGCGCCAGATCCTTGTCCTCGCGCATCTGCGCAATCAGCCGCTCGCTCTCGGCCACGTCAAGCTCGCCATCAATAAAGGCATGCAGGGTTTCATCCGAAACAATGGGGTTCATTTCACGCTCCTCAGCTGCGGCTGTGCCGCGGGCTGCTGCATTGCAGTATCCAGCAAATACGTTTTAAGGCTTGCGCGTGCACGCGACAAGCGGCTCATGACCGTGCCAACCGGAATACTCAAAATTCCAGCCACTTCGGCATAACCAAACTCCTCCAGATCAACCAGGGTCAGCACCTGGCGCTGTCCCAGCGGCAGTCGTGCCACGGCTGAACGCACGCAGGCAATCACCTGCTCGCGGCCACAACTTGCCTCAGGGGTATCGGCACCGGACTCAAGCGTGTCCTGCCAGTCATCCAGATCCTCAAAGTCATGCCGGCCACGCAAATGATCAAGCCAGCAGTGGTTCAGGATCGATACCAGCCAGGATTTCATGGCGCCCTCGTCTCGCAGCTGGGCACGACGCGTCCAGGCTTTGGACAGGGTGTCCTGTACCAGATCATCCGCCAGCGCCGCATCGTGGCACCAGGAATAGGCGATGCGGTACAGCACCGGGCGCAACGCTTCGATGCCGGGACGAAACGGGCCAAACAGGAAGTGGCTGATCAGGGTCATGTGAATAAGACGGGGTGGGTGGTTCGTTTATTCCATAAAGAATCACCTGCCGGAATGGAATAAGCGTCCCATGCAATGCGTCTTATCAATAGGCTTATTTTCATTAGGCCAGTTTATCCAATATCAATCAGGAGACCACCATGACCCGTATTTTCACCCCGTTCCTAGCCGCCCTGCTTCTGGCAACCGCACCCATGGCCGCCAGCGCCGCAGAAGAAAAAGTGGTGTACCACGTCAACGATTCCGCCAACGCCCGCGTTGCCCTGAACAACGTGAACAACCACCTTAACGCTGCGCCTGACGCCAAGATCGTCGTGGTGACCCACGGCAAAGGCATCGATTTCCTGCTGAAAGGAGCCGAAGATGCTAACGGCAATCCCTATGAAATAGGGGTGCAGACCTTGAAGAGCAAAGGCGTCGACTTCCGCGTCTGCAACAACACCCTGAAGTCACGCAAGCTGGACGCCAGCGACGTGGTGGAAGAGGCAACCGTTGTACCGTCGGGTGTGGCCGAAATCGGCAAACTGCAGGCCCAGGAAGGCTACGTCTACCTGAAACCCTAAGCAGGTTTCCAGCTGCACAGCGGGCCTGCCCTGAAACAGGGTTGGCCCTGACTCCCGAATAAAGCCAAAACAACTTAACCGAGTGGCGGCCTGTGGCTCCTCTCTCTCCCCGTTCGCCCATCACCCTTGTCTGGAGACCAATCGTGCCCATTTTTTTCGGCACATGCTTGCTTCTGCCTGCACATTTTTCTGGTAACAGGCACCGCACCCGCCCTGTCAGCCGAGCCTTCGTTTGCTGATTACAAATACATGCTTCACATCAGCGACATGGATCTGTCCAAACAGGAACTCATTCTCAACAATGCCAGCAACCTGCTTGAAGCCTATCCGCCCGGCCAGGTGGAAGTGGAAATTGTGGCCTACGGCCCCGGGCTGCGTCTGATGTTTGCCGAGAACGTGAACGCCCAGCGCATCGACTCACTGTCGCAGAGTGGCGTGAAATTTGCCGCATGTGGCAACACGATCAAGGGCATGACCAAGCTGCTGGGCGAGGAACCGAAGATCAATCCGAACGCCAGGGTCGTCGCCGGCGGAATTGTGCGCATCGGTGAGTTGGTCAAGCAAGGCTACATCTACGTCAAGCCCTGATACCCCTTACTTCATCTCATTGCCAGCTTTCATCGGCAACAACCCTGTTTCATTTATCAGATAACTTTTCAAGGAGACACAAATTGGGAGACAAGAAACAATTCAATCGCGCGCTGATCAGCGCGGCCTGCGCCGTAGCGTTCACTGGAGTGGGCACGGCCCATGCCGCCAACTGGCTGATGCTGCAGGGAACCGAGGACCCGGGTGCCAACACACGCGCCAATGTATGGGGATTTATCCAGGCCCAGTATCAACAGGACTTCAGCGATGCCAGCGCCACGGGGCAATACGTCCCCCTCAAGCTGCTGGGGCCGGATCTGGATTCCCAGGATGGATTCAACATCAACCGGGCCCGCATCGGCGTGCGCGGCACGGGCTTTCCGCTTGATAGCCGCATCAACTATTTCGCATTGCTTGAGATGGGCAACAACGGTATTACTCATGGAAATGGCGCCTTTGCCAAATTGACTGACGCCAGCATCACCCTGAATTACATTCCGGGCGCGCGCGTTCGTGCCGGTCTGTTCAAGACCCCTGGGTCCGAAGAAGGACTGCAGGCGATTCATGTGTTCGACTACATCAACTTTACCGAGGGCGCAAACGGTCTGCTCAACGAGCGCTTTCCGAACCAGGGATAGAGCGGCGCCAACCTGCCTGCGGCAACAGAAGCCCAACTCCAGGGCGGTGCCAGCCTGAATGGATTCAATAGCCCAGTTGGGGCCTTCCGCGATGTCGGTGTGCAGGTATTTGATGCGTTCGATGCCGGCAACGACTGGGAAGTCTCCTATGCCGCGATGATCGGCAACGGCAATGGCATCGAGTTCAGCAACAGCGATGGCGAGTACGACAAATACCTATATCTATCAGCCGAGAAATTATTGGGCGGCGGCAAGGGAGGGCGTACAGAAGGCCTGAAGTTTTTCGCCTGGGGACAGTGGGGATCGCGCCTGCTTGATATTACCAATGACTCTACTGCCAACGCCATTTCCCATGACCGCAATCGCGCGGGTGTCGGCGTGAAGTACCTGGCGAAACCCTTCCGTGTTACAGCCGAGTACATCACGGCTGACGGCGTGATCTGGGGCGGTCCGGACAAACCTACCTTCACATTTGCCAGCACCAATGGTGCCGATGCCAAAGCCTCTGCCTGGTATGTGGAAGGCGGCTGGTTCATCCCTGGCACCAAGTTTGAACTGGATGCGCGCTACGACACCATGACCCGTTTGGAAGGCCATACCGATGAGCACCAATTCGACAAACTGACCCTGGGTATGCAGTATCACTTCAATCCCAAGACCCGTATCACGGTCAACTACGAAATCCGTGACTTCGAGTGCGTCGTCGCAGGAACCCCTTGCACAAACGCCAACAAGAACTTGACGGGTGTGGGTGACAAGGTCGGCGTTCAGTTGACGGCGATTTTCTGATTCCAGCGTTTTGCGCTTCTTGTTTACCTTCTCCCACCCGCTCAACGGGTGGTTTTTTTTTGCAAACCCTGTCGATCCATTTCCTGAAAGGCACATCATGTTTCTGTTTCATTCCACACGCATGCACTGGCTGAGTGTGCTGGCTGTCACGGCAACGCTCGCCGGCTGTGCCGGTTCGGGCAGCCTCACCGAGAGCCAAACCGGCCGCATCAAGATCACGTCTGAACCGATCGGCGCAGCGGTCTACGCTGACGGCACCGAGATAGGCGCCACCCCGCTGCAAATCGCACCGGCCAGCCATTTCCGCTCCAGGTTTGTGGGGTTTTCCTACCGTTACACGGGCAAGCTGGCGCTGAAGAAGGCTGGGTGCGAAACCTGGTCGACCGAGGTGAACGATTTAGTGCTGTCGAAAGACGTGCACGCCAAGCTGAAGTGCGACCCCAACTACAAAGCGGCTGCCATCCAGCCGATGGGAAAAACACCCAATGCCGATGCGGCATCCGGGGATCAGCCCAGCGAACGCCTGGAACGAATTGAGTCCCTGCATAAAAAGGGCTTGATCAGTGAAGACGAATACAAGCAGCTGCGAATGCGTGTTCTTGAAAAACTCTGAACAGCTTGGTCGCACCTGGGGAGATGGCATCTGATCAGATGCCATCGGAAGCGGCCGATTGTTATGCCGGGCGGATGAAGTGCTCGCGATAGAATTTCAATTCGTCGATGGATTCGTAAATATCGGCCAGTGCTTCATGCTTGTTGGATTTCTTGAAGGTTTCCGACAAGCCGGGCCGCCAGCGCTTGGCCAGTTCCTTCAGGGTGCTCACATCGAGGTTGCGATAGTGAAAGAAAGATTCCAGTTGCGGCATGCAGCGCGCCATGAAGCGGCGGTCCTGGCAAATGGAGTTGCCGCACATCGGTGAAGTCTTGGCGGGAACGTGCTGCTTCACGAATTCCAGCATCTGCGCTTCGGCCATGGCTTCGTTCAACTGCGAAGCCTTGACGCGGTCGATCAGGCCCGATTTGCCGTGCGTGCCCTTGTTCCAGTTGTCCATCGCATTCATCACCTCGTCAGGCTGATGCACCACCAGCACCGGGCCTTCGGCCACGGTATTCAGATCGGCGTCGGTGACAACGATGGCCAGTTCGATAATGCAGTCGGTTTCCGGCGACAGGCCGGTCATCTCCATATCCAGCCAGAGTAAATGCGTGGGATTGAGCGCCATGAGGTTTTCCTGAATTGAACAATCCGTATTTTCGCATAGACCATGCGTGTATCGGGGTGGCAGAAGGCTGGGATTGAGCCATAATCAGATGATCCAAACACGGAGTCAGCCATGAAATCCCTAACTGTTCTGTTTGCTGTGGCCATACTTGCCACGACTGTCCATGCGGCGCCCTTTGCCAAAGGTGACCCGAAAACCGGAAAAGCACTACACGACAAAACCTGCACCAGTTGCCATATACGCATGTTTGGCGGCGATGGCAGCAAGGTCTACACTCGTGCCGACCACAAGACCAAGGACGCGCAACAACTGGCCTCCCGGGTCTCGGCCTGTAACACCAACACGGGTGCAGACTGGTTCCCGGAAGACGAGGCACACGTTGCCGCCTATCTCAACCAGCAGTATTACAAATTCAAGTAAGGCCTATCATGACCACGGTGATTGAAGAACTCGTCCGTAAGAAATGTGCACCCTGCGAAGGCGGTGTCGCTCCGCTGACCGATGCGCAGATTGCCCCCTTGCTGAAAGGCCTGTCAGACTGGCAGCGCGATGGCAAGAAAATCGCCAAGGAATTCAAGTTCAAGAACCACTATCAGACCCAGGCTTTCGCCAATGCCGTGATGTGGGTGTCGCATCGTGAAGACCATCATCCCGACCTTGTCGTTGGCTACAACACCGTCAAGGTTGAGTATTGGACCCACGCCATTGATGGCTTGTCGGAAAATGATTTTATCTGCGCCGCCAAGGTGGACACCCTGATGGATAACTAGGTGCGGGATTTAAAGATTCCCATGTTTCAGCCGTTTATGCCCCTACTGATAACTCGGTCTATTGGATGGGATAACTATGAACTGGATGGAAATCATTAGCGCGCACGTCATGTGGAAGCAGCGCCTGACCGCGTTTCTGGCAGGAACCAGTGAGGAAAAGCTCGATCCGGAAGTGATCAAGCTCGATGACCGCTGCCCGCTGGGCCAATGGATTTATGGCGAAGGCAAACCCATGGAAAATCTTCCAGCGTACGAAGAAGTGCGCGAACTGCACGCCAAATTCCATCAGAATGCCGCCGAGGTTGTCATCCTGCATCAGTCTGACTGCACGGGCGAAGCCGAAACACTGCTGAATGGCCCCTATTCCCGACTGTCCGAAAAGCTCAAACACCGTATTCTCGGCCTGTCGCATCAGGTCAAGGCGGCCACCAACGGGGTCTCCCGGTCCTGACGCACACCCTGAAAGGCCGAATCATCGCGGCGTTCAGCCGCCGATTCATCGTCGAGATTCCCGAACATGAGCCAGTATCGTGCCTGATCCAGGGACGTCATCTGCGCGCCGTATGCGGCGATATCGTCAACGTCCGCCTGACGGGCGATCAAGGCGTGATAGAAAGCCTGGAGCCACGTACCAGCCTGCTGTACCGCTCCGATGCATTCAAAACCAAAGCCATAGCAGCCAATGTCACCCAACTGGCCGTGGTGGTGGCTGCGCGGCCGAGTTTCTCGATGGAACTGGTCCAGCGCTGCATTCTGACTGCCGAAGATCAGGGCATTGCCAGCCTGCTCATTCTCAACAAGGCCGACCTGCCGGAAACACCCGCCGCGCGTGAGCGTCTGGGGCTACTCACCCGCATCGGCTATCCGCTCATCACCTTGTCCGCATTAACCGATGTGGAGCCGCTACGTCCGGCCCTGCTCAATCACACCACCCTGCTGATCGGCCAGTCCGGCATGGGTAAATCCACGCTGATCAATGCGCTGTTCCCGGAAGCCAACATGGTGACCGCCGAATACTCCGAAGCGCTCGACAGCGGGCGCCACACCACCACCCACACCCGCCTGCACCGGCTGGATGCCGATACGGCTGTAATCGACTCCCCCGGCCTGCAGGAATTTGCCTTGCAGCATCTGGATGCCGGCGCCCTGGCCCACGCCTTCATCGAATTCCGGCCCTTTCTGGGGCAATGCCGCTTCCGTGACTGCAAGCACGAGACCGAACCCGGTTGTCGGCTTCAGGAAGCGGCAGCCAGCGGCGAACTCGATCCCGCCCGGCTCAAGCTTTTTCAAACACTCAGACGACTCCAGCACAACGCTGCGCAACGCCTATAAAGCAAGCTCCTTAGGATCATCATGGAGCGGCCATGAAATCAATCGCAGTCGCATGCATGCTGCTATGGCTGGGGTGGGCCATGCCGGCCCAGGCAACGGGGAAATGGGTGGCGACGCCCTACGCGCCAGCCAAGGTCCTGTTCGAGTTCTATCTGGACAACCCGCAGAAAATCGGCAGCGCCCTGTATTGGGTGCGCTCGTTGGTGAATCCCTTGCAGGAAGCACCCTATAACTACTCACCCGAAGATCTGAATATCGTCGTGGTAATCCACGGCACCGAGATTGTCACGGTCGCAACCAGGAACGAAGCCCGATATCAGGAGGCGGTTGACCGCATGCGCTTCTACGCGGCGCTCGGCGTGTCGTTCAAGGTCTGCGGTCAGGCCGCGCAGGACTATGGCTATGTGTTACAGGATTTCCAGGATTTTGTTGAAGTCGTGCCCAACGCCATCACCGAGCTGGCACATTGGCAGCAACAGGGCTATGCGCTGATCATCCCGCAGATTCTGGACAAGACGATCAATATCGAAGCCATCCGCTGATGACTGGCCTTATTCCGGCCAGTGCTTGATGTAGCGCTTAAGCAGGCTGTTCTCGAAGTTGGCTTCCTTGAGGCTGGCCTTGGCCACGTCATGGAAGGAGATGATGCCGAACAACTTGTCGCCCTCCAGAATCGGCAGGTGGCCGATATGCGACTTGGTCATCACGTCGCGCGCATAGTCGACTGAATCGTCTGCGCTGGCCACCACGGGCTCAGTCTGCATGATAGTGCTGACTTCGGCATCCTTGAGGTCGCAACCCTGCTTGAGCATGCCTTTCACCACATCGCGCTCGGTCAGCAAGCCAACCATCTCACCATTTTTCAGTACCACCAGGGACCCCACCCCCAGCCCAACCAGCTTATCGACCGCACTGGCGACCGAATCGGTCGGTGCGATGCTGTGAATGTCTGCACTCTTGAGGGTGAGGATTTCTCGTATTTGCATCGCATGCTCCGGGATCGATGTATGGTTGAACGTAAGGCCTGATGATACTCAAAGGGCCATCGATAAAACGATGACCGTGCCCGGTTACGGCCTGACCAGGGCGGCCTCGACCTGCTGACGTGTGTCGATGCCAGCCAGAACTTCCACCAGCGCCAGCGCAAAATCCATTGCCGTACCGGGTCCGCGCGAGGTCAACACCTTGCCGTCCTGCACCACCGCAGCCGAGCTCAGCGTCACATCGGGAATGGCATCCAGAAAACCGGGATAACTGGTCGCCTGCTTGCCATTGAGAATTCCGGCCTCGGCCAGCACCATCGGCGCAGCGCAAATGGCGGCGGTGTATCGACCGGCTGCCGCCATTTTTTTCAGCAATTCAATAATGCGGGCATCGTCTTTCAGATGCGCGGCGCCCGGCATGCCGCCCGGCAGCACCACCATGTCGTAATCATCCTTCAAGGCCACATCCAGCGCGAGGTCGGGCACCAGTTGTACACCACGACTGGCGCAGACAATTCCCGGTTTGAGGCCGGCGGTCACGACCTCGATGCCGGCACGACGCAACAGATCAATGATGGTGACGGCTTCAAGCTCTTCGCAGCCGTCCGCCAGGGGAACCAGAACCTTGGTCATGTGCGTCTCCTAGTGTCCTGAGTTGGCTATTCGTGACACTGCATTCAGTCACGGAAATTCTGATACTGCAGGGGAAAATCGGTAATGCTCTTGCGCACCAGCGCGATGGTGTCCTGCAACAGGTCGCGCTTGGCACCCGATACGCGCACGGTATCGCCCTGAATGCTGGCCTGGACTTTCAGCTTGCTGTCCTTGATGCACTTGACGATCTTTTTTGCCAATTCGATTTCAACACCGGTTTTCACTGTCACGTTGCGCTTGACCTTGTTGCCCGACACTTTTTCGACCGCACCAATATCCAGACATTTCACATCGACGCTGCGCTTGGCGAGTTTCTGCGCCAGGATGTCCTGCACCTGATCGAGCTGAAAGTCGGTATCGGCGTGAATCGTCAGGACATAGTCTGACTGCTCGACACGCGCATCCGATCCCTTAAAATCAAAACGAGTAGAGACTTCCTTGTTGACCTGATCGATGGCATTGCGAACTTCCTGTTTGTCGACTTCGGACACGATGTCAAAGCTTGGCACGATGTTATTCCTCCAGGTCCATCACAAACGATTGAATGGGCAAGCCCGTTTCATCATGAAATTCGGCGGCTGCCATCACCCCCAGTCGCGCCACGGCTTCGGCGTCGAGCGAAGGCGCACGATAAGCAGCATACATCGCTCCCAACGCATACGGACTGCCGCTGCCATACGCATAAAAACGCGAAAATTCCTGCACCGTACGATGCGCAGCCACGCCGAATATCCCCTTCGGGTTGGCGATCAGCACATCCATGCGCGAGGATTCCAGGTCTTCTTCCTTGTCTTCGCCGGTCTGCAGGTAATACTGCTCTTTCAGCGCCGCGTGCAGCTGATTCCAGACGCGAAATATTTCCAGCGTGGAATCAAATTGAGGCGGCGATTCCAGGCCGGCAAAATAATCCGCCAGTATCAGCTTGAAGGTTGCCGAACCCGTTATTGCCACAAAGCTGTCGCCCACACGAATGATCTTCTCATGGTTAGCCACATAGTCGGCCGACTCCTTGCCGCCGCCCCACTTCGTCAGCGTATCCGCCGCAATTGCGATGCGGCCATCCTTCTTGACGACGGTAACGGTGGTCATACCTTATCGACCCGACACGTCACGGCCTGAGCCACCCGACAACAAACCGCACCGCTGCGATGACCCGGTACCACGGGTGTCGGGTCGATAAGCATTGAAGCCAGGCTTCTAGTCAGCCGAAACATATTTTGGGTTTCGGTTGGCTAGCCGAAATGGCAGATGTAGTGATATGGCTCGCTGCCGACTTCAATGTCGAAACTGGAGTTGGCCGGCACGTTGAACGACTCGCCCGCGTGGTAGGTTTTCCACTCGGTCTCGCCAGCCAGTTTCACCCGGCACGTCCCCGCCACGGACTCCATGATTTCCGGCGCGCCCGTCTTGAACGTCAGCGTGGAGGGCAGGATCACCCCGACCGACTTTTTGACACCATCGGCCAGTGTGATGCTATGCGACACGCACTTGCCGTCGAAATACACGTTAGCCTTGGAAACAACCGATACATTGTCGAACTGACTCATGCTGATCTTTTATCTCTGTCTATAAATAATTTTAGCTGGCATTGCGCTTGGCGGCGATCCGCAGACGCAGTGCATTGAGTTTGATAAAGCCATTGGCATCGATCTGGTCGTACGCACCGGCGTCATCCTCGAACGTGGCCACCGTGGGGTCGAACAGCGAATCGGTCTTCGAGTCGCGTCCCACTACCATGACATTGCCCTTGTACAGTTTGAGACGCACCGTGCCGTTGACGTGTTGCTGCGTGTTGTCGATCAGCGCCTGCAGCGCAACCCGCTCAGGACTCCACCAGTAGCCGTTGTAAATCATGGTCGCGTAACGCGGCATCAGTTCATCCTTCAGATGCGCGGCTTCACGATCCAGCGTGATCGACTCGATGGCGCGGTGCGCCTTCAGCATGATGGTGCCACCGGGCGTTTCGTAGCAGCCGCGCGCCTTCATGCCGACATAGCGGTTTTCCACCAGGTCAAGACGGCCGATGCCGTGCTTGCCGCCGAGTTCATTCAGCCTGGCCAGTACTTCATGCGCGCGCAAGGCCTGACCGTTGATCGCCACGATGTCACCGTGTGCAAAATCCAGTGTGATGTACTCGGCTGCATCGGGTGCGTTTTCCGGCGAAACGGTCCAGCGCCACATGTCTTCTTCAGCCTCGGCATTCGGGTCTTCCAGATGGCGGCCTTCGTAGGAGATATGCAGCAGGTTGGCGTCCATGCTGTAGGGCGAGCCGCCCTGACGGTGCTTCATGTCGATCGGAATGCCGTGCGTTTCGGCGTAATTCAACAGCTTCTCGCGCGACAGCAGATCCCACTCGCGCCAGGGAGCGATCACCTTGATGCCGGGCTTCAGCGCATACGCGCCGAGCTCGAAACGCACCTGGTCATTGCCCTTGCCGGTGGCACCGTGGCAAATCGCATCGGCGCCGGTTTCGTTAACGATCTCGATCAGGCGCTTGGCGATCAGCGGCCGCGCGATCGAGGTGCCGAGCAGGTATTCGCCTTCATAAATGGTGTTGGCGCGGAACATCGGGAACACGAAATCACGCACGAATTCCTCGCGCAGATCGTCAATGTAGATCTGCTCCGGCTTGATGCCGAACTGCAGCGCCTTGGCACGCGCGGGTTCCAGTTCTTCGTCCTGCCCGAGGTCGGCAGTGAAGGTCACCACCTCGCATTGATAAGTATCCTGCAGCCATTTCAGAATGACCGAGGTATCGAGACCGCCGGAATAGGCCAGTACAACTTTTTTAATCTTGCTCATAGTATTTAATTCAGTGAGTTGTTCCAGAAGTGTTGGTATCGATGACTTCGACCTGCCCGGGGAAGCCACCGATTTTCAGGATATCGAGATTGGTGGCCTGGCTGGCCTTCTCTATTTCAATGCCGACCACGCGACCGTCTTCGGACATATTCAGCACGATGCCCGCGTGCGCTTCCCACGTATGCGCCGGACTTTCGGGGCTGATTTCGACATAGAGTGAATCCATGTCCTTGAAGTACGCGATATTCATATTCAGCTTTCCACTTTGCCGAGCAGCAGGAATTCCATCAAGGCTTTTTGCACGTGCAGACGGTTCTCGGCTTCATCCCACACTACTGACTGCTTGCCGTCGATGACTTCGGCCGTCACTTCTTCGCCGCGATGCGCCGGCAAACAATGCATGAAAACAGCATCGGATTTCGCCACCCCCATCATCTCGGCATCGACCTGCCAGTCGGCAAAGTCTTTCAGGCGCTCATCGTTCTCGGCTTCCCAGCCCATGCTGGTCCACACGTCGGTGGTCACCAGATCGGCGCCGCGACAGGCATCCATCGGATCGACAAAGCTTTCGAAATGGTCGGTGCCATACAGGCCGGCGCGTTCCGGCTCGACTTCGTAGCCGGGCGGAGTCGACACATGCACGTTGAAATCAAGCACTTCGGCTGCCTGCAGCCAGGTATTGCACATGTTGTTGGAGTCACCAATCCACGACACCGTCTTGCCATGGATCGAGCCGTGATGCTCGATGAAGGTGAAAATGTCGGCCAGAATCTGGCACGGGTGATATTCGTTGGTGAGCCCGTTGATCACCGGCACGCGCGAGTGCGCGGCAAAGCGCTCGATGATTTCCTGCTCGAAGGTGCGGATCATCACGATATCAACCATGCGCGAAATCACCTCGCCTGCGTCTTCCACCGGCTCGCCACGCCCAAGCTGGGTATCACGCGTATTGAGATAGATGGCCGAGCCACCGAGCTGGTGCATGCCTGCCTCGAACGAGAGGCGGGTGCGGGTCGAGCTTTTCTCGAAAATCATCGCCAGCGTGCGATCGGTCAGCGGGTGATACGG
Organism: uncultured beta proteobacterium; assembly: GCA_942493085.1. Lineage (GTDB taxonomy): Bacteria > Pseudomonadota > Gammaproteobacteria > Burkholderiales > Thiobacillaceae > Thiobacillus. Next base: position 2,922,436 of record OW818664.1, read on the forward strand.
CTGATAACGCTTGAAGCGCGCCTTGATCACACGCGTACGCTCGAACAGATACAACAGCTCGTCGCGCGACAGGTCCTTGAATTGCAGAAAGTGTCTCAGCATCACGCCGCCTGCTGCAAATAGTTTTTAACCACGCTGGATACGGCCGCGACCAGCACATTGACTTCGGCATCGCCGTAAATCAGCGGCGGCACCAGACGGATCACCTTGTCGGCGGTGACATTGATCAGCACTCCGGCATCGCGCGCCACGGCCACCAGTTCGGCACACGGACGATCGAGTTCGATGCCGATCATCATGCCTTCGCCACGAATCTCCACCACACCCGGCAAACTGGCCAGTGCCTGCTGCAAGCCATTGCGAATCGCCTCGCCACGCACGCGCACATTTTCCAGGAGATTATCTTCTTCAATGGTCGCCAGTGTTGCAAGGGCAACCGCACAGGCCAGCGGATTGCCGCCGAAAGTCGAACCATGGTTGCCCGGCTGGAACGCATCAGCCGCAGCACCGCGCGCCAGGCACGCGCCGATCGGCATGCCCGAACCCAGGCCCTTGGCCAGGGCGATGACGTCAGGCATCACACCAGAATGCTGGAAGCCGAACCAGGTGCCGGTACGAGCAATGCCGGTCTGCACTTCATCCAACATCAACAGCCAGCCGTGGGTATCGCAAATCTGCCGCAATTCGGCAAGAAATTCCGGTGCCAGCATGTTGATCCCGCCTTCGCCCTGCACCACTTCAAGCAGCACCGCAACCACGCTCTTGTTGTGCTCTGCCACCTGACGAATTGCTTCGATATCATTGAACGGCACGCGTGCAAAACCCGACAGCAGCGGCTCGAACCCTGCCTGGATCTTGCGATTACCGGACGCGGTCAGTGTTGCCATGGTGCGGCCGTGAAACGACTTTTCCATCACGATGATGGTCGGCACTTCGACACCCTTGCCATGCCCATACAGTCGCGCCAGTTTGATCGCCGCCTCATTGGCTTCACAGCCCGAATTGCAGAAAAAGGCCTTGTCCATGCCCGACAGCGCACACAGGCGGTCGGCCAGTTCTTCCTGTTTTGGTATGCGATACAGGTTGGAGGTGTGGATCAAGGTCGCAGCTTGCTCGCTGATGGCTTTCACCAGTTTGGGGTGGGCATGGCCCAGCCCGTTCACCGCCACGCCCGCGACCGCGTCCAGATAGCGCTTGCCGGATTCGTCCCACAGGTAAGCGCCTTCGCCGCGCACGAAAGCAACCGGCTGGCGTGCATAAGTATTCATCAAATGTGTTGTCATGGCAGTCCTCAACCAGGCTGTCCTGAAATAGGTGCTGTATGGATATACAAACAGCGAAATAGAAAACGGCGGCCTAAACCGCCGTACTTGTCATGCAGCGCCTTGATTATAGGCTGAAAAGTGCCGAGTGAGACATCCCCGTGGCCATGAAGAACAGCATGGGGATCGACAGCATCGTATTGGTGCGCGATGCCAGGAAGGCCACCCTACGCGCCTTTCTTTTCTCATCCTCGCTGGCAGTCACCATGCCCAGGACCCGCTTCTGGTTCGGCCAGATCAGAACCCACACGTTAAACAGCATGATGGTACCCAGCCAGGCGCCAATTCCGATGGGGCCCATGCCGTTGCGCAGCATGAACGCATCCACGAAATGGGGGCCCAACAGAGCGGCACCGGCAAACCAGGTTATCAGAGCCGACCAGCGGAAAAACAGCAAGGCGCGCGGCGCGACATGCTTGGTAATCCCCCCTGCGGTACCGTCGGCGCCCGCATTTTTAAGCGCGGCCACCTGCACGAAATTGAAGTAATACAGCAAACCAATCCACATGACCCCCGCCATGAAATGGATCCAGCGGGACAATGCAGAAATCAAATCAATATGTTCCATTGTTCCCCCTTAACCCAGGAAATTTCTGGCAAAGACGTACAGGACGGCTGTAAGCACAATGCCGGCAATGACGGTGCCCCATAGTGAATCCAGTGGATTGTTCATGGCCCTCTCCATTTATTGCTTGATAAGTATTGTTGACTGATTTAGTCAGGTAAGTCTGCGCCAGTATCATCAAAACCCCGGACTCACGCAAGCAGTCATCTCGCTAGGCCTAGTTTTGTTGCGTGCTAAACTCCCGCAACCCAAAAACAAGCCCGCCTTACCTATGGATGTTGCCAGCGCCCACGCCCCATTTATTATTCGAGGTATCACCTCCAAGGGCGCCAAATTCCGGCCGAGCGACTGGGCTGATCGACTTGCGGGTGCATTCGCGATAGTGGATCCCAACCATCGCACCCATTTTTCACCCCATGTGCAACCCATCACGCTGGACGGTATCCAGTGCGTGAGCGTGGACAAGCAACTCAAGATAAACGATCCCGAGGCCTATCGTTTCTTGCTGGGTTTTGCCAGGACCAACGAACTCCTGACTGAAAACGCCGACTAGCGAAATGGGTTCGGTAGCCTGAAATGAAAAACGCCGCGTACGCGGCGTTTTTCATGATGCGTTTAACGCTCAGGCCATGCTTTTGACAGCATTCGACAACCGGCTCTTGTGACGGGCTGCCTTGTTCTTGTGAACGATTTTCTTGTCAGCGATACTGTCGATCACGCTCATGGAAACCTGAAATACCTGCTGCGCTGCTGCTTTATCGCCTGCCTCAATCGCCTTGCGAACCTTCTTGATAGCAGTGCGCAATTCGGAACGCTGGCTCATGTTGCTGTCGCGCTGGGCGCTGGCTTGACGTGCGCGCTTACGCGCCTGGGCGGAGTTCGCCATATGTTCTGCTCCTGTAGGCCCCGCGCCGCTGCGCAGAGCAATTAAATTAACCTGGCCCTCGTTAGTACGAGGCAAATCCGCCAAAGCCCGCGATTGTAAGGGACAACCACGCAAAAAATCAAGCCCGGCAAAATCGAACCGGCAAGCCCGGAGTTGCGGCCCATCCACGTGAGCCTCACAATGCGCGCAAAACACGACTCGCCAATGAATCTCCTCAAAGCCCTCGCTGCCGTCAGCAGCATGACTCTGCTCTCGCGCATCCTCGGATTCGTGCGCGACGCCCTGATCGCCCGCGTGTTTGGCGCAGGTTTGCTGACCGATGCATTTTTTGTCGCCTTCAAGATACCCAACCTGCTGCGGCGGCTGTTTGCCGAGGGCGCGTTTTCACAAGCCTTTGTGCCGATCCTGGCCGAATACAAAAACCGCAAGGGACACGACGCAACGCAGACGCTGGTCAACCAGGTAGGGACGGCACTCACGCTGGTACTGGTCGTTGTCGCCCTGCTGGGCATCGTTGGGGCGCCATGGGTCGCCTACATCAGTGCTCCCGGGTTTCAGGACGAACCGGAAAAATTCGCGCTGACCGTCACGCTGCTGCGCATCACCTTCCCCTACATCATCTTTATTTCGCTGGTGGCGCTGGCCGCCGGCATTCTCAACACGCACAGCAAGTTCTCGGTGCCGGCCTTTGCGCCCGTGCTGCTGAACGTCGCCATGATTGTCGCCACCCTGTGGCTGGCACCGTACTTTGACCCGCCGATCCTGGCACTGGGCTGGGGCGTGGCGCTGGGCGGCGTGCTGCAACTGGCATGGATGCTGCCGCACCTGGCTAAAATCGGCATGCTGCCGCGGCCCACCCGACACTTCAACGACCCCGGCGTCCACCGGATTCTCAAACTCATGGCTCCCGCCACGCTGGGCGTGTCGGTGGCGCAGATCAGCCTGTTGATCAACACCATCTTCGCGTCGTTTCTGGATACCGGCAGCGTGTCCTGGCTGTATTACGCCGACCGCCTGATGGAGTTTCCCGCCGGCATGCTCGGGGTGGCACTGGGCACCATCCTGCTGCCCAGTCTCGCCAAACATTACGCCGACGACTCCCCAGCCGAATACTCCAAACTACTCGACTGGGGATTGCGGCTCACCTTGCTGCTGGCGCTGCCGGCCTCCGCCGCGCTGGCAGTGCTGGCGATTCCACTCATCACGACACTGTTTCATTACGGTGCCTTCAGTGCCGTGGACGTCACCATGACCCAGCAAGCACTGATGGCCTATAGCCTGGGACTGGTGGGACTGATCCTGATCAAGGTGCTGGCGCCCGGGTTTTACGCCCGGCAAAACATCCGCACCCCGGTCAAGGTTGCCATCTTTACGCTCATCGCCACGCAGTTGATGAACCTCGCCTTCATCGGACCATTCAGACACGCGGGGCTCGCCCTGGCCATCGGCCTGGGGGCCTGCCTCAACGCCGCATTATTGCTGCATCTGCTGAAAAAACAGCAGATTTACCAGCCCCAGCCAGGCTGGGTCACGTATGTCATGAAGATATTGCTGGCGGCAGCATTGATGGCAGCCATGCTTTTCTACACCATGGGCGAGGCGCGATGGTGGCTGGATGCCCGCTTCCTGGACCGGATCGTGCGTTTGTCCCTGCTGGTCGGCGGCGGCATTGCCTTGTACTTTGCCGCACTCGGCCTGATGGGCTTCCGTCCACGGCAGTTCACCCGCCGCGCGGCGGAATAAGCATCTGAATCGGCTAGAATAAGCGCTTTTCAGCGCCCGCTCGTATAGGCGACACGTCAGGCAATGCGCATCACCCACGGCTTTCGCCCTCTCGACACACCCCATGCGGTCACCATCGGCAATTTTGACGGCCTGCACCTCGGCCACCAGGCCATGCTCGCCCGCTTGCAGGGCGTGGCGCGTGCGCGCGGCCTGCCAACCTGTGTCCTGAGTTTCGAGCCCCATCCGCGCGAGTTCTTTACCCCGGACCAGGCCCCTGCGCGACTGTCCAGCCTGCGTGAAAAGGCCGAAATCCTGCGGCGTATGGGAATTGATCACCTGCACGTGTTCCGTTTCGATCGTGCCTTTTCCGCGCTGTCTGCCCATGATTTCATTCAGCAGGTGTTGAGTCACACCCTGCAGGCCCGATATGTGCTGGTAGGCGACGATTTCCGCTATGGCGCCAAACGGTCGGGCGATTTTGCCTTGCTCAGACAGGCCGGCCCCACATTCGGTTTCGATGCGGAATTCCTGCCCACCGTTGAACTCGCTGGCGAACGCGCCTCTTCCACCGCCGTGCGTCAGACCCTCGCGGCAGGCGACCTGGCCCACACCGCAAAACTGCTCGGACGGCCTTACAGTATCTCTGGCCGCGTGGTGCATGGCGACAAACTCGGGCGCGATATCGGTTTCCCCACGGCCAACATTCAGCTCAAGCACAACCGGCCGCCGCTGATGGGCATTTTCGCGGTCGAACTGTGCGGCCTCAACGGCGTACCGCTTCCCGGCGTAGCCAGCCTTGGCAAACGGCCCACGGTCAAAGGCGCGGACGCCGTACCCGTGCTCGAAGTACATGTATTTGACTTCAATGCAGAGATTTATGGCCGTCGCGTTCGCGTCGATTTCCTGCACAAGCTGCGCGACGAAGAAAAATACCCCGACCTCGACAGCCTCGTCGCACAGATCAAGCGCGATGTGGACAACGCCAAACACTATTTAAAGCACCGTCATGCCTGACTATAAAAGCACGCTCAATCTTCCCGATACCCCTTTCCCGATGCGCGGCGACCTCGCCAAGCGCGAGCCCGGCTGGGTCAAAAGCTGGCAGGAACACAAACGCTACGAAGCCATTCGTCGTGCCGCCACCGGTCGCCCCAAGTTCATCCTGCACGACGGCCCACCCTACGCCAACGGCGACATCCACATCGGCCACGCCGTCAACAAGATCCTCAAGGACATCATCGTCAAGGCCAAGACCCTGTCAGGGTTCGACGCGCCCTACGTGCCGGGCTGGGACTGCCACGGCCTGCCGATCGAGCTGCAGGTGGAAAAGACCCACGGCAAGGCCATCGAGCCCGCCAAATTCCGCGAGTTGTGCCGCGAATACGCCGCCGTCCAGATCGAACGACAGAAAGCCGACTTCATTCGCCTCGGTGTACTCGGCGACTGGGACCATCCTTACCGCACCATGGATTTCCAGTTCGAGGCCGACACCTTGCGTGTGCTGGGCCAGGTTCAGGCGGCGGGCTACCTCTATCAGGGCGCCAAGCCGGTGCACTGGTGCGTGGACTGCGGCTCGGCGCTGGCCGAAGCTGAAGTCGAGTACGAGGACAAAACCTCGCCCGCCATCGATGTCGGCTTTGCCGTGGCCGACCGTGCCGATCTCGCCAGGCGCTTTGACATCGCCGCCATCGACGCGCCGGTTCAGGTCGTGATCTGGACCACCACGCCGTGGACGCTGCCTGCCAACCAGGCGGTGACCTTGCATCCCGAATTTCAATACGCGCTGGTGCGCACAACCAAGGGCCTGCTGATTCTGGCCGACAGTCTGCGTGAATCCGCATTGACGCGTTTTGGCCTGAACGAAGGCGCCGAAGTCATCGCCCACACCAGTGGCCAGGCACTCGAAGGCGTGCTGTTGTGGCATCCGTTCCAGCAACGCGAAGTGCTGGTTATCGTTGGCGACCACGTCACCGCCGATGCCGGTACCGGTGCGGTGCACACCGCCCCCGGCCACGGCCTCGACGACTACGTGATCGGCAGCCGCTACGGTTTGAAGGTCGACAATCCGGTTGATAACGACGGCCGCTTTTACGCCAGCGTACCGCTGCTCGGCGGCATGAGCGTCTGGCAGGCCAATCCGCTCATCATCGACACACTACAAGCCAGCGGCAACCTGCTGGCCCACGAAAAACTGCTGCACAGCTATCCGCACTGCTGGCGCCACAAGACACCGATCATTTTCCGCGCCACACGGCAGTGGTTCATCGGCATGGAAGTGAAGGGAGAAGGGGAACGGGAGAAGGGAAAGACCCTGCGCGAACAGGCGATGGCGGCGGTCGATCACACCCAGTTCTTCCCGGCCTGGGGCCGTGCGCGGCTGGAGGCGATGATCAAGAACCGCCCCGACTGGTGTGTCTCGCGCCAGCGTAACTGGGGCGTGCCGATGCCCTTCTTCACACACAAGGAAACCGGCGAACTGCATCCACGCAGCGCCGAGTTGCTGGAGGTGGTCGCGCAACGCGTCGAGGCGGCCGGGATCGAAGCCTGGTTCGCGCTCGACCCGACCGAACTGCTGGGCGACGACGCCGCACATTACAACAAAACCGGCCACACGCTCGACGTCTGGTTCGATTCCGGCGTGACGCACGCCTGCGTGCTGAAACGCCGCCCCGAACTCGCGCATCCCGCCGACCTGTACCTGGAAGGATCGGACCAGCATCGCGGCTGGTTCCAGTCGAGCCTGCTCACCGGCTGTGCCACCGACGGTCGCGCACCCTACCAGGCCCTGCTCACCCACGGCTTCGTGGTCGATGGCAAAGGCCACAAGATGAGCAAGTCGAAAGGCAACGTCGTCTCGCCGCAAAAGGTGATGGACCAGTACGGCGCCGACATCCTGCGGCTGTGGGTCGCAACCACCGATTACTCCGGTGAACTGACGATCTCGGACGAAATCCTCAAGCGCGTGGTGGAAGGCTATCGCCGCATCCGCAACACCCTGAAATTCCTGCTCGCCAACCTGTCGGACTTCGACCCCAAGGCGCATGCACTGCCGGTAAAAGACTGGCTGGAAATCGACCGCTACGCGCTGGCGATGACGCGCCAGTTGCAGGGCGAACTGCAGGCGCATTACGATGCCTACGAATTCCACTTCATCGTGCAAAAGCTGCAGGCGTTCTGCTCCGAAGACCTCGGCGGTTTCTATCTCGACATCCTGAAAGACCGCCTCTACACCAGTGGCGCGAACAGCCAGGAACGGCGTGCCGCACAAAATACGCTGCATCACCTGACCCATGCGCTGGTGCGCTGGATGGCGCCGATTCTGTCGTTTACCGGCGAGGAGGTCTGGACCCAACTGAGCCCCCTCCCCAACCCTGATGAAACCACTAAGCAATCGACTAAGCCCGCAAGCGGGCAAGTCGCTGCTTATCCCCCGCAAGCGGGAGAGGGAGCAAACGCTGAGCCCAAACCGATTAACGACAACTCGGTGTTCCTGCATACCTGGTATGACCTACCCGCACAGACCGACGAAGCCGGTTTGCTCGATCGCTGGACCCGCATTCGCGCCGTCCGCGCCGAGGTGCAAAAGGAACTCGAAACCGTGCGCGCTGCGGGGGGGATCGGTTCGTCGCTGCAGGCCGAAATCACCCTGCATGCCGGCAACGAGACGCAAGTCCTGCTCGCCCCGCTGGGCGATGATCTGCGTTTTGTTCTGATCACTTCGCAGGCACGCGTTGCCGCTGCCGAGGCCGACCGGGTGGAAGTCACTCCGAGTGCAGCGAAGAAATGCGAGCGCTGCTGGCACTATCGCGACGATGTCGACTCGCACACCGACCATCCCGGCCTGTGCGGACGCTGCATCAGCAACCTGGCAGGCAATGGCGGGACGCGCACCCATGCTTAAGCCTGCGTCCACCTCTCTGCTCAAATGGCTCGGCCTCGCCATGGCAATCATCGTGGCCGACCACCTCACCAAGTGGTGGGTGACATCCACACTCGACTACCAGGAAGCCGTGCCGGTGCTGCCCTTTTTCTCGCTGGTACTGGTTTACAACAGTGGCGCAGCGTTCAGCTTTCTGGCCGATGCCGGCGGCTGGCAGCGCTGGTTTTTCATTGCCATAGGCATTGTCGCCACCGTGATCATCGTGCGCCTGTTAAAACAGCACACACACGACACCCGGCTGGCCTTCGCGCTGGCACTGGTGCTCGGCGGTGCGCTCGGCAATGTGATTGATCGCGTGCTGCTGGGGCACGTCGTGGACTTTCTGCTCTTCCACTATCGCGGCTACTCTTTCCCGGCATTCAACGTGGCCGATTCCGCCATCACCGTGGGGGCAACCCTGCTGGTCTGGGACAGCCTGCGGCGCAAACCGGCCGAGCCCACACGCGTCGCATGAATACCGCCACCCGCACCGTCGCGCCCGGCGACACCCTGCAGCTTCGCTATGCGCTGCGCCCCCGTGGCGGTGATGACGTCATCGCCAACTTCGATGATGCCGAACCCGACACCGTCACGCTGGGCGACGGCACTCTGTCACCGATGCTGGAACAATGGTTGATCGACCTCCACCCTGGTGAGCGCCACGTGTTCCTGCTCGAACCCTGGCAGGCGTTCGGTATAAGCCAGCCCGACCTGATCCAGATGCTGCCCAAAACGGACATTCCCGCGGACATCCATCTCGAGATCGATCAACTGGTCGAATTCGCCATGCCAAACGGCCAGACGCTGGCCGGACATATCCTTGAAATCAGCGACGAGGCGGTGAAAGTCGATTTCAACCATCCGCTTGCCGACTTGTCCATCGAGTTTGAAGTGGAAATCGTCCGTATCCTGTAACACTGGAAAGAGTGCCATGACCGCCACCATCCTGCTTGCCAACCCGCGCGGCTTCTGTGCCGGCGTCGATCGTGCCATCGCCATTGTCGAGCGCGCACTGGAAAAATACGGCGCACCGATCTACGTGCGCCACGAAGTCGTGCACAACACCTTCGTCGTCAACGACCTGAAAAACAAGGGCGCAATTTTTGTCGAAGAACTGGCCGACGTACCCGCTGGCGCCACCGTCATTTTCAGCGCACACGGCGTTTCCCAGGCCGTACGGGCCGAAGCCGAAGCACGCGGACTGAATGTATTCGACGCCACCTGCCCACTCGTCACCAAAGTCCACGTCGAAGTCAGCAAGATGCGCGATCAGGGGTTCGAGATCGTCATGATCGGACACAAGGGGCACCCCGAAGTCGAAGGCACACTGGGCCAATCGACAGGCGGCATGTACCTGGTCGAAACGGTAGAAGACGTCGCCGGCCTGCAGGTGGCCGACCCCGACAAACTCGCCTACGTCACCCAGACCACGCTGTCGGTTGACGATGCCGCGCGCGTGGTCGAAGCTCTGCGTGCACGTTTCCCCCATATCACCGGCCCGAAAAAAGACGACATCTGCTATGCCACGCAAAATCGGCAAGATGCGGTCAAAGCTCTGGCGCCGCAGTGCGACGTGGTGATCGTGGTGGGATCGCCGACCAGTTCGAATTCAAACCGACTACGGGAAGTTGCGAAGAATCTAGGTGTGCCTGCCTATATGGTCGACAACGCGGGGGAAATCGACCCACAGTGGATCGCCAACAAAAGTCATGTGGGAGTCACCGCCGGTGCATCCGCCCCGGAAGTGCTGGTTAAAGAAGTGGTTTCGCGGCTCAAAGGCCTGGGGATAGACTCAGTTTCTGATCTGGATGGCGTGCAGGAAAAGGTCGGCTTTCCGTTGCCGAAAGGTCTAGCATAAGGCCACATCGCCTACCTTTTTATTTCCCCCAGCATTCCGCATGAGTGCCACCACTCCCTTGCACACCCGTATTTGTCAGAGTGTAGATACCACACTTATCTCCCGTCATGGAACCAGCCGGTGTTGCGCTCAGGGTGAATGACTGCGAATCTGGAAAATTCACTGTCACATCATATTTTTTGGTCCCGGTCTTGGGAGATGTTTGAAAGGGAAGCGTTGCACTAGTTATTGCAACTCCCGCACTCGTCTGATCATAACGATTCGCCAACGTGTAATTCCGCTCCAAAAACTGGGTGGTTTCAAGCAAGATTGCTCGCGCCTCTGCCCGATTAGCCCGCTGCACATACTGTGTGTAACTCGGATACGCGATCGCTGCCAGGATGCCAATGATGGCAACCGTGATCATCAGTTCGATCAGGGTAAAACCCTTCATCCGGCCTGATCGATGACCAGGCCACCCAGTAATGGTCGGTTCAGTTTTCATGATGGCACTTCCTCTTATTGTTGAACGATCTCGCGCCAGGTAATCCGGCCACGAGAGCCCGCACCAAAATTGATTTCCGTTGATGCAGTATCGCCACTGGTCAATGAGGAAACGCCGGCACCCTTGGTGCTACCTGCAGCGCCCCTGATGAGGGTGGTTCCACCAATTGCCGCACCAACGTTCAAACCCGACACAGCGGTATCGTTGTTATCGATCTCACCATCTCCATTCGTATCAAAGACAGAAAACACAGGCAAGTCTCCCGTCAGATAGGTTTGCACCATCAGCCAGCCGGCGGTATCGATATCACAGGCATTGGCAGCCGGGATAAAGGTATTATAAAAAATCAGCCCGTTCGCCAATTTAGGGATACCCGTTACACGCTCTCCAGCCGGAAAATCGATATACCAGCCCTTGGGTGTGGCCACGACCACCCCGGCTGAAATCGCCCGATAGACTTTGCCGTTAATCATGCTGGTCGTGATCTGTTTCTGGTTGAGGCTGCTCCTTCCACCAACCGTACTGTTGTTGTCCCATACACCATAGAAACTTTGGGTTGCCGTTGTTGCATTATCCGTGGTCTCCATATATTTACCGGTTCCGAACAACACCATCTGTCCCCCGTTGGGATGCAGCGTCACTTCCGGCGGGGTAATGATCGGCTGGCTATTGACGGGTGATGCCGTGTCTTGCGCCACATACAGTGGCGCGCCGGAGAATGCGACCCCCCAACTGGCAGCAGACGCTGCGCTGACATTAAACTTCCACAGATTTCCCTTCAGGTCGCCCGCATAAATGGTGTCAGCCTTGCCGTTGCCATCACTGTCAAAGGGAACGGGAGTGGACAAGCCATTTCCGTTGCTCGCATAGACGGTGTTGTCTGCAATGATTTTGACAAAGTCACCCGCAGACCATACGCCATCCTCGCCATCCTCAAGGAAAAGGACATACAGAACGGCCTTGCCATCCGTGCTGTAATAGCCGTTTCCGAGAACCACAGCCCACTTGTCGTTCTCCATTTTCACAATCTGCTTGGCCTGCTGGGTAAGCGGATGCGAAGGCGGATAGTTGTAAGTCAAGCCCAGATCCGCGTCATCGCTGTCGGTGAATTCCCAAAGCAGGATATTGGCCGCATTGGCTTCGCTAAAGGTTGGTGCCGCAGCCGTGCTGGTCGCCCCGGCGGGATTGGTCACATTCAGGGCAAAAAAACCCTTGCCGCCCGCACCCAGACTGCCGATCAGGATCGATTTCCATGTGGCCGTCGAGACGTCGCAATTGGCCACACAGGCATCCGCCATCATCGGCGAGCCATCCACAAAGTAACGATGGTTGGTGTTGTAATTCTGATCCGTAAGTTTGCTCAGGTTTTGATAAACCGGGGTTGGCACATATGCCAGAACTTCGAGCCCCGAGCTGGCGGTTTTTACATAGGCTCCATCACTGTCATTTGAGAAATTCCCATCATTGTCACTATCCACTGCTGGATCAGTATCCACATTGGGATCCCACACGATAGACGAGTCAAATCCGTGCAGCATGCCGTCGTTGGCCCCCACATACGCAACCGGCTTCCTGGTCAGGTAGGTGTTGCGAAAGCCTGAGTAGCCGGGATGGTCGACATCGGAATAACCTGCCGAAGGCGCGCCGACATACCAAGGGTTCGAACTCACGATATCGCCCAGCACACTGGTCGCGCGCTTGCGGAAAGTGGCTGGAGTGGTGGTGGTACCCTCATGCTGACTGTGCCCTCGCAGAAAACCCACACGATCCGTACCCCGACCATCGGTTGTGCCGCCGCCATCCGCATCCAGATAAGCCTTCTGGGCAGCGGTCAGTGCCGAGTAATCAAACGCAACGCCGTCGGTGCTACCTTTGGTGATGATTTTGCGCGTATCGGCCGAAGCGCCCACTTGCGTGTTAATCAAGGCGCCTGCATCCCATTCCGCTGTTGGCGCAATAACGGCCTTGGTGCTGATATTGAATGACCGCAGTTGGCCAGACCAGTCGTCGCTGGAGAAACGTGCTTGAAAAATCCGGCTGCCGGTATCGAGCGAGGTGGAATTGGTTGCCGCCGCAGCCGCAGATCCCGTTCGTGCCGCGATACCAGCCAGGGCTTTTTGCAACGCCGTCACCAGTTCGCTCGGCGATTGTGCTGCAATGAATTCACCACGACTGTTATATGAGGCATGCCAAAGATCATCGATTTTTTGGGGATCGCCACTGCTGGGATTGCCCCAATTACCAGACTCGGTCAACACAGGATTCGGCCAGCCGTCCGAATCCGTGTCAATCAGGTTGCCCTCAACACCGAAGGCCACCCCAAAAGTCACCATATGCTGATGCTTCGCCGTGTCGAATGGCGTGGTGAACACATTGTTTGCGAGGGTGCTGCTGAGGTCGGTTTTGTAATAGTAATGCGCAACGTCGGCCAGGGTCAGACTGTTTCCATCTCCATCCGAATCCCCGATGGCGGCGGCTGGATCGGATCCATTCCAGTAGCCGTCTGTGAACAGAATCGTGAAATTCTGTTGGCAGGAATGGGTGATCGGAGTGGGGTATGACGCGCCCAAAGTGTCCGCGTAGTATTTTCCAACTCGTTCCAAGCCACGGCGCAGCGGGGTTCCGTTTGATGTCCAGTCGTATTTAAAGAAATCTGAAATCAGGGTGCTGTTGTGGGATGCATAGTTGGTGACCGAAGCTGCAGGCATCTGTTTAAACAGACTCGTGTAATTAGTTAGCACACTCAGCCCGTAACGGTAATCGGGTGTATCGGTGATCACCTGGCTGATAGCGGCCTTGGCGACGAACGAACGCCGGCGATGGTACTGGTACCAGTTGGCGAAGTTCTGCTTGACCTGATCGACCGTCAACGTACCCAATGCAGCATGGGTGCCACTACCGCCCAGGCTGGTGACGGAAGAGACGGACGCGCCGAGATCGGTATTGGTGGGCGTATAGGTCGTGGTGGTAATCTCTGCGCCCGACGAAGTCAGCTTGACAGTGTAGTGACTGTCCCATAGGTCGACCCAACCATTGGCGCCGGTGGTTTTATTGCGGTTGGTTCCGCGACGCGGCCGAGTGCCACTGTAACCACTATCGTCAATCCAGACCTCAAAAACCATATCCGTGAGATCACGGGTCGATGTGTACCCTGCCTCGCCACTTTGCGGATTGCTACGCGCCGCCGTGAAGCTGGCATTGGACATCCCCGGCCACGGCGAATACGTAACAGCCGGATCATAGTAAAGCACATTCATGGCCGCAGACCGGACCCGCCAGTCAGTATCCCAAGGCTGCTTGCCGCTGGTGCAGTTTTCTACAGCCGGATATGTGCCGCCACAATCATTGGAATACACATCATCCGAGGTGTCGTATACATAATAAAAAGTGTCCGAAGTATTATGGTCGTCGTCGTAACTACGAAAATTCCCGTCTGACCGTATGCCGTCACAATTAGAGCTGTCATTGCTGGAACTACCATAATCCGGATCATAGGCACATGAATGCCAGTATTTTTTGGTCAGAATCGTCCAGTCCATGGAGCCCGAATCATCGACCTGGAAAAATACGTTGGGCGTGACCTTGGTAGTCAGGAACAATGGGTTATTGGCTGGCGCGCCCATTCCTACCAAGGGAAAAGCCAGCGAAGGCACGGCAAGAACCACCAGTACAAATGGATTCAATTTCATGATCGCACTCCCAAGTCTCGTCAATGAGCTTATTTCAGAACATCCAGAATCTGCACCCGAATGACATACCCGGAACTATCGAACGAAACTTCCGCCTTGGCATGGTTTCTCTGATTTATCCGTGCCAGTTCCTCGCAATCAATCTTTTTGTCCTGCACGGCACACTGCACCTTGATTGGGGTTTTTTCTTCCTGATTGGGGCGCAAGCGATAAGCAATGCCATCCATGACCAGCGACGCACTTGTCACGGAGGAAAGATAGCCAATGGTAGTCCGTCCCGCTGCCAGACTATTGCCTGGAATCAGAAGCGGAGCCGCTATCGCGGCGACCAGCCAGAATTTTTGCAGTTTCATCTTGTGTACCTAATCAAGGTTTAAATACTTCCTGCAGCCACACCACAGTGTTGGGGTTTGCACCCAGGGCGCGCACGGTCACACGGTAATAGAATTCTTCAGCGCCACCCGGGGGTGTTTTACGGATGCCTTCGATCAGGTAGCGCGGTGCAGCAAAAACACCGCCAATATCACTCGGATCAGCGGGGGTGTTCGCTCCATATTCAACGCTTGGCGCTGCGGTCATGTAGTTTGCAGTTGTCCAAATCGGTGTGGCTTTCCAGTCAACCCCGTTAGCATCACCGTTCGCCCCGTTGTAGCAAAGGCCATCGGTACAAGCCGCTACAAAACTGCTGATTCCGGAAATCGGCGGGGTGCGCGTTGAACCAGCGGCCGGTCCACGGATATCGCGCTCGGCATCCCGCAGCGCCATTTCGGCCGCCTGCATGGCAAGCGAACGATCCCGCATGTTGCCTGACATCTTTTCTTCAAGTCCGGCCATGCGCGCGGCGGTGATGCCGAGCAGAGTCAGAATGACCATGAAGATCAAGCCAGTCAGCAAAGCTACACCCCGCTGGAGGCGAGGATGGCGGATGAGTCGTCCATTCATCATATTCATGGCACGTTGGTAACACGGTTGCGAAGGCTATAAGTCGCGATAAAAGTACGACGCAAGCGGAAATCAGCGGCTCCGGCAGTAGTGAAGGCTGCAGCGCCGGTAGCCGTACCCAAGGCACCACCACAGTTCAGGAAGCGTTGTGGCGCAGTGTTTACGCTGTTTGGTGAGCGGGCTTGTATACACACCCGGGCGGAGAAAACCTGGTTCCAGTTAGCTGGTGTGGCCACATATTGATCCACGGATTGATCGCCCGTGGTATCGATACCATAGAGAATTTGAACGTCTTCGATGTCTGCAACCAGAGCTTGATGATCGACGGTTCCATCAGCATTTCCATCGCACTGGAGTTCGGAGTTATTTAAGCGGTAAGCATCCTGTATAACCGCATTGGCTGCGAGCACATTGCCTTCGCAGTCTCTGTCTCCAGTCAAGCCATCGTATTGGACGGTGACTGTGTCAGGCGCAGCAGCGGCCCCATTTACTCCCGTGATTACGGTACCACCGCCTACAGGAACAAATGCGGTTGCCGTGGCGATCGGGCTAATAGGTATATTCCAGAAACCGGCCTGCCGGATACTGCGCCCGACCACCTCCAGCGCATAGCGCCCCGTTTCCTGCAGGCGTGCATTTTCTTCCTGCATCCGGAATGTTTGACGACTGCCAACGTAGATTGAACCGATTGCGGCCAGAATCAACAGACCCAGTGTTATTGCAATCATCAATTCAATCAAGGAAAAGCCATACTGGCTTGATGCTCGGTCGTGGCGAAGCCCGGCAAACATCGTTGATCCACCATTGCGTGCCATAAAGGTCATCTGTCTCATGGCACAATCCTCGTTACGAATTGCTGCCCCGCGCTGCCGGATTCAGTGTTTTCGTTCCAGGAAACCGTGATATCGAAACTCCCACCGGCAACACCCGCGATATTTCCCCCACCTGCTGGCAGCATGCGGGCATTATTGTTGCTCCACTGGAAAAAATCCTCCTCGGCCATTTCCTGAGAATTAGCACAAGGAGCACAAGCATGGTGTGTTGCTGCCGGGTTGTTGTAAAAGCCTCCAGTAGCACCCGCCTGATTGGCGCGTATCCGGTCAGCCATATCGTAGGTCTGCTGGATGGCAATGGCCCGATAGTAGGCAATCTGGTTGTTGCGTAATGTAGCGGCTTGCAGACCCGCGAGACCAAGCAATCCCAGGGAGAGTACGACGATCGCAACCAGCACCTCGAGTAAGGTAAAGCCGGATTGGTTTTTGTTTAAGGGCATGATGATGCGGTTCCTGTGCTGGTGGATACGCGTCCTTGCATGGAAACAATAATCTCACGTGCGTTTGCGGTACCGCGCGTATCGCAAAGCCGGAATACGTCATTTGCGCCGGCAACCGCACGAAATCCATTGGCTCGATAGGAAATGCTCTGCGCACCCGAGCGCAATGTATTGCTGCCTTCCAGGCCTTGCCGGACTTGCAGGATATCCTCGCCGGCATCCCAAGTGCCATTGACGTTATTGTCGACAAACACAATCAGGCCGCTATCCCAGGTTGTCGAACCCGCACATGACGTACCCGTCGTGCTGCTGCAAACGGTAATGTTCTGGTTTCTTTTCACGGCCTCGCTACGGGCGTAGTTAAGCATGGTGACCAAATCATTGGCTTGGCCCGCCAAACGGTTGTTTTGAACGAAGGTGATGAAGTTTGGTACCGCCACCGTCAACAATATGGCGGCAATGCTGAGCGTCACCAGCAATTCGATCAGGGTAAAGCCGCGGCTTGCGGCAGGAGCGTCAGCCATGAAGTTTATGTTCTCGCTTTTCACACTATCACGTTAAAAAAGGTGAGGCGGAATGTCCAGCGCTACAAGACGAATGGCCGGATTCGGCTCATGAACGGCTGCAGTTGCCAATCCAGGCGGGGCTCATCGCCTGAGCCCATCCCGAGAGCTATAACGTCAATAAACTTGCCAACTTGAACTCGGTAAGCACCAATCAACAAACTCCAGAATCAAGCCGGGGACGCCCTGTGATGTTGATGATGACGTCGCGCCGAGTGCCTGCCACACAAATTTGTATCGTGCCGTTGGCCAGCCCACCTGAGCCCCGACTGCCCCCGCTGGGAAGGTAACTGATATAACTGCCATAATTGACGCCTGCTGTAATAGTTACGGCCGGGGCGGCTTGGCCTTGCACCCGCAACAGAATATCGCCCGAATCAATCGTCCCTTTTGTTCCGCCATCGGCAAATACCAGCCAGCCTTGCTGCCAACTGGCTGTGCTATCACAGACTGGCGTTGCAGCCGTGGCGTTACCGGTTTTGCATACGGTGACGCGCAAACCCCGTTTAATCGCCTCGGACCGAGCCAGGTGCAAGGCTGAAACCAGATCATTGGTCACGGCCGCCAATCTGCTGCTGTTTACCAGAAATCCATAGCTAGGAAGTGCAATCGCCAATAAAATTGTCCCTATCGCCAGCGTTACCAGCAGTTCCACCAGTGTGAATCCACGCCTCTCCATTTCCTATCCCCCTCCTTTTATTTATGACTGCTAGCTTGCCACTCTGTTGGGGGCGCATCTATACAACTTTAGTTGTAGGTATCGCCTATGCATGAGCCAGGCACACCCGGAATGAAGGCATCTGCCATCATCCTGGGCACCGGGGTTTCTGGCCTGAGCGTGGCGATGGCCTGGCTCAAGCGAGGCTATGGCGTCACGCTCCTGGAACGCGGTGAACTGGGTGCCGAATCGTCATGGGCAGGAGGCGGGATTTTGTCACCCTTGCTGCCATGGGACTACAGCGAGGCGGTGTCGGCACTGGCCTTGCACTCGATGGCGGCGTATGCAGACTGGGTCGATGAGATCGAAGCTCGGTCAGGGCAAATCGCAGAATACTGGCCATGCGGGATGCGCGTACTGGACGCGACCCGGCCCGATGTTGCCCTCGCCTGGTGCACAGCACACGGTCTGGCGGCAGAACTCGGCAATTCAAACGGCCTCTGGCTGCCCGATGTTGCCCAGGTGCGCAATCCGCGCCTGGTTGCGGCACTGCGCGAGGCTGTCCTCCGGATGGGCGGAGTCATCCACACGCACTGCTCCACTGAAGAAACCACCACTCAAGCAGGCCGGGTGTTGAGCATGCACACTAATCGCGGCACTTTCTCGGCCGATCAATTCGTGCTGGCCACCGGGGCATGGGCTGGAATCGGTCTGCACGGTCTGGCTGGCGCTCCCAACGTGCGCCCGATCCGGGGCCAGATGCTGCTGTTCAAGCTGAAACCGGGTGTGCTCGATACGATTCTGTATCGCAAGGGCCTCTATCTGATCCCGCGCCGCGACGGGCACGTGCTGGTGGGCAGCACGGTGGAAGACGCCGGGTTCGACAAATCCACCGACATCGCCACGCTCCAGCGCCTGCATGCCGAAGCCGCCGAATTGCTGCCCATTTTGGGTTCGGTACAACCCATCCAGCATTGGGCCGGGCTGCGCCCGGGGTCACCTGACAATATTCCGGTCATCGACCACCATCCGGATTTCGACAACGTGTTCGTCAATACCGGGCATTACCGCTATGGCGTAACGATGGCACCGGCTTCGGCCGAACTGCTGACCGACTTGATGGAAGGCAATCCGTCCGTGCTCGACCCTGCACCATACAGCTGGCACGCGGCACGTGAACGCACGTGGGGCGGCACGCTGTGACTTTCACAGGCTTCTGTGCGGGCGCCATATTTCATCAACGGATGGTTTACACTTTCGCCATCCAACCACACCCTGCAGCCATGTCCTCTGTATTTTCAGTATTGTCACCTGAGCAAATGTCGACAGGTTTGGATGTGGTTTTGCGAGGGAACAGGCACAACAAAAATACGGGGTCATGCGTTGACTGAACCAGTCGGCGCACATCCGCCACGAGTCGTCTGGATCATCAGCGACAACAAACCCGGCCATGTGAATCAGTCTCTTGGGCTGGCCGAAGCGCTGGCACGTGCAACCCCGACCAACATTCATATCCTGCCCGCGCTACCCGCCTGGCGCGCGTGGCTGGCGCTGCTGCTGTTCAAACAAGCTCCCGCAGGCACCCTACCCCAACCTGATCTGATTCTGGGTGCGGGCCACGCCACACACCTCACCATGCTAGCGATGCGACGGGCGCATGGTGGACGGGCGGTCGTGTTGATGAAGCCGAGTGTGCCGCGCAGCCAGTTCGATCTGTGCATCGTTCCCCAACATGACGGAATCGCTGAAGACACGCACACGCTGGTGAGTGAAGGCGCACTGAACCGCATCCGTCCTTCCTCCACGCTTGATCCACAACAAGGCTTGCTATTGATCGGCGGGACCTCGCCACACTTTGAATGGGACAGCGCCGCAGTGCAGGTGCAGATCAAGAGCATTCTCGCGCGCACGCCAACCATACACTGGACGCTGACCACCTCGCGCCGAACGCCTGAAGATTTTCTAACGCAATTGCCACCCCATCCCAACCTGAACGTGCTGCCCCATACCGCAACCTCCCCTGACTGGCTGCCCGCGCAGCTGGCGCGATCCGGCACGGTGTGGGTCACACCCGACAGCGCCTCGATGGTGTATGAAGCGCTGACGGCGGGAGCAGATGTGGGCGTATTCGATTTGCCTGTCAACCCAAAAAGCCGAGTTGGCGGGGCCATTGCCCACCTCGTCGACACGCAGCGCATCACCCGTTTTGCGAGCTGGTGTGCGCATGAAACACTACACACGAATACGCAGCCGCTGGCCGAAGCCGACCGTTGTGCTTTCTGGATACTGGAATGGCTGAAGAAAAAAAACTGACGGTCCTGCAACTACTGCCAGCACTAGAGTCTGGCGGAGTTGAGCGCGGTACGCTCGAAATAGCACAAGCATTGGTGGAACACGGCCATCGGGCATTGGTGATCTCAGCCGGCGGGCGGCTGGTCGCGCCGCTGACGAAAATTGGCGCCGAGCATTTCGCCTGGCCAATCGGTAAAAAATCACTGAAGACACTGCTGCTCGTCGGCAAGCTACGAAGGTTTCTGCTTGAACAAAAGGTAGACATTATCCATGCACGCTCGCGCGTTCCGGCCTGGATCGCCTGGCTGGCCTGGCATCGCATGAACCCGGCCACGCGCCCGCGCTTTGTTACAACGGTTCATGGCCTGTATGGCGTCAACCGTTACAGCCGCATCATGACGCTGGGTGAGCGCGTCATTGCCGTATCCAATACCGTGCGCGACTACATCCTGCGCGAATATCCCGATACCCTGCCCTGGCGTATTCAGGTGATACATCGCGGCGTCAGTGGCCAGGCCTACCCACATGGCTGGAAACCCGATCCGGCATGGCAGCAGGCATTTTTTGCCCAGTTCCCGCATGCCCAGGGCAAGCAACTGGTCACGTTGCCCGGCCGTATCACCCGGCTGAAAGGGCACGAAGATTTTATCGAGTTGATCGCTCGCATGAAACGGCGCGGCCTGCCGGTACACGGCCTTATCGTCGGCGGCGCCTCGCCTTCAAAACAACGCTATCTGCAGAAGCTGCGTTACCGTGTGCGCAGCCGGGGACTGGAAAACGATATCAGCCTGACCGGCCAGCGTGACGACCTGAAAAACATTCTGGCCATTTCCAATTTGGTATTGTCGCTCTCCACCCAGCCCGAGTCGTTTGGACGAACCACGCTGGAGGCACTGCGTTTGGGGGTGCCGACGGCTGGTTACAGTCACGGTGGCGTGGGCGAAATCCTGCGCACCGTCTACCCGGCCGGGCTATTGCCACTAGACCACATCGACGAAAGTTGTCAACGCATCACCGAACTGTTGCAGCAGCCTGAGCCGATCCCGGGAGGCGATTTCTTCCCGCTGCAGGCGATGCTCGATCAGACCTTGGAACTGTATGAGCAGCTAGCGCGTGCGCCGCGCTGGAACAACCATTCATAGCGAATCGGATGCATGGCGACCGCCAGCATCCGAGCGGAGCTCACGTCGGCTATTGACCTGTTAAAATCGGGCCTTTCCATCCGACCAGCCAACATGAGTACACCCTGTGTCATCGCCCGCCTGGCTGGCGGATTGGGCAACCAGCTGTTCATGTATGCCTTCGCCAAGGCATTGGCAGTGCGCAACGGCGTGCCGCTGGCACTCGACACCCGGAGTGGCTTTGTGCGTGACCACAACTACCGGCGCAACTATCTTCTCGACTATCTGATACCACCGGAACGGCATGCCAGTCTCGGCCAATCGCGTGCCTGGCCGCTGATCGGCCGCACCCTGCAAAGCCTGGACAGGAAACTCAACGCCCGTCTTCCGCTTGAAAAACGCTATTACCTGCGCGAACGCAGCGCTAAATTCGACCCCGATATTTATAATGTGCACATTGCCCACCCGGTCATCGTCGATGGTTACTGGCAAACCGAGCGATATTTCGACGACCTGCAACTGCGCGACCTGATCCATTTTCCAGAGGCATTGACCCAGGGCGTCGAGGCCGAAAACCAAGCCATTCGAAACAGCAACGCCATCTGCCTTGCCGTCCGCCGCTATGAAGAGATTCCAAGGCTCAAGCGCCCCATGGTCATTCTCGATGCAG
The DNA here is from genome assembly GCA_942493085.1 of uncultured beta proteobacterium. Lineage (GTDB taxonomy): Bacteria > Pseudomonadota > Gammaproteobacteria > Burkholderiales > Thiobacillaceae > Thiobacillus. The sequence goes on from OW818664.1 coordinate 2,944,403, forward strand.
ATTACTACCGGCGCACCATGGCGCGACTCGAAGAACAGGTGGAGAACCCGCATTATTTCGTCTTCGCCCAAGACATGCAGTGGGCAAGGGAGAATCTGCGCAGCGACCACCCCATCACCTTCGCCAGCGAAAAAGACCCCGACACCGGCGCCATCCAGGACCTGTACCTGATGACCCAGTGCCGCCACTACATCATTTCCAATAGCACGCTCCACTGGTGGGGCGCGTGGCTGAACGCCAATCACGAGAAAATTGTTTGTGCGCCCAGTATTGGGTGGCACTCGGAACACACCTTGCCCGGTAGATGGGAAAAATGTTCTTAATATCGCATCTCGGCCAATTTCAAACCACGGAAGCACCCGCAGTTCAACTGCTTTAACTTATTTTGATCCGTTTAATATGAACACAAATGCGCACATCGATCTTTCCTGGGCAAGCAAGGATTTCTCAAAGCGTGAGATGAAAACCACGCTGGGAAATTTTCAGGTGGCAGCGTTCAGGCGAAAAGTTGATGGGTACCTGATCACAGCAAAGAATTCGGGAACACACTGGGTGCAATTTATGCTCAGCCATGCTTTGGCAGCGCATTACAACAAGCCCCCCCCCTCTCACTCAACAGGAAAGAATGCGCGCGATTTCATTCTGGCCGCCAAGAGCCCAGTCACTTACCCCGATATTCCAAAGATATATCAGTCCCACGCCATTCCATCCGCGATTCTCGCGCTGAACTTCATGCAGGCCATCAGCCCGTCTCCCCCAACGGTCGTATTGGTCCGCGACATACGTCAAGCCCTGCTGTCACATTTTGTGAAATGGAGAGAGAAACACTCCGTCACCCAGCATGAATACATTCTTGGATCACCGCAGGGAAAGCGTTTCAACGCCGATATTTGGTGGTACGTACTGTTCTTTAACAGGTGGGGGGAAATGGCAAAGCGATATCCCGACAGGGTGACTCACGTCCGGTATGAGGATGTCATTAAGGACCCCGGTCAGACAGTGAAGCAGATCGCTTCCCGCTGGGGAATAGAACTTGATGATAATTGCGTGGCCGCTGCCGAGGCAGTCTCGGGTCGTGAGGTGGTGGCTTCCCTGCAGGATCCGGCATATAAAGAAACCATCGTGCCGGTACAGGAGATTCGCGACAAGGCCACATTATCCGATGAAGACAACGAATTTATCGATGCGGTTTTCGCACGATATCTTCGCCATGATTTTGGCTACGGCTACCCGACCGCACCATACCGCGCAAGGTAGCCCGGGAGACCTTGGCGCTGATTTACCCCGTTTTGGATCAATGCCTTTGAGTGTCAAAACCTGAACGAATGAAAGGCACGATTTCTTCAATCACGACGAGATGCTCTACAATCCCAACCGCCCGTAATGCTGTAAGGACGGCTGCCAGCATCCGATACAGGTCGAAAAGCACCAATTCAATGTGCTCAAAAGCGCTTGGCTAAACCGACGCGATTCAACCATCAGGCACCTTCCCAGACAACCTTGCTTTCTCATGAAAAAACTTTTTTCCACGATCACAAACCGGAAACACATCTTGCAATTCAGCCCGCCACGCAGTGGCAGCACTCTTGTATACAACATCCTACGCGAGGTATTCCCACGTTATAAGATCGAAAAATGCCACACGCTAAATGGTCGGAATCTGGCATCCCCCATCGTTGCAACCTACAGAAATCCAGTGGATATCGTGGCCTCGCTATTATTGGTCAATAACTGCAATGTGACGGATGCCAACATACGAGAGCAATGCATCTTATTGAATACGCAGGGGATTTGGGACTTGCTGACAATACGCAATCGCAGCAATCTGTTGCTGCTGCGCTATGAGGATTTTGTCGATGATTTCGATGTCTTGTTCAACGGTATCGAGAACCATTTCCAAATCGGAATCTCTCACGAAAAGCGCAAGAGACTGTCCACGAAATACAGCCGAAAATCAGTTCAGGCAATAGCAGAACGCTATGACGATTTCAGCCAGTGCGATTCAAAAACCCAGTTTCACGGCCGACATATTTCCCGCTTCAACGGAGCTCCCAATTTCGCAAGACAGTTGTTAAGTGATGAGCAGGGGAACAATGTCGCCCGCTATTTCTCCCTGTTCATGGAACAAATGGCTTATGACGTTGACGATTCCAGTTTCCCCAAGCCAATCTCTGTCGACTCGCCCACTTCCCTCAAACCATCCCTAGACAATTCAAGCACATGATCAAACTCCTGCATTCCCGTCTCGCCAGACGAGCCAAAAAACAGGAACTCCGCCGCTACCGTGACGACGGAGGGGATGAGGCGCTTCGCTTCAACTACTCGCTTGACCCGCAATCCATCGTGCTCGACCTGGGCGGTTACAAGGGCCAGTGGGCCAGCGACCTGTACGCCCGTTACCGCTGCAAGATTCATGTCTTCGAACCGGTAACCGGGTTTGCGAAAGCGATCACCGAGCGCTTTTCGCACAATCCTGACATTTCTGTGCATGACTTTGGACTGGGCGCGAGCAACCGGGAAATCCAGATCGCGATAATGGCCGACGCGAGTTCAAGCTTCGAAAAATCAGACAATACCCAGCCAGCCCGGATTGTCGATGTGCTGGAGTGGCTCCACGAGCAAGGCATTGAGCGGGTTGCGCTAGCCAAACTGAACATTGAAGGCGGGGAATATGAACTGCTGGAACGGCTGATCGAGGCTGGCAAACTTACAATATTCGACCACCTCCAAATACAGTTCCACGACTTCACCGAAGATTCCGAGCCACGCATGAACCAGATTCATGCGCATTTGGCACAAACCCATCGTCCCGAGTACCAATACCGTTTCGTATGGGAAAGTTGGACCAGGAAGCCCTGAATGCGTGGCTCCTCCCACAAGCCATCACCCACATGAAAACAGCCTCCCTTTCCTCCCCTTCGCCGGTCAACCTCCTTTGCCTCAAATGGGGTACCCGCTATGGCCCGGGCTACGTCAACCGCCTTTATCGCGGCGTATCACGCAATCTTGCCCGGCCATTCCGTTTTTTCTGCTGCACGGATGATCCCAGCGGGCTGGATGCAGGGGTGGAAATCATTCCTTTCCCGGCTAACCCCGGCATTAAGCGGGGCTGGCCGGATGTACTGGTCAAGCTAATGGTGCTGCAAGATGGTTTTGGTAACCTGCAGGGGCCCACACTGTTTCTCGACCTCGATGTTGCGATCACCGCACCCATCGACTGCTTCTTTGATTATCAGCCTGGTAAATTCTGCATCATCCACAACTGGGTACATTGGCGCAAAGCGGCGCTTGGTCGTCGTCCGCCAGTTGGCAATTCCTCCATTTTCCGCTTCGAGGCGGGCAAGTCGAATTACGCCTACGAAACCTTTTTGCATGAAATACACCGTGCCGAAGATCGCAAAATTTTCAATACCGAGCAGGCTTTCCTGACCTATGCCCTCGGCAACCCGCAATGGTGGCCGGACGAATGGGTGCGAAGCTACAAATGGAACTGCCGTCCGACCTTTCCGCTCAACCTGTTCCTCACGCCCAAACTGCCCAAGGGATGCCGCATCCTGGTGTTCCACGGTCGACCAGACCCGGACGAGGCCCTGCACGGGTATCGTGGACGCAAGATCCACCACCGCATGCTGCCGGCGCCGTGGATAGCCGATTACTGGAAGCTGTAATGCCGCAATCGCAACTCGACGCCTTCTGGGAAAGGATAGATGGCGTGCTGGTGGTCAATCTCGACAGCCGTCCCGACCGGTGGCAGGACGTTCAAGCCCGGACGGCTGATTTTATTCCCGCATACAAATTGCACAGATTGTCTGCAACGCTGGGCGCAGCCTTGCCTGGATTCGGTGTACCTCCCTGGTTTCGTGGCCGCAAGCGCGACAGGACCTGGGCTGGGCGCGCCGGTTGTACGCTCTCGCATCGCTCGGCGATAGCCCATGCCAGACAGCAAGGCTGGCGCACGCTGTTGATACTGGAAGACGACATCGAACTTGCCCCTGATTTCAGCGAAGTCATCACCCGACTTCCCACGGCTTTGCAGAGCCACGACTGGGACATCTGCTACCTGGGTTTCACCGACCCGGTTCCCCCTTACAGAACACTTGCCGAATTGCCCGCCGGACACAGCCTGTGTGCCGTCAATGGGTGCAGTACCACACATGCCTATCTGCTAAAGGACACCACCTACGACAGGCTCCTCGAACGCCTCCCCAAACCAGGAACGATCTGGCCCTGGATCAGCCGCCACCGTGCAATCGACCGCTGGTATTACCGCAATCTGGCACGGCACTTCGCCGTGTGCGCGGTATCCCCCTCGGTCATCAATCAGCAAGGCGGTTTTTCCGACATTACGCAGCGACAACACGAAACCGTCCACACCACCCGCGTGCCGGATACCCGGCACGGTGCGCTGGGCTTTCGCCTGCTCGGTACACTGCGCGGGCTAAGCTTCCGAATTGCCGAGCCGCGCGACTGGCTACGCGGCAAAATCAAGCAGTTGCGAGGATTCTGAATGCAGGACCACGCCACTGCACACGCTGGCACTTCGCGGCTGCGCATCAAATTTCTCGGCAAATACAAGCCAGGCAAAGACGGCGCCGGGTGGTTGAAGCGTTTTCCCGGCAACCGGCCAGCCTGGGGCAACTGTGATTTTATATTCGACCGCGACTGCCGCGATTACGACTGGCTGGTGGTCTATGACGACCTACCCTCGCTGGCCGGCGAGCGCCACCCTTTGTGGGTGGAGGACCTGGCCTGCCCGCTCTCAAACACCCTGCTGCTGCTGACCGAGCCTTCGTCGATCAAGTCCTACGGGCGCTTTTATCTGCGCCAGTACCGCTGGATTCTGAGCACACAGGAAACCTGGGCAACCGGCCATCATCCCGGTCGCATTCTGCAGCAGCCGGCGCTGATCTGGTTTTACGCAGACAGTTCTCCGCGCGGCGATTACGACATGCTCATGCAGCATGTGCCGCTGAACAAGACGGCTGAGCTGTCGACAGTCTGCTCCAGCAAGCGGCAGGGCAACACCCTGCACCGCTCACGCTACGACTTCACGCAGGCGCTCAAACAGCAATTGCCCTTCATGGAAATATACGGCCATGGCGTGCGGCCGCTGGCGGACAAGGCCGACGCGCTCGATCCATTCCGCTACCATCTGGCCATAGAAAATTACCTCGGCCCGCACCACTGGACGGAAAAGCTCGCCGACCCCTTCATCGGCGCCTGTATGCCCGTTTACTACGGCTGCCCCAATGCCGAGGATTACTTCCCGCCAGAAAGCTTCCTGCGTGTCGATATCAACGATCCAGGCGCAGCCGCCGAACGCATCCAGCGTGCCATTCGCGATAAAGTCTGGGAGAAAAACCTGCCGGCCATCCTCGAAAGCCGCCGACGGGTGCTGGAGGAATACGGAACGATCGCCACCGTCGCCCGGCTGGTCAACGAAAGGCACCAGGCCCAGTGCAACGTGTCGGCGTTGCCTGCTCGCATCCAGAGCCGCCGCCGCCTGCACCGGCAAGTAGTGCCCGGCCTTTCATACGCGCTTGAAAAGGCATACGTACGATTCCGGTACGCCTTTCTTGCCTGAAATGAAATAAGCCTTCACATTGAAACGACACGCCAGCATCAAAGGATTCCATATGACAAACATCATCAACAAACTGATACTGGACAGATTCAGGATGGGTTTTTTCCCGACCAAGGCCACCAGAAAATCCGATCTGACCAAGCTAATCAGCAGCTTGCACCCCAAGTCGACAGGGATAGAACTCATCAGGCTGGGGCCCAAAGGTGATGGTGGCTATCTTGTCCCAAACGATATGGAAGGCATCGAGGCCTGCTTTTCACCTGGCGTCAGCGACTCGTCCGATTTTGAGCTGGATTGCGCAAACAGAGGCATGAAGGTCTTCTTGGCCGACTATTCGGTAAATGGCCCTGCCTCTGCCCATGAAAACTTCAGCTTCATCAAAAAGTTTGTCGGCGCGACCACATCCGATCATTTCATGACCATCAACGACTGGGTCAGAAATTCACACCTCAGCGAAACGTCTGATCTGCTCCTGCAAATAGACATCGAAGGCTATGAATACGAAACCTTTCTGAGCATGCCGGATGACCTTCTGAAAAGGTTCAGAATCGTCGTTGTGGAGTTCCACAGGCTCCACCATCTGTGGAGCGCGCCTTTCTACAGACTTGCGTCAAGCGCGTTTGCAAAAATTCTTCAGACGCATTCCTGCGTTCACCTGCACCCCAACAACTGTCGCGGCAGTTTTTACATGCAAGGTTTGGAAATCCCAAAGGTCATGGAGTTCACGTTCCTGCGCAATGATCGATTCAACAGGTATTCCTACGCCGACACCTTTCCGCACCCTCTGGATAGCGACAACACTAGAAACAAAACGGTCAAATTGCCTGAATGCTGGTACGGCGACCCAGTCAAGTCATGAACTCGAGGACGGTTCTGCCTCGCGTCCGCAAGCATCTACTCAAGCAGGCTTCCGTGCATTGCGCATTCTGAACAGATATCCGCGCAGAAAACTGCGGAAAGCCTTGTGGGAACGCAGGGTCATATTTTTTTCCGGCAAGCCGGGATGATACAGGCGCTCCACCCAGTGGGCCGCCCAGGCGAAGGGGTTGTAGCGGTTCAGAATCAAATCCCTGGCCTCAGCCAGCGCAGACGCCTGTTGAGCGTTCAACCCTGAATCAAGCAACCCTGAAATGCGTCTGGCCACCGTATCGACATCCAGACCATTGATGGAAATCAGCGCATCGCGCGGAAGATAGTCACCGACATTGGGGCAGCCCAGATAAACCGGGTAGGACCAGCCGAGGTAGGCGTCGGCGAGTTTTTCGGTCCAATAGTTAGACTGCACGCTGTTTTCGAGCACCAGATGAAAACGGTAAGGCAGAATCGCGTCCATCTTGTCGTCGATGGGCTCAAAACCGCGCCCGAAATGTACCAACCGGTCGCCCAAGCGCTGCTTCAACCCTTCGAGCAAGGCCAGGCGCTGGCGCTGACCTTCTGTCTTGCTGGCGTTCGAGCACACCACGGCGATGCGGTTTTGCTTGTCCGGACAGGCCAGCGCAGTCAAATGATCGAACCCGTAACGATAGCTGTTACTACGGTGGTCCAGGCCGACATGCCAGTTCAGACCCAGCGCGCTGACATGCAGATGTGGGTGGCGCGATTCGGCATGGCTATCGACCACATGACCAAACTGCCGGTAGAAGGCTTGAGGATAAAGCTTCTTGGCTAATGGCTCTCCAGCAATAAACAGGCTGTTCTGCGGCGCACAGACAAAGCGGTCGCGCGGCCGCGCATTGCCCATCACCACGGAAAAATCTGCGCGACCTCCCTCATCCGGGTTGAAGTCAAAGCGGCAACGGCCCCAGCGCAGGCTGGCGCTGGGCGTCAGCAGTTCAACACGACCAGGTGCGCAATCCATGTTGGCACGCACCAGAATTTCACGTTCGCTCACCTAAGCTCCACTTGACTTGCTGCGCTCAGTCAGCGGCCGCATGTGAAAACGCAACGATTACTAGCGTAATCAGGCTGCACTTCTGATTGAGGATTACACATTGGATGGATGAACAAAGCCTTTTTGGTTCGCAAAGATTTTTTCTGAGTCAACTCTTGCCGTTTGTGCGATGCAATCCGACGTCACGCTTGGTCAACGGCCTTCAATAGCCCAAAAAACCAAAACTGATGGTAAGACAGCCATTTCAGAATCGGTATCGCAAAGCCGGGATTGTTTGCGCATAAACGATATGACAGGTCAGACCTTGACGAAAAATGGAGCACGGGTGGAACTGTCGAGAGCCAAGGTCGATAGCCCCCCGTTCTGGGACCCGCTCAATACGCCGGTCGCCACCTTCCCCTTGATGAAATGTAAAAGTCAGATAGCGCCTGGGGATCCGACAGCCATCGCGAACGCGTCGATCACCGGCTGAATCAGACTACGCTTGAGCTTGAGCGCAGCCTGATTCACCACCAGACGCGAACTGATGTCGCTGATATGTTCCACCGCCACCAGGCCGTTGGCCTTGAGCGTGCCGCCGGTTGAAACGAGATCGACGATGACGTCGGACAGGCCGACCAGTGGGGCGAGTTCCATCGAACCGTAGAGTTTGATCAGGTCGATATGCACGCCCTTGGACGCAAAGTGGACGCGTGCGGCATTAACATATTTGGTAGCGACGCGGATACGTGATCCCTGTCTGACGCTGGCGGCGTAGTCGTAGCCTTCGCGTACGGCCACCATCATGCTGCAGCGCGCAATCTGCAGGTCGAGCGGCTGATACAGGCCATTGCCGCCGTGTTCGTTGAGCACGTCCTTGCCGGCGATGCCCATGTCCGCCGCGCCATATTGCACGTAAGTCGGCACGTCGCTGGCACGCACGATGATGAGCCTTACATCAGCGCGGTTGGTACCGATGATGAGCTTGCGCGACGACTCGGGATTTTCAGACGGCGTAATGCCTGCTGCTGCCAGCAGCGGCAAAGTTTCTTCAAAGATACGGCCCTTGGACAGGGCAAGCGTGATGCCGGAGTAACTCATATTCAATATCTGATTCAGTGCGTGCGTTTGATACGCGCGCCCAGTTGGGTAAGCTTTTCCTCGATGCGTTCATAGCCGCGATCAAGGTGGTAAATGCGCTCGATGGTGGTTTCGCCCGCCGCCACCAACCCGGCCAGCACAAGGCAAGCGGAAGCGCGCAGGTCGGTCGCCATCACGATGGCGCCGTCCAGCCGCGGCACGCCACGCACCAGCGCCGTGTGCCCGGACACCTCAATGTTCGCGCCCAGACGACGCAGCTCCTGCACGTGCATGAAGCGGTTCTCGAAAATGGTTTCGGTGACGCTGGCCGCACCCTCGGCAATGGTGTTCATCGCCATGAACTGCGCCTGCATGTCGGTGGGAAACGCCGGATGCGGTGCGGTGCGTACGTCAACCGATTGCAGCTTGCCGTCCGATTCGACCTCGATCCAGTCGCTGCCGACCTCGACTTTTGCACCGGCTTCGCGCAGCTTGCTCATCACTGCATCGAGCGTGTCGGGTTGGGCGTGGGTGGTGCGCACGCGTCCGCCTGCCATGGCAGCGGCAACCAGGAAGGTGCCGGTCTCGATGCGGTCGGCCATCACGGCGTATTCCGCGCCATGAAGCGTGTCGACGCCCTGGATCGTGATCACGCTGCTGCCCGCGCCTTCGATTTTTGCACCCATCGCGATCAGGCAATTCGCCAGATCAACCACTTCAGGCTCGCATGCGGAATTTTCGAGGACGGTCGTGCCTTCGGCCAGCGCGGCGGCCATCATCAGGTTCTCGGTGCCGGTCACGGTCACGACGTCCATCATGATGTGCGCGCCCCGCAGGCGCTTGCAACGGGCATGAATATAGCCGTGCTCAATCTGGATGTCGGCACCCATCGCCTGCAAACCCTTGATGTGCAGGTCGACCGGGCGCGAACCGATGGCGCAGCCGCCGGGCAGGGAAACACGCGCCTCGCCAAAGCGCGCCAGGGTCGGTCCCAGCACCAGGATCGCAGCACGCATGGTTTTCACCATTTCGTAGGGTGCTTCCTTGTGCGGAATAGACTCACCGCACAAAGTGACGTGGTTCTTGTCGTCCAGCGTAACGCGCACGCCCATGTGACCAAGCAGTGCCAGCATGGTGCTGATGTCTTTCAGATGCGGCACATTGCCGAACTGCAATGGCTCGGCCGTCAAAAGGCTGGCGGTCAAAATCGGCAATGCCGCATTTTTGGCGCCAGAAATGCGCACCTCACCGTTAAGCGGATTGCCGCCCTGGATCAGTAGCGCATCCATTCAGCGCGCTGCCCAGTCTTCGGGCGTATAGGTTTTCATCGACAGCGCATGGATCTCCGCATGCATGCGCGTACCCAGTGCCTCGTACACCAGTCGATGCTGCTGAATCATGTTCTTGCCGCTGAAAGACGGGCTGACGATCACCGCCTGAAAATGCTGGCCGTCGCCGTCCAGTTCGATGTGATCACACGGCAGTTTCTCGGTGATCCAGCCTTTGATGTCGTCGGGGGTAACCATGCGTGTATTGCCTCAATCAGTGTCTGAGTTTGTAGCCGCTGCGTAACAGCGCCAGGGTAATCGCGGATATTGCCACAAAGCAGGCACTCGCGACCAGCAAACCGAGCCAAGGATCGGTATCTGAATAGCCCACAAAGGCATAACGAAAGCCGTCGATCAGATAAAACACCGGGTTAGCGTGCGAAACCGCCTGCCAGAACGGCGGCAATGAATGGATGGAATAAAACACGCCGGAAAGAAAGGTCAGCGGCAGAATGAGGAAATTCTGGAATGCAGCCAGCTGATCGTATTTTTCCGCCCAGATACCGGCCAGAATACCGAGTGCGCCCATGATGGCGCAGGCCAGCAGCGCGTACGCCAGCAACCAGCCCAAGTGCGGCATCTGCAAACTGGTAAACCATAAGGTCACCCCCCACACACCCAGTCCCACAACCAGCCCACGCAGAATGGCTGCGCCCAGATAGGCCAGGAAAAACTCCAGATACGACAACGGTGGCAGCAGCACGAACACGATGTTGCCCTGCATCTTCGACTGGATCAGGCTCGACGAACTGTTGGCAAATGCATTCTGCAGCATGCTCATCATCACCAGCCCTGGCACCAGAAAGCTGGAGTAGGCCACGCCTGGATAGACTTCGATGTGCGCTTCCAGTACATGCGAAAATATCAGCAGATAGAGTAAGGCCACGACCACCGGAGCGATGACCGTCTGCACCGCCACTTTCCAGAAGCGCAGCAGTTCCTTGTATAACAGCGCTGAAAATCCGCTCATGTCCGCTTCATGATGTCGGTGAAGACATCCTCCAGATCGGGTTCCTGCAGCCGCATTTCGAGCACCCGCACACCCGCTACGCGCAAATCCGCAAGCAGCGTCTCCAGATCCGAATACTCGCTGAAGTTAAAGCACCAGCTGCCATCCGGATCGCGCCGCAGACGCTTCTGCCAGGCGTCGGGTATCACTTCCGAGTCCAGGCGCAACTGGGCGCAATGCTCGTTAGTGAGCTTCAGCAGATTCCGCGTTGCATCCAGTGCCACCACGCGACCACTTTTCAGCATGGCAATCCGGCCGCACAGCGCCTCGGCCTCTTCAAGATAGTGTGTGGTCAACAGGATGGTGTGCCCCTCACGGTTAAGGCGGCTGATGAATTCCCACAACGAGCGGCGCAGGTCGACATCCACTCCGGCAGTTGGTTCATCGAGCACAATGACCGGCGGCTTGTGAACCAGTGCCTGCGCCACCAGCAGGCGGCGCTTCATGCCACCCGACAGACTTTGCGTATTTTTGTCGGCATGCTGGGTGAGATCGAGGTGATGCATCACCTCGTCGATCCAGCCCTCATTGCGCTTCAGGCCGAAATAGCCTGACTGAATGCGCAGGGTTTCACGTACGTTGAAAAAAGGATCGTAGACCAGCTCCTGTGGCACCACGCCCAGAGCACGGCGTGACTGGCGGTAGTTGCGCACGACATCGTTGCCCATGATGGCGGCGTGCCCCGAATCGGCCCGGATGAGTCCGGCCAGAATCGAGATCAGGGTAGTTTTGCCTGCGCCATTCGGCCCCAGCAGGCCAAAAAACTCGCCTTGCTGAATATCGAGTGACACGCCATCGAGCGCCTGGGTGGTGTGGAAACGCTTGCACAAACCGCTAACGTGGATCGCGGGAAGGGTCTGACTCATACGGGCAATAGCCCGGACACTCCGTACAGGTCAGCTAAAGTGGTGAAGCTGGCAGGCAAGCCTGTACAGGTAAGCACACGTCCGGATTGCTGCACCTGACGCATGGCACTGAAGATGAGCGCAAGCGCTGCGGAATCCGCTGTTTCAACGCCGGAAAAGTCCAATCTATCCACGTCTTTTGCCAACTGCGGCTGCAGTTCGAGCAGCAAGCCGCCGACGCTGTCAACGGTGACCGCCCCGGAAATGCGGCAGCATGTGCCCTCACATGTGATCACGAGCCTGGGCGCGTGGCCGGCTTGATTGCACCACGGGTGGACTGGGCAGCCAACGTACTGATCAAACCGTCGATGCCATTCTGGCGTATGGTGTTGGAAAAGGATGAGCGGTAATTGGTGACCAGACTCACGCCATCAATCGCCACGTCGTAAACCTTCCAGCCAAATGACGTTTTATACATGCTGTAGTTGATCGGAATGGGCTGTCCGCCAGGCTGGCGAATTTCGGAACGCACGGTGACGTCGCTATCGCCCGGTTTCATAGTCAGCGGCTTGAAATCCACCGTCTGGTTATTGAATGCTGTCAGCGAGCTGGAATAGGTACGCACCATCAAATTACGGAACTCGGTCACCAGGTCCTGCTTCTGTTTGGCCGTCGCACGCGGCCAGTGCTTGCCAATCACCAATTGAGTCATGCGGTTGAAATCAAAAATCGGCAGGATTTTCGTTTCCACCAGCTGATAAACCTTGCTCTGGTTGCCATTCTGGATATCGCGATCCTGCTTCAGAATCGTCAGCACTTCCTGGGTCGTGTCACGTGCCAACACGTCCGGTGGCGTATCAGCAGCCAGCACCGGGCTATTCAACCCGGCCAGCAGCGCCAGCACCATCAAAAATGAACGCAACATAGTCAATCTTCCTGTTTAATAAAATTGGGGTTATTCAAGCTAGAGAAGGAATAGACGTGCTTGGCTTACTTGAGTTCACCCGTCAAGCGTGCCAACTGGGCCACGTTCATGTTGTAGTCGTTTACCGTGCGTAAATAGTCGGTCTGCGCCAGTATGTAATTCCGCATGGCATCAGCCACTTTGTCCGCGCTTTCCATGCCAGCCGAGAAGTCTGCCAGCGAAGCCACCATCCAGCGACGGGCAGCGGCTGCCCCCTCGGCCAATTCGCGCTGGCCTTCAAAATTGGCCTGGGCATTGGTGTAGGCTTCGCCCACCTCAAATGGAATCCCGGCCACAGCAAAGGCCTTCTTGTGATTAAGCGCCTCCAGCTCGGCTTGTGCCTGATTGACGCGCGCACTCGCCACACCAAACGCCGAATCCCATTTCACACCGACAACCGGTGTCAATCCACCACCATTGAACGCATCGTTGATATAGGGGTTATCCAGCCGGTCGCGTTGCGAAGCGTAGTTCACCTGGCCAATTACACCCGCATAGACATCTGGCATGCGATCGGCTTTTTTGGCCGCCACCAGTGCGCGGCGTGCACGCAAACCTGCCTCCAGTTGCTGCATTTCAGGGCGGTCCTGCAAGGCACGCGACTGAAACTCAGCCAGTTCGACCAGCGGGAAAGCCACCGGTTCGATACGTTGATCGGCAACGCTCAAATCAGCTTTCAAGCCGGCACCGGTCAGAACCTTCAATCCGTCCAGGCTTATTTTCTCGATGGCCCGTGCCTGATACACATACTTGGCGAGCGTACCCCTGGCGGTCTGCAAGGCATACAGGTCAGACTGCTTGGCATCGCCCCGCTCTTCCTTGAGGCTGCGCTCCACTCTTTCGATGGTCTGGTTCAACCGGCCTTGCATGTCTTCCAGAAACACGCGGGTATCGCGCGCGGTCAGATAGCCAAAATAGGCCCGCTTGGTATCGTATGCCGTGTCGGCGCGTGTCTGGCGGAGTTCGCCGCGCTTGAGGTCAATATTGCCCTGAGCGGCTTCGCCATAACGCTCGATCTTGCCGAAAGTGTAGAGTGGCTTGATCAGGGCAAAGTCCAGGTGCGTCCAGTCTGAAACGCCGTTGTAACTGTTACCGTCGGAACGCGGAATGGTGGTGCCGTTTTGAAAGAACTCGCCCTCCACCTTGGGAGCCAACCCGACAAAGGCATTGGCACTCACACGCCAGCCTGCATTGCCCTGAACTTCCTCCAGTACCCCACGGGCGGCCTCAACCACCTGCTCCCGTTCCTTGATTCGGGGGTCAGCCGTCAGGCTCATTTCCACAGCCTGCTGCAGGTTGATGGTTTCCGCCTGCCCTGGCAGGGCAGTAAGCAGCACGCCTGCTGCCATAAGTGTGCGTGTAAGCATATTGAATGTCATTGTGGCGCTCCTTCTTGAGCCTTACCGTATAAAAAATGGCCGATCAGATTTTCCAGCACCACCGCATCCTGCGTGATGGAAATCTGGTCCTTGTCTTTCAACTTGGTGCTGTCCCCACCCGCCTCCAGGCCAATGTATTGCTCGCCCAGCAATCCCGAGGTCATGATGGCCGCGCTGGTGTCCTTGGGGAAAGCATAGCGCTTGTCCAGGCGAAGCGTAACCGCCGCCTCATACAGTTCGTTGTCAAAGCTCACGTCCGTCACCCGTCCTACCACGACCCCTGCACTCTTGACCGGGGCGCGTGGCTTCAGTCCGCCGATATTTTCAAAATGTGCGACGACTTCGTAGCTATTCGAAACATTTACGGTATTCATGCTGCCAACCTTGAGCGTCAGAAACAGCAGCGCGGCGATACCCGCAATGACAAATAATCCCACCCAGAGATCGAGTACGGTCTTGTTCATAATGTTAGCTAAGTCCCCGAAACATGAATGCAGTCAAAACAAAATCCAGCGCCAGCACGGCCAGACTGGACGTCACCACGGTGCGCGTGGTTGCGCCCGATACACCTTCCGCCGTTGGCGGAGCGTCATACCCTTCAAACAAGGCAATGGTAGTAATGGCTATGCCAAATACCACGCTCTTGATCACACCATTCAAAATATCCTGTTCGAAGTCGACTGCGCTCTGCATCTGCGACCAGAACGAGCCTTCATCTACCCCGATCAGTTGCACGCCAACCAGATAACCACCCAGGATGCCCATGGCCGAGAACAGGGCTGCCAGTAATGGCATGGAAATCACGCCCGCCCAGAAACGTGGTGCCACCACCCGTGCCATCGGATCCACCGCCATCATTTCCATTGCCGACAATTGTTCGGTTGCCTTCATCAAGCCGATTTCTGCCGTGATCGCGCTCCCGGCACGGCTGGCAAACAGCAGAGCAGCCACCACCGGGCCCAGTTCACGCACCAGTGACATTGCCACCAGCACGCCGAGTGCTGCTTCCGAGCCATAGGTTTGCAAGGTTTCATACCCTTGCAAACCCAGCACCATGCCCACAAACAACCCCGATACCAGAATGATGATGAGCGAGAGCACGCCGCTGAAATAGATTTCACGAATGGTGAGCCCGAAGCGGCGAAAGGCCATACCCGAATGCAGCAATATGGCCAGAAAGAAGCGAGCCGCATAACCTATACGCCAGACCCCTTGAATGGTGCGATTTCCCAGGTTTTCAATGGTTCGCTTAAGCACGCTGGCCTCCCAGCCGCAGGTCGTCAGCATAGGCTGCTGCCGGGTAATGGAAAGGCACCGGACCATCCGTCTCGCCATGTACGAACTGGTGCACGTAGGGCAGATCGGAGTTGAGGATTTCATCCGCTGTCCCTTGTGCCACGATCACGCCTTCCGAAACGAAGTACACGTAGTCGACAATTTTCAGGGATTCCTGCACATCGTGCGTCACCACCAGCGAAGTCAGTCCCAGCGTATCGGTCAGGCGGCGAATCAGATTGCCGGTTATTCCCAGCGATATGGGATCAAGCCCGGCAAAAGGCTCGTCATACATCACCAGTTGCGGATCCAGTGCAATCGCACGCGCCAATGCGACTCGCCGCGCCATGCCACCCGACAATGCAGATGGCATCATCTGTGCCGCCCCGCGCAGGCCCACCGCATGCAACTTCAGTAGCACCAGGTCGCGGATGGCCTCTTCCGGCAGATCGGTATGCTCGCGCAACTGGAACGCCACGTTATCGAATACCGACATGTCGGTGAACAGCGCGCCAAACTGAAACAGCATGCCCATCTTGCGGCGCAAACGATACAAACCAGCCTGACCCAAGTCTCCCACCGATTCCCCCGCCACACGCACCTCTCCCTGGCTGGGCTTGATCTGCCCGCCAATCAGGCGCAAAAGTGTGGTTTTGCCGCAGCCGCTGCTACCCATGATGGCAATCACCTGCCCGCGTCTGGCAGTCAGATTGACGCCTTTCAGAACCGGGCGATCACCATACTTGAATGCGACATCGGCAATTTCGACCAGTGTGTCGTTATGCAAGAAATCAGGCCTGGATTGTGGTTCGAGGGCTTGCATTATTACAGAAGGCGCGTGTTCGGACGGCATGTCATGACGGTTTAAAAATTGTTCTTAGTAACCCAACACCTGTTTGAGGGTCAGCACCTGCTCCAATAAAGCGAGGTTGCCACTGCGACTGAATACAAACAAAGGCTGGCCTGTTTCGGCCTGTTTGGTGATGCGTTGCGCCAATGCACGCATATCTGGCACCTCGTCCAACCACCAGATATGCTCTCGCTCCCACTTCGGCGTAGCGAGCAACGCCCGTCCAGATGCGGGTTGGGGAAAAGTATGAGGCCCGGGTTCCAACACAAAACAGAACCCTGGCTGGGTGTCTGCCAGCCATTGCGCCCAAGTTTCATTGGACGCCGCACCCCAGATTGAAACAGGTAAATACACAGCCTGAAACTGTGTGTTGTAATAAGACAACAACCAGTCCTCTGGCAAATCCTCTGGATAAAAGTGCTCATGCCATGCCGGGTGATCCCAGTTCACGGCGCCGACAAGTACGAATTGGCTGGTTTGCATGACGCGATTATCCCGTTACCACCGGATTTTTGGCCCCTGCGTACGCCAGGGGAAAATTGAGGGTTAGATGCCCTTCTTGCCGTTACAACCTCAGGCGCGGCGCCAAGTCGTTCCGCCCGCGCCATCCTCAAGCGCAATCCCCGCTGCCGTCAGGACATCACGGATGCGATCAGATTCAGCAAAATTCTTTTCTTTGCGTGCAGCCAGACGCGCAGCGATCAGGGCCTCAATCTCGGATTCGTCCATTCCCTCACTGGCCACCCCGGCCTGCAGAAAATCCGCCGACTCACGCTGCAACAGCCCCAGAACGCCGCCCAGGCTGCGTAGCGTCTGCGCAGCCTGGGCATGGCCGCGATTGGCTTCACCCGCCAGTTCAAACAGCACGGCAAGGGCTTCTGCCGTATTGAAATCATCATCCATGGCGGCACGGAAGCGGACTGCTTCAGGCAGCGCCCAGTCAGGCGCGGCGTCCGACATGGGCGCATTTTTCAGCGCGGTATACAGCCGGGCCAGTGCGCTCCTGGCATCGTCCAGATGGGCATCGGAGTAATTCAGCGGACTGCGGTAATGGGCACGCAGGATGAAAAAACGCACCACTTCGGCGTCATATTTCTTCAGCACTTCACGGATGGTGAAGAAATTGCCCAGCGATTTGGACATTTTCTCGTTGTCCACCCGTACAAAGCCATTGTGCATCCAGTAATTCACGAAAGTGCAGTTATGCGCCCCCTCGGACTGGGCGATTTCGTTTTCGTGATGCGGAAACTGCAGATCCTGGCCGCCACCGTGAATATCGAAGTGATTTCCGAGCAGATCGGCGCTCATGGCAGAACATTCGATATGCCAGCCGGGACGGCCCGGCCCCCACGGCGACTCCCATGCAGGCTCACCTGGCTTGGCGGCTTTCCACAACACAAAATCCATCGGGTCGCGTTTATGGCTGTCGATCTCCACCCGCTCGCCCGCCCGCAATTCATCCAGGCTCTTGCCGGACAAACGGCCATAATTCGCAAAGCCGCGCACGCTGTAATACACGTCGCCATTGGCGGCCGGGTAAGCGAGACCATTTTTTTCCAGTTGGACGATCAGGGCCAGCATCTGCGCCACATAAGCAGTCGCACGGGGTTCATGGTCGGGAGGCAGCACGCCCAGCGCCCGCTCGTCCTCATGCATCTCGGCAATGAAGCGCTCGGTCAGTTCGGCCGGGGTTTCACCCTTTTCCTGCGCACGCCTAATGATTTTGTCATCGATGTCCGTAATGTTTCTTACGTATTCGACCTGATAGCCGCTCGCGCGCAGCCAGCGTGTCACCATGTCGAACACCACAAACACCCGTGCGTGCCCCAAATGGCACAGGTCGTACACGGTCATGCCGCATACATACATGCGGATTCGCCCCGGAATGAGCGGAACAAACTCCTCTTTGGAGCGCGTTAGGGAATTGGTAATGTGCAACATAGTGCGGGCAAGCTACGAATGGAATGACACGTTACGGGAATCAAGCGGAATGCCGACTGTCTCAGCGGGGTCGATATTGTTAGAATGCCTGCTTCTCAAGATGAACCGAGCATATCACATGGCCTTGTCCCGCATCTTCGCTGCCGTTGCCACCTGCGCCATTCTGGTCAGCACGTCCGTGCTGGCCACTGAAGTACAGGACATCAACGCCCAGTTCCGCAAGGGTGATTTGACCGGCGCGCTCGACCGCGCCAATCGTTATTTGACCAAAAACCCGAAGGACGCCCAGGCGCGTTTCCTGAAAGGCCTGATCCTCGCCGACCAGGGCAAGACCAACGATGCCATCACCGTATTCACCGGACTGACCGAGGACTTCCCCGAGCTGCCCGAGCCATACAATAATCTTGCAGTGCTTTACGCCTCGCAAAGCAAGTACGACTCCGCGAAAAATGCACTGGAAATGGCGATCCGTACGCATCCGAGCTACGCCACTGCACACGAGAACCTGGGCGACATTTACGCCAAGATGGCTTCCATTGCCTACGACAAGGCACTGTCACTCGACAACAAGAACGCTGCCGCACAAACCAAGCTGGCCCTGATCCAGGATCTGATCCAGGGGCAGCCCCGCAAGTCTGTCACCAAACCGATGGTTGCCGCGCTTAAGCCGGCCGCCAAACCCGCGGCAGCCGAGCCCGCACCGGTCAAGCCGACCCCTGCAGCCGCTGCGGCAAACAATAATGTCGAGGCTGCCATCAATAATTGGGCGCAAGCCTGGTCCAATCGTGATGTGGACACCTATCTTGCGGCTTATGCCAGTGATTTCGCGTCAAGCGGCATGACGCGCGCAGACTGGGAAGCCCAGCGTCGCGACCGTATCACGGCGCCCAAGACAATCGACGTACAAATTAGCGGACTGAAGATAGACCAGCAAGGTGACACGGCCAGCGCCACGTTCCGCCAGGCCTACCGCTCCGACCTGCTGCGCTCGACCGTTACCAAAACGCTGAAACTGGCGCTGCAGAATGGCCAGTGGCGCATCATTAGCGAGACCTCCCGATAAATGTATCGCCTGCTCCTCACGTTTCTGTTAGCTACCTCCGTTGCACATGCGGCAGAGGTGGATGCCGATCGCCAGTTGACCAACACGCTGCTGGCGGTTACGCAAAGCCGGATGCCTGAGGCTGTAACTGCAGTCGATCAACTGACTCAGCAACACCCGAATTTTCGCCTGGCGCAACTGGTCAAGGGCGACTTGCTGCTTGCGCGTGCACGCCCACTGGAAACGCTGGGCAACATCCAGTCACGCAGCACCGAACTGGACCAGCTCCGCCTTGAAGCGCGCCAGCGCGTGCACGCGGCAACCGAATCCTTGTCGCAAGACAAGGTTCCCGCCTATCTGCTGAATCTGGACGACAGCTATCGCCATGCGCTGGTGGTTGACGCCAGCCGCGCACGGCTCTACGTCTATGAAAATCGCGCGGGCCTGCCGGTTCGGGTGGCAGACTTTTACGTCACGATAGGCAAGGCGGGGGCAGGCAAACAGAAAGAGGGCGATAACCGCACCCCGATCGGCATCTACACCATTTCCGGATTCAAATCGCCGCGCGAACTCACCGACTTCTATGGCGGCGGCGCATTCACCCTGTCCTACCCTAACGAATGGGATACCCGTCAAGGCCGCAACGGCCACGGCATCTGGATTCATGGCAGCCCAAGCAGCACCTACAGCCGTACACCACGTGCCAGCGAAGGCTGCGTCGTGCTGGCCAACGATGACTTGAAACGGCTCGGCCAGTACATCCAGGCCGGCAAAACGCCAGTCGTCATCGCGGAGCAGGTTGAGTGGGTTGCCTACGATGCGCTTGATACCCGCCGCAATGATCTGGCAGCGGCACTGGATCAATGGCGCGAAGACTGGGAAAGCCGCGACACCACGCGTCTGCTCAGCCACTACAGCTCATCTTTCCGAACCGGGCCACAGGATTTCCAGGCATTTAGTGCCAGCAAACAAAAGGTTAATGCCACCAAGTCATGGATCAAGGTTGGCCTCAGCAAGGTCAGCCTGATGCTCTACCCCGAGCGTCCCGACTTTGCATTGGTCAGCTTTGTGCAGGACTACCAAAGCAGCAACCTCAGCGACCGCACCGCCAAGCGCCAATTCTGGAGCCGCGAAAACGGCCGCTGGAAAATTATTCAAGAAACTTCTCTATAGGACACCTCATGGTCAAGCTGCACACCAATCACGGCATTATCACCCTCGAACTCGACGCTGAAAAAGCACCGAAAACGGTGGAAAACTTTCTGCAATATGTGCGTGATGGTTTTTTCGATGGCACCATTTTTCACCGCGTGATTGATGGCTTCATGATCCAGGGTGGTGGTTTTGAACCCGGCATGACGCAAAAGCCCACGCGCGACATGATTGAAAACGAAGCCTCAAATGGCCTGAAAAACGAGGCTTACACTGTCGCCATGGCACGTACGCCGAATCCGAACTCAGCCACCGCCCAATTCTTCATCAATATCGCCAACAACAGCTTCCTCAACTTCACCGCACCCACCCCACAGGGCTATGGTTATGCCGTGTTCGGCAAGGTTGTGGACGGCACCGATGTGGTCGACAAGATCAAGAAGGTTAAAACCGGTACCCACGCTGGCCATCAGGATGTGCCGGTGGAAGATGTCGTTATCACCAAGGCGGAAATCGTCTGATCGATTCGGTGAACCCGACTACCCAGGTCAAGACAGGCCGCACCTATTTTGTAGCCGACCTGCACTTAACCGACGAACGCCCGGTCGCCACCGGGCGTTTTTTTCGCTTTCTGCAGGAAGATGTTGCCGGTGCGGATGCACTTTACATTCTGGGCGACCTGTTCGAAGCCTGGATTGGAGACGACCATGACGAGCAGGTTGCGCATGATGCTGCGCGCCGGATCAGGGCTCTGGTCGATGCCGGCACGCCGGTGTATTTCATGCACGGCAACCGCGATTTCATGCTGGCCCAACGCTATGCAGAATCATCAGGCATGACCCTGCTGAACGACCCCACCCGGATTGAACTGTACGGCGTGCCAACCTTGCTGATGCACGGTGACACTCTGTGCACCGACGACACTGCCTATCAAACCTTTCGGCGACGTGTGCGGCGTCCCCTGATCCTGGCCCTGTTACGGCACCTGCCGCTCGCCCTGCGCCATCGCCTGGCGAACCAGGCACGTACGAGCAGCGAATCAGCCAAGGCCGGCAAGCCTGCCGACATCATGGATGTGAACACAGTGGAAGTAGAACACGTGTTGTGTGAACAGCATGCCCGGCGCCTGATTCATGGACATACCCATCGCCCGATGCGGCATGTCCATACAGTTGAAAATCAGGATTGCGAACGCTGGGTGCTACCGGACTGGTATGCCCAGTGGGGATATGTCGTGTGCGATTCGGCGGGCTGCGCTCTTAAAGTTGAAGCGCTATGACGGTGCGTTGATCACCATCAACTCCTCCGGTACGCGAAACAGTTCCGGTTGCAGCGGCTGCCGGGTTTCACGCTCGAATTTCCGCGTCCGTCCGGTGAACTCGCGCTCCTCCAGCGGCAACCCCAGTTTGAGCGTGCTTTCCGTTTCCCACACCTGATTCGCCAGATCGCAATCATGCTGCAATTCGGCCGGCGAATCTTTCCATACACGGTATTGCATCGCCGCCAGAACCGACTTCAATTCAGCCATCGCACGTGCAGCATCCGGCGCAGCGCCAAGAGCCGCCACACCTTCGCTGCACACCACCCCATTGACCTCAAGGCGGAACCGTTGCGTGCCAGGCGCTGCCTTGCTAACGTCAAGCCGGGATTTCAGGCTGGCGGGGCGTGGCGGCAAGACACCAGATGCAAACACCAGCGCCAGCTTATTGTCATGGCTGACATTAATCAGTTGGCGCTGCCGACGATCCAGCAGGGCGAAATCCGCGTTGTCCTCGCCACCATCCATCCGCATGAAATCTGGCGTCACCAGGATGCGCGTCACATAAGGTGCCGCCCCCGGTTCCTGGTCGACATAGTGCAGCACTGTCATGTCGGCGGCGTGGGCAGCGCCCAGACCAAGCAATCCCAACACCAGGCCGCGCAACATCATGTCAGTCCGCGTGCCAGGTCGGCCTGGATGTCCGCAACCGATTCCAACCCCACGGCAATACGGATCAATCCATCGCTGATGCCTGCCGCATCGCGCTGCTCGGGCGTCATGCGGCTATGCGTGGTGGAAGCGGGATGGGTGATCGTGGTTTTGGTGTCGCCCAGATTGGCAGTGATCGACAGCAATCTGGTCGCGTCAATCAATTTCCAGGCCGCGTCCTTGCCACCCTTGAGTTCAAACGCCACGATGCCGCCGCCGGTTTTCTGCTGCGCCATCGCCAGCGCATGTTGCGGATGCGATGGCAAACCCGGGTAAAGCACGCGCGCAACCTGCGGCTGCGCTTCCAGCCATTGCGCCAGCGCCAGTGCATTGTTCGAATGGGCAGCCATGCGTATCGACAGGGTTTCCAGACCCTTCAGGATCACCCAGGCATTGAATGCCGACAGCGTCGGACCCGCAGTCCGCAGAAAGGTATACACCCCTTCCATCAAGGCCTGGCTGCCCAGGACTGCGCCGCCCAGCACCCTGCCCTGGCCATCGAGATACTTGGTCGCGGAATGGATCACGATATCGGCATCCAGTTCCAGCGGCTTTTGCAGCGCCGGCGAGCAGAAGCAGTTGTCGACTGCGAGCCAAGCACCCGATTCATGGGCTATCGCCGCCAGTGCGCGAATGTCGCTCACTTCGGTCAGCGGGTTGGATGGCGACTCGACGAAAAACAGCTTGGTGTTCGACTTCACCGCCGCGCGCCATTCCGCCGGATCGGTCGGCGACACGTAGGTGGTCTCGACGCCGAAGCGGCCCAGAATATTGCTGAACAATTGCACCGTTGAACCGAAAATCGAACGCGACGCGACGATATGCTCGCCCGCCTTCATCAAGCCCATGACAGTGGCCAGGATGGCCGCCATGCCGGAAGCAAACGCCACGCAACGCTCGGCCCCTTCCAGCGCGGCAAGCCGTTCTTCCATCATGTTGACCGTGGGATTGGTGAAGCGTGCGTAGATCGGGCCGGGCTGTTCGCCCTTGAAACGCGCAGCCGCCTCGGCCGCACTGCTGAACACAAAACTGGAGGTGAGAAACATCGCCTCGGAGTGTTCGTTGAACTGGCTGCGGACGGTGCCCGCACGGACGGCCAGCGTGTCGATATCGTATTCGTCGTTGTTCATGGTTGACCCCAAAATAAAAAACCCCGAACTGCAAGCGCGTTTCGGGGTTTCCCAAGCAGGCCGTTGAAGGATTTTCCGGTCGCGGAAAATCCTTCAACGGCCTGCAAACGCTTTAGCCGGATTTATCAAGCGCCCGCAAGCTGATGTTCAAATCGGCGCATCGGCAAATCTACGCGCCGCGCCGGTTTCGGTCAACGGTTCGTTGCCAGGTTCAGATCGAGTTGCTGGGTAGACAAGGCAGAAGTCGACGGCGTTTCGCCGTTGCGCAGCGCCTCGATGTAATTCAGGTACTCCGGCGTGACGTCACCAGTAATGTAGCGTCCATCAAAGCAGGACGTGTCAAAGTCCTGAATCGCCGGATTGCCTGCACGAACCACCTCCACCATGGCGTCGATATCCTGATAAATCATCGCATCGCAACCAATTTCCCGCGCGATCTCTTCGTCGGTGCGGCCATTTGCAATCAGTTCATTGCGCGTCGGCATGTCGATGCCGTACACATTCGAGTAACGCACGGGCGGCGAAGCCGAAGCAAAATACACGTTCTTCGCACCGGCATCACGCGCCATCTGCACGATCTCACGGCTGGTGGTGCCGCGCACGATGGAATCGTCGACCAGCAACACATTCCGGCCGTTGAATTCTTCGGCAATGGCATTGAGCTTCTGCCGCACCGATTTCTTGCGCAGCGCCTGTCCCGGCATGATGAAGGTACGGCCGATATAGCGGTTCTTGATGAAACCCTCGCGGTACGGCACGTTGAGGTGGTTCGCCAGTTGCAGCGCTGAAGGACGGCTGGTGTCGGGAATCGGAATCACCACATCAATTTTCAGATGGGAGAATTCGCGGCGAATTTTTTCAGCCAGTGATACGCCCATGGCGAGTCGCGTGCTGTAGACCGAAATGCCATCCATCACCGAATCAGGGCGCGCAAGATACACATATTCGAAGATACAAGGATTGAGCACTGATTTCTCGCTGCACTGACGACTGTGCAACTGGCGCTGATAATCGATGAAGATCGCTTCGCCCGGCGCCACATCGCGTAGCAGGCGGAAGCCCAGGGTGTCGATGGCCACGCTTTCCGATGCCACCATGTACTCGTGCGGCGTCACCTGATCGTTGACGCCGATTACCAGCGGGCGAATGCCATGCGGGTCGCGAAACGCCAGCAGGCCATAACCCGCAATAAAGGCGGTCACGGCGTACGCACCCCTGCAGCGCGCATGCACGCCCGACACCGCGCCAAAAATCGTATCCAGGCTCAGCTGGCTTCCCGTGCCGCGCACCTGGAGTTCATGCGCCAGCACGTTCAACAGCACTTCGGAATCCGAATTGGTGTTGACGTGCCGCAGGTCGGCGCGAAACAACGACTCTTTCAGTTCCTGGGTATTGGTGAGATTGCCGTTGTGACCCAGCACGATGCCGTAGGGCGAGTTCACGTAGAACGGTTGCGATTCCGCCGACGAGGCGGCGCTACCTGCCGTGGGATAGCGCACATGGGCTACACCCATATCGCCCAGCAGATTGCGCATGTCGCGGGTACGAAACACGTCGCGTGCCAGTCCAGGCTCCTTGTGCATATGAAAGCGGCTTTCTTCCGCTGTCACAATACCGGCCGCATCCTGCCCGCGATGCTGTAACACCATCAGCCCATCGTACAAAAGCTGGTTAACTGCCGAATTGGCAACGACTCCGATTACCCCGCACATGCTGTGCACCCATCCATAAGATTATTCAAAACACCATTATTCATAGCGAACATATTTCGCCATGTCATCCGGCAAGAGCGGCAATGCGCGCATCGCCATGGCCTGCAAACTGTCAGACAGCGCAGCCCGCTTCCAGAAGTCGGTGCGCGGCAACGAGGTCAAACCGGCGGCCAGCGTCAGGCCTACCAGGATTACCATACCCTTGGTCAGTCCCAGCACCCCACCCAGCACCTTGTCGGCACTCCCCAGCCCCACCGCCTTGACCAGTGAAGCTGCAGCATGCCCCAATAACAGCACACCGATCAGCACCACCAGAAAAACCACGGCAAACCCCGCAAAATAGCGGATCGCAGGATTCTCGATCCCGATGGGCAGAAGCGGCGCCACCATCATCGCGCCCCACTTGCCCAGCAAAAAAGCCAGCATCCAGGCCGCCAGTGAAAACAGGGTATCGACCAGCCCGCGCATCAAGCCGCGCACCACCGTCAACACCAGTACCAGCAGCACTATGATGTCCAGCACGCTCATTTATTTGGTCAAAACCTGGCCGCTCATGCCGTTTTCAGCCAGCTTCACTGCGGCCGCCACTGCGGCCGTACGCGTGTTGAATGGCCCCACGCGCACACGCGTCAAACTGCCAAGGGCGTCCGTATAGGCCGGCAGGCCGAGCTTGGCCACGCGTGCCTTGAGCGCTTGCGCCTTGTCCACATCAGAAAGTGCGGCCAGCTGCACCACAAACGTCTCCTGCACATCTGCAGGCTTGGGCTTGGCATCTGGTGCAGCGACGGGTTGCGGCACAGGCGCGGGTTTAGACGGCGGGGGCTTAATTGGCTCAGGCTTGGCGGGTGCCGGTTGGGGTTTTGGTTTGGGCGCCGGTTTGGTTGGTTCAACCTTCGGTTCCGGCTTCACGGGCTCGGGCTGCGGAACCGGCGCGGCTGGTACAGGCTCAGCCGACACAACGGGTTCAGGCGTTTGAATGGGCTGCACCACAGGTTCCGGTTTTGGCGCGGCGGCCATGTGCACGGCGAGCGAACTGGCCGGCGGCGGCTCGTCTTCCAGCAGCAAGGGCAGCACAATCACCGCCACCAGGGTCAGCGCAACGGCACCGATCAGGCGGCGCCGGGCACGGCGTTTAAGGTCATTTTCACTGCTGGGTAGTGGCATGATCGAGCACAGAGGCGACGGTATAGAACGAACCGAAGACGAGAATTCTATCACCTTCACGGGCGGCACTTCGCGCTTCGGCAAGCGCCATGTTCACATCGGGCTGCACATAAACTGGCGCATTGCCCGCCTGCGGACGAAGAATCGCCGCAAGGGCCGTCGCGTCACGGGCACGCGGCGAGTCGGGGGTGCAGACCCACCATGCATCGATTTCACCTGCCAGCGCGGCAAACACATCCGTCGCATCCTTGTCGGCAAGCATGCCAACCACCGCCAGTGTATGCCCGACAATAGCCTGCTCACGCAAGGTGACCGCCAGTGCCCGCGCGGCCTCGGGATTGTGCGCCACATCGAGAATGACATCGGGCGCGCAAGCAATACGCTGAAAACGCCCGGGCACCTGTGCCGCGGCCAGCCCCTGGCGTATGGCCGCCACACTCACCGACAAACGGGCATGCAAGGCTTCCAGAACCGCCAGTGCACCGGCTGCATTACGCAACTGACAAGCTCCCGCCATCTTCGGCACAGGCAATCCCGACCAGGTCGTAGTCATGCCTCGATAAGTCCATTCATCGGCATCGCGCTGGGCGGAAAAATCCGGGCCGATGCACCTCAACTCGGCGCCGATACCTCTGGCATGCTCAATCAAGCTGGCAGGCGGAGCAGGGTCGGCGCAAATGGCAGGTTTCCCATCACGATAAATACCGGCTTTTTCGAACCCAATTTTCTCGCGGGTGTCGCCCAGATACTCGATGTGGTCGATATCGACACTGCTGACGATGGCTGCATCGGCATCAAACACATTCACGGCGTCGAGCCGACCGCCGAGGCCCACCTCGAGGATGGCCACGTCTATTCCAGCATGGATGAATTGCACCATTGCGCCCAGCGTGCCGAATTCGAAATAGGTCAACGAGGACTCGCCGCGTGCAGCATCGACGGCTTCGAACGCAGCGACCAGGTCGGCATCCTGCGCGTCCCTGCCTGCAATCCGTACCCGCTCGTTGTAACGCAGGAGATGGGGAGAGGTATACAGACCCGTCTTGTAACCCGCTGCACCGAGAATGGCCTCCAGATAGGCACAGGTCGAGCCTTTGCCGTTGGTGCCGCCCACGATGATGACGGGGAACGTCGGTTCAAGCCCGAGTACCTGCCAGACCCGGCGCACCCGTTCCAGTCCGAGCTCAATCGTACTGGGGTGCAACTGTTCCAGCCGCGCCAGCCAGTCGGCCAGCGATAGGCCGGAAGGCGTCAACACAGTCTAAGCGGCAATCGCCGGACGGCCCATCATCATCGCCAGCGTGGTGGCAAGTTCGTCGCGCATCTGGCGGCGATCGATGATGCGGTCGACGGCGCCCTTTTCGACCAGGAACTCGGCACGCTGGAAGCCTTCCGGCAGGGTCTCGCGTACCGTCTGCTCGATCACGCGTGGGCCGGCAAAGCCGATCAGGGCGTTGGGCTCAGCCACGATCAGATCACCCAGCATGGCAAAACTGGCCGATACCCCACCCATGGTGGGGTCGGTCAGCACGGAAATGAAAGGCAGGCGATGGCGTGACAACTGCGTCAGGGCAGCCGATGTCTTGGCCATTTGCATCAGCGAAAACAGGCCCTCCTGCATGCGCGCGCCGCCGCTGGCCGAGAAGCAGACAAACGCCGAATTCGATTCGATCGCCGCCTCGATTCCCTGGACAAACCGTTCGCCCACGACCGAGCCCATCGACCCGCCCATGAACTTGAATTCAAACGCGGCCGCCACCACCGGCACGGCCTTGACGCTCCCGCCCAGCACCACCAGTGCGTCGGTTTCCGAAGTGGCGGACTGGGCATCTTTCAGGCGGTCAGGGTATTTCTTGCCGTCCTTGAATTTCAGCGGATCAAGCGGCGTCACATGGGCACCAATCTCGTGCTGACCTTCCTTGTCCAACAGCATTGCCAGGCGTTGGCGGGCGCCGATGCGATGGTGATGGCCACATTTCGGGCACACTTCCAGGTTGCTTTCCAGGTCAGCCCGGTACAACACCTCGTTGCATGCCGGACATTTGGACCACAAGCCCTCTGGCATGGATTTTTTGTCTGCCAGCGCACGCCGCTTGATTTTCGGCGGCAAAATTTTCTGGAACCAGCTCATTGTGCTCTCCGCTGCTTGATTTTATGGGTTGACTTGTTTCGATGCAGCGTCAACGCCGCGGCGTAAATCCTGCACCAGGGCCTTGACGCGGTCGATGAGTTCATTCTCTGGTGCATTCTCGATTTCGTTCACGATCCGGCTGCCCACCACCACCGCGTCGGCAATGCGTGCCACGGCTTCTGCCGTCGCCGCGTCACGGATGCCAAACCCCACGCCTATCGGCAAACCGCAATGACGGCGGATGATGGCAATTTTGCGTGACACTTCGTCCGTGTCGAGCGTCGCCGAACCGGTTACGCCCTTAAGTGACACGTAATACATGAATCCGCCAGCGACTGCCGCCACCTGTTCCATCCGCGACTCGGGCGTGGTTGGCGACAACAGGAAAATGGGATCGAGCCCGGCCGCCTTGAATACATCGGCCACACCAAGCGATTCCTCCGGCGGGATATCCACCGTCAGCACACCATCGACGCCGGCTGCCTTCGCCGCCTGTGCAAAAGTCTCATAGCCCATGCGCTCGACCGGATTGGCATAGCCCATCAGGACCACGGGGGTTGTCGTATTGGTCTTGCGGAAATCGGCTGTCATCGCCAGCACATCCTTCAACCCGACCTTGTTGGCCAATGCCCGCTCCGACGCGCGCTGAATCACCGGGCCATCAGCCATCGGGTCGGAAAAAGGCACCCCTAGTTCGATGATATCTGCGCCGGCTTCCACCAGTGCGTGCATCAGCAGCACCGTCAGTCCCTTGCCGGGATCGCCCGCGGTAATGAAAGTGATTAAGGCTTTTTTATTGTGTGCCTTAAGTGCGGTAAAGGTCTGGCCGATTCGGCTCATATTGGACTCTTATGAAAACGGTTCAATTGGGTGAGTGCAGGATTACAGCGTAATCCCCGACACTTTCGCCACGGTGTTAATGTCCTTGTCGCCGCGACCGGACAGGTTGACCAGAATGATCTGGTCATTGCCCAGCGTCGGTGCCAGCTTTTTGGCCTGGGCAACGGCATGACTCGACTCAAGGGCAGGAATGATGCCTTCCAGTCGGCACAAGTCATGGAAGGCAGCCATCGCCTCGTCATCGTTGATGGCCACATACTCGGCGCGACCGGCATCCTTGAGCCACGAATGTTCCGGCCCGACGCCGGGGTAGTCCAGGCCGGCAGAGATCGAGTGGGTTTCGATGATTTGGCCGTTTTCATCCTGCATCAGATAACTGCGGAAGCCATGCAGAACACCTGGGCTGCCCGCCGACAACGACGCTGCATGCTTGCCTGTGGCAATACCCGAGCCGCCGGCTTCCACGCCGATCAGTCGCACCTTCTCATGCGCGATATACGGATGAAAGATGCCGATGGCGTTGGAACCACCGCCGACGCACGCAATCACGGCATCGGGCTGACGGCCGGTCAGTTCGGGCATCTGGGTGAGACATTCACGGCCGATCACGCACTGGAAATCGCGCACCAGCATCGGGTACGGATGCGGACCGGCAGCGGTACCGAGAATGTAAAAAGTGGACTCAACGTTGGTGACCCAGTCGCGCATCGCCTCGTTGAGCGCGTCTTTTAGTGTTTTGGAACCCGACGACACCGGTACCACGGTGGCACCGAGCAATTTCATGCGAAAAACGTTAGGTGCCTGACGGATGACATCTTCGGCACCCATGTAGACCACACATTCCATGCCGTAGCGCGCGGCAACGGTGGCTGAGGCCACGCCATGCTGGCCGGCGCCGGTTTCGGCGATGACACGCTTCTTGCCCATGCGCCGCGCCAGCAGCGCCTGGCCGATGGTGTTGTTGATCTTGTGCGCGCCGGTGTGATTGAGGTCTTCGCGTTTCAGGTAAATCTGCGCACCGCCATACTGCTCGGAGAGGCGTTTGGCGTGATACACCGGGCTGGGGCGGCCGACGTAGTGCTTCAGTTCGTATTCAAACTCAGCCATGAAAGCGGGATCCTGGCGTGCCTTGTCATATTCGGCACGCAATTCTTCCAATGCTGCCATCAGGGTTTCGGCAACGAAAATACCGCCGTATGGGCCGAAATGGCCGTGTGAATCCGGGAGATCAGTCAGTTTCATGATGCTTTCGCTTTCGCAATGAATTGCGCAGTTTTGTGCGGGTCCTTGATACCTTTTGAGGCCTCGACACCGGACGACACATCCACTGCCCAGGGACGTACCTGTTGAACGGCTTCTATCACGTTGTCCGGCTGCAGCCCTCCCGACAACACGATCGGCTTGGGCATGTTGGCTGGAATCAGCCTCCAATCGAAGCGCTCCCCGGTACCGCCCGGGATGCCCTGCACATAGGCATCCAGCAACAATCCACGCGCGGTCTCAAAGTCAGCCGCGCATTTTAGCAAATTCGTGTCGGCTGTGACGCGCACGGCCTTGATATA
Organism: uncultured beta proteobacterium; assembly: GCA_942493085.1. Taxonomy (GTDB): domain Bacteria; phylum Pseudomonadota; class Gammaproteobacteria; order Burkholderiales; family Thiobacillaceae; genus Thiobacillus. The sequence goes on from OW818664.1 coordinate 2,975,230, forward strand.
AGGTCGGCCAAAGCGCTCGCAGGCTGCTGGCGTTTCGTCCCCATGGAACTGCAGCAGGTCGAGCGGGACGACTCGCAAAACTGCCTCAACGAAAGCCGGCTCGGCATTCACAAACAATCCGACCGATTGCACGAAGGGCGGTAGTTCACGCACCAGCGCAGCGGCCACGTCGAGCGTCACGTGTCGCGGACTTTTTTCGTAGAACACGAAACCCAGTGCATCCGCCCCAGCCTGGCAGGCAGCATGCAAGTCCTGTAATCGGGTGATGCCGCAAATTTTTACGCGTACAGCCATCGGTCAGAGGTTTCCGGCAAGGCAAAGTGCGCAGGATACCGGATGTGGGTGAGATACAGGCCTGCCGCATCGAAGGTGGGCGCGGCCAGCGAACGATCACGGCTTTGCAGAACCTGCTGTACCCATTCAGGCGTCTGATACCCCGCCCCAACCTGGATCAGGCAACCCATGAGATTACGCACCATGTGATGCAAGAACCCATCAGCCAGAAAGTCGCACAATAGATAATCACCGCATCGCTCGACCTGGATTCGCCTCAGGTCCTTGCTTGGCGATTTGGCCTGGCAGGCCGCCGCGCGGAATGCCGAAAAATCATGCTGCCCGATCAGGCACGCGGCGGCCTGATTCATCGCGTCCACATCCAGCGGGCGGTGATACCAGCCGATCAGGCCATGATTAAGGCCAGGCCGCACAGCGTGGTTGAGCAGGACATAACGATAACCGCGCTGGTTGGCAGAAAAACGTGCGTGGAAGTCATCGCTGACTTCTTGGGCCCAAAGCACAGCCACGCCCGGCGGCAGGTGGCTGTTGACGCCGCGCACCCAGGCGGTCAACGGACGCGCCACGGTCGTATCAAAGTGCACCACCTGAAGGGCGGCATGAACGCCCGTATCGGTTCGGCCTGCGGCTATCACGCCAATCTTGACCCCGGCAATGATAGACAAGGCGGTTTCCAGCGCGTCCTGCACGCCGCAGCCCTGCAATTGCGACTGCCAGCCGCAAAAGCCAAGACCACAATATTCCAGACCCAGTACGATTCGCATATCAACCCGGCCTCACGCCAGTACAGCCCACAACAGGAACACGCCCGCCAGTATGACGGCGCTGTCCCGACCTTGCCAGCGTTCAGCCTGCAAAGTGGTGGTGTTGGGTCCATCCTCGTCATGCGGCAAGGTGCGCAGCGCATCCAGCCAATGTGCGGGCTTGGGAGCGTTTTCCACATAGTCCAGCGTCAGCCCCAGACGCACGGCAAAGACGCGGCGGTCAAAACCGATCCAGGTCAGCGGGCGGGCCAGCACATACAAGCCATAAATCAGGCGCGGCCGGGTCGTATAGGCCAGCAATGCGGCCAAACCGACCAGGAGCAGCGCCAGGCGGCCCACGCGTTGTGCGCCTTGCTGCAATCCCTCCATGCTCGGGCTCATCCATTCCAGCGATGGCCATAGCAGGGTTCCCGGCAGGGAATAGGCATAGGTCAGCAGCAGCACAACCATCAGCCAGCGGGTGCGGCGCAGCAGGCGCCAGGCTTCATGGCGGATTGGCGCAAACAGAAAGGCCGTCACAGTCGCGACGGCCAGAATGTAGAGCAGAGGAAAGGCAGCCAACTCGACTGCCACGGCCCACCCGCACCACAAGAGGATGCGGGCAGCCGGATGCGGAAAATCAGCCAAGCGAACTCAACATCCCTTTCGCATCGGCCTTTTGCTTGTCGCTGCCTTCGGCCAGCACTTCATTAAGGATTTCGCGCGCGCCTTCCTTGTCGCCCATTTCCACGTAGGCGCGAGCAAGATCAAGCTTGGTGCCGACTTCGTCCAGTTCAAGGTCGTTGCCGTCGGCGTCGCCCAAATCGAGGTCGAGACCGCTGAAATCGAACTTGCTGTCGGGACCATTGTCGTCTTCCAGGCCCATGTCGAGCTTCAGCGCGTCATCTGAGTCACCAGGCAGGTCCAGGTCAGGCAAATCAAAGTCCAGTCCCTGGGTATCCATTTCCACATATCCCGCATCCACAGGGGCTGCTGGCACTTCGGACTGCGTATCGAAATTGAGCACATGGCCTGCGGTTTCGAATTCCATCGGCGCCTGTGCTTCCACCGTTTCCTGGGGGGCTTCGATATCAAATTCAGGAGCCTGCTCAACGTCGGCAGCCAGTTCATTCTCAAAGGAAGGAACCGACAGTTCACCGGTCACCAGTTCGGATTCGGGCTCGATTTCAGATGCCGGTTCTTCATCAAACGTTACCGCGCCGCCTGCCACCGCATCGGTCGCTTCCACCGTCGCGACAGCAGCAGGAGCCGAACCTGATTGCAATCCGCCATACAGGGGGTTGGTCGGGTCAATGCCACGGCCCATTTCACAAGCCTTGTCCCATAGCGGGCTGGGTTTGTTACCAAGCGCAGCATACAGTTCGCCTGCAACCGACTCGAACGCGGTCGTATTCCTTTGAGCAGCATAGATTTCCAGCAACTTGACACGAATTTCGTGGCGGTCCGGATTCTTGCTGATGGCTTCCTTGAGGATTTCCTCTGCCTGCGCATCACGGCCATAGGCCATGTACACCTCGGCTTCGGCAATCGGGTCGACATCATGGGTATCGATGGTTCCCAGGCCTGCCTGGCTGAAATCGGTGAGGAAGGAGGTGTCTCCGGTATTCACGCTGCCACCCGAAGCGTTGCCAAGGACAGAGTTCGGACGCACATCGCCGCCGCTCATGATGCTGTCTTCAAGTGCGGTGCCCGTCGTTTTGCGACGACGCCCGCCACCAGCCATCATCCACCACAGCACCCCGCCCAGACCCAGCGCGGCAAGCCCGCCACCCCAATACATGGGATTGGCCAGCAAGGGGTCGAACCAGTTTCCGGCAGACGACGCAGCAGGTGGCGGCGTTTCAGCCTTGACGACCGGTGCAGGTGGTTTGGCTACAGCCACCGTGGGGGCAGGAATAGGCGCGGCGGCTTCAGGAACGGGGGCCGGTTCCGCTGCTGGAACCGGTTCGGCAGGCGCCGCTTGCTGGCTTTGTGCCTTTTCCTTCATTTCCACCAGCTTCTGCATGTCCTCAACCTGCTTTTCCAGCATGGCCACACGTTGACTGGATTCCTTCAGCGCTTTTTCACGCGCTGTCGCATCGGCTTCCTGGGCGCGCAGCTTTTCCTGAAGTGCACGGGTTTCATCCACGCCCTTGCCGGCAGTCGGCGGCGTAACCTTGGAAAGCTTCAATACGTCTTTCTGCGTGTCTGGGGCTGGCTTGGCACGATCTTCCACTTTGGGCGTGATCTTGCCGCTGCTGGCCTGATCCGGGGCAGGCTTGACTTCAGGTCCCTCACTCACGGCGCCAGCCAGTTTCTGGCGATAGGCGCGCCAGTCTTCAGCCTGCAACTTGAGCTCGCGTACCGCTTCTTTCTGCGGAATGGCCGCCACGTTTTCAGCCGTGGGCACATTCAGCGACTTGCCGGCTTTCATGCGGTTCATGTTGCCATCAAAGGCCTGCGCATTTTCGCGATACAGGCCAAGCAGCGTCTGCTCCAGGCTGACGCCTGCGGGCCGCACACGGTTTGCAATGCCCACCAGCGTATCGCCGCGCTTGATCTTCACCAGGCTCGGCATGTCAGCTTGTGTGGCCTGGGAAGGCGCGGGAGCCGGCTTGCGTGCCTCAGTGGCAGGCACGGCAGCCTTGGGGGCGGCAGGTGACGGTGCAGCCTGGGCTTGCGGGGCGGGAGCCGGCGCAATCGCCGGCTTGGGTGCCGCTGCAGCTGGTGGCGTCACGGCCACGGGAGCAACCGTTTGCTGCGTAACCATGCCGGGCGGGTCGAGCAGCATGGTGTATTCACGCACCAAGCGGCCTGACGCCCAGTTCAGCTCAACCAGCATATCGATGAAAGGATCGTTGACCGGGCGGCTGGATGTGACTTTCAGCACCGCCTTGCCATTGGATTTTTTCTCGACGGCAAACCGGAGCGAGGACAAAACCGGGGCGTAATCTACACGCGCATCACGGAATGCCTGGTCAGAAGCAAGATTAGCGGCAAGGCTGTCGAGTTCGGCCTTGTCAGCGGCAAACAGCTCAATTTCGGCTGCCAGCGGCTGACCCAGCGCCGAGGTCACCGACAGCTTGCCCAACCCGGCGGCATGCGCCAACAGGGGCGCGGCAATCAGGCCAGCGGCCACCAGTTGGGTCGTGAAGCGCTTCAATTTCATCCCGTTTCTCCCTATTAGCCCCGAATGACGGTGCTGTTGAATACTTGACGCCATTATTGACGGCTCGGCAGACGCAATCTTTAGTGCATAAACCGCACCAGCCCTAAGAAAAATATCTGCCGGTCTTATCCACTCAGGCTTCCAGGAGGATACGCAGCATGCGGCGCAGGGGTTCTGCCGCGCCCCACAGAAGCTGATCCCCTACTGTAAACGCGGTCAAATACTGGGGTCCCATGTTGAGCTTGCGCATACGGCCGATCGGCACGGTCAACGTACCCGTCACTGCGGCCGGGGTGAGCTCTTTCATGGTGATGTCACGGTCGTTCGGCACCACTTTCACCCATTGGTTATGGGCGGCGATCAGGCTGTGGATATCGTCAAGCGGCACATCCTTGCTCAACTTGATGGTCAGGGCCTGCGAATGGCAGCGCATCGCGCCCACACGTACACACAGGCCATCAATCGGGATGGGATTGTCATTACGACGCATTATCTTGTTGGCCTCGACCTGCGCCTTCCATTCCTCCTTGGACTGGCCGGACGCAAGCGCCACGTCAATCCACGGAATCAGGTTGCCGGCCAGCGGTACCGGCCAGGCATCGACCGGATAACGGTCGGAACGGATGAAATCAGCCACTTTTTTGTCGATTTCGAGGATCGCGGAAGCGGGGTCGTCGAGCAGACCTTTGACTTCGTCATGCACCGCGCCCATCTGGGCGATCAGTTCGCGCATGTTGCGCGCACCAGCACCGGAAGCAGCCTGGTAGGTCATCGGCGACACCCATTCCACCAACCCGGCATCGAACAATCCGCCCATCGCCATCAGCATCAGCGAGACCGTGCAGTTGCCACCGACATAGGTTTTGACGCCGTTGGCGATGCCATCCTGGATCACATTCTTGTTGACCGGATCGAGAATGATGATGGCCTCGTCCTTCATTCTGAGCGTCGAGGCCGCGTCGATCCAGTAACCGTTCCAACCGGCGGCGCGCAACTTCGGGTACACCGACTGGGTGTAATCGCCACCCTGGCAGGTGATGATGGTGTCGCACTGTTTCAGGTCTTCGATACTGCCAGCATCTTTCAGCGGCGCTACGTCACGACCGATATCGGGGCCTTTTCCGCCCACATTCGAGGTGGTAAAAAACACCGGATCGATATGCTCGAAATCACGCTCTTCCTTCATGCGCCCCATCAGCACGGACCCCACCATCCCGCGCCAGCCAATCAGCCCTACTTTCATCATGTCCGTCTCCAGAATCCAAGTCTGCACGTCGTCCCAAGGACGCTGCGCACAAAATCAAAGCGCCTTGACCACCGCGTCGCCCATCTCGCTACACGATACTTTCTGCGTGCCGTCTGTCCAGATGTCGCCCGTTCGATAGCCTTGTGAAATCACCTTCTTGACCGCATTCTCGATGCGGTCGGCCGTTGCCAGGTCAGCCAGGGTATAGCGATACATCATCGCCACCGACAGGATCGTCGCCAGCGGATTCGCCATGTTCTTGCCGGCAATGTCGGGGGCCGAACCATGAATCGGCTCGTACATGCCCTTGTTGTTTTCATCCAGCGAAGCCGACGGCAGCATGCCAATTGAGCCCGACAGCATCGACGCTGCATCGGACAGGATGTCGCCGAAAATATTGCCGGTCACCATGGTGTCGAACTGCTTCGGCGCGCGGATCAGCTGCATCGCCGCATTGTCGACGTACATGTGGGACAGCTCGACCTCGGGGTAGTCTTTCGACACCTCGATCATCACTTCCTTCCACAATTCCGAGCATTCCAGCACGTTGGCCTTTTCGACCGAGCACAGCTTCTTGCCGCGCTTCATCGCGATGCCAAACGCCACATGCGCCACCCGCCGCACTTCGGATTCGGAGTACAGCATGGTGTTGAAACCGACGCGCTCGCCATTCCGCACCTCGATCCCGCGCGGCTGGCCGAAATACACGTCGCCCGTCAGTTCGCGCACGATCATCAGATCCAGCCCCGACACCACCTCCGGCTTCAGCGAAGACGCCGATGCAAGCTCGGGATACAACAGCGCCGGCCGCAGGTTGGCGAACAGGTTCAGTTCCTTGCGGATGCGCAGCAGGCCACGCTCGGGGCGCAACGGACGATCCAGGGCATCGTATTGCGGACCACCGACCGCGCCGAGCAGGACCGCATCGGCCGCACGTGCCAGGGCCAGCGTCGCGTCGGGCAGCGGATCGCCCGCTGCATCGTAGCCTGCGCCACCGATAGGCGCCGTTTCCATTTCTATTTTCGCGCCGTCGGTACGCAATACATCAAGCACCTTGACCGCTTGCGCAACGATTTCCGGACCGATGCCATCACCGGGTAATACTGCAATTTTCATGTTCACAAACCTTGTTGACCGTGACATTCACGGATAAAAATCAGGCAAACAACCACGGCGCTTCCAGTTTGCGCCGCTCTTCATACGTTTTGATCTTGTCGCCCTGCAACAGGGTAAGACCAATATCGTCCAGGCCGTTCAGCAAGCGGTGCTTACGGCCTGCATCCACCTCAAAAACAATCACTTCGTCGGTGGGTGTCGTCACCGTCTGCTTGTCCAGGTCAACTGTCAGGGCATAGCCTTCAATCGACTCGCACGCCTTGAACAACCGGTCCACCACGGCAGCCTCCAGAACGATCGGCAGGACACCATTCTTGAAACAGTTGTTATAGAAAATGTCTGCAAAGCTGGGCGCGATGATGGCACGAATGCCATAGTCCTCCAGTGCCCACGGCGCGTGCTCACGACTCGAACCGCAACCGAAATTCTCACGCGCCAGCAGTACCGATGTACCCTGATAGCGTGGCTGGTTCAGCACAAAATCCGGGTTCAGCGGGCGGTCATGATTCGACTTGCCCGGCTCGCCATGGTCGAGGTAGCGCCATTCGTCGAACAGATTGGGGCCGAAGCCCGCACGCTTGATCGACTTCAGAAACTGCTTGGGAATGATGGCATCGGTATCAACGTTGGCACGGTCAAGCGGCACCACCAATCCATCCAGAGTTGTAAAAGCCTGCATTTATTTGCTTCCGGCGCGCTCAATCGCGCCGCCGGCCTTCTCGATATCCTTGCCCACTCCTTGAACCGTATTGCACCCGGCAAGCGCGAAAGCAGCAGCGAGTAAAAGAGCGATCATTGGTTTCATTACCATCTCCTTAAAAATTCCGTACATCGACAAAATGTCCGGCGCACGCAGCCGCCGCAGCCATTGCCGGGCTGACCAGATGCGTCCTGCCACCCTGCCCCTGTCGCCCCTCGAAGTTTCGGTTGGACGTCGAAGCGCAGCGTTCGCCTGGCTCCAGCCGGTCGGCGTTCATCGCCAGGCACATTGAGCAGCCCGGCTCACGCCATTCAAAACCGGCGGCAATTAAAATCTTGTCCAGGCCTTCGGCCTCGGCCTGCTGCTTGACCAGACCGGAGCCTGGCACAACCATCGCCAGTTTGATATTGGCCGCGACCTTGCGGCCTTGGGCGATGCTGGCGGCTTCGCGAATATCTTCAATCCGCGAATTGGTACACGAACCGATAAACACCTTGTCCACCGTAATCTCGGTGATCGGCGTATTGGCCTGCAGGCCCATGTATTCGAGCGCACGGGTCCAGTCCTGACTTTTTACCTCGTTAGTGGCATCGGCCGGATTCGGCACCCGGCCGTTGATTGTCGTCACCATCTCGGGCGAGGTGCCCCAGGTAACCTGCGGTTCGATTTTCGCCGCGTCGAGTTCGACTACACGGTCAAAAACGGCATCGGCATCCGAATGCAAGGTGTTCCACCATGTCACCGCTTGCTCCCACGCCACGCCCTTGGGGGCGTAGGGACGGCCTTTCACATACTCGATCGTGATGGCATCTGTCGCCACCATGCCGGCGCGCGCGCCCGCCTCAATCGCCATGTTGCACAGCGTCATGCGGCCCTCCATGGTCAGCGCGCGTATCGCCGCGCCGCCGAATTCGAGGGCATAGCCGGTACCGCCCGCAGTGCCGATTTCACCGATGATGGCCAGCGCGATGTCCTTGGCCGTGACGCCTTTGCCCAAGGCACCTTCAACCTTGACCAGCATGGTCTTCGACGGCTTCTGCCACAGGCATTGCGTGGCCAGCACGTGCTCGACTTCGGACGTGCCGATGCCGAAGGCCAATGCGCCGAACGCGCCATGAGTCGAGGTATGCGAATCCCCGCACACCACCGTCATGCCGGGCAGGGTCAGGCCCTCTTCCGGGCCGATGACATGGACGATGCCCTGGCGGATATCGTCCATCTTGAATTCGGTGATGCCGAACTCGGCACAATTGGCATCGAGCGTTTCCACCTGCAGGCGCGACACCGGGTCGGTGATGCCCTGCGAGCGATCGGTGGTCGGCACGTTGTGATCGGGCACGGCAACCGCGGCATCGGCTCGACGCGGGACACGATGGGCCAGCTTGAGTCCTTCGAAGGCCTGCGGGCTGGTGACTTCGTGCACCAGATGGCGATCGATATAAAGCAGCGTGGTGCCGTCGTCCTCGACGTGTACCACGTGAGCGTCCCACAACTTCTGAAATAAGGTCTGACCAGACATACGAACCAGCTAAAAGTGCGAAAGACCAATTATTTCATAGCTTGCCAGCTGCAGGCACGGATTTTGTTCGGCCCCACACGGCATATACCCCCCACGCCAGCGCTGCGCTCACGGCAGCCAGGGTAAAAGTCCATGCCGGGCCGGGAGTTTCCCAGATCAAGCCGCTGGCCAGGCCACCGATCGTGCCGCCGACACCATAGGACAGGCTGGTGTAAAGCGCCTGGCCGCGTGCCTGATGACGTCCACGGAAATGATGATGAATCAGCGCCACGGCGGCGGCATGGTAGGTGCCGAAGGTAAAGGCATGCAGCGTTTGTGCGCCCCACACCACCCAGGCCGACTCCACGCCCCAGGCAATCAGCAGGAAGCGTACGACTGCCAGCGCGAAACTCGCCAGAATCAGCCGGCGCGGGGTGACCCTGGCAAAAATGCGCGGAATGATCAGAAATATGCCGATTTCGCACAGCACACCTAGCGCCCATAGCCAGCCCACGGTGGACTTGTCGTAGCCGTGGTCGACCAGATAAATCGAATAGAAGGTGTAGTACGGTCCGTGTGTCACCGCCATCAACATGCAGGCCACAAGCAACGAAGCCACTTCGGGCCGTTTCACGACATCCCACACCGAATGATGATCGGTGGGATGAGGCAGGATATCCGCTTCGGGAATCACCCGCGCGAACGCTGCGATACCCATCATCACGGCCAGCACCGCCCACGGCAACCAGGCAATCGACACATGGTCGAAGGCATACCCCAACCCGACCACCATGAGGATGAATCCGACCGATCCCCACAGACGGATCAGACCGTAGCCATCAATACGTTCTCCCAAATGCGACAGGGTCATGGCCTCGACCAGCGGCAGCGACGCACTCCAGAAAAAACCCAGCGCGGCCATCACCCCGAACAACCACCAGAAGCTGTCGCTGACGAATACCCCGGCAAACACCAGCACGCTGCCTATTGCCGCAACCTGCACAATCAGGGTGCGACGCCCGGTGCGATCGGCGATGTGTCCCCAGATGTTGGGCGCGAAAATCCGCATCACCTGCAGCAGCGACATCAGCACGCCAATCTGCAAGGCGTTGAACGCTAGCGATTGAAGATACAGCCCCCAGAACGGGGAGATCGCACCGACGAAAGCGAAGTAGAAAAAATAGAAACCCGACAGGCGCCAGTAAGGAACAGCATTCATGCGGCCGGATTATCCATGGCTTGACGCCGAAACGGCAGGCGATGTGGACGCGCCATGCTATTTCATGGCGGAACGCAGCCTGATTATCTTGTCCGCCACCGCGAACACGCCATTGCCGCAATGATGCAGTGCCTCTGGGTGCTTGATAGCAGGATCAACCCACGCCTTCACCACCTCAAGAACAAAAAAATTGTATTGGTTGACGAGCCTGGTATCGGCTACCCGGCACTCCAGGCTGGCATAGCATTCCCCAATCAACGGCGCCTGCACTGCCGAAGCCGCAACTGGTGTAAGACCGAACCGGGAGAATTTATCGGCTGTCGGCCCGGAGCAGTTGCCTATGCCCACCACCTGCGTCGGGATGTTAATGGTGCATTCCCGCATTGCCTTCAGCGCGACGAATGTCGCGTTGCGACCACTGATCACGCAACCGACCAGCGGTGGTTCGAATTCCATCATGGTATGCCACGACATTGTCATGATATTCGTCTGACCCTTGCGAGACGCTGCCACCAACACCACCGACCCGGGTTCAAGCAAGCCATAAACCTGAGCCAGGGGATAGACACGCTTTTTCATGCATTTCCCTTCATCTGCGCTCACAGAACCCTCTCATCCTGGTACGTTCAAATAGGCTGTTGCAGATCAAGCAACACCCCGCTACGCTTCACGTGATTGCAGCGGACTTGCTTCAAACCTTGAATCCAGACACTGTTGACCTAAGCTGAATGGGTACAGGATCTATCCTAAGGAGACTGATCATGCTGAACATTTCTGCAGACATCAACAAACTGACCCGGGAGTCGGTGACCGATCCGAGTTTTCCCTATGCGCCACTTGATTGGGTGCGTGAGGATGCAATCAGGATTGCGCGTGAAGAGTCGCTTGAACTCACTGCGGATCACTGGGAAGCCATTCGAGCCATGCAAAATTATTATGCCCATCATGAAGATGAATCAGTCATCAACCTGCGTGATCTGCATGACGCCCTGGACGAGCACTTCCATCAGCAAGGCGGACTGAAATTTCTGTACACCCTGTTTCCGGGCGGACCCATCACACAAAGCTGTCGTCTCGCCGGATTAAAGGCGCCCTATATCGCTGCTGACCGCAGCTTTGGCAGCGTGGCCTGATCGGTTCGTCGGATGGCAGGAGCCCCGGCCGCCTTGATAGTGCGGCTGGTCTGGCTGAGCAGTTTTCGTACGTGTGCCTGCAACAACCGCAGACAGGCACGCTTGATCAAAGCACCAAATGCCCACATACTCGCTTCAAAGGCAGTCGCGTCCTCTCTGCTGCCCCTTGATAACGATTACATCGCCAGGCATTGGAACCCACTGTGGCCTCACTGACCGCATCCTCCCTGATCAACCCGCAAGATCTGCAACTCGACGATGCGTGCGCGCTTTTGCAGCACGACGCGAAAAATGGCCTCCAGGAATCGGGCGAATCGCCAACTGACTACCTGCAACGCCTGATTGACGGCCTGTGCGAACTTTCGCTCAAAGACCCATTGACGGGATTGGGAAATCGTCGCCACTTCCATGCCGTGCTCGAACGCTCGATCGAAACCGTTGCGCGCTCTGGTGAATCAGTGCTGCTACTACTGCTGGATATCGATCATTTCAAGTCCATCAACGACACCCATGGTCACCTGGCGGGTGATCAGGTGCTACGGGTGATCGCAGGCTGTCTGGCAAGTTGCGTACGTCCCATGGACAGTGTCGCTCGCTATGGTGGTGAAGAATTCGCTGTGATCATGCCCAACTGCCGGCCGCTATTTGGGCAAGCGGTTGCCGAACGGATACGCAAATCCATTGCCTCGCTCACAATCCCCATCGCACCCATGCTGAACATCCAGGCCACAGTCAGCATCGGCGGGGCCTATGCTCCCGAATGGGTACGTTCCACCGCCAATTTATGGATTGAACGTGCTGATTCGCAGCTCTATCGCGCAAAATCTGCTGGCCGTAACCTGGTCAAACTGGACCAGCCGCAAGAGCTTTCAGTCAGTGCAGAAGAAAAAGGTCTGCTATTCAGCCACCTCATCATGGATGAAATGATCCCTGCCAATAGTACAGACAACACGCCCAATGACATCCCGGGCAATGCCACAGAACGAGTCAATGCATGAACGACGTATTAACCCCCACTGACGCAAGCCAGGATGTGGCCAAGGTTCCGCTGAACCCCCTCGGCAAGGTGCTTGCCGTCACCAGCGGCAAGGGTGGGGTAGGCAAAACCTTTGTGTCCGCCAACCTCGCTGCGGCGCTGGCCAAGCGTGGTAACCGCGTGCTGGTACTGGATGCCGACCTGGGCCTTGCCAACCTCGACGTCGTGCTCAACCTGTTCCCCAAGATCACATTGCACGATGTCTTCACTGGCAAGGCCAAACTCGAAGATGCCATTCTTCCAGCTCCGGGTGGATTTTCTGTCCTGCTGGCCGGCTCTGGCATGGTCGAGTATTCACGACTGACCCCCGAAGTACGCAACGAATTTCTGCGTGTGATAAACGGCCTGATCCCCCATTACGATGTCGTTCTGCTTGATACCGGCGCGGGAATTTCGGACGTCGTACTGTTTGCGGTTTCTCTGGCGTCCGAGGTGTTGATGGTGGCCACGCCGGAGCCCACCTCGCTCACAGATGCCTATGCCACGATCAAGGTTCTGGTCGGGCAGCAGCAGCGACAAACTATTCGTGTCATCGTCAACCAGGTCACTCGCCCGAGCAGCGGGCAGGCCATCACTAACCAATTGCAGCAGGTACTCAACCGTTTCGTGGCCACCGACCCCGAGCATCCGGTCCACCTGGTGCATACCGGTGATATTCCTGCCGATCCGGAAGTACGTCAGGCGATCATGCGACGGCAGTTGTTGATGCAGAATACGCCCAACTGTCCGGCAGGCCAGGCCATCACCCAACTCGCTGGCAGGCTGGAAAAAATAATCATACCCAAACCGGCTTGAGTTGCCGGTCAGCCGGGATGACGCATGGTTCTACCGGGTAATGCCGGAATAGTGTGGCTCTGTGAGACCCGACTTGACCAGCGCTTCGACCCTGCCCGGCTCCATCCGTAACAAGGATGCAATCCTGCGGTAATCATCTGGCAAGGCGGCGTTATTCCAGTCTTTCGCCGAATGACGCGCCAGATCGACCGCCAGTGTGACATTGCGTACCCGCTGCGTACCCGCCTGTACCGGGTCAACCAGGTTCTTCAACAATTCAGGCATCTGCCATTCCCGCACCAGATGACGCTGAAGATTAACCCCCGCAAATCCCAGAACCTGCTTTTGTAGATCTGCACTGCGCAAAGTCTGGTCTGTCTGCTGCCGCTTCTGGATTTCCAGCATTTGTGCGGGGTTGAAACACCACATCAGCATTTCGGACACATGGGAGAGCAACGTCGACACGAGCACTTCTTCGGCATGCAAATCGTGCAAACGCAAGGCCCAGTCGAAAGCATAGCCGGATGAACGCTGGGCACGCCGAACCGTCTGCAACAGCTGCACCAGCGCATCGAGATGACCATGCAGCAGGTCTTCTGCAACCGGGGTGGCTGGAACTTCACGAAAAAATGTCTCCAGCCCCATCATCAGCAGCATCTGTTTCACATCGACCAATTCATGCTTCTGCACCCGATGCTTGTGCGTCTGCATGTAGCGCAGCAGCTTCACTGTCATCAAGGGATCGTCTGTCACGATATTGGCGATGCTGCGGGCATCGCACAGCGACTCATCGTCATGCAAACGCTGCAGTTCTCGCGCGGTGTGCCTGAGAACGGGAATATCGGCCTGCCCAAAAAAAGCCAGCCAATCCGTGATGCTTTTCGGTTGTTGCGACATAGGCCTCCCTGTGAACATGCAAGCGTCAATTGGACAAATAGCCGCACACATGTCGCAGCTTCCATCTTTCGCCCGCGCTCTTGTCAGAACCGGGCGTTCTCACCCTGCTTAACGGCCCGGACGGATCGTGGCTTGAGCATGGTCGATATGGGCTGTATTTACCGATAATGCGCCTATCTCCACACATGCGCCGGCCAGGAATGCCCACCTGCGGGCCGACGCGAGCGGAGAAAGACCAGCTTAAAACTGTAGCCGGTCCGGTCTTGAGCATCGACATCAGCTTGCTGGGCTCCTGTGCAGGAGTTCACCGATCGCCGTGAAATCATCATTCAAGACCGGATCATGCCAGCCATTGCCTGAGTGGCGGGCCAGCCGGACAGGCTTTTCACTTCAAATGACATTTTTTGAGTTCTCCATGAGGCTCCATGCTGGATTTGCCCGGACAAGAACCCACAGCCACCTATCTACAAGCAACACGGATGCCTTGCATCCACAAGAACGTCCATCTCATCCTTCCTGATTTGCACCGCTTGCGTATCAATCAACCTTAGCCGCATTGGAAGGAAGTGTACGCAGGATATTCAGTTCCCTGGACAGCCACATCCTGCTTGAAACCGACGGGCCATTCCCACATCTGACCACGTACGCCTGCCCAGTCACACTGCTCTTCGTCGCGGCACGCTCAATGAACTGCTCAGTGCTGGCGACAGCGCTTTTACTCACCAGATATGCCAGCTTCCGGGCAAGGTGCGTCTCCGCATCCCGGGATGAATACCACGTGCCATTCCGATTAAACTGGCACCCCGAAGCCTTGAGCACCAGCAGCAAGGCATTGATCTCTGACTTGTTCGCCGGCGTGAGCGTGGCTGCATGGGTTAGCGACATATCCAGCATCAGCATGCACGCCATCGCCCCAATAGCTGCCCCGACTCCGGGGCAGCTCCGCTTCAATTAAAGATGCCTTTGAGCATGTCCTTGAGATCCGGGCGGCTGTCCTTCTTGGCTGGGGCGGCAGGTTGGGATGGGGCGGCCGCGGGAGGCACGACAGGCTTGGCTTTCGTATTGACTGGCTGGCCATCCGGTCCCAGTTGCAAGGCTTCAACCAGCAGCGTGATCTCCACTGCATTGCCGATCATGCCGCTACCACCATCGACAAATTTCATGATGCCGTAGTCAGAGCGGTTCAGGCTGAACGTGCCTTCAAATGCCGTGCGCACATTGCCCCAGGGATCAGTTTCCGTGCCCAGAATTTTGTAAGGGATATTGACCTGGCGTGTGGCGCCATGCAGCGTCAACTGCCCGCTCATCACCCCCATGTCCTTGCCGGTTGAACGGAATCCACTCGCCACGAAGCGCATCTCCGGATACGCATTTGCGTCCAGAAAATCGCTGGTCAGCAAACGCACGTCACGCGCTCTGTGGCCGGATTCCAGTGAATACAGACTGACGGTCACGTTTGCCGAACCGGTGTTGGGATTGGCTGGATCGAGCATCAACGTGCCCTTCACTCCAGTGAATGTGCCGGTGGTTTTGCCAACGATATGTCGAATACTCCAGTTGGCAAAACTGTGGACGTCATCAATTTTGTAGTTTTCAGGAGCAGCCCAGGCATTGAGGGTCAATCCGAGCAAGGCAATGGCCAAAGTGGTACGCATACGTCCTCCTTTGTAAATCAGGCCGTTGCGGCCCAATAAGGACAATCTAGCACCCGCATCCATGCATTGCGAATATTTATAGCTATCCGGGCATGGATTTACCTGACCCGATTGACTGGCAGTGTGTCATTTCAGGTTGCGGGATGAAAAAACCAGTACCTGACCCGCGACAAAATTCACCTGGACCGAGCGCTTGTCATCACCCCACTCGCAGCTACGCACGCCCATCATGTCGTCACATTTTTCCGGCGGTCCGATCAACAGAACCACGGCGTCGTAACTCATGCCCATGGTGATTTTGTTGTAGTTCTCCAGCGTGAGCTTGCTGCAACCCAGCAATGCCAACATCAGACCCATAGTCAGAATAGTGCGGATATTCATGAATCACCCCTGAATCAAGATCAGGTCAGGATACTGCAGCTTTGCCCGGCAATGTGCCATCGGGCTGAACAGTCTTCACCTGTCTTAAAAAACCACCGCGCAACGCACCGTTCCGGAGCACAAAAAAGCGTGGATGGTTGCCCATCCACGCTTGATTAACGACTGCCGTACAACTCAGGATTGAATGCGATGCGACTCGCGGGCCTGGTGACGCTTCGGCATGGCCTCCGTATCAAAGACTGCCTGCTGCTCGGGTGTCAGCTGACCATAGAACGCCTTGACCACATGCGCTCGCTCCAGCATGCTGACACGTCGTGCTTCTGACACTGCCAGCATCTTGTCCAGACGCTGTGGCGTGTTCAGGTTTTCAAACTCGCCACGCATTGCCTGCCTGTCTGCACTCATGCGACGTCCCTCCGGCTGGGATGCACTGACAAACTCATTCCACGCCGTTTCCTGCTCCGGAGTCAGCTTGAGCTTGTCCTTCAGCATGACCATGTGCTTCGAGCGCTTCTCTTCTTGCGCGGCCTGGTTTTTCTGGCCGTCATGCTTCTGCATCTGTCTGGCTTCACAGCCGCCCTTGCCTTCAGGGCCACCTGCGCTCATTGCATAAGCCGAAGCGGCCAGAATGCCGCCACTCGCCATCAAACCCACAATCAAGGTACGTTTAGCAAAAGAACCGGGTATCCATTTCATCTCAAACTCCTTCAGGGCTGTTGTCAAAATTGCCGATGCAATATTGCTACGGCATGAAACACATTCTGAAGGGAGGGTGTAACTGGAATGTGTCCTATATCAGGAAATTTGTAACGAGATGTTTCCGGCATGCTGATCAACCAGAGACAGCCTGATCCGCTACTGGTAAGTCTGTCCGTCATGTCTGATCCAGCCGCCCGGATGACGGCCCTGCGGATCATGGTGCGTCCAGTGCATCACGCCACCTTTCGCATTCCATTCATATTCTCCATAAAAGGCAACCGTGTCTCCAGCGCGTAACGTATCGATACGCTTCGCCAGGTCAATGTTATGCGCCACCAGCAGCGTCCGCCCGGACCCCAGCCGAACAATGAAACGTTGATGGCGGCTGCCATCATTGTCATCCGCCAGCACCCTCACCACCGTGCCCTGACCCTCAAGCTGCAGATTGCTGCGACGGTTTGCGTAAGCGTCATCAAAGGCAGCGTCGTTTCCGCGAACCGTCAGCGGTGCACTTGATGCGTCTGGGGCCGCGGGCCTATCTGGTATGCCGGGCGCGGGGAGGAGTGCGTAATACGCTGCAATCGCGAGTGCGGCAATCAATACAAGCTTGTTCATATCAGGCCTGATATCAGAAGACCGGGGCGGTCGTTCGACAGAATGTTGAATTGGCATGGAACACGAAGGCAGCCGCCGCCCGGAACCTTATCCCGGCAGTTCGCTGCCTCAAGGCCAGCTCTGGCTGCACGCACCGGCAGATCTCAGCTGCGGGATGCGGGCAGGCTGACGATGACTGCGCCGCCTTCTTTCTTGTCTACTACCAGCGCGCCTTTTTTGTGCGCATCGTCGAGGATTTTCCCAAACGCACTATAGCCGTATTCCGATTCGCTGAAACCCGGGTGAACCCGCTTGATCGTGCTCTTGATCAGCGATGCCGAAATGGAGCCTTCGCCGCCCCGGTCCGCCACCAGTTGTTCCACCGTGCTCACCACCAGTTCAACCGCATGGCCTTTCTTGTCTTCAGCGCTCGGCTCGGTCCTGGCGGTTTTAGTTTCTTCAGCCGCCGTTTTTTCCAGCGCTGGACGGGGTCTGCGTCTGCTCCCCGCCTTGGTCGTGCCGCTGGCAGACTCTTTAACTGCAGCGTCCTTGACGACGGCGCCTTGCGTTGCCTTGTCTTGACTGGCGCTTTCCTTGACCGGCTGGGCTGCTGCTGCCGGCTTCCTGGCAGGTGCTTTGGGCGGGGCCTTCACCGGTACCAGGTCCTCATAAAAAATAAATTCGTCGCAGTTGCCAATCAACAGTGATGACGCTGAACCGCGCACGCCAATGCCAATCACGCTCTTGCCGTTTTCCTTCAATTTTGAAATCAGCGGTGAAAAATCCGAATCGCCGCTGATGATGACGAAGGCATCAATATGCGTCTTGGTGTAGCAAAGATCGAGCGCATCCACCACCATGCGGATGTCTGCCGAATTCTTGCCTGATTGCCGCACATGCGGAATCTCGATCAGCTCGAACGCGGCCTCATGCATGTCCCGCTTGTATTCCTTGTAGCGGTCCCAATCGCAATACGCCTTCTTCACCACAATGCTGCCCTTAAGCAGCAATCGTTCCAGTACGGGGCGGATCTTGAAATCCGGAGCGTTGGATTCCTTCACGCCAATCGCCACGTTTTCAAAATCACAAAATACTGCAATGTTGCGGATATCCGGTGTGGCCATCGTGGCTCCCTCGTGGGTGGTCGGTGTGTAGCGTGTGCCTGGCTTACTTGGCCAGCCCTTTGGTGAGCAGGGCTGCCACCGTTTCATTGATGCTCGTGCCGCTTGTTTCAGCCAGGGTTTGAATCTGCTTTACCAGTGCACCATCGAGTTTCACGGCAAACGGGAGCAAGCCCTGCGCCTGATCGAGCTTGCGCTGGTCACGGCGAGACACGCCGGCATTGGCTGCACTGCCAAAGCGGTCCGGTGTACCGGCCTGTTTCATCTGACCTGCAATTTTCAGGCCTTCGTTTCTGTCGAGATCGCTTTTCTTCATGGGAATGTTCCTGGCTTGCTGGATAAATATTATTCAATGGCTGACGCCACTGAGGATGCGCCTACGATTTTTGGCACAGAACAGGCAACAGCATAAGCGATGCCGCCCCATTCCGGGAAAATCGCCGTCTGGCCTCAGATGCCACGCCGCATCGTACAGGGCTATCGTATTTGAGTGGCCCCGCCTGCATCCCGCTTGCCAAGCCGGTACGCATCAATGACCCCGAACAGCCAGCAAGCGGTCAGCGCCAGCGTCGCCATCATCACACTGCCACTTTCCGAGTGGTTCGATGTACGGGAAACCAGATCGGCCAACTGGTCCGCATCCGGCACAACACCGTCGGTTTCCAGCTGCGCCAGAACCGCTGACGCTTGCTGCATGGCCTGGGCAACGATGACCCACAGACATGTCAGGCTCACCGCGATCAATGCCAGGCCACGCCCCATTTGCTTCAGGTAAAGGTGACCCGCTCCCGGCAAAACCAGGGCGGACAGAACAACAGCGGTCGTGGATCGGCTCATTTTTAGTTTGCCTCTTGTCGGCTTGTTACGACGTAGCCGTTACCCGGTTGATTGCCCAGTCGATCCCTGAGCGTCTGCCGCAGCGCCTCATTCGCCAGGTCCCGTAACGCGACCAGCCTGCCCAGGACAATGCGCAGCTTGTTTGCACTGATACGGTTGATGTCTTCAACCACCAGAATATGCTGGCCGGCGAAGACGTTGGCATACACCGTTTTAAGCGCGCGGGACAGTTGCCGCGTCGCCTTCACATTCTGCGTATCGAACCGCTCGCAAAAATATTCATAGCAAATCAAAGGCCGGCCATAAGCAAGCCGACAGCCCGAACCCGGGACATACCAGCCATCGTTCACGCTGTAGTCGCCGACCTTCGGTCCCAGAATGAATCGCAGAAAATCGCTATCGATGCTTTCGCGGCAAAGTATCTCCTTGCAACAAACATGAGTGCAACTGGCGCAAGGGTTCTCGTCATGCAACGCAGCCAGGCTTTGCAAAATGGACTCCACTTCGATGTGTATCGCCCTGATCTGATGCAACGACTCACTGAATACCCTGCCGGCCATCGTCAAAGGGCGCTTTTGTATTGGGGTCATGGCGCGCTAATCTGTCCTATATGAATCAATGAGCCATCGACGGCCTCGCCGCACTTTCCGGTGAGATGCGCCGCTCGATTCTTGCACGGCGTTCGCCCGTGGTATCAGGCGGAATGCCTGCCCATTGTCCATAGACATGGCGGCGGTCGTCATCTCTGCGGTCATCGTGGTGAATGAAGCTGCAAGTGCAGCTTGATATGCTGCAGTCTGATACAGGCAGGCTGGGTGCCTCTTGGGAGAGGAAGCGGACATGTCCAAGTTGGCGGACCGACTCGCATGCGGGGTTGCCTGCGCACACTTCAACGCAGTGATAGCTGCTGCGTGTGTCCCGTTTTGCAACAGGTGCGGCCAGCGGTTTTTTATGGAGAGATGAACGACGCCACCAGTACACAGCGATGACCGTCACCAGCGATAAAAAAACAAGTGCCTGAACCATTTCAGCCCCTCCCTTTCTTGATATCGGGAACGATTGTAACCTCCGCCAAAAGCGTCTCTGGCCAACCGCACCTGTCTGATTGTGGCCTATTATTGAAACAAGCCAAATTCAGCGATCGGTTTGAGGGATTGCGATGAAACATCTTCTCGTCATCAATGGTTCATACCGGCCTGACGGCGCCATGGATCAGGCGATTGACGCGGCCGTGCAAACTGCCACATTGGCGGGTGCCCGGGTCGAGGTCGTCCACCTGCGTGAGTACCCTATCGAGTTCTGCCGCAATTGCCGCGAATGCACCCAGCAACCGGGCAACACACCCGGAATATGCGTACAGAACGATTCCATGCAGGCACTGATCGACAAGATTGAGGCTGCCGATGGCTATATCCTTGCCTCCCCAACCAACTTTTATACCGTGACTTCTGTGTTCAAACGCTTCATGGAACGTTTGATTGTGTATGCCTACTGGCCATGGGGGGCACCTGCCCCAAAATTTCGCAAATCACACGCCACGAAAAAAGCCATTCTGATCGCATCCTGCGCAGCGCCTGGCCTGATGAGCCGCCTCTTCTTCACCACGCTGAAACAACTGAAAATAACGGCAAAGACCATCGGGGCCAGGCCGGTTGGCAGCGCCTTCATCGGGCACTCCGCTCAACAGGAACACCCCCCTCTGCCTGAACAGGCAATGAAACGTGTTCAAAGGCTGGTAGAAAAACTGATGTAAATCAAACGCAAGCACTGACTGCAAAACATCGCACAAAAGGCCCCCGCCACAATAACTAATACAAAGCGGCCCCTTTTACCCGGCTGGACTCGAAGGATATTTCAGTACTGATCGGCCAACCAGCCATCCAGTAGTGCGCAGGCTTCTTTCTTCGGCACCGAGGACTCCATTCCTTGAATGGGGGTGTAGCAGAGGTACTGATTCCCCTCGCTGTCCGTCAAATTGCGTAGCGGCAACTCACCCACGGTTTCATAGCCACGCGCATCCATCATGATGAACTTGTAGTCATCCCCCACGCTGACTTCCAGCCTGCCGCCGTTACCTTCACCGAATTTTTCCCACCAGGTCTCCGGGTTGGCGCCCTCGTAGTAGGGTGTCATTCCCAACTCGCTGCTTTGATGCCAGGCCATGATGGTCGGGTCCTTCATCTGGTTTTCCCTGGCAGCGCCTATCGCAAGGAGGCTGGCGGCCTGCAAGCCGGGAAGCGACCCACTGTAGTCGATATGTACGTTTCGCATGATATGGTCCTCTTGAGTTATCCGGAATGAGTCGAATAAAGAAAATACAGACTCATGACTTACTCTTTGTAGGCCAATATCCGACATAAACAATCGGGTATTACGGTACCCATACAAACTGAAAAAAACAGGGCCCGGCTTAAGCCGGGCCCTGGGTAGGACAAATCAAGGACAGACCACACGACCTGTCCGTAACATCAATACGGAATCGTGCGTGCTTATTTGATGAACAACTCCACGCGGCGGTTCTTGGCACGTCCTTCGCGAGTGGCGTTGCTATGTGCAGGCTTGGTCTCGCCGAAGCCCTGGGTAGTCAGGCGGTCAGCGGCAATGCCCTTGTCAACGAAATAGTCGTACACGGATTTTGAACGGCGCTCGGACAATCCCTGGTTATATGCATCCGTACCAATGCTGCAGGTATGGCCGTTGACATCCACGTTGATGTCTTTACGGTAGTTCAGCACCTGCACGGCTTCATCCAGAATGACGATGGCATCGGGACGCAGACGGGCGGAGTCGAACTCGAAGTTCACGCCTTCGAGAATGACCACCACGTCGCCGGGCTTGGACTGCTCGAGCATGACCGCCTGCTTGGTCTTGAGCGTCGGCGCAACCGGAGCCGGTTCTGCAACAGGCGCTGGCTCAGGTTGAGGTGCCGGGGCCGGCGCAGGAACGGGGGTAGGCTCGGGAAGCTGCACGACAGGCGTGGGCGCAACGTCCATAACAGGTGCAGGCTTGGGCGCGGGCTGGGCCTTTTGTCCCAATGCAATGTTCAGACCCACGCTGACGACAACGTCGCCGAAATTATTCGCATTGAAAGCGTTGGCAGCATTGTCGTCCCAGCGGTAGCGGGCATCGGCACGCAACGAGACATTGTCGGTCATGCGCTTCATGATGCCCAGACCAATATTGGCCATCAGGCCGGTATCGTCACCGCCCGGAATGTCGGTACGCAACACACCCAGACCTAACACCCCGTAAGGCGTGAAACCGGCATCGCGATTGAGCAGATACACGGCATCCACGCCCAGGCCTATCAGACCGTAATCGCCGCCGCCCGTTTTGTAGTCGAGCGAACTGCCGGTCAGCGCCAGTTCCATGTTGAGGTTCTGGGTAATCGGCTTGCCGAGAGAGACACCGGCACCCCGGCCGTCATCAGCACGACGGTCATTATCCGAAAAAGTGTAGTTCGCTGAAGGGACAACATACAGCCGGTCATCCATGGCCTGGGCTTGCAGGGTGGTGCCGGCCAGGGCAATCAATAGAGCCAGGGTCTTGATACGCATGCTTTTCCCCTTCAGAAAACGTCGATTATTGGTTCAGTATGCCGTGGGCCCGCCACAGGAGGAAGCCTCCTGTGCAAAAAAGTGAAATCATTTCATTTAATGTCACCGCCTTGCAACACATTGCCATCCATCGCGTAACAATCGTAGCGAAACGCCGTAATTTAATTTAAGACCCCATGAATCGATCACTCAAGTTCCCGGGGCGACCCAGGCAGGGCTCGTTGACGGCATGGCACGATTGACCGATGATTCCATTCGGATTTTCAAGTCCGAAACACTGTCAGTGCTCAATATAAAAGGAAGATTGCCATGCCGCAAACCAAGATCCTGCTCGACGAATCCGAGATCCCCACCCACTGGTACAACGTGGTGGCCGACATGCCCAACCCGCCGGCGCCACCGCTGGGTCCGGATGGCAAGCCAATCGGCCCGGAGGCACTGACGGCGATCTTTCCGATGAGTCTGATCGAGCAGGAAATGTCGGCCGAGCGCTGGATTCCGATTCCCGAGAAGGTGCGTGAAATTTACCAGCTGTGGCGTCCCTCGCCGCTGTTCCGTGCGCACCGTCTGGAAGCGGCACTGGGCACCCCGGCAAAGATTTACTACAAGTACGAAGGCGTCTCCCCGGCCGGCTCGCACAAGGTCAACACCTCGGTTGCGCAGGCCTATTACAACGCCGAAGCCGGCATCAAGCGCATCGCCACCGAAACCGGCGCCGGGCAGTGGGGCTGCTCGATGGCGCTGGCAGGACAGATGTTCGGGCTCGACGTGCGAGTCTACATGGTCAAGGTGAGCTACGGCCAGAAGCCCTATCGCCGTTCGATGATGCAGACCTGGGGCGCAGAAGTGTTTGCCAGCCCAAGCATGGAAACGAATTCCGGGCGCACCGCCCTGGAGCAGGACCCGAACAATCCGGGCTCGCTTGGCCTGGCGATTTCCGAGGCGGTGGAAGACGCGGCCACGCACGCCGACACCAACTACGCCCTCGGCTCGGTGTTGAATCACGTCCTGTTGCACCAGACCGTGATCGGGCTGGAAGCCAAGAAGCAGTTCGAGAAAGTCGGCGATTACCCGGACATGATCTTCGCCCCCTGTGGTGGCGGTTCCAACTTCGGCGGCGCGGCCTTCCCCTTCTTTGCTGACAAGGCCGCCGGCAAGAACGTGCGTCTGGTCGCGGTGGAACCGGAATCCTGTCCCACCCTGACGCGCGGTCACTACGCCTATGATTTCGGCGATACTGCCAAGCTCACGCCGATGATGCTGATGTACACCCTCGGCCACGACTTCATGCCGCCCAGCATCCACGCCGGCGGCCTGCGCTACCACGGCGACTCGGCGCTGGTGTCGCAGCTTTATCACGAGAAACTGATCGAGGCCCAGGCCGTACCGCAACTCGCCACCTTCCAGGCCGGCGTCACTTTTTCCCGCACCGAAGGCATCGTGCCCGCGCCCGAATCCAACCACGCCATCGCTGCCTGCATCGCCGAGGCCCTGCGCTGCAAGGAAAGCGGCGAGGCGAAGACGCTGTTCTTCAACCTTTCCGGCCACGGCCACTTCGACATGGCCGCCTACGACAGCTACTTCAGCGGCAAACTGGAAGATTCCGCCTACCCGGAAGAAGCGATCAAGGCGGCGCTGGATCGCCTGCCGAAAGTGGGGTGAAAATCACCGGCGCGCTGCCCGGATTGAACGCAGCGCTTTGCATCCGGCCAAAAAAAGAGGGCAGCTCAGCTGCCCTCTTTCCATCTGCATGTCAGGCTTCTATGAAGCCTGAGGCGTGCCCGTGTCAAAAACCCACGCCCCACGCGAAGTTGTTAGTCAGCACAGATCCTTGACGGTTTGCGTAACGCCATTGATCTTCACCGATTCAATACCGTTGTCGCGCGATTGCACCGCCGCATACATCTGGCTGGAACCGATGATCTGATGATTTGCCGCCTTCAGATTGAAGTGGAACTTGCCGTTGGAAGCTTCCTTCTTCTCATAGCGCGCATCATCCGCACAATTTTTCTGCACTGAAGCTATCCCGTTTTCCGCAGATGCCTTCGTTTTATACAACTCGCTTGTCAAAATGATTTCACCATTACCCGCCTTGAGCACAAAACGAAACTGCCCGTCGCTGCTGTTGCTGAGTTCAAACCAACCTGCCATTGCAAACCTCCTGTCCTAAAGAAAACGTCCCATTTAAATCACGGGTATCCGGGATATTGAATACAAGCATGCGTAAGCTACTGCTCCTTGCCGGATCATTTCGGGCAGCGCTACCGGTTCAAAATACCGTCATTTGCAGCAGCAGGCCAGGACAAGGCCTTGTTGTTTACGCTTGTTTACGTCTGGGCGGACAATCCGGCAGTCAGCCTGGATCGAGTAATATGCTTCTACAGATAAATACATAAACCGGGCTTTCGAGGAGCACTACTTGGGCAAGGAAACCTATCTCGCGCGACAACCCATTGTTGATGGCGAACACCGCCTGTTCGCCTACGAACTGCTGTTCAGGCAATCCATGGCTTCCGTCTCGGCCCAGATCACCAGTCAACTGCAAGCCGGCGTTGAAGTCATCAGCAACACCCTTTGTCTCGGCCCCGACTGGCTGCTGCAAGGCAAGCTCGCTTTCATCAATCTGGATGAAGCCACGCTGATGAGCGATTTCGTCTGCCTGCTGCCGTCTCATCATGTTGTCTACGAA
Organism: uncultured beta proteobacterium; assembly: GCA_942493085.1. GTDB lineage: Bacteria > Pseudomonadota > Gammaproteobacteria > Burkholderiales > Thiobacillaceae > Thiobacillus. Next base: position 3,000,588 of record OW818664.1, read on the forward strand.
ATCCTTGAGACCGTCCCGGTCACACCGGTGCTGATCGCCCGCATCCAGGAACTCAAACAACTCGGCTACCGCTTTGCGCTGGATGATTTCGTCGCTCTGGAGGAATACCGCCCGCTGTTGCCGATGGTCGACTTTGTGAAGCTCGACGTGCTTGAGCAGCATCCCGAAAAGACCGTGGAAATCATCGCCCATATCCAGCGTGACTTTACCGGCCAGTTCATTGCCGAAAAAGTCGAAACCCGGGAAATGTTCGAGCTTTGCCGCAACTGCGGCATCCAGTATTTTCAGGGCTATTATTTCGCCCGCCCGGAGAACCTCGCCAACAAAGCCATCCAGCCGGGCCAGGCGGCCGTGCTTGAGCTGATGAACAAGGTGCGCACCTGCGAAGACCTGAGTGAAATCGAAGAGCCATTGCGCCGCAATGCCGCCCTGACCATACGCCTGTTGCGCTACACTAATTCCGCCGCATCGGGCCTGCAGCATAAAGCCCATACCGTGCGCCAGGCGCTGACCCAGATCGGGCTGATGACGCTGTATCGCTGGTTGGCGCTGCTTCTGGTTACCGTCAATCCGACGCCGACCAGTGCCCTGCTGGCGCGCACCGCCGTCACCCGCGGGCGCCTCTGCGAACTGCTCGGCCAATCCCGCTTGAACCGTCAGGCTCAGGACGATTTATTCATGACCGGGCTGTTTTCCCTGGCAGAACCGCTGATGGGCATCCCGCTCGATCACCTGCTCGAACGCCTGCCCATGCCCGAGCCCATCGTTCAGGCCCTGATCCACCAAACCGGTCCCTATGCACCCTTTCTCAAGCTTGCCAAGGCTTCAGAGCGTGGTGATTTCGAGCAAATCGCCCATTACACAGAGGATATTTCCTCCAACCCGGAAGAGGTCAACCTCGCGCAACTGCATTCGCTTGCCTGGACCGAAGAACTGACCAGCGAAATGGCCCCAACGGCAGCCACACCCGCTCCCTGATTCAATGATCCAACCATGCTGAGCTACCGCCACGCCTTTCATGCCGGCAATCACGCCGATGTACTGAAGCATTTTGTGCTCATCCAGCTGAGCCGTTATCTGGGACAGAAAGACAAACCATTCTGGATCATTGACACCCATGCCGGTGCGGGGCTTTATGAACTGGACACGGGCTATGCCACCAAACTGAAAGAATACGAGGGTGGCATCGGCAAGCTGTGGCCGCGCCAGGACCTGCCCGCCGCGCTGGCCGACTATGTCGATCTGGTGCGCACCTGCAATCCCGATGTCGCCCGCTCATCCGACACCCTGCGTTTTTATCCTGGCTCGCCCTGGCTCGCCCTGCAAACCCTGCGGCCGCAGGATCGCCTGCGCCTGTTCGAACTCCACAGCAGCGACAGCAAGATATTGCAGGACAATTTCAGCAACCAGGACCGGCGTGTCAGCGTCACCACCGGCAACGGCTACAATGCCCTCAAGGCCCTGCTGCCACCGCCACCCCGTCGTGCGCTGGTGTTGATCGACCCGCCCTACGAAACCCGTGATGACTATACGAATGTGATTGCGGCACTGGATGAGGGGCTGACCCGTTTTGCCACCGGCACCTATGCAATCTGGTATCCGCAACTCGACCGCCCCGAAGCCCGGCAACTCCCCGACAAGCTCAAGCGCCTGCCCATCAAGAACTGGCTGCACGTCACCCTCAGCGTGCACGCTCCGTCAGCGGATGGCTTCGGCATGCACGGCAGCGGCATGTTCATCATCAACCCGCCATGGACCCTGCATAAAACGCTTGAAGGCATCATGCCCTATCTGGTTGAGGTACTTGGACAGGATGCCGGGGCCGGTTTCACGCTGGATGCGCAAGCTGACTGAACCGGTTTGATTCCCGAAAAATCAGGCCAGGAAATCCAGGTGATTTAGCCAGCCGGTTGCTTCGCGTCGAGCGAATCGACTTTCTTGTACATCCATCCCCCCACATACAAGGTCACGCCCAGCACCACCAGCAGACCGATCCTCACCAGTGGCGTAGCACTGGAGAGGTCGAACAGCATGACCTTGGCAGCCGAGGCCGCAAAAATCAGCAGGGACGATTTGCCGAGCGTCTGGTCACGATATTTGAAGGCCAGCGCCAGGCATGCCAGTGCAATCGCACCCCAGGCAAAGGAAACGGCCAGCTCTCCGTCGAATATCTGCACCGCTGCACTCATCAGCGCCACATGGCCGACATACAGGGCCGGCGTTGCCATGCTCTGCAGCGTAGGCATGCGCTGCGCCAGCACATAAGCGACATAAAGTTCTGCCGCATAGAGCAGTGCCAACAACTGGTGCGCAGGCACCGAATCGAGATTTGTTCCAACAAGCACGCGCTGGTAATTGATCGCAAAAACAATCGCAATCAACACACGAATCGGCCAGGGCACCGTAGCCACTCCGCCACGGGTATGGAACAGCAAACCCAGAGCGGGCAACATCAGCAAGGCCACCCAGGGTGCGAAGGCATCCGGCAGCAGTTCCATGTAGCCGGCATGAAACAGCGCCAGCGACGCATAGGCACCCACCAGCACCGCCCCGGATTCCAGCGGCCGGCCCAGTATCCGTTTTGCAACGGCATAGCCCAGCAGCAGCACGCCCGCACTTCCCAACGCAATCCATGGGGCCAGCGCCGGCAAATGCCGTTGCAGCAATTCATACTGCAAGGCATAAAAAATCAGTAACAGCGGCAGATGGACCAGGGCCTCCTCCCGGCTCATCGGGCGCTGGTGACGAATCGACAGACTGATCGCACCACCGAGGAAAATCATGAATTGAATTGTCTGAAAGGCAAATGCCGCCTCCCATTCGCCCGGTGCCATCTGCCGCCACAGGTAATGAAAGCCAAGCAAGGCCAGATAGGCCGCCAGCAGATAGGGGCGGCGATTGCCAATCCAGATCGAATAGAGACAGAACAGCACACTCCAGGCCGAAAAATAGATCACCAGATCAGTCACCGAACCGGCGAGCGTGTGCAGCAGGAACGGGGCCGAATATGAGCCCACCACCGCAAACAGACCGTAGATCTCGCTTTCGAACAACCGCCCCAACCATAATGCAAACAGACAGGTGAAAATCACCGCGCCCGTTGCCATCGGCACACCAATAAAGTGATAGTAGAGATGCGCGCCGTAGATCGACAGGAACAGCATCACCAGGCCACCAGCCGGCAGCAGACTCGCGTACTGCTTGTCAACTGCACGCAACCTGAGTCCTGCACCAATCAGCGCGAAGCCACTCAGCACCGCCAGCCCCAACTGCCGTTCCGGCGTCAGCCAACCCGCATCCAGGGCCAGTCGAATCAGATAGGCCACGGCCAGCACCAACGCCGTCGCACCCGTCCAGCCGAGAATCTGGGTCACCGACAACGAACTGCTGACACTGGCGCTGCCGTAGCTTGGATCCATCATCTTCCGTACTGGCGACGATGCTGTCACAGGTGGTGGGGTAACACGTTGGGCCTCCGTCACTGCGGGCCCAGTCTTCTGGACAGGCGCGGCTGAGGCAGTGCTCCGAATCGCCGCCATGGTCGGGAGCAGTTGCTCAATCCGCGCAAGCCGGGCCTCGACCTGGTCGAGTCGTTCCTCAATGGTTTTCAAAACGGGACTCCTGATGGTTGAATTTATTTGGTGTTATTGCGCCCCCGGGCGGCATGGGTCGAACGCAGGTAATTGTGACTGAGCCCACCTCTTTTTGCCCAACAAAAAGTTCAGCAACGTTCAATCTCGGCCGTTGACGCATCCTCAGCGTACCGTCAGATTTTTTACCCACACCAGCTCACAAGCACCATTGCCCGAATCGCTGCGCGTCATCGAGCTGTTCCACCGCCAGCCATCCGATGCCTGCACGCGAACGAGATATCCGCTGAGTGCGACGATCTGGCCCTTGCGCACATCACGCAGACGTCTTTTGATCTCGTCGCTGGCGGGAATCATGTGCATGTTTGCGCTGTGCTCGATAATTTCAGACTGCTCGATCGGCGGTTGATCCGACCAGCGGTAGAAATAGAACCGGCCGCCCTGGCTGATCTGTAAACGATCCAGTACGGTGCTATCCGACATCGGCCCCCAGCCGAGCGCCAGGTCGACAGGCGACAGTTCGGCTTCGCGCCCCACGTGATAAGCCTCCGTGGAGAGCACGCGGGCTTCCAGCGAAAATTCCGCGGCTGGCATGACTTGATACCCCTTCACCGAAAACGACGGCAGGCCCGGGCGCTCAAGCTGCACCGGTGCTTTCGGCGCGAGCGTGCCACGGGCATGGTCAACGGGGCGCGAAGAAAAATGATTCCAAGCACCCGCGATCATGGCGATGAACAACAGGGTGGGGACAACTCTCATGGTTCTGGATAGATGAACAGGATGTCCCTGGTAACGGACAAAATGGACGCGTAATTCAGTACGCCTGCATCTGATCCGGCTCTGCGACGTGAAAATTGACCCTGATCCCTTTATTGGCAACGCCTTGCATTGCCAATTCCCGCCCGGACTTTCTTGCGGCCCAAAAGACAGACCTGCCTGCTACGGGTTAAGCTTGACGAAAAACAAGGAGACGCGTTGTGGGGATACTGGACAGGCTTCGATCAACTTTTACCTTTGGGCACACCACGCCTGAATCAGGCGTGACGGCAATGCCCGATGGACCGATCAAAGATGAACGACGGCGCAATAAACGGGTGAATGCTCGCGACGAAACCCGTGCCCTGATCATCGATGATTCACCCACCATCGTATTTGCCCTCAAGAAAATCCTGCAATCGGCGGGCTTCATCACCCTGGAAGCGCTGGATGCGGAAACCGGGATCAGCCTCGCCCGGACAGAAACACCCGATCTGATCTTTCTCGACATCATCCTGCCCGGGGTCAACGGCTTTGCTGCGCTACGCACCCTGCGCAAGGACCCGGCCACTGCATACATTCCCATCATCATGATCAGCGGCAACGAACAGGCGACCGAACTGTTCTTCGGCAGCCGCACCGGCGCAGATGATTTCATGAAAAAACCATTTTCGCGTTTTGAAGTGTTTGCACGGATTGAACGCCTGCTAGATGAAAACATGGTGCCGCGGCGCAGCCCGGCAGCGCCCGCCGGGCCTTCCGTACCTGACAATTGAAGGCTGGCGAAGCCCCTCGCACATGGTTGCGCCCCCCCACCCGGTTAAACCCGGGCCGAGCGGTGCTTTCATGACCACAACGTCTTGTTCTGCGTTTCCATAAACCGTAAATTTGAACTGGCAGGCTATTGTGGGAAAACCTCGTGATATGCCTGCCTGCTGGCATAGGCCAGCACTGGAAACACTACCGGGAACAAGGGCAGCAAAAGCAGCATGGCCGTGAACATTGCCACCGACAGCACCACCCCCCAGGCCAGCATCGCCGGGAAATTTGCAAAGATGGCCCGCACGCTCGCACTCACCGCACCTGCCAGACCCGCGCGCCGGTAAAACAACAGCGGCACGGCAAAAGCAGAAGTGGTGTAGATGATGAACGCCAGCAGCGTCCCCATCAGCCCGCTGAAAAAGAGATAAGGCCAGGTATTCCCTTCTCCGGTCAGACCAGAGAAAAACTCCGGCAGACCCATTTCACGCGTCATGCCGAAATGAAGGCCATAGACAATGCCCGCATCCGTCAGCCAGATCAGGAACAAAAACATCTCGAACAGCGACACCACCCATAGCACCGGTGGAACCAGGCGGAAGCCTGCGAAAAAATGCCCGAGACTCACCGCTTCTTTCCGCTGCAGATGATCGAACACGTTGAAGAACCCGCACAACAAAGCCGGCCCGAGCAGCATGAACCCGCCCGCCAGAGCCACCACCAGCGGAGTCAGCCCGGTCGTCACTACCGCATAGAATTGCACCAGCCCAAGCACCGCGAAAATACCCGCATAAACCGCACTCCATCCTTTTGCCTGCAAGAAAACCTGCCATCCTGCATGCAGCCAGCAGGGCAGACTGGTCAGCCTGACTTTGTTGGGTATAAGCGTGCTCATGAAGCCTCTTTGATCAGGTTTGCTGGAACGGAAAAAGCCACATCACTCAATTCGCCATAGAAAGCACGCCTTGCACTGGCCGTGAAACCTCAGCTGCGCACGAAATACCGGCAAGCTGGTTGCCATGTCGTTCGGAAAGCCTGTCCTTAGTCTGTCCCCTTCCCTGCCCGATACACCGCCAGCAGGGCGGCCTTCAGTTCCGGCTCGGCATCCAGATCGCGCGCGCCCAGAGTCTGCTGCGCGACGGCCCGGACACGGTGCCAGTCGCTTGCCTCGCGCCGCTCCTGCTCGAATCGGGCCCAGTCGAAGCGGCCATCGCGGCAGCTCCGCTCCGCCACGCCCGTGGCATCCGAGAACGCAATCTCGTGCGTCTCCAATACCTCATACAGATAAGCATAAGGATCAATCCCGGCCACCCTGGCCAGGTGTTGATGGAAATTGGGTGCCTCTCCAGGCTCGCCATGACATTTATCCAGGTCAATGACGGTATCGAGTTCGTAAGTCTCGCCCTTGAACGAGAGGGACAGTCGGGCGCGTACGGTATTGCTGTTCATGTTGTTCAATCAAATCAGTGATTTCGGATTGCAAGGTGCCCAAGGCAGGCTTCGTATCAAGTGTACAGGGCGACTGAAGCCGTTGGTTTTTGCCCGTTACACAAGCCAGGGCTCGACCGTTAAGGGCGTGATTTTCTTTCAGGAAATCTCACCGTGACCCAATGTGGTTAACCGCTATAAAGTGTAATCGGCAACCCTGCGGCATAATGCACACCACGTAAACTTCACCCATCGGCCCCGCAACACGGCGGCCGATTCACTCTGTAGATCGAACCATGCTGCCTTCCATCGAACACCGACTCGCCGCCGAGATTGCGGCCAAACCTGCGCAGGTTGCTGCCGCCATTGCCCTGCTGGACGGAGGGGCGACGGTGCCGTTCATCTCGCGCTACCGCAAGGAAGCGACGGAAGGCCTGGACGACGCGCAACTGCGCCTGCTGGAAGACCGGCTGCGCTATCTGCGCGAACTGGAAGATCGCCGCGCGACGATCATCCAGTCGATCACCGAGCAGGACAAGATGACGCCGGAGCTGCTGAAGGCCATCTCGCTGGCCCCGGACAAGACACAGCTGGAAGACCTCTATCTACCCTACAAGCCGAAGCGCCGCACCAAGGTACAGGTTGCGCAGGAGGCGGGACTGGAACCGCTGGCCGATGCCCTGCTGGCCAACCCGATGCTCAATCCCGACGAAGAGGCCGCCGGATATCTGCGCGAGCCCTTCACCACCGAGCAGGGTGACAACCCCGGCGTGGCAGATACCAAGGCCGCACTCGACGGCGCGCGACAGATCCTGATGGAGCGTTTTTCCGAAGATGCAGGGCTGCTGCAAGCCTTGCGCGAATACGTGCTGGAGCACGGCATCGTCGAATCGAAGGTGCACGCAGGCAAGGAGGCGGCGGCGGAAAAGTATGCCGACTACTTCGATTACTCTGAATCCATCACCACCCTCCCCTCGCACCGCGCGCTGGCTCTGTTCCGCGGGCGACGCGAGGACATGCTCGACGTGCGGCTGCGCCTGGACAGCGAGGAAGAACGGCCGGGCTGGAGTGCGCCGCACAATTCCTGCGAAGCGCGCATCGCCAACCGCTTCAGCATCCAGGACCAGAACCGCCCTGCCGACCGCTGGCTGATGGACACCGCGCGCTTCACCTGGCGCGTGAAAAGCTTCATGCATCTGGAGCTGGAGCTGATGGGGGCGCTGCGTGAGCGTGCCGAGACCGAAGCCATCAACGTGTTTGCGCGCAACCTCAAGGCCCTGCTGCTGGCCGCGCCGGCCGGGCCGCGCGTGACGATGGGGCTGGACCCCGGCATCCGCACCGGGGTGAAAGTGGCGGTAACGGACGAGACCGGCAAGGTGCTCGATACCGCCACCGTCTACCCGCACCAGCCGAAGAACGACTGGGACGGTTCGCTGCACACCCTGGCCAAGCTGGCTGAAAAACATCGCGTGACCGTGATCGCCATCGGCAACGGCACCGCGTCACGCGAGACCGACAAGCTGGCGCGCGACCTGATCAAGCTGCGTCCCGAACTCAGGATGACCAGCGTGGTGGTGTCCGAGGCGGGCGCGTCGGTGTATTCCGCGTCCGAATTCGCCTCGCACGAATTGCCCGACCTCGATGTCTCGCTGCGCGGCGCGGTCTCCATCGCGCGCCGCCTGCAGGATCCATTGGCCGAACTGGTGAAGATCGATCCCAAGTCGATCGGCGTTGGCCAGTACCAGCACGACGTCAGCCAGTTCCAGTTGGCACGTTCACTTGATGCGGTGGTGGAAGATTGCGTCAACGCCGTGGGTGTGGATGTGAATACTGCATCGGTGCCCCTGCTGGCACGTGTCTCGGGCTTGAGCAACAGCGTGGCGCAAGCCATCGTCACCCACCGTGAGACCCAGGGCCGGTTTGCCAGCCGGGCGCAGCTGCTTGACGTGCCGCGCCTGGGCGCAAAAACCTTCGAGCAGGCGGCGGGCTTCCTGCGCATCATGGATGGTAGCGACCCGCTCGATACCTCCGCCGTCCACCCCGAATCGTATCCGCTGGTGCAAGCGATCCTGGCCGACATCAAGCAGGACATCAAGGGCGTGATCGGCAACAGCAGCCTGCTGAAATCGCTCAACCCGTCGAAATACAGCGACGAGAAATTCGGTATCCCCACCATCAGCGACATCCTCAGGGAACTCGAAAAACCTGGCCGCGACCCACGCCCCGAGTTCACCACCGCAAGCTTCCGCGACGGCGTGGAAAAACTGTCCGACCTCAAGCCCGACATGATCCTGGAAGGCGTCGTCACCAACGTCGCCGCGTTTGGCGCGTTCGTCGACATCGGCGTGCATCAGGATGGTCTGGTCCACATCTCCGCCCTGTCCAACACCTTCGTCAAGGACCCACACAGCGTGGTCAAGGCGGGGCAGATCGTGAAAGTCAAAGTGCTGGAAGTGGACGAGAAGCGCAAACGCATCGCATTGACCATGCGGCTGGCCGATGCAGCCGCGCAGACAGGTGAAAAGCCACCCACGGCGCAGCGGCCGTCACGCGATAACCGCAGCCTGGGTAAACCGGCAGACGGCAAACCGAACCGAGCGCCCGCTTCAGCACCGGCAGGTGGCGCGATGGCGGCAGCGTTCGCGAAGCTGAAGAGATAATGCCTAGTGACAATGGGAAGCCTCAATCCATTGTCATGCGAAAACACCTGCCCAACCCATCGCTTTGATCAGGCGGCCTTTTTTAACAAAAATACCGGAAAATAATATATAGTATCAAACACATAAAAGCTATCTACAGAGGTAGCTTTTATGGTTTTTGGCTTCCACACAAGCGATATGACTATATTGCCTGTGTGGATTTTCCTTTCTTTTCACCCAGGAGGAAATAAATGCATACCAACACCACCACCATCATCAACTGCCTGAAACAACACGGCCAATTGCTGGACCATGAAATCTCGGCGGAAACAGGCATTCCGCTTGCGACGGTTCGCCATTCATTGTCCGACTTGTCGGAACGCGGCGAGATCTCCCACTGCAACGTGACACAATTCAAGAGTGGCAAGCCCATCAAGAGCTCGCTCTGCAGAATTGCCGGATATACACCCACCTGGTCCTCGCGCAAGAAGCCCGCCACGAAAACCAGCAATTAGTCGATCATTGCGTTAATCGCATGTCGGCATGAAAAAGGGCAGCTTGAAGCTACCCTTTTTGTTTCCGCGCCCGGCATGCTAATGGAGACGAACCTTGCGTCTTGCCCAAGATGGGCCCGCAGCTACCACAGCATCACCATCATCAAAAGCAGCGCCCAGGCAATGAGACCTGCACCAATCACCAACTGCACGATGGCAGCGGCGGTCACATCCTCAAGCGTGTGGCACAAGCCCTCGATACCGTGGTAGATGATCCCGCAGGAAAGCCCCAGTGCCGCGAGCGAGAGTCCAGCGTTGAATGCGAGGCTTGGAACCAGCAGTCCGAGTGACGATAACCAGAGGGGAATCGGGGCGATGGCTGCCAGCAGATAGGCATCGTGATAATCGATCTTCAGCCGGTTACCCTCGGCAACCTGCTTGATCAACCAGCCCATCCCCAGAAAGGTCAGCATTTCGGCGAGAAAAAAGACTACCGCGATCTCGCCCCAGGCTTTGTCTGCAGCGCCCTGGAGAAATACTTCGGAATAGTTCGAGCCTGCGTAATACAGCATGGCTGGCGGCAGCAACGACAACGGCAGGACAATGAAAGTGAACATCTTGAGTAGCCCGGGGTGGGTTTTCTCCAGTTCGGGCCAGCCTTGCGCGGTGGAAAATGGCAATTTTGAAAGGGAAACAAGGTTCATGGCATTTCTCCTGTTTAATCTGGCATCGTTAACATCCGTCTATTCATCATGGCAAAATATATCACGCCATGATGTTTATTAGGTCATAGATCAACCCATGTCAAGAACTGATTCCAGCAAGCAGCACCCCCTTGTGAAGGCCGAATACGAGCGGATATCCCGCTTCCGCTATCGTCTGCGTCGTTTTTTGCGTATCAGCGAGAAATTGTGCAAAGACCAGGGGTTGACCCCCTTGCAGTATCAGTTGCTTCTGCACGTGAAAGGGTTCCCGGATCGAGACTGGGCCACCATCGGCGAACTGGCGGAGCGCTTGCAAGCGCAACACAACGGGGTGGTTGCCCTGATCGACCGCTGCGAAAAACTGGATTTGGTGGTGCGCAATCCCGGCCGTCATGACCGACGCGTGGTGGAAGTCCACCTACGCCCCAAGGGAGAAGAGATGCTGGCCAGAATTGCCTCCCAGCACCAGGATGAACTGCAACTGCTTATGGGGGCGTTTGCCCAGGCGGACGACGACGCCATCCCGTAACAATCCAACCCAAAACGCCACCAGACGGAATGTCGCGACCTTTCTATCAGTCCTCGTCCCTCCTTGACCATGACAACTGAACTGCTGTTGCTGTTCATCGCGGGAGTGTGCGGCGGCATGCTTAATTCCATCGCGGGCGGAGGCAGTTTCATTACTTTCCCGGCTTTACTGTTGGTGGGGGTCGCACCGATCAGCGCCAATGCAACCAATACTTTTGCCTCGTGCGCCGGTTATCTCAGCGGATCGTATGCGCTGCGAAAAGACCTTTGTGCCTACCAGACAGAATTGCCACGTATCGTTCTGATCAGCCTGATGGGTGGCATGGCCGGTGCCTGGTTGCTGCTGCAGACACCTGAAGCACGGTTTCGCCAAGCGATCCCGTGGCTGCTCTTGTTCGCAACGCTGCTGTTTGTTTTTGGCGGCAAGCTTAATCAAACCCTGAAAAAGCTGGCTGCCCATCATCGCCATGCCTCTTCGCTCGGGGCCTTGTCGTTGATGCTGCTGCTTCTGGGCGTCAGCGTTTATGGTGGCTTCTTCAATGCCGGGCTCGGCATTATTACCCTGAGCTATCTGGCACTCGCCGGCCATACCAACATCAACACCATGAATGGCCTCAAGCTGCTGGTCTCGACCGTTGTCTCACTGATTGCGATTGTGCTTTTTATCTACCATGGCGTGATCGCCTGGTACGAAGGAAGTGTTGTGATGACAGGCACCCTGCTGGGTGGTTATGTCGCAGCGTATCTCTCGCGCCATCTGCCACAGCACTACGTCAGAAACGTTGTCGTCATCGCCAGCACGGGCATAACGCTTTACTTCTTCTACGACCTCTATAAGTGACAGCGCAAGCTGACGTCTGAGGATTTCCGTTCAGGCGTTTGCCGCCCCGCCCACCACCCGCGCCCGCAACTGTCCGCAACCGCCCTCCACTTCCTGCCCGGCGGAGTGGCGCAGCTTGGTGAGCACGCCGCGCAAGTGCAGACGGCGCGCCATCTCGGCCGCGCGCTCCCAACTCGGGCGACGGAAGTCAAAGCCGTCGACGCCCTCGATACTATTGTAGGGAATCAGGTTCATCACCGCGTATTTGCCGACCAACAGGCGTGCGATACCTTCCAGTTCAGCCTCGGTGTCGTTGATCCCTTCGAGCAGCGTCCACTGGTATTGAACCGGATAGCTGGTGCGGCGGGCATAAGCCTCGCCCAGCTCGACCAGTTCATCCGGCGCGATGTCGGGCGCCCTGGGCAGCAGGCGGCGGCGCAGGACGGCATCGGTAGTGTGCAGGGAGAGTGCCAGCGCCGGTTTCACCGTGGCCTGCGGCAAACGGTCGAACACGCGCCGGTCGCCAACGGTCGAAAAGACCAGATTCTTATGGCCGATGCCGCCTTCCACACCCAGCAGCTCGATGGCGTCCAGCACGTTGTCCAGATTGTGGGCCGGCTCGCCCATGCCCATGAACACCACTTTCTTCACCGGGCGACGGCTGCGCGCCAGAACCACCTGTGCAACGATCTCCGCGCTGGAAAGCTGGCGCAGCAAACCGGCGCGGCCGGTCATGCAGAACACGCAGCCCACCGCACAGCCAACCTGGGTCGACACACACAGGCCGTCGCGCGGCAGCAGCACGCTTTCAACCGTCTGGCCATCCGCCAGTTGCACCAGCAAGCGAGCCGAGCCATCCTCACCGGCGTGCTCGGAATGCACCTGCGCCAGTTCGCGCAATTCGTCGAACAGGTCGGGCAGCTCATTGCGCAAGGTCAAAGGTAAAAAGTCTTCGGCACGCCGCCGCTTGGTATCGAGCGAGCGCCCCTGAACCCACGCCCGCAGCACGCGTCCCTCATGGCAGGGGGCCGCGCCCAGATCGCGCAGACGTTGTCGGAGTTGAGGAAGTCGCATGGTGGATGGGATGATGCGCGGAGGTTGTGGATGGCTGCGGACCAGCCTGGCCCCATGCGTTTACACAAGGCCTCGTTTATTTTGATTCCAAGGCCCGAGCGATCAAAGCGAAATCACCTGGACGTCTGTCGCGCCCGACAAGGCTGCGTACAGCTGGGGGAAACACCCTACCTGCGCCCCGTCGATCAGACCTTTCGGTTTGACCTGACCACTTCCGCATTGCTCAAACTCACCTTCGGCCAATCCACGGCGCACCGCACACTGATCGCAGGCCATCAGCAGGATTCCCTGCTCTCTGGCTACTTTCGCCAGTCTTTCGCCAAAGGGATCGCCGCTACGCAAGGTATGAATATTGTCATCAAAAAACATCATGCCTACCACCTGCGCGCCATGATTGCCCGCCTCCAGCTGGGGCAGGATCATGGTGTTCAGTTTGAACGTGGAGGCCATATTGGTAGTAAAAACATAAGCAACTTTCATGTCGTCTCCTGGGCTACGAAAAAACCTGACTTACATGATTCACCGGTCAGGATCCCTAGGGTCCCACCCGTCTCGGAGAAAAGCAGAATCCCCTGCTATTCCCCTGTTTTTCCACTTTCCAGCCCATAGCGGCCGAAAGGCCCGTGGCTGCTCAGATCACGCCCTGCGCCAGCATCGCATCGGCCACCTTGATGAAGCCGGCCAGATTGGCGCCGTTGACGTAGCTGATGCTGCCGTCTTCGCGCTGTCCGTGTTGCAGGCAGGTCTGATGAATGCCCTGCATGATGCCAAGCAGGCGGCCATCCACTTCTTCGCGCGGCCATGACAGGCGCATGGCGTTCTGGCTCATTTCCAGGCCCGAGGTGGCGACGCCGCCGGCATTGCTGGCCTTGCTGGGAGCGTACAGGATGCGGTGTTTGTCGAACAGGCGGGCGGCTTCGGCGGTCGTGGGCATGTTGGCGCCTTCGGCCACCGCAATCAGGCCGTTCTTGATCAGCATCATCGCGTCGTTGTCGTTGAGTTCGTTCTGGGTGGCACAAGGCAGCGCCACGTCCATCGGCACGTTCCAGGGGCGCATACCGGCGTGGAACTCGGCGCCGACGCGCTCCGCGTATTCGCTCACGCGGCCGTGGCGGTGGTTCTTGACCTCCATCAATTCGGCGAGCTTGTCCGGGGTGAAGCCGGCATCGTCCACCACCGTGCCGCTCGAGTCCGATACCGTAACGACCTTCGCACCCAGGGCAATGGCCTTTTCAATCACGAACTGGGCCACGTTGCCCGCGCCGGAGACGCCGACCCGCAGATTCTCGATCGAACGGCCGGCATGCTTGAGCATTTCGTCGGCGAAGTAGACTGCGCCGTAACCCGTGGCTTCCGGGCGAACGAGCGAACCGCCGTAGCTCAGGCCCTTGCCGGTGAAGACACAATCGGCGCGGTTGGTCAGTTTCTTCACCATGCCGGCCATGAAACCGACCTCGCGTGCGCCAACTCCGATATCACCGGCCGGCACGTCAGTCTGGGAACCGATGTGGCGATACAACTCGGTGATGAAGGCCTGGCAAAAACGCATGACCTCGCCGGGGCTCTTGCCCTTGGGATCGAAATCCGCGCCGCCCTTGCCGCCGCCCATGGGCAGCGTGGTCAAGGCGTTCTTCAGGGTCTGTTCGAAGGCCAGGAACTTGAGAATGGACAGGTTGACCGAGGGGTGAAAGCGCATCCCGCCCTTGTAAGGGCCGATGGCCATGCTGTGCTGGATGCGGTAGCCGCGGTTGACCTGGACCTCACCATGGTCGTCGACCCAAGACACCCGGAAGATGAGGATCCGCTCCGGTTCAATCAGGCGGTCCAGCAGTCCGTGTTCGGCGTACTTCGGGTTCTGCGACACGAACGGCCACAGGCTCTCGACGACTTCAGTCACGGCTTGCAGGTACTCCGGCTGGCCAGGATTGTGCTCTGCGGCACGGCGGAGGAATTCGTCCGGGTTCTCGTATTTCATGGTGCGTTGGCTCTAGGTTTCGGTAGGGAAAAAGCGAGACTGTATCACCCCTTGCAGCGAGGAGCGCCTAGCGTCCGTTCTTCGTGCATGTTGCACTGCGCCGGGTACCTGGCGGGGTGTTCACCCGTCACGGGGCTATCACACGCCCATACAAACAGACGGGGAACGGAGAGGGGTACTTGATCAACCTGTCCGAAGCGCCCGGGCCGGCACAGTCTGATTCATGCGTTTCACAGCTGAAGTCTCTCCACCCGTGTCGAACTCGACACGGGCCAGACGGCAAACTCTGCAAAGTGTTTTTGACCGATTCCTGTCGCCCCTTTTTCCAGATAAAGCGCCCAGGCCCAATCGGGCTCATACAGGCTGGTGGTGGACGACCAGTAGATATCCTGAAGATTGGTAAAAGGGTTGCCGCAAGGCAGGGCCGGGCCATGCGCGGCACAGTCGACGAGACTTTCAAGCTCATTGATAGTCGGCAAGCGCCACACAACTTCTGTGTGTCCGGCGTTCAATTGGCGGATGGCCGACAACGCGTCGCGCCACCTGACGGGGCGTGAGGCAAGATTGGCAGTGTGTCGCCAAAGCAAGCCGCTTACGCGATCGACTACGCCCTGTTCAAAAATCTCGAAACGTGGCTCAGGCCACTTGGCACCGTAGCGATATTCCCCGTCCTGTCCGGTCCCCTGGCAGGGAATCTCCTGACCTGTCGCGTCATAACACTGTATTTGACCTGTTTCGGGAATCACGTCAGAGCCGGCGCCACACACCGGCCACAGCATGAAGGACTGATCCTTGCCGCCATAGAACATCCGTGCCCCATCCAGAGCAACATACCAGGCATGCACAGGGCTGATGGCCGCAGTGGTCGAGCTCCAATACCAGCCGTTGAATACCTGGGTAAACGGATGCGCCTCAGGCAGTGCCGGCTTCCTTGTCTGGAAGCTCAGCAGACTTCGCAATTCACGCCGATTCGGCAAGCGCCAGCCCTGTCTGCCGAGGTGACGTTCCTGGTTGAGTCTGGCCACGAAATCGAGTGATTCCTGCCACGTCAGCGGGAATTCGGCCATGCTGGCATCCACGCTCCAGGTCAGGCCCGTCAACGCGTCCAAAACGACCTGGTTCTGAAGGGAGAATCTTGGCTGCGGCCAGGGAATCCCCACATGAAACGAGGCGTCCTGTCCGGACCCGATGCAAGGTATTTCGAGTCCGTCGTCGTCGTGACACGTCCGCTGGCCCGTGGATAGATAACGATTTGGGGACATTATTGAAAAGCAGCCTCGAGAAAAACCCAGGTTAGCCGACCCACGTTAAATGGGGCGTTTGTTCAATTTTATGTGCTCAACGCCCTGGGCGCCTAAGTCCCCGGAATCCCGAAAGACGGAAACCAGGGATGGTCACGGAGTTCCTGCGTCGCACGCACCTTCTCCCCCACCTTCAACTTGCTGCCGTCCACCATCTGCACATCGATTGTTGCCCCGACCACCTCCGAGACATCGGCGGTATACCTGGTTTCCGACTTGATCGACAGTCTGAAAAGCGGACGCCCCTTCTCGACTACAAGCAGGCTGCCAAAACCGGTGGGACCGGCATTGCGGTGCGGGTGGCACTGCGCTATGAATATTTCCCCCAGGGCCATTCTCCCCGTACAAAACGATTCGCAATCCGAGCTCGACAGACACGCCTTGCCGCCATCCGAAGCCGGCAACGAACAATAGTCCGGGGTGCGTATCCACCGCTTCATCGACGCAGCCGGCGGCGTGTTTTGTCCGGGCCGCCAGATTCCGCCCATCGCGTCACAAATCAATTTCGATGACGGAGAAGAGAGAAAGGACCGGCTGGCCACCAGCGCGGCGATCCTGGCCTGCGTTTGTTTGGCTTCAATTATTTTCTGTTTGGGTACGACGACCATTCCCCACCATGCACCGACCGCCGCCATGGCAAGAGCAATGATCGACACAAGCGTGATTACGCGGATCGATCCTTTTTGGCTGGCAGGCATGGCAGAAAATTGGCGTGGATGAAGCGTGTGGGGAAATGGCATCTGAGCCTGCCCGGGTTGCTCATTTGTTTTTCTGGACAAAAAACTAGGGCTCAATGACGAAAGAGTTTTCTTCTGTAATTCTGCCAATAAAATAATTCAAAAGCAGCTTGTGCTCCCAGGATAAATTCTCGAAAGACAAGCCGATCTTGCGCCCATCATTGTCCGCAAGGTTATTGTGACGAAGCTTGGCCACAATATTGAGATTGGAGTGCACGTCATCAAATTTGATTGGAAATGCCAGGTCGAAAAGACTGCCAATCACCCCCAGGGAACGTGGGGTTAAAATCAAGGCGCCGGCAGCGCTTAAATCGACGATCGAGACCGCAATCGGAGTGTTCTGACCACAGGGCGAGATGGTTGCGGGTAAAGCAGTTTTCATGCGCATCGATTTGCGCACCTCTTTTGCTTTTGCCGTAGCCGGGTAAGCAAAGAGCACATGGGCAAAGGGCGCCTTAAAGACATTCAAGGCCGGCGCAGTGAAGGAGAAATCGGTCTGGCCTGTGAAGCCTTGAATCAAATACTCGTCGCCAATGATGATTTCCATCTTAAGGCTATCCATGCCGCTTGGCGTCAACATCACGCCTTTGCCTTCGATGGCCGCGATAAATTGCGCCTCATGCACCGGTGCGCCCTCGCGCATTCTCTGTATCTGCAGAAAAAGACCCGGACGCAATCTTAATGTTTTAAGGCTCACTTCAAGCAACTCACCACCATTCAAATCGTCAGGCACCAGACACCTCTTTAAACGCAGTTAAACGGAAGACATGCATCACATGCGCACCTTATCCAAACTTGTAGTGCAAGCGGAGATTTGGGTCATTTCAAACCCGACCCCTTTAATCGGCGGTTTCTGGGCAAGCTTGAGCACCTGGCGGCTTCGAGCTTGACTTTTTTGGCGTAACAACGCGTGTGGGTATGCGGGTGGCAACCTGCATCCAGAGTCAGGGCTGTGTTCGATAGCACGCAGAGCTCATCGACATTTACGCTTACTGTTATGCAATAAAGTGCAGCAGAACATGCAGGAATCCGACCAGGCCACAGGAACGGAAACACGCCGCAAAACGATCTATCACTCCAGCACCAAGTCACTCGGATACGACGTAACCTATCGACTCAACGACAAGCAGGATGTCGTGCGCATGGACCACAATCCGGGGCAGCGTATTCCGGTTCTGGATGGACAACTGGAATTGACGTCGGCTGGTGCAAACAGTCCTTCCTGACTCCGAAGTTTTGCTTGATTTATTCGTCCATGAAACCCGGGTTGGCTCAGACTCAATTTCTCACCACGCCAGAAATTTATCGGGTCTGATTCCATTTGTTTGCGCACGGGACGACATAGATATACAACCGAATACGGTGCGTGCCCAACGGGCTCTTCCCTGCCTGCGTTCCATAGTAGAAAAGTAGGTTATGTTTTATGAGTCAGGTAACTTACTATTAAAGCCATGAATCAGCGGATACGTACGCAGGGCAAACGCCAGCATCTGATCAAAACCGCCACCGACCTGGTCTATCAGAACGGTTTTCTCAAGACAACGCTAGCCGACATCTCAGTCAAGGCCGACATCCCGCTCGGCAGCATTTACTATTACTTCCAGTCACGAGAAGACATCGCGCGCGCCGTTGTGGCGTCTCGCGTGGCCGAGCTGAATACGTTTCTGGAACATCAAGCGGCACAACCGGACCCCTGCTTACGTCTCGAGGCTCTAGTCCACGTCTGGGTCGACGAGCGCGAAACCGATACGGAATTCGGATGCCCCGTTGGCAGCCTGTGCTACGAGCTGGCAAAAGGACGTGGCGCACTAAGTGCGGAGGCCGCACGGCCTTTCCAGCTTCTGCTCGCCTGGTGCGAGACCCAGTTCTGCCTGATGGGATGCAACCACGACGCTAAAACCCTGGCGCTGCATTTGATTGCAGCGCTGCAGGGAATCAGTTTGATAGCCAATTCACTCGGCGATTCAGAACAGATTTTGCGCGAAACCGTGTATTTGAAGCGGTGGCTGTGTGAAGTGAAAGGTCGTACAAAACGGCTAGCCAGAGCAAAGTAATTCGCGAGTCCTGCTCTGCATTATTCAATTTGACCCTCATGGAGACGACAATGAAATTCACCCCCAAAATTGCGGCCTTGGCTTTGCTAATCGCGTTACCCACTTCGTATATGGCGCATGCGGAGGAATTCGCACCTTATGGCACCGCCAAAGTCGACATGCATACCATGCCGGCCACTGATCTGGTGTTTGATGTGAACTACGAAGATCCCCAGAAATTGAACATTCTTTACAGCTTCGTCTTGAATACGAAAAAAATCACCAACGGCAAAATAGTCGTCGTTACACATGGCCCTGAATTGCGTAGCTTTGCCAAGGAAAACTATGAGAAATACCAGGGTGTAATGGACAAGATGGCGGAACTGGCAAAAAATGGCGTCGAATTCAAGATGTGCAACAACGCGATGAAGGCAGCCGGCTTCAGCGCCGAGGACATGCATGGATTCGTCACGGTTGTTCCGGCCGGCTTTGCCGAACTTGCCTACTATCAGGGCAAAGGATACAAATACACGAACCCCATTCCACTTTCGGTAAAGGACGTGCGTTATCTGGATCAACCCCAGCTCAAGAAATAACACACTTGCCGTACCGGGGGCATGTCACATGCCGTGCCCCCATCACCCCGGTTCCGGCCACAAAACCAAAGTAGCTACCAGTCGGGGTCAGGTCTTGCCTTTTGCGGCAAAAGGCAAGACCTGACCCCGAAGTTTTTGGCTATGCACCGGACAGATTTCAGTTGGCGACGAAGCAGTAGAACAAGCCCGCTCCTCCGCTCGACTTCAACGACTCCTGGCTACAGCCTCGTGTTCCATGGGAAGAATTCCAGGACTTCATATGGCGCGAGTCCTTCAAACCCACACGGTCGTGGTGCCCGACGATGGCCGAGCCCTCTCCGCTCTGGGTCCAGTTGCCGCAGGTGGTGTCCCCGCCCGCCGTCGAATAATGGCCGACCGGATCCGATCCGGTCAGCACGTCATGCCGGTTGACCGCGTCACCGCGGCCGCTGACGACCTCACCCTTTTCAGACAGAGCCGTGTGTTTGTTGACGTTATTGGTCGACGAATGGAGGTCTTCCACATTTTTGGCCACCATCACGCCCTTGGCGTTGTGCCAGGGGCCTTTGCCAATGCGGTCGCGAGCGTTGACACCCGCATCGCCCCCGGGCGCTGTCGTGCTCAGGTAGGCGCGCCAATTGGTATGAGGTGAACCGGCTGCTTTGGCCAGGGCAAGGCAATACGCGTCGGCGCCTTCCAGACCACCCAGGTCAGCGCCGTTGCCCTTGCCAACACTGGTCACAAAAAACGTCATGTCTGGCTGCTGGGCTTGCGCAGTGGAGACCATGCCGCCCCCTGTTGCCATGAACGAAACAAGTACCCCTGCAGCCAATGTATGTGGGTATTTCATTTTGCATCCTCCAGAGATGGGTTAACGCGTCTGCAAACACAGTGCCTGGGCCCAGACATTGCCCGAGAAAAAAGTGTAGAGAGGAAGCAACTTGAACTCAATAGGCTACTCGGCCCATTTGCAAAAGGCATGAGCAACGGGGCTTAGCTTTTGCGGAAGATGCCGAGCTTGCTCAGGATGAAGATCAGCAACACCGCGCCCGCGAATGAAACGATGAAGCGCCCGATCCCACCGGCGGCGGCAAGGCCCAGCATCCCCGCGACCCAGAAGCCCAGCATCGAACCCACCACGCCCACCACCACGTTGGCGATCCAGCCCATCTGCGCATTGGTTTTCATGATGATGCTTGCCAGCCAGCCGACGATCCCGCCAATAATCAGCGTCATGATCAAACCCATGTCTGTTCTCCTTAGATAAACGAAACGGCTAACCGCTCGCCCTGCGCGGTATTGCTAACAGTGCAGCGCTAGCCACATCCAATCAACCACTGCTTCACAAGACAAGGGTGTCTGACCCCATTGTCTTGTGAAATTAATTCGATCCGGGCTCTTTCAGTTCCATGAACCGGGCCAGGATCGGAGCGCAAATCACCCCCAGGGCCAGGCGCAGGCTGTTGCTCGGAATCACCATCGTGGACGGACGCGACATGGTGGCGTCGGGAATGCGCTCGAGCAAGTCGGGAAAATCATGGCGTGCGCGGTCGCGAAAGTGGATGACACAGAGCGATTCGTCGGCCAGCGGCACGTCGCGCGCAATGAACGGGTCGGAAGTATCCACCAGCGGCATGCGCTGGATATTGATATCGGTCAGGCCGAACTGGGGAACAATGTAATGGATGTAGTCATCCATGCGACGCAGAATGGTTTCCACCGATTCTTCGGGTGAGCACGTGCCCTTTTCTTGGTCACGGTGGATCTTCTGTATCCACTCCAGGTTGATGGCAGGCGCCACACCGATCAGCAGATCCACATGCTGCGCCACGTCGATGCCCTGGCGCCCCGCGCGACGGTCTATTTCCGGTGGAAAGTGGCGCGAATCGACTTTACGGCGGGTCCAGGTGTTGGCCACCAGGCCACCATGCTGCCCCTCGTAGAACAAGAGGTCGCTGCCCGGCTGCAACGGTGCCCAGGGCGTGAACTCGCCCATCGGCACACCCAGTTCGCTGCCGCGCTCGACCGTGTGCGCATACTGGCGAACCACGCCACTGCCACATTCGCCATAGGTCCTGAAAAAGGATTCCAGCTCCGGGAAATGATTGAAATCGGGTCCGAACCTGGAAATATTGCGGCCACTGCCCCGTGCTTCCTCAAGCAGGCCGGCAAACTGCCGCTCGGTATGGCGCCGGAAACCGTCGCCGTGAACGATCGCGGGCTGGATATTCAGGCGCTCGAAAATGAACTTGAACGCGTGGCGTATCGTGGACAGGCCGGCTCCGGACGAGCCGGTCACAGCGATGATGGGATGCTGTCGGGACATGGTTGCTTATTCCCCAGATGGGCCGGAAGGCCGCAGAGGAGAAAGTGTAACCCGGCGCAGGTCACGAACAACAGGATTCGATCATCGGAACGCTGGGCTAGGCCCTACTCTGTGGCTTTGCAAGACCTGACCCCAAGGTTTCCGAGTTCAGTGTGCAAGCGGAACAAAAAACTCGCCGGCAAACTCAACCGCCTCCGGCAGGGTGAAGATTTCTCTGTTCCCCAAATCCTCCGCAAGCCATTGCCGGGCAATTTTGCAGTCCCTCAGATACATCATCTCCATACACAGGCTATCTGCACAGCATGCGTCGGCTTCCGCCGCTCCCCATGCAATGCCAAGATGGATATCACCCGCTTCATCCGGGTTCTCTATTATTTTTCCTGACTGCTGGATGTTGACGGGATCACCGGTGACCCTGCATCGGGAAGCAATATGCGTTTTCATCCCGTACATGGGACTGACCGCCAAGGCATCCAGGGCGCACATGGCATGGACCTGATGACTGTTAACCCAAACCTTGTGCTCTCGTGCCTCCATGGTGAAGGGGTAGGCCCCCACAGGCATTCCCTCCTCTGAGAACACCATCAGCTCATTGCCTCTCAGCACATTAACCGCATCTTCCAGATTGCTGACGTGCTGTGCCATTTCTTCCCGGGTAAGGATTCGTCCTCTGGTCACAAATGAACGAAGAACATGTTGATGAAGTTCTCTGATCGGCTTGCTGCATGCCGCTTGTCTTTCCTGCAAGGGCAA
Organism: uncultured beta proteobacterium; assembly: GCA_942493085.1. GTDB lineage: Bacteria > Pseudomonadota > Gammaproteobacteria > Burkholderiales > Thiobacillaceae > Thiobacillus. The sequence goes on from OW818664.1 coordinate 3,023,080, forward strand.
TATGCGTCTCAAGCGCTTCAATGCTTTTTCCAGCTTCGCGTCCATATATCATCCCTCACCAATTGATCTGCAATGAATATTGCGGGGGAGCCCTCAGAGTCTTCCCCCCATTTACGCTACCCTTTTACGTTGCGGGCTGGGCCCTTCACTGTGGCTATGCCTGGCCTGACCCCGAAGCTGCAACCAGATGTCCGGTCTTTACGTAGATCGTGCAACCCTCACGGCTGAACGGCTGGTGACGGCTCATGTGCGGGCTGCGCAACCAGCTACCGGCGGGATAGCGGCCAAACTCATCCTCGAACACGCCGTCGAGCACCAGGATTTCCTCGCCGCCAAAATGCGCATGGCTCTGGAAAAACGTTTCCGGCTGCCAGCGCACCAGCGCCGCATGTTCGCCTGCGTGCTGGTGCAGCGGCATCACCGCCAGCCCCGGCACCAGACCGGGCAGCCACTGCATCGACACAGTATCAAGCCGCACCATCGCCGTATCTTCAGCGTCGAAAGCGTAACGCTTGACGAACAACACGCACCCCGTCTCGCTGCGTAATTCCGTGCCCAAGCCCGGCGGATTGCGCAGGTACGCGCCCGCCGTGTACACGCCGCGCGCATCCGTCAACGCGCCATCGAGCACCAGAATTTCCTCGCCCATCACACCGCCCGGCGGCGCGAACACCGCGCCCGCCTTCGCATGTACCAGGCTGGTCGTTCCCGCGCCGGCAGCCAGACTGTCGAGCGGCTTGCAGACCCCCTCACCATCTGCCGTTGCCAGCCAGGGCGCCGTCTGCGTCTCCACCACCACGCGCTCATTCACATCTGCATGCATGTCATTTTCTCGGTTAGCAATCGGAGTCTGATCCTATATTTTTTACCCGTCCAAACCGGAAATCCGGAATTGGAAATTCCGCGTGAATATGGAGTGGCCTATATCTCTGACTGTATTCCTGACTATATTTCCAGGGTAATGGGAGGAGGATAGGCCAGATTGGGCACCCTGGCGCTACCACCGGGTTGAACTGAGCGAGGGAAACGCGAATGACCTTCTACAACATCATCTTCGGCATTCTCTTTCTCGGTGCTTGCCAGGCTGTACTGATCAGCCTGGCAAGCGGAACAGACACCTGGCTTATCTCCCTCGTGGGTTTGATGGTTTTCAATGATGCCGTCAACACCGCCGAAGTGGTTGAGCAACGCCAGTTCGATTACACGATCAGGATGAAGCTTATTGACCTTGGCAGTTTCCTGATCCTCGCTGCAAACTTGATTTTGCTCAGTGAGGACAAAAAAAACTTCCTCGACGCACCTATTTATTCAGTCCTGCCAGAAATCCTCAAACATCCCAGTGTGCCGCCCGTACTCCTGCTCGTGTACTGGGGGCTCGTCGCATGCTGGAACCGGGAGTCAAAGGATCTCCGGAAGCCACGCGAGTGGCCCAACTTCCTCATTCTTGCGGTGAGTGTGATTGTCCTCGCACTCTTTGTTCTTGTCTTTCTGCGCCCATTCAGGCTTGAGTATTCCACTGCGTATGCCGCAGTGATTGCCACTGCAATGCTAGGGACGCTTGGTTACCTGGTTTCATATTCGTTTATCAAAAAAGAGTAACCCACCATGCATAAATTTTTCCATGGCTGGACATGGAATCAATTCGACCCTGGCCCCTTTTATTTCATACGTCTGAACCATGATCCTTGCAGCTTGGGAAGCGCTGAACAAGTCCTTCGACAAGCTCAGGACGAACGGCAAGCAGTTGATTTCGTTCGCGGTGAGCTTGTCGAACCACACAGCAAAACCAACTTGTTCAGTGCTTCCATTGGCCTATATTGGATAGACGCTTGTGCGCAGGCGACATGACAATGCGTCCGGAAACATCGTCAAGGGAGCGTGCCTTTGGATCACCCTGCCCGACCCTCTTCAGATTCCCAGGACCCGGGCATCCTTGCGCCGCAGATCGCGCAGAGCTTTCGTCAGCTCCCCATATCGCTGATCGTCAATCTGGCAATCGGATTCATTCTTGCAGCGGTTCTGTGGGGCGCCGTGCCCACGGCCGTCCTGCTAACCTGGTCAGGCCTGCTCATCGCCGTCACGGGGGCTCGCTTCCTCAGCTTGCGAGCGTTTGGTAACGCCTCCCCCCGGGGCGAGTCCGATCATGATTTCTGGACGAAGTATTTCCTGGCAGGCGCATGCGCTGCCGGGGTGGTGTGGGGGCTGTCCGGAATACTCCTGTTTCATCCCAGTTCCTTCCCGCACCAGATCATTCTCGCTTTTGTACTGGGGGGAATGGTCGCCGGAGCCGTTCCGCTGCTGTCGTCCGTGAGCCACGCCTATTGGTGCTACACCATTCCGGTCGTGCTACCCATCAGCATCCGAATGATGTGGGTGGGCGATCGCATCCACCTCATCATGGGCCTGATGATGGTCATCTTCGGTCTCGCCATGCTCGCCACGGCCGCCCAGGTCCGCCACCTGTTTCGCGACACTGAAAAACTGCGCCGCGAGTTGTTCTCCTCAATCGAGTTAGAGCATGCGCTGGAATATCTGGTCCGTCTGGACAGTCTCACCGGCATTCCGAACAGACGGCTGTTCGAAGAAGAATTCAGCAAGGAATGGGCAAGAGCGAAACGCGACCATGCGCCGTTTTCACTCATCATGGCCGATATCGATCACTTCAAGGAATACAACGACCACTATGGGCACCCGGCCGGCGACCTGTGCCTGGTGGACGTTGCGCAGACCATGCACCACGCGCTGTCCCGCCCTGGCGATGTGGTGGCCCGAATCGGCGGCGAAGAGTTTGCGTTCCTGTTGCCGCAGACTGATTTGAGCGGCGCGATAGCCGTCGCCGAGCAGATACGCGAGCGTATCCTGGCCTTGAATCTCCCCCACGAAGCATCGCCCGTGGCCTACCATGTCACTCTGAGTTTCGGCGTAGCTTCGTCCGAGCTTGCTTCCGTCACCTCTGCAGGCGAGCTGATCCGCTCATCGGACATCGCGCTCTATGAAGCCAAACGCTGTGGACGCAACCAGATTGTGGCCGCCCAGAAAACGGCATCGGATCTGGATCACGTGAGCAAAGGGACCAGGGTCGAAAATTTCTAGTGGCGCTTCCGGGTGAAAAGCACTTTGGCCTTGAGCTGCCCCGGGTATTTCCCTGCTCGGCTACGGCTGAATATCGTGTCTGACCCCATTTGTTTTTTCGAACCAGGAAACTGCAGATTAACGGAAACACCCTCAACTCGATCCTCGCATAGCTGGCACACCATGTTGCCAAGGTATCCGGGGACCAAAAAACCGTGGATTGCCTGCTGTTGTTCAGGATTGCCAACCGGCGAGAGACGACCGCTCACTTGCCGTTTTTGTCCCTGTTCCGGTTGCCGGACTGTTCTTTCGACTGTGTCTCGCCCCGGCACTGCTGCGGATCCCGGTGTTGCTCGATTGCCAGGCGCTCGCACTCGGCCTGGCGCTTCTGCTGCTGCTCAGCCTGCTGCTTACGCTCGGCCTGCTGCTTCTCGGAAGCCTGTTGCTGTTTTTGCCGCACATCGCGCTGCCGCTGTTCCAGTTGCTGCTGCTCAACCTGACGCTTACGTTCGACCTGCTGCTTTTCGACCGCCTGCTTCTCGCTGGCGGCCTTGCGCTTCTGCTCCTGCTGACGCTGTTCCTGCTGGCGTTGTTCCTGCTGACGTTGTTCCTGCTGACGTTGTTCCTGCTGACGTTGTTCCTGCTGACGTTGTTCCTGCTGACGTTGTTCCTGCTGACGCTGCTCCTGCTGACGCTGCTCCTGCTGGCGCTGCAAGTCTTGTTGCCCACGCGGGTTGAAATGCTGCTGCGTAACTGACTCACGCGGCTGATAGCGGTAATTCTCGGACCGTATCGTATGCTGCTGTTCTACTGCGCGAGGATAACGGTCGCCGGAATAATTCCGCTGGTAGGTCGGCAACGGTGCGGGCGCCGGGGCGGAACTGCGATCCCAACGGTCCCACCCGCTTCGACGCTGTTCCCAGTCGCGACCCCAGTGATCCCCCCAGCGTGGCGGCTCGTCGACACGCCAGCCGCGGAAATACGACGGTGGCTGGCGGTAATAGCGAACCGGAACGCGCAGTACATAAGCCGGCACATCGTAATAACCCACACTGTCCCACGGCCCGTTGTACCAGCTGCTCACATACCAGTTATTGCTCTGGAATACCCAGTAAAGGCCGTCGTAAAAGAAGTAATTCGAATCCACCCGGGGGGCGTAGTAGACGGGATAGCCCGGTATCCGGACAAAATCCGGATACGTCGAATAATTGATACCGATGTTGACGCCCGGGTATCCCATTCCAACCGAGACTTGGCTGGAAGGCTGGTAGGGGGGCGCGGTATAGCAACCCTGAACAAGGGCCATCGACATCGCAATCATCAGGTAGCTTTTATTCATTTTCTGCTCTTAACTTGATCCACGATCATCGCCCAACTATCGGGCATGCTTCCATTTACATGGATAGCATGACTTCGCATGTTGGCGATGGCAACCATCCAGGAGACGCGTCAGCGGCCAATACGAATGCCGCCCAGCGAACCTATCACGCCGAATACCTGGAGTAACCATATAACGACAACAATGACGACGACGATATTCAGAATCTGTTTGATCTTACGGTCCATGGGGATATAGGTGTTAACGAGCCAAAGCAGCACGCCAACCACAATCAGGACGACGACCAGGTTAATCAGGGGCATAGGGATTCTCCGTTGGGGTGATCAATCATCAAGGGCAGCGGCCGAATCAAATGATCGAGCACGCTGATTCCCCCTGAGTACACTTACGATAGTAGGCAAAAACAATCGGCGTTTCTGTTCGACAGCGAACATAGCAAGGCCACTGCCGCAGCGACTGGCAGTGGTAATGTGCGTAGTACCGCTTATGCCGTAAGCCCATCGCATGACAGATGCAACCCTACCCGTTCCGGACCACCGTCAGCACCTGCTCAAAGGCTTTGCGGCTGCGGCTGCGGTCATCGTGATCTGGTCCGGGTTCAACATCGTCTCCCGGATGGGCGGACGCAGCCCGCTTACGCCCTATGACATGGTGGCCATCCGTTTTGTCGTCTCTGGAATCGTGTTTCTTCCGTTTGTGTGGACCCGATGGCGCCGCCTCAAGTGGCCGCGACTTGCAGTACTTGCCGCAGTTGGCGGCACGGGTTACACCTTATTTATCTACTCGGGCTTTGCCCTTGCGCCGGCCGCCCATGCGGGCATCCTGGTCAATGGCGGCATTCCATTTGCGAGTGCATTGATCGCCTGGCTCATACTCGGGCATCGCCCTGGAATCCGGTCTGAATTCGCCCTGCTGGTCGCAGGGCTGGGGATCGTGATGATTGGCATCCACAGCGTGGGTCAGCTGTCCGGGGCACCCGCCCATCAATGGGTGGGGGATATGTTTTTTCTCCTTGCCGCAATCAGCTTCGCAATCTTCGTCTTGTTGCTCAAGCACTGGAATATCTCGCCCATCGACGCAACGGTCGGGGTCTCCGTGATTTCAATGGTTTTCTACACGCCGGTTTATCTGCTGTTCCTGCCCAAGGCCATCACCACTGTCCCCGTGTCCTTCATTCTGTTGCAAGGCGTGTATCAAGGCATCCTCGCTGCCTCAATTGCCGGCTTGCTCTTTGCCTATGCCATCCACAACATCGGGCCGCAGCGCGCCACGCTCATGCTGGCCATGGTGCCCGGCATCTCGGCTGTGGCCGCCGTGCCCTTGCTGGGGGAATCCCTCGACGCCGTGACCATTGCCGGCGTCGTGCTTGTGACTTTGGGGGCGGTTCTGGGCGCCACCCATCAATTGGGAAAATGAGGCTACAGGGGTCAGCTTCGATTATCTGTCCGCCCTATTTTTCTTGCGTTACGAAAATCGTTTATGCGGAAAGCAAACCGAAGCCGACCCCTTTTGCTCCGCGTTAAAGCTGCCAGGAAAGCCCCATCGATGCCGATGTAGAGCGGTAATCATCCAGGCCTTGTGCATAGCGGGTATGCAGCGAGAAAATCGGTCCATCGCGGCGTAACCTGGCTTCAATACCGGCAGCGGCTTCTCCAAAGAGATGTTGCGTCGCGCCAGGAGAAATAAGACCTGGTGCGTTGACCAGATTCGCGCCTATTTCAAAGTAGGGACGTACGCGTGTAAACACCGTGCCGCTCATGCGCACCGCGTTAGCCCATTCAGCCAGAAACATCGAACGCTTGCCCCCGTAAACAGGTGAATCCCCTACCCGCTCGGCAGATAGTGCAAGTGTTGAGCGCAAGGAAACCATCGGGTTTGGCAGGTATTCCACACGGCCAATGGCATCGGACCGCCAGCCATGCGCCACATACTGCGTGGTCACGGCAGTCGCATCTGCCTCGTCGTAACGCGTGCGAAAAACGCCGAGGACACCTGAGTATCGCCACCGCTCAGACGATGCCGGAACGGACTGTGCGTAAACGTAAGCGCCCAGCTGTGAAACATCCTGAGTGACGCCACCAGCCCAGTCCAGCTCGCCGAATCCGTAGGCAGCAATCGCACCCCAGCGGAAGGAGGCGTTCTTTGCCAGATCGCCTCCCAGAAAAACATGACGCAGGGACGCATCGTAGCGATTTCCGCCCGAACCGCCTTGCGCCGACTCCCCGCCCACACCCGATGTCATGTCAGGCAATCTTGCAGCGGTTTGCACCTCGGTATATTGCGATGCAATCAAGGGCGAACCCGGATCCAGCGTCGAATCGAGCACCTGAAGTGCTACCCGTTGAACTGAACGCGCCAGCATGGCGGAAGCCGAACGCAAGGCAGACCGTGAAGTAGACGACGGAAGGTTGAGAATGAGCGTGCTTTCCTTCTGAATGCTGTAGTCGGCAAGCGTGCGGCCGTCTTCGAGGATCTTTCCGGCAAACACGAGTATTTGCTGGTCGGGCGGAATACCTTCCTTGTCCTGGACCTTGGCCTTGACGTTCTCGATCGTGTCGCTGGCCTCGACTTCGAGCGCAATGGTTTTACCCGTGGGCGTTTTGACAAATATCTGCATGGCAAATGCAGGGCAGACCAGAAAAAGGGACAGCAGCGTGGTGTATAGATAGCGCATAAGAAAAGTTTGTTTTATTGGGAATCCCATGGCCCCATTCTATGGGAAACCCTTTAAGAATAAACGATGTCTGACCCCATTTATTTCGGGGCGAAACCAACTGAACAGACGAAACCCGGGTCCGCTCGGCGCGAGGATATTCAACGTCCCATTGTTAAATGGTGGACCAGCCTTGCTCGATGGCTTGATTACTTCACCATCCCGTTTCGCTTCGCAAGCCAGTAATCGATCGAAATCATGCCGGGTCCCTTCGCAATCAGATACAGCAATACCGTCGCCCAGACGCCATGAACCGGATAGGCGTCGGGATAGACGAAAATCTCGATGACCAGCGTCATGCCCAGCAGGGCCAGCGCCGAGAAGCGGGTCGCGAGTCCAAACAGGATCAGGATGGGAAAGGCATGCTCGGCGAAGGCGGCCATCGTGGCGGCAATCTCGGGCGGGATGAGTGGCAGGCTGTATTCGAAATTGAAAAGCATCACCGCAGAATCAGACAAGTGGGGCCAACCCAGATGAAACTCGCCGCTGACGATGTCGATGGCCAGCCCTTCGATTTTGGTCTGGCCCGATTTCCAGAACACCGCTGCAATTGAAAATCGACCGAGCGCAGCGATGAAGGTGTGCGGAATGCATTCGAATAGCGAGATGATGCGCTGGATGGGTTTGATCATTATTGATGCGCTCATGGTTGACGCCTCCTGGATGTTTTCATGTCTGAGAGGGCCTGCTTCTGGATGAGCAGCCCCAGGATTTGGGCGAGGTCAAAATCAGGGTGGTCGTGGCCCGCCTGTTCTGCGGCACGGCCCAGGCTTGCGCCCTGCAATAGATGCGTAATAAAGTCGCTGGCGCCGTCATCCAGCCCGATCACTTCGACATCGAACCCCAGCCGCACGACCAGCGCATGTTCCGGTTGATGCGGGTCCACGGATGCGAGTTCGGTAATGCCCTGATGAGCCGCCCACAGGGACACCACAGCGTACTGCGAGCGCAGCAGCCTCACCGACGGATGAAACGCAAGCAGCATATCTGGGAGCGCATCGGCGTCCATCAGGAATTCAGTGATGACCTCGGCAGAAAGGCTTGCGTCGTCTGCCGCGTGATAGGCATGGACGCGCGCCATTTCCAGACGCGCGACGTCGGCCAGATAAGGCAGGGACGCCGCGGGCGAAAAGCGTTCCACGAAATCGGCGAACGACAGGCCATAGAAAGCCAGTACCCGCGAACGGGGGGGGTCGGTCAGGACGTATTCCCGCGCCATGGCACGAAAAAATGCCTCGCCGACCAGCTCCTGTGTAACCGGATAGGTGTCGGCGAGGGCGTTGATGAGAGAGGCCACGACATTGTTGCGATACACCGCAAAGCGCGGGGCGGGGTCGGAACCGTTCCAGGCAATCAGTCCCGAGGGGGGCGGCTGCTCGGGATCGAGCAGGGCCTCGAAAAAAGCCTGCTGGCGATTCATGCTTCCACCCTTTCGGCCACCGGCTGACGCAGCAGGTATTCAGCGTGTCGGGCTTCTTCCAGCAGGACATCGAAAGCCGGTATGTCGCTGTCGCGCTCGATCAGCGTGGGGGCCGGGCCAACCCGTCCCAGGGTGGATGCATACAGATCCCACACCAGCTGATCGACGGCTGTGCTGTGGCTGTCGATCAGGAGCGGGTCGCCGTGGGCGTCGTGCTCACGCGCAAATCCCGCCAGGTGGATTTCGCCTACCGCGCCAAGTGGCAGCGCGGCGATGTAGTCGTGCGGATCCCAATCATGGTTGACGCAGGACACATGGACGTTGTTGACGTCCAGCAGCAGACCACAGCCGGTGCGGCGCACCACCTCGCCGATAAACTCGGTTTCGGCCATCGACGATGCGGCGAACTCGATATAGGTCGCCGGGTTTTCCAGCAGCATTCGACGGTTCAGACGATCCTGAACCTGGTCGATGTGATCGCATACGCGTTGCAGCGTCTGCGGGGTATAGGGAACCGGCAGCAAGTCGTTCAGAAAAACCTCACCATGACTCGACCAGGCCAGATGCTCGGAAAACGACTGGGGGTCATAACGCTCAAGCAGATGGGCGAGGTTGTCGAGATGCGCGGAATCAAGCGGGGATTCCCCCCCGATCGACAAGCCGACGCCATGAATGGACAACGGGTATTGTTCCCGAATACGGGTCAGGTAATGGTGAAAGGGACCGCCATCGACCATGAAGTTCTCGGCATGGATCTCGAAGAAACCAAGATCGGGCCATGTCTCCACGATTTGCCGGAAATGCTGGGGTTTGAGCCCGACCCCTGCACGTGCAGGCAGATCGATAGCCTGGGCGCTAGCGGTGGTGCCGCAGCGCCCGCGACTGGACCAGGATGGCTTCATGACGGGCGTCCTTGAGTCCTGAGCGATGATCAGGACATTTTTTCCGTGAATGCCTTGCCTTGGCCATAACCGGTTGGGGAGGTGGGTGAGGCCGTTTTGGCGCAGGTGCCTGCGGGAACCATCTTCCAGGCATTGCCCTGATGATCGATCTTCGATGTACCAGCACAGGTCGTTCCTGCACCCGCAGCACAGTCGTTCTTGCCTTTAAGGGCGACGCCGAAGCATTTTTCCATGGCCGGGCCGGCGGCAAGGGCAGGGACCGCGCTAACGGTCAGGGCGGCACCCAGTGCCAGTGCCAGCGCGGAAATGGTGGCTCTCTTGGAAATATCTGTCATGGTAAAACTCCTTTGCAATTGAAAAAGTGGACTCCAAATGGATGCGTCAAAGTGGATTTATCCAGGTTGCGCAACCGCACAGACGCAAATCGGGTAAAGGATATGCACGCCTGTTACCAAGGTAGTCGCAGGAGGGCGTGAATTCCTTACACGCCATGGTGAAAAAAACACTAGGGACACGCTAGGGACACGGGGTCAGGTCTTGCATTGCAACATCTAACCTTGGGTTCATCGATCAGACAATGGCCGTGAATTCTGCGGCCGCGCCATGGCAACCTGGGCGCATGAGAATAGTGTAAGTCTGCGGTTCATCGATCCGGGGAAACCGAACCAGAACGCTTACGTGGAGAGCTTCAATGGACGGCTACGCGACGAATGTTTGAACGAACACTGGTTCACCAGCCTGGCTCATGCGCGGGTGGTCATCGAAGCCTGGCGCCGTGACTACAACGAGCAAAGACCGAAGAAGGATCTTGGGGGACTGCCGCCAGCAGTGTTCGCGGCAAACTTGTAACAGATGCAAAACAAGGCCCCAGAGAAGTTGGTTACGCTTTGTAGCGATGGACTCTAAATCAGATTGCTGCTGAAAAAGGGGGCATGTCGCCGTGGCTAGTTGTTTTAAAGAACCTCGAGTTCCAGCGGCGTCTCGCTCTCGATCCCGAGTTTGCGGCGCAGGTCGTAGAGCGCACCCTGCACGCCTTCTTCGATGGTGGGGTGATAAAAGGGCATCCGAAGCAGGTCGGCGACGGTGAGGTTTTGCTGGATGCACCAGGCCAGCAGGTGGCCGAGGTTCTCGCCTTTGGGCGCGATCATGGCGGCGCCGAGCAGCCGACCGTCGGATTTGCGCGCGTACAGGCGCAGCAGGCCTTTGTTCTTCGCCATGATGAGTGCGCGGCCCAGCGGCCCGAACTTCATCGCACCGATTTCGATGTCGTCCGGGTCGAGTTCGTCGAGCGCGGCGCCGACAGCGACGATATTAGGGTCGCAGAAGGTGATGCTGAACGGCACCTTGCGCTTGAAGCGTACGGGCGTGTCATGGGTGGCGTTGTAGCCGGCCATGCGTGCTTCCAGATTCGCCTCGTGCAGGATTGGCCGCTCGCCGTTAACGTCTCCGGCGATGAACAGCGGGGTGTCACCGATCTGCATCGTGTGGGGATCAAAGTCGGGCACGCCGCGCGCGTTCATGCGCACGCCGATATCCTCCAGCCCCAGGCCGGCGAGGTTCGGCCGCCGGCCTATCGAGGCCAGCACCTTGTCGACCACGACGCTGTTATCGCCGGCGGTGACGCGCAACCGGCCGTCGGGCGCCTCACTGATCTCCGCCGCATGACCCAGCCACAACGGAAATTCCTTGCCGATGATCTCGATGGCCTGCGCGTTCACATCCGGGTCGCGCAGTCCGCCAATGGTGGTCAGCTGATCGATGCCGGTGACCTTCACACCCAGACGCTTTAACGACTGGCCGAGTTCCAGGCCGATTACACCCAGACCGATCACCGCCATGCTCTGCGGAAGGTCCTCAAGCTCGAAGAAGGTATCGGTGGTGACAATGCGGTCGCCGAACGCCTCCCAGGCACGCGGCACCACCGGCGTGGAACCCGTGGCGATGATGACCTTTTTTGCACGGATGCGTGCGTCGCCGGCCTCCAGCAGGGTCGGCTCCAGGAAGCGGACGTTGGCCTCGATGAATTCGTCGCCCATCTGATCGATGCTGCCCGACAGCACCTGATCGACGAACACGTCACGCAGGTCGCGCACATGCTCAAGCGCCGCGGGGGTGTCGGCCGACAGCGCATCGCCACCGGCGATGCCCTCACGCTCGAACACCGTGCGCCGGTGCAGGTCTTCTGCCACCTGGATGGCGACCTTGGAGGGCATGCAGCCGACACGTGCGCAGGTCGTGCCTAGCTCACCGCCATCGATGAGGACGAAGCTGTCGGTGTAGCGGCGGACGGTGGAGGTGGCGGTGAGTCCGGCGCTACCGGCGCCGATGATGGCGACATCAACTTTGCGTTCCATGAACAATTCCTATCCAGTGACAAATAACTGAAAACACTATAAGTAATAATCAATGAGCTAGCTGATTATTTGACAGATAAAATGCAAATGAGCGACCCATATCCTGAAATCACCCGAAGCTTTTTACACATAACGTGAAATTATTTGTGCCTCACAAAGCCTCTAATTACGGGATGCTCTTCGACGAAACGAGAGGCCGCGACTGGCTAGATTCTTCTCCACTGGTATACAGGTGAGGCATTCGGGTTCCTTGCGCTCGAATCCAGCGTCAGTGGCCATGCATCAATGCAAGACCTGACCCCGGAGTACCTGATGGCGTGAAATGATCTGCAGTCAGCGATGCTCCATCTCGTAGGATAACGACAGCGTCCTTTCCATCGATTCGTTCAATGCTGTGTGTTGCAGGCCAATGCATTAGCTTGAGGAACGATGATTTCCAGTCTTTCCGAATACCTCGACTCCTTATGTTCATTAAACCGTCGTGGTAGAGCAGAAATGTTCTTGCTCTGGCAGTGGTGTCGTTGTAGGCGTCGATAGGGTTCATATGGGTACTTTGTGGTCTAACGTTCAAGGCGAGGGGCGTGTCGGCTATGGCGTGCCACAGCACAGAGAAGCGATCTTGACCACCGGATTAGTAAATCATGTTGCGGGGGCAGGTCTTGCCTTTTGCGGCAAGAGGCAAGACCTGCCCCCATAGTTGTTTAGGCCAGCAACTGATTAAACGATTTGAATAGAGTCTCGGCTCTGTCCAGCGTTGCGGCAACGGAAGGTGAATCTCTATCAAGCACCGACGGGTTCTCCAAGAGCCAGCGAGCGGGGCCGAAGTGATCGAACTCCGCCACTTCGGCGGGCATGAGCTTGAACAGGGCCTCCGCTTTCTTCACGATTCGTGGCGTTGCGTTTGCATCCATCAGCGAAGTCTTGGTCACCACGTGAGAGGCCGGAGGTTTGTAAGTACCATTGAGCATCTCGACGAAGAGATCCGTATCGAAGATATCTTCAACATCGGCCTCCTGCTGGCCCACGAAATCTGCGACAGTGAAGAAGTGGCCCGACTTGAGGATCTCGGCCTTCTTCAAGTTTTCAATCTTCGTCTTGTCACCATTGGCGATGTCGGAGAGCACCGCCACATTGATCCGGTTGCCGCCAAAGAGCCTTACAAAGGGTGCGATCTTGTCAATGCCGCCCGATGGGCACATGGTCCATTTGTCGCTTAATCCCTCGCGCATCTTCTTTTTTAGTGCTTGGGAAAGTACTTGTAGATATAGGATGTCGGACGGACCTTCCACCAGCCAGGTGTTGGCGCCGATAAAGAGCGACTGCGTCACCTCGTAGCCGAGCGCTCCCTGTAAGGGAAACAGCGTGTCGTCGTCGACTTCAAGGACATCCGATCGAACCTTTGTTCCCTTCACCACAGGCCGACTACCCTTCTCCGCAATGATCACGTCTTCGACGATGCGCACGTCGGTAAGTCGGTTCATGGGCACCATGAAAGGGGAGTGGGTCGTGAAAATGACTTGATGATTGGGAAGCAGGCGCTCGACCATGTAGCGCAGCAAATCGCCTTGGGCTTTTCCATGAAGGGTGAGCCCAGGCTCGTCCAAGAGGATTATGGCGTTTCCATTAGTCTTTCTGAGCTGTTTAAACTGCGCCAGGAAGGAGAAGAACCACACGAAGCCTGCACTGCGCTCAGACAGAGGCAGCGTGGCCTTGTGGTTGGTATTCTTAATGCGGATTTCCGCCACAGTCCCCGCGTTGAATGGAGGCTTGTCACCTGGCTTCGCATTGTCGATTTCGATGACGACTTCCAAGGCGTTGTTCTGACTCCAAAACTGGAAGATCTCTTCGGTGATTTCATTGCTCGCCGCCTCGCACTGGGCCTTCAAAGCTTCGCGGCGATTGGTTTCAAGGAGCTCCTCCAAAGTTGTTCCAGCGTACTCCAGGAAGTCCAAGAAGATCTTGTCGCCGACGGACACCTTGTTCTGTTGCCGGTCGTGTTGGAGCTGCTGAATCGAGACCATCCCCGACATGCGCTCGAAGTGCGAGGTAAAGAAAAACTTCGGCTGTCTCGCTTCGAGGACATCTATCACGCCCAAATTGAACTTGGAATCGCGGCACTTCTTGACGTCCTGCAAGAGAGCCTCTTGCTTCGTGGACCGCGCGGCCAGAGCCGATAATGCTTTGTCCGCGCTTGGTCCGTCGTGCACCCCATGCAGAACATTCCGTTCGGTCGCATCCAGCGCGTGATTGCTGACCAAATGCTCCAAGCACTTGGCGTCATCGACTTCGATATCCCAAATGCGCTTGTCATTGTCATATCGAAAACCAAAGTGTGCCTGGAAGGTGTCACCCTTCAAAATCCCAGGACCGAATCGCTTCTCAACTGCCACTTTGTCGGCGTCTTCCAACCTCCACCATGTCCGGATAACCTCGGCTTTGCCGTCTGGATGGCGATCGTCGAACCGGGTCGCGAAGCGGCGCGGATAGTCAATGGTTTCGTCGAACTCGAAGGGCTGCGAGGGTCGCAATCCACGCATCGCGCTGAGCAAGGCCGTCTTGCCCGCTTCGTTCTTGCCCACTAGGCATGTGAGATCGCCGATCTCGAATTCTTCGCTATCTTCAACGGAGCGATAGTTTTGGACGCGAACTCTTGTTAATTTCATTGTGGCCTCCTCCACCCGCTGATTCGCAGATGGTTACGCGTGAATACAAGAAGCAGTGCAGCTTCTATTTTGTCTTTGCCGCAGAGCTACTGAGCCAAAGCATATCCAGCAGCCCTTTTTGCAGCAGCACTTGCATGACTCGGGTCAGGCCTTGCTGACCCCAACAAAAAAGGCGCAGTCCCCTGCGCCTTTTTCCATTCCGCCGGTCAATCCCAGCTCAATGCCCCGCCCGTCTGATACTCCGTAACGCGCGTCTCAAAGAAGTTTTTCTCCTTCTTCAAATCGATCATTTCGGCCATCCAGGGGAAGGGGTTGGTGACGCCGGGGTACATTTCATCAAGGCCGATCTGCTGGCAGCGGCGGTTGGCGATGAAACGCAGGTACTCCTTGAACTGGGCTGAGTTGAGGCCCAGCACGCCGCGCGGCATGGTGTCTTCGGCGTAGCGGTATTCGAGTTCGACGCCCTTCTGGAACAGGCCGGTGAGTTCTTTCTTGAACTCGCTGGTCCAGAGGTGGGGGTTTTCCAGCTTGATGGTGTTGATGAGGTCGATGCCGAAGTTGCAGTGCATGGACTCGTCGCGCAGGATGTACTGGTACTGCTCGGCGGCGCCGGCCATCTTGTTCTGGCGGCCCAGAGCGAGGATCTGCACGAAGCCGACGTAGAAGAAGATGCCTTCCATGATGCAGGCAAAGACGATCAGTGACTTGAGCAAGTCCTGGTCGGCCTCGGGGGTGCCGGTCTTGAATTCGGGATTGGTGAGCGTGTTGATGAAGGGGATGAGGAATTCATCCTTGTCGCGAATGGATTCAATCTCGTGATACGCGTTGAAGATTTCGCCTTCGTCCAGGCCCAGCGATTCAATGATGTATTGATAGGCGTGGGTGTGGATGGCTTCTTCGAACGCCTGGCGCAGCAGGTACTGGCGGCACTCGGGCGCGGTGATGTGGCGATAGGTGCCGAGCACGATGTTGTTGGCAGCAAGCGAATCGGCGGTGGAAAAAAAGCCGAGGTTGCGCTTGACCAGACGGCGCTCGTCTTCGGTGAGCGCGGTGGGGTCTTTCCACTGCGCGATGTCGCGGCTCATGTTCACTTCCTGCGGCATCCAGTGGTTGGCACACGCATCCAGGTATTTCTGCCACGCCCATTTGTATTTGAAGGGTACAAGCTGATTCACGTCCGTGGCGCCGTTGATGATGCGCTTGTCGGAGGCGCGCACGCGCTGGCTTTCCGGTGCGGCGGGCGCATCGGTCACGTCGGTGTTGGCCATCTTCGTATCGGTTGCTGCGGTGTCCTTGCGCAGAAAGGCCGGTACGTCCACGGACCTGGCTGCGGGTGTGAAATCATCTTCAAAATTGAGCATCGTTCTAAATCTCCTTTGGTTGTCCCAAAGTGGGCTGGGCCCACACTACTTTTTTAACCTGAAGGGGCTTCCCCCGACCAATGAACCCTCGCCAGATGCGAAATCCCATTGGCCGGCTTTGCCTCTTTTTTTGGTACTACTCTCCTCCTCCTACAACAACCTTTTTACTGACACGATTCACACTCTTCAAACCCGACATCGCCGGGCCGCATGGTGCAGGCGCGCCCTTCGATCTCCGCCTCGGGCAGGTTGGCCGCAGCCTTGCCCATGGTATCCGATCCACCCGACGACACGGCATTCAGCTCGCCGCCCTTGCCGGTGGATTTCTCGGCCGAGGTGGCGCCGAGGGTGCGCAGGTAATACGTGGTCTTGAGGCCGCGTATCCACGCCAGCTTGTAGGTTTCGTCGAGCTTTTTGCCCGAGGCGCCGGCCATGTAGATGTTGAGGCTCTGGCCCTGGTCGATCCATTTCTGGCGACGCGAGGCACACTCGACCAGCCAGCTGGTTTCCATCTCGAACGCGGTGGCGTACAGCGCGCGGATGTCGGCCGGGATGCGGTCGATCTTGGCCAGGCTGCCGTCAAAGTACTTGATGTCGGCGACCATGACTTCGTCCCACAGGCCGAGTTTTTTCAGGTCGGCGACCAGGTACTTGTTGGCGACGGTGAATTCGCCCGACAGGTTGGATTTGACGTAGATGTTCTGATACGTCGGCTCGATCGAGGCGGACACGCCGACGATGTTGGCGATGGTCGCGGTGGGCGCAATCGCCATGCAGTTGGAGTTGCGCATGCCGTACTGGCCGATGCGCGCGCGCAGGCTGTCCCAGTCCAGCGAGCTGGAGGTATCCACTTCCAGGTAGCCGCCGCGTTCTTCGGCCAGCAGCTTGATCGAATCCAGCGGCAGGATGCCACGGCTCCACAGGCTGCCTTCGTAGCTGGAATAGCGGCCGCGCTCGGCGGCGAGTTCGGTCGAGGCCCAGATGGCGTAGTAGGACACGGCTTCCATCGAACGGTCGGCAAACTCAACGGCGGCGTCCGAGGCGTAGGTGAGGCGCAGTTCCTGCAGTGCATCCTGGAAGCCCATGATGCCGAGGCCCACCGGACGGTGCTTGAGGTTGGAATTGCGTGCCTTGCCGACGGCGTAGTAGTTCACGTCCACCACGTTGTCGAGCATGCGCATCGCGGTGTGGATGGTGGTCTTCAGCTTGTCCAGATCAAGTGCGCGCTGACCTGATTCAACATCGAGTTTCAGGTGGTTGATCAGGTTGACCGAGCCGAGGTTGCACACGGCGATTTCTGTGTCGCTGGTGTTGAGCGTGATCTCGGTACACAGATTGGAACTGTGGACGACGCCGACGTGCTGCTGCGGGCTGCGGATGTTGCACGGGTCCTTGAAGGTGATCCAGGGATGGCCGGTTTCGAACAGCATCGACAGCATCTTGCGCCACAGCTGCAGGGCGGGAATGCGCTTGAATACCTTGATCTCGCCACGGTCGGCGCGACGCTCGTATTCGGTGTAGGCCTCGGCAAACTTGCGGCCATACAGCTCATGCAGGTCGGGCACGTCGTTGGGCGAGAACAGGGTCCAGTCGCTGCCTTCCATCACGCGCTGCATGAACAGGTCGGGAATCCAGTTGGCGGTGTTCATGTCGTGGGTGCGACGGCGGTCGTCACCGGTGTTCTTGCGCAGCTCGAGGAATTCTTCCATGTCGAGGTGCCAGGTTTCCAGGTAGGCACACACCGCGCCCTTGCGCTTGCCGCCCTGGTTGACCGCGACGGCGGTGTCGTTGACCACCTTGAGGAACGGCACCACGCCCTGCGATTTGCCGTTGGTGCCCTTGATGCGGGCGCCCATGGCGCGCACCGGGGTCCAGTCGTTGCCGAGGCCGCCTGCGTACTTTTGCAGCATGGCGTTTTCCTTGATCGCCTGATAGATGCCGTCGAGGTCGTCGGTGACGGTGGTCAGGTAGCAGGAAGACAGCTGGCTGTGGCGGGTGCCGGCGTTGAACAGGGTCGGCGTCGACGACATGAAGTCGAAGCTCGATAGCACCTGGTAGAACTCGATGGCGCGTGCTTCGCGGTCGACTTCATTGATCGCGAGACCCATCGCCACGCGCATGAAGAAGGCCTGCGGCAGTTCGATGCGTGACTCTTCGATGTGCAGGAAATAACGGTCGTACAGGGTTTGCAGACCGAGGTAACCGAACTGGTAGTCGCGACCGGCGTCGAGCACGGCAGCGAGGCGCGCGATGTCGAACTGGCCGAGCTTTTCGTCGAGCAGTTCGGCGGCGATGCCTTTCTTGATGTAGGCGGGGAAATACTCGGCATAGCGCGTGGCCATCTCGGTTTGCAGCACGGCTTCGCCCAACACTTCATGGCGGATCGAATTCAGCAGCAGGCGCGCGGTAACAAACGAATACGCCGGGTCCTGTTCGATCAGCGAACGCGCGGCCAGCACCAGCGCCTTTTCGACTTCGGCCATCGGTACGCCGTCGTAGAGGTCGCGCAATACGGTTTGCATGATCGGCTCGGCGCGCACGCCGTCGCCCAGACCGGCGCAGGCGTCACCCAGCAGCGTGGCCAGGCGCGCAGTGTCGAGCGGCTTTTTGACGCCATCCTCGATCACATTCAGCTGCACTTCAGGCACGCCGGCGGCTTTTTGCGCGGCGCGTTCCTGGGTGCGCTTTTCACGATACAGAACATAGGAGCGTGCCACTTCGTGCTCGCCCGAACGCATCAACGCCAGTTCAACCTGGTCCTGGATGTCTTCGATGTGGAAGGTGCCGCCGTTGGGCGTACGGCGCAGCAGTGCGGCCGTGACCTGACCGGTGATCGACTCGACCAGTTCGCGGATGCGCGCCGAGGCAGCTGCCTGCCCGCCCTGCACCGCGATAAACGCCTTGGTTACGGCAATGGCAATCTTGTTGGGCGCAAAGCCGACCACCGCGCCGTTGCGGCGGATAATCTTGTAGTCGGCGTAACGCGTATCGACCACGAGCGATTCGGCAGCCTTCTGGGGGGGAATGGGGGTGGGTGTTGCAGACTCGGTGGCAACGTTCAACATCGATGACTCTCCTCGGTGGGTAGGGCTGAATACCGGCAAGCCATGAACCACCCATAGGTTATCCACAACTTGCCCCGCCCCCGTGCACACGTTTATTCACAACATGTTGTGGTGCATCGGGGAAGCGGATACAAATTCTAGTTGTTCACCCAATCATGTCAACCTGGATTTGAATTGTTTCCATGTCATTTTCAGGCGCCCGAAAAATCTCATGTCAAATCAAAGTTTTGACCTGGACCAGGTCTAATATATTGCGTGGATTGACGTCTGGATGTGGCCTGCCAGCGAGAAACTTCCAGACAAGCCGATGAATGCGTGGAAATTCAGATTATTAGCAAAATCGAATGTGGTCTGAGCTGCGCAAATTCTGCCGAATATTTGTGCGTTTGGAGATGAAACCGGCGGTGGATAAATCTGCAATGCATTCCTGCGGGGAGTAGCAGACCACGCGACCAGCCGGATTTCCATGACATGGCCAGGGGAGATTTTGGTTATGATTGCGCAAAAGAACCCAACCCGAATCGCTGAGCCTCGCCATGCGCCATACCGCTGTCCTGCTGATTTCCTGCCCCGACCAACGGGGCCTGGTCGCCGCCATTGCCGAATTCCTGCTGCAGCACGAAGCCAATATCCTGCACGCCGACCAGCATCAGGATGCCGAACTGAAACTGTTCCTGATGCGGGTGGAATGGGAGATGGCCGGCTTCAAGCTCGACCTGGCCGATTTTGCCCGTGCATTCGAATCCATCGCCAGCCGTTTCGGCATGACCTGGCGGCTGGCCGACTCCACTCACAAGCCCCGGATGGCGGTGTTCGTATCCAAGTTCGATCATTGCCTGGCCGATCTGCTCTACCGCTACCAGAACGGCGAACTGCACTGCGAGCTGCCGATCATTCTCAGCAACCACGAGGACACGCGCTGGCTGGCCGACGCGTATCACACCCCGTTCCAGCATCTGGCGGTGCTCAAGGACGGCAAGGAAGAAGCCGAGAAAACCCAGCTCGCCATCCTGCGCGACCTGAAAATCGATTTCATCGTGCTGGCGCGCTACATGCAGGTGTTGTCGGCCGATTTCATCCGCCATTTCCCCAACCACATCATCAATATCCACCACTCCTTCCTGCCGGCGTTTCACGGTGCCAAGCCCTATCACCGGGCGTTTGAACGCGGCGTCAAGCTGATCGGCGCCACCGGCCACTACGTGACCGAAACGCTGGATGACGGACCGATCATCGAGCAGGACGTGGCGCGTATTTCGCACCGCGACAGCCTGGAAGACCTGATCAACAAGGGCGCCGATCTGGAAAAGGTGGTGCTGTCGCGCGCCGTCAAATGGCATCTGGATAACCGGGTGCTGGTCTACGCCAACAAAACGGTCGTGTTTGACTAAGCCATGCTGACGCTCAATGTCCCCCGCACCGAGGACTCGGTGCTGCTGAAGGAAGTTGAAACCCACCCCAAGGCCACCTCGGAATGGCTCGCGCGTCTGCCGCTTGCCAGCCCGGCAGACGCCGCGCAACAACTGGTGGCGACGCTGCATACACTCAACCGTTACCCGCTGAGTGCGGATGACCGCCATGCCCTGATGGCACTGTATCGACCGGTGGTGATGTCCGTGGCCGCCAGCCTCAAATCGATGCTCTCGGATATAGGTGTGCCGCCCCATGCGCAGCAACGACAAACCGGCGTGCTGCTGCGTGAATTGCTGACCGAGTACGGCATTGGCTACAAGCAATTGCTGCTGACGATGCTCCATCGCCGTTTTGGGCGGGCTTCCCCCCGCGCCCTGGTCGAGGTCACAACGCGCCTCATCATTGCACTGCATGACATCCAGCACGCCTGTTACCTGACTTACAGCGTGCTGCCTGATGGCCTGTGGCTGGAAATGCATCAGGTATTTCAGCTGGCCGAGTCCACCGATCTGGCCGACACCGCTATCGACGATCTGCCACCCGCCAGTCATGTCTATCGTCAGGCGCTGTTGCTGGCGCTGGCCGACCCGCCGCACATGAGCCACGCCGAGTTGGCTCATACCCGGATGTATCTGCAGTATCTGGGCGCACAGGCCAGACTGGTGCCCCTGGCCAATCCCATCCCGGAAACGGGTTTTGTCGTGGCAACCGATTGCGATACGGGTCCCGGCCAACTCCCCGCCAGCTCGAAAACAGGCCATCTGTGGCTGGACACCGACACCCTGTGTCGACAGTTGCACGACCTGGCCATTCGCCTGCGCGCGGGCGATGCGCCGGAGCAGATGAGTCTGCCCCAGGGCATGGAGAACAGCCTGAGCCTGAGTCTCGGCAAGCGTCTGATCAAGCAGTGGCGCAGCGGTGCGCAGCGTGCGTTCAAGCGTTACCCGGCGCCCGGCAGCACGATGCAGGTCGTGGCAGGTGTCAGTGCCATTCACCGTCTGCTGGAACTGGTACCGCAAACGCCCGAACTCGACCTGGGCGACGAAACCGATCTGCCCATACACGATGTCGAGCCCCTGTTTGCCGCCCCGACTGCAGTCAATGCCAGCCACTGGACCATCGGCAACGACAGCGCGACCGGACTGGCGCTGAGCGGCGTGCACGATGCGCCACTTAATCTGAAGGTTGGCGATGCGCTGGCCATGCGGCCTGACGACGCCGCGATGTGGTCGCTGGCAGTCATACGCTGGATCAAGATGCATGATGCGCGCCAGGTCGAGCTCGGCGTCGAGCGTTTGTCGCCGAAAATGCAACCGGTATGGGTGCGCCCGCTGCGAGGCCGCCGCAAGGCCAGCCCAGAGCCGGCGCTGTTCGTGCCCGGCCTGCCCGCACTGAAACAACCCGACCGCCTGCTGCTGCCGCGCAATCTGTATCAGGTGGGCATGGACGCCGAGGTATGGCACACCCCGCGTCAATACACCCTCGCCTTCGGCCAACGCCTTGAACGCACCCCCGGTTTCGATCTGATCGACTTCACCATTTTTGCCGACGAGTCCATTCATGACTGATATTCTTGTGTTGTATTACAGCGCGCACGGCAGCGTGCGCAGCATGGCGCAACTCGTTGCACGCGGCATCAACCAGGTGCCCGGTGCCTCGGCCCGCCTGCGCACCGTGCCGCCGGTGGCGCCGCGTACCCAGCAGACCGAACCCCCGGTGCCGGAAGAAGGCGCACCCTATGTCGAACTGGGCGATCTGGAACAATGCGCCGGCCTCGTGCTCGGCTCGCCCACCCGCTTCGGCAACATGGCAGCACCACTGAAATACTTTCTCGATACCACCGGCGCGCTGTGGGCCAAAGGCACGCTGGCTGGCAAACCTGCCGCCGTGTTCACCTCCACCGCCAGCCTGCACGGCGGCCAGGAAACCACGCTCACCAGCATGATGCTGCCGCTGCTGCACCACGGCATGCTGATCACCGGCCTGCCCTACACCCTGCCCGAAGTCACCCATACCAGCAGCGGCGGTTCACCCTACGGCGCCACCCACTGGGCTGGCGCCAACGACGACAAACCCCTGACCGACGAAGAGCGCACCCTATGCATCGCCCTCGGCAAACGGCTCGCCGAAACCGCAGTGAAGTTGGCAGCATGAGCCACCTGGCGAGGGGCCCGCGCAGCGGGATCGACAGGCAGGCGAATGCTGCCGGAGGCCGACATGAGGAAATATGCCAAGTGATAAACGTTGTGAGGCCGAGCGCATGAGCCACCTGGCGAGGGGCCCGCGCAGCGGGATCGACAGGCAGGCGAATGCTGCTACGAGGCCGAGCGCATGAAAGCCCTGCAAACGCTATCCAGCGTCAGCCTGATCGCGCTGATTTTTCTCTGCGTGGCGTGGGAGTTGTGGCTGGCGCCGCTGCGCCCCGGCGGCTCGACCCTGGCGCTGAAAGCCCTGCCGCTGCTGCTGCCGCTGATGGGCATCCTCAAGGGCCGCCGCTATACCTATCAATGGGCACCGATGCTGGCACTCGCTTACTTCACCGAGGGCACAGTGCGCGCATGGTCGGATAGCGGGCTGTCGGCATGGCTCGCCGGAGTGGAGACACTGTTGTCGGTGGCGTTTTTCTTCGCGGCGATCTACTACGCCAAATTGAGTGCGCCCTCGCGGCGTAACCAATAAATAACAGCTGACACTTATTGCGCGGCAGGCAAGGTCAGGACCGCCCGCAATCCCCCCAGCGGCGAATCCGCCAGCGCGACCTGGCCGCCATACATGCGGGCCAGATCGTCGACGATGGCCAGCCCGAGCCCGCTGCCGGGAACCTGCTGATCGGCCCTGACGCCGCGGCGAAGCATGGCCTCCCGCTGCGCCGCGGCGATGCCCTTGCCGTCGTCGTCGACGCGGATCACAAGCTGATCCTGTTCGATGGCGGCATCGATCTCGACGCGGTGCGACGCCCACTTGCAGGCGTTGTCGAGCAGGTTGCCGAGCATTTCCTGCAAATCCTGCGCTTCGCCGCGAAACGCCAAAGTTGCCGCCATCGGCTGCACCACCAGTTCAAGATTCCGCCCGGCATGAATGCGTCGCATGGCCCGTGCCAGTCCATCGACGACGGGCTCGAGCGGCGTCCGCGCGCCCGGCAAGCCAACCGCGGCCGCGGCCTGCGCCCGCGTCAGATGGTAATCCACCTGCCTGCGCGCCATCTCGACCTGGGTGGCCACCAGACGCGCCAGCGCATCGTCCTTGCCGCCGGCGGCATTGGCGAGGACGCTCAAGGGCGTTTTCAGTGCATGGGCGAGATTGCCCGCCTGGGTGCGGGCACGCTCGACGACTTCGGCGTTTCGCGCCAGCACGGTGTTGAATTCCTCGACCAGCGGCATGATTTCCGCCGGAAACACCCCCTCCATCCGCTGCGCTTCACCGCGATGCACACGCCCGAGCGCAGCACGCAGCGTCTGCAGCGGCGCCAGTCCGACGAAAACCTGCA
Organism: uncultured beta proteobacterium; assembly: GCA_942493085.1. Lineage (GTDB taxonomy): Bacteria > Pseudomonadota > Gammaproteobacteria > Burkholderiales > Thiobacillaceae > Thiobacillus. Next base: position 3,046,869 of record OW818664.1, read on the forward strand.
CCAGCGCCGCCAGCGCGAGCCCGAGGCCCAGCACGCCCAACGCCAGCCAGAGCATCGTGTTGAAGCGCGCCACCGGCTCGATCATCAGGCCTTCGTCGGCGGCAACGATCAGCCGCAGCGGCAGCGCATCGATCTGCACGGTGCGCTCGACCATCCCCAACATTTCCCCTTGCGGGCCGGTGATACGGTGCTGATGAACCTCCCCGCTGTCGGGCGAATCCGCAGGCACGCGCAGCACCTGGTCCCACAGGGAGCGCGAGCGCATCACGGCCGGGCTTGCCGGAAAGCCGGCGCTGGCGAGGCGGTCGATCTGCCAGTAAAGGCCCGCGAAAGGCTTGTCGAGGCGGGGATCGCTCAGCGGCATCGCCAGCGTCGGCCGACCCTGGTCGTCGAGCACCAACTGGGCGGTCAACTGATCGAGATGGGTTTTCAGTTCGGCATGAAACTGCAATTCCACATGCTGGCGAAACATGTTGCCCAGCCCCCAGCCGGCAACGAGGATGGTGGCAGCAATCCAGAACAGCGTGCCCAGCAGCAGACGAAAGCGCAGCGAGCCGCGCAGGGTGGCCAGCGTCATTGCAGGTTGACGAGGCGATAGCCCATGCCGCGCACGGTCTCGATCAACCCGGGCGGCAGTTTCTTGCGCAGGCGGCCGATGAAAACCTCGACGGTGTTCGAGTCGCGATCGAAATCCTGTGCGTAGATGTGTTCGACCAGGTCGCCGCGGGAAACCACTTCATCGGCGTGGTGCATGAGATACGCCAGCACGCGGTATTCATGACTGGTCAGCGTCAGCGCCCGGCCCTCGACGGTGACGCGGTTGTTGCGGGTGTCCAGCGTCACTGGGCCGCACGCCAGCTCGGCGCTGGCATGGCCGCCGGCACGGCGGATCAGCGCGCGCAGGCGGGCCAGCAACTCTTCCATGTGGAACGGTTTGGTCAGGTAATCGTCGGCGCCGGCATCGATACCGGCCACTTTTTCGTGCCAGTTGTCGCGCGCAGTCAGGATCAGAACCGGCATGGTGCGCCCGGCGGCGCGCCATTTTTTCAGCACGGTGATGCCGTCCATTTGCGGCAGGCCAAGATCCAGAACGATCGCGTCGAAGGACTCGGTATCGCCCATGAAATGAGCGTCGAGGCCGTTATGCGCCACATCGACCGCATAACCGGCCTCACGCACACTCTCGGCCAGCTGTTCAGCCAGCGTCGGTTCATCTTCCACCACCAGAATGCGCATCAGCGTGCCGCTCCACGGCGGCCATCCTTGCCCTTCGGCCCCTTGATGCCGAGCAGCGCGCCGTCGCGGGCATCAATCTCGAGCTTGACCAACGCCCCGCCCGTGCGCAGCAGCTTGATCTCGTAAACCCAGCGCGTGTCCTCGCGCTCCAGTTCGACTTCCATGATCTGTCCCGGATAGTCGCGCTCGACCCGTTCCAGGATCGTCCGCAAGGGCAGGATCTCACCGGATTCCAGCGCCCGGCGGGCGCGATCGTGATCGTGCCCGTCGCCGGCATGGCCTGCCCCGGCGCCCAGCAAGGCCAGCAACAGCATGGCGGGAAGTGCCGTGCGCAATCCTCTCGACGGTTTTCTGCCTGACATCGCGGTATCCAGAATAGATTTTTCCATGCGTTTGTTTTTAACCCCGCCAGCCTGAACGCAGGATGAACGGCGGATTCACCTTCGGTTCAGTCCACTGCGGGCAAAGTGCAGCTTCACACCCACCGTAAAGGAGAAAACCATGCGCCGAAAGCTTGCCGTCCCCCTGGGCCTTGTCGCCATGATCCTGTCCACCTCGCTCTTCGCCGGCCCGCGCGAAGACCTGCTGGCTCAATACGCTACCGCAGCCAAGACAGCGACGCCAACTTTTTCCGGATTCTCTGCTGCGCGCGGCAAGACCCTGCACACCCAGAAATTTTCAGGCGGTAAGCCCGACACGCCGTCCTGCACCGCCTGCCACGGCGAGAACCCGCGCGGCGCCGGCCGCACCCTGACCGGCAAGGACATCGAAGCCGTGGCGGCATCGGTCACGCCGAAGCGCTATACCGATCCGGCCAAGGTCGAAAAGTGGTTCAAGCGCAATTGCAATGAAGTGCTCGGGCGTGCATGCACGGTGCAGGAAAAAGGCGACTGGCTCAGCTACATGCTCAGCCTGTAAGTGACCCGAACACCCTTATTTTGACAAGGAGCACCCCATGAACATCCCCTACCGCCCGCTCGCCCTTGGCCTGGTTGCACTCGCCTTTTCTGCAGTCGTGCTGCAACGAGCCCAGGCCGGCGGCGACGACTACTTTCCCCCGGTTGTCGACCCTCTGGTCAAGGAGGAATGCGGCAGTTGCCACATGGCCTTCGCCCCCTCGATGCTCCCGGCCAGTTCGTGGAAACGCATGATGGGCAATCTGAAGGACCACTTTGGCGACGACGCCAGCCTCGATGCGGATACCACCGCCAGGATTACCAGCTATCTCGTCACCAATGCAGCCGACACGGGCGGCAAGCGTTACAGCAGCAAACTGCTACGCGGCATCGTGCCAAACAGCGCCCCCCAGCGTATTACCGAGTTGCCGAAATGGGTCAGTGAACACCGTAAGGTCCCCGCCTGGGAATGGAAGCACAAGGATGTGCGCACCAAGGCGAATTGCGTCGCCTGCCATGCTGATGCGGAGCGGGGCTTCTACGAGGACTGATGCTGCCCTGGCCTGGTTCATGAATGCCGGATGAACAGACGCTTCAGAACAGGTTCAGGCGCCCCCTCGCACAATGAATTCACGCTCATCGATCCAACCACAACTCAAGGAGATTTTCATCATGCGCACCACGACTATTCTTTCTGCTTTCGCCCTTGGTGCCGGACTGCTGGCCGGCGGCGCAGTGCTTGCCCCCGCGTTCGCCGATGACGACCGGCCCGCCCGCACCAGCGAGCGCCAGTGGCTGTCGATTCCGCAGATTCACGACAAGCTCATTGCTGCCGGATACCGCAACATCGAAAAGATCGAACGCGAGGACGGCGGCTATGAAGCCCGCGCTACCCACCGCAACGGCGAACGGGTCAAGCTGTATCTCAATCCGCAGACGGGCGAGATCCGCAATCAACGGCAGCGCGAGACCAGGCGTGACAAGGACAGCGCTACTTACAAACAGAGCCAGCGCAATTCCGCCGACTGCAACGAGCGGCGCTGTCGTGACGACCTGCCGCAGAAGGCCACCGCCACGCCGCCAACCGGCAAATAAACCGTGCGCAATCCAGCCATGAAAACCCTGCTTGCCGGCCTCATCGCCCTGGTCACCCTGGCCTGGGGGTGGGACCTGCTGGTCGCGGGCGGCGCATCCGGCGGCAGCGCCCCCTGGATCATGCGCCAGGAAGGCCTCTACCTGAGCGGCCTCCTGTCGATCGCCCTGATGTCTCTGGCGATGCTGCTGGCCGCCCGGCCGGCCTGGCTTGAAGGGCCGCTGGGCGGCCTCGACCGCATGTATCGAACGCACAAATGGGCGGGCATACTTGCCGTCGGCTTTGCCGCCCTGCATTGGCTGATCGAGATGTCGGATGACATCCTGAAGGCCCTGTTCGGCCGCGCAGGACGCCTGCCGAAGGACCACGATACCGGCCTGCTGGAAATCCTGCGCGACCTCGCCGAAGACATGGGCGAGTGGGCGATTTACGCCGTGCTCGCGATGCTGGCATTGACCCTGTGGAAACGCTTTCCGTACCGGGCATGGCGCTTTTTACACCGGGCGATGCCGGTGCTCTATCTGATGCTCGCCTTCCACGCGCTGCTGCTGGCGCCCATCGACTACTGGGCGCAGCCGGTGGGCTGGCTGCTCGCCCTGCTGCTGGCAGGCGGCGTGTACGGCAGCGTGTATTCGCTGGCCGGGTACATCGGTCGCGCGCGGCGAGTGTCAGGCACGATCGTTGCCGTCGAGCGCCCATCTGCGGACATCGTTACCGTGCGCTGTCAACTCGATCGCGGCTGGCGCGGACATCGCCCCGGCCAGTTCGCCTTCGTTACTTTTGATCGCAGCGAGGGGCAGCATCCCTTCACCATCGCCAGTGCTGATCACGGCGACCGCACCATTTCTTTCCAGATCAAGGCGCTGGGCGACTACACCCGCAATCTCGCTGGGCGGCTGCAGCCGGGGCAGGCGGTGACGGTCGAAGGCCCCTACGGCCGCTTCGAACTCGACCGCCGCAATCCGCGGGCGCAACAAATCTGGGTAGCCGCCGGCATTGGCGTCACCCCCTTCCTCGCCTGGCTCGAATCGCTGCAGGGCAACCCCGGCCAAGCCCCTGTCGCCGACCTGCATTACGCCACACGGGATCGCGAAACCGACCCCTTCATCGCCCGCCTGGAAACACTTTGCGCGTCCCTGCCCGGCATCAATCTGCAGGTACACGGCTCTCTGCAGGGAGAAATCCTGACCGCCGCCGACATGCTGGCTGCCAAGGATCGGTCCCGTCGCACCGAAGTCTGGTTCTGCGGGCCACAAGGTCTTGCGGACACCATCAAAAAGGGCTTGGATGCCACCTGTCCAGGGAATCTCCGGTTCCATCAGGAGGCGTTTGAAATGCGCTGAAACAGGAAACCGGAATGGAAGAGGGATGTTTGTGTCGAACACGCCGCGTGGCGGCGACATGACAGGCTCGATGACTGCAACACGCAATCCGAATTGAAAGGAAATAAACGATGAACCTGAAAAACACTACCCTGCGCTACGGCTCGCTGTCCATCGGCATCCACTGGCTGATGCTGCTGCTGTTCGTTGGCGTGTACAGCGCCATCGAATTGCATGGATTGGCTGAAAAAGGAAGTGACCTTCGTCAGGCGTTTAAAACCTGGCACTTCATGCTCGGTTTGCTGGTGTTCGTGCTGGTCTGGCTACGTCTGGCAGCACGCTTGTCCGGCCCAACGCCCACGATCACTCCGGAACTGCCGAAGCTGCAGCAACTATCCGCCACGGCGCTGCATCTGGCGCTGTATCTGCTGATGATCGGCATGCCGCTGACCGGCTGGCTGATGCTCAGTGCCACCGGAAAACCGATTCCGTTCTTCGGCCTGGAATTGCCCGCACTGATCGGCGAAAACAAGGACCTCGGAAAGCAGATCAAGGAAGTGCATGAATTCGTGGGGACGACAGGCTATTACCTGATTGGGCTGCATGCTGTCGCCGCCTTGTATCATCACTATCTGAGGCATGACAACACGTTGACGCGCATGCTGCCCGGGCGGAAATAAGTTTGGCTACCGAAGCCAGTCTTGGAAGCGAGCCCAACACGAAATCCGTTGGTGGCGGGTTCTGAAAAGACACGGTCGGAAGTATTTTTTCGCGGTGGTTTGTTACGCCAAATTGAGCGGTCCACGTGCCTGATGAACGATTTACGCCGCAATCGTAGCGGACAACCACCTGCTCCACGCCTGCAAAATCAACGCCGGACCTGCATCAAAAGGGTACCGGGCACTCAAACACCAGGGACGCCCCTGTTTCCGGATGCACAAAGCTCAGCGATGTTGCATGCAACAACAAGCGCCCGGCCATGACCTGAATGGCTGGCGGCGCGTACAGGGTGTCGCCCAGGATCGGATGACCCAGCTCCCGCAGATGCAGACGCAACTGGTGCGAACGACCGGTGACCGGCTCAAGCTCGACACGGGTGGTTAAAGCGATTTCATCGTGTCCCAGCACACGCCAGCGGGTAACGCTGGGCTTGCCGGCTTGATGGTCGATCATCCGCAAGGGCCGGTTGGGCCAGTCGGCGATGATGGGCAGGTCGATGACGCCCCACGCTTCCGCAGGTGCGTCCAGCCGCCCGGCCACCACCGCGATATAGCGCTTGTTCACTTCGCGTGCGGCAAAGGCCTTGCTCAATGTGCGCTGCGCAGTCGCACCGCGCGCCATCACCATCAACCCTGACGTGGCCATGTCGAGCCGATGCACGATCAGGGCATCGGGATAACGGCCCTGCACCCGTACACTCAGGCAATCCTGCTTGTCGGCCCCGCGCCCCGGCACCGCCAGCAGGCCACTCGGCTTGTCGACCACCAGCAGGGTGTCGTCTACATACAGCGGCTCGATGAAGGGGGAATGGGAGGTCATGGTTTTGCCGTTAAGGGAGTCGCCATGATAGTCACGATGTCAACCTGGCCCTAGCCAATTGGGGCAAGCCACACTATCGTTTACTGACCCGTACCCGGTTCCATCAAAACCCAGGAGCACACCATGATTCTCGGCCTGCGCACTGCCATTTATCCCGCTCCCGATCTGCTTGCCGCCAAACGCTGGTACACGAAAGCATTGGGCCAGCCGCCCTATTTCGACGAGCCGTTTTATGTCGGCTTTGCGGTGGGCGGGTTTGAACTGGGCCTGCTGCCAGACGCGCAACCAGGCACATCCGGGCCGCAGCCGCTTTGGGGCGTATCGGATATCGAATCGGAATTTTCACGACTGATCGAACTCGGTGCGTCGGAGCTGGAACCCGTGACTGCCGTGGGCGAAGGCATCAAGGTGGCAGCGGTACAGGACCCCTTCGGCAATCGCTTCGGGATGATCGAGAACCCCTTGTTTGATCCCGGGGCCGTACGCTAAGCGCATCTGTGGCCAGGCCAAATTGAAAAAGGAGCACCTCGCGGCGCCCCTTTTCTGATTCAGGCCATCACCCGACCATCACGCCGTTTTCTGCGCTTCCAGCAGGGCAATGCCCCAGGCCACGCCAAAGCCGTTGGCATCACTCATCACCGCGCCCAGGCCGCCCTTGCAGCTGTGGCCCGACAGGTCCATGTGCAGCCACGGCGTATCGCCGACAAAGCGCGACAGGAAGCGGGTCGCCAGAATGTGATCGGCCTCGCCTTCCATGCTGCACTGCTTGACGTCGGCCACGGTCGAATCGAGATGGCTGTCGTAGTCCTCGGGATAGGGGAATACGACGATGCGTTCGCCGCTGGCGGTAGCCGCGCGCGAAGCCTGGTGCGCCAGTGCGCTGGAGGTGGCAAACACGCCGGACATGCGACTGCCGAGTGCGTAATGCATGGAGCCGGTCAGGGTGGCGAAATCGGCGATGAGCGCGGGCTTGCTCTTGGCCGCCAGCGTCAGCGTGTCGGCCAGCACCATGCGGCCTTCGGCGTCAGTGTGAACGATCTCGATGGTGGTGCCGTTGAGCGCCTTGACCACTTCGTTCTGCCGGTACGCTTGCGGGCTGATATGGTTTTCGGCCAACGCAACCCAGCCTTCCAGGGCAACCGGTAGTTTCATCTTCGAGGCTGCCGCCAGGATGCCGAGCACCACCGCCGAGCCGTTCATGTCCTCGTGCATGCCCTGCATGTATTTGGCGGGCTTGAGGTTGTGGCCGCCGGTGTCGAAGCAGATGCCCTTGCCGACGAAGGCGACGGGCTTGGCCTTGCTGGCCTTACCCTTATAGCTAATGCGCACGATGGCCGCATCCTTGGCGGGCGAACCCTGTGCCACCGCGCAAAAGGCACCGGCACCCATCTTCTTCAGCTTGTCGAAGCTGTATTCCTCGACCGTCCATCCATATTGCTTGGCCAGCGCCTTGATACGCTTGCGGTAGACGCCCGGCGTCAGTTCGTCCGGCCCCTGAACGGTGAGGCTGCGGGTCAGAACGTTGCCTTCGGCCAGCGCCTTGACGCGGCCAAAGCCATCGGCAGATTTGTAGCCAAACAGCTGCACGGTTTTAAGCGCTGCATCGGTCTTGGATTTTCTCGACGGTAGCGGCGCCGCATTGACCAGTGCGACATACACTGCGGCCTCCGATACCTGCGCCTTGAAGGCGGCATCGCCCGTCACCGCCAGCGTCAGCGATTTGGGATGTTCGGCCAGCAGCAGGGCCAGCCCTTTGCGCACGCCTTCATGCATTTCGAAGGGGCTGGCGTCGGCCTTGAGCATGGCGAACACCGCCAGCGTGCCGCCCGGCAGTTGCACGGCCACGGGCGATTTGATCAGCGCATCAATTTTAAGATCACGCCGCTTCATCACCGCCCTGAGTTCGGCGCTGCCCGGCAGTTCGGGCAAGGTTTTCGACGCGGGCAACAGGATCAGGGCATGACCCGCTGTTTCCAGCAGTTTTAAGGTGATTTCCTGTTTATTTTCAGTCAGCTTAGGGTGCATTCCGGTTCCTTGGGTATGGCGTTTTTCTTGATGGTCGGCGGGGTTTACCGGATAATCTGGCGTTTGCCTTTTCCGACCCCATCCCACAAGGGTAACCGAATGAAGATTGAAGACAAGAAACGCGTGCTGCGCGAAATGGTGTTGCATCGCCGCTTTGAAGAGCGCTGCTACCAGGCCTATATCGAACGCAAGATCGGTGGTTTCCTCCACCTCTATCCCGGCCAGGAAGCGTGCTGCAATGGCGTGATGGAAGCGGCGCGCCCCGGTCACGATTACGTGATCACCGGTTATCGCGACCACGTCCACGCCATCAAGTGCGGCGCCGACCCGAAAGAAGTCATGGCCGAGCTGTATGGCAAGGAAACCGGTTCCTCCAAGGGACGCGGCGGTTCGATGCACATCTTCGATGCCGACAAGCGCTTCATGGGCGGCTACGCGCTGGTGGGCGGCCCGTTCCCGCTGGCAGCCGGCATTGCCAAGGCGATCCAACTGAAAGGCGGCGACGAGATCGCCATCTGCTTTCTTGGTGACGCCGCCAACAACCAGGGCGTGTTCCACGAGACGCTGAACATGGCTGCGCTGTGGAAACTGCCGGTACTGTTCGTGTGTGAAAACAACCTGTACGGCATCGGCACCTCGATCGAGCGCTCCACCGCCGTGATCCATCAGCACAAGCGCGTCGCCGGCTACAACATCCCGGCCGACGAATGCGACGGCCAGGACATCGAGATCGTCTACGAACACGCACGCAAGGCGGTCGATCATGTGCGCTCGGGCAACGGCCCGTTCTTCCTCGAACTGATGACCTACCGTTATCGCGGCCACTCGATGTCCGATTCGCGCGGCTACCGTTCGCGTGAGGAAGAAGAGTTGTGGAAGCAGCGTGACCCCATCTTCATCCTGCGCGACCGTCTGATCGCCGCCGGCGAACTGACCATGGAAGCCTTCGAGGTGCTGGAAAAGGAAACCGACATCTATATCGAAAACGAAGTGATCAAGTTCGCCGAGGAGTCGCCCGAACCGCGCGTCGAAGACCTTGAAAAATATGTCCTCGCCGACCGTGACACCCAGGCCCCGTGGCTCACGGGCAAGGCTGCTTGATGGCCATGACCATCTCCCTCTACCCGTCCCTCTCCCGCCTGCGGGCGAGGGGGACGCCGCTGTCGCTTCGCGACGCTGAAATTTAAGGAACACAGCATGGCAAACATCATGTACTGGGAAGCGATTCAGCGTGCCCATGACGAAGAAATGACGCGCGACCCACTGGTCATCTGCATGGGCGAGGACATCGGCGTAGCCGGTGGTACCTACAAGGCCACCAAGGGCCTGTACGAAAAGTTCGGTCCGCTGCGCGTGATGGACACGCCGATTTCCGAAGGCGGCTTCACCGGTCTGGCGATCGGTGCGTCTTTCCTTGGCATACGTCCCATCGTCGAAATCATGTCGGTCAACTTCGCCTGGCTGGCGATGGACCAAATGTTCAACTCTGCCGCCAAGATACGCTACATGTCGGGTGGTCAGCTGACCGCACCGTGCGTGTTCCGTTCGGCAGGCGGTGCAGCGCATCAGCTTGGCGCGCAACATTCGGCACGGATGGAAAAAGTGTTCATGGGCATTGCCGGTCTGCGCGTGGTGACGCCGTCCAACCCCAAACAGGCTTACGGCTTGCTGAAATCCGCCATCCGCAGCGACGACCCGGTGTTCATCAACGAACACGAACTCATGTACAACATGAAGGGCGAAGTCCCCGATACGGAATACTTCATGCCGCTGGAAGGCTCGGAAGTCACGCGCTCCGGCACCGACGTCACGCTATTCGGCTACAACATCTCCGTGCACTGGTGCCTGAAAGCCGCCGAGATCCTCGACAAGCAATACGGCATTTCGGCTGAAGTGGTCGACCTCTATTCGCTTGCGCCGCTGGACCGCGCCGGTATCAAGGCATCGGTCAGCAAGACCCACCGTGCCGTGATTACCGAAGAAGACGAAGCGCCGGTCGGCGTCGGCTCCGAAGTCATCGCCATCATCAACGAAGAATGTTTCTTCGAACTGGATGCCGCCCCGGTGCGCGTGCACGCGGCGCTGGTGCCGGTGCCATACAACCACACGCTGGAAAAAGCCGCGATCCCGGATCACGAGGATGTGGTGAAGGCAGTTCTGAAGCTGTTCGGCAAGGCGTAATAAACAACAGGCGTGAAGGGAGAAGGGTGAATGGGGAAGGGTAAGAATCCTCCCGGCAGGGAGGGTGGCGCGGAGCGCCGGGTGGGCATCACCCTTTTCCCTTCCCTCTTCACTTTAATTCCCTTCCTCCTTCATTAGCAGGAAACAAGCATGTCCCAACACTACGCAATTACGATGCCGCAGCTCTCGGACACCATGACCGAGGGCGTGCTTGTCACCTGGGAAAAACAACCTGGTGACAAAGTCGAGCGCGGCGATATCGTCGCCACGGTCGAGACCGACAAGGCCATCATGGATGTCGAAGTCTTCAAGGCCGGCTATCTGGCTGGCCCGCTCGTGGAAGTCGGCGCAACTGTCGCCGTCGGCGGCGCACTCGGCTACATCACCGACACCGCAGGCGACGTGGCGATTGCTGCCGACGAAGTGGTCGCTGAACAGGCACAGACCGAAATGATCCCGCACCACGCCGGTACGCCGATCGTGATGCCGCAGTTGTCTGACACCATGACCGAAGGCGTGGTCGTGACCTGGGAAAAGCAGCCGGGCGATGCGATCAAGCGCGGCGATATCGTGGCCACGGTGGAAACCGACAAGGCCATCATGGACGTCGAGGTATTCCAGGAAGGCTTTCTTTCCGGCCCGATTGCCGATATCGGCAGCGTGGTCGAAGTCGGCCACCCGATGGGCTTCATCGTCGACGATGCCGCCAAGGCCAACGATACCGGTGTCACCATCAGCGCTGACCACAAGATCAAGGACACGCATCAAGTCGCACCGCACGCCGCTGATCGTCCGGCACACATCCCCACCCCCAAGGCCGCGCCTGCGCAGATTTCCGCTGCCGGCAACATGCCGCCGGTCGCGCGTCCGCAGGGCCGTCAGGCCAGCCCGTATGCGCGCAAGGTCGCCGCGCAACTGGGCGTGAACCTGACCGGCCTGGCCGGTTCCGGTCCGTCCGGCGTGATCGTTGCCGCCGATGTGGCACGCGCCCGGCCCAGCATGGCCGAAGTCGCCCATTCGCTGCCGCAGGTCGACGTGCCCGGCCAGGGCCGCGCGATGACCTCGATGGAAAAAGCCGTGAGCCACGCGATGACCGCCTCGCTCACGCTGCCGACTTTCAACGTCACGGTCAACATCAACACCACCGCGCTGACCGCTGCCGCCAAGGCCAAAAAGGTGTCGGTAACCGTAGCGATTGCCAAGGCCTGTTCGGTGGCGATGGAAAAATTCCCGCGCATGAACTGGGCCTACCAGCCGGTCGACAAACTGGTCGAACGCGGTAACCACGACTTCGGCGTGGCGGTGATGTCAAACGACGGCGGTCTGGTGGTACCAATCCTGCACGGCATCGAGAAGAAGCCGCTGGACGCATTGCAAAGCGACTGGACCGGACTGGTCGAACGCGCACGGGTCAGAAAACTGGCACCGTCCGAGTATTCCAACCCTACCTTCACCATATCCAACATGGGCATGCTGGGCGTGTCGCATTTCACCGCGATCCCCACCCCCGGCATCTCGGCGATCCTGGCGATTGCCGCCAACGGTCCACAAGGCACGCCGTTCACCATCACTGGTGACCACCGCGTGCTGAATGGCGCCGACGTGGCGCTGTACCTGGTCACGCTGAAACAAACCATTGAGGCGCCCGAATCCTGGCTCGGTGCGGGTAGCGCAGCGGCCGCATCTGTTGCGGCGCCTGTTGCCACCAGTGCACCGGTTTCACCGATTCCCGAAGGCAACTGGGACATCCCGGTTGTAGTCGTCGGCGGCGGCCCCGGTGGCGAGGACTGCGCGCGCGACCTGGCCGACCATGGCATCAAGGTGATGATGGTCAACAACGAGCCCTTCCCAGGCGGCGAATGCCTGTGGCGCGGCTGCATTCCGTCCAAGGCCTGGCGCGCCGCGGCGGACACCATCCGCAACCGCACACACGATGCCGAAATGGGTGTCGATGGTACCAACACCCCCAAACTCAACTGGGAACAGGTCGAAAAACATCGCCGCTGGGTACAAGGCAGCCGCGGCGAAATGGCGCTCAAGGCCGACAAGGGCATGAAGATCGACGTGCGCGAAGGCTTCGGCGAATTCATCGATGCCCACACGCTGAAAATCACCCCGGTTGAAGGCGAACCCTATGCCGTCACCTTTGGCGCAGCAGTCATTGCCACCGGCGCCCCCGCCTTTGTGCCGCCGATCCCCGGTGCGCGTGAAAACCTGACGACGGGTGGCGTGGTCACTTCCGACACCATCTGGAACCTCGCCAGTCCGCCGAAGAAACTCGGCATCGTCGGCGGCGGCGTGATTGGCGTCGAGATGGCGCAGATCTTCCGCGACTTCGGCACCGAAGTGCTGATGCTGGAACGCCATGACCGCATCCTCGCCGAAATCGAGGAGGAAATCGGCAAGGTCCTGATCGCCTCGCTGGAGAAAGAAATCACCGTGGTGACGAGTGCCGACATCAAGGAAGCGAACGGCAAGCCCGGTGCGATGAAACTGCGTTACGCCAACAAGGATGGCGTCGAGTCCACGTTCGATTGCGACATCGTGCTGATGGCCACCGGCAAGCGTCCCGACACCAGCAAACTCAACCTCGACAAGGTCGGCGTTGAACTCGACGGTGCCGCGATCAAGGTCAACACCCGTGGCCAGACCAGCGTGCCGCACATCTACGCGGTAGGCGACGTGGTCGGCGGCTTCATGCTGGCGCACACTGCCGCCACGCAAGGACGCGTCGCCGCCGACAACCTGCTGGGTCATGCCAGCGAGTACGACCAGGACCGCGACTGCGGCGTCACCTTCTCGCGCCCGCAGGCCGGCTTCGTCGGCTTGAGTGTGGCGCAGGCCAAGGCCAAGGGCATCGACGCGGTGGAGGCCAAGATGCCGATGAGCATCGATGCCAAGGCGATGATCACCGGCGAGACCGAAGGCATGATCAAACTGGTGGCCGACAAGGCCACGGGACGCATCATCGGCGTGCACTACCTGGCCGATCACACCGACACCCTGATCGGTATCGGCGTGATGATGGTGGCAGGCGAGATGACGCTGACCCAGGTGGCCAAGGCGATCTTCCCGCACCCAACGCAAACTGAGTTGTTCGGCGAACTGGCGCGGCGCTTGTTGAACCGGCTACGGCGGACAGCGAAGAAGTAAGCCTCGCCCACACGGAAACAGCAGGGGCCGCTTTGCGGCCCCTGCTGTTTCCGTGGATGTTACGTGGGTGTTACTGTGCCACGATTTGTTGCCTGAAATGTCAGCCTACGGCCAGAAGCGGTCATATGGGGATTTCTCCCACAGCAGACATTCGGTCCGGATTATCATTACATATGCGGACAGACAACCTCGACGAACCGACCATGAATCAAGCAGTTACGGAAAAGCAGTATGTTCTGCGAATTTCAATAATACGGACCGGTGGGTCTGGTAAATAACTGTTAGCCGGAGAATAAATGAACGCGCTCAAAGTCCTGTTCAAGCTGTTTTTGGTCCTCATGTTTTCAGTTCTCGCCTTGTTCTCTGCGTTGGTTGCCTACACAAGCCACAAGAAGGTCAACGACCTGAAGACATGGCAGCAGTTAAGTGCAACGGTTGTCTCATCCTTCGTCGAGCAAGAGAACCGATCAAAAGGCACGACTTATTGCCCTGTCGTAATGGTTGAGTATGTCTTTCAAGGACAACCAAAAACTTCAAAGCTAGACATAGAGGACGGACCCTGTAGCCCGGTAAAGACATCGGTTGAGCGCACCATTGAACAATATGGAAAAGGGGTTGTAGTAACGGCATTTGCAAACCCTCAAAAGCCATCCGCAATACGGGTAGCCAACTACTCTCTTGGCACAAACTTCTATCTAATGTTGCTCCTTGCCATTTCGCTTTTTGCCGGGGTTGTCTATGTCTGGCGTACACCGGCTAACAAGTTGGTCAACAGGGTCGCTAATAAAGCTTCGCTTTCTTAGCGACCGTTACCTCCGACGTTGAACGTCCGCTTTGCGAGCCCGCTAATTTCCGCTAAGGGTCGGGGCCGGACCAGCCCCCCGTCGGCAATAAAAAAGCGGCCTCTCTACCAAGGGCCGCCTTTCCAATTACGTCTGATTATTAGCCGAACAGCTTCCTGAAGAACAGCCGGATGCTGTCCCAGCTGCGGCGGAAGAAGCCGCCTTCCTCGACTGCCTCAAGCGCGACCAGCGGTGTCTGCGTGACGACCTTGCCGTCAGCACCGACCAGTTCAACACGGCCCAGCGCTGCACCCGCTGCGACAGGCGCGACCACATCGCCCTTGGCCAGCACGATGCGGGTCTGATACTCGTCGCTCGCACGCTTGGGGAGTGCGGCAGCAAAGTCGGCGGTGACGCCGGCCTTGATGGTGCGCGCGGCGCCTTTCCAGATATCGACGGCCTGCACGGTTTCGCCCTTCTTGAAGAAGGTCTTGCTGTCGAAGAAGTTGAAGCCGTAGCCGAGCAACTTGGCGGTCTCGTTGGCGCGGGCCTGCTCGCTTTCGGTGCCGAAGACCACGGCGATGAGGCGCTGGCCGTCGCGCTTGCCGGAAGCCACCAGACAGTAGCCGGCTTCCTCGGTGTGGCCGGTCTTCAGGCCGTCGACGGTCGGATCACGCCACAGCAGCAGGTTGCGGTTCGGCTGCTTGATGTTGTTCCAGACGAATTCCTTTTCCTTGTATAACGCGTAGTGCGCGGGGTCCTCGAGGATGATGGCGCGTGCGAGTCTGGCCATGTCGAGCGCGCTCGAGTAATGGTTGGGGTCGGGCCAGCCGGTGGCATTGACGAAATGCGTATTGGACAGCGCCAGCCGCTTGGCTTCCTGGTTCATCATCGAGGCGAACGTGTCCTCGCCGCCCGCGATATGTTCCGCCAAAGCGATGCTGGCGTCATTGCCCGACTGCACGATGATGCCGCGCATCAGGTCATGTACCGAAACCTGGTTGCCAACCTTGACGAACATTTTCGAGCCACCCATGCGCCAGGCTTTTTCACTGATGTTGACGAGGTCATTCTCTTTCAGCCGGCCGCGCTGCATTTCCAGTGCCGCGACATGCGAGGTCATCAGTTTGGTCAGACTGGCCGGGGGCAGGCGCTGGCTACCCTGCTGGTCAACCAGCACGCTGCCGCTGGCGGCATCCATCAGCACCCAGGATTTGGCTGCCAGCTCAGGTGGCGGCGGGACGGTGGCGGCACCTGCGGCAGCAGGCACGATCAAGGCGGCGAAGAGCAATACGAGGCGTTGCATGAAAGCAGTCATGGATATGTCGGTGAAATCAAGAAAACAGGCTAGTCAGGAATACGAACAGACACGCGAACCTGCGTGCAGGTTCAGGATAACATTGCCGTCCACTGCCGTCAGCCTTGCGATATCGCCCTGTTAAACTCGCGGCATGCCAATTTCCGTCCCCCACCCGCATGGCCGCACCTGAATCTCACCGTCTCACCCGCCAGATCGTGATCGCAATGCTCTCAGGCATGGTGTTGGGCGTCATCCTGAACCAGCTGGGCGCTGCACCTTGGCTACAAATATTCGTGGTCGACGGCTTGTTGCAGGTGGCCGGCTCGGTATTCGTGGCGGCGCTGAAGATGATGGTGGTGCCGCTGGTGTTCGTGTCGCTGGTGGTGGGCGTCACCGCCCTGTCCGATCTGAAGGCACTGGGGCGTATCGGTATCAAGGCGCTGGCGCTGTATCTGACGACGACAGCGATTGCGGTGACCATCGCCCTGACCCTGGCAGGCGTCGTTGGCCCGGGCCATGGATTCGATGCCGGCACCACCACCGCCAGCTTCAGCGGCAATGAAGCGCCGCCGCTGACCCAGGTGCTGATCAATATGGTGCCGACCAATCCGGTGGCAGCGATGGCCGAAGGCAACATGCTGCAGATCATCGTATTTGCGCTGCTGTTCGGCGTGGCAGTGACGATGTCGGGCACGCGCGGCAAACATGTATTGAACCTGTTCACCGATCTCGATGCCGTGATCATGCATATGGTCGAGTGGATCATGCGGCTGGCGCCTTATGGCGTGTTCGCGCTGATCACCCGCACCTTTGCCAGCCAGGGGCTGGATCTGCTGCTGCCGCTGGCGGCCTATTTCCTGACACTGACCACCGCGCTCCTGATCCAGATGTTCGGCACCTATCCGCTGCTGCTGCGCCTGCTGGGCTCGCTCAACCCTGTCACCTTCCTGAAAAAAATGCGCGACCCGGCGGCGTTTGCGTTTTCCACCGCGAGTTCCGGCGCCACCATCCCGGTCACGCTGCATACGGTGGAGCACAAGATGGGGGTGAAGAACAGCATCGCCTCGTTCACCGTGCCAATGGGCGCCACCATCAACATGGACGGCACCGCGATGATGCAGGGCGTGGCCACGGTATTCATCGCCAATGTCTACGGCATCGATCTGTCGCTCACCGATTATCTGCTGGTGGTGCTGACCGCCACACTGGCCTCGGTCGGTACCGCCGCGGTGCCGGGTGTCGGCCTGGTCACCCTCACCATGGTGCTGGGCCAGGTCGGTCTGCCGGTCGAGGGCATCGCGCTCATCATCGGCGTCGACCGCCTGCTCGACATGATGCGCACCACGGTGAACGTCACCGGCGACTGCGCAGTGAGCTGCATCATCGCCAACAGCGAACACGCGCTCGACCAGGCCGTATTCAACGATCCAGACGCGGGCTCAGTCGAAGCGGCCACGCGTCATTCCATTCCTACTCCGCCCACGCCCTGAACCATGCTCTATCCGCTGATCCGCCCCGCCCTGTTCACCCTTGATCCCGAAACAGCCCATGGCGCCACGCTCAAGGGGATGGAAATCGCCCACATGCTCGGCCTGCTGAAGCTGCTGCCACGCGCGCAAGGCACACCCGTGCGCGCAATGGGCATCGACTTTCCCAACGCGGTCGGTCTGGCCGCCGGCATGGACAAGGACGGCGCGCACATCAAGGCGCTGGCCGACCTCGGATTCGGTTTTATCGAAATCGGCACGGTAACGCCGCGCCCGCAAACCGGCAATCCAAAGCCGCGCCTGTTCCGCCTGCCGCAGGCCGAGGCCATCATCAACCGCATGGGCTTCAATAATCTGGGCGTTGACAATCTGGTGAAGAACGTCAAAGCGAGCGGATTCAAGGGTGTGCTCGGCATCAACATCGGCAAGAACAAGGACACCCCAAACGAACACGCGGTGGATGATTACCTGGCCTGCCTCGACAAAGTCTACGCACACGCCAGCTACGTCACGGTGAATATCTCCTCGCCCAACACGCAGAACCTGCGCGAACTGCAAAAGGACGAAGCGCTCGATGCGCTGTTGTCGGCCATCAAACTGCGGCAGTCTGCACTGGCCCAGCAGCACGGGAAATATGTGCCGATTGCGCTGAAAATTGCGCCCGATCTCGACGATGTACAGATCGCCGCAATTGCCGCGCTGTTGATGATGCACCGCATCGATGCGGTGATCGCCACCAACACCACCATCGCGCGCGATGCAGTGGCAGGGCTGCCGAACGCGGATGAAACCGGCGGCCTGTCTGGTGCACCGGTGCGCGCAGCCTCCACACGGGTGGTCACCGCCCTGGCCCACCATCTGAAAAACGAGGTGCCGATCATTGGCGTTGGCGGGATATTGTCGGGCGACGACGCGCAGGAAAAAATCGCCGCCGGGGCCTCGCTGGTACAGCTGTATTCCGGCCTGATTTATCGCGGCCCGGAATTGGTGCGCGAATGCGTAGAGCGGCTCGCCTGATGAGAAACGGGCTCAGACTTGGCCTCATCCTGGCCATGCTGGCCAGGGGATCGGCACACGCTGTTCCGCCTGAAAACGCCATAATCACCAGCTTTCCCCAACCCGGCCTCACCGCCGACCAGCTGGGCATCATCGTCAACGACGACGATCCCGACAGCATCGCCATCGCCGCCTACTACCAGAACAAGCGTGGCATCCCTGCCGCCAACCTGATCCACGTACGCTTCAAGCCCGGGCGCAGCACGCTCACACGCGAGGAGTTCACCAACCTCAAACGCCGCGTTGATCGCACGACCCCGCGCGAAGTCCAGGCCTATGCGCTGACCTGGGCCCAGCCCTACCGGGTGGACTGCATGTCGATCACGGCTGCCTTTGCATTCGGCTTTGATCCCACTTATTGCGCCAGCAACTGCCAGCCCACCCGGCCCAGTCCCTACTTCAACAGCAATGTGGCGCAGCCCTACGCCAGCTACAAAATCCGCCCGACCATGAGTCTGGCCGCAGCCAGCGTGGACGAAGCCAGAAAGCTCATCGACCGCGGCGTGGCTTCCGACGGCAGCAACCCGGTGGGCACCGCCTATCTCATCAGCACCACCGACAAGGCACGCAACGTGCGTGCCGCCGGATACGACCAACTGCGTGCCCGGATGGAACGCGTCATCCCGACCGAAATCATCCAGGCCAACGCACTGATCCAGAAACGCGACGTGATGTTTTATTTCACCGGCCTCGCCCAGGTGGCATCGCTCGACAGCAACACCTTTCTGCCCGGCGCCATGGCCGACCACCTCACCTCGGCAGGCGGCCAACTCTTTGGCGGCTCGCAGATGAGCAGCCTGCGCTGGCTGGAAGCCGGCGCCACCGGCAGCTATGGCGCAGTGGTCGAGCCGTGTAATTTCCAGGCCAAGTTTCCGGTTCCCGGCGTGGCCATGGCGCATTATCTGCAGGGTGAAACCCTGATCGAGGCTTACTGGAAAAGCGTGCAGATGCCAGGACAGGGGCTGTTCATCGGCGAGCCGCTGGCGCGCCCGTTTGCCGGTGTCACATTCAATATTCATGAAGGCGGCGCCACTATCGAAGCGCGCCTGCTTGCGCCTGGACTGTACGATGTCCAGGCCGCGCCGTCGATGATGGGACCGTATCGCACAGTCGGGCGCATGCCGGTTGGCTGGGGTACGCGAGAGCTCAAGCTCGATAAAATCCCACCCGTGTATTACCGCTTTGAGCGGCGCGCCGACTCTGACCCGCCGAAACCCTGAGCTGTTGACACACAAGTGCCTGGCTTAAGCTGCAGGACATTCACCCATCGAGAGGCTCACCATGCACATCGGCATTCCCAGGGAAATCAAGAACCACGAATACCGGGTGGCACTGACCCCCGAAGGTGCACATGAACTGATCCAGTCAGGCCACAGCGTCAGCATCGAAACCGGCGCCGGAGCAGCAGTCGGATTGAGTGACGATGCCTACCGCACCGCAGGGGCGACCATCGTCGCCACCCCGGCCGAAGCCTATGCCGCCGATCTGGTGGTCAAGGTGAAAGAACCGCAACCGGCCGAAGCGGCGATGCTGCGTCATGG
This sequence comes from uncultured beta proteobacterium, assembly GCA_942493085.1. Classification (GTDB taxonomy): domain Bacteria; phylum Pseudomonadota; class Gammaproteobacteria; order Burkholderiales; family Thiobacillaceae; genus Thiobacillus. Next base: position 3,066,480 of record OW818664.1, read on the forward strand.
CCAACTGCTGTTCTGCTATCTGCATCTGGCTGCCGCACCCAAGCTGGCGCGTGAACTCATGGCCAAAGGCGTGACAGCCATCGCCTACGAAACCGTAACCCGTGCAGACGGTGGTCTGCCGCTGCTGCAACCGATGTCCGACATCGCCGGCCGCCTCGCCACACAGATGGGCGCACTCGGCCTGCACAAATCGCATGGCGGCAACGGCAAACTCATCACCGGTATGCCTGGCGTGCCGCCCGCGCACGTGGTCATCATCGGTGCCGGCGTGGTGGGTATGGGCGCAGCGCGGGTTGCGGTTGGGCTGGGTGCACGTGTCACCCTGATCGACCGCCAGACCGACAAACTCGCCCACGCTGAAATGCAGTTCGGCGCACAGGTGGAGACCCGGTTCTCGTCGCCTGATGCCATCGCAGACAGCCTCGCGCAAGCCGACATCGTGGTCGGGGCCGCACAAATTCCCGGTCGCCATGCACCACGACTGATCAGCCACGCCTTGCTGAAAAAAATGCCGCCGGGATCGGTGCTGGTGGATGTGGCCATCGACCAGGGCGGCATCGCGGAAACCTCACGCCCCACCACGCACAGCAATCCGTTTTTCATTGCCGAAGACATCGTTCATTACTGCGTCACCAACATGCCAGGGGCAGTGGCGCGCACCGCCACCGACGCACTCACCCATGCCACCCTGCCCTATGTGCAGGCACTGGCGACTCAGGGACTGGCCGCACTGGAAACCGATGCCGGGCTCAAGGCGGGGATGCTGGTCCATGCCGGAAAGATCACCCACCTCGGACTGGCGCAGGACCTGAAGACCGCCTGAATCAGGCGGCGGGGGCGGCCGCCGGCACGTCCAGCCATTCGTGCCCCAGCACGGCCAGATCGGATGTGAAACGGTAAATCAACGGCACGCCGGATGGAATTTCCACCTTTTCCATCGCCTCGGCACTTAGCCTGTCCAGATGCATCACCAGCCCACGCAGGGTGTTGCCGTGGCTCACCACCAGCAGGCGGCGCCCAGCGCGCAGACGCGGTTCCAGCACCGCGTACCAATACGGCAGCGTGCGCTGCTGGCAGTCGCGCAGGCTTTCGCTGGCAGGCAGGTCCGCAGGATTCAGTGCTGCATACAACGGATCGAAACGCGGATGACGCGGATCGTTGAAATCCAGCGGCGGTGGCGGTTCAACATAACCGCGCCACCAGCGGCGCGAGGCTTCCTCGCCCCAGGTGGCAAATATCTCCCGCTTGTTCATGCCCTGCAACGCGCCGTAATGCCGTTCGTTCAGTCGCCAGCTGGTGAACAACGGCACCTCGGGTGTACCCATCGCCGCCAGCAACACTTCGGCTGTCTGACGCGTACGCTGCAACACCGAACCATGCACCTCATCGAAGCCATACCCTGCCCGGGCCAGCTGCCGCCCCGCCGCAGCCGCTTCGGCAAGGCCGACTTCAGTCAGCGGAATATCGGTCCAGCCGGTAAAGCGATCGGTCAGGTTCCACTCGCTGTGGCCATGGCGAAAGAACACCAGCTGATGGATGGCCTCGCTCATTCCGGCGACCCGGTCAGCACGTCATGCAGATAATGGCGATCGGCCCACAATTCCAGATGCCATCCCTGCCCATCGAAATGAAACCAGTTGAGCGCGCAGTTGGGAATGACGAAATCGCGCGGCGTGTGCAGCGGCCGCCCGGTGGCGCGGCGATAGATCACATCGAGCACACCGCTATGACTTACCGCAGCAATTGTTTGCCCGCTGTGATGTCGCAGCAACCAGTCGATCCCATCCGCCACCCGTTCGGCAAACCCGCTTAGCGACTCGCCGTTCTCGAAATCGTATTCCAGGTCGCGCGCCACATAGTGTGCATACGCCTGCGGATACCTCACTGCCCCTTCGGCAGCTGTGATGCCCTGAAACACCCCGTAATGCCGCTCGCGCAATTGCGGCAATAGCTTTACCACCTGGTCCTCGCGCTGCGCCAGCGCCTGTGCCGTCTCCATCGTCCGTTTCAGGTCGCTGCTGTAGATCGCATGAAAGCGCTGGTGTGCTGCATTGAACGCCATCGCCAGCGCCTGCGCACGCCCGGTCTCGTTAAGTGGAATGTCGGTATGACCCTGGATGCGCTTCGCCACATTCCAGTCGGTTTCACCGTGGCGGATGAAACAGATACGGGTCGTTACAGGCTTGGAAACATGATGCATATCAATTTGGTGCGATCTGATCTAGATCCAGAACAGGGCGTGACGTGTTGACATCCCGAATTTCATCCACAACAAAAATGCTGATTCCATTTTCCCGCACTCAAACAACACCCGCATAAATATTTCAATTATCTGTTGCAATAACTTGCATATACATCAAATTAGATATTAATATCCGCATTAAGCGATTGCACTATACTTGCACGCATAAATTCTTAATAAATTCTTAATCGTTAGCAAAAAGGGAGACGTGTATGGAAGCGACAACCTACAACTACAAGGTCGTCCGTCAGTTCGCCATCATGACGGTGGTGTGGGGGATCGTAGGCATGCTGGTCGGGCTTACTCTGGCGGCGCAGCTGATCTGGCCGGAAATGACCTATGGGATCGAATGGCTGTCGTATGGCCGTCTGCGACCGTTGCACACCAACGCCGTCATCTTCGCCTTCGGCGGATCGGGACTATTCGCGGTGTCGTACTACATCGTACAGCGCACCTGCCAGGTGCGGCTGTGGGCCGAGAAACTGGCGGCTTTCACCTTCTGGGGCTGGACTGCGGTGATCGTGCTGGCGGCCATCACCCTGCCCATGGGCTACACCAGCACCAAGGAATACGCCGAGCTGGAATGGCCGATCGATATCCTCATCACGCTGGTGTGGGTGGCGTATGCCTTGGTGTTCTTCGGCACCATCGCCAAGCGCAAGACCAAGCACATCTATGTCTCGAACTGGTTCTTCGGCGCCTACATTCTGACCATCGCGATCCTGCACATCGTCAACAACCTCGAACTGCCAGTCACGCTGACCAAGTCCTACTCGCTGTATGCCGGCGTGCAGGACGCGATGGTGCAGTGGTGGTATGGGCACAATGCGGTGGGCTTCTTCCTCACCACCGCCTTCCTCGGGATGATGTATTACTTCATCCCCAAGCAGGCCGGCCGCCCGATCTACTCCTACCGTTTGTCGGTCGTCCACTTCTGGTCGCTCAATTTCATCTACATGTGGGCCGGCCCGCACCACCTGCAATACACCGCCCTGCCGGACTGGGCGCAGTCGCTCGGCATGGTGTTCTCGCTGATGCTGCTGGCCCCCTCCTGGGGCGGCATGATGAACGGCATCATGACGCTGTCAGGTGCATGGCACAAACTGCGCACCGACCCGATCCTGAAATTCCTCGTCACCGCGCTGTCTTTCTACGGCATGTCCACGTTCGAAGGCCCGATGATGGCGATCAAGACAGTCAACGCGCTGTCGCACTACACCGAATGGACCATCGGCCACGTGCACTCCGGCGCGCTGGGCTGGGTGGCGATGATCACGATCGGCTCGATGTATTACCTGATCCCGCGCCTGTTCGGTCGTGAGTCGATGTTCAGCACCAAGCTGATCGAATGGCATTTCTGGCTCTCCACCATCGGCGTGGTGCTGTATATCGCTTCGATGTGGATCGCCGGTGTGGCACAGGGTCTGATGTGGCGCGCATCCAATACCGACGGCACGCTGACCTACAGCTTCGCCCAAGTGATCAACACCATGTATCCGTTCTACGGCATTCGCCTGGCAGGTGGCACCCTGTTCTTCACGGGCATGCTCATCATGGCCTGGAACGTCTGGCAGACGACGCGACAAGGCCGCGTGGTGAATGACGCCCCCATCCCGCAAGCTGTCCACGCCTAAGGAGACCAAACATGATTTCGCATCAAAGCATTGAAAAAAACCTTGGTCTGCTGATTGTGCTGACCATCCTCGTCGTCAGCGTCGGCGGTCTGGTGCAGATCGTGCCGCTGTTCTTCCAGACCTCCACCACCACCCCGGTGGCCGGCCTGAAACCCTACACGGCAGTGCAACTGGCGGGGCGTGACATCTACATCCGCGAAGGCTGCGTCGGCTGCCATTCGCAGATGGTGCGTCCGTTCCGTGCCGAGACCGAGCGCTACGGTCACTATTCGGTGGCCGGCGAATTCGTCTACGACCGCCCCTTTCTGTGGGGGTCCAAGCGCACCGGTCCCGACCTGCATCGGGTCGGCGGGCGCTATTCCGACACCTGGCACACGGCGCACCTGATGAATCCGCGCGACGTGGTGCCGGAGTCCAACATGCCCGCCTACCCCTGGCTCGACCGTCCACTCAAAGACGCCGCCATCCAGAAAAAGATGCGTACGTTGAACATCGTTGGCCACGGCTACACCGAGCAGGAAATCGCCGAAGCGCCGGCCGCGCTGGAAGGCAAGACCGAGCTCGAAGCGCTGATCACCTATCTGCAGGTATTGGGCACCCACGCCCCGAAGAGCTGAGTCGTCATGGACAGCGGAACTATCAGTGGCATCGTCACGGTCGTCTTCATTCTGGTGTTCATCGGCATCGTCTGGTGGGCCTACAGCAAGGGCAACAAACAGCGTTTCGAAGACGCTGGCAAGCTGCCTTTCGATGAAGACGACTCCCAAGGAATACCGTCCCAGCGGGACATAACGCCAGCCAATCAAGGAGACAAGCAATGAGTGATTTTACAAGCAGCTTCTGGCCCATTTACATCAGTGTTATCACCTTGGTGAGCATCGTCGGCACCTGGGTGTTTCTCAAAAAGCAGACCACCCGCAAGCTCGCGCCCGGTGAAAAAGCCGAGCTCATGGAGCACACCTGGGACGGTGACCTGCAGGACTTCAACAACCCGCTGCCGCGCTGGTGGCTGGGACTGTTCTACGGCACGATGGTATTCGGCCTCGTCTATCTGGCATTGTGGCCCGGACTGGGCAGCTACGCCGGCATACTCGGCTGGACCTCCAAGGGCGAGTACGAGGCCGAAGTGAAAGCGGCCGAAGCCAAATTTCAGCCGGTGTATGCCGGATTCATGCAACAGGACATTGCCACCGTGGCGGCCGACCCTGATGCGCGCGCCATCGGCAAGAACCTGTTCCTGACCTATTGCTCGCAATGTCATGGCTCGAATGCTGAAGGCTCCAGGGGCTTCCCGAACCTGACCGATAGCGACTGGCTCTATGGCGGTGATCCTGACACCATCGTGGCCACCATCACCAACGGCCGGGGCGGTGTCATGCCGGCAATGGGCGAGGGGCTGGGTGAAGCGGGGACCAGGGAAGTGGCGAACTATGTCATGTCACTCTCTGGCCGCAAGCACGATGCCGCGTTGGCTGCCGCAGGTCAGGTCAAGTTCGCCGAGAACTGTGCCGCATGCCACATGCCCGGTGGCACCGGCATGCAGGCATTGGGCGCACCCAATCTCACCGACAAGGTATGGCTGTATGGTGGATCCGAAGCGACGATCATCGAGACCATTACCAAGGGACGTAACGGAATGATGCCGCCCAAGACGCAAACACTCGGCACCACATCCAACCAGGACGCCAAGCTGCACCTGCTGGCAGCCTACGTGTACGGCCTGTCGAAAAAGCAGTAAACCACAGTGACTCGCCGGTCAGGCCGGCGAGCCACTTGAACGCATTGCCACCACCAGGTTGGATAGTGCGTTCAAGCGGCTCACTTCCCCCACATGGAGAACGGAAAACGTAGTGACCCAGGACAAAAAACCCACCTCTACCGACACCCCGATCGAACAGCAGCTCTACGCGATCCAGCAAAAAATCCAGCCGCGCGCAGTGCATGGTATGTTCGCCAACTGGCGGATCGCGCTGGTGCTGCTGACCCAGGCGCTCTATTACGGCCTGCCCTGGCTGCAGTGGGACAACCGGCAGGCGGTGCTGTTCGACCTGGCTGCACGCAAGTTCTATATTTTTGGCCTGGTGTTCTGGCCGCAGGATTTCATTTATCTCACTGGCATCCTCATCCTGTCGGCGCTGGCGCTTTTTCTGTTCACCGCTGTGGCCGGTCGGCTATGGTGCGGTTATGCCTGCCCGCAGACCGTGTACACCGAAATCTTCATGTGGGTAGAGGAATGGCTGGAAGGCGACCACCTTACACGCAAGAAACTCGACAAGTCCGCCTGGAATATCAACAAGTTCAAAAAACGCGGGCTGAAACACACCGTGTGGTTTGCGATTGCATTGTGGACAGGCTTCACCCTCGTCGGCTATTTCACCCCGATCCAGACGCTGGCGGCCGAAACGCTGCACGCCAGTCTCGGCCCGTGGGAAACATTCTGGATCCTGTTCTACGGCTTTGCCACCTGGGGTAATGCCGGCTTCATGCGCGAACAGGTCTGCAAATACATGTGTCCGTACGCACGTTTCCAGAGTGTGATGTTCGACTCCGATACGCTGACCGTGACCTACGATAACTCCATCGGAGAACCACGCGGGCCGCGCAGCAAGAAGACCGATTACAAGGCGGCCGGCCTCGGCACCTGCATCGACTGCAACGTCTGCGTCCAGGTGTGCCCCACCGGCATCGATATCCGCAATGGCCTGCAATATGAATGCATCGGCTGCGCCGCCTGCATCGACGGCTGCGACCAGATCATGGACAAAATGGGTTACCCGCGCGGACTGATTCGCTACACCACCGAAAACGTGGTGAAAGGCCTGTATCCCGACAGCGGCATACTCAGACACGTCCTGCGCCCGCGTACCTTGATCTATTCCGCGTTGATGCTGGCCATCGGCGGTGCTTTCGTCTACAGCCTCGCAACCCGGGTGCCATTGCGTGTCGATGTCGTGCGCGATCGGGCAACGCTCTCGAAAGAAACCGACGAAGGCATGATCGAAAATGTCTATCGCCTGCAGCTCATCAACAAGGACACCCACGCCCACCGCTACACCCTGCAGGCACAGGGCATACCCGGCCTGCAGGTGGTGACCACCGCACAGGAAATCGCGGCCGCTCCACTGCAAACCATAGAGCTTCCCGTCAGCCTGATCGCCGATCCAGTCGATCTGAAAGGCCGTTCCATTGCCGTGAACTTTACGATACAGGCCACCGACGATCCGCGTATCAGGGACGACGTCGCAACCAAATTTTTCAACCGGTAATTTCCCATGAGGAATAGCGCCATGAATATCGCTCAACATTCAAAACCCTGGTATCGCGAACCGTGGCCGTGGTTTCTCATGAGCCTGCCCGCCACCGCCGTCATCGCGGGTCTGGCTACGGTCTGGATCGCAGTCACCAGCGCTGACGGACTGGTGGTCGGTGATTACTACAAGGCCGGACTGGCCATCAACCAGACACTGGCGCGTGATGACACCGCGCGGGCACTGGCACTGACCGCCACCCTGCAGCGTGAAAATGACATCCTCACACTCTCCCTGGCAGGTCGCCTGAAAACCTATCCGGATCAACTTACCATGACGATGGCTCACCCGACCCGTCAGGGCATGGATCAAACACTCCTGCTCAGCCATACAGGAAATGGTCATTACCGTGCATTGTTGACTGCCATGCCGGATGGCAAATGGCACGCCATGCTCACCGACACGGCTTCCACCTGGCGGCTATCCGGCGTACTACACACCCCGTTCATCCAGTCCGTCACACTGGCGGCCGGAACTTGAACCATGCTTCAAACACGAGGAGTCTGAAATGGATGTCGTAATTGATATGTTGTTCAGCAGTCCGATTGGATTGCTGAGCCTGCTCACCATTGTGTTCATTATCGGAATGGGCCTTTTCATGCTGGTCATGGTTAGACACAAAATGAACCAACCTGAAGAATGATGACCATTCCGCCACACCACTGGCGCAATTGATATTCAGACATGACGTTAGGGTGGCTGCCAGATACCTTACCGGCTAACGCATTAAATTCAGGAATGGCAAACCGAACCAAAAACAAAGGAAGCCCAGGATCATGGGCTTCCTGTCACATTGCGTTCAAGTTCTTTCAGGCGGTACGGGAGTAACGCGGCTTGTCGCTGGAGGATTCCTTGAGATAGCGGTCGAAGCACATGCCGATGTTGCGCAGGAACAGGCGTCCCGTGGGGGTGACACTGATTTTGCCGGTTTCAAAATTCACCAGCCCGTCGTCGGCCAGCGGGCGCAGATCGACCAGCGTGTCGGCGAAGTAGTCAGTGAACGCAATACCCCATTCGCCGCCAAACGCAGCAAAATCGAGCTCGAGATCACACATCACGCGGGTGATGGCCGCGCGGCGGATCTGGTCGTCGCGGGTGAGCCTGACGCCGCGCTCGACGGCAAAACCGGTTGCAGCAACGCGTTCCTGGTAGCGCTTGAGGTTCTTTTCATTCTGCATGTAGACGTCGGCCGTCTGACTGATGCTGGATGTGCCGAGGGCAAGGATGTCGCTATCCTTGTGTGTGGTGTAGCCCTGGAAATTACGCCACAGCGTCTTGTTCTGCTGCGCACGCACCAGTTCGTCGTCGGGTCGGGCGAAATGGTCGAGGCCGATGTTGACGTAGCCCGCCGCGCCTAGCGCATCGTTCACCGCCTGCTGCAGGCCCAGGCGAGCGGCCAGATCGGGCAGATCGGCGTCGCGGATGAGAAGCTGGTGCTTTTTCATCCACGGCACGTGGGCATAGGCAAATACCGCCAGCCGGTCGGGGGCCCACGCCACCACCCGTTCCAGTGTGCGGTTGAAGCTTTCGACAGTCTGCTTCGGCAGGCCGACGATGAGATCGAGGTTGATGCTGGAAAAACCCAGTTCGCGCGACCAGTCGATCACTTGCCGGATCAGTTCCTCGGACTGGACGCGGTTGACCGCCTTCTGCACGGCCGGGTCCATATCCTGCACGCCGAACGACACGCGGTTGAAACCGGATTCGCGCAAGGCTGCCAGGTGCTCGCGCGTGAGTTCGCGCGGATCGGCTTCGCAGCTGATTTCCGCATCAGGGGCCACGGTGAAATACTGCCGCATCATCGCCATCAGGCGACGGATGTCGTCAGGATTCAGGTACGTGGGCGTACCGCCGCCCCAGTGCAACTGGTGCGTCACGCGCTTGGGGTCGACCAGTTGTGCAGTACGCGCCATTTCGCGGTCGAGCGCCGCCAGGTAGGGCACGGTTTTACTGTAGTCGCGCGTCGCCACCATGTTGCAGCCGCAGTAGTGGCAAAGCGAATCACAGAACGGGATATGGGCGTACAGCGACAACTCGCGATCGGGCGCCGGTGCGGCCAGCGCCTCGGCCCAGTCGGTCTCGCCAAACCCGGTATGAAAATACGGTGCGGTGGGATACGACGTGTAGCGCGGGCCAGGCACGCTGTATTTTTGAAGCAACGCTAGGGTTGTTGAAGTCATCCTGATATCTCCTGACACCCCAATATTGGATGCCCACGTCTTTTTATCATATGCCCCCCCTGAAATCCAGTCCGGGTCCACGCCAGGGCGCTTGTTCCATTTTGCGGTAAAGTTACGGGCCTGCAACCCGTTGAGTATTCAGGACCCCCAGAATATCCCATGCCCTATCCGCGCACGTTCCTCCATCTCATTTTCTGCCTGGCGCTGGCCCTGCTGCTCGGCGCGTCCGGTGCACATGCAGACGAAGCGTCGGATCTCGCGCAAAAAGTCTATGACCGCCCCAACGGACGCGACCTTACCACGCTCGGGCGCATGGTGCTCACCGAAAAAGGCCGGGCGCCGCGTATCCGTGAAATTGTCACCTATCGCCTCGACAAATCAGGCGGAGAAACTGCCAATCTGATTCGTTTTCTCGACCCGGAAGATATTGCTGGAACCGGCCTCCTCAGCATAGACAAAGCTGATGGCAATACAGATCAATGGCTTTATTTGCCGGCACTCGACCGGGTACGACGCATTTCCAGTGATCGTAAAGGCGGACGCTTCGTTGGATCCGACCTGTATTTTGAGGATTTGCAGGAACGCAAACCGTCCCAGGACCGCCATCGCCTGCTCGGCAAGCAAACCGAAAATGGCATTCTGTGTGACGTACTCGAAAGCGTGCCGCGCAATGCCGACGATTCTGCGTATCTCAAACGCATCTACTGGATCGACCCTGCCACGGCAATTTCGCTGCGCGTGGACTATTTCGAGAACGACCTCGCCAAACCCAGCAAGCGCTGGCTGCTACGCGGGAAAAAGCGTAGCCAGGGCTACTGGACACTGACCGACAGCCGTATCATCGACCTGTCCAGCGGACACGAAACACGCATGGTCGTCGATGTCGCCCTGTACGATCAGAAACTACCCGCCAAACTCTTCACTTCGCAAGCCCTCGCCGACGAAAGCCTGGAATCGGAATATCGCCCATGAAAAACCTGCTGCTGACCGTGAGCCTCTCGCTCGCCGCCCTGCCCATCTACGCTGCGGACGACTTGCCGCCGCCACGCATCACCACCCAGGATACTGCGGACGATTTGCCGCCACCGCGCACCACTACGCGCAAGCCGCGTGCCGTGCCCGCTGAAGCCGCCCCGGCCGACTCACCTGCCCAGCAAGCCGTACCCCTGATCAACACCGCCGACGACCTGCCGCCGCCCACTGCACGCAGCCGCAAGCCGACGGCACGCGGTTTCCAGCCCTCACTCAAGCTCGGTGTCGACGATCTGCTGCTGGAAGCGGGAACGCTGCTCGATGCGCCCGAAGCCGACACCTATTCCACGCTGCGCACCAGCATCTATGCCTTGTGGCAGCCCAGCCGCGATTGGGAATTCCGTGTCGGCGCCCGGCTCGACGGCATGACCCAGGATGGCGGCCCTGCAAACCACCGTGAAATGCTGGCCGACACTGGCGATACGTACGTGCGCTATCGCAGCGGCAATGCCCGGCTCACGCTGGGTGCGCAAACCATCATCTGGGGCCGGGCCGATGAAATTCCGCTGGCCGACCGTGTCAGCCGCGTTGACCTCACCCGTTTTTCTCTAGATGACCTGTCTGACCGCCGCCGTGCTCAACTCGCGGCACGCTGGGAACACACCCTCGGCGAATACAAACTCGACGCGGTATGGCTGCCGATATTCCGCGGCGCGCAATTGCCGGACGTGGCCAGTGTCTGGAGTCCGATCAACCGCACTACCGGCCAGGTCATCGGCATTGCCCCCAGTCCGGCACTTGCCGGCTTGATTGGCGTCGCCCGCATCGAAGAGGACGAACACGGCAGTGGCGGTGGCGCCCTGCGCCTGACAAAGACCGGCGACCCATTCGACTTTGGCATCACCCTGGCACGCACCCGGCAATCACTGCCTTATTACCGTGTCGATGCAACTGCGCTCACCGCCGTCCATCCCTTCAACAACTTCATCGGCGCCGACTTCGAACTGGTGAGCAGCGGCTACACCTGGCGCATGGAAGCCGGCCATACCGACAATGTGCCGGTCACCCTAGCCGCCACCACATCAATGGACAGCACGCGTTCGCTCGACTGGATCGGCGTGATGGAATTCTTCCCTGGTGGTGGAGAAACCCGCGTCAACCTGCAACTGGTGGCGCACGCCCTGCAAACCGATCGCAACATTCTCGAACTGAAGGAGTATTACGGTGCCAACGGCGAGATCGAGACCAACTTCAACCAGGGTCGCTGGAAGGCGGGGATGCGCTTTTCCAGCGGATTCAACGTGCGGGACCTCTATCTCAGCCCCAAGCTCAGCTATGTCGGCTGGGAACCGCATGAACTGTATGTTGCCGCGCATTATTTTGACGGCGAGGCACGTACGCTGGGCGGCTTCCATCAGGACCACTCTCTAGTCACGCTCGGACTGCGCACCAGGTTCTGACCGGGTTCCACTCATGCAGAGGCTGAAATCCTGGCTCAGCGGCGATCGCATCCCCATGCTGTCGCCGTGGCTGGCGCTGTTCATCCTGCTCGGTCTGCAACTGGCCGCCTTGCCTTTTGTTTTCAAGATTCATTTCAACAACTCGGGCGACATCTACTCGCCGCCCGATGCGCCCATCATCCAGTTGCGCGAATCGTTGTTTCGCGAGTTTCCCACCGATGACGCACTGATCGCCCTGTTCGAAGGCGATCACCTGTTCAGCCCGGATTTCCTGGCGGCGTTGCACCGGGTCGCCCAAAAAATGGAGCAGCATCCCTCGGTCGACCGGGTGCTGACGCTGACCACGATAGAACACATCGACGCCACCGACGATGGCTTTGCCGTATCCCTGCTGGTCGACCCCAAACGTCTTGATACGCGCACGCCGGCGCAATGGAAACAACGCGTGCTGAGCGACGCCATGGCTCCGGGCCTGATCGTCTCGCGCGACGGTCGCGCAGTGGCCCTGGTGGTGCGCCCCATCATCCTGAAGGAAAGCCTTGCCCGGCGCGATATTCTGATCGCCCTTGACGCTGCTATCGCGGCCGAAAAGCTGTCCTCTATTCACACCGCCACTGCCGGCACGGTGGCGCAAACCGTTGAGGAACTGCAATCGATCTGGCGCGATAGTGCAACATTCATTCCACTAACCGTCATCATCGGGCTGGCCTTGATGTGGTGGGTCGTGGGGCGAATTCGCCCGGTTGTGATAGGCGGGCTGGCCATGGGCATGGTGGTGTCGGTCAGCGTGGCCGGACTGGTGCTGTCCGGCCAGCCCTACACGCCGATCACCGCGATGATCCCCACCCTGATGGCGGCCTACACCACGGCCACCCTGCTCCACCTGTATGCCGCCATTCAACGCGCACGCATTGCGCTGCTGCCACGGCCCCAGCGCATCGCGCGCGCGTTGAAAGACACGTTCAAGCCCGGCCTCTTCAATGTATTGACCACCGGTGCCGGCCTGCTGAGTCTGTTGTGGGTCGACATACCGCCCGTGCAGGCATTTGGCCTGTCCGGCGCTATCGGTACATTGATGGTGTTTCTCGTGGTGTTTATCCTGGTGCCGCCGATCCTGCTGAAATGGGATACGCCCCGGTGGCCACGCCGCCGTTCCGGTTTCTCGCATGCACGTCGCATTGCCGCTGCCGTAGCCGTGTTCAGCCTGAGGCACGCAAAAGCGGTACTGCTCACCACGGCCCTGATGGTAGTGATGGCCATACCCCTGGTGCTGCAGGTCAAAGTGGAATCCAATCTGATCGAATTTTTTGCGCCGGATCACACCATCAGTCGAAGCACCGATCGGGTGGAAAGCACACTATCGGGCATCACCGGACTGGAAATCGTGCTCACGGGCACGGAACGCGACAGCCTGAAGAACCCCGCCCGGCTAGCCCAGATCAAGGCACTGCAGACCTGGCTGGAAGCGCAACCGGAAATCGACCGCAGCTTTTCTCTGGTAGATGTGATCGAGGAGATGAACCGCGCCTTCCAGGGCGAGGAACAGGGCACGGACATCCTGCCGGCAAGCCGCAAGCAGATCGAACAGCTTCTGCTCATTTATGACGGCAAGGACCTGTACGAACTGGTGAACCGCGAATACCAGCGCAGCCGAGTCACGCTCAATCTCAACGTGCATGGCGCCAACGAAATCAGCCGTGTGATTGATCGCATACACGCCCACCTCGCCAGTCATCCTATTGAAGGCATCCAGACAGAGTTTGCCGGCTTCGGCAAACTGTTCTCGGATCAGGAAGACCGCATTGTTGATGGCCAGGTTCGGAGTTTCAGCGCGGCATTCATACAAATCCTGCTGTTGATGGCACTGTTGTTCCACTCGTTGCGCGGGGGACTGATCTGTCTGGTGCCGAATCTGGCTCCGCTATTCTTCATTTTTGTCGTGATGGGTTCGACGGGAATCGCACTGGATGTGGCGACGGTGTTAATTGCGGGCGTCATCCTCGGGATTACGGTAGATGACACGATCCATCTGTATCACGGCTACCTGCACCGCATCCACAACGGCGTCAGCCCGGTGTTCGCCATCATCCGCAGCGTGGAAAGCTCCGGGCGCGCAGTCATTGCGATCTCGATCGTGCTGATTGCCCAGTTCAGCCTGCTTGGGCTGTCCGACTTCCGGCCTACCGCCCACTTCGGCACGCTATGCGCCGTGGGGCTGTTCGCGGGTCAGGTGTTTGAATTGCTGCTGATGCCTGCGCTGCTGGGCCTCAAGCTGCGCCGGCCACAAGCGGGCGTCACGGCACAGTAATTTTCAGTGCGCTGAATTCATCGTTGAACATGCCCACTTCGTCGCCCGCCGCAAACTGCCAGCCTTCCAGATGACCAAAATCAGTGCCGGAGTGGGGCTCAAGATTGAGTTTGAAACGCTTGGCAACTGACAGAGTGGGATTGCGCACGCTCAGGACAACCGTGAGATAGCGATCGCTGGTGTTCTCGATCACGGCAACCAGCCCCTTGCCCAGCATCGACGAACGGAAATTGATGACCACCGGCAACGCCACCTTGGCAGACACCGTCGCCTGATAATCCGTTTCCTTGTAGGCGAGTTGCGCTTTCAGTTGCTCGATCTCGCGCAGGCTGTCGGTCAACTGGTTGCGGGTCTCGATCAGATAGCGCTCAGCCTGCTGGTGCGTTTCAACTTCTTTCGACAGGCGTCGTTTCACGTCGCCCAGATCGACGTTGATCATGAAGGCATACAACACCAGGCCGCACACCAACACCACCAGTACCGCATTCACGACCGCCGAGACGATCAGCAAACGGCGCTTCGGTTGATTCTGGGACGTGGCGTCCTTGCTGTTTCCCATGCTCATCCCGTATTGCGCATCCCTGCAGCAATGGCATTGATCGTACGCTTCAGCGGCGTCAGCCACAGTTCCTGTTCGGACTCCCACACGCTTCCAGAGCGGTAACGCTGCAACAAGCGAACCTGGATGTGGTTGATCGGATCAATGTAGGAACGACGGCGCGAAATCGACAACATCAGAGGCTGGTTGTCCTCCAACATGGATTCAATCTGCGCAACCTGCTTGACCCCTGCCACGGTAAGCGCGTACTCGTCCGCTATCGCACGGTAGACCAGCATGGTATCGGGGTGCTCGCACAAGCGTGCATATTCCTCGGCAATTTCCATGTCGGCCTTGGTCAGGGCCATCTGCACATTGGACAGCAAACTGCGGAAGAACGGCCATTCCCGACACATCGCCTGCAGGTTCGCCAGGCCATTCGGCTGCTTCTCGATAAAATTCTGCAATGCGCTACCGATGCCATACCAGGCAGGCAGTGTATGGCGCGACTGCGCCCAGCCAAACACCCAGGGAATAGCCCGGATTGACGATAGCGAACGATCAGCCTTCTTGCGGTGCGACGGACGGCTGCCGATATTCAACAGACCGATTTCGGTGACCGGCGTGCTTTCATAGAAATAATCGATGAAGCCCGGCATCCCGATCAGCGCCCGGTAAGCGATCTCACCTGCGGCAGCGATATCGCGCATCCAGTCGAGATAATCCTGCGGATAGCGCACATCGCTGGAGGCGAGTGCAGTGGCGCTGGCCTTGAGCAGACCGGTCACACCCATGCCGATTTCATAGGTGGCGGTTTCGGGTTTGCTGTATTTGTAATACAGCATCTCGCCCTGTTCGGTGAACTTGATCTCGCCATTCACCGTGCCGGGGGGTTGCGACAGAATGGCGTCATGGGTGGGGCCACCACCGCGTCCGACCGTGCCGCCGCGGCCGTGGAACAAGCGGCATTCGACACCGTAATGCTGGGTCAGCGCGATGATGGAAAGCTGGGCCTGATACAGATTCCAGTTCGACGCCAGAATACCGCCGTCCTTGCACGAGTCCGAATAGCCGAGCATGACCTCCTGGTGGTTGCCATTAGCGGCAACCAGCGCACGGTAGATCTTGTTCGACAGCAACTGGTCAAGAATGGATTCGCTGTGCTGCAGGTCTTCCACCGTCTCGAACAGCGGTGCAACCTGGATACGGCAGTGCCAGTCGCGCCCGTTGTGACCGCACAAGCCGACCAACCTCGCCAGCAGCATCACTTCCATCACATGCGACGCACTGTGTGTCATCGAGATCACATAGGTACCAAAGACTTCATCGCCCACCTCGGCCTGCAACTTGGCCATGCGCCGGAACACCGCAACGACTTCACGGGCTTCGTCGCCCAGTACGTCGTCATTCACGGTTATCGGGTCAATGTGGCCGATCCAGGCAGCCAGCCGCTTTAGCCGTTCGGGTTCGGAAGCGCCGGCATAGTCGAAATCATGATCAATCTGATGCAGCACCTCGGCGACCGCGCGCGTATGCACCGTTGATTCCTGGCGAACATCCAGTTGCAGCAGATGAAAGCCGAAACTTTCGACCAGGCGAATCAGGGCCTGCAGACCCTGCATGGCGACAATACGATCGCCATGACTGATCAGCGAATCGCGCAGCAGATACAGGTCGTCGAGGAAAGCAGGTGCATTTTCATACGCCAGATGCGAGACAAAACTTGGGACATCGGCCAGGCACTGGTGAATGTAGGACAGGTTGGCATCCAGTCGCGCCAGCATGATCGCAGCCATGCGGCGGTAAGGCTCGCGGCTGTATATCTGCACGGCGGTACCGCGAAACACCTGCTCGCCAAATTCGGCCTCGTATTCAGACAGTCGTTCCATGAAGGGGGCTGACGGGGTACACCAGCCGCTGCTGTGCGTCAGGGTCTGCCGCAATTCCCGCACGCGCAGGCGGTACTCATCCAGTGCTGCCTGCATCTGGGTGTGCACGGTCCACTCGGTGACCTCCGCCGTCACGAACGGATTGCCGTCGCGATCGCCGCCGATCCACGAACCAAAACGGATAAAGCTCGGCACCTTGACCGGCGCCACACCATCCGCGTTCACACCAAAATGCTTGCGCAGCGCTTTTTCGAAAAACAAATACGCTCTCGGCACAGCCTCGAACAGGCTTTCACGCACGTAATACAAGCCATTGCGCACCTCATCGTGCACCTCGAGCTTGGCCGTGCGCAGTTCATCGGTACGCCAGACCACCTGAATTTCGGCAGCCAGCTGGGTTTCCAGATCGCGCTGGTCATTCACCCCCAAAGTGGGGTCATACAACTGGTCGCACAGCAAAAACACGCGGCGCATGCTTTCCATTACCGCGCGGCGGCGCGCTTCCGTGGGGTGTGCGGTAAACACCGGCGCATAGTGCAGACGGTTGACCATGCTTTGCAAGGCATTCGCCGACATACCCTGTGCCTTGAGGTCGGCCAGAGTCCGATCAAACGACCCCTCCCACAACGTCATGCCATGCGACAGCATGAAACGGCGGTTGCGATGCGCAAAGCTTTCTTCTGCCACATTGACCAGTTTGAAATAGCTGGAGAACGCACGTACCACCAATTCGACCTTTTCAGCCGGCATGGCGTCAATCATGGTCATCAATTCAGTGCGGCGCTGCTGATCTTCCTGCTGTTGCAGTTCGGCAAAACCGCGCCGCAGGGTTTCCACTGCTTCAAACACGTCTTCGCCAGCAAACTGCAGCACCACTTGACCCAGCAAGGTGCCCAGCAGTTTTACGCGCGCACGCAGATGGTCATCGGTCAGGAGGTTTTCGGGAGCATTCATGGCAAGGGTTCAAAGCCCGGAATAGCCGGGTTTCAGTGCAGCAAAGCCCGTCATTTTCGCATATTCAGCACATATCACCCAACCGCACACCGCGCGTTACGGAACATCCGCAGCCAGGGTGCCGCGCCGGCCATGCCATCAGGCCGCCACGACAGTTGTGCGGCACGGAATACGCGCTCGGGATGCGGCATCAGAATGCTGAAGCGGCCATCCGCCGTGGTAAAGCCAGTGAGCCCTGCTGCCGAGCCATTCGGATTCAATGGATAGGTTTCGGTCGGCGCACCATGATGATCGACATAGCGCAGCGTGGACAAGGCCAGGCCCGCATGCGCGTCATCACGGAAAACAACCCGGCCTTCGCCATGCGACACTGCGATCGGCATCACCGAGCCGGCCATGTCGGCAAGGAAAATCGAGGGCGATGCCAACACCTCGACCAGCGAGAAACGGGCTTCAAACTGTTCGGATACGTTGCGTTCGAAACGCGGCCAGGCATCTGCTCCGGGAATCAGGTCATGCAACTGGCTCATCATCTGGCAACCGTTGCACACGCCCAGGGCAAACGTGTCGGCACGGCCAAAAAAGGTCGCAAACTGATCACGCGCGCGCGGATTGAACAGGATCGACTTGGCCCAGCCCCCGCCTGCGCCCAGCACGTCGCCGTAACTGAAGCCGCCGCATGCCGCCAAACCGGTGAAATCGCCCAGGTTCACCCGCCCCGAGAGGATGTCGCTCATGTGCACATCCACTGCGGCAAAGCCCGCCGCATCGAATGCCGCCGCCATTTCAACCTGGCCATTAACGCCCTGTTCGCGCAGCACCGCGACGCGCGGGCGCTTGCCGCTGGCAATCAAGGGCGCCGCGACATCCTCCTGGGCATCGAAGCTCAAGGCATAGTGCAGGCCCGGATCGGCAGCATCAGCATGGCTGGCGAACTCCTGTTCGGCACAGACAGGATTGTCGCGCAGCTTCGCCATTTCGTAGCTGGTGCGCGCCCACGCACGCTGCAGATCGATGCGCGCTTCATCCAGCACCAGTTTGTCCTCGCGCAGCACACGCACGCGATCCAGCGTGTTGACGTGACCAATGACGTAAAACTCGCCGCGCAAATCGGCATCGATGAAGGCCTGCATCACGCTCTGCATGTCACTGCGCCGAACCTGCAACACCGCACCGGCCTCTTCGTTGAACAGTACATTGAAAACGCGCGAGGAATAACCGGATTCGTCCAGTTTCCCAGGCTCCGGCAACCCTTCGTTCTCGACTTCGTGACGAATCTGGCCAAGACACAATTCGTCCATGTCCAGATCTATCCCACAATGGCCGGCAAACGCCATTTCACACAATGTAGCGAACAGCCCGCCGTCGGAGCGGTCGTGATAAGCCAGCAACTTGCCATCTGCATTCAACGCCTGCACGGTGTCGAAAAATGCGCTCAGTGCCGTAGCGGCGGGCGCATCCGGGCAGCGGTCACCCACCTGCTTGTAGGCCTGGGCAAAACTCGATCCACCGAGGCGGTTTTTTCCCAGACCCAGATCGATCAGGATGAGATCGCTGTCACCAACGTCAGGTCGCAACTGCGGCGTGAGGTGCGCAGTTGCATCCGGCGTGTTGGCAAAAGCCGAGATCACCAGCGAAATTGGCGAGGTCACCGATTTTTTTTCACCGTCGGCATCCCACACGGTTTTCATGCTCATCGAATCCTTACCGACCGGGATCGAGACCCCCAATGCCTGGCAATAATTCGAGACGGCGGCCACGGTGTCGAACAGCGCGGCATCTTCACCCGGATGCCCGGCCGGGGCCATCCAGTTGGCCGACAGTTTCACCTGCGTAAGACCCTCCACCCGTGCCGCTGCCAGATTGGTGAGCGCTTCGACAACCGCCATGCGGCCCGATGCTGCTGCATCAATCAGGGCCAGCGGCGCTTTCTCACCGATGGAAAACACTTCGCCCTGCGTCGTTTGATAACCCGCCAGGGTGATCGCACAATCCGCCACCGGCATCTGCCACGGCCCGACACACTGGTCACGCGCGGTGAGGCCACCAACCGTGCGATCGCCGATGGAAATCAGGAACATCTTCGATGCC
Source organism: uncultured beta proteobacterium (assembly GCA_942493085.1). Taxonomy (GTDB): domain Bacteria; phylum Pseudomonadota; class Gammaproteobacteria; order Burkholderiales; family Thiobacillaceae; genus Thiobacillus. Next base: position 3,086,056 of record OW818664.1, read on the forward strand.
ACGCCCGGAATCGCCAGCACACGATAAACTGCCTCCTTCAGGTCGATTCCCTCCAGTGCCAGTGGCGCCGGCACGGCAGCCTGATGCACCACGTCGCGCGTCATCTTGGGCGGCTTGCCCAGAATCACATCAAGGCTCACATCAACCGGCGCATTCTGGTAATGGCTGTCGGTGACCAGCAGGTGGTTGTCTTCAATGGCTTCGCCCAGCACCGCGAACGGGCAGCGCTCACGCTCGCAGATCGCACGGAATTCGCCGATACGATCCGGCGGAATCGCCAGCACATAACGCTCCTGCGCCTCGTTGCACCAGATTTCGCGTGGCGACATGCCGGATTCCTCCGATGGCGCAGCCCGCAGTTCGAAGCGCCCGCCACGGCCACCACCATGCACCAGCTCAGGCAGCGCGTTCGACAAGCCGCCGGCGCCCACGTCATGGATCGACAGAATCGGATTGGCCTCGCCCAGCTGCCAGCAGCGGTCGATGACCTCCTGCGCACGCCGTTCCATTTCCGGGTTGCCACGCTGCACCGAATCGAAATCCAGATCGGCTGCGTTGGCGCCGGTGTCCATCGACGAGGCGGCACCGCCGCCGAGGCCGATCAGCATGCCGGGGCCGCCCAGCTGGATCAGCAGCGTGCCGGTGGGCAGCATTTTCTTGTCGACGTGATCGGCGCGGATGCTGCCGACACCGCCAGCCAGCATGATGGGCTTGTGATAGCCGCGCCGCTGCCCGGCGACCGTTTCTTCGAACGTGCGGAAATAGCCGGCCAGGTTGGGGCGGCCGAATTCGTTGTTGAACGCCGCCGCGCCGATCGGGCCTTCGAGCATGATCGCGAGCGGGGTGACGATGCGCTCGGGCTTGCCGTAGGCGCCCGTTTCCCACGGCTGGGCGTAGCCGGGAATGTTGAGGTTGGACACCGAGAAGCCGCACAGGCCGGCCTTGGGCTTGGAACCGATGCCGGTCGCGCCCTCGTCGCGGATCTCGCCGCCGCTGCCGGTCGCCGCGCCGGGGAAGGGCGAGATCGCAGTCGGGTGGTTGTGCGTCTCGACCTTCATCAGCACGTGGGTGAGCTCGCTGCTGTAGGCGTAGTTGCCGTCGGCGTGCGGGTAGAAGCGGTCGATCTGCGCACCTTCGATGACGGAGGAATTATCCGAATACGCCACCACCGTACCCGCGGGATGGGCAGCATGGGTGTCGCGGATCATGCCGAACAGCGATTTCGCCTGTGCTTCGCCGTCAATCACCCAGGCGGCGTTGAAGATCTTGTGGCGGCAGTGCTCCGAATTGGCTTGCGCGAACATCATCAGTTCGACGTCGGTGGGATTGCGCCCGATGCGGGTGAAGTTGTCGACCAGGTATTCGACCTCGTCGTCCGACAGCGCGAGGCCGAGTTCGCGGTTGGCCGCTTCCAGCGCGGCGCGGCCGCCCGCCAGCACATCGACCGAGGTCAACTCACGCGGCGGCACATGCTGAAACAGCGCCTCTGCACTTGCCAGCGAGTCCATCACGGTTTCAGTCATGCGGTCGTGCAGTAATGGCAACACCGCGACCAGAACCTGTCCCGACAGCACAGCGCCCTGCGGGTCGCAGACACGGTACGCCACCCCGCGCTCGATCCGACGCAACACCGAAATGCCGCTGTTCCTGAGAATATCCGTTGCCTTGGAGGACCACGGTGAAATCGTGCCCGGGCGCGGCGTGACGACAAGCTGCACCTCGTTTGCTGCAGGATGGTCTGTCGGCAAACCATAATCCAGCGTCCTGGCGAGCTGCTGTTCGGCAGCGGCATCCAGTTCGCCGTCCAGTTCCAGAAAATGCCAGTAACGCGCGGTCAACTCGCCCAGGGAAACCCCGAGACGGGCAGCTTCCTGGCGGATTTTTTCAATACGGAAGGAGGACAGTGCGGCACTGCCGGGGAGCGATACGATGGAAGACATGTGCGTCTTTGCAAACAGGCAAAGACGCTATTTTAGCCGATCAGGGCGTCCCGCCGCGCTAGCTTGTCGGGTTGGCTTTTTGACGCAATAGAGCCTGTTTCCGCCAGACATCGAGGCAATTCAGGCCGCAGAAATGATGAACATAGTCCTGAGCATCCGCCTGTTTGACCGAGTCGGCCGGTATTTCCTGCAGACAGACCTCGCAACTCACGACCGTGCAGCCCTCTTCATCAGAACACTGTGCCACGGGCGCACCTGCTGATGTGTGATTACGGGCATCCATGCGGCACCCCTGTAAACATCCGGATAGTCTCAGAATAGCTCACCCAACAGGGCTTACAAGCCGCCAGCCACCGCCACAAGTCAGTCGCAACAAAGCCACGCCAAAGCTAAGATGCTTACAACGCCCCAACGATTGATAGCCCCGACCCCATGCTGACCACACCATTTTCATTCGTCTCTCCGCCGCTATTCATGGCCGCCGACATCCGTGTCAGCGAGCAAACATGGACGAAAGCGCATCCCCACGATGTCCTGATGGAAAGGGCCGGCACTGCGGCGGCTGAACTGGCAGGCAGCCTGGCCAGCGAATCAGGCGAACCTGTCCTGATCCTGGCCGGGCCGGGAAACAACGGCGGCGACGCCCTGGTCGCCGCCCGCCATCTTTCGACTCAGGGATTCCGCGTCGTCGTCGTGAGCCGTGCCGATCCTGCCCGCTTGCCTGCGGATGCCGCACGCGCCTGGAAAGCCTGGCTTCAAAGTGGCGGAACCATCCTGGCCGACCTCCCCGCGCCACAGCGATACAGCCTGGTGGTCGACGGCCTGTTTGGGGTGGGCCTGACGCGTGACATCATCAGGGATGACGCACGCTGGATTGCGCAGGCCAATGGACTGGCCTGCGCCAAACTGGCGCTCGACGTGCCAAGTGGTCTTGACAGCGACACGGGCCGGATTCGGGGGTGCGTGCTACGCGCCGATCACACGCTGACCTTTCTTGGCCTCAAGCCTGGCCTGCTCACCGGGGACGGGCCGGATCACGTCGGCGAATTGCATCTCGACACGCTGGGCGTCATGCCCATGACATCGCCCGAGACACCCGGCATCGCACTGACGCAACTGGAAAACCGCCATCACCTGCCACCACGTGCACACAACAGTCACAAAGGCACGTATGGCCATGTCGGCATAATCGGCGGTGACCACGGTATGGTGGGCGCCTGCCTGATCGCCGGACGCGCGGCCTTGCAGCAGGGGGCGGGCAGCGTCACCCTGGGTACACTGGATGACCGCATCGTGGTCGATCATGGCGAACCGCGGCTGATGTTTGCCGTGCCGGAGCGGCTGTTGAGCACGCCCCTCAGTGTGCTGGCGATCGGCCCCGGCCTGGGGCAAAGCCCGCGTGCCCATGCGCTGCTGGAAACGGCGTTGACTATCCCCTGCCCGCTGGTGCTGGATGCCGACGCACTGAACCTGCTGGCCAGCGATCCCATATTGGCCAAACTGGCCGCTCAGCGCCCGCATCCCACCCTGCTCACCCCCCACCCCGGCGAGGCTGCCCGCCTGTTTGGCGTAACGACGGCCGATATTCAGGCAAACCGCATCGAGGCTGCCCACAATCTGAGCCTGCACTATCGTGCGGATATTGCGTTGAAAGGCGCAGGCACGGTCATCGCCCACCCGGATGGGCGCTATGCCATCAACACCAGCGGTGGCCCCTGGCTCGCCCAGGCCGGTTCGGGCGACCGCCTCACCGGACTGGTGGCCGCCTTGCTGGGGCAGGGCATGGGGGCGGGCGACGCCCTCGAAGCGGCAGTCTGGCTGCACGGCATGTCTGTCTGATCGCAAACGCGTGATTCCGTCTGAATGTCTCAGCGCCTTTAAAGGAAACGCTTTTCGTGCCGATACTCAATCTATTACCTGCTTTCCAATCAAGATTAGATAACCGACCCCATCCATGAAACAGCACGCACAGCACCTTGGGATAGGTGCCCGGATCGGGACTGGATTTGTGGTGGTGCTTGCCCTGATGGTTGCGCTCAGTGCAATCGGTTTGCGTTATGTGGCCAAAGCCAACCAGCATCTGAAGGACATCTCCCAGAACAACAACGTCAAGATCGAACTGGCAACGGAAATGCACAGTGCGCTACGCGAGCGCGCGATCTCCATGCACACCCTCCCCAGCATCACCGACCCCTTCGACAAGGATGCCGAGATCCAGCGCTCCAACATCCAGGCCACACGCTATGCCAAGGCACGGGAGCGCCTGGAGAGCATGCCGCTGAGCCCGGAAGAACGCGAAATTCTGGCCAGAATCTTCAATATGACCCGCGCAGCAGGGTCTGAAGTGCAGGCGATCATGGATATGTCCACCTTCAACGACAATCCGACAGAAGTCTTCGAGTTCATTCGCAACGTGGCCATGCCACGACAACGTCTCATCGCCGAACAGGTCGACCTCATGCTTGAATTGCAGCGCAAGCAGACCGCTACCGCAGTGCAGTATGCCGAGCAGTCCTACACCCGCGTGCGCGACCTGATGCTGTGGCTGGGTAGCGCAGCATTGCTGATAGGGATCATGATCGCCGGATTTGTCAGCCAGCGGGTAGCGCGCCAGGCCGGACAGCTCAAAATCCAGGCCATGTACGACCTGCTGACCGGTTTGCCCAACCGCTCGCTGTTGCATGACCGGCTCGAACATGCGATCGAGTCTTCCAAACGCAAAGCAGCTTCATTTGGCGTGATGTTGATAGATCTGGACCGGTTCAAGGAGGTCAACGACGCCCTGGGTCACGACGTCGGCGATGACGTGCTGCGTGAAGTGGGGCGCCGTTTGAAAGCGGCAATACGCGCCGAGGATACGGTGGCGCGTCTGGGTGGAGACGAATATGTCCTGCTGATAGACGACCTGGAGCCACAAGATGCTGCATTGATCGCAAACAAGATCCTCGCTTCCATCGACCAGCCATTCCTCTGGCAAAACCAGAGTATCGACCTTGGCGCAAGCCTGGGGTGCTCGTTTTACCCTTCCCAATGCGGTGATGCCAACGGCCTGCTGCGGTGTGCCGACATCGCGATGTACGTGGCAAAGCGTTCCGGGCAGGGCTACGCGCTGTATTCCCCGGATCAGGAAGTCACCAGTCGCGACGATCTTTCGCTCAAGAGTGAACTGCGTGAAGCCATCCAGAAAGATCAGCTTTGCCTGCATTACCAGCCACAAATCGAGCACCGCCATCAGCGTATTGTGGGGCTGGAAGCGCTGGTGCGATGGAATCATCCGCAGCGTGGCTTTCTGACACCCGATGCCTTCATCCCGCTGGCGGAAGAAGCGGGCCTGATTGACCCGCTCACCCTCTGGGTGCTCAAGTCCGCACTGGCCCGGCAGGCTGCTTTGCATCAACGGGGCTATCCGCTGAACATGGCCGTCAATCTCTCCGCACGGAACCTGCATGACATGGCGTTGCCTGCCAGCATTCACAGACTGCTCGTGGAAAGCGGCGTCAATCCGAAGCATCTCACCCTAGAGATTACCGAGAGCGCAGTCATGTCCAACCCGAACGATAGCCTCGCCATCCTCACCGAACTTGACCGCATGGGGGTAAAACTTGCGATCGACGATTTTGGTACCGGCTATTCCTCGCTCGCCTATCTCAAGCGCCTGCCGGTCGACGAACTGAAAATCGACAAATCTTTTGTGACGGACATGGAAGTGAACGAAAACGACGCCGTGATCGTGCGCTCCACCATAGACCTTGCCCACAACCTGGGGCTCAATGTCACCGCCGAAGGCGTGGAAACCCAGGAGGTCTGGGACCTCCTGAGCATCCTCGGGTGCGACCAGTCACAGGGCTACTTTATGGGCAGACCCATGTCAGATGAAAAACTGGATGCCTGGCTGGAAGAATTGGGCCATCCAGCGATTCCGGAGCGGGCGCTTCACATTGTGTAAAGCCCCAGCTTCTCAACAGATGCGATTTTTCAGATACGCCGCAAACTCTTCCTGGACCTCGGCGTGCTTCAGCGCGTATTCCACTGTCGCCTGCAGATAGCCAAACTTGCTGCCGCAATCGTAGCGCACCCCGTCAAATGCATACGCCAGCACCTGCTGCTCGATCAGCAATGCGGCAATTGCATCGGTGAGTTGCAGTTCGCCGCCTGCACCGGGTTTGAGGTTCCGGATGTGGTGAAAAATACGCGGCGTGAGAATGTAGCGGCCAACCACGCCCAGCGTGGAGGGGGCGTCTTCGGGTTTGGGTTTTTCGACAATGGCATTTACCCGCGACACCCGCTCTTCCAGCGAGGTGGCATCGACAATGCCATAGGCCGCAGTGTCCTGTGGTGCAACCTCCTGTACGCCCAGCACCGAGCATTGGTAAAAGTCGTATTGATCGACCATCTGCTTCATCACCGGTGGATTGCCGTCGATCAGGTCGTCGGCGAGGATGACCGCGAAAGGTTCATTGCCGACTACCGGCTGTGCACACAACACGGCATGGCCGAGCCCAAGCGCCTCAGCCTGACGGATATAGATGAAATTGACCCCGGCCGGACGTATTGACTGCACCCGTTCCAGCACACGATTCTTGCCGCGTGCAGCCAGTTCGGTTTCCAGTTCGTACGCCTTGTCGAAATGATCTTCGACGGTGCGCTTGGTGCGACTGCTGATGAAAATGATGTCAGTAATGCCCGCATCCATCGCCTCTTCAACCGCATACTGAATCAGCGGCTTGTCGACGATGGGGAGCATTTCTTTCGGGCTCGCCTTGGTTGCGGGCAGAAAACGGGTGCCCAGTCCTGCGACGGGGAATACGGCTTTTGTTACTTTCTGCATATCTCTTCCTGGTGTCCTTTGGTTTACAAATCCAAATGGTGTTGCTCGTTATTGTTATCCGACGCCAACAGAGCCAGCAGGCCGGCTTCGTCGAGGATGCTCACGCCGAGTTCCTGCGCTTTAGTCAGTTTGCTGCCGGCTTCTTCGCCTGCCACCACATAAGCAGTTTTTTTTGATACGGATCCGGCCACCTTGCCACCGGCGGCTTCGATCCTCTCCTTGGCTGCTTCACGCGTCAGCGTCGGCAAGGTGCCCGTCAGCACCAGCGTCTGGCCTGTAAGGATACCAGCCGATTGCGACATTCCGGCAGACTCCGGCCAGCGCACCCCCGCTGCCCACAGCGAGTTCATCACTTCAAGGTTATGCGGCTCGGCAAAAAACTGGATGATGGATTGCGCGACGATCGGTCCGACATCACGCACGGCCAACAGATCAGCCTCCGCTGCAGCAATGAGCTTGTCCAGCGCGCCAAAATGCCGGGCCAGATCCTTGGCGGTGGTTTCGCCAACATTGCGGATGCCCAGTGCAAAAATGAATCGCGCCAACGTGGTGGCCTTGCTCGCCTCGACCGCTGCAATCAGGTTGGTTGCCGATTTCTCTGCCATGCGTTCCAGCCCCGCGAGCGTGTCCAGATTCAGCCCATAGACATCGGCCGGTGTATGCACCAGGCCACGCTCGACCAGTTGATCGACCAGTTTGTCGCCCAGGCCTTCGATGTCCATCGCGCGGCGGCCCGCAAAATGAAGCAGGGCCTGCTTGCGCTGGGCCGGGCACACCAGGCCACCGGTACAGCGCACAGCGGCTTCGCCCTCCAGTCGCACCACATGCGAGCCGCACTCCGGGCACACCGGATAAATTTCCAGAATATTGAAACGGGGCGGCTCGGGATCAGGGCGCCGTTCAATCACCGTCGCGACCACCTCGGGAATGACATCACCGGCACGCCGCACGATTACGGTGTCACCCACCCGTACATCCTTGCGGTCAATTTCGTCCTGATTGTGCAGGGTGGCATTGGTGACGGTGACGCCACCCACAAATACCGGCGCCAGCCGCGCCACCGGAGTGAGTGCGCCGGTGCGCCCCACCTGGACCTCGATGCCAAGCACCGTGGTGAGTTGCTCCTGCGCCGGATATTTGTGCGCCACGGCCCAGCGCGGTTCACGCGTCAGAAAACCCAGCTCACGCTGCAGCTCGTGTGTATTGACCTTGTACACCACGCCGTCGATGTCGAACGGCAGGGTGTCGCGCCGTGCCGCGATGTCATCGTGAAAGGCAATCAACGCAGCCGCCCCTGATCCGATGATGCGCTCCTTGCACACAGGTACGCCCATGTTTGCCAGCGCATCAAGCGTAGCGCCATGTGTGCATGGTGCATCATTCCAGCCCTGCACCTCGCCCAGCCCATACGCAAAAAATGACAACGACCTTTGGGCCGCCATGGCCGGGTCAAGCTGACGGATACTACCAGCCGCGCCGTTACGCGGATTGACCAGGGTAGGCTTGCCGGCTTCGCGCTGCTTTGTGTTGTAGCGCTCGAAGTCATCGCGCCGCATGAAAACTTCGCCCCGCACTTCCAGAACAGCGGGGGGCGCTTCAGCCTGCAGGCGCAGCGGAATGCCATGCAGCGTGCGAATATTCTGGGTGACATCCTCGCCGGTTTCGCCGTCGCCACGCGTGGCCGCCTGTACCAGCAAGCCGTGTTCGTAGCGCAGATTGATTGCCAGACCATCGAATTTCAGTTCAGCGGCATATTCGACCAACGGATCGGCTGCAGACAAGCCAAGCTCCTTGCGTACCCGTGCATCAAACGCTTGCGCGCCGCTGGCTTCGGTATCCGTTTCGGTGCGAATCGACAGCATCGGTACGGCATGGCGCACCTTGGCAAACGCATCAAGCGGTTTGCCGCCTACACGCTGTGTTGGTGAATCCGGGGTGACGAGCTCGGGGTATCGGGCTTCGAGCGCCTGCAGTTCACGGAACAGCCGATCGTATTCCGCATCGGGAACGATCGGTTGATCGAGAACGTAATACGCGTGATTATGCTGCTCGATTTCCTGACGCAGCGCGGTTGCGCGGGCCAGGACTTCGGGTGAGGCCATCAGGAAAACAGACGCAGTGCCCGCCTCGACCCGGACGGTACGCCGCGTGCTTCCATGCGCTCGTAGATGTGCGTGAGTTGAGTGCGGATTTTTTCGATGCCGGTATCGGTCAATGGGCGCAGATTGTCGTCCACCAGAATGCCGCCGACTTCATTAGCCAGCTTGCGGCCGAATCCCACCATGCCATCGAACACTTTGAGGCCATCCGGCACACGCGGCACATCGAACTGCAGCGTCACGCCCTGCGAGGCCTGCCCCTCGACAACAGTCGGACTGAAGGGTTCGGCATCATGGTTACAGAGCGCATAGAGCGGCTCGCCGCGGCTGTCGAGAAACTGGAACACGCCGTCCACGCCCAGCACCATGCCATTGCCTTCGGCCTCGCGCACGATACGCGTCAGGTTCACCGCGCCCTCGCCTCTTGCCACCACGTTCAAGCCAATCAAGACATCGACATCGACACAGAAGCGGTCAATGGCCTGTGCGCGCTCCTGCGCATCGGCGACATCATCACAGGCCACCTGCATGCCATGGGCACGCGCCACAGTCTGCAGCGAGTTGCACAGTGCGAACAGTTGATCGCCCAGCACGGCGCCGTTACGGTCGGCCAGCTGCAAGGTGACGACTATTTGCTGATAGTGTGCGTCACGCCACGGCTGAACTTCTTCCCATGCGCTTGCGTCAAGCGGCAAACCGGTCCAGCGCACGGTCTTGCCCAGCGTGCGCACGTGATTGTAGGCATCAGCAAACACACCGGCTGAAATGTCTTCACCACCCATACGGACCCGGTATTCAATCAGTTCATCGTAAGGCGCGGGCGACACCATCGCGGGTGAACTGGTGACACGTGATGAAACAGGCGTGGCCGGAGTCATCACCGCACTCGGGGTGGATGCCATGTCTTCTGCGTCGGCGGGCCCATCATCCGACCGCATGTCGGCATCCATGCGCACATGCGGCTCACCGCTTGTCCTGCCTGCACCCGCCTCATCGTCACCGAAACCCTGCTCCCGCAGTGCGGGCTCCACCCGGTTGTACGTTTCGCGCGGGACAACACCCGATTCCATCAACGCATCACCCATTGGCGCTTGAAAAGCCGCGTCAGCCTGTTTGCGGAAACGGCGCTCCTGAGTCCAATTGAACACCAGAACCGCCACGACGACAGCCACGCCTATCACCAGCAACCAGATCTGCAAATCACTCATTCATTTTTCCCGACTGCACGGAGTGGGCCGCCACCACCCGGACGAACCATTCATCCGGCGCGATCATGCCCAGTTCATTGCGCGCCCGCTCTTCGATGGCGTCACGCCCCTGCTTGAGGTCGCCGAGTTCAGCCAGCAAGCCTGCATTGCGCATTTGCAGACGCTGGTTCAGCGTCTGCTGAGACCGAATTGTGTGCGCACGTTCACGCACCTTCAACCAGCCGCCCTCTCCCAGCCATAGCGGATATTGCAGCAAGATAACCGCAACAGCCAGCGCCCAGGTCAAGCCCTGTCTGCGGATGCGTGCGCCCAGCCTGAATATGCTGGAATCAGCCGCGCTGGCGGAAGGCATCGCGTCCGGGATAGCTTGCCGTGTCACCGAGCTCTTCTTCGATACGCAGCAGTTGATTGTATTTTGCCATGCGGTCGGAACGCGACAGCGAACCGGTCTTGATCTGGCGGGCGTTGGTTGCCACCGACAGATCGGCAATCGTGGTGTCCTCGGTTTCGCCCGAGCGGTGCGAAATCACCGAAGTGTAGCCGGCCTGCTTGGCCATCTCGATGGCCTGGAAGGTTTCCGATAGCGTGCCGATCTGGTTGACCTTGATCAGGATCGAGTTGGCAATGCCCTTCTCGATGCCTTCCTTGAGAATCTTGGTGTTGGTGACAAACAGGTCGTCACCTACCAGTTGCACGCGAGTACTGAGCTTGTCGGTCAGGATTTTCCAGCCGTCCCAGTCGCCTTCGGCCATGGCATCTTCGATGCTGATGATGGGGTACTTGTCGCACCAGGCAACCAGGTAATCGGTCAGTTGGGCTGAGGTCAGCTTGAGCCCTTCCGATTCAAGATGATACAGGCCGTCCTTGTAGAACTCCGATGCGGCGCAATCCACACCGATCGCCACGTCGATACCAGGTTGCAGACCAGCTGCTTCAATCGCTTGCATAATCAGTTTCAGCGCGGCTTCGTGCGATTCCAGATTAGGGGCAAAGCCGCCTTCGTCACCAACGGTCGTCGCCATGCCGGCTTTGTCGAGCAGCTTCTTTAGTGCATGAAACACTTCGGCACCGTAGCGCAGCGCTTCGCGGAAGCTCGGAGCACCGACCGGAATCACCATGAATTCCTGCATGTCGATGTTGTTGTTGGCGTGCTCGCCACCGTTGATGATGTTCATCATCGGTACCGGCAAGGCCATCGGCGCTGCGCCGCCGAGATAGCGATACAGCGGCAGGCCGGCTTGCTCGGCAGCAGCACGTGCACATGCCATCGAGACGGCAAGAATGGCATTGGCGCCCAGACGTGACTTGTTCTCGGTACCGTCTAGCTCGATCATGGTCCGGTCGATGAAGGCCTGATCTTCGACGTCGAGACCGATGATCGCTTCGCAGATTTCGGTGTTGATGTGCTCGACCGCTTTCAGTACGCCTTTGCCGAGATAACGCGACTTGTCGCCGTCACGCAGTTCGATCGCCTCACGACTACCGGTGGATGCACCCGAGGGTACGGCCGCACGGCCCAGCACACCCGACTCCAGCAATACGTCGGCTTCAACAGTGGGATTGCCACGAGAATCCAGGATTTCCCGGGCGATGACATCAATAATGGCGCTCAATTTCTTTTCCTTGTTCGGTTTGTCTGCGAAGAAACACGAAGATCACGAAGAAAAACTTCACGTGCCTTCGTGCTCTTCGTGGATCAGGTTTTCATCAATTTATGTTCAATAAATCCACGCTGTTTCACCAAGGCATCGATTTCCTTAAGGGTTTCCAGCAATTCCTTCATCATGCCTAGCGGCCATGCATTGGGGCCATCCGACAAGGCGCTTGCCGGATCAGGATGCGTCTCGGCAAACACGCCCGCCACCCCTGTTGCGACCGCTGCTCGTGCCAACACCGGCACAAACTCGCGCTGTCCGCCACTGGTCGTGCCTTGTCCGCCCGGCTGCTGCACCGAATGGGTGGCATCGAACACTACCGGACAGCCGGTAGCACGCATGATCGCCAGTCCGCGCATGTCGGAAACCAGTGTGTTATATCCAAAGGACACGCCACGCTCGCACACCATGATCTGATCGTTGCCAACTGCGCGCGCCTTGTCCACCACGTTCTGCATATCCCAAGGGGCAAGAAACTGCCCCTTCTTGATATTGACCGGGCGGCCCGCACGCGCCACGTTCTGGATGAAGTTGGTCTGGCGGCACAAGAAAGCCGGCGTTTGCAGCACGTCAACCACCGCGGCCACTTCGTTCAGCGGTGTGTCTTCGTGCACGTCGGTCAGCACCGGCACACCGATTTTGGCTTTCACTTCCGACAGGATACGCAAGCCTTCCTCCAGCCCCAGGCCGCGGAAAGACTGGGTCGAAGAACGGTTAGCCTTGTCGAACGAGGATTTGTAGATGAAGGGGATATTCAGCGCGGCACATATCTCCTTCAACTGCCCCGCCGTATCCATGGCCAACTGCTCGGACTCGATCACGCAGGGTCCGGCAATCAGGAACAAGGGCTGATCGATCCCTGCTTCAAAATGACAGAGTTTCATGCGCGCCCTTTTTGTTGATGTGCAAGCGCTGCGTTCACGAACGCATTGAAGAGCGGATGACCGTTGCGCGGATTGCTGGTGAATTCAGGATGGAACTGACAGCCGACGAACCAGGGATGCACCGAGGTGGGCAGCTCGACCATCTCACACAGATCGGTGCCGGGCGCGCGCCCGGCCACGACCAGGCCCTTTGCTTCCAGTTCGGCCAGCAGGCTGTTATTGACTTCGTAACGATGACGGTGACGCTCGGTGATGCTGGCTGCACCATAGGTTTCACGCGCCAGCGACCCCTCCTTGAGTTCGCACGGCTGGCCGCCGAGGCGCATGGTGCCGCCCAGATCGGACAATTCGCTGCGCTTTTCGAGCTGGCCGCCACGATCCAGCCACTCGGTGATCAGGCCGATCACCGGATGCGTCGTCGCCGGTTCGAATTCAGTGGAATGCGCGTCAGTCATCCCAGCCACATCGCGTGCATATTCGACCACGGCAAGCTGCATGCCCAGGCAGATACCCAGATACGGCACCTTGTTTTCCCGTGCATAACGAATAGCTGCAATCTTGCCTTCCACCCCGCGCTTGCCAAAGCCGCCGGGCACCAGAATCGCATCCATTTGTTTCAGGCCGTCGATGCCGCTCTTTTCGATTTGCTCGGAATCGATGTAATGGACACTGACCCGGCTCTCGGTATGCATGCCGGCATGAATCATCGCTTCGGTCAACGATTTGTACGACTCGGTCAGGTCGACATACTTGCCGACAAAGGCGATATTGACTTCATGCTTGGGATTTTCCAGTGCATGCACCAGACTTTTCCACACTGTCAGGTCGGCCGCACGCGCCAGAATCTTCAGCTTGTGACAGACGATTTCATCCAGCATCTGATCGTGCAGCATGGCCGGGATTTTGTAGATCGAGGTGGCATCCTGCATTTCGATCACGGCTTCGGGACGTACATTGGTAAACAATGCGATCTTGCGCCGCTCGTCCAACGGGATTTCGCGGTCGGCGCGACACAGCAGAATATCGGGCTGGATACCGATTTCGCGCAACTCCTTGACCGAGTGCTGGGTCGGCTTGGTTTTCAGTTCGCCGGCTGTCGCAATGTAAGGCAACAGCGTCAAATGAATGAAGCAGGTGTTATCCGGGCCATCTTCAAAGCCCATCTGGCGGATTGCTTCCAGAAACGGCAACGATTCGATGTCGCCCACGGTGCCGCCAATTTCCACCAGCGCCACGTCGGCTCCTTCGGCACCCGCTCGAATCGAGCGCTTGATCTCGTCGGTGATGTGCGGAATGACCTGCACGGTACCGCCAAGGTAATCGCCACGACGTTCCTTGTCGATGACCGACTTGTAAATCTGGCCGGTGGTGAAATTGTTGCGTTTGCTCATGCGCGCGCTGGAAAAGCGCTCGTAATGGCCGAGATCGAGGTCGGTTTCCGCACCATCGTCGGTCACGAACACCTCGCCGTGCTGGAACGGACTCATGGTCCCAGGATCGACGTTGATATACGGATCGAGCTTTAAGAGAGTGACACGGATACCGCGCGATTCAAGCAGCGCAGCCAATGAAGCGGAGGCGATTCCTTTCCCGAGGGAAGAAACCACTCCACCTGTGACAAATACATACTTCGTCATTTTATAAGCGGGGGCGGGTGATGGCGGATTCTACTCCATCCCCGATGACGGCTCAATGACGCAGCCGGTTCAATGACGAACCAGTCGCGGCCAAGTCGCGGCCACCGTGTCCGGATTCAGCGAAATCGAGCCGATTCCCTGTTCCACCAGCCAGTCCGCCAGATCGGGGGAGGGGGGGTTGCTCGGACCCTGGCGTGCAAAACTCGCGCACCACGCTTCCCTCGTGCGTTGGATCCATCGTGTTTTATCGCGTCTCAATTCACGATGCGGATCACACGGTCGCCATTTGGCTGGGCCGGACCAATCAGGCTCAAAAGCCCACCCAGTTCCACCCTGCTGTCCGGGGTGGCACGGGCCACGCCATTGAAAACCACGCCGCGCCGGCGATCCCAATTGCCCAACCCCTGCAAGGACAAGGGCCCCGATTCAGTCGACAGCTTGAGCTTCAGGCCGTTTTCCATACCTTCGATATCCGCGCGATAACTGCCGAGCCGTGGTTGCACCCGGCCCGAAACGGCATCCAGCCAACGCAGCGTGGCCTCGCCTTCTGCCGCGCCAGTCCGACTAAAGGCGAGGCGGTTGGTTGTCAAAATCAGGCGGCCACCCGGCTGCCACAAACCGAGTTCGGGTAACAGTTGCTGCAGCCATTTTGCTGGCAGTTCGATCTGGGTTTCGAGTAGTTCCCCGCTTTTTGCGCCAGCGCGCGCCACGCCCTGTGCATGGATGCCCGCACCGGTGAGTTGCAGCCGGTAGCCGAGGCGACCGCCGAACAGATCAAGTGGACGCAACTGCCAGCCGATGCGGCCCAGCTGCAATTCGGGCGATGCCGCAATCTTCAGTCGAACCCCCGCGGCCTGGCCGCGCCACACGCTGCCCTCGGCCTGGTCGAGCGACACCGCCTGCCGGGTGAAATGCGGCAGCGCCCACGCCAGCAAACTGGCCGGCGCCCATGCCAGCAGCAGTGCCAGGTACACCAGCACAGCCAGCAGGTAGTGGGGCCAGCGCAAACGAAAAGGCGCGCGCGCTGCCATCATCCGCCCACCAGCACCGCATCGACGCTGACCATCCCGGTGTCGTCGGTCGCCCCGATACGGGCCGATTCCACCCGCACCCCATGGTTTGTCTGCAGTTCGCCAAGCCAGCTGATCCACGCATCAAACGCCACCTGCGGCAGCACCACGCGAACGTGGCTGGCATCTTGCGGCGTGATCGATTCGATACGCTCGCGCAGCCCCATGGCCAGCGCGCGCTGTTCGACGGCAAGGACGAGACTGCCCGCCTCCCGCGTCACCGCAGGCTGCGTATTGAGGCGGGCGACTTCCTGCGCGTCCTGCTGCAGTTGCTGGGCCTGAACGCGCAGTTGTGGCAATGCCTGCCGCAACTGCGTCACCTCACGCTGCATCGGCAGCCACCCATAGGCAAACCCCAGGGCCAGCACCAGCAGTGTCAAACCGGCGGCAAGGACGAAACGTTCGCGCGGTGCACGCGAACGCCAGAATTGAATCAGCGAGTCTTTCATGGCGTGTTCCCCGTAACCGTGATACGCGCCAGTGTTTGCGGCGACGTGCCGCTGACGCTTTGCAGCTGGCTGGCCAGGCCGGCGGCAGTCAATCGCTTCATCAACTGGTCGGCTGCCGCCTGGTCGACCACCGGCACGTCGATACTGAGCTGGCTGGCTTCGTAGTGGATCGTGCGCAGGCGGTCGCGTCTGTCGGCATCGAGCGCCGCGGCCGTCCGCGACAGCAGGGGCAAAAAATCAGACGGCGACATCTGGCCCGCCGCACCGCGCAGTTCGGCCAGCTTGCGCTGCATCTGCAACGGGGCGTCGACGACCACGCGCGCGTCGGGAAAGGTTTCGCGGAAACGCTGTTCCATCGCCATCTGCAGCTGGTGCTTTTCACGGCTCAATCGCCACCACTCGGTCGTCGTCGCCCCAATCTGCAGCAAGGCAATCAGTCCGGCCAGAATCAGCGGCAAGCGCAAACTGGGCCACCAGTCCCGCACCGCGCCCGCTGGCACAAAGGCACCCTGCAACAGATCGATACCACCATGGACGACATCCGGATGCTGCAAGGGCGTCCACCCTATCCCCACCTCGACCGGCACCCCCAGCACATCACTCCAGGCTTCGACGTCGGGCGGTGGCGTCGCTTCGCTCAGACGCAACAACAGGTGATGCGGCAGCGTTGCCGCCGTGCGCGCTTCTGCCACACTCAGTACGAGCGCGGCAGGTGGCTGCGTGGACGAGCCACCGTCGAGGCTCATACCCGCATGCTCGTCGCTGCGCAGGAAGCCGCCATGGCCATCCCACACCATCACCCAGCCATTGGCCGGCAGCATGGGCAGCAGGGTTTCCGGCCAGGCGCTGCGCGGCCGCAGGCCGGCCTTGTTGAAATGCGCCAGTACCCGCGCCAGCCAGGCCTTGTCGACTACCGCCAGCGTGGTCTGGCCATCGGCCAGCGTGGGGCCGGTGGCCACATGCACCGCATCGGGTTCAGCCACCAGCCGGTCTTCGATTGCGTAAGCCAGCAACTGCCGCATTTTCTGCTTGCTGCCGCGCGGCAGGCTGACGCGGGTCAGCAGCACGGCTTCCGCCGGAAGCACCAGTTCGCAGGCCTCGGTGTGCGGCAGCTTGGCAAGCGTGGCGTGGCCGGCAGCAAGCGATTCTCCGCGTGCGCCAAGCGTGCACCAGGGCAGCGGGGCGTCCGGTTCGGTGTCAGGCCAGAAAGAAGGTAAATGGATGCGCAGCAGGCTCATAGTCAGGGTTCGATTGGATCAGATATTCTTTTGCCACACCAGCTTCGGCCAGGCGGTCGTTTCACGTTCCAGCAGGGCCTGGTAGCCCACTTTTGCACGGCCAAAACGGGCGTGGCCAGTTACCAGAAAATAGCGGCTGCCAACACTCAGCAGCGTTTCGTTCACCTGCATCACCGTCTTCGGCAGATCTGCACGAAAACTGGCGATATCCTTGAAATGCCCCCCCTTGCGTGTCGCCACCAGCGCCTGTGCCTGGTCGAGCGACAGGCCGGCAATCGCGGCCGCCAGTACTTCCGCCGCTGCAGTGTTGACATTGACCGGCGTCGCTTGCGGCAGCGTCGTCACAAAGGGACGCAGGCGCGCCACCGTCGCCGCGTCGAAACCCTTGATGCGATACAGGCCGTCCACCGTCGTCAGCATTCGGTTGCCAGCGCGGTAAGGCAAATCAAGCGCCAGATAATCCATGTCCTCGGCACCGCCCGGATACGTAACCTCGGTGTCGGAGTCGACCCAGTCGGCCACGGCATTGGCGAGGTCGGGCGGCAGCCGCAGCAGTTCCAGCAGCTTGCGGAGCACCGCCAGATCGGTCGCGCTGGTCTTGCCCCCGCGCACCAGGCTGTTGAGGTTGAACAAGCCCTGCTGGTCACTCAATCCACCGGCCAGTTCGCCTCCCTCCACCGGCAGCGGCGCCAGCGGCTGCGCCCAGCCCTCACCCAGATGGTCAACATTGCTGCTGCGCGCATCCTGCGCCAGCGCCGAGCGCGCCCACTGCAGCGCCGCCAGCGCCACCACCCGGCTCTGCGCCTGCGCGTTGAGGTTTTCCACCTGACGCACCCACAACTGCTGCTGCCACGCCATGAACGAAGCCGCGCTCGCCACCAGCGCAACGACCAGGATGGCGGTGATGACGGCCATGCCGCGCTGGGTTTTCATGGCAAGGCAAACACCCGTGTCACGGTCGTGCCGCCATCGAGTTCGAGCACCACTTCCAGCGCTGCCGGCAACGCAGTCATCCCGGACAGCGGCCAGCGCGGCTGCCAGTTGCCGCTGCCGTCGAGGTAGCGCAACTCGAAGCGGTTCACCCGTTCCAGCAATACATTCACCACGGGCTCGCTGAGCGGCGCCCGGTCCAGCACTGGCCACACCAGTTGTTCGAGCGTGCCGTTGTTGAGCCGGTAGCCGTGGCGCTGAACATCCGCCAGCACGCTGGTCTGCCACGCCATGCCCATGCGGCTGAAACTCAGCTGCGCATCGTCGGCGTTCACGGTCTGCGGGTTGCCGACCAGTGCCGGCAACGGCAGATCGCCGTTGCCGCGCACCGGGCGATCCACTGCCAGGCCCATGTCCAGCTCCAGCTGCGCCAGGGTCAATGCAATATCGCGCCAGCGCCGGTTGTCCTCGGTCAGGTGCTCGCGTGTCTGCATCACCGCGGCCAGCCCGCGGTAGGCCAGCACCGACATCAGCGCGAAGATCGTCAGCGCCACCAGCATTTCCACCAGGGTAAAGCCGCGCTGTCTCATTTGTCCTCGGCACGAACCAGGTAGCCGGTCAGGCGTGCCAGCGCGTGGTCGGCGCGCCCGGTCGCGCCGACCCTGATTTCGATACGGCGGAACGCCCGGTTCGGCGTGGCGCTGACAGTTTCGTGCCACGTCAATTTCAATCCCGCCTGCTCCACCTCGCCTTCGCGCATGCCGGCATCGGGCCAGGCGCGGCGCGCCTGCAACTCGGCCAGACGATTCTGTGCCACCCAGCTGGCCAGCAGGCGTTCGCGCAGTGCAGTCGAACTGTCAGCCATCATCGCCGATGCGCGGCTGGCGGCGGCCAGCGCAACCGCCAGAATTGCCAGCGCTACCAGCACCTCGATCAGGGTGAAGCCGCGCGCCAGTCGCTGGTTCATTTGGCCACGTCCTGCCGTAGTTCGACCCGTACCCGGCCGAGGCTGTCGCCGCGGATGCGTGCGTGCGCCGCATTGAGCACCAGGTCGGCGGTGAATGGCACGTTGCTGCCAGCCGGCAGAAACAGCAGACGCTCGCCTGTCGCCAGGCTGACCTGGTTCACCTGCAGCGCCGCCAGTTGCACGCCGTCCGCCAACGGACGATCCTGCAGCAATTCATCGCCGTGGTGCGGCACCCACTGGTTTTCGGCATCACGCGTCCAGAAACGGTAACGACGCGATTCCACCGAAAATGCGATCGGCTCGCCCGACGCCACCGCCTGGTCGCGCGTCTGCTCAAGCAGCAGCGCCAGCCGTTGCGCCTCGTTGCGCACCACGCGGTCATCGTCCGGCATCATGCTCACCCCCACCAGGCTCACCATGATGCCGATGATCACCAGCACCACGAGGATCTCGATCAGGGTGAAACCACGCTGGCTTTTTACAACTCCCACGAACCGATGTCCGCGTTGTTGCCTTCGCCGCCCGCCGCACTATCCGCACCAAGACTGAAAATGTCGACTTCGCCGCGCAATCCGGGGTTGAGGTACTGGTACGGAACCCGCCAGGGATCGTTGGGCAGGCGTTCCAGATAGCCGCCCGGCTTCCAGTTGCCAGGAATCGGGCCCGCGACCGGCCGTTCCACCAATGCCTGCAGGCCCTGCTCGGTGGTCGGGTAACGCGTGTTGTCAAGGCGGTACAGATTCAACGCCTGTTTGATCGCGGCGATATCCTGTTTGGCAGCGACGATGCGCGCCTCGTCCGGGCGGCCCATGATCTTCGGCACCACCAGCGCGGCGAGTATGCCGAGAATCGCGACCACCACCATGATCTCGATCAGGGTAAAACCACGCGTGGGACGGTGCAGTTTAGCGAGTCTGAATTTCATGCAATGTCCTTATGTACGTCCTGGCTGGTGCATCAATGCACCAGCTGGTTCATCTCAAAAATCGGCAGCAGGATCGCCAGCACGATCACCAGCACCACCACCCCCATCACCACGATCAGCAACGGCTCCAGCAGGCTGGTCAGTCCCATCACGCGGTTTTCCATCTCCCGCCCCTGCTGCTCGGCGGCGCGTTCCAGCATGTGCACCAGCCGCCCGCTCGCCTCACCGCTGGCGATCATGTGCACCAGCATCGGTGGAAACAGTTTGGCAGTGGCAAGTGCGCGGCTCAGGCTGCCGCCCTCACGCACCTTGCGCGCCGCCTCCTCCACCGCCTGCCGCATCGGCAGGTTGTTCACCACCCCGGCACCGGCCTGCAGCGCCGCCAGCAACGGCACCCCGCTGCCGACCAGGATGCCGAGCGTGCTCGCCAGCTGCGCGCTGTTGACGCCGCGCACCAGCGTCCCCACCAGCGGCAACCGCAACAGCCAGCGGTGAAAGCGCAGGCGCGGCCCCGGCAGGCGCAGCGCACGCCGCGCCGCCCACACTGCCGCGACAATCACGGCCAGCCACAGCCACCAGCTGGCGCGCAGAAAATCGCTCACCCCGATCAGCGCACGAGTGAGCCACGGTAGCGTCTGGCTGGTATTCTGGAACACACTCACCACCTGCGGCACCACGTAGGTCAAAAGGCCGAGCACCACGGAGCCCGCCACCAGCGTGACGATCGCCGGATAGATGAAAGCCAGCCCGACCTTCTGCCGCAGCGCCTGATGCGATTCGGTGTAATCGGCCAGCCGCTCCATCACCTCACCGAGGCGGCCGGACTGCTCGCCTGCCGCCACCAGGGTCACGTACAGATCGGGAAACACGCGCGGATATTTCTGCAGCGCGCGCGCCAGCGAATGCCCCGCCAGCACTTCGCCGCGCACCCCGGCCAGCACCTGGCGCTGATAATCAGTGTCGGCCTGCTCGATCAGCGCGTTGAGCGTCTGCTCCACCGGCAGGCTGGCCGCCAGCAGGGTGGCGAACTGGCGCGTTACCAGGCTCAGTTGCGCGCCGGACAGACCGCGCCGCCAGTGCCAGCGATTGCTGCCGCGCGCCATCGTGTCTTCTGACACGGTTGTCACCTCGGCAACCAATAGGCCCTGCTCGCGCAGCCGGGCGCGCAGCTGGCGCGTGGTGTCGGCTTCCAGCACGCCCTTGTGCAGACGGCCGGCGGCATCGTAGGCCTCGTAGCGGAATGCAGCCATCTATCCCTGCACTCAGTTCTCGCGCGTCACGCGCAGCACTTCTTCCAGCGCGGTGTCGCCGGTGCGTACCAAGCGCATGCCGTCGGTGCGCATGCTGGTCATACCGTGCGCCACGGCATAGGCGCGCAGCTCCTGTTCGGCGGCGCCGTCGTGGATCATGCGACGCAGCGTTTCATCGACAGCGAGCAGCTCGTAGATGCCGGTACGGCCGCGATAGCCCGTCGAATTGCAGCCGGGGCAGCCCAGCGCGCTGTACAGCGGTCCGTTCAGGACGGGCTGCCCCAGGGCCGCGATTTCCTTGTCGCCCGGCGCGTGTGGTTGGCGGCACAGCGGGCACAACCGGCGCACCAGGCGCTGGCCGAGCACGCCCAGCAGGCTCGACGCCAGCAGGAAAGGCTCGATCCCCATGTCAATCAGGCGTGTGACCGAGCTGGCGGCGTCGTTGGTGTGCAAAGTCGCCAGCACCAGGTGGCCGGTGAGCGAAGCCTGCACCGCGATCTGCGCAGTTTCGAGGTCGCGGATCTCGCCGATCATGATGACATCCGGATCCTGCCGCAGGATGGCGCGCAGTGCGCGCGCGAAACTGAGGTCGATGCGCGCATTGGCCTGGGTCTGGCCGATGCCGTCGAGGTCGTACTCGATCGGGTCCTCCACCGTCATGATGTTGAGCGTCTTTGCATCCAGCCGTGACAACGCCGCGTACAGCGTAGTGGTCTTGCCCGAGCCGGTCGGCCCGGTCACCAGCACGATGCCGTGCGGGCGGTGAATCAGCTCATCGAGCCCGGCGAGCGTGGGGGCACCCATACCAAGCCGCCCCAGCTCCAGTCGTCCCGCCTGCTTGTCGAGCAGACGCAGCACCACGCGCTCGCCGTGGCCGGTAGGCAGCGTCGACACCCGCACATCGACCGGTCGCCCGGCCAGGCGCAGGGTGATGCGGCCGTCCTGCGGCAGGCGCTTCTCGGCGATGTCGAGCTGCGCCATCACCTTGATGCGTGACACGACCGCCGCATGCAACGCGCGCTTCGGCTCGATCACATCGCGCAGCGTCCCGTCCATGCGAAAGCGCACCACCGAACGCGTCTCGAAAGGTTCGATGTGAATATCGGATGCGTTCTCGCGCAACGCCTGGGTCAGCAGCGCGTTGATCAGGCGGATGATCGGCGCATCGTCCTCGCTTTCAAGCAGATCGGCCACCTCGGGAATGTCCTGCGCCAGCTGCCACAGGTCCATCCCCTGCTCCATGTCGCCTACCAGGGTAGCCGCCTGGTTTTCACCGCGCGCATAGGCCTGGGTGAGGGCACGCTCGAATTCTTCCGGTGCCAGTATCTGTGCCTGCAACGGACATTTAAGGATACGCCGCACCTCGGCCAGGGTAGCGGGCTCGGCGCCCTCGCGCAGCCACACTTCCATTTCGTCGTCAACGCGCCGCCCCACTACCACCCCGCGCGTGCGGGCAAAGCCGTAAGGCAGCAGCACGGCAAGCTGCGGGTCCGGAACGTGGGTCACGTTTGATTCCATGGCATTCATCAGGGAGTCGGCAATTGCGGCGGGCTGGCGGGCGCGGGCAACGGCGGGTTTTTCAACTCGGGCAGCAGGTCCATCTGCATGTCGGGCAAGACAACGTGTGGCTGCATGCGAAACTCGGCCTGTTTCTGGCGGATAAAGTCATAACGTTCACCAGTCATCGCATCGGCACTCGCCACATCACGCAGTACGTGCGGCCGCAGGAACACCATCAGGTTGGTTTTCATGCGCTTGCGTTTTTCCGACCGGAACAAGTGGCCGAACAGCGGGATATCGCCCAGGACCGGCACCTTGTCGACACCGTCCTGCATGCTGTCCTGGATCAGACCACCGAGAACGATGATGCGGCCGTCGTCGACCAGCACGGTGGAATCGATCGAACGCAGGTCGGTAATGACACCGGAGGTCGTGTTTTCTCGCAGACTGGAAATTTCCTGGTAGATCTGCATCTTGATTGAGCCGCCTTCCGATACCTGCGGGCGCACCCTGAGCGTCAACCCGACATCACGACGCTCGATGGTCTGGAACGGAGTGGGGGTAGTGGTGGAGCCGGTCTGCGCGTACTGGCCGGTGATGAACGGCACATTCTGGCCTACGACGATTTTTGCTTCCTCGTTATCCATGGTCAGCAGATTGGGCGTCGACAGGATATTGGCATTGGCATCGGATTCGAGCGCGCGTGCCAGTGCACCCAGATTGAGTATCTCGCCGACACCGGGGATATTAATGGAGCCACTGACGATGCCGATGTTCAGACCCGAGCCCAGGGTCGTGAGATTGGCTGCCGCATCGATGATGTTGCTGCCTGTACCGCGGCCGAAATTAGTGCCGCCGATGAGGTTTGTTCCGCCTTTCTCGATGCCGCGCAGGTCTTGCCACTGGATGCCGAATTCGGCCGCCTTCTCAGCGGTAATCTCGACCACCAGTGCCTCGACAAACACCTGTGCGCGCCGCGCGTCGAGCTTGTCGATCACCGCGCGCAGCGCATTGTAGGTCACGTCCGGTGCACTGATGACGAGCGAGTTGGTTGCCGTGTCGGCGAGGATCATGCTGCTACCCACGGTACCGGAAACCGGTGTGGCGGACGTGGCCGGACTGGCGGTCGGCACAGAGGCCGACGACGCGACACGTTCCAGCGAGGCCGGCGCTTCACCCGACAAAACACCGCGCAGCGTCTCGGCCAGCTTCGCCGCTTCGGCATTGCGCAGATACACCACATGGATGTTGCCGCCCGCCGCGCCCGCTACATCGAGCCCGGCAACCAGCCCGCGCAGCATCTGGATGCGTGCGGGATTGTCGCTGCGCACCAGCAGCGTATTCGAGCGCACGTCCGGCACGATCAGCAGCCGTGAGTTCACCGGCTGCCCCGCCGCCGGGGCGCCGTCGGTCATCAGCCGTCCCAGCGATTGCGCCAGATCCACCGCCGACACATGGTTCAGCTGGATCAAGGCAGTATCGTTTGCGCTCGGCTGATCGGCCGCCTCGATGATCGCATTCAGGCGCCGCACGTTATCGGCGTAGTCGGTAATCACCAGGGTATTGCTGTTGGCAAGTGCCGCGACGGCATTGTTGGGGCTGATCAGTGGCCGCAGCACCGTCGTCAGCTGTGCGGCAGACTCATACTGCAGCGGGTAGACTTGGGTGACGATGCGGTCGCCACTCTCGCTGATCTGCTTGCCGCGGGTCACGCTGAAATCCTGCTTGGCGTCTCCTTCCGGCACGATTTTCACCATGCCGTGGCTCTCGATCGCTGCGAAGCCCTGCATGCGCAGTGCCGACAGCAGGATCGGATATACCTGACCACGCGGCACCGGCTTGGCCGAGGTGATGATCACCGTGCCCTTGACGCGTGGGTCGATGACAAAATTCTTTCCGGTCAGCTCACCCACCGCCTTGATCACCGAGGGGATGTCAGCATTGACGAAATTGAGTACCACCGGGTCACGCTGGTCCTGCGCCTGTACCTGCATTGCGGGCCAGGCCAGCGCGACCAACAGCACGCCCAACGTCAGACGGCGAAAAAAACCCGATCGTGTTTCATTCATGTTGTTCATCGTTTCACTGCAGCCTGTAAGAAATAATAAGCGGTTTGCCCTGACGCTCACCCAGCACGGTGAGGCGCTGCACGCCTGTCGTGCTGGACAGTTGCCGCGCGAAATCCTGCACGTTGGCAACCGGCATGCCATTGACCATGCGCAGCGTGTCGCCGCTCTGCAGGCCCAGCCGCGCCGCGAGGCCGTCACTGGCCACTGAGGTCAACGTCAGGCCGGATAACGCACCGCTATCGGCGCGCACCTGCATTCCGAGGCTTTGCGGGTTAGCCAAAGCCTGGTTGAACTCCTGGCGCGAGACCGGAATATCGCCATCGCTCAGCGTGAGCGGTCGCCCCACCGCATCCAGATCAAGGCGCTCTCGCACCCCGCGATTCAGAAAAATCACGTGATCGGGCGCCACCGCATCCAGCACCACCCCAGGCATGATTTCATAACCTGTAGCAACTGCCTGGTCCTGCCCGTCCACACCCACAATCGCCATCGCCGGCTGGCCGCCCAGTGCGGCAAACACCCCGCGCAGCTTCAGGTTGAGTGCGGTCACCTGCGCGCCCGCCGCACCTGCCCGCCCCTGCGCTACACCGAACAAATGCGCCGCATGCAGCGACGCCAGTTGCGTACCCAGTTCGATGTCAGCACGCGTGTCGTTTGCCGCCAAAGGCGGCACCGGCGCGGCAAAACGCCAGGTCCAGTGCGCCAGCAAGGCGGCCAGCCCCAGCAGCAACAGCAGATTCAGAGGTGCACCCAGCCAGGGAACGCGGCGTAACCGGATTACAAGCGCATCAAGCGACATCGCGTTCAAACCTCCTTACAGTCTCATGCCGGCGCAAGCCGGCGGCTTGTATTTGAAACATCGCGTCCGGGACGGTCTGACGCCGCAGCCGTCCAATTTTCTGGACGTGCGGTGGCTCTGCCTGCGCAGCGCCGCAGGCGGATGGATGACGAACCTGTCTGGCGGACAGGCCGCCCAATCCGGAGTGGCGCTCACGCAGGGAATCTCCCACTGCCCTACTCCTCAATGCCATAGCGCTTGACCTTGCGCCACAAAGTCGATTTGTCGATGCCGAGGATTTCCGCCGCCAGCGCGCGGTCACCGTGCGTCTCACGCAGGGTCTTGCGGATGAAATAGGCTTCCACCTCGTCCAGGCTTTGCGGCGGCAGATAGTCGAGAGCGTGGCCGCGCGGATCCTTCTGCTCGGTCAGTCGTGACGGCAGCACGGCAGTATCGATATGATCCGACTCAGCGAGAATGATCATGCGCTGAATGATATTTTCCAGTTCGCGCACATTGCCAGGCCAGTCATACCGCATCAGCGCGCCGAGTACGGCGGTGCTGACGCCGCTGATGTGCTTGTCGAGACGCAGCGAATGCTTGTTCAGCAAATAGTAAGTCAGCAAAGCGATATCTTCGCGCCGCTCGCGTAGCGGCGGGATGCTGATCTCCATCACCGACAGACGATAGAACAGGTCTTCGCGGAACTGGCCGGTTTCCACCAGTTCGGGAATCTGCCGGTTGCTGGCGGCAATCACGCGGACATCGACATTAACCGGCTCGGTGGCGCCGGTTGGATAAAAACTGCCATCCTGCAGCACGCGCAGCAGCTTGGCCTGCAGCGCCAGCGGTGCATTGTTGATTTCGTCGAGGAACAGCGTGCCGCCATCGGCAATTTCGAACAAGCCAGGCTTGTTGCGCTCGGCACCGGTAAACGAACCCTTGCGAAAGCCGAACAGCTCGCTTTCAATCAGGTTTTCCGGGATCGCCGCGCAGTTGATGGCGACAAAGGACTTGCTGCAACGCTTGCTGCGCTGATGGATCTGGCGCGCCACCAGCTCTTTGCCACTACCGCTTTCGCCGAAGATCAGCACACTGGAATCGTAGGCGGCGGCAGCGTCGATCAGGCGGTCGACGCGTTCCTTCGCCTGCGACTGGCCGATGATTTCACCGCTTTCCTGATAGGCGCGTGTTTGACGACGCAGGCGCTGATTCTCGGTTGAGATCAGGAAATAATCGAGTGCCTTTTCCACCACGGTGCGCAGCTTGATGGTGTCGAACGGTTTCTGGACGTAATCGTAGGCCCCCTCCTTGAGCGCGGCGACAGCCGACTCGACGGTGGCATAACCGGTAACCAGCACGACCTGGGTCTGCGGAAACCGCGATTTCACGAACTTGAGCAGGTCAAGGCCATCGGCACCCGGCATGCGGAGATCGGTAAGAACGACGGCGGCGTCGTTGTTTTCAAGAAAATCCATCGCCTCGTGCGCGTTCTCGGCGCTGGCCGCCTTGAACGTCATCGACGACTCGGCCAGCACAGCGAGGATCAGCTCACGCATATTGCGGTCGTCCTCGGTGACCAGAATGGTCGGAATAGCATCGGTCATGCTGGCATCCTTGCCGCCGTCGTTCAGGTTGGATGCATCCTGTTTCATGATTGTGCCCGTTCCAGATCGACTGCCGGCAGCTTGATGATGAAGCACGCGCCTTCGCCGGCGCCTTCGCCGCTCGCGGCATTGTAAGTGATAAAACCGCCCCGTTTTGTAACGATTGCCTGACTGATGGACAGGCCAAGCCCGGAGCCCTGGCCGACATCCTTGGTGGAAAAGAACGGGTCGAACAGGCGGGTACGGATATCCTGCGGCACACCCGGGCCGTTATCCGAAACGGCGATGACGGCATAGGCATCCTCCGCCCAGGTGCGCACGACGATGCGCGGCGACGGTGTTTTGTCAAGCGCATCGATGGCATTGGCCAGCAGGTTGCTCAGGACGATATCGAGCTGGCCGCACCCGCCCTCGACAACCATGGGCTCCGAGCACAGTTCAAGCACGATTTCGATGCGGTAGCGCTTAAGCCTGCAGTTGATGAATGTATCGATCAACTCCTGTGCCAGCTGGTTCAGATCGCAGGTCTCGCCGCTGCATTTGTCCTTGCGCGCATAGTCGAGCAATTCCTGCACCACGCGCGAGCAGCGCTGCGTCTCGTCGGCGATGATCCGAGCATAACCCGCCAGTTGCGGGTGCTCGGCCGCGCCCCGGTCAAGCAGTTGCGCATAGCCAAGGATGTTGCCGAGAGGCGTATTCAGTTCGTGCGCGACACCGGCCGCCAGCTGGCCCATCGCCACCAGTTTCTCACGTGTCGCAACGCTTTCCATCAGTTGCCGGTGCTCGGTGATGTCCTGCAGGATCAGCACACCGCCCATGTCGTTTTCCTCGTCGCTGTAGAAGGCGAGATTAAGCGAGAAAAAGCGCTTGCCACCACCGACATTGAGTGCAATTTCCTGATTGCGGATGGCATGTTTGTAGAGAAATGCATCGCGCAGCAACTCGCGGTCACGTTCGTTGATATCGAGAAGCTCGAACAGGTTTGCGCCGATCAGCGCACCCGACCGAACGTCGAACAGCGTGTACGCCTGGCGGTTGGCGATCGTGACGCGCAAATCATCGGCCAGGCTTAGCAAGGCGCCCGGCAGGCTTTGCAGAATGGTGTTGCTACGGTTGCGCTCGTTGAGAAAACGCCCCTGACATTCTTCCACGGTCTGGAACATCATATGCAACGTGGCGATCGTGGTGTTGTATTCCGGGATGAGATGACCCACGCTGGTCCATGCGTGAGGCTCGACCGGCGTCGGTTCCAGCAGGCCTTCGCGCGCGCGAAGAATGCCAAGCTCCAGTCCCCTGAGAGCGGCCCGTTCGCCATGCAGACGCACCGCCAGATAGACGAGCAGGGCGCCGGCCAACCAGAGCAGGTGTGACTCGTCCCAGAGCGGGCCGAGCAAGGCATACAGTGCACCGAGCAGCAACGCAATCGCAGCCGGCAACGGGTAGCCAGGAAAGAATGGAATGGAGGGGCGCCGGTTGGTCGCCCCCTGCAAACGCAGCGATTTGATGGCAATACCTCTTAACTACACGACTTGATTGACGGAATACTGAAAAAAATGCGGCCGCCAGTCACCGGGCGGCCGCACATTAACGACTGCAAAAAACCGATCAGAAAATGAACTGCAGTCCGAGTGTAGCCTGTTTGTAATCCTGCAGGTTCGGTGTCGGGCCCTGAGTATCGAAGGCAATATCTGCGTATTCAAAGCTGACCTTCAGCTTCTGTCCGTCGATATAGTAGTTCGCTCCGATACTGTTCCATTTCTGGTCGTAATACTCGGCCGTACCGGTCTTGATACCGTAGTCGGAGTTTTCGTGACGCGCGAAGAACTGCAGACGACCGCTACCAACCTTGTTCGGCAGCATGTAGCCAGCCTTGACATAATAGCCCTTGAGATCGGCGCCAAGCGGCAAGGTTAGATCGGGATCCAGGCCGTTGGCGGCATCACCCGTGTCGTAATCAAAGTACGCACCAGACAATGTATAGACCCCGCTCGACATCGGATATTCCATGTACGCGTCCACGGTCCATGCCTTGTAATCCTTGATGTCGCTGCGTGCCGTAGCGTTGCCGTAAGCGACGCTGTTCTGCATGTCGTAGCCGGCGCCGATGGTCAGCACCTTCTTCGTTCCCAGGTAGGTGCCCAAATAGCCGTAATTGAATTCCGGCTCCCAGAAGCTGTAATGCACGCGACCCGTCAGACGGGGGTTGTCCTCGGCCACTTCATTGGCCTCGCGGCCGTCGGCGATCATGACGCGATACTGCAGCTTGGCATCCATCAGGTTGCCCCAGACAGCCAGGCCGGTGTCGCGGGTACCGCCAAACGGCGTATAGGCAAGCGCTTCCGCACGATCCATAGTCAGCGGCTCCAGGCACGCCTCCAGGTTTTCGCGCGAGAAGGTGTTCTTGAAGCGGCCGACAATGAAACGCAGGTCATCACGGTAGTCCAGCGTCACATACGCATCGCGGTAATACACGCTCTTCTCGTCGTTACCGAACTTGCTGTCGCTGCCAGCCTCGATTTGCGCATAAAAACCCACGTAGTCGTTGTACTGGCCGGAAAAGGTCAGCCGGTTGCGGCGCAAAAAGGCGTCATTCGACGAACCGTTATCGGTTGCCGAGGAGTATCCCCTATGTTGCAGCCAGCCCTGCATGGCGTAGGTAAAGGTAAGCGAGCCCTGCTCACCAAACTCGATGGTCGGGCCGGCAACCGCGCTCAGCGGCAACAAGCCGGCGAGCAGGCCAACCGCACAAGCACGGGACAGCGGAGAAACCGCGTTACGGGGAATATTGAGAGTTTTCATATTATTTCGCTCCTGGAATAGCGTGATAAGCACCCTGAACCTTGGTCAGGTCACCCTGGTGGCAGCTGCCGCAGGCATCAGCCGTGTTGTCACGAGGCTTGGCAAGCATCTTCGCGTGCGCCACTTCCTGCTTCATGATTCTTGAATTCCCCTTGTGGCAACCCACGCACGAGTTGTTCACCTTGGCATGCTGCGCATGCCAAGGTGACTTGGCAGCATCCATTCCCGGCGCAGCGGCACGCTTGCCGTTATGGCACTTGAAACAGCTTGACGCCCCCAGACCACATGCATTGGCGAGAGAAATCGGTGACAGTTGCGCCACACCCTCCGCCAGCGCCACCGTTGCCTCACCACCCCAACCCGCAGCCACTTGCCCGGCCGAATCTTCAGCGTGCTTGCCAGCCAGACTGGCGAGCATGGCAACACCCAAGCCAAACAGCGACAGCATGACACCACCGCGCCAGATCTTTCCCAACAAACTGCCCTTACCTTGGTTGCGCTTCATCTAAGCCTCTCCTTTGTTCGTCACGCGTTACGGGAAGCCCGTCCAGACTATCCAGACGGGCGCCTTCTGATTGCCCAAACCGGGCGTTCCATGCCTTGTCTATATCCGCCTCACTTGTACCCGTAGCACAGGTACACGCCAGCGCCTTGCCCCGATACTTGAGCCTGGGCTGCTCAGTATCCGCCGCATTGACGGTCGGTGCCGCCAACAGTAGGACGAGGGCCATCACAGTGACTACACTAGTTGATCGCATGGTTTCCGGTTCACTCCTGTCATATCGACACCCAATCTAAAGCATGGATCGTGCCAATAGTCATTATTGTTTTATAACAATGACTTATTAAAAATCAGCCACCCTATCCGATTGCACAACAAGCAGAACAAACTGCAATCTTTCAATTTGCAATCGACAGGGATATGCGCCGAGCCCCAATTGAAATCCCGTATTTCTGCCCCTTTAGCACCCAAAACAGGGCCACTCAATTCTCAAGGTTCCGCCCTGGCCTCGAGACGCAACAACTCATAGCGCGTCGCCACCGCCTCGTCAAGCGCGCGCCGCAACAGTGGCACCACCGCCGCCGGCAACTGGTCGGCGCGGCTCAGGCTGTCGCGGTAGATGCGCTCATAATGTTCGGCCGGCAGCACCCGCATGACCAATTCGACGCGCCAGTCGCCCTCTGCTGCGCTGAAAGACTGGCGAAAATCGCGTTCTTCGCCGGCCGCAATACGGGTATCGGACAGCTCCCGCGTGATCTGCGTATCGACGTTCCAGCCGATCACCTGGCGCCCCAGTTCGAAGCGGCTGCCATCGACATCACGACGGTAAAACACGAGTTCGACCTTGGGCACCATGTAGGTCGGAAAGTGATGACCCGCACCGGTGTTACGCACCGTCGCAACCGCCTCGTGGCGGCCGTCGCCCAGCGAATGCAGTTTCAGCATCACCTCGATTGCGCGCCGCGTCATCTCCGGGTCGTGAATACCGCGCCAGCGATGCTGGCGATCCGGCATGTGGCAGGACTGGCAGCTCTGCTTGCCGGCGCCCTCCTTGGCATAGGGGCTGGCAAGCCATTGCTGGTAGGTGTCCTCCATCAGCTTGCCGGCGATGCGCGGGCCGTCATCCGGGAACTGGTGACAATGCGAGCAGAAACGGCTGTCCTGGAAGGCCTCGGCAACGACAAAACCGCCATGTGGGCCATCCTTGGCCACCGCGCCGCGCGGTGGCGGTCCAAAACGCTGATGCCCGCGCACGTGGCAGGCCGCGCACACCAGGCCCTGATGCCCCAGGTCGGGGACGACATAGTCCGGTGGTGGCTGCGTCGGTGCGTTCGGCCAGCCGTGCTCCAGCGCCAGCAGCGCTTTCTGCTCGGCCAGCGGCGCATGGCAGCGCAGGCAGCGGTTGCCCTGCTCCTGATTCATCAGCTTGAGCTGCCAGCGCAAGCCGGGCCCCATGGCCTTGCTGTGCAGGCTGGTTTGCCAGGCCGCGTATTGATCAGCGTGGCATTGCCCACAGACCTCCGGACTGAGTGAGGCTTCCAGCGGCGAGAATGCAGCCGGCAGCGCCCCCTGCGGCGGCAGCGGCTCGGCCCAGTGGCGCTGCAGAAAAATCTCGACCGCAGCCTCCGGCTTTTCGCTGCAGCCCGACAACAGCGCGAGCGCGCAACCCACCAGCAGCCACAGCGAGCCCGCATGCGAAGTGAACTTCAACATCCTCATCCCACGAATAGACCACGAAAAAAGCCCACGAGATTATCGTGGGCAGAGGAGGAGAGCAATAGCTAGTTCAGACGTTTATCAGCCGCCGCACGGGTTGGCAGCCGGGGCGCGCGTTCCGGCAGTCGGGATGATCTCGCCGTACTTGTAGGCCTTGTCGGCGTTGACGATGGCATTGGTCGACTTGGCATACGCATCGGTGATGTAGCGCTGAGCCACAGTGGTGTTGCCGCCGGGTGCAACAATGTAGAAAGACTTCAGGTCGGTACGCCACGGCGAATCCTCTGGCAGGATCGCAGCACCGGTCGCATCGGTCATGACGCTTCCAGGGGTCAGCGAACTCCACTCCACCATCGCACCGTCATAGAAGCGGGTCGGCTTGCCGAGAATCACACCACTGGCAACGCCGGTGATCATGGCACGGAAGGTTGTCTCGCAATACGTGTAGACGACATCACCCGTTTGATACGCATTGCCAACGCCTACAGGCAGGCCATCTCCGGCAATGAAGCCGGCACCGCTGACATTACCGTCAAGGTAAGCCTCCAGGTCAGCCTTGTCCTTGTAGCGATAGCCTTCGCCAGCGATGAGCAGGTTAGAGAATTCGAGCAACAGCGCACCGTTTGGATGGCCTTGCCGCGCGCCAGCATTCTGGAATGCGGTTCCATTGTAATTGCCGAGGCTGCGTGCATCCCAGAGGAAGACACCGTCATTCGTCACGTTGACGTCGGACGCCGGCAAAATTTTGAGCATATCCTCTACCGTGGCCTGTAGCTGGGTGTTGTCGACCAGCAGATCCTTGACCGAGGCTTTGCCGGTGTTGGGCGCCGTGCTTGGGGCGACCTGGAAGTCGCCCGCGACCATGCCGTTGGTGTTGATCCACTGGTTGCCGCCATTGAGGATCGCCAGGTTCTTCTTGTCGACGCCCCAGTAGCGCAGCGCGTACCAGATACGCCCTTGCGCCATCGCGTTGCCGGTACTACCGGTGCCCATGGCAGCGACGATCATGTCTTTTTGCGGATCGATATCGAATTTCTTCAGCACCGCATCCATGCCCACACCATCCGGCACCATGCTCGGTGTTTCGATGACACCGTTGCTGCGGGTCTGGATCCAGTCGCTGCTCGGAGAAAGATAGGTGAACACATTGGTGCCGTTTGGCTTGATGTATTCGGCGCCAGCCGGACCAATCGTCGACTGCAGGATGACCAGCTTGCCGGTAATCCCCGCCGGGCGATTGGCAAGCCAGTCGTCTTTCCAGAGCTTGAGTGTCGCCGCGGTGATCAGGCCATTGACGTTGTTGTCGTAATTATCGTCCGACACCTGGGCAATCGCTGCCGGCGTACTGACCGGGATCTGTTTCACCAGGGCAGTCGTATCCTCACCACCGCCACCACAGCCCTGAAGGCTCAACACCAGGGACAGCGCGGCCAGGCCGGCCCATCCTTTATTCATCTGCATATTCATCAAAATTCCCCCATCCATTTTCAAGCCCGCGCCATCCCTGCCGGCTGGCAAGGCGACGCACCCATAGTGGCCGACCCGTTGGAGAAAACCGAAATCGGCTCCAGCCAGGCACGCCCTCTACCGCGACCGGAGTCGCGGGCAAAACACTTTCAATCCAGCGGCGCTTTCAGCACCACCGGCATCCAGTCCTGCTCCAGCGCATCGAGCAAAGCGCTGCAGTCGTCCATATTCATTTCCTGTACTTGCGCGCCAGCGGCGCGCAAGGCCTCGGCCAGACCCGGCAGCGCCGGTGCCGCCGCGGGGTTGACCAGCAAAACCTTTTTTCCCGTGCTCATACGCAATACACCACATCGTTGTCGATAATCTGCCGCGCCAGGACTGCCAAGGCATCCCCGGCGGGAGCGAGTTCCACCACGGGCACCTCGGCGAACTCCAGCGCTTCCATTTGCTCTGCTGCGCCGCCGCCTTCAGGCAGCTTGCCCCAGGCGGCTATGGAGACGGCGTCGTCGAGCAAGGTCAGCCCGCTGGCCATGCGCAGCGCCTCGACCTGCTTCTGCACGGCCACCATCAGTATGTGTTTTTGATCTGCCATCTTCCGTCCTCAGAAAACCAGAACCTTGTCGCACTTGCGCACGAGCTCGGCATCCTGGTATTGCCCGCCGACGACGACGATGTCGGCGATGGCGTTCAGATCGAACCTGCCGGTGGCGTAGTGCTCGGCGCTGTGCTCGCACAAGGTGACGCTGTTCGGGCGTGCCCGTGCACGCTCGACGAAACCTGCGTCGGCGAGCAGGTTGACGCCGGTGTCGGTCAGGAAACTCAGAGTCTCCCAACCGCGCGCAACAGCCGCGTCTATCAGGCGGTTGGCGTGCGGCAGATAACGCTCATCGGTGATCACGATACCCAGCTGCATGGTTCAGGCCTTCCTGATCTTCCAGGTGAAGGAACCGCTTCCTTCCTGACGGTCGATCAGGTCATTGCCCTCGGCTTCACACATGGCCATGATCGACTCGCCCGAAGAGGGGTTGTCGAAAACCAGGTCCAGCACGTCGCCGCTTTCCAGCTTCTGCAGCGCTTTCTTGGTGTACATCTGCGGATGTGGGCAGGCGTAGCCACACACGTTCAATTCCCATTCGCCATCGGCGATCTTGTTAAAACTCATTGCCATAACAGTGCTCCTTGATTACTGATGTTTCTCTTAAATATCCGGACTATCCTAGAGTCCGCACTCCGAAGTTTTGCGGGCGTCGCTCCAGTCCATGTACCAGGTGAAGACCTTCACGCCGACATAGGCGCCGAGCACCATGCCGATCAGGAAGACCCAGCCGCTGGGGTCACCGTTGGTGACGGTGGCGAAGAAAGCGCCGATGTTGCAACCCATGGCCAGACGTGCGCCGATGCCCATCAGCGTGCCACCGACGATGGCGAAAAAGGCGGTTTCCCAGCTCGGGAACTTCCATTTGAATTCGCGACGCGAGAGCGCCATGATGGCTGCGCCGAGAATGATGCCGATCGACATGAAGCCAGGCGCGTTCAGCAGCGGATTCGGCAGGCCGTTGTCGAGGCCGAAGAAAATGCTGTCCATGCTATTGATACCGAGCTGCTGCATGATCCAGCCGCCCCACTGCGCTTCCTGGGTGGTGATGTACCAGTAGCCCGGGTCGAACACGGTGTCCTGGATGGAAAGACCATTGGTATAGCCCATTGCCACCAGCAACTCGCCGAAGTTGAAGATATCGTAGTGCTCGCGCAGGGCGCCGGTCACATACATGTGCAGGCCAGCAAGAACACCAAGGCCGATGCCGGCCAGGGCGGTATTCTTGGACGACGTACACATGGCCCACATGCCCGCAAACTCGTCACGCAGCACCGGACTGGCCTTGCCGGAACGGCGCAGGTAGCCCTTGCGATAGTAGAAAACATACAGCGCGATCAGGATGAGGGCGACCGGCAGGATCGCGGTCAGGAAGGTGTTGTACAGCACGATGCTCGCCGCACCGCTTTGGCCGAGCGCATCGGCAGTGGTGGTGCCCTTCAGGTCCCACATATAGCCCGCAGTAAAGATATCGAACCAGCCCTGCGTGATGGTCAGCTCGGCCGGCATGTCCTTGGCCGCGGCGGAAGCGATCCACGATTGCGGCACCAGCGAATCCCACCAGCCACTCGCGGTCACGACGATAGCCTGCGAGAACGAGATGGCGACAATCACCAGCATCGAGTTCATGTTGCCTTCGCCCGCCTTGTAGAGCGAACCCGAGGCACAACCGCCGGTAAAGACGATACCGAAACCGAAAATGGCGGCGCCGACAACAATATGCCATCCCATCGCGTTAGGATGGAACGTACTGAATCCACTCAGGGTGACAACGGCAGCAACGACCGCGTACAAGGCCACCGCAATCATCACGCCCACCGCCATGCGCGGCACTTTCACCGCGAACAGGTCGCGCACCGCCGATG
Organism: uncultured beta proteobacterium; assembly: GCA_942493085.1. Classification (GTDB taxonomy): domain Bacteria; phylum Pseudomonadota; class Gammaproteobacteria; order Burkholderiales; family Thiobacillaceae; genus Thiobacillus. Next base: position 3,122,034 of record OW818664.1, read on the forward strand.
CCATGCAGAAACGGCCGTATTGCAGCAGAACGCCGTAGGCGAGACCAAACCAGACATAAACCAGCAGGTAGATGAAGCGCGTGTCTTGCGCCAAAGCCCACAGCGAGCCGATGGCCACGAACAGGAAAACCCCCATCGCCTGCATGCTGCTTTTGCGCAGCAGCCAATGCGTTTCAGTTGCGATACTCGCAGACGCTACATTCACTCACACTCTCCTCAATCAAACCAGCGACCCGCAGGCCGCCCACAATACTTACAAACCCTTGCGCAGATATACACGCCAACAATCGGACTCCCGAAGCGTGGCGAGATGCACGCAGCCGAGCGTCTGCGCCAGCGCAGGAAACCCCTCGACCGCTGTGGCGTTATCAAGTACCACCTCAACAACCCTTCCCGACCCGACTTCGCCCAACACTTTCAGGGTCAGCAACTGTGGCCGTGGGCACATGGCCCCCAGGCAATCAACCGAATGCACCACAGCCACACACCCCAAACCGGGAATTTCGACATCCTTGGCGACCGGACTACTCGTTCCGGCCGACCGGTCATGAAACAGATCGAACAAACTGGCTACTTGCACACCTATTCTCCGCTTGGCGACACGCAGTATTAAGCACGTTGCATGCCAGATTGATTTATCCTTAATAAACATAGTGTTGTCCTAATTCATGATTTTCAGGTCAATGAAAAATGCAACGACACCGGTTTTCGGGTTTGGCACGGGTGTCTTTTGCAACAGGCAATCGTCCGGCCGCACAGAGCGGCTCGGAGGAGGCCTGCCGATTCATTATGGTGTGTGATTCATTCATCGCGCAGCGAGACGGCATGCCCTCCACCCATGGCGGACGGGCATCCTTATAATTCGTCACCCCGGCGCAAGCCGGGGTCCAGCGCCTTGATTTAACTGGATTCCGGCCTTCGCCGGAATGACGAATCGCGAATAAATCAGTGTGTCCTTAGTGCAATCCGGGCAATTCCTGCCCGGCCTATGGCTGGATTGACGCAGCACGTTGATGGGCGAGCAACTGATGCACGCGATCGCTCAAGACGCGGGGACCTCAGCCAACCAGTCGCTGCCAGGTCGCGACCACCGTGTCCGGATTCAGCGAAATCGAGCCTATCCCCTGTTCCACCAGCCAGTCGGCCAGATCGGGGTGATCGCTCGGACCCTGGCCGCAGATGCCGATGTACTTGCCGTGCCGGTTGCAGGCGGCAATCGCCTCGGCCAGCAGCTTTTTCACCGCCGGATTGCGCTCGTCGAAGCTACCGGCCACCAGCGCGGAATCACGATCGATGCCCAGCGTGAGCTGGGTCAGGTCGTTGCTGCCGATGGAAAAGCCGTCGACGTATTGCAGAAAGTCGTCAGCCAGCAGCACGTTGGACGGGATCTCGCACATCATGATCAGGCGCAGACCGTTGTCGCCACGGCGCAAGCCATTGGCCGCCAGCAGGTCGACCACCGCCGCACATTCCTCCACGGTGCGCACAAAAGGAATCATCACTTCGACATTGCCGAAGCCCATCGTCTCGCGCACCTTCTTCAGCGCGCGGCACTCCAGTTCAAACGCCGGACGAAACAGGTCCGATACATAACGCGCCGCGCCGCGCAGCCCCAGCATGGGATTTTCTTCCTTCGGCTCGTATTGATCCCCGCCGAGCAGGCTGGCATATTCATTGGACTTGAAGTCCGACAGCCGCACGATGACCGTCTGCGGCCAGAACGCGGCTGCCAGCGTGGCAATGCCCTCGGCCAGCTTGTCAACGTAGAAAGACACCGGGTCGGCATAGCCCGCGGTACGCAGGTCGATTTCGGCGCGCAGGGCAGGCGGCTGACCGGCATAGTCGAGCAGCGCCAGCGGGTGCACGTTGATCATGCGCGCGATGATGAACTCCAGCCGCGCCAGGCCGACCCCGTGATTGGGAATCTGCGCAAATTCGAAGGCGCGTTCGGGGTTGGCCACGTTCATCATCAACTTCACCGGCGGCTCGGACAGGGTTTCACTCGATAGCGCTTCCACCGAGTATTTCAGCTTGCCCGCATACACCGTACCGGTATCACCCTCGGCGCACGACACCGTCACCGTCTCGCCATCCTTAAGCACCGTGGTTGCCTCGCCCGTGCCCACCACCGCAGGAATCCCCAGTTCGCGCGCCACGATGGCTGCGTGACAAGTGCGGCCGCCGCGATTGGTGACGATCGCTGCCGCGCGTTTCATCACCGGCTCCCAGTCGGGGTCGGTCATGTCGGTCACCAGCACGTCGCCCGGCTGCACCCGGTTCATTTCCGCCGGGCTGGCAATCAGCCGCACGACACCCACACCGATTTTCTGGCCGATGGCCCGTCCGGTGATCCGCACCTCACTGGTCGCTTCCAGCACGTAGTGTTCGCTCACGCCACTGGTGCGCGCCTTCACCGTTTCCGGCCGGGCCTGAACGATGAACAGTTCGTTGGTCTCGCCGTCTTTCGCCCATTCGATATCCATCGGACGGCCATAGTGTTTTTCAATCGTCACCGCCTGACGCGCCAGCTCCAGCACTTCGGCATCTGTCAGCGCATAGCGCCGCCGCAATTCGGCCGGTGTGTCCTCTATCACCGTTGCGCCGTTGCGCCACACCATGCGGATGGCCTTTTCGCCCAGTTCACGCCGCACCACGGCGGGAAACCCTTCGGCCAGTTTCGGCTTATGCACGTAGAACTCATCCGGGTTGACCGAGCCCTGCACCACGGTCTCGCCCAGTCCGTAGGCCGCGGTGATGAACACCACATCGCGGAAACCTGATTCGGTGTCGAGCGTGAACAGCACGCCGGAACAGGCAGTGTCGGAGCGCACCATGCGCTGCACGCCCGCCGACAGCGCCACCTCGGCATGGTCAAAACCGTGATGCACGCGATAGGCGATGGCACGGTCGTTATAGAGCGACGCGAACACCTTGCGCACATATGAAAGCAATGCCTCTTCGCCCTGCACATGCAGATAGGTTTCCTGCTGCCCGGCAAACGAGGCATCGGGCAGGTCTTCGGCCGTGGCAGAGGAACGCACGGCAACCGACACCCGGTTACCGAGAGCGAGATAGGCTTCGCGCAGCCCCGTTTCCAGTTCAGCCGGCAGCGTCGCCGCCTCGACCCAGGCACGAATCTCCGCACCCGCCTGCGCCAGTGCCGTCACATCGGATACATCCAGCGCCGCCAGCCTGGCATTAATGCGGGTACGCAGTTCGTTTTCATCGAGAAAGTCCCAGAAAGCCTGCGCCGTGGTGGCAAAACCGCCTGGCACTTTCACCCCCGCGCTCGCCAGATTGGCGATCATTTCGCCCAGCGAGGCATTCTTGCCACCCACGCGCGGCACGTCTGCCATCGACAATGCTTCCAGGGGAACGATATAGTCAGCCGGAACCTGCATAATTCACTCCATGAAAAAAAGAATTGCCTACTGCGTATCCGATCACACCGGCGTCACCATCGAGGCGGTGGCAAAGAGCGTGCTGGCGCAGTTTCCCGCGGTCGAGTTTAGCCTGATTGCCCTGCCGTTCACCGACAGCCCGGAGAAAGCACAGGCCGCCGCGACCAAAATTGCCACCACGCCGGACGCCCTGGTATTTTCCACCCTGACCGACCCTGCCCTGCGCACCGTCCTGCGAGAAAGCCACGCAAGCCTGTTCGACATTTTCGAACTGACCACCCCCGCGCTGGAAAGTGCCCTGGGGCAAGCCGTCACCCCCAGCGGCGGGCTCACCCATGGCATGGCACACAACTACGAATCGCGCATGGACGCGGTCAATTTCAGCCTGGCGCTGGACGACGGCCTACAGCCGCAGCATCTCGACCAGGCCGACCTGATCCTGATCGGCGTCTCGCGCGTCGGTAAAACCCCCACTGCGCTCTATCTCGCCCTGCAGTATGGTCTGCGTGTCGCCAACTATCCACTTACGCCGGAAGACCTTGCCCAAAGCAGCTTGCCACAATCGCTGCTGACACAGCTTCCCCGCCTGCGCGCCCTGACCCTGTCGGCCGAACGCCTGGCCGCCATCCGCCAGGTGCGCTACCCCGACAGCCGCTACGCCAGCCTCGCGCAATGCCGCGAAGAACTCGTCACCGCCGAGCGTTTTTATACGCAGCATGCCATTCCCGTCATCGACACCACCCGCATGTCCGTGGAAGAGATCGCCGCCCGCCTGCGCTCGGCCTAAGCGAGAACCTGCCATCCACAGATAAAGAATGAATTGACGACAGTATCGAGACCATTTCCTGGCCCATCAAATATCAACGCGGCACCGCTCATGGCTTCAGTTTTGTTGAAACATGTCGAATAAGCACTATACATTCCGCGAAAAGGTGAATTCACCATGTCTGAAGAAAACAGGGGGTTGAGTGACATGACAAAAAGCGATACCGCGTTCAATCCGGCAGTCTGGATCGAGAGTCTTGCGGCAGCATTGGCCGGATTCCTTGCTGACCCGCGTTTACGTTACACCTACGGCGTACAGCCCAATGTGGTCGAAGGGGAACTTAGCCTGATTGTGGCGCCCTGGCTGGAAACCGAAGACCGAGCCACCTACGACCACGTGATGAGCTTTGCTAAAGATCACCAGTTGCGTATTGTGGAAGACCGGCGAATCGGCGAACGGGCCTTGCCACACCCGAATTAAGACCCTGGCAATGGAACAGAGGGAGAGAGGGACGCAGGCGCGCTTCGCGAATTTCAGCCTAATCGCTGCCGTACGGCTTCAAACATGGCGATGGCCAGTGCTGCCGAGGCGTTCAATGATTCCATCCTGCCCGGCATCGGAATCTGAACCGTAGCGGTCGCCGCAGCACGTACCCTATCCGACAACCCCCCGCCTTCATTGCCGACAATAATAGCCAGCGGGCCTGTCAGATTGCGCGCGAACACACTCCTGTCTTCACCTAGCGCAAGGGCAAGACTCTGCCCCTCGAACAGCGCACACCAGGCCGGTATATCCACACCGCACTCAAGCGGCAACACAAACTGCGCACCCTGTCCGCCACGCAGTGCCTTGGGCGACCAGGCGTCGTGGCAGCCCTTGCTCAGCACTGCCTGCGTGGCGCCTGCCGCCGCGCCGGTACGCAACATGGCGCCCAGATTGCCGGGATCCTGAATGTCTTCCAGCACCAGAACCAATGGCGTCGCGTTGATGACGGGCGGTGTCAGCCAGGCGGCTTCGCTCAGTACGCCCGTGGGTGTGGCTACAGGTGCCAGTTCGGCAAACAGTACATCGGGCAGCACAATGGTTTTGGCGTGTGGACAGCGCCCCGCCAACGCTCTGAAATGACCCACGTCGAACGAAGCCGCGCACACCAAAGTGTGCGGCTGACCACCGGTATCGAGATACGCTGCCAGCAGATGTTCGCCGTCCAGCAGTGTCATGTGCGCCTCACGCCGGGCGCGCGCTGATTCGGCCAGCTTTTTCAGGCGTTTGAAAATGGGGTTGTCGCGCGAGGTGATGGTCGTTTCGCTCATGCTCGGATTATCCGCGATCCGTATGGCGGGCGTACACTTCCGCCATGCGGATTGCCCTCATCACTCCCTACGGCCGTGAACATCGCAACGGAAACTGGCACACGGCCGCACGCTGGGCGCGCTTTCTACGTGAAGCCGGACACACCGTGCGGATACAGACAGAGTGGGATGACCGGCCGGCCGACCTGATGCTGGCGCTGCATGCACGACGCAGCTTTGCCTCGATCCAGGCCTTTGCCAAAGCATTTCCGAGTCGCCCGTTATTACTGACGCTTACCGGCACCGACCTCTACCGCGACATCCACGAAGACCAAGACGCTCAGCAGGCACTGGAACTCGCACATCGCCTGATCGTGCTGCAGGATCGTGGCCTCGACGAACTGGCTGTGCATCTGACCTCCAAAACGCGGGTGGTGTATCAGTCTTCGCCCGACATTGCCCGCACCCCTGAACGGCCGCACCTGTTCGAGGTGCTGGTGATCGGTCACCTGCGCGAGGAAAAAGACCCATTCCGCGCGGCCCTGGCCACAGCCTATCTGCCCGAAAACTCGGAAATCCAGATCACCCATCTCGGCGGCGCCCTGAGCGACGACATGGCCGACACGGCAGAGATGGCTCAGACCAAGCTGCCGCGCTGGACCTGGGCGGGCGACGTGCCGCACAAGACAGTGCTGAAGCGCTTGTCACGCGCGCATCTGCTGGTGATCAGTTCGGTGATGGAAGGCGGCGCCAACGTGATCTGCGAAGCGCTGGCGGCGGATGTACCGGTGCTGGCCTCGCACATGCCCGGCAACGTCGGCATGCTGGGCGAGGGCTACCCAGGCTATTTCCCGGTGGGTGACGAACGGCAATTGGCCAGGCTGTTATCGATGGCCGAGGACGATCCCGGTTTCTATGCCGACCTGCTCAAACATGGCCGACTGCGGCGCGGCCTGATGCGGCCGGAACACGAAGCCAGCCGGCTGCGGCAAATCGTGGCGGAATTCGAACAAACCACCGTCTGAAGATTCAGCTCCCGGCAAACAGAATATCGAACATACGCGTCCGTTCAGCCTCGCTCAAACCCCGCAGTACCCGTACCGCCTCGCGTGCCACCTGCTCATCGCGCGTGATTGAATAATCGATCGCCAGCCTGCGCCAGACTTCGGCCAGCGCCGGGTCAGTGGCCTGCAACTTTTGCAGCGCCTGCGTTACTCCCGCCTCGCCTTTAGTCAGGTAAAACGTCAGCCCCAGGTTATGCCAGCCCTGAATGTAGTCGGGGTCGATTTCCACTGCCGCGCGATACGCGTGCATTGCCTCGCGTATGCGTCCGCTGTCGCGGTAGACATTGCCCAGGTTGTTGCGGGCCATGACATCACCCGGTGCAACGCGCACATTCTGCTGATACGCTGCAATCGCTTCGGCCCGCTGCCCCAATTCACTCAGGGCGCGCCCTTGAACAAACCAGGCCAGCGGATTTTTTGCATCCACCTTGGCCCAGTCCTGCCCCCAGGCCAGCAGCCTCGGCCAGTCGCCACGCTTTTCCAGCACCTGTGCCTGCTTCACCCACCCGGCCTGCGAACGGGACGCCAGGGCAGCCCGCCCGCCGTCCAGGCCGAAAGTCTGCGCGGCAGCAACCACCGGCCCGGAACCCGTCAGGCACGACAGCAACACAAGCACACGAAAGCAAATCAGCATCAGCAAGCAACGCCGTTTGAGGCGGCAAGACCAATAAAATCAAGGACATTCATTTTACGCTCCGCTTGACGCATCGTTTATCCTGTTCAGCTGTTTCCATCCGGCCCCACCCATGCACGCCACCGAACACTTCATCCCCGGCAAGGACGCTTCGCTCGAAGCCTCAATCGCCACCCTGCAATCCAAGCTCGAAGCGCTGAATTTCCACATCGAAGAACGCTCCTGGCTCAACCCGGTGGAGGGTGTGTGGTCGGTGCACATTCGCGACCGCGATTGCCCGCTGCTGTTCACCAATGGCAAGGGCGCCACGGAACTGGCCGCACGGGCGAGTGCGCTCGGTGAATATTTCGAACGCCTGTCGACCAATTATTTCTGGACCCATTTTTACCTGGGCGAAACCATCGCCAACCGGGCCTACGTCCATCATCCCGACGAACGCTGGTTTGACGCCGAAGACACCACCTGGCCGGATGAACTGCTCACCCCTGAATTGCATGCCCTGTACAACCCGGATAGCAACGTGCCCGCCGACCAGTTGATCGACCTCAACTCCGGCAATGCCGCACGCGGTATCTGCGCCATCCCCTACCAGCGGCTACGCGATGGCACGACCGCGTATTTCCCGGTCAACCTGATCGGCAACCTGTTCGTCAGCAACGGCATGTCAGCTGGTAACACGCTGAAGGAAGCCCGCACCCAGGCGCTGGCCGAAATCTTCGAGCGCCACATCAAGTTCCGCATCATCGAGGAAGGCATTTGTTTGCCCGACGTGCCGGAAGACGTCATCAACCGCTATCCGCACATCGCCGCCGGCATCCGCGGCCTGCGCGAAGCAGGCTTTGGCATTGTGGTGAAAGACGCTTCGCTCGGTGGCCAGTACCCGGTCATGAACGTCACCCTGCTGCATCCGAAAGATCAGGGCTGCTTTGCCAGCTTTGGCGCCCACCCGCGTTTTGAAGTGGCGCTGGAACGCGCGCTGACCGAGTTGCTGCAGGGACGCGCGCTCGATTCGCTGGAAGGTTTCCCCGCTCCCGGCTTTGATCAGACCGAAATCGCCGACCCGCAGAACCTGGAAATCCACTTCGTCGATTCCAGCGGGGTCATCAGCTGGCAGTTCCTGCGCGACACGCCCGACTTCGATTTCGTCGACTGGAATTTCGGCACCACAACGGAAGAAGACTACCAATGGTCGGTCGATACCCTGCACGCCGCAGGGTACGAGATCTACATCGCTGACTTCACCCACCTCGGCGTCTACGCCTGCCGCATCCTGGTGCCGGGTGTATCCGAGATTTATCCGGTCGAAGAACTCGAATTCGAGAACAACAGCGTCGGCAACCTGATCCGTCCGGCGCTGGCGCGCCTGCCCGATCTGACCGAGGAAGAATGCGCCGCACTGTTTGATCAGATGGTTGAACTCGAACTGGCCGATGACCGGCTGGTGACCGTGCTGATCGGTCTCGCGCCCGATGCCACCTCACCCTGGATGGATATCCGTGTCGGCGAAATCAAGCTGCTGCTCGCGCTCGCCATCGGCGACGACGAAGCCATTCTCGAAGGCTGCACCTGGATCGCCCAATACGGCCAGCGCAGCGACGCGCGCCTGAAGGTCTATCGCTGCATAGCCGACCTCGTCCAGCTCGATGACCCCAACCCGTTCGAGCCCGCACTGACGCTCATGTATGGCCGAGAAACACTGGAGCAGGCCTTCGCACTGTTCAACCAGGAAGCGCGTTTCTTCGGATTGACCCTACTCGGCAGCGACTTCGAAGGCAGCACGATTCACCAGCGTTTGCTGGAGGCTTATCGCAAAGTGCGCGGGTAAAAGCAGCGTCATGCATTCACCCCACCCGTCGAGCAGCCTGGTTTCCAAAAAGATTTGAAGATACGCATGTAACTGTTTACAGGTCAGACCACTCTTCTTATAATAGGAATAGTTCTTATTTGGGTTTGCCTTTAACACCATGAGCCCCACCCTTTCTCTTGCTGACCTTCGACCCGGAGACAGCGGCATCATTTCCCGTTTAAAAGTAGATGAGGCCCTGTACCAGCGTCTGTCCGCAATGGGTTTGCGTATTGGCCGTCCGATCCACGTGATCCGGCAAGCTGCCCTGTCCGGCCCGATTCAGGTACGCGTAGGGTTCAGCGACCTGATCCTGCGCCGCATCGATGCGCTAAACATCTGCGTATCGCGTACAGCCTGATTTAGTAGCCTCCTAATCTTGAAACGCCTCGCCCTTGTGGGCATGCCCAATACGGGAAAATCCACCTTTTTCAACCGCCTGACCGGCGCCACTGCGCGCGTGGGCAATTGGCCGGGCGTTACCGTCGATCTGCTTGGCGCAAAAATCATCCTGGGTGGTGACATGGTGGAGGTCGTCGATCTGCCCGGCCTCTACGATTTGCATGGATTTTCCGAAGACGAGCTGGTCGTTCGCCATTTTCTGGAAAAAAATCCGGTCGATCTAGTTGCCATCATTCTCAATGCCGGCCAGATAGACCACCAGATTGCCATCGCCTTGCAACTCAAGCAGCTTGGTCTGCCCGCCGTGCTGCTGCTCAACATGATTGACGAAGCCAGCAAGCTGGGCATCCACATCGACACCCGCAAAATGAGCGAGGTTCTGGGCATGCCGGTACTGGCGCTCAGCGCAAAATATGGCCGCGGCTTTGGCGAGGCCAAGAGCATGCTTACCGGCATGCTCGCCATCAGCGAACAAAGCCCGGGGCTGGAAGACCTTAAAGCCAGGCTGTCGCAGGATGACGAGGTGGAAAAGCAGATGCAGGCCGTCATTAGCCATAGCGTTCAATTGCCCATTCTGCTGCCGGAAAGCCTGACCGAACGCCTGGACAAGGTGTTGCTGCACCCCTGGGTGGGGTTGCCGATTTTCTTTGGTGTGATGTATCTGCTGTTCCAGGGCATTTTTCTGCTGGGCTCGCCGCTTCAAGCAGGCGTGGCCTGGCTGCTTGCCCAAGGCAGCCATTTCGCACTGGAACCGTTATTGACCGCCGCGCCTGCCTGGCTGCATGGCCTGCTAATCGATGGCATTTATAACGGCGTGGGCACGGTGGCTTCATTTGTGCCCATCATCATTTTGTTCTTCCTGTTCATGGCAGTGATCGAGGACACGGGCTATCTGTCGCGCGCCGCGTTTCTGATGGATTCGCTGATGTCCAGGCTGGGGCTCGATGGCCGCAGCTTCGTCATGCTCTTAATGGGATTCGGCTGCAACGTGCCGGCGCTGATGGGCACCCGCGTCATGCGCTCGCGTCCGCTGCGCCTGCTGACCATGATGGTGATTCCTTTTTCGCTGTGCTCGGCGCGCTTGCAGGTTTTCATCTTTATTACCGCGGCGCTGTTCTCAGCCAAACACGCGCCGGTGGTGCTGTTCTCGCTTTACATGATGAGCTTTGCAACGGCGATTCTGACCGCACTCCTGTTCAAGGGAAAATTCAGAAGCAACGATCCCTTCATTCTGGAATTGCCACCCTACCGCCTGCCTACCCTGATGCAATTGTGGCTGCGTGGCTGGCAGGAAGTGCGCCATTTTCTTCACCGTGCCACCAAGTTCATCATCATCGGTGTCGTGCTGGTGTGGGCGCTGACCCATCTGCCCACCGGGGTCGCAGAAGCCGGTCCGGACACCTACGCAGGCATGTTGGGTACCTTGTTCAACCCGGTGCTTTCGCCGCTGGGCATCGACAATCAAATGACCATCGCCCTCATTTTTGGCTTTGTCGCCAAGGAAATCGTGGTCGGTGCACTAGCCGTGATCTACGGTATGGAAGGCGCCGCGCTCGGCCAACAGATCGCCGCCAGCATCGACTGGGTTCAGGCCTACTCCTTCATGCTCTTCACGCTGATCTACACGCCGTGCCTCTCCACCATCGCCACCATGCGCAGTGAATCGCGCAGCAACCTCTATGCCGTTGGCACCGTGGCCTGGTCATTGGGACTGGCATGGGTGGTATCGTTCGTGTTCTATCAGAGCGCACGGGCGCTAGGATACTGAATCACGGCCTCTGCCATGCCTGCGGGCTTCGGCAAAATGTATTCAAACGAAATGGCGGATGTAACATTCAGGCCATTCCGCCACGCAGTCAGCAAATCTCATGAAAATACCCAAACGACTTGAACCCCTGCTCGAAGACGGCCTGATCGATGGTGTCGTGCGCCAGCTCATGAGCGGCAAGGAAGCCATGGTTTTTGTCGTGCGCTGCGGCGACGACATCCGCTGCGCCAAGGTCTACAAGGAAGCCAACAAACGCAGCTTTCGCCAGGCCGTCGATTACACCGAAAACCGCAAGACCAAGAACAGCCGCCAGGCGCGCGCCATGGCCAAAGGCACAAAATACGGGCGCGAAATGCAGGAAGCCGCCTGGCAAAGCGCCGAAGTCGATGCGCTATACCGGCTTGCCCATGCCGGCGTGCGCGTGCCGACGCCATACAATTTCCACGAAGGCGTGCTGCTGATGGAGCTGGTGGCCGATGTGGACGGCAACGCCGCGCCGCGGCTCAACGATGTATCGTTCACCGAAGATGAGGCCATTGCCCATCACGCCACCCTGATTCAGGAGGTGGTGCGTATGTTGTGCGCCGGCGTCATCCACGGCGACCTGTCCGAGTTCAATATCCTGGTCGCTGAAGACGGCCCGGTGATCATCGACCTGCCGCAAGCCGTTGACGCTGCCGGCAACAACCACGCCCAGGCCATGCTGACGCGCGACGTGAATAACCTCAGGACCTACTTCGGCCAATACGCGCCGTCATTGTTGGCCACGCAATACGCACAGGAAATCTGGGCGCTGTACGAGCACGGTAACCTGCGGCCCGATGTCGAACTCACCGGCTTATTCGAATGCACATTGCCGCCAGTTGATATGGAAGGCGTGATGCGGGAGATTGAAGATGCGCGTGATGAAGAGGCGGCGCGCTTGTTACGCTTGCAGGAACTGGAGTAATTCGCTATTCAAAATCAAGCCCGCGCTTGGCTTGATCAATGCAACGCTTGATCTGCGCTTTCGGTGTCTTCTGCAACGCACACAATAATTCGTGTGGGACCGCACCCAGGCAATATTGCAGCCTGATATCCGATACCATTTTTACCCATAGATGGGCGGTCATTTCTGCATCGGCCAGCGCGCGGTGATGTCGGGCCGCTGAGGGCAGTCCCAGGTGCTGGACCAGCGTGCCCAGCTTGTGATCACGTGCGGCTGGATAAATGCGCCGGGCCAGCAGCATTGAACAGGCAAACCCCTGCTGTCGCTGCCGATTGACCCTCGACCACTCTGCATCGAGAAACTTGCTGTCAAACGACGCGTTGTGCGCCACCAGGGGCACATCACCGACAAACTCCGCCAGCGCATGCATCACCTCCGCCGCCGGTGGCGCCTTGCTGAGCATGGCGTTGGATATTCCGGTCAGGCTCTCAATAAATGGTGGAATATACGCGCCCGAATTCATCAGGCTTTGGTAACGGCCGACGATTTTTCCGTTATCCACGATCACAACCGCCACCTCGGTCGCCCGGTCGCCCATGGCGGGCGACAGGCCGGTTGTTTCAAAGTCGATGACCGCTACGGTATCCATACAAGCTCATCGCCATTTTTGATATGCGGCCGGAAACAATCAACGTGCAAACCTGGCGATGCCTTCATGCGTTGATACCACTAAATCCTGACGAAGTAAGGCAGCGCCATGAGCGCAACACCAATTGCGACAAGCAGTAGCGTGTTGGAAACGAAATACGGATAAATCATCAGCCCCAGCCCACTGAACAGGGGAATGACCGCCTTCTGCTTCTTGCCGTAGAGGAAAAAACCAAGCCCGATCGAGCTGAAAAGCAGCCCCCACAGAAGTGACGAGGTATTCATTCGGCATCACCCGTAACCAACCCGTAGGTTGGGCTGCCAAGCCCAACACCCGCGGCGATTGTCTGCCGCATAAAAACGAGTTGCACGTTGGGCTTCATTTCATTCAGCCCAACCTACGTGGGCTAACTAATAGAGCCACTGCCAGCAATGGACCAAAAATGAGTAAAAGCTGCATGGAGGACATTGGGCTCCTACCTTTTAATTAGCCACCAACTGGCGAGAGCCATATGACGTGGCTCACCCCCCGCGCTGCCGCACCGTCTCATACAAACACAGCGCCGCCGACACCGAGACATTGAGGCTTTCAACAGTGCCGCCAATCGGAATACGTGCAACCTGATCGCAGTTCTGCTTGACTAGGCGGCGAATGCCCGTGCCTTCGGCGCCCAGCACCCAGGCGATACCGGTTTTGAGATCGATTTTGGACAAGGGTAGCTCGCCGTCCATGTCGGTGGCGATGACCCAGATATTGTGTTCCTTGAGCTCTTCGATGGTTCGCGACAGATTGGTGACCATGATGTAGGGCACGGTGTCGGCCGCACCCGAGGCGACCTTTTCCACCGTGGCATTGATGCCGACCGCATTGTCTTTCGGGGCGATGACGGCATGTACGCCAAAGGCATCGGCCGAGCGCATGATGGCGCCGAGGTTGTGCGGATCGGTGATGCCGTCGAGGATGAGCAGCAGCGGCGGGCCTTTGATGTTTTCCAGCACTTCATCGAGCGAATGGGTGAGCGCAACCGGTTTGACGCGGGCGACAACGCCCTGGTGGTTGGCATTCTTGCCGACCAGCCGATTCAGCCGATCGGCTTCGACCTGCGCGAGTCCAACCTTGTTGTCCTTGGCCTGTTTGACCAAATCGCGTGCCCGTGCGTCGCGACGGGTGAGGTCGAGATAGATTTCCAGCACGCCGGACGGGTCTTGCCGCAACCGCGCCAGCACTGCATGAAACCCATAGATGAGTTTTTCTGCACCGTGTTTTTCTGCGCCGTTTTTATCAGCAGACTTCTCCCTCATTGCTTCTTGCTGCCTGTTTTGGGTTTCGATGACCGAGGCTTGGCGGCCTTGGCTTTCGGCGTTTTAGCTTTGTCGGACTTCTGTTCGGGCGCCTTTTTCTCGAATGCGCGCTGCATGTCCTGAGCAGAGCTGTCCTGCTCGACCAGGCTGAAATCGATCTTGCTGGTTTCAATGTCGGCTCGCATGACCTTGATGCGCACGCGGTCACCCAGGCGATAGCGCTTGCCGGTGCGCTCGCCGAGCATCCAGTGCTTGCCCTGATCGTAGTGGAAATAGTCCTGGCCGAGTTCGGACACGTGCACCAGGCCTTCGGTGAATATTTCATCGAGGGAGACAAAGATGCCAAAACTGGTGACGGCGCTGACGGTGCCGTTGTACTCGTTGCCGATGTGGTCACGCATGAAGTAGGTTTTCAGCCAGGCGTCGACATCACGCGTGGCATCGTCGGCGCGGCGCTCGGTCATCGAGCAATGGACGCCAACTTCTGGCAGCCCCTTGGCTGGCAGTTTCTCGCCCTTCAACACCGCCTTGATGCCGCGATGCACCAGCAGATCGGGATAGCGTCGGATTGGCGAAGTGAAGTGAGTATAGCCCTCATACGCCAGACCGAAGTGGCCTTTGTTTTCCGGCGTGTAGACCGCCTGCTTGAGCGAACGCAGCATCACGGTTTGCAGCAAACCAGCATCGGGACGTGGCTTTATTTTTTCCAGCAACGTACCGAAATCCTTGGCGTGCGGTTTGTCGCCACCGGGCAGATCGAGTCCGAATTCGGCCATGAAGCCACGCAGCAAGGCGAGCTTTTCTGGCGTGGGGCCTTCGTGCACACGGTAGAGCGCGGGCTGTTTGTTCTCCAGCAGATAATCCGACGCACAGACGTTGGCCGACAGCATGCATTCTTCGATGATGCGGTGGGCATCGTTGCGGATCACCGGCACGATGGCCTCGATCTTGCCCTGCTCGTCGAACATCATCTGTGTTTCGGTCGAGCCGAAATCAATCGCGCCACGCTTGGCGCGCGCTTTCAACAAGACGCGGAACAACTTGTCCAGCGCTTCCAGATGCGGCATCAACGCGGCCTGTTTTTTGTCCGGCTTGACTTCACCCGAGAGCCAATCCCACACCTGATTGTAGGTAAGGCGCGCGTGCGAATAGATCACGCCCGGATAGAAACGATATTCCTTGATCGCGCCCGCTGCGGTGATGCGCATGTCGCACACCATCGAGAGACGGTCGACTTCCGGGTTGAGCGAGCACAGACCATTGGACAGCGCCTCAGGCAGCATGGGAATGACGCGACGCGGGAAATACACCGAGTTGCCACGATTATAGCCTTCAGTATCGAGCGCATCGCCAGGCTTCACGTAATGACTGACGTCGGCAATTGCCACAATCAAACGGAAACCGCTACGACCGAGCGGCTCGCAGTACACCGCATCGTCGAAGTCGCGCGCGGTTTCACCATCGATGGTGACCAGCGGAAGATGGCGAATATCTTCGCGATCTGCCATATCTTTTTTCGTGACCTTTTTGGGCAAGGCAGCGGCCTGCTTTTCCACTTCGTCAGGAAACACATACGGCAAATCATGCTTGCGCAGCGCAATTTCGATTTCCATACCGGGGCCGGTATAGCTGCCCAGTATCTCGGATACGCGCCCGACGGCTTCGTTATGCGCGCCGGGCTGGGTGACGATTTCCACCGTCACCACTTGGCCGGACTGCGCTGCACCTTCGTTTCCCGCTGGCACCAGAATATCCTGATTGATGCGGCGGTTTTCCGCAATCAAAAATCCGACGCCGCCTTCAAGGTAATAGCGACCGACGACGAATTGGTTGACGTGCTCTAGCACCTCAACGATCTTGCCTTCGCGGCGACCACGCTTGTCAAAGCCCGCCACGCGCACCAGCACGCGGTCGCCGTGCAGCACGCGATGCATTTCCTTGGGTGACAGAAACAGGTCGCCGTCGCTTTCATCCGGCACGACAAAGCCAAATCCATCCGGATGACCTTCGACCCGGCCCTTGATCAAATCCAGTTTGTCCGGCAAGCACAACTGGCGCTTGCGGTTGAGTATCAACTGACCATCGCGTTGCATCGCGCCGAGACGGCGCTGAAACAACTCAAACTCGGCTTCAGTGATTTGCAGCTGATCGGCAAAGTCTTCCGCATCGACCGGGCACCCCGCATCGGTGATCAGTTGCAGGATGTATTCCCGGCTGGGCAGCGGCGCATCGTAGCGTTCGACCTCGCGGTCATAGAACGGATCGGCCAGGCGGATTGCCGGTATTTGGTGCTTGTTTGTACGACTGCGGGATTTATTTGAAGTCATCTTCGTTGACAATTTATTCTCTGCTCTCTAAAATGCGCGCCTTATTGCCCAGATGGCGGAATTGGTAGACGCGCACGGTTCAGGTCCGTGTGCCGCAAGGTGTGGAGGTTCGAGTCCTCTTCTGGGCACCAGTTGTAAGTAAAAAGCCGACCTCGTGTCGGCTTTTTACTTTTATAGCCTTAATTACAGGCATTACACCTCATAAGGGTGACGACGTACAATCGTTTCCACCCGATCCGGTCCGGTCGACACTACATCCACCGGCACCTCGCACAAGGCTTCCATCCGCTTCAGGTAGGTTTGCGCCTTCTGCGGCAGCTTGTCGAAATCCTGCACGCCGACCGTGGTATCGGTCCAGCCCGGCAGATCTTCGTAGATCGGCTCAACCTGGGCAATCGATTCCGCGCCCACCGGCAGGATGTCGCATACTTCGCCGTCGATCTTGTAGCCGACGCACACACGCACGGTTTCAAGGCCATCCAGCACGTCCAGCTTGGTCACACACAGGCCCGACACACCGTTGATCTGGATCGAGCGCTTGAGCGCTGCTGCATCGAACCAGCCGCAGCGACGGGCTCGTCCGGTGGTGGCGCCGACTTCATGTCCCTTCTCGCCGAGGTACTGCCCGATATCATCAAACAGTTCGGTGGGGAACGGGCCGGAGCCGACACGCGTGGTGTAGGCCTTGGTAATACCCAGCACGTAGTGCAGCGAATTCGGGCCAACGCCGGCACCGGTAGCCGCGCCGCCGGCAGTGCAGTTGGACGAGGTCACGAACGGGTAGGTGCCATGATCAATGTCGAGCAGCGTGCCCTGCGCGCCCTCAAACAGCAGGTTGCCGCCGGCCTTGTTGACTTCGTAGAGGCTGCGCGGCACGTCAGCGATCATCGGCTTCAGGCGATCAGCCATGGCCATCATGCTGTCGAGTGTCTGGTTGAAATCGACCACTTCCGCCTTGTAATAATTCTTCAGCATGAAGTTGTGGTGATCGAGGACTTCGCCCAGCTTGGCGGCAAAGCGTTCGCGGTGGAACAAATCCTGCAGGCGCAAGGCCCGGCGCGCGACCTTGTCTTCGTAAGTGGGACCGATGCCCCGCCCGGTGGTACCGATCTTGCCGGCGCCCTTGGCGATCTCACGTGCCTGATCGAGCGCAATGTGGTGCGGCATGATCAGCGGGCAGGCTTCGCTGAGCTTGAGGCGGGTCGAAACGTCCACTCCGGCGGCCAGCAGCATGTCCATTTCTTCCAGCAGGGCTGTCGGCGACAGCACCACGCCGTTGCCAATGTAGCAGGTGACGTTGTCACGCAAAATGCCGGACGGGATCAGGTGCAGCACGGTCTTCTTGCCTGCCACTACCAAGGTGTGGCCCGCGTTGTGGCCACCCTGGAAGCGCACCACGCCTTGCGCGCGGTCAGTCAGCCAGTCGACGATTTTGCCCTTGCCTTCATCGCCCCACTGGGTGCCGATGACGACGACGTTTTTTGCTGCCATGATGCAATCTCCCTTTATGAATTCGAGCTGACGATGGCCAACTCGCGTAAATCCAGACTGAAACCGGTAGCCGGACGCGCCCGGCCAAATACCCGCCCCACTTCGTCGTAACGTCCACCCTGCGCAATCGCATGGCTGCGTCCACCGGCGTAGGCAGCAAATACAACGCCGCTGTGATAGCCATAACCACGCAATTCGGCCAGATCATAGGCAACATCGGTCTTGCCCAGGCCCTGGTCCAGCGCGTCCAGCGTATCCAGCGCGGCCTGCACGGCGGGCAACTGGGGCAGTCTCATCCGCGCCTCTGCCAGCACGCTGCGATCACCGTACAACACCGGTAGCGCGGCAAAGGCCTCGCGCAATGCGGCAGACAGGCCTGCCGTCAGCACGGTCACAGCACTTCTGTCCTTGGACTGCAATGCACCGAACAACTGATGCTCGACTTCACCACTCAAGCCTGCTTCCTGCGCCAGGGCACGATAAACCCCGACATGACCGATATCCAGCTGCAGCGAATTCACACCACACGCAGACAGGCCCTGCAACATCAGTGTGAGGATTTCGAGATCCGCTTCGGCACCGGCTTCACCATACAACTCTGCACCGATCTGGATCGGTTCGCGCGAGCGATGAAAGCCATCCGACTGGGTATGCAGCACGCTGCCGGCATAGCACAACCGGTTCACGGCATTGGCCGCCAACAGATGCGCATCGATGCGCGCCACCTGTGGGGTTATGTCCGCGCGCACACCCATCAACCGGCCAGACAAGCGGTCGACCAGCTTGAAGGTTTTGAGGTCGAGGTCTGCCCCCACACCGGTCAACAATGAATCGACGTATTCCATCAGCGGCGGAATCACCAACTGGTAGCCTCGGCTGCGAAACAGATCGAGCAGTGCACGCCGCATGTCTTCCATGCGCCAGGCTTGCGGTGGCAGGACGTCTTCTACATTTTCAGGGAGTAACCAGGCGGCCATCTCTATTCAACAATTCAGTTCAACATCATCAACAAAAAAACGCCGCCTACTATCGAGGCAGCGCCGATAAAACGCAACTGGCCATTCTTGAGATCCAGCATTCTACTGAAACCTTCACGCCACATTGCAGGCGCGACAAACGGCATGATCCCTTCAATCACCAGCAATAATCCAACTGCAGCCAGCCAGTCAAACCCGGTCATTGACCGCCAGCGGCACGCGGATTCTTCATGTATTTGAAGAAGTCGGCACTAGGGTCGAGGACCATTACGTCACTCTTGCTTTTAAAGCTTTCGCGATAGGCTTGCATGCTGCGGTAGAACGCATAAAACTCGGCATTTCTTCCATACGCCGAGGCATACTGCGCGGAAGCCTTGGCATCGCCCAGACCCTTGACGCTCTGAGCGTCACGATAGGCTTCGGCGACGATCACATCCTTCTGCTTGTCGGCATCCGCCTTGATCTTTTCAGCTTCGGCCGCACCTGTCGAACGCAACTCGTTGGCGACCTGCTTGCGCTCTGCCTCCATCCGGCGATAGACGTTTTCCGACACCGTTTCCGGCAGATCAACCCGCTTGATCCGCACGTCCACCACCTGCACGCCAATCTTGCGCGCATCCTGATCGGCCTTGGCACGGATGATCTTCATAATTTCCTCGCGCCGGCCCGAAACAACATCATTAATGGTGCGTTTGCCGAACTCGGCACGCAGGCCATCATTGACTGTCTGATTCAGGCGAATCTGTGCCCTGGTCTCATCGCCCCCCACCGACACGTAGTACTGTCGCGCATCGATCACGCGCCATTTGATGAACGAATCCACCAGCACGTTTTTCTTTTCCGAGGTGATGAAACGCTCAGGGTCACCTGCATCCAGCGTGAGAATACGGGTGTCAAAGAAACGGATGTTCTGCACCATCGGCAGTTTGAAATACAGGCCGGGGCTTTTCTTCACCGACACCACTTCCCCGAGCTGGAACACCAGGGCATTTTGCCGCTGGTCCACCGTGTACATGCTGCTGCTCAATACAATCAGGCCGACCAACAGGACGACCACCAACGAACCAAGGCTCTTGTTCATGGCCGATCCTCCCGGTCACGGTTACGGAAGGCTTCACGCGATCGGGTATCAACCGACCCTGGCGTGGCTGTCGAGGGCTGCGCCAGAACCTCTGGCGCGCCACTGTATGGCTGACTGACGATCTGCTGCAGCTTATCGAGTGGCAGATACAAGAGGCTGTTACCACCTTTCTGGTCCACCAACACTTTGCTGGTATTGTTCATCACGGTCTGCATGGTGTCGAGGTAAAGTCGCTGACGCGTAACCTGTGGCGCTTTCTGGTATTCGGTCAGGATCTGCACAAAACGAGCGGCTTCACCCTCCGCGTTGGCGATTACCGACAGTTTGTAACCCTCGGCTTCTTCCTTCAGGCGCGATGCCACACCACGTGCACGCGGCACCACGTCGTTGAAATAGGCTTCCGCCTCGTTTTTCAGGCGTTCGCGGTCTTGCCCCGCTTTCACCGCATCGTCGAATGCGGCCTGCACCTGTTCGGGCGGCTGGATGTTTTGCAGGGTCACCTGACTGATGCTGATGCCGGTGTTGTAGCGATCGAGAATCTGCTGCATCAGCACCTTGGCGCGTGCGGCAATATCGGCACGGCCTTCGTATAGCACAAAATCCATCTTGTTCTTGCCGACGATTTCGCGCATCGCGGTCTCGGCCACCTGCGGCACGGTATCTTCCGGCGCACGGTTCACAAACAAGAAAGCCTTCGGGTCTTTCAGAATGTACTGCACAGCAAACTGCAGATCGATGATGTTTTCATCATCCGTCAGCATCAGCGACTCTCTCAGCACCTTGCTCTTGACGTTGGTGCGGTAGCCGATTTCAGCCGTTCGCACTTGATCGACGTTGACGATTTCACGTGATTCAACCGGCCACGGCAAATGCCAACGTGGGCCCGGTTCGGTGGTCTCGATATATTTTCCAAAGCGCAGCACGACCCCACGCTGGCCCGTATCGACGATATAGAACCCACTTGCCACCCACACCAGCACCAATGCGCCGATCAGTAGGCCAACCAGGTTACCGCCGCCGGGCATGCCACTCGGAGACAAGTCATCTCCACCGCCGCCACTGCCGGAATCCTTGTTGCCAAACAGGCCATTAAAGCGCTGGTTGAAGCGCCGCCAGATCTCGTCCAGATCGGGCGGGCCACTGTTTTTGCGGTTGTCTTTATTGCCCCATTGCGGGTCGTTCCAGGCCATATCGTTTTATGTAGAGTGAACAGTTGGTTGGGAGGATGATTCGTCTGTTGCGCCGATTTCGTCCTGAGCCCGGTTGGCAAGCAGAATTTCTGACAGCGCATCGCGTAAAAGTTCAAGCCCCGCACCGGTTTGCGCGGACACATACACGCTCTGCAGTCTACCATATTCGTCACGCCCGACTCCCGGCGCAACACCTGTCAGATCCAGTTTGTTGTAGACACGAAGCTGTGGCGCGACATCCGCCCCGATTTCCTGCAACACCTTGTCGACCGCCTCGATCTGGCGCTCTCGCCCGAGGCTGGCGGAATCAATCACGTGCAACACCAGATCGGCCTCGGCTGTCGCTTCCAGTGTGGCACGAAAGGCTGCCACCAGATCATGCGGCAGATTGGTGATGAAACCGACCGTATCCGACAGCACCACCTCGCCGCTTGCCGGCTCGCCGCCGGCTAATTCAGCCAAGCGTGACAAGTATATTTTCCGGGTCGTGGTATCGAGCGTGGCGAACAACTGGTCAGCCGCGTAGGCACCGGCACGTGTCAGCGCGTTGAACAGGGTGGATTTACCCGCGTTGGTATAGCCCACCAGCGCGACCGACAATACGTGCTGGCGTGAACGCGAGCGCCGCTGGGTGCGTCGCTGCTTGCCCAGTTTAGTGAGCCGTTCACGCAGCGCCTTGACCCGAACGCCAAGCAGGCGGCGGTCGGTCTCCAGTTGTTTCTCGCCTGGACCACGCATGCCGACGCCACCGCGCTGGCGTTCCAGGTGGGTCCAGCCCCGCACCAGGCGTGTGGACAAATGCTGCAATTGCGCCAGCTCGACCTGCAACTTGCCCTCGGCACTGCGTGCGCGGCGGGCAAAAATATCCAGAATCAGGCTGACCCGGTCGACTACCCGGCAGTGCAGGCGCCGCTCCAGGTTGCGCTCCTGCGCGGGCGACAACTCATGATTGAAAATCACGACATCGGCATCCGTGGCCGCAACCAGCGCGGCGATCTCATCGGCCTTGCCGCTGCCGACAAACAGCGCTGCGTCCGGGCGGCTGCGCTTACCCTGCACTTCTCCCTGAATATTCAGTCCGGCACCACTCGCCAGCAGGCGCAGTTCGGCCACCCCTTCGGCAAAATCCGGCTTGCCGAAATCGAGCGACACTAAAATAACGCGCTCGCCGCCTTGATGCCGGTCAAACAAGCGGAATTCTCCACTCGCAATGTGTCAGAGGTATTGCTGTCCCGAATGCACCTTGCCCGTCGTTCACGCCAAAGCAGAAGGCACAGGTGGAGCCCCCATCAGGGTCGGAGCGTGCAGTAAGGTATTGGATAAACAAGCGGGGTCCTGGGGGATAGGCTGGATATTCAGCCAGCCCCCATTCTAGTTCAAGATCGCAGCGACGTCGGATGGGTGGCTCACAACTCCACCGCACGCAGGCGCTCGGCTGCCTGTTCCGGATTAACGGTATTCACAAACAGGCCCGAACCCAATTCGAATCCAGTAGGAATCGAGGTACGCGGGCAGATTTCCAGATGCCAGTGATAGCTGGGCGCGTGTGCTTCACGCTTGGCGTCATGCGGCACCGAATGCAGGAAGAAGTTGTACTGCGCGCCGCCAATGACCGCATCCAGCCGCGCCATGGTGCGTTTCATCACGCGCGCCAGATCAGCCATATCTTCGGCTCGCACATCGACGAAATCGGCCTGATGCTCCAGTGGCAGGATGTGAACCTCCCATTCGTAGCGGCTGGCGAAAGGCTTGATGGCGATGAACTTTTCGCCTCGCTCGACCACGTACTGGCCGACGTTGATCTTGCGCCGCACCGCGCCCGAGCTACGGTCATAAATCGTCGCTTCAAAAGTCAGGGCCTCATCGATCAGCGCACAAAAAATGCAGTGGTGATGCTTGGCAAAATGCGCCGCACTATTCTTCACTTCGGCATCGACGTTTTCCGGCACCACCGGCATCGCGATCACCTGGCTGTGCGTGTGCGGGATTGATGCGCCGGCCGCCGGACCAAAATTCTTGAACACCAGCACATATTTCAGGCGCTCGTCCAGCGCAAACAGCTGACGCATGCGCAGTTGGTACACGCCGAACAATGTCGCCAGATGGCTTTCCTCCATTTCGTGGATGGCTATACCGTGCTCGTTGTGGTCGATGATGACTTCGTGCCGGCCGTAGCCGTCAATGGTCTGCTGCAGTCCGAAGGTGAAATTGGCCTGCGACCGGTCATCGCCCAGCACCGGATACAGGTTTTCAACCATGCGTATGTTCCAGTCGCCTTCCGGCGGCACGGCCAGAATCAATGGCGGGGTCTTGTGCTCATTGCCACGACAGAATGGACAGGTCTCAACGTGTTTGCGGGTATCGCGTGGCGCCAGATCCTCAGCCTTCTTCGGACGCATGCTGCGCGCGGTGGCCACCAGCACCGATTCGCTCGGCACAATGGGGTTGGTGCGAATTTCGCGGATTTCGTTTGACTCGGGGGTATTTGGATCGGACATTCGGATTCTCCTCAGGCGACTAGCTTAAATCAGCCTGAACCTGCTGTCGGATCATAATATTTATGCCCCCTGTCACGCTTTTTATCCTTGCTACAATCAAGGCCTTGCGTTGACGAAGCCCGATACGGCACCGACAATGACATCCCTTTGCCGCACCTCCGGAGCTTTTTCCACATGGATATCGATAAAACCCTGCAAGACGAGCAGCGCATCATGCGCATGATGCGCAAAACCCTGACCTCGATCGTACGCGATACGGCACCACGTGACGGCAACCCCAGCCCGCTGACCGAAGCCACGGTGCTCGGTATCAAGGATTGCCTGGTGGTGATTTCCAACCGCGAAGCCGAACTGGCCCAGCTTACCGGGCGTACGCTGGAAGAGCGTCCGCATTTCACCGACGAAACGCCCAATTCCCACGCAGTCAAAATCAACACTATCCCGAAAAAGACGCACTAAATGCCCTCCGCAATGCCTCACTGAGACTGCCATGCCGCAAGCTACCAGCCTGTTTACCGATATTGAATCCAGAGTCGTCGGCACCTCGGCGGTAGTCATCTATTCGCCGGCAGGCAAAAAACGCAAACGCTTTCCCGAAGGGGTGGTGGAAGTCTATGCCAGTGAAGCCGACGCGCGGGCGCACGCCGATCCGGACAACAACCGCCATGCCGCCATTGCCAGCGGACCCGCGCGTTCGTCCGAAGGTTTCAAGCTGTTTTATCTGGTGCGCTGGCTGGACTGACTTGCTCGGGAGCAGTCCAGCGTAATCAATCTACGCAGCCACGCTCATTTTGAGCCGTGAACCTTGCGTCGGATCCGTTTCTGGCGCCGTGCCCGTGTGGCTTCGCTCTCGGTGAGCGGGCCGCGCGTTTTTCCCTCGAACGGGTTTTTACTACTGCTGTCTTCCTTGATCTGGATGCGCAGCGGCGTGCCTTGCAGCTTGAACGCCTTGCGAAAACTGTTTTCCAGATAGCGCTTGTAATCGTCGCGCAGGCCTTCCAGCGCATTGCCGTGCAGCACGATCACCGGCGGATTCTTGCCACCCTGGTGGGCATAGCGCGGCTTGGGACGGAACAATCCGCTCTTGGGTGGCGCATGTTGCTCCACTGCCGTTTCCAGCACCCGTGTCAGCTTGGGCGTGGTCATCTTGATGAACGCAGCAGCATGCGCCGCTTCGACATCTTTCAGCAGGGTTTCCAGCCCCTTGCTCTTCAGCGCCGAAATGTAGTTGAAGCGGGCAAAATCAAGGAAAGCCAGTTTGCGCCCGATGTCGCGCTTGATGTCGTCGCGCTGCTCGGCGCTGAGCCCGTCCCATTTATTGATTGCCACCACCAGCGCACGCCCGGTTTCCAGGACGAAGCCGGCCAGATGCGCATCCTGGTCGGAAATGTTTTCGCGCGCATCGAGCACCAGCACCACCACGTTGGCATCTTCAATCGCCTGCAGGGTCTTGATGACGGAGAATTTCTCAAACGTCTCGAACACTTTGCCACGGCGACGCACACCGGCGGTGTCGATCAAAACATAAGGCTTGTTGTCGCGTTCGAACTCGACATAAATCGAATCGCGCGTGGTGCCCGGCTGATCGAATGCGATCACACGCTCCTCCCCCACCAGCGCGTTGACTAGCGTGGATTTGCCCACGTTGGGGCGTCCGACCAGCGCAATTTTGGGGATGCCGAAATCGTCGGTTTTCTCTTCTTCATCAGAAAACGGCGCCAAGGCCTCGGCTACCAGATCGGAAATGCCATCGCCATGGGCACCGGAGATCGCCAATGGCTCACCCAGTGCCAGTTCATGGAATTCGGCCGTGACCACGGAGCGGTTCATGCCTTCAGCCTTGTTGACCGCGAGCAGCACCGGGCAGCGCGCACGACGCAAACGGTCAGCAATCACCACATCCTGCTGGGTAATGCCCGAGCGAGCATCGACCATGAAAATAATGGCGTCGGCCTCATCAATCGCCTGCAGCGTCTGGCGTGCCATCTCGGCCATGATGCCTTCCTTGGCAACCGGCTCCAGACCGCCCGTATCCACCACCAGATAGGGCTTGTCGCCAATGCGCCCGCGTCCGTAATGGCGATCACGCGTCATCCCCGGCATATCGTGTACCAGCGCATCGCGCGTACCCGTAAGGCGGTTGAATAAGGTGGACTTGCCGACGTTAGGGCGTCCGACAAGAACCAGAGTGGGGAGCATGGCTATCCTTGTTGACCCGCGGGAGCTGCCCGCGCGTCGTTATTTAAGTCTGAAAGCGACAACACTGCCTTTGGCAGTCTGCACCGCGAAACCCGGCCCGATGTCGGTCGGTGCCGTGTGCACGCTGCTGTCTACCTTGGTACGCGCCACAAAACTGCCGTCCTCGGACGACAGCACATGCACGTATCCTTCTGCATCCGCAACGACCACCCAGGCACCCAGTGCCAGCGGTGCGGTCACCTGACGGCGCGCCAGTTTGTCCTGTCGCCAGCCTGCGCGGCCCCCGCTCTTGTCGTAAGCGGTGACAGCATCCTTGTCGTCAGTGACATAGACATTGCGGTCGTCCATCGCCAGGCCGCTGTTGCTGGATGTGTCGCGCGCCCACAGCGGCGCACCGTTGCGGCGGTCAAAGCAGGCAACGCGACCCTGATAGGCTACCGCACAGACCTGACGCTCATCCGCCACTGGGTTGCCCATCACATCGGCCACCCGCTCAAGTTCGGTCGCGCCGCGCGGCAAGGCCACGGTGGCCTCCCACAACTGGGCGCCATTGGCGGCATTGAGCGCAACCAGCTTGCCGCCTGGGAATCCTGTATACAAGACATTATCAAGCACGACCATGCCGCCCGATCCGCGCAGGCTCAGCACCGGCAGATTGCGGCTATACAGCCACTTGCGGCTGCCATCGGTCGCAGACAGACCATGCACGCGGCCATCGCCGGTTCGAGCGATCACGATATCGGACACGGCCAGCAGTTGCCCGGTCACTTCACTGGAGAGCGTCACCTTCCAGCGTTGCTGGCCAGTGACCAAATCCAGCGCCAGCAACTCACCCTTGCTGCCCCCCACCAACACCAGCCCCTGCCCTACACCCGCTCCGGCCGACAGCTTGGTTCCGGTATCGGTTTTCCACACAGCGGCTCCGGTCGAAATGACCATGCGCACCACCTTGCTGCCGCCTGCGGCCAGCACGTCATCACCTTCGGCCTGCGGACGAAACAAATGGCCATTGGAATCGCCGGTATCGCCTTTCCAGGCCTCGGTCAGACTCACAGTGGGTTTGAATTCGACCAGTTCGGCGGGTTTGGCCTTGCTTGGGCCCGCGCCAAACCAGCCGCCGACCGTGCTGGTCATTGAGCCGACCGTGCTGCACCCCGATAAAGCCAACGCCAGACTGGCGGCAATCAAGCACTTGTTCACTTGGTGGCCCCTCCCAGTGCATCCAGCTTCAGCTCGACAATATTGCGGTAAGGATTGTCTTCCTGCATGGTGCTGAAAGCCGCTTGATAGGCAGCACGCGCGTCAGATGATTTGCCTTGCGCCAGCAGCACATCGCCCTTGAGGTCATTGAAGCGGAAAGCAAACGCATCGCTGTGTGTACCAGCAAGGGTTTTCAACGCAGCATCGTATTGCTTCTGGTCAAGTTGAACACCGGCCAGGCGCAGACGCGCCAGATCCTTGATCGCGGGCTCCTTGCTGTTGGCAGCCGCCCATTCCAGCTGGGTCTGCGCGCTCTTCAAATCCTTGTTCACCACATTGAGCTTGGCCAGTAATAGTGCTGCCCGGGGCGCATAAGCCGTGCTCTTGTATTTGTCGATCAGCATCGCCCCGGCATCGCGCGCGCCCTTGGCATCATTGGTCGCTATCGACTGGGTGAGCTTTTCGTATACGGTGGCCGCTTCCAGGCTTTGGGTCTGCGTGTGACCCTGCCAGTAGCGCCAGCCTGCCACTGCCGCAAGCAACAGCGCGACACCCAACATCGCCAGGCTGCCCCAGCGTTTCCACCAGGCTTTCAGTTCCTCGAGTCGTTCCTGTTCGTCCAGATCGTAGGTTGCCATTGAGCTATGCCTTTATTCAGTTGATGCCTGTTTCAAAAATTTGATTGCCAGCGCCACTTCGATGCGGGTCTGCTCAGCCGTGCCGCGCAGCGGTTTCACCGTCACCTGTTGCGCGGCCGCTTCGTCGTCGCCAATGATCACGGCAAAACGTGCGCGGCTGGCATCGGCCTTTTTCATTTGCGATTTGAAGCTGCCGCCGCCGCAATGCATTACCGTGACCAGCCCGGCACTCCGCAACGATGCCGCCACCTGCCAGGCAAAAGCCTGCGCTGCTTCACCCGCATGAACGAGGTAGGCGTCCGGTACCTGTGGGGTCAGCGTGGTACTGCCCAACTCCATCAGGGACAGCAAACGCTCAATCCCCATGGCAAACCCGGCTGCAGGGGCAGGCTTGCCGCCCAACTGCTCGACCAGACCGTCATAACGTCCACCCGCACACACCGTGCCTTGTGCACCCAACTGGTCGGTGACCCATTCGAATACGGTGCGATTGTAATAGTCGAGGCCACGTACCAGACGCGGATTGATCTCGAAATTAATGTCGTTTGCACGCAACACAGCTTGCAACGCCTCGAAATGGACCAGCGCAGCCTCATCCAGTTCATCCATCAGTTTGGGTGCGGCTTCGTTCAGCGCCTGCATCGCCGGATTTTTGCTGTCGAGGATGCGCAAGGGATTGCTGTGTAGCCGACGCCTGGCATCTTCGTCGAGCACGTCCTGATGCGCCTCGAAATACGCAATCAGCTTGGAGCGATGCCGCTGCCGCGATTCGATATCGCCCAGCGTGTTCAATTGCAAGGTCGGCGCAATACCGAGTGCGCGCCACAGGTCGGCGCACATCAGAATCAGTTCGGCGTCCACATCCGGCCCGGCAAAACCCAGTGCCTCGACCCCAACCTGGTGAAACTGGCGGTAACGACCCTTTTGCGGACGCTCGTGACGAAACATCGGCCCGGTGTACCACAGGCGTTTGCCACCGTCGTACAACAGATTGTGCTGAATCACCGCACGTACCGCCGACGCCGTGCCTTCAGGACGCAAGGTCAACGATTCGCCGTTCAGCTCGTCGACGAAGGTATACATCTCCTTCTCGACGATATCGGTCACTTCGCCGATGGCGCGCTTGAACAGGCCGGTGTGCTCGAGAATCGGCGTGCGCATTTCGCGATAGCCATAGCGCCGCAGCCAGTCGCGAATGATGGAATCGAATGCCTGCCAGGTGTCGGTCACCTCGGGCAGGCAGTCGTTCATGCCGCGTACGGATTGAATGTTGTTGCTCATAAATTAATCAGACAGGAATGTAGCTCATGCAGCGCCGTAATGGCTGCGCACATAATCTTCAACGATGGTTTGGAAATCCGCTGCAATTTTGTCGCCTTTCAGCGTGACGGTTTTTTCGCCATCGACATACACCGGCGCAACCGGCACTTCACCCGTCCCCGGCAGCGAGATGCCGATGTTGGCATGTTTGGATTCGCCCGGACCGTTGACCACGCAGCCCATCACCGCCACCTGCATGGTTTCGACACCCGCATACTGCGTGCGCCAGATCGGCATCTGATTGCGCAGATAGGACTCGATATCCTGTGCCAGCTCCTGGAAAACCGTCGAGGTGGTACGCCCACATCCCGGACAGGCCGTCACTTGCGGCGTAAAAGCCCGCAGCCCCAGCGATTGCAGGATTTCCTGGCCCACCCGGACTTCCTGGGTACGATCGCCACCGGGTTCGGGTGTCAGCGAAATTCGAATCGTGTCGCCAATGCCTTCCTGCAGCAGCACGGCCAGCGCTGCGGTTGAAGCGACGATGCCCTTGCTGCCCATGCCGGCTTCGGTCAGCCCCAGATGCAGCGGATAGTCAGATTGCGCCGAAAGGTCGCGATACACCGCGATCAAATCCTGCACCCGGCTCATCTTGCACGACAGGATGATTTTGTCGCCGCCCAGGCCCAGGTCTTCGGCTTTGCTGGCTGACTCCAGTGCAGATGCCACCATCGCACGGCGCATCACCACTTCGGGATCTTCCGGCTGCGCCAGACGTCCGTTTTCATCCATCATGCGCGCCGCCAGCGCCGGGTCGAGGCTGCCCCAGTTGACGCCGATGCGCACCGGCTTGCCGTAGCGACAGGCGATATCAATCAGGGTGGCAAACTGTTCGTCACGCTTGTTGCCCCGGCCGATATTGCCCGGATTGATACGCAGCTTGGCCAGCGCCTCGGCACACTCGGGCACCTGGGTCAGCAGCTTGTGGCCATTGAAATGGAAATCGCCAACCAGCGGCACCCGACAGCCCAGCGCGTCGAGACGCTCGCGTATGCGCGGTACCGCAGTCGCGGCTTCGAGCGTATTGACGGTGATGCGTACCAGCTCCGACCCGGCCTCGGCCAAAGCCTGAACCTGCTGGACGGTTGCGGTGATATCGACGGTATCGGTGTTGGTCATCGACTGCACCACGACGGGCGCATTACCACCAACCAGAACATGGCCGATCCGCACCTGGCGGGTGGGACGACGAACTATCTGAGACATCATTCTTCCAGGGTGAAGCGGGCAACCGTCACGTCAATAAACGGCTTCAAATCGATCGGGCGGCCGTTATACGTCATGTGCGCTTGTGTCGCATTTCCAATGACCATTTCAAACGGTGGCTGACCTCGAACCTCGATGCTGCTGCCAGGCTGATTCAGCTGGCGATGCAACATGCGGCCAGTGGCATCCTTGATCTCGGTCCAGGCCGCATCGCCAAATTCCAGGTGAATCACGCTGCTGACAGCAGGTGGTTCAGGCACAACGGGCTCTGACGCTATGGGTGCAGGTGCAGGTGCAGGTGCAGGTGCGGGTGTGGATGCAGATGTGTCTGCTTCAAGCGGAAGCCCTGTCCCGACAGGCTCGGCGGAGGCAGCAGGCGGCTCGACAACGGGCGATGCCGGGGGAGATTGAACAACAGGCGCGGGGCGAGGTTGTGCCATGCGCGGCTGGCTGACAGGATTTTCATCCACGTCGCTGTTCAACCATAAATACAGGCCAACCGGCAGCGTGACCATCAACAACACACCCAGCATCAACAAGATCAGCCAGGGTGAGGTCAGCCACGACCGGGGCTTAGGCGGCTCAACCGGTTGAACAACAGCAGATTCGGCCGGCGCGCCCGGCATCCGTGCCAGCAATTCGTCGGGCACCAGGCCCAATAGACGGGCGTAGTTGCGCACAAAGCCACGGGCAAATACGGGCTGCCCCAGGCTGTCGAAATCGTCGTCCTCCATCGCCCCGATTTGGCGATGCATCAGGCGCAGGCGGACGGCCGCATCTTCCAGCGTAATGCCCTGTGTTTCGCGGGCGTCACGCAGAATCTGTCCAACCGTGGGCTGTCCGCTCTCGCTCATTCGTATTGCCCCGACTGCAACAACCGCGCTTCATTCGAATCGGGAAAGCGTTTGCGCAACTGCAACCCATAGGCCGCCTCCTGCGCCCGGTCGCCCAGCTTGCGTTCCAGCCGCAAGCCCAGCCACAAGCTTTGCGCGGTCGGAGGCGCCAGTTCAGTGTGACGGGTCAACAGGCGTTGCGTCTCGTCCAGCCGCTCCTGCCGGAAATACAGGCCAGCCAGCTTGAGTAGGGTGTTGGCATTGTCAGGTACCAGTTTCAGGGACTTCATCAAGTTAGCCTCGGCCAGCGCAAGGTCGCCCTTCTTCTCCGCGCATAAACCCGCATTGGCCATGGCCTGCTCGGGTCGCGCATAGAGTGGATTGCGTAACGAAGTGCTGAATTGCTCCAGGCCTTCATCGTAGCGTCCACGCGTGCAAAGAAACCAGCCAAGGTTGTTGCGGGTCTCGGAGTCGTTACGATCCAGCTCAATGGCGCGGCGGAAATTTTCCTCGGCCAGCTTGTCTTCGGCCAGCTCCATATAGATCAAGCCGTAGATGTTGTAAGCAGGACCATATTTGCTGTCGGCAACAATGGCCTTGCGCAATTCATCCAGTGCGATCTTGTACTGGGCGCGCGCGAAATACGCGCCCGCAAGATCCGTGAATGCGCCTGCACGTTGACGGCTTTCACTATCGGCCACACCTGTCATCGCACTGCCGTTATCCGCGGGCTGTCCTGCACAACCCGCCAGCAGCACGGCCGCCAGCATGCTTATTCCTCTTTTCACGCCGCCTCCTTGTGTAGTCTTTTCATGACGCGCCCACTCTTGTCGGCCACCTTGCCCGCCAACTGACCACAGGCCGCATCGATATCGTCACCCCGCGTTTTGCGCGTCGTCACCACATAGCCCGCATCCTGCAGAATCTGACGGAATACGCGCATGGGTTCGGCATGCGGTTTGTCATAACCGGAATCCGGGAACGGATTAAACGGGATGAGATTGAATTTGCATGGCACATCGCGCGTCAATTCAACCAACTGGCGCGCGTGCTCGGGTTGATCGTTCACCCCGGCCAGCATCACATACTCAAACGTAATGAAGTCGCGTGGCGCATGGACCAGGTAGCGCCGACAGGCCGCCATCAATTCCACCAACGGGTATTTCTTGTTGATCGGTACGATCTGGTCGCGCAGCGCGTCATTCGGCGCATGCAAACTAACAGCCAATGCCACCGGGCAACGCTCAGCCAGACGATCCATCGCCGGAACCAGCCCGGACGTCGACACAGTTACCCGCCGGCGCGACAAGCCGTAGGCATGGTCGTCGAGCATGATGCCCAGCGCTGTCACCACGTTCTCGAAATTCGCCAAAGGCTCACCCATGCCCATCATCACCACATTGGTGACGGGCCGGTCGGATATCTCACCGGACATCCTGTTAACCTGACCCCGCAAACCATGATTCGCTACCCACACCTGGCCAATAATCTCGGCCACGCTCAGGTTGCGATTGAAGCCCTGCCGCCCGGTCGAACAGAATGTGCATTCCAGCGCGCACCCCACCTGGGATGACACGCACAGGGTGCCACGGTCTTCCTCGGGAATGAATACGGTTTCAATGCCGTTTCCGACGCCGACTTCAAACAGCCACTTGCGCGTGCCATCGGCTGATGTGTGTGCAAAATTGATGGCCGGCGGGGTCACCACCGCCTGCTGCTGCAGCTTTTCGCGCAGGCTTTTGGCGATATCAGTCATCTGCGCAAAATCCGCCACCCCGGCCTGATGCATCCAGTGGAACACCTGCCTGGCGCGAAACGGCTTTTCGCCGAGTTCGGTAAACCAGGCGGTCAGTCCGTCGAGATCAAAATCAAGCAGGTTTTGCAGCATGCGCGCTTAACGGCCTGCGTAGACTTCGCTGGCCGGGAAGAAGAAAGCGATTTCTACTGCGGCAGTTTCGGGTGCATCGGAACCATGCACCGCGTTGGCATCAATGCTCTCGGCAAAGTCGGCGCGAATGGTGCCGGCTTCGGCTTTCTTCGGGTCGGTTGCGCCCATCAACTCACGGTTCTTGGCGATTGCATCTTCGCCTTCCAACACCTGCACCACCACCGGACCGGAGATCATGAACTCGACCAGATCCTTGAAGAAGGGGCGATCCTTGTGCACAGCGTAAAAGCCTTCGGCTTCCTGACGCGACAGGTGCTTCATTTTCGACGCGACAACCTTGAGGCCATTGGTCTCAAAACGGCTGACGATTTTACCGATTACATTTTTGGCAACAGCATCGGGTTTGATAATGGAAAAAGTACGTTGAACTGCCATGTTTAAGCTCCAGAGCGGTAGGGGTAAGAAAAAAGATAAAATCCATGAAAATCAGCCCGCTAGAGTACCACGTGGCACCCCGGCTTGTCTGCAGACAAGCGCGCACCACACCAGTCTTCAGGCATCCAGCCTCGCCTTGCCTCAGACACAGCCGGCCCACCCCAGCCTTTAGTCCAACGTGGGGGCTAATTCGTCACGCACTGCAACGTGAGTCCGTCGTCCCGGGGGCCGGCCAGAAAATCCGCATCCATTCCGATTCCGGCCGCCCAGACCAGTTTCCCGTCGCACACCAGCAGCGGCAGGCGATCACGCTCCCATGGCGGGACGGCTGACTCCTGCAACAGATTCTTGAGTTTTCGATGCGGCCCGCCGGGTGTCAGGCGCATCCGCTCACGGCCCGCTCTCAACAGCAATTCGACTCGGCCAGCATCGAGCAAGACACGTTTCAGGCCCACTCCGACAGTGGGCGTGAACATCACGCGAACGCCCACTGTATCCAGATGCAAGACCGGCTCGCCCTGCCACGCAACCGGGACCTGTTCGGAATGCACACGCACAGGAACCAGATAGGCGCCACCCCGAAAACGGTGAAGTTCTGCGCCATTCAACTTGACGCACACCCGGGCTGCCGGGCTTGCGTCCAGCAACTGGTGCAACGCCTCGTTCAGGCGCCGTGCACTCGGCATGGGCCACCCCTGCAGGCCGATAAAGTGGCGCAACAGGTTGCGCGCGCGCGCAACGGACAAGGCACCCAATGCCTGGCAATCGAGGCGGTCTCCTTGAATAGCGCCCTGTGCATCGAGTTGCGCCAGATCATCGAGCAACCAGGAGGCCTCGGCCTGCAACGCCGCGGCACGGGCGAGTGTGACGGTGGCACCCGGGAAGTGCGATTCCAGCAAGGGCATCACCTGATGGCGCAAGGCATTGCGTCGATAACGCGAATCAAGATTGCTCTCGTCTTCGACCCAGTCAAGGCCATGCGTCTGCGCATAATCCTGCAATTCCGCACGCGCAACATTCAGCAAGGGCCGAAGCGGCAGCGCCTGCCAGTCTGGCAGGCGCTGCCGCTCGGCCATCGCAGACAGGCCTTTGGGGCCTGAACCACGCAGCAGTTGCAGCAACAGGGTTTCAGCCTGGTCGTTCTGATGGTGTGCGGTCAGGAGAAAATCCGTGTCCAGCGCCGCAAAAACATGGCGGCGCTCACGCCGGGCGGCCCCTTCAATGCCCGCCGGGTCATCAGCGGCAATACATACACGGTGGACAGCCATATCAATGGCCAGGCCTGCACAGGTTTGTGCACAAAAGTCCGCCCATTCATCAGCGCGAGGCGACAAGCCATGATGGACATGCACGGCCTGCAATTCAAATGGATGACGATGCTGCAGCACACACAATGCATGCAACAAGACGACAGAATCGAGCCCGCCCGAAAAGGCCAGCGTCAGACGGGACGCCGCAGGAACATGACGCGCCAGGCAGGCCGCCACATTCTCGACAACCGTCTTATTTGACAGGAACTTCCTTGAAACTGCCATACGAACGCAAGCGCTGGTAACGGGCGTTCAGCAAGGCGTCAGGAGACTGCTTGCGCAATTCGGAGAGGGTATCGGTCAGCGCGCGACGCATCGACTGGAACATGGCGTCCCAGTCACGCTGCGCGCCACCCAGTGGCTCCTCGATGATGCGGTCGACCAGCCCGTTCGCCTTCAAACGATCGGCGGTAATGCCCAGCGTTTCAGCCGCGACCGATGCCTTGTCCGCGCTTTTCCACAGAATCGAGGCGCAGCCTTCCGGCGAAATCACCGAATACGTCGAATATTGCAGAATCAGCGTACGGTCACCCACCCCAATCGCCAACGCGCCGCCGGATCCGCCCTCGCCCACGATGGTGCAGATGATCGGAGTCTGCAGTTCGGCCATCACGTACAGATTACGCGCGATGGCTTCGGATTGACCACGCTCCTCGGCACCGATGCCAGGATAGGCGCCCGGCGTATCGATGAAGGTAAAAATAGGCAGGCGGAATTTTTCAGCCAGGCGCATCAGTCGCAGCGCCTTGCGGTAGCCTTCCGGGCGCGGCATACCGAAATTACGATAGATTTTCTCTTTGGTATCGCGACCTTTCTGGTGGCCGATCACCATCACCGGTTCGCCATTGAAGCGCGCCATGCCGCCGACTATCGCAGCATCATCAGCATACGCCCGGTCGCCGCGCAACTCGGCAAAGTCGGTGAACAGGCCCTGCACATAATCCAGCGTGTACGGACGCTGCGGATGACGTGCCACCTGAGACACCTGCCAGGCATTCAGCTTGGCATAGATATCCTTGGTCAGCGTCTGGCTCTTTTTTTGCAGGCGGCGAATTTCCTCCGAGATATCCAGGGCGGAATCATCCTGCACAAAGCGCAGTTCTTCGATCTTGGCTTCAAGTTCGGCGATCGGTTGCTCAAAGTCGAGGAAAGTAGTTTTCATTAAACAGTCGTAGAAAACGAATCAGCCGGGCATTTTAACAGCCCGGAACCATTTGCCGCGCAGATCAATGATGGTGGTGGCCGTGAGCGCCATGCGCATGACGATGGGAGACTTCGTCCGCTGTTGCTGCACGCACTTCAGCCACCTGGCATTCAAAATGCACTGCCTGGCCTGCGTAGGGATGATTGCCATCCACCACCACCTTGTCCTCGGCAATGTCCGTCACGGTATAGAGCATCTCCTCGCTGCCATCGACTGGCGAGCCGACGAACTGCATCCCGACCTCCATATCTGCCGGGAAGGAATCACGCGCTTCCAGGCGCACCAGGTCTTCATCCATCTCGCCGAAGGCATCGACGGGCTGCAGCTTGAGCTCGACTTTCTCACCAACCGCCTTGCCCTCCAGCGCCGCTTCTACCAAGGGGAAAATGTTGTCATATCCGCCATGCAGGTAGCTGACCGGCTCTTCACTTTCTTCCAGGAGTTTGCCGTCCATGTCGCGAACGATGTACGTGATGGTGACGACGGTGTCTTTAACGATGTTCAATTCAGTTCCTTTGCTGGTTGATGCCTTTCCGCCGCATGACAGCAACCGGAAACGCCGTACAGAGCGCGGCACATGACGCCCTGTTTGTCGATGGAGTCTTGCCCTGAAACCGGAACAGATGAACACACATCATGCCTGCAGCCGGATCAGAAAAAACCGGATGCGCGATCTCTCGCCATCAAACCGAGGGGCGCTCCGTCATTTTCGGCCGGTATTTTAACAGGCCCCCGCCCGCAACATCGTCATGCCGCATCGTTATAATCAATTTCATGATCAAGACCCTGCTTGGCGGCCTGAGCCCCACCCGCTTCCTGCGCAATTACTGGCACAAGCGCCCATTGCTGATCCATAACGCCGTTCCCGGATTTCAGGGCCTGTTGACACCGGACGACATGAAACATCTGGCCAGCCGCGACGATGTCGAATCGCGTCTTGTCCAGGGTGGCGGCACGCACTGGTCACTGGATGACGGACCTTTCAGGAAAGGTGATTTCAAACGCCTGCCGAAAACCGAATGGACGCTGCTGGTGCAATCGCTCAACCACGTTCTCCCTGAAGCCGACGCCCTGCTGGCGCATTTCAACTTCATTCCCCACGCCCGGCTGGATGACCTGATGGTGAGTTATGCGGTGCCAGGCGGCAGTGTTGGGCCCCATTTCGATTCATATGATGTGTTTCTGCTGCAAGGCCGGGGCCATCGTCGCTGGCAAATCAGTACGCAATCCGATCTGGGATTGCTAGAGGGTGCTCCACTGAAAATTCTGAGCCAGTTCAAGCCTGAGGAAGAATGGGATCTCGGACCGGGCGACATGCTTTATCTACCCCCACATGTGGCGCACTACGGTGTGGCCCTGGATGACTGCATGACCTATTCGATTGGTTTTCGCGCGCCCACCGCCGAAGAACTGGCATATGGATTTCTGATACATCTGCAGGATGCGCTTACGCTGGAAGGCCGTTATGCCGATCCCGATCTGCGCCTGCAAACCCACCCCGGCGAAATCAGCCGCAGCATGCTGGCGCAAATCGGAGAGATGGTCGCCCGGATTCAATGGGACAAGCGCGACATTGCCGAGTTTGCCGGACGCTATCTATCCGACCCCAAGCCGAATGTGTTCTTTAACGCGCCGGATGCTCCGCTTGATCGCGCCGCCTTCATCCGGCAGGCCGATAAAAAAGGCGTGGCGCTCGACCCGAAATCGCGACTATTGTTTGCTGGTGGTCGTTTTTACATCAATGGTGAAGCGTTCACCCCGGCCGCCGATGAAATTGCAGGCCTGCAGCAGCTGGCAGATCACCGCCGGCTCAGCCCGCTCCTGCCTGTTGGGCTGCGTGAACGCTTGCACGCCTGGCATGAATCCGGGTGGCTGGAGATCGAATCCTCATGAATACTTTTGAAATACCCAGTGAATACCAAATCGCATTCGACACCCTGCTGAGTCATGGGCCACACCAGTTACGCCTCTATGACCATGATTTGAGCCTGCTCGACATCGACCATCAGCCGCGTCACGCCAGCCTGCGTGCGCTATGCGTGGCAGGCGGGGGGCGGCGCATCGAACTGCTGCTCGACGACATTCAACACGTCGCGCGCAACCATCCCCGTTTGATGCAACTGGTACGCGACTTTGGTCACGTCATTGAAATTCGCCAGGCCGATTCTATCGCCCCGCGTCCCGATCAGGCTTTTGTGCTTGCCGATCGCCTTGGCGTTCTGCTGCGTGCGGATAAAACCGCCGTGCGCGGGACACTTCACCCGGATGATCCGCGCACGGCCGTTGCACTGAACCAGGCGTTCGAGGCCATGTGGCAACGCTCACAGGCCGGCGTAACGGCAACCACCCTGGGTTTGTAAGCGCTACAGGGTTCTCAGCCAGTCCAGTTCGGGTTCGCTGAAGCCCGCCGCCCGCCGGGCTGCCAGATTGAACGGGGGTTTCAGCGGCGGGGCATCGTAATCGACCAGCAGCTGGCGAAACGTGGCCACCGGTTCCAGTCCACGCGCCCCGCACAGCCAGCCATACCAATGACCGCCAATTGCAACATGGCCAATTTCGTCACATTCGATGATGCCCAGAATCTCGACCATGCGCATGTCGTTTACAGCCTTCAGCTTCTCGACAATCAGCGGCGTTGCATCCAGCCCGCGCGCTTCCAGTACCCGGGGCACCAGCGCCATGCGCACCAGTGGATCGTGCGCCGTTTTCAGGGCCATGTCCCACAGGCCGTCGTGAGCAGGGAAATCGCCATAGGCATAGCCAAGCGTTGCCAGATGTGTGTTCAGTAGATCGAAATGTCTGGCCTCTTCGTCCGCCACCTGCAGCCAGTCCGCATAGTACGCAGAGGGCATGCCCGCAAACCGATGCGCAGCATCAAGCGCCAGGTTGATTGCATTGAATTCGATATGCGCCAATGCGTGTATCAAGGCCGCCCGACCGGGCACGGTATCGGCCCGGCGACGCGGCACCTGCTGCGGTGAAACCAGAAGCGGGGTATCGGGATGCCCCGGCCGGCCGATGGATGCGCGTTCCGCATCTACACACACATCAATCCGACCAGTCGACCAGTCCGCCTGTAGTGCATGAACACAGGCCACTTTATCTTCCGGCAGACGCGCAAGCAGGCAAGCTGCCAGGCGCTGTGGCAGCGGATCTAACGCCGATCCGACCACCGGATCCCGATCAAGGCAATCGTCAGGAAAATCATCAGTGGCAAACCGGACACCAGCATCACCGGCCAGTCATTGAGCAGGCCCAGGTGGCCAAAAAGCCGGCTCAGCAAATGAAAACCCAGTCCAACCAGGATGCCGATAAAAATCTTGCTGCTGGCCCCCACTGATCGCGCACTCTGGGTCGCAAATGGCATGGCAATCAACATCATGATCGGGATCACAAACGGGCTGATGAACTTGGACCACAAGGCCAGTTCATAACGCGCGGCTTTCTGGCCGTTGTCCTTGAGGTGTGCGACATAACGCCAGAGGGTGCGTGCCGACATTTTTTCTGGTGCAACCAGCAAGACGCTCAGAATATCGGGGGTCAATACCGATTGCCAGTTTTCGCGCGCACTGCGGGCAGACCGAATGCCGTCCGTTTCAAAACGTGTTTCCTGAACCTGTTTCAAATCCCAGGTCTGATCGCCGCGCCAGCTGGCTTCTTCAGCCGTCCGGATCCAGTCCAGGCGCCCATCCTTGTCAAAACCGTATATCTCGAGACCACGCAGCGTGCTGTCCGGCATCACCTCGCGCACATTGATAAAACTATGGCCATCCTTGACCCACAACCCGGAACGGAACTGTTGCGCCACGACGGATTGGGTCGCCAATAATTTATAACGCTGTGCCGCCTGCTCGGACCAGGGCGCCACAAACTCCCCTAATACCAGCAACAGCAACGACAGCGCCACCCCTACCCCGGCAAAATAGCTCGCAACCCGCCAGCTGGACAAACCCGAAACCCGCATCACGGCATATTCCGAATTCCCCACCAGACGGGATAACGCGAACAGTGTGCCAATCAATACCGCTACCGGCAGAATTTCGTAAAGATGGCCGGGCATGTTGAGTAACACCACGACCATCGCCTGTCCCAGGCCGTAATTGTTGCGCCCCAGACTCCCGAGTTCCTGGATGATGTCAAAAAAGGCAAACAGCACCATCAACGCCAGCAGCACAAACGCCGAAGCAGCCAGAACCTGACCGGTCAGATAGCGCGCCAGCAGCTTCATGACCGCTTCCAACCGAGGATACGCAAGCGCGTGCGCAGGTAAAACAATACCAGCACAGCCAGAACCATCGGCAAATGCGAAGCCAGCACGCCCAACCACAGACTCAACTTGCCCTGCGCCACCCATACCTGCGACAAGGACAGCAGGTTGTTGTAAACGAAATACAGCAGCAGGGCGATCACCAGACCATGCGAGCGCCGCGCCCGGGTGTTCACGAAACTGAGCGGGATAGCCATGGCTGCAAGTACCAGCGCACTCACGGGCACGCCCAATCGCCACAACAGCTCGGCGCGCGCCTGGGGCGAGGCATCCTGCAGCAACTCGCCCACCTGCGCCTGTCGCACACCCGTTTCCTTGCTATTGACCGCAACCGGATCAAGGCGCATCCAGTAGCGCTCAAACTGCACAATGCGGTAATCGAGCTGACCCGGCGTGCCTTCATAGCGCCGCCCATCCTTGAATACCAGATAGCGTGAACCGTCTTGCAGCTCAGTGTGGCTGCCTTCGCGCGCGACCACCAGACCCAACTGGCCGTCTATGCGCGACTGCATGAAGACATTGCGCACGATGCCGGTCAGTGGATTCAGCGACTCCACATAATAGACGCGCTGACCTGCACTGGATTCGGCAAACAGCCCCGGGGCGATCAATGAACTTTCACTGCGACTACGCAAATCCTGGCGGTATTCGTTCTTTTTGGTTTGCGCCCAGGGATTAAGCGCCAGCGTCAACAACAGAATGATCAACGAAAAGGGGATGGCGAAGGTCAACACGGGGCGCAGCCATTGCGTAAGCGACAGTCCGGCGTTGAACCAGATCACCATCTCGCTCTCACGCCACATGCGCGACAAGGGCAACAACACCCCTGCAAACAGCGCGATGGTCATCAATACCGGTAAGAAGTACAACAATGAAAAACCGAGGAAAGCGAATACCGCCTCATTGGCGAGTTCGCCTCGCGCCACATCACCCAACAGGCGGATGAACAGTACGACCAGCGCAATGGCGATCAGTACCGTCAAGACGGCACCGGTAGTGAGCCCCAACTCGCGGGTTAACGCGCGGCGATAGAGCATGTGAAGCCCCGGGAATCAGTCGGGACACAAACGGACTTTTGACATTCCGCCGCGCCTGCGCCAATAATCACCGCATCGGCAAATTGTATTTTTTTGAGCACAGACATGGAAAACAAGGAAATCGAACTCGAATTTAGCATAAAAAGCGGCGCGCCCGAAAAGCAGCGCACAGCCTGCGTGGTGGTCGGCGTGTTCGAAAACCGCAAACTATCCGGACCCGCGATCGATATCGATCGTGCCAGCGATGGTTACCTGTCGGAAATCCTGCGCGGCGGCGACATGGAAGGCAAACCCGGCAGCTCGCTGCTACTGCACAAGGTACCCAACATTCTGGCCGACCGCGTCCTGCTAATTGGTCTCGGTAAGGAGCGCGACTTCCATGAAACCGCCTACCGCGATGCCATTGCCTGTGCCGTCCAAATCCTGCGCGACACCGGTTCAATGGAAGCGGCCATCACCCTCAGCGAAATCCCGATCAAAAAGCGCGATGTCACCTGGAACATCGAGCAGGCCGTGATCACCACGTATGACGCGCTGTACCGCTTCGACCAGCTGAAAAGCAAGTCGAGCGAGGCACGGCGCCCGCTCAAGCGGGTCATTTTTGCCGTGTCGCGTCGCGGCGAGCTCAAATATGGCGAGATTGGCCTTGCCCGCGGACTGGCCATTTCCCATGGCATCAACCTTGCCAAGGACCTGGGCAACACACCATCCAACATCTGCACCCCGGAATACCTGGCAAATAAAGCGCAGAAAGTGGCGAAAGCACATGGCTTCGACTGCGAAATTCTGGATTACGCAGCCTGCGACAAACTGGGGATGGGTTCCTTCCTGTCAGTTGGCAAAGGCAGCGACAAACCGCCCCGTTTCATCGTGCTGAAACACGAAGGCGGTGCCAAGGGCGACAAGCCCGTGGTACTGGTCGGCAAGGCCGTCACGTTCGATGCCGGCGGCATTTCGCTGAAGCCGCCGGCCGAAATGGACGAGATGAACTACGACATGAGCGGTGGCGGCTCGGTCATCGGCGCCTTCCAGGCCATCGGCGAACTGAAGCTTCCACTCAACGTCATCGGCCTCATTCCCGCGTGTGAAAACATGCCCAGTGCCACTGCCAACA
The DNA here is from genome assembly GCA_942493085.1 of uncultured beta proteobacterium. Classification (GTDB taxonomy): domain Bacteria; phylum Pseudomonadota; class Gammaproteobacteria; order Burkholderiales; family Thiobacillaceae; genus Thiobacillus. The sequence goes on from OW818664.1 coordinate 3,164,297, forward strand.
AGCCAGGCGACATCGTCACCTCGATGTCCGGCAAGACCATTGAAATCCTCAACACCGATGCCGAGGGCCGTTTGATCCTGTGCGACGCGCTGACCTATGCCGAGCGCTTCGAACCCGATGCCGTCATTGATATGGCCACGCTCACCGGCGCCTGCGTCATTGCGCTCGGCGCACACCCCAGCGCGCTTTTCAGCAACCACGACCCGCTGGCGCGCGAAATCGAACACGCTGCTGATCATGCCTGGGACCGCGTCTGGCGCATGCCGCTGTGGGATGACTACCAGGATCAATTGAAAAGCAGCCTGGCCGACATGGCGAATATAGGCGGCCGTCCCGCCGGCTCGATCACCGCCGCCTGCTTCCTGTGGCGTTTTGCCAAGAAATATCACTGGGCTCACCTCGACATTGCCGGCACAGCATGGAAGGGGGGGCGCACCAAAGGCTCGACCGGACGACCGGTCTCGCTATTGGTGCATTTCCTGCTGAACCGCACGGCCAAGTGACCGAGATCCTTTTCTACACTTTTGCCGACAACTCGCTTGACGTCGCCCGTCGTGTGGCGGCCAAGGCGCATGGCCAAGGCAAGCAGGTCATGATCTATGCCCCCGATCCTGCCATTGCCGACCATATCAACCGCCTGCTGTGGACCACACCCGCACTCGGCTTCGTGCCGCACTGCCGCGACACCGATGCCCTGGCGTCTGAAACGCCGGTACTGATTGGTTCAAACGTCGACACGCTGCGCACCGCCGATGTCATGATCAACCTGCACCATGAACAACCGCCCGCCTTTGCCCGCTTTGAACGGCTGGTTGAAATCATCAGCCAGGATGATGCCGGACGCGAACAGGGGCGCGAACGTTACCGCTTTTACCAGACACGTGGCTACGCCCTGAAAACCCACGACTTGCGCCAGCACGGCGGATAACGAGGCCACGATGAGCGACAGCCCCCTGATGAGCAAGATGGATGCGCTGCTGAAAAAGCATCGTGGAGGCGGTGACGAACCGCCCAGTGTTCCCGCTCACGTCGAACACGCCTCTCCTGCCGCTCACACGCTGCCGCCCAATGCCTGGCTGCCCGTTCTGACCCAGGTCATTGAACGCGGCACGCCTCCACCCGTTGTACACAAAACGGTTCACCCAACTGTGGCCGAAACGGTGCCAGCGCCATCCGTGATCGAGCCACCCGCGCTCGTAGCTAATGCCTCTGTTTCACAACCACCCGAACCCGCTGTACCCGCGCCTGCAATTGAGCCGGATTCCGCCGTAAGCGACACCCTGGCCGAACAGTTGATGAGTGAGCTGGCTCCACGATTATCCGAGGTCATGGAAAAGCAGGTTGCGGCCGAACTGCGCAAGAATCTCGACCAGACCGTGGCTAACCTGCTCAGTCAGCTGGATGTCAACGTACGCGAAATCGTGCGTGATGCGGTCACCGAAAAACTCAAACAACCACGCGATCCTTCAACCTGACCCCCCGCTTCAATAGCGTTTGAGCCTCAAATCCCGGTATTGAGCGCGATGCTTCTGCATACTTTGGTCATGTATCCGGATTTTTCGGGACGTGCCCCGGCGTTTTTTGGGATAATCGAGGTTTTGCAAGCCCGCCATGGAACTCGCCAAATCCTTCGAACCGGCTGAAATAGAAAAACGCTGGTACGCCCAATGGGAAAGCGCCGGCTATTTCAAGGCAAGCAACAACGCCGAAGCCCCCGCCTACTGCATCATGCTGCCGCCGCCCAACGTCACGGGCACGCTGCACATGGGCCACGCCTTCCAGCACACGCTGATGGATGCGCTCACCCGCTATCACCGCATGTCGGGGGACAACACGCTGTGGCAACCCGGCACCGACCATGCCGGCATCGCCACCCAGATCGTGGTGGAACGCCAGCTCGACGCGCAAAACATTTCACGCCACGACCTCGGGCGCGAGCAATTCCTCGAAAAAGTCTGGGACTGGAAAGAGCATTCCGGCTCCAGCATCACCCAGCAGATGCGCCGGCTCGGCACCAGCCCCGACTGGAGCCGCGAGCGCTTCACCATGGACGAAGGTCTGTCAAAAGCCGTCACCGAAGTGTTCGTGCGCCTCTATCGCGAAGGTCTGATCTACCGCGGCAAGCGGCTGGTGAACTGGGATCCGGTGCTGCAAACCGCGGTATCCGACCTCGAAGTCGTCAGCACCGAAGAAGAGGGCTTCATCTGGGAAATCAGCTACCCATTGGAAGATGGCTCCGGCTCGCTCACCGTCGCCACCACCCGCCCGGAAACGATGCTCGGCGACACCGCGCTGGCCGTTCACCCCGAGGACGAGCGCTATCGCCACCTTGTCGGCAAAACCGTACGCCTGCCGATTGCCGAGCGCAGCATCCCCGTCATCGCCGACGACTATGTCGACCGCGAATTCGGCACCGGCGTGGTCAAGATCACCCCGGCGCACGACTTCAACGACTGGCAAGTCGGACAGCGCCACAAGCTGGTGGCGATCAGCGTGCTCACGCTCGATGCCAAAATGAACGATCTGTGCCCGGCCGAATATCAGGGGCTGGATCGCTACGAAGCGCGGCAGAAACTGCTCGACGCCTTGCAGACCAGTGGCCAACTGGTCTCTGCCAAACCGCACAAGCTGATGATCCCGCGTGGCGACCGCACCCACGCCGCGATCGAACCGATGTTGACCGACCAGTGGTTCATGAGCATGGACGGCCTCGCCAAGCAGGGGCTGGACGCGGTCGAATCCGGCGAAGTGAAATTCGTGCCGGAGAACTGGACCACCACTTACCGTCAATGGCTGGAAAACATTCAGGACTGGTGTTTGTCACGGCAACTGTGGTGGGGCCATCGCATCCCGGCCTGGTACGACGCCGATGGCAATTTCTACGTCGCGCACACCGAAGCCGAAGCCCGCAAACAGGCAGGTGGACGTGAACTGACGCAGGACAACGACGTGCTCGACACCTGGTTCTCCAGCGCGCTGTGGCCATTCTCCACCCTGGGCTGGCCTGAGCAAACGCCTGAACTCGAGCGTTACCTGCCGACTTCCGTTCTCGTCACCGGCTTCGACATCATCTTCTTCTGGGTCGCACGCATGGTGATGATGTCCAAGCATCTCACCGGCAAGGTGCCCTTCCGCGAAGTCTACGTCACCGGCCTGGTGCGCGACTCCGAAGGCCAGAAGATGAGCAAGTCGAAGGGCAACGTACTCGATCCGATCGACCTCATCGACGGCATCGCGGTGGACGATCTGGTCGCCAAGCGCACCCAGGGCCTGATGAATCCGAAGCAGGCCACCGGAATCGAGAAACGCACCCGCCGCGAGTTCCCCGAGGGCATCGCCGCCTTCGGTACCGATGCGCTGCGCTTTACCTTCGCGAGTTTGGCCACGCACGGCCGCGACATCAAGTTCGACCTGCAGCGCGCCGAGGGCTACCGCAATTTCTGCAACAAGCTGTGGAACGCCACCCGCTTCGCACTGATGAACCTGGAAGGCCACGACTGCGGCCAGGACGCCAGCCTGCCGGTGGAATTCTCCGACGCCGACCGCTGGATCGCCGACCGGCTACAGCAGGCCGTCGCCGAAGTGCACGCAGCCTTCGCCGCCTACCGCTTCGACCAGGCCGCGCGCGCCGTCTACGAATTCGTTTGGGACGAATACTGCGACTGGTACCTGGAACTCGCCAAGGTGCAGTTGAACACCGGCACGCCCGAGCAGCAGCGCGCCACCCGGCGCACCCTCGCAACGGTGCTCGAAACCACGCTACGCCTCGCCCACCCCATCATTCCTTTCATCACCGAAGAACTGTGGCAGAAGGTTGCGCCGCTCGCCGGCGTCGCTGACGACAGCATCATGCTCGCCCCCTATCCGCAGGTAGACGAAGGACAGCGCCATCCCGACAGCGTCGCGCGCATCCAGTTGCTGAAGGAACTGGTCAACGCCTGCCGCACCCTGCGCGGCGAGATGAACCTGTCGCCCGCGCAGCGCGTGCCGCTGGTGATCGAGGGCGACGCCGCCGCGATCAACGCGCTGGCGTCCTACATCGCCGCACTCGGCAAACTCAGTGAAATCAGCGCCGTGCCCGCGCTGCCGGAAGCCGACGCCCCGGTCGCCCTGGTCGGCGACATGCGGATGATGCTGGTGGTGGCAATCGACAAGGATGCCGAGCGCGCCCGCCTGGCCAAGGAAATCGCCCGCGTCCAGGGCGAGATCAAGAAAGCCGAAGCCAAGCTCGCCAACCCCAGCTTCGTCGACCGCGCGCCCGCCGCAGTCGTGCGGCAGGAGCAGGCGCGGCTGACCGACTTTGCGGCCATGCTGCAAAAACTGGAGGCGCAGCACGCGCGGCTGGGCTGACACGCCCCCCAAGTTTTCTTGTGAGGGATGAACTCGCCCGCACTCGGGCCACCGGCTGCCGGGCTGCCAAGCCCCGCATCCGCCACAAAATTGTGGCTCAGTCAGCCTCAGTCACCTTTGTGCGGACTATTTATCTAGACCTGACCCCAAAGACATTCCGGATGATGCTGGTGGTGGAAATCGACAAGGACGCCGAACGCGCCCGGCTGGCCAAGGAAATCGCCCGCATCCAGGGCGAGATCAGGAAGGCCGAAGGCAAGCTCGCCAATCCCAGCTTCGTCGACAAGGCCCCTGCCGTCGTCGTCGAGCAGGAAAAGGCTCGACTCTCCGATTTCGGCACCATGCTGCAGAAGCTGCAGGCACAGCACGCGCGTCTGAGCTGACAGCAAAAAACACCGGCAACAAAAAAGCGCGGATTGTCCGCGCTTTTTTATTGAATACCCTTAGCAAATCCAGACGCACATAAAAAAACCGGAGCCTATTGACCCCGGTCTTTTATCAGCCCAACAACTGCTGAAATTTACATCTTCCAGCTGTATTGGATACCCAGCGAGTTCTGGTACATCTGGATGGTGTTAATGCCCGTGGGATTACCAAGATCATCAAAGCCTTGGCCGGACACGTCGTTCTTGAGGGCGTGCATGTAAGCCATGGTGACTTCGTTGCCGGACGCCAGCGTGTAGGTAACGCCCAAAGTGACATGATCTTCAATCACCGCAGGGGCCAGAATGTTCAGTGTCGTTTCGCCGCAATTAACTGAACCCGCCATGCATTCGGCCAAGCTGGCCCCTACGATCGGGCTGTCAGTATGGCTGTAGCCTGCGCGCAGCGTCAGCTTCTGGCTGTATTTGTATTCCACACCCAGCTTCCACACGTCAATGTTGTCATAGCCAAAGCCGCCAGCGCTAGCCGGGGCACCCACCGCAGCGACCTCCCCATAGTTGATGCGCTGGTAATCCAGTGCAAGCTTGACTGCGGGGGTTGCCTGCCAGGCGACACCGAGGTTGTAGTTTTCAGGAAGGTCGAAATCGCCGTTTTCCAGGAACAGCCAGTTATATTTGTCGAACGCCTCGAAATTAATCTCGGAAGAGTAGGCTGCACCGACGGTAATGGTCGGAGTGATCTTGCCCAGATAGCCGACGCGCACACCGTAGCCGAAGGAATCGTCATGCTCCGAAGTCGGGCCGCCCAAGCCGTCCGCCTTGAACAGCTGATAGCCGATCAGTGGGGAGATACCGATGGAGTGGTTGGGGGCGACCTTGTAAGCCAAGGTAGGGGCAATAACCAACTGCATGAGATCAATGCCCAAGGCACCCGGCGCACCGAAAAGGTTCGTCCCCGGCATCACTTCGGAGTAATGCGTGTTCATGCCACCGTTTCCGTACACCGTCACGCCCAGCGCGAGGTTGTTGTTGACCATGCGGCTGTAGCCAAATTCAGGGATCAAATGGTAGCTGTCGTCGCTTTCGACCGAAACATTCATGCCGGGACCACCCCAATTTTCCATTGTGGCTTCACGAATCGGGCTGAACAGGTCCACGCCCAAATCGATGCGGTTGCCGACAAAGGCCGCCGCCGCAGGGTTGTTGGCGCCAAAGAAGGCGTCTTCAGTATTGGTCGTGGACGCGCCTGCCATGCCCTTGGCCTTCATGCCATAGCCGTGCGAGAAATAACCGTTGGTGGCGTAGGCGCTGCCAGCCAGACCGGCCAGTGCCATGAATGCGAATACTTTTGTTAATTTCATTAATGTCTCCTAGGGGCAAAATTGCTACAGTTAGATTTGTTGAACGACTAGAGCCAAAGGCTACGCCCGCACTTGCGTTTAGACAAGACGCTCGGTATATCCAGCCCAACAAACAGTACGCTGTGTGGTACAAAAGACACAAAAAAGGGCCGAATCAATCGGCCCTTTTTCGAACTGCAATCGACTGTTTAGATAAACAGGCAGATGTCGGTTTCGCCGGCGAATTCGAAGAAGGTGGCGGCACCACCGTACTCAAGGCCGTCGATAAAGTCGGAGTGCTCGAAACCGAACAGCTCAACCGTCATTTGACAGGCGATGAACTTGACTTCCGCTTCCTGGCACAGCTCGCGCAATTCGGGAATGGTTGCAACGCCCGTATTCTTGATGGTTTGCTTCATCAGCGCGGTGGCGACGGTTTCATAACCGGGCACGAGAGACTGGATCGCATTGGGCATGTTCCAGTTGATATCCTTGAACCACTTGGGGCCAAAAGGCATCTTCATCGGCATGCCGGGGTTGCCCAGCGGGCTCACTTTCAGGCCAGAAGTGTCTTTGCGGACAAGCTGGAGGCCATAAAACGTGAAGAAAATCTGGGTTTCATAGCCCAGTGCTGCTGCCGTCGAGGCCAGAATGAACGGGGGATATGCCCAGTCCAGTGTGCCCTTGGTGGCGATGATGGCCATTTTTTTAGTATCCATGCTCTCTCTCCTGTTCCGGTTAAAAAAAATCAGCGCCGTGTGTTCATGGAACAGACGGCGCTGATTTTGCCTTGCAAAATTACTTCTTCTTCATGAAGAAAGTGAACTCACCGCCGGCTTCGGCGGTAGACAGCAATTCATTGCCGGTCTGCTTGGCGAAAGCAGCGAAGTCCTTGACCGAACCCGGGTCAGTGGACAGAATTTTCAACACTTGACCGCTCCCAACATCAGCCAGAGCCTTTTTGGCACGCAGGATGGGTAGGGGACAGTTCAGACCACGGGCATCAAGTTCTTTATCGAAATTCATTATGTTCTCCTTACATTAAAATGTACTAAAAATCGCTGCGGTACCTTAAACCAGATACCCACCCTTTGCAACCGATTTTCTCGCGTAAAAAAGAAAATCCGGGAACTATTTAAACTTGCCTGGCTGACGTGATTTTAGCGGGGTTGGCTCAGCGCATTTCCCGAGCGAGCCCAGGCCATGATGCCTCCGGCCAGGTTATGCATATTCCCATAGCCTTTTGCAGCCATGAATGCACATGCCTGCGCCGAGCGTGCTCCAGACCGGCAGTAGATCACCACGGGTTTGTCCTGGGGGATATCGGCAGCGCGCAACGGCAACAAATGCAATGGGATGTGGATAGCACCATCAATGACACCCTGAGCCACTTCCGCTTCCGTACGCACATCGATCAAGTGCGCACCTTTGCTGGCAAGCTCGCCGACGTAGTTGGGATCTACTTCCTTGAAACCTGACAATCCAAACATGAGTACAACCCTTCCGTCATGCGCAAACAAATTAGAGTCCGCTAATATACAACAAAGTGCAGGGCGCGCCAAGCATGCCCACGGAGCCGAACCATCAACAACGCTGGGCACCGTGATACAGGTTCACCACGTGGCGCGCTTCCGCGAAAAACAGCCAACGTTCAACCGCCGCCCCGGTTAGCCCTGCCACGACCGCAACAATAGCGGCCATTTGTTCGCCCTGTTGGCCGAACACCCAAACCATCATCAGCCCGGGCAGCGCAAAGCCCAAAACAAAAACCACGATCTTGAGCAGGCTGGCCTGCTGGCGGGCCACCTGAAAACCGAACTCCTGGGTCAGGAAGGTGCCATGGGTGTGGCCGGTATCGAACAGTTTTACCTTGGCGCGGGTCAAGCCGGTTGCCGTGTTGATCGTTGGGGTCAGGCCGGGACTGCGGATCCAGAAATAGTAAATCGCCTTCAGTACGGCGGCGATCGAGATAATCAGAGCCGACATCGCAATATAGGGCGTGGTATCGAGGTCGGCGACCACCGCCCCCAACAACAGCAACAAACTGCCGCTAGCATAGCCCAGTGCCAGATAATTGGCGGGAACCAGCGGCGTGTTCCACTGGCGGATAGTTTTCAGGCAAGCGTAGATCATGCCGGTGGAGAACACCGTGATCCAGGCCAGCATGGCAGTCAGGAAGCCAAAGGTCTCGCGCAACCACAACGGTGCGTCAAACCAGATGCTGGCCAGATAAATCAGCGCCAGCGGCATGAACACCATGGCAAACACGCCTTCGCGCGATAGCCAGGAGGTACGAAACCGGGTGAACGCACGCCAGGCGTTTTTTGGATTGGCAAGGTGAAAGGTCGATGACAGCAAGCCGAACACGACCAGCCCCATGGCCATGAGGCCGCCAATGACCAACTGCTCGCGGCTAAAACCACCGCCCAGCTTGAAGACATCGGCAATGAAAAGCAGCGAGAACAGGCCGAAGCCCGCGCCCGACGCGACGGTAAAGAAGATGACTGAAAATGCTGGATGCATATTAACTTCCTAATCTAATCAACAACCTGCATTTCGATGAAGACTAACCTTCAGGTTACGTCGAAACCAAAAAGCGGGATGCATGGATTCTCCTGGCGCGAATTAAGGCGCGAGCGATTAACGACGTACCAGTTTGTTGGCAAACTGCTTGATGCTTTCCTTGAGGCCGCCTTTGGATTTGGGCTCGACCGGAATCACCGGCGTGCTGCGCGGCGGCAGGTACCGGTTGGTGGGGTTGTAGTTCAACTCCGGCATCAATCCGAATCCGCTCCGTTCGCGCACGGTGCGCGACACCGCAGAATCCGGGTCGTCGAAGTCGCCGAACATGCGCGCATGCGCCGGGCAGGTTAGCACGCACGCAGGTTGGCGCTCCTCGACCGGCAGGTCCTGGTCGTAGATACGGTCGACGCACAGGGTGCACTTCTTCATCGTGCCGGTGGAACGGTCGAGTTCGCGCGCGCCGTACGGACAGGCCCATGAGCAGTAGTTGCAGCCCATGCACTTGTCTTGATCGATCAGCACGATACCGTCTTCGGGGCGTTTGTACGAAGCGCCGGTCGGGCACACGGTGACGCAGTCGGCATCCTCGCAGTGCATGCACGACATCGGGAAGTTGATCGTCTTGTTGTTCGGATACTCATCCATTTCGTAGCTACGAATCCGGTTGAACCACACGCCGGACGGCTCGGCGCCGTAGGGCTGGTAGTCCGTCAACGGGCCGATGGTGCCGGAAGCGTTCCACTCCTTGCAGGCGATGGCGCAGGCATGGCAGCCCACGCATACATCGAGGTCGATAACCAATCCAAGTCTCATAGATTTATTCGCTCTGTTTTCTTAGCCGCCGGATTTTGCTGCTCAGTTTTTCTCATGCGTGCGGGCGTCGAAACGCAACACGTTGGGGCGCACGTATTCGTCGCCCGGCAATTTTTTAAGTGCATCGAACTGCGGCCATGAGCCGGTTTCGCCGGGTGCAGCCTTCCAGATCTTCACGCGCAGGTCGAACCACGCTGCCTGACCGGTCACCGGGTCGGAGTTGGTCACGCGGCGCTCACCCTGTTTTTCCGGCAACAATTCCGAAATCAGATGGTTAAGCAGGAAACCCTTGGTGGCTTCCGAGGCGTCTTCCTTCAAGCCCCAGGCGCCCTTCTGCTTGCCGATGGCGTTCCAGGTCCAGATGGTGTCTTCCTGGGTGCCTTCCATGGTCTTGACCTGACAACGGATCTTGCCGTTGTGCGACTCAACCCAGATCCAGTCGAAGTCCTTGATGCCCAATTCTGCGGCCTTTCGCGCATTCATGTACATGTAGTTCTGCGCCATGATCTGACGCAACCACACGTTCTGCGAATCCCACGAGTGGTACATGAACATGGGACGCTGGGTCAATGCGAAGAAGGGATACTCGTCCTTGTCCACGCGCTGCTGTTCCAGCGGTTCGTACCACATGGGCAACGGGTCGAAATATTTCACCAGGCGCTCGCGGTCAACCTGATTGTTGGGTTGCGGACCGTCATACAGGCCCTGCCCGGCCAGACGGAACTTCTGCAGCGGCTCGGAATAGAACTGCATGATGATGGGCTCGGCCTTGCCGACAAAGCCGGCATCCGCCGCCACATCCAAATAATCCTTGTTGGCAAAGCGCATGTATTTCTGATTGTCGGGCCAGTGATGGGCGAAGAAGCTCTGGTTCTCGATGTACTTTTCCCACTGCTTGGGATTGGGTTCACCCTTGAGCGACTGGGTGCCGTCCTTGCCGCGCCAACCGGCGAGGAAACCAATGCCGGGGGAGCGCTCGTAATTGACGATAAAATCCTGATAGCCGCTGAATTTACGCGTGCCGTCGGGCTTGGTAAACGCCGGAAATTTCAGGCGCGAGGCCAGTTCGACCATCACTTCCTGCCACGGCCGCACGTCGCGGTCCGGCTTCACCAGTGGATAACGAATCGCGTCGGCCGCCGCATCCGGTTCGGAAATCGGACGATCAAGCAGCGAGATGGTGTCGTGGCGTTCAAGGTAGGTCGTGTCCGGCAGAATCAGGTCGGCAAAGTTGGTCATCTCCGAATGGAACGCGTCAACCACCACCAGGAACGGAATCCTGTATTCACCAAAGTTTTCCTCATCCTTGGCGCGCAGCATGTCCTGAATATTGGCCGTGTTCATGCTCGAGTTCCACGCCATGTTGGCCATGAACAGGATCAGCGTGTCGAGCGCGTAGGGATCGTGGTTGGTCGCATTGGTGATCACCATATGCATCAGGCCGTGCGAAGCGATCGGTACTTCCCACGAATAGGCCTTGTCAATGCGCAGCGGGTTGCCGAATTCGTCGATCACCAGGTCTTCCGGGCGCGTCGGAAAACCCAGCGGTGGCCGCGACAGCGGCGTGTTCGGTGCATTGATGATATCGATGTTGTTTTCCGGCAGTTGGTGCGGCGGAATCGGCTTCGGATAGGGCGCGCGGGCGCGGAAGTTACCCGGCGCGTCGAGCGCGCCGAGCAGCATCTGGATCATGTGGATGGCGCGGCAGGAATGAAAACCGTTGGAGTGCGCAGCTATCCCGCGCATCGCGTACATTGCCACCGGACGGCCAACGACCTTGTCGTGCTTGCGCCCCCACACGTCGGTCCACTCGATGGGGAGTTCGACCGTTTCCTTGAATGCAACGTGCGCCATTTCCAGCGCTATACGCTCAATGGCTTCCGCCTGCAAACCGCATTCCTGGGCCACATTTTCCGGCGCATAGCGCTCATCCAGGTAACGCTCGACCATCATCGACATCACGGTCTTGACGCGACGGCCATCCGGCGCCACGTATTCGCCAAACAGCGCGGGCGCGATATCGCCGTCTATGCCGTTCTTGAAAGCTTCTTTTTCAATGTCCCAGATCAGCGGATGATCGTTTTCGTCGCGCAGGAACAGGCCATCGCCCTTCTGCCCCGGTGCCTGAACCACCAGCCAGGACGCGTTGGTATAGCGCACCAGAAACTCGTAATCGAACTTTTCGTGCTTCAGCAGCACGTGCACCATCGACATGGCGAGCAAACCGTCCATACCCGGCTTGATCGGCAGCCATTCGTCGGCAATCGCTGAATAGCCGGTGCGCACCGGATTGACGGTGACAAACTTCCCGCCTTTGCGCTTGAGCTTTTCCAGGCCAATCTTGATCGGATTGGACGAATGGTCTTCCGCTACGCCCCACATCAGGAAGTACTTGGCGTAATCCCAGTCGGGCGCGCCGAATTCCCAGAACGAAAACCCAATGGAATACAGACCCGCTGCCGCCATGTTGACCGAACAGAAACCACCGTGTGCCGACCAGTTGGGGGTGCCGAATTGCTGCGCCCACAGACCGGTCAGCGCCTGCATCTGATCGCGCCCGGTAAAAAAGCCCAGCTTGGAGGGATCGGTTGCGCGAATTTCTTCCAGACGCTCGGTCAGCACATCCAGTGCCTGTTCCCAGGAAATGGGCTCGTATATCCCCTCGCCCCGCTCGGTACCAGGCTTGCGCATCAACGGCTGAGTCAGCTTGGCGGTGGAATACTGCTTCATGATCCCGGCCGACCCCTTGGCGCACAGCACGCCCTGGTTGGTGGGATGGTTGCGATTCCCCTGAATGAAGCGGACTTTGTTGTCTTCCAGCGTCACTTTGATGCCGCAGCGACAAGCGCACATATAACAAGTGGTGTACTTGATTTCCTGTGCGTCGTGGTTTTCGAGTTTGATCTTGGCGTTCATGTGGTTTCTAGGCTCATTGTGTCCCCTGCAGTTCCCGGTCAGAACTGCATCTTCCTTACTCAGATACACACACTAGGTGACTGCTAGAAGCAGCGCCAGCGCATCGGCACTGGATGCTGCGGAGATGGCTGTATATTAAACATTTCGAATATAGCGTTATTTTGCCCTTCAAGCTGTCTTGATGGCAAGCAAAACGGCAAGTAATCCGAATAAACCACCCGCCCAAAAGCCCTTATTTTTAAAAGACTTAAAGACCTTAATTACTTTCTACTTACCCGCTACGGGCAATTCGACCAATAACGACTCAAGCAAACGCAAGGCCTCACCTTCGTCCCACTCCGTTGGCCCGGTCAGGATGTAGCGCACGCGCCCATCGGCATCCAGCAAAAATGAGGAGGGCAACGCAAAAACCTTCCAGCGCCGCGTATTGCTGCCGTCGGGATCGACCAGAACCGGAAAGCCCAGCGGCATTTTGGCTAGGTAAGCGCTGACCTCATCCCGTGTTTCGGCGCTGTTCAGCGCGACGATCTCGAGTGGTCGTCCTTCCATTTTGAGCCGCAATCGCTCCATCGACGGCATTTCACGCAGACAGGGCGGGCACCATGAAGCCCAAAAATTAAGCAAAACCACCTTGCCGCGAAAATCGGCCAATGTGTGGGGCACCCCGTTTAAATCCTGAGCCTGCAGGGCAGGCGCGGGCGCGTTCGCACCGGCCTGAAAGCCAGCGGCCATCCCGCCCACGGGAACAAACACACTCATGACCCATACCATGATCGCTTTTTTCATCTGCATCCCCATGCGTTGATTTCACTCAGCAACATCGTATCCATGCGCTGGCTCTCCGCCACCTCGAATTCCGTCGGCGTTTCGCGTGCCCAATAGGTCTCGCGCAGATTTTCCAGCATGACATGGCTGACCACGGCACCATGCAAGGCCAGATGCGCCAGTTGCCCCGGCAACCAGGGGGTTGCCGCCGAACGGCGCGGCTGCAACAGACGCACACGCAACCCGGACAAATCCCCCACATCCAGATAGGCGGGCTCAGCCAGAGGCTCAGTCACCGCATACAGGTTTGGATGCATCAATAACACGCACAACCGGGCGCGCTGCGCAGGCTCGAGCCGCGCAATGGCACGCAACACGGGCACCGCAGCGCGCGCCACGGCATACAGGACCACGTCTTTGCCATTGGTCTGTGCTGCACGCAGCCAGTCAAGCAAATCCTGCTGCGGAACCGTATCCATGCTGCTGGGGAGCTGTGGCAAAAAATAGGTATGCGTAAGATCAAGCAACCAGACCTCCGTCCCCTGCTTCGCCAATTGTTCTACGGCGTGCTGTTCCGGCTCGGAAAGGCCTTGTTCGGACGGCACCCACAACAAACGCCGCTCCCCTTCTGCAACAAAGGTCTGGTAGTCGGGCAAATCGGCCTTTGCGGCTAACGTACATAGCAACAAACCCAGCAAAAAAGCCTTGAATCCACGCAAAACCCATCTTGATGCTGTGTCCATGAACAGAAAGACCTGTAAATCAGAAATTCGTTGAGGACGCTGCACGCCAATGGCCGGAACGCCCGCCCTGCTTCTCCAGCAACCTGGTATCCCCCATTACCATACCGCGGTCCACTGCCTTGCACATGTCATAAATGGTCAGCAGGGCAACGCTCACGCCGGTCAGTGCTTCCATTTCCACCCCGGTCTTGCCAACTGTTTCAGCCGTCACCGTGCAAGTGATGATCGACCCGGCTGTATCGTGGTCAAACTCGACCCCCACCCTGGTCAACGCAATCGGGTGGCAGAGCGGAATCAGTTCGGCGGCGCGCTTGGTTGCCTGGATGGCCGCGATGCGCGCGATCCCCAGCACGTCGCCCTTGGCCGCCTGACCACCCAGAATGCGTTCCAAGGTATCAGGTAACATGCTGATCTGGCCACTAGCCACGGCAACACGTCGGGTGTCATCCTTGCCCGCCACATCGACCATCACTGCGCGGCCGCTTTCGTCAAAATGGGTAAATTCGCTCATGCTCAGGAACCTTATCAATAATTTCCGCATCGTAAACGAAATGCTGTTATCTGCTTTCACTCCTATCTGCTAATGCTACGCGCCCTGCTTGCCCTTGCTCTGGCGATACAGCCTGTGGCGGCCGCTGACCTGCCTGATCTGGGCGAAGTCTCCCGACAATATTTTTCCGACCAGGAAGAATCTATGCTGGGCCGCACCATCATGCGCGACGTGTATGCGGATCCGCGCTACCTGGACGACCCTGAAATCGAAAGCTACCTCAGCCAGCTGGGCTACAAGCTGGTTTCGGTCAGCACACGCAACCAGCGCGACTTCACGTTCTTTGTTGTCAACGACCCCAGCATCAACGCCTTTGCCTTGCCGGGCGGCAACATCGGCGTTCACACCGGCCTGCTGCTCGCGGCGCAAACCGAATCTGAACTGGCGAGCGTGATTGCGCATGAGATTTCCCACGTCACCCAGGATCACATCGCGCGCATGGTCGCCGCACAAAGCCAGAGTTACTGGCCGACCATGGCAGCGCTGGCATTGGCGATTCTGGCATCGCGCTCGAACGCCCAAGTAGCAAGTGCAGCCATCGCCTCCACCCAGGCCTACTCAATGCAGAACCAGCTCAACTACAGCCGCGATTACGAACGTGAAGCAGATCGTCTGGGCTACGACATGCTGAGCCGTGCCCAATTCGACCCGCGCGGGATGAGTGGGTTCTTCAACCGTCTGCAGCGCGCCAGCCGGTTTTACGACAGCAGCGCACCGGCCTATCTGCGTACTCACCCCCTCACCAGTGAGCGTATTGCCGACATGGAATCACGTAGCGAATCCGAACCCTATCAGCAGATACAGGACAGTCTCGATTTCCAGTTGGTGCGCGCCCGCCTGCGGGCCCAGGAAAACAGCCCTGCGGATGCGGTGCTTGCAATTCGCAACACGCTAAAGGAAAAGCGTTATGGCAACGAAACAGCCGAACGCTATGGCCTGATCGTCGCCCTGTTGCGCGCGCGGCAATTCAAGGAAGCTGAAATCGAAGTACAAAAACTGCCCTCTGGAAAAAACAGCAGCCCCATGATTCAGCAACTCGCCGCCTATACTGCGCTCACCGCAGGCAACCCCACGCTGGCACTCCAGCGATATCAGTCGGGCAGCGAAGTCTATCCGGGTTACCGCCCGTTGCAGTATGGCTACATCAGCGCGTTGCTCACCTCAAATCGTAGTGGCGACGCGCTGAAACGAGTCGACAAACAGCTCACGCTATATCCACTCGACCGCCGGTTGTGGCGTCTGGCTGCCCAGGCACATGCCCAACTCGGCCATCGCCTGCTGGGACATCGTGCACAAGCCGAAGCGGCTGCGTTGAGCGGGAATCTGGTTGCTGCCATCGAGCAAATCACGCTCGGCATCAAGGCAGCAGACGGCAGCTTTTTCGACCTGTCGGCGGCTGAAGCGCGGCGACGCGAATGGCAAGAGATCGAAAAATCGCAACGAAAAAGTTAGGCCATGAACCCTTAACCCCCATATTTGGCGGGCCTGGTAGGAATTTACCCCACGCTTTGAACGTAAATATTCATGGTTTGCCTTGCGTGGCAAAAACTAATTCCACTATGCTATGTCCCATCCATCACATGGATAGCGTTCACTGCATGGCAATTCCAAGCAGCAAGCGCTTTCAACACCACGTAAATAATTAGGAGGATGACAATGCGAAAGTTGCATCAGCTAGCAACAGCCTGCGCAATCAGCGCCATCATGCTGTCGGGTAATGTGCTTGCACAGGCTGCGGCCACCCCCAAAAAAGAAGAGACAGGCAAGGACATCGCGTTCAATCGGAGCAAGGGCAACTGTCTGGCATGCCATGGCATGCCTACCGTACCTGACGCGGAATCCACCGGTTTGTATGGTCCGCCCCTGATTGCCATGAGCGCGCGCTATCCTGACAAGGCCAAGTTGCGTGCCCAGATCTGGGATGCGACTGCGATCATCCCATCCTCCTCCATGATCCCGTTTGGCAAGCACGGCGTGCTGACGGAACAGGAAATCGATAAAGTGACCGACTTTGTATACGGTCTGTAAAGATTTACTCGCCGCATTTTCAATAAGGAGATTTGCTAATGAATGCACTTCGTAGAAACGTACTGAAAAGCGCCGCTGGTGCAGGTACTGTAGCCGTGGCTGTGGCCGCGGGCTTGATGAAACCCACGCTGGCCCTGGCCAGTGCGCCACGTAGCGCCTTTGAGGCCAAAAACGTTGGCGATGCTCTCAAGGGCATGGGTGCGAGTGCGCCAGCCGATTCCAAGGACATTGCCATCAAGGCCCCTGACATCGCTGAGAACGGTGCCGTCGTGCCGGTGGAAGTGACCAGCAACATCGCGGGTACCACGACCATTGCCATCATGGCCGAAAAAAATGCGACCCCGCTGGTCGCTGATTTCGACCTGTCGGGCGGCGCGGTGGGCTTTGTCTCCACCCGCATCAAGATGGGCCAAACCTCACTGATTCGCGCCGTGGTCACCGCTGGCGGCAAGTCCTATACCGCAGCCAAGGAAGTCAAAGTCACCATTGGCGGCTGTGGCGGCTAATTACCCCTGGTTTTGCAAAGCGAATAGTCGAACTGAACATTTTTAGGAAAGGAAAGCCAAATGGCTGAACCCATGCGTATTCGTGCCACGATGACCGGCGACGTCGCCGACGTCAAAGTGCTGATGAACCACCCGATGGAAACAGGTCTGCGTAAGGACTCCAAGACGGGGCAAATGATACCGGCTCACTACATCACCGATGTGACCGCCACTGTCAATGGCACCAAGGTGCTGGATGCAGGATTCTCTGGCGGCATTTCCAAGAACCCCTATCTGGGATTCAAGGTCAAAGGCCCCAAAGCGGGTGACAAAGTTGTTGTTACCTGGGCTGACAACAAGGGCGACAAGAACAGCGCCGAAGCCACCATCGGCTAAGTTGAGCGGTACACGAGCGGGGCAGCAGGCCCCGCTCCCGTTTTATTCATCAGGTTTCTGGAGGACGGCATGAAACAACAAATCATTATGAAACTGCTGACAGGGATGGTCGGGTTAAGCATTGCTCTGGGTGCCGCAACGGCACACGCAACCCCTGAATCAGACAGACAAGAACTCATCAAGTACTACACGCAAAAATACCCCAATGTGAAGCTGGAAGACTACGTCTACGGCGCCTTGGCATTTGATGCGGACAGCATGGCCCAATATGAAGCCATCATGGAATTTCCACCTTATATGTCTGATATCGAACAAGGCCGTAAGATGTGGGAAACCCCGTTCAAGAACGGCAAGACCTACGCCGATTGTCTGCCAGGCGGCGGCAAGCAGATCGCGGGCAATTACCCCATGTTCGACGAAGCCAAGGGCAAAGTTGTCACACTGGAGAACGCCATCAACGATTGCCGCACCACCAACGGTGAGGCAGCCTACGGCTACAGCGATGCCAAGACCTTGGGACTGCTCACGTCCTACATGCGTGGCCTGTCTGACGGCATGTTAATGAACGTCAAGGTCGAGGGTCCCAAGGCCGCGGCAGCATACGAAGACGGCAAGAAAACCTTCTTCAGCCGCCATGGGCAGCTCAACTTTGCCTGTGCCAGTTGCCATGTGCAGAACGTCGGTTCCCGCCTGCGCTCTGAAATGATCTCGCCAGTTGTCGGCCAGGCGGTGCATTGGCCGGTATTCCGTGCCGGTGAACGACTGACCACATTGCAGGTCCGCTATGTTGGCTGTTTCAAACAAGTGCGTGCCGTAGCGCCTGCACCAGGCAGCGCCACAATGAACAACCTGGAGTACTTCCACTCCGCGATGTCCAACGGGCTGCCACTGAAGGCCTCCGTGTTCCGCAAGTAAGCGGGCAGAAACCAGAAAAAAGCCCGGGTGACCGGGCTTTTTCATTGATATGTGCCATCCGGCATGGGCCGGAGCTACCATTTACCCACCATGCACTAAAAATAACAATGCAGCGTAGCATCACCCAATAATCCATCCCGAGAGGAGCATCACATGCACATGAACCGTCGCGAGTTTCTGCAACTGCTTGCTGTTGCAGCCGCATCCGGCATGGCCCTGGATAGCAAGTCAGCCCTGGCTGGTACCGCACCAGCCAATTTCTACGATGTTCCCCGTCACGGCAATGTGTCTTTCCTGCATTTCACCGACTGTCACGCGCAATTGATGCCAGTGTGGTTTCGTGAACCGAACGTCAATCTGGGTATCGGCAGCGCAGTGGGCAAGGCCCCACATCTGGTGGGCCAGCATCTGTTGAAAAAATTCGGCGTCAAGCCCGGTAGCGCAGAAGCACATGCCTTCAGCTATCTCAACTTTACCGAAGCGGCCAAGGTCTACGGCAAGGTGGGCGGCTTTGCCCACCTGAAAACACTGGTCGACAAAATGCGGACGCAGCGTCCCAACGCACTGCTGCTGGACGGCGGTGACACCTGGCAAGGTTCTGCCACCTCGCTGTGGACCAATGCACAGGACATGGTCGATGCCTGTATCGCGCTGGGAGTGGACGTCATGACCCCGCACTGGGAATCCACGTTCGGTGCCGATCGCGTGATGGAAATCGTCAACAAGGATTTCAAGAAAGCCAATATTGATTTTGTTGCACAGAACATTGTTACCAACGACTTTGGCGACCAGGTGTTCAAGCCTTACACCATGAAGGAAATGAATGGTGTCAAAGTTGCCGTGATTGGCCAGGCCTTCCCCTACACCCCAATTGCCAACCCGCGCTACATGGTGCCGGACTGGAGCTTTGGCATCCGTGATGACGGCATGCAAAAATGGGTCAACGAGGCACGCGCCCAAGGTGCCAAGGTCGTGGTTGTCCTGTCACACAATGGCATGGACGTTGATGTCAAAATGGCCAGCCGCGTGACCGGCATAGACGCCATTTTTGGTGGCCACACTCATGACGGCGTGCCGCAGCCGGTACAGGTCAAAAATGCCAAGGGCATCACGCTCGTCACCAACGCCGGCTCCAACGGAAAATTCCTCGGCGTAATGGACTTCGACGTCAGAGGCAATCGCGTGGTCAGTTTCAAGTACCGCCTGCTGCCGGTGTTCTCCAACCTGCTGCCCGCCGACCCGGCGATGGATGCTTACATCAAGAAAGTGCGCGCACCCTACGAGTCCAAGCTTAATGAAAAGCTCGCCGTCACGGATGATTTTCTCTATCGGCGCGGCAACTTTAACGGCACCTGGGATCAACTGCTCGTCAATGCATTGATGGAGGTCAAAGGTGCAGATGCGGCTTTCTCGCCGGGCTTCCGTTGGGGCACCACCCTGCTTCCAGGCGACGCGATCACCATGGAACGCCTGATGGACCAGACCGCCATCACCTATCCGCAGACCACTCTGAACGACATGACTGGCGAAACCATCAAGACCATCATGGAAGATGTCGCCGACAACCTTTTCAACGCCGATCCGTATTACCAGCAAGGTGGCGACATGGTGCGCGTGGGCGGGATCGAATACACCGTCAACCCAAACCAGACTATCGGCAAGCGCATCACCAACATGACCATCAAAGGCAAACCGGTGGATGCCAGCAAGACCTACAAGGTTGCAGGCTGGGCACCGGTTGGTGAAGGCGTGCAGGGCGAACCGATCTGGGACGTCGTTGCCAGCTACCTGCGCGACAAGAAAGTGATCAAGGGCTTGAAACTGAACGAACCCAAGATCATTGGTGTGGGAAAATCCAATCCTGGCATTGCCGACTATGACGGCAGTCTGTCCTGATCCCATCATTCCTGGGGCGTGATAAAAGGGGCGTAAGCCCCTTTTATTTTTAATACCGTTCCACTAAAACAACAGGCCAATATTCTTCTTAAACAATTGAACTTTTTTCTTTACCAAATATGCATTTTAAAGATATATTTAGGTCTCGATAGCTGCAATGGTGCCGGCAAGTCAGAAAATGCGCCAAAGCATGTGATTCGTGCCCAACCCAAGTAAACGAAAGGGACCCACCAAATGAGCTCGGCATTTACCAAATCAGCCGCCCGTAATATTTTCTACGGCGGCGCTGTGTTCTTCTTCCTGATGCTGATCGGACTGACGTTCGATACCATGAACACGCTTCCCGAGCGTGACAACCGCGAGAACCTGACTGAATCAGCTATTCGTGGCAAGCATATTTGGGAAACACGTAATTGCATCGGCTGCCACTCCCTGCTGGGTGAAGGTGCATATTTTGCGCCGGAGCTCGGCAATGTGTACAAACGGCGTGGACCGGCGTTTATCAAGGCCTGGATTCAGGCCCAGCCGACCGGCGCCCCCGGACGACGCCAGATGCCCAACTTTCACCTGAACGACCAACAGCTAGACGACATGGTGGAATTTCTCAAGTATGCCTCTGAGATCAACACGTCCAACTGGCCACCGAACATTGAAGGCTAAGCACGTCAGCAAACGTTACGTAACAATCGGGGAATCTTATGAAATATAAATCACAGGCGATCGCGAAGCCCTATTTCATCGCGGCAATCGCGCTCTTTCTCGGTCAGATCTCATTCGGACTGATTATGGGCTTGCAGTATGTGGTTGGGGACTTCCTGTTCCCGGCCCTTCCATTCAACGTGGCGCGCATGGTGCACACCAACCTGCTGATCGTGTGGCTGCTATTCGGCTTCATGGGTGCAGCCTACTACCTGATTCCCGAAGAATCGGAACGTGAGTTGTACAGTCCGAAGCTGGCGCTGACCATGTTCTGGATCTTCCTTGCCGCCGGAGTAGCAACCATCCTGGGTTACCTCTTCGTGCCGTATGCAACGCTGGCCGAAATGACAGGCAACGACCTGCTGGCCACGATGGGACGGGAGTTCCTAGAGCAGCCACTGCCCACCAAGGTCGGTATCGTGATCGTGGCACTAGCAATGCTTTTCAACTTGTCCATGACGGTGTTGAAAGGCCGCAAGACTGCGATCAATCTGGTGATGCTGGTCGGACTCTGGGGCCTCGCGATCTTCTTCCTGTTCTCGTTCTACAACCCGGCCAACCTGGTCAAGGACAAGTTCTACTGGTGGTGGGTCGTGCATCTTTGGGTTGAAGGCGTGTGGGAACTGATCATGGGCGCCATGCTGGCTTTCGTGCTGATCAAGGTGACCGGTGTGGACCGCGAAGTGATCGAAAAATGGCTGTACGTGATCATTGCAATGGCGCTGATCACCGGTCTTATCGGCATGGGCCACCACTACTTCTGGATCGGTGCGCCGGAATACTGGCAGTGGTGGGGTAGCGTGTTCTCTGCACTGGAACCCATCCCCTTCTTCATGATGACAGTGTTCGCGTTCAACATGGTCAACCGGCGTCGGCGTGAACACCCGAACAAGGCGGCCGTACTGTGGGCACTGGGCACGGGCGTGATGGCTTTCCTGGGCGCAGGTGTGTGGGGTTTCCTGCATACGCTGGCACCGGTCAACTATTACACCCATGGCACCCAGATCACGGCAGCACACGGCCACATGGCGTTCTATGGCGCGTATGTGATGGTGGTGATTACCATGATCAGCTACACCATGCCCTTGATGCGCGGACGTGAAGCCAACAGTCCGCTTGCACAAGTAGTCGAGATGTGGTCGTTCTGGCTCATGACGATTTCGATGGTGTTCATCACGCTGTTCCTGACCGCCGCCGGCATTCTGCAAATCTGGCTGCAGCGTATTGCTGATGCACCGATGTCGTTCATGGCGGCGCAGGACCAAGTTGCCATGTTCTACTGGATGCGCGAAGTTGCCGGCACGATCTTCTTTGTTGGCCTTCTGCTGTACATCGCCAGCTTCTTCATCAAGGGTAAAGCCGCTACCGCGACCTGAGCCTGACACCATCCGCCCGGTTTGCCGGGCGGATATGGATATGGATACCGTCTTGAACGTCTCAATATCTGTTTCAGCGCCACCTGACAATCGCCGTGATCCCCCAGGCGATCTCGCCATGTGGTTTTTCATTCTTGCCGAACTGCTGGTATTCGGTGTCTTTTTTCTGGCGTATGCATTTGCCCGCATGCGCAATGTCGAACTATTCAATGCGTCACAGCTGGAACTGAACAAGCTTAGCGG
Source organism: uncultured beta proteobacterium (assembly GCA_942493085.1). Taxonomy (GTDB): domain Bacteria; phylum Pseudomonadota; class Gammaproteobacteria; order Burkholderiales; family Thiobacillaceae; genus Thiobacillus. The sequence goes on from OW818664.1 coordinate 3,186,718, forward strand.
CGCCATCAATACCATTCTGCTGGTCTCCGGCAGCTATTTCGTAGTACGCGCCGTCGATCAAATCCGGCATGATCAATCCCGCGCCTGCACCCACTGGCTGATCGCTGCAATGGCATGCGGTGGTGCATTCCTGGTTCTCAAACTGGTTGAATTCGGCGACAAACTTGAGGCCGGCATCAACATGTCGACCAATACCTTTTTCATGTTTTACCTGGGTCTCGGCTTCTTCCACTTCATGCACGTCGTGCTCGGGATGGTCATTCTTGGTGCCGTTGCGCTCAAGGCATGGAAAGGCGGTTATAGCGCAGCCAGCCACGTGGGTGTTGAAACCGGCGCCTCCTACTGGCACATGGTCGATCTGGTGTGGATTGTGTTGTTCCCCTTGATTTATATACTGAACTGATGACATGACAGCAGCGACGTTCCAATGGCTGACACTCGTCACGCTGACAGCCCTGACCTTCAGCGTGGCGGAGACCGGCCTGACCGGAGGCACCATCCTGATTCCTGTGCTGCTGGCAACACTGGTCAAAGGCCGTCTCGTGATCGACCGTTTCATGGCACTTCAGGGCGTGAGCGGACCTTGGCGCTGGGTGGTGTTGGGCTGGCTGCTGCTGGTTTTGAGCCTGATTACCTACACCTTCCAATATTCGTGAAACCAACCGGAGAAACGCCGTGAACGACCTGACTTCCCCTGGCCTGGCGTCTGCCCTGAACGTTCCCTACTATCAGCCTGTCGGCAATGAGTGTGTCCTGTTCGAATACGCTTTTCACAACCGCCTGCCCCTCCTGATCAAGGGCCCGACCGGCTGCGGCAAGACCCGCTTCATTGCACACATGGCTGCGCGCCTGGCACGTCCCTTGATCACGGTGTCGTGCCATGACGACCTGACCGCAGCCGATCTGGTGGGCCGCCATCTGATCGGCGATGGCCAGACGATCTGGTCGGATGGCCCACTCACCCGCGCGGTGCGCCAGGGCGGCATCTGTTACCTCGATGAAGTGGTGGAAGCCCGCAAGGACACGACCGTCGTGCTCCATCCGCTGACCGACGACCGGCGCATTCTGCCGATCGAACGTACCGGCGAGGAATTGCACGCGCCAGACGAGTTCATGCTGGTGGTGTCCTACAACCCGGGTTATCAGAACCTGCTGAAAAGCCTGAAACCATCCACCCGCCAGCGCTTTATTGCGATTAATTTCGGCTTTCCGCCTGCCGCGCTGGAAGAGAAGATCCTGATCGCCGAAACCGGCATAGCGCACTTACTGGCAACACAACTCGTTACGCTGGCCGGTAACTTCCGCCAGCTCAAGGATCACGATCTGGAAGAAGCGGCCTCGACGCGTCTGCTGGTCTATGCAGCCAGCCTGATCAAGGCCGGCTGCGATCCGGTAGTCGCCTGCGAAGCGGCGCTGGTGGAACCCCTTACTGACGACGCGGACAGCGCGCAGGCCCTGCTGGAAGTGGTCAAGGCAACCTTCGGCCATTAAGTCATGGCCCCTCTTCCCGACCCACGCACCCAGGCAGTACAAGCCGAAGCACTCTACCTGCTCAACCTGCTGATAGCGCCCGGCCTGGCGTTTCTGCTTCTGCTGGGACTCGCCTACCAACAGCGTGCAAGCACCAATCCGCTCACCCGCTGCCATATACGCCAGACGGTATGGGTAAGCCTGCAGGCCGGTCTTTTGCTGGCGGTCGTGCCGGCCATCATCGCGCTGGCCGGCGATCTTGGTAACCCCTCGACCTGGATGCTGCTGGTGCTGTATTTCGTGTGCTGCCATGCAACACTGGTACTGCTGGGTGTGTTCGGCCTGTCCCGGGCTATCGCTGGGCAAACCTATGTCTATCCCCTGCTTGGGCGCCGCAAATGGTAGGTGCCCAGGCAACTGCTGCAATCCGTTCAGGCATTGCGCACAGGGTGCGGGGCTGGCTTGGCTTGCCGGTGCAACGCTGGCGCCAGTTCACCCAGGCCGGGTTTTTCCTGCTGTTCGTGTTTGCGCCGATTTTCGATATCTTCAGGCTCGATCTGAATCTCAAGCACCTCATCCTGTTTGGCTTCGACTGGACGCTCGGGTTGGATGACTTCGTCGCCGGGCATGCTACGGCCGCCCAGGCAGCACTGAACATTACACTGCGCGGCTTTCTGCCGTTGCTGGCGATAGGCGGCACGCTGATCTACGTCAGCTGGAAATGGGGCCGCCTGTATTGTGGTTGGCTCTGCCCGCATTTCTCGGTGGTCGAGACCATTAACCAGACACTGCGGCGCGCGATCGGCAAGCAAAGCCTGTGGGACAAGAAGCCGCTGCCAACACGCAATCCGGACGGCAGCGAAACCCCTCACGATGCAATCTGGTGGTTTGCCGTGATGCCGCTGGTCATTGCCTGCGCCGTGCTGTGGGCCGTGGTGCTGCTGACCTATCTGCTGCCGCCCGCCGAGATCTACGGCAACCTTTGGCATGGCACGCTGACCCGCAATCAAACGGTTTTTCTAAGCGCAGCCAGCATCGCCTTCTTCGTCGAATTCATGTTCGCGCGCCACCTGTTTTGCCGCTATGCCTGCGCAGTCGGCCTGTTCCAGAGCCTGGCGTGGATGGGCAACGACAAGGCCATGGTGGTCGGCTTCAAGCGCGAGCGCGCCCGGGATTGCTCGAGCTGTTACTCGGCCTGCGACCATGTGTGCCCGATGCGGCTGAACCCGCGCAACGTCAAGCGCATGATGTTCGCCTGCGTGCAGTGCGGCCAGTGTGTCGATGCCTGCGACCACACGCTGGAAAACAACCCCAACGGTTCGCTGCTGAACTGGGTGCACGATGTGCGCGCCGAATCCGAAGCCTCATTCAACGTGCGCACCGCCCGCACTGCACCGGTCAGGCACACCGTCAACGTAGTCGCGAAAGTGCAGCGATAGCATGGAAGAATTTGTCGGCGACCTGTGGGACAAGCTGATCACGCGCACCGCGTATCGCGGCTTTCCAAAAGCACGCATCGAACTGAAGGAAATCGAACGCATTGCGCCGATCTTCTTTCGTGCACTGGGCGGCGATGCCGGCCTGATCGTGCGCACGGGCTCGGCGACCACGCACGGCGCACGTCGCAAATGGCTGGAGCGCGTGGCGGGTGTCGGCGAAAAGCAGGAACTGGCGTGGACCGACGAGAGTTCGGTCTACCTGCCGACGTCGATTGACGTTTTTCCAGAGCGCGCCCAAAACCGCGAGCTCTATCTGTGGCTGCTGGCGCTGGCCGCGCACGACGTTGCACCGGCCGCCACCTGGATCGTACGCAACCAGGCGGCCACGCGTGCGACCCTGCGCGCACTGCCAGGGCTGACCCGGCGTTACCACGAACTAGTAGCGGCCACCCTTGCGTTGCGCCCCGATCCAACCAAACTCAATGGAACCGAACGGGCAGCGGAGGTGGCGATTCGCACTGCGCTGACCAACCCTGGCTCGGTCGAAACCTTTGAACCGGGCAAGCAGCCGCCTGCACCCGTGTCCTTATGGCTGCATCCACAACCACCCGTTGCTCCCGGCAAGCAGCGCCCGGCCGTCGACAAACCGCCACCTCCACCGGAATCCAAACCGGCGGCCAGCCGTGATGCGCGCAAACGGCGTGCAGAACGGGTCGACATGCCGCAGGCAACCAACCCCTTCATGCTGCTGTTTCGTGCTGAAAGCCTGTTTTCCTGGGCTGAATTCATCAAGGTCGACCGGCCGCTCGACGAAGATGAAAATGAACACGCGGAGAAAGCCGCCAACGATCTCGATATCCTCAGCATCGCCGATGACGACCAGACTGCGGCCAGCCGGGTACGCTTCGATCTGGACTTGCCAGCCGAGGCCGACGACGACCTGAAACTGGCCGATGGCATCCTGCTGCCGGAATGGAATTACCGCAAACTGCAGTTGCAGCCTGCGCATTGCCGCCTGCAGATGATGCTTGCGCGCGACGCGGTGCCGTGTGCATTGCCGCAGGACCTGCGCGCACCTGCCAGGCGTCTGCGCCAGCAATTCCAGACCCTCACGCCCCAGCGTACGCGCCTGCGCGCCCAGGTCTCCGGCAACGACCTCGATATTGATGCCTGCGTGCGCTTTGCGACCGACAAGGCAGGGGGCGCATACACGAGCGAGCCTGGCCTGTATATCGACAGCCGCCAGCAACAACGCGATCTGTCCTGCCTGCTACTGGCCGATCTGTCGCTTTCAACCGACGCCTGGGTCAACAACACGGCGCGCGTGATCGAAGTGATCCGCGACAGCCTGCTGCTGTTCGGTGAGGCACTGGCCGCCACCGGCGATCACTTTGCGCTGTATGGATTCTCATCGGTGCGCCGTGATAACGTGCGTTTTCACCTGCTCAAGGGCTTCGATGAGCGCTATGACGACCAGATTCGCGGCCGCCTGGCAGCACTGAAACCCGGCTACTACACGCGCATGGGTGCAGCGATCCGCCACGCGACGGCGATCCTGTCGACCCGGAAAACGGCGCGCCGCCTGTTGCTGATCCTGACTGACGGCAAACCGAACGACCTCGACAAGTACGAAGGCCGTTACGGGATCGAAGACACCCGGATGGCCATCATCGAGGCACGCCGCCTGGGGCTCACGCCCTTTTGCGTGACCATCGACGAGAAAGCCGGGGATTACCTGCCGCACCTGTTCGGCGCGACAGGGTATGTGGTGGTGCATGATGCGGCGATGCTGCCCCGGGTGCTGCCTGGCCTGTATGCAAGACTGACCGAAAACACCTGATTATTCATTCCAAGGAGCAAACATGAAAATTGAAATTCTCAACATCGCCAACCCCATCAGCGCAGAAGCGGCCGCACAGGCCAGCGCCAGCCTGAAGGCCCTGCCCGGCGTACAGGACGTATCGTTTTTCGACGCCCCTGCGAGTCTGCACGCACACCTCGATGGCGATGCACCGACCCGCGCAGAACTGGTGGCATCTCTTGCCAAGGCGGGCGTGCAGGTTAAAGAGGAAAAGCCCGCCCATGGCGGCGGTTGCTGCGGTGGCTGCGGCAGCTAATTCCAACCATAAAGCATGTTTCTGAAGAGCCAGATGAAACCATCTGGCTCAGGAAAACATCATGATGAAAAAGGGGTTTACGCCCCTTTTTCATGCCCGCTTTCACCGTCTGCCAGTGAAATGCCCGAAACGGCATTTTCACCAAAACATGGTACAGCCGCTTGCGCCACCTCGCCTGCATCCACTGTGACGCATGCCATGAGGCCATCTTAAGTGCGCCCGCGCTGGTACCGTCCTGGCCTCGATTATTTCATTGACCCACCCCATACGCTATGTAAATATTGCTACATGAATGTAGAAATAACTACATGGCTATTGATTGTCATGACGTTGCCCACGCAGAACGCCACGGCACGCATGCGCATCTGGCGTGGCCTGAAAGGACTGGGATGTGCAGCGTTGCGCGATGGGGCCTGGCTGTTGCCGGAAACGGCCACGACGCGGCAGGCGCTCGAAGCACTGGCAAATGAAACTCATGCTGAAGGCGGAACGGCCTGGCTACTCAAGGTGGCTGCAGATGAATCGCAGTCGGCCGCCTTTCAGGGTATGTTTGATCGCACGGAGGAATACGCCGGACTGTTGTCGGACCTGACCCACTTCGATCCCCTGGCCGAAAAAACTTCTGTCGCCCATAAAACGCTGAAAGCCCTGCGGCGGCGTTACGAAACGCTGGTCGACCAGGATTATTTCCCCGGCACCAGCAAACTCGAAGCAGAAGCGCGATTACTGGTTACGGAAGCCGCACTGCAAGCGCGCCTCTCTCCCGGCGAGCCGCACGCCCAGAATGGCCAGCCCGAACATCTCACCCTCGCCGATTTTCAGAAACAGACCTGGGCCACCCGACAGGACTTGTGGGTGGATCGACTGGCCTCGGCCTGGCTGATTCAGCATTTCATCGATCGCAAGGCGCGCTTTGCCTGGCTGAAACACCCCAAGGATTGCCCGGCGGATGCGCTGGGCTTCGATTTCGATGGCGCGCGCTTCACCCACGTCGGGAATCGCGTCACCTTTGAAACCCTGCTTGCAAGCTTTGGGCTGGAACGCGACGTCGCCTTGCAGCGCATCGGCACGATCGTCCATGCCCTGGATGTGGGCGGCGATGCCCCCGAGGCAGCCGGTTTCGAGATGCTGCTGAAAGGCCTGAAAACACGCATCAAGAATGACGACGTCTTGCTCAAGGCAGGCGGGCAAATGCTGGACGATTTATACGCCGTTTTTAACCACCCCTAGTTTGAGAATGCCATCTTGATCACGCCGACCGAACGCCCCGCCCACCCCAGTTTCTGGGAGGCATTCAAATACTGGTTGCTGCTCGGTTTCATCAGTTTCGGCGGACCTGCCGGCCAGATTTCCATCATGCATCAGGAGCTGGTGGAAAAGCGGCGCTGGATTTCCGAGCGGCGCTTCCTCCATGCGCTCAACTACTGCATGGTGCTGCCCGGTCCCGAAGCCCAGCAACTCGCCATCTATATCGGCTGGATGCTGCATCGCACCTGGGGCGGCATCGTCGCGGGCACGCTGTTCGTGCTGCCGTCGCTGTTCATCCTCGCAGCGCTCACCTATGTCTACCTCGCCTTCGGCGACGTGACCTTCGTGCAGGGTGTGTTCAACGGCATCAAGCCTGCGGTGGTGGCCATTGTGGTATTCGCCGCCTGGCGGATCGGTTCGCGCGCGCTGAAGAACAAATTCCTGTGGGCGCTGGCGGCCATATCCTTCCTTGCCATCTTCGCCTTCCGTATTCCATTCCCCTACATCGTGCTGGCAGCGGGCGTGATTGGCTTCATTGGTGGCAAGGTCATACCCGACACATTCAAGATTGGTGGCGGCCACGGCACCAGCAGCAAGTCCTTTGGCCCGGCCCTGATCGACGACGACACTCCGCCACCCGCCCACACCAAATTCAGGCCTGGCCGACTGGTGATCCTGACGGCGTTATTCGTTGCGCTGTGGGGTGCGGCGATGCTGATACTGCCCGCCGGTACACTGTATGACATGGGTGAATTTTTCACCAAGGCCGCGCTGGTCACCTTTGGTGGCGCCTATGCGGTGCTGCCCTACGTCTATCAGGGCGGTGTGGAGCACTACCAGTGGCTGACCGGCACACAGATGATCGACGGTCTGGCACTGGGCGAAACCACCCCGGGACCCTTGATCATGGTGGTGTCTTTCGTCGGCTTCGTCGGTGCCTGGACCAAGGAAATCTTCGGCCCCGACGCCCTGTTCCTGGCTGGCTTTGCCGGAGCGTCCGTAGCGACCTTCTTCACCTTCCTGCCGTCGTTCCTGTTCATCCTGGCCGGTGCGCCGCTGGTGGAAGCCACCCACGGCGATCTCAAATTCACCGCACCGCTCACCGGCATTACAGCAGCCGTGGTGGGTGTGGTGCTCAATCTCGCGGTATTTTTCGGCTGGCATGTGCTGTGGCCGCAAGCCAGCGAGGCCGCACCATTCGTCGGTACCTTCGAGTGGTTTTACGCCCTGATCTCAGTGGCGGCTTTCATCGCCCTGTGGAAATTCAAGATGGATATCATGAAAGTGATCGGCGCCTGTGCCGCAATCGGTCTTGCTTACACCTATATCGTTTGAAGTGTGTGTCTGTCCGAAAAAGCGAAGTCCTTTGCCACCTTCGTACCCGATGACACAGGCTAAACTCAGGGCCTACACACAGGCTGGTGCCGTCACGGCTTGCGCCACAGCGCCTGCCAACCGGCATGCCCCAGCGCCGTGAGCGTCTCGATGTTGCGTTCATAAATCGTTTCCGCCTCGGGAAAGGCGGCCACGGCGCGTTCGATGCTCGCCTCGCGCAACAAATGCAGGGTGGGATAGGGTGCGCGGTTGGTGAAGTTGCCCATGTCATCGGGCTCGGTACCTTCAAACTGGAATCGGGGGTGGAAACTGGCGATCTGGATGACACCCTCCAGTTCGTGCTCTTCCACGGCCGCATCGGCCAGCTGCAGGAAGTCGTTGAAGTCGAGAAAATCCGGCAGCAACGTGGGGTGAATGAGCAAGGTCGTGTCGGTGGTTTCCGGATCGACTTCGGCCAGAAAATCCAGTTCGCGGTCGAGGTCTTCGAGCAAGCCATCCAGATGTCTGGCCTGGCTTACCACGATGCGCACCTGATTCTTGACGTAGACCGCCTTGGCAAAGGGACACAGGTTGAGTCCGATCACGGCTTTTTCCAGCCATTCACGGGTGGCGGCAATCACATCGTCGTCATTCATATTTCCCTCCTTTTCCGCCAGTTTAGCCATGTAGCGTGCGGAACTTTAACGGATACAATGCCTTATTGTTCGACGTTAATGCACCTTACCCCGCCAACACCATGAAAAGCAGCGCTATTCGCCAGAGTTTCCTCGATTACTTTGCCTCCAAGGGCCACACCATCGTTGCCAGCAGTCCGCTGGTGCCGGGCAACGATCCCACGCTGCTGTTCACCAACGCCGGTATGGTTCAGTTCAAGGACGTGTTCACCGGACAGGACAAGCGCGCCTACACCCGCGCGGTGTCGTCGCAGCGCTGCGTGCGCGCCGGGGGCAAGCACAACGACCTGGAAAACGTCGGTTACACGGCGCGCCACCACACCTTCTTCGAGATGCTGGGCAATTTCAGCTTTGGCGATTATTTCAAGCAGGACGCGATCAAATACGCCTGGGAATATCTCACGCAAGTATTGAAGCTGCCGACCGAGAAGTTGTGGGTCACAGTCTATGCCGAAGACGATGAAGCCTACGACATCTGGCACAACGACATCGGTGTGCCGAAAGAACGCATCGTCCGCATCGGCGACAACAAGGGTGCACGCTACGCGAGCGACAATTTCTGGGCAATGGGCGACACCGGCCCCTGCGGACCCTGCACCGAGATCTTCTACGATCACGGCGCCGAGATCGCCGGAGGACCACCCGGCTCACCCGACGAGGACGGCGACCGTTACATCGAGATCTGGAACAACGTGTTCATGCAGTTCAACCGCGACGAAGCGGGCGTGATGCACCCGCTACCCAAGCCTTCGGTCGATACCGGCATGGGACTGGAGCGTATTTCGGCGGTGTTGCAGCACGTGCATTCCAACTACGAAATCGACCTGTTCCAGGCGCTGATTGCTGCCGCCGCGCGCGAAACACAAACAGCAGACATGACGAACAACTCGCTCAAGGTCATCGCCGACCATATCCGCGCCTGTTCCTTCCTCATCGTCGACGGTGTCATCCCCGGCAACGAGGGCCGCGGTTACGTACTGCGCCGCATCATCCGCCGGGCGATTCGCCACGGCTACAAACTGGGCATGCGTAGCGCCTTCTTCAACCGCATCGTGCCTGACCTGGTGGCCGTGATGGGCGAGGCCTACCCCGAACTGGTCGCGGCGCAAATCCGCGTCATGGACATTCTGCGACAGGAAGAAGAGCGCTTTTTCGAGACCATCGAGCACGGCATGGGCATCCTCGAAACGACGTTGAAAGCCCTGCCTGCAAACACCGCATTCGACGGCGAACTGGCCTTCAAGCTGCATGACACCTACGGCTTTCCACTCGACCTCACCGCCGACATCTGCCGCGAAGCTAACGTCAGCGTGGACACGGCTGCATTCGACGCAGCAATGCAACGGCAAAAAAACCAGGCACGCGCCGCAGGCAAATTCAAGCTGGGTGCCGGCCTGGAATACAGTGGTACCGCAACGACCTTCCACGGCTACGACACCCTGGCGCACGACGGCAAAATCCTTGCGTTGTACAAGGACGGCACCGCAGTCTCCCAGTTGAACGAAGGCGAACTCGGCGTGGTGGTGCTCGACCACACGCCCTTCTACGCCGAATCCGGCGGCCAGGCGGGCGACTGCGGCATGATGCAGGCGGCAGCGGGCGTGTTCGCGGTGGAAGACACGCTGAAGATCCAGGCACAGGTGTTCGGTCACCATGGCGTGGTCAAGACCGGTTCACTCAAACTGGGCGAATCGGTTGCAGCCAAGGTCGATGAAGTGGCGCGAGCCCGCACCATGCGTAACCATTCGGTCACCCACCTGATGCACAAGGCCTTGCGCGATGTGCTGGGCGATCACGTGCAGCAAAAAGGCTCACTGGTCGACAGCGAGAAGACCCGCTTCGACTTCGTTCAACCGACCCCGATGACCGCCGCGCAAAAGCACGAGGTGGAAGCGCGCGTCAACACGGAGATTCTCGCCAACACCGCGACTCAGGCGCGGGTGATGCCGATCGACGAAGCGCAGAAGACTGGCGCGATGATGCTGTTCGGCGAGAAATACGGTGACGAGGTGCGGGTGCTCGACATCGGCAACTCGCGCGAACTGTGCGGCGGCACCCACGTCGCCCGCACCGGCGACATCGGCCTGTTCAAGATCGTCAACGAATCCGGCGTTGCCGCGGGTATCCGCCGGATCGAGGCTATCACGGGCGAAAATTTCCTCATGAAAGCCAGCGAATGGTTCAATGATCGTATCGAGATGGCAGGTCAACTTGGCGTCCCGATGGACGAGCTTTATCCACGGTTGATTCATGTTCAAGAGGAGATGAAGCAAAAGGACAAAGAAATAGCACGCCTGAAATCCAGGCTGGCGTCGAGCGCTGGCGACGAACTGGTGGGGCAGGCGACCGACGTCAATGGCGTGCGCGTGCTGGCGGCGCAGCTCGACGGCGTCGACGCCAAGGGCCTGCGCGAGACTGCCGACAAGCTGCGCGACAAGCTGAAGTCCTGTGCGCTGGTGCTGGGTACCGTCGCGGACGGCAAGGTCAGCCTCATCGCTGCTGTGACGCCTGACGTGATTGGCAAGATCAAGGCCGGCGAGCTGGTCAACTTTGTCGCCACCCAGGTGGGTGGTAAAGGCGGCGGCAAACCAGATCTGGCGATGGCGGGTGGTAGCGAGCCGAGCCAACTTCCGGCTGCGCTGGCATCGGTTCAGGCCTGGGCACAAGGCAAGCTGGCGTAAGCTCAGGTACAGAATTTGCTGTATACGTTTTATAGTCCCGCAAGCAATATAGAACTTCTACCGTCATTCACCCTGATAAATTGACAACATGAATTCACTGGCCGGTAAATTTGCATCTGGTATCGCTCGCCTCATCCCCATGGGGAAACCGGCCGACGACCCGATCACCAATATCAAGGCAGCCACACGCTGGCTTGAAGCCTTGCCGATCGGTGACGCCTACAAATGCCAGCAGGCCATTCTTGGCGAGATCAAGCGCTTTAACGAGAACTCAACGCAATTCACGAAAGATCGACTGTCCGTGCTGATGCTGCTGGACGAAAAATCACGCGATCTGCAAGATACCCTGGTCCGCCAATACCTACGCAATCCCCGCATGTCCCGTCTGGTGGAAAGCCAGCTCTGGCACGCGGTATATGGCCTGTTCTGGGAAGTGGCACGGGGCTATCACAGCTTCGTACTGCACTTTTCGCGTGCTGCCGGGAAGAGTTCGCACGAGGATCTCATTCCGCTGATCACCCTGCGCGCCATCCAGTCCTTTGGGCAGCTCCTGAAATGGCGCACGATTCGCTACCTGCCGGCGGGCGAGAAGCTCTGGCTGCGTCTGCACAATCTGTATCGCGTGGCCGAAACCGAAGGCTTCCATCGCAAGCGCCAGCACGCCTATTCGGACAGCTCGCCCGAGTGCAGTTGCGAGTCGGCTTACACGCACATCATGATGCTGGACCTGGCGAATTCCGGCTCCCTGTACCCCAAACAACTTGATTTGCTCGACCGCTGGCTATGCGGCTGGCATGAGATGCTCCAATTGGACGCACAACTGGACAGCAGCACCCACAACTTTGTCATTGATCTGTCGGCTGATCACGGTCCTCGCCGTGTGCGCAAGCCCGATGCCGAAAAACCCCTGCGTTTCTGGGCCACGGACGAGCTGCTATTTGAACTGAACGAACTGCATACCGCCTTGCGTGAAGGCAAGGCGCCTGCGCAACTCGGCCTGACCGAAACTGCACGCACGGTCGAAAGCCTGGAACTGCTGGATCATCTGCAGCATCACTGGGCATCACTGGAAGCCCGCGAACAGCGCCGTGCTCCACGCGAACTGATCAAGCGGCTGGTCGATGTCACCCATGGCTTCAGCTCGATTGTCGACCAGGTCAAACGCACGGATGCGCCTGCGGCCACGTCACCCTACGGCTCAGGCCTGAATTACGATGAAGTCGACGATGTTCAGGTATACGGCTTTATTACCGACCGCACCCGCGAACGCGTGTCGCAAATGCAAGCCCCCATCAACCACCATTCGCCGGATGTTGAGCGCTGGGTGATGCACGATGAAAGTGAGTGCGGCTATGGTGCGGTCGTTGAATCCCGCGACAAGGATTGGCTGCGCGTGGGCGCGCTCATCGGCGCCAAACCACATGACACGACCACGTGGCAATTGGGGGTTGTGCGTCGCTTGTCGCGGCTCAACGATGACACCAGCTCAGTCGGAATCGAAACGCTGACCGGAACCCCTGCTCTGGTCATGTTGTACGACACCACTACGCCGGGCTATACCGTTAACGGGTTCGACAATAGCGGTGCCGGGTTACCGCACCCCGCCGTGTGGCTGGCGGGTATCACAGGGGCGGACAGCATCATCATCGACCCTGCCCACTACATGCCGGGCAAAAAACTCCAGGTTCAAGGTGCTCAAGAGCGTAAATTCATTACGCTGGGCAATCCGGTTGAGCGTAGCGAAGGCTGGATTCGGGTCATTGCAGAGCCGGTTAACGGCTAACACTCCCCCTCTTTACCCCTCCCAAACGCCAAGATCGGTTCGCCGATTGCGGCGTTTCTCAACACTGGGACAAACCGTCCTGTTTTAACTTTCACCGGGTCTCTGGCACAATCGCCGAAATTCCGACACGCGCAAAATAATTCCCTGCCACCAGATGCAGGCGCGATTTGCGGCATTTATACCCCGAAGGGGGTACCACTCGACCCGGAGGATATGTGGTTCATACCAAGCCTAGCCTGCTGATCGTCGATGACGACCCGCTCATTTCCGATACGCTCACCTATGTTTTGAGCAAGGACTTCGAAATCTCGGCCGCCGAGTCTCGCGCCCAGGTGAAAAGTCTGCTCATGCAACTGGATGAACCCCCGCAGCTGGCGCTGGTGGACCTGGGATTGCCGCCCCACCCTCACAAACCCGATGAAGGCTTTGCCTTGATCGCCGACCTGCTGAGCATTTCGCCCAGCATCAAGATCCTGGTGCTCTCCGGACAAAGCGATGAAGCCAATGCGCGCCACGCCCGTGCATTGGGTGCCATTGATTTTGTCGCCAAACCCTGCGAACCCGAGCGGCTGAAGTCTCTGCTGTTCAATGCGCTGCTGGTACAGGATGCCGAGCGCAGCGCGGATAAAGAACCCACTCCCACCAGCAAGGATTCCGGAATTGTCGGCAAAAGCCTGGCCATGGATAAACTGCGCCAGCAGATCGAACAGTATGCCGCCGCCCCCTTCCCGGTGCTGATCGAAGGTGAATCCGGCAGCGGCAAGGAGCGGGTGGCATCCAACCTGCACCAGATGTCGCCGCGTGCAAACAAGCCTTATCTGGCGCTCAACTGCGCAGCCATCTCACCAACGCTGGTCGAGCCCACCCTGTTCGGTTACGCCAAAGGTGCATTCACGGGTGCCACCAGCGCGCGTGCCGGTTATTTTGAAGAAGCTGAAAACGGTACGCTGTTCCTCGACGAAATCGGCGAGCTGCCGCTGGAACTGCAGGCCAAGCTGCTGCGCGTCCTGGAAAACGGCGAATACCAGCGTGTGGGCGAAACCCAGCCGCGCTTTTCCAACGCCCGGGTCGTCACCGCCACCAACCGCGATCTGCGTGCCGAGATCAAGTCGGGCCATTTCCGTGCGGACCTTTATCATCGGTTGTCGGTGTTTTCCATCGCGGTACCGCCCTTGCGTGAAATGGGTCAGGACAAGCTCACGCTGCTTAACCATTTCCGCGATTTTTATGCCCGCGAAGCCAAAGGCCAGGCCTTTCAGCTCGATCCACGCGCGCAACAGATGTGGGAGGACTACCACTTCCCCGGCAACGTACGCGAACTGCGCAACATCGCTATCCGCCTGACGACCAAATACCCGGGCATGATCGTCAACGCCGAGCAACTTGAGGATGAACTGGACACAGACCAGGCCTACCCGCAGGAAATCCCGCTCGCCAACGACGGCAAGGCACTGATCGAACTGGCACGCAAGCAGTTGCAAACGCTGGCCAACTTCAACCTCGATATCACGCTGCGTCAATGGGAAAAAGCCTATGTCGAGGCGGCACTCAACATGACCCACGGCAACCTGTCGCAGGCCGCCAAGCTGCTCGGTATCAACCGCACCACGCTGTATAGCCGGATGCAGACGTACGGCACCGAGTAGGGCGTGTTGACACCAATTTCACGCCTGCGACGGGCTCGATTCGGGATGCAGTCCGCGAAACGGGACGTGCCGCAGTGCGATCACTGCAAGCGGCGCGTGACAAAGGAATGCGCCCGAATCGAACCCGTCCCTCCGGGTTGCAGCGAGAAAGCGCGTCTGCTACGTTGTGGCACTTGGCAAGGGATAGCCCTTGCCTTCGCACCACGCCTTGCATCCATCGCTTTCTCGCTGCAACGCAAGCGCGAAATTGGTGTTAACACGCCCTAAACCCTGTGTATTTTGACTATTTCGGTCTAAAAGAAGCCCCCTTCCGCATCACGCCGAATACCGAATACTGGTATGCCGGCGGCCAGCGCGGGGAAATGCTCGCCGCGCTGCTTTACGCCATCGGCCAGGGCGAAGGCATCATCAAGGTGGTGGGCGAAGTCGGCAGCGGCAAAACCATGTTGTGCCGCAAACTGGTCGCCCAACTCCCCGACACCATCGACAGCGTCTATCTCGGCAACCCCAGCCTGTCGGCCGACGACATGCTGGCAGCCATCCTGGCCGACCTGGGTATCGACCAACCCGGGGAAAGCCGGCAGGCCCGCCTCACCCAGCTCAACACCACCCTGCTGGCCCGTCACCAGGCCGGCCGCCGAGTGGTGGCGTTTGTCGAAGAAGCGCAGGGCATCACGCTCGACAACCTGGAGTTTCTGCGGCTGCTGACCAATCTGGAAACCGCCACCGACAAGTTGCTGCAAATCGTGCTGTTTGGCCAGCCAGAGCTCGATGCGCAACTAGCCGATCCGCGCATCCGGCAACTCAAGGACCGCATCACCCTGAGCCTGAACCTGTCACCGCTCACCGAATCCGAAGTGGCTGACTACCTGCGTGCGCGGCTGACGGTAGCCGGGTATCGCGGACCCGATCTGTTTTCAGCTGCGCTGATTACGCGCATGGCACACCTGTCGGGCGGACTCTCGCGCCGTATCAATGTGCTGGCCGACAAAACCCTGCTGGCGGCCTATGCCGGGCAAACCCATACGCTGACGCCGGCCCACCTGGACGCTGCAGCAGGCGATGCCGGCATGCATCCCCACCCGCGGCTTTCAGATCAACCTGCCGGGCTGCCGCGCTGGGTCTGGTTGAGCATCGGGCTCACAGCCGCACTCGGTCTGGTGGCGTTTGTAGCCTGGCAAGCGTTGACCCCAGTGCCTCTGCCAGCCCCCCCTGCCGCCAGAACCGCGCCACCACCTCCCGCCAGCCCGACCATCCCATCCGCCGCACAGGTCATCGAACTGGCGACGCAAACCCAGCGCTGGCTCGCCACCACCGCGACCGATACCCATGTCATTCAAGTCGCTGCGGCTAAAGAAGCCGCTCAGGCAGCCGTATTATTGGGGGGCCTTCACGCCACCCCGAAACCGGTGCGCGTGTTACATGGCCTGAGCCGGGGAGAGCCTGCCTGGATGATCCTGGTGGGTGAATTCCCCAACCGTGAAACAGCCAGGGCGGCTTTGCGCACGCTGCCCGGTTCGCCAGCAGACACCCCGTTTCTGCGCACGGTTGGCAAAATGCGCACCGTAGTCTTACCTACTGGATCATGATGAACGCTGTGTTGAAACGCTCCGCAATGACGCACCTGGCACTGGCCAGCCTCGTGCTGCTGGGCGGCTGCGTGCCGCCGCAGGCGTTTGACACCTCGCCCGGCCACATCAGCCAGCCCAGCCAGACGGCTGTACCCGTCAGCCAGCCGCCAGAACCCGTCAAGTCCGTACCCACCCTGGCCGTGCCCCGCTCCAGCGCCCCGATACCGACCTACACCGTGGTAGTCAACGATGTCCCGGTCAAAGACCTGCTGTTTTCCATCGCGCGCGACACCCAATACAACATCGACCTGCATCCGGGCATTACCGGCAAGGTCTCGCTCAATGCCGTGCAGGAACCCCTGCCCGCCATTCTCGACCGCATCGCCCGACAGGCGAACCTGCGCTACGAAATGAACGGCCGCACGGTGTCGATCATGCCTGACAGCCCGTACGTCAAAACCTACAGCGTCAACTATGTCAACGTTGCACGCAACACGACGTCGAGCGTTGGCGTGGCTGCGCAGATCGCCAGTACCGGTGGCAGCGTGAGTGCCACAAGCGGATCAAATTCGGCAGGGGGAAACTCTTCCACCACGACCGTATCCAGTCAATCCAACAACGACCTGTGGACCGTACTGGCCGATAACATCCGCACCATTCTCGCCGGCACCCGCGCCGTCACTCAAAGCAATGACGAACGCGCCGCCCGGCTGGATGCCGAGAAAGTTGCACGCGCCGAACGGGTGTCTCAAGCTGAAGCCGCCAGCAAGGCAGGCGCAGGCGCGGCCAACCTGTTCACGGCGGCATTTGCCAACCAGCCCATCGGCGATGGCAAATACGATGTTGCGGTCAACCCAATGGCCGGCACAGTCTCTGTGTTGGGTACGGCCAAGCAACAGGAACTGGTGCAGCAATATCTCGATCGCGTCATGAGCTCTGCACAGCGTCAGGTATTGATTGAAGCGACCATTGTTGAAGTCAACCTCAAGGATCAATATCGTGCCGGCATCGACTGGTCGCGTGCCTTGCAAGGCGCCATTGGCTGGCAAATCAGTACGATCGGTGGTGTCAGCGGCAGCAAATCAAACCCGCTAGCCGGTACGCTGGCGCCGTTTGTCCAGGCCACTTACAACGGAAGCAACGGGTTCAAGGCCGCCATCGACCTTCTCGAGTCTTATGGCAACACCAAGGTGCTTTCCAGCCCCAAACTGATGGCGCTGAACAACCAGACTGCATTACTCAAGGTGGTCAACAATCTGGTGTACTTCACGGTCAAGGCTGATACCAATCAGAACGCCAACAACACCACCACCACCTTCACCACTACGCCACAAACCGTCCCGATTGGGGTCGTGATGTCGGTGCTGCCGCAGATCAATGAGAACGGCATGGTGTCGCTTACGGTTCGTCCGACCATTTCACGCCAAGTCGGCGTAGTGCAGGACCCCAACCCTGATCTGAAAAAATTGGACATCAGCAACAGCGTACCGGTTATTCAGGTACGTGAAATGGAATCACTTCTGCAGGTACGCAGCGGCCAGACCGTGATCCTCGGCGGGCTGATTCAGGACGACACCAACAACGCGCGTGATGGCATTCCCGGCTTGTCACGCCCAGAAGGCATCGGCGCGGTATTCGGCCAGCATGAGCGCATTAACAACCAGACCGAACTGGTCATTTTTCTACGGCCCACCGTGGTGTCCAACCCTTCGCTGGAAAGCGATGAGCTCCGCCAGTTCCAGCGTCTGCTCCCCACTGCACGGAGCAGTCCTTGAGCCTCCTGCTCAAAGCGTTGAAACAGGCCGAATCCGCGAATGCGGACAAGCCTGATGTCGACCGGGTTGGTCCGGATGAGCGGATCAATGGTCACCTTGAACTGGAACCTGTCCTTGAACCCGGTACGGCCACGGCGCGCGAATGGGTTGAACCGCCGGGGCTGTTGTTTGGCAGCAGCGGACTCACGCCCAAGGCATCCCGCGAACCCGCTTTCCGTTTGCCACAACTCTCGCTGGTTCCGCTTGCCGCTTTGCTAGCCGCACTGGTTGCAGTGGGCTACGGCATTTATCTTTACTTTGAGTTGCAACCGCCGACGGCCATGACAGTGCCCACGGTGAATGCTGTGGCACCCGCTGCCTCTGCAGCCGAGCCAATCCAACCCGCTTTGCTGCCGCCGTCGCTTCCGGATGCGCCCTTGCCGGCGCCTTCGCTCGCCATGCCCAGCCCACAACCGGCATCGGCGGAAACCGTGTCACCCAGCCCGGATATTCCTGACGCACGCCCCATGCTCACCCAGCCGCGCGTTGACGCTCCCTCACGCAGTCCCGCACCCCCAGCTGCGACACAGCCCGTATTCCAGCCCGACACTCAAAGCACGGTGCTCAGCCAGGCCTACGCTGCTTATCAGCGCGGTGCGCTCGCCGAAGCGCAACGTCTCTACAGCCAGATCACGGCACGTGGCCGCAATGTGGATGCACTGCTTGGGCTGGCCGCGATTGCCAGCGCACAGAAACGCGACGCGGACGCCCAACGCCTGTATCGCGACGTGCTTGAGATTGATCCACTGAATGCCACCGCCCAGGGTGCCCTGCTTGATCTGCTGGGCAACACCGACAGCCAGGCGACTGAAAGCCGCCTGAAAATGCTGATCGAGCGTGACCCCAGCCCGCATTTGTATCAAACACTGGGCAATCTTTACGCTGACCAGAAACGCTGGAACGATGCCCAGGCTGCCTACTTTGAGGCCTACCGCAGTGCACCCGACAATGCCGATTACGCCTTCAACCTGGCGATTAGCCTCGACCAGCTGCATCAGTTTGCTGTCGCACGCACGTATTACGAAAAGGCACTCGCAAGCGGCGGGATTCACCGTTTCGACCGTGCCCAGGCCGTAACACGCGTGCAGCAGTTGAAGTCGGCGCAATAAGGCACACGATGGAGCGTCGTAAAAAACTCCGCATGGGCGAAACCCTGGTCTCACAGGGACTCATTACCCTGGACCAGCTGCGTATCGGGCTGAAGGAACAGAAGGCCACCGGCCTGCCAATTGGCCGTCAGCTCGTTGCGCTGGGCTTCATGACCGAGGCGGTATTGCGCGATCAACTCGCCAACGCACTCGGCAGTCAGGGCATCGACCTCACCCAGGTGGTGGCCGACCCCGAAGCCCTGCAACTGGTGCCCGAGGATTTCGCCCGCCGTCACCATCTGCTGCCCATCGCTCACGATGCGGCGCGCAACATTCTCACGCTGGCCACCACCGACATGTTTAACGTCGTGGCGCTCGATCAGCTGAAAGCCGCGCTCGGCGGCCAGCTTGAAATCGACACGCTGCTGGCGGCCGAAGCGCAACTGCTCGAATGCATCGACAAGTTCTACGGCTTCGATCTGTCACTCGACGGCATCCTGCGCGAAATCGAAACCGGCGAAGTCGATTACGCCAGCCTCAATCCCGACACCGAGGAATACACCCAGCCGGTGGTGCGTCTGGTCGGTGCGCTACTGACCGACGCGGTAAAGCGCGAGTCAAGCGACATTCACTTCGAACCTGAGCATTCCTTTCTGCGCATCCGTTACCGCATCGACGGCGTGCTGGAACAAATCCGCAGCCTGCACAAAACCTACTGGCCCGGGATTCTGGTGCGGCTGAAAGTGCTGTCCGGCATGAACATCGCCGAAACGCGCGCGCCGCAGGACGGCCGCATGTCGCTCACGCTGAATGGTCGGCCGATCGATTTCCGCGTCTCGTCGCAGCCCGGCATCCACGGCGAAAACCTGGTGCTGCGTATTCTCGACCGCGAAAAATCCATCATGCCGCTGGAGCAGATGGGCTTCACCACCGAAGCCCTGCGCGAACTGCAACTGATGATGGCGCGCCCTGAAGGCATCCTGGTCGTCACCGGCCCGACTGGCTCCGGTAAAACGACCACGCTGTACTCGATGCTCTCGCATCTGAACAACGAGACCGTCAACATCATGACGCTGGAAGACCCGGTCGAATACCCGGTCACACTGATGCGTCAAAGCTCGGTCAACGAAACGCTGAAACTCGATTTCGCCAACGGCATCCGCTCCATCATGCGGCAGGACCCTGACATCATCCTGGTCGGCGAAATCCGCGACAAGGACACCGCCGAAATGGCCTTTCGTGCCGCCATGACCGGTCACCAGGTGTTCACCACCCTGCATACCAACTCCGCCCTCGGCGTGTTTCCGCGCTTGATGGACATCGGCATCCAGTCCGGCATCCTCTCCGGCAACATCATCGGTGTCGTCGCCCAGCGGCTGGTGCGGAAGCTGTGCTCGCACTGCAAGGAAGCCTACCCCGCCGACGAACACGAATCCGCCATCCTCGGCGTCGACCCGGCTACTCCACCGCAGATCTACCGCCCCGTGGGTTGCCCGGCGTGCAACCACAAAGGCTACCGCGGCCGGCTGGCGCTGATCGAACTGCTGCGCATGGACCCGATCCTGGATGAACTGGTCGCCAACCATGCGCCCTTGCACGAAATTCGCCATGCGGCATTCGAGCATGGCTATCACCCCCTGGCGGAAGACGGTATCCAGCGGGTGAAGGATGGTGTGACCTCGTTGTCGGAAGTGGCGCGGGTGGTGGATTTGACGGGGCGGGTGTGAGGATGGTCTTGGGTTCTTCGCTCACATTGGTGACCATGCAACGGCTTCGCGTTTCGCCTGCGGGCGAGATACTTTCTTTTGCGTGGCCAAAAGAAAGTACCCAAAGAAAAAGCCACCCCTGGTGTGTCGGCCTTCGGCTCCCCTGCGATGCTCGCCAACCGGGGCGGGGCAGGAACTCGCCCTGGCGAGCCGCACAAAACGCGGCTCACTGCGGAGCTCAGACACCCGGCCCCTCTTATCCCCGGCCGGCTGCGCTTCTCGGCGACACACAAGGGGCACCCATGCGGGCGTTTGTGCTTGGCTATCCGGCAGTATTGCGCGACGGCGGTGCAGGGATTTATTCCCCTTCAGCGCTGCCGATTTTGCGTGCGCGGGCGGGGAATAAGCGGAACCGTGTTCGAGTTCCGCAGCACGGGGCGTTTTGTGCCCCGTGCCAGGGCGAGTTGGTGGAGCGCCCGCCCGTGCACGCCAAATCGGGAACCCGCAGGGCAGCGATGTGGGGTCGCCTTTCTTTGGTTACTTTCTTTGGCGAAGCAAAGAAAGTAACTCGCCCAAAGGCGAAACAGAACGCTCGCATCCCGCAGGCGAAACGCGAAGCCCCGGCAAGGCACGCCTAACCATGCCCTTCTTCGACTACCGCGCCATCGACCAAACCGGCCGCTCCGTAAAAGGCACGCTCTCTGCCGTCAACGACGTCGACCTCGAACTGCGCCTCAAGCGCATGGGGCTCGACCTCATCACGCTGGCCGAGCTTTCACGCCAATATGCCCCCAGTGGCCGCGAGCGCGTCACCCGACGCGATCTGGTGACGTTCTGCATCCACATGCGCTACATCACCCGCGCCGGGATTCCCCTGCTGGAAGGGTTGCGTGACCTGCGCGACACCATGGACAAGCGCGGCTTTCGCGATGTGCTGACCGCTCTGCTGGAAGATCTGGAAGGCGGCAAGGTCCTGTCGCAGGCGCTGGCGGCGCACCCGGCCGTATTTGGCTCGGTGTTCGTCCACAGTGTTCGAGCAGGGGAGCAAACCGGCCTGCTGGATACGGTGTTTGAACGACTGTCCGAATCCCTGAAATGGCAGGAAGAAATTGCGTCCAAGGCCAAGCGCCTGATGATTTACCCAGCCATGGTGCTGACGGTGGTGGGCGCAGCCATTCTGTTTTTGATGGTGTATCTGGTCCCGCAGGTACTCTCACTGGTGCAAACGATGGGCGTGACCCTGCCGTTGCCGACGCTGATTCTGATGGCTGTGTCGGAAGCCATGCGCTCCTACTGGCTGATCGGCTTGCTGCTGATGCTGGCACTGGGGGTTGGCCTGCCGCTGTGGGTGAAGCAGAGCGAGGCTGGACAGGACTGGTGGGATCGCACCCAGTTGCGGCTTCCCATCATCGGGCCGATTCTGCAAAAGATCGTGCTGTCGCGCTTCACCAACACGCTGGCGATGATGTATCGCTCGGGCGTCACGGTGCTCGATGCGCTACGTGCGGGTGAAATGATCGCCGGCAACCGAACCATTGCCGGTGGGATTCGCCGCGCTGCGCAGCAAATTGCAGATGGACGCGGGCTATCCGAAAGTTTTCAGTCGCAGGCGCTGTTTCCCCCGCTGGTGATCCGCATGTTGCGGGTGGGCGAGACCACCGGCGCGCTCGACGAGGCACTGGATAACGTCACGTTTTTTTATAATCGCGAAGTGCTCGACTCGATTGAAAACGGCCTCAAGGTGCTGGAGCCCATGCTCACCGCTATACTCGGCATCCTGCTTGGCGGCATCCTGGTATCGGTGCTGCTCCCGGTGTACGACCTGATCGGGAATCTGCCGCTGTGATACTTGATCATCAACTGATTCTGCTTGCCACCCCACGCCAGATCGGCGTGCTGAACTGGCGTCCCGGCCACATGCACTGGCTAGGCGAATTTTCTGCCAGCACCGAAGGCCTGGCTGCGTTCAGGAAAGTCTTGCTCAAGCATGCACGCCTGCCGGTGCTGCTGGTGGTCGACACGGTAGACGAAGACTACCGTGTCGATGTCATGCCGCACGTAACAGGGCGCGCACGCGCCGAACTGCTGGCGCGCAAACTCAAGCAGATGTTCCGCAATGCGCGCTTTACCGGCGCATGGCGACAGGGACGCGAAGCAACCGGCCGCCGCGACGACCGCTACCTGCTGTCCGCCCTGACCGATGTCGACTGGCTCACACCCTGGCTGAGCGTACTGCATCGCGAACGCGTGCCACTGTCCGGGATCACCCCGCTGGCGCTGGCGTGCCAATATCTGCTGAACAAATTAAAAGCACAGGAAACACACACCCTGCTGGCCTACCGGCTCAACAACAGCCTGCGGCTGTCTTACTACCATCATGGCCTGCTACGTTTTTCACGCCTGATTGGCAGCGATACCCCGACCCAGATACCAGGCAATGCTGCCGACGAAATTGCCAAGACGCAGCTCTACCTTACCGGCCAACGCATCCTGCCACGCGAAGCCCGCCTGCACGTCCTGCTACTTGACCCCAGCGGCCAGCTCAACAGCGCACAAGCCCCGCTGAATGCCGACCCGGCATTCAGCACGCGCCTGATCGACATGGATAGTCTCGCCCGTGCGCTGCACATTCCAGACGACTTTCTGGCTGCTACTCCGGAAGTCGCGCCGCTGGCGGCTATTGCCGGAGAAGCCATACACCTGAACCTGGCGCCCCCCGAACTGCTGCAACACCACACCGAGTTTCGCTGGAAGCGCAGCCTGCACGCGGCCGCCGGTCTGATCGCCACGCTCGGGCTGGTCATTACTGCAGCCTACTGGTTGCATGCGCAAGACCTGGACAACCAGTCGAATACACTCAGCCAGCACCGCCAGCAACTGGATGCGCGTTACCAGGCCATCGCACGCACCTTCCCCATTCAGGCTACAGCGCCTGAACAACTGGCGCAGACGGTCATGCTGGCGCAGCAACTGGACGCTCGCCAGTTGGACAGCCACATCCTGCTGGCCGCCATCAGCCCCGCCTTGCAACAGGCTCCGGATATCACCCTGGAAAACCTGCGCTGGACCAACGATCCACTTGCTCCTGCGGGCGAGGCCAGCATTCAAATCGAAGCCGCGCTGATGCCCTTCGACGGCAACTACCGCGCCGCGGTGCAGCGCATCGAAGCATTCATGCGCAACTTGCAGGTCACCCCTTCATTGCACAACGTCAGCCTGAGCAGCAGCCCGGTGAACGCCGACTCGGCCAGCACTCTGTCGGGCAAAACCTTCGGCACCGATTCAGCCAGGGCACCGGCTGCACGCTTTGGCATCAGCCTGGTCTACCGGGAAGCCCGGCTATGAACCGCCCGCCATTCGCTGCGCTGAAGCTGTCGCTGTCGCTGGTATTGGCAGCCGTATTGCTGGCGAGTGGCGCCGCGCTGTGGAGCCGCGGTCAGTCGCTGGATGCCGAAACCCGCCTGCAACAGCAAAACAGCGCACGCAATACGGCGCAGCAACAACTCGACCACAGTCAGCAACAACAGCACCTCATCGCGACGCATCTGACTGCTTATCGGGCACTGGTGGCGCGCGGCTTTGTTGGCGCCGAAGACCGGCTGGCCTGGATCGAGGCAGCCCAGCATGCCAACCGCGACGCCGGACTGTATGGCCTGAACTACCATCTGGCCCCCCGTGCCGCGGCGCTCCCGGCACTCGCCCAGGGCCTGCCACTGGGACAAACGACCATGACCCTCACCCTGCCGCTACTGGTGGAAACCGATCTCCCGCGTTTTCTGGCGGCACTCAAAGCACAGGCGCCGGGGGTCTATCACGTCCAGGGCTGCCGCCTGTCGCGTCTGAGCGATGTGACATTCGACGCCGCCACCAGCCTGCCCCAGTTGCAGGCTGAATGTGAGCTATTGTGGTTTACCGTTTCCGATCAAATGGAGGCCGGAAAATGAGCATCCTGATCACCCGGCTCGAACCCTGCCTACGGTGCATGTTGACGGCAGCACTGCTTGCATGCGCCTGCAGTTCAAGTCTGGCCGCAACCGATGAAATGGGCCGCCTGTTCTATACCCCGGCACAACGGGCACAACTCGAAGCTGCACGTGCCCATGGCCTGCGCGCACCCAGTACACGCAACGCGCAAACTGCCGACGAGGACACACCGCCACTGCGTTTTGATGGAATAGTGACCCGCTCCGATGGCAAAACAACCCGCTGGGTTGACGGCAAGGCGCAAGTGGGACCGTCCAGCGTATCGGGGCTCAAACCAGGCCAGATCCGTGCCGATGGTAAGGTTTATGAGCCCTATCAGGTGCTGCGTCCCACGCCTGCCGGTCCGGCAGAAGCGGAGGCAAAGGAAACAACCCCATGAAAAACCAACGCGGCTTCACCCTGATCGAGATGGCCATCGTGCTGGTCATCGTCACGATCCTGATCGGCGGGCTGGCCATGCCACTCTCGGCGCAGATCCAGGCACGGCGGATTGCTGAGACCCGTGCGGACATGAATGCCATTCGTGAAGTGATAATTGGCTATGCCATGCGCCAGCCGGCTGGCAAACCATATTTGCCCTGCCCCGATGATGGCACGGGTGCCAACGAAGGAGACGAGGGAAATCGCGATGCAGGGCGATGCTTGCACACACGCGGAAAGCTGCCGTGGCGCACCTTAGGGGTGGGCAATGCCGATGCGTGGGGAAATCGCTACACTTACGCAGTGACAAGGGACTTCACCAACGATTGGTCAATGATCCCCAACCCAGGATTCGCCATCAATGCGCCTGGAGATCTGGAAGTGCATAAAACCAAGAGCTGCATTGACGGTGGTGTGGCTCATCAAGCGGCGGTGGTCATTGTGTCGCACGGGCCAAATAGTCGAGGTGCACAAAATATGAACGGCGGCACACCGCTCACGCCATCGCAGGTACCCGCCAGCGAACGAGCAAATCTAGTCGTGCCTACAGCCCCATGTACAGAGCAGGACTTCGTGAGCCTCACTCCGCCCGATAACGATTTCGACGATTTGGTGGTGTGGTTAAATCCAAACACCCTCACGAGCCGCCTCTGCCAAAACGGCTGTCCACTGACCTCTCCCCCTCCGTAGCCTGCAAGCGGAACGTCACCTGCCCCGCCTGATTACCGGGTAGTTCCAGCCGATAACCCGAACGCGCGGCCTGCCGGGCAGCCTGATACAAGCCCACCCCCAAGCCTGAATCCGATGCCACGGGGCTCATGAACAAATTACGCGCCACATGTTCCGGTGCAGCGGATCCGCTGTCGGTCACCCTCAGGCTCACCAACGGTTGCAAGGCCAGACGCACCTCTACCGCCACACCAGGTTCGCTCTGACGCTTGCGCAATGCATTGGTCAGCAGGTTGTCGACCACGCTGTCGAACAGGTCCTGCGGCAAGGGTGTGTCGTCGATCACATCGGCAAAAAACTGCACGTCATCGTGTTCATAGCGCGTCTGCAAGGCTGACCACCAGGCCTTGGCCGCGATTTGTGCGACATCCATTTCAGTCGGCTGCTTGAGCTTGTCGACCGTCTGCGACAGGCGCGCCGCGAGTTGCGGCAACTGGCGCTTCATCAGCGCCTGCAGGCGCTCGCTGTCTTCCGGGGTGGAGGTGTCGGCTGCGGCGATCAGGGTTTTCATCGACTGCAGGATGTTCTTCACGTCATGTGTCAGGCGCGCACCCGTGTCGTGAATCGCCTGGCTGTAGGCCTGTTCACGCAAGGTTTGCTCGCGCACTTTGGCGGCGTAAAAATAGCCCAGCAATTGCGAGAGCAGCCGCACATGTAGCGCCAGTGCGGGGGTGAGCGGACGACTGGACTGCCAGGTCAGGCTTAGCCCATGGAAAGCATAGCTTTCACTATGCTCGGCGGACTCGCCAAACTGGCCCTCGCCACGCGCCGCCTGCCAGTGGCCACCCCGGATCCAGGTCAGTTCATGCAGATCGGACAGCGCATCGCGCACGAAAGACTCCGGATCGCGCTCGCGCTCGGCCAGCGTCGCCAGCCGTTGCGCCCAGCCTTCAAACGGCAGCCCCACCGACAGCAAATAACGCGAGGTGACCTGCCCCAGTCCCGAAAATCCGGCACGCGGATTCCACAACCAGGACAGTACCAGCAGCAAGCCTGCCATCCCCAGTAACGTTTGCACCAGTGCCCAGGCGTAGTTCACCTTCGCCACCGCCACCACGGCAAACACACCCAGCGCCATCACCATGATGAGCAACGACAGCATCAGGCCATAGATGAAATCGAGCGTCGACGAAGCACTGCCGCGCTGACGGGTGACCGGCATAAACAGAATCACCAGCGGCAGCAATGGCAGGATATAGCGCACCCCCACTTGCAACACGTCGGATAGTGAGGTGTCCTCCAGGCTTTGCGGCAACACCCAGGCCATCAGCAGGGCGAGCAGGTAGGCCAGGGCGAGCAAATACGTCCATTTATGGCTGCGCTCGTTTTGCGACGTGGCCACCGAGCCCACCAGCCCCGCCAGAATCGCCAGCCACAACGCGATCACCCAGGTGCTGTCCACCAGCACCAGCAGCGCAGCCATGGCAAATACAGGAAGGGCGAGACGCGGCTCGATGCGTGCCTCGCTGCGCACCAGCGGTTGCCACAGCAGGAATAGACCGTAATGGGCCAGCAAAAACGCACGCGTCAATGCTGCATCCGCATCGAACACTACCGCTGCATGCAAGGCCAGCAGCATCAAGGCCAGCCAGCGTCCAGGCGCCACGTTGGCAAAGTGCGTGACAAGCGACGTCAGCCAGGCAAGTCGGGACGGCGTCGCGGTGGACTCAGTCATAGGGAAAGAATAATAGGGAAACAGGGGGCATTCAACATGACACTGCTATCGGCATTCCACCCGGAAAATGGAGTCCGTCTGCCACGGCACGGCACATAAAACTGATGAAATCCGGACGTGATTGTCGTATTTTCGTCAAAAACGCATCAAACTAACCATAAAAATCCTGGATTTCTGTATTTTTATCAATAACTTGCCACACAATCAAGCCTGGCACGTATTTTGCGGCAGCCGAACCATAACATAACGGAGAGTTGCACTATGCCCCATCCCACCTTTTCGCGACGCCAGTCAGGCTTCACTCTGATCGAAATCGCCATTGTGCTGGTCATCATCGGTTTGCTGCTCGGCGGCATCCTCAAGGGGCAGGAGCTGATCACTCAAGGCCGCATCCGTAATGTCGCCAACGATTTCCAGTCAATGACAGCGGCCATCAACCTATATCAGGATCGCTATCGTGCCCTACCCGGGGATGATCCAAGCGCAGCTACGCGCTGGACCGCTGCTGGCAGCACGACCAGCAGCGGTAACGGCGACGGCACCATCGGCACAGGCACCGCTGGAACGCCAACTTATAATTCCACCACCTTAACGGACGAATCCCGTTTGTTCTGGCAGCACCTGCGCCTCGCCGGCCTCATCGGTGGCGCCACCACCACTGGTGCAATCGGTACAGCAACCCCTCCTAACGCCGCATCAGGTGTAACAGGCGTTCAGAATGGCGCGTTCGGCATTAGCGGCATCGTCGTCTGCTCCAACAACCTATCGGCCAAGATTGCCCAAGCAATCGACACTCAGTTTGATGACGGCAACGCCACTACCGGCTCAGTCCGCGCCATCATTGGTACCACAGCGGATACTACCGCCCCTACTGCCAACTATGTTGACGACGGCGCCAATTTCTACGTTGTCTGCAAAGCCCCCTAACGCGATAGTTGCAGGCTAACCCTGCAACACCCTGATCTCCGCCGCAGCCAGTCCATCGGCGGCGCCGCGCAGCATCAACACATCGCCTACGCGGATTTCAGTCTCGGGTTGGGGGTCAACGCCCTTGATCCCCTGGCGGCGGATCGCCACCACTTCCACCAGCAAGTCGTCCAGCGCCAGATCTTCCAGGCTGCGTCCCGCTGCCGCTGCGCCTTGTGGAATCAGCACGGTATGCAGGCGGGGCTGGGACTGCTGGTCGAGTTCGTCATCGACGTCGCTGGCGCCACGAAAATAACCACGCATCAAGGCGTAGCGCGTTTCACGCACCCCGCGAACCCGTTTCAACACCTGGGACAACGGAATGCCCAACAGCATCATTGCGTGCGAAGCCAGCATCAATGAGCCTTCCATTACTTCGGACACCACCTCGGCCGCGCCCGCTGCTTTCAGCGCGTCGATGTGCGTGTCGTCGATGGTGCGCACCACCACCGGCAGTTCCGGCCGCAGTTCGTGCACATGGCGCAGGATGGCCATGCTCGAATGCAGATCGGAATAGGTCACCACCACGGCCTGCGCGCGGCTCAAGCCGGCAGCGACCAGCACTTCGCGGCGGCTGGCGTCGCCATACACGACGCTGACACCCGATGCCGCCACCGCACGGATGCGCTCGGGGTCGGCATCCAGCGCGACGAAGCTGATATCTTCGGCCTCGAACAAACGCGCCAGATTCTGGCCGCTGCGGCCATAGCCGCACACGATCACATGCTTGCTCTTGCCAAAAGTCTTGACCGCAATATCGTGGACTTCCTTGGCACGCCCGGCCCACTCACTGCCCGCTATCAGCCGGGTCAGCGTATCCATGCGATTGATCATCAGCGGCGCAATCAGCATCGACAACACCATCGCCGCCAAAACCGGCTGCGTAATTTCAGCGCCCAGCAAATTCAGGTCGGCCGACTGCGCCAGCAGCACAAAGCCAAATTCCCCCGCCTGCGCCAACCCCAGCGCCGTCCGCACGGCAGTAGGCCGCACACTGCCAAAGGCCAGTCCCAGACCGGCCACCAGCACGGCCTTGCCAATAACGATTGCGGCCACCAGCAACAGCACGTCACCCCAGTTCAACATGACCTGCATCAAGTCGAGACGCATGCCGATGGTGACGAAAAACAGCCCCAGCAACACGTCGCGGAAAGGCTTGATGTCGTCTTCCACCTGATAGCGATATTCAGTTTCGGACACCAGCATGCCGGCCAGGAAGGCACCCAGCGCAAGGGACAAGCCGGCGCTTTCGGTCAGATACGCCAATCCCAGCGTGAACAACAGCAGATTCAGCGTGAAAAGTTCGGGCGACTTGTGCCCGGCCACCCACTGGAACCAGGGGCGCATGATGCGCTGGCCCACGAACAGCAGGAAGCCCAGCACCACCACGGCCTTCAGCGTGGCCAGCGCCAGCGTGGCCGCCATCGCGTCTGATTCCTTGGCAAAGGCCGGAATCAGGATCAACAGCGGTACAACGGCCAGATCCTGGAACAGCAGGGCGCCAAAAATCTGGCGGCCATGCGGCGTCTGGATCTCCATCCGCTCGGCCATCATCTTCGATACGATGGCGGTGGATGACATCGACATGATGCCGCCGAGCGCAATGGCGGCCAGCAAGGGTAAATCGAGCAGCCAGGCTACCAGCGCAGTGAGCACGATCGTCAGCACCACCTGCGCTCCACCGAAGCCAAACACCGTCATACGCATGGTCATCAGGCGCGGCAGACTGAATTCCAGACCGATGGAAAACATCAGGAATACCACGCCGAATTCGGCCAGATAACGCGCCTCTTCGCTGTCCGGAATCCAGCCCAGGGCAAAAGGCCCGATGACAATACCGGTCACCAGGTAGCCCAGCATGGTCGGCAAACGCAAGGCGCGTGCAGCAGCAGCCACCAGCACGGCAGCCGCCAGTAGCACTAAAACAAGTTGAAGTCCGCTATGCAATCAAAGTCCTCAGAGGCGAAATCCCATTTTGCTGCTGTCGGCCATGTCGTGCCGACAATGGGGAAAACGCTGTTGGATAAGCAGGCTTTAGTATACTTGCCGACCATGCACCCTGAACCTACCTCCCCCGAACATTTGCTCGTACTTGCTCGCCAGGTACTTGCCATAGAAGCCGACGCGCTGCGCACGCTGTCGACTCGACTCGATCATCGCTTTGCCGACGCCGTCCACCTCATGCTGGCCTGCAAAGGCCGCGTGGTGGTCACCGGCATGGGCAAGTCCGGACATGTCGGCCACAAGATTGCCGCCACGCTGGCATCGACCGGGACCCCAGCCTTTTTCATGCACCCCGGGGAAGCCAGCCATGGCGATCTCGGCATGATTGCGCACGATGACGTGGTATTGGCCATGTCGAATTCAGGCGAAAGCAACGAGATCGTCAGCATCGTGCCGCTCATCAAGCGGCGCGGCGCCAAACTCATCGCCATGACGGGCAATCCCAATTCAACCATGGCTCGCGAAGCCGATGTGCACCTCAACGCGGCGGTCGACAAGGAGGCCTGCCCGCTCAATCTGGCACCCACCGCCAGCACCACGGCGGCATTGGCGCTGGGCGATGCACTCGCGGTGGCCTTGCTCGATGCTCGCGGCTTCTCGGCTGATGATTTCGCGCGCACCCACCCCGGAGGCAGCTTGGGACGGCGCTTGCTGGTGCGCGTGCATGACATCATGCACACAGGCGACGCGCTCCCCAAAATCGATCACGGGGCCTCACTCAAAGTAGCTCTGCTCGAAATGACTAAAAAAGGCCTGGGCATGACGGCGGTGGTCGATGCCGCCGGCAAGGTGGCGGGTGTCTTTACCGATGGCGACTTGCGGCGCGCACTGGAACACGCACTCGACCTGCAGCAGGCGCGTGTGACCGACCTGATGACAAAAAACCCCAAAACAATCTACGCGGACGAACTTGCCGTGGCAGCAGTGGAAAAAATGGACTCTCTTAAAATCAATGGCTTGCTGGTTGTCGACCATGACAATACCTTGCTGGGCGCGCTCAACATGCACGATCTGCTGAAAGCAGGCGTCGTATGATGACCGCCGACCTGATTGCCCGCGCCCAGAAAATCAAGCTGATCGCATTTGATGTCGATGGGGTGATGACTGACGGCACTCTGTTCCTGGCCGACGACGGACAGGAATTCAAGGGCTTCAATTCGCTCGATGGCCACGGCCTGAAAATGCTCAAGGGCAGCGGGGTGCAACTCGCCATCATCACCGGCCGCAGTTCGCGTGTCGTGGAGCACCGCGCCAGGAACCTTGGCATCGAAATCATCCATCAGGGGGCGCACGACAAGTTGGCCGTGTATGAATCGCTCTGCCGCGATCTCAAGCTTGCCTACGACACCACGGCCTACATGGGCGACGACGTGGTCGATTTGCCGGTGATGCGGCGAAGCGGGCTGGCGATCAGCGTGCCGGCTGCGCCCGAACTGGTGAAGGCACACAGCCACCTGGTCACCACCCGCCAGGCCGGGCATGGTGCGGTGCGCGAGGCCTGCGAATTTTTGATGCGCGCACAAGGCACGCTGGATGCAGCTCTGGCGCCTTATCTGAAATGACTGCTTGCGTGTATTTTGCGTCGGTTACGCATGATTCGGGGACCGCATGACCGCACGTGGCTCGCTGTGGTTGCCGCTGGCCATTTTGCTGGTGCTCGCCGCGCTCAGCTTCTGGATCGAGCGTTCCGTGCAAGTCTCGGCTAATGGTGACCCGGCCGCGCGGACCGAGCCGGAAGGCATTATGGAAAATTTCGATGCGTTGCGAACCGATACCGAGGGACATCCGCATTACAGACTGACAGCCCGCAAGCTGAAACACTATTCCAACAGCAAACGCACGGAACTCGAGTCACCCCGTTTCATCCAGATGGACCCGCAGTCGGGTGAAGTCACAGCGGTGGCGCAACAGGCGACTGTTTCGCCTGACGGCAGCGAAGTGGATTTGCGCGGCGAAGTCCAGGTTCTGCGTGCGGCCCAGCCTGGACAATCGGCCATGTCGCTTCATACTGCCCGACTGGTTATTTTTCCCGAGCGCGACATGCTCCACTCGCCCGGGCCGGTAGACGTCACTGACGCTACCCTGAAACTGCACGCGGGCAGTATGGAATACAACGCCAGGCAACGCGTGATTAAACTGACAGGACGGGTAAAAGCCCGTTACTTATCCGGAAGAAGCTAGCGCCATGCAACCATTGAAAACAGGTTTTTATGCAGCACTATGTGCTGTCCTGCTGACCGCTCCGGCTCATGCCGAAAAAGCCGACCGTGACAAGCCCGTCAACCTTGAGGCTGACACGGTCACGCTCGATGACATCAAGAAAATCAGCGTTTATCAGGGCAACGTGATCTTGAGCCAAGGCACGCTGATGCTGCGTGCCGATCGCGTCCAGGTCACCCAGAATGCAGGCGGGCTCGACAAGGTGAGCGCCACGGGCCGCCCAGCCGCATTTCGCCAAAAGCTTGATGGGCGTGATGAGCAGATCGAAGGTTTTGCCGACCGTATCGAGTTCGACAGCGGTAACAGTCAACTGGAATTGATTGGTCAGGCGCGGTTACGCCGCAATGGCGACGAACTGCGCGGCGCACAAATTTCGTATAACGCCAACACCGAATTCTACAAGGTGACCGGCCAGCCTGATGCCCAAACACCCAGTGGCCGGGTACGTGCAGTCATCCGTCCGAAAACCCCCTCTGCACAACCCGCCGCCAAGCCATGAGCCAGATTTTTGCCCAGGGCCTGCGCAAGACGTATGGCAAACGCACGGTGGTGCACGATGTTTCTTTCACCGTTAAAAGCGGGGAAGTCGTAGGGCTGCTTGGGCCCAACGGTGCCGGCAAGACCACCTGCTTCTACATGGTGGTGGGATTGGTCAGCGCGGATGGCGGCAATGTGCATCTGGATTCACACGATCTGACGCACATGGCCATCCACCAGCGTGCGCGGCTGGGCCTGTCCTACCTGCCCCAGGAACCCTCGATCTTCCGCAAGATGACGGTAGAGGAAAACATCCGTGCCATTCTCGAGTTCAAACCCTATGATAAGGATGAACTCGAAGAACATCTCAACAACCTGCTGGACGATCTGCATATCGCCCATCTGCGCGATGCGGCGGCGGCCAGCCTGTCCGGCGGCGAACGACGGCGTGTGGAAATTGCCCGTTCGCTGGCGATCAATCCACGCTTCATTCTGCTGGATGAACCGTTCGCTGGAGTGGACCCTATCGCCGTACTCGACATCCAAAAAATTGTGCACTTCTTGATCGAGCGCGATATTGGCGTGCTCATTACCGACCACAACGTGCGCGAAACGCTGGGAATCTGCCACCGTGCGTACATCATCAATGAAGGCCGTGTGTTGATTGATGGCACCCCTGACCTTATCATCCAGGATGACAACGCCCGCAAGGTGTATCTGGGCGAAAATTTCCGCCTGTAATTGCGATTTACGCGACCCGCTCGCGCCACTTATCCCTCAAGTCGGCATGATTTTTGCCGTATTCAAGTTCAATGAAGCACAGCCTCCAGCTCAAGATTGGTCAGCACCTTACCCTGACCCCCCAACTGCAGCAGTCGATTCGACTGCTGCAGTTGTCTACGCTGGAGCTGAATCAAGAACTCGAGCAAATGCTCCAGGACAACCCGTTGCTGGAACGCGAAGACGAGGACGAGGCCCACCTCGCATCGGAAGAGCCCCCCGCCCATACGGCCGAGGCCGAAGCCCAGACAACGGAACTCCCCCAATCGGAGCCCCCGGAACCCGACACCTCGGCATCGCTGGATGACGCAGACTGGAACGACTACAGTGCGGCCGGCGGTGATGAGGAGGAGAGCGACTACGCTGAAGGCTCGATTTCAGGGGCCAGCCTGCGCGAACATCTGTTGAATCAATTGATTGTCAGCCCGCTCACGCTGCGTGACCGCACATTGGTTGCCACCTTGATCGATGATCTGGACGAAGCCGGGTTTCTCACCCAGCCACTGGCCGACATCACCGCCAGCCTGCAAGGCGAGCTCGAGGAACTGGAGCCCGAGGAAGTCGAAACTGCACTCAAGCATCTGCAGAACATGGATCCAACTGGTGTTGGCGCGCGCAACCTGGCTGAATGCCTGACCCTGCAACTGCGCGTGTTGCCGACCACCACGCCCGCTCGCGATGCCGCCATGCGACTGACCACGCACTATCTCGATCTGCTGGCCGCACGCGATGTCGGCAAACTGAAGAAAATGCTCAGTATTGACGATCTGACGCTACGAACCGCCCGTGCCCTGATTCTTTCGTTGAATCCCCGGCCGGGTGCGGCATTCAGCACCGAAGACACGCATTACGTCATTCCCGACGTCTATGTGCGCAAGGTCAAAGGCATGTGGATTGCCAGCCTCAATGCCGACGCCATGCCCAAGCTGCGTGTCAACCGGGTCTATGCCGACATCCTGGCACGTCATCGTGAAGGCAATAGCGGCCAGCTTGCCAGCCAACTCCAGGAAGCTCGCTGGCTGATCAAAAACGTACAACAGCGGTTTGACACCATCCTGCGCGTTTCGCAGGCCATCGTCGACCGTCAGAAACAATTCATCGAGCATGGGGAAGTTGCCATGCGGCCACTGGTGCTGCGCGAAATCGCCGAGGCCGTGGAACTGCACGAATCGACCATTTCACGCGTCACCACGCAAAAATTCATGATGACGCCGCGCGGCCTGTACGAACTCAAGTATTTCTTCGGCAGCCACGTTTCCACCGATAGCGGTGGTGCCTGCTCATCAACCGCCATCCGGGCGCTGATCAAACAGCTGATCGCGGCCGAAAATGGGAAAAAACCGCTATCCGATGGCCAGTTGGCTGAAGTTCTGGGACAACAAGGCATCGTGGTCGCCCGACGTACCGTCGCCAAGTACCGTGAATCGCTTCAAATCCCGCCCGCCAACATGCGACGCGCACTTTGAACACAAGAATATTCAAGCCGTTTCAGGCTAAAGCGCTTTGCTGTGCTTGAATGTGTTCCACTTTCGTCCCACAATGAAGCCGAGCAACGCATCGCTCCTGAGGCCGGGATGGAATGCTGGTTTTCAGTTTTTTTCAGACTCAAGGAGGCTCTATGGATTTGACGATTTTCGGTCATCACCTCGAAGTAACCCCAGCTATTCGCGATTACGTTTCCGAAAAGCTTGGCCGTGTGAACCGCCACTTCGATAACGTCATCAACATGACCGTCACCATGCAGGTGGAAAAGCTAGTGCACAAAGTGGAAGCCACCCTCCACGTCAAGGGCCATGATTTCCACGCCCACAGTGAAGATGGCAATATGTACGCCGCAATTGACCTCCTGGCTGACAAGCTGGATCGACAAATTCTCAAGCACAAGGAGAAAACTTCGGACGTGCATCAGGACAGCGGTGGCTTGAAGCACCAGCAGCCGACAGAAAGTGAAGCCTGACCGCCAACCGACTGCATGAAACAAATTGCCCGGGGCGGTTTGTCGCTGCCGGGCGTATAATTTCTAGGCGCCGGATTTCTTAACCGGCTGTGTAACAGGCATGAACCTAATCGCCCCCCTCATTACCCCCGAAACCACCTTGCTGGACATGCGTTTCAGCAGCAAGAAGAAACTGTTCGAACACGCTGCCGATTTATTTGCCCAGGCGCATGAGCTCAAGCCCGCCGATATTTTCACCAGCTTGTTTGAACGCGAACGGCTGGGATCGACCGCACTGGGCTGCGGGATCGCCATCCCGCATGGCCGCATCAAGGGACTCAAGGATGCATGCGGTGCGTTGTACCGGCTGAGCACCCCGCTGGAATTTGACGCACCAGACAACCAGCCGGTGTCCCTGTGTTTTGTGCTGCTGGTCCCTAAAGACGCGAATGAGCAGCATCTGCAAATCCTGGGTGAACTGGCGCAGCTCTTTGGTGACGAAGCCATGCGCACGAAAATGCTGGGTACAGCCACCTCACCCGAATTGATCGCGCTGATCGGCGCATGGACGACCTGACCCAGGTAACGGTCGAGGCGTTGTTCCGCGACATGTCGGAACAACTCGACCTGCAATGGGTGGCGGGACGCAAGGGTGGTTACCGCACGCTCTCGTCAGAAACCATACAAAAACCCACGCTGGCCCTGATCGGCCACCTGAATTTCGTCCATCCCAATCGCGTACAGGTATTGGGATGCGCTGAAATGGAATACCTGCGCAACTTGTCTGATCCCGAGTTGAAAGACGCCATCGATCATCTGTTCTCAACCGAACTTGCCGCCATCATTATTTCCAACGGTGAAACGGTCCCGACAGCCTTGAGCGACAATGCCGAACGGACTGATACCCCCCTGTTCACGTCTTCACTGGCCAGCCCGGTGCTGATGTCCTATCTGGGGCACTATTTGACGCAACGCCTGGCCGAGGCCACTTCGATTCATGGTGTATTTCTTGAGGTGCTGGGCACCGGCGTGCTCATCAAGGGGAACGCCGGGGTCGGCAAAAGCGAACTGGCCCTGGAACTCATCACGCGCGGCCATCGCCTCGTCGCCGATGATGTGGTCGAGCTTAAACACGTTGCCCCCAAAACCCTGGAAGGCTGTTGCCCGGCGTTGATCCGCGACTTTCTGGAAGTGCGCGGCCTGGGCATACTCAATATCCGCTATCTGTTTGGTGAAACCTCGGTCAAGCGGCAAAAGAATCTCAAGCTCATTGTCGAACTGGTGCATCCGCACGAAGTCGGTGAAACCGGCCTCAACCGGCTCGACATGGTGGCGTCGACCGTCCCCATCCTCGGTGTGGACATCCCCAAAGTACGCATTCCGGTCGCAGCCGGCCGCAATCTGGCTGTTCTGGTTGAGGTTGCCGTGCGCAATCATATTCTCAAGAGCCGCGGCATCAATCCGGTCGAACAATTCATCAAGCGTCAGCAAGCCGCCATCAACGGGGAAAGTTGAGAATGCAGATTGTTCTGGTTTCCGGATTATCCGGATCAGGTAAAAGCATCGCCATCGCGGTACTCGAAGATATCGGCTATTACTGTATCGACAACCTGCCGCTGGCTATGTTGCAGCCACTGGTCGACTATCTGACACAGGCCGGCCATACGCGGATTGCGATTGCCATTGACGCCCGCAGCAGCACGAACTTTGTTCAGTTTCCGGAAATTTCGGAGACCCTGCGCGGCCAGGGTGCCGACCTTCGAGTGGTTTACCTCGAAGCGAAAACGCTGACCCTGGTTCAGCGTTTTTCAGAGACGCGGCGCCGCCATCCGCTATCCGGCGACAAGGTTTCACTGCAGGAAGCCATTCAGCTCGAACGCGAAATGCTGGCCGACATCGCCCCGCTGGCGCACCGCATCGACACCAGCGACCTCTCCGCCTCAGCCTTGCGGCTCTGGATCAAGGATCTGATCGGCCAGGATCGTTCGCGCATCACCCTGCTGTTTGAATCATTTGGCTTCAAGCATGGCATTCCGCTCGATGCCGACCTGGTATTTGATGTGCGCTGCCTGCCCAATCCCCACTACGTCGCCGAGTTACGCCCGCTCACCGGCCGCGACCAGCCGGTCAAGGACTATCTGGAAGCCAGCCCCAACGCGATGGCGCTACTCGCCGATATCCGCGGCTTCGTTGAAAACTGGCTACCCTGTTTCATCCGCGATCACCGCGCCTATCTGACGGTGGCCATTGGCTGCACCGGCGGCCAGCACCGCAGCGTCTATTTTGCCGAAACGCTGGCGGTCGCTTTCCGGGAACGTGAGCAGGTGCTGGTGCGGCATCGCGAGTTGTCCTGATGGTACGGGCAGGCGATGCGGGCGTGCTGCTCGCCGGAACGGGCCTCGTGATCACGCTGGCCCTGTATGCCTGGGGCGGTGACCGCGGCGAGTCCGTCATCATCCGCGCAGCGGGAAAGGTGGTGGAAACCACTTCGCTCGCCCAGACCCGTGTGGTCTCGGTCAACGGCCCGCTTGGCCCCACCCGGATCGAAATCGAACCTGGCCGCGCCCGCGTCGCACGTGATCCATCACCCCGTCAGCTATGCGTCAAGCAAGGCTGGCTTACGCAATCAGGCCAGGCGGCGCTCTGTCTGCCCAATCAGGTGAGCCTCGAAATCCGTGGCCGCACCGTTGCCTATGACACACTCGGCTATTGAGTTCCCGGTTAGTGCAGACGACCGCCGCATTGCGCGGCTGGCGGCGCTGGCGATCGGCCTCACGCTTGCCGAGGCTGCGCTGCCCAGCCCGATCCCCGGCGTCAAACCCGGGCTCGCCAACATCGTCGTGCTACTGGTCTTGCTGCAATATGGCTGGCGTGCGGCCGCCTGGGTATCGGGGCTGCGCGTACTGGCCGGCGCCATCCTGCTGGGAAGCCTGTTCGCGCCGGGCTTCTGGCTGTCGGCTGCCGGTGCGTGCGTCAGTCTGCTGATATTGGCACTGGCGCGCCATCTGCCCAGCCAATATTTCGGCCCCATAAGTCTGTCGGTACTGGCAGCATTTGGTCACATTGGCGGGCAGCTCGCCCTGGCTGGCTGGTGGCTGTTACCGGGTAAGGCGATCATTGGGTTATTGCCGGTGTTTGCTGCCGCTGCCCTGATATTTGGCGCAGTCAATGGCGTCATTGTCGCGCGCTTGCTGGCCACCCCAACACCCTCAAACGAACAGCCCCAGGAGTCGTAGCAAACGGCTGTACGCAACGTGCAAGCGGCACACGGTGGATTATTGATGCCATCCAAGCGACAATTCGTGCCATGAACCTGCCTCCCAATACTGTTACCCTGGCGCTGTCCGGCGCCTCAGGCATGGCCTATGGCCTGCGTCTACTCGAATGTCTGCTGGCCGCCAACGTGCGGGTTTACCTGCTGGTTTCACAGGCTGCGCATATCGTTGCCAAACAGGAACTGGGCGTGGCCTTGCCGGCGCGCCCGATGGATCTTGAGAAGCAATTGTCCGAATCGCTGCACGCACACGACGGCCAACTACGCGTGTTCAGCCGTGAAGACTGGAATGCACCGGTTGCTTCCGGTTCCAACCCGGCCGATGCGATGGTGATATGCCCATGTTCGATGGGCACGCTTGCCGCGATTGCACACGGACTGTCCGACAATCTCATCGAGCGTGCTGCCGACGTGATGCTGAAAGAGCAACGCAAGCTGATTCTGGTGCCCCGCGAAGCACCCTTTTCCACGCTGCATCTGGAAAACATGTTGAAGCTGTCGAAAATGAACGCGGTGATCCTGGCAGCCAATCCCGGCTTTTATCACCAGCCGCAAAGTGTCGAAGACATCATCGACTTCATCGTTGCACGCATCCTCGACCAACTGGGCATCCAGCACACGCTGATGGCACGCTGGGGTGAAAGCCGATGAATCACACCCTCCCCTTGTTCCCACTCAATACTGTTGTCTTCCCCGGCGGGGTGCAGCCGCTGCGAATTTTTGAGCAACGCTACCTGACGATGGTCAAGCAGGCCATTGCCGACAACACTGCCTTCGGGATCTGTGCCATTCGCGAAGGCGCCGAGACCGGCACCCCCGCCGTACCCTACACGGTCGGCACGCTCGTCCACGTCACTGATTGGGACATGCCACAAAATGGCATCTTGCATATCGACACCCTTGCGCAGGAACGCTTCGTCATCCGCAGCACCGAGGTTAACTCCAGCGGCCTGCTCATGGGCACCGTGGAATCGGTCAGCTCCGAGCCCGCCATGGCCATCCCGGATGACCTCGAACTCGCCGTCGAAATCCTGCGTCACATCGTCGATGAATACGGAGACACGCACTTCCCTGCACCGCACGCATTCGACAACGCCGTGTGGGTAGGCTATCGCCTGTCCGAGGTACTGCCACTCAAACTCAACATCAAGCAGGACCTGCTGGAAATGAATGACAGCCTGACACGCCTGCGCATCCTTACCGAATTTCTCAAAAAGCAGATCAACTGATGGCGCGCTTTTATCCTGCACTCGAAGTTAGACACCGCGATTTCATCGCAGCGCAAAAGCTGTTTTTCACCGCAACGGGTACCAGCGACAGCCGGCTCAACCTGTCGCCCAAAGGCATGGACAGCCTGCGCGTGCTCTCGGACAATCACATCGCCTATCTCGACCTCACCGGCAGCGGCAACGAAACCGCCGCCCACCTGAAACACGACGGCCGCATGACGATGATGTGGTGCAGCTTCGGTGCCGACCCGTTAATTTTGCGTCTATACGGAAAAGGCCGCGTCGTGCGCCGACAGGATGCCGCCTGGGCTGAACTGCATCACCATTTCGCGCCACTCCCCGGCGAACGCCAGATCATCGTGCTTGCTATCGATGCAGTGCAGACCTCGTGCGGCTACGCCGTGCCGACGTATACCTACGTTGGCGAACGCGACACCCTGGCACGCTGGGTCGAGAAAAAGGGCGCGGTGGGTTTACTGGATTACTGGCGCGAGAAAAACCAGGTCAGCATCGACGGCCTGTCCACTGGCTTACTGGAGGACACCCCATGAAACGGATAGTGATTCCACTTGTAATACTCCTGCCCGGCTGCGACCCTACTCCGCCACCGCAATCCGAAACCGCACACACACCCAACCCGGTATTTGAAACGCAGATTCAGGCGATGGAAAAAGCCCGCGCGGTGGAAGGACAAATGATGGATGCCGCCGAGGCACAACGGAAAAAGATGGAAGACGCGACGCAGTAATCGCCGCGTGTATTTGTTGATTTTTTGAGCAACCGTTTTACTTTTCTACTTAAGCTATGGGTGGCAAGCCGCTCAATTACGCTTGGCATTACACACTGAGTGTCGGATTTCTTTACACACCCAGACACACCCAGCCCGAAAGCCAAACGTATAATCAATAAAAACAATAGACTATATTTTTGGCATATTAATTGCTTAATTTTTAAGTCGGTTTGGCAGGTAAATTTAAACGAATAAACTGCTCATTCGATATTCTGGAGAGAAGACAAATGAAATTACAAGCACTAACTTTGGCTGCCGGCCTGATGATGGCGGGTAGCGCAAACGCCACAGTCAATCTAGCACTTACAGATAACTACGGTCTGGGGGCCTTTAGTGCACCGACGACTTGGGGCGAAACCTTCTCGGTGTCAATGATCGGAACGATTGACCATTCGCTAACATTCAACATCACGTCCCCGCTCTATGCCGGTTCTGGCGTGTCAGATATTCCTCTTTCCATTTCTTTCTCGAGTAATCCGATCTTCGACATTACCAACCTTAGCGCCGAAATTTTTAATAGCAGCAGCACCATCACCCCCCTCTATACTTTCGTACAGAACGGCGATGCGGATCGTCTAATACTTCCCGCAAACTCCTACTTTGCTGTCGATAATTACACGCTCAAAATTAGCGGTAACAGTGTTGGCACAAATGGCGGTTTCTATTCCGTTGCGGCCGTGACTGTTCCCGTTCCCGAACCTGAAACGTGGGCCATGCTGCTGGTTGGCCTGGGGCTGGTTGGATTTCGCTTGCGCCAGAAAAATACTGCCTCCAGGCAAGCAGCCCTCGCCTAAGTCGGTTTTCTTTACACATTCAAACGCCGGCATTGCCGGCGTTTTTCATGCCAGTTTCGACGCCGCGTCACAGCCGCTGTCACATTGAGGCAGGGCTCCATCCATAATCCTCACAGAGCCCATACGGGCACTTATGGCTCGGCAAGTAATCGCTGCACCACCGCCCCAGCCAGCATCAAACCAAACAGCGGCGGCATGTAACTAATGGTGCCGTTAACCGCACGATCACGGCCGCGCCCCTCCACCGGTTGCGGCGGCAGCGGCGCACGGCCTGGCTCATCGGAAAACACGGTCAGCACACCTTTTGGTATTCCCCGCTTGCGTAGTCGCTTGCGCATCACCGAGGCCAGCGGGCACATCGAGGTCTTGGCGATATCTGCAATCTGGATCCGGGTAGGATCGAGCTTGTTGCCCGCCCCCATGCTCGAAGCGACCCGCAAGCCCCGTTCGATGCTGCTGGCGACCAGCGCAACCTTGCAATTAAGTGAATCGATGCAATCGATCACGTAATCAACGTCTCCCGGCACCATGTCTGCCACCGTTTCAGGAATCAGGAATTCACGGATTACCATCAATTCACACGCCGGGTTGATATCGCGAATCCGTCCTGCCATCAATTCGGCCTTCGATTGTCCGACCGTGGACAGCAAGGCCGGCAACTGGCGGTTGATATTGGATACCGCGACCACATCGTGGTCGATGAGCGTCAGCCGCCCCACGCCCGCACGCGCCAGCGCCTCGGCACAGTACGAGCCGACGCCCCCCAACCCGGCCACCAGCACATGCGCGCTGGCAAGCCGTGCCTGTTCGCTGGTGTCGAGCAAAATCCCGGTGCGCTCAAATTGCGGCGGCAGTACTGCATCCATCGGCTAAAATCCCTTCATGGTTAAATGGCTGGTGACTCTTGTTCTGGCGTTAATGATTCTTGGCCTGCTTACACCTTGGCTCAATCGAATGGGATTGGGACGACTACCGGGCGACATCAAGATCAAACATAAACGCGGGCTATTCTACTTCCCCTTTACCAGCGTGATTTTAATGTCGCTGGCCCTTTCGCTACTTGCCTATTTACTGGGTCGATGAACAAAGCATTTGTCAAGGAAACCGACGCCCCGGATGATGACGAAGAGTCCGTTGCCACGCCGACCCTGCCTGTCGGGTCAAAGAACTACATGACGCCTGCGGGCTACGCACAGCTCGACACCGAGTTTAACCAGCTGTGGAAAGTTGAACGCCCCAAACTGGTTGAAACGATTTCCTGGGCGGCCAGCAACGGCGACCGCTCGGAAAATGGTGACTACATCTACGGCAAGAAGCGCCTGCGCGAGGTCGATCGCCGCATCCGCTTCCTGTCCAAACGCCTGGAACATGCTGAAGTCGTTGACCCGGCCACGCGCGAGGCAACCGACCAGATATTTTTCGGCGCCACCGTCACCATCGCGGATACCGACGGCAATGAATCCACCTACGCCATCGTCGGACTCGATGAGGCCGATGCCGGACGCGGTCGTATTGCCTGGATTTCACCCATGGCACGTGCACTGCTCAGGGCACGCGAAGGCGACACGGTGCACGTCCAGACACCTGAAGGCCGGCGCGAAGTGGAAATCGTCGAAGTGCGCTATCAGGCCATCGATTAAGCACAGTATGACAAAATGATATCTGCTGCTGCCTGC
Organism: uncultured beta proteobacterium; assembly: GCA_942493085.1. Taxonomy (GTDB): domain Bacteria; phylum Pseudomonadota; class Gammaproteobacteria; order Burkholderiales; family Thiobacillaceae; genus Thiobacillus. The sequence continues at coordinate 3,230,244 of OW818664.1, forward strand.
ATTCAAGTGATGCACCACGCCACACAACTGACTATTCGATTATCACGAGGTAACGCCATGCACCCCATCCCTCTCGGTTTGAGCCTGATCATCGTCGCCACGCTGTCTGCCTGTGGCGACTCTTCCACTTCCGGCGACAAGATGCAGATCGGCCCAGCGACCGCCTCTGCGCCCGGCCCCTGGGATACCCTGGCCGCGCTGCCACCCGAAGACCAGCCTTACGGCCTGGACGTCTATACGGAAAAGTGTCTGAGCTGTCACGGCAATCTGGGACAGGGGGTTGGCAAGAATCCGCCCATCAAAGGACTGACGTCCACCACCCTGCAATTGAAACTCACCGAGTATCGTGCCGCCAAGGCTCAGGGAAAGACGGATTTGAGCGATGCGGAAATTGCCGCAGTTGCGATCTACGTCGGAGAATAAATTTGCGCCTGGTGCTGCATTTCAGTGCGGCACCTGACTCGAAAAATCTAGTTCAACGCACTAGCCAGTTTGCGACGGTACTGGCTCACCAATGGGTCGTCGGCCAGCAGGTCAAAGACCGACAACAGCGTTTTGCGGCCAATGTCGTCATCAAAAGTGCGGTCGCGGCAAATGATTTCCAGCAACTGGTCCATTCCCGCCTTGTAATGTCCGGAGGCCACGTGCAGATTGGCCAGCTTCAACCGCGCCTCAAGGTCATTTTCGTTCTTGGCTACGCGTGCAGTGAGCGTTGCTTCGTCTTCGCCCTCTTCACCCATGAATTGCAACCGTGCCCGCAATTGAGCCACGCGCGGATCGGCATCGTCCGTCAGATTTCCAAGCAAGCGGCGCGCTTCGTCAGCCTCGCCGAGGTCCAGCATGATCTCGGTCGCGTCCAGCCGTACACCCACATGCGCAGGGTCCAGTTTCGAGGCGTCGGCCAGCGTCTGCAATGCAGCGGATAGATCGCCCGCCGCACGCAAACCCGCAGCCTGTCCGCGCATGTCCTCAGCCGGGCTGGGCAAGAGTCGATCCAGAAAAACACGCACCTCATCCTCAGGCAGCGCGCCTGAAAACTCATCGACCGGCTCGCCATTGATGAAAGCCTTGACGCTGGGAATACCGCGCACGCCATAGCGTGTGGCCAGTTCCTGGTTATCGTCTGAATTGACCTTGGCAAGCAAAAACTTGCCGCCATATTCAGCCGCGAGCTTTTCCAGAATGGGCTTCAGCGATTTGCAGGGGCCGCACCAAGGCGCCCAGAAATCGACCACCACGGGTCGATGCCTGGATTCTTCAACAACGTGTTGCGGGAAATCGGCAAGGCTAACGTCAAGTGCATGATCAGACATGGTACCTCCGATGATCTGGGTTTTTCAGGTTTAAATCTGCCGCGCCAACTCGGCCGCCATGCCCGTATAGGAGCCCGGCGTCATCGTTTTCAGGCGCACCTTTTCTGCATCGGGAATCGCCAGTCCGTTGATAAACACATGCAGCGACTCGCGCGTCAAGCCGGCCTTGCCGCGGGTCAGTTCCTTCAGTTGTTCGTAGGGATTGGCCACGCCATAACGGCGCATCACGGTCTGGATCGGTTCGGCCAGCACTTCCCAGTTGCCGTCCAGATCCGCGGCCAGTGCAGCCGGGTTGGCTTCAAGCTTGTTCAGCCCACGCAGACAGGATTCATAGGCCAGCAGGCTGTAGCCAAAGCCGACGCCCATGTTGCGCAGCACGGTGGAATCGGTCAGGTCACGCTGCCAGCGCGAAATCGGCAGCTTCTCGGCCAGATGACGCAATATGGCGTTGGCCAGCCCAAGATTGCCTTCGCTGTTTTCAAAATCAATCGGATTGACCTTGTGCGGCATGGTACTGGAACCCACCTCGCCTGCCTTCACTTTCTGCTTGAAATACCCGAGCGAGATATAGCCCCAGACATCACGATTCAAATCGATGAGAATGGTGTTGGTGCGAGCCATGGCATCGTACAACTCGGCCATGGCGTCATGCGGCTCGATCTGGATGGTGTAGGGATTGAAGTTCAGTCCCAGGTCCGTCACAAACTCGCGCGCGAAGTGTTCCCAGTCGATGTCGGGGTACGCTGATAGATGCGCGTTGTAGTTACCAACCGCACCGTTGATTTTTCCCATCAGGTCGATTGTACCAATGGCGTCCCAGGCGCGACGCAAGCGATAAACGACGTTGGCAATCTCCTTGCCAACGGTGGTGGGCGAAGCAGGCTGGCCGTGGGTACGCGACAACATTGGCAACTCGGCAAACTCGTGCGCCAGGTCGGTGAGGCGATCGATCAGCCTTTCCAGCGCAGGCAGCAGCACGCCGTCACGCGCACCCTTGAGCATCAAGGCATGCGACAGATTGTTGATATCTTCCGAGGTGCAGGCGAAGTGGATGAACTCCGAGACGGCAGCGATCTCGGCATGGGTGCTGGTTTTTTCCTTGAGGAAATATTCCACTGCTTTCACATCGTGATTGGTGGTCGCCTCGATCGCCTTGACACGTTCGGCATCGGCCACCGAGAAGGTGTCGGCGATGCCATCGAGCAACGCGATGGCATCGGCTGAAAATGCGGGCACCTCGGCAATTGCGGGCTCGACAGCAAAGGCTTTCAGCCATTCGATTTCGACAATGACACGATATTTGATCAGCGCATATTCGCTGAAAAAATCGCGCAGCCCCGCTGTCTTGCTGCCATAGCGGCCATCAAGCGGAGAAAGGGCAGTCAGTGCATTAAGTTCCATCATGTCATCTCGTGTGTTCGGTTGTTCAATTGTTTATTAAGCAGATCAGCGCGGCGATCGCTGCCGCGTTAAACAACACGCCTGTCGCGCCATCTTAAACCGCGCGACGATCGCGCACGGCTTGCGCCAGCGTGCCGCTATCCACATATTCCAGTTCGCCACCCACTGGCACACCGCGCGCCAGCCGACTGACCTTGAGGCCACGCGCCTTCAGCAGTTCGCCTATGGTATGCGCGGTGGCTTCGCCTTCGGGGGTGAAATTGGTCGCCAGCAGTACTTCCTCTACCACGCCGTCGAGTGCGCGGTTGATCAGGCGATCGAGATGTATCTCGCGCGGGCCGATGCCATCAAGCGGACTCAGCCGCCCCATCAGCACAAAATACAAACCGCTGTAGCTCTGCGTGGCTTCCATCATGTTGAAGTCGGTCGGCATTTCAACCACGGCCAGCTGCCGCTTGTCGCGACGCGCACTCTCACAGACATCGCACACTTCCGCCTCGGAAAAATTGTTGCACAGGCGGCAATGATGCAGATGCGTCAGTGCATGATTGAGCGCACCCGCCAGTTGCTCGGCGCCCTGACGATCACGCTGCAGCAAATGATAGGCCATGCGCGCCGCCGACTTGGGACCAACCCCCGGCAGTACACGCAAGGCGCCAATCAGATGTTCCAGCGCAACCGGTTGCATGGTGACCGCCTCAGAACGGCAGTTTCATCCCCGGCGGAATCGGCAGACCAGCGGTGACGCTGCCCATTTTTTCCTGCACGGTGGATTCGACCTTGCGCACGGCATCATTCACCGCTGCAGCCACCAGGTCTTCCAGCATTTCCTTGTCGTCGCCCATCAGACTCGGGTCGATGGTGATGCGGCGTACATCGTATTTGCAGGTCATGATGACCGTGACCATGCCGGCACCGCTCTGCCCTTCGATTTCGATATCGGCCAGCTTGGCCTGCATTTTGGCCATATTTTCCTGCACTTGCTGGACCTGCTTCATCATGTTGCCGATGCCGCCCTTCATCATGTTGATTCTCCTAATGGCTGTATGGAAGTTGCGTCGATCTGACCACCGAATTGGTCGACCAGTTCACGCACAAATGGATCTGATTCGATAGCGGCCACAGCTTCGGCCTGACGCGCATCCTTGATGCGGGTGCGCACCTGCTGCGGCGTTTGCTCGGCAGCCGCGCCGATCTCGAACGACACCGCGAGCGTTGCGCCATATTTGTCGCGCAACGCGGCAACCAGCTTGTCCTGATACGCGCGATCGAGCAGATGCTTATGCGCCTCACTCACGCGCAGCGTCACGGCTTCACCCGTCTGCAACACCAGTTCACTGTGATCGGCCAGCATCTTGGCCATGCCACCAAGGCGCAGTTCGGCCACAACGGCTAACCAGTCCCAAGCAGCTGCATGTGACGCAGGCTCTCGGGCCACTGGCGCAGGTTCAATTGGCGGTGACTCGACATATACAGGTTCGATAGAGGCAGGCTCGATTGCCACAACCGGATTGGTCGCAGAGATCTCGGCAGTCGGCACAAGTGTGGGGGGAGCCTTGGGCGCAACAGGCGGCGGCTCAGAGGCGGCAGCACGTGGAGCCGGTTTAGTGGGTGCCGGCACTACGCGAACCGGTGCCGGGCGCGCTGCAGCCCCACCATCCGACGAGTCCTTTACCGCACCCGGCGCAAAAGCCAGCATGCGTAATAGCGTCATGCAAAACCCAGAAAACTCATCGGGCGCAAAAGGCAAATCACGGCGGCCGTTCAAGGCAATCTGGTAATACAACTGTACTGTTTCAACATCGAGCTGGTCCGCCGCTGTCCGCATCCGTTCAGCATCCGCCGTGGTTTCCACAGCAGCCGGCGCGTGCAGCATCAAAGCCAGTTGCGTCAGCAGATTACCCAGGTCCTGCAGCGCGGCATCGAAGGCAATGCCGCGCTCGGCCAATTGCCGCGCCTGATCCAGCAACGCATCGCCATCCTGCGCCGCCAGCGCATCCAGAATATCGAACAGATAATCACGCCGCACGGTGCCGAGCATGGCTTCGACCGCGGCCGCCTCCACCTTGCCGCCACCGTAGGCTATCGCCTGATCGGTGAGCGACAACGCGTCGCGCATGCTGCCCGCTGCGGCGCGTGCCAGCAGATTCAACGCAGCCGGTTCGCTGGCGACGTGCTCTTGCTCTAGCACTTCGCTCAGATGCTGCGCCACCAGCGCCGGCGGCATCGGTTTCAGGTTGAATTGCAGACAGCGGCTCAGCACCGTCACCGGAATTTTCTGTGGATCGGTGGTGGCGAGAATGAATTTGACATGGGCCGGGGGCTCTTCCAGCGTTTTCAGCATGGAATTGAATGCCGGCTTCGACAGCATGTGCACTTCGTCGATGATGTAGACCTTGTAGCGTCCCACCGTCGGGGCGTACTGCGCGTTGTCGAGCACCTCGCGCATGTTGTCGACACCGGTGTTCGACGCCGCATCCAGTTCAAGCAGATCGACAAAACGGCCGGCATCGATCTGGGTGCAGGACGAGCACACACCGCAGGGGGTGGCTGTCACGCCGCTTTCGCAGTTCAGGCATTTGGCCAGAATGCGCGCCAGCGTGGTCTTGCCTACCCCACGCGTGCCGGTCAGCAGATAGGCATGATGCAACCGGCCTTGCGTCAGCGCGTTGGAGAGCGCCTGCACCACATGCTCCTGCCCCTTGAGGTCGGCAAACGTGCGCGGTCGCCACTTGCGCGCGAGCGCAAGAGCCGGTGCTGCGGAATCGCCGAAAAGATCAGTCATGGATAATTAATAAGGCGGGAACCATTCCAGGCTGCTTTCAAACGAAGACAAGGCGAAGAGCCGCAGACAGTACTAAAGTACGGCAAGGCTCGACAACGCAGATTCCGTTTGAAAGCAGCCTGGAATGGCGAGCCAGAACCCCGGCACTGGCATCAGTCGCTGTGGCTGCTTCCTTCCGGACCTGACCCGATTCACGACCTAACCATGCGGGGAGGCCCGCCTCGCGCATTTTAACCCGGAAGCGAGTTTATTCCTCATCCGCAGGCACAGCCAGGCGGCGTTTTTTCACCGCATCGGCCAGCATCCGCAGCAGCGGAACGGTGTCATCCCAGCCGATGCAGGCGTCGGTGATCGATTTGGCGTATTCCAGTGACTGGCCCTCGACCAAATCCTGGCGGCCGGCATTCAAATGGCTCTCGATCATCGCGCCAATGATCCGGGTGTCGCCGCCAGCCACCTGCGCGGCGACATCGGCGCCGACCTCATTCTGACGCTGGTACTGCTTGCTCGAATTGGCATGCGAGAAGTCAATCATCAATTGCTGCCTGAGACCGGCTGCCGCCAGTTCACCACAGGCCAGGTTCACACTTGCTGCATCGTAGTTGGGAGCCTTGCCACCGCGCAGGATGGCATGGGTGTCTTCGTTGCCCGAGGTGCTGAACACGCCGACATGGCCCGATTTAGTGATGGAGATGAAATGGTGGCGTGCGGCAGCGGCCTTGATCGCATCGACCGCGATGCGCAGACTGCCATCGGTGCCGTTCTTGAACCCGACCGGGCAGGACAGTCCTGACGCCAGCTGACGGTGTGACTGCGATTCCGTGGTACGTGCGCCAATCGCGCCCCAGCTCACCAGATCGGCAATGTATTGCGGTGAAATCAGGTCGAGGAACTCGGTGGCGCATGGCAGGCCAATCTCGTTGATTTCCAGCAAAAGCTTGCGCGCCAGCCGCAGACCTTCGTTGATATCGAAGCTCTCGTCCAGATGCGGGTCGTTGATCAGGCCTTTCCAGCCCACCGTGGTGCGTGGCTTCTCGAAATACACGCGCATGACGATGACGAGGTCGTGTGCAAGCTCATCCACCAGCGGTTTCAGCTTGCGCGCGTAATCCAGCGCCGCATCCGGGTCGTGAATCGAACACGGGCCGACGATGATGAACAGGCGGTCGTCTGCTCCGCGCAGCACATCATGAATGGCGCTACGGGCATGTGCCACGTGTGCATGCACTGTTTCGTTGGCGCGCAGTTCGCGCATGATCTGCATGGGGGCAAGCAGTTCGCCGCTTTGCTCGATGCGGGTGTCGTCGGTTCGGGTGACGGTCATGGTAAGGCTCCGTAAGGGTGTGTTTGACCCGCTGCGGCTTAAACAAAAAACCGCCAGCAGGCTGGCGGTTTCGTTAAGGCTTTGCTGTTCGTCTCAGCGCCTCCCGACCGCCCTGGGCGTGGGATAAAAGCTGCTAAAAAAGAACAACGTAGCCAAGTTCATGTGCGCCAGTCTATCAAAACCTGCCGGCCCGCGCCAATCTCCTGTGGACAGGCCTGGGCCGAACCATGATATTCGCCCTGGCTACGCCCTATAATCAACGTAAAACAAGGGAGGATGAATCAGCATGGTGGATATCAGCACAGGCAACCCGGGTGCCGAATCGGAGTTGCGTCGTGACAAGCGCTTCCAGGTCTCACAGGCGGCCATCATCACTCAACCGGGTCACATCGAAATCGCCTGCGAAATCCGTGATTTTTGCTTGGGCGGTTTGTTCCTCAAATTCACCAACCCGGAAGCCGCAATAGGCTCACTGGCCAAACGTGCAGACGCTGCCGTGGAAATCGTCTTCACGCCAGTCTCGATCAACTCTACTCAAACCTTCCGCATCCCCGCGCAGCTCAAACGCCTGAGTCCGCTCGGAATTGGCGTTTCGTTTGCCAAGCACCCTGTCGACGCCTTGCGCGCACTGCAAAAATTGCGCATGGCCAGACACCGCCAACGACTGGCCGATCTGCCACACTCCGACGCCCATCCCCAACTCCGCGATGCCAGCACCACCCTGTTAAGTGAAACCCTGCTCCAGGTTCACGACCAGATGATGCGTGTGTTGGGCGACAACCTGAACGCAGCCTCCATACAGGCCGGTGGTATTGCCGAGCACAGCGGTTTGCTGAGTGCGGTTCAGGAATTCAGCAAACACGCGGCCTCCGTCCAAAGCCGCTTTGTGCAACAAATCATGGATGCGCTGAAACAGGCCCGTCCGGTACAGACCCAGGCCACCCGTGACACGACGGAGGGCGGCCTGGCTCTGGTTAATGAACTCGACTTTGAAGACTGGCTTTCAACTTCGTCCGAGGCACACAAGCTGGAAGAGCAGTTCCGCGAACAGCTGGCCGACATCGAGCCACGCATTGGACAACTGTTCGCTTTTTCCTGCGACCAGAGCAACAATCCGTTTGGTCCGGCGGTCATTGGTCACGCTTACCGCAGTGCACTGGAAGAGGTGCCGGTTATCGCCCGCGCGCGGCAAGTCGCCTATGCCACCCTGCGCGACGTGTTGTCCGACCAGCTTGCGCCGCTGTATGCCGAGTTGCTGGCCTTGCTACCGGTTTCGCACGCCGAGATTGAATACAATCACCCCGCCGAATCTCCGCAGCCGCAGCAAACCCCGCCCGCACCTCATGCAGACACCCCGACACAAGCCGACACCTCTGCGGCGACGGGAATCTCCACTGGAAAGGCGCCGCAACAAGGCACACTCAGACGCCTGACTGACTCACTGATGGATTTTGTGCGCGGCCAGCCCGACATGACTGCCGCTCCATCGGGTCCAATGGGTGCCCCCTCGCCGACAGCATCGACTCCGGCCGCTGCCACTTCAGGCAGTGCCATGTCAGGTGCAAGCCCGCAAGGCAGCGGTGCCGCGCAGGGCGCCTCAATGGCACCGGGCACCAGCGGCCATCAACCCGGGATGACCAGTGCGCCTCGCGTATCGCATTCGCCGGTGTTGCAACGGCTGGCTGCAGCCGGTGCGCTGCCCGCCAACGTCACCTACGAAATGCAACGTTCGGTCGATATGTTCGGTGCATTGTTCGACACCATGCATGCCGAAAAATCGGTGAGCGAAGGCATGCGGCCCTTTTTTCAGCAACTGGAAACCAGCCTCATCAACCTGGCGATGTCCGACCCGCAGTTTCTGAGCTCGCCGTCCCACCCCGCGCACAAGGTGCTGAACACGCTCGACCGCATCAGCATGGTGGCGGGCGATAACGGCAAAATTTCGGACGCGCGTCTGCTTCGACTGATGAGCCGCTGGACCGATCGGATCAATGCCGAAGCCGACAAAAACCCGGGGGTATTTGAAGAAGCGCGCACCCAGCTGGAGCGCGTGGTCAAACCGTTGCTGAATGAACGCGCTTCCCGCGTCTTCCGCTTGCAGGAAATGTGCGAAGGGCGGCAGGACGCGGAAGTCACCAAGCAACGTATTCTGCATAAACTACTGGCACGCATGGAAGAACGACCGGTTCCCAACGCCGTGATCGAACTGCTGAATGGCGGATGGCGCAACGTATTGCTGATGGCCGAAATGCGTCACGGCGTCGACAGTGACGAAGCGAGCGAAGCCTGGCAAGTACTACAACAGCTGTGTACCTGGCTGGACCCCGAACAAGCCGGCCCGCCCACCACATCCGATATCCAGGGGCTGCTCCAGCGCATCGACCAGTCGCTTACCCATGTATGTGCCGACAAATTTTCGCAGGACCGCATCGTCGATCAACTCGCTGCCGCACTCTTTGATGAAGACAAATCGCAACATCAGCATACCGCCGTTGCCGCGCGTCTCAATGACGCTGCCAGCGAACCGCTGAGCGAAGCCCAGGACAATCTGGCAGAACGCCTGCGCGTGGGCGACTGGCTGCAGTTCAAAACCCTGGACAATCCGCTCAACCTGATCTGGATAGGCGACCAGCCGCATGTCTACGTGTTTGCCAACTATCGCGGCATCAAGAAACTCGACCTCAAGCGTCCGGATCTGCTGCAGTCGCTGGAAAACGGCGATGCCGAATGGACCGAAGACCTGGAACTGCCGCTGATGGATCGTTCCTACAGTGCGATGATCCAGAAAATGCAGCGCGACCTGCTGTGGCAGTCCTCGCACGATCCGGTCACCGGCCTGTCCAATCGCAAGAGCTTCTTCCGCGCCATCCGCCGCAACTGGCTGCGCAGTCAGGGAACCGACGGCGGATACGCCATCGGCGTGATCCAGTTCGATATCAGTAATCCATCGGGTGAATCTGCCGGAGAAGAAATTCGCACTCCCATCCTGCGCGAACTCGCCCAGATTTTGCCGCCCCATCTGCCGGTCAACGCGCAGTTCGCACGCGCCGGTGAATCCGGCCTGGCATTCTGGATCGAGGTTGCCGACAGCGCCGCCGCCCAGGCACAGGCCGAAGATCTGCTCGGTGTGATCGCCGAACATCCGCAGGAAATCAACGGCACCCGTTACCAGGTCCGGGCGGCGATCGGCCTGATGTGGTCAACGGATTGCCTCAGCCCCGAAACTTATTACGACAATGCCAACGCTGCATGCACCCGCGCGCGTGAATCCGGCATCGCCGTCATGGCCTACAGCAACGAAGCAGAAGACAACAGCGTACTGGCGCTCGCGCAATGGGCCCACGAACTGGCCGCCATCCTCGCCAACAACCGCCTCAGCCTCAACTGTCAGCCCGTTGCCGCTGCAAGCGACGCCGCGCGAACTCCGCTGTATTACGAAGTGCTGCTGCACCCCACCGTGCAAGACGAACGCAGCATCGCCACACGCGACCTGATCAACGTCGCCGCGCGCCTGCAGCGCATCACCGAAATCGATCGCTGGGTGGTAAAACGCGTCCTGCAATGGATGCGCGACCATGCCGACAAAATGGAAGTGCTGGGCGGTTTTTCAATCAACCTGTCCGGCCAGTCAACCACCAATCCGCTGTTCCTGAAATTCCTGCTGTCCGAACTGGCGCATAGCGATATCCCCAGCAACAAGCTGATTTTCGAAATCAGCGAAATCGATGTCGTCGAGGGCCATGCCCAAACCCAGCTCTTCATGCGCCAGCTACAACGCCACGGCTGCCGCTTCACGCTCGATGATTTCGGCATCGGCAACAGTTCCTACACCAGCCTCAAGGGCATGAAGCTGGATTATCTGAAGCTCGATCGCACCCTGGTGAAAGAGATTGCCACCAGCATGATCGACGAGGCGTTGGTGCGGTCCATTCTGGAAACAGGTAATTTCCTGGGGATCAAGACGGTGGCGGGATTTATCGAGGATGCCGAGAGTCTCGCCAAGCTGGGGGAGATGGGGGTGGATTGCGTGCAGGGGTATTTGATTGGGGAGCCGGTGGCGTTGGAGAGTTTGGCCTGAGGCGGCCCAGGCGAAGCAGCTCTTCTTCGCACCGTTCGCCCTGAGCTTGTCGAAGGGCTGGTTGTTTAGTTGAGGATTTCGCAGGGCCACTGGCCGTTGGCCGGGGTAGCCCGGCAGCTAGTTCATTTTCCTGTCTCGCCAAGAAAAGGAACCAAAAGAAGGCGACCCCAACAGCCCCGAATTCCCGAAAATCGAGTCCGCCGGACGGGCGGCGAAGAACTCGCCCCACCTTGTTGTTTTTAATTTTGTTTTTTGTGGGTGGGACTCAAACACCTTCGCCGCTGATCCGTCCGGCGGCCTCGATTTTCGGCGGGACTGCAAGGGGAAGAAAGTCAAAACCAGGGTGGTGATGACTGGACGTTTTCATGCTTGTGTTGTGACGCCAACCGCCTCTACGAAACCTGCGCCGGACGAATGTGGTGATGACTGGACGTTTTCATACTTGTGTTGTGACGCTCACCCGGCGCAATGCCCATTGGTTATAGCGCCCTACCATACTGCACGGCCTGAACCCAAGTAGGTTGGGCTGCTAAGCCCAACAGCTTTTTTGTAGTCTGCATTTGGGCTTCATTTCCATTCAGCCCAACCTACGCGTGCTAAACCATCTATAGCTTGTGTCGAAAAACTGCATCTGGATTATTGAGTGTTTGATAGAGATGCAGGAGCTCTCCTAGAATTCCCAAAACCACTACAGCCACAAACAAAGCAACCAGAAAATAGGTCACGTTCCAATTAAACACATACGCAACTGAAGTGAGCGCGTAATAATTCAGTGCATTGTTAATTCCAAGCCTCACGTACCAATCTGAATAATCACCAAAAAGTACAACATGTGATGGTGATTTCCATGCCAGAACATGCCTCCCAATCATGGCTATGACAAACGGAACGATAAATCCTGTGCCCGTGATTGCAATTGAAAGTAAAGCGGCTTTCCAAAAATCATATTCGATCAGCAAATGTGGCCAGAAAACTTGTAACGTCAAAAAACCGGGGGCCAAGAATGCGAAAACAAACACTCCCATGTACAGGGCGGTGCTTTGTTTAATCGTTGACAAGTCACTAACGAAGCTCATGCTAATCAAGCAAACAGGGGAAAGTTACAACCTACGCCGTCCCGCCCACCGTCAACCCATCAATCCTGAGCGTCGGCTGCCCGACGCCAACCGGCACGCTCTGGCCTTCCTTGCCGCAGGTGCCGACGCCGGAATCCATTTCCATGTCGTTACCGATCATGCTCACACGCGTGAGCACTTCGGGACCGTTGCCGATGAGGGTGGCGCCTTTGACCGGGTAGGTGATTTTGCCGTCTTCGATCATGTAGGCCTCGGCAGCGGAGAAGACGAATTTGCCGCTGGTGATATCGACCTGGCCACCGCCGAAGTTGACGGCGTAGAGGCCGTTCTTCACTGAGGCGATGATTTCCTGCGGGTCTTTGTCGCCGCCGAGCATGAGGGTGTTGGTCATGCGCGGCATGGTCAGATGGGCATACGATTCGCGCCTTGCGTTGCCGGTGATCGGCATGCCCATCAGGCGAGCGTTCATCATGTCCTGCATGTAACCGGTGAGGATGCCGTCTTCGATCAGGGTGGTGCGCTGGGTGGGGTTGCCTTCGTCGTCGATGTTGAGCGAGCCACGGCGCAGCGGGATGGTGCCGTCATCAACGACGGTGACGCCGGGGGCGGCGACGCGCTCACCGATGCGGCCGGAAAACGCCGAGCTGCCCTTGCGGTTGAAGTCGCCTTCGAGGCCATGGCCGATGGCTTCGTGCAGCAGGATGCCGGGCCAGCCGGCGCCGAGGACGACGGTCATGGTGCCGGCGGGCGCGGGACGAGCGTCGAGGTTGACGCTGGCCTGGTGCACGGCCTGACGCGCATATTTTTCGAGGATGTCGTCGGTGAAGTAGCTGTAGTCGAAGCGACCGCCGCCGCCACCACTGCCCTGCTCGCGGCGTCCGTCCTGTTCGGAAATCACCTGCAGCGACAGGCGCACCAGCGGGCGTACGTCCGCCGCCAGATGGCCGTCGGAGCGGGCGACGTAAATCACTTCGTATTCTGAGGCAAGGCTGGCCATGACCTGGATGACGCGCGGGTCCATGGCGCGGGCTTTTTTCTCCAGACGTTCCAGCAGGGTGACCTTGGCGGCATCGTCCAGGCTCGCCAGCGGATCGACCGCGTGATACAGCTGACGACCATCGGCGCGACGTGCCACGGCAATCTGCCGTTCCTGCCCTGCCCGGGCAATCGCACGGGTGGCATCAGCGGCCGCGCCCAGCGCGTCGAGACTGATGTCGTCGGAATAGGCGAAGGCGGTTTTTTCGCCCGAGATCGCGCGCACGCCGACGCCCTGGTCGATGTTGAAGCTGCCGGATTTGACCTGGCCTTCTTCCAGACTCCAGCCTTCGGAACGCGAATACTGGAAATACAGGTCGGCGTAATCGACGTCATGCGTCAGCAGGCGGCTGAACACTGGCGCGAGTTTGTCTGCATCAAGGCCGTTTGGCGCCAGCAGGGTGGCTTCTGCCGACTGAAACAACTGCTCGGCAGTCTGGATGGGGACGAAAGCGTCGGTAGAGTTCATGGCAGGTTCCTGATGCGTGTTACTTGGTTGACTCGCGCTTGGCTGCGGTGCGGCGCTCGATCACATCAACTGCAATTTCCTGGCATTGAATGATGCGGTGCTGCAGCGCGGGCAGGCTCTTGCGCAGGCTGGCCTGGTAGGCCGGATTGATATTGGCGATGGCCACGCCCGAGCCGCGCGGCAGGCGGTCGAGCACCACACCCCAGGGGTCGACGATCATGCTGTCACCGTGGGTTTCACGGCCGGACAAATGGTAGCCACCCTGCGCCGGAGCGATCACATAGGCCAGGTTTTCGATTGCGCGCGCGCGGATCAGCGTTTCGAAGTGTGCCCGGCCGGTGGTGGCGGTGAACGCCGACGGCACCATGATGATGTCGACGTCAGGCATGGCCCGATACAGTTCGGGAAAGCGCAGGTCATAACAAACCGACAGGCCGATGCGGCCAAACGGACTGTTGATCACCACGACCTTGTCACCCGGCTCGATCAGGTTGGCCTCCTGATACTGCTCATTGCCCAGGTTGAGGCCGAACAGGTGAATCTTGTCGTAGCGGGCGACCTGCTTGCCGCGGTCGTCATAGACCAGACAGCTGTTGCGTACCTTGTTTGCTGCACCCGCTTCTAGGGGAACCGAGCCGCCAATCAGCCAGATGTGATGCTTTTTGGCCATGCGCGACAGAAAGGTCTGGATCGGGCCAGACCCTTCCGCTTCGCGCACCTTCACCACATCGGCATCTTTCATGGCCATGATGCAGAAAAACTCCGGCAATGCGACCAGACGCGCACCGGCACCGACAGCCAGTTCTATCAGCTGCTCCGCCTCGGCCAGATTGGCCGGTACGTTGGGGCCGGAGGCCATCTGGATCGCCGCCACACGAACCGTGTCAGGCTGGGAAGCGATTTTCTTGACTGCTGCGCCCTTAGGGCGAGCCACGGAGGATTTAGCGATTTTTTTCGTCGTCATGTGAATTCCACTATCAGGGTTCGGTCACCTGAGTTTCTGCCTTGGGTTTGCTTTTGGTCAGCTTTTTCACGTCAGGCGCCAACCACGATCCCGTTACCATGTACTCCTTGCTGATGACTTCTTCCAGCGGATCACTCAGCAGTTTTTGCGCCGCCAGCGCGCCCATGCCTGCCAATGGCCCGCCGATCAAGGCGCCTGCCACCGCCACGCTTTCAGACAGTTTCGGGATCACTTTCACGCGCAACTGCACGGATTCCTGATTGAGGTCGGCCAGCCCGGACATGTTGACCTTGGCTGACGGACCGCGCATCTTGAAGTCATCGCTGTACACCACACCGCGTGCAGCGCGCAAAGTGGCCCCGATACTGTCGAAGGCATAGCCTTCGTTGAAGATATCACGGAAATCAAAGTTGAGCCGGCGTGGCAACGATTGCAGGCTCAACACGCCAAGCAGCTTGCCCACCCCCGGATCAACCTTGAGGAACTGCCCTGTCTGCGCCTTGAAATCGAGTTGCCCCGCCAGCGTAGCAAACGCAAAATCAGCCGGCGAACCTTCCCATGTGGCATTGCCCTTAATCTCTGCGCTGCCGCGTTTGAGCGTATCGGGAAAGCCAAACCGGGTCAGGAACTTGCCCGCATCCAGTACGCTCAGGTTCAGGTCCGCACGGGTTTCACTGATGCCACCATCGTGCCACAGACCACTCATGCGGAACACGCTATCGGGGTGTGATAACTGTAAATTCTCGATCATCAGCCCTTGCGCTGCGCCACGCGCCACGGCCTCCAGCCGGCCCATTGCGCGTTCCTGCAGGCGAAAGTCCTCTACTGTCAGATCGAGCAACGGGAAATCCGCTGCCTTCATGCTGGTGCGACTGGCTACGTCGCCAGCACCGCCGTTAGGCAAGGCCTCCGGAATAGTCAGCTGCTTGAATTGTGCCGACACGCGGGCCGGCTGATCGCCCGCAGGGCGGTACGTCAACACGCCATTCATTTCGCGCCCATTGACCCGAGTGCGCAACAGGCCGCCACGAGCCCGGCCTTGCAGGCGCACATCCTGATAGCGCCGCCCCATCAGATCGAAGGCATCGAAACTCAGGTCGATTGACGACAGCGGCATGCCGTCTCCGCCATTGCCCTTTCCCTCAGGCAGTAACGCCATCCACCCCGAAATATCCAAACCGCTTCCACTGCCGGCCAGACGCAAACCGGACTCTCCCGGCATCACGGCATGCCCACCAAAGCGAATTTCACCCCGTGAGAAATCCGCCTCCGCGGTGCTGCGCCACACCGCGCCCACCGTTTTCCCCAGCCTGACTTCATGCTGTTTGCCGTTGGCCTGCGGCTGGCTGGTAAACCATAATGGCAGCGCTTGTGCCGCCGGCTTGGCCAAAGGAGCAGGCAAGCTCGAAGCCAACCCAAGCAGATCGGACTCGATGCGTATGCGTTCACCTGCCGCTTCCAGATCGATCTGGCCGCGCCACGCGGTCTGGCCAGACAGGTGCTTGCCCCAGGCTGAGCCAAGCCAGGGAACCAGCCCATCAGCCGTTGCCCGGCCTTGCGCCAGAATCCGCACCGAGCCATTGGTCGTCGCCGTGACGACGCGAAGCGGCCCACCCAAAAACTGGGCGCTCATGTTTGTCACTGTCAGATTTTCATGGGTAAAATCGATGTCGCCCCGCATCTGGTCAAGCCGTGGCAATCCAGACAAATTGGCCGTATTGCCCTGAAATGACAATTTTCCAGTCAAGGTGGTGTCATCACTATGATGTAGCGGCACATGCAATTGCAACGCGAGTTGCATCGGCCCACCGCCCTCCAACGCTGCGGTTAATCCACGCAACCGGTCGCCAACCGGGCTGGTGTTGGCGAAGCGAATGAAATCCTGGAACGGCCCATTTGCCCGTCCATCGATGTGCAACTGCTCCTCGTGGTGCAGCAAGTCCGGAATGACGGCCTTGACGGCAGACAGCGACACACCATAAATCCTGGCCTGATCCGATGTCACCTCCATTACTTTGTCCCTGAACGCCATGCGCGCCTGGATGCCCTCTATGCGCGGCCAGCCCGGCACATAATCAATCACCGCATCCTTGACCTGCGCATCGACGACAAACCGCCCGCCCCCCTGATCAAACGGGAATTTTGTCAGGTCACCCTGCAAGGTCAGCTGCACATTATCGGAATAACCGGAAACAACGGCATCCCGGGTCCAGTTGACGGTCCTGTCGCCTATTTTCTTCGGCAGATAACGGTAAACAGCGGTACCGTCCGCACGCGTCAGGTGTGCGCTCAAATCAATCACGCCCGGGTGGTCGGTGATCGCCTCGTAACTACCCTTGGCAGTGCCGGCTGTATCGCGATTGGCAAACTCGGCGGCGTCCAGAATCAGCAAGCGCCCGCGCGCTGTTTTCTTCCACTCTCCGCGCGCCCGGATATCATCCAGGTCGATCAAGGGCTCGCGAAACAGTGCGGGCAAATTGATGGCCATCTGCTTCGATGCAATCTCGAACACTCCTGCCCGGTAATCGCCTTCAATGCGCCCGGACAGATTGCTCAAACCGGGTTGGCGATCGACAGCCGTCACCCCCACACCGGTAAAGTGGCTGGCCACCTTGAAGTTGTCCAGCCCAGGTTGTGTTCCAGTCCAGCGAAACGTCAAGCTATCCAGGCGACCCTGTGGTTTCAGTGTTTGCAGGCGCGTACGCAGGGCTTCCTCCATAGGCAGGCTCGGCAACATCGATTCCCACCCACTCAGACTGAGCGCCCGCGCGGTGATTTCGTGACCCGCCGCACCCCAGGTCAGCCCCATGTCAAACGGCGCACCCAGGGTCGAGCCCGATCGCGCCACGCGCAGATTCTCAAACGCCATGCGCTGGCCCTCTGCATGGCGTTGCCACACCGCCTGACCATGCACCCGATCCAGATGCAGCGCAGGCAAACCCTCCCCCAGCACGGTTTCAACCGCCCGCAAATCCAGTCCCGCCCTGATTTCAGACAGTGCGCCCCGCGTCACATTAAAGTTCACGTGCAGCGCCCCCCAGCCCTGTTGGGGCTGATACGGCACCTGCAGCCAGGGGCCCAGGTGGGGGAAAGAGACGCCGGCTACCTCTGCCTCAATCACGCCGCTCCAGGTTGTGATGTCGTCCACATCACGCGCAGTCAACTCTGCCTCGATTGTCAGCGGGCGCGCCACACTGGCCGGCGGAATCGCATGCAGCTTCAGGTTGTGTGTTCGACGTGTGTTGATCAGGATCAAGTCGACCGCCTCCAGCGTCAGCGGCGGCGCATCACGCACCTCATCCAGCCAGTTGAGTGTGGCCGTTCCCACATGTACGCGGCCCTGGCGCAATAGCCAGTTGGAAAACCTGCTGTCGGGGTCCGCCGGGTTCACCGGAATGCCACCCACATAAAAATGCCGGTCGCGCGCGCGCCGCACGTCCAGGATCAGCCCCTGCAATTCAATATTGGTAAAGCGCGGTTCCAGAAACAGCAACGAACGCCAGGCAAACGTGGCCTCAATCTCGGGTAAATTCAGTGCCGGGCGGTCCTGCTTGTCATACAAACGCACGCCCTGCAGACGAAATGCCGGGCTCGTCTGCTGCCAGGCTCCCGAAACGGCCTCGATTGTCACGCGCTGCCCCAGCGCACGCGACATCAGGTTCGCCACGGTTTCCCGATGCTCAGCGATATTGGGCAATACCCAGAAAAACATCCATGCAGCCACGACTGTAAAACACACTACGCCCGCTACGGCCAGTACGGCCAGCCAGTGCGACGCACGGCGCATGAGAGAAGAAAAGGCGGGGGAAACGGTCATAAATTTAAAGGGCCCGGATCCTTTAATTCTATGCGTTTGCCGGCCTCAGCGACGGCATGCCGAGGTAATTTATTGTGGCTTATTCACCGATAAAGCGATGAATCTGGCGACGGTCGCGTTTGGTGGGACGACCCTTGATCTCCGCCGCAGGGTTGGTTGCCAGCTTGCGCTCACTCACCTGCTGCTGGCGGCGCGCGTGGCTGGCAGGGTCTTCCTCATACAAAAGCTGTGCAACGGGCGCCGGCCCACGATGTATGGACAGTGCCCGCACGGTCAACACCCAGTCAAAATCACCGATATGAATCATCAACCGATCGCCCGGCTTGAGTTCTCGCGCAGGTTTGACGCGCTCACCGTTGAGCTTCACCTGGCCGTGGTCGATCGCCTGGGTGGCCAGGCTGCGTGTTTTGAAGAAACGCGCAGCCCAGAGCCACTTGTCGAGACGCATGCCGCTAAGCGAGGGGAGTTCAGCTGGCATCATGAATTCTCAAAACAGGGGCTGAAATCATAAAAGGCATCTTCCGGATTGTGCCGGGATTGCGGGAATGAAACCACACGATACGGTGACCTGCCTATCCGCACAAACAGCCCGGTACAATCACGGGTTTTCATGCAAGGAAGCCTCATGCCCAAGATCCTCGCTTTTTCAGGCAGCATTCGCCGCGATTCCTGGAACCGCAAACTCATTCAGGCTGCGGTGGACGCCGCCCGTGCCGCAGGCGGCGAAGTCACCCTGATCGACCTGGCTGACTATCCACTGCCCATTTACAACGGCGATCTGGAGGACAAGGAAGGACTGCCCAACAATGCCCTGCGCCTGAAGGCCCTGTTCAAGGAACATGATGCTCTGCTGATTTCCAGCCCGGAGTACAACAGCTCGGTCCCACCGCTGCTGAAAAACACGATCGACTGGGTAACCCGCGAATGGCAAGGCGAATCGGGGCTGGTCCCCTACCAGAACAAGGTGGCCGCCATCATGAGCGCCTCACCCGGATCACTCGGTGGCATGCGGATGCTGCCGCATCTGCGTCAAATCCTGAATACACTCGGCGTACTGGTACTGCCCGGCCAATTCGCCCTGGCCCATGCCGACACGGCTTTCGATGCGGAAAATGGCGCCCTGCAATCGCCCGAGCGACTGCACGCTCTGGTGCTGGAACTGGTGACCACCTTGGCGGCGCTTGCACCACCCAAAAAATAAGCCCTTACAAAAAAAGCGCCCCAAAGGGCGCTAGCTGCTGCAGAGCAGACTGAAATGATTACCTGTTAACTGTAACGGAGCGAGGGGTGACGTTGCCCGTATTGTCGGCAACCCGCACCGTGACCGTGTGTGCGCCACGGGTCACTTTTCGGGTATTCCAGTTGTAGCTGAGTGCGTTGCCATAGGCCACAGCCACTTCCTTGCCATCGATTACCAGTGAAATCTTGGCGACACTCTGGTTGTCGGTGGCGCTCACTTTGATCGTCTGCTTGCCTCCGGAAAGGCTCATGCCATCCGTGAGGTTGAAGCTTCCGATCGAGGGGGCAGCACTGTCGTTGCCAACCGTGACTGTAACGGGTTGCGACTCCCTGCGGTTGCCCGCTGCATCCACCGCCTGCACTCTCAGGCTATAACTGCCATCAGACTTGCTAGTGGTATCCCAGGCGAATGCAAACGGTGCCAGTTCGTCCGTGGCGAGCAATTGACCGTTCACGTAA
Source organism: uncultured beta proteobacterium (assembly GCA_942493085.1). Classification (GTDB taxonomy): domain Bacteria; phylum Pseudomonadota; class Gammaproteobacteria; order Burkholderiales; family Thiobacillaceae; genus Thiobacillus. The sequence continues at coordinate 3,250,204 of OW818664.1, forward strand.
AGCTCGACGCGCGTGACGCCCACATTGTCGAAAGACTCGATATCAATCGGCACCACGCCGGATACCCGTCCACCCGTGGGTGACGTGATGCTGACTGATGGGGGCTGGGTATCGACCATAGCCGTCGGCCTGGCTGCCTGAACCGCCGCTGCCGCGTTGACGCGACCAAAACCGTAGTATTGATCGTAACCCGACGTGCCGAGATCGACGCTCTTCCCGGTCAGGAAACGATCGACATCGGCGGGGCCCAGCTTGCTGTTGGTCGAAAATATCAATGCCGCCGTAGCGGCCACCACCGGACTGGCAAACGAGGTGCCCGACGCATTGGCATAACCGCCACCTCGCGTCGTCGTATAGATGCTCACGCCAGGTGCCGACAGGTCGACATAAGCACCGTAACTGGAGAAGCTGGCGCGCGCATCATTCTTGTCCGTTGCCGCCACCGCCAACAACATATCACTGGCCGCAACGGCTTCCAGCGCACCACTGTTGCCTGCAGCCACAACCACCACTCCGCCCTTGCTGCGCATATATTGCGCCGCCGCTTGAACGGTCAAACTGCTCGATACACCGTTGTAGCTGATGTTCGCCACCTTGGCGCCATGATCGGCCGCCCAGTAGATCCCCTGCGCCACCGTGCTCCAGTACGCATAGCCATTGGGATCGGCAATGCGGACCGGCATGATCCTGGCGCCCCAGGCAACACCTGCACTGCCTGCACCATTATTCGCCGCCATCGCCACCACCCCGGCCACCGAGGTGCCATGGCCATGTATGTCCGCCGTGTTGGTATTATTGTCGAACACGTTCCAGCCAGGCACCATGTTTGCGGCGAGATCCAGATGCGTGCCATCCACCCCGGTATCCAGGATGGCGACCGTGACACCGCTGCCATTGGCGCTGTCCCACGCCGTGGGTGCCTGGATTTTCGGCAGCGCCCAACTGTTGCCGTAGGCCGGATCGGTCACCGACCCGGCATGAACCACGGCCATATCCAGTTCGACATATTTGAGGTGGCGGTTCTTGCGCATCTCCTTCATGGTCGCCAGTTCATCGGCACCGGCAGGCAATTCGACGACATGCGTATTCAATTGCCGAATATAGCCTTTGGAGCGGCCCTTGAATGGCTTCAAGGCCTGATCGAATTCACCCGCAGGCAAACCGGCACGCGGTGCCACCAGCAAGCGTCCCTTGGCCCACCCCAAATAGGGCTGGACCTTCGCAGGGGCAACTGCAGGTGCTGCTGCTTTGTCATTGCCCCCCGCCTTGCCGAATGGTGCCGCATGGCTCAAACCCGCATAGCCCATCAAGGCCGCCACCAAAGCAAGGCACAAGGTAAAACCCGGCGCGCTACCTGTCTGGTAGCTGCAGCGGCTATTGGTTGAACGGACGGGAAATGGACAGTGGTGCGACATGGAGGCTCCTGGTTCAAAAAACTGCCTGAATCAGGGACCAACGCACCAGCCAAAAAACGATTTTCTTCGGCAACCCCGCTATCTTTTACAAGACCGGAAGCTTTGCGTCCCCACCTCGCGATGGGTTTGCCCTTGTACAGGTTATCAACAGTAACGACGAAATTTCGACGGACTTTAGGGGTTGAGCCAAAAACAGCTTGTTTTATTTTTGTTTATTTTCATACAGTTACAGAAAATCGCCTTAAACCGATGCGCAGCCGCCCATGTCCACTCACAAATCGCCTTAACAACCGCCCATGAAAAAAGCGCCGGCCAAGCAGCGCTTTTTTGTCATACCAATGTACTTCAGGACAACTTGCGACGTGCAGCAAATCCAACCAGACCCAGACCAGCCAACAGCATGGCGTAGGTTTCGGGTTCGGGGATGGCAGCAATCGACCCACCGCTGGCCTCACGCCCGAATACGATCAAATGGGACAGGTCCGGGTTGTTTCCACCACCGTTGGTGAACACGATACTAAAAGTGCCGCTATTCGCGCCACTATTAACCAATGCATTATCAAAACCCCACAAGGCATATTCGCTACCAGCCTTCAGACCCACCGCAAAATCCAGTGAGGTTGGGAAATTCAACGGGGCTCCCGCATTCGTATCCGTACCTGTAAGCGTCCACGTACCAGGAGATCCATCCACTGCCGTAACTGAAAACTGCAATCCCATGAAGGCTGCGCCGCTCTTGGCGTCCGTCGAATCAAAATACGTCCAACCCGTACCCCAACTCATGTTATTGAGTTCCGCCGGGCCATCATTGCCGCCACTGCCCGTGCCCGAAATATTGCCTGCGACCATGCCATAGCAATCATTTGCATTAATGCTATTAAACGTCATGTTTCCAGCACTGATGCCTTCTGTCGCTGTGCCGCCTGAACAATAACCAGATGTAGGTGCAGGCGCAGGTTTAGCGGCGTAAGCCTGCGAAACAGCCCCCATCATTCCCGCGGCCAGCAGCGCACCAAACAGCTTGCGATTGATTTTTTGATACGTCATAACTTCCTCCATTCCGTTTGAACTGGATACTTCGTTGCATTCCTTCACTCTGCGTTGAAGTGAATGCATGCGTGTTATTACAGCTTGTTATAATTCGCCCCACTTGAGACGCAAAATACATACCAAAAGCAGCGACCAGCCAAAAATATACGTTTTTTCGTTTGTTTTTGTTGGGAAAAATAACGCGCTCTTACCAGTTTACAAAGCCTCAAACATTCAAATCCGTAAAAAATTCCGACAAAAAAAGCACCCCGCAGAGTGCTTTTCCCGAACATCCCTTCCTGAAGAATGGAAATACGCTCGGTTACTGCGACAGCATCCGGTCCTTGGCCACGAAGTACTTGCGGGCATACGCCACCACTTGGGCGTCGCTCGGATGATCCACCGTTTCCACCCCAACCACCTGTTCGGCGGCCGCATGGTCGTGGGCGTGAATATGCTTGATCAGCTCAAGCTTGGCCTGGCCGGGGCCGACGATCAGGACCTCGGCAGCGCCTTTCATGGCTTCCACGATCTCATGATAGTAATGCTGGTCTTCAGGCTGACGACTACCGCTGACCGAGCCGCGCTTGCGGTGGAGATTGCGGTGTGGCGTGGCCGGACTCACCACGGATTTCTCGACATCATCCGGGCTGATATGTATGACATGGGCTTCATTGTGATCAAGCCAGACGACTGCATGGTAGTGAGACATAATTTCCCTTTCCTGGGATGTGAATAAGACGCTTCTTAATCTAAGCTTAGGGCGCTAAAGCGGGGATTCAAGCACCTGTTGAGCACCCATCCCCCACCTCCCCCTGCTGGACTTACTTCACCGCTTCCTTCAATTGATCCAGGATCGCCGGGTTTTCCAGGGTGGAGATGTCCTGGGTGATTTCCTCGCCCTTGGCAAGCGCCCGCAGCAGGCGCCGCATGATCTTGCCGGAGCGGGTTTTCGGCAGGTTGTCGCCGAAGCGGATTTCATCTGGCTTGGCGATGGGCCCAATTTCCTTGGCCACCCAGTTGCGCAATTCAACGGCAATGTTGTGCGCCTCCTCACCGCTCGGGCGCGCGCCCTTCAGCACCACGTACGCCACCACCGCTTCGCCCTTGATGTCGTGCGGCCGCCCCACCACGGCAGCTTCGGCCACGCGCGGGTTGGACACCAGTGCGGATTCGATCTCCATGGTGCCGAGACGGTGGCCGGACACGTTCAGCACGTCGTCAATGCGGCCCATGATCCAGAAATAACCGTCCTGGTCGCGGTGCGCCGAATCGCCGGCGAGATAGGTTTTGCCGCCAAGCTCCTCGGGGAAATAGGTCTTGAGAAAACGCTCCGGATCACCCCACAAGGTACGCAGTTGCGAGGGGAAAGGCCGCGTGATCACCAGAAAGCCACCCTGGCCCTTTTCCACCGGATGGCCCAGCTCGTCTGTAATCGCGGTCATGATGCCGGGCAGCGGCAGGGTGCAGGAGCCGGGTTTGGTCGGCACCGCGCCGGGCAAGGGCGCAATCATGTTGGCACCGGTTTCGGTCTGCCACCAGGTATCGACAATCGGGCAGCGCCCGCCACCGATGACCTCGTGGTACCACATCCAGGCTTCGGGGTTGATCGGCTCGCCCACGGTGCCCAAGAGGCGCAGCGAGGACAGGTCGAACTTGGCCGGCTGGCTGGCCCCCAACTTGATCAGGCTGCGAATCGCGGTCGGCGCAGTGTAGAAGGTGGTGACCTTGTGCTTCTCGACGGTCTCCCAGAAGCGCCCGGCGTGCGGATAGGTGGGAACTCCCTCGAAAATCACTTCGGTCATGCCCAGCGCCAGCGGGCCATACGTGACATAAGTGTGGCCGGTGATCCAGCCGACATCGGCGGTACACCAGTAGACATCGCTATCGGGCTTGGCGTCAAACACCCACTGCATCGACAGGATGGCGCCGAGCAGATAGCCGCCGCTGGAATGCTGCACGCCCTTGGGCCTGCCTGTCGAGCCCGAGGTATAAAGAATGAACAGCGGATGCTCGGCGGAGACCCACACCGGCTCGCTGGTTTCGGCCTGGGTCTGGGTGAGTTCGTGCCACCACAGGTCGCGCGTACCCCAGTTGACCTCGCCACCGGAGCGGCGATACACGATCACGTGCTCGACACACGAAGTGTCGCCCATCACCAGTGCATCGTCGACGGCACGCTTCAATGGCACCGCCTTGCCGCCGCGCAGCGATTCGTCGGCGGTGATGATGATTTTTGCCTTGGCATCATCAATACGCTCGAACAGGCTTTTCGACGAGAAGCCGCCAAACACCACCGAGTGAATCGCACCGATGCGCGCGCAGGCCTGCATTGCCACCACCGCTTCGATGCTCATCGGCATATAGACGATGACGCGGTCGCCCGCCACTACGCCAAGCGAGGTCAGGCCATTGGCAAACTGGCAGACACGCGCGTGCAGCTGCTTGTAGGTGACCTTGGTCACCGCGCCGTCGTCGGCTTCAAAAATCAGCGCAGTCTTGTCGCCGCGGGTGACCAGATGACGGTCGAGGCAGTTGTAGGAGACATTCAGCTCGCCATCCTCGAACCACTTGTAGAACGGCGCCTTCGATTCGTCGAGCGTGCGGGTAAACGGCTTGTTCCAGGTGATGGTCTGGCGCGCCTGATTGGCCCAGAATCCTTCATAGTCGGTTTCAGCCTGCTTGCACAAAGCCTGATAGGCCGCCATCCCGGACACATTCGCCTGTTTGACGAATGCTTCATCGGGTGGAAAAACACGGGTTTCGGTCAGTATCGACTCGATGGCTGCCATACAATCTCCTTAACTTGTGAGCGTGTTGTGATAACGATTGATTTTAAACCAAGCCATCCTAACCCAGGCGCCCTATCCTGAGCCATGACCCATCCAGCCCTTGAGCGTATTGCCCGTTGTTCCCGCTATGGCAGCCGTCTGCTGGCCGCGCAGCCGCAGCTTGCCGACGCGGTGGCAGAGCTGCTCGATCACGCCTGCACCCGCGAGGCCATGCAGGCGTTTCTGTCCGAGCCACCGTACACCGATGAAACCGCACTCGATCAACGCCTGCGGCAACTGCGGCAGCGCGTCTGGCTGATTACTACCGCACGCGATCTGGCGGGTACAGCCGATCTGACTGAAGTGACTGCTGCCTACAGCAACCTGGCCGAAATATGCATAGGCGCCGCGCTTGATTTTCACCACGCGGCACTTGCCGTGCGCCACGGCGAGCCGCGAGACGAACACGGCACGCCACAACAGATGGTTGTTGTCGGCATGGGCAAGCTCGGCGGCGGCGAACTCAACGTGTCGTCCGACATCGACCTGATCTACCTCTACCCGGAAGAAGGCAACACCACCAGCGACGATCCAGAAGCCAAAATCCGCCCGCTTACCAACCACGATTTCTTCATCCGCCTGGGGCGCAAACTGGCGGCCTCGCTATCGGAAAACACCGCCGACGGCTACGTTTTCCGGGTCGATCTGCGGCTGCGCCCGTGGGGCGAGTCGGGGCCGTTTGCGATGGGCTTCGCCATGCTGGAAGACTATCTGGTCGCACAGGGACGCCCGTGGGAGCGCTACGCCTGGATCAAGGCGCGCCCGCTTACCGGTGGCCACCACGATGAACTGGCAGCCATCGTGCGACCGTTCGTGTTTCGCAAATATCTCGACTTCGGTGCATTCGCCGCGATTCGTGATCTGCATGTGCAGATCCGGCGCGAAGTCGCACGCCGTGAGATGGCGCACAACGTCAAACTCGGGCCGGGCGGCATCCGCGAAATCGAGTTTACGGCGCAGGTATTCCAACTCATCCGCGGCGGTCAGATCCCCGCCCTGCAACAACGTCCCACCCTCACCGTGTTGGGCGAACTGGTGGAAAACGGGCTGATGATGGCGGATGCGCAGCAGGAACTGGTTGCAGCCTATGACTTTCTGCGCCGCCTGGAACATCGCATTCAGTATCTGGACGATGCGCAAACCCAGCTGCTGCCGGACGATGCCGAATCACGGTCGATGCTGGCCGAGGCGATGAATCTGCCCGACTACGCCACGCTGGTCGTCAAGCTCGACGAGCACCGCAACAAGGTCACGCGCCACTTCGACCAGATGTTTGCCGCACCGCACACCGATCAGGACAGCCATCCGCTCACCGCCGTCTGCTCAGGTGCCGAGGATGCCGACACGCTGCATGCGCTGCTGGAAAATGCCGGTTACGCCGATCCGGCCCGGGTGCTGGCGACGCTCGATGCGCTGCGCCACCATGCCGCGCACCTGGCCGAGTCGACACAGTTGCGGCTCAACGCACTGTTGCCGCCCGCTCTCGAGGTCATCGGCGGACAGCCCGATCCGGCGGCCACGCTGGAACGATTTGCTGCGCTGATGCAGGCGATTACACGCCGCTCCACTTATCTGGCGCTGCTCGCCGAATATCCGGCGGCGCTGCTGCAGCTGGTCCGGCTGCTGGCGGCAAGCCCCTGGGCGGCGCAGATGCTCACGCGCCAGCCGCAATTGCTGGACGAGTTGATCGCGCCGCAACACCTGCTGCGCGTGCCCGACTGGACACGGCGCGCCGTCCAGCTACACGACGAACTCGACACCCATCCCGGCGACACCGAAGCACAGATGGATGCGCTGCGCCACTTCAAGCAGGTGCAGACGCTGCGTCTGCTGGCACAGGATGTGGCCGGTCATTTCACGGTTGAAGCGCTGTCCGACCACCTGTCCCATCTGGCCGATTTGCTGCTTGCCGAAACCCTCGATCGTTGCTGGACCGGGCTGAAAACGCGTCACCGCGACATTCCACGCTTTGCGATCATCGGCTATGGAAAACTTGGCGGCAAGGAACTGGGTTACGCCTCCGACCTCGACATCGTGTTTCTGTACGACGATGACGACGAGCATGCGCAGGCCACCTATGCGCGGCTGGCACAGCGCCTCAACACCTGGCTCGGCACCCTGACCCCGGCCGGCACACTGTATGAAACCGATCTGCGGCTGCGCCCGGATGGCGCGTCGGGATTGCTGGTGAGTTCAACCGAAGCCTTCCGTGATTACCAGCTGAGTCACGCTTGGGTCTGGGAGCACCAGGCGCTGACGCGTGCACGCTTTGTGTGCGGCGATGCGGCAATAGGCGAAATCTTCGAGGCCTTGCGCCGTGAGGTGCTGTGCACGCCACGCGACGCTGACACCCTGCGCAAGGAAGTGCTGGCCATGCGCGAGAAAATGCACGCCGGTCACGTCAATCAAACCGATCTGTTTGACCTCAAGCACGACAGCGGCGGCATCGTTGACGTTGAATTCTGCGTGCAGTATCTGGTGCTGCGTGACAGCCACGGCCATCCCGAACTGGCCGACAATGCCGGAAATATCGCGCTGCTCATACGCGCCGGTGAGTCGGGACTGATCCCGCCTGATATTGCACAAGCTGCCGCCAATGCCTATCGCGAACTGCGTCGTCAGCAGCATGCCCTCAAGCTTCGCGGCGCAGAATTTGCACGTCTGCCAGCCGCCGCCATGGAAAATGTGCGCGCTGACGTACGGGCGCTTTGGATGCAGGTAATGAAGACGGATTGTGACAGCACACCATGACGACGACAGCCCCATCTGGAAACATTGAGGTGAATGCCCACTCTCCTGCTGCAGGCGAAGCCCTGCGACAGTTCCGTGTAATTTTTGGTGCAGTGCGCCAGCATTTTCAGGTGGTTGAAAAAGCCTGTGGCGTCAGCGGTGCCCAGATCTGGGTCATGGCCACGCTGCGCCAGCAGCCCGGCATGAGAGTATCCGAACTGGCCAAAGCCTTGTCCATCCACACCTCCACTGCCAGCAACCTGCTCGACAAGATCGAAAAGGTCGGCCTGGTTCGTCGCGAGCGCAACATGCCCGACCAGCGTGTCGTCCGCCTATACCTTACCGACACAGGAGAGAAGTCCCTGGCTCTGGCTCCCCAGCCACTGACCGGTATTCTGACCCATGCGCTGGACCAGTTGCCCGACGCAACCCTCGCACGCCTCAACCAGGATCTCACCGCCGTGATCGAGCGTATGGGTTCGGTCAATATTCAGGATGCGCAAAAGCCACTGTCCGAGCTCTGAGCCCACACGCGGGCCTCACGCGCGTTCTCCCGCCGGCTAGCTGTCCTGACGCTGCAACGCCAGAGGTAACGGAGCAGCCTGCCCGTGCTTGGGCTGGCCGGCGTATACGGTGAGATGGGGATAGGGAATTTCAATCCCGGCTGCGTCAAATGCTTTTTTCAGGCGATATAAATATGCCCGCCGTACACCCCACTGTTCCAGCGGCTTGACCTTGAAGCGGCAACGAATCACCACGGCAGAATCGCCCCATTGATCGACTCCCGCGATTTCCAGGTCTTCCTCGATCTTGTCAGCAAATTCCGCAGCAGCGCGTAATTCAACTGCCACCTGATTCATCACGGCATAGACATCGTCGATGTTCTCGCGATACGCCACGCCGATATCGATCACTGCATAAGCAAAGCTGCGGCTGCGATTGGTCACCGTATCGATGGTGCCATTGGGAATGTAATGTACGCTGCCTTCATAGTCGCGCAAGCGGATATAGCGCAGTGTCATTTCCTCAACCAGTCCGCCTTTGCCAGCGACCTCGACCACATCGCCCTGCCGCACCTGATTTTCCAGCAGCAGGAACAAGCCGGTGAAATAGTCTTTCACCAGACTCTGTGCGCCAAACCCGATGGCTATGCCCAGCACGCCAGCGGCGGCTAGTATTGGCGCGATCGATATGCCCACCTCGCTCAACACCAGCATGATCGCGATCAGGGTAATGAGCACGGTGGCGATGTAGCGAAACACCTGCTCGAGCGTTTTCAGCCGTTTGACCCGCTCCAGGTCGCTCTGGTCCAGTTCCATGTGCTGGAGCAGCCGGCCCAGCCCCTTGCGCGACAGCCGCAAGGCCAGCCACGACAAGGCCAGGATAATCAGTACGTGGGACACCGTGACCGCCACACTTCGCCAGTCACCGAATGGTTGCAAGAGGGTATTCAGGGAATCCAGAACGCATTCCTTCCGTTTAGGTTACAGGGGGGACTGATCGGGTGGACCCGCCAGCAAACGGGTCATTGCGAAACGGGTTGTCCCCGGCTCAAACCGTTTCCAGCTGCGGAACCGCTGCACGCTTCCAGGTGAATCTGTAGTGGGTCATCCCTTCAAGAATGCCCGACGCACAGGGCGTGCTCGCGAAATACACCTGCTCATGACCCCGCAGTTTTTCCAGTTCGGCACTATGGTTGGACACCACCACCGCACGGGTGTCGCCTATCAACATTTCCAGGTCATTTCCCGAATCCCCTGCCACCAGAAAATCGTGCAACGGCAACCCCCATTTGTATGCCAGATAGCGAATGGCTTGCCCCTTGGACGCGCGGATCGGCAGCACGTCAAGAAAGGCATCGTGGGAATAGATCAGGTTGGCGTGCAGGCGCGCCTGCCGCAAACGCATTTCCAGATCACGCAGGCTGGGGACCGCTTGCGGATCGACGTTGAAGCTCAGCTTGAGTGGGCTTTGCTGGTCATCCGACTGCAGGGTCAAACCCGGTATGTCCGCCAACAGAGCCACCAGGGTTTCGCGCCGCCACAAGTGCTGGATATGACGCATCCAGCCCATATCGGGACGTACATCGGGCCCATAGTGGATCTCGGTGCCAACAGCGGTAATCAGCACGTCGGGCAGCGGCACCCGCTCCTGCTGCAATACTTTAAGCGCACTCGGCAGATGACGGCCGGTAGCCACCCCGAATCCGAAACTGCGCGGTCGTTCGCGCAGCAATTGAGTCAGTGCGGTCAGCCCGTCACGGTCGCCGATCAGGGTATTGTCGATATCACTCACCAGCAGACGCTGCACATACGGCATGGGGTTGAGCTCCGGACGTTGCTCAACGCGCGCGCGCCGCACCTGCTTGCGGGAACGGTGCACCACGCTATCGACCGCCTTCAGATATTTTTCGACGTGTGCATCCCAGGTGTAGTGGTTAGCCACGCCACTGATGCCACGACGCGCGTAGCGCTGCCAGGCCCGTGCATCCGACAGCACTTCCAGCAAGCCGCGGGCAATGGCTGCGCTATCCAGTGGATCGATCAGCACGCCGTTTTCACAATGTCCCAGAATGTCACGCGGGCCGCCGTCGTGCGTTGCCACCACCGGCAAACCGCTTGCGGCCGACTCGATCAGGGTGAGACCAAACGGCTCGGTCAAAGCAGGATTGACGAACACACCGCGTCGCTGTGCCGCCAGGCGGTATAGCGCAGGAATATCATCGGATTGATGCTGCTTGGGCAGCGCCACACTGCCCCATAGATCGTAGCGGTCCACATCCAGCAGCAGATCGGTCAATACGTGTGCCTGAGCCTCATCCATGGTGCGGATATCGTCGCGATGGCCCGCCACGATGGCGAGATTGGCGCGCTCGCGCAGTTCGGGAGATTCGCCAAAGGCCTCCACCAGGCGACGCAGGTTCTTGCGGACTTCGGGTCGGCAAATCGTGAGGATCAGCGGTTTTTTCGGCTGCGAAAAAAACCGGTCGACTAGTGGTGGAACGTGTGCGGGAATTGCCACCTTATTAGGCGGGGCAAAGCGCGACGTATCGGTTCCGGGCGGAATCACTACCATGCGTGCGGGCTGGTGATTCTCGTAAAGCCCGTATTGTTCACTGCTTTCCTGAGGGGTGCTGGTGACAACCAGCGACGCATGCGCCAGCACCGCTTCTTCTGCCGCGATGCGGCGATTGAAATTGAACTGACGGTCAACCGCCTGCGCCTTACGGCCATGATCGAGCAGACGTTGGCGCTTGCAACGTCCAAGCGAATGGCCGGTGTGCACCAGCGGAATCCCCAGGAGTTGTGACAACTGCACGCCGACATAGCCTGCGTCGGCGTAGTGGCTGTGGATGATATCCGGCAAGCGCGGCTGTTGCCGCAGGTAATTGATCGTGCGGTCAACCATCTGGTCGAGGTGATTCCACAGGCTTTCCTTGCGTACATAGCGCTTGGGGCCAAACGGCAAACGGACCAGCCGGGCCTTGTCGCCCAGCACCTCGCTTGTTGCCGCGTAGTCTGACGACACGTCAGGATCATCCACCAGACGCGTCAGCACGTCCACCTGCTCGACCCGTGCGTTCCGTCCCAGCGCACGCGCCAGTTCGATCACATATAAAGTTTGTCCGCCCGTATCGGCGTCGTGCCCCAATTCCAGTTCGTGCCCGCGCATCAGGCCATGCATGCTCAACATCAGAACATACAGATCACGCATGCACTGCCTCCTGTTCGAGCTTCCAGTCACGGATGAACAGGGCATAAAAATCCTGGGTGGCAGGCACCGCACCCCGGATTCCACAAATGGCACGGGCAAACATATCGGCGCGTGCCAGGCGACTGGCAACCGGCCACTGGTGCAACATCCCCAGCATGAAGACGGCAGCGAAGCCGTCACCTGCGCCCACGGCATCCACCATATTCGGCAGTGGCTGTCCTGTCACTTCTTCCAGCCGGCCGGCGCGATCCAGCGTCCAGGCACCACCCGCCCCGCGGGTCACCACAATGCGCTGCAAATCAAACGTTGAAATGAGCGCGGCGGCACATGCCTCAGACGAGGCTCCTGCCAACGAAAACATGGCACTGATGCGCACCAGTTCGTCATCATTCATTTTCGCCACCGTCGCGTGCTGCAGCGACCACTCAAGAACATCGGGATCGACCCACGGGTCGCGCAGATTGACGTCGAGAAAGGCACGCGTATCCACCGCTGTCAGCAGCTCACGCAATGCACGCCGCGACTCCCCACGCTGCGCCAGCGTGCCGAAATAAACCAAAGTCGGATGAGCTGACATCGCCGCCATGCGCGCCATGCTGACGTGGATATGATCGTAGGCCTGGTCTGGAAGAATATCGAACACATGGCCCTTGGCATGCTCGGTTACCACAACCCGCCCGGTAGGGCGCGATGGGTCGCTCTGCACACCGCGCATATCCATGCCGCGCTCGCTCATCACCTGCATCAGGTGTTCGCCCAGCGCATCCTTGCCGGCACGTGTAACCAGAACAGGGTGTGAGCCCAGTGCCGCCAGGTGACACGCCACATTGAACGGTGCCCCTCCCAGCACTTCGCGATCGTGAAACTGATCAACCAGGGTTTCACCGAACACCACTGCAGACGGCGCCATCCATGACGCAGAAGACACAGCGGGGGTGGACTGCATTGCGGCAGATGCTTTTTTGGTTGGTGAGGTCATCGGTTCATTATAACAAACTGATTTTGTACAAAAGTAATTGCGCGCTACCGGGATTACGGCCATTTCCTGGCCAAGCCATGTCCTCACTTAAGCACAGCTCCGTGCCAGACGCGAGCGGGAATTTTGCGCACAGCACACGGAGCCACCAGCCCACTGGCCAGCCCAAAGCACCCCGTATGCAAGATATAGGTGTCCACCCGATTTCCTGCAGTTTGCTGCTTTTCCAAAAACGGAAATGCTCAGTCCTGCCAGTGTGCGTAGCCTGGCCAACAAGCCATTAAATGTTTTGGTACAACCATCCGCGCCGCACCAGCCATTTTTCCACTTCAACTGCAAAAAACACGATCGAGGACATAGCCAGGCAAAAGAGCAACTCCCCCAAGCCGAGCGGCTCGGTCTTGAAAATGGAATTGAACCAAGGCACATAGAGCACGGCCATTTGCAAGATAAAGGTGAGCAGCAATGCGCCGATCAGCATCGGATTGGAGAACATTCCCCGGGTAAAGAGCGAGTCACGTTCGAAACGGATCGCCAGCACATGGCCCAGTTGAGAAAGCGTAAGCACGGTAAACACCATGCTCTGCCAATGCGCGGAGCCGATATGAATCGCCCAGGCCTGGGTCAACAATGACGCAGCCCCCATCAGCAAACCGACCCACAGCATGTGCTGCCACATGCCGTGGGCGAAGATGCTTTCCCTGGGAGGACGCGGTGGCCGTTGCATGATGTTGGGCTCGGCGCGTTCATTGGCCAGCGCGAGACCGGGCAAGCCGTCAGTCACCAGGTTGATCCACAGGATGTGTATCGGCAGCAAGGGAATCGGCAAACCGAGAAATGGCGCGAGAAAGATGGTCCAGATTTCGCCGGAATTGCTCGTCATGGTGTATTTGACGAACTTGCGGATGTTGTCAAAGATGCGGCGGCCTTCGCGCACCGCATGGACGATGGTGGCGAAGTTGTCGTCCAGCAAAGTCATATGCGCTGCCTCGCGTGCCACGTCGGTACCACCCTTGCCCATGGCGATGCCAATGTCGGCCATTTTCAGTGCCGGCGCGTCGTTCACGCCATCGCCTGTCATCGCAACAAACTCGCCTTTAGCCTGCAAGGCCTGCACGATCTTGATTTTCTGTTCCGGGTTGATGCGCGCATAGACCCGGACGGACTCCACCTCGCGCTCAAACGCTTCAAGTGACAAATGCGCCAGCTTGCCGCCGGTCAGCACCTTGCCGCCGTCCTTGATGAGGCCGAGTCGATGGGCAATCGCGCGCGCGGTGGCGGGATGGTCGCCAGTGATCATGACCGGAATGATGCCGGCGGCCTTGCACGCCGCCACGGCCTCGGCGGCCTCGGGCCGGGGCGGATCGATCAGGCCCGCCAGGCCGATGAACGTGAGCCCGGTTTCCACCGTGGCCACATCAATTGCATCCGGTATGTGTGGCAGACGCCGCAATGCGAAGGCTAGTACGCGCAAGCCCTGCTTGGCCAACGCTTCGGCCTCGTCCTGTAACGCAGCATGATCGATTGGGCCTGTCCCGTGTACCGAAAGCTGATCGACACACAACGGCAGCACACCCTCGGGTGAGCCCTTCACCAGTACCAGAACGGCCTCGTCCTCCCGATGCAGCGTACTCATGCGTGCGCGATCGGAATCGAAAGGGATTTCAGCCACGCGCGGAAAACCTTCCTGCAGCGCAGTCTTGTTGAATCCGGCCTCCTTCGCGGCAACAAGCAGCGCCGTTTCAGTTGGGTCGCCGGCCAATTCTCCGGCGGCATCGATCACCGCATCGTTGCACAGCGCCATCGCCATGCCCAACTCGCGCCAGGGTGAGCTCTCTACTCCTTGCAAACCAGGACGGTTGACGCCACCGGCCAGCACGCAATCGACGTGCATCTGATTCAGCGTGAGCGTGCCGGTTTTATCGGAACAGATATAGGTGACCGAACCCAGTGTTTCCACCGCAGGCAAACGGCGAATCAGCGCGTTTTGCTTGACCATGCGCGCCGCCCCCAGCGCGAGAGAAATGGTCACCACCGCAGGCAAGGCCTCAGGAATCGCAGCAACGGCGAGGCTGATGGCGGTCAGCAGCATCACCAGCGGTGGTTCGCCACGCAGCCAGCCGGCTATAAAAATGATGACGCAAATTGCGAGCACCACCAGCGCCAGATTCTGGCCAAAACGTGCCAGACGTTTTTGCAGAGGCGTCTTGACGGATTCACCAGACAGTAGCGCGGCAATCTTGCCCAGCTCGGTTTGCATACCGGTGCCCACCACCAGACCGCGCGCCCGGCCATAGGTCACCACCGTGCCCTTGAAGGCCAGGTTGAAGCGGTCACCCAGGGGCAATTCGGCCTCCTGCAGTTGCGCCACCTGTTTCTCGACCGCCTGCGATTCGCCGGTCAGTGCGGACTCGTTTACCTTGAGTGAAGACAGTTCCAGCAAACGCAGGTCAGCCGGCACGATATTGCCGGCTTCCAGCTTGACGATATCACCCGGCACCAGCTCAGGCGCCGGGACCAGGTGAATCTTGCCAGCACGGATCACGCTTGCCATCGGTGCAGCCATTTGCTTGAGCGCGGCCATCGCACGCTCGGCGCGGTATTCCTGGACGAAGCCCAGCAGGCCGTTAAGCAAGACGATCACCACGATGGCAATGCTGTCCTGCGGCTCGCCGACCAGGCCGGCGATTACCGCGGCAGCAATCAGCACCAGGATCATGAAGTCGGTGAACTGTGCGGCCAGCATGGCAAGCGGGTGGCGACGGCTGGTTTCCGTCAGGGCGTTGGGGCCATGTTGCACCAGTCCAGCGGTAGCCGCTTCGATAGACAGGCCTTGATGCAGGTCGCTGTCGAGGCGTTCAGCGGCGGCCTCACCACTCAGGCAGTGCCAGTCAGTTTTCGGTTTTGCAGTGTGATCAGCCATGCAGATACAGGAACCACATATTGAGCAAATAAATAATCAGCAGCAGCAGGCTGATCCAGCTCACTGTGCGGAAGACACGCGACACGGGTCGCAGCGCCAAACCGACCACGGCCAGTCCGCTCATCATCATGGCGGAAAAGGCGGAGGTGGCGTGAACGAGAGACACATCAGCCAGCAGCGGGCCCGGCAGGTAGAGCAGATCGTCGATGGCCAGAATAGCGATATTGAACAGGTTGCTGCCAAACAGGTTGCCGATGGCCAGATCCACCGCGCCCAGACGCAGGGCGGCTACAGTGACCACAACTTCTGGCGCGGAGGTCACAGCGGCGACAAACAGTGTACCGACAAAGCTTTGCTCCCACGCCATCACTGCGGCCAGGTCCTTGGCAATAAAGGGGAGCCAGATGCCGGCCGCCACTACCGCAATCGCGGCCATGACATAGCCCTGTACCGCCTGCTTCAAGCTCATGTCAGGATGAAGCTCGACACGGTCTTCCACGTACTCGCTGACTTTCGCCTTTTCGTACTGATAGAGCGAGCGCATGGCCAGCAGATACAGCAGCATAATGACGGGGGTGTAGAGGCCGACATGGCCGATGGAAGGGGCCATGCCTTCACGGTAGAAAAGTATATTGAATCCGGCGAAACCGATCAGAGCAATGCCGTAGCCCGCAGACAATATGTTGCCCTGCCGCGCCCGCGTATAGACCGATTCCTTGCGATACAGAAAGTCCAGCAACACGATGATCAGCAGGTTGAACACGCAACTGCCCATTATGTCGCCCACGGCAATGTCAGGCACGTTGGCAACCGTAACAGCAGACACCCCGGTCACCAGTTCAGGCAGTGACGTGACCGTCGCCAACAGAATCAATCCCACCCAGCCACGGCTCATTCCACTTTTCTCGGCAATGGTATCGCCGTAGCGGGAAAGCCTGACACCAGCAATGCCGATCACGACAAGGCAGGCAAAAAGCGAGAACCAGATCAAGGCAAGGTCGTGCATGATGGTTAAAAATTCTGCTCCTTTGCCGAGGGTGCACGGCGACACACCCTGTTAGCCCCAACCGCTACAGCGACTTGAAACGTATCTTTTACATTATCACCATGCTGCTGTCAGCATAGTGATAAGTGTGGGAAACGCTGAAACGCGTACGACCCGACATCATGCTGCCATTGCGCTCACTTCCGAAAACATGAGCAGCATTTATCAGGGAATCGCTCTTCTGTTCACCGTATCCGCATTCGTGGGAGCACTAGCCGTACGTCGGCGTCAACCTCGGCTGGCAAGCTGCATCGGCGGCTTCCTGATTGCACAGGATCAGGCGGTCGTCATCGCCATGATGATCAGGAGCAGGCATGAGCGACATGCGTAAAGGTTATCATGATGCCTGACCGTCATCATGCGATAGTCGGGGTGCACCCCTGTGCCCTACGCAACTTAACGCGAACTTCATCATGGATCTTATCAACCAGTTTGTCCTTGCCGGAGCCGTGCTGCTGTTGCTGGCCATCCTCGCCAGCGCGCTCTCGTACCGAATCGGCATGCCACTGTTGCTGGTGTTTCTGGCGGTTGGCATGCTGGCCGGCGAGGACGGCCCCGGGGGTATCGTCTTCAACGATAGCGGCATTGCCTATACAGTCGGCAGTGTAGCGCTCGCCATCATCCTGCTGGACGGCGGGCTCAATACCCGCGCCGAAAGTTTCCGCAGCAGCCTGCGCCCGGCTGCCGTGCTCGCCACTTTCGGCGTTGTGATCACCTGCGTGATCACGGGTCTGTTCGCTGCCTGGATACTCGGTTTCGGCTGGCTGGAAGGCATGCTGGTAGGTGCCGTGGTCGGTTCCACCGATGCGGCGGCGGTATTCGCCCTGCTGCATGCCAGAGGGCTGACGCTGAAGGAACGGGTGTCCGCCACGCTGGAAATCGAATCTGGCAGCAACGATCCGATGGCGGCATTGCTTACCATCGCTTTCATCGAACTCATCCTCACCAGTCAGCCCAGCCCAGGGTGGGAAACACTGATGCTGCTGGTCCAGCAGATGGGCCTCGGACTGGTCGCAGGCCTGGGCGGCGGGAGGCTGCTGGTGTGGCTGGCCAACAGCCTGCCGCTCGAGCGCGGCATGTATCCCATGCTGATCCTTGCAGGCGGACTTTTGCTCTACAGCCTCACCACCGTGCTGGGCGGCAGCGGGTTTCTGGCCATTTACCTGTGTGGTGTCATGGTCGCCAACCGCAATCCGCGTGAATCGGCCAACATCCTGCAGGTACACAACGGCCTGGCGTGGCTGGCACAGATCAGCATGTTCCTGATGCTGGGCCTGCTCGCCACGCCAAGCGATCTCGTTCGACACGCACCGGCAGCCCTGAGCATCGCGCTGGTGCTGATGTTCGTAGCCCGCCCCATCGCGGTCGGGCTATGCCTGCTGCCTTTTCCTTTTCCGTGGCGCGAACAGGTATTCATTTCATGGGTCGGGCTGCGTGGCGCGGTGCCCATCATCCTGGCCTTGTTTCCGCTCCTCGCCGGAATACCCGAAGCCGCACTGATCCTCGACGTCGCCGTTTTCGTAGTGCTGATCTCGCTGACCATACAGGGCTGGACCATCTCCCCACTGGCCCGCCATCTGAAACTTCAGGTGCCACCGGCGCCCGAACCTGCAGAACGCCACGACCTGGCGGCTGATCCGGTGGGCAAACACGCCTTGTTCGGCTATCGGCTGACTCCGCGTGTCCCTCTCGTGGGGCAGGATGCGAATGCGTTGCACTTGCCCGCCGCAGCGCGACCGGTGGCGATCATGCGGGAAAACGAGGCATTGGCGCCGGAAGCCGCGGGCAAGCTGATTGCCGGCGACATGCTGTATGTGCTCGCGCAGACGGCAGACAGTGTCACCCTGAGCGATCTGCTGGTTGCCCCTGCCACGCCGGCCTACCTGGAGAAGCGTCAGTTCTATGGCGACTTTGTGCTGCGTGCAGATGCGCGGGTAGACGCAGTGGCGGCACAGTATGACCTGCCTTTGCCAGAAGCCATGGCAGGGCTTACGCTTGAGGAATTCCTTGCCTTGAAGCTACGTGGCCAACCGGTGGTGGGCGATCGTGCCCGACTGGGCAAGCTGGAGTTGGTAGTACGCACAGTCGCTGCCGGCCGCGTGAGCCTGGTCGGATTGAGAATTCCGACGCACCTCGATGACGCACCTTGATGCCTTATGTACCCATAGGATCCTTTTGCCACGGACTCGCCATGACCCAGACACGAACGCTACTTGCCGCCACTGACTTTTCAGCGCCTGCCCGTCACGCGCTGGAACGTGCCGCGCTGCTTGCTCAGGCCCATCCCGATGCCAGCCTTACGCTCGCACATGTCGTCAGCCGATCGGCACTCGACACTCTGCGCCGCATGCTCCCTGGCGATGCGGCCGCACTGGAAGCGCAACTGCTCAGCCAGGCAGACAAAAAACTGAACGAACTGGCATCAAATCTGGCGACGAACCATGGCCACACCATCAATACCGAGCTGGTACAGGGAACCGCGCTCACTGCGCTGGCCAACCTCGTTGAAGCGCGCCAGATCGATCTGCTGGTGATGGGTGCGCGCGGAACGCATTTCATGGTCGAACTGCTGCTCGGGTCCACCACCGAGCGGGTGCTGAGTAAAACCCGCCGTCCATTGCTTGCGGTCAGGCAGCGCCCGCAGTCACCCTACCAGCGTATTCTCGCGCCAGTCGATTTTTCCGCGCATTCCACCGCCGCCATCAATACCGCATATGCCTGGCTGCCCGATGCCGACTTCGTGCTGCTGCATGCATTCGAGGTGGAACTGGAAAGCACCTTCCGGTTCGCCGGTATGAATGACGACCAGATTCATGAATACCGGATTCAGGCACGCAGTGCGGCGCAGGTAGCGATGGATGCCTTCATTGGCACACTGAACGTGCCGGCCCGGCAGTTGACGCGCCAGTTCGTGCATGGCGCCGCCACGCTGCACATTCTGGAACACGAGCAGACGATGGATGCCGATCTGATCGTCATGGGCAAGCACGGCCAGTCGGTGATGGAAGAACTGCTGCTCGGCAGCGTCACCAAACACGTACTGTCATATTCCAGCAGCGATGTGCTGATTGTCAGCCAGGCCAGCTGAGCATCCTTGTCCGCCATCTGCTTCTGACCAACCCGTCGGACTGGCAGCCGGTTATTTCGACAGTGCCTCCATAAACCTGCTGACCTGCACCTGTTCATCACGATAGCGCAAGCGCATCGCCAGGAAGCCGATGCAGACAGGGAAAACCCGTCATTCGATTTACTGCAGGGTGAGGCTGGCCTGATAGGTGCGGTAACCGTTGCGACCCGCCTCTTTGACCGCATACATCGCCTCGTCAGCCGCTTGCAGCAGGCCCTGGGCATCCTGCGCATCACGCGGATAAAACGCCACGCCAATACTCGCCGATATCAGCCACTCGGTGCCATGCAACTGACACGGACTATCAAAACTGGCGAGTATTTTTTCCAGCAACTGAGCTGCTTCATCGAGCGAGCCCACCGTTGGGAACACCGCAACAAACTCGTCTCCGGCGAAGCGCGCCACGATATCGCTTTGACGGATTGCGCCGCGCAAACGGTTGGCCACCTCCACCAGCAGGCGATCTCCGGCGGCGTGTCCCAGACTGTCGTTCGCCAACTTGAAACGATCCAGATCGAATAGCGCCACCGCCAGCGTGTCGCCCTGGCGATGGGCGTTGGCAATTGCCTGTTGCAGGCGATCAATCAACAAGCCGCGATTGGGCAGGCCCGTCAGGCTGTCATGATGGGCCAGGTCCCACAGCTGTTGCTGCAGGCGCTGTTCTTCGGTGATGTCCTGCAAGGTGCCGACCATGCGCAAGGGTCGGTCGCCCGCGCCATAGTTCACGTGCCCCATTCCTTCGATGTAACGAATGCTGCCATCTGCCCAGAGAATGCGGTGACTAGTCCGGTAGAACCCCTGGATCAGGGCCTTTTCCATGGCCGTGACCACCTTGTCGCGGTCATCCGGGTGAACTGTCTGCAGGAAATCGTCGTAGGTTGTAACAGAGGCTTTCTGGTTCAAGCCAAGCAGGCGATAGACCTCATCCGACCATTTGATGCTGTCTTCCAGAACATCCCACTCCCAGTGACCCATCTGGCCGATGCGCTGGGCCTCCTTGAGCAAATCGGTGGTTTCCTGCAAACGCGCTGTCCGTGTCGCCACGATTTCTTCCAGGTCACCGCTGAGCACAAGCAATTCCGCTTCGGTATCACGACGCACATCAATCTCGGCGAGCAGCGACTGACGATCTTTCAGAATACGGCGGATCACCAGCATGGCGGTCAGCAAGGTCAGCAGAATCGCGCCCAACCCCAGACCAATCACGATCCGGAAAGCCGACTCGTAAACCTGACGCGCGTGCGCGACGGTCTTCTGGCCTTGATCACGATAAAACGCCTGCAAGATATCGCTGGCATCGGTTACTTTAGCCTGTGAAGGGATGGCCTCACGCAGGAGCAAATTGCGCCCTTCTTCCATTCGCCCATCCAGATAAAGCGCCACAACGGCATCGGTTTTGTCTGCAGCCCCAAGAATTTCACTTCTGAACGACGACAAAATGCTTTGTTCAGCCGGGTCTTCAGCCCGTGGCTCTAGTTCACGCCGCAGCGATATCACGCGCCCGCCCAGGTTCTGGAACTGCTGGTACAACTCGTCCTGCACAAAGGGGTCGTGTTCGAGAAAAATCCGGTCCAGGCTCAGCATCCGCTCACGGATCGCCATGCGCAGTTCGTGCGCCTGACTGATACGCTGCATCTGGATATTGACCACACTCCCCAGTTCGTTTCTCAAGCTGTCCAGATAGTAAATACTGGACCCCACCACCAGGACGACGAGCAGGAACAGAAAAGCGAAGCCGGCAATCAGCCAGCGGGGAAGCAGGGACGTCAGTGAAGAGAAGGACAATTGCACAGCGCTCTAATTATTTTAGTTTTCAGGCAATTACAACTAAAACATATCGGCATCAACCGGAAAAACTTGATTCCCGCATTAAAGCCATGGGAGTGGCGCGTAGCGACACGCCCTGCAAGCGCTCCCGCCGCACATTGCCAGATCAGCCCAGCTTGTTGTCGGCGATGTGATAGTGCGGGTCGCTGCGCACATCAATTTCCACCATATCCTTGGCCTTGGTCAGCAGCTCCAGACAGTCGGGGGCCAAGTGGCGCAGATGCAGGCGCTTGCCCGCTTTTCGATAACGCTCGGCGAGGCTGTCGATCGCTTCCACGGCAGAGTGGTCCATCACCTTGGCCCGGGCAAAGTCAATCACCACCTCATCACTGTCCTCAGCCGGCGTGAAGTGGGACAAAAAGCCTGCGACGGAAGCAAAAAACAGCGTGCCTTCGAGTTCATAGACCTTCCAGCCGTGGCTCTCGACTCCGACCCGGACCTGGATGTGTCTGGCATGCTGCCAGGCAAACACCAGCGCCGAGATGATCACGCCGGTGATGACCGCAATGGCCAGATCGGTGAACACCGTGATCACCGTCACCGCCACCACCACCAGCGCATCGCTCTTCGGCACCCGGCGCAAGGCATTGAAACTGCCCCAGGCAAAGGTTTTTTGTGACACCACGAACATCAGGCCAACCAGTGCGGCAATCGGGATCAGTTCGATCCAGCTCGATAGAAACAGGATGAACGACAGCAGGAACAGTGCTGCCGCAATGCCGGACAGACGCTGGGTTGCCCCATTGTTCACGTTGATCATGCTCTGCCCGATCATCGCGCAGCCGCCCATGCCGCCGAAGAATCCGGTAATCACGTTGGCCGATCCCTGCGCCACGCATTCGCGGTTGGGCTGGCCGCGGGTATCAGTCATTTCGTCGATCAGATTCAGCGTCAACAGCGATTCGATCAGGCCGATCGCCGCCAGGATCAGGCTGTAGGGAAAGATGATCTGCAACGTCTCCCAGGTGAACGGCACCAGCGGCAGGTGGAATTGCGGCAAGCCACCTTCGATGGAGGCCATGTCACCCACGGTCTTGGTATCGATGCCGGAAAAAATCACCAGTGCCGACACCGCCACGATGCCAGCCAGCGCCGATGGAACGACCCTGGTCAGGCGCGGCAGCAGATAGATGATCGCCATCGTCAGCGCGATCAGCCCCAGCATCGTGGCCAGCGACATGCCCGTCATCCACACGGGATTCCCGGCGGCATCCGGCAGCTTGAAATGCCCCATCTGCGCCAGAAAAATCACGATGGCCAGGCCATTGACGAAGCCGATCATCACCGGGAACGGCACCATGCGGATGAATTTTCCCAGCTTGAACAACCCGAAAATGATCTGCAGCAGTCCCATCAGCACCACCGTGGCAAACAGGTATTCGACACCGTGGGTGACCACCAATGCCACCATCACCACCGCCAGCGCCCCGGTTGCGCCCGAGATCATGCCGGGGCGGCCACCAAAGGCGGCCGTAATGAGACCCATGATAAAAGCGGCATACAGGCCCACCAGCGGATGTACCTGCGCGACGAACGCGAAGGCAATCGCTTCCGGTACCAGTGCCAGCGCGACGGTAAGGCCACTGAGTACGCACAGTTTGACGCGCGACAGGGAATAATTGGGACAGGCAGGGAAATTCATCGACTTCACTTTCTCAAAACAAAACGCCAGCACGCCTCCGCCTCGGGAGGGCACACACAACAGCAAATTGAAGGCAGAAACACGCACCAGCATGAACATGCTGGGTTACGTACAAGAAATTAAAACGAGGCGATGGACTTACATCGGGAAGGCGCTGGAATGGATGTTCGGGACAGCGCGCATTGTCCCATAGGCTCCTGCCACACTACAACCGCCCCCTCTCTCCGATTAACGGCCTCGCGGCACTTGGCTCCCGCAGGCCTCAGGTTTATTGGTAGCACAAAGTCACGTTAGAATGGCTGCATCTACCGGCCACACACCGGGCCGATGCTGGCCTGCATCCAGATTCCCGTTCAATGACGCTTTTTTTCGCAGTTTTAACGCCTTTTTTCGGAGCGGTGCTGGTCGCCCTGGCATCCCGCTTCGGGCGCTCGCATTCCGCCTGGGCGGCAGGCGCGGTCACGCTGCTGTCGATACTGTTGCTTGCACCGTCACTCGGCCTGCCATTTGCCGGCATCACCCTGGTCCAGCAACACGACTGGATGCCGGCACTGGGCCTGAATCTCGCCTTCCGCCTCGACGGCCTCGCTATGCTGTTTGCCGGACTAATCCTCGGTATCGGCCTCTTGATCGTGCTGTACGCGCGTTACTACCTGTCCGAGCGCGACAGCATGGGGCGCTTCTACAGCTACCTGATGCTGTTCATGGGCTCAATGCTCGGCATCGTGCTGTCGGAGAATCTGATCCAGTTATTGATCTTCTGGGAACTGACCAGCCTGTCCTCCTTCCTGCTGATCAGTTACTGGCAGCACCGCGAAGAAGCCCGCCAAGGCGCACGTATGGCGTTGGCGGTGACCGGCCTGGGCGGGTTTGCGATGCTCGGCGGCTTTCTGCTGCTCGGCCACATTGTCGGCAGCTACGAGTTGTCCGATGTGCTCGCCTCGGGCGACCATATCCGCGCGCATCCGCTGTATGTGCCGACTCTGGTGCTGATCCTGCTGGGCGTGTTCACCAAGTCGGCGCAGTTCCCGTTCCATTTCTGGCTGCCGCACGCGATGGCGGCGCCCACGCCAGTGTCGGCCTACCTGCATTCGGCGACCATGGTGAAGGCCGGCGTATTTTTGCTGGCTCGCCTATTCCCGGCGCTGTCGGGTACCCCGGAGTGGTTCTGGCTGGTCAGCGGCGCGGGGCTGGCCACCTTGCTGATCGGCGCCTATGTCGCGCTGTTCAAGCACGACCTCAAGGGCCTGCTCGCCTATTCCACGCTCAGCCACCTTGGCCTCATCACCTTGCTGTTCGGTCTATCGACGCCGCTCGCGGCTGTCGCTGGCGTGTTTCACATCATGAACCACGCTACCTTCAAGGCCTCGCTGTTCATGGCCGCCGGCATCATCGATCACGAAACCGGTACACGCGATTTGCGGCGCCTGCATGGCTTGTGGAAGTTCATGCCCTATACCGCGACGCTGGCGATGGTGGCCGCTGCTGCCATGGCTGGCGTTCCCTTGCTGAACGGATTCCTGTCGAAAGAAATGTTCTTTGCCGAAGCGATGCACATCTCAGAAACCCTGGTGAGCGGCTGGCTGTTCCCCGCGCTGGTCACCCTGGCGGGCGCCCTGGCCGTGGCCTACTCGATCCGCTTCATTCACGATGTGTTCTTCAACGGCGAGCCGGTGGATCTGCCACGCACGCCGCATGAGCCGCCGCGCTGGATGAAGGTGCCGGTGGAAATTCTGGTGGTGCTGTGCCTGGTGGTTGGCATCGCGCCCGCGCTCACCGTTGCGCCACTGCTCGCGGTGGCCGCACAAGGCACGCTGCAAACCACGCTGCCCGAGTATCACCTGGCGCTGTGGCATGGCATCAACCCGGCCCTGATCATGAGCCTGATTGCACTGGCCGGCGGTGCGCTGATTTACGCACTGCGCCGCCCCCTGTTTGCCTGGCACGAACGCAACCTGGGGCAGCTCGATGCGCGCATTGTCTACAATGCCCTGCTGAATGGCCTGATCGTGCTGGCGCGTGGCATCACCCGTCTGATCGATACCGGCTCGCTGCAGCGCCAGGTGTTCCTTACACTGATTGCGGCAATAGTGCTGGGCGTCTCGCCATGGCTGGCAAACGGCATCCCACTGACCGGCAGCCGCAGCGGATTGCCGCTCGACGCCGTCAGCCTGCTCGCCGCCAGCGCCTTGATCATCGCCACACTCGCCACGGTCTGGTTGCACAAGCAGCGTTTCATCGCACTCATCACCATCGGCGTGGTGGGTCTGGTGGTATCGCTCGCCTTCGTGAAGTTTTCCGCACCCGATCTTGCGCTGACCCAGCTATCGGTCGAGATCGTCACCATTGTCCTGCTGCTGCTGGCACTGTATTTCCTGCCGCAGCATGGCGCAGCGGAAAAAAGTCCGGGGCGCATCTGGCGCGATGGCGCGATTGCACTGGTTGCAGGCGCCGGCACCGCGGCCCTGGCCTGGGCCGTGCTCACCCGGCCTTACGACACCATCGCCGGCTACTACCTGGCAAACAGCGTGCCTGGCGGCGGTGGCAGCAACGTGGTGAATGTCATCCTGGTCGACTTCCGCGGCTATGACACGCTGGGCGAGATCACCGTGCTGGCACTGGCCGGACTCGGTATCGTGGCGATGCTGCAGAACCTGCATCTTCCCGCCCCTGCCCAGGATGGTTCCGGACGATTGTGGGACCACGATACCCACCCAACCATCATGGCCACGCTGACGCAGATTCTGCTGCCGCTGGCACTGCTGGTCGCCGCATTCATCCTGCTGCGCGGCCATAACCAGCCGGGCGGCGGTTTCATCGCCGGCCTGATCACGGCGGTGGCGCTGATTGTGCAATACCTTGCCAACGGCACGCACTGGACCCACCAGCGGATGCCGTCCGACAGCCATCCGCTGATTGCCTGGGGCTTGGCCATTGCCGCTGGCACCGGCCTGGCCAGCTGGTGGTTTGGCGCACCCTTCCTCACCTCGACCTACGGTCATCTGAACTGGCCCATCGTCGGTGAATTCGAACTGGCATCGGCGATGGCGTTCGACCTCGGTGTCTTCCTGGTCGTTGTCGGCGCCACCCTGATGATCCTGCTCAATCTCGGCGGTCTGCATCACACGCCCCCCAAGCACAGGAGCCCGCATTAATGGAAGCGCTGATTGCACTGGTCATCGGCGTGCTCACCGCAGGCGGCGTGTTTCTCGCCCTGCGCGGCACGACTTTCCCCGTGGTGCTGGGACTCACCCTGCTGTCTTACGCCGTCAATCTGTTCCTCTTCATCATGGGCCGACTGGCCATCGGCGTGCCGCCGGTAATCAACGCCGCGGCCGAGGGCTACACCGACCCGCTGCCGCAGGCGCTGGTGCTCACCGCCATCGTCATCAGCTTCGGCATGACAGCATTTGTCATCGTGCTGGCGCTGAAAGCGCGTTCCGAACTCGGTAACGACGATGTCGATGGTCTGCACCACGACGAGGACAGGCACCGATGACCGATTTCATCCATCTGCCCATCCTGCCGGTGGTGTTGCCGCTGCTTAGCGGCATCATGCTGCTGGCACTGCGCAATCGTTCGCTGTCACTACAACGTGGCATCAGTCTGCTGGCCACGCTGGCGCTGATCCCACTGGCAATCACGCTGCTGCAAACCGCCAGCGACGGCACGCATCTGGTCTACACGCTCGGCAATTGGATGGCGCCGTATGGCATCGTGCTGGTGGTCGACCGGCTGGCAGCATGGATGCTGCTGACGACTTCATTGCTGGCCGTGTTCGCGCTGCTCTACGCAGTCCGGGGAATTGATACTGAAGGCCGCCATTTCCATGTGCTGTTCCAGTTGCAGTTGTTCGGTCTCAACGGCGCATTCCTCACCGGTGACCTGTTCAACCTGTTCGTGTTTTTCGAGATCCTGCTGCTCGCGTCCTACGGGCTGCTGCTGCATGGCGGCGGCCGCAACCGGGTCAAGGCGGGGCTACATTTCGTGGTCATCAACCTGGTCGGATCGACCCTGTTCCTGTTCGCCGTCGGCACTCTGTACGGCGTAACCGGCACGCTCAACATGGCCGACCTGGCGGTCAAGCTCGCGCAGACGCCATCTGAAAATCTGCCACTGGTGCAATCCGCCGGCCTGCTGCTGTTTGCCGTGTTCGCGCTGAAAGCGGCATTGTTGCCGCTCTACCTATGGCTGCCCGCCGCCTACGCACACACCAGCGCACCGGTGGCGGCATTGTTTGCCATCATGACCAAGGTCGGTGCCTACAGCATCCTGCGCGTGACCAGCCTGATGTTCGGTGATGCGGCAGGGCCGGTGGCCAGCCTGCTCGACGCCTGGCTGGCGCCGCTGGCACTCGTCACCCTGGTGCTGGGCATGCTTGGGGTACTGGCCAGCACCTCGCTCAAGCAACAGGCTGCGTATCTGGTGGTGGTCTCAATCGGAACCCTGCTGCTGGCCTTTGGCCTCGGCACGGTCGATTCGATTGCGGCCGGGCTGTACTACCTGCCGCATACCACCTTTGCCGCCGCCGCACTGTTTCTGCTGGCCGATGCCATCAGCCGTGCACGCGGGCCGCTTGCCGACCGTTTTGAATCAGGTCCGGCAATGCCGGGCGCACGCGTATTGGGTGGACTGTTTTTCGTCGTCGCCATGGCCCTCACCGGGCTGCCGCCCCTGGCCGGTTTCCTGGGCAAATTCATGCTGTTGAAAGCCGCAATCACATCGCCGCTGATGGTTGGGGTATGGAGCGTGGTGCTCGCTACCGGCCTCGTTGGCATGATCGCACTGGCACGCAGCGGCAGCATGCTGTTCTATCGTACCCATTCAGCCACAAGCACCCATACCGAACCCGAACCCGAGCCGGATTCACTGATGCCCCCAACCATTACCACGCTGACGCCTGTCGCCGGCCTGCTGCTGCTGATCATCGGCCTGACAATCTGGGCCGGTCCGATTTCCAGCTATACCACTGCCACTGCTGCACAACTTCACGCGCCGCAGCAATACATCGAAGCGGTTCTTGGGATAGCCACGCCATGAGACGTTTTCTCCCTCATCCCCTGCTGACCCTCACCCTCATCATCCTGTGGCTGCTGCTGGTCAACCAGTTGTCTGCCGGCCACATCGTATTGGGCGCATTACTCGGCTGGCTGATTCCCTTCGCCACCTCGGGTTTCTGGCCAGAAGCAATCCGCATCCGTCACCCGCTGACCCTGCTGCACTATCTGGTGATATTCCTCTACGACATCGCGCGCGGCAGCTTTCATGTCGCCTACCTGATTCTGCTGGGTCCGGCACGTCTGCGCCCGGCGTTCGTCCATGTACCGGTCATACTCAAAACCGATCTGGCCATCAGCCTGCTGGCCAACACCATTTCGCTGACGCCGGGCACGGTGTCGGTGCTGCTCTCCGAAGACAAACGCACACTGACCGTGCACACGCTGGACACCGATGATGCCGATGCTGTGGTTGCCGACATCAAGCAGCGTTACGAAGTGCCGCTGAAAAAAATATTTGAAGAGGGGATCGACTGATGTTGATGACCGTCATTCCAATCGCGTATGCGCTGGTCAGCCTGGCGTTTCTGCTGAGCTTCTGGCGCCTGATCATCGGCCCGGACGCACCCGACCGTATCCTCGCGCTCGACACACTCTACGTGAACACACTCGCCCTGCTGGTGCTGCTTGGCATTCATCTGGGCAACGCCATCTACTTCGAAGCGGCCTTGCTGATTGCCATGATGGGGTTCGTCGGCACAGTCGCACTGTGCAAATATTTGCTGCGCGGCGACATTATCGAATGAGTACGACTTCATGATCGACATCCTGCTTTCCCTGCTGATTCTGACCGGCGCGATCTTCACCTTTATCGGCTCCTTGGGGCTTGCCCGGCTGCAGGATTTTTACACCCGCCTGCACGGCCCCACCAAGGCCACCACCCTGGGGGTCGGATGCCTGCTGATCGCCTCGGCCGTGTATTTCAGCATGCGTGACGAAGGAATCAGCCTGCACGAAGTGCTGGTCACGCTGTTTCTCTTCATCACCGCGCCGGTCAGCGCACACCTGCTTGGCAAGGCCGCGCTGCACCTCAAAGTCAAATCTCTGGCTGCTATGCCGGAACAGGAAAACGACACGCCGTAATCACGGCGTAATCATGCTTGAGCACGACCGGAATCGACCTGCCCGGCCCAAGTCAGGGCGCATGTGCTGATTAACGTCTAAAGTGAAGCATGGCCAAGCTGCTCCATTTTTTATCATCCCTTGTTCTGTTGACTTGCCTGACGCTCGGGCTGACCGCACACGCCAGTGGCAACAACGTCAGGGTATTGACGGTGCAGGGCGCGATCAGTCCGGCCAGCGCCGATTACCTGCTGCGCGGCCTTGATAAGGCGATCAGGGACAAGACGCATCTGGTGGTAATCGAGATGGATACGCCGGGTGGACTGGACTCCTCGATGCGCGACATCATCAAGGCCATCCTCGCTTCCCCGGTTCCGGTCGCCACCTATGTCTCTCCCAAAGGCGCCCGCGCCGCCAGTGCCGGCACCTATATCCTGTATGCCAGCCACATCGCGGCGATGGCGCCGGCCACCAATCTGGGCGCGGCAACACCGGTTGAACTGGCGCCCATGGGCGGCGGCAAACCGGCCTCACCTGAAAAACCCGGAACGGCGCCAGCAGATAGCACCAAGCCGGCTTCCCCCCCCGTGTCGACCCCTGTGGGTGACGCCAAAACCCGCAAGGTCGTTCACGACGCGGCTGCCTATATCCGCGGCCTAGCCGAACTGCACGGGCGCAATGCGGAATGGGCCGAAAGGGCCGTGCGCGAAGCGGTCAGCCTGTCGGCAAGCGAGGCACTGAAGCTGCAGGTCGTGGACTTCGTGGCAGCGGATCTCGACGACCTGCTGAAGCAAGTCAACGGCCGCAGCATCAAGCTGGACGGCCAGACGGTCACGCTCAACACCAGTCAGGCCACCATCGAGCACGTCCTGCCTGACTGGCGCAGCCGCCTGCTGGCAGTCATCGGCGACCCCGGCATTGCCTACATCCTGATGCTGCTGGGCATCTACGGACTGATCTACGAATTCTCCAATCCCGGCATGTTGTTCCCCGGCGTGGTCGGTGGCATCTGCCTGCTGCTGGCGCTGTTCGCGCTGCAGGTCATGCCGATCAGTTATACCGGGCTGGCGTTGATGGTTCTCGGCATAATCCTGATGACTGCAGAAGCCTTCGTGCCCAGCTTTGGTGCACTGGGTCTGGGCGGGCTGATTGCCTTCGTCATCGGATCGGTGATGCTGGTCGATACCGATGTCCCCGGCTATGGCATTCCGTGGTTACTGATCGTCCCTGTAGCACTGACAAGCGGACTGTTCAGCTTCTTTGTCGTCGGCATGGCGATCAAGGCACGCGCGCGGCCGGTGGTAACCGGCGCCGAGCAAATGATTGGCGCCCGCGGCGAAATCCTGGAAGACATGGAGCATGTTGGCTGGGCCCGCGTCCATAGCGAACAGTGGCAGGTGCGCAGCAGCGTGCCACTCAAGCGCGGCAGCCTGGTGCGGGTACGCAGCCGGGACAATCTGACGCTGGAAGTAGAACCTCAAAAGGAGAACGGCCATGTTTGAATTCAGCGGTCTGATCATCGTATTTTTCATCGTCGCGCTGGCAGCCGCCAGCCTGCGCATCCTGCGTGAATACGAGCGCGGCGTGGTGTTCATGCTCGGCCGCTTCTGGAAAGTGAAGGGACCGGGCCTGATCCTCGTCATCCCAGGCATCCAGCAAATGGTGCGGGTCGATCTGCGTACCGTGGTGCTGGACGTGCCCAGCCAGGACGTGATCTCGCGCGACAACGTCTCGGTCAAGGTCAACGCCGTGCTGTATTTCCGCGTCATTGATCCTGCCAAGGCAATTCTGCAGGTGGAGGAATTTCTAGTCGCC
Organism: uncultured beta proteobacterium; assembly: GCA_942493085.1. Lineage (GTDB taxonomy): Bacteria > Pseudomonadota > Gammaproteobacteria > Burkholderiales > Thiobacillaceae > Thiobacillus. The sequence goes on from OW818664.1 coordinate 3,281,397, forward strand.
ACCAGCCAGCTGGCGCAGACCACACTGCGCGCGGTGCTGGGCAAGCACGAACTCGACGACATGCTGGCCGAACGCGAACGCCTCAATCAGGACATCCAGCAATTGCTCGACGCACAAACCGACGCCTGGGGTATCAAGGTCTCCAACGTCGAAATCAAGCACGTCGACATCGACGAAACCATGGTGCGCGCCATCGCCAAGCAGGCCGAGGCCGAACGCGAGCGGCGCGCCAAGATCATTCATGCCGAAGGTGAACTGCAGGCCTCGGAAAAGCTGCTGGCCGCTGCAGAAATCCTTTCGGTCAGGCCCGAAGCCATGCAGTTGCGATACCTGCAGACACTCTCCAACATCGCCGGTGACAAAACCAACACCATCGTCTTTCCCTTGCCCGGCGAATTGATGAATCTGATGCAACAGCGTGTGAAAAATTGCGACTGACCGAAGAAGAACAACCCTGCCTCTAACAGGGCTTCGGGAACCATCGTTCGCCAAAACACTCTATACTCGCGTTCAAGCCCTTAAAGGCGTTGTCATTAGTTGTTTCTCGCAAGGAGCCCACATGAATCCGCAAGTCACCACGATTAATCGCAGCCAGTCTGCGGTCGCCTCGACCAACAAGGTCGTCAAAAACACCTACATGCTACTGTCAATGACGCTGGCGTTTTCCGCACTGACCGCCGGCCTGTCGATGTCGCTGAATCTGCCGCACCCCGGCATGATCATCACGCTGGTCGGTTATTTCGGCCTGCTGTTCCTCACCACCAAGTTCCGCGAAAGTGGCCTCGGCATCGCCTTCGTGTTCGCCCTCACCGGCTTCATGGGCTATACGCTTGGTCCGATCCTCAACGCCTACCTGTCGCTGCCCAACGGCTCGCAGGTGGTGATGATGGCGATGGGTGGCACCGCCGCGATCTTCCTTGGCCTGTCGGCCTACGTGATGACCACCCGCAAAGACTTCAGCTTCATGGGCGGCTTCCTCATGGTCGGGATCCTGGTCGCCTTCCTCGCCGGCATCGGCGCGATCTTCTTCGAGATGCCTGGCCTGTCGCTGGCGGTGTCGGCCATGTTCGTGCTCTTGATGTCCGGCCTCATCCTGTATGAGACCAGCAACATCATCCACGGTGGCGAAACCAACTACATCATGGCGACCGTCACGCTGTTCGTGGCAATCTTCAACCTGTTCACCAGCCTGCTGCATCTGCTGGGCTTTGCCAGCAACGACTGATCGTTGATGGCAACGGCAAATAAAACGGCGTCCCCTGTGGCGCCGTTTTTTATCGATACCCACTGCCACCTCGACGCAGCGGAATTCGATGCCGACCGCGACGCCGAGTACGCACGTGCCGTCGAAGCCGGTGTCGCCATCCAGATTGTTCCCGCCGTCAGCCGCGACAGTTTCGCTACGGTATCCGCCACCTGTGCGCGTTACCCCGGCAGCCTGCCCGCGTGGGGCCTGCACCCGATGCTGCTCAGCGTGCACCGCCCCGAGCACCTGGCCGACCTGCGTGCGCAGATCGAAGCACAGCGCCCGGTCGCCATCGGCGAAATCGGGCTCGATCTGTTCGTTCCCAATCTCGACTTCAGCACCCAGGAACATTTTTACGTCGAGCAACTCAAGCTTGCAAAGGAATACGACCTGCCCGTGCTGCTGCACTGCCGCTACGCCAATGACCAGATTCTCAAGCACCTGCGCAAGATCAAGGTGTGTGGCGGCATCGCCCACGCCTTTAACGGCAGCCCACATCAGGCGGGTGAATTCATCAAGCTGGGATTCAAACTCGGCTTCGGCGGCGCCTTCACCTGGCCACGCGCCAACAACCTGCGGCGGCTGGCGGTTGATCTGCCGCTGGACACCATCGTGCTGGAAACCGACAGCCCCGACATTCCGCCCGAGTGGATCGGGCGCGGCCGCAATGCGCCCGGGGAACTGCCTCGCATCGCGCAGTCGCTGGCCGTGCTACGGGGAATGACTGTGGCTGATGTGCGCGATGCCACGACACGCAACGCGCTGGAAGTATTCGGTCCGATTATTCAGGCCTGACAGGCTCGCCAGATTACGATGCGCCGTGAAGCCAACTGCGGATTATTCAGCGTAGCCGAATTGCCCCACCCACTCGCCACGACGATAGTCGATCGCCAGCCAGCGGGGCACAAAAGGACGCGGGTTTTCGAGCGGAAATCCTTCTGAAGGCGGCGTAGCCCCACCTTCCGCCACGCTGCAACGGCGCGTCATGATGGGTTTGAAACGTACCGAAAGCTGATCGTTTACCGGAGTCGCTTCGTCTGCCGATTCCCCAAAACACACCCGCTTGCGCAGCAGACAGGAGAACAGCAATTCCATTTCGGCAACCAGCGGTGTCGCCCGCAGACTGAGCGCACGTTCAGCTGCAGCAGTGAGCCTAACGTCAATCAACTTGTCATACAGAGTCACGTTCATGGTCGGCGCCTGAGAAGTGGATTCAAGTCAATAACGGCCATGCCTGGTCGCACTGTAGCCCCCGAACTGAAAGGATATAGCTGTTGAGGTCAGATCCAGCGTCGGACCCGGGCTTTATAGGCCCGATAGTCATCTCCGAACTTTGCTTCGAGGTGGGCTTCTTCGTGCCGGATCACACCAAAGCGCAGCATGGCCCAGATCAGCGGGGCAAACAACAACGGCCAGGCCGTGCCCAGCAGCAGCGACACCCCCAGCAGAATGAACCAGTCACCGAGGTAAATCGGATTGCGGCTGAACCGGAATGGCCCGCTGGTGCAAAGGGTAGAGGCGCTTGCATACGGATTCACCGTGGTGCGATGGTGCATAAATGTCCACATGGTCCAGGCAAACAGCGCCAGTCCCAGGCCCACCGCCAACCAGCCTGACGGGATTATCGCCGCTCCCAGATCAAGCGGCATCGCAAACAGATGACGATCCAGCCACCAACCACCCAGCATGGCGACCGCATAAGGTACGGGAGGCAGAATCAGGGTACGCGGACGGTGCGCGTCATGTTCCGGGTTACGTTCCATTCTGGTTTCCGGTCAGGTAGCGGCTTGTGTCGCCTTCAGTGTTTCCAGCATACAGCCGGTTACATGGTTCAAGTCAAATCCAAGCCATCAGCAGGGCGTCGCATCCAGCTTCTGGCATTCGCCGATGGCCGTTTCACCCTGCGTCAGGCCATCAAGCCGGCGCCCCAAAGCAGCGGGCGTCGTCCAGCCTGTTCGCTCAACGGTTTCAAACGGCACGGCATCAGCGAGCAGATTGTGCACCGTGACTGCACAAAACAGGGGGAGCGTTGAGCCGGCCTCACGAACGCGCCGCTCGATCTCGGCAAACGCCGTGGGTTTGAGCAGAAAGCGATACAGGCGGATTTTCAAGCCGTCCACCGTCTGGAACCGTGCGTAATCCACCAGCGACGGCCCCGGCCAGGCCTTGTCCATGCCGCGCCTGCCAAAATAGCTTCCTGCCGGGTCTATCAGCTGTTTGCCGGCGAACAGGCCCGCATGATTTCCGCCCAGCGCCTTGTCGTTGATGACCACCACCACTTCATTGTGCGCAGGCTCCGCAACCTTGATTTGCACGTCGGGCAGGACATCGTCGTGCCAGTTGGGGGCTTCTTCGGCATGCAGCGGAAATGCTCCCAACATGACCGCGATGAGGCAAAACAGTTTCAGACGGGGCGTGTGTCGCGACAATCTGTCTCCTGATGAATCCGTACTGCGGCCGCCGGTTAACGCAACTCCCGCTGCAGAGTGGCGCGCAAAAACTCATTACGCAGCTGATCGCTGGTTTTGAAGTTGCCGGTAAATGCCTGCGTTACCACCCGCTCGTCACCGCGCCGGTCTTCTCCCAGCAGCAGGCACAACTGTTCGGCCTCGATCATGCAGGCCGCGCCTTTCGCCTGACCGTGGGTAACCAGTGCCTCGGCAATGTCGCGCGTCATCCATTCCTGATAAGTGAAGCGATGGCCGATTGAGTCAACCATGCGCGCGACCCGGCCAAAGCCATGCAGCCGCCCACCCGGGATATAGGCCACATGCGCCACGCCACGAAACGGTACCAGATGATGTGGGCACACGCCATGCACCGCAATGCCACGCACTACCACCATGTCGTCGCCGTCATCGGCAAAGCCCTCGCCCAGTGCATCGGCAGGCGAAATAGCATAGCCACCGAGCAGCCGCTTCTGCCACAGGTCGCGCACCCGCTCAGCGGTGCGGCCGGTGTGTACCGAGTCCGGTGCCACGCCGCAGGCCACGAGCATGTCGTTGATGGCGCGCTCGAACGCTACCGGATCAAACGAGCCAACTTGAGGAATGCCGATGCTGCCACTGTCGTGTGGCGTGTGGCCATCGTGGTCGCAAGCACCGCTCATGGCTGCTGGTTGAGCGTGGATTTGAGGAACTCCAGCGTCCGCGTCCACGAATCGGTATCGGCCGCGTTGTCGTATTTCAGCGGCAGGCCAAACTGCGCCGCGTAACTGTCGGCTTCGCGGTTGGTGAAGGTGTGCTTCACGCCGGGGTAGGACACGAACATGTAGTCTGCCTTGGCGTTGTCCATTTCAAACTTGAATGCCTCCACCTGCGCGGGCGGCACCACCGGGTCGGCCTCACCGTGGAAGATCCGCAACTTGGCCTTGATATCACCCGGCTTGACCGACACATCGGTCGCCAGCACACCGTGATAACTCACCACCGATTTCAGCGGCACGCCTGCACGCGCCATGTTCAACACCACCCCGCCGCCAAAGCAGTAGCCCAGCGCGGCCAACTCGCCTTTTTTCACATTGGGTTGCGCACTGAGAAGCTTTTCTGCAGCCAGAAAGCGCAGCAGGGCCAGCGGCGGATTCTTGTTGATGCTGCCGGCCAGTGCACCTGCGTCGGTCGGGTTATCCGCAACCTGGCCGTTGCCATACATATCGACCACCAGCGCCACATAGCCTTCGTTGGCCAGCATGCGCGCCCGCTTGCGAGCGTAATCGTTGGCCCCCCACCACTCCGGCACCACCAGCACCCCGGCGCGCTTGTCCTTGGCCGCATCATCAAATGCCAGGTAACCCTTCATCACGGTTTCACCGGCCTTGTAGCTGACATCCTTGACCACCACGGCGGCCATGGCCGATGACGACAAAAACACCAATGACAATGCAAGTACAGTTTTCATGGAGGGCTCCCGATTGGTTGATTCAAGAGCATACCGCGCCCACGCGCACCACCACAACCGCGCCCGCCACATGGCCTACGACCGCCATATTTGCCACCCGCATGCTCTTGCAGCGGTAAACTCACACACCCCGCACACCCCAGCTCACCATGACCGATTCCATCCGACTCTCCAAACGCGTTGCCGAACTGCGCGCCTGCTCACGCCGCGAAGCCGAACAGATCATCACCGGCGGCTGGGTGCGCGTGGATGATGTGGTGATTGAAGAACCGCAATTCCGCGTAGCCAGCCAGCGCATCGACATCGACCCCCAGGCCGATCCCAGCCAGATCGAGCCCGTCACCCTGCTGCTGAACAAGCCGGCTGGCGTACGCATCAGTGACGACGACAAAACCGCACTCAAACTCTTCAACGCGGATTCCCTGTGGGAGCACGACGGCACCGGCGTCGTGCCGCTCAAGGCGCATTTCACCCAGCTCTCTGCCTGCGTTCCCCTGGAAGCCGACGCCAGTGGGCTTGTCGTCTTCACACAGGACTGGCGCATCGTGCGCAAGCTCACCGATGACGCCACCACGCTTGAACACGAAGTCATTGTCGAAGTCAGCGGTGAACTCATCCCCAACGGTCTCAAGCGCCTGAACAAGGGTATCCCCTACAACGGTCGCACCCCGCCCGCCATCAAGGTCAGCTGGCAAAACGAAACCCGTTTGCGAATCGCATTGAAAGGGTGCCAGATCGGGCAGATCGCCCATCTGTGCGAAGCCGCAGGCCTGCAGGTGGTGTCGATGAAACGTATCCGCCTGGGTGGTATTCCACTGGCAAAAGTGCCGGTTGGACAGTGGCGTTATTTACGCGCCGACGAACGATTCTGACAGTAAAAAACCAACCCTTGAAGTGCAATGCCGATCTGGCACAGTCATCTCCCCCGCATCAGCAGCACCGGTTTCGTGGCCACCCTCATCACGCCTTCGGCGACACTGCCAAGAAACAAATGACTCAGTCCCCGGCGGCCATGGGTGCCGATCACAATCAGATCCGCCGGCCAGGCTTCGGCGTCCGCTGCGATCATTTCCGGAATGCGTTGGCCCAGCGTATCGATCCTGATCAGCGCGGTTTCAACCGGTACCCCCGCTGCGCTCGCCACGGCACCCGCCTTGTCCAGAACATCCTGCCCCGTTCTGGCCAACACAGCCGAAACCTCGGACGGAAAGAGAAACTCTGCTCCCACATTGAGGTTTACAACGTCGATCACATACACCAACCGCAGTTGTGCCTGAACTTCCCTGGCCAGTCTGATCGATTCCTGTAAAGCCAACTCCGCTGTGTCGCTGCCGTCCACAGCCACCAAGATGCGTTTGAACATTGCGCCCTCCGGATTTCAATGATCACGACCAACTAATTCGGGCCTTGGATAAAGCCTTATCTCACTCTAGTCCAAACCATCGATGGTGGCATGACAAACGAACGTATGGCTAAACGTTCGCAGTCGACCTATACAGCTGCACCGCAAACCCGTCCAGCGCCCACTCGCCCACCCGCTGCCAACCGGCTTTCGCTGCCAACGCTCTGAACACATCGCTCAGGTATTTGTAGGAATTTTCGGTATGCAGGGTTTCGCCCTGGTCGAAATGCACGGACTGGTTGGCGACGGTTACGGTCTGCTCGACCAGGCTCGCCAGATGCATTTCAATGCGGCTGTGCCAGGGGTTGTAAAACGCGTAATGATGGAACCGGGCGAGGTCGAAATTGGCACCCAGTTCCCGATTCAGCCGAACCAGCAGATTGAGGTTGAAGGCGGCGGTGATGCCGGCGACATCGTTGTAGGCGCGATGTAATTGCTCGGGGTCTTTTTTGAGGTCGAAGCCGATGAGCAACTGGCCGGCTGCCTCAGCCAGTTGCCGAAAGCGCTGTAGCAAAGCCACGGCTTCGCCTGGCGAAAAATTTCCAATACTGGAGCCCGGGTAGTAGATCAGCCTGCGGCCACCCAACACGTGGGGCAAGGCGGCTTCCAGGTCGTGGATGAAATCCATGCCGATGGCGGTGACGGCAAGACCGGGGCGGCTGTGGGTGAGCGGTTCGGCGGTAGCGGCCAATGCGCGCCCGGCGATGTCGAGCACGGCGAGTTGGCTGGGGCGCAAGGCATCGAGCAACATCCGGACTTTGCTGCAATCGCCCGCGCCCGGCTCGATAATGCAATCGACTGCGCCAATGGCCGCTGCGATCTCGGGCAGGTGCGAGGCCATCAAAGCATGTTCGGTGCGGGTGAGGGTATATTCGGGTTGCGTGCAAATGGCTTCGAACAGGCGGCAGCCCAGTTCGTCGTAAAGGTATTTGGGGGGGATGGATTTAGGATGGGCGGCCAATCCAGCCAGCACATCGGTGCGCAGGTCGTCACGCTGGTGGTACAAATCCAGAAAACGAAAGGACACTAGGCCATGCTCCTGTGGTTAATGCTGCGTTTGGATACACGTTGAATAAACACCCGCTGGAAACCAAAGACGGAAGCGCCTACCCCCAATTCACCCAAGTTGAGGTTCGACACCTAGAATCCAATAGATGCACCCCATCTGTATAGCATGAACATGACCCGCCACGTCAGCAGCTACTCCGCGCAACAGCTTAGCGACAAGCAGGTACAGGTGCGTGGGCAACTGCGTGCGCTGATGACGTGTTTGCCGGACGCCAACTGGCTGGGGCCACGCGCCGAGCATCTGAATCCGCCGCTATGGGAAGTGGGGCACATCATCTGGTTTCAGGAGCGCTGGTGTGTGCGGGCGCAGCCGGATGGCAGCTTTGCGGACAGCCTGCTGGCCGGAGCCGATGCGTTATACAACTCGTCCACCGTTGCACATGACAGCCGCTGGGACCTGCCGTTGCTGCAGCCTGCTGCGCTGGATGACTACGCCAGCCAAGTGATGGCAGCCGTGACGGCCCGGCTGCGAAAGGCATTCAATCCCGAGTTGGCGTATTTTGCCGAGCTCTGCCTGTATCACGAGCTCATGCATATCGAAGCCTGGTGGATGGCTTTTCAGAATCGGGGGCTGACGCCACCCGCGCAACCGGCAGCGTACGCTGGTTTGACTACACAGGGTGATCGCCTGGTGTTTGGCGAGGACGAGGTCGCACTGGGCAGCAGGGCAGACGAAGGCTTTATCTTCGACAATGAAAAATGGCACCACACGATAGTCGTGCCGGAATTTGATATTGATGCGAGTCCGGTATCCGAAGTGAACTTTGCGGCTTTTGTTGACGCGGGCGGCTATCAGGACAACGCGGGGTGGTCGGATGCAGGGCAGGCATGGCGAACGGACAGCGGCGCGCTCCACCCACTGTACTGGCGACGGGAAAAAGGTGAGTGGCAGACGCGGCGCTTTACGGATTGGCTACCGCTAAACGCTGATCAACCCATGCTGCATATCAACCGCTTTGAAGCGGAGGCCTGCGCGGCCTGGCTGGGGCGCAGCCTGCCTACAGCCGGGCAGTGGATACGGGCAACGGTGCTGGCGGATTTTTGCTGGGGCGGATGCTGGGAGTGGCTACGCGAACCGTTTGCGCCGTACCCCGGTTTTTCTCCCGACCCGTATCAGGACTATTCCCAACCTTGGTTTCACACCCATGGTGAGCTGCGTGGCGCCGGACCGTTTACCCACCCGCTGCTCAAGCGCCCGGGCTTCCGCAACTTTTATCTGCCGCACCGGCGCGATCCATACGCGGGTTTCCGCACCGTCAACCCGCCCTGATAGCGCGCGTGTTTTGCCCCCTACGGCAAAAACAATTCCAGCAAATCGTTCAGATAACGCTGCCCCAGCAAAGTGGGCTTGAGCTGCGTCGCGTCACGCGCAAGCAATCCTTTTGCCCGTGCCTGTTCCAGCGCTGCGGAACATACGATCAATGGCTGACCCGTGCGTTCTTCAAACAATGCCGACGGCACGCCTTCATTCAGGCGCAGCGCATTCATCATGAACTCGAACGACAGGTCGCTGCGCGTGAGCGTGCGAACGTCGGCTATATGCGTGCCCTGCGCGACCGCATCCATGTATTGCTGCGGATGCTTGGTGCGCATCTGCCGCAGGATGCGGTCGTGAAAGCTGAGCTTGGAATGCGCGCCCGCGCCAATGCCGAGGTAGTCGCCAAACTGCCAGTAATTGAGGTTGTGCCGGCTGGCGTGTTGCGGGCGGGCATAAGCCGAAGTTTCGTAATGCTGCATGCCCGCCTCGATCAGCCGCGTTTCGATGGTTTGGTGCATGTCCGCAGCGACATCGTCATCCGGCAGGTTGGGCGGCGCAGTGTGGCCAAACGGTGTGTTGGGTTCGAGCGTGAGGTGGTAGGCCGACAAATGTGGCGGCCGGAATGTCAGCGCCGTGTTGATATCGGCCAGTGCCTCGTCCAGCGTCTGCCCCGGCAAGGCAAACATCAGGTCGAGATTGAAGGTATCGAAATGCGTGGCCGCAAGTTCGGCCGCACGACGGGCTTCGCTATCGTCGTGGATGCGCCCGAGTGCTTGCAGATGCCGTGGGTTAAAACTCTGGATGCCGAGCGACACCCGCGTCACCCCGGCTTCGCGAAAGCCTGCAAACTTGGCCGCTTCCACCGTGCCGGGGTTGGCTTCCAGCGTGATTTCCGCGTTGGGCAGCAATTGCGTGAGCGTGCGCACGCCCGTCAGAATACGGTCGATTCCCTCAGCCGAAAACAGGCTGGGCGTACCGCCACCGAAAAACACGGTGTGGATTCGCCGGCCCCAGATGTCGGGTAGCGCGCGCTCCAGATCCAGCAGCAGGGCATCAATGTATGCGGCTTCGGGGATGCCCTGCGATGCGTGCGAATTGAAGTCGCAATACGGACACTTCTTCACGCACCACGGCAGATGAATATAGAGCGACAGTGGCGGCGAAACCGTCAAGCCGCCGCCGGCAAAACGTACGACGGAATCAGCCAATCCGGTTCAATTGCTTGAGCTGGTCCACCAGGTCGCGCAGTGCCTTGCCGCGATGGCTGATGGTGTTTTTGGTGTCGGCATCCAGTTCGGCGCCGGTCTTGCCAAACTCGGGAACCAGGAAATATGGATCGTAGCCAAAGCCACCTTCGCCGCGTGGCGTATCGATGATTTCACCAAACCAGCGGCCTTCGGCGATCACCGGCTCAGGATCGTCGGGGTGGCGCACGTAGACCATGACGCAGGTGTAGTGCGCACGACGATTGGTTTCGTTGGCCAGTGCGGCAATGAGCTTGTCGTTGTTGTTGGCATCGGACTTGGGTTCACCTGCATAACGCGCCGACTGCACGCCTGGCGCACCGCCCAGTGCCTCGACACAGATACCGGAATCGTCGGCCAGCGCAGGCAGGCCGCTGTGCAGGCTGGCATGGCGCGCCTTGGCCAAACAGTTTTCGACAAAAGTGACGTAGGGCTCGGGACAGTCGGGCACGTTGAATTGCGATTGTGGTACGGCTTCGATTCCGAGCGGCGCGAGGATACGGGCGATTTCACGCAGCTTGCCCGCATTGCCGGAGGCGATGACAAGTTGGCTCATGATGCCAGTGCCTGCTGTTGGGCTGCGGCAATCTGCGTGATGCCGGCCGCCGCCAGATCGACCAGTGCATCCAGGGTGGCGCGCGAAAACGGCACACCTTCAGCCGTGCCCTGTATTTCAACGATGCCGCCGCTGCCGGTCATCACCACGTTCATGTCGGTGTCGCACTCGAAATCTTCCAGGTAATCCAGATCAAGCACTGGCTGGCCCTGATACACACCAACCGAGACCGCGGCAATGCTGTCGTTGAGCGGGGTTTCGCCCAGCTTGCCTTCGCGCAGCAGGCCGGCCACGGCATCGGCCACCGCAACATAAGCGCCGCAGATGCTGGCACAGCGGGTGCCGCCGTCCGCCTGCAGCACATCGCAGTCGATATGCAGCGTGCGCTCGCCGAGCTTCTTCAGATCGACCACGGCACGCAGGGAGCGTCCGATCAGGCGCTGGATCTCCTGGGTGCGGCCGCTTTGCTTGCCGCGCGCTGCTTCACGATCGCTACGCGTATGGGTGGAACGCGGCAGCATGCCATATTCGGCGGTGACCCAGCCTTCACCACTGCCTTTCTTGTGCGGCGGAATTCTGTCGAGGACGCTGGCGGTGCACAGCACCCGGGTGTCGCCCATGCTGACAAGCACCGAGCCTTCGGCGTGCTTGGTAAAACCACGGGTAAACGACAGGGTGCGCAGCGCGTCGGGCGCGCGGCCACTGGGGCGGGTAAGGGTGGACATGGCTGCAGACAAAAAGTGGAAAGCGCAATTTTACCGCGCCGGCTTCGGACATGGGCAGCTGCCCGTGCCGGGAGTCCTGCCTGCTGCAGCTTACTTGGCGGAAATCTTCTGGATGGCCTGCTGGATTTCGGCAATCGCGCGTTCGATCTCATCGTCCGACACAGCCGGGGTGCCGGGTAGCGGGCGCATGGCATTGATCTGCGTGGTGACGCCGCCGTCCGGCAACGCCAGGGTGGAAATGGAGTCCTTGCTCGGCATGCGCGCTTCACCCCAGGTCATGGCGATGAGGCTGAGGTTGTCGCCGTGTTCCCCGCCGCGAAATTCGGCGTGGTCCATCAAATGGCGCACTGCATCATCCAGCGTGTAGGCGTGCAGCAAGGCTGACAACTCATGGGCATTGATCATGCCCCAGATGCCGTCGGTGCACAGCAGCATGGTGTCGGCGTCGTGCAACGGAATCGGCGCATTGCATTCCACCTGTGGGGACACATAGCCGCCCAGGCAGTTGGAGACCTTGTTGCGCTCCGGATGATGTCCGGCTTCTTCTTCGCTGATGATGCCGTCGCGAACCAGCTGAGCCACCGCGGTGTGGTCTTCGGTGCGTGCGATCATGCTGCCATCGCTGAACAGATACAGGCGCGAATCGCCCACATGCGCCCAGTACGCGGTATTTTCCTGGATCACGGCAGCGACGCAGGTAGTATGGGGAATTTCCAGCAGGTCCTGCTCAACCGCATAGTCGTTGATGGCGAAATGGGCGCGCGTAGTCGTGTCCGACAGGAAGGCCATCGGGTCGTCCAGCCGGGGTTTGGCCATTTTCTGAAACTGGTCGGTGAGCGTCTGCACCGCGATCTGCGCGGCAATTTCACCGTGCATGTGGCCGCCCATCCCGTCTGCCACCACCATCAGCAGCGCGTCGCGACTGTAGGAGTAAGCAACCCGGTCCTGATTGTTTTTGCGTCCGCCCTGGCGTGACGCCTGATAGATGGTGAATTTCATGGCCGATACTTTAGAACAAATCTTTGCTGAGTGAGCGCTTGATACTCGATAAAAATGAAGGTCGGGGCGGCACCATCGCGGTGCGGTCCATCAGCACCTTCTGCAAACTGAAGACACTTTGAGGGCGTTCCATGTAGTTGAGCTTGAGACATTGATCGATGGTTTCCAGCAACTGGTCAGAGTAGGCTCCCTTCCAGTTGGTCGTTGCGGGCACCAGCTTGTCATTGAGCAAACGCGCATCGGCCGACTGCGGCGGATAGCCCGCCAGGCAGGCATAGAGGCTGGCTCCCACGCTGTAGACGTCGGACCACGGGCCCAGCCGTTCACGGTTGTGATACTGCTCGGGTGCGGCAAAACCCGGCGTATACATAGGCTGCAGCTTGCTCTCTTCCTGAGTGAGTGTCTGTCGGGCGGCGCCAAAGTCGATCAGCACCGGCGAACCGTCCAGGCGGATATACAGGTTCGACGGCTTGATATCGAGATGCAGCAGCTTGTGCGTATGCACCTCGCGCAGACCATTCAGCAACTGCGCAAACACCCGCCGGATGAAGCTTTCGCGGATGGTGCCGCGGTTGGCCTGAATATGCTGCTGCAGGGTTTTACCGCGCTCGAAGCGCATCACCATGTAGACGGTGTCATTGGCGCGGAAGAAGTTGGTCACACGGATGACATTGGGATGGTCGATGCGCGCCAGCGCCCGGCCTTCCTCGAAAAAACACTTCATGCCATGACGAAAAATGTTGTTGTTTTCGGTCGAGTTGGCCTGCACGATCACCGAACCTTCGGTACGCAACACCAGTTGTCCCGGCAAATACTCCTTGATTGCCACGGACTGGTTGTTTTCGTCACGTGCCAGATACACCATGCTGAAACCACCGCCGCCTATCTTGCGCACGATGGTGTATTCGTTCAGCCGGTATCCGTTGGGAAGTGCCTGATTAGGTTGAGTCGCCATAGTCGAACGTCTATTATCTTTTCTATTATGCCGGCAAGCCGGAAAAACCCCTGCCGGCTCCGCACCGGCTTACACCTTAATCCAATCCTGCTACCACACCACCCATGACCACGAGCATGACCGGGTTTTCCGCCCATAGCCTCAACCTAGACCATGCAAGCGTCAACATCGACCTGCGCAGCGTCAATCAGCGTTACCTCGAGCTGCATTTCCGCCTGACTGACGAGCTTCGCCCCCTGGAACCGCAATTGCGCGAATTGATCAATCAACGTCTCGCACGCGGCAAGGTGGAATGCCGGATCAGCCTGCTGCCGGTTTCCGCCGACTCGTTGGATAACGGCTTGAGTCCAGCCATTCTTGAGCGCCTTGCGCACTGGCAGGACGAAGTGCTGCAACGCCTGCCCGACAGCGCACACCTCAGCGTCAACGAGATCCTGCGCTGGCCTGGTGCGGTGCAGACAGCCGCCCTGTCGCCGGACGTCCTGAACGAGGCGGTATTGGCGGGCGTTCGCACCACGCTGGATGAACTGGTGGAAAGCCGCCAGCGCGAAGGCGCCAAGCTGAAACAGCACATTCTCGACCGACTCGGCGCTGCCGAAGCCCAGGTGAGTGGTTTGCAGCCCTTGTTGCCCGCCCTGATCGCAGCCCAGCGCGACAAGCTGACGGAACGCCTGCGCGACGCGCTGGGTGAAGCCGGGCACGAGCGGCTGGCCCAGGAAATCGCGCTGGCGGCCCAGAAAGCCGATGTCGATGAAGAGATTTCCCGCCTGACCGCCCATTTTTCCGAAGTCCGTCGCGTACTCGACCAGAACAACGCCATCGGCAAACGACTCGACTTTCTGATGCAGGAACTGCACCGCGAGGCCAACACCCTCGGTTCCAAGTCAGTGGCGGTGGAAACTTCGCGCGTTTCACTCGAACTCAAGGTCTTGATCGAACAGATGCGCGAACAGGTGCAGAATATTGAATAATTCAAATCAGGAACAATCATGACTTCATCCACCAGCCAAGGCGTGCTTTACATCGTCAGCGCCCCCTCGGGCGCCGGCAAGACCAGTTTGGTCAAGGCATTGCTGAAAAACGACCTGGCCATTCGGCTGTCGGTGTCCTACACGACACGCGCCGCGCGCCCGGGAGAAGTCGATGGCCGTGACTACCATTTTGTCGACCGCCATCGTTTCGAGCTGATGCTTGCCGAGGGCGAATTTCTCGAACATGCCGAGGTATACGGTAACTACTACGGGACGTCGAAAGGCAGCATTTCACGCGATCTCAACGCGGGACACGACATCCTGCTTGAAATCGACTGGCAGGGGGCGGGCCAGGTCAAGGACCACTTCCCGCAATCCGCGTCCATATTCATTCTGCCACCATCGTTCAGTGCCTTGCGGACCCGTCTCCAGGGCCGGGGCCAGGATAGCGATGACATCATCGAGCGCCGTCTTGCCGCCGCTGCCCACGACGTCGCTCACGCGGAGGCGTTCGACTATATAATGGTCAACGATGATTTCGACCATGCCCTGCTGGACCTGGTCGCCATTACCCGCAGTGTTCGCCTCGAAGCTACACGCCAGCTGAACCGGCACGCCGCGTTGTTCGACGAGTTCCGACGCATCTAAACCGCACCGCCTGAAGCAGGAGTATCCCTATGGCACGTATTACCGTTGATGACTGTATCGACGTATTCCCCAATCGCTTTGAATTGACGCTCGCCGTAACCTACCGTGCACGCCAGCTGGCACAAGGTTCACAGCCCATGGTCGATACCAAGGATAAATCCGTCGTGACTGCACTGCGCGAAATTGCAGCCGGCAAGGTTGGCCGTGAAATCCTCAACCGAGGCCGCGCCTGAGCGCTCACCTCTCCCTCAACCGGCACGCAAGATTGGCGCGCCGATGATGGCGCACGCATTTGAGGCGCTGCGCCCGGCGCTGGCCTACCTGCCACCGGATGAAATCGGCGTCATCGAAGAAGCCTACGAGTTCAGCCGCCACGCCCACGAAGGTCAGTTCCGCAAAAGCGGCGAGCCTTACATCTCCCACCCGCTGGCCGTTGCCGGCATCCTGGCCGGCTGGCATCTCGACGCACAAACTCTGTCCGCGGCATTGCTGCACGATGTGGTGGAAGACACGCCGGCCACCGCAGCCGAGATCGAAGTCCGCTTTGGCAAGGCGGTGGCGATGCTGGTCGAAGGTGTTTCCAAACTCGACAAACTGGCTTTTGCCTCCGAGCAGCACGCGCAGGCCGAAAACTTTCGCAAGATGCTGCTGGCCATGGCACAGGATGTGCGCGTCATTCTGGTCAAATTGGCCGACCGCCTGCACAACATGCACACCATGGAGTCGATGCCGCCGGAAAAGCGCCGCCGCATCGCCACGGAAACGCTGGAAATTTATGCCCCGATTGCCAATCGGCTCGGTCTGCACACGGTCTATCAGGAACTGGAAGACCTCGGTTTTCACTACAGCTACCCCAACCGCTACCAGGTGCTGGCAAAAGCAGTCAAGGCAGCACGTGGCAACCGCCGCGAACTGGTCGACAAGATCAAGATCGCCCTGCAGGACAAGCTAGAGCACTGCAAGATCGAGGCGACCATCACCGGCCGCGAAAAACATCTGTTCAGCATCTATCGCAAGATGCAGGAAAAGAACCTGGCGTTCTCCGAAGTATTCGATATCTACGGCTTTCGCGTGGTGGTGCGCGACCAGCCGTCCTGCTATCTGGCACTGGGTGCGATGCATGCCCTGTACAAGCCGATTCCCGGCAAATTCAAGGATTACATTGCCATCCCCAAGGCCAACGGTTATCAATCGCTGCATTCGATCCTGTTCGGCCCCAACGGCACCCCGATCGAGGTGCAGATCCGCACGGTCGATATGAACCGGTTGGCCGAGTCCGGCGTGGCCTCGCACTGGATGTACAAATCATCGGACAACGCGCTCAACGATGTGCAGGCACGTACCCATCGCTGGCTGCAATCGCTGCTCGACATCCAGGCCGACCATGGGGACTCGACCGAGTTTCTGGAACATATCAAGATCGACCTGTTTCCCGACGAGGTGTATGTGTTCACGCCGCGCGGCAAGATCATGGCGTTGCCGCGCGGCGCCACTGCCGTGGACTTTGCCTTTGCCGTGCACACGGACGTCGGTCACCGCTGCATCGCGGTCAAGATCAATTACGACCTGATGCCACTGCGTACGCAACTGCGCAATGGCGATCATGTCGAAATCATCACCGCCTCCAATGCCAGCCCCAATGCGGCCTGGCTGAATTTCGTCGTCACCGGCAAGGCGCGCTCGCATATTCGCAACCACCTGCGCAACACGGGCGTGGAAGAAGCCGCCGCACTCGGCGAGCGC
The DNA here is from genome assembly GCA_942493085.1 of uncultured beta proteobacterium. Taxonomy (GTDB): domain Bacteria; phylum Pseudomonadota; class Gammaproteobacteria; order Burkholderiales; family Thiobacillaceae; genus Thiobacillus. Next base: position 3,298,109 of record OW818664.1, read on the forward strand.
CTGCTCAACAATGCCATTGCCGCCCTCAACCCCGAAGCAGGCAATCCTGAGCCAGCCGTTTGGGAGCGTGTCCTCAAGGAATATGGCGTGCAGACCCGCCAGGAGTTGTTTGCCGGAATCGGACTGGGGCGCAAACTGCCGCTGGTCGTGGCACACCAGTTGCTGCATGTGCTGGGCGAACACACTGGCGAGCCCGCCCATCCCCACGCCATCAGCATCCGTGGCACCGAAGGTGTTGCGGTCGAACTGGCACAATGCTGCCACCCTATCCCCGGCGATCCCATTCTCGGCTTCATCCACAAGGATCGCGGCCTCATCATTCACACCCATGACTGCGCGTCGATTCGAACCTTCCGTGCCGATCCGGACAAATGGCTGGACGTCGAATGGGAAGCCGAACCCGGACGCATGTTCGACGTATTGATCAAGGTCGTCGTCGGCAACCAGCGCGGTGTGCTGGCCAAGGTGGCCGCCGCCATTGCCGAGCATGGCTCCAATATCGGCAATGTCGCGATGGATGACGAGGATGGCAGCCCCTACACCGTACTGTTCTTCACCGTGCAGGTGGAAAACCGCATGCACCTTGCCCGCGTGATGCGCGGTCTGCGCACGCTACCCGAAGTGGTACGGATTTTCCGTATCAAGGGCAGGAAAGACGGCCGCGCCGTATCGACGCAATAAGCACATTCACCCCCGCAACAGGACCCATCCAGCATGAACAAAAGCATCATCCAGACCGCCGACGCACCCGCCGCAATCGGCACCTACTCGCAAGCCGTACGGGTTGACCACACCGTGTACATGTCCGGCCAGATTGGTCTGGAGCCTGCCTCTATGCAAATGGTCGAAGGCATCGATGCGCAGATTCATCAGGTGTTCAAGAACCTGGCGGCGGTGGCGGCAGCTGCCGGCGGATCGCTCGGCGATGTGGTCAAGCTGAATGTGTTTCTGACCGATCTCGGCCACTTCCCCCGGGTCAACGAAATCATGGCCGGCTATTTCAGCCAACCCTATCCGGCACGTGCTGCGGTCGGCGTATCGGCATTGCCGCGCGGCGCACTGGTCGAGGCCGATGCCGTGATGGTCATCGGTTAAATTCACAAGTTGAAAGCGGCCTCGCCGTTTTCCTTTCCGGTCAGCCCGGCAACCGCAGCCAAACTCGCCAAGCTCGGCCTCACCCGCGACGCCGATCTGGTGTTGCACCTGCCGTTGCGCTGGGAAGACGAAACCCGCATCACCCCGATTCGCGACCTGCTTCCTGGACAAACAGCGCAGGTGCAAGCCGTGGTGCGCGAGGCCAAGGTAGCCTACCGCCCCCGCCGCATGCTGAGCGTGACGGTGGAAGATGCCAGCGGGGTACTCGGCCTGCGTTTCCTGAATTTTTACCCCAGTCATCTCAAGCTGTTTCAGCCGGGCGAAAGTTTCCGTTTCAACGGCGACGTACGTGGTGGCTTTCTGGGGCTGGAAATGGTGCACCCACGCTTTGGCAAGGCGGATGACACGACGCCCCTGCCCACTCAGCTCACGCCGGTGTATCCCACCACGGCAGGCCTCGGACAAGCCACGCTGCGCAAACTGGTCATGCGTGCGCTCGAAGCGCCCATCACCGATACGCTGCCTGGAGACTGGCTGACCGAACTTGGTTTACCCGGACTGGAAAGCAGCATTCGCCTGCTGCATCAACCGCCGCTTGACAGTGCACTGGCAGAACTCGAATCGCACCGCCACCCGGCCTGGCAACGGCTGGCATTCGACGAATTGCTGGCGCAGCAAATCTCGCTCGCCACTTCGCGCCGCCTGCGGCGCAGTCAACGCACCACGCCGCTGCCGGCCAAACAGCAACTCACAACCGCTTTCACCCAAACGCTGCCGTTTGAATTAACGGCTGCGCAAGCGCACGCCTGGCAGGAAATCAGCACGGACCTGGAACAGCCCCACCCTATGCGGCGCCTGCTGCAGGGCGACGTCGGCAGCGGCAAAACCGTGGTGGCCGCGCTTGCCTGCATGCAAGCCATTGAAAACGGGCTGCAGGCGGCATTCATGGCGCCCACCGAAATCCTCGCCGAGCAGCATTATCGCAAGCTGGCTCCCCTCTTGTCGGCGCTCGACGTGCGCTGCGCCTGGGTATCCGGCAGCCAGAAAAAGTCGGAACGCACCGCCGCCTGGCAGGCAATTGCAGCAGGTGAAATCGACCTCGCATTCGGTACCCACGCCCTGTTTCAGGAAGCCGGCAGTTTTGCCCGGCTGGGGCTGGCGGTGGTCGATGAACAGCACCGCTTTGGCGTTGGCCAGCGGCTGGCGCTCATGCAAAAGGGCATCGAGCCGCATCAGCTGATGATGAGCGCAACGCCCATCCCGCGCACCCTGGCAATGAGCTTTTTTGCCGATCTCGACGTGTCGGTGATCGATGCGCTGCCGCCGGGACGCACGCCGGTCGTGACCAAACTGGTCAGTGCTGCGCGCCGTGACGATGTGGTGGCGCGGATACGCGAAGCCTGCCTGGCGGGCGGCCAGGCCTACTGGGTCTGCCCGCTGATCGAGGAATCCGAAAAGCTGCAGTTGCAGACCGTGCAGGACACCCATGCCGCGCTGGTGGCGCAACTCCCCGGGCTACGCATCGGTCTGGTGCACGGGCGACTGAAGTCGAATGAAAAACAGACGGTGATGGCTGCATTTCAGGCCCATGAAATCGACCTGCTGGTCGCCACCACCGTCATCGAGGTTGGCGTCGATGTTCCCAATGCGGCGCTGATGGTGATCGAGCACGCCGAGCGCATGGGGCTGGCCCAGCTGCATCAGCTACGCGGACGGGTGGGACGCGGCAGCCGCGAATCGGCATGCGTGCTGCTGTATCAGACGCCCGTATCCGAGCTGGCACGGGCGCGACTCAAGGTGATTTTCGAACTGACCGACGGCTTTGAAATCGCACGCCAGGATTTGCTGCTGCGCGGCCCAGGCGAGTTGCTTGGCAGCCGTCAAAGCGGTCTGCCGATGCTGCGCTTTGCCGACCTTGAGCGCGATGTCGCCCTGCTCGAAAGTGCGCGCAATTTGGCGCAACGCTGTTTGAATGCACATCCAGACATCGCCGAACGCCACGTCGAACGCTGGCTCGGCAGTCGTCAGGCCCTAGCCGCCACCTGAACGCCACAGGCTCAGTGCCGGGATATAGGTCAGCAGCAGCAGCCAGACCAGCAGGATACTCAGGAAAGGCAGTGTGGCGCGGAACACGGCGAGCACCGGTTGCTTGAAGCGCTGACTGGCGAGATAAAGATTGATCCCCACCGGTGGGGTGAGGTAGCCGATTTCCAGATTGGCGAGGATGACGATGCCCAGATGCACCGGATGGATGCCAAAATGCATGGCCAGCGGCAACAGCAAGGGCGTGACGATCACGATGGCGGAGAAAATATCCATCATGCAACCCACCGCCAGCAGGGTGAGATTCATCCACATCAGGAATTCCAGCGGACTGGTAACCTGCGTCTGGACCCATTCGAGCAGGTGCATCGGTACCTGCGCGTCGATCAGCAGATTGGTCAGCCCCAGGCTCAGCCCCAGAATGATGAACAGGCTGCCCACCAGCGTAGCGGCTTCGTATGCAACCCAGACCAGCGCCTTCACGCTGATCGTTCGATGAACCAGCGTTTCGAGCACAAGCGCATACAGCGCCGTGCACGCGGCAAGTTCGGCAACGGTCAGCCATCCGGCCGCAAGTCCACCGATTACACCGACAGGCAGCAGGAGGTCGGCCCAACCTGCACGTGCGGCGGCGGCAAGCTCATTCATCTGGAAAGGATGGCGATGCGCGCCTCGTGCACCGCGCAACAAGGCATAAGCCCCGACCATGGCAAACAGGATCAGGGTGGGCAACAGGCCGGCCACGAACAGGTCGCCGATGTTGACCTGTGCCACCACGCCGTATAGCAGCACTGCCAGACTGGGCGGCAACAGCAAGCCCATCGACCCGCCCGAGGTAATAAGCCCGAGTGCGAATTTCTCGGGGTAATGCTCGTTCTTCAACATCGGATACAGTAGTCCGCCGAGCGCCAGGATGGTGACCCCGGAAGCGCCGGAGAAAGCGGTAAACACCATGCATGTCGCGATTGCGACCCAGGCAATCCCTGACGGCATCCAGCCCAGCAACGCATTGAAGAACCGCACCAATCGCTGTGGCGCACCGCCCTGCCCCAGGGTCGCCCCAGCCAGGACGAAAAGCGGAATGGCCACCAGATTTGGCGAAGCGGCGAGCCGTGCAAACTCGACGACCAGTAGTGCCGGGTCGAGTTGAGCATCGCGGCTGGCGGTGAGGGCCGCTGCCCCCAACACGATAAAAAGGGGCATGCCAAGCAGTGCCAGCACAACGAAAAGCAGGATCGTCACGCCGTTTCCACCTGGTTTGCCAGCACGGCACGCAGCAAGAAATGCAGTGCCAGCAGCCCGAATGCAACCGGCAGAATCAGGCCCAGCCAGGTCAGCCAGATGGCTTCTGCCGCCTGGTATTGCAGTTCACCTTGCCAATAGACCCACGCAGCATGCGTAAGCAGCGCGCAAACGAGGGCAGCCACCAGATTGAAGGGGATCGCAGTCCACTTCCTCCAGCGCGGGCGGGCCGCGAGGTTGGCTGGATCGAGGTGCAGATGACGCTGCGCGACAACGGCAAGGGCCGCGCCGGGCAGTGCAACCCACAACACCATTTGTCGCAGAATGAGATCACCGCCGGGCAAGGTCGCGTGGAACAGATTGCGCCCGATGATATCGGCCACCGACAGCAGCAGCATGGCAGCAAAGGCGAGCAACGCCGCGCTCAACTCGACGCGTGTCAGTGTCTTTTCCAGCCAGCGGCAGGCGCGCAGTACGCCCAATTTATTGTTTACTGATGCGATGACGGGCCAGCGCGGCATCGACCTGCCGGTCAAGCTCGACGAGCAGATACCCCTTGGCCTCCAACGTACTGACTGCCTTGCGGGAAAGTGCAGTCTGCTCGGCGAGATCGATCGTCTGAAAACCCACCATCGGCTGGGTGGTCTTGGCCAGCACCGCTAGCGATTTCAGATCGTCGCGCCGGGTGTCAGCAATCAGCTTTTGCGATAGCGGCACGCCGGTGTTTTTCAGCAGGGCCTGCAGATCGGCAGGCAAGCCAGCGTAAAACTTGCTCGACACCACCACCGCGCCGATTCCCGTCGCCATCGGCTGACTGCTCATGTATGGCGTCTTGCCTGCCCATTGCAGCGCAATGCTGGCGAGCGGCGTGCTCACCACCGTATCGACGAGGCCGGTTGAGAGGCCGGTGTAAACCTCGGTGATCGGCAGCGCCACCGGCGACCAGCCGTTGGCATTGAAAAATGCATCAATGAAGCGGTCGCCCTGCCATTGCCAGATGCGGCGGCGCGCAAGTTCGTTCACGTCACTTAGCGGTTTGGTTGAAAAGAAATGGATGTTGCCTACTTCCATCCAGGCGAGCAGTTCGTACTGATTGTTGCGGAATCCGGCATCAATCACCGGCTGAATTTTGGCGCGCACCGCATCAATCTCGGCATGATCACGAAACAGAAATGGCGTTTCCAGAATGCGTGCAGGTGGGAAAATTTCCCCGATGCCATGGCCACTCAGCGCTGCACCCTGTAACTGGTTGAAGCGTATCTTGCGCAGCATGTCGGGTTCGTCACCCGAGATGCCGCCGGGGTAGAACTTGATCGTAAGCCGCCCCTGGCTTCGGATCGCCAATTCCTTGCCCCATGCATCGAATGCTTTCATCCAGGTCGATCCCTGCGGAGCGAGCGTGGCGAATTTAAGCACATAGGTATCGGCCGCATGCGTTGCCACGCTTGCACACAGACACAACACGGCGAGAAAGGCTTGCAATACTGAGCGGCGATTCAGGTTCAAAACAATTCCTCCTCTTGGGCCAAGAGTGCGGCCGCCTTGTGCTTGGTCAGTGCATTGGCAAAATTGAGATCAGGATCGGATTTTGTACGATCCGGCGCGTTCACGACCTGGGTCAACGTCGCATGAAACGCAACACGATCATTCATTTGCCGCATCAGGTACTTCGCGCGATACATATCCACCAGCAGCATCTTATGCTCACTAATCTCGGCAGCACGGTCGAAATGCCGCGCCGCGCGGGTGAAGTCCCCGCCAAACATGGGGGCCCGGCCACCGTAATACACGCCAAAAAACACATGCGCGCTGCCGTAATAATAGGTTTCATCGAGCACCAGTACCCGGCGCATCAAGGCTTCTACGCGTGGCAACTCGGACAGTCGCTCCGGGTCGTCGAGCTGAAGTTCGATCCATTTGGCCCAGGCCGAAGCTGTCCAGAACAAGGCTGGCACGGCACGCGCATCGAGTTTCATCAAGGACTGCTCCAATGTGGCCACATTACCTTTAAGGGCGTCTGGCGCAACGCCTGTTGCAACAAGTGCCATTTCAGCATGGTCCAGAGCACGTCGATACAGTTTGGCCGCACGCGCCGGGTCACCATCTTCCACAAAGCTCATCGCATAGCCATACAAGCCCATCGCAGCCTGGATGCGATACGGCGTGTTGCCCGGGTCTGCCAGCAACAGGGCCTCGATCATCTTGATATTGGCCGGCATGCTCGCACGCGCCAGTTCAAGATCGGTTTCACGGTTCATGGCGGTCACGCCATGGTCAATCAGGGGCGCAGCCCCGCGGGCGATGATCTGGCCAGTCGAACAGCCGCCAAGCAGGGTACTCGCTATCAATAGAGCAGCGAGAGTCGACAATGTATGCAGACGCATGGCGTGATTCCTTGTTGCTGGTAGGTTTGTACGGGGCATCGTAGCATCGCTCAGTGTAAACATTACAGATTCAATGCAACGCGCAACGGGACTTTACAATCATCGCTGTTTCACAATTTGGCTTGCGACGCGCAGTCAGGGGCAGCTTTGGCATAATGCGGTCTTTCCGTATCAGCGACGACACACGGTGCCCGATACTCAACGTGGCTGGCTTGCCCGCCCGCCCGCCCTCCCCCGCTCACTGCGTCGCTGGCTTTGCGACCGCGGATCGCTGACGCGACGTCTGAAAGCACGCTGCACCCGCTTTGGCGTAACCCCGTTGGCCACCGGTTTGGTGCGCGCGAACGCAGATGAAATGGCATTGCTCGGTTTGTCCAGCCGCCAACTAGCCTACGTGCGTGATGTCACGCTGCGATGCGATGACCAGGTGGTCGTGTTCGCGCATAGCGTGTTGACCCGCAAGAGCGTGCGCGGCGCCTGGAATGGCATCACCCGCTTGGGCTGCCGCCCCTTGGGTGAAGCCTTGTTCAGCAACCCGCGCATCCGGCGGCAAGCGCTGGCCTATCGCAAGCTCACGCCACACCACCCCTTGTTCAGGCGCATCAATCATCACCTGCCACAGACTGAACGCTGCCTGTGGGCGCGCCGCTCGGTATTCTGTCTGGCCGGGCGTCCGCTCCTGGTTACCGAAGTATTCCTTCCGTCGATTACCCCGCTATGACCCTGACCGAACGCCTCTCCCACTACGAGAAACTGATGCGGCTCGACAAGCCAATCGGCATTCTGCTGCTGCTGTGGCCCACGCTGTGGGGGCAGTGGCTGGCCAGCCATGGCCGCCCCGATTGGCTGATCCTGTGGATATTCGTCATGGGCGTGGTGCTGATGCGCTCGGCAGGCTGCGTCATCAACGACTATGCTGACCGCGATTTTGACAAGCATGTGGCACGCACCCGCGAACGCCCCCTGGCCGCCGGCAAGATTTCGCCGAAAGAAGCGCTGCTGTTGGCGGCAGGGCTCTCAGTGCTCGCATTTCTGCTCATTCTGCCGCTTGATAATCTGGTCATCGGGCTGTCTGTGGTCGCACTGTTTCTGGCGGCCAGCTACCCTTTCACGAAGCGGTTTTTTGCCATTCCGCAGGCCTATCTTGGCATTGCATTCGGATTTGGCATTCCCATGAGCTACGCCGCGCTGTGGGGCGAAGTCCCGCTGGAAGCCTGGGTACTACTGCTGGCCAACATCTTCTGGGCCATCGCCTACGATACGCAATACGCCATGGTCGATCGCGAAGACGACCTCAAGATCGGCGTCAAGACCTCAGCCATCACCTTCGGCAAGCACGACCTCACCGCCATTGCGCTGTGCTATGCCGCGACACTGGGACTCCTCGCCTGGGTTGGTCTGCAGCGTGGAATGGGCATCGCTTACTACACTGGACTGCTGGTGGCAGCGGCGATCGCCGTATATCACCTGAAATTGATACAGGGGCGCGACCCTAAACAATGCTTTCGTGCCTTTTTGCACAACACCTGGTTCGGTGCTGCGGTATTCGGCGGAATCGCGGCCGAATACCTGTTGCGCAGCTTATGACGGGCAGGCCACGCGCGACTGCTGGCTGTTGGGATAGGCCTGCTTGATCCCGCTCAGGCTTTTCAGCGCATCCAGATCCTCGCTGCGAATGACGAAATAATAATCTGTCCCTTGGCGCGCTTGCAATTCAACGCGCGTCCCCAACACACCCACTGCCTCCACTTCGCTTACCCGTCGTTGTGCGGATTCAGCATTTGCGTACAAGCCAAGTGAAATGGCATTGCGCCATGCCTCATCCTTCACGACGAAAGCATCCTTCAAACCCGTGGCCATCAGTTCTTTCAACTTGGCCTCTGCCGACTCCGGGCTGGGTAAGGGTGGAAAAATCACCCAATGCCGCATGTTCAATGGCACCTCGGTAAACGACATCACCCGTTCACCCGCCAGCGCCTTGAGTTGTTCACGCACCAGCGCAAAGTCATCCTTGTTCAGTCCACGCCATTCCACGCACAAGGCTTTCGTTTCTCCTGCGCGAGGCGTTGACACCTCATTCGACGACGTGCCGGCCTGGCTACGCAGACTGAGGCGGTCGACATTCATCGGCGCAGTCTGGTCCGCCCCGGATGACGGCCAGTGACTCCGCCCCATGAAAAAAACTGCCACCGCAATATTGGCCGCCAGCAAGACCCACGTCATCCATTTCATCCTGCTTCGCCTTCTCTCGACACGAGCTCTATTCCTTCCAACACCAATGCGGGTACCTGCTCCACCGTCAGGGACAAATGCGGCAACAATGCTGATGCCCCCCCTCCGGTCATCATGCAATGCGCCTGCATTCCGGCCATCTCACTCAAACGCGCGTGCTGCTGCTGTATCGCACTGCACAGTGCAGCCACCAGGCCGCTCTGCACCGCATCTGCGGTACAACACGGGAATGCCTGCCAGGTGCCCGCCTCCTCCACCATTCCCGCCGTACCCTGGCGAAGTGAGGCTTGCATCAGTTCAAAACCGGGAACAATCAATCCACCCAAAAACACGCCTTCCGCAGACAAGGCATCCACGGTCATCGCGGTGCCGACCGACACCACCAAAGTGGGATGCCGGCTCCGCTTGCGTGCCGCGATCAGTCCCATCCAGCGATCTACGCCCAGTTGCCGAGAATTCGCATAGCTATTCTTTACGTCCTGAAATTGGGCTTCAGTTTTCAGCCAGCAGGGGATCACCCCCAGGGTGTCCAACAGGCCCCCGATCTGCTCTGCCCGATCCTGCTTCACCACACTGGCGATGAAACATGTATCACCTGCGCGTACGACTTGCATCAGTCTTGAGATGTCTGCATACGCCAGATGGCCTTGCTCAAGCCAAGCATCATTTTCCACCACGGCCCATTTCAGCCGCGTGTTACCTGCATCCAGAAGCAGTCGTCTTTTCTTCATTTCTGTAACATATCCAGGCGCAAACTGATTTCGCCGCCGTTATACGCAGCCAATGTCGCATGCGTACCGCGCAGCAAAAAGGAACCGCTGTCATCCACGCCTGCTGCCACCCCCTGAACACCCTGCGCATTTGGCAACTGCAGCGTCACTGCCCGGTCGGCAAAGGCGTCCAGCGCCATCCAGTCGCCACGCAAGGCAGCGAATCCATGTTGACGAAAAGTGTCCATAATCCTGTGCAATTCCCGCAGGCAGTCTGCCAGCAATTGATTACGACCAACGCTCACACCCATTTCCGCGAGATCCACTACAGCCTGATCCACCGCATCACGCTGCGCTTCATTCAGACTAACGTTCAAACCAACACCGACCACGGCAAAAGCCGGACCGTTCATGTCGCCCTGCACTTCGACCAGAATGCCGGCCAGCTTGCGGTAATCAACCAGCACGTCATTCGGCCATTTCAATCGTGCTGGATGACGGCTATGGTGATTCACTGTTCGTGCAACCGCCAGGCCAACGGCAAGACTCAGGCCGGCCAGAGACTGCAGGCCACTGTCGAAGCGCCACAGTACCGAAAAGGTCAAACTACCGCCCAGTACTGCGTGCCACTGACGCCCACGACGTCCTCTACCCGCATCCTGGTGCTCGGTACACAGCACCGTACCATCTGGCGCACCCGTCATGGCAGCGGCCATCAGAGCGCTATTGGTCGAATCCACGCTATCGAGAATCCGCACCGAGTAAAACGGAGCGAGATCACCCAACAGTGGGATCACAGCGGCCTCGTCCAGCCACTCAATCGCCTTCGGCACGCGGTATCCCCGTCCACGCACTGCATGGATAATCAACCCCATCGCCTCAGCCTGGTTTAGAACATTGAAAATACTGGCGCGGGAAAGATCGAATTCATGGGCCAAATCCTGCCCGGAATGAAACACCCCATCAGACAGGCGTCGCAGAATCGGGAACAGCGCTTTGTGAGGACGAGTATGCACCGGCCAAATTTTACATGGCTGCATGGTTCATGGTTGCTGCCAAGTTTTTTGCGCAATAAAAAACCCCCTCTTTGTGGGAGGGGGTTTTTTGTTTCCCTCGCCAGGCGAAGGAAACGAA